>JAXHMB010000001.1:0-569920 GCA_034521755.1 Balneolaceae bacterium
AAGTGAAATACCGGCTTTGATTTTAGCGGTTTTTATTGTGCCTTTATACGATACGCTGCGGGTATTTGCTATACGGGTGCTAAACGGAAACTCTCCGTTCAACCCCGACCGGCTACATGTTCACCATCAGCTCCTGGATATGGGATTTTCGCACCGAATAACTTGTATGATCATATTTGGGGTTAATCTTTCAATTATCGGGATGGCGTTTTTGATGTCCGGTGTAAACGTAAACCTGATTTTTGCCGCTGTGCTCGGTGCTGCCGTTATTTTATTCCCTACCATGAACATCAAACGAAAATTGCTTGCTATGATGGGAATCCAGGTCCCTTCTGCACGGGAAATTGCAGTAATCAAAAGACGCTTTGGGTTGAAAGAAAAAACAGTAGGGAAGGAAACGAAAGTTGCTGCTTCACGTATGACCAACGGCAATGTGGCCGATCACTCTGAGAAAGAGCTTGAAAAAGAAGAATTGAGTGCGGTGTAGCTTCTTGCCTCTTTCTCTAACCTTTCCAATATCTTATTGTGGATACTGTAAGCATACTAGTTTCCCCATCCACAATATGCCGCTTCGCCTGGAAGAAGCCCTTGCGAGCTTGGCTGGGAGCAGCGGGCTGGGTAAAGAATTTGCCGTAGAATGTATACTGATTGATGATGGTTCGGTACCCGAAATATCCCTGCCAATTCATGCTTTTGAAGAGAATACCGATATACATTTCGAGCATATCCAAATAGGCCATGGGGGTAAGTCAGCCGCTTTAAATGAGGGGTTACAATTGGCAAAAGGCGAATATATTACCTTTTTGGATGCCGATGACATATTGCCTGCAGAAAGCCTTTCTAAAAGATTAAAAATCGCCCAAGAAACCAATGCAGATATGGTCATAGGTGGGTTTGAAACCTTTGACGAATCGGGCATGCTCAACTATCGAAAAGCTCCTGACAAAAGCAGTGAAGAACTTATTCACAGCTTATTATATGCCATAAAATCTCCCATCCACTTAAACAGCATGTTAATCAAACGATCGTTGCTTGCAGAGGTGGGGGCATTCGACGAGCAGTTATTACGAGGCCAGGATAAGGATTATGCCATCCGTTTGTTAAAGCACACAGATAATATTCAGGTTATAGATCAGTCGGTCTATCGGTACAGACGATATTCCCGCGGATGGGGCCGACAGCTTGCCAATCGATTGACAACCATGCGCTGCAAGGGCCGGATCATCAACAAACACACAAAGGGTTTTCAGTGGTTTATCTGCCAGGGGTGGGGATGGAGTATAGAGGTGTTAAAATTGTTTTATGAGATGATCTTTGGGGTGTATAAAAAATGATTATTTCGCTAAATAGTTTATCGGTAGCTGACTGATTCCTACTCCCATCCGCACCGCCTTTGCGGTCTGGCGGGTGCAAGTATCAAGACTATAGTCAGTCGTCTGTCGTCCGTTGTCCGTGGTCCGTCGTCAGGTTACTTTCCCCTGCCTCAAGCTGGTGAATCGCGGTGCAAGTGGAACAGTGAAGCCATGAAATCGGAGGGGACTGTTGGTGCTTTGATAGCTTTTAATCCTCCTTTGAAGGGGGTGCCGCGTAGCGGTGGGGGATGTTTCCATTGATTCCTCCCGTCCGGCTGCTGCCTTTGCGGTCCGACGGATGAAAAGGAGAACTAATTTACTGGTAAAGTCTCTCCTTGTTCCATTTTTGGAACGACGCAAAAACGGAACCCAAAAACGTCGCCGGCTGGGTATTCTGCAGGCGCTCCGAGCTTCAAGCTGGAGTATTCCGATGGTCCTTCTTCATCCAGACCAACTAAGTAGATATCACCGGTGCGGAATACTCTTTCTTCGCTTTTGCTCTCCACACAGAATACAAGGCCGGTAGTAAACTCCCAATGCCATAGTCAGTCACCTGTGGTCTGTGGTCCGTCGTCAATATTCATAACCAACGGCTGTCATTCTTTGTGCAGGGAAGGAACAGTGTGATTAGAGTCAAGTCCCTCTGCGTCCGAGTCACTCGCAAGGTCTCCGTGCCTGTGCACGAAGTGCTTTATGTCCCTCGGCGTAATTGTAAGAACTTGGGAGGTGCATTAACCCACAATGTGTCATCCTGAACTTGTTTCAGGATCTAGAGCACTTAATTTTCTTGTCATTGTGAGTCCCGAATATTAGGGGGAGAGGGGTGGATTCCGTGTGCAGTTGCACGGAAGATGGGGTGTGTCCATTCCCAGCAGTTGCACTCCACGCAGAATCCAGGGCCGGGTTTAGAAAAAGCTCTTCAAGTCCCCCTTTGAAGGGGGTGCTCCAACAGCTGTTGGAGTGGGGGATGTCCATTCACTCTCCTTCCGTAGCATGTTCTTCGTAACTTTAGTGAAGTAGGGCTCTGCGGAAGGCTGAGCTTCGTCACGCTATACGTGCCTTATTATCTTGATCACCCGTGGCCAAAAGACGGCTAGTCTGGCCCTGTGGAATGCCACCATCCCTGCGGACGGGTTCTACGGTTCGCTATTTCAAATGGTGGGTCTGTCGTAGCACCAAACTCGAGGCCATTTTATTACTCCGCTCGTGACTCCAGGCCATTATCCTTGCCGTCAGTTCCGTAACGTCGTCGTTACCTTCTGCTCAAGCTGGTGAATCGCCGGGTAAGCGATAAGCGGAGCCGCTAAAAAAGCCTCGGCGCAGATGATTAAAGAAATAAGGCGTTGAATAGCAATGGTTGATATAAGGCAAAATCGTGAACATCTCGACTTCTTTTAGGCGAAACGCTATTCCATTAGCGATGAGGCAAGTTGCAGCAGCCGTTTTTACGTCGGTTTCTGCCGGCCCAGAAACTGACAATAACGCATTGGTGATATTTATTCAGTTTTGGTTGTTTACAGTTCATTTTTTGTGGCTAATCCGGTACTGGGCACGCAATTCGAGACCGCTTAAAGTCCCTCTATAAGGAGGTGTCCGCCTGTGGCGGACGGGGTGTGTAAAACCACAGAGTATGTCTTATCCTCCCCGGAGGGGACTTTCCTGCTTCTTTCTTTTTTAGGCGTTTCTCTCCTCCTTAATAATTAGGGAGGAGAGAACAAGAGAGGTGGGTCAATAAAGCCAGTACTTAACTCCCAATACCGTATGTTCCGTCAGTGATCCGTCATCAGTCATCCATCAACCGGAGTTTACCTATGCTATTTAAGGCCTGAAAATACATTCTCATTACTTTTTCGGATTAAAAATTTGTATAATTATACCGATATCATGCATGTCAACTTGATAATAGCTTAATGGAAAAACAGGCAAAGCTAATAAAGCGCTCAGATTCAGAAAAAACTGATCTGATCTATTGGAAGTCCAAATCAGCTTCCGAAAAATTATCTGCCGTGCAAATATTGCGTGAGCAGCATATCCGCCTTTTTAATTTACAGCAAGAATATAATGAGGCTCGAAAAGGACTTCGAAGATTTTATCAGATTGTTGAACAGTCATAATATCAGGTATCTGATTGTAGGAGCTTATGCTGTTTCATTATATGCCCGTCCGCGAAACACCGGAGATATTGATTTCTTTATAGATAACTCCCGGGATAACGTATCTAAACTGATAGAAGCGATAAAAGAATTTGGCTTCAACAATCTGGATCTCACATACGAAGATTTTGAATCCGAAGATACGATGCTTCAGCTGGGTTACGAACCGGTGCGCATTGATATTTTGACAGGCATCACAGGCATTTCTTTTAAGGAGGCTTATCCTAACAGAACCCAAGCCCGAATGGGCAATCAAAAGACAAGCTTCATCTCGTTGTCAGATTTGATTACCAATAAAGAAGCAACAGGTCGTCTCAAAGATAAGTCTGATGCGGAGTTATTACGTAAATTTTTAGAAGACTAACCGGCAAGCAATTCGAGGCCACTTTTTACTCCCTGCCCCAGAGGCGGAATCTTAATCAAACCCAATGCCGTCATCCATCACTACCGTCATGCCTCGAGCGCAGGGAGGAATCGCCGGATGAGCGACCAAAGTCGGAGATCCCGCTAACCAAGGCAGCCAGCTCACCGTTAGCATCCTGTCCGCCCATGAGCGGATGGGGGTAATACGCAGAGTATGTCGGTCCTCCCGTAGGGTACTTTCAGTGAACCCAATGCCGTTGATTTCCATCATTAGGCGCTTCTGCCATCACGCTGGCGATGAAGCAGGTTGCAGCAGCCGTTTTTTACGTCGGTTTTTGTCGGTACAAAAATTGACTGTATAATAGAATTTAAAGACTGAAAACAATGAACATGTCTTATTCTTACTCTGCTGCGGAAGGCTAACTTAATCAAGGCTTCTGCTTTTTGCTCTGCACCTGGAATTCCATGTCTCACTACTAAAAGTTAATTAGGTTAAAAAAAGAATATGTAAGGACACAGCGCGCTGTGTCCTTACATGAATCTACATTCCCGGGAGGGGACTTATGGTAAATCCAAAGCCGTCGTCCGTGGTCCGTCATCCATCATTACCTTCTGCTATTGTGCAAGGGATTCGGACAAATACCGGAACAAAAGCCACAAACGTCTCCTTGGGCCTCCGCGCGCAATATGAGGCCGGGAGTACGGAATACAGTTATCCACCATCACCAACAACCCACAATGTGTCATCCTGTCCGCCGGCTGGCGGATCAGGATCTATAGCACTTAATTTTCTTGTCATTGTGAGTCTCGAATGCTATGACTTTTGCAAGTATTATGCAGCTTTTTTCTCCCGGTCAAATCGTGAGGTGTGATCCGGATCGTATGGCTGGCCGCTGTTCCATATGGCACACATTATGGTGATTAATTTATTTACCAAATTATTTCGTACAACAGGCCAACATTTTCCCTCATCGAGTTTCTTTTGTTTATAGGCTTTAAAACGATCATAGTGCGTACTGGCTGAACGGGCCGCCAGGGTCATGGTTGAACGCATTTCAGAGGCCCCGTGACCACTCGATCTGGTTTTCCCGCGGACCGAAGATCCTGACTCGTGAGTGTGCGGGGCTACTCCAAATCGAGAGGCAATTTTCTTTGGATTTAGCTTTGGTTGCCCATAAAAATGAATCAACCATAACCAAGCTGTTACTTCAGCTACACCAGGAATACTCTGCAACAGCGTAAAATAGCTACAAAGCCCCTCGTGGGCTTCTATAATTTGGGCGATCCGGGACTCCAAGGTCTCAATTTGTTTGTCCAGAAACTCCAGCTGCCGGTTCCATCCGTGTCGAAGCAGTTGTAGGCAATGCGGCTGCTGGGTCGACTGGGTTTGCTTGGTTTTGGTCGCTGTCCGCTGGCGCACCAGTCGACGTCGCTCGCTATAGAGTTGCTTTATCTGGTCTAAGGCCTCTTCGGGTGGGGTGGTTATATGAAGTTGGTCAGCAAAGCGATCCGCGTACTCAGCGAGAAGACTCGCATCGAACTCATCCTCTTTGCGGTCGTGCTCGGGACCGACCTTATCGGTTACGGTGGTTTTCTCAACCGCAGTAGGCCAGCCGGCTTCAGTGAGAGCCACCAACAACCGTTTTCCATAAATGCCGGTGTTCTCCATGCACATAACGGTGTTATCCACCGTGCAGCCTTGATCGCCCATCCATTGTAACAGCTGATCAAATCCACTGGCGTCGTTTTTACAGCACAGATGGTTCCCGGCCGGTCGAATCCAGCAATCCAGGGTTGCTTTCGAAATATCGATTCCAACGTAGTATTTTGTATTGCTAAGATTTGTCGTAGACATCAATAATTCTCATCTTTCAATGGTTTATGTTTTAATTACCAGCACGGTATTACCGGACCTGACTCTGTTCATAGTTTTCAGCTAGAATGCTATTTAGGTTTGAGTAATACCAACAACCGGAGGGACTGATTCGGGACATAGAGTCTAACTCTCTTCCTCGGGTTAGCCTGTCTCCGGTGGGCTGGTATTTTAAAAATGGTAAGATTTTCCCCATTCTCAATAGATGGTAAGTCTAACAGAGTACTCGGGGAGAGGGGTGTTTCTAAATAACACAGAAATAGAATCATGACTCTATAAAGTCCCCTCTATAAAGAGGGGTGTCCGCCTGAGTTGGCGAGACGGGGTGTGTCAAAGCACCACAGAGCTCATGTCTCGTATCCCTCCCCGGAGGGGACTTTCCTGCTTCTTTCTTTTTCAGGCGTCTCTCTCCTCCTTAATAATTAGGGAGGAGAGAACAAGAGAGGTGGGTCAATAAGATAGCGAAGGAATTAATTCCCTCGCTACTTAAATAGCACGTCCCTAATTATTGCATACAACAATAAAAATTGGCTCACTTCACTTCAATCAATATATTAAGCTGACTCAATAACCGCATGCAGAAACCCCATGAAGCAGCTGTTCAACTCAGAAATAACAACCTTTTTTGCCAAAGTACTGGGCATTTATATCTGCTGGTATCTCATATATGAACTGTGGCTGCTGCCCGACGGAACCCTCGACGAATGGCTGGCACTGAATATCGTAGACGTTTCAGTGGGCCTCCTTAACACTTTTGGCTACGAAACATACCGGGCAGGCCGTATGCTCGGCATCGGAGAAGCAAACGGTATTCTACTGGTCGACGGTTGTACAGGAATCTCAGCAATCGGACTTTTCGTAGGCTTCGTGGCCGCCTATCCCGGACGCTGGATACCCCGACTGGCTTTTATAGGATTTGGCATCGGTGTTATTTACCTGGTGAATATCATCCGCATCTGCTTTTTGGCTATCACCCAGATTACCCATCCCAAACTCTTTGACATCACGCACGACTATTCCACAACGGCCATTTTTTACATTGTTATCTTTGCACTTTGGGTAATTTGGGCCAACTGGGGTGACTCCGAGAGCAAAAAATAAAACAAATCATTTACCCTTGAATCAAAGTCTTTTTCAAAACATACCTCATGTTGTCAGGAAAGCGGCACTCATGCTCCTGGTTATTGTGGCCTACTTTTTGATGATGCGGCCCGCCCGCGAATACTATCACACCCATGCAGTATGGCCGTTGGCAGCACATTGGATTGATAGCGGAGCTGATACTTCAACAAGCCTGGAGCCCAAAAGCAGCAAGTCATTTTACCTGACGTTTAGTATGGATGAGACTCAAAAGCAGATCGTGTATTCGCCACAGGCAGGTTTCTTTTGGCTGCTTGCAACATTGTCCCTCATCTTTATCACTTTAAAGTGGCATTATTATCTTTTTCTGTTCATTCTGCACCTTATCTTTGAAGGGGTAGTGGTGGCCGGCCTTTGGGCAGGTGCTGCATGTTCGCCTCTGGGTTTTATTGTTGCGGATTTTATCATATCGTACCTTTCCCCGGTAATAAGTCTGGGTATGATTCCCACTGTATTGTTATACCGAAATAAAGGTCATCAAAATATCAACCATCTGTAAACTAACTTTATACTGACTATGCGTATTTGGCGCCATCTGTTATTCATCCTTTTTCTGATTCCTTTTGCAACTTTTGCGCAAAGCAACACCATTGTTACAATGGAGAGCTGGGAATATCATCAGATCAAGCAGCTGCAGCTTCGGGGTTATCTGTTAAACCTTAATCCTTCTTCACTGCCTTATACCCGTGGAGAAATCTACAAGGAACTGAATGATATAAATTCAGATGAGCTGTCCGGACAGGAACGGGACTGGTATGATGCGCTGGTTGAGGCTGTTGAGCCAAGAAAAGACAATGTGGGAGAGTTCAGGGTGGGAGGAAGCATTACCTCCGGGGCAAGAAGAAGCAGCAGCGCCAGGCTGAACGTGATTAACCCGGCCGGGAAAGCCAAGCCGGTATTGCCGCGCACCGAATTGAAAGCCTATATGGAATGGGATAACTTTGTAGGACAGGCCGGGGCTACCTTCGACTGGTTTTATGATGTAGATCCGGTAGGCCTTGATTTAGGGCGACGCCTGTACATGCGCAGTGAAGATGCGTACTTTGGATATAAAAGCAACTATTTTGATCTGTATGTGGGGCGATACAGCAACCACTGGTCGGTCTTTAATCAGCAGGGGGCTTTTTTAACCGATAATCCCCGTTCTTTTGATCATCTGAACCTGCGCTTTGGCAATAACACTATTTCTTTTTCAAGTATTTTGGGAGAGTTGGATAATCTGGGACCCAACGGCAACTTTACCGGTATTGGATTCCAGCCCGGTTCTATTCGCAGATATATTTTTCTGCATCGGTTGGACTGGTCCATTAAACCCAATTTAAAACTCACCTTTATGGAAGGGGAGCTGTACCACAGCGAGACCGCCGGTATTCAGTTCCGAAACCTGATGCCGCTGCATTTTCTGTTTTTTGAATCTCACAACAGTCCGATGAATAACAATTCTAATTTGATCATTGGCGGAAGTATATGGTATCAGCTGGGTTCGGCCACCTTTTTTATGCAGGGCATGATTGACGATTTTGTGGTGGAAGATCGGCAGCAGCTCAAAAAGAACAACGCGCTGATTCCGGCTACTTATACCTTAAACAGCTCGCTGACCTTTTCAGGACTCACCAAATCCAATTTCAATGCCGGCCTGGAGCTGGATATGGTAAGTACGCTTTCGTATCGGTCCAAGAGTCCTCAAGAGCAGTGGTCGTATGCGCAGCGGGGCCTGGCAACCAACTTCAGCGACTACGTGCGCACAAGAGGATTTATGACGTTCTTCATGGGTTCTCAAAGTAATCTTTGGCTGGAACCATCGCTCACTCTTAATTATCAGGGTATTGGAGACTTTCGGCGATTGCGTTCGCCCACCACGCCGGGTGGAGATCCTATCGACGGTATTTTAACCGGTACGGTGGAGCGTACCATTCGTCCCGCTTTAAAATTGAGGTATCAGGGCTGGAGCACCGGCCTTTTTTCGCCCGAAAGTAATACCCGGTTTACCTGGTGGTTTGAGGCGGATGCGGGAATCAATTTTATAAAGAATAAAGATAACACAGAGGGACTGTCGGATCGTAAGTTTATTGGCCTTTTTGAACTCTTTGGTAAGATTTCATTTTAATAAATGGAATTCCCCGACGCTTTGCGTCGGGGTCCGAAAAATGTGTCATTCCGTCCGCCGGCTGGCGGATCGGAATCTAAATAACAGCATTTCGGGTTTTGACCTTCAGTACAAAATAGAACCAGCAAAATACTCCGCAGGCTTGCCTCGGAGATTGTTGGTTCCAAGAAATTCTTTAATCAACATACCATGGCTGATGTAAGGGAGATATACCTCAACGCTTTACGCCGTCATTCACCTGACTTATTGGTTAAAAAGGCACTGAACCGGTATGTCAATTTCACAGGTGAGCAGCCATTATATGTAGTAGGTGCCGGCAAGGCGTCAGTTAAGATGGCTCGCGGTATGCTTGAGCTTATGGGTGATGGTATTTCAAAGGGGTTGATTGTTGCTCCCAAAACAGAGGGAATATCATTGTCGGATGCTTTTCAAGTGCATGTTGGCTCGCATCCCATTCCCGATGAAAACAGTGCTAAAGCAGGACAAGCTCTTCTTGAGTTCATCCGGTCAGTTCCTCCAAATGGAATAGTAATAACGCTTATCTCTGGGGGCACATCTTCTTTGACAGTACAACCGGCGGAAGGCCTTTCGGTGGGAAATATTCGGGAAGTTTACGAGAGACTGGTTAATTCAGGTGCTGATATTTATGAAATCAACGCGGTGAGAAAGCACCTGTCAAAAATCAAAGGGGGACAGCTGCTTCGGTATCTCAACCCCAAGGTGCAGCTTATTGATTTGATTATTTCTGATGTCCCCGGTGATGATCCTGCAATAATTGGCAGCGGACTGACCATCCCGGACCCTTCAACGTTTGTCAGCGCAAAGTCAATATTAAAAAAGTATGACTTGTGGGATAAATTACCGGAGTCTGCACGCAGGCATATAAAAAGGGGAGTGGAAAAGGCGGTTGATGAGACCATAAAGCCCGGAGAAGATCCGATTCTTGATCATAACTCATACATTATTGGTTCGGCAAAGCTATTAGCAGATGCTATATCTGAGGAGTTTGAAAGTTTGGGTTATGAGTCCGCGGTGGCAAAAGAGGCGTATAATGATGAGGTTGGCAAAATGGCCTCAGAAATTGCCCGTGAAGCTGTTTCAAAAGCAGAGGAAAAGAATAATTCCAAGCCCCGGGTTCTGATTTATTATGGGGAGAGTACGGTACAGGTAACCGGAACCGGGAAGGGGGGAAGAAACCAGGAATTGGCACTGAGAGGAGCATTGGAAATTGCAGGGTATGCAAACATAACATGGCTCAGTGTTGGCACGGATGGTATAGATGGACCGACAGATGCGGCCGGAGCCATGATAAATGGAGATACCATTTCAAAAGCTAGAGCAAAAGGGATAAATCCTGCAAGTTATTTAGAGAACAATGATTCGTATCATTTCCATGATCAGCTGAACACCTTATTTAAAACAGGACCAACCGGCAATAATCTAATGGATCTACAGATAGTGGTCATAGAATAACTGCTCACAAACAGTCGCCTATAGTCTGCAGTCGGTAATCAGTGGTCCATTGTCCGTCGTCACATACCCACCAACCAACGGCTGTCATCCTGAGTCCCGAGTACTCGGGAAAGGATCTCAGCCTTTAGCCTATCAACCCACCTTGTGTCATCCTGTCCGCCTGTTGGCGGATCAGGATCTAGAGCACTTAATTTTCTTGTTATTCTGAGTCCCGAATACTAGGGGAGAGGGGTGGATTCCGTGTGTAGTTGCACGGAAGACGGGGTGTGTAAATTCCCAGCAGTTGCTGACCCACCCCGCCTCGTTGAGCCCTCGAGCACCCATATCGTCTCCGAGAGGGGACTTTTTGTAAACTCCAAGGCCGTGGTCCATCATTACCTTCTGCCTTAAGCTGGTGAATCGCCGGATAAGCGGATGAGTGGAGCCGTTAAAAAAGAAATCCGGCACAGATGACTAAAAAAATAAGGAAAGCGGAATAGCAAATTTGGATATAAGGCAAAATCGTGAACATCTTGATTTCTTTTAGGCGAAACGATATCCGCTTGGCGATGAAGCAGGTTGCAGCAGCCGTTTTTTACGTCGGTTTTTGTCGGTACAAAAACTGACAATAATACGTTGTTAGCTATTTATAATTTTTATTTCTTACTATCTTTTGTCTTGTTCATTTTTTGTGGCCAAAAAACGAACATCTCTCCTTTATTATAACTTAAGAGCCTAGTGATTTACAGACCATCTCGTTATTCTTATTACTTTTTTGGATAAGCAAATCCCGAAGTATCGGGACCAGCAAGCTGGAACCAAAAAACTTACCGGCTGAGCATCTCTGTAGGCGTTTTCGTGTCTCAAGCGGGCGAATTTCGAAGGTCTTCATTCGACCGTACTTTCGCCCACTGTATTCACACGAACGAAATCCGCCTGTTCGCTTTCGGCACTTCACACAGAATCCAAGGCCGGGTTTAGAGAAAGGTCCCCGAACCCCCATTTTAAAAGCTGGGTCTTCGGCACGCAATTCGAGGCCGGGAGTACGGAATACAGTTATTCACCATCACCAACAACCCATACAATTATCTCCCCTTGAGGGGAGTGGTCCAGCGCATGCTGGAGCGAGGGGTGTTTCTAAATAATACAGAAATAGAAGCAGGACTGATATACTTCTTTCTTATTCAGGCGTTTCTCTCCTCCTTAATAATTAGGGAGGAGAGAACAAGAGAGGTGGGTCAATAAGACAGCGAGGGAATTAATTCCCTCGCTATCTAAGTGTTTGCATCCAAATCGAGGAGATGCTTCTCATGTACTAAATGTCATTGCGAGCGGAATCCACCAACTGGCGGTTGGAGCGCGGTAATCTCCCAAGAATAGATTACTAATGGTCAAAAGATTACCCTTTAGATACTACGCGAACAATTAACTGGAGACCCTTCGACTACACTCAGGGTGACATTGCTTTTTATTGAGGATCATTAAAAAACAACGCCTGTCATGGTGAGCGAAACGGAGCGGTAGCGCAGTGAAGTCGAATCCATCTCCATGAAACAAGCAGCTGATCGTTGAGAGAGTGCCCTTTAGATGTTGCAAGAGTAAAGATGGCAGATCCTCCGGTGCCACTTGGCCAGGAGCTGCGTTTTGCTTAGGATGACACTCCCTTTTTTTAGACCGTTGTCCGTCGTCAGTAGTCTGTCATCAGTCGTCCGTCACTCTAAACACAACAAATCAACCTTTCTATTCTTCATAATTTTACCGTTCTTTTTGAGTTATATAAACAGAATCACTAATCATTTCACTTCACCGGATAGGTACAAAAAATGATCTGGCAAAATCCTAATTTACTGTGGCTCTTACTTTTGTTGCCGCTCCTGATCGGTGGAATCTGGTGGTTCAACAAATACAAAAGAGAACAGCGAAACCGATTCTTCAGTGAAGATCTCTTTAAAAAACTGCGCAGCAATTATTGGTCTGCAGGTAATCGTATGCAATCAGTCACACTTTACGCCGGACTGTTCTTTTTGATCATTGCCATAGCCGGTCCAAAGGTAGGTACCGAAGTGAGAGAAGTAAAACGTCAGGGAGTTGATCTGCTTATTGCCTTAGACCTCTCTGCAAGTATGAATGCTGAAGATGTAAAGCCCAGCAGGCTTGGAAAAGCAAAATATGAAATTACGCGTTTGATTGACCGCTTGAGGGGAGACCGAATTGGATTGGTCATTTTTACCGGAGATGCCTACCTGCAGGCGCCAATGACCTTGGATTATTCTGCTTTGCGCCTTTTCTTAAATATAGCTGATACCGACCAAATGCCTACTTCGTCCACCGATTTCAGCGCAGCCATGGAGACGGCTCTGAAAGCATTTGATTCGGTTGAAGAAGAAAACAGTTCAAATGCCGCAAAAGTCCTGCTGATTATCTCAGACGGGGAAAACCATGGCGACAGTTATGAAGCAGCTCTAAATCAGCTGACGGAGAATAATATTTCAATCTACACGCTGGGCATTGGAACACAATCGGGAGCCACCATTCCCATTTACGACGAATCGGATACTCTGATAGGATATAAGCGTAATGAACAGGGAAAAGTGGTAACGACTACGCTGGAACCCGATGTGTTGCAGGATATTGCCCAAAAAGGCGGAGGGAGTTATTACGAAATTCAGGCCGGCAACGATGGGGTTGATTCATTTCTGGGCCGACTGGATGAGCTGCAAAAAGGAGAATTTGCCAGTCAGGAGTATGCAGACTTTAAAAACCAATACCAGTGGCTGGCAGGCGTAGGCCTGGCCTTCCTGTTTATATCATTATTGATACCTAACTACCGAAGAAAAGACGAATAGTTTTTCATTAATTATTTGGTTAGAGATCTCTATCAATTGAAAACTGATTTTAAACGGCCTCTGATTCCTTTTCGGAGCAGAGACACGAGGTGAGCTGCGGCCGTATAAGTTCGCACCGGTATTATTTTATTAAATTTCTCAGTAGAAAAAGGACCATCGAAATTGTACAGCAGTGAGCAAGTGTCGCCCGAAAAGGAGTCAGCGCCTTGATTTTTTACACCCCTTTTGTATCAAGACAAAAGGGGAACACAATTAATACTCAAAAGTAACTCATAGATCAGCATATCCCTATTTCCTTTCATTGCTCTGCTGCGGAAGGCTAAAGCCATTAAAATAAAACCAGGAGTATATAAAGTCCCCTCTATAAAGAGGGGTGTCCGCCCCTGGCGGACGGGGTGTTTCATCTCCTTCCATAGCATGTCCTTCGTAACTTTAGTGAAGTAGGGCTCTGCTGCGGAAAACTAAAGTCTCATCTAGTTTTCTCTACGTGCCTTTTATCTTGTTCATTTTGGCTTGATCCAAAACGAACCAAAAGATCAAGGCAACTAATTTCGTAAGCGCCTCATCCCGTCGGAGCCGTGGCTTTTGAAGATCCTTCTGCTGCTGTGCTTAGGAATTGGGCAGATGACCGGTAACAAAAGCCACAAACGCCATCCTTGGGCTTCCGTGCACGCAATTCGAGGCCGAATGGTTCTATACTCTACACATGAATCCAACGGCCGGATTGTTTTAGTGAATCTCCCCTGGAGGGGAGTGGTCCAGCGCATGCTGGAGCGAGGGGTGTTTCTAAACAATTCAGAAACTAGAACCAGGATCTTATAAAGTCCCCTCTATAAAGAGGGGTGGATTCCGTGTGCAGTTGCACGGAAGACGGGGTGTGTAAATTGTCAGCAGTCGCTCTTAACCCACCCCGCCTCGTACCTCGGCACCGCTCCACGGAGGGGACTTTTATAACTCCCAAGGCCGTCATTGTGGCTCCCAATCGTCCGTTCGTCCGTGGTCCGTCGTCCATCGCCGGTAGTCAATACCAGAGTCTAAAAACAAACAAAACCACTTTTTTTCTAGGCAATATATAGGATATATTCCCTCATGTTGTTTAATAATCAATCAAATAGGAATCATCTGCAGCAATGATCAAACTTTTTGTCACCGACCTCGATGGTTGCCTCAGTGAGCCATTCGAAGTACCCAACTTGCAAACCTTATCCAAAATAAGGGCACTCAATGAATTAAGTGCTGCCGATGAATCCGTTCCCCCGCTTACACTATGCACAGGCCGTCCGCAGCCGTATGCAGAAGCGGTAGCTCAATGGCTCGGTATAAGGCTTCCCATCATTTTTGAAAGTTCCGGCCTTTATAAATTAAAAGACAATCAGATTATTTTGCCTCCCGAGTTTTCTGATGAGACAAAAAATCAGATAGCCGAACTGCAGCTGTGGATACGCGAAGAAATCATCCCACAGTTTCCGGGTATGGAACTTGAATTTGCCAAGCAGATGGATGCCGGAGTCATCCATAGAGATAAAGAAATAATAGCTCAGGCTTATGAGCAGATTCAAGCCTACGTTCTTAAAAACTATCCTGACTTTGAAGTACACAAGACTCCGGTTTCAATCAATACCATGCTTTCCGGAAACAACAAAAGAAAGGGACTGGAGCAATTGTCTCATCACATAGGCGTAGACCTGGATGATATCGCTTACATTGGTGATACCAGCGGTGACATACCCGCTTTGGAAATAGTAGGGTATTCTTTTGCACCAAAACATGCCGATGAAAAAGTAAAAGAGATTTGCCGTGTGCTGGACTTTAAAGAAACTGAAGTGGTACTGGAACTCTATAAACTATTGATTGAAGCAAACAAAGACACAAAGGCTGCTACTGAAATCTAAAAGCTGCCATTCCCTTCATCTTTTTGTTGCTGCTTTCGAAGAAGTTCAAAATACTGCCTTATCAGATTCTGATAATCCTCAGTAAACTTTGTTTGTTTGGGATCATTCAAAAAATCGCGAATTTTCTTCTGAAGCTCTTCCAAAGTTACATCAGGCGGAGTAGCACGCGGACGGTCAGTAGCTGTAGTTCCTTCTCTTTTTTCTTCTTTTCCGCGTTCCTGCAAGGCCTTTTCGGCGTTCAACATGCGGGATAAAATATTTTGCTGACGCTCAATAATAAGCTCGTCGGTTTGCCCGCCGCGCAGGTCATTGATCGTTTCTTCCATTTGTTCAGACATGCGTTCCAGTTCGCTTAATACACGGTCGCCGCTTTCAAGCTGACCACTGTTCTGGAGTTCTTTAAGTTGTTTCCTGATTTGGTTCTGCTGCCTTGACATCTGATTCAATCGCTGCATTTGATCTTGAGAGAGGCGTTCGCCTTGGATGTCATTTATCAAATCCTGCATTTGCTGATTGAGCAGCTGCTGCTGGCCGGACATCTTCTGAATTTGTTCAATCATTTGCTGCATGGACATCTGTCCGGGCCCACCGCCTCCGGGAGGCTGGCTTTGTATTTGGTTAATGAGTGATGCTATCATGGATGCCAGCTCGTTGATGCCGCCGAGCGATTGCCGCTGTGCAAAGGTGGATTTTGATTTGTCCCGCTCTGAAAGCTGTTCCACTGCCGAAGCCAATTGTGTATCCACTTGGTTCTTTCGCTGGTTAATCCTGTTGGAAAAGCTGGGTAGTTTAGTAGATATTTGGAATAATGAATCCGAGAGCTGACTAAACTGCTTTTTAATGGATTGCTCGATGCGTGCCTTGTCAACAAAGCCCTGACTTCTGTTTGATAAGCTTTGAGTGTCTTGCGTCAAGTCTTCCTGCTTTTCTGAAAGAGTGATCAGGGAATAAAGGATATATTGCAGGGCCGTAATATTTATTTGCTGCTGTTGCTGGGAAAGCTGCTGCTGTTTGCTGCGTACGTTTTGCGCCATTTGTTGAAGCTGCTGCTGTATCCGCTGCTGCTGCTGTTTTGCATCTCTTGAGTTGGCCGCGTCATCGGATTCCTGAAGTTTTTCCAGGTTCTCTTCAATTTCTTTTTCAGTATCATCAATCTGTTTACGGGCTTCTTCTTGTAATTCTTTTACTTTTTCTTTGGCATCTTCGGGAGCGTTTTCGGATAGTTTATCCAGCTCTTCTGATAGCTTCTCTACATCCTGTTGAACCGCTTCTTGTTTTTTGATCTGTTCATCACCCGCCTCTTGGCTTTCGGCAATTTCTCCTTCCTGCTTGGCCAAATCTTCCAAAGCTTTAGCCAGCTTGTCGAGGTCGCTGTTCAGCTTTAGAGATTTGAAAAGTTCAAGCGTTCGCTTAATGCGCTCCTGATACTGTTGTTCATTAAACTCAAAATTTTCCAAAGCCTCTCTAAGCTGCTGCTGATTTAAGCTCCCCATCGATTCCTGGAGTTTTTCCAGCGCCTTTTGCAGCTCAGGATCATCAATCTCTTTAATTAGTTTTTGCAGCTCATTGTAGGTGTCCATGGTTTCTTTGGACATCAAGTCGCTGTTCTGCATCTCCTGACGTATTTCCTCAAATTTTTTGTTGAGGTCTTCCACTTTCTTATCTATTTCTTGTTGCTTCTTCTTTACCTCATCAAGGGTTTGTTGTTGTTCCCAGTTTCCCTGTGGATTTTCTTTAAGCTGTTCCTTGAATCGGTCATATTCCCGTTTCATTTGTTCAAAGGAATTGGAAACATCCTGCAGGTCTTTTTCTACGTTGTTCTCAGAATCCTGTAGTTCATCAATGTAGCTGGTTAAAGAAGGAAAGGTGACCGTCAAGGTTCGGGAGCGGGCTTTTTTCGACCCGTTGATGGCATCGTTGTCAGTCACTTCAATCCAATAGGAAAGTACATCCCTTGGATTGGCATTCAGTTCAGAGATCTTCCAAATAAAATTTCCGGTACTGTTCAATGATGGCACCTGAAGCTTTTTTGAACCGGTTTCAGGAGATTCTCTGAATGCTTTCTTTAGCTCATATTTTAAAACGGCAGAAGTAAGCCCAAAATCATCCGAGGCCTCAAATTCAACAGGAAGGTCTTCGGGAGTCTGCATCTCCAGGTTTGATTCAGGCTGTACAATTTGAACAAAAGGCGCTTCATCTTCTTGGGGGGTGATCACAAATTCGAAGCGATTCTTATTATTGAGTCCAACGGAATCTTGCATGGAAAATGACAGCGTATCATTGCTGAATAGCTCGAAGTTATAAGAGAAGTTCCTGCCATCTTTTGTTGAGATATCCAGGGTATCATTCTTTACGCTTTTAATAAGATTTAATGATGATAAATCTTTATTGGCGGTACCTGTAATGGATATATCGGATCCTTTATAGGCTTTTATGTTTGAAAATGGATACTGATAGGTCGTGGATTCAAGGTTTGTATATGCCGGGGGATCTACATTTACCGAAAGAGTTTTGAACCTGGGCAGCAGCTGAACATTAACCTTGTACTTTTTTGACTCAAATCCATCCATTTCAAAATAATAGGTACCGCTGGTAGTAGGTGTTAACGCTGAAAATGATGCAGTGCTCGAATCAACGGTATGAGCGGGACGGCTGCGGTAGCTTTTTTCAATATTGGTTTTAAAAGCCAGGTTAAGGTTGTCGGGCATGGGCCCTTCAAAAGTAATAGTTGGGCTGAATGGGGAACCCTGCTCAAGAACAATATCACCGGGATCTATGGAAAAGGAGTAGGGGTTGGGAGCCTGGTACGATTTCCAAAAATGCAGGCTTCGGTTAACGGCATCAGGTTTTTGAAAATAAAGGAATGAGGTTATAAAAACGGCAACACAAAACCCTATTAAACTGCTTCTGAATACGGTATAGTCTTTATTTTGCCTGGAAAAATTATCAAGCTGATCATGGATATGTTGATCAGAGAGAGAAGCAATATTTTGATCAATAGCAGCTTTTCGTAATCCAAGGTTGTCTTCACGCTGATAGGATTCAAGATCTATAGCATTACGCACAGCTTCGAAGTTCCCCCAATCGGCGAACGCATTATAAAAAGACCGGAAATTTGATTGGTCAAAGTTGGAGCGTATTTTCCATCCCAGTATAAAAGCTGTGATGAGTGAGAATAGCAGGCCGAGTGATTTCAGTACAGAAGAAAGATAGAATTGATCTTCAAGCAGTACTAAAAGAATGATGCCAAAGGCAAATACACTTATGACAGCGGTGATCGCAGATATTTTTTTTCTGCGAGTTACTTTTCTGTAGCTTTTCCGAATTATGTGAATGAGATCTGAAAGAGAATTTATCTCATACTCATCCTTTTTTTTAGCATTCACTTCATAAAGAGGCCTTATCTTCTGTCAAGTTGTATAATGGTAGTGGTAACCAATGCTGCGGTTGAAACAATGGCAGATATTATACTAACGCGTTCTTGAGGAGATAATTTCCTTGGTTCATCTTTTTCAGGTACAACTAAGGTTGCTCCTGGGTCGAATTTCAGGGAAATTCTTAAAGAATAAGAAGCTGCTGACTTTATTCACCTCACCATTGGCATAAATTACGTAGGCTCTTCGTTCTCTTGCAAGGTCAGTGAAACCGCCCGCCTGGGTTATATAGTCTTTGTATGAAAAATTATCCTGGAACCTGACCGTGGTAGGATAGAAGACACCACCTTTTACATTGACTGTTTGTAACTGTTTAGGAATAAAAAGCGAGTCACCCTCTTCAACAAAAAGGTCAAATTTTGAGTTGGGATTTCTTAACACGTCCGGCAGATTAATTCCCACCTGCGCAAAACGATTTTTGCTTGATCCTTGATCTTCAAGTTGGCCCTGAAGTTCTTGTTCGCTTAATCCTTCTACATTGGCTACTTGTTGCTGGGATTCCTGCTCAGTAAATTTCTTTTTTCGAAATAATGTGGCGCCCTGCAAATAAGATTCGTTGGTTAATCCGCCGGCACGCTGAATGATATCAGAGATACGATCTGATTTGCTGGAAATAGTATAGGTGCCCGGATATTTAACTTCTCCTACAATTTTAACTTCTTTTTGTTTTTCATAGTTGGGCAGTTTCCGAATATATACTTTATCAAAAGGATGAAGGGTAAAGTTTGCATCTTCTTCATCAAGCTGAAGGTCAGCATCTACTTCAAAAGTATAGATATTGGCTATATCGGGACTGAGTTCCCGGCTATCCAGATTTTGAATTCTTCTGGCAACCTCAATTTGATAGGGGGCTGCTTCTTCTCTGAATCCTCCGGCTTGGAAAATGAGGTCTTCTAATGTCATTTCTTCGGCATATTTGTATTGGTCGGGCTTCTGAACAGGACCGGCGATGTCAACAAAATATTCTTGTCTCAGATCAAATATAGATGATATAATAACCAGGTCATTCTTTTGGAGAGCAATATCATTTTCTGCAGGGTTATTAATGACGGCTGAAACATTGAAGGGTATAGCTTTGAGCGTGTAGTCCGGCTGCTCCCGATAAATAAGGCCTCTGTTACTGAATACATCTCCTCTCAAACCATCTGCCCGTTCAATAAGTGAGGTAATGGTAGTAGAATCGGTAAGCGCATATCTTCCTTCTCTGAATACGGCCCCCTGTATTTCAACAAGGTTTTCGTATCGGTCAAGAACCTTACCGACTGTGACCGAATCACCATTGCTCATAACGTATTGGTCGAAATTTTGAATACTTACATCATCGATTCTTTTTTCCTTTGATGTATTTCCAATAATCTTTATACGGTTCTTGTAGGCCTTTCCGGTAAATCCACCGGTGAACTTAAGGACATCATCAAGCGTTTCCTGATCTTTGGTTTCATAAATACCGGGCCGTTTAACTTCTCCATTTACGGTAATACGATTTAGGTATGGATTAATTTTAATGATATCCTGGTCCTTGAGGCGAATATTGTTTTTTTGGTTTCCGTTCACAAGCAGGTTGTAGAGATCGAAAGTAGTAATGATAGAATCTCCTCTGATGATATCAATCTTTCGAAAACTGCCATCAACAGTGGGTCCGCCTGCACTGTACAAGGCATTAAAAACGGTGGCCAGGGATGGGAGCGTATAATTGCCGGGTACTCTCGCTTCGCCAAGTACTGTTACTTGAATGCTTCTCACTTGTCCCAGGGTAACTTGGAAGTAAGTGTCTCTATTGGCTTCATTTTGAGGGTTCAATCCTGAATAAAGTTCACCGAGTTTTTCGCGCAGCCTTTTTTTTGCTTCTTCAATGGTTATTCCATTTACGTAAATAGGCCCAAGCCGATCAATGATTACCGTGCCTTCTGGAGACACCTGAAGCTGATAATTCCCTTGGGCTGCACCCCAGATATCAACAATAAGCTCATCACCGGGACCCAGCTGGTAATTTTCGGGTGTAGGAATATTAAGAGCGGGCTCAAAGGTACTTTTTCTATTGGAAAAAAGATTCATCCCAAAAATCTTATTTTGCAGCTTTGTTTTAGCGAGCTTTACCGAATCACGCTGACTTTCATATTTAATGCGCTCAAGTGTTCTATAAAATTCCAGAGAATCTCTTTGGGAATCTCCGCCAAAGAAGCTGTCAAAAAACTTTGCTCTGGTAGTATCAGTAGGTGCATATCGCAGGCGTCCGCTTATTGAGGAGTCCTCTCTGCCGCCTATAGAAGATCTGGCAGTCCGAAGCTTTCGGCCAAGTTTTTGAGCTTCTGACTCTGACATTCCACGAGCTACAGCCAATTGCTGAATCTGCTCAATGCTTAAATCTCTTGCCTGAGCTTCTTCATTAATTTTCTGAATCTGTTGTTCAGAGAGTTGGTCAACTCTAATATTTTCAAAGTTCATATCCTGGATATTTTGTGCTGAAAGAACCGAGGTAAGTCCCAGGAAAATGATGAGTAATGTACTTTTTAAAAGACGCATTCAGTAGTAGTTCTCATTAATAATTATGATTTATAATAATTTCAAAATTTGAACACTTAAGCTAAGGATAATGTATCTAAAAATATAGCAGGAATAGGTTAAATTTGACTTAGAGCAATTCCTTCACCGGCAATAAATTTCCCGTCTTCTTTGCCTATGCTTATGATTTCTTCCGTTGCATCGTGCTCCAAAAAGAAGTACCAGTTTTCTTCGGTGGCCTTTTTTAAAATTTGTTCTTTTTCTTCTAACGTTTTAGTTGGATACATATCATATCCCATCACCCAGGGCAGGGGAACATGAACGTGGGTGGGAAGCAGGTCAGCAGCAAAAACAACCGTTTTACCATTATGTTGTATTTTTGGCAGCTGCTGGCTGATGGTGTGTCCATTAACCGGTATTGCTGTCAGCCCTTTTTCATATTCATGGTTCTCTTCGACTAAATGCAACCTGCCGGATTCTCCGATGGGATTGATATTATCTTTCAAAAAACTTGCCTTCTCTCTGGCATTGGGATTATTGGCTGTTTCCCAGTGTTTTTCAGGAACGTGGTAGGTAGCATTTTCAAACGTATGCTTAATATTGCCGTTTTCATCATAGTAAGTGGTACCTCCGCAGTGGTCAAAATGGAGATGAGAAAAGATGATATCGGTTATATCTGACGGGGAAAATCCATGAGTAGAAAGTGAATCCAATAGATTGCTGTGGGAGTGATCAAGCCCATAAATATGTTCCATCTTCTCGTTGAACTTGGTGCCACAGCCATTATCAATCAGGTATAGCTTGTCGGTATTTTCGGAAGCAATAAGCAGGCATCGCATAGCCATGGGTATGCGGTTTTTGTCATCTACCTCAATATGACGGCTCCAAAGTGTTTTGGGTACAACGCCGAACATAGCTCCGCCATCAAGTTTAAATCTTCCTGTTTCAATAGAGTACAGGGTAAATGGTCCTAATTTTGCAGATGATAATTCCATAAAGAGGTATACTTTGCAATTTCGTATTTTGATGGGAAGGAGCCTCAAAGTCGGTCTGCAAGATCTTTAAGAAATACTTTTATTTCCTGCAGGTCTTTTTTTACCGGGATTGGGATCCGGGTATTCTCATCATCATTTCCCTGATCTTCCAGTACCTGTTGGGCACCCTTGGTGCTGTATTTCTTTTCTTGTACCAATTCTTTCAGTTTCAGGACAACCTCAATATCCTTTTCTTTATAAACACGGTTTCCGGCATTGTTTTTTTTGGGATGCAACTCTTTAAAAACAGTCTCCCAATAACGGAGCACATGGGCATCCACCGAGGTTAATTCGCTGACTTCACCGATTGAATAATAAAGTTTTTTCATAGCAGGCCTAAAAGTGTATCTTTAATACCAATTATACATTATCTGGCTCTTTTTATCTAACCCTTTTAGCACAAGATAATAAACGATTGTATAACTGTTGAAATTTATCAAAAATGTCTGTAGAACTTTCAGTTGTAATTCCACTTTATAACGAAGAACAATCACTTTCAGAACTGGCTGCAAAGCTTAACGAGGTATTACATGATTTGTACAGCTTTGAGATCATTTTTGTGGATGACGGATCAACAGATAGTTCATGGACTGAAATTGAAGATTTATCCCGCAGACATGAATGGGTAAAGGGCATTCAGTTTTTAAGAAATTATGGTAAAAGTACGGCATTACAGGCTGGCTTTGAACATGCAGAAGGACGCTATATCGCGACGATGGATGCCGATTTGCAGGATGATCCCAATGAACTGCCTGAGATGTTAGATATGCTCAGGGATGGATATCATCTGGTCAGCGGATGGAAAAAAAAGCGCCACGATCCTATTTCGAAGACTATTCCGTCACGTTTTTTCAATAAAGTGACATCTATGGTAACCGGTATAGATTTAAATGACTTCAACTGTGGGTTAAAAGTCTACAAAAGGGAAGTTGTTGATAGTATTTACCTGTATGGAGAAATGCATCGCTATATTCCGCTGCTGGCCAAGTGGGAGGGATATGATAAAATTGGTGAAAAGGTTGTTAAACATCATCCCAGAAAATACGGCAAAACCAAATTCGGCTTATCCCGTTTTATGCATGGATTCCTGGATCTGGTTTCGCTTATATTTGTGAACAGCTATTCACAACGCCCCATGCATTTCTTTGGTTCGCTGGGAGTGTTCTTTCTTGTAGTTGGAGGTATCATCAATGCCTATCTTGCTGTTGATAAACTATTTTTTGGGGCAATGCTGGGTGATCGTCCGCTGTTGCTTTTGGGAGTGATGTTAATGGTACTGGGTGCACAATTCTTTTCCATCGGTTTTCTTGGAGAACTTTTCTACAAGGGCAGGGACAACCATAAAAAACCGAATATTAAAGAGATTATTTAGCATTTCTTATGAGCAGAATAGCTTACGATCCCATCAAGGACCGGTTTGCAAAGATTATTAGAAACTCAAAGCTTTTGCGAACCCTTTTTTATAAGCTCTTGGATGTATTCTTTTTGCGGAGCTGGTATGTGCGGAATTTGTTGAGAAAGCATGCGGCTGATTTGGATAAAAAGGGACATTGGAAATTACTGGATGCGGGCTCAGGGTTTGGCCAGTACGATCGGTTCATTCTAAATGAGTTCAGGAATGTAGAGGTGACATCGGTCGATGTTAAGAAAGACTATCTTGCAGATTCTGCTAAATATTTTGAAAAAGAAATTCAAAAAGGCCGAATTTCTTTCAGCTTTTCAGATCTATTAGCTCCCAACATTGACGAACATTTTGATTTCATTATTTGCATTGATGTGCTGGAGCATATTGAAG
This sequence comes from Balneolaceae bacterium, assembly GCA_034521755.1. Lineage (GTDB taxonomy): Bacteria > Bacteroidota > Rhodothermia > Balneolales > Balneolaceae > JAXHMB01. Next base: position 23,944 of record JAXHMB010000001.1, read on the forward strand.
AGGATATAAAAGTGATGGAAAATTTAGAAAATGTTTTAAATCCCGGTGGACTTTTTCTGATGCACTCACCGTCTATTTACTCAGAAGAAGATGCCGGCGAAGACGATTCGTTTGTAGATGAACATGCCCGTGTTGGATATTCCAAAAAAGAGATTACATCAAAGCTTCAACAGGCCGGCTTGCAGCCTGTTGATGTGCAGTACACCTATGGAAAGAAAGGCCATCTTGCCTGGAAGCTGCTCATTAAATATCCCATGCTGTGGATGACTCGGTTTAAGCTTTTGGCGCTGCCGCTGATGGCTGTTTACTATCTGTTCACGCTCCCGGTGGGGCTTATTCTTATGAAACTGGACTTGAGTGATAAGAATATAAAGGGAACCGGTATTTTTGCGTTGGCTAGAAAATAAATTCCGCTTTTTATGATTGTGCAGATATCCACAGCTAGAAAATTATTTTCCTATTAAACCCGGATTATTCACCAAGAAATTTGGTTGCAGGCAAGGCGAATGGAAAATGGCCGCGGAAACGTACCTCAGGTACGTTGAGCATACTATTTTTTATTCAACGTAGCATGCAGGTAAATTTCGTAGCCTCGGGCAATGACCCAAATTTGGGCTATTAATTATTTTCTTTTATTAAAATAAAAACAATGGCTTAACCCATAAATTATATCACCTTCGTGAATAATTCGGGTAAAACCAGTAATGGCACCTTTGAATAGAAAGCCATCTCTTTGGAATGGTCTCGTTCAAAAAGCTTCTCCCAGAATGTTTTTTTGTGCCTTACCATCACCAGCAGCGAAGTTGGTGCTTCAATAATATAATCAGCCATACCCGGGAAAAAATCGTACTCATATTTGAGATGGAAGTTTAATTTTTCATAATCGATTTTTGACTTAACTAACTCTCGAAATCCACGGAACTTGATTTCACTCTCAAACCCTTCTTGTTCATTAATGTGGACAACATCTACATTGGAATTAAACTGTTTGGCAAGGTCAATAGTCTGACTTAAAGCTGCTATATCCCCCTCTTTATAATCAGTAGTAAAAATGATGTTTTTGAATTGATCAAAGGTGCTGCCATTTGGTACGGCCAAGACCGGAACTGGAGACTTTTTGATCATACTGGTTGCTACGCTGCCAAAAAGGGCATTTCTATCACCTGTTGCTCCTTTAGTACCCATCACAACCAAGTCAGCGTTTTGTTCATCCATCTGGCTCAAAAGATTGGTGACAGTCTCACCGGATTGAAGGACCGTTGAAATATTCAAACCCTCAGACAAATCATTTTCCTTGAGGATTGCTAAAAGGGCATCAAATTGATTGTTTGCTTCTTGTATTGTCTTTTTTCTTGTTTCCTCAAAATTTGGAGCCAAATCCATCGTGTCTTGGCTTGCATGAAATAGTGTTAGTTTAGCCCCGAATTTCTGAGCAATTTCGGCAGCAAAAGGCAGCGCACGTTCAGCATTTTTAGAAAAGTCTGTTGGAAAAAAAATATGATTGATTGATGAAGCCATAACAATAATTTTTTAAGTAATTTCTGTTCTTATAAAATATAAGACTAAAAGTAGTTGATAGTATCGCGGCCTGTCTGGCAGGCTTATAATAAATTTACACAATTGCTTATTAACAGGTAAATAATATTTATAAGGTTATTTCCGGAAACAAACGATGCCAGATAAAACCTTGTAAAAAGTTTATATAAAGGGAAGTAAACTGACTGCCCCAATAGCAGAAATAATGGTAATAAACCAGATTAGTTGCTTACTTTTTTCATAACCGGCCCAGAAAATAAATAGTCCGGCTTTTACAAGGGTATTGGTGATGACCGCAATCAATATCCCAAGCGTTGCCACGGTTGGATCGGTACCTTCTTTAGCCATCCGGGAAAGAGAAAGGGTTATGGCATCGACATCCATTAATCCCGAGAAGAGAGCCAACAGATAGATTCCTTCATCGCCGTACCACTGTTCCATGGCCGTGGCCAGCAGCAAAATTACTCCCAGAAGCAATCCGAATTGTAAGGCTGTAAAAAATTGAAGGGGGTTTTTTAATTCAATAGGAGGTTGTTCGTCTTTCAATTGCAGCTGTTTTTGCCAAAGCCAAAATCCGCTTCCCAGCGTGAGTATTAACATAGTCGCAAGAGGAATCCATAGTGGATATAACAGGGCAGGGTTAACAATGGCAACCTCAATTCCTGCTCGTATAAACATTATTGAAGAAGCTACAAGTACTCCGGCAATAAAAATTCCACTTACAAGCTTTTTTTGTTGTCGAGCAAATTGAGCCAGACTAATGGTTATAGCCGTTGATGAGGCAATTCCTCCGGTAAGAGCTGTTAACATGGTTCCCTTATTTTCGCCCAGATACTTGATGAGAATATAACCGATAAAAGAGAGTCCCGAGATGAGAACAACCATCCACCAAATCCAATGGGGATTGATGGCTTCCCAGGGGCCGTAGCCTTTGTTGGGCAACAGGGGTAACAATATGACAGTTATGATCAACAGCTTTATACCGGCATAGATCTCTTTAACTTCAATTTTTTGTAACCAGTTATGTAGCGTTGGTTTAAGGCTTAATAGTGAAATTACAATAACGGTAGCGCCAAGGGCATAGACATGGTATCCAAAAGCAGCCCAGGAACTTAGCGTAAAAGTGAGTAGCAGAGCTACTTCCGTGGTAATTCCCACGTCCTTTTCTTCGTTAACTTTTGCTTCAACAATATAAGAGGTGATGACAAGGGCCGAAAAAGCCAAGAAGCCTACTGCAAGAATCCACTCATTGACAAATTGGCTCACTTCTGTCCACACTCCTCCAAACAGGCCAACAAGACTAAAAGTACGGATTCCTGCTACACGGTCGCCTTCATCTTCGAGGCGCCCGCTCCAGCCACGTTCGATACCTACCAGCAGGCCAATACCGAGGGCAGCGAATAAATTCCAAATTACATTGAAGTCTAGGTCCATAAGCAGATAAAATTATTTACATGGGTAATGTATGATCGCAGAAGGACTTCTGAAACCGATATTTATCATTGCTAAGCCAAAATACAAAAGCCTCTGCAAGTTATTATCTGCAGAGGCTTCGGTTGGTACCGCGTACGGGATTTGAACCCGTGTTACCGCCGTGAAAGGGCGGCGTCCTAAACCCCTAGACGAACGCGGCATAAGTGAATCAATAAAAGTGGGAGCCCGATGGGATTTGAACCCACGGCCTCCAGGGCCACAACCTGGCGCTCTAACCAACTGAGCTACGAGCTCCGTGTAAAATTTTGAATGGTAAACTTAAGTTTGTAAATAATTTTTAATCGACCATTCAAAATTTACGATTTCAAGAGAGTACCGCGTACGGGATTTGAACCCGTGTTACCGCCGTGAAAGGGCGGCGTCCTAAACCCCTAGACGAACGCGGCATTTAGCTTCAAATCAATAAAAAAAGAGGCGACAGGCGGATTCGAACCGCCGTACGAGGTTTTGCAGACCTCTGCCTAACCACTCGGCCATGTCGCCATAGATTGGCGAAAGTACGCCCGACAGGACTCGAACCTGTAACCTATTGCTTAGAAGGCAATTGCTCTATCCAGTTGAGCTACGGGCGCTCGTACTGAATGTAAATGCTGAATGTTAAATTGAAGCAATGCCCGTAACAATTCAAGATTCAACACTCATAATTCAACATTTGCTGTTGTCGGGGAGACAGGATTTGAACCTGCGACCCTTCGCTCCCAAAGCGAATGCGCTACCGGACTGCGCTACTCCCCGTTTCAAAAAAAAAGATTATCCGTTACGTACGGTCAATCGTTTTTCAGAAAGATGTCAAATATAAGGTACTTTACTTCTGAAATCAATTTCAAAAGCACATGATTTTTTATTCAAACGTTTTTGTCAGCCATTCATTCATAAAACCGATTCCGTAAGCTGTTAATTGTATTATAGATGTGAGAATGCTGAGCAGCCCCACAAACGGATTTTTATTTTTAAAGGTTGAATCTGTTCCTATCAAGAGTGCAAAAACAGTTAAAAAGATTGCGCCAATTTTAAATAAGGTCAGATTCCAAAAGGGCAGACTTATAAATACAAGTAGTCCCAACGTGAAGAAGCTTGGCAGCAGGTGCACAAATTTTACTTCATCAGGGAAAAAACGACTGATGTTAACACGGGCACGTCCAAAGAAGTGCAGTTGTTTAAAGAATGCTTTGATTGATGTGCGCCTTTTGTGATATACATAGGCATCAGGAATAAGGCCGGTAATAAAACCATGGTCAATAATGCGAAGGCTGAATTCAATATCTTCACCCATACGGGTTATTTTATATCCTCCGGTCTTTTCAAATACCTCTTTAGAAATTCCCATATTAAAACTTCGCGGGTGAAAAGTACCGGCATGGCGCTTGTTGCCCCGAATACCCCCGGTAGTAAAAGGGGAGGTCATAGAATAGCTGATAGCTTTTTGCAGCGTGCTGAATGAAGGATGAGCCTTATCCGGCCCGCCCCAGGCATCAATGTTATGGGTACTTAGATGAACAGAAACCGTTTCAAAGTAGTGCTCGGGAATCAGACAATCAGAATCAAAAACTACATAATAGTCTCCATTTGCACGTTCAAAGCCATAATTTCTACTAAAACCTTGTCCCGAATTTTCTTTATAGAAATACCGGATGTCCAGTTCATCCGCAAAAGATTCTGCAATGGCTTCACAGTCTTCTTCAGAACCATCTTCAATGATCAGAACTTCAAAATGATCGTAGGTTTGTTTTGTAAGACTCTCCAGAAGTTCTCGTATTTCTTCCGGTCGGTTATAAACAGGTATTACTACAGAAAAAAACATTCAAAAGTTTTGTCGGTTAAAAGGAATAAAAAATAGTGATTAAATGGCTTATGAAGAAGTGCATCTCTATTAAATATTTGCGTTCTTAAGGTCTCAAATTAACGTGTTAAAGTTTAGGGTTTATAATGAAGAAATTATTGTTCTTGGTGATGATATGTTTTATCCCGCTTATTGTTGGGGCTCAGTCACTTTCTGTAGAAGTACATGATGGAGATAATAATAGCTTGAGTACCTTTAACCTGCAGGATGGCAGTGTCAGCTTTAGTTCTTCTGGAATGGTATTTAATAATTCAGGCAGAGAATTATCGGGAGTTGATTCCTACGGTTTTTCCCCTGACCTGTCTGTAGCAGGCATACTTTCGCAAAAATCCGGAACCCAGAAAGTTACCATTTTAAATGGTGCCGGGACAATGCTGACAGAGTATGAAGTCATTGATTATTCCCCGACAGATCCATCTCTTCAGATCTTTCCTTTGAATACCGGAGGAGCTCTTGTCAGAGATAATATTGTAAGCTTTAACCTGTATGACTCATTTGGAAATAACAGCACAACTATTTCAAGTGGCGGACAGTCTTCAGGAGGACAAGTAATCTCTGAAGTAGCTATGGATTCAGAAGGTCGTACTATCATTGTTTTCACTCCACAGGTTAAAAATAATGGCTCAAGGGGTTCACGTGCCGGACGAATTGATCTTAATAGAAAACTGGACTCTATTTATTTTAGCCGGGATCGTTTAATCAAAGACTTGCAGGTTTCCGGTGATGGGCAGTTTGTAGTGATTATTACTGAAAAGGAGGGAACAGATGATCAGGTCCTCATTTTAGACAAATATGGTAATCAGATTAACAAAATGGAGAGTTCTGAAAACCTTAAAAGTGCCAGTATCTCCGCCGATGCAGAATATATTACTGTTTATTCAGAAGGCCGGGCTGCTGTTTATGAAATGCTTTCCGGTAAACGATTAGGCAGTACAAGTTTTGGATCCAGCCTGATTTTAGCTCATTATTTTACTGAAGATGAAATACTATTAGCTTTAAGTGGGGATATGTCCCAAAACGACAAGGGGGCAAGTAACCTGGAGTTTCATGCAATTCACCTGGGTAAGAGGGCGGTAGAGCGGCAAGAATTTAGTGGTACAGTTGGGTTTAATCCGGCTCTAAAATATTATTTTGAACGAGTTGCCCCCGGTCGATATCAGTTGAAGGGCGCAAACAAACTGTTGGAGATATCAGCTCAATTTTAAGCTAATAAAAAGGCCTCAAATGAGGCCTTTTTTGGTTAGATAAATTTTCAAGTTGAAGATCAAGCCTTAGCTTGAGATTTTTGTTCCTCTTCTGCTTCAGACGAATCACTGCTTTGCTCTTCAGCCGTTGATTCTTGCTTATCTTCACTTTTCTCAGATTCATCCCAATCAAAAGTAAGCCCATCACGAGATTTGTTCATCTTAATTTTAATAGATGAGCCCTCAGGATGATCAACATCAAGCAGTTCTTCAGCCAGTGGATCTTCTACATACTTTTGAATAGCGCGCCTGAGGGGACGAGCACCATACTTCTGATCGAAACCTTTATCTGATAGATAATCTTTGGCACCTTTTGTGATCTCGACCGTATAGCCAAGTTCTTTAATGCGCTTAAACAGATCATCAGAGAGTAAGTCGATAATTTTGAAGATGTCTTCTTTCTCAAGCGGACGGAATGTAATGACATCGTCAATTCGATTCAGGAATTCAGGATTAAATACTTTCTTTAACGCATCCTGAATAGTTGACTTCATTTTCTCATAGTCAAAAGCACTGTCTTCGGAAGAGAAGCCAATACCTTTACCCATATTTCTAATATCACGAGCTCCAATATTGGAAGTCATGATAATAAGGGTATTACGGAAATCAACTTTACGTCCAAGGCTGTCAGTAAGAATACCATCATCCAGTACTTGAAGCAGAATGTTGAATACATCTGGGTGGGCCTTCTCAATTTCGTCGAGAAGGACTACACTATATGGCTTGCGGCGGACCTTCTCGGTAAGAATACCGCCTTCTTCATAACCAACGTAGCCCGGAGGAGCTCCAACCAAACGTGATACGGAAAATTTCTCCATATACTCGCTCATGTCAATACGGATGAGTGCTTCTTCTTTGTCAAAGAGATAACGGGCAAGAACTTTCGCCATTTCTGTTTTACCAACACCTGTAGGTCCAAGAAATACAAAAGAACCAATGGGACGTGTCGGATCTTTGAGTCCGGCGCGTGTTCTTTGAATGGCTTTGGTAAGTTTGACGATGGCTTCATCCTGTCCAATAATCTGCTTGCCGAGCTCTTCTTTCATTTTAAGCAGCTTCTTGCCTTCGCTCTGGCTGATTTTGTTGACAGGAACACCACTCATCATGGCTACGACTTTAGCTACGTCATCTTCTTCGACATCATAAACAATCTCTTCAGATTCTTTTTCCCATTCTTTCTGGGCTTTTTCCAGATCTTCCATGAGGCGTTTTTCCTTGTCACGAAGACGTGCAGCTTCTTCAAACCGCTGCTTTTTCACCATAGAATTTTTCTCGTTGCTGGTCTTTTCAATCTCATCTTCTAAATCAACGATATGCTGCGGCACGGTAATATTAGACAAGTGAACGCGAGCACCTGCTTCGTCTAAAGCATCAATAGCTTTATCTGGGAGGAAGTGATCAGTTACGTAGCGATCGGTAAGTTTAACACAGCTTTCAATAGCCTCTTCAGAATATCGTACACTATGATGTTTCTCGTATTTCCCTTTAATCTGTTCCAGAATCTCAATAGTCTCCTCAAGAGTTGTGGGGTCTACCATAATCTTCTGGAAACGTCTTTCCAGTGCACCGTCTTTTTCAATATGTTGGCGATATTCGTTGAGGGTGGTTGCTCCAATAGCCTGTACTTCACCACGGGCAAGAGCAGGCTTCAACATGTTAGAAGCATCCAGCGAGCCACTGGCACCGCCGGCACCTACGATAGTATGAAGCTCATCAATAAAGAGAATAACATTATCGGATTTTTCGAGCTCGCTCATTACCGCTTTCATGCGTTCTTCGAACTGTCCACGGTATTTGGTACCTGCAACAAGTGCTGCCAGATCAAGTGCAATTACTCGTTTGTTGTATAGCACCCGAGATACTTTGCGTTCTATAATACGTGTTGCCAAGCCTTCGGCGATAGCCGTCTTGCCTACACCGGGTTCGCCAATCAGCACCGGGTTGTTCTTTTTGCGGCGGCTGAGTACTTGTGCTACACGTTCAATTTCTTTTTCCCGACCAATAATTGGATCGAGTTTTCCTTCTTCGGCCAACTGGGTAAGATCGCGGCCAAAGTTGTCGAGTACAGGTGTTTTAGATTTTTCCATTTTCTTTTCCCTTGAGCTTCCGGATGACTTGGAACCTTTAGAAGAGGAGAGGCTCGCAGAAACTGAGCGGGCATCCTGTGCATCATCATCGGATGATTTTCCGGAGATGATAAGATCTAGTTCTTCTCGAACAGCATCATAAGAGACGCTGAACTGCTGTAAAATTTGAGCTGCTATATTTTCATCATCTCTAAGCAGCGATAAGAGCAAGTGTTCAGTACCAATAGTATCACTCTTGTAGAGCTTAGCTTCGAGATAAGTAATGCGCAACACTTTTTCAGCCTGCTTGGTAAGTGGAATATTACCCACGGTAACAGAGCCACCGGTACCACGTACAGTATCTTCAACGGTCTTTTTAAGCTTGTATAAGTCACAGTCTAAATTCTTGAGAATTTTTACAGCTACTCCTTCACCAAGCCGGACTATACCCAGAATTAAATGTTCTGTTCCTATATAGTCGTGACCCAACCGGAGTGCTTCTTCTCGGCTGAATTGAATGACATCGCGAACTTTACTAGAGAAATTACCCTCCATATTCGATAAACCTTCCTGAGAGTTTGAGGATTTTAGTTACTCGTTGTAACGAGCTGAATGGATATTTAGTTCACCATTCCTCAACGAAAGTAGTATTGGCACTGTGTAAATGCAAACAAAAAGAGGGGATGTAGTGGTATTAGTTTTCCACATTTTATCCACCATTAAATTAGTGGACTTGCAAGTTGTTGTTATCTTTGGCCTTAGCCTAAAAAGCTTAGAACAAGGACTTGCCTGTCATTTCAGCAGGTTGGGGAATACGCATCATCTTAAGTAGGGTAGGAGCCACGTCAGCCAGAATGCCATCTTTCATTGTTTTTGCTTCTGGTTCATTAACAATGAGTGCCGGAACCAGAGCGGTAGTGTGCGCGGTATGGGGACTGCCATCTTCATTGATCATGCAGTCAGCGTTACCATGGTCAGCAATGATTAATGTCTTATATCCATGATCGGTTGCAGTATTTACTACTTTTTCAAGCTGTTGATCAACAGTTTCTACTGCTTTAATTGTCGCTTTCATTACTCCGGTATGTCCTACCATATCCGGGTTGGCAAAATTTAAAATGATCAAATGATGCTTTTCGGTAAGCAGCTGTTCGCACAAAGCATCGGCTACTTCTTTAGCACTCATTTCAGGCTGAAGATCATAGGTTGCAACCTTTGGACTGGGAATAAGAATACGCTCTTCACCATTATAAGAGTCTTCTTCGCCGCCGTTAAAAAAGTAAGTTACATGCGGGTATTTTTCGGTTTCTGCAATGCGCAGCTGCTTAAGGTTATTTCTGTTAACAACATACCCAAGCGTATTGTTAATTTCGGCAGGAGGGAAGGCTACATGTGCCCAGCTAAAATCATCATCATATGCCGTAAAGGTTGTATAGTGGAGGTCTAAATCTTCAGCTCTGTCAAATTCATCAAACTTGGGATCAGATAAAGCACGGGTAATTTGTCGGGCTCGATCGCCGCGGATATTATAAAATATTACAGTATCGCCTGATTGGATACGTGATTGTTTAGATTGATCCAGCAAAACAGGCTTGACAAACTCGTCCGTAATGCCCTGATCATAGGAGTTTTGGAGAGCCTTAACAGCTGATTCAAAATGAACTCCTTCACCATTCACCAACAGATCGTACGCTTTTTGTGTGCGCTTCCACCGGTTGTCGCGGTCCATGGCATAATAACGTCCCACGATTGATGCCAGCTTACCACTGCTAATCTGTGCTGCTTTTTTTTCGAACTCTTTTGCATATTCAATGCCGCCGGTGGGTGAGGTATCTCTGCCATCGGTAAAAGCATGTACAAAGGTATTGCTGATTCCTTTCTCTTTAACCAGTTCGAGCAGGGCATAAAGATGATCATTTTGACTGTGCACCCCTCCATTTGAAAAGAGACCCATAATGTGGATACGATCTTTCTCCTTGGCATGTTCTATGGCATCCAGCAGAACGTTATTTTCGAAAAAGGAGCCATCTTCGATAGATTTGTTTATACGAAGCAGCTCCTGCCGCACAATTCTGCCGGCCCCAATATTAAGGTGGCCTACTTCCGAATTGCCAAATTGGCCCGCAGGCAGTCCAACATCTTCGCCGCTGGCAGAAAGTTTGGAATGGGGATTTGATCTAAAAAGAGAATCCAGGAAGGGAGTATGTGCCTTATCTATAGCACTGACTTCCGGGTTATTGGCTAATCCGTACCCGTCTAAGATCACTAAAAGAGCTTTTGAGAAAAGATTAGCCAAAGGAAGTTAAAAATCTTACAGGTTGTTGACGTGTTTAGTCATCTTCGCCTTTTTTCGAGCACCATTATTTTCATGGATAATACCTTTTGAAGACATTTTGTCTACGTAAGAAGTAGCTTCTTTAAGATATTCTTCTGCTTTTTCTTTGTCCGTAGCTTCCAGAACCTTATTAACCAAGGTTCTTAATTTAGAACGAAGTTTCCGGTTATGGTCTCGACGCTTTTTGTTCTGTCGTACTCGTTTTATTGCTGACTTATGTTGAGGCATAAATGCGTGTAATTGTCTTATCGGTTCTTCAAAATTATTAGTATCTTCTGCGTTCCCAAATCAGAAAGACTCCAAATTTAAAATTTCTGCAATTATTAAACAAGAAATCATTGAAAAATTAACAAAAGAAAAGTAATTTAGGAGACTTTCGATTATGATCATTGTAATTGATGGCCCCGCCGGATCCGGAAAGAGTTCAACTGCTAAGGCTGTGGCCAGAAAACTTGGAATTGAATACTTGGATTCCGGTGCTCTATATAGGGCGCTAACTGTTGTTTATGTTAGCAAAGAGTGGTCAGAATCATCGTTCTTTGAATTTTTGAGTACGCTATCAATCTCTTTTTCATATGATGACGAGCTTTTTCGGGTATGGATTGATGATAAAGAAATAACGGACAAACTGCGTTCTGAAGAAGTTTCAAATAATGTGAGTGAAGTCGCATCGAAACCCAAGGCCCGTACATTTGTAAATAATTTAATGCGTAATGCGGTAGAAACAGGAAACTATATTGCTGAAGGTCGTGATTTGGGAACAGCAGTTTTCCCTGATGCTAAGCTTAAGTTCTTTATGTCTGCTGATATAAATGAACGTGCACGCAGGCGACATCAGGAACTTATCAAGCAGGGTCAAAAGACCACGCTTGGTTCGGTGAAACAAAATATTGAAAAGCGAGATAAGATAGATTCTCAGCGGAACAATGACCCGCTAAAAAAGGCAGATGATGCTATAGATATTGATACAACGGATTTAACCTTTGAACAACAGGTTCAAAAAATTTGTTCACTTATTAACAAGCGGTTAACGCTTAACTAACTAAACTTATAACTCTAATCCCATCCCAAATGGGATGCGGTAATTTTAACTAAAACATAATGACTGAAGACGTAAAACAAGAAGAAACTAAAACCAAAGAAACCGAAGAAGAAACAGCGGTTGCTGAAGAAGTGGAATTAGCGGAACAAGAAGAGGCTTCTGAACAAGAAAATACGGAAGCACAAGCTGACGAAGCCGTTCAAGAAGAAGCTGAAGAAATTACAGTTGATGATGTTGCTGCATTTACCGGCGATGTTGATGACGATCAGGAAGTATACACTTACGATCAGCTGGAGGCTGCATCAGAAGATTATACAGATGATGAGTTCCATAAGCTGGCTTCGATGTATGAAGACACGCTTAATGAAATTGAAGAAAAAGAAATTGTTACCGGCCGTGTTGTATCGGTTGATGAGAAGTACGTAATTGTTGATATCGGTTTCAAATCTGAAGGTATTGTTCAGGTTAATGAATTTCCTGACGAAGTAGTTGAAAACCTGGCCCCCGGAGATGAAGTTGATGTATTTCTTGACAAGGTTGAAGATCAGGAAGGTCAGCTTATCCTTTCCCGGCGCAAAGCTGATATTCTGCATGCTTGGGAGACTATTGAACGGTCTAACGAAAATGATGAAATTCTTGAAGGTTACATCCAGCGGCGCATTAAAGGTGGTATGGTTGTAGATATAATGGGCATTGATGCCTTTCTTCCCGGCTCACAAATTGATGTACGCCCGGTTCGGGATTTCGATGCTTATGTTGGCAAGACCATGGAATTCCAGGTTGTTAAGCTTAACATGCAGGCAGAGAACGTAGTTGTTTCTCACCGTGCTCTTATTGAGTCTGATCTCGAAGAGCAGCGTGAAGAGATTCTCTCTACTATTGAAGAAGGACAGGTACTTGAAGGTATTGTCAAGAACATTACAGACTTCGGTGTCTTTATTGACCTTGGCGGTGTTGACGGCCTGCTGCACATCACGGATCTTTCATGGGGCCGCGTAGAACATCCTGAAGAAATCGTTTCTCTGGATCAGCGTCTCAATGTTGCTGTTATCGATTTTGATGAAGATTCAAAAAGAGTATCACTTGGACTTAAGCAGCTACAGCCGCATCCATGGGATGAAATGGATCTGAAATATCCTGAAGGCATGAAAGTTCAGGGTCGCGTGGTTTCTATCGCCGACTATGGCGCTTTCATTGAGCTTGAAAAAGGTGTTGAAGGTCTTATCCACATTAGTGAAATGTCATGGACGCAGCACATCAAGCACCCATCACAACTTGTTGATAAAGATGATGTGATTGAATGTGTAGTTCTGAATGTTAATGAGCCGGAAAAGAAAATTTCTCTCGGTGTCAAGCAGCTTGAAAATGATCCATGGAAAGATATCGAAGAGCGATATCCGGTTGGATCCAAGCACAAAGGGACTGTTCGCAATCTCACCAACTTCGGTGTGTTTGTTGAGCTGGAGCCCGGCATTGACGGACTCATCCACATTTCTGATCTAAGCTGGACCGAAAACATCAACCATCCGAATGAAGTCATTGACAAAGATGAAGAGATTGAAATAGTGATCATGGCTATCGACTTTGATAACCGTCGTATCACACTCGGTCACAAACAGATTGAAGACAATCCGTGGGAGAAGTTTGCTGAAGAGCACGGGCTGACTTCTGAAATAGAGGGTGAAGTGATCAAAACTACCGATAAGGGTATTTTTGTGAAGCTTCCACAAGATATGGAAGGATTCATTCCGGCAAGCAAGGCTGATATTGAAGGTGAGCCTGCCGATAGCTTCTCTGAAGGTGACAAAGTAAAAGCTTTTGTCATTGAGCTTGATGAATCAAATAAAAATATTACGCTAAGCCAGTTCGAAAAAGATACCAAGAAAGCCAAAGGTTCTTCTAAGTCTGAGCGTAAGAAACCGGCTTCTTCTGAAAGTAAAACGGAAACAGGCACACCTACACTGGGTGAGATGTCCGGACTAGCTGATCTCAAGAAAGAGATGGAAGAAAAAGAAAAGGCTGAGATTGAAGCAAAGATCAAAGAACAGGCTAAAAAAGAAGAGGAAGAAAAGTCTTCTGACGAAGAAGAGTAATTCCAAATCAGCTTAAAAAATTAAAGGCTCGGGAAATATTTCCTGAGCCTTTTTTTATTTACGTAAAAATTGAATGATTACTTGAAGTCTTTGCAAAGCCCTCTACTCTTCTTTATAAAAGAAGACAATATTCTTATCGGGGTGCCTGCTGCTTTTAATATCTTCATTATGCTCCCTGTTGAAAGCGTACACAGCATTTCTCATTGAATTCAGCTCGGCATCTTCATCAAAGGATACTTCCAGTGCTTTGCCGCCGGCTTTTAGTTTCTGGATATTCTCCAAAAGCGGTTCATACTTTGAGGAACTTTTTTTAGAAATATTTATATCAGATCTAGACACAAAATTGATGTTCATATAAAACTTTCAGTTTTAATTTCTTGCCTAAATAAGCAGTAAAAAAAGAATTCACAAATTAATAATAGCTCCAAGTGCTATACAGGACATTATTAACTCACCAACTGCTGATTAAGTTTCAAAAATTTCTATGGCACCTGAATGGTAGAAAGAATCTGTTCAATAATATCTTCGGAGGTAATCTCTTCTGCTTCTGCTTCAAACGTTGGAATAACACGATGTCGAAGTACGTCCATAGCAATGGTGCGAACATCTTCGGGTGTTACATAGGCCCGATGCTGCATATAGGCATGTGCACGGGCAGCAAGATTCAGATTGATAGAAGCACGTGGAGAGCCTCCAAAGTTAATAAGCTCGGTCAGGTCATCCAGATTATAGTTAGCGGGATTTCTGGTTGCAAAAACAAGGTCAATGATGTATTGCTCAACTTTCTCATCAATATAAATTTCGTTGATGACTTTACGGGCTTCCATTACTTTCTCAGTTTTAATAACAGGCTTAAGTTCTTCAGGTTTGCCTGTCTTGGCCATGCGTCTCATGATTTCCAGCTCTTCACTTTCGCTGGGATAGTCGATGTTTATTTTCATCATAAATCGATCAACCTGTGCTTCGGGCAGGGGATAGGTTCCTTCCTGCTCTACCGGGTTTTGAGTAGCCAATGTCAGGAAAGGTTCATCAAGCTGGTAGGTAGTTTCGCCGATGGTTACCTGTTTTTCCTGCATTGCTTCAAGCAGGGCACTTTGCACTTTAGCAGGCGAACGATTGATTTCATCCGCCAGGATGATGTTGGCAAAAATAGGTCCTTTTTTCACCGTGAACTCTGCTTCTTTTTGATTGTAAATAAGCGTACCAATAAGATCAGCAGGCAAAAGATCGGGCGTAAACTGCAGGCGTTGAAATTTAGTGCTGATGACTTTCGCCAGTGAAGACACCGTAAGAGTCTTTGCAAGACCCGGAACACCCTCTAAAAGCACGTGGCCATCGGCCAGAAGGCCAACAAGCAGTCGGTTAATCATATAGCGCTGACCGACAATTACTTTATTTAGTTCCTTATAAATATCGTCAATAAAAGCACTCGACTTTTTAATTTTTTCGCCGAGTTCTTGCATGTCTACAGATGCTGTTTCAGTTGCCATGTGCTGTGCGTGTTATTGATTTAGATTTTGAATTAGTAATACCTATTTTCCTGCGCAAGAAATTACAAAATATTAAAGGTAATAAATGGAACTTTTAGATTCTTTTTTGTTGGGATTGATTCAAGGGCTTACCGAGTTTTTGCCTATCAGCAGCTCCGGCCACCTTGTACTTGGCGAAGCCATGCTGGGCGGTGAAATCGACCAAAGTATTACGTTTGAAGTGGTCGTTCATTTCGGAACCCTTTGCAGTATCCTCATTTATTACCGCAGTAAATTGGCTGATATGTTAACATCCCTTTGGGATCTTATCAAATCACCTAAAGAAATTTCACAAAAAGCCGACAGTGATACTAACGTAAAGCTGATGGGTTTCATTTTGTTGAGTATGATTCCGGCCTTCTTGGTTGGTGTATTTTTAAAAGAAGAAATCGAAACCATCTTCCTGAATCCATTTATGGTATCCATCATGTTGCTGGTGACCGGATCTATTTTATATGCCACTAAATTCCGAAATGAATTTCCAAAGGAGGTAAATGCGAAAAGTGCGTTTGGCATAGGTTTGGCGCAGGCCTTTGCGATACTGCCGGGAATCAGCCGTTCAGGTTCTACAATTTCATTGGGACTGTATCTTGGTATCAATAGGAAAGAAGTTGCAAACTTTTCATTCCTAATGGTGATTCCGGTCATTGCGGGGGCAATGCTATTTGAGGTTAAAGAGATGATTGAGATTGGAGTTCAGGTTAATGATGCCATCAGTCTTATCGTTGGATTTTTCACGGCTTTTATCTCAGGGTACTATGCACTCAAATATCTGATCATCATGTTACAGAGTAAAGGCATTCATCCGTTTGCCTGGTACTGTTGGGCGGTGGGTATTAGCGGACTGATTTATTTTTGGTAGGAAAGTAATGTTAAATGGTGAATACTAAATTTTAAATTTGCTGAAAATAATTCAACATTTAGCATTTAAAATTCACAATTTTAAGTTGATGACGTTTCCATTTTTATCTACCTTTGAAGCCACGTAAACGAAAAACGATTTATGGTTACCTACATCTTTATATTTTTGGCAGTTCTGGCCATTGCTTCGGCTCTTGGTATGGTCGTTAGCAAGAATACGGTAAACAGCGCATTGTTTTTAGTGCTGAATATGGTTTCGCTATCTGGGGTTTACCTGTTGTTGGAAGCTCAGTTTTTGGCCGTGGTTCAGGTTTTGGTATATGCCGGGGCCATCATGGTGTTATTTCTATTTGTGATTATGCTCTTGAACCTTGATGCTGAGGAATCGCTTTTCAACAAGTTTCGCATTAAATATTTCGTGGCATTCTTATTAGGTATTACGGTACTGTCTCAGCTGCTTTACAGTATTGGAGACTTTTCGGGAATGCTGCCAGAAGTCGCCACTAAAGAATTAGCTGATGTTGGTACAGTTGAAGCTATAGGTTCTGTATTATTCACTGAATATTTGCTTCCTTTTCATATAATTGCTTTGCTTCTGACTGCTGCCGCGTGCGGGTCTATTCTGCTGGCACAGCATAAAATTAAGTCCGTTACAGAAAACAATGATTAGTATTGATTGGTTTTTAGCTCTTAGCGCTGTCTTATTTACCGTTGGCATTATCGGTGTACTCATTCGCAAGAATGCCATCGTAATTTTTATGAGTGTTGAGCTTATGCTGAACGCCGTAAACCTTTCGCTTATCTCTTTTAGTACTCATCATGGCAACGTAGACGGACAAATTCTGGTCTTCTTTTCACTGGCCATAGCCGCAGCCGAAGCGGTAGTAGGGTTGGCTATTATTATTGCCATTTTCCGGAACAACCTTTCTGTAGATGTCAGTAGAATTAACCTTCTCCGTTGGTAGGGATTTACGTAAGCTTGATCTGGCCTTAGAATCTAAAAAGCTTGTTAAAATATCTGACAAACAAATTTTAGAAATATTCAATGTGTGAAAATTGAGGAATTATTATTCCCACATTTTGCAAACTTATGTGCCACAAATAGATTCAATCTTAACTAAAAAATACTGCTTCATATTCCTTTACCTTCACTCACTTTTTTGTATCTTTGCCCTCTACAATTTCCACTTGGGAATGCTGAAGGTATTGGCTACCTTTTGAGCGAATTTTTAAGGATATTTAACACTAATTACGTAGTAAATGGATTCGGCCACTGCGCTTGCTAGTTTGATTGTTGGATTGCCTCTGCTGGGCTTTCTGATTAATGGTTTAATGGGATTGAAGTCCGAGGCTTACCGTGAAAAGAAAAGCCTGATTGGAACCATTGCCAACCTTTCAGTTTTTATTCCTTTTGTAGCCGCTGTTTATTTCTTCCTTAATATGGGAGAAGAGTCCGAAGCTATTAAAGCTACACTTTTCACCTGGATTGATACGGGCAGTTTTCATGTAGATATTGCTTATCAGATTGACCAGTTGTCTATTCTCATGACGCTGGTTGTGACCGGTGTTGGCTTTTTAATTCATCTCTATTCGGTAGGTTACATGTGGCATGATGAAGGCTACTGGAAGTTTTTTGCCTATCTGAACTTGTTTATTTTTGCCATGCTGAATTTGGTGATGGCAGATAACCTTCTGTTGCTTTTCTTAGGATGGGAGGGCGTAGGTCTTTGTTCTTACCTCTTAATTGGTTTTTGGTATACCGACCTCTCTAAAGCAGCGGCCGGGAACAAAGCATTTTGGTATAACAGAGTAGGTGACTTTGCCTTTTTGATTGCCATGTTCTTGACGTTCCAGCATATTGGCAGCTTGGAGTTTGAAGCCATCCTTGGCAATCTTGAAGCCATTCCGGCTGATGACAAATTTTGGATTGGCCTGCTGATGTTTATTGGGGCAACCGGTAAAAGTGCACAGATTCCACTTTTTGTTTGGCTGCCCGATGCCATGGCGGGACCAACTTCCGTTTCAGCATTAATTCATGCTGCAACCATGGTTACTTCAGGTATTTACCTTATTTCCCGGATGTCGCCGATGTTTGTAATGTCACCGGAAGTTATGATGCTTATTGCCGTAATAGGTGCATTAACCGCTATTGTTGCAGCAACTATTGCTATCACTCAGAACGATATAAAACGAGTACTGGCATACTCAACGGTTTCTCAGCTTGGATATATGTTTTTGGCGTTAGGTTCCGGGGCATTTACCGCAGCAATGTTTCATGTTGTAACCCACGCATTTTTCAAAGCTTGTCTCTTTCTCGGTTCGGGTTCTGTAATTCATGCTATGGAACATGTAGAACACGGCCTGCATGATGAAGGCAAAGATATACATTTCGATCCGCAAGACATGCGCTTTATGGGAGGACTGAAAGAATACATGCCTTCAACTTATAAGACTTTTTTGATTTCTACTATAGCTATTGCAGGTATTCCACCATTGGCGGGATTCTTTTCCAAGGATGAAATTCTGGCTTTTACCTTTAATGCCGGTTTCGGTGAATATGCTGGAGCACTGTATTTTGCTCTTTGGGGCATTGGAATTGTGACTGCTTTTTTAACTGCTTTTTATATGTTTCGTCTCACCTTTGGAACATTTAATGGACCGTTCAAGCTGCCTTCTAAGATTGATGGGGCAGAAGGTGCTGAAAAGTTTTTGCATGAAAGTCCAAAGACTATGACAATTCCACTGTGGACCCTTGGCGGACTTTCTGTTGTAGGTGGATTTATAGGTGTTCCCAATTTCTTATTGTCTACTTTTACCCACCAGGAAGAGCACATAAACCTGTTACACAACTGGCTTCACACCACCACAGCAGATTTTGGACTGACCTTGTCGCATGGTGCAGAGTGGGCTTTGATGGGTATTTCAATATTGGTGGCCGTCTCGGGTGTTTGGCTGGCATTTCGAATGTATGGAAGTGGTGCTACTGAAGAATCTGACGAAAGACTTGCCCATCGCTTTGGCGGACTGTATCAAACCTGGCAAGAGAAATATAACCTTGATGAATTTTATCAGGGAGTAGTCATTGATCCGATTGTTAAACTTTCAGACAAAGGTTTGGCAGTCTTTGATATGAAAATCATTGACGGCTTTGTAAATACCGTTGGTGGTATAGTTCGACTTTTTGGAAGCATATTCAGATATGTGCAGACAGGGGTAACATCAAGTTATGCGCTGGCCTTGGTGGTGGGAGTGATTATCGTTTTAAGCCTTTTGATTTTTTAAAAGAACTGAATAATGGACCTATTGTTAAATATTTGTATTTATCTTCCGCTGTTAGGCATTGTTGGTATTCTTTTAGCCCGCAATGAAAACAGTATTAAATGGATCAGCCTGGTAGCAACTGCCGCTACTTTTGTATTGTCTCTGCCATTGCTTTTCAATTTTGATATTGCCAACTCTTCAACGGCACAATACCTTACGGTAGGTGATTCTCTGCTATCCGGATTGGATATAAAATATTTGGTTGGGCTTGATGGACTGAGTTTGTTGCTCTTTATGCTCACCACTTTATTTGGTCCAATCGTTATTTTGTCTTCCTGGGATTCAGTAAAGAAACATCTTGCCGGATACTATTCGATGTTGCTGCTCCTGCAAACAGCATCCATGGGCGTGTTTGCCTCATTAGATCTTATCGTTTTCTATGTGTTCTTCGAGCTTTCCCTTATTCCCATGTATTTTCTGATTGGAATATGGGGTGGCAAAGGACGTATTCATGCCACGGTTAAGTTTTTTGTTTATACGCTGGTAGGTTCACTAATCATGCTCGTTGGCCTGATCTTTGTAGGTTATGACGCCGGAACATTTATGGAAGGGGTAGCCTTTACTACCGATTGGAGGTTTTTGTCAGGAGCAGCCTATCAAATTGGATTGGTAGAGCAGACCTATTTATTCCTGGCTTTTGCTTTGGCATTTTGCATTAAAGTTCCCCTGTTTCCATTCCACACGTGGTTGCCTTATGCGCACACCGAAGCACCAACGGCAGGTTCGGTAGTCTTGGCAGCTATTATGCTTAAAATGGGAACTTATGGATTGTTAAGAGTTTGTCTGCCCATATTCCCCAATGCGTTTATGGAGTTTGCTCCTTACATGGCAACGCTTGCAGTGATTGGAATTATCTACGGTGCACTGGTAGCCATGGTACAGAAGGATGTGAAGAAGCTGGTAGCCTATTCGTCAGTCAGTCACCTGGGTTTTGTAGTACTTGGTCTTTTTGCGTTTAACACCATTGCTGTTCAGGGTGCACTGCTTCAGATGATCAACCATGGACTTTCAACCGGGGCACTCTTCCTTATTGTAGGGATGATATATGATCGTCGCCACACCAGGATGATAGAAGACTTCGGTGGTATAGCTAAGGTGATTCCCGTTTTTGCAGTGATGTTTATGATTTCACTGTTAGCTTCTATTGGTCTGCCGGGATTAAACGGATTTATTGGTGAGTTTTTGATTTTGAATGGAACTTTTGTCTCAGAAGTCTTACCACAAAATGCTTTTGTAGTATTTGCAGCTATCGGAGTAATTTTGGCAGCGGTTTATATGCTATGGATGTATAAGCGGGTTATGTTTGGACCACTTACCAAGGATGAAAACAGGAATTTAATTGATTTAAATGCTCGTGAAATAGGGCTGTTGGTTCCACTGGTTATTTTCATGTTCTGGATTGGAATTCGACCTGTGGACTTCACTCAATATTCTGAAGCCCAGATAAACGAATTGTTGGAATCTTCAAAAGAAAAAAGCATGGCCATCAAACAGTCGGCACAAAATGAGGATTTACCTGATTGGGCCAGCACTCTTTATGATATTACACCCGAATTAGCATCAAAATCTGAATAGGGGGAAAGCATTATGGCTACACCACTATCTGAAGACAAAATAAATGAGGCTCTTTCTGATCTTGATGGATGGAAGCATGAAGATGATAAACTGAAGAAAGAGTTTTCTTTCGAAAACTTCCGCGAAGCGATGGCTTTTATCACTCGCATTGCTTTTGAAGCGGAAGAGCAGGTACATCATCCTGAGTTATTTAATGTGTATAATACCGTAAACATTGCGCTTAGCACGCATGATGCGGGAGGAAAAGTAACAGAAAAAGATATCAGGCTCGCAACAAGTATCGAGTCGCTGTACAATAATTAAAGTTACATGGATTACTTACACGATCTTAATGCATTTTTACCCGGAGTCATCGTTGGAGTTGCCGGACTTCTAGTTATCCTTATCGATTCTTACAAGGATGATCATAATGGTATTTTTTGGTTAACTGTAGTTTCTTTGGCTGCGGCCTTTGGCATTTCTCTGATTGACCTGTTTGGACCTACCGGTGAAGCATTTTCGGGAATGATTTCTTACGGGGGTACAGCTGCATTTGGCAGTGCCGTAATTTTGATGGGTTCACTTTTCTGTGTAATGATTTCGGGAGAATATCTTGAAGCTATTGATCATAATTTTGGTGAAGTGTATGCCATGGTACTTTTTGCAACCACCGGTATGCTTGGGCTTGCAATGGCCAACAACCTGGTTATGATTTTTCTTGGATTAGAGACCATGTCCATTTGTCTCTATGTTCTTGCCGGTATTATAAAAGACAAGAAAATAGGGGCAGAAGCAGCGCTCAAGTATTTCTTGCTTGGAGCGTTTTCAACAGGATTTCTGCTTTATGGTATGGCCTTGCTATATGGCGCAACAGGTTCAATGGATATTTATGAAATTGCCGAAGCCGCTGACAGCAGTCTTTTATTTGTTTCGGGAGCTGGCTTATTGCTTGTTGGTTTTTTCTTTAAAATTTCTGCTGTACCATTTCACATGTGGACACCGGATGTATATCAGGGCACGCCAACTACGCTTACTGCCTATATGGCAACGGCATCAAAATCGGCAGCTTTTGTAGCTCTTGTAATTATTTTATCACGATTAATTCCATCCGAAACGGCTGACTGGAATCAGGTGCTTAAAGTAATAGCCATTATTACAATGATTCTGGGTAACATCATTGCGCTTGTACAGGATGATATGAAGCGTATGTTGGCTTATTCCAGTATAGCACATGCCGGTTATTTGCTTGTGGGTTTGGCAGCAGGCACCCCGGAAGGATACAGCGCTGTGCTTTATTACTTGTTTGCCTACACCGTGATGAATATTGGCGCCTTTGGTGTGGTGGCATACTATGAACGTCAGCAGGGATTAGATTTTATTGACATCAACAATTATGCCGGACTGGGTTTCCGTCGACCTATCATGGGCGTGATGCTATCGATATTTCTCTTCTCGTTGGCAGGCATTCCACCTATGATCGGGTTCGCGGGGAAGTACTTGGTATTTGCAGCGGCTATAAATGCTAATATGGTACCACTTGCCATCGTAGGTGTTTTGGCAAGTGCGGCAAGCGTCTATTATTACTTGCGCCCGATGGTATATATGTACATGCGCGATGCTCATAAAGATGTACCTTTTGTTCGGGCAGGATGGTTGTTTAAAGGAGTACTTATTTTGCTTGCTGTAGTAACTGTGGCTTCTGGTATATTTCTTGGGGACATTACCGAGTTGTTATCATCATATTATTCACAGGATTGGGTAGCTCAAATGTTTACCCGGTAAGTCTTGATCAGTTAGAAAATTAACTGCTTTTTCTATTGTAATTTCCTTCTAAAAGCTTTATTTTTGCTTGCCTGCAAATAAGTCATTTCACTTACTTGCATACCTGCTGACGAATGAAAGTCATTACGTCGGCTGTTTTCAACCGAAAACAACCAAAGGAATACATACCACATGAGTAAAAATTATTACGAGCTTACCTATATTATAAGTCCTGTACTGGAAGACGATCAGTACGAAGAAATCATCAAAAAGTACTCCGACTTGATTGAAGAAAACGATGGAGAGATTGATGAAGTTGATGAATGGGGAATCCGGAAGTTTGAATATGAAATGGATGGCAAGTCCAGCGGATTCTATGTAAATGCCTATTTTGAAGCACCTGGCGAACTAATCGCACAACTGGAACGTGCTTTGCGCATTGATGATCATATTATGCGTTATCTCACCCTTAAGTATGATGCTAAAATGCTGCGTCACCGTGAGCTGCAAAAGAAAAATGCAGTACCTGCAGTTTTCGGCGTTGATGAGGAAGAAGCCGACCAGAAAGACGACGATTAATAACCAAATTCACAACATATAAAGGAATTATATTATGATTAAGAATCCATCACATCCAAAGAAAGGACATATAAGAACCCGCGAATGTAAGTTTACCAAAGCGGGTATTGAGTACATTGATTATAAAGATACTGAGCTTTTGCAGCGCGTAATGAACGATCAGGGAAAAATTCTTCCTCGTCGTGTAACCGGAACCAGCGCTAAATATCAGCGACAGCTTTCGCGTGCAATTAAACGTGCCAGATTTCTTGGCATGGTTCCATATGTAGCAGAAAATCTCCGATAAAAAGACTTTTATTTTCCTATGGCAAAGTACATGAAATTAATCCTAAAAGAAGACGTTGATAAGTTAGGTGAATCCGGAGACATCGTAGATGTTAAGCCGGGATACGGACGCAACTACTTGATTCCACAGGGCAAAGCCATTATGGCAACCGATGGAGCAGTTAAGCAGCTTGAGATGCTTAGAGAAAAAGCTGAGCGCCGTGCTGAGCTAACAGTAGAAGCTGCACAAGAAATGGCAGAGCGTTTGGAAACCACCTCCGTTACAATACCGGTATCTGTAGGTGAAGACGAACGTATACACGGTTCTGTAACCAATCAGGATATTGCCGATGCACTGGCTGAACGTGATATCGAGATTGATCGTCGTAAGATTGAAATAGATGACGACATCAAAACGTTGGGTGAATACACAGCTACCGTTAATCTTTTGAGTGAACTTAAGGCAACCATAAAAGTTTGGGTAGTTAAAGAATAATGGTTTAACAACCCAGCGGTTTCGCTATGAAAAATTCAATTGTCAAATTAATGGGGATCATCATTCTGGTGTTATCCCCATTTTTTGTTCAGGCTCAGTTTTTAGATCCGGTTAGTTTTGAAGTTATCGAGGCTCCTGAACAAGTAAAAGCTGGTGAAGCCTTTGATATTGTTATTGAAGCTACTATTGAAGGGAACTGGCACCTTTACTCTATCCATAATGATCCTGATGCCGGACCCTATCCCACTCAATTTTCTTCTATTTCTGACAGTCTAGTAGTTATTGGTGAAGTTGAAGAATCAGAGGCCGTCATAGAGTATGATCCAAATTTTGAAACCGACCTTGGCTGGCATACTTCCAAAGCTACTTTTTACGTACCTGTTACTTTCAAAAAAGATATTTCGGGGGAAGCTACTGCTAATTTAGAAGTCCTTTACCAGGTTTGTGACGATAAATCTTGTTTGCCCCCTAAGAAAAAAAAGATTACCCACACTATTGAAATTTCCGGTGTTGCCGATAATGCAGATGAGGTGCTTGCCGGAAATTATGATATCTCAAACCGAGAGAGTAAAAATTCTGGGTCTGAACAGACTACAACAGGCGGTGGTGTCTTAGCTTTTATGTGGCTGGCCCTCGCGGCCGGATTTGCTGCCCTCCTTACACCTTGTGTATTCCCGATGATTCCATTAACTATTTCCTTTTTCTCCAAGCAAAAAGAAGGAGAGGGGAATAGTAGAAAGGCAGTGGTACAAGCTGTCGGTTTTGGCGTAGCCATCATTTTAACTTTTACTATTTTAGGTGTCTTGTTGGCACTGGTAATTGGTGCATCAGGAGCTAATCAGTTTGCGGCCAACCCATGGGTGAATTTGTTTATTGCAATTATTCTCGTCGTTTTTGCAGTGAGCTTATTGGGAGCTTTTGAATTGCGATTGCCTTATCAACTTACAAATTGGCTCAATAAAAAGAGTAACGAAAGCAAAGGAATTCTTGGCGTACTTTTTATGGCATTGACAATAAGTGCTGTTTCCTTTTCATGTACGGCTCCTTTTGTGGGAGGGGTACTTGCTGCTACAGCAGGTGGCGAATGGTTTTATCCAATTTTAGGGATGGTAGGATTTTCAGCTGCTTTTGCCAGTCCCTTTGTGATTCTTGCACTGTTTCCACGCTGGCTTGAATCACTTCCTAAGAGCGGCTCATGGATGAACATGGTGAAAGTACTACTTGGATTTATTGAGCTCGCAGCAGCTTTTAAGTTTTTGTCGAATGCCGACTTGGTTTGGAGTTGGGGGCTTGTTTCTCGTCCACTCACTATTGCCGCATGGATTGCCATATTCTTATTGGCAGGACTGTATGTGCTTGGAGTCTACTCATTGAAAAATGAGGAACAGCCAAAGCAAATTGGCACAGGTCGTCTTTTCCTGGCAATCCCATTGTTTTTATTCAGCTTTTATTTAATACCCGGCTTGCTAGGGGCAAATCTTGGAATTTGGGATGCGTGGCTTCCACCTAAGCAATCATCAGATGTAAGTGTGGTTCGTACATTGGCTATGATGGGAGGGACATCAGGGGGTAATATAATAGAGTCAGAGAACTGGTCGGAAGATTATGCCCTATCGGTAGACGAAGCAAAAAAAGAAAACAAGCCAATATTTATAGATTTTACAGGTTACACTTGCACGAACTGTCGTGCTATGGAAGCAAATATATTTCCGTTGGCTTCTATTCAGCAAAGATTTAAGCAAATGAAGAAAGTAAGGTTGTATACCGATGATGGAACCGATGGGCCCAAAAATCAGAAGTTTCAGTTTCAGTTAACCGGCACGGTTGCATTGCCAACCTATATAGTTTTAGATCCATATACCGAAAAAGTGCTGGAACAATTTGTAGGCATGGCCAGCGAACAAGAATTCAAACAATTTTTAGATAAGGGTTTATCATCCTTTGAAACAACTCAAAGTAGCAGTGTGCAAGCTACGGGACAATAGGTATTACCTGTTTTTTTCTTTAATTAATTGTTAAAGCATATTAACCTTAAATAAATTTACAATAACAGGGGATGATCTTTTGACATTTAAGTTAAAATGATCTATCATTTTGCATCTTTGTAAGCCATAAAATATTTAACCAAAAATAATTTAATCGGAGTAATCGTATGATGTCGTCAATAGCTCTTTTTTTTCTTCAAGCAGGAGCTGATCCAGGCTTTTTTAATGTAATCGTTGAAAAATTTAATGAGGGTGGTCCATGGATGTGGCCTGTTCTTATTGCCTTGATTCTTGGCCTTGCCATTTTTCTAGAAAGAATCATCACACTAAACCTTGCTGATATTGATACCCGCAAGTTCATTGTTAATGTTCAGGAAGCCTTGCAAGAAGGTGGAATACCTGCTGCTCAAGATCTTTGTGCAGAAACACGTGGACCTGTAGCTTCTGTTTTTCAGGCAGGACTAATGAGAGTTGACGAAGGTATTGAAGCTGCTGAAAAGGCAATTTCAGCTTACGGCTCTATTGAAATGAGCTTCTTGGAGCGCGGCCTTGTATGGTTGTCGTTGTTTATTGCTATTGCACCGCTCCTTGGGTTCCTCGGTACGGTTGTTGGTATGATTGAAGCTTTTGATGCTATTCAGGCTCAGGGTGATATTTCACCTACATTGGTAGCCGGTGGTATTAAGGTTGCGCTTTTAACAACTGCAGCTGGTCTGTTAGCGGGTATTATTCTACAAGTAGGTTACAACTACTGTGTATCTAAAATTGATCGTTTGATTGCGGAAATGGAAGAATCTTCTATTACGCTTATCGACTCAATTGTAGATATGAAGGAAGGTGGTAACCCAACTGCTGGCGAATAATAAATTTCCAATTTAATTAATAGGTGATCTATAATGTCTAGTGTAATAGGAATTGGAATTGCCGGTGGACTTATCGTATTAGGAGTGCTTGCAATTCTTATAGCAGGCGGTAAAAACCTGATGAGTGGTAAGCAAGATTTGAAAAAGATTATCATGTTTGCCATTCCATTTGTTGTCTTTGGTGTAGCATATGGAATCACGACTGATACTTCTGATGCCGGTATTGCAACCATGTTGTTTATGATGGCAGTGATGGTTCTTACCATTGTGTTGTCAGGTTTCAGAAGTACTTTTAACCTTTAACAGGTGAGCATTTATGATTATTAAGAAAAAAAAGAGAGATGATGCCGAAGTTCCGGGATCATCTCTTGCAGATATCGCTTTTTTGCTGCTCATTTTCTTCCTGCTTGTAACAACGATCGATGTTGATACAGGTATTGGTCTTGTTCTTCCTCCAAAGCCGGATACGGAGCAACCTCCGCCACCTGTTAAAGAGAAGAACTTATTAAATATCGCAGTTAACGCTGAGGGATTGGTGCTTATGGACGATGAGCCTACTCCAATTGCCGAAGTAAAGCAAAAAGTGATTGACTTTGTCGATAATAACGGACAGAATCCGGAATTATCTGATTCACCTCAAAAGGCGATTGTATCCATCAAAACTGCACGAGAAACACCTTATCGTATCTATATAGATATGCTTGATGAGGTCATTGGGGCCTATGCCCAGCTTCGAAATCAGGCATCTCAGGCAAGGTTTGGCAGAGATTTCCATCAGCTTGATGAAAAAGGTGAGCAATATGCGCAGATAAAGGATATGTATCCTAAGAAAATTTCAATCGCAGAGCCTGACGAGGGGTAACTGAATATGGCACAATTTCAAAAGAAATCTGCAAATACCAGTCAGGAAGTACCAACTTCGGCTATGCCCGATATTGTATTTATGTTACTTATCTTTTTTATGGTGGTAACAGTACTTCGTGAGACAGAATTGCAGGTTCGAGTAAATTTTACTGAAGCAGAAAATATCGAAAAGATTGAGCAAAAACGTTTGGTTACCTATATCTATGTAGGGCCTGAAAAACTATCCGGAAATCGTGTGGGAGAAACAAAAATACAGGTGGATGATGCACTGGTAGAACTTGGTGCTATCAGAAACTTGATGTATGATAAGTTTCAGGAACAACCGAAACTTATCGTCTCCCTGCGAGTTGACGCAAATACCGAAAGTGGAATCGTCAATGATATACATCAGGAACTGCGTGAAGCAGGTACACTACGTATTAATTATTCTACCCATGATGAAGATCCGGGTGGATAATCTTTTCTAACTAATTTTTTGAAAAAGGCATGTGTATTACGCACCTGCCTTTTTTCATTTTATACACCTCCAAATCATGACTGATAACTCTTTCCGAACTGTACAATCCATAGGTCGTACTGCATTAATAGATGAATTAATGGAAGAGTCGCCTCTCAAGAGAGATGATGTAGTTCGTGCTGAAGGTGATGATACAGCTGTTACAATAAAAGATGAAAGCACATTTTCACTGCTCACATCCGAGACTTTTATGGAAGGTGTCGATTTTGATTTGACTTACACACCTTTAAATCATCTTGGTTACAAAGTAGCATCAGCTGTTGCCAGCGATATTTTTGCTATGAATGGCACACCGGAAGTTATGCTCGTGAACCTAGCCCTCCCGAATAAGATATCTGTAGATATGCTCAAAGAGATCTATCGTGGTATTTATTCAGCCGGTGCAGAATTTGGTTTCCAGGTGGTAGGGGGTGACTTAACAGCGTCTCATCAGGTATTATCTATGAGTTTAACTTGCCAGGGTAGTGTTGCTAAAAAGAAGATCACCTATCGTAAAGGTGCGAAAACCGAAGAAGCAGTTTGTGTTACAGGTGATCTGGGCGGGGCAATTGCAGGCTTAAGAATTTTAATGCGCGAAAAGGAATATTGGCAGGAGCATCAACAAGATCAGTTTCAACCCGATCTTGGGGATTATGAATATGTTGTTGGAAGACAATTGGTACCCCAGGCTCGGCAAGATTTTATAGATCAGCTTGCTGAACTGGAAATCTTACCTTCATCTATGATTGATATTACCCAGGGATTAGTAAGTGAGCTTAAAGAGATAACGGAGTCCAGTAATGTAGGAGCACTAATCTACCAGGCTGCCATACCAATAGCTATTGAAACCCGCCAGGTAGCAGATGAGATGAAAGAAGATGTAGATAAATATGCACTTTACGGAGGAGAAGACTTAGAGCTTTTATTCACACTAGATAAAGATCAGGTAGAGAAACTGGCAGATCATTTTTCAGACTTTGTAGTGATAGGCAAAATTACAGAGGAAAGTGAAGGCCTAAAAATGCAAACAGCGGATGGTGACCTTGTTTCTTTTGAAGAAGAATAAGCTTAAAGGTCAATAAAGAACGAGCAAATTCCTTAAAACATTATTTCCTTCGGGACGTATATAAACTGTATTCATTTATACCTACAGAATGATTTTTTTCCTTATATTTAGTGGCTTGGTAATAATTGAACTGATGTAAATGGCTAAACAGAATAATTCCCAAAATAAAAACAAGAAGAATAAAAATCCTTTGAAAGAAAAGGGAGAGAGGAATAGTCCAAAATTCCCAAGTTGGATATATCTAGTACTTTTTGCCGTACTTATCGGTATTCAGTTCTATTTTATGAGTTCTGACACAGGTAACAGAATTAAGTACAGCACTTTTCTTGAGTATGTACAAGAAGGATATATTGAGCAGATTGTTATTACTAACGGTACAAATATAACCGGCGAATACTCTGAAAAAGCGATACAAGAAGGAATTGTTCAACAAAATAGCAGTGAAAACCAGTTGCCCTTCGGTGATTCATCACCCAGTAAGAAATTTAATACTACTATGCTTGAGGGTGATGAAATACGCCCATTGCTCGACCAGAATGAAGTAGTATATGATGCTCAAATTCAGGAAGATTGGTTCAGTGGTATTTTTATATGGTTGTTAATATTGGGTTTGGCAGTCGCCTTTTGGGTTTTTGTATTCCGCAGGATGAATCCGGGACAGCAGGTTTTAAATATTGGCAAAAACAAAGCATCGCTCTACGATAAGCAAAAGGAAAATAAAGTTTCTTTTAAAGATGTCGCTGGACTAAATGAAGCTAAAGCAGAAGTTGAAGAAGTTGTAGAGTTTCTTAAAAACCCGAAGAAGTTTACTCGTCTGGGTGGTACTCTTCCTAAAGGCGTACTATTGGTTGGCCCTCCGGGAACCGGTAAGACATTATTAGCTAAAGCAACGGCCGGTGAAGCTGATGTACCATTCTTTAGTTTAAGTGGATCAGACTTTGTTGAGATGTTTGTGGGAGTTGGGGCTGCCAGAGTACGTGATTTGTTCAAGCAGGCAAAAGAAAAAGCTCCCTGCATAATTTTTATTGATGAAATTGACGCTATTGGTCGCAGTCGTGGAAAAGGCATGATGATGGGTTCAAATGATGAGCGTGAGAATACGCTCAACCAGTTGCTGAGTGAAATGGATGGCTTTAATACCGATAATGGAGTCATCATAATGGCGGCAACGAACCGTCCGGATGTGCTTGATACAGCACTTCTTAGACCTGGTAGGTTTGATCGACAGATTCTTATAGATAAACCCGACCTTAATGGTCGAGTTAGTGTACTTGAAGTGCACAGCAGAAATCTAAAGCTTTCGGATGACATTGATCTGAAGTTATTAGCATCACAAACTCCCGGTTTTGCTGGTGCAGAACTTGCCAACTTGTGCAATGAAGCGGCTCTTATGGCAGCACGTCGTGGCAAGAAAGCAGTTGAAATGGAAGACTTTCAGGATTCTATTGAACGCGTAATTGCAGGACTTGAAAAGAAAAATAAGCTGATTAGCCCCAAAGAACGTGAGATTGTGGCTTATCATGAATCAGGACATGCCATTATTGGTTGGTACCTTGAACATACCGATCCTGTCCTTAAAGTAAGCATTGTACCGAGAGGACTTGCCGCATTGGGATATACCTTGCAAACACCACTTGAAGATCGCTTCTTGATGACCACAGAAGAGTTGAATGACAAAATTTGTGCATTACTGGGTGGACGAGTTGCAGAAGAAATTATATTTGGAAGAATTTCAACCGGTGCACAAAATGATCTTGAACGTATTACCAACCTTGCATTCGCTATGGTTGCTGAATACGGTATGAGTGAAGAACTTGGCTATTTATCCCTTAAAGATTCTCAAAATCCTGAAAACAGCTATGGTTTCAATAAGAAATATTCTGATGAGACCTCCAGGAGAATTGATAAAGCTGTAGCACAAATAATCCAGGAAAATTATAAAAGAACAAAAGAATTACTGACCAAGCATAAAGACCAGCTAAAGAATATGGCTGAGACTTTGCTTGAAAAAGAAGTACTGGATCATAATGATTTGCGAGATTTGCTGGGAGACCATCCTGAAGGAAAGTATCCTGAGGGTATTTTTAATGACAGAAGTGGTCAGTCAAAAGTGAATGGGAAACCTAAAAAGGAGATAGCTCAGAGCTCCGATACCGATTCAAAAAGTAACGATGAATCTGCGCTGGATTCATCGAACTAATACGTATCTCATAATAACTTCTGTTCTGCTAAAGATAAGCTTTACGCCGGCATAACGTCACTTCTTAACATTGGCTTAAAGTTAGAGTAATAGAAGCATAACCCTCTCATAATACTGTTACAACCTAGGTGTGTTATCCTTGTCATGTGATGATAAGGGAACCAGCTAATAATAAATCAGTACACTTAGGTTTTCGTTGCTTATTCAATGCGAGACATTTTTCACCTTTGTCTTCAAACTGCCAGGTAACACATCCCCAAGTTCTGATTTACTGCTAGCGTGTTAATGATTTAGTAATACTGAATTTAATTAATGCTAATTCCCGTCTCATATTTTTGAATTCAGTTTTAATCAATACCAAAATCAAATACCTAAATAATTATGAAAATCAAGGCTACACTAATTTATTTAACAAGTATTCTATTGGCAGCAATGTTGGTAGTTTCTTGTGGCGATAACAACAATCCTGTGGATAATGGCGATGACGATGGCAATGGCAACGGTAATGGGACAGATCCAACATCTACTGTTTTTGATACGGTTACAGTTGGTGACCGCCAGCAAATAATTGTCACAGATCGGGGAGAGGGAATAGGAACAATGACTCTTGATCCCCAATTCGAGTGGGTGCTAGATAACTTCGTATATGTCAATGAAGGTGATGAACTTACCATACCGGCCGGGACTCTTATTAAGGGTGAATCCGGGCAGGGTGAAAATGCTTCTGCACTTATCGTCGCACGCGGAGGCAAAATTCAAGCGAACGGAACTGCTGAAGATCCAATAATCTTTACTTCGGTGGCTGATAATATCAGCATTGGTGAATTAACCAGTCCCAACCTCAATCCAACTACCAGAGGTCTGTGGGGCGGTGTTATTATTCTGGGTAATGCCAGAACCAATACCGCCGAAACCAAGGTCGTTGAGGGGCTGCCGGTTGAAGAGGAACGGGCCCAATACGGCGGTGATGATGATTCCGACAATTCCGGTACCTTCCGTTACGTGTCTATTCGCCATGCCGGAACCGATATCGGAGCTGGTAACGAAATTAACTCTCTGACGATGGGAGGCGTAGGTTCGGGTACAACTATCGAATACGTGGAGTCTATTGCCAACGTTGATGATGGATTTGAGTGGTTTGGCGGAACAGTAAACTCCAAATACCTGCTCTCGGTAGAAAATAATGATGATGGTATCGATTGGGATGAAGGTTTTCGCGGTACCAACCAGTTTGTGTTGATTTATAGCACCGGCGGTCGTGGAGGCGAGCAGGACGGTGGTACCGATCCGGAAGACGGGCAGCCATATGCCAACCCAATAAATTATAATGTTACTTCTATTGGTGGCCCGGATCAAACAATGACCTATCGCGATAATAGTGGCGGCCAATATTACAACAGTATCTTCTATAATTATCCCAACGGAGTTGATATTGAAGATCTGAGTTCAGGCGAAGACAGTCGGGCCCGCCTGGAGAACGGTGAAATTATTATGACTCATAATATATTTTGGAATGTAGCCAATAATGATCCTGCAAGTATCTACATCACCAGCGGCGATAATGCAGGAATAGACCTTTCAAGCTCTAATAACCTTGAGGCTGACATCGTCGATCCTATATTTGATTCTTCTTACCGCCCGGATGACACGGTGCCAGCGGTTACTGATACCAAAACACCAGGTAACAGTGCCATTGAAAACGTGGGATATCGCGGTGCCCTGAATCCCAACGCTGAGCCGTGGTACGTGGGCTGGACGCTCACGAATGCAGCGGGTATTCTTCCAGAAAGTAACTAACTCTCGCGAATAAAATAAAAAAGAGGCAGCACCGGGAGTAGAAGCTCGGTGCTGGCTATTTAAATAATTCTTATCTCAACATACTATGATAATGTTATGAAATTTTTAAAAATCGTTTTAATATTACTGATCAGCATTGTTTTTACAATTCCATCTCTTGCACAAAATGGAGAAATTGAAGGAAAAGTAATTGATGCAAGCTCGGGTGAACCGATTATCGGTGCAAATATTCTTATTATGGGAACCGACCGGGGAGCAGCAACCGATCTTGAAGGTGAATTTGAGCTTGACGTTACTCCGGGAACCTATGATTTGCGCGTAAGCTATATTTCGTATGCTCAACAAATTGTTACCGGAATCACCGTAGAAAGTGAAGAAGAAGTCAAACTGACTATCCGGTTACAACCCCAAACGGCCGAAATAGATGAGGTTGTGGTAGTAGCCACGGCCTTGCGAAATACTGAAGAAGCAGCCATTACTCTACAGCGCCGTTCCCCCAGTATGTTAAATGCCATATCTTCAGAAATGTTTAGTAATACCGGTGATGATAACGCGGCGGCAGCTCTTAAGCGGGTAACTGGCGTTTCTGTTGAAGGAGGAAAATATGTGTATATTCGTGGCCTCGGAGATCGATATAGCAAAACCACACTAAATTCCGCCACTATACCGGGGCTGGATCCCAGCCGAAATACGGTACAAATGGATTTGTTTCCCACCGATCTAATTGAGGACATAGTTGTATATAAGACTTTTCGACCCGATCTACCAGGTGATTTTACTGGTGGCCTGATAAATATGAATACAAAAGCTTTTCCAGATGGATTTTCTTTGAAGGTCTCTTCAAGTATTGGAATAAATACACTGGCGTCCTTTAATGATAATTTTTTGACCTACTCGGGTGGTAAGACCGACTGGTTAGGATTTGACGATGGCACCCGCGAAATTATACCACCCAACAGAATAGACGGTATTCCTCCCACAACAGCGCGTTTTGGTTCAGACGAAGAAGCTCAGCAGTTAACACAAATGACGCAGCAGTTGAATAATCGTTGGAATCCCACACCTGTTAAAGAATCACAGTTATTCAATCAAAAATATTCAATATCGCTGGGAAATCAATCTACGCTTTTTGGGAAAAAGTTCGGATATGTCGCAAGCCTCTCGTACGATCGCAATTTTAGTTTTTACGATAATGGTAAGACCGGATTTTACGTGCTTACAGGTAATGTTGATCAAGTAGATAACTTGTCTCCGGATTATATCTATGATGACGCCCAGGGAACCGAGAATGTACTCTGGGGTGGACTGGTAAGTGCCAGCCTGCAATTCAGTCCTTATAGTCGAATTAGTGCTTCATTTAACCGAAATCAATCTGGTGAGAAGTTGACGCGCTATCAGGAAGGTCCTAAACCACGAGAAGCAGATAATGTATTTGTAGAGACCCGAACTCAGTCGTGGACGGAAAGAGATATTAATACCTTTCAGTTGAAGGGAGAACATGCTTTAACGGAAAATAAAAATCTTTCCATTAAGTGGAATACGACTTATACACTGTCTAACCAATATCAGCCCGATCTCCGATTTTTTTCCAATAGTCTTACGGTGGTAAATCAAGATACGATTGAGAGTATTAATAATTCATACGTGGGAGATCCCCGTCGTTTTACCCGCAAAATGGATGAGTTTAATTTTGATAACCAGATCGATCTGGAATTAAATACGACCATCTGGGGCGGAAGAACTGCTAAAATTAAAATTGGAGGAAAATATCTGCTTAAGGAACGTGATTTTAGAGAGAATGCCGTAGCATTTTCGAAGAATGGAAACTCCTATGCCGGTTCTCCTGAAGCTCATATAAGCGATAGTAATGTGTTTGACAGATCTGGTAGTACATCTGATCAAAATATATTTGTGGTAGATTTTTATCAGCAGCGTAATAATTACGATGGGGAACAATCTGTGTGGGCCGGCTATGCCATGGGAGAACTTCCGATAATAAGTTCTCTGCGGGCTGTATTTGGTTTAAGAGTAGAAAGTACGGACATGCAGGTTACTTCTTTTGATCCGACAAAGCCTGAGGGCAAAATAAATAACATAGATCTGTTGCCATCAGTTAACCTCAATTATGCTCTGAATGATAAAATGAATCTGCGGGCAGCCTACTCAAAAACTATTGCACGTCCCTCATTCCGTGAAATTGCACCATATACTTCTTTCTCTTTCGATACCGAACCAAGTTTATTTGGTAGTCCACTTGACCGAACTACCATTCAAAATTATGATCTTCGGTGGGAACTTTTCCCTTCCCCTCAGGAGCTCTTTTCAGTGGGGGTATTTTATAAGCAGTTCCAAAATCCTATTGAAAAAACTATAAGTTCGGCTTCTACAGATAATGACCCAATTTTTACATTTCGAAATGTAGATAATGCCAGACTATATGGTGCAGAAGTTGAATTTCGAACATCGCTTGGTTTTATAGGTTCGGCACTGGAAAACTTTAGAGTTGGCACCAATTTCTCCATTATTCAGTCAGAAACTGAAATACCACAGGCAGAATTAAATATTATTAGGTCTAATATTCCCAATGCAGATGATACTCGTGATATGTTTGGACAGTCAGACTATACCGTAAACAGTTTTATCCAGTACGTAAATAAAAGGGGTACCGAAGCAAATATTAATTTTAACATGCAGGGTGAGCGTATAGTAGCAATTAGTACGGAAGGAACGCCAAATGTGGAAGAACAACCCTATCCCTTACTTGGTGTGGATGTAAAACAACATATTGGTAGAAATATTACTATCAAAGCTTCCGGGAGTAATCTGCTTAACTCAGTTAGAGAGCAAACCTATGATTTTAAAGGAAACGAGTACTACTTCTACCGTGCCCCTCAGGGAATGTCGTTTTCTGTTGGCGTGACCTATGGATTTTAACGATGAAACGTCTCACATACTATGTGTGAGGTGTGCTGATCACAAGGGAGGCTCCGAGGAATTGGGGCCTTCTTTTTCTTTACCATTTCAAATGTGTATCATCATGAAGAAAAAACTCTTACCTTCTTTAGTTGTACTATTTTTTGCAATCTTGGTTGGTTGTGAAAGCAGTCTGCAGCAAATTCCTGCTTTTTACTTTGAATTACCGGGTATACTTATAAAAAATGACACCACTTGGTCTGGCAACCTCACACTGAAAGGACAATACTACGTACTTCCCGGAGCAACCTTAACCATAGAAGCCGGAACTACTGTTGAATGGAAATATCATAACCAAAATACAGCTGATGTCGGTGCTTTGATAGCACTTCCGGCAGATCGCAGAAATTTTGATGACGGTCCCAGAGCTAGTGGTCGAATTGTAGCTAATGGCACTGCAGAAAATCCGATTGTTTTTACCTCAGCAAGAGATCAAAAACAGCCAGGAGATTGGGGAGGTATTGTTTTAGCAGGTGATGCCCCCACGGGTGTAAAAGGGGGTAATGGAAAAATTGAGGGATTGCCACAAGTGATTCGTTATGGAGGCAGCAATGAACTGGATGACAGTGGAAGTCTTAAATATATACGCATTGAGTATGTGGGATTTAGTTTTATTCCCCAATCAGAAATTAACGGTCTCAGTCTCTATGCTGTAGGTTCAAATACTGATATAGATCATGTACAAATTTATAAAAGTATAGATGATAGTTTTGAGTGGTTTGGTGGATCGGTAAATGCAAAATATTTGGTTTCCATGTTTGCCCAAGATGACAGCTTTGACATTGATGAAGGTTGGATAGGCAATGGACAGTATTGGTTTGCTTTACAACAGGGCACCGCAGATTCTGGCATTGAAGCTGATGGTGTACCGGGTAGCAGTAGCACTTTAGCACCCAAAGTTTATAATGCAACTTTGATAGGCCCGGGAAATACACAGTCGGGCACTAACAATCATGGTATGCTTTTTAGAAAAGAATTTAGAGGCACGTTTAAAAATATACTAATCAGTAGGTTTAATGGTTTTAATTGGCTCGTTGCAGATGATACCGACCTCCAATATGCCAATGATAATCTTCAATTTGGAGACATGCTTATCTATCAAAATGGAGGATGGGCTAATGACTCACAAACAGGAGATGATGGCATTCTATATGAAAATATATACACTCAGGTTAATCCCAATTTTATAGACCCCCAAAAACCGGTATATAACTTTACGCCACAGGTAGGTGTAGCTTCAAATGGAAGTGTGACGCCATCGGACTCTTTTTTTAATCCGGCTGATTATATTGGTGCTTTTGATCCAAATGCATCTGCATTATGGATATACGAAGGCAACTGGTTACGCTTTACTGATGATTAAATCAGGGTCCATTCCAACAGAGAGATTTATTTTGTAACTTTAAAACTTATTTTACATCGGCTAGGAATCATTTGTAAGCATTCTACGTTTTCTAACCGTACTGAAAACTTAAGTTTATTACATATATTTTGGTCTTAGTAAAGAGAAAAGCACACTTTAATGCCGCTCATCGGTTGCATAATCCTGATAAATCTGATGAATGGAATAAAGAGACGTATGGCAAATGCAACCATGAAAATTGGCATGGCCATAATTATCAAATCGAAGTTGTGGTAGCTGGTGAGCCCTCTGAAGAAACAGGGTATATTATTGATCTCGCTGAGTTGAAGAAGATTATTCGCGAAAAAATTGTAGATAAGTGTGATCATAAAAATCTGAACCTTGATGTAGGTTTTTTGGAGGGAATTCTGCCATCTACAGAAAATCTTGTAAAAGCCTTTTTTAAAGAATTAGAAGAGCCTATTGAGCGTGCCAGCTCTGAAAAAAGTTTTTTATATTCTGTACAACTACAGGAGACTGAACGAAATGCAGCAGAATATTGTCCATACCTTTTGGATAGAGAAAAATCTGTTTCTAATTGATAAACCGTTTGTTTGAACCATATTTAGAAAATGATTACTGCAAAATTGAAACGCTATTACGACCCAACTTTTACGGCTTCCAAAGACTATAAAGCGAGTATGCCGGACTTGCAAAATGGTCCCGCTTCTCTTATTGAAGGAGCTAATGTGCCCATTCAGCAGGTTGGTATTTCCAATTTTAGACTTCCGCTGAAGTATCCGCGTCCCGATGGAGAAATTACAACGCTTGAGACTTCAGTAGATGGTTATGTAGGGCTTGGGGCCGGCAAGAAAGGCATCAACATGAGTCGTATTATACGTACGTTTTATGACTTTAAGGATGAAGTATTTTATCCGGACAAACTTGAAGAGGTATTGAAAGCATATAAAGAAGATCTGGATACAGATACAGGCTATATTCGTCTTCAGTTTAATTATCCGATCTTGCAAGAAAGTTTACGGTCGGGATTAGAAGGATATCAATATTATGATGTAGCCTTTGAGGGAACACTCAATAAAGAAAACAACTTTCAAAAGTTTATCCATCTCGATTTTGAATACAGCAGTGCCTGCCCATGCTCGTATGAGCTTTCTGAGCACGCTAAAGAAAGTCGAAGCGTTGATGCTATTCCGCATAGTCAGCGTAGCGTTGCCAGCTTGACTCTAGAGTTAGATGACGAATTATTTGTAGAAGATATCGTAGATCTTTGTGGCAATGCACTTATGACCGAAACCCAGGTGATGGTAAAGAGAGAGGATGAGCAGGCTTTTGCAGAGCTGAATGCTGCCTACCAAAAGTTTGTGGAAGATGCCGCTCGTCTGATTTATGAAGCTCTTAATGATGAGGAAGCTGTTAAGGACTTTGTGGTTCGGTGTATCCATATGGAAAGTCTGCACAGCCACGATGCGGTAAGCCGAATTTGTAAAGGCGTTAAGGGCGGACTTCGGTAGGCTATTGTTGGACTACTATCGCAATCTTATCTTTAATTGGGCTTACAGCCAGTCTTGTAATATTAGATAGTTCCCAATCTCCAAGATCAGCTATCTCTGTCCATCTGTTATCCATCTTTATATTATTTACATAGAGTTTGGAACCTTTTCCCATAAAAATATAACCGGAGGGAGACCAAGCCATATCTTCACTCTCAGACAGGGTTTCTGCAAGAGGAGTAATGGTTCCATCATCAGGGTCAATAGATTTTATGATCCATTTTGTACTGTCGCTTTTATCAACGTAGCTGATATTTCCTGAGTCGGGAATTTTGTGCAGCGAACGTCCGGGGTTTTCAGTTATTACCATATGGTTGCCCGTATTTAAGTCTGATCTTTGCAATGTAGGAGGCTCACCCAGTACAAAAGAGTAAAGGGTATTCTCATTATACCAAGCATGGTAGCCTATAACAATATCACTTATTAATACTTCAGCTTTATCACCTGAAAATGGATATTTCCAAAGTTGCTGGGTTCCGTCTTCTTCAAGAATGATGGTAGAGAAATACTTGCCGTTTGGCATAACTGTGGGAGAATATTCACTTCCTTCAGAATCAGTGAGCCATGTTTTGCTGCCATCACTTAGGTTATAGCGCAGTACATCAGTTTGGCCGTTTCGGGTTGATGAGAATAGCACAGCTGAACCATCAGCTAAAAAATAAGGTTGATTATCATAACCGGGATTGTCTGAAATATTTACCGGGTTGGATAAGCTATAATTCTGACCTTCTTTGTTGAGGTCAAAGACAAAAACCTCGGTATTGTTTTGTGCATATAGCGTAGAAGCCAAAACACAAAATAGCATTGTAAGTACGAGGTTCTTTTTTGTCATCCCACTTATTTATTCGATGGCTCCTTTAACCAGTTTCTCCTGTTCAGCCTTATGAATTTTCATCTGTCCCGCCGCCGGAGAAGCAGAAGCCTGACGTCCGACATAATGTAAGCTTTGCCCGTCTGTCAGCTGTTCCATTATGCGTGTTGATATGAATGTCCAAGCACCCATATTTTTGGGCTCTTCCTGGCACCATACAATGTCTTCTACATTGCTGAATTCTTCCAACATTTCCCTTACATCATTGTCAGGGAAGGGGTAAAACTGCTCTAGTCGGATAATTGCAACATTATCAGCTTCTTTATCCTGGCGATGTTGATAAAGATCGTAATAAACTTTGCCGGAGCAGAACACGAGGCGATCCACCTTTTTAGCATCGCTGATCTCATTATCAGGTATCAGTGGTTTGTAACTTCCGTTGGCCAAATCATCGGTTGTTGATGTAGCCAGTTTGTGTCGCAATAAGCTCTTGGGCGACATAATAATGAGAGGTTTCTTATTCTCTTGCATAGCTTGCTTTCTCAGAATATGGAAGTACTGAGCCGGAGTAGTAAGGTTTACAACCTGCATATTGTCTTCAGCACAAAGCTGCAAAAAGCGTTCAAGCCGGGCTGAGGAGTGTTCAGGTCCCTTGACCTTCATATCCGTGTGGAAGTGTCATTACAAGTGAAGATTTTTGACCCCATTTGGCTTCAGATGCAGAGATGAATTGATCAATAGGAACTTGTGCCCCGTTTACAAAATCACCAAACTGTGCTTCCCAGATAACCAGCGCATCCAGGTTTGCAGCACTGTAGCCAAATTCAAAACCAAGGCAGGCAAACTCACTCAGTAAACTATTATAGGGATAAAACGGTGCCTGGTCATCACTAAGATTATTCAAAGGAATAAACTCTTGGTCAGTCTGGGTTCCATGAAGAATGGCATGACGATGAGAGAAAGTACCACGTTCAGCATCTTGTCCAGTCAGGCGTACTGTTACCCCACTTTTCAATAGTGAACCAAATGAAAGTGCTTCAGCAAAGCCCCAGTCAATTTTCTTTTCATTAGCTTCCACAATTTCAGCTCGTTTAGCCAATTGCTTTCAACAGCTTAGGATTGGCATCAAAATCTTTAGGAACGGTATTAAGCTTTATGGCAATATCTTTTAGTTTATTACGAGAGTAGGTGGTGTCGGGGAAATCAGGCCACTCATCTTGGGTCATCTCATGTCGGTCCATCATGTCTTCGGTAACCTCAAGTGGAGAAGAATTCTTAGCTTCTTCAAAAGCTTGTTGCAGGATTTCATCAAATTCCTGGAAGATTTCTTCTGTCTCCTCTTCACTAAGCTCACCCTTGCGAAGCAATTCTTTTGTGTAGATATCTCTAACGGTAGAATGATTATCAATTTCTTTATACATGCCGGGCTGGGTAAAGGCTGGTTCGTCGCCTTCATTATGGCCGTGCTTACGAAAACCGATGAGATCAATAACTACGTCTTTGCCGAATTTCTGGCGATATTCAAAAGCCATTTGCATGGCATGAACGGCTTCTTCGGGATTGTCTCCATTTACATGGAATATCGGAGCCAGAATCATCTTGGCCAGATCGGATGCGTATTCCGTGGAGCGTCCATCTTCAGGCAGAGTAGTAAATCCAATTTGGTTATTGGCGATAATATGAACGGTACCCCCGGTATTATAGGCATCTAATTGCGACATGTTCAAAGTTTCAGCCACCACGCCCTGACCTGCAAACGCAGCATCTCCATGGATGAGCACAGGCAATACATTTTTCTTGGGATCTTCTTCATCAAGATGATCTTGAGTAGCCCGTGTGGCCCCTTCTGTAACAGGGTTTACTGCTTCAAGGTGGCTTGGATTTGGCATAAGTTCAATCTCAACTTTTTTACCTGATTTTGTAGAAAATTCACCTTTTGTTCCTAAGTGATACTTTACATCACCCGAACCCTGAATACTGTCAGGGTCAAGGTTACCTTCAAAATCAGCAAAAACCTTTTTATAGGGCTTGTTCATGATATTCACGAGAATATTCAATCGTCCCCTGTGGGCCATGCCCATAAATATTTTTTCAACTTCTGCCTCACCGGCCTGTTCAACCAGCTGATTCATAATAGGAATGAGTGTGTCGTTACCTTCGAGAGAGAAGCGCTTATGGCCAATATATTTTTTGTGTAGAAACTGCTCAAAAGCCATGGCCTGATTCAGCTTGTGTAAAATCTCTTTTTTATCTTCTTTAGAAAGGTCAGGCGAATTGGCTGTTGACTCCATCCGTTCACGGAGCCATTTACGTTCTTCAAGATCGAGCAGGTGCATAAATTCAGCACCAATCTTTCCACAATAGGTATCACGGAGCAGTTTAATAATCACTCGGAGAGGAGCTTTTTCATATCCCCCCAAACCGGCACAATAGAATTCTCTGTCCAGATCCCATAAGGTCAATCCATAGTATTCAAAATCAAGTTCAGGACTATGGCCCGGTTCATCACTCAGTGGATTAAGATCGGCCAATTTGTGCCCGCGTGTTCGATACATATTGATAAGTCGCATAACAGCAATGGCGCGCTTATTTTCCTCAAGAGATGCACCTTGTCCATCCAGCTGTCCGGCATACTTGTCTTCGCCAAAAGGAATGGGCTCGTAAGGGATTTCCAGATCAGCAAAAATTTCATCATAAAAATCTTTTTCACCGTTGAGCAGGCTGTGAATTTCTCTGAGGAATGAACCCGATTCTGCTCCCTGGATGACACGGTGATCATAAGTTGAAGTCACAGTCATTACTTTGCTGATGCCCAGTTGGTTAAGCACTTCCTGGGACATAGACTGGTACTCAGCCGGATAGTCAATTGCACCGGTGGCAATGATAGTACCCTGCTTTTTCATGAGGCGCGGTACTGAAGCTACCGTTCCAATCATTCCCGGATTGGTAAGCGTAAGGGTAGTACCCTGAAAATCAGAAATCTCAAGATTACCGTTTCTGGCTTTATCAATTAATTCGGCATAGGCATACAGGAACTCCTTGAAATTCATTTTGTCGACGCCCTTAATATTGGGCACTAACAAATTGCGCGAGCCATCTTTATTTTGGACATCGATGGCAAGTCCGAGATTAACCTGATCTGGAATAACTTTGGTGGGCTCGCCATCTTTATACATGAACGAGTTGTTCATGTTTGGAAACTCTTTTAGTGCTTTTACTATAGCCC
The DNA here is from genome assembly GCA_034521755.1 of Balneolaceae bacterium. Lineage (GTDB taxonomy): Bacteria > Bacteroidota > Rhodothermia > Balneolales > Balneolaceae > JAXHMB01. The sequence continues at coordinate 67,153 of JAXHMB010000001.1, forward strand.
AGGCAATGAAATGCGTAAATGAAGCCTTGGGTTCACCGCGTTGCAGTAAGTGGCGATTGATGATGGCGCGATCTTCAATCAGCATCTTCATGGGAAGCACACGCTGAGATGTAGCAGTAGGTACTTCCAGGCTTTCATTCATGTTTTCAGCAATCTTGCTGGAAATGCCTTTAATTTTTTCAAATGTTGCACCGGAAGGTGTTTTTTCATCAGGTTTTTTAGCCTTTTTAGGAGCTTCTGAAGATTTTTTGGACTGAGCAGGAGCGGCTTGAGTTGCAGCAGAATCTGGCCTGCCGTTATCAGCAGCTGCTGCCTGATCTTTTAATTCTTTTGCAGAGGATTCATCATCTATTTCGTCAAAGTATTGTTTCCAGTGAGCGGGTACAGAAGAAGGGTCTTCTTGATATTGATTATACAGTTCTTCAACGAGGGCGGAATTTGGGCCAAAAACGGCTTCAAGAGATTTCAAAATGGAATCTAATTGAGTGATTTTTTAAAAAGGTAAAACAACCTTTTATGAATTAAAATTGAATGATATTTTTGGTTTCTTTCAATCGGTAATTATCTACTTTCAAAGTTAAACATTGTATCATTAAAATACGATTCTTCTCAATAGATAATTTGTTACTTTAAATCCTTTATTTTAAAAAAGCCCAACAAATAAAATTTACGAAGCATTCTAGGCATATATGACTGAAACAAAGACAAAAAAGACCGGTGCTGAAAACATACAGTGGGATCTTTCTGATTTATATGATTCTATTGATGACCCTGCAATTGCCAAAGACCGTAAACTTGTGCTTAAAAAAGCTGATGAGTTTGCCTCAAAGTACAAAGAGAATATCAATCAGCTGAATGCTTCAGAGTTTAAGCAGGCTCTTATTGAGTATGAAGAAATTATTGAACTGATTGGAAAGATTGGTTCCTATGCCCACTTGATTTGGTCAACTGATACCGGAAATGCTGAATATGGCAAATTGATGCAACAGGCCAATGAACTTTCATCTGAAGTGCATCAAAAATTGGTATTTTTTGATGTTGAATGGATGCGCGTGGATGATGATAAGGCCCAAAAACTTATTGAGAGTAATGAGCTGGAACACTACAAGCATTATTTGGAGTCATCTCGTAGATATAAAGAGCACATACTCAGCGAAAAAGAAGAACAGATTTTATCGGCAAAATCAGTGACCGGAAAAAGCGCTTGGAACCGTTATTTTGATGAAACTATTGGTGCGGCGCGCTTCGAGCTTGAAGGGGAAGAAATGACTGAGCAAGAAGTGTTGAGTAAACTCCATGAGCCGGATCGGGAGCTTCGTAAAAAGGCCCATGCTTCTCTTACCGAAAAGTTCAGGGACATGAGCCGAACACTTACTTTTGTATTTAATACCCTGTTGGCAGACAAGCATACCAATGATAAACTTCGGAATTATAACAGCTGGATTTCCTCTCGAAATTTATCTAACGAAATTGATGATGATACCGTAGAGCTTTTGGTTGACTCGGTGACAGATAACTATTCTCTAGTCCAGCGATTTTATAAGCTTAAGAAAAACTTACTTGGCTATGACAAGCTCTATGACTATGATCGATATGCGCCACTTCTAAAAAATGAAGAAGAGATTAAATGGGATAAAGCCCGGGAAATGGTACTTAGTTCGTACAGTGAGTTTCATCCTGATATGGGAAGTATTGCCGGTAAGTTTTTTGAACACAGTTGGATCGATGCTGCTATAAAGCCGGGAAAGAGAGGAGGGGCCTATTCGGCCAGCACTGTCCCTTCTGTGCATCCTTATGTGTTTATGAACTTTGATGGGAAAATTCGAGATGTACAGACTCTGGCTCATGAACTTGGCCATGGCGTGCATCAATACCTCTCAAGAAAGCAGGGAGCTTTGCAAGCGAGCACACCACTCACAACCGCAGAAACGGCCTCAGTTTTTGGAGAGATGCTTGTTTTTCAAAATATCATGCAAAAGCTGGATGACCCTAAGGAAAAATTGGCTCTGCTTATTGGAAAGATTGACGACACTATAGCAACTGTATTTCGTCAGGTATCCATGAATCGATTTGAGCACGCTATGCACACGAAACGCAGAGAAGATGGCGAGCTGACTACTGAAGAGTTTTCGCAGTTATGGCGAAACGCACAAGTAAATTTATATGGAGATTCGGTTGAACTGACAGATAGTTATGATATTTGGTGGTGCTATATTCCACACTTTCTGCATACTCCGGGTTATGTTTATGCCTATGCATTTGGAGAACTGCTTGTTTTAGCTTTATATGAAGAATATATGCAAAGCAATAATGGTTTTGCCGACAACTACATAAAAATGCTTGAGGCTGGAGGCTCTGACTGGCCTGAAAATATTGTGGGTACTATGGGATTAGATATTACAGATCCAAAGTTTTGGAATAAAGGCCTTCAGGCAGTTAAGAAAATGATAACTCAGGCAGAAGAACTAGCACAGAAAGTTTAGGGATAAAAAGGATGGAAACTTACGCACAGGCCCGGGAAAAAGATCGATCGAATGCAGAGATTATGGGGCATAAACGTCAGGAAAAAGCACTTCGGGAATTTAAACAGGTACTTGAAGACCTTGTGTTTCTTTTGAGAAGCGCCTCAGGCATGGAGACGGTATATATGTATTGGGTAAACCGTTCGCGCGAACAATTTGTGATGGAAACCAAGTCTACTTGCTTAACCAACGTAATGTTTCAGGATCGCATCAGTTTTGATGAACATTTTCTGGAAAAGTATAAAGACATTTCGGAACCACTGACTGTTGAAATAGGTAATGAATTGTCGGCAGATGAGTTGTCTCACTATTATAATGATACTCCTGTTCAATATATTACTGTACTGCCATTTACTAACAATGGTGAAACGGTAGCTATAACCGTTTTAGAATCAAGTGAGCATATATTTAGCGATGATAAAAGCGAAATCGTCTACTCCTATATCGACGCCTTGAGAAATGTACTTAATACCTATCTGGAAATCAGTGATCTGTATGAGCGACAGGAAGAGTGGATTGATTATGAACAGTCTCTTTCTGTTTTAAATACACGGAGTCATCGTGCTGAACTTATTAAACGAATGATTAATACGATGCAAGGTTTTCTTCATCATGGAGGGGTTTCATTTGTATCGCAGGGTATGGGCGGATGGGCTAATGTAATGAATTCTGAAAATGCCAACTGGGCTCCGCCTATTGGAATGCCGCTGGAAGAGCGAACACTTGCACATGAAGCTTTGGAAAAAGGAAGTCCCGAATTTTCTATTCACTTCAATAATAATCCAAAGCGTCTTTCGCCTCGAGAACACCACACTGAAGGAGCAAGCCTTGCTATTCCCATGCTGATGGATGACAGGCGTCAGGGTTTGGTATTGGTATATGACGAAAATCCACTGGTTTTTAAAGAGTCTACAAAACACAAGCTCATCAACTTTGTACGGACAACCGGACTTAAGATCATGGCCAATGAGTCTAAACTTGATGTTGATGAGAACTTGTTGACCAACGATTATGGTGCTTTTTTACCTGATGTTTGGGAGCGCATGGTTGATGCCGAATTAAAGCGAAAACGGCAGGAACTAACCCGATATCATTCTTGGCTGGGGCTGATTACACTTGCTGACCTGCCGAGTATTCGTACTAAGTTGCGTTTAGAAGAACTGCATCAAATGCAGAAAGATTTAATAAAGGCTTTTAATCCCAGCCAATTTGGAGTGCCGGGAATTATTGGTTTCCATTCTGATTATGTGTATACGTTTTTCCTACAGAGCAAAGACGAAAAAGCAATTGAACATTGGACCAAGTCATTGAAGCAACAATTTTCTGAGCCATTTGAACTGACAAATAGGAAACAAATTAATGGTAATATCAAAGTTGGTTTCACCCATTTAGATCCTGATATATCTGATTCATACCAAGCCGTTTCTAATGCAAAGTCAGCACTTTCTAAAGCTATGAAAGGTGCATCTAAAGCCAGCGGAATAGAAAATGGGTAACTGTTACGTCATAGTCATTGATGGTCTTGGTGTTGGGGCGCAGGAAGATGCTGCCCAATACGGTGATGAGGGAGAAAATACATTAGGGCATCTTTGCGAGAAAACAGGCTGTAAGCTGCCAAACTTGGCTAAGATGGGGCTGGGAAATATTATCCCTCTAGCATCAGTGCCCGAAGAATTAGAGCCATTAGCTGCTTTTGGAAAAATGCGAGAAGTTTCTGCCGGTAAAGATTCCACGACCGGACATTGGGAGCTAGCTGGTATTCATTTGGATGAGCCTTTTCCTACCTATCCAAATGGATTTCCTAAAAACATTATCGAGAAATTTTGTACCGGAATTGGTGTTGAACATGCTCTTTGTAATAAACCCTATTCTGGAACAGAAGTTATTAAAGACTATGGCAAAAAACATTTAGATACGGGCTTTCCTATTGTTTATACATCGGCAGATAGCGTATTCCAGGTAGCAGCTCATACGGATGTCATCCCTGTAAAGAAATTATACCAATGGTGCGAATTTGCCCGTAATGAAGTGATGGTTGATGAACATGGTGTAGGCCGGGTTATTGCTCGTCCTTTTCATGGAGAACAGGGCAATTTTGAGCGTATTTCTGATCAGCGCCATGACTATTCACTGATACCTCCTGAGCATAATATAATCAACAAGCTGTTTACCAGTGGCATTAAAACTTATTCAATCGGTAAAATAGTTGACTTATTTGCCGGAGTGGGTTTTACCCAGTTTAGACGAACAAAAAATAATGCAGAGGGTATTGCTCAGCTATTGAGTCTTATGTCTGCGGTTGAAGAAAGCTTTGTTTTTATAAATCTCATTGACACGGATCAAAAATATGGTCATCGCTTAAATCCAGAAGGATATGCAGAATGTATGGGAGAGATTGACCGAGCTATTCCGGCAATCGTTAGTAAAATAACCGATGATGATTTGTTAATTATCACTGGAGATCATGGTAACGATCCAACTTCAACAAGTACAGATCACAGTCGGGAATTTGTGCCATTACTTGTTTTTCCCGGAGGTAGGGCAGTGGCAGAAAACCTGGGAACAAGAAAAACATTCAGTGATGTAGCAGCTACAGTAGCCCACTTTTTTGGGATTGATCAGGCATATCCCGGAACTTCTTTTTTGAAAAAGAAGCAGATATAGTTGAGCTGAAAACGGGTTCGTATTTTTCTAAAAAAATCTATATCTTTTAGAGATTCGATATAACCATATGGGCAACATAAACGGCTTGTACACGTTTTACTTTATGAAAGATAACAGGGTATCAGTCTGCTAGTCTGTTATCTTTTTCTTTTTCAGTTCCATATTCCCGACATAAATATTAATTAAATCCTAAAATCCCGTGGCTAGAAGTTCAGGAATTTCTACTCGAGAATCAGAATCACTCGACCGCTATTTACAAGAGATTGGCAAAGAGAAACTTATTACCCCTGAAGATGAAGTTCGTTTAGCAAAACAGATTCAGAAGGGAAGCCAAAAGGCGCTTGAAGACCTTACCAAAGCTAACCTTCGGTTTGTCGTTTCTGTAGCAAAGCAATATCAGAATCAGGGTTTGTCGTTAGGTGACCTGATTAACGAAGGGAATCTAGGTTTAATTAAAGCAGCCAAGCGTTTTGATGAGACTCGTGGATTTAAGTTTATTTCGTATGCCGTATGGTGGATTCGCCAGTCTATATTGCAAGCACTGGCAGAGCAGAGCCGTATTGTACGTTTGCCGCTGAACCGAGTAGGTGCTCTCAATAAGATTGGAAAAGAACTTTCCAAGCTTGAGCAGGAATATGAGCGAGTGCCATCTGCTGCAGAACTTGCTGAAAGCTTGGATATGACGGTTTCTGAGGTAGCTGATACGCTCAAGATTTCCGGCCGTCACCTTTCTGTAGATGCTCCTTTTGCCCAAGGAGAAGATAATCGCTTGCTGGATGTTCTGGAAAATGAGGAAACTCCAGATCCGGATAATGACTTGATGGGTGAATCCCTGAAGGTGGAAATTGAACGAGCGCTCTCAAAGCTTACAAATCGTGAAGCTGAAGTTATTCGCTTGTATTTTGGCATTGGCCGTGAGCACTCACTTACTCTTGAAGAGATTGGTGAACGCTTTGACTTAACCCGTGAACGTGTTCGTCAGATTAAAGAGAAGGCTCTCCGGAAATTACGTCATCATAATAGAAGTGCGGCATTGAGAGCTTATTTAGGCTAATCAAGATAAAAAAGAACTTTCGAGCTCCTTTTGAAGAAATTCAGAAGGAGCTTTTTTTATTTTGAATTAAAAATCATTTGTATATGCTAAAGCGACGAATTACGTTATAAGATATATGAAAAGATTTTTTTTGATAGCGTTCTTTATGGGAATCGCCTTTCAGGCTTACGCCCAGTTATTGCCTTTTCGTTCTTACTCAATTGAGAAGGGTCTTTCTCAAGCTGTTGTTAATGATTTGATGCAGGATGATGATGGTTATCTATGGGTTGCCACAGGATATGGGCTTAATCGTTTTGATGGATTTACATTCAAAAATTATTATGGAGAAAATGGACTTAATAACAATAAGACATTTTCTCTATTGCAAGATAGCAAAGAGAGAGTTTGGATTGGTACCGGTAATGGCGTCAATATTATTCAAGGAGATAGCGTTCATTCAGTACCTGAACTTAATGCTCTAAATTCAAGTACCATATTAAGTATTTTTGAAGATAGTCAGGGAGAGTTTTGGTTTGCTACAGACGGACAGGGTGTTTGGCATTACGATACATCAGAAAAATTAACTCAGTACCAAGAGATCCATGGCTTAGCAGGTAATCGAGTACGGGATATTGTTGAAGATCAGCAGGGGACACTTTGGTTTGGAACGCGGGAAGGCCTTACAAACCTGAAAGATGGTAATTTTAGAAGCTATTCTACCAAAGATGGATTACCTGATAATAAAATCCGTGATCTAACACTTGACGAACAGAATAATATTTGGATAGGTACACGTTCGGGATTGAGTATATGGAAGAATGGAACTTTTCAAAACTTTACTGAAGAGGAGGGTCTTGTCAATAATCGCATTCAGTCTATATCAATAGATGGAGAGGGAGGTCTTTGGATTGGTACTGAAGAAGGGGTAAGTCATTACAATAACGGTATTTTTGAAAATTATTCGACAGAACAGGGTCTGTCAAATGATATTATCTATGCCACGTTGTTGGATCGCGAAGGGAATATTTGGTTTGGGACGTTTGGAGGAGGAATCAACCTATTTTTCGGGGATTACATAAAAAACTTTACAATTGAAGAAGGCTTACCCAATAATGTTATTACTTCAATTACACAAGATCAGTTTTCTAACCATTGGATTACTACCTATGGAGGTGGTATTGCCAGATATGACGGCTCTGAATTTACCACTTTTAATCAGCGTGATGGCCTGGTAGATAATAAGGTTTATTCGGCTATTGTAGATAAAAATAATAGGATACTGATTGGTACTCGATGGGGCTTAAGTATTTATGCTGATAAGCAATTTTATAATTTTGATGAGGATGAACTTCCATACCGGAAAATTCGGGATATTGCAGAACATAAAGATGAAAATGAATTTTGGTTGGGCACCTATGGAGAGGGCATTCTCAAATTTCGAAATAACAAATTTAAATTGTTTGATGAACAAGATGGACTAGCTAACAATACTGTTCTTTCTGTAGAGCAAGGAGCAGACGGTAGTTTTTGGTTTGCTACATATGGAGGAGTAAGCAGGTTTAAAAACGGGGAATTCACGAATTATACAATTCAGGATGGCCTGCCCAATAATGGTGTTCTGGATATTTTGAAAGCCCGAAATGGTGATATTTGGGTTTCAACATTTGGTGGGATTGCTCGATTTAATGGTACCTCATTTGAATCGGTTACACCAAGTGATGGCTTACCTGATGAGGTATGTTATTTTATCCTGCAGGACAATACCGGATTATTTTGGATAGGCACTAAAGAAGGAGTTGTCAGGTTTGATTACGATACGTATCAATCAGAGAATAATAAAGAAGATAACGCAAGGTCATTTCAGCTTTATACCCAAGATCAAGGTATTATTGCTAATGAAATGAATGCCGGAGCAGGCTTTAAAGACCGGGATGGGAAGTTATGGTTTGGCAGTGTAGGCGGGCTTACGTGGTTTGATCCCCAAGGAGTAAAGAAAAACAATGCAGCTCCGAAAATACATATTGAGCAGGTGTCTATTTCCGGAGAAGACAAAAAGCCTGAAAAAGGATTTAAAGTCCCCAGTGACAACTACAACCTCGCTTTTCATTTTGTAGGAATTAGTTTTTCTGCACCTGAACAAGTGGTGTATGAATACAGGTTGAAAGGAACGGGAGAAGATTGGCAGCGTACAAAACAACGCTCAGTTCGGTATTCTGCATTACTGCCGGGAGAGTACACCTTTGAAGTCCGGGCTCAAAACAATGATGGTGTCTGGAGTGAGGAAAGGGCTGATATTACTTTTAATGTCTTGGCTCCCATATGGCTAAAATGGTGGTTTATACTATTGGTAGCATTGGTATTTATTGGAATTATGATTTTTATTTATAACTATTATCGTGTGAAAAAAATGGTTGAGATTGAACGGATGCGTGTTCGTATTGCAAGTGATTTACATGATGATGTGGGCTCTTCACTTACTGAAATTGCCCTGCAGTCAGACTTTCTTCAAGCGACTGAAGTGGATGATGAGCTTAAGCAAACGCTTGATCAAATAGGTACACAGAGCCGTAAGATCGTCTCAAGCCTTGATGACATAGTATGGTCGATTGATGCCCGTAATGATACGCTTGGAGACCTTACAGACCGTATGCAGGATTATATCAACAATATGCTGTCTCAAAAAGAGGTAGTATATGAGTTTGATGACTTGGATATGGATGATAAATTAACGGTACCGATGAAAGAAAATCTTTATTTAATTTTTAAAGAAGCCATCAATAACATTGCTAAACATTCTGATGCTACAAAAGTTGAGGTTGCTTTAAAAAATGAAGGCGATTCTTTCGAGCTTTTAATTCATGATAATGGCAGTGGTGTTAATTCTGTTCGTAAGAGTGGGCACGGACTGCGTAACATGAAAATGCGAGCGCAAAGAATTGATGCAGATATTACTTTTGAAAATAGCGACGGGTTTACCGTTCATGTAATAGGAAATGGAATGTAACAGCCGACAGTTTTTCACGTTTAAGAAATAAAATCCAAGATTATGCCCTCAAAAGTTGGAATCGTAGAAGACAATAAGAAAATAAGAGACCTTATCCAGCGATACCTGGATATGCAAGACGAGCTTAAATGCCCGGTTGCTGTTGATACTGTAGAAGAGATGCTTGAGTATTTGGAGGAGCATCCCAAGCCGGATGTTCTGCTTATGGATATACAACTTCCTGGAATGTCGGGTATTAAGGGTATGGGTATTATTAAAGAAAAATTCCCTGATATCGATATCATCATGCTTACCGTATACCACGATTCTCATAAAATATTTGATGCTCTTAGAGCAGGTGCTTCCGGTTATTTGTTAAAGCATACATCGCTCCCGGAGATCAAAGAATCGATTTTAAAGCTGATAGATGGCGGTGCGCCTATGTCTCCACAAATTGCCCGGAAAGTGATTAATCATTTCCAGGAAAATGCACCTAAGAAAAATCCAGATTCAGACCTGACACCACGTGAACATGATATTGTAAATGGACTTGTTGACGGGTTAAGTTATAAGATGATAGCCGACCGCTATGATATTTCTATTGATACGGTACGAGCACATATACGGAATATCTATAAGAAACTGCATGTTAACTCAAAGGCTGAAGTCATAGCTAAATCTTTAAAAGGAGAAATCTAACATCTAACATGATGATGTGATTGTTAGGCTGTGCATTACTTGGTACAATTAAGCAGAAATTAGGCTCTATACATATTAGACCGCAAATTTATAGATTACCACGCTGGAGGCCATGATGAAATCACTGAAAGCTTTTTTACTACTTTTCTTGTCATTACTAATTACAGGTTGCTATACTCAGCTGCAGTATTCTCAAAAGGTTCATAAAATTACTGACGAAAAACCAACGGAAGGGTATTCCTGGAATGGCGACTCTGATGATTCCTATTCAGTCAATGATGCTGATTCAATTTATATGGCTGAAACTAAAGAAGGTAAGGCCTATGACTATAGCAAAGAAAATTCTTATGGCTCAGATCAATATGGAGAGGCTTCTTATGATGATGATTATATACCCATTGCCTATAAGAATTATGATGTTGTGGAAAAGTATGATGCCTGCCAGTGTGATCCGTATAAAACCTATGTATTGGTAGAAGATCCATATTATTTTCCAAGCTATGCCTTCACCTACAATAGATTATATCACAGGCATTATCGGTACTATCGGCCTTATAGAAGTTACTTTGGTTTAGGCTTCTATAACCATGGTTTTGCTTTCTCGATAGGCTGGAGTTCGCATTATAATCCGTATTTTTATCATCCATACTATAATCATTATGCTTGGTGGTATCCATCTGTTCAATACAATAACTATTACTTCTTTGGCAATAATTATAACGGCGGATATGCTTATAAGAATCCCAAAAGGCGTAATGGAAGAAGAAGCATAGGTGTTGATCGTGTTGGCAACAAAACAAGATCGGTTGACAGAGCTCGCTCAACGAGCAGAAGTCGTGTTTCTGGTGTAACCAATACACGAAGTAGAACCAAAGGAGTGACTCGGACAAATTCCGGGAGTACCAGAACTAAAGTGACTCGTTCTCGAGGAAATGGAGGCTCAAGCCGTGTTGGAACTACAAGGAACAGGTCTTCATCACGCACGAAAATAAATGCAGATCGTACCAGATCCGGTGGTAGCAGTACGGTTAGATCTCGTGGTAACACATCGGTAACACGCTCAAGAGATAGATCCGGATCACGAACCTCAGTATCACGGACGCGTATTAAAACAACAAGTGGGTTGCGAACTATTGACCGGAATAATCTACGTAACAATTTGAGGAATCAGCGTATTGATTTAAATCAAAAAAGGAATAAAAATACGCGTAGCAGAAGCATCTTCGGAAACTTTGGAAGTTTCTTTAAAAATAGTTTTAATACTTCCTCAAATAACAGATCAAGATCTATTTCACTTCCCAATACTAACTCTGGATCACGAAAGACCATCCGAAGTAGGAGTGGGTCATCAAAAAAATCTTCTGTTAAGAGTAGCAGGTCAAGAAGCTCCAGTTCATCAAAAGGAAGCCGCTCATCAGGCGGTGGTAAGAAGCGTAGTCGTGGAGGAGGTAATTAAGTCTGACACCTCTGGACTGGCCTAACTTAATACAGTTTATTTTAAACTATGATCAGAGGTACTAAAAGTATGTCAATCTCTAATAGAATATTATCGTTGATACTCTTAATTCCATTGATTTGGGTATCGGCTGGTTACGGGCAAAGTGCTTCTGACGTTCTCCGCTATAGCCTGCAATATCCATCTTATGATGCAGCAAGCATGGTAATGCCGGGTGTCAGTAATGCGACTGGGTTTGGTGCATATCAGGAAAACCCGGCTTCTATGGCACTTTTTGAAGATGGTTTTATATCATTTAGTCTTAACAGCAGGCTCATTAATGAAACAACCAACTATTTGGGCAATAGTTCTGAGTTTAATGACAACCAGACTACAATTGGTGATCTAGGTTTTTTATATCGGGTTCCAACCACACGAGGTAGTTTGGTAGTAGGGGCAGGATATAGTCAAAGCATGGATTTTAACAGGGCGTTTTCAGGCGGGGGACGCAATAGCCAATCAACCATAACTGATTTCTACAACAGTCCACTATCCAGCGATAGTTTATTCTTTGCAGCTTTTGACGTCTATGCCATTGATTTTGCTACTACTGACAGTTCGTTCAGTGAAACAGAATCTATATTTAGAGTAGGATTATCGCAATACCCTGGTATAAACCAAAACTTTGAGGTTAAAGAACGTGGTATTTTAGGAGATTATTCAGCTTTTATAGCAACGGAGTTTCAGGAAGACCTTTTTATCGGTGTATCTCTGGGATATCTCAGTGGGAGTTATTCTTATCGCAGATCTTTTCTAGAAACCGATACTCAGGGCGATTACAATTTTGCTTTCATAGACAGTGACGGTGATGGGCAGGGAGATACCGATATCGATAACATTCTGAGTAAAGAAACGATTGATGCTGAACTTTCTGGTTTTACAGCCCGAGCGGGTTTGGTATATAATGCCAGCGAAAATGTACGCATTGGAGTCAGCTATCAGTATGCCGGCAAGCTTTCAATTGATGAAGAATATAATACGCAGCTTACTTCTACTTTTGATAATGGTGTTGAGTTTTTTGATGAAGCACCGGGCAGCTTTTCATACAAGATTAAACGCCCTGATCGAATCAATTTGGGTATTACGTTAAAAGGATTTCAGGGATTTAAAATTTCTGCAGCAGCAGAAGGTGTTAGGTATTCTACAGGGCGCATTGAATTTAGCAATATTCAGGATTCGGGAGCTGAGAATGACATTAACGATGTGGTAAGATCAAATCTTGAAGATGTGGTAAACCTTAGGGGAGGAATTGAATATCAGTTAAATCCGCTGCTGACAACCCGGATTGGCTATGCCTATTTTCCAAGTCCTCAAAAGAACTTTGATTCCTCTAGGCAGTTTTTTAGCGGTGGATTCAGTGCCCAACTATTTGATAATGTGACCTTTGATTTAGGTGTGCAATATTCAATCTGGGAGGACAGCAATCAGCTTTATAGCTACTTTGAGGGTAACCAGTTAAGAAGCGAAGCTGTTATTGAAGATGTAACCCGATGGAATGTGATTGGGGGCATTAAAATTGGATTCTAGCCTTCAGAAGTACCCAAATACGCTCCTTATAGAAAAGGAAGTTCTTTAATTAGAGCTTCCTTTTTTAGTTTTGTGTGATGTTAAACTTGCTGATTACAGGATAGTGGTCTGATGTTGTGTTCCCATAGTTAGTGATAAAATCTTCTGCATCTGTGAATACATTTTCACTGTCATCTATATAAAGATTGAATAACTCATCACTGAAGATGATATGATCAATCATATCATCATAACCTACTGTTGAGGAAGCACCACTTCCAGATAGAGAGAGTGTAGCTATCTGGAAGTTCTGAGTATCATCAACAAATGATTTATAGGGTGTTTCGGCATTGTTATAGATTGATACATCCATGTCATCATTAAAATCACCCAGAAAAATAATGTGAGCATTAGGTTTCTCATTTATAAGATAGTTGTACAGGCTCTCAGCAGCATTCTTTCTTCTATTGTAAGATTCCTGGTCATCAAAAGCTTTAGCATGTATTGCTATAGCATAAATTGGTATAGTTGTATTTTGATAGGTATAGTCAAATTCAAAATAGAGAGGAAATCGTCCACTGGCCCAGTCATAGCCGTTTTGGTTTTGAGTGATGGATCCGGATGAGACGGAGTCAATAGTTTCAGTATTGAAAACAAAAGCCATTTTCTGGTTAAAGGAAACATAATCTGCTATAAAACCACTGTAACCGGTCATATACCGGGTCAGCCCGTCAAGTTCCTGCTGATTACTGATCTCTTGAAAAGCATATAGATCTGATTTAAGAGAGTCTACCACTTGGAGAACATTCTTGGTTTGTAAGTTTTCATTTCCCGGGCCACGAGAATTTGATCCATACCATTCAATATTCCAGGTTACCGTTTCAAGAATACCATCGGCAGGAACAGATTCTGTATTACTTATCTGAGGATCATCTTCTTCGGCGGGAGGATCAGTAATGTTATCGCTTAGGCATGATACTAGAACTGTGGTAAATAGTAACAGTGCAAAGAGTTGGGTAATATAACTTTTGTAACGAGGAAGCAATTTTTTCTGTTAAAAATGAATTAGTATTTGCTTAAATCGATAAAAAAATAAGTAATTTTTATAAGCAAAACGAGATAAAGATCTGATAAAGATCAGAGCCAGTTTTTTCTCTTAAAATAAGAAATCATGACAACCGCAACGATAATCATAGATGCCCATGCGGCTGGATAGCCCCAATACCAGCTTAACTCAGGCATGTTATAAGGGCTGACCGAAGGATCAAAATTCATTCCATAAATGCCGGCTATAAATGTCAAAGGGATGAATATTGTAGCAATAATCGTCAGCACTTTCATAACTTCGTTCATCTTATTACTCACGTGCGACATATACATATCATGCATTCCAAGTATTATATCTCGGTAGTTCTCAATATTATCAATGATTTGTACCATATGGTCATAGACATCCCGGAGATATACATATACAGATTCATCAATGAAAGGGGGCTCGTCTCTGATGGTGGAATTGATGGTGTCACGGAGTGGCCAAACCGTTTTTCGAAAGAAGATAATTTCTCGACGTAAAGCGTGTATTTTTTGGAAAGTCTCATTCTCCGGCGCTTCTATCAGTTCATCTTCAACATTTTCGATCCGTTCGCCTACTGTTCCCAAAACCTTAAAGTAGTAATCAACAACGGTGTCTATGAGAGCGTAGGTAAGGTAATCGGCCCCAAGTTTTCTGATTCGACTATTTTGAATTTTCATTCGATCCAGAACAGGCGCAAAGTAAGGTTTGTCGGTCTCTTGAAATGAAAGTACATAGTTTTCACCAAGCACAATACTTATTTGTTCGGCATCAATTTGCTGACCATCGTCTGAGTATTGCAGCATACGAAGTACAAAAAACATGTTGTCATCATACAGTTCAGCCTTCGGACGCTGAGAAGTATTTAAAATATCTTCTTGCACCAATGGATGGAGGTCAAAATAGCTCCAAATACTTTTTAGCTTTTCAATGTCGTGTAAGCCACAGACTTTAATCCAGGTTTTGGATGGGTTTTCCAGATACGGTTTGGCTTCCTCAATATTAGAAATATGAATTTCGTCTACATGGTCCTCTGCGTAGTCATGAACAGTAATTTGAACTTCATCAAGATGCTTTTCTCCAACATGCTGCAATGTGCCGGGTGCTGCGCCAATCTTTTCATCAGTCTGAAATAGTTTATTTCCTAATTTAGGTAGTCGATCTGTAAACTTCTTTTTTCTAGACATGAGCTTTATAAAAAATGGTTATTTATATTTATCAAATATGCTAATCCTGTATAGCTTTTGCAAAAGCCGGAAGAACTATTTAGTCTTTTCTCTTCTTTTCAAAATCCAATGAATAATAGGTGGGGCAAAGAGGATAGCAATAATTACATTTCCGGTATATTGATAAATCAACAGTGTTCCCAGAATACATACTAAAAGTATGACCAAAGATATCAGATTTGTTTTCTGATGTGTAGTCATCTTTCAGGTTAAGTAGTTTCTAATCTCAGTACTTCCAACGGGGTCTTTTTATAGATACTTCTGCTATTAAACATTCCAATAAGAATGGTAAGTGCAGTGATGATAAGTGTTCCACCGCCAATAACCCAGAGATTGGGAACAAAGACCAGATCGAAGTAGAAGTAGCCCAGAAGCCAGGTAGCACCCACTGATAACAGAAGGCCTGTTAGAGCTGAAAGGATGCCTAAAAAGAGATATTCAATAGAAATAATCTTTATGATCTGTTTTTTTGATGCTCCAAGGGTTCTTAGCAGTACACTTTCTTTGATACGCTGAAACCTGCTTGTGGCTACAGAACTTGCTAAAACTATGAGTCCGGTTATGATACTGAATAGTGCCATAAACTGTATCACAAAAGAAATTTTGTCAATGAGTTGATTTATCGTTTGCAATATTAGACTGACATCTATAGCTGAAATATTTGGATATCTTTGAACAACAGCCTGTTGGATATCGGCAGAACTTTCTCGATCAGCAGCACGGGTTACAGTCACAAAAATTTGAGGTGCTTGTTCGAGTACTCCGGTAGGGAATACCATGAAGAAATTAGGCTGTACACGTTGGAAATCTACTTCCCGAATACTGCTTACATAGGTTTTTATAGGCACACCTTGTACATCAAATATAAGGGTATCACCAAGAGCTAAATTCAGATCTTCTGCAATTTCCTGGGCCGGTGAAACAGGAAAAATTTCGGATCCCGACTCTGCTTGACCTATAAAGTCACCCTTCAACAATGTTTCGGATTCCATCAGCGAATCTCTGTAAGTGGCTCTATATTCTCTTCGCAGCGCCCAACCTCTAATATCTAAAGTACTATCTTCATCTAATGCTTCTGCACTACGTCCGTTTAAAGAATCTATCCGCATGGTTACCATGGGTACATTCTGTAAGATAGGAGCTCCTCGTTCTTTAATAAGTTCTGTGGTACCTTCATTTTGGTCAGACTGGATGTCAAAGAAAATAAGGTTCGGTGCATCATCTCTGGTTGCAAAGTTCAATTCCTTCATCAACATATCCTGGCTAAAATAAAGTGTACTTACAAGCAACATGCCCAAACCAAGAGACAGCATTAAGGTTGCGGTTTGATTATTCGGGCGATATAAATTTGCAAGTCCCTGCCGCCAAACATAGCTCCAATGGCTTGGAAAAAACTTTTGAATGAGAATGATCAGAGCTTTAGCTACAAGCAGCAGTAAGCCAAAAGCAACGGCCATACCTATGGTGAACATTGTTCCTGCAAAGAGATCTTCTGTGAGCAGCGAAGCATATCCAGCTACGGTGGCAGCAATAAGACCGTAAATAAACCATTTGGTTTTGTTATTTAGTAATCTCATTAAGGAGCCTTCCATCGTACGCAAAGTATATAAGGGTGAGGCTTTTCGAAGTGCCAACAAAGGCATCAGTGCAAAGACGAGAGCGACTCCTGTCCCGGTAAAAAGTCCCAGGCCAATAGCAAGCCAAGAGACGGTAAGCTCAACCTGCACGGGTAGAAATTCACTGACCAAGCTGGGCAATAGATACTGAGTGCCAATTCCCAACAGCGTGCCAACAAGAGCGCCTGCGAAACCAAGCACAACTGCCTGTATCAAGAAGATGCTCATGGTTTGATTAGAGGATGCCCCAAAACATCTTAAGACAGCTGCAGTGTCAATTTTTTGTTTAATATAAACATGAATGCTGCTAGCTACACCTATACCACCCAGAAGTAAAGCTATGAACCCAACAAGATTTAAAAACTTGCCCAGGTTGCCTATAGCTTCTCCAATTTCTTCCTGTCGTTCTTCTACGGTGTCATAGCCTAAATCATGACGTTCTGCAAAGGGATCGAAGCTTTCTTCCAGCTGTTGCATGTCCCGTTCGGGTTCAAACTGGAAGTAACGTTTGTACTCCACTCTACTGCCCTGCTGAATGAGACTGGCCGTATCAAGTTTGGCTTTTGGGATAAAGATTCTAGGACCTATCAGTGAAGCGGCCGCAGCTTCGCCGGGGACTTTGAGTAAAGCACCGGCGATCTCAATAGTAGTATTACCAATGCGAATGGAATCACCGGGATTGATTCCAAATTGTGTCATCAAGGTATTGTCGACTAAGGCCTTACCTTCTTCTTGGTACAATTTGGCTGCGGAAGCCGGTTCTGTTTCAATTTTTCCATAGAATGGAAAATTACCTTTTACAGCACGAATATTTGACAGTCGAGTTGCTCCATTCTTTGGAAAATAGGCCATGGAAGGCAGCTGTATCATATCAGCCTGTTTTCCGCCCAATGAATCGAAGTAAGCAATAGTCACATCAGAAAAAGTAGAATCATCTTTTTCGACTTCAAGGTCCGCTCCCAGCAGTTCTTTAGACTGGTTATTGATGGTATTATTAAGACTGTCCCGAAAGGAAGTAATAGCTACTTGCGCAGCTACCCCCACAATGATTGCGGAGATATAAATAATCAGGCGCTTTTTATTGGAGCGGGCATCGCGCCAGGCCATTTTCCAAGACCATGAAGAAAAGAAAGAAGACATAAATAGTTTTTTTAGCGTAGCTTTTCAGCTTACCTGTTCAAGCTTTTCAGTATTATCATTCCAGTTGTCTTGAAATATTTTTCCATTTTTAAGCTGTATAACACGCTGACATTTTTTGGCCAATTCCAGATCGTGCGTAACAAGTACTAAAGTTGTTCCACTGGCTTTGTTAAGGTCAAATATGAGGTCTTCAATAGTTCCCCCGGTTTCAGTATCCAGGTTTCCGGTAGGTTCATCAGCAAATAGAATATCAGGTTTGTTTATAAATGCCCGCGCAATAGCAACACGCTGTTGTTCACCGCCGGAAAGTTGAGTAGGATAATGATGGGTGCGATCACCGAGGCCTACATCATTTAGAAGTGACAGGGCATACTCTTTAACTTCTCCAGTCGCTTTGCCTCTTAATTCAAGGGGAACCATTACATTTTCCAAGGCAGTAAGGGTGGGTATCAGCTGGAAGGTCTGAAAAACGAATCCTACATGTTTGTTACGTACTTCAGCTCTTTCGTCTTCATTGAGCACCCCTATATTTATTCCTTTCAAGATTACCTGCCCGGCACTGGGACGATCAAGCCCAGCACAAAGCCCAAGCAGAGTTGTTTTGCCACTTCCTGAAGGTCCAACAACTGCATTTACAGTTCCTTCTTCTATAGAAAAATCAACATGATCAAGGACTGTTAGATTTTTGTCGCCGCTTCTGAATTCTTGTGTGAGATTTGTAACTTCCAGAATTGTATTTGAGCTCATAAAACAGTTTTGGTGAATAATAGAATCTTACAAACATCAAGGAATCGACGAATCATTCCTTAATATATTTCGTTGCAAAATTTATACGATAATATAACTTAAAAGATTTACTACCTGATAAATGAAAAGACTTTTTACATCCTTATTTTTAATTTTTATTGTTGCTTTTACAGCACAAAGCCAGTCTAATATTATGTTTTTTGGAGATAGCATCACCGCTGGATTAGGCGTTCAGGAAAATCAGGCCTACCCGGCTTTGGTCCAGCAAAAAATTGATTCACTGGGATGGAATTTTAATGTGATCAATGCCGGACTTAGTGGAGAGACTTCAGCTGGCGGGCTCCGGCGCGTAGACTGGATGCTGAGGCAGGAAATAGATGTTTTTGTATTAGAACTGGGAGGTAATGACGGACTTCGAGGTATTGACCTTAAATCAACCAAAAGTAATCTGCAGAAGATCATTGATAAAGTAGAAGCCAAGTATCCCGATACCAAAATTATACTTGCCGGGATGGAGGTACCGCCTAACCTTGGGCCTGACTATACAAAGCAATTTCGTGAAATGTATGCTGAATTGGCTCAATCCAACGATATCAGTCTTATTCCTTTTTTGTTGCAGGGGGTAGGCCGTAATCCCAACCTTATGCAAAGTGATGGTATTCACCCAAATGTAGCAGGGCACAAAAAAGTAGCGGAAGTAGCCTGGGAAACTCTCAAGCCTATTTTGCAAAATATGAGAACAACAAACGGATAAACAGTTCATGAAATTATTCTTTAAAAAAGTATCGCTTTTATTTTTTCTTTTACTCATTACAGGGTCAGTTACTGGCCAAGATTTGGATTACACACCTAAAGTATTGCTGGTTACAGCACACCCTGATGATGATGCACTTTTTTCGGCCACCGTTTTTAAAACTACACACTTGTTAAACGGGATTGTAGATTTAGCTATTCTGACGAATGGAGAAGGGGGTTATAAATATTCTACAATTGGAAACTATATTTACGGGAAACAGCTGGATAAAGAAGAAACAGGCCGTAAGTTGCTACCCGAAATACGTAAAAAAGAAGTAAAAGAAGGTGGTAAAATTGTGGGCATCAACAACTATTTCTTTTTTGATCAAGTTGATGATGAATATTCACTGAACGTAGAGCGGCCGCTGGAATCCTGGAACATTGAACTTATTAATCAGCGGTTAACTGATATTTTACAAAATGGGAATTACGATTTTGTTTTCACCATGATGCCGCATCCCGAGACGCATGCCCATCATAAGGCATCGGCAGTTTTATTATTAAGAGCCGTAGAAGACATGCCTGAAGATAGCAGGCCCATTGTTCTTTCTACTACGATGTTGAGAGAAAAATCAGACACTACTTCATTTAAAATGCTTGAAGGTTATCCGATAACAAAACTTAATCAATCAGTGCCACCTTTTGAGTTTGACCGGACTCAAAAATTCGGACATAATGATAGGCTCGATTACAATATTATAGCGAACTGGGTAATTGCCGAACACAAGTCACAGGGCACCATGCAGCAGCTGATGGATGCCGGGAAAGTAGAGCAATACTGGTATTATGAGCTGAATGATGCTTCAGGTGTTGATAAAACAAGGGATTTTTTCAGGGCTGTTAATGCTGCTGAAGTATATACCAACCCCAACGATTTTGAAGAAGATAACTAAGCTTATAAAAGCTCCTTCAACTTTTTGATTGAAATATTTGCTCCACAAATAATAATCACAGTAGTTTTATTTTGAAACCGTTCAGGGTATTTCAGAAGGCTGGCTACTGCGACTCCTGCAGAACCTTCGATGAGTTTGTGATGCTTTTCCAGCATCTGTATGATGGCCTGTTTTATTTCACTTTCTGAAATAAGGATAAAATTATCGACTAATTTTTTGCACAGGTCAAAAGTGATGGAATCTTTTTCAAACCCACCGGCAGATCCATCTGAAAGAGTAGGTTTTGATTCAACCTCTTTATATTCATCAGCCCGTACTGAAAGAGCCATTTCTGGTGAATTTTCGGGTTGGCAACCAATGATTTTTGTACTTGGAGACGCGCTTTTTATATAGCTTCCAATTCCAGAAATAAGTCCGCCGCCACCTACCGTTGCCAGTACATTGTCTGGATTAGAAAGCTTCTCAATAATTTCGACTCCGATGGTTCCTTGCCCTTCAATAATTTGTTTATCATTGTAGGGGGAAACATAGATCCATCCATTTTCTTGGGCTGTCTTTCGGGCATGGAGTTCTGTTTTGTAGGGATCGTTGCCATGGAACACCAATTCAGTATCATAATCTTTAATAGCATTAACTTTTGACGGTTCAGCATTCTCTGGGAGAAAAATTTTACCTTCCATTCCCAATAAGTCTAAAGCTCTTGCAAATCCAAGCCCGTGGTTTCCTGTTGAGGCAGTTACAGGCAATGATGTCTCTCCCTGTTCTTGAAGCCACATCAACTTGTTGAGGCTTCCTCTGGCTTTGAATGAGCCGGTATGCTGCTCGTTTTCCAGCTTTAAATATACTTCACCGCTACAGGCGTTGCTCAGCCAGTTAGATCGAATCAGCGGGGTTTGAAGGGTATGGTCGCGGATCCTTTCGTGAGCCTGCTCAATATTTTCAGGATCAATCATGCCGGTCTTTACCAGGATTGTATTTCGGGCAACAGTACTTGCATCACTTCTTCTACCCAAAGCTGGTACATGGCTCCGGAGGGATGGAGATCGTCGGAAGCTGTCAGCTCCTCATTGTTGACTGCTTTGAGAGAGGCGGAAAAAATATCTACATACATTACGCCCAGCTCATCCGAGATTTTCCTGTTGATGGTATTATACTGCTTGAGCTCTCTGTTGATTACTCTGGGATTATGTTCCTTGCCAAAGGGGGTGGCTCCATAATCGGGAATGGAGAGTACCAGCACATGATCGGGACGATCTCCGGCAAGCTCGATAGCTTTATTCAGTAAAAAGCGAAAATTATCCGGATACTCTTCAATATCAATGCCCTGGTACTGATCATTGACTCCAATCAGCAATGAAACGAGATCATAGGGAGGGTTCAGTTCGGTGTTTTCAATAGCCGAACGTAAATCTGTGGTAGTCCAGCCCGTTTGGGCAATAATTTGAGGATCTGAAACCATAACGCCATTTTCTGCCAAAGCCTTTTGCAGCTGCACGGGCCAGCGTTCACTTTCTTCAACAGCTTCGCCAATAGTGTACGAATCACCGAGAGCCAGATAAGAATAGGCGTTTTGTTGAGCTACAACTGAAACAGAAATTGAAAAAAAACAAAACAGACTTATTGCTGCAGTCCTTTTAATCATGCACATAATTTCAATTTAGATTTAATTTTTTGCCTCTAATAAGGTACATACTTTTATAAAATAAAAAAGGCTCCGAAATGGAGCCTTTAAAAGTATTTGCTTATCTGAGCCTCGTGTTTTGAGACCGTTTCCCAGCCTTTCTGGAAATGTATTCCACATTGACCGTTCCGCTGCCTTCAACCAAAAATTCGTATTCTACTGCTTGATTTCCGGGTACGTAGAAAAACTGAACTTCAGGTTTATGGTCTTTGTAGTTGACCTCATTGTTATACTTATCTGTAAGTTCCCCACCTGCAATAACTTTGGCATTATTCCCCTTCAGTGTCAATCTATCCTGGGGGAAAAGCTTATTTTGAACAGAGTGGTAGGTCATGGTAGGTATTGAGTTCTTGTTTATAAGGCGAACTCTTACTTTATAAAGGTTATCTTCGACCTTTTGAGTGTCAAAAATTTCCATGCTTACATCAGGTGTTTGGGATGCGGCATACATCACGGCAGAAGCATTCCTATGTACCAAGTCTTGCAACATAAAGGGATGGGGCAGACGGGAACTCATCTTAGCCCATCCGCCAATTTCAACTTCACCGTATTTAGGGTGATCGTATGTTTCCCATTCATTATACAAAGCTCCCTGAACAACATAGTCGTTAAACTTAAGTCGCTCTCTTTCTCGCTCGGTATTCCCGCCAAAACCGGGGGAATCTCCATCCTCTGTTTCTTTGGCATCATGAGCTTTATAAGTTTCATGTTCCGGCATAAAAAGCTCACCAACAAAACTAAAAGCTCCCACCTGGTTATAGGTGAATTCTGTAAAGTCTCCGTATGTAGTATAGAGATCTTTCCAGCTAATCAGATACCGATAATCTGGGACAATCTTTTCTGCGTGTTCACCCAAAATATCATAAACAGCAATGTCTCTTGGATTTAGCGGTCCTTCTTCTTTTGAGCCGGGACCACGCAAGAACATCCCGCCATTGTTATGGAATGCAAATACCATAATTATATTTGGCCGGTCCATCATGAATTTCGTCACTGCTTTAGTCACGTTACCTGAATATGGGTAGTTACCTGCTCCACTTTGAACATAGGGTGGTGCCCAACTTGACCCCCAGTTTCGGTTTGGATCTACATATCCTTCAGAGTCCTCATTGACACGTCCATCACCATCATTATCGATACCTTCTTGTCCCAATATGGTCCATTCCCCCATCTCTCCGGGTTCTACTCGAACCATAATTCGTGGATCTTTGGGATCTGTTTTCCATTGCCCAAAAGGATCTCTTTTACGTATTTGATTGATGGAACCATCACCATTTAGGTCTTCTGGGAAGTCTTCATCGAATAAGCCATCATAGTCATCATCTTTTGGAATTCGAAGACCACGATTGGTGCTTGGAGTATTGGCATCGTTGAAGAAATGATACCGCCCATCAACATTGATTGAAGGCACAAAATAAAACACATTGCGATCAACCATGGCCGTTACTTTTTCGTTTTTGCCATAGTTCGTTAGCAAGTAGTTCATCAGGTATAGATTTACTTCTGTAGCCTGAATTTCATTCCCGTGAATATTGCCATCAATATAAACCCCGGGTTTGGTTAGAGGTTCACCGGTGTCCGGATTATTAATAGTAAGTGACCAGATGTCACGGTTTTCTTCGCTCTTCCCAATAACTTCTGTGCTGGTCATTTGTGGAAAAGCTTTATTAATGGCTTTAACAGCTTCTACCACCTGGCTGTAATCGTAGTAGTGATCAAAGCGTAGGGGTACTTCAATTTTTTGAGCCTGCGAAAATCCGGCTTGAGCCAGAATAAGCAGTAATATTGTAGTTATTGTCGTTTTAAAAATTCTCATTTTGAACCTCCTAAATTCACTTGTGTTCGGTCGTTCCATGCGTGGGCAGATTCCAGATTTACATCAATCGTGTTAGATTTTGTGCGTATCAGCCAGGTGTATTTCCTGACTTCATGTCCTCCAAGGCTTGTGATGGGGGTCCTTGTTTTACCCTTCATAACCTCAAGTCCATTTGCATTAAGGGTAATAACAGCCGGTCTGGGCTGCTGATTTTTTTCGCCCATTGCAGTAGGGAAGGGCAGGTAGTTTTCATTTTCAACCCATACAGAAACTTCATAAATATTGCTGCCTTTGCTTGTAACGCTGGAGTTAAGAATACGGAGTCGGGCAATTTTGTCTGCCAGCTTAATAGTCCAGGGAACCTGAGCATTAAGTAAAGAGTCGACCATTGATCCGGGTGGGGTATTGCGTACAAAAGGTACTTCCCCGCCAATCTCAACTTCCCCTAATGTTGGGTGATCATAAGTTGTCCATTCTACAAAGCCTTCGCCGTCAAGAACGTTATCATTGAAGGCAATTAGTGCTTTATCTTTCTCACTGGCACCATCTGATGAGCCTCCGGAGCTTCCTGAACTTGGCATTTGCTTTATCATAGCTCCCATACGTTCAGGTGTCATTTGACCACCTTCAATCATACTCATAACACGCTCAGCCGAAAACTGTTCGGGTGCTCCAATTTCTTTAAGAAACATCGCAATTTTTTCTTCGCCCAATTCGAGAAATTCTTCAGACGACATTTCACTGATTTTATCAGCTGTAAGTCCGCTTCCTTCTTCGGTTTCTTCCTTCTTCGGTTTTGGAAGTGTCCAGAAGTCCATACTGAATGTTGGGATGCCCAAATGATAGTAGGACCATAGTTCAAAGGAGCCGTCTTTAGCAGGTTCCGGGTCCATTCTTTCTTCATCAAATCCTTTCTCTTTTAAATACTCTTTGTATTGGTCAGCCAGTTCATTGTAAAATTTAAGGTCGTCAGAAACAGGGTTTACAACAGCACCCAATCCCAAAAAGCTTGCGACTACCGATTCCGTTATTTCAAATCCGGGAGGAGCCAGTGGTTTAACCATTTCAATAACTTCATCCATGGTGTAGGTTTTATTGGGATCTGCGCCAAGTTGTTCAGCAAAGTTTTCGGGGATTTCAATATTCTGAAAATCTGCTGAACCCTGTCGTCCGCCTTTGGGGGCGACCATGCTAAAGTTTGTGGCGCCATACGAAAAGGTCATAGCTATTTCGGGATGAGAAAAAGCAAATTCAAAAATTGCGTAGGTCTCAGGAGTGCTGCCCGGCCATGCACCACCGGTTTCGGTAAAATCTTTGAAGAGATGAGGGAAGTTTCTGTTGATATTTACTCCTCCTTTTCCATCTTCGTTATATTTGCCATCATTGTCATTGTCGATACCTTCGGTGTACAGTTTGTACATTCCTACTTCACCTTTTGAACGGTCGGCTCTTTTCATAAGACGAGTATCTCCCTCAATAAGCATCCAGGGACCGGTTGGATCTTTCACTCTCATTTGTGAGATAATACCATCACCGTTTAGGTCTTCCCAGCCATCTTCATCAACACTTTCGTCCATATCATCATTGTGCGGTTTATCGTTTCTTGAATCTTGCACTAACGGTGAGCTGAAATACTTGGCAGCTGCATCAGGGTTTGCGTTGGGTAGAATATACCAGGTTTTATCTTGGGCAGCATTTTCACTTATTACCAATTGAGCAAGATGTAATGCGGCTTCTGAGGATATAGGAATATCTCCTTCAAGGTTTGCAGTGACAAAAATGGCCGGTAGCTCCTTATTGCTTTTATCAACTTCAGGGCCAATTTCTATCAGGTTAATATCTGTTCCCCCCGGGCTGGTCGCCAAGGTGTGTATCTTTGTGATATCATTATTTGAGTCATGGATATCATCCAGGGCATTATTGATTTCAGATGGGTTATGGTATCGGCTATCAGCACTTGTTTGTTGAGCATGCGCATTAGTGGACATCAAAAAGAATGTCAGCAAAGCAATGCAGCTCCAAAAAAGTGATCCCTTAAATTTTGGTCTTTGCATACGAGGCGTGGTTAAGTTTTTGTTGTGATCATGTTAGATTTAAGAAAATTGTGGAATCATCTCAAATTTTGGATGTAAAAAATTATGTGAAGTGATAAGAATAGGGGGGTACGGGAATACAACTACAAAGATTCATCATATAGAAAATGACCACTAAACACTAATATATTGCTAGTGCTTTTGGAACAAGGGGATGTCCATTAAGCTTATAGCTTTTATATATCATTCAACAGGCAAACCTTCCATCTCCATAATCTTAAGTGCGTTGGTGGTGGGGCAGGGTCCTTTTTTAAGTTTGTATTCGAAGTGCATTTTGCCGTCTTCAATAGTCTCTTCAAAATGATAGTTTGATAGTGTAGGGATTTCCTCCTCAAGTTGTGCCAGCTCAAGATCATGTGTTGATACCAAACCAATGCCAAATTGCCCTGATACTTTTTTGAGAAAAGCAGTGCTTCCGGTTAAGCGTTCACGATTGTTTGTACCCTTATAAATTTCATCAACAAAGAAAAACAGTGGAAATTTGTTAGGCCCTTTTAGAGCATTCATGAGTTTGCGTAGCCGTTTTACCTCGGCATAAAAATGCGAGAGACCCTGATCAAGAGAATCTTTTACGTTTATGCTGGAGAATATTCGAAAAGGTATGGTTTCGAAGGTAGAAGCGTTAACCGGGCCGCCTGCAAAACAAAGTGCCAGATTTATTCCTATAGTGCGCAGGAAGGTACTTTTACCAGCCATATTAGATCCTGTGATAAGCAGAATATCTCCCAGACTGTCAATAGTTACATCGTTGGTTACTTTCTCTGATTCTGGTATGAGGGGATGACCTAAATCAAGAGCTTTTAGGGCCGGTTGATTGTCATCGGGTTCCTGGGGTATCTGAAAGGAATAATGAGGATTGAGCCACTTAAAATTAGCTAATGAACACAGGGCTTCAAGTTCGTAGAACCTGTCAAGCCATTGAGATAACTTAGGCTCGAGGTCGGTTTTAAACGACTCTAATTTTGATGCGAAGTACATGTCCCAGGGCATAACGGCATTCAATAAGAACCAAATAATTTCACTACTCTGGGATGATGCAGCCGCGGCAATTCGAACGATACGCTTCAAAAATTTAGAGGGACGTGTTTCTGATTCATGATAAAGTGCGCAAAAATCTTTAAGCTTACGGTCAGGACTTCTATATGAGAAATTTTCCAGATATGAAAGGATAGTACTGAACTCACTCAGCAATTTTTCGATCTGATAGGCATTGTCAAAAAGCCCGCTTACTTTATCACTGTTAAAATTATATATCGTTAAATAGGCGATAAAAGTGAACACTACATAAGGATTAATTACTCCTATTAACCAAAGAACAAGCAAAGTTATGTTGATTATAGAAAGTGTGCTGAGTATGAGTAAGGGTGTTTTATAATTATGCTCTGATGGTTTTTGCAGCCATTTTAAGAGCATCCCCATACTCCAATCCTTTTCGGACTCATAGAACTTCACAAGGCTGGCACGCAGTTCAATTTTATCACGAAAGGTAACCATTGGAGTAAGCTCCTTAGCTAAATCTTGTCGGGATTTTATAGCTTCTATAGAAGGATCATTATCCAGAAACCAGGAAAGCAGCTTTTCGGAGCTTTCTTTAAAAATAGAAGTGTCAATAAGCTGATGAAGTGAGTGTTTGCCAACAATATTTAAATCTGTAGCATAGGCATGCTGTTCGCGCGATATATAAATTTCTTTTTCAGGAATATTATCCCATTTAAGCTGCATGCGGCTTAAATGCGTAGATCTAATTTCTTTCCATATTTTAAACCTTTGAATAGCGTGATCAACTTTTTTGTGTTGGTGCATCAGGTATCCAAAAAAGGCAATGCCTAGCAAAATAGAGGTATAAAAAAGGATAGTGCTGCCCAGGGAGGCAAAAGTAAAGATCAGTGTTGTTCCAACTAAGAATGTGAACAAACGTGATCTTGAAAGCTTTTTACTGTTGCTTTGAAGCTTATTAATGCGTCTTTCAAGTCTGTTGATCTGGTTTTGCAGAGTGCGGTTCAGCTGTTCCCGTGTATAGGTACTCATGTAGTTATTTAAGGTGTTTGTTTTGAGGAAGGATAAAAATTACTGCGCTCAGATGCAGATTAGTTATTGTCTGATTTTAACTCAACCAAAGTTGCACCCCAACTGCTTTTATCATTGGCCAGAGAGTAAGAGCTGACATTGGGATTCCGATCTAACAGTGCATGTACAGACCGACGGATGTTGCCGACTCCTTTTCCGTGTACAATACGAAGCTGATAGATTTCTTTTTCCAGGCAGGCATCAATGAAATCAGGGATAAGATCGCCCAAATCCTGTGGACGGAATGAATGTAAATCTAATGTACCGTCAATAGGATATTCTTCTGCTTCTGTACTCATATCAAATGAAAAATAGGGAGTAGGAGGCTTTATCCTACTCCTATGTCCTAAATCATTTCACAACTTTACCGTCAATAATAACATTGGTGACGTGTGTGGTATATTCAAAAGGATCTCCATCATAAAGTACGATATCAGCATCTTTTCCCTTTGTTAAGGAGCCTACCCGGTTATCAATGCCTAAAATTTTGGCTGCATCAATGGTGAGAGCTTTAAGGGCATCCACGCGTGAGAGTCCATTTGCAACTGCAATGGCTGCTTCAAAAAGAATAATGCGTGTTTTTGGCACATATCCTTCATACCCACTTTGAAATGCAAAGGGGATACCTGCCTCAGCTAATTTGCCTGCTGTTTCAAAACTGGCATTTTGTGTGCCTCCGTAAGTGCGCACTTTTGTTGGATGAATGATGACCGGAACACCGGCTTCTTTGATTTCATCCATGATGAGATATGCTTCAGCAGCACCATCCAGTACCATTTTAAAATCAAACTCATCCCTCAGGCGCAATGCAGACATAATATCATGTGCACGGTTTGCCGTTATCAAAGCGGTAACTTTCCCATCCAGAATATCGGCCAGTATCTCCATCTCCAGGTCTTTAGATGGGGCATCTTCTCCATTTCTTTTTTCTGCATAGTCCTGTGCCTTGATAAATTTTTGACGTAACATGGCAATGCCTTTGGAACGCGTACCGGGGCTGCTAAAATTTTGCTCAACCGAGGGCCCAAGTGTGAATGCTACCATAGTAGTTGAATCAATGAGTGCTTCTTCTACCGTATTATAGCTGGTTTTGGCAAGCATAGTTTGTCCACTGGCCAATGCACCTGGCCCATGACCAGTATGGATGGTGGTTACCCCTTTATTCATTACCCATTTTACGAGCTCTTCACGGGCATTGTAGGCGTCAATGGCTCGCAGTTGTGGCTGAATGGCATTTGAAGTTTCCAGCTGATCCTGATCAGCATCTTGGTTAAAGATACCTGCAAGGCCAACTACGGTATGAGCATCAATAAGTCCGGGAGTAGCTGTGTTAGCTTCATGCACTTCATAGTTATCCGGAATACGTACCGATTGAGCTGTCCCAACTTGCTCAATTTTACCATCTTTGATTAATACAACACCGTTTTCTATGGCATCGCCATCCATGGTGTATAAGGTACCGGCTTTAACAGCGATCTGTGCTTCAACTGAAAGGGCAGTAAATAACGCTAGAATAATTGTTGATAAAAAATATTTCATAATAGTCTGTTTAGAATAATTCATTTCTTTGGTCTCCTAATTTTCGTGAGTATGCACACTTCCGCGGTAAACATCATAACCACCCGTAGCATAGGATTTATCCTTTGGATTGGATCGATCAAAACGCTTAACACCTTCTACCCAGGTCTCCTCAACATGAGTATAGACACTAAGCGGATCTCCAGAGAGGATGATAAAATCTGCATCTTTGCCTTTTTCGAGCGTACCAACCCTGTCATCGATGTCCATCATTTTGGCGTTGGCTATGGTTACCGCTTTAAGTGAGGCTTCTCGGCTCATACCTGCACGTACGCCAAAAGCAGCTGATCGAAGGAAAAGCCTTGAGTCGGTAATGCCGTCATCAGTATGATATCCAACAGTAACTCCGGCATCTTCAAGCATAGCTCCATTTTTATATTTAATATCCACGGCTTCAAGCTTACCGCCCGGGGAATCGAGAACGATGATGGAAGCAGGAAATCCTGATTCCGCAATTTCGTCTGCTACTTTCCAGGCTTCACTTACGTGTTGAAGCACCAACCGGTATCCAAATTCTTTAGCAAGACGTACGGCTGTAAGAATGTCATCATGACGATGGGTGTGATTATGAACGATTCGTTTTCCTTCTAAAACCTGGACCAATGTTTCCATACCAAGATCACGGGGAGGCATCTTGCTTTCATCACCATCTGCAGCTTCTATTTTCTTTTGATATTCTTGTGCTTTTACAAATAATTCCCGAACCATGGCAGCTGATTTAGCTCTTGTTCCAGGGAAGGGACCTCCACCTATAGGGTTCGTACCATTAGCCATCTTAAGACCACCTGCTACTTCTTTTTGAGGATCATCCACAAACAACATTCCCTCAATAGTGTTGGCATCTCTAAGTTTTAGATACACGGTTCGCCCACTCATTAGATGACCAGAACCCGGCATAACATTTACACTGGTTATTCCGCCTGCCAAAGCTTTTTTAAAAGTATCGCTGCGGGGATTAATGGCATCAAGTATTCGCACATCAGGATGCAGGGCAGAAGATCTATCACCACCATCACCTTCACCAATATGTGAGTGCGTATCAACAAGACCGGGCATGATCACTTTGTCGGAAGCATCATGTATTTTTGCATTTGATGGGATATTGACTTCTCCATCCGGGCCGACGGCAAGTATCTTCCCCTCTTTAACAACCAGAGTCCCCGACTCTATAGGATCTCCTTCAATAGGAATAATTTTAGCCCCTTCGAAAACCTGAGCCTGTTGTTGACCCATCATATATAAAGGAATCAATAAGAATGCCAATAAAAAACAGCAGAAAAAACGCTTCATAAATACCTCATTATTTGGTGTTAGTTAACTAATTGAATTATGTTTAGATGCTTTTGATAAGGCAAGGGTTATTTTGATGGTTTTCAAGCTTTTACAATAGAGGCCAATATGCCATAAATGATTTCGAGATCCAATAACTTTGTCTGTTTAATTAATTAAAATTATATCTTGGTAGATGATATTACAAAAGCCTGTTACTTTAAACAATAAGAACGGTGATCCCAGAAAGGTGGGGTTTGAGCTGGAGTTTTCAGGTCTGGAGCTAGATAAGACTGCGGATCTCATCAAAGAATTGTATGGCGGTGAAATTATTGAGAAGCATCGGTATGAGTATGAAGTGAATAATACTGATTTGGGTAACTTCAGGGTAGAGCTCGATGCCCGAATCTTACGTAAGATGGCTGATGAGGATACGCTGAAAAAGTTTGGTCTTAATTTTGAGAAAGAGAGTATTCTAAAGTCAGTAGAGGACTTTTTGGATAAGGCTGCAAAAACGGTAGTTCCGTTGGAAGTTGTTATGCCACCTATCAGTGTCGAGACGATTCCAAAGTTGGAATCACTGCGCAGAAAACTGCAACAACACAAAGCTGAGGGTACCAAAGCTTCACTGATGCATATTTTGGGCATGCATATCAATGTTGAAACCCCCGATTTAGAAATTTCGACATTATTACGATATCTCAGATCTATTTTATTGGTGTATCCCTGGCTATTACAAAAGTTAAATATTGATATCACGCGTAAGCTTTCTCCCTTTGTTGATCCTTACCCAGGCAAATATGTACTTAAAGTTTTAGATGTAGATTATTCACCTTCAAAAGGTCAGTTTATTAATGATTATTTAGCATATAACGCTACCCGAAACAGGCCGGTAGATTTTCTGCCGATACTTGCCATGCTTGATGAAGAAAAAGTTAACAGGGAGCTTGAAGATGAAAAAAATACACCGCGACCGACATTTCATTATCGCCTACCTAACAGTAACATTGATAATCCGGAATGGAGTTTTACAGAAGAATGGAACTATTGGATGGCTGTTGAGAAACTGGCAGAAGATAAAGATCTGATTATGAAGCTCAGTAAACTTTACAGGCTAAGAGCTGCAGGCTCATTTGTTTCTTTTAAAAAGGAATGGGCAGAAACCATAAATATATTTCTGGAGCCAGATGAGTAGCACAAAACCCATAATAGGTGTAACTGGTCCTGATAAAGGAGGGACTGCTGCATGGTTATTTTCCAAACTTGCCGTAATACTGCAAGGGGGTAAGGCAATACGTATTCGTCCCAAAGATCCTCAGCCTGCAGTACAACTGGATGGGTTAATTCTGGGGGGTGGTGCAGACATAGATCCTGCCAGATATGGGCAATCGATTATAGAGTCCCCGCTTGGGAAAGGCCGAAAACCCAAAGGATTTTATCAATGGATGATTCATCTTATTTCTCTTTTGCTTTACCCGTTTCTATTCTTGATCAGAAAGTTATCTGCTACAAAGTCCAGTGCCGTTGACATAAAAAGAGACAAGTTGGAATTTGATCTTTTAGATTCTGCCATTAAGAATAATATACCGGTACTTGGTATTTGCAGAGGATCTCAACTTATTAATATATACTTTGGCGGTAATTTGCATCAGGATATAGATACTTATTACGGAGAGATTCCACAGGTATATTCCGTCTGGCCAAAGAAAAAAGTTGAGCTTAAAAAAGGGAGCCAGCTGAGGCAGATTATTGGTTCGAGCTCTATTTGGGTAAATGCTCTGCACCACCAAGCAGTAGATAAACAGGGTAGCGAACTGGAAGTTGTTGCCAAAGAAGAAACAGGGCTGGCCCAGGCTATTGAGCATTCTGCTTCTAGCTTTTTAATAGGGGTGCAATGGCACCCGGAATATATGCCTCAAATAAGAGCGCAGCGTAAAATATTTGGAAAACTTGTCCAGGAAGCAAAGCAGTAGCTTATTGATTATGTATCCACTTTATAGTCTACAAAGTAGCGCTCTTCAACCACAGAATTGATGAATTTAATAGCTTTCTTGTGGTGCTCATTACGCGTATACATGGTATAGTCAAGCTCCGTTTCAAAGTCTGAGATTAGAACCACATCGTATGCAGAACCCATTTCTTCATCATCTTCGGTGATGTTGATACCTACTTCCACATTTTTTATCTCATCGATATTAATTTTTAAGCCTTCGAGAATGAGCTTCATTTTCTCAGCATTTTTCTCTTTTGTTGCACCTTCGGCTTCGTCTTTAAGTTTCCACATTACAACGTGACGAATCATATATTTCTCCTGCTAGGTTATAAGTTTTTGCTTTCTTTTAATTTTAGATAATCTGTTTAAAGAAAGGCGTTTATGCAAACACCCATTATTCCTGATTGGCAAATACCAGATCATCCTCATCCACTTGAATATCAACGTAATCTAATACATCAGCATGGTATTTTTTAGCTGTGTAAAGATAGAATTTTGCCTCCTCCATCTCACGTTCTTTATACCAGCTGTAGGTTTCTGCAAAAGCAATAGCAACTTGCAGTGAATCATTATTGGTCAGGCTGCCATCCGCTCCTTGGGGCATGGGTATCTCTAGTTTTTGACCAATTCTAATAATATTGGGATTCTCAATATCTGTTTTATTTTCGTCATAAATCCATGGCCAACGGTAAGGATCTTGATAGTTAACATCTGCCAAGCTCCATAATGTTTCTCCCTTTTCAACGGTATGCGAAACCAGTTTTGTATTTCCGGTAGAAGGTGTCGTTGATGCTGTTTTAGAATTGGAGGAGCCTGTAGTTTTTTTGTTTGCTGCTGATGCTTTTGAGTCAGTTTTCCCGGTACTTTGTTGTGCTTTTGTATCTCCACTGGTGGCTGGATCATCAGGAACAGTATTTTGAGGTGGAGTGGTTGTCATTCCCGTTGAAGCAGAAGAGGTGTCATTGGTATTATTGCTAGATCCTTGGCCACTGTACATGAGGAAGTACCATGAAGCACCTGCCAGTAAAATAATTACAATTGCAGCAGCAATAATCCACATGCTGCCACCGGTATTTCTTTTTCTCTTTAAAGTGCGATCTTTAAATACAGGAGGTTGATACGTTTTTCCTTTTTCCTCATGTTGCTCTTCATGATCTTCAACAGGTTCATCTGTTTCATTGAATTTTTCATTGAGCGGTATTTCTTCTTCAGCTAATTCATCCTCTTCATTTTCTACCTCTTCTTCATCGGCTGGAAGTGCATACATTTCATATTCTTCCCCGTCAGGATCTTCAATGGGCTCATCATTCAGTTCGTTGTGGTCATCCTGCTCGAATGGGAAATCTTCTGTTTCTTCTACTTCATCTTCATCATCATTTGTGTCATCAGAAACACTGTCTTCAGGAGTGAGTTGCTTAACATCGTCATCTAAATCTTCTTTCGCGTCAAATTTATCTTCCGTTTTTTCTTCGGCTTCAACCTGTTCTTCTTCAATTAGATGCTGCTCGTCCTCAGCTATATCTTCAGGCTCCTCATCATTATCTTCGACTTCTTCTGCTTGTTCGCTAAAATCTTCAATTTCAAAAGCCGGTTCTTCCTGTTTTTCTGATGGATATTTTTCCTCATCAGGATCTTCAAGGGGCTCATCATCCAGTTCGTTGCGGTCATCCTGTTCGAATGGGAAATCTTCTGTTTCCTCTACTTCATCTTCATCATCATTTGTGTTATCAGAAGCACTGAATTCAGGAGTAAATTCTACAATATCGTCATCAAAATTTTCTTTTTCCTCCAATTCTTCTTCGGGTTCAGGTTCCGTTTTTTCTTCAGCTTCTACCCGCTCTTCTTCAATTAGGTCCGGCTCGTCCAGATCCGGTTCGTCCTCAACTATATCTTCAGGCTTGTCAGCTGTATCTTCGTCTTTTTCTGGTTGTTCGCTAAAATCTTCAAGTTGAAAAGCCGGTTCTTCCTGTTCTTGTGATTCTTCTTCATCACTAAAATCGAAGGGATCCAGATTATCTTCGAAACTGTCTTCTTCAGATTCTTCATTCTCATCTTCCTCATAATTCCAGGGCGAATCATCATCCGGGGTATCACCAGTATTCATTTGCTCATCGTATTCGTTATCGTTGGTTTCTTTATTATCGTCCTCTTCCATATCAAGTAAAAATGGATGGATATCTTCTGATTCAGTCTCTTCCTCCTGAGTTTGTTCAGTTTCAGATTCGACAGAGGGAGGAGGTGCCGTAGGAATAAATTGTTCTTCTTCATTAGAACCGGAATCAGGCTGGTCAGCCGATATTTCCTCTTCCTGGCTATCGTCTTCTTCAAGTAGTTCTGGCTCAAGATGATTGTATGGTGCATTTACCAGTTCGCGAAGATTCTTGTAGGGTTTAAAGATTGCTTTCTGGTGAGCAGGAATGGTAATCTTTTCGCCGGTTTGTGGATTTACGCCTTCTCGTTCATCCATTTCCCGGAGTTCAAATTTGCCAAACCCAGCCATATTAACAGAATCATTCTGTTGCAGTCCATCATTAACTATAGATACAAAATTCTTTATAAAATCGTGGGTAAACTGCTTGGGTTTCCCCGATTCTTCGGCAATAGCGTCAATTAATTCCTGAAATGTAATCTTTTTGCTCATGCCTTAATCTACATCTTTTATATCTTCTTTTAAGCTTTTGCTTGGAGCAAAGTCCACCACGCGTTTTGGAGGTAGCATCATGTATTGCTCGTAGTGTGGATTGTACGAGCGACGTTTATCTCGTGTATGAACACTGAACGTACCCAGCTCGGGTATAGTAAAGCTGTTTCCTTGGGCAAGATGATCATTAAAAATATCAAACATGAGATCCATAAGTTGACGGGTCTCAGTCTGAGTCATATCCCAATTGTCTGCAAGTGCCGTAACCAGATCACTGGTGTTCATAACTGGAAATTATTGGTTAACTGTAATAACTCTGTAATACGTATTTAAGAAAAAATTGAGAAAAACTTAAAACTAATTTCTTGGAATGATTATAAATATGAGCTTTATAAGTTTGAAACTGCAAAAAAAGATATTAAATCCTTAGTTTCCGAAACGATTTTAAACTTGATAAGCTTATAGTAGTCAATAACATAGCGTAATTTTTAATCAAATACGGGATAAAAATGAGTCAACCTCTTAATGTCACTCAAAAATTAATTAAAGATCACCTTGTTGATGGGGAGATGGTACCGGGAAAAGAGATTGGTATCAAGATTGATCAAACGCTTACACAGGATGCTACCGGTACTATGGTAATGCTCGAACTGGAAGCCATGGAGCTGGATGAGGCACAGACCGAACTTTCTTGTCAATATGTGGATCATAACCTCATTCAAACGGACTTTAAAAATCCCGATGACCATGTTTTCCTGAAATCTGCTGCAGAACGTTTTGGCATGTGGTTTAGTCGTCCCGGTAATGGCGTGAGCCATCCGATTGAAACCGAACGATTTGCTATTCCGGGAAAAACATTGGCCGGATCTGACAGCCATACTCCGGCTTCCGGCTGCATGGGTATGCTGGCTATTGGCTCGGGTGGACTCGATGTAGCTTTTGCTATTGCCGGAGAACCTCTCTATATCAAAATGCCAAAAGTTCTGGGCGTTGAACTAAAAGGAGAGTTGCCTGACTGGGTGAGTGCTAAAGATGCTGTGCTCGAAATGTTACGGCGCTATGATGTAGATGGTGCTACCGGTTATGTTATTGAATATTTTGGTGAGGGATTGAAAAATCTTTCCACGATGGACCGGCATGTTATTGCAAACATGGGAACTGAAATGGGGGCGACCAGTACAGTTTTTCCTGCCGATGGTGAGATTCGACGGTTTATGGAATCTCAAGAGCGTGGACATGAGTTCGTAGAACTTAAAGCCGATGAGGGTGCAGAATACGATAAGTACGAAGAACTTATTCTTGATGACGTTGAGCCCCTTATTGCATTGCCAAGCAGTCCCGGCAATGTAGTTCCGGTACGTGAAGTAGAAGGGCAGGATATTTATCAGTCTTATATTGGGTCTTCTGCCAATCCGGGTTATCGAGACTTCTGGATTTCTTCGGAAATTGTTAAAGGGAAAACAGTAAATGATAATGTCTCATTTGATATCAACCCGACATCGCGACAGATTATTGAAAATATGGTGAAGAATGATGTGATGTTTAACCTGGTACAATCCGGCGCACGTATTCACCAAGCAGGTTGCAATGGATGTATCGGTATGGGTCAGGCACCTGCAACGGGGCAAAATAGTTTACGTACAGTGCCACGTAATTTCCCTGATCGATCTGGTACTCCTGAAGATTCTGTATTTTTGGTAAGTCCGGAAACAGCTGCAGCTTCAGCACTGACAGGAAAAATAACAGATCCTCGGGACTTGGAAGATTTATATAATATGGAGTATCCCAAATTTGAGTATCCTCAAGAGATTCACATTAATACAGAGATGCTTACTCCACCCAAGCCTAAGAACGAGCGTGGTGAAATCAAGAAAGGTCCCAATATTTCTACTATGCCTAACTTTGATGCACTGAAAGATTTTGATGTGCCTGTTCTACTTAAAATGGGTGATGATATTTCAACTGATGAAATTCTCCGTGCAGGAGCAGAGGTGCTTCCTTACCGAAGCAATATCCCTGAAATAAGTAAATTTACACTCGATGTAGTAGATAAGAATTTTTATGACCGCGCGATGGAGGCCAAAGAAGAACACGGCGGACATGTAGTTATTGCCGGGGAAAACTATGCGCAAGGCTCCAGTCGCGAGCATGCTGCTATTGCTCCTCGTTATTTGGGAATGCGTGCAGTGATAGCTAAAAGCTATGCTCGAATTGGCTGGCAAAACCTAATCAACTTTGGCATTCCACCGCTGGAATTCGAAAATGATGCGGATTATGAAGATATTGACCAGGGCGATATCCTAGTTGTGAATGACATTCGTGGCGCCATTAAAAATGGCAATGAAGTGGTAATCACCAATAAAACCAAAGGAAAAGAATACACGGTCAAACATACCTTTAGCGAACGCCAGAAAGAGGCGGTTCTTCATGGCGGTGTAATCAATCGCTTTAAGGCGAAAAAGAAAGCAGGCTGATAGTCCTAAATTTTTAAATGTATTCTAAAGCCGGGTTTTAAAGCCCGGCTTTTTAATTGGTAAATATTTTGATAGTGTGTATACTTATACACACTAAATATAATGCGTTTACTATTAAACTTAATGAATCAAGATCATCCACATTCAGCTTTTTGGGATCGGTTGGGAATTAGTATTTCCGGACTTTGTGCCATTCATTGCCTGTTTTTTCCAGTAGCTATTGCCTTGTTACCACTTTGGCCCGTAGCAGAATCAATGCATGATTGGACACATCCTATTCTTTTTATACTTATTGTGCCAACCGTGATATTTGCGCTAAAGGATAGAGAAGTTTTTGGTCCGATTGGATTATATCTGTTTAGTGGATTGCTTGTGGTTGGGGCTGCCTGGATGCTTCACGATTGGATCGGTGATTGGGGAGAGGCTGCAGTTACGATAGTGGGCAGCATGCTGCTGGTAAGAGGACATTGGATCAATTATCAAATTCACAAAAAGAAACACTGTGAGGTTAAATCATGAAACGGCTCAATTTCACACTTGATGATGAAACGGTAAGCCTGTTGGAAGATCTTTCTAAGAAATTCTATGATGGTAATAAATCACAAACAGTTAGGGCTGCTTTGGAAAGCTTGGCTGCACATACCGGTCATCAGGGTTGGGTGATTACGGGATATACTCCAAAAGAAGTTGAGGGAGAGGTGCATTGCCATGGATGCGGGGAGGAGCATGCCGAAGGTGATATTTTGTACCGGCCTGTATTTGAGCGGGGCAATAGTCCGTCAGCATTACCTAACATGCCATCTGAGAACTGGCTGGATTGTCCTGATTGTGCCGAAAAACAGTTCGTGAATTAGACTATCTTATTTAATAAATGATTCAGTTTGTTGGATAATTCATGTAGCTTAAAATCATTGATTTTTTGAGCTACTTCAAGGGCACATCCCCAGGATAGCGTCACCCCTGCACCACCGTGGCCATAGTTATGAATTATTTTCTTGCCAAATTCTTTTGAGGTATCAATTCGAAGCCCATCTCTATCTTCACTGCGTATATACCGGTAAGCGGCTTTAGCCTCTAAAGAAGAATATTTACGTATATCAAAATCATAAGTATTGAGTAAAATTTCTTTATTCAATTCATAGATTTGCCGGGGTATGTTCAGCCCCCCCATTTCTATGGTATCACTGTTTTCTTCACCTATAAAAATACCGGATTCATTTATAATTCCTTTCTCTCGACTTCCACCCAGTGCCAGTCCGGTTGTTCTCGGATAGCAATAAACATCTGTTGGATTTCCCTGTGGATCGGTGTAAATATTATTATGCGGCGTGTAATTATAGGAAGGAATATTTCCTTGGTCATCTTTAAATAGTGGTGCATCATGGATGTAAAGCAAGTGGCCTTTAACTACTTTTAAGGGGGCAGAATCATCAAATAGTTTTGAACTCCAAATACCTGTACAGTTGATGATGACGTTACTTTTAAGATTTTTAATGTCCTGTGGGTCAACTTTTTGTTGTACAAGTTCGCCGCCCGCTTTCTCATACCAGTTATATAGGTTTGATATATAAGTTGGCCATTCAGCTACGATGCATTTAAAAGCCCAGCCGTGCAGATTTGGTGCATGTAATCTACTTGGAATTTGTAATTTGTGAGTGTTTAAATTCTCGACTCGCTGGTAGTTTTCAAGTGACTTGGCATAGGAGGGATCATCTTTTTCAAATTCATAGATCTCATAATGCAGATGTTTTTTTATTCCTTTGACCTTGTGTTTGAGCAGCAGTTTAAAGATTGATTGGGAGTGTTGAAAAAGCTTTTCAGACTGGTTGCTAAAAACGGAATGAGGAATTATGGAAGCGGCGGGATACAGACTGGCAAATCGGGGATTATCAGGAGCTTCGGGTGTTACAAAGTGCTTAGAATAACATGAAGTTTTAAAACCTAACAGTTGAAGGGTAAAAGCGGTAGTGATGCCTGAGATTCCACCACCAATAACTGTAATCGTGTCATTCATTGTATGATCTAATTCCACGGAAGATGGTCTAAATCTACATTTCCACCGGTAATGATAATCCCAATTTTTTTACCTTTGGCGTCCTCAATTTTATCATAAAAGAGAGCTGCTACCGGAACGGCGCAGGAAGCTTCAATAATAATATTCATTCGTTCCCAAATATAGCGCATTGCTTCAATTATTTGTTCTTCTGAGACCGTAACAATGCTGTGTACGTGTTTTTGAATACAGGCAAAGGTTAACTCACCCAGCGAAGTTCGGAGTCCGTCAGCAACGGTTTGTGCATTCTTAGCAGGCATCAGCTCCCCACTTTGCAATGAAAGAAAAGCATCGTTGGCAATTTCAGGCTCACAGCCGATCACCTTGATGGAATGGTCCATAGCTTCGGCCGCTATGGCAGATCCGCTTAGCAAGCCACCGCCACCTACAGGTACCAAAATAATGTCCAAGTTTGAATGATCTTCAACCAGCTCTTTAGCAGCAGTTCCTTGTCCGGCTATAATTTTTGGATCGTTATAGGGATGTATGAAAGTAGCTCCCGTCCGATCCACAACTTTTTCAAGTGTTGATTCCCGGGCTTCCAATGTAGGTTCACAAAACGTAATTTCAGCTCCATATCCTTTTACGGCCCGTTTTTTTACTTCTGGAGCATTTTCCGGCATTACGATGTATGCAGGAATGTTTCTGTTCTTGGCAGCAAGGGCAATGGCTTGAGCATGATTTCCGGAAGAATGTGTAGCCACTCCTTTTTGTGCTTGTGTGTCTTCAAGAGAAAGAACGGTGTTCGAAGCCCCGCGAAATTTAAAAGCCCCGACTTTTTGAAAGTTTTCACATTTGAAAAGAACCCGGGCGCCAGACTTTTGATCAACCTGGGCATTGGTCAAAACCGGAGTATGGTGGATATGCGGCTTTATAACTTCATGAGCTTCCTGAATATCAGCAAAGGAGGGAAGCTTCAAATTGGTTTTAGTGGGAGCCATAGTGCTTTTTAATTAAAAATTCTGCTGTCGACAAGAAGATAAGGATATGATATCAGCTGCCGAAATAAATTGAAAAGCAAAAAAAGGCATCTCAACTAAGATGCCTTTTTAAATCAGAATGAATACATTTTACCGTTCTTCAACCGGAACCCAATCAAGATTCATTTCGCCGGTATAAAGAGCACGGGGACGAACTAAACGATTGTTTTCGGCTTGCTCAATGTAATGGCCTGTCCAGCCTGAAACACGACTCATTGCAAAAATACAAGTATAAAGGTCAGGTTTGATACCCATTGAGTGGTATACTGTAGCAGAGAAAAAGTCAACGTTGGGATCAATGTTTTTCTCATCTTTCATAGTCTTAAGGATTGCTTCTGACCATTCATAAAGTTCAGCATGGCCTGTTTCTTCAGAAAGCTTTTTGGACATGCCACGCAAAATACGAGCTCTGGGATCCATCGTTTTATAAACTCTGTGGCCAAAGCCCATAACCTTTTCTTTCTTTGCAAGGCGCTCTTTGATGTATTCAACAGGATCAGCTCCTTTTTCATCAATATCCATCAGCATTTTCATTACTGCCTGGTTAGCCCCGCCGTGAAGTGGCCCTTTAAGAGCACCGATAGAGCCTGGAACTGCAGAGTACATATCAGCTTCTGTAGAGCAAATAGCACGTCCGGTAAAGGTAGATGCATTCATTCCGTGTTCTGCATGGAGAATGAGGCATAAGTCCATTGTTTTTTCCGCCTGGTCACCGGGCTTTTCGCCATTCAGCATATATAAGAAGTTGAATGCAGTGCTGCCATCAGAAAGAGGAGATACAACTTCTTTGCCATTTCGCGCACGATCGAATGCAGCAATAATTGTTGGTATTTTTGCGGTAATAGAAATGGCTTTGTTAATTCTAAACTCTTTGGCTTCATCTGCTTCTTTAGTGTGGAAATCAGCCAGCATAGAAACTGCTGTTCGAAGCACAGCCATGGGCTCTGCTTTGTCAGAGGTTGAAGTAATATAATTCAGAACGGGCTTCGGCAGGCTTCTTTCGGATTGCAGCTGACTGTTGAGTTGATCCAGCTCAGCTTTATTTGGCAGACGATCGTTCCAAAGCAAAAAACATACTTCTTCAAACGTCGCATTTTCGGCCAGTGTGTCAATATCATAGCCGGCATAAATAAGTTCTCCTTTTTGGCCGTCTATAAAACTTTTTGTAGTAGAAAAAGCGACAATACCTGCCAGCCCTTGATTTATATGAGGGTATTTGCTTTCGTCGATGTTACCGGGTAAACCTTCAGCCATTTCTGTACTCCTGTTTAAATTTATTTGTGTCTATTTCGATCAAAAAATGAGATTGAATAGCTCAAAAATACTGTTTCTAACTCTTTTTGAGTCAATTGCTTATGCTAATCTCAATACTACAACGCTTAAAAGCTTGTCAGCGTTTGCGGGGGCGGTAAATTTAATATTTTTGGAGCAAATTTGCAGATTTTTTAACACAGACTTTTTGCTTCTTCCCAGTATTTATCCATTTCCTGTAGAGATACTTCGCTGAGCTTCTTCCCCGAATCAGAAACTTGTTCTTCAATATAACGAAAACGCTTCTCAAATTTTTTGTTGGTAAGTCGCAGACTGTCTTCGGAATTGATATTTAGCACCCTTCCTACGTTAACCAAAGAAAACAAAAAATCACCAAATTCTTCTTCACTTTCTTGCTTGTTCCCGGCTTCCAATGATGCTCTGAGTTCGGAGAGTTCTTCATCCAGCTTTTCCCAAACCTGATCAACTTCCGGCCAGTCGAATCCTACATTGGCCGCTTTTTCCTGCATGCGCTGTGCTTTAATTAAAGCGGGAAGATGAGCGGGCATGCCATCCAAAACTGATTCTTTTCCTTCCTTCATTTTAATGGATTCCCAATTTTCAGCAACCTGCTGTTCGTTCTGGGCTTCGGTATCGCCAAAAACATGAGGATGGCGTCTTATCAGCTTTTCTTGAATGGAAAGAATAACATCTTCAATATTGAAGCTCTCAGTTTCAGTTGCCATCTGACTGTGAAAAATCACATGCAGTAAAAGATCACCGAGTTCTTTTTTAAGCTCCTCAAAATTCTCATTGTCAATAGCTTCAACGGCTTCGTAGGCCTCTTCAATAAGGTTGTCTTTAATGCTTTGGTGTGTTTGCTTGCGATCCCACGGACACTCTTTGCGTAATATTTTTACAATTTCGACGAGGTCGCTGAAGTCCTTTGTTGCTTGCATTATAGAAATGTTTCAATTTGAAAGTTAGAGGTTGAAGGTAAGAAAACTTGCAACCTTTAACATGTAACTTGAAAGCGAAACTATGTTTTTCTTTTCTTCTTTTTAGCAGCAGGAAAGAGGATGTTATTTAAAATAATGCGATATCCCGGACTGTTTGTATGAAGGCTGAGGTCAGTGGGAGGGTCGTTAACCTGATGTGTATAGTCTTCGGGATCGTGACCCGCGTAAAATGTAAATGTGCCTCTTCCATAATTTCCGTGAATATATTTCACCATATTTCTTCCCGGGCTTTCTCCAAGAATAACGACTGATTCTTTGACTTTGTCTTTTTGGAAAGCTGTTGTCTGGCCATAAAAACCACGGATACTGCTAACATGATTTTGGGTAAGCATCGTAGGTACAGGGTCCCATTTTGCCGAAAACTCGAACAGTGTAAAGAAGTCTAACGATTGATCAACACGATTCAACTGTACGGGTACATCAATATCTGAGTACTCATATTCAGCAGGATTCATAACAAGACTAAAATCAGTAAATGCCAAGGTTTTGCTATAATCGAGCTGCTGCTGTGCATTGGGATCGGCAGGATCACCATCAAACTGTGCGGGAGCAATATCTACTCCTTCAGCGGCCAGGGCAATATCAAAGGTGTCGGTGCCGGAGCACATGGAAAACAGAAAGCCTCCATTGCCTACATATTCCTTTATTTTTCTAGCTACGGCCTTCTTTTCGTTACTCACCTTG
Organism: Balneolaceae bacterium; assembly: GCA_034521755.1. Classification (GTDB taxonomy): domain Bacteria; phylum Bacteroidota; class Rhodothermia; order Balneolales; family Balneolaceae; genus JAXHMB01. Next base: position 111,143 of record JAXHMB010000001.1, read on the forward strand.
TTAAAGCCCATTTCCTTTGCCATAGCTTCCATCTGGTTGACCTGCTGAATGTACCACGGCTGATTTCTTGAAGAAGACCAAAATTTACCATACTGACCGGTGAAATCTTCATGGTGAAGGTGCAGCCAATCATATTGAGTTAGTTTTCCATTCAGTACTTCAGGATCCCATACTTTATCATATTCCACTTCGGCATAGGTAAGGGCAAGAGTTACGGCATCATCCCAGGGCAGTGCCTGTTTAGGAGTATATACAGCAATTTTAGGGGCCTTGTCCAGCTTTACTACAGAAGTATTAACGTTGGGCTGTTCTACTTCATTGATAATTCCTGAAGCTTCGGCACTGCTGATAATTTCTACTTTAATATTTTTGAGCCTTGCCTCTCTGTGTAGGGTTTTAGTAAAATCAGTCATAAAGCTTCCGCCCCTGTAGTTAAGCAGCCATTCTGCAGAATTGCCATCTTGCAAATTGTTAAAAATAAGCCCGTATGCTTTAAGATGATTTGTTTGAGAAGCATCCATAGGGATAAATATTTGCTGCTGGGCAAAAGTCGTTCCGACCAGACAAAACGCAAAAGTGAATATGATTGATAGCTTTTTGAACATGTCAGATACTGGGATTTTGGAGTTCGTTAATTCGTGAACGAGCAAAGTCAGCATAAAATCCATTAGGATATTGAAGCAATATTTCTTCGTATAAAGTAATGATTTCTTTACTTGTTTCAGGCAGTGAAATGGACTGTGTAATATTGGCAAAAGCTGAATCGCTTACTGAGTTCCGGGGTACAGCAATGCTATTTGTTACTATCTCATCAGCGATACGCGCTTTTTCCCACATCAGTCGTTCTTTCAGCGGAGAGAATTGGCCATTATTTTTAACAAAATGGGTGATAAGCTTATATAACAACGAAGCTTTATTCGGTGATGCATATCCACTTAGTTCCAGCAGTGCTTCATCCATAAGTGGGTGAAAGGAGTCGAAGTTGAGTACGGAGCTCATGTATTCAAAAGCCTTTTCATCATGGCCTTGTGAAAATGCTTCTATGGCGTTTGCAAAGGGAACAATATCAGCCCCGGTACTATCTGCCTGTAAACCATCCTGAATCCAGACGCGCAGTTTAACGGCATCATTGGCAAAATAGGAGGTACTTTGCCGTTCCAGTGCATTGAGCTGAATTTTGGCGAATTCCAGATCTCCTGAAAAGAAATCTGTAAGTGCCAGAAAATATCGTGTTTTTTCTGCAAGGTCACCCACCCGGGCAATTTTGTTGCTTTTGGTAAAGGCGACACGGGCACGAGAATAGTCTTTTTCGTAAAGGTCTATTCGTCCTTTGATATATGTGCGCTGTGCTATGATAGAACTGTCTGTACTAACTTGCAGGGTTTCTAAATTTTCTTGGGCTTTATTGGGATTGTGGAGGTGGTCAAGGGCAAGTTCAGACTGTGTGACTATAGCCTCATACCGGTCAGAATAATTTGGGGTGGCACTGATCAAAACCTCGAGGATTTCATGAGCGCGTTGGTATAAAGAATCTCTTTTTGAGGCATTGGCCAAGTTGTAATCTGCCAGATAGTCTGCCCAGGCAATGTTAACCTCAGCCAGTTCATGCATACTTCGCGGCTTGGCAGAATGCACATTATTTTCAATGTAATAGCTGTAGGCTTGCCGAGCGAGGTCGAATTTTTGTTCCGAAAGCAATCTTCCTCCTAAACTATACAGAGAATAGGATACACGATTATGAGAATCTTCATAATTTTTTGCTGTGTTGAAAGCACGCTGATAAAGTCCACGCTCCATTAAGAGCCAAAGCTCCAGTTGGTGCAGGCTGTTATGGCTTGGATGCTGAGGGGAAAGCTCATCCAGGAAGTCACCTATCTCAAGAATGGCAATGTCATACATATAATCGTCATTGAACCGCAACATTGTTGACTGTACAAAGCTTATCCGGTCTGGGTTTTCTTTGAGGAGATCTAAATATTCACGTACCGATTGTTCGTATTTACCGGCCTGCATATACGTGTTTGCCAATTCGATACTCAGATTTGGCGAACCTGAAAATTTTTGCTTCGCTTCTTGATAAGTTTCAATGGCCTGGTTAAAGGCACGCTGATTTTCCATAGCCCGGGCAAGAGAAAGGTACAGCTGGTAATTTTGTGGATTATTTGATTTGACCGATGACCAAGTTTGGAAGGCTTGAGTAGTATCACCCTTTACGTGATAAATTTCACCAAGCTTTATCTTAGCCTGTTGGGAATATTCATCTCTGCTGGTTGCTTGCCTAGCAAGGGAAACAGCTTCATCATATCTTTTTAAATTGATCAGGCATTCTGTTGCTTTCTCAAAAAAAACATAGGAGCTTGGATGCTGCTTAACCAACCTTTCAAAAACAGTGTAAGCCTGCTCATATTTTTGTTGTTGCAAGAGCTGGTTTGCCAGAAAATAATCGCTGCTATTTTGTGCTTGAACAGCCGGGAGGCATACTGATGTAAGCAGGCAGCAAATTGCCAATATTTTCAAAATATCGTTATAAAGCGTTTTTCGAATCATGCTAAATTTGCTGGTAAATATTCAGGGGCAAATACTCTCATGTTTTTATAGAAAGCATATATCGGAAAGCCAACAACATTATAATAGTCACCTTTAATCCCTTCTACAAACAGGGCTCCCAGATCATCCTGAATGCCGTAAGATCCGGCTTTATCCATGGGACTGCCCATTTTTACGTAATTAGTTATGAGGTTTTGGGGGATATCACCAAATTGAACTTCTGTACTTTCGAAAAACGTGTGATCCTCCATTTTGTTACCGCTATCATAAACTTTAACAAGAGCTACACCCGTGAGTACCTCATGAGTAGAATTTTTGAGTGACTCAAGCATTTCGACAGCCTCATTTTTGGAGGCAGGTTTTTCAAGGATGTTGCTTTTATGAACAACCAGGGTATCTGCACCAATAATAAGGGCTTCCTGGTGTTTTTTTGCAATATCTTTGGCTTTGCGTAGGGCAAGATATTGTACGATTTCAAGAGGTTCGTCGTTTGGGTCATATGTTTCTTCAACAGAGCTTGAACTACTCTCAAAATTGAAACCCAATTGATGCAAAATTTTTTTTCGTCGGGGACTGCCGGATGCTAAAACAATCTTTTTCAACACAAAGAAAATTTAGGTTAAAAAAATAAGTTCATTTTTATTATCCTTGATGTAGATGAAAAAACTTATATCCGGTACAAAATCAAAATCTAATAAACCGAACTTTCATGTCAGATAAGCGCAAAAGAAATTCAGATGACAATAAATCGATGCTTTTTGGAGCATGGAACTACAAGGTCTTTTCCATTGGATTTTTACTGGTTGTAGCAGGTTTTCTTGCTATGTATTTGGAAAATGAGGTGCATGGCTTCATATCACTTTATGTTTCTCCCATTGTAATTATGGCTGGTTATATTACCGTTATTTTTGCAATTATGAAGCATGGTAACTCGGGTGCTTCTCCTTCTTCTGAGTCAAATTAATCCCACAGGTGGATCGTCTACTCAATTACATTTTTTTTCTGATCCTTGTCTGTATTTTTGTGCTTTTCGGCAAATCCGGAGATCATTTTCAAATTATTTCAGGTTTTATCCTTGCCTCTGTCTTTTGTTTGATTGCGCTATTTTTAAATTTACTTACTCTTGATGGAGCAAAATCAGCAGGGGTGCTGGGCACTATTACTTATGGGCTTGGGGGATGGGGAGCGGCCTTTTTACTTTTACTATTTTTTATAAGCAGTTCCTTAATTTCTAAAAAATCTGTTTTAAAAGTAGAATTTCATTCTCATCAATATTTAGAAGCAGTCCGCAGGAATGGCTTACAAGTATGGAGTAATGGATTTTGGTTTGCACTGTTTATTGTTGGTGCATTCATGTGGGATTTTCAATTTTTTATAATGGCTTCGCTTGGAGCTTTGGCCACGGCTATGGCCGATACTTGGGCAACGGAATTAGGCAGCCGCCGGTTTAAGGCTAAGACTTACTTGATCAGCGGACTCAAAAAAGTTGACCCGGGTACCGACGGAGGTATCAGTATTCCCGGGACATTTGCAGCATTTACAGGCAGCCTGATTATAGCCCTTACAGCTATTTACGTATTTTCATTTACGCTTACTAATATATTTCCCATATTAATGGCTGGTTTTTTGGGGTGTTTGGCAGATTCCTATTTTGGGGCTATCTGGCAGCAGCAGGATAATCCATTTACCTTTCCTGAATTTGTCCCAGGCCAGACTTTGAATATTTCTAATAACTTCGTGAATTGGGCATCAACAGGTGTCGGTTCACTAATTGCAATAATCCTTAATTTAGTATTGATATGAAAAAGTGGTACCAGCGTTTACATTGGCAAATTCTTATTGGTTTAATTTTAGGATTGATCTGGGGTCTTATTGCCAGTATTACAGGCAGTTCTCAGTTTACCATTGATTACATAAAGCCGGTTGGCACTATATTCGTTAATTTGCTTAAGCTTATTGCTGTACCCCTGGTATTAGCCTCTCTTATTGTTGGGGTAACTAACCTTAATGATGTAGCCAAGTTATCCAGAATGGGAGGGAAGACGATTGCTATTTATATGGTCACTACCGTATTTGCTATTACCATAGGGCTGACAGTAGTAAATATTATGCAGCCGGGGAAAAGCCTGCCGGAAGAAACGCGAATGGATTTGCAGGCTACTTACAGCCAAAATGTAGATGGTTCATCCCAATCCGTGCAGGATTTTAAAGAGCGAACTCTCATGGATTTTTTCGTGGATATTGTGCCACAAAATGTAGTTGAGTCGGCTTCTGATAACTCAAATATGCTCCAGGTTGTATTCCTTGCCATTTTACTTGGTCTTGGTATCATTCATATTCCAAAAGAAAAAGGAGAGGTGCTTGTTGACTTTTTTGATGCTCTCAATGATGTCATCATAAAAATTGTGGATTTCATTATGAAGACGGCCCCTTACGGTGTCTTTGCACTGATGGCAGGAGTCATTGTAGATCTTGCGGGGGATGATATAAGCAGGGCTGTTGATCTGCTTAGTGCCTTGGGTTGGTACTGTATTGCGGTTTTGATTGGTTTGATTCTTCATGTATTTATAGTGTATTCCAGTCTGTTTAAGATGTTTAGTAATATGAAGCTCATGGACTTTTTCCGCGCTATTCAACCTGCAATACTTTTGGGTTTCAGTACTAGTTCAAGTTCTGCAACACTTCCGGTTACTATGGAGCGTGTAGAAAAGAATGTGGGAGTCGATGAAGAAGTGTCCAGTTTTGTATTGCCTATTGGTGCTACCATTAATATGGATGGAACCAGCTTATATCAGGCTGTTGCAGCCGTTTTCATTGCCCAGGCCCTGGGGCTTGACCTTACTATTTTACAGCAGCTTACCGTTGTGGTTACAGCCCTTCTTGCTTCTATTGGCTCGGCCGGAGTACCGGGAGCGGGAATTATTATGCTGGTTATTGTATTGCAATCTATCAATGTACCGGTAGAAGGCATAGCCCTGATACTAGGGGTTGATCGTATCCTTGATATGTGCAGAACAGCTGTAAATATTACAGGCGATGCCGCTGTATCAGTAGTTGTAGCTTACTCCGAGGGATTGCTTGGAGAAATGCACTTGGATGATTAGCCACTTGTAAACTATTCGGGCTATTTATACCTAAGGTTACTTTATAGATATCTTTGCAAAACCTAACTGTCATCGCGCCTTGTCCCGCCCAAGTGGGGAACGAAGTGTAGCGATCTCCCTTTTGGAACTTTGATCGGGAGATTGCTTCTCAGGCTCGCAATGACAGACTCGATTTTCGGGTTTTGCAAAGCTCTCTTAAAGCAAAAAAATGTTCAAAAAATAGCTTCATGAAGAAAAAATATGTCTTTTGGGTAGCCTCCGTTTTCTTTGGAATGGTATTAGCAATTCCCACTCAGGCTCAGAATGCTTACCAGCAAAAGTTGGACAAAGGCATCCAAGCTTTTTATCAAACGGACTGGGATAGTGCGGGAACGATATTTGATGAGCTAAAACAAGATAACAACAAAGATCCCCGTGCCTTTTTCTTTGACGCTATGATTCCCTTTTGGGAATATTTCTTTGCAGGTCAAAATGCCAGAGCAGCTGAGCAATTTCTTCAGCTTTCGGCAGAAGCTATTGAAAAAAGCAACAGCCGGCTAAGAGAAAACCCTCACGATACAACCATGGTGCTCATGCTTAGTGGACTGCATGGATACAGAAGCTTGGTCGCTGCCGGTGAAAAGGAGTATAGAACGGCGATTCAAAGTGGAATGACGGGTTATAAATATACGCGTCAGTTATTGGCACTGGATGACGACGACCCCAAAGCATTGATCGGGAAGGGGATATTTTATTATATGATTGGAAGTGTACCCGGTGAACTCCGCTGGATGACCAACATGATGGGTGTTAAAGGAAACAAGAGTCAGGGTTTTGAAATTTTGGAAAAAGCAGCACAGACGGACAGTTACGTAAGTAATGATGCAAAAATGGTACTCGTCTATTTGTATAAAGAGGAGCAGAGATATGGAGATGCATTAAAGCATATAGAAGACCTGCGAAGTCGCTATACAAACAATATTATTTTTCAATTTAACTATGCAGAGCTGTTAGAAAAAGTTGATCAACCTTTGGCAGCAAGAGAAGCTTACCAGACCGTAATGAATATGGAAAATAGGAATCTCCGGACCCTTAAAATGCAAAGCAGGGCTCGATTACAGCAGTTTTAGGCTGACTGAAGAATGTTTATTTTTATCAGTACATACGGTCATTCTTCACAGCTATTTTTCAAGATGCCTCTTACTATAGTTTTTACAATAAATTAACCCTAATTTTGTTGATTTACAGCTCAAAAATAGCTTAATTAAATTATGAGGCAGAGTAATCTTTGTCGATACCGGTTTAGCTCAGAAAATTGCGTATGACCAAACGGCTACTATCATTTTTTAACACATACTTTTTTGCTCTTCTTTTACTGCCATTTATGGCAGCTTTTATTCCTGTATCCGGCTCAGCCCAATCTGCAGGAGATGTGGCATTTGTTGGTTTTAATGGGGACAGAGAAGATGAAATCGCTATTGTTAGCTTTATTAATCTTACGGCAGGTACTAACATATATTTTCGAGATGAAGAATGGGATGAATCTATTACTAGCTTTGGTAGTGGGGAAGGTGAAATTACCTATACAGTACCTTCTGGAGGTATAAGCGCAGGTGATGTGGTTATAATTAATCCTACTACAGAAGCCGCCTCGGATGGCGGCACCGTTAACGAAACTAATAGTTATAATTTTGGTGTTAGTGGAGATGAACTGTATGCATATTTAGGTTCAGATAAAGATACTCCTACAACTTTTCTTTTTGCAATTACAACTAAATCTTCATGGGGTGCAAATGAGATACCCAGTGATTTAACTGATGGTATCACCGCGCTTCCCAATATAGGTGGCAGTGCTAATCAGGATAATGGAGAATATAGTGGAACCAGACTAGGTACTATTTCTCAATTAAAATCTTTGATTCAATATGTAAGTAATGAATGGATTACAACAAATGGTATTGGAGATCAAGATATAGAATTTGATCAAACAAGCTTTACATTAGTCGATCCTCCAACCGTGGCATTTACCACCGAAACCTTTTCAGTCGATGAGAATGGTACTTCTATTGATCTTACCGTTGAATTAGTAGAAGCCAGCAGCACCGCCGTAGATGTTGATGTGGTATTTTTAAGCGGCTCCAGCACAGCTTCCGCCGGAGATATTGATAGTTATACTACTCAAACAGCAAGCTTTGGAAGTGGTGCCGCAAGTGGGGCAACAGAAACCGTGACCATTACCTTAATAGATGACACCAACTTTGAAGGCACCGAAAGAGCTGTGTTTCGGCTGCAAAATAATACGGCCGGCTCCATTGTTTCTCCCGATGTACTAACGCTTACCATTAATGACGATGATGCACCGGATATCGTTATAAATGAAATTTTATATGATCCGAATGGTGACGCTGACGGCAATGGAATATTGGATATCTCAGATGATGAATTTATAGAATTTGTAAATAATGAGAGTTTTGATATTGATATAAGTGGTTGGACAGTTTATGATGATCCTATTCTAGATTTGAGGCACACTTTCCCTTCAGGCACAGTGATTCCTGCAAATGGAGCGTTAGTACTTTTTGGAGATGATACTGTTAATCCTGTGGGAGGTTTTGGAGGTGCAGTAGTTCAAAGTTCAAATGAATCGGCAACGTTAAGTCTTAATAATGGGGGAGATACAATAACCCTACAAGATGCTGAAGGTAATACAGTTGTAAGTGAAACTTATAGTGGAACTCAATCTGATGAATCTATAACTAGAGATCCAGATATAACAGGTAGTTTCACCGATCATAGTGGAGCTACGGGTTCAAGTACTGATTTTTCTCCCGGCACAAAAATTGATGGCACGGCATTTGGTTCAGCAACCTATGCCATTGGCATTCGTGGCAGTGAAGGCTGGCGCATGATTTCTTCGCCCACATCAAGTACCACTTTTAACGATCTCTTCGCTGATATTTGGACACAAGGAGCAACCGGCTCTGATGATCCCGGTGGTGGTGATACGCAGTTATCTTGGAATGAAACAACTGGCACTTTTACTGCACCCGCTAGCATGAGTGATCCTATGACTCCGGGTAAAGGCTATATTGTCTATGTCTTTGAAGATGACGAATTCAGCACGCCGGGAATACAGGGCGGATTTCCAAAAGTAGTTAGCACTGACAAAGCAGAGAATAATAATTTTAGTATAGGTATTACTGCCACAGATACTGATGGTGGTGGTATTAGTACGGATGAGCAAAGTACAGAAGGATTTAATTTATTAGGTAACCCTTTTGGTACAGATTTATCAGTAACAGCTTTGCTTGATGCTTTAGAAGCAGCAGATGCAAGTGCTGAGTGCAAATATTCAGGTATGGGATCATGATGGAGGCAGCGGACAGGGGGCGTATGTGGAATTAAATGATGGTGATTTTTTAGCTCCTTTTCAAGCCTTTTGGGTTCAATATACAACCGAAATTACTGCTGCGAGCAATACTGAAGTAACATTTAATCGAAGTAATCTTGCTGGCAATAGTGGTGCAGAATTTTTTAAACAAACCAATAATACAAGGTTTAGTTTTAATTTAAGCGTGCATGACGAACAGTTTTTTGATCCTTTTTATATTGAATTCAGTGATGAAGGAACGGTAGAATTTGATAGATATGATGCTTCTAAACTTTTTTCGCTAAACCCTGATGCTATTGATCTTTATGGTATTTTAGGTAGCAACATATTACTTAAAAACAGTTTACCTGAACGACCGGAAGAAATCATTGAAATTCCGCTGGCTTTTGATGCCCCGAACCGCAATGAACTGACTTTCCGTTGGGATGGACTTGAAGAGATCCCCCAGTACTGGGATGTAACTCTCATTGATCGAACGCTTGGTCGTGAGCTGGATTTGCGCAGAGAAGAAGAATATACGTTTGCATATCAGCAGCAGGCACAGAATAAATCATTTGGTGAAGAGGAGACCTTGTATAAGGCAACTCCCACCGAAAACGGAGATATACGTTTTGTACTAAGAATTAATCCGGGACAAGTAGATAATTCCGGGAACCAAAATACACCTTCTTCCAATCAGCTGAACCCAAATTATCCCAATCCGTTTAATCCAACTACGACTATTAGTTATTCGTTAACTCAGGATACCCAGGTGAAAATATCTGTTTGGAATATTGTAGGCCAGAAGGTAGCAACCCTGGTTGATGGAGTTGTGGAAGCCGGAACACATACCGAGCTTTGGAATGCCAGCGATATGCCTAGTGGCATTTATATTGCACAGATGGAAGTAGGTGGGAATGTGTATATCCGAAAGATGACACTTATAAAATAGACTTTATGAGAAAACTGTTGTTCAAAATATCGGTAACGATTTTAATACTATTACCTTCTTTGGTTATGGCTCAACCGGGTCTGCCCGGTGGCCCCGACCAAACACCTATTGACGGAGGATTGGGAATTTTAGCTGCGGCCGGTGGAGCCTATGCCATTAAAAAGTTGCGTGAAAGAAAAAATTAGATTAATGCTTGCCTCTCTGCATTTAAAATGAAACCTTCTGCCTGTCTAAAATGTTTTGCATTATAATTTTAAATAAAAAGGAACTTACTTTAATACCGACCCATGCAATATAAAAATATTCAAGGGATAGATGTCCCTGAAATCGGTCTTGGAACCAATAAACTACATGACCGTGATTGTGAAAAAGCTGTGCGTATAGCCCTTGATATCGGATATCGTCACATTGACACTGCACAGATGTATAAGAATGAGAGAGAAATCGGGCAGGCTCTCAGCATTTCTAATGTGCCAAGAGAAGATATTTTTCTAACCACAAAAATATGGCATACCAATCTTGATTCTGAGGATGTACTGCAAAGTACCGAAGAAAGTCTGCGCAATCTCGACACCCCTTATGTAGATCTTCTTTTAATTCACTGGCCCAATAATCAGTATGACTTACGCAGCACTATCGAATCAATGCTGGTGCTGAGAGATCAGGGAAAAGCCATGAATATTGGCGTCAGTAACTTTCCTTTGAATTTACTCAAAGAAGTAAATGATGATATTCGTGCACCTATTTTCTGTAACCAGGTAGAATTTCATCCATTTTTGGACCAGCTTGATCTGCTGGATTATGCTATTGAAAAAGATATTCTCCTCACCGCATACAGCCCGTTGGCACAATCCAAGGTGATGGAAGATGATACATTGATCGATATTGCTGAAAACTATGGTAAATCTCCGGCTCAAATCTCTTTGCGCTGGCTTATTGAGCAGGAAAATGTGGTAGCCATTCCTAAGGCCTCTTCTAAAGAGCACCTCGAGGCTAACTTTGATATTTTTGACTTTCAGCTTAGCGATGAAGATTTCGATCGTATAGATCAAATAGAGCGACAGGAACGCCTGGTTAATCCAAGTTTTGCACCCAACTGGGATTAGCTTTTTATTGCGAGCTACTGAGCAATTAAGTGGTACAGCAATTTCCCGAATGATATATACTATGGTTATAGGAATTGCTACGTTGCCGCAGGATCCTTCTCGGGATGATATTGGCACAATTTGGAACGATCTTGATTACGTCCGTTTTATTACTAAGTGGCTTTATAAAACCTTTTAAGATCCAGCCTGTCATTGCGAACGAAGTGAAGCAATCTTCTTTTACAGGCTTTTATCGGGAGATCGCCGGACATCCGTTCGCGATGACACATGGTTTTACAAAGGCCTCTAGTACAGAATAAAAACAGGAAATAGAAAAAAAAGACTATGTTCCAAAAATCTGATTATTTTATCCTCTCTGCTGCAATTGTGTCTCTTGCACTTTCGGTCTATTTATGGATTATAGGTGAACACCAAAGTGCCATTTTTGTGGGTCTATGGGTGCCGACTATCCTTGGTTTTGGCAGCTACCTTAAAATCAAAACCATCAAGAAGAACTGATTATGGATTATTACCTGCTTTTTTTCGGCATATTAGTTCTAATACTTTTTCTTGTGGGCGTTTTTCTTACTATCAGTGAATTTAAAGAAATGTCTGACCATCCTGATGATTACAGAAAATCGCAGGATAAGGTAAGTATTAAGTAAAAGGCTTTGTTTCTGCCAAGGCTACAATCTTACTATTTTCTTTCTTGGAAAGTTGATGGATATATTTGCCGTCTTTATCACCCCTGGACTCTGAAAAAATAAAATCATCGACAAGGCATTCAGCCTGAAACTCAATATCTATTTCTTTGATCTTAATTTCTTCGGGAAGTGTTTCCAAAGCCCACCCAATATATTTGACATTGTTGACGTGATTATTCATATCCAGGTCGCTTCTTCTAACCTTAAATTCCGTTGAATAATCCCGTTTCTCCAAGGGCGATAGACGATTGGATTTGATATCCAGTACGTGCTCAACATCTGTGGGAGCCATCTCCAGGATTTCATCGGGCATACGAACCGGGCGGCGGCTCTTTATATTTAGCATAAGCCAGTAACTCAATGACCTTCCAATTTCGTTCCCATCTTCACCAAAAATTTGGAAATCGCGATATGCCCGTAAGGTGTCACCACTTGATGGCCAGGTTTTTATAGTGATTGTTTCTCTCCAATCGGGAAGCCGGCCCATAACAACATGAAGACGGTGCAACACCCAGGTAAGGTCTTTTTCCATAAGCTGAGAGATGTCAAAATTTAACGCCAGCGCATGGTTTCCGGCAACCTCCTGCAGGAGATTGCAAATGGATTGTAGGCGTGCTTTCCCGTGGATATCAACCTCAGAAGAACGAATCTTAAACTGTTCCTGAAAGTAGTATTTAGAATCCAATATTAAGTACCTTGTTTATTTTGATTGCCAAGGTACCCAATGATTTGTGAGAATGGAAATTAGCTTTTTTAAATAGGCTTCAGCTATCGGTTACTTGCCGGTAACTTGCCAAATTCTTGTGCCCCAGAGCTTGATGTCGTCAAGAATGATGTAGATTGTTGGAAGTATTACCAGCGTAATAACAGTTGAAAAGGTTAAGCCTCCGACAATAGCTCGGGCCATTGGGAAATAGGGAGGGCCATCGCCGCCAATTTGAGTTGTCCCAAAACATAATGGAACCAAACCCAGAACAGTGGTCCCGGCAGTCATAAGAATAGGTCTCATTCGATCTTTGCCACCTTTTACAATGGCTTCGGCTCGAGATAATCCTTGGTTACGCAGCTGTGTAATGTGGTCAATGAGTACAATACCGTTGTTAACCACAATTCCCATTAGAATGAGTATACCAATCATAGCCATAAATGAGAAAGTGGTACCCGTTAGAAAAAAGAACCAGAAAACACCAATGATACCAAAGAATATGGATGAAATAATGCTCGAAGGAAACAGGACCGATTCAAACAGTGAGGCCATAACCAAGTATATCAACACCATAGCCAATAACATGTTGATAATCATTTCGTCCATAGCCTGCTGGTCTTCGTTAAAACTTCGGCCATAGCTCCATCCATAACCGGCAGGGTAGTTAATTTGATCCATTACTGAAGCGATTTCAGTGCGGGCTTCATCCATCGTTGTACCGTCCAGGTTGATGGTAATCCCCATTGAAGTCTGACGATTTTGCCGCTGAATGTTTCTGGGGCCTTGTTCTACTTTATACTCAGCCAGGGAAGCCAGTTTTACAGATTGATTTCCACCTATATTTACAGGCAGCGACATCAGATTATCAATAGTCTGGCGGTCGGCATCCTGCATGGCAAGTACAACATCAATTTCACCGTTTTGTCCGCGTACTTTGCGAAGGTTGGTTCCTCGCATAGAACTGGAAACCATATTGGCTACTTGCTGACTGGAAAGTCCAAAGTTTTGAGCCCGCTGGCGGTCTACAACAAGCTGTACTTCTTCAGTGCCGGATTCTGCTTCAGTGCGTACATCGGCAAATTTGGGATTGTCTTTCAGCCTTCGAATGACTTCATCGGAAAGATTCGTTAGAACTTCAGAAGATTCACCAATGACAAATACCCGAACCTGTTCATTGCCATTTCTGCTCCGGTATTCAAACGAGGGAGAACCAATGGAGATGGCCGGCAGCTTCTCTTCAATTTCTTTTTTAATGAGTGTAACGTCTTTTTGGGCACTGTCATCTTCTGTAAGTATGATCGTAGATTGCGCTACGTCTCCCGTGTAATAGGTATAGACAGATTCTATTTCAAATTTTTGTTGGTTTTCGTATAGATAGTCTTCAATAACATCTACGCTTTTTTCAACGCGTTCCAGCGTATAATTTGAGTTGAGATTATAATGTAGGAAAAGCTCGCGTGTTGAGTTTGAAGGGAACATATCAACATTTACAATGCCCATGGGTATAACTACACTCAGAAGTGTTCCCATAACCAGCCCTACAGATGCGTATCGACGTTTTAGCAGCCATTGAAGCATACCTTCATACCAATCCTCCAATTTATCAATGAACCGCTTCTTATCGCTTTTCTTGGGTGGTTTTATATGTGATGTCAGCAGGGGAATGACAGTAAGCGAAATAAAAAGAGAGGCAACCAGCGATATGATGATGGTGATTGCCACATGATACATTTGTACTGCTATCATTGACAGCTCACTGATAATGTTAGGCAGGAAAACGATAATGGTAGTTAGGGTACCGGCCGTTACAGCCATACCTACCTGTTGTACGCCTTTTATGGTTGCCTCGCGCTGATCTTCCATCATGTGTTGGTTGCGGTGAATATTTTCTGTAACCACCACAGCATTATCTACAAGCATACCAATAGCAAGCATGAGCCCCATCATGGAGAGAATATTCAGGGAAAGTCCAAAGAAATAAAGGAATCCGAGCGTAACAATAAGTGAAAAAGGAACTGCCAACGCTACAATTAGAGTTGTTGAAAATTGTCGCAGAAAGAAATAGAGAATAAGCACAGAAAAAAGGGCACCAATCAGCCCGGCATTGAACAGTTCAGTCAACGAACTGATAATTCCGGATGCCTGATTATTCATTTCAAAGATATTGATACCCCTCATTTCCGGCAGCTTATTAACTACCTCTATTTCAGCCATAACACGATCGCCTACGGCTACCGTATTAGCTCCTGATTCTTTAAAAATATCCAACCCGATTGCATACTTACGATCCAGGTGGCGGGCGTAGTCTCGTTCAGGACTGTCGTATGTAACGTTGGCAATGTCTTTTAAGCGAAGGTTATTACCACCTATAACCAGTTCCTGAAACTCTTCGGGAGTCTTAATTTCTCCAATGGGGCGTATGAGATAGCGTTTTCCGGCTTCATCCACTTTTCCTGCAGTTACAGAAAAGTTACTGTTTCGAAGCTGCCGGGTTAGCTGGTTGATATCAATATTTAATGCTTCCAGCCTTTCGGGGATGAGTTCAATACGAATTTGTTTTTTCTCCACGCCATAGAGATCAACTCTTGCCACACCATTGAGTCGCTCAATGCGTTGCTTGAGATTACGGTCCAGCAGGTCATAGGCATCGGAAAGATCGCGTTGACTGGAAATACGCAGTTGCAGCATGGGATTATCCTGGGCAGAAAACTTATTGATGGTGAAACGCTCCAGGTCATCGGGGAGCTGATTGCGTATGCCATCAATTTTTTCTTTTACTTCCATAGCTTTTAGGCCTATATCAGAGCCCATCTTAAAGCGTACAAAAATGCCGGCCTGATTTTCACTGGAGGTAGAACTTATCTCTTCAAGTCCGCTAATGGTAGATATAGCTTCTTCAACGGGTCGGGTGATGTTGCGTTCTACTTCCTGGGGAGTAGAATTAGGATAAGGCATGGTAATGTATGCACCGGGGAAGGAAATATCCGGAAAATATTCTAATGGCACCATGCGACTGGCAATGATACCAATCACTACAAAACTCACAAAAACCATGATGCTGGTTACGGGACGATCCAGCGAAAGCTTAGTTAATTTCATTCGGCTACCTTTTTGTATGTTTTGCGGTCCATAATTGCGTACATGGCAGGAATAACGACAAGCGTGAGCAGTGTGGAAACCACCAATCCGAATATTACAGTAATAGCCATTGGTGCACGGAGTTCAGCCCCATCGCCAAAGCCTATGGCCAATGGCAACAGCCCAAGTGTAGTGGTGAGTGTGGTCATTAGAATAGGACGCAACCGTGACTTTCCACCTTCCATGATGGCCTGGATTTTGTCCATGCCACGCTCACGAAGCTGGTTAATCAAGTCAATGAGTACAATAGCATTATTGACTACAATACCGGCCAAAAGAATTAAACCAATGAATACAATCACGCTGATGGTAGACCCCGTCACCCAGAGCCCAAATATAACGCCAACGAGTGCCAGAGGTATGGTAAACAGAATAATAAAAGGGTGGAGCAGTGACTCAAACTGTGATGCCATTACAAGATAAACCAAAAAGATGGCCAGTGAGAGGGCAAAAATGAGTGACTGAAATGAATCAGACATTTCTTCATTTTGTCCGGCCACACGAGCAGTTAAGCCCGGCGGTATAGTCGTTTCATTAATGATCTGTTGAATCTCTTCTGCAGCCGTAGCCAAATCTCCATAATTTAAATTAGCAGAAACCAAGGCTACACGTTGTTGTGCAATACGTCGAATTTCACTCGGACCGGTTGCAATATTAATGTCTGCAATACTTGCAAGCGTAACCGGCTGTTGGCTATTGGGGTTGATAATGAGGTTGCTGATTTTGTCAATGGAAGAACGGTCTTCCTCACGGGTTCGAACAAGCACATCAATCTTGCGGTCTCTCCATGAGTATCTTGTGGCTACTTCACCGCGCACCTTGTCAACCACAAGATCTGCTACATCATGAACTTGCAGTCCCAGTGAAGCCGCCTTATCGCGGTCGAACTTTATTTGAACTTCAGGATTACCTTGTTCCATGGTCGACTTTACATCGGCGAAGCGCCCGGTGTCATTCATTTTCTTTTTTAGGGCATCGCTTACTTTTTTGAGCTTATCCAAATCATAGCCAGAAACCTCAATTTCAATTGGTGTTTTGAATGAGAATAGGGCCGGACGTGAGAATTTGTATTGCAGCCCGGGAATTTGCTGAAGGTCAGTACGGAGGGCATCCATAGCCTTTTCTTCTTCCGTCCTGGCTGTGCCTGAAGTAAGCATTATATTGAGCTCACCCCAGTTTTCCCCACCTTGTGAAGGATTGGCGTCCATCTTGTTTCCTGATCCTGCAACTGCGAAAGAAGTACTTATATTTTGTACATCAGTAGCAGCTGTTTGAATGGTTCTTAAGGCTTTGTCGGTTTGCTCAATAGGAGTGCCCGGCGGTAGCTGAAATTCTACATTAAATTCACCTTGAGAAAGGGAAGGGATAAGCTCCATGCCTAATTTAGGTACCAGTGTTAATGATGCTAACAACATTAGAAAAGCAGTTCCAATAACTGCAAAACGATGATTCACAGCCCATCTTAGCAATGCCGGATATCTGTTTTCGATGGCTCCATATCCTTTTTCAAAAGCATTCATAAAAGGATTGATGACAAACAAAATTCCTTTTCCAATGCCACGGAAGACCTTTCTAAAGATGCCAACAATAAACGTTGGAATAGTAGTGAATAAGAAAAGACGGGCGGCGCGCATCCATTTGCCAACCCTGGTTCTTGGCTCTTTTAAATCCGGGGCCTCTATCTTTTTATCAGTATTTCTTTCGATAGAAGAAAGCATGGGGATAAGCGTAACTGCTACCAGAAGTGAAGCCAACAGCGAAAAAGTTACCGTAAGTGCCTGATCGCTAAAAAGCTGTCCTGCAATCCCTTCAACAAATACCAGTGGAAAAAATACGGCAATGGTTGTGAGGGTAGAAGCTATTACCGCCATACCTACTTCACCGGCACCATCTTTGGCAGCCTCCAAGGTACTTTTGCCCATAGATTTGTGCCTAGAAATATTTTCAAGCACTACAATGGAGTTATCAACTAAAAGCCCGATTCCCAGTGCAATTCCACCCAATGACATAATATTCAGGGTGATATCATAGCCGTACATCAGGTTAAAAGTAGCAATGACAGATACAGGGATGGAAATTGAAATAATTATGGTAGCCCATAAATTTCTAAGGAAAAGAAACAGAATAATCACTGCAAGAATACCACCAATAATTCCGGCATTGACTACCTCATCTACCGCAGAAGAAATGAAGGTGGATTGGTCATATACTTTTGTTATAGCCATGTCTTTAGGCAGTTTGTCACGGAAAGATTCAAGGTTTTGAACTACCCCTGAAGCTACGTTCACCGTGTTGGCGTCACCTTCTTTGTAAATAGCAATTTCTACGGCTTCTTTTCCATTGAGCCGTGTAATAGCTTCCCGTTCTTTATATCCCTGAGATACCGTTGCTACATCTTTAAGATAAACAGGAGTGCCGTTTTGAATGGTTACTACTACATCTTCAATCTGTTCTACCGACTGAAACTGGTTGAGTGTTCTTACCAGGTACTGTTGGGCACCTTCCTCTAATCTACCACCTGAAAGGTTTATGTTTTCAGCGCCTAATATTTGGTTTACTCTGGAAATAGGAATATTAAGATAGGAAAGCCGTTCTTGATCTATAGCTACCTGAATTTCTTCTTCGAGTCCGCCACTTACTTTTACAGAAGCAACTCCACCTGAAGATTCCAATTCTTTCTTGATCTGATCATCTGCAAAACGTCGCAGTTTTTTTAGATTATTGATATCAGGGTTTTCAGAATCTTCATAAGAGGCAAAATCTACGGATCTATCTTGCTCCGGTACTTTGTCTTCCATATAAAGTGCATATCGCATGATGGGATCTAAAGTAGGATCAAAGCGTAAAATTATCGGCCGGTCAACATCAAGAGGGAGTTGAAGGGCGTCCAATTTTTCACGGACATCAATACTGGCAAAATCCATATCTGTCCCCCAGGCAAATTCCAGGATGACATCAGACTGTCCTGAACGAGAGATAGAGCGTACTTGATTGACATTTTTAACGACACCCAACGCCTCTTCAATAGGTTTTGAGACCAGGTTTTCAATTTCTGCGGGTGCGGCTCCTTCAAACTCAGTTCTTACCGTAAGGGTAGGGTAGCTTAGCTCAGGGAGCAGGTTAATCTTAAGTCGTGATAGTGAGACAAACCCAAACAGCAGGATACCAATGGTAAACATGGCAATGGTAACCTTGCGACGGGTAGAAAAGTCGATGAGTTTCATTCAGTTAGGCTTTAATTTTTGCTGTTCTTAGTAAGAGACGACTTGTACAAGGGCACTATCCTGCAGACTGCTCTGACCAATGGTTACAACTTCATCGCCGTCTTTTAATCCGTTGGTTACTTCAATGTTTGAGCCATTTACGTAACCGGTTTGAATAGAACGCCGAAAGACAAGCTTGTCATCAATCACATACACACTGCTGCTGCCATCCTCATTCATTACTGCTTCTTTAGGAATCATTAAGGCATTGTTTCGGGTGTCGTATACAATTCGTACGCGTGCAAACATACCGGGTTTAAGCCTACTGGTGTCATCACTTACAGCAACAGTTACCTTAAAAGTTCCTGTTTCGGGATTTACCACTGGACTGATACGCAAGACTTTTCCGCTGAATTGTTCTCCCTGTACTGCATCAGCCTGAATGAGGGCATTTTGGCCTTTTTTAAGCTTATTCATTTCGTGTTCTGGTACATGAAGAATAGCAAGCAGGGGATCAAAATCTGTAATTTTAAATAACTGTTGGTCGGTGCTGATCATATTGCCCTTTTTCACCATTCGTTCAGAAACCACCCCGCTAATTGGAGCTTTGATCTTTGAATATTCAACATTCAGCTTGGCCAATTCGTAAGCGGATTTTTGAGACTCATACTCAAACTTTGAATTTTCAAACTGGTCAGCACTGACAAGTTCTTTGTTGAAAAGCTCTTTATTACGCTGATAGTCATTATACATACGATCCATTGTAGCCTTTGCCCGCTGGGCTTCAATCTGAAGCTGTTCATCATCCAGTTGGGCCATTACCTGACCTTCCTTCACAAAATCTCCTTCTTCAACTTTAAGATCTTTAAGAATACCGCGAACTTTTGCTACCACCATAGCCTCTCCTTCAGCTTCGAGGGTAGCCGTTGTTGAATAGTATGCCGAAATAGTTCCTCTGGTTGCAGAGGCAATTTCTACGGGAATAGCAGCTGTTGAGTCCTTTTCAGTATTGGCTTTCGATTGCGTTTCTGAAGTACATGCAGCGTTGAGAAAAGCCAGTGATGCTACCAGACTTAGCGTGAGAATGCTTTTGAAATATTTCATGAGTCCCTAACCAGTTAATTGTGTTACAGATTTTTTAATTATAACTGGAAAAGAGTACGAGGGACTTCTTAAAATGTTTCAGGGTGGGAGGCTAATTTTTCGGCAATTGCCATACATCTACTCTGTCAAGAGCGATATAGGGCACCGCAACCTGCATGCGTTTTGTATCTAAACCTATATCCGCCGGCCTTCCGGGGACATGTATAACAAGGTCGTCACGGTCTTTAGTGATTAAATGTAGACTGGAATCCTGTTGACTTGCAGCAATCATTCCGGCTGAAACAAATTCAATACCGTCATAATATCCGCCACTTTCTACTGTAATAAAAGAACTTATAGAATTTTGTGAAGTGCTCCATTGCAGAAAAGTTAGATTACCTCCCCAGGGTGCCAATACCAATTTATTAGAATCCGGGTTAAGAGTGATGCCATTGGGAGCATATTCCAGAGAGTCCTGAACCAGTGACGGCGTTCCTTCCTCAATTTTATAAAGCTGAGATTTTCCAGTATCGGTAACATATAGATTTCCATCGGCACCTTGTACAATATCATTTAGAAACCCAGGCTCAAAATCAGTGAAATCCACAAACTGCGTCTGTTTTCCTGTCTGGATGTTAAAACCATGCACTCCGTTGATGTCTGCCGCCCAGAGTGTATTACCTGTAATATACATGCCGCGGGGGGCGTGCAGTGGAAATTGCTCAGTTCCGGTCATAAACCTCAGTGAGTCGATGTGACCATCCGTGGCAACTTTTGAAATAAATCCGTTCGCATCTTCATCAGAACCGCCCCCGTTGAAGTTGGAGACAAACCAGACATCCATATTGGGCTCGTATCGCACTGCTTCGGGACCCGAAAAGCCGTCAATTTTTAGCAGGGTATGGGTGGAATCTTGAACAAAGTCCCAGGTTAACTCTTCGGGAAGCCCGGGTTTTTCTGAAGTGCATGAATACAATAGGCCTGTTGCCATGATCAATATGAGAAGTCTCGGAATTATTTTTTTCATTGTTTTAATAATTGAGATTAGAAACTGTAAATATCGTTTTTATTTTATTCGCATTAAAAAATTCGTTTATTACCACAGATCAACAATAGCAATAAATTTTCAGATATGACACACCAGGAAATTAGCGACGGCAACGGATTGATTAAAGAATTTATGGGCAGCACCATTAAGATAGAGCAGGATGATGTAAAGGATATTCCACTGGCTTTTTTAAAGCTGCCTGACCTCAAATTTCACCTGGCATGGAAATGGCTGATGCCGGTTGTGATGAAAATTGAGGACGATTTGGGCTACACAGTGCGTATTGAAGGGGAAAGCTGCTCCATTACCAATGGGGATGAAACATTCGAAGCGGAAGCAGATAATAAGCTCGAAGCTGTTTGGAAAGCAGTTGTGGCCTGTCTGGAAGCAGAGTAAGTAATTTATTGTCGCTCGGCTATCTCTGCCAACTCAAACCAGCGTTCAGTTTTAGATTCTAATTTTTTACTAAGCTTGGCATGAGTTGTTGACTTTTTCTGCAGCTCTTCATGGTTAAGATCCCCGGAACTGATTTGGGCTTCCAGCTCAGCCTTTTGTTCTTCAATTTGGGCAATTTCTTTCTCCAACTTGTTGTACTCCCTCCGTTCATTATGGCTGAGCCTGGTTTTTTCTGTGTTACTTTGTGTACGGTTATTGCTCTCTTCTGTTTTTTCTTTCTCCTTTTCTCGGTTCTCTGTTTTCTCTTTTTGCTGTTCTTTGGCTTTCAGCTCACGGTATTCTTCATAGGTGCCATGGTGACTTCTAATTTCTCCATTGCCTTCAAATACAAAATAGTGTTCCACCAGTTTATCCATAAAGAAGCGGTCGTGCGATACCAGGATCAGACAGCCGCCAAAACCCAGCAAAAATTCTTCCAGCTTATTTAGGGTCAGCAGATCCAGGTCGTTGGTCGGTTCATCCAGAATCAGGAAATTGGGATTTTCCAGCAGTACCATCATCAGTCCCAAACGGCGTTTTTCACCTCCACTGAGCTTTTCAACAGGGGTGTATTGCATTTCGGGAGTAAACATAAAGTGCTCAAGGAACCGGGAGGCTGAGATCTTCTTGCCGTTAGAGAGTTCGATAACCTTGGCTACATCTTCGATGACGTCAATAACCCGCTGGTCCTCATCAAAATCCAGTCCCTGTTGCTTATAGTGACCAAAGACTACGGTTTTACCGGCTCGTATTTTCCCGGAATTGGCAGGCTCTTTGCCGGTAATTACGTTTAGAAAAGTGCTTTTTCCTGTACCGTTTTTGCCGATGATGCCGATGCGTTCACCTTTTTTAAAGGTATAGTAAAAGCTATCTAGAATGATGATATCTTCATAGCTTTTGGACACATTTTTAAGCTCCAGAATCTTTCCACCCAACCGCTGCATATCCATCTGCATGCGCAATTCCGGGTCATCATTCGATTCATTAGCTTTATCTTTTAGCTCATGAAAATCATCAATGCGAGATTTTGATTTGCTGGTACGGGCCTTGGGCGATCGACGCATCCATTCCAGTTCATTTTTGTACAGTTGCTTGGCTTTGTGGGCTTCGCGGCGTTCTATTTCCTGTCGCTCGGCTCTTTTCTCAAGGAAATACTGATAGTTTCCCTCATGGTGATAGAGATTTCCTGCATCCAGTTCAAGAATATGATTGCAAACGCGGTCTAAAAAGTAGCGATCGTGGGTGACCATCAACAGAGTGATATTTGAGCCTTTCAGGTATTCCTCCAGCCATTCGATCATATCTATATCCAGATGGTTGGTGGGCTCGTCCAGAATTAACAGATCAGGATCATCCAGCAATACAAAGGCCAGGGCAACGCGTTTGCGCTCACCGCCTGACAGGGAAGCGATGGACTGATTCAGATTGTGAATATTCAGCTTGCCGAGGATTTGTTCCAATCGCTTCTCATAATCCCAGGCATCGGCGGCATCCATAGCGGCCGATGCTTGCTCAAATACACGCTGAGTTTCGGGGTTAAAGTTTTCGCCCTGTGCTTTGGCAGCTTTTTCATATTCTTGTACCAGCTGCACCATATCAGACTTACCCTGAGAAATAAATTCACTTATGGTAAGTGTTTCATCGAGGTTGGGTTCTTGTTCCAGGAACCCAATGTCAACGCCTTTCGCAGTCATTACCTTGCCGCTGTCTGGAACTTCATTCCCGGCCAAGATTTGAAGCAGGGTCGATTTGCCGGTTCCATTTTGTGCAATCAATGCAGTTTTATCTCCTTTGGAAATACCAAATGTAAAATCCTCAAATAGTACTTTGTGTCCGTAATTTTTGGAAAGATTTTCTACGGAAAGATAGGTCATACAATTTTTAATACTGATGCTGGACGTAAGAATCAGCTATTTCAAATTCTTTGTTTTAGCTTCAGATTCTTCTGCCATTTGGTTGTGATAGTCCGCCAACTTTTGAGCAGTTTTTGAGTCTGAGGTACTGAGTATCCGGGCAGCAAGCAATCCGGCATTTTTTGCTTTTCCAATAGCAACAGTAGCAACAGGTACACCATTAGGCATTTGCACAATGGAGTAGAGGCTGTCCATACCGCTGAGTGTACTGGTCTTTACTGGAACGCCAATAACAGGTAGAGTGGTATAAGCAGCGGTCATGCCCGGCAAGTGTGCGGCTCCGCCGGCTCCTGCTATAATAGCCTTGATGCCACGCTTGCGAGCCGTTTTCCCATATTCTGCCATCATATCGGGTGTACGGTGTGCAGACACTACTTTCTTTTCATAAGGAATTTCAAATTCATCAAGAATTTCACAGGCTTCCTTCATGGTGGGCCAGTCGCTGTCGCTGCCCATGATTACGCCGACTAATGGTGATTGTTGACTACTCATTGTAAATAAAATTAAGTCAAAAAGATTTATTTGTTGGGAATATAGAACTCAAATGTCAGAATTCAGAATCGGTCTGTACTATTTTATAGAGTTTGTACTGTTCATTTTTTGATGTTTAAAAATTAAATTTGCTGAATATTCCTGGAGCAATATTTTCCAGCATCCAGCATCCAGCATCCAGCATCCAGCATCCAGCATCCAGCATCCTAAATTTTAATATCTTTTGTCAGCTCCTGAGCTTTTTCAAAGGTTTCTTCCATGTTATCACCGAGCAGGGTATAGTGTCCCATTTTTCGTCCCGGGCGACTGTCCAGCTTTCCATACATGTGTAGGTGCCCATCTGATTGTGCTAATGCATCCATAGCTTCATCGACTTGTGCATTACGTTTGTCGGTACCCAGCAGATTGATCATGGCAACTGAAGATGATCGAAGTTCTGGTGAGCCCAAAGGCAGTCCCATTACGGCACGCACGTGATTTTCAAACTGAGAAGTTGCGCATCCTTCAATAGTGTAATGTCCTGAGTTATGGGGTCGAGGTGCGGATTCATTAAGCAACAAACTTCCATCTTTCAGCAGAAAAAACTCAAAAGCAAAAATGCCTTTTCCATCAATAGCTTCAGTAGCTTTTAAGGCCAGTTTTTGGGCTTCTTGCTGAATTTCTTCAGGAACGGGAGCCGGTGATTTGAGTGCTACACAGATATGATTTTCCTGCACTGTTTCGCAGCAGGGGTAAACCACATGACCGGTTTCATTTCTAGCTACCTGTACAGCCAGTTCATGAGTGAAATCTGCAAAGGCTTCAGCTATGATATCGCGATCACTATTTCCTCCAAGATTTTCAAAAGCTACAATGGCTTCATTAACATTTTGTACGGTTTCATTGCCATAGCCATCATATCCACCTTTAGATGATTTGAGCAGATAAGGCCAGCCGTGTTTGTCGCCAAATTCTTTTAAGTGATCTTCATTTTTTATGAGAGTATAAGGAGTGACTGGAATTCCGGCATTTTTAAAAGTCTGCTTTTCAATGAGTTTGTTTTCAATAAGTGCAAAACTGTCGGGCGAAGGATAGATGGGAGTTCCGCTTTGTTCTTGTACTTTTTTAAGTATTGCTGAGCTAATAAACTCATTTTCGAGCGTCAGTACGTCACAGGTTTTGGCAAAAGCGGTCATATCTTCTACCGAGTCAAATGATCCGGTTTGAGAGAATGGCGTCATAAACTGGACTGGTTCATTTTCTTCCCGATCCGAAAAAACGCCCATCTGTATACCGTATCGAAAAGCCTGCAGGGAAGACATTCGAGCTAACTGACCCGCACCTAAAAAACCGAGTTTAAAATTTGCCGAAAGAGGATTTTTTGAGTTGCTCACAAATAGTTGATTCAATTAATATTTTCGGGTCAATGATACAAAATATTCGATTAGGAATTAAGAATTAGGAGTAAGTTAAGACAACTTTTAATTCCTAATTCTTAATTTTTTAATTCTTCCATCAAAGAATCGTATTTTAAGACTGGAAATAAATCAGCCATTTAGAATACCCCGCATTATATATGGATATAGAAGCAAAATTACAGCAGGTTAAGGAACGGTTTGAAGAAGTGACGGCTGCCATGAGCGACCCGTCTGTGTTTGATGATCCCGATCATTATACCGAGTTGACAAAAGAGCACAGCGATCTGAAGGATTTGGTAGAAGATTATGAAGAATGGAAAGATGTCCGCAACCAGATTGAGGGGAATCAAGAGTTGATTGATGAGGGGGAAGACCCTGAAATCACTGAAATGGCTAAGATGGAAAATGAGGAGCTCAAGCCCCGACTTGAAAAGATCGAAGAACAGATCAAGTTTAAGCTTATTCCCAAAGATCCTGATGACTCGAAGAATGTCATTGTTGAAATTCGTTCCGGTACCGGTGGTGATGAAGCCGCTATATTTGCAGGTGACTTATTTGATATGTACCGTCGCTATGCTGAGAAAAGAGGTTGGAAGCAGAATATTATGAGTGTCAGTGAATCTGGCAAAGGCGGTTTTAAAGAAATTGTCTTTGGTCTGGAAGGAGATGAGGTGTACAGCAAGATGAAGTACGAAAGCGGTGTACACCGCGTGCAGCGTGTGCCTGATACCGAAACCCAGGGACGGGTTCATACCTCAGCTGCAACGGTTGCCGTACTTCCTGAAGCTGAAGATGTGGATATCGATATTAATACCGCAGATCTTCGTATTGATACGTTCCGGGCCAGTGGGGCGGGTGGACAGCACGTTAACAAAACGGATTCTGCTATACGTATTACTCATGAGCCTTCCGGAGTTGTAGTAGAATGTCAGCAGGAACGCTCACAATTTCAGAATAAGGAAAAGGCGATGGTAATGTTGCGGTCTAAGCTTTATGAAATGGAAGAAGAGAAGCTGCGCAAAGAACGGGCCGAAGAACGTAAAAGCCAGGTATCAACCGGGGACCGCAGTGCCAAAATTCGAACTTACAACTTTCCGCAAAGTCGCCTTACTGATCATCGCATTAACCTCACTTTGTACAATCTGGATGACATTATGAAAGGTGAGATCGAAGAAGTTATCGAGGCATTACGTGTTCAAGATAACCTGGACAAATTGAATGCAGTGATGGAAGGATAGGACCCGAAGAATATCGAACAAGGAATAAAGAATTTCAAATTCAGTATTCCCTGCTCATTATTCGATATTCTAAACTTTCGGCCCTGCCTTAATTAGTTCACTGCTTGCTTCACTTTCAAACTGTTTGAAGTTTTCAGCAAACATACTTGCTAACTCCTCAGCTTTTTCATCGTAGGCGTTTTTGTCATCCCAGGTATTGCGTGGGACAAGCACCTGGTCTGGCACTCCATTAACCTTTTCAGGAATGGCCACCCCAAAGATATCATCGAGTTCGTAATCCACATCCTCAAGGTTCCCTTGCAGGGCTTCGCTTAGCATTTGACGAGTGTAACTCAATTCCATGCGATGGCCTACGCCATGCGGCCCACCGGTCCAGCCGGTATTGATGAGCCAGACATCAGCATTATGGCGACGGATTTTATCAGCCAGTAATTCAGCATATACCGTTGGATGCAAAGGCATGAAAGGAGCACCAAAGCATGCCGAGAATGTAGCCTGTGGTTCAGTTACACCACGTTCTGTTCCTGCTACCTTTAGCAGTATACCCACTGATAAAGTGGTACATGGCCTGCTCGGGAGTGAGCTTGGAAATGGGAGGGAGTACTCCAAAAGCGTCACAAGTTAAGAAAATAACGTTGCTTGGATGCCCGCCGGTACCTGTTTCACTGGCATTGGGGATATAGTGAATTGGATAGGAGCAGCGCGTATTTTGTGTAAGACTCACATCCTCAAAATCCGGATGGCGATTTTCATCAAGCACAACATTTTCTAGAATGGTGCCCGGCATCTCTGTAGTTGCATAAATGAGGGGTTCGCCTTCTTCAGATAGATTAATAGTTTTTGCATAGCATCCACCTTCAATATTAAATACGCCGTCTTCGCTCCATCCGTGCTCATCATCACCAATCAAAATGCGATCTTGGTCAGATGATAGGGTAGTTTTACCTGTGCCTGACAATCCAAAGAATACAGCAGTATCGCCGTCTTTACTCATATTGGCTGAGCAGTGCATAGCCATTACATCCTGCTTAGGCAGCAGGTAATTCATGATACCAAAAATTCCCTTCTTTACTTCGCCTGAGTATAGTGTTCCACCGATGAGGATAATCTTCTTATCGAAGTTTACAAGCACAAATGCTTCGCTTCGGGTGCCGTCCACATCAGGGTCAGCTTTGAAATTAGGTGCAGCCAATACAGTGAAGTCGGGCTCGTGATTTTTAAGCTCTTCTTTAGAAGGACGAATAAACATGTTATGAGCAAATAAGCCATGATAGGCTGCTTCACTAACCACACGGACATTCAGCTGGTACTTCTTATCGGCTCCTGCATAACAATCTTTCACATACAGCTTTTTGTCAGACAGGTAATCAGTTACCTTATCAAAAAGATTTTCAAAAACTTCCTCTTCTTTAGGTTGATTGATTTCACCCCAGTCAATGTCATCGTGGATAGAAGGCTGATCAATAATAAACTTATCTTGTGGAGAACGCCCGGTATACTTGCCGGTTAATACGCGAAGCGCATAATCATCAGTTAAAATTGCTTCTCCATTGTTGATAGCTTCTTCGTAAAGCTCGGTGGGAATCAGGTTCCAAAGTGCGTTTTCATTGTCTGAAAGGCCTAGGTAATCAAGTCCTACAGAACTGCGCGGATGGGTTTTGTTGCTCATCAGAAATTATGTTGATGTTCTTTAAAATTAGTTTTCAAGAGCTTAAGAATAAAAACAGCCCCTTGTATTTGGTGGCTGAATTAAGGCTCTAAGTATAAGAAAAATATTGATCAAAAAAGGAATTTGAAATTGATTAAGAAGCCATTCAACAGAGAAGTAAAATCTCCCTAAATAAATTAAGTCAGTTTCCTTAATCATTTAATTTTAGAAGCAATATGCGGCTTTTTCTTCAATTTCATTTGTAATGACATTTGTCCCTTGGTATTATTAGAATTCGCATTTATAGACGAACAGGGTATATCAACAAAAGGAGAGAAAATGATAAGTAGTAAACGATGTCCAAGTTGCAGTAAAGTGGCAACAAATTTTTTCCGGTTTTCCACAGCTTTCAGAACCATTCGGTGTCAGCATTGCAATGAAAAACTTAAGCTGGGTGGGAAAGCAGTATTTGTATTATTGCTTATGGTGATACTTGGATTGGCTGTACCTACTTTTCTGCTAGGGATCAATAATATTGGCTTTGATTACTTCTCACAGGCATGGATGACGGTTGGGGCAATAGCTGGGTATTTAATTCTGTGGTATGGCATTACTTCTGTGTTGGCTTGGATGGTGGTAGAGTTTGAGTTACCAGGAGATAAGATCTGATATTAATCAGTAGTTATTCAGTTTTTGATTGAAATTTTTCTAACAGTAATGGTTTTCCCCATCTTGAATAGTGGTCTATTAAATTGGAACGTGCCATTTCGGTAACTGGGTCTTTTTCCCCTCTAGCATTCTTCAGCTGTTTAAAACTATTATTCAATAAAGTATCTGCCTCTTGGTACTTTTCCATTCTTGATAGACAAAATCCAAGGGTATTCATTGTTTCAGCTATGCGCCAGCTTTCTTTTGGGTAGCCTTCTACCCTGATTTTATGGGCCTTTTCAAGATATGTTCTGGATTTCTCGTACTTTTTGGTCTTAAGATATAACGTTCCAAGTTCTAAAAGAGGGTCGGATGATCTTGGGTGGCCGGGAGGAAAAACTTTTTGGTATTCATTATTCACTTCAAGTAAAATACTTTCAGCCTTTTCATAGTTCTGTTGCTTTATATAAAGGCGGCCTATGTTGAGCTTTGTTCGTGAAATGTATGGATGTAAATCAGAATAAATGATTTTTAGTTTTTTAACAGCTTCACTCAAAAGTGAGTCAGCTTTTTCAAGTTGGTTTTTCCCCAAAGCAATACTGCCAAGGTTACCTAGTCCAAGTGCTACATCAATACTTTCTTCACCAGTAATGTTTTGGTGCATTTCCAGAGCTTGTTGTTGGTATTTTTCTGCTTCGTCATAGTTGCCCTTTTCTCTAAGAAGGGCAGAAAAGTTGCTCATTATTATGGCTAGGTTAGCATGTTCATTATAAATCCTTTGGTAGATATCAATTGATTCCCGGTAGAAGGGTGCAGCTTGAGAATATTTTCCCTGAGCATGATTAAGTGTAGCCAAATCATTAAGTGTTGCAGCAATACCTAATTTATCAGATCCTGAGTATTTACGCCTGAGCTTTAATGTCCGTTGCAGTACAGAATCAGCTTTTTCATACTCTCCTTTATTGAACCAAAGTAGATTGCCGAATCTACGCATAACTTTAAAATACTCTTCATCTTCAAACTTATTTTGCGAATTTTCAAATATATGAATTGAATTTACCAGTAAGGACTCGGCACTACTATAATTACCCTGCTCTTGATGTAAGAATGCCAGTGCACTCATACTTCGTGCTATTTCAATTTTTCGGGTTTGGTACAGCTGTTTTTTTAATTCTAAGCTGGCTGTGAGCAAAGTTTCAGCTTTCCCAAATTCACCAAGTTCACTATAAATTCTTCCAACTACGGTTTTAAGTTCAGCCCGAACTTCGGCTTGGTCCTCAAGCTCTTTATCAATTTGATTTGTACCGTATTCTAATAAGGGGCCAATTTTTGCATTAAGTCCTCCTTGTATTTCTTCAAAGTATGGATTAGACTGATTAAACAGATCAATCAGAAAATCTGTAACTTGTTCGGCTTTCTCAGCCTCAAGCTGTGCCACATCACGTTCTTGGGCAATCTGCCAGGTATAGAATCCAGATAGTCCAAAAATAAAAAGTAAAATTCCGGCAGCGACAGCAATTCCTTGTTTATGACGCTTGAAAAACTTTTGGCTACGGTAGCGAAGAGAGTCTTCAATAGCAGATACCGGAATACCATTTTGGTAATTCTTTAGGTCTTCCAAAAACTCATTAGCCATTCGGTAGCGATGTTCAGACTCTTTACGGATAGCTTTTAAAGCTATAGCATCTAAATCACCTTGCAGCTGTTTCTCAGCTTTAGAGCCTGCAACCTTGGTGCTGGGCTTGACTGCTTCTTGTTTGAGGATGGCCTGCTCCATTTCATATTGAGAAAAATCTTCAAAACTGAAGGGATGGCCCCCTGCTATGAGCTCATAAAACACAATTCCCAAAGCATACAGGTCGGTAGCTGTGGTAATATTTTCCTGCCGCACTTGCTCAGGAGCAGCATAGCGCGGCGTAAGCAGGCGGGCACCGGTTTTGGTCAGTGATGTGTCGTCACTGTTTTCAAGCAGCTTTGAAATACCAAAATCGAGGATTTTAATATTGCCTGATTCATCAACAAGAATATTTTCCGGTTTAAGGTCACGATGGATGACCAGATTTTCATGAGCATGACGCACAGCTTGAAGCACGTCGGTAAACAGTTCAAGTTTTTGTTGCAGAGTGCATTTATCTTTTTCACAATAATCGGTTATGGGCATTCCATCTACATATTCCATAATAATATATGGGGAACCATCGCCGGTGGTGCCTGCATCATACATTCGAGCAATACCGGGGTGGTGGAGTCCGGCCAGAATTTGCTGCTCTCGCTTAAACCGCTTAATATTTTCTTGGGTTGCTTTTCCCGAACGAATAATTTTTATGGCAACCTTGTGGTCAATATCTGCGCTGGAATGTTTGGCCAAATACACCGAGCCCATTCCTCCTTCTCCAATTTTTTCTTTGATAAGGTAGGATCCTACTTTTGTATCAATCAAAGACTGATTAGAGGAAAGCAGCTGTACATCATCAGCCATCTCGTCATACATATCTCGTTTGTACTCTTCGGGATTTTCGAGCCAGCCCTCTGAATCAAATATGGAATCCAGCAGTAGGGTAACCTCACCTTTGAGCTTGGGCTTGCCCTTGCATTCCTCATCAATAAACTCTTGCCGCTGATCTTTGGGAAGTTCTAAGGCCTTATCAAGAATGGTTTCAACTTTTTGCCAGTTTATGTCACTCATGATGCTGATTTAATAATGAGAGTTTGTCCTATTTAGATATACGAAATATAAATCTTGAATAGTTCAAAATTATTCTATCTCAAATCTTCCTTTGAGCTCTTTGTAAAGCCAGCCCCGGGCCTTCATCCAGTCTCTTTTCACCGTACTTTCAGAAATATCTAGTGCTTTGGCTGTTTCCTCAATTGTCATTTCTCCAAAAAAGCGCATTTCTACTACCTTGCTGAGTCGCTCATTTAGTTTTTCAAGCTCCCTGAGTGCGGCATCAATATCTAAGAGCTCCTGAGCTTTTTTATTTTGTTTTTCAAAGATTTCATCTATGAATGTAATGTCTTTATTTTTACCACCTCGTTTTTGAGCGTGCTTTTTTCGGGCATAATCAATCAGTATCTGGCGCATGCATCGAGAAGCAATGGCTAAAAAATGGCTCTTATCTGTAAAGTCAATTTGAGATTGGTCAATCAGCTTGAGATATGTTTCATGTACCAGCTCAGTTTTAGAAAGAGTATGGTCAGGAGACTGTCGCCTCATATGAGTATAGGCCATCCCTCGCAATTCTTCATAAATCAAAGGGTATAGCTTATCATAAATTCCCTTTTCGCCTTTTTTTAGGCGAACCAATAACTGGGTAACTCCGGACTTTTCCATCTGTAGACTTTTAAAAAATAAGATGACCTTTTTTTGCGATAAGCCTCGTAAGTAATAGCAAATAAGACTTAAAGCATACTGAGTATATAATCAATATCAATCTTGAATTCAATTAATTAGGCACGTTATGGTATATAAAGTGACTATGACCTGGAGAAATCTATGTAAATGATCCGGGAGGCAGCCTGAAATATAGTGCATCCAGAGTTTGTAACTAAGCATAATGCCTCATTAATGATGACCTGCCCGTATTGGCTTGAAAACCAATACGGGTTTTCTAATTGAGCTGATTCTTATGAGAGCTTCGTATGTGATAGCGAATATCCATTAACCAATACATTATTATGTACAGACAAACGCTACTATTCATCCTTGTAACGTCATTTATAATCTCCTGCGGGGGCGGCAATGGCAGTCCCGATCCCGAAATTACCGGCATCCAGCCCACAAGCGGCCCTCCGGGCACTTTGGTGACTATTTCGGGACAAGGTTTTGCCCCCGAGGCCTCCGGCAATGAAGTCAGCTTTGGCGGTACTGTCGCCCAGATTAACACAGCCAGTGAATCCCAGCTTCAGGCTACCGTGCCCGAAGGAGCTACCAGCGGAGCCGTGACCGTCACGGTTGGTAATAAAACAGCAAGCGGTCCCAGTTTTACGGTAGAGGCCAAAGCTCCGGTTATTAATTCTATTGATCCGCAAAGCGGACCGGTCGGTACCGAGGTAACTATTACTGGAATGAATTTTTCAACCAGCGCGGCCGGCAATGCTATTACATTCAATGGTGTGCAGGCGCAGGTAAAGGGTGCGGCTGAAGATCAGTTGATTACGGAGGTACCGCAGGGAGCCACGGATGGCCCTGTTGAAGTGACAGTGGAGGGAAAAACAGCTACCGGACCTACTTTTAATTATGTACCCGTCATTAAAAATAAAATTCTATTTACAAGTAATCCGGATGCACCGTCAGGAGACTATGATCTTTACAGCATTAATCCAGATGGGACCGGTCAGGAAAAAGTATTTGACAGCTCTGAAAAAGTTGATTTCGTAGCCTTGTCTAACGACGGAACGAAAATAGCATTTAGGCTAATGGATACCAGTGATAATGAGTTATATATCGCCAATTCCGATGGTTCTGTAATGCAGGAGATGACCGACCTTCCCGATTTTATATTCACTGTATCCTGGTCACCGGACGATTCGCAATTAGTTTTTTCAAACGGAACCGAAGACGATGCAGAAATTTATGTGATAAATGCTGATGGGTCCGGGCTAACGCAGATCACTGATGATCAGGCCTGGAACAGGTATCCAAAATGGTCTCCAGACGGCTCCAAGATTCTTTTTGATAGTAATATAGACGGGGATTTTGAGATATATACCATGAACCCGGATGGCAGCAACACTCAGCGTTTGACTGACGATGCTGTTCGAAATTCTACAGCTAGGTGGTCTCCGGATGGTACTGAGATTATGTTTTCAAGCGAGCGAAATGGCATATACGGAGATATATATCGCATGAATGCCGACGGTAGTAATGTGCGTAGAATTACGGATGATGATGGCGGTGCCACTAATCCTGACTGGTCACCGGATGGTTTAAAAATTGTGTTCAGAGATAATCGGGATTTACATCTATTGAATTCAGATGGTTCGGGCTCCATTATGCAATTGACGAATAATCCCAATACCAATAACAACTTCCATAGGTATTCCTGATTGGAGTCCGGTGGAGTAGCTATTTTACAATGGCACTGAAGCGGAGGGGTTGTTGAGCTTCTCCGCTTTTTTATTTTAGCCTATATTTGCTTAGTTAATTATGTAATTTCTTGACAGAATTTAATTCGACTAAATAAAATGTCAGATAGAAAAATAACACTAGGACTGATTCAACACAGTTGCAGTGAAAACAGCCAGGCAAATATTTCCAAAGCGGTTGATAGAATAAAAGAAGCGGCAGGGCAGGGAGCACAAGTTGTATTGCTTCAAGAGCTATTCAATACTACCTACTTTTGCCAGAATATGGATGACAGTCTATTTGATTTGGCCCAGCCAATACCGGGGGCAGTCACTGAGCAACTAAGTTCTCTGGCCGATGAGCTGAACCTTGTGTTAGTAGCTCCTTTTTTTGAAAAGAGAGCAGCGGGGGTGTACCACAATTCACTGGTGGTTATTGATACCGATGGCACGCTGATGGGCACCTATCGAAAAAAACATATACCGGATGACCCCGGCTTCCATGAGAAATACTATTTTACGCCCGGTGATGATGACTACCAGGTTTTTGATACCCAATATGCCAAAATTGGTCCGCTTATTTGTTGGGATCAGTGGTATCCTGAGGCGGCGCGTATCACAGCGTTGAAAGGTGCTGAACTATTAGTCTATCCTACGGCCATCGGCACACTCCCTGATGAAGATGAGGCAACGGGCACTGAATTTTTAGAAGCCTGGCAGACCATTCAGCGAAGTCACGCTATAGCAAATGGTTGCTTTGTAGCAAGTGTAAACCGGGTGGGACAGGAAGGAGATATCAAATTTTGGGGACATTCTTTTGTAGCAGGTCCATTCGGTCAAATGCTTGTCGAAGCCGGAACCGAAGAAGAAATTTTAATTACTGAAATTGATTTAGCAAAAATCGAAAAACAGCGGCAGGTTTGGCCCTTCTTTAGAGATCGACGCATTGACACATACAAATCCATTTTGAAGAGATTTGATGACTGATATCGAATATCGGATATTTCACTATTTACTATGTCTGAAAAAAAACCAACTGTCCAAAATTTCCAAATGCCTCCCGAATGGCATCCGCATGCCGGCACGCAGTTGCACTGGCCAACCAACCGGGAGACTTGGCCGGGTATTCGGTTGGAACGGGTGGAGCGTGTTTATCTGGATATTATTGATGTATTGCATAAATATGAGCCGATTCATCTGCTGGTTCCGGATGAAGGATATAAAAAGAAAGCTCGTCAGATTTATTTGCCACCCGATCCATAGACCTAACGCAAATACGATTTCATCTAAAGCCCACCAATGATGTTTGGGCGCGTGACTGTGGACCCATTTTTGTAAAGAATGAAGAGGATGAATTTGTAATTACTGACTGGGAATACAATGCCTGGGGTGGAAAATACCCGCCTTTTGAGGACGACAATAAATTACCTGCCTACTTTGCAGATAAATATGATATTAAGCTATTTGAGCCGGGAATGGTACTTGAAGGCGGTTCTATAGAAACAAACGGCAACGGTATTTTGTTGACTACTGAATCCGTATTGTTGAACCCAAACAGAAACCCTGATTTATCAAAAGAAGAGATTGAAAAAAAACTGAAAGAGTACTTGGGAGTTCATAAGATTATTTGGCTCAAAGAGGGGCTGAAAGGGGATGACACCGACGGACATATTGATGATTTATCCCGGTTTTTGAATGAAAATACTATTCTTACAATGGTAGCCGAAGAAGGGGATGTCAACTACCAGGCCCTACATACCAACTTTAAGATTTTGAGAGAGGCTACTGATCTGAATGGAGAACCTTTTAATATTGAAACCCTGCCGCTGCCTGAAACAAAAATAGAGGGAACTACGGTAGATGGATCCGAATACGTGCCGGCAAGCTATGCTAATTTTTATATAGCCAACGGAGTGGTGTTGGTTCCAACCTATGATGTGCGCTATGATGAAATGGCATTGGATCTATTTGAAAATTATTTCCCAGAGCGAGATGTCGTCGGGATACCATGTGCCGATTTGGTTTGGGGACAGGGTTCCATCCACTGTATTACGCAACCGTGGTACAGCTAATTGGTTTTAGCTAATTAACTTTATCTGCACTTTTAGGTATATGCCCTGTTTTTTTTAGTAATACCGGCAAGGATTTCTAAAGCTTACTGCAAAATTGACTTGACCTATCATAATATTTTTTTACGCATAGTACAAGTAGAACATCAGATGTTTTGATTAACCTATATAATATCTAAATCCAATTATCATGATTTCATCAGATGATTTGAAAAACTAAAAGTGCAGAACAGAGTAATCTTATTTATGGTGTACTATCGGCCATGGTCATTTTTACCGCATGTGAGGGCCCGGCAGGTCCGGAAGGCCCGGCAGGAGCGGATGGTCAAGATGGCGCTGATGGAGTGGATGGTGAAGATGGCAATGCCAATGTTACCGTGTATATTTTTGATGGCCATGACTTTACAGGTAATTCCATCTATCAACCCCGTCTTTCTGGTGTAAACGAGACTGAGATGAAAGAAAGTGCTTGGGATGTTTATATGGATAAAGATGGTTTCTTTTACCATATGCCAGGCTGGGGATATCAGGATGCTTCATTTTATGAAACATACCATACTTATATTGGATCAAGTTCAGAGATTGCATTCAACATTGAGCTTAAAGATGGCCCAGGAGAGGTTTATGACGAAGTGCGCATCGTACGTACAGCTGCCAATAATGTAGTAGATAGTACCACCACGAAGGTTAGCGGTGATTTTCAAGAGCCGCCGGTCGATTTCTCCAACTATCAGGAAGTCGTCGATTACTATAATATTGATTCTGATGATATTGTAGATATGCGTTCAAAATAACTTACTTTATATAAGTATTAGACCGGAGCTTGCCGACAGGTGGGCTTCGGTTTTTTTATTGATCCCATCAGATTCTGTTGCGCAGAAGTACAGCTCGTTGATATCTAAATGCCAAAAAACTCTTGCTGTTCGGCTGGCACCTCAATGTTAGCATTATGTTCTCTGATAAGTCGAATAATTTTAGCTATGTCTTCTACCTTAAGCGTAAAAGATATTTCACCTAGGTCAATTAACTTTTCATAGCTTTGGCTGTAGGTAGGCCGCCACATCAGATGATAGCTGGTCGAAAAATCAAATAAGGCTTCACCTCTGGATCTGGGGTAATGAGGGGCAAATTTTAAAGCTTCGATTTCAGAAAGGTCAATTTCAATAATTCTGACCTTCTCATCTCCTTTAAAGACATTGATTTTAAGGAGTCTGTTTTCAATAAAAATTACGAATCGCAACAAAGGGTCAGATATTTTAAAGATACCAATAAAGCTTATCGTAAAAAGCAGCAGAACAGTAACTTGCTTTAAACCGGAGATTTGCCACCCTGAAGAAACAAAGGTGTTTGCCAAGATATAGGTAGCCAAAGCAGTAGTAACGACTACCACTAATCCCCAAAGGACGTTTGTCCCTTCTTCATAAATATGCAGCTTGCTCGATCTGGACATTCTGTGTTTTCAGCTTAGGGTAAATAATTCTTGTGATAACAATTAATAAAAGTCCCTGATCTTTAATATCTTTGGCATTCTAATTGAAATTAAGAAATAAATTTCATGTCCGTAGCAGTTAAAACAAAATATGAGGCAGTTATTGGGCTGGAGGTTCATGCCCAGCTGCTTACTGAAAGTAAAGCTTTTGCTCCTGTCTCTACCGAGTTTGGCGGATCTCCCAATACGCAGGTTACCCCGCTTTGTTTAGGCCACCCGGGAACGTTGCCTGTTCTCAACGAAAACTTAGTTCGCTATATTATTAAAATGGGATTGGCCACGAACTGTGAAATTGCCAAGAAATCCATCTTTGCCCGCAAGAACTATTTTTATCCGGACTTGCCCAAAGGATACCAAATCTCTCAGTATGAAACACC
The DNA here is from genome assembly GCA_034521755.1 of Balneolaceae bacterium. Lineage (GTDB taxonomy): Bacteria > Bacteroidota > Rhodothermia > Balneolales > Balneolaceae > JAXHMB01. Next base: position 148,832 of record JAXHMB010000001.1, read on the forward strand.
GATTTGTCACGGTGGACACATTACTATTACTGACGATGGTGAAGAAAAGGAAATAGGTATTACGCGTATTCACATGGAGGAAGATGCGGGTAAATCCATCCATGATCAGGATCCGTATCACACACTGGTTGATCTGAATCGGGCAGGAGTGCCTCTTATAGAGATTGTATCCGAACCGGATATGCGCACTCCGCAAGAAGCGTATCAGTACCTCACACGTATCAAACAGATTGTACAGTACTTGGAAATTTGTGACGGTAACATGGAAGAGGGAAGCCTGCGGTGTGATGCCAATGTTTCTATTCGCCCCAGGGGACAAAAAGAGTTTGGTACCCGTACCGAGCTGAAGAACATGAACTCTTTTAGAAATGTAGAGCGTGCCATTCAATTTGAAATTGATCGCCAGACCGAGCTATTAGAGTCAGGTGGTGAGGTGGTGCAGGAAACACTGCTTTGGGATGCCAATAAAATGGAAACACGGACGATGCGATCGAAAGAGGAAGCCCATGATTATCGCTATTTCCCGGAACCTGATATTCCTCCCGTTGTAGTTACGGAAGCAATGCTTGATGATATACGGAAAGAGCTTCCGGAACTGCCTGATGTACGTTTAAAGCGTTTTATGAAGAAATTGGGCCTCAGTGAAGCAGATGCTAAAACACTCACAGAAGATCGCTACCTTGCTGATTATTTTGAATCAGTACTGGCAGAAGCGGATGATGCCAAAGCGGTTGCCAACATAGTATTGTCAGAAGTGCTCCGAATTCTTAATGAAAAAAGTATTGGCATAAAAGAATTTTCGATTTCAGCTGAACGCCTTGCAGGCTTGATTAAATTGAAAGAAGATGATAAGATCAACTCCTCTGCTATGACTGAGATATTTGACGCTATGGTAGATGGAAATGAATCAGCAGAAAAGCTAGCCGAAGAAATGAACTTGCTTCAGGTTTCTAATACTGATTTTATTGAACCCATAGTTGATGAAGTTATTTCTGAAAACCCGGACGAAGTTCAGCGTTATAAGGAGGGTAAAAAAGGGCTTATTGGCTTTTTTATTGGGCAGGTGATGCAGCGGTCTCAAGGTAAGGCCAACCCAAACTTGGTTCGAGAATTGATCAGTTCAAAGCTGGAGGAGTAGCGATTACACAATTATCTAATTCAGAATTTAGGAATATTCCAATGGGAACAAGCAAACTGGTTGGCTACAGTGTAATAATCATTACAATAGCCTTCATATTTGGCTGTTCATCTGAGCCGGAAGTAAACGAAGCTGTTATCAACGCATCATTTACCGTTGCAGATTCTATAGACAGTTCGGGTGATTACAGTGGTATTGGTCTTACGATTGTTCACAAAGACTCTGCAAATGCCAGTGCAGATACGCTTTTTCATGCTGTCACGGATTCTGCAGGCACGCTGAAAGGTACAGCCAGATTTAGTGAGAGAAATGAGTACCTGAGCTATATAAGTAGAAATGGACGCAACCTGGCGCGAGTAGGGTTAATTCTTGCAGATAAAGATACGTTGGATATTAAGGCAGAATTTCCGGGTATTGAGCAAACCTTTACGGTCTCTTCTCGTGAGCATGATGCCATGAATGTTTATCAACGTGTGAACCGCAGTTTTGAAAGAGTTCGTGCTTTTATGCAAGCTGGAAGGGTTTCTCAGGATAGTATTGGTATTGAACTCCAAAAATGGAGTGACATTTATTGGGAAGTTTATAAAGACTATGAAGGCACGTTGGCAAGTCAAATGGGAGCTTCCGAAAGTATTCGCCTTTTGCAGGGCTGGAATAATGAGCAGATGATGGAAAGGATAAAACAGGTCAGGGAAAACGATGATTTAGTGGGGCTGGCGGCTACCTATGGCAAAGATTATTTGGCAGAACAGGAAGGCCTGGATTATGCTGTGAGCTATCTGGATACGCTGTACAAAATTACTGAAGGAAAACAGGCAAAAATGCAGATCCAGATGGAACAGATAAAGCTTTTATATGACAGTGCGAAAGTAGAAGCTGCAAAGACAAGGCTTGCATCCTTTAATGATCAATTTGAAGGGAATAAACAGGCTCAGGATTGGGCTGAAAATATAAGTTATGATTTAAACTATCTGGCACCCGGTGATACCATCCCATCTTTTTTATTTAGAGAAAACGGCCAGACAATCAGTAGAGATTCGCTTATCGGAACCCCTTATATATTGGAAATAACCACACTTTCCAACAGGTTATATCAACAGCAATATGATCGCACTGTAGTGATACATAGCATATATAAGAATTACGGTTTGCAAATAATTACCTTGCCCCTTGAGGACAGCCAGGTAACAGTCGATGCCTTTTTTGAGGAGCGTATAAAACCGTGGCCTGTAGCCGATGCCAATGCATTTGACCGGGCCAAACTGCTGGAAGATTTTAACATACAGCTGATTCCAACTCGGTTCTTAATTGATGCTGAAGGGAAGATTTATCGCAAGTATGTAGGCAGGGAATACCAGGATGTAATACAAGGAATTCAAGCTTTAACAGATACTGAAAGACAACCGTCATGAGAAACTTTTTAATTGCAGGAAACTGGAAAATGAACTGTGGCCCTCAGGAAACCACCGAACTACTTTCTGCTTTAAAAAAACAAGCTCCAAATATTTCAGAACAAGTAGAAGTTTTAGTTTGCCCGCCTACCATATCTTTGAGTTCAGCATCAGAAGTTTTATCTGATTTTGATGCTTGTATGCTGGGCGCTCAGAACGTTCACTCAGAAGATAATGGCGCTTATACTGGCGAAGTGAGTACCTCGATGCTTAAAGAGGTAGGATGTGTGTATGTGATCGTTGGGCATTCTGAGCGGCGCGAATACTTTGGAGAGACAGATATTACTGTTAACGCAAAGGTATCCAAAGCTTTAAGCGACTCACTTAAAGTCATTATTTGTGTAGGTGAATCGCTTGGTCAACGAAAAAAAGGCACCCATATTCGTATGGTCAAAAAGCAGGTTCAAGCTGCGCTTAATGGTATCAACGAAGATAAAATTGCTAACGTGGTGATAGCCTATGAACCTATTTGGGCCATAGGAACCGGAGAAACGGCAACACCCGACCAAGCGCAGGAAATGCATGAAATGATTCGGGAAACTGTTGGCAACTTATACTCTGAAAAGAAGGCTGAATCAACACAGGTTTTATATGGCGGCAGCATGAAGCCTCACAATGCCGAAGAGCTTTTATCTCAGCCGGATGTTGACGGTGGACTTATTGGTGGGGCCTCACTTAAAGCCGAGAGTTTTGCAGAAATAATAAAAATCGCTGAAAGGGTTAACAACTAGAAAATCCCTTTTAAAATCTTGTGTCATGCTGAATTTATTTCAGCATCCAAAGCTTAAAAGTTTTAAAATTTGATAAAGAAATTTTGCTACAGACCCTGATCCGCCAGCCGGCGGACAGGGTGACACAGTTGTTTTTTTTAGTAGAAATACAGGAAAATAAATACTCAACCCATGAACGTATTATTACTCGGAAGTGGCGGACGTGAACATACACTGGCATGGAGCATCAGCAAATCTCCCAAACTGGATACGCTATTTATTGCCCCCGGCAATCCCGGTACGGCCCAGCATGGAGAAAATGTAGAGGTATCACTTTCCGATTTTGATGGCATTCTTTCATTCATTGAAAAAAATGACATTAAGCTTACCGTTGTAGGTCCGGAACAGCCCTTGGTTGACGGCATCACTGATTTCCTGGAATCAAAGGGACATGCAGTATTTGGCCCGTCAAAAAAAGCGGCACAGCTTGAAGGCAGCAAAGAATTTGCCAAAAAGTTTATGAAAAAGAACCGTATTCCTACCGCGGGTTACGAGAGCTTTGGTCAGGATGAGTTTGATGATGCTTTTTCCTATATCCAGGAACGAGATGAATACCCGGTAGTGCTTAAGGCCGATGGATTGGCCGGCGGGAAGGGGGTTTTTATTTGTGAAACTGAAGAAGAAGTACAAAAAAGATTAGAGCAGCTCCAGGAGGATGCCAAACTAAGTGATGCTGCTGAAAGGCTGGTGGTTGAGGAGTTTATGGAAGGAGAAGAGGCTTCTGTATTTGTTATTTCTGACGGACAAACAGCCAAAATCTTTCATAATGCCCAAGACCATAAGCGTATTGGTGAAGGGGATACCGGCCTGAATACAGGGGGCATGGGCGCCTATAGTCCGGCACCGGTCATCCAAGGGGATATGCTCCAAATCGTGGAAAAGGAAATTATTCTGCCTACGATATCCGGTATGCTGCTGGATGAGATGCCATACAAAGGCATTCTTTATGTTGGTCTTATGATTACCGAGCAGGGGCCCAAGGTTGTAGAATATAATTGTCGTTTTGGAGATCCTGAATGTCAGGCGATTGTTCCTTCCTTAAAATCTGACTTGCTGGAACTGATGCTGGCTGCTGCCCAGGAAGATCTGGTGGGGCATGACGTTGAGCTGGACAATAAGTATCGTTGTTGTGTAGTGATGGCATCAGAAGGATATCCGACTTCTTATAAAAAAGGATTCCCTATTTCAGGTATTGAAGAGGTAGCTGATGATGCGCATGTTTTTCACGCAGGTACTGCCATGAAAGATGGTCAGCTGGTTACGGCCGGTGGACGAGTACTCAGCGTAGTAGGAGCAGGTGATACCTTGGAAGATGCTATTCAAAAAACCTACCAGGAAATAAAGAAGATCAGTTTCGATAATGCCTATTATAGAAGTGACATTGGAGTAAAAGGTTTAGCGCATCTGGAAAAATGAGAAGGAGCTTATTTAAATAATTTTACCAGTTCTGTGCGTTTCACTTTACCGGATTGAGTGCGGGGCAGTGTGTCGGCTTGGATGATCTGTTTTGGAACTTTATAAGAGGTGATTCGAGATTTGAGCTGATTTTGAATGTCTTCAGCTTTCAGTTTTTCTTTGGTTTTGGCCACCACAACAGCCACCACTTGTTGTCCCCATTCTTTATCTTCCAGTCCCAGAACAGCGGCTTCAGAAATAGGCTCAATTTTTTCCAGCTCAGATTCTACCTCAAATGGAGAAACGTTTTCGCCGCCTGTAATAATTAAGTCCGTACGGCGCGATTGAATAAACAGATGTCCGTTGGCATTGAAGTAGCCGAAATCACCGGTATTAAACCATCCGCCCTCATCAAACGATAAATTGGGTCTTTCGGGATTTAAGTACCCGTCAAATACCTGGGGGCCTTTGATCCATATAGTGCCCGAGTTGTTAGCGCTTAATTTTTTATTGTGCTCATCCCGTATTTCAATTTTGTTGGGCTTAAAAATATCCCCGACACTTTTAAGGGGGCGGTATATGCCGCTGGGTTGCAAAAGTGGATTGGCAGCAATCTGGGCACAGGTTTCAGTCATCCCATAACTGGATACCAGCGGGATGCCCCGTTGTATAGAAAGTTCAAGCAGCTCGCTGTCAATCGATCCGCCTCCTAGTAAAATCGCTTTAAAGTTTTTATGTGTTTGGAAAACGGGATTTTCGAGCAGCCGCTTAAGCATGGTGGGTACCAGCGAGGCTGCCTGGAATAGGTTGTTTTCGGATAAGAAAGTTGTAACCATCCCTTTATCAAAGCGTTTCATTCTATAAATACCGGACCCGTATAAGATTGATCTCAGGATAATGGATACGCCTCCAATATGATTCAGCGGGAGGCAAAGCAGCCAAAAGTGATTGGGCCGGGGTTTGAAGTTTTCTGCTGAGGCATCAGCTGCAAAATACATTTGCCGCCGTTTTAATGGAACAATTTTAGGCTTATCCGTAGTGCCGGAAGTGAAGAAATAGCCAAATATCTGTTCCGGATCAGTATCGCCTAAATACATGCTGAGCTTTGTCGCTTGGCTCAATTTCCGTATTCCAAAGTGCGATCAATATCCAAGCTTATTTAATAGTGCATCCTGAGCTTCGATGGAATGACGTTCCAGGCTGTTCTTCATCAGCAAAAATCACATCCGGATTTAAAGCGGCAATCTGCTCTTCAAGCTCAGGCTGCATCGGCATTGGGGTTAAAGCAAACAAAGGGGATTCCTAAATTCCAGCATGCAGCAATAGCAAAAATAAGTTCATCACAGGAATCAGATACAAAACCAACAGGCTTGTTTAGATCATAATCATAGTCTATCAGAAACTGTAGGAAGAATTGTTCAAACTTTTTAAGGTCGCCATAGGTACGCAGTCCAGACCTTGAGGCTAAGAATAAGTCTTCAGCCTCCGGCTGATCAAATTCAGGAATATTATAATTCCTTTCTGCCACGCTAGAGCTCAAATGTTTGTGTTACTATGTTTTTAAAGTCGGGCTTATGTCCTTTACCCAAGCCAATATTATCAGGCATAGTAAAACGCCCGTTATTAATATAAGTTCCATCGTCCCAAACATCCATAGTTAACAGGCTGCCGGTTGCCAAGCCATGTGCCGTCTGTTTTGCACCTAAACCAGAAGCCAGGGTTGCCGTCATCATTCTTCCGATGCCGCTTTCAAGGCTTGAAGTGAAAACGGTTGTAATATCATGAGTGCTGACAAGGGCTTTTGTTGCAAATAATTTTGAAAAAGCCCCAATAACCATTGGTTTTAAGATGACAAATGAGATGAATGGAAGAAGCGATTCCAGCTCACCCGTTTGAACAATAGTTTCATCAAGGGCAATAGGTACGGCAATCGTTGTTTGGAGTTAACGCTTTCAGGTTATCGGGTGATAGGTCATCCAGCGGCTCTTCACAATATTCTATATTCAGTTTGTCCAGCTTTACCAGTTTTTCCAGGGCTTCTTCAAACGACCAGCTTTGATTGGCATCAATACGGAGGGCAATGCCTGGATTGTCTTGTCGAATTTTGTTGAGAACTGATGCTAAATTATCAAAATCATGGCCAACCTTAAATTTCAGAGTAATCGTAAAACCTTGGTTGATCGAAGACTGCAGATTTGTCTAGCATCTCAATGATGCCTGCGGATGATCCAACCACTCCATTGATATTGATATAATTGTTGTGATTCTCGAATAAAAAATCAGCAAGAGATTGTCCATGTTTTTGAGACATCCAGTCTGTAATCAGTGTATCAAGTGCAAACTGTAGTGAGGGCTTAATCGTGTTTTTATGATAGAAATCTACGGCAACTTCTCTTGGGTTTCTATTTTGAAACAGTTGTTTAAATTCAGATTGAAATTCTTTGAGTTGCGTTAAAACTTCATTGAGACTATAGCTGGAAAAGCCGGGCAGGGGAGCTGCTTCGCCATAAGCAGTGATCCCTTCTTTCTTTAATTCGAGAATAATCCCTTCCCGGTATTTGTAAATATTCTTACCTGTTTTGAAAGGATTCTGAAAGGGGATTTTATATAAATAGCAGGTGATAGTCATGATGTACTGAGTATAATTCCAATACTTAACAGAATACCAAAGAGCGTCATATACTGAGCGGTCTGTTCCAAAATATTATTCAATATTTTTTTGTCTTTAATCGTCCATATTTTATAAGTAAGCAGTAGCGCCCATGGTAATCCCAGGTAGCTTAGAAAAATCCAGTATCCGAAAGAAAATTTAACATACAGATATAAAGGAATGGCCAAAGCTATCAGTCCCATCAATAGGTATTCCCATCTCAGGGCATCTTCACCCAGTAAAACACCCAGTGTATTTTTCCCGGCCGGGCCATCCTGTTCAACATCCCGTAGATTATTGACCACTAAAATATTTGTTGCCAAGGCTCCCACAGCAAAAGATGCCCAAAGGCTGGTTATTGACCACTCTAATGCATTTACGTAATAAGTACCCATAACAGCTACTAATCCAAAAAAAATAAACACAAAAAGGTCTCCCATTCCATTGTACCCAAGAGGGAATGGTCCGCCGGTATACAGCACTCCACAAATAAGAGACAGTACTCCAAGCAAAAGGATGACCCATCCGGCGTGCCATACAAGGTATAGTCCCAAGAAGAATGCTAAGCTCATGGTAGTGATGGTTGCCATTTTCATTTGACCGGCAGAGACAAGTCCTTTCGCGGTTGCTCGTTCAAAGCCAATGCGCTCATCAGTATCTGCCCCTTTCTTAAAGTCAAAATAATCGTTAGCAAAGTTGGTGCCGATCTGAATAAGCATTGCACAGATTAGTGCAACGATGGTAGCAGGCCAGTAGAGACTTTGGTAGTAATATGCAAGAGAGGCTCCAACCATGACCGGGACTATAGCTGCAGGAAGGGTTTGAGGACGCGCAGCTTCGCTCCATATTTTGAAAGATGTAGGTTGCAAAAACAATTTTTTTAGTTAATAACTTGTGGAAAAATGTAAAGCAGAAAATAGCTAAAATTTAGTCTGCTTAAAAAATGAAGAAAAATTCTGTATTTAGGATTAAAAACTTAATGTATAATAGGTATATATTTATTATTAGTTAAATAAATTAGTCAATAATGTATTTATTCCTTTAAAAATTAATTGTTAATAAAAAAATGACTAATTAAGTTGTGTTTGTTGTTAAATCTACTCTATTTTTAAGGCGAAATTAGTTTTCTAACCCAAATTACATATCTACTCAAATGACAAAAGCAATGCGACGCTATGACACCCTGGCTGCTGCCAGAAACTGGACTCCCAAAGCCAATGGCAAGCCTGCAGAACGAATGAATATCACAGAGATATTTGGAGAAAATACTCTGCAACTCGATGATTTAAAAGAAAGACTGCCTAAAGCTGTTTGGCAGGATTTGAATAAAACGATCAGTGAAGGAGAAGAGCTTAATTCTAAAGTAGCAGAAGCGGTAGCTGTAACTATGAAGGATTGGGCAACTGAAAAAGGAGCAACGCACTATACTCACTGGTTCCAACCTTTAACAGGATTGACTGCTGAAAAACACGATAGCTTTATTACACCTAATCAGGGCGGTGGAGCACTTGCAGAATTCTCGGGTAAAGAACTCATTCAGGGTGAACCCGATGCATCAAGTTTTCCAAACGGTGGCCTGCGTCAAACTTTTGAAGCACGCGGCTATACGGCGTGGGATCCTACTTCTCCGGCTTTTATCATGGAGAATCAAAACGGTTCATATCTTTGTATTCCAACAGCGTTTGCCTCATGGACGGGCGAAGCATTAGATCATAAAACACCTTTATTGCGATCTATTGAGGCGCTGGACAAACAAGCTAAGCGTGCCCTCGACCTGTTTGATGTTTCAGCCAAGCGTGTTTCATCAACGGTAGGCTGTGAGCAGGAATACTTTCTTGTTGATCAGGAGTTTTTCTATCGTCGTCCTGATTTAATGACTGCCAGCAGAACTCTGGTGGGAGCTAAGCCACCGCGCGGCCAGGAACTTGATGATCATTATTTTGGATCTATTCCCGAGCGTGTCCTCTCATTTATGCTTGAAGCCGAAAAAGAGCTTTACAAGTTGGGTATTCCTGTAAAGACACGTCACAATGAGGTAGCTCCGAGCCAGTTTGAGATTGCTCCTATTTTTGAGAAGTGTAACATAGCTGCAGATCACCAGCAGTTAATGATGATTACTCTCAAAAAGGTAGCCCGGAAATATGGTATGGAGTGTGTACTGCACGAGAAGCCATTTGATGGAGTTAACGGAAGTGGCAAGCACCTGAATTGGTCCATGAGTACTGATTCAGGGATGAACTTGCTGGAACCGGGTGATAATCCACATGATAACATGCAGTTCTTGTTTTTCTTTGCGGCTATTTTAAGAGGCGTTTTTGAAAATCAGGACTTACTGAGAATATCTATAGCTCATGCCGGTAATGATCATAGGCTTGGTGCCAATGAGGCGCCTCCTGCTATTATATCAGCCTACATTGGAGATCAACTTGAGGATGTAATCAGCCAATTGCTGAATGGTGGATTGAAAGAATCAAAACAGGGGGGCTTATTGGGCTTGGGAACTCCGGTACTGCCATCATTACCAAAGCATGCCGGTGATCGAAACCGAACATCACCTTTTGCTTTTACAGGCAACAAGTTTGAATTCCGTGCGGTAGGTTCGAGCCAGTCGATTTCCTTCCCAATTGTAGTGCTTAACACCATTGTAGCTGATGCGATTGACCAGTTGTGTACAAAGCTTGAAAAAGAGATGGAAAGCAGTTCACTGGAAGAAGCTTTAGGAACGGTGCTTAGAGAAACTTTAGGTGAAACCAAAGACATCGTTTTTAATGGTGATGGTTACTCTCAAGATTGGGAAGACGAAGCTGAAAAACGAGGTTTGCTGAATCTCAGAACGACCATGGATGCTCTCCCAAAGCTTACCGATGAGAAAAATATTTCCCTTTTTGAAAAGCACAAGGTGCTAAATGAGCGGGAAATCCATTCGCGTCAGGAGATTTGGGCTGAACAGTATTTGACTACCATTAATATTGAAGCTGATACAACCGAGGCTATGGCCAAGACTATGATCTATCCGGCTGCAGTTCGTTACATGAATGAGCTGTCAGAAAATGTAGAACGCATAGATCGATTGGGCTTGGCACCAACGGGCTCATCAGCAATGCTCAATAAGGTTAATGATGGTCTTAATGATCTTGGAAAAGCACTTGAAAACCTGCGAAAAGTAGTTTTAGCTGTAGAAGGTGATGAGGTAATTGATAAGGCTACCCAAGTTAAGGATAGCGTGATTCCTGCTATGAATGAGATCAGGGATGCTGTTGATTATCTGGAGCGTCATACAGCCGACGATTATTGGCCGCTGCCAATCTATCGTGAGATGCTGTTTGTAAAATAGTGACTGCAATTTTAATCATTTCAAATCCTTGGCACTCTCAAAGGTGTCAGGGATTTTTTATTTAAAGTTTAGCTCAGCTTAATTACATTGATTGGTAATTAACTCAAACCATATCTTTTATTATGAAACTACGTTCAACAATATTGGCTGTTTTAATATCAGCTTTGTCCATACCTGTAACTTTACAGGCTCAAAATGCTTCAGCGGATGAACTCCACACTATGATCAACCAACAAGCGGATGAAATTTTTGAACAGGTTGTTGAATGGCGGCGACATTTTCATGAAAATCCGGAATTATCAAATCGTGAAGATGAGACTGCAGCTTACATTGTGGAATATTTGCAGTCGCTGGGTATGGAAGTTGAGACGGGAATTGCTCACACGGGAGTGGTTGGAATCCTTGAAGGAGGAAAGCCGGGCCCGGTGGTAGGTCTGCGTGCAGATATTGATGCCTTACCTGTAAGAGAAAGAACCGATGTCCCATTTAAGTCAACAAAAACTACTACATATCTGGGGCAAGAAGTAGGGGTAATGCATGCCTGTGGACATGATACGCATATTGCCATGCTGATGGGAGCGGCAAAGATTTTGTCGGATATGAAAGACCAGCTGCCTGGCACCGTCAAGTTTATATTTCAGCCGGCTGAAGAAGGAGCCCCTCCGGGCGAAGAAGGCGGAGCTGAACTGATGGTGAAAGAAGGTGTGCTCAGTAATCCTGATGTGGATGTCATCTTTGGTCAGCATATCAATTCTCAAACCCCGGTGGGTACTATTCGATATCGGCCGCGCGGGACGATGGCGGCCGCTGATCGTTTTGTGATTACCGTAAAGGGTAAGCAAACGCATGGCTCTACGCCTTGGACCGGTGTTGATCCCATTGTTACTTCGGCAAAAATAATTGAAGGATTGCAGTCTGTCATCAGTAGAAAAACCCAGCTTACAAGAGCTGCAGCTGTAATTTCTGTGGGCAAAATTCAGGCGGGTGTTCGAAATAATATCATTCCCGAAGAAGCTGAAATGATTGGTACTATCCGTACACTGGATTCAGCTATGCAGGAGAAAGTTCACGCTGATATCCGCCATACGGCAACCAAAATTGCTGAAAGTATGGGCGCCGTGGCTGAAGTAGAAATCGAAACAGGCTATCCGGTAACTTACAATGATCCTGAACTTACTGAGACTATGGTACCGACATTACAGAAGCTGGCGGGATCAGAAAACGTAATACTGACTGATGCCATTACCGGTGCTGAGGATTTTTCCTTCTTCCAAAAAGAAATTCCCGGCTTTTATTATTTCGTGGGAGGTATGCCCAAAGACATGAATCCTGCTAATGCTGCCCCTCACCATACGCCTGATTTCTATATCGAAGAATCAGGCATGAAATTGGGCGTTAAATCACTGGCCGGTCTTACGGTAGATTATATGTTGGAACATAGTCAATAATTACCCAATCCAGGGAAATTTTTCCCAGTTAGGATCGCGTTTTTCGAGAAAGGAATCGCGGCCTTCTTTGGCTTCGTCGGTCATGTAGGCCAGGCGGGTAGCTTCACCGGAGAACACCTGCTGTCCCACCATGCCGTCATCCACCAGGTTGAAGGCATACTTAATCATTTTAATAGCGGTAGGGCTTTTCCCAAGAATTTCCTGCCCCCATTTATAGGCGGTCTCTTCCAGCTCATCGTGAGGGATAACCGCATTCACCATGCCCATGTCATGAGCTTCTTGCGCTGAGTAGTTTCGTCCAAGGAAAAAGATTTCGCGAGCTTTTTTTTGTCCCACCTGACGGGCAAGCAGGGCGGAGCCAAAACCACCGTCAAAGCTGGCTACATCGGCATCCGTTTGTTTGAAAATAGCATGTTCTTTGCTGGCAAGAGTGAGGTCACACACCACATGTAGGCTGTGTCCGCCACCAACAGCCCAGCCGGGAACTACAGCAATGACTACCTTGCCCATAAAACGAATAAGGCGCTGTAGATCTAAAACGTTAAGCCTTGCTGTCCCTTTTTCATCTTTGTAGCCCAGCTTGTCGCGTACCCGTTGGTCACCTCCTGAACAAAATGCCCATTTCCCGTCTTTGGGAGATGGGCCTTCACCTGATAGCAATACAACGCCAATGGACTGATCCTCTCTTACATCAAGAAAAGCTTCTTGCAGTTCAAATAGTGTTTTTGGGCGGAAGGCATTGCGTACCTCAGGCCGATTAAAGGCTATACGAGCAACGCCATTCAATTTTTTAAACGTGATATCTTCAAATTCTTTTACTGTTTTCCAGTCCATAACTAGCTGTTTTGTTCTATAAATTGGGTGATGTGTTTCGTCAATTCTTTTGGGTTATCCAGGTGAACCCGATGTCCGCCATTCAGTTTCTCAAATCTGGCGTTGGCAAAATGCTGAGCCATAGTATCATTAATTTTAATATATTTTTCATCTTCATTTCCTGCCAGTATAAGTACAGGTTTCGTAAAAATCAGTCAAGCTCTGACCGTACAGATTCCATGTTTCCATTACTAAAACCAAGTAATGAAGCAGCCAAAGCCTCAGGTTTTTGACTGCGCTGAATATTCCGGTATTTCTTTTCTAAAGTTTTATCTACGGGGATTTTTGATTTAAAAAGATCCAGTTTTTGCCAGTCTGATAAAAACAGATCGAAATCATTCAGGAGTTTATTTGCTCTTTTCTCGTCGAGATTCATTCGTTCCTTGCGGAGCAATTTATCTTCAATACCGTCATTGGTGCTCTCTAAAATCAAGCCGTAACATAATTCCGGAAATTCCAATGCTAACCGCAGTGACAATCGACCACCCATACTGTAGCCATACAGAAAGAATGGCGAGATGTTGAGTTGCGCAATCAGAGTTTTTAGATCTTGAATTTGATATTTTGCAAAATATCGGGATGGGTTTTTAGCCTGTTCGGATTGTCCGTGTCCCAAAAGATCAACCGTTATGGGGTTACAGCATTGTTTAAGATCATCAATCAGGTGGTCAAATACACGATGATCACCCATAAACCCGTGGAGCATTATTAAGTAGGGAAGTGTTGTATCTTTTTGGTGGATCTTAAAAGCATATCTGGCTCCGTTTACTTCTAATTGCTGCATCAGCTTTTTCCCCAGAGATTATTTCGGAGTTCCATTGACTGATCCGGATCAGTAACACATTCTACCACGTGCAGTTTTGGATTAGCTTTTCGGATAATACCTTTAAGATCCAGTTTGTGTAATTCATCTATGCTTTCAACATGAGTATAATCAATGTTATAGGACTCACAGAGTTTCGATATTTTAGCTTGCTGCGGTGTCTCAAAATACGTGTTAAAGTATTCTTTGTGTTCTGTGATAGGCAACATTCTGAATATAGAGCCACCGCTATTATTAAGGACAACTATAACTAAAGGCTGTGTAAGTTTATTATGGTTGAGCAGGGCATTAGTGTCATGCAGAAAAGCTAAATCACCGGTAAACAGGATTCCCGGTTTATTGGTGCCAATTGTGGTACCCATGGCTGTTGAAGTGATGCCATCAATACCGCTCGCACCCCGATTGGTAAATACCTGCTGACTGTCCCATTGTCCAAAAAGTGATCGGTCCCGGGCTGAAAATGAGTTGGAGAAGAATAAAAAGCAGTCGCTTGGAATTTTAGCACTTAAAATATGGTAAACATGTCCGTCTGTGAGTGTTGATTTACTTTTAATAAGAGTATTAGCTCTTGCTGAGAATGTAGCCTCTTCCTTTTTCCAGTCATGGAGCCAATCCTTTTTTTTGGTTTGAATAGGATTCAAATTAAACATACTGTCATTCCATTTAGCTCTACAAGTAACTGAGGAAGCCACATCGGACCACATGTCTGCAATAGAAAAATAGACATGTGGAATCGGTTTCCAATATTTCAAGGCTTGCAGCAGCCCCTTGCTTGCAGGTTGGAGTCCAAATCGTAGAACGAGGTCTGGCTTTAGTTTGTCAAGGAGATCTCTATTTCTGAGAAAACCATCAAATTGCTGCACGCAAAATTCAGATGAATATTGGCTGACTTCAGATAAAACAGGGGCGTTAATTTTTTGTGCCAATTCAATGCAGGAATCTACTGCTACACCTGCTGGAAGTTGTCCAATAACTACCAGTGGTTTTTTAGCTTCATTAATTTTGTTTGCTATAGATGGGGGAACTTCACCATAAGAGTCGGAATGATATTCTTGTTCGCCTTTTTCTAATTCTGAATTTGTCTCTTTTGCTTTAATCTTAGTGACAAAGTCTTGTTCTGGCTCTAAGGGTTTATCAAATGGAAAGTTAAGATGTATGGGTCCTTTTTTATCTAAAGTTATTTTTAGACTGTTATCTATAAGTTGTTGTAGTTCATGCAATTTGCTTTCTTCTTCTGATGGAAGTCCAACATCCTTGAAAACCAAAGGGTAGTCACCAAAAATCCTCTGCTGGTTGATGGTTTGATTGGCACCTGATCCCTGTAGCCGTGGGGGGCGGTCAGCGGTTAAAGCAATCAGTGGTACTGAAGATTTCTTGGCTTCAATGATTGCAGGATAGTAGTTAGCCACAGCTGTTCCGGAAGTGCAAATAAGCAGTGCCGGCATCCCGGTTGATTTGCCAATTCCCAATGCAAAAAATGCAGCAGATCTTTCATCTAGAATAACATGTTTTTTAAACCCTTTGTGTATAGCTGCTGCCAGTGTAAGAGGTGTTGAACGAGAGCCGGGAGATATAATAATGTGTCGTACACCGGCCTCATAAAAACGTTCAAGGCATTGGAATGCCCAATAGAAAGGAAGATTTCTTTGAGAGATATCAGGCATCGGTAAGTGCTGAAAGCATGGGTAAAAATTTGAGATTTGTTTCTTCCCACTCAGATTCCGGCTCAGAGTTTTTTACAATGCCACAACCTGCAAAGAATTCAGCTTTATTTTTGTTAATGAGTCCACTTCGGATAGATACGGCAAATTCTCCGCTTCCTTTCATATTTAGCCATCCAATAGGTCCTGCATACCATCCACGGTCAAAGTTTTCAAGAGATTTGATATAATCTTTTGCTTTTTTCCATGGATAACCGCCCACGGCAGGTGTAGGATGGAGGGCATCTATAATATCCAAGCGGTCAGTTTGTTCATCAATCCAGGCACGAATAGGAGTGTATAGGTGCTGAACATTGGACAGCTTTTTAATAGTTGGCTTTTCACCCCGCTCAATGTTATCAGAAATCTTTTTAAGCCGTTCAACGATAGCTTTGGTTACAAACTGATGCTCATTGTTATCTTTTTTACTATTGAGCAGCTGTTCTTCAAAAACCACATCTTGTGTTGCTGATGTCCCTCGCTTTATGCTGCCTGCAAGGGCATCAGTCCGCAGATATTTATTATGAAATGACACGAGCCGTTCAGGAGAACATCCTATAAATGTGCTTGAATCCGGGAACTTGATCAGAAAGCTATAACAGTTTGGATATTGCTGTCTCAAGCGATTTAGAACAAAGGTTGGAATGATACTGCTTTTTAGCTCCAGGCTTATTTTTCTTGCCAGAACTATTTTTTCGAACTCATTTTGCCTAATAAGTTCTTTGGCTTCATTTACTGAATTTGTCCATTCTGAAAATGACTCAGAAGGAATATCCGGATTGGTTTTTTCATTAATATTGGGAGTTTCCAGAACATTTTTTGAATTCAGATTAAGTATAGGACTCACGTGTTCAATCGTTTGAACCAGCTTCTCTTTTAGGTCAGCAGCAGAATCATTCTTTTGAGCCTTAATAGTAACAGTAAGAATACCCAGATGGCCATCTTTTATTACCATCCATTCCGGTAACACAAATGAAGCCTGAGAGAAACCCTTCCACGACCCTGAAGGTTGATCCTCAAAAAATGATGATCCTCCCAAAAAGTGAATGCCAGAATAGTTATGGTCAATCCTGCTGAACTCAAGAGTTTCTCTCTTGAGACGAGTGATAGCTTTTTGGAGTTTGCTAAACCTATCAACATTGTCAGCAGAAATTATTTCAACAATGTTTCCTGCTGCTATTGCAAACTCTGTATGGGGCTTCTCCCAGTAGAACTGATAAGAATCTTTTTTACCCAGCACTTCGATACAGGCTAAGGGATCAATAGCTTTGATGGGAAAACTGAATACACCTATAGACTTAGCTTGTGAGTCAGCTAGCTTCTCCAAAAATCTTGAGATAGCGTTATTCTTTAAGAGATCTGGGAAAACTTTATTCAGTGTAGATTTATCTTCAGCTTTTTTAAACATGTAAGCAATAAATAATCTTCATTTCACAACTTTCAATATAAATTGAAAATTGATAATTCCATAATTTTGTATGGAGTTAAGCAAGAGATTTGCATTAATTTTATTTGCATTATTATGTTAAGTTTTCGACACTTCAAAGGAATAAATTTGTTGGTATCAGCATTCTAAAATCATCTTACAACGCATATCAGGCATTAACTTCCCATGGTAGAGATTAAACCCTTCGACCTTCAGAACGTTACGGTTCATTATAAGTGGAATAACGACCCAGAGCTTACTTATTACGATTCGGAATATCCCCATGAACATGAGAGCTTTGACACATTTCTTAAAAGAATAAAGGCTGTTGTGGATGAAAGAAATGAAACAGCGGAACTGTTTGAGATTCATCTCGAAGAAAATAACAAGCTGATTGGCATTGTAGATATTCATGCCATCGATACTTACAATCGTCGTTGTTTTGTGAACTGTACGATTGGTGACCGCGAGTATGCCGAAAAGGGGTATGATATTGCTGCTATGAAAATTATTTTAGCGCATTGTTTTAATGAAAAGAATATGCATAAGGTAGCAACAACAGCATTTGACTTTAATACTACCTGGATTGAACATGTTAAAAAACTTGGATTTAGCAAAGAAGGAGAGCTCAGGGAACATGTCATCAAAAAAGATAAGTTTATAAATAAACTTATCTTTTCAATTTTAGAGGATGAGTACAAAGAACAAAGTTCAAGTGAAGAAGATAAGGCCATTCACGCTTAAAGGCGTCAACTATTGAGCATCATCTTCATGTCCTGATACATAAGGATTATGAATTCCATATTCTGTGGGATCATAATCAGCCAGCTTAAAGAAGTGATCCCAGGCAGCTTCACTCTTATCATTATCATCAACCCAGCTTGGATGACTTTGCTTGATAAGCCCAACAGCACGCTTCGCGTACTCAATTCTTTGTTGCTTGTCTTTTATTTTGGGAAGGGATGCGATCATCTTGTCAAGATTATAACCGCAATCAAAGTCTTTGGGTTTTTTCTGTTCTACAAACATGCTATGTGTTTCTGTTCTTAATTTGAAAAGGCTAAAAGTACCATTTTGCTATTAGAAGATAAACATAATCTTTCTAGTGTGAAAAACTCTGTGCAATATTTCGAGTAGCTTCTGCAATTTTGCTATATTCCCGTTCCAAATGAAAATTAATGCATATAAATAACGAAGATGTACTACAATTCAATTTTAGAAACTATCGGTAATACTCCACTTGTGAAGCTGAACCATCTTGGAGAAGATATACCGGGTACAATATTGGTGAAGGTCGAATATTTTAATCCGGGTCAGAGCGTTAAGGATCGAATTGGTATAAAAATGATTGAAGATGCAGAAGAAAAGGGATTAATAGAACCGGGAGGGACTATTATTGAAGGTACATCAGGCAATACCGGACTTGGATTAGCACTTGCTGCTGCTGTGAAAGGATATAAATGCATTTTTACTACTACCGATAAACAGAGTAAAGAAAAGATTGATCTGCTGCGTGCAATGGGGGCTGAAGTGAAAGTTTGCCCAACTGATGTTGAACCGGATGATCCCGAAAGTTACTATTCGGTAGCTGAGCGATTAAGTAAGGAAATTCCAAACTCTTACTATCCCAACCAATATGATAATCCAAGCAATGCCCAAGCTCACTACGAAACGACAGGTCCGGAAATTTGGGAGCAAACCGAAGGAGAGATTACTCATTATGTAGCCGGGATGGGAACAGGGGGAACAATTACAGGTACCGGACGTTATCTAAAAGAGCAAAACGAAGAAATTAAGGTTGTGGGTATTGATAGCGTTGGATCGGTATACAAGAGTTATTTCGAAACCGGCGAATTTGATAAGAGTCAGATTCACACCTATTTAACAGAAGGAATTGGAGAAGACATCATTCCTGGAAACATGAATTTTGACTTGCTTGATGAAGTGATGCAGGTTAATGATAAAAATGCCTTTATTACTACCAGGGCCCTTGCCCAAAAAGAAGCGCTTTTTGTGGGAGGTTCATGCGGCGCGGCCGTCTATGGGGCATTGGAATATGCCCGTAATAATGATTTCAATGAAGATGACCTTATGGTTATTATTCTTCCGGACAGTGGTACCCGTTATGTAGGAAAAATTTATAACGACCAGTGGATGAAGGAACATGATTTTCTGGATTCCGATAATTAATGCTAACAGCTAAAGAAAGGTATAGCTATTATGCCAGACCAAACTAAGAATTTTGAGCAGGGACAAATGGAAATTGAATTGCCGGAGCAGGAGGCATCGGGAACCTACTCCAATCTCGTAATGATTACGCATTCGGCGTCTGAATTTATTTTAGACTTTATTGCTGTAATGCCGGGGGTACCCAAAGCAAAAGTCGTAAAACGCATGGTGCTTACCCCCGATCATGCAAAACGCCTGGCCAATGCACTTAATGAAAATGTAAAACGGTTTGAAGATGAACACGGAAACATCTCCGGGAATGAGCAGTTTGATGTTCCATTTAATTATCGGGGACCTACACCTGAAGCTTAAAAACCAATGATTGAGTTTCTTAAAAAAATATTTGCTTCCAAAGAAAGGGAGCTGACTTTCATGCTCTTTGATGACAATGAGCCTGAGTCATCTACTACTTTTCAGTTTAAGCCCGAGAAGTTGTTGTACCTTTTATATGGCTCAATTGCAGCTACTGTTATTGTTGTGCTGCTCATTGTGATGTTTACGCCTTTAGGTACTCTTGTTTATAACCAAGAAGATGAAGAGCTTCGTCAATCGGTTATAGAAATACAGCAAAAAGTGGCAGCGTTAAAAGACTCGTTAAACGCTCGCGATGTTCAACTTTCTGAGATTCAAAATGTAATATCAGGGGGCACAGATACTACCTTTGCTGTTCGGCAGGGAACAGGCGGTGATTATATATCAAGCGGTTCCGGGAGTTTTTTGGAACCTCAGACATTTTCTACCGTTAACAGAGAAGCAACGATCTCTAAAAATGAGATTATATTTTCCAGCCTGTTCAAAAATGATTCAGAATTCCCGGTTTTCTATCCGGTAGATGGATCATTGACAAGAGGCTTTGACCTGGAGACAGGTCATTATGGGATTGATATTGCCACTAAAAAGAATGCTTCTTTTAAATCAATTGCAGAAGGAGCTGTAGTTAACCAAGACTGGACAGTAAATTTTGGCTATGTGCTCCATGTTCAACATAATAATGGTATAATTAGCGTGTATAAGCATGCATCCAGTGTAACAAAATCGGTTGGCGATGTCGTGTTAAAGGGAGATATCCTTGGAACTGTAGGTGATGTAGGGGTTTTAAGCTCGGGTCCACACCTGCACCTTGAAATATGGAAAAATGGAGTACCACAAGATCCAAAATCGTATCTAATTAAATCATAATTTTTTATTTCGTATGTTCAATAACAACAATAATAAATCTTCTTCTGACGTGAACAAAAACTCTACAGGAAAGAACCTTCCATCAGTAAATATGATAAGTGAAGGGACCACAGTAACTGGCTCACTAGATACAAAGAATGACCTTCGCATAGCAGGCAAACTTGAAGGCGAAGCTAAAGCAGACGGGAAGCTGATTGTTTCTTCTTCTGGTGAGGTTGACGGTGATGTAAAAGCTGCTGATGCTGATGTTGCAGGCAAACTGAAAGGAGAAATTCATGTTAGCAACAAGCTTATTCTCCGACAGTCTGCTGTAATTGATGGCGACATCTACACAAAGTCGTTATTGGTTGAAGAGGGGGCACAGATAAATGGTGCATGCCGCATGAATGAAAATGGAAGCAAGAGTAGCACCAAAAATTCCATTTCTATTCCCACTTCAAAAGACAAAGAGAAAGAAGAAAAAGAAGAACAGACGGCTTGAGTGAAAAGGATTCCGGCTCAAAATACTTAGCTTATCTTTCGCTAGGTGCTGAGATAGCTGTAGCACTTACTGCTCCAATACTGTTAGGCTATTGGCTGGACGTTTATTTTGAGCTGAGTCCCTGGTTGTTACTTACAGGTTGCCTTATTGGAATGGCTAACTTTTTTCTTCTCATTTTCCAATTAAATAAACGTCTTAACAAAAAATAAAAGGATCGTTGGTACAGGTTGTTAAGTCGTACTTTTATAAGTTTACCAGGTCTTCTGCTATCGCACTTCTGGTATTAATTCTTGCAGGTGTTTTTGTAGGGGATGATTTTCTTGTTGCCTGTCTTTCTGCATACCTGCTTAGTTTCTTATTTGTGGCCAGTAATTTTGCAGTTGTAGCTAATGTTGATTTGGATGATCATCGTCGATTTTATCGCATTTTTTTCATTTCTATCGGGGTACGTTTCCTATTTATAATCGGGGCACTAATCCTTGTACTTGGGGTGATAAAATTTCATCAAATTTTCTTTACAGTTAGTTTTATAATTTCTTATATTTTCCATTCTATAAGCGAAATCATTTTTTTAAACAAAATTCTGGAAACCGACATTTAGGGATACATGATACAGGCCTTTCGCCGACTGCTGGTCACCGTTCTAATTTTATTTACTTTTTCGCCCAACATTGCCGCACAGGACAGCACTGAGACTGAATCCGAACAGGAGATACCCATTGATGTGATTGGTAAAGTGCAGGATCACTATTATTTAGATGTAGCTGGTTATCATGTTTCACTTCCAAGGATTCTTTTTGTAGAAGGAGATGTTGTTCCGCACTGGTACTGGTCAACAGAAGCCGCTGTCAATTCCGGAAATTTTACTGAGCAGCCCGACCACAGTTTAGTTGCCAATATGGACAGTTCCATTGTACTGGATATGTCCATCACTTCGCACCTAATGTATTTTTGGTTTGCCGTTTTGTTAACACTTTGGCTTACTATTGCAATGGCACGTAAATATAGAAAAGGTGAAGGCAGAGAAACCGAGCCGCGCGGATGGTTCCAGAATTTATTTGAAATTACTTTTGTATTCGTTCGTGATGAAATTGCGAAGACTAATATCCCGGATGATAAATACAAGAAATTTGTACCATATCTATTCGCAGTGTTCATTGCTATTACATTTATGAACTTATTTGGGTTGTTGCCTTGGGGTGTTACAGCAACAGCCGATATTACTGTGACAGGTGTTTTGGCAGCATTTACATTCTTTTTGACTCAGTGGAACGGTTCTAAAGATCACTGGGAGCACGTATTCATGTTTCCCGGCGTTCCACCGCTAATGCGTGTTATACTTACTCCGATTGAAATATTGGGATTATTTACTAAGCCACTTGCACTTGCTGTACGTCTCTTTGCGAATATGCTTTCGGGTAAAATTATGATTATTTGTATACTTGGACTGATCTTTATTTTCAGTGAGTTTTTTAGCCCGATAATAGGAGGTTCTTCAAGCATATTAGTAGTTCCATTGACGGTAGCATTATATGTACTGAAAGCATTTGTTGGGGTGTTGCAGGCTTATATCTTCACGTTGCTTTCTGCAGTATTTATTGGAATGGCTGCAGAAGAGCACGACCATCATGAAGAAGGGGCTGAGGCACACGCATAACGAGCTTTAATATTTATTAACTTAAACATCACTAAAACTAAATAAGGTAAACATTATGGGTTTATTAGCAGCAGGAATCGGAGCAGGAATCGCAGCCATCGGAGCTGGTATCGGAATTGGTATGATCGGTAAAGGAGCTGTAGAAAGTATTGCTCGTCAGCCTGAAGCTTCAGGAGACATTCGTGGCGCAATGATTTTGACAGCCGCTCTTATTGAGGGTGTTGCTCTTATCGCCGCTATTGTATGTATTCTTCTTGTATTCTTCGCTTAATCTAAAATTAATTAAATCATGTCGCTGATTATAGCAGCAGGTAGCGGTGGAGGAGGAATCCTCAACTTTAACAGTGGTTTTGCTATTTGGGTAGCCATTACTCTCATCATCTTTTTGGTGGTAATGGCCAAGTATGCAGTACCACTGATTATGGACGCTCTTTCCGAAAGAGAAGACCGCATCAAGGAATCTTTGGAATCAGCTGAAAAAGCTTTAGCCCGCGCTGAGCAAATCTCAAAAGATAATGAGAAAGCACTACGTGAAGCTGAAGTTAAAGCTCAGCAGATTCGTAAAGAAGCAATTGAAGAAGCAGAAATGCTTCGTGCCGAGCGAATAGAGAAATCCAAGAAAGAAGCAGATGAAATTCTTGAGCAAGCAAAGGCTACTATTGAGCAAGAGAAGAAACGAGCACTGCTCGAATTGCGCGATGAAGTTGCCCGGCTTGCCGTAAAATCTGCCTCTATCATTCTGGAGGAAGAGCTCGACGAGAAAAAGAACCAAAAATTGGTCAACAATTATATTGAAGACATCTCAAAAAACTAAGTAGATGCTCATAACAAAAGCAGCCCGCAGATATGCCACAGCTCTTTTGGAATCCGCCAAGGAAACCAATACTGTGGATGATATCCTGGCAGATATTAACCTGATTAAAAATACGCTGGAAGACTCCAGGGAACTGATTATGTTCCTTCGTAGTCCCGTCATCAAGTTTGATGACAAGACAGAAGCATTGGAGAAGATATTCAGGGATCGTGTTCAGGAAATGACCAACAGGTTCCTTCAGTTGCTGGCTCGTAAAAACAGAATATATTTGCTGGACCAAATTACCGAAGCATTTATTCAACGGTATAATAAGTTTGCCGGCATCATTAAAATTGAAGTGTATACTGCTTACGAGTTGGATGACGCCCAGCAGGAAAAGCTTCACAAAGCCCTTGAAGAGAAAACAGGCAAAAAAGTAGATATGAATCTCAACCTGGATGAGTCATTGAAGGGTGGGCTGGCTGTCCGTATCGAAGATACCGTTATTGATGGTACAGTTAAGTATAAACTGCAGGAGTTAGAGCAGAAATTCCTCAGTACCGCTATTGAATAGAATTTAAATCAGTTAAAACGTCAGTTAAAATGAGTCAAGTAAGACCAGACGAAGTATCCGCAATTTTAAGAAAACAACTTTCCGGTTTTGATAATGAAGCCGATGTGTATGATGTTGGTACCGTACTTGCAGTAGGTGACGGTATTGCCCGTGTATACGGCCTCTCAAAAGTACAGGCAGGAGAACTTGTAGATCTGCCTGACTCCAAAGACGAGGAAGGTAATTCCGTTCGCGGAATGGTATTGAACCTTGAAGAAGACAATGTTGGTATCGTTCTTTTCGGAGGAACCAGTGCTGTTGAAGAAGGAGATACTGTTCGAAGAACCAAAGACATTGCTTCTATCAACGTAGGAGACGGACTTAAGGGCCGTGTTATTGATCCACTTGGACGTCCGCTCGACGGTAAGGGACCCATTAGTGGTGATACCATTCGTGTTCCTCTGGAACGTAAAGCTCCGGGTGTAATTTACCGTGAGCCGGTATCCGAGCCGCTACAAACAGGAATTAAAGCAATTGACTCTCTGATTCCAATTGGAAGAGGTCAGCGTGAATTGATTATTGGCGACCGTCAAACCGGTAAAACCTCTGTTGCGGTTGATACTATTATCAACCAAAAAGAAACGCAGGATACCGACAAACCGGTTGTTTGTATTTATGTTGCAGTTGGGCAGAAAGGTTCAACGGTTGCAGGTATTGCAAAAGCACTAGAGGACAATAATGCGATTGATTATTCAATTATTGTTTCTGCACCTGCCAGTTCTTCAGCACCAATGCGATTTATTGCACCGTTTGCCGGAGCTGCCATTGGGGAATACTTTCGTGATACAGGTCGACATGCTCTGGTTATTTATGATGACCTTTCCAAGCAGGCGGTAGCTTACCGTGAGCTTTCACTGCTATTGAAGCGACCTCCGGGACGTGAAGCTTATCCGGGTGACGTATTTTACCTGCACAGTCGTTTGTTGGAGCGTGGTGCTAAGATTATTGACAATGACGAAGTAGCTCAACAAATGAATAATGTTCCAGAAGAGTTAAAGCCGCACTTGAAAGGCGGTGGATCTTTGACAGCGCTTCCGGTTATTGAAACCCAGGCCGGTGATGTTTCAGCGTATATTCCAACCAACGTAATTTCAATTACTGATGGTCAGATTTTCCTTGACACTGACTTGTTTAATTCTGGTGTCCGTCCCGCCATTGACGTAGGTACTTCGGTATCGCGTGTAGGTGGTGCAGCCCAGGTGAAATCAATGAAGAAGTTGTCCGGTACCATGAAGCTTGACCTTGCACAGTACCGAGAGCTTGAAGCTTTTGCTAAGTTTGGTTCAGACCTTGACCCATCTACTCAGCGTCAGCTTAAACGTGGAGAACGTACTGTTGAACTGTTAAAGCAGGATATCTATCAGCCGTTGGCTGTTCAGGAGCAAATTGCGCTGCTGAAAGCTAACGATGAAGGTTTATTAGATGAGCTTAAAGTGGATCAAATTCAGGACTTTGCAGACACCTATCTTGAAACAGTGAATGCAAAGTATTCTGATGGAATGGCTGCACTCGGTGATTCAGGAGTTCTTTCTGATGAATTTGGCGAAAAGCTTATGGATACAGCTAAAACAGTTATTGACCAAATTAATGCTACCCAAGAGCAAGAAGCATAATTATGGCTAATCTTCGCGATATACGAAATCGGATTGAGTCTGTTCAAAACACGCAGCAGATTACCAAAGCCATGAAGATGGTTGCTGCTGCCAAGTTGAAAAAGGCCCAGGATCGTATTATTGAAACACGTCCGTATTCATTTAAAATGCAAGAAGTTGTTGCCCGACTTGCTAAAAATGCTGATGAGAATAATATACTCCTTAAAAAACCTGAGAAAACAGAGAATATTCTGTTTGTAGTTATTGGCTCGGACAGGGGACTTTGTGGTGGCTTTAACAACAATCTTTTTAAAGTTGTTGAAAAACGAATAGAAGATGATTTTGCCGATTACAATAATTCAGGAAATCTATCGCTTATTACCATTGGCCAAAAAGCCAGCAAATACTTTGGAAAACGCGACTATAAAGTGAAAGATGCTTATCCAGGCTTCTTTGATGAGCTGGTTTTCGGTGAAGTAGCAGAAATTATGAAGGGTATAATAGCTGAATTCAAAGATGGTAATTTTGATGCTGTTTATCTGGCGTTCAATGAGTTTAAGTCTGTTATAGCGCAGAATCGTGTTATTGAACCGGTATTGCCTATTGAGCCAAGTTCATTATTGGATGACTCGGAAGAGGCTGATGAAAACTTAGATTATATCTATGAGCCGGATGTCGATTCTATTTTGGACGAGCTGCTGCCATTGCACTTAAATATACAGTTTTGGAAAGCAATTTTAGAGTCCAATGCAGCTGAACAGGGCGCACGTATGACAGCCATGGATAATGCAACTGAAAATGCTAAAGAGTTGCAGGATGATCTGAGGCTGGAATATAACCGTGCAAGACAAAGTGCAATTACTACAGAAATTTCCGAAATTATTTCGGGTGCTCAGGCACTAGAAGATGCCTAGAGATTTATGGAGAGGTGGCAGAGTGGTCGAATGCGGTGGTCTTGAAAACCATTGAGGCTTCACGGTCTCCGGGGGTTCGAATCCCTCCCTCTCCGCATTACAGCCCCGTCCCTTAAAGGGTGGGGCTTTTGTTTTAAATATATATCTTGTTTGTGCGTTTATGAGGAAACCATAAAAGTTAAAGATCTCAGCATGAAATTTATTTCAACAGTCACAGTCTTACTGGCAGTATTCTTCATGGCTCTTCCTCTTCAGGCTCAGGATACGCTCCAGGTTTCTCTCAATGATTTTATTCAACGAGGGATGCAAAACTCAGGCCAGATAGATTATCAGGAGCAAAACATTTCATTAGCTGAAAACAAGGTAGATCAAGCTCAAGCACAGAGAGTGCTACCCAAACTAGACCTGAGTACGCAGCATGGTGTGGTACCGGGGGTGAGGAGCAATACCAATTTAAAGGAAACAGCTTATTATCTGGATCCCAACTTGGAGAATGACTGGGATAACTGGGCCGTTTTTACAAGAGCTGAAGTTAATGCCGTGCAGCCTATTTTTACCTGGGGAGCCATCAATAATGCTATTAATGCTGCACAATCAGCTGCCAAAGCTGCTCGAGAACAGTTTGAATCTCAAAAGGCGGATATGCAGATCCGGTTGTATGATCTGTATCAAAGTTATGTGCTAACCTTGGAGGTTAACCGATTACTGGAGGAAGCCAAGAATGAGATCGAAAAAATTGAAAAACAGATTGATGAAAGTCGGGAATCCGGAGATTCCGAAGTAGATGAATCAGATGTTTTTAAATTCAAAATATTTAAGTCAGAATTTGAGATTAGGGCAGCTGAGGTAAAAGAAAATTCAAAGTTTATACAGAGTGTATGGAACTATGTGCTTCAGGCTGAAGAAGGACAGGTTTTTGAGCCGGCCACTCGATTTTTAGATCCTATTCAAAATCCAATAGAGGAGCTGGATTATTACAGGATTTCGGCCGTTCAAGCGCGCCCTGAGGTTAAGGCGATTGAAGCTGGGGTGAATGCAGCTGAATATGGCATTGAAGCTACACAGGCTCAGCGCTATCCATCATTGTTCTTAGGACTTACCGGGAAGTTTGCAAAGACTCCTAACAGACCACGCCAGAGTAATCCGTTTATTATTAATAACTCCAACTTTTTAAGTGCCGGTTTTGGGTTAAGTATTCGCCAGAATTTAAACTTTTGGCAAATTACACAAGATGTTGATCGAAGCAGAATTAAACATAAGCAGGCAAAATATTTAAAGGAAGCAGCCGTTGATGGAATTGTTTTAGAAATAAACGAAAAATATAAGAATGCCAGCCTCTCAAAAGTAAAAGTTGAGAAAACTGATGAAGCGTTGGTTACAGGAAAACAATGGTTGCGACAGGAGCAATTAGATTATGATTTTGGAATAGGAGAAATCAAAGATTTATTGGATGCAATGAAGAAAGAATTGGAGCTTCGTGTACAATTGAAGCAACGCATTTTTGATTTTAACAAAGATATGGCTGAGTTGTACAGGGCATCAGGATTAGAAATTACTACTTTAAAAATGACGAACTAGTATGAAATTATTGAAACGGATAACAATAGCTCTTTTTACATTATTGCTGATGAGTGGGGTTGCATATGCTCAGGAGGACAGTACCTCAATAAAGAATATGCTTGAACAAAGGGATCAGCAAATTAAAGATCTGCTGGGACCTAAAGGAACCGAATATACTCAGTCTCAAAGGGATCAAATTAAAGATGTCATTAACGGAGTGATTGATTATCGCGCAATGGCAAAATATGCCCTTGAAGGGACTTTTGATACGCTTTCTACAGAACAGCAAGATGAGTTTGTGGATCTTTTTTCAACGACTATTCGGGATCAATCACTCAATAAACTCGATATTTATCGGGCAAATGTTACCTATAACTCTATTGATGTTAATGGTGACAAAGCGAAGGTAAGTACACTGGCAGTACTTGAAAATGTACGCACGCCCGTAATTTATGACATGCATTATTCTCAACAAGAAGGGCAGTGGGTAGTTACAGATCTTACCGTTGATGATGTATCCACGGCAGCTTCTTATCGAAGACAGTTTCAAAATATTATTCGTAAGCGCGGATATGATTTTCTACTTGAAACTCTTAGAAAGCGTGCTGCGAGATAGTATATTTTTCCCAATCTCGAAAAGACCGGTCTTTTTTTTAAAAAATTACATCAACATTACGAATCTATTGCTTTAAATTGGGGCCGTATTTACGTATCTTTTGCGTTTTAATTTCAGATAAGAATTCATTCAAAATATGGCCACTGACAATAAACAGAAAGACGACGCAGGAAAACTTTTAGTACTAACCCCTGGGATGGGTGCGGTAGCAACAACTTTTATAGCAGGAGTGGAGGCTATCCGTAAAGGGCTGGCTACTCCAATTGGTTCTCTTACCCAGATGCAGACAATCCGCTTGGGTTTGCGTTCCGAAGGCCGTAATCCGTTAATTAAAGATTTTGTAGATCTTGCAAGCTTAGAAGACTTGGAGTTCGGTGGCTGGGATGTATTTGAAGATAATGCCTACGAAGCTGCTAAAAGAGCAAAAGTTTTAAAGAATGAAGACTTAGAGCCGATAGCTGATTTCTTAAAAGGAATTAATCCCATGCCAGCGGTTTTTCAACAAAAGTATGTTAAGCGTTTGGATGGCCCAAATGTAAAGCCACAAGAAAATAAAATGGAGCTGGCCGAGGCTCTGCGTGAGGACATAAGAAATAAGATGGAAGAGACAGGTGCTTCACGCGCTGTAATGATTTGGTGTGGATCTACTGAAATCTATCAGCATCCATCTGATTGTCATGCGACTATTGAAGATTTTGAAGAAGGACTTAAAAATAATGATGAGTCTATAGCACCTTCACAGATATATGCTTATGCAGCCATTAAGGAAGGTATACCGTACGCTAATGGTGCTCCAAACCTTTCGGCTGATTTCCCAGCATTAGAAGCACTGGCTAAAGAAAACGGGGTACCGATTACAGGTAAGGATTTTAAGACCGGTCAGACCATGATTAAGACTATCCTGGCACCTGGATTTAAAGCTCGCATGCTGGGTATTAATGGTTGGTTTTCTACCAATATTTTAGGTAACCGTGACGGAGAAGTACTTGATGATCCGGAGAGCTTTAAGACCAAAGAAGTTTCGAAGTCTGGAGTACTGGATACTATTCTACAACCGGAACTTTATGGAGAACTGTATCGTGATCTGTACCACAAGGTACGTATTAATTATTATCCTCCACGTGGTGATGAAAAGGAAGGCTGGGATAATATTGATATCAAAGGATGGATGGGATACCCCATGCAGATCAAAGTTGACTTTTTGTGCCGTGATTCGATCCTTGCAGCTCCGTTGGTTCTTGACTTGGCATTGTTCCTGGATTTAGCGAAACGATCAGGACGCAAAGGGATTCAGGAATGGCTGTCATTTTACTTTAAAAGTCCTCAGATTGAAGAAGGTCACATCCAAGAGCATGATATCTTTATCCAGCACTTTAGGTTAAAGAACACATTGCGTGTGTTGGGTGGTGAGGAACCGTTGACCCACTTGTCTGAAAACTTTGACGGTGGTTACTAGGTTAACATTAGATTCTCTTTTTGAATCACCAAATAGCATATAAGGACTTACAGAATACCGAAGAAAATCTATTCTTTATTGCAGGAACCAGCAGGTCGGGGTCTACTTTGCTGCAAAGCATGCTGAATAGCCATTCGGAGGTAGTCATCCCGCCCGAAACGCATTTTTTCCATTCTTTTAAGAACTTGAAAAAGCAATACAACGTTGAGTTTAAGAATGAATTTAGAGGTTCTTTGCTTGATTTTTGGTATGATCAGAAGACACGAATTCGTGACTTGGGGCTTGCCAAGGAACAAGTAAAAAATGCCTCAGAAGAACTTGACATTTCCAGCCCAATTGATCTGTTTCTATTGCAAATGACGATGTATAGAAAAGAGCGTGGCAAAAGTATTATTGGAGAAAAGACACCACGCCATATTTTGCAGATTACAGAGATTCTTGAAGAGTTTCCAAAGGCCAAGGTTATCGCAATGTTCAGAGATCCCAGGGCAGCGGCTAATTCAGAAATTAAGGCACATTTTGGATCTCCTTCTGTAATTGTTACCACTAAGAGGTGGCGTAAATATATTGCTATGCATCAGCAGCTGCAAAACAAGCTAGCTTCTAATCAGTATATGATGCTGCGATATTGTGATCTCATCGAAGACCCTGAGTCTGTTCTTAAAAAAGTTTCAAATTTTTTGGGGATTGAATTTCAGCAGGATATGCTGAACTACTATGAGAGAGATGAAAAAGGCTTTGCTGAAGGAGAAAAGGAGTGGAAAGAAGAAACTCTGGAGCCTTTAAAAAAGAACAAGAATGAAGAATGGAAAGATAGTCTGGAAAATTGGCAAGTTGCTTTGGTTGAACAACAGGCTGGGAAATATTTAGAGGAGATGGGATATAAACCCAGCGGTAATTCTTTATCAACGTTCCAAAAGATTATCTTTTCTGCGGTTGATTTTGGAAAATCAGTATGGGCTACTATTACAAATGCACGTGATGAAGGATATAATAGTCCTGCAAAATTTAAATTTTAAAGTTGGCAAAAGTTGAAATATGGGAGTTTTTAAGAAAATAGGTGAACAAATTACGGCAGTGTCTGACGCATTAGGGTTCGAACGTCGGGATCTGCAGGCTGACCTTGGAATACCCTGGCATTATGTAAAAAGCATGGTTCTGAATTCTCACTTTAAATGGGATTATGATGAAATTGAGCACTATGCCATGTTTATAGGTTATCCCAGAAGCGGTCATACGCTGGTTGGTTCATTGCTGGATGCTCATCCTGATATGGTTATTTCTCATGAGTTAGATGCACTGCGATACCTCAGAGCGGGATTCAGCAGGGAACAGATATTCAGCCTTATTTTGCATAAAGATAAAGTGTTTACCGGGAAGGGACGTGAATGGACCGGTTATGATTATGCTATTGAAGGGTTATGGCAGGGAAGGTATAGAACATTAAAGGTAATTGGTGATAAAAAGGGAGGAGGTTCATCCCGGCACCTGCAGGCAAAGCCAAACATCATTGAAAAACTAAGAAAAAAAATGCAGCTGCCTATTAAGTTGATTCATATTGTTCGTCACCCTTTGGATAATATCGCGACTCACAAAAGGAAGTATTCTGTTGGACCTACGCTTCAGGAAGCAATTGACGATTATTTTAAAAGGGTAGAAGCCAATGCAAAATTGAAGACAGAAGTAGCCCCTGATGAATGGTGCGAACTTACACATGAGGAATTTATTGAGGACCCGGAAAAAGCATTGACTACCTTAATTGAATATCTTGAGTTGGAACCTTATGAAGATTACATCAAGGCAGCATCAGAAAAAGTATTCAATTCTCCTTCAAAAAGCAGAACGAAAATAGAATGGCCTCAGGAAATGGTTGACCAGGTTGAAGAAAGAAGTCAAAAATATGACTTCTTAAGGGGTTATGAATTCAAGGTTTAATTTCCTCGAATGGCTTGAATAGCTTCCTGTTCTTTGAACCAAATGACTATTGCAGCTACACTGAATACAAATACTGATGCAATTGCTACGCCCCAGATATTTGCTTCTCCAAAATAGTAGCCGATTCCAAACCGGACTGCATATGCAAATACCGCAAGAGGGATTAAGACACTGAACGCGGCAATACTTTTAAAAGCAAATCTCCAGAAATTTGTCTCTGTAAGCTTAGCTCCATAATAAACCACTACAAGAGACACCAGGGGATATACAGTAAGCCAAACGAGCGATACAGCCATCATGCTTATCTGTGAGGTGATAAGAAATCCGGCAGGAAGCAAAACTGCATTTGCCGCAGTAAAGTTAAAGATTAAGCGTGCTTCTCCTTTGGCATTGATTAAGTTTGGTAGCAGTGTAATAAGGCATTGTATAATACCAACAACTACAAAAATTCTCATATAGGGAACGGCATCCATCCATTTCTCATAACCGACAAGTGGCAGGAACCAGTCAATATATACACCGATAATAACCATTACCGTACCGACTAACAGCATGCTGGCTCTAGACATGGTAAAGAAATAATTGCGAAGTCTGGATTTTTGGTACTGGAGTTTTGCAAAAGCGGGATAGGCAACACGGTTGATTACCCTCGAAAGTTCTTTAACGGTATCAAAAACGAGCCGGTAGGCAAAAGAATAGATACCAACCAGTTCCATTGAGAAAAATTTACCGATGATGAGGTAATCAGCATTCATATAGAACTTTTGGAAAAAGGTAGATCCGGTGGTATATAACCCAAATTCCAACATATGTTTCACTTTTTTATAGCTGTAATGGAATCTTGGCCAATATGGCTTAAAAACCATGCTGAAAAGCATTTGTCCCACCTTATTAGCTAGCTCGGCCAAAACAATAGCCCAGGCACCCCAGCCGGTATAGGCAAGATAGATCATTAAGCCTGCCGAAGAAGACAAGGCTACATTATCACTGATAGCCAATTTTTTAAACTCAAGGTCGCGAATCAGTAGCTTGCTTGAAATCATATAAAAGCTGAAAGCAATAATTCCAAGCATATAGACCCTGATCATAGGTCCAAGGACAGGCGTATTATAAAAGGCAGCAACATATGGAGCTGCAATAAAAAGGATTCCATACACAACTACTGAAAGCAGAAAACTGGTCCAAAAAAGGGAGTCAACTTGGGTTCGTCCAATTCGGTCTTCCTGAACAATAGCTGTTCCAAGTCCAAGTTCTGTCAACGCTTTGGTAGTACTGAAAAAGGCCAGTGCCATTGCAGCAATCCCAAACTGTTCTTCAGATATTACTTTGAGCGTATAAAAAAGAGCTCCTGCATTCAACAGGCGTGCTGAGACAGATCCCAAACCACTGTATAAAACTGACGATGCCACCCGGCGGGCAAACGACGATTCGCTCATATATAGATTGTGATGCTATCGATTCAATTAAAGTTTAAATACGATGCGTCAAAAATAAGGGAGAGATGACACTAAACCTAACTTATCTGAAGTTGAAGTTACGAACAGTGTAGATCATCTAATTACCCATCTGTAACTAAGTAATAGAAGTATCCGTCTTGTTTGTTATTTACTTCCAGTGTCCCATTCATTTCAATAAGTTCACCACCTATAACGCGTTTTGCAAAAAACTTTTGGAATCCACTGAGCTCATCCATGATGGAATAAGTATTTAAGTGTTTATCTATTTTTAGATTAATAGGATCCATCTGAAAGGGGGTAACTATCAATTCATTTTCGAGCTTAATTCCGCGGACTTTTGTGTTTTCTTTTGCTTCTATGGCTGATGGTGATATGAGAGTAGGTATGCCATCTTGATAATGAACTCCATATCCAATGTAGTTATTCTTGCTGCCATCTTTTAAGCTCATAAAATGAAACATGACCCCGTCTTTATCATCTCCGCTTTTAACCCTGTAGCTTCTATTGATGATTTTAGTGGAGGCATTATTCACATAAAAATGATCCATGTAGGCTTTACCTTCGGCTTTTATCCGCTCACCGTTTATCTCAACATATCCTTTAACTTTAGCATGTGGAATAAGTAGGAACAGGCCAATTTCATTACCGTCAACTTTGTAAACACCATTCCCCAGTTTCTTGCCTTGGGCTATGTTATACAGGCTAAGGTTGAGATCGTAGGATACTCCGTCTTTCTCATTTTGAAAATTTAATACATGTTCTTTATCAAAACTTCCTTTTGCCCAGAAGGGACGATCCGGATGTAACCTTAAATATTTATTCTCAGGCTGGTTGATAAGGTCTTTTACAGCGTATTCCTTGTTTACTACATACGTTTTTCCATCTTTCCAGGATACTATGAGTTTTGCACCGGTAACCCTGCTTTTAAAAGACCCAAAATCATTAATTGAAAAGCTGTAGATTATTTGAACACCATTTTCGAGGCTGATGTGATAGGTCCAGAGTTCATTGTAATGGTTGGCCGAAAGATTTTTAGCTGCAAAATCTTCAGGGCTTGTATCTTGAAAACCTCCTTGAGGAAAATCGATTTTCTTTTGGGCATGAAGTGAACTGGGAATGAGAATCAGTGCAAGTAAAAAACTGAAGAGAAGTTTTTTCATGTTTTTGTCGGTAGATAGTCTATATCTCTAGAATGATGGATTAATTTATGTAACTAAAAGTTGTCCAAAATATCACAAATAGAGAGCTTGTTCAAGCTATGCTCAAGAACGCTTTTGATGTAAAAAATATTGCAATATATGCTTTTGTTCTGCTTTAGGCTTATCTTTGATCCGGCGGCTTAAATACAAAAAAGCGGGGCATTTGTTTAATAAAGATGATATGCACAGTAACAGTGAGAGTTTTTAGTTTAGGAGTCATTTCTGTAGTTTCAGTGTTTATTTTTAGGAGTTTGAGACAACTATTTAGGTAATTACAAAAGAGATTTATCCAACTTAGTAGCGAATGAAAGTACTTATATATGCAACAACTTTTGGTGCAGACTTATGGGCATTTACTTATTATCTAGACCGAAAGCCAGATGTTGAAGTTAAGGTTTTATTAAATGACCCCGTGCTATTTGAGTCTGAGGGTATCGCCGAACTGTTTCCGATAGATGCTGAACTGATAGAGCGGAAATGGCATCATGCTATATTTGGTCTTAGAGGGTTTGACCCGGATGTAACAATTATGGATAACCGAGTGCCTTTATTTGCACCATCTCCCAATGGATTTATACTTTGGCACGGCTTTGGATGGAAAGGTCCAAATGATGAACGCGAGTTTAAATGGCTGCACGTTTCTTTGAAAAATTGTTGGGGTAATGCTAAAAGCCCCAATGAAAACTTTCGTTGGCAATGTTTTGGAGAATGGGACTTTAAGCATCGAACGGTGGTAAGTGGTTTTCATCCGGATAATTGCCGAATACTTGGTGCCGCAAGTCATGATTATCTAAATGAGCCAATACCTAAAGAAAAACTCCAGCCTTATTACAATTTTGATGTAACTGGCAAGCCAACTGTGCTTATTGCACCAACCTGGCATTACGGTGAAGTATTTTCACATTGGGGTAGGGATAGGGACCTGTTTCCGCGACTGATTGAACATATCAGGAACCGAGGGGCTAATGTATTATTGCGCCTTCACGACTCATTTCGTTTTGATAAAGAGTATCGGGATTTTCTGCAATCGTTAACCGAGAAGTATGATAATGTTCAGATTAAGTTTAAAAATCATAACCCGGACAACCTGCTGGATCTGCAAGTTTCTGATGTACTGATTACAAACTATAGCAGTATAGCCAATCTTTTTTATGCTACCGGCCGTCCCACTATTCATATTTATCCGGTTAAACATGCTGATGAAGAGTTTATGTCCAGGAATCAGACCTTTGCCGGGGTTTATAAAAAGAAGGTTGATTCAGCAAGATACATTTGGAAGTTAGATCCTGAAGAAAACGGTGGCCTGATAGCCCATAATTTTAACCAGCTTATCTCCCAGGTTGATGAATCACTTTCTAATCCCGACTGTTGCAAGACTAAGGCAGAAAAATTCCTTGATGAATATATGCTGGGAGCAGATGGAAAGAACTGCGATCGTATTTTTGAAGCGCTTACCGAACTTGTATACCAAGACAAGAAAAATAAAAAAGAAGAACTAGAACTTACTCAAACAAGCTAATCCGCAGCTATTGTAGTAGTAGGCAATTTTAGTTACTTTTACATCCTTCAAAATTATCTTCATTTACGTGTTTAAAAGTTGACTTTATCAGCTTTTTCTTTCTTTAAAGAAACAGGTATATATCCTATTGAAATTTATATAGGTATTAAATTTTGGAATTAATTTTACCAATACGGGACAAATTTTGATTACAGACATGAGCGATGCAGCACTACATAAGAGAACAGGAATCATTCTGGCAGCTGGTTTTGGGTCGAGGCTGAAGGGAACAGTTGATGATACAGATCTTAAGCCATTGACCCCTGTAGCCGGCCGCCCACTGATTTTCAGAGTAATTGAAAGCCTTGAAAAAGCGGGCTGTTCCAAAATTGTTATAGTACTGGGGCATGGTCATGAAGAGGTTAAGGCCGATATTATTAAAACATATGAAGGAAAAACAAAGCTGTCTTTTGTTTACAATGAAAATTACCATCTTAAAAATGGTGTTTCTCTTCTTTCGGCAAGGCCACACATCGACGATGAATTTGTGTTAACGATGGCAGATCATATTGTATCTGATTCTATGATGCTTCGTGCTAAAAAGCATACTCCCCCTCATAGTGGTGCCACGCTATTGGTAGACTATAAAATTGATACCATCTTTGATATGGATGATGCTACTAAAGTTTTGGCTGATGATGATCAGTTAGTATCAATTGGTAAACAAATCGAAGATTATAACTGTATTGATACCGGTGTTTTTGTATGTACAGAAGGGCTTCTTAAGGTGCTGCAAGAAGTTTATAAGGTAAATGGCGATGTATCAATCAGTGAAGGAATTCAGCGCCTTGCCGATACCGAAAGAATGAAAGTATTGGATATTGAAGACGGATTTTGGCAGGATGTAGATACCCCTGAAATGATGAAGCATGCCGAGAAAATGTTACACCAAGAACAAGCTACTTAAGCTGTACAAGAATGAATGATATCATATTTGCGTTTACTGATTTTTAAAATAAAAGAGAATATATATTCTGTTAACTCGGCTTTTGACCTGTTGCCCTTTAATGATATTCTTTCTTGAATTTTGACTAACTTCGTCTGGCTCTAAACCAAACAATTTTAACTGCCTCAATGGAGAAACTTTTACGTTTTTTTCGCCCCCTGTTAACTTTTAATTATTCACATCCCTTTTTAGTAATTACTGTAGCCTTTTTGCTCGCAGCAGTTTCTTCATACTTTGCCCTTGGCCTAAAGGTAGATACTGATATTGCCAACCTTCTTCCTAAAAGTAATAAGCATGTAAAGGCGTTGGATAAATTACAGGAAACGGTAGGTGGGGAGACGGCTATGGAGATTGTGATACAATCTCCAAGTTTTGAAGCTAATAAGCAATTTGCGGAAGATTTTATTGATCAGGCTCTAGAACTGCATGATGAGGGTACAGGGAATAATTTTTTTAAAAGAGCAGAGTTCAGAAAAGAAACACAGGTTTTAGAAGAGAATGCTCTTTATTTTGCTACGTCTTCTGAATTAGATGATATTACAGAATATCTTCAGGATGAAATTAGAAAAGCAAAAGAAGAAGCCAGTCCTTTCTATATAGATTTTGGGGAAGAGGAAGACTCAACAGAGAGTGCAAAACTTGAACGGTTTGAAGAGAGCTATGATGCCATTATACCTTCAGAATATCCTGTGAGTGCAGACAGTACTGTGATGCTGCTTAAGCTTTATCCTACAGGTTCCAAGAGTAACCTGAGCTTTCTTGAAGATATGTTTGCTACTACAGATTCTTTAATTGTTGAAATGGAGCCTGCTTCATACAATGAAGAAATGGAAGTAAGAGCCGGCGGTCGATTAGAGAGACACCTTTCGGAGTTGGATTCAATTATGAGCGATGTGTTCAATAGTTTTGCCTCAGGTATTTCGGGGGTCATTCTATTGGTAATGTTTTACTTTTTTATTAAGAAGTACATCAACTACAGAAGAGGGAGCCATAAAGATCAACATCATACATTCTGGGAGCATCTTGTCCGACTGCCGGTACCTGTACTGGTTATTGGCGTGCCACTTATATGCAGCCTCACATGGACTTTTGGTATTACTTATGGCGTATTAGGCATGCTCAATACCATGACCTCAGTGCTGTTTGTTATTCTTTTTGGTATGGGTATTGATTATGGTATTCATTTCTATGCTCGGTATATAGAATTCCGCTCGGATGGGAAAAGTATTCAAGACTCTTTGAATGATACCTATGAAAAAACAGGTACAGCTATAGTTGTAAGCGGATTAACAACAGCATTCTCTCTTTTTGTACTTATTGCAGCAAAATTCAGGGGATTCTCAGAGTTTGGTTTTATTGCAGGTACCGGTATCATTTTAGCATTATTTTGTATGCTTTTTGTTATGCCGTCACTGTTGGTTCTTTTTGAAAGAGCAAACTGGATTTTGTTGAACGAAAGTGCCGAAGAACATAAAAAAGAACCTCTGTTTCATCGCTTTCCTTTATCGAGAACGTTAGTAGTGGTTGGTTTGGTTATTTCTGTTGCCGTTGTAGCAAACAGTGGAGGGTTGCGTTTTCAGTATGAATTTGGTGACCTTGAGCCCGAGTTTCCGGAGTATAATTCATTCAGAGACATCTCAAAGCAAGTATCTGATTCAAATAAAAGAAATCCCGCCTATATTCTGGCCGATAATGATCAGGAAGTGATTAAGATCATGGAAAAGCTCCGACACAAGATGCGTACGGATACCACAAGTCCAACTATTTTAGATGTGGAGGCTTTGCCGGAGCGATTCCCGCCTACCGACAGTACAGCCCAAGATAAGCTAGAGCGTATTGCACAAATTCGCGAATTATTGAAAGATCCGTTTATTGTAGATCAGGATGATAAGCAACTAGATAGGCTTCGTGAAGCATCACAGACGACATCACCGATGAGCATCAATGAAATCCCCGATTATTTTAAGAGTCAGTTTGTGACTAGAGACGGTGAGGTAGGCAATTTTGTAATTGTATACCCAGCTGTTGGACTTTCTGATGGCCGCCAGTCTATAGCATTTAAGGATGATGTGGGAGAGGTGACGCTTGATAATGGAAAAACATTTTATGCAGCCAGTACGTCTATTATTGCTGCAGAGATGCTTGATCTGATGCGTTCTGAGAGCCCTTGGATGGTTGGTGCTACACTTACAATGGTTTTTATCTTGATGCTCATATCATTCCGTTCGCTTCGTTGGGCAATTATCGCCATGCTTCCGCTATTAGTTGGCTTGCTTTGGCTGTTTGGCATTATGCTGCTTACCGGGCTCATGTTTAACTTCTATAATTTGGTAGTGCTTCCGGCTATTCTGGGAATTGGTGAAGACAATGGAGTACACCTGGCGCATCGTTATAGAGATGAAGGTAAAAACAGCATGTGGGAAGTGCTTTCAAGCACGGGGCAGCATATTACCATTGGTTCCTTGACGACAATGCTTGGTTTTTCAGGCTTGCTGTTTACAAATCATCCGGGATTGCAATCACTTGGAGTAATGGCAGTCATTGGCATTGGTATGACTTTAGTGACAGCTCTTACCTTTTTACCTGCACTTATTCAATGGCTGGAAGATCGTAACTGGATTAAATTTCAGGGCTAGCCCTATTGTTTCCAGAATGAAGGAGCAAAAATCAGCAGTACTGTAAAAATTTCAAGGCGGCCAATCATCATCATTAAAATAAGTACCCATTTCCCAATATAGGGTATTTGGGCATAGTTATCGGTAGGGCCGAACTCACCCCAGCCCGGACCGATATTACCAAGACAGGCAATACTTGCGCCGATAGCTGACTGAAGATCATATCCAAATAGTGAAATGATAAGAGCACCAATACCAAAAGTGATGAGATAAAGCACAAAGAAACTCAGTACAGCACGCTGAATATTTGCATCTACCGTTTTATTGCCAATACGAATAGGGAGTACCGCTTTGGGATGTACAATTTGTTTTATTTCCCGGAAAGAGTTGCGAATGATGATCATCCAGCGGATCATTTTGGGCCCGCCACCCGTTGAACCGGCACATCCTCCTGTAAAGAAAAGCAAGAATAAAAAGAAACTTCCGAAGGAGTACCAAAGCTCATAGTCATCAGTGCTAAAGCCCGTAGTTGTAACAATCGCCACAACCTGAAAAGCTCCAGATTGCAGAGCTTTAGCAACAGAATATCCATCAAAAAGCCAGAGAGAAGAACTGATGACCAAAATTCCTATAGCTGTAACCAAGGTATAAAAACGGGTTTCTCTGTTATTGAAAAATGATTTTGTATCACCCTTGAGAAGCCTGAAATGCATAGCAAAACTCATGCCCGCAAGAAACATAAAGATAGTTATGACCACATGTATGTATGTGGAGTCGAAAGCAGCTATACTTGCATTCTTGGTAGAAAAGCCGCCTGTAGCCAATGTTGCAAAGGCGTGATTAATGGCTTCAAACCAATCCATTGAAGGGTGAATCCAAAGTAGCAGGAACTCCATGCCGGTGAAAGCTACATAAACACCCCAAAGCAATTTTGCAGTTTCTTGCACTCGCGGTGTTAGTTTATCAGCAGTTGGACCCGGAGATTCCGCCTGGAAAAGCTGCATGCCTCCGACACCCAATAAGGGAAGAATAGCCAGTGTTAATACAATGATGCCCATACCGCCCAACCAGTGTGCCAACGAACGCCAAAACAAAATACTGTAGGGCAGAGCCTCTATTTGAGGGTTTTGAAAGCCATCACTGGTAATACCTCCAAAAATAGTTGCTCCAGTGGTGGAAAGGCCGCTCATAGTTTCAAACACGGCATCCGTATAGCTGGGCAATATGCCTGAAATGACAAAGGGCAGGGCACCAACCAACGAAAGAAATAACCAAGTAAGGCTAACGACCAGAAATCCCTCACGGATGCGAATTTCATTATCAGACTTAAAGAAATAATAGAGTCCTCCGCCTACTACAAAAGCAATAGAAGCAGAATACAAGAATGTGTTCCAAATCTCTTCATCGTAAATCAAGGCAATTCCCATCGGTAATAACAAGGCAAATCCTAAAAAGAATATAAAGGCTCCTAATATTCCCAGTACGGTCAGGAAATCGATGTTTGGCCGATTAAAACTGAGCGTTTTTACAGAGTTCGCCATTATTGAAAAAGTGAAGTTATTTTATCAACAGCTTCGGGCAGGCAGAAAATAATCACTCTGTCACCGACATTAATTTGTGATTTACCGGTAGCGATTTCAACGGAGCCATTACTTAAAATACCCCCAACAACACATCCTTCTGGCCATGAGATCTTATGGATGGGTTTTTTAACAACTTTAGATTTTTCTGCAGCCTGAAGTTCAATAACCTCTGCCTTGATGCCTTGTAGTGCTGTTACCGAAATAACTCTTCCTTCTCGTACATGGCGATGGATTTCATTAGAGGCTGCAGACTTTTTATTAATAGCCGCATCAAGTCCTATAGTTTGACTAAGTGGTATATAATCTGATTTTGAAACGAGTGCGATGGTTTTCTTCACCTCAAGATGCTTGGCCATCAAGCAGGAGATAATGTTAGACTCTTCATCTTCAGTGACTGAAATAAATGCGTCAGTGTCTGTGATACCTTCGGTAGCGAGCAGGTCGGGATCAGTAGGATTACCATTTAGAACAAGCACATCTTTTAGTTCTTCGGCCAGCTCAACGGCAGTATCATGGTCGGGTTCAATGAGTTTAATATTCCACTTTTTTTCTTCATTACTCAGAATTCGGGCAATCATCGCCCCAATAGGTGAGCCACCGGCAATCATAATACGGCTAATTTCTATATCAGGTTTACCGGTGGTTTTAATAACTCTGGGGATGTTGTCTGTTTCTGCCAGGATAAATACCTGATCCAAGGCCTGAATGTTTACGGAACCGTTGGGAATAATGGTAAGTCCTTTTCTGGCAATAGCTACAACCCGGAAGATAAATTCGGAATTTTCTTCGGCGTAATCTATGAGAGATTTTCCAACAAGGGGAGAATTCTTCCCAATCTTTAGGCCAATCATTTGCATTTTGCCCTCTGCAAGGTTAATCAAATCACTTGCTGATGCACGCTTAATTAGACGAACAATTTCCTGGGCTGCACTTTGTTCGGGATGGATCATTACATCAATGCCCAGATCGGTGGGTTTAAGTGGGGCATTGGGGCGAGATAATTCGTCACTTCGTACTCTGGCAATAACCATTTTGGCTCCTAGCCGTTTACTCATCATAGAGGCAATCATGTTTACCTCATCAATACTGGTTACTGCAATAAGGATATCTGCATCTTTAACACCGGCATCAACAAGATCTTTAGCAGATGTAGCATTGCCTTCAAAAGAAAGCACGTCCAGATTTTCAGATACTTTATCAAGGCAATCTTTGTCACGGTCTAGAACAATAACATCGTGCTTCTCTTTGGAAAGTACACTGGCAAGGTCATAACCGATTTCGCCGGCACCAATAATGATAATTTTCAAATCAGATAGTTATTGTTAGAAAATAATTAGGCAAAAAGTTCTAAATTCAACATATAATCGCAAAATATCAGGCATAATGTACAATTATTTTTTGAGGATGTTAAAGCACAAATAATTTATAAAAGAAGGAATCACGGCTTGTTTTTTGCATCATTTTATGCGATTCTTAGACCCAATCCCCGCAAGGTTAACATGCATTTAACAGGTAGTTTTCATGATCGTCCCTCTTTTAAAACCGGAGTTTGATGAGCTGATCAAAGCCAAAGACTGGGTGGCCCTCAAAGATGTTTTAGATGATGTGCCACCGGTTGATATCGCAGAACTGCTCGAAGAGCTGGATACTGAAGTTGCAGTCGTTATTTTCCGACTTCTTAAAAAGCAGAAAGCGGCCGATGTATTCTACTATCTAAGTACAAAAAAGGGCGCCGATCTTTTAGATGTATTTACAGCACAGCAGCTTAGCGAGGTGATGTCTAACCTTGAGCCGGATGAACGTGTGGCTCTTATGGAAGAGTTGCCGGGACACCTCACCCAGCGTGTCATGAATTCCATGAAGCTGGATGACCGAAAGCAGGTTCAGAAATTGCTGGGCTATCCAGATGAAAGCGTGGGTCGTTTAATGACTCCGCGTTATGTAAAGATAAAGAAAGACTGGACTATTCAGCGGAGTATGGATCATATTCGAAAGTATGGTCACAGTGTGGAAACTGTTAACGTAATTTATGTAGTTGACGAGCAAGAAAAACTGATTGATGACCTCAGGCTTAATCAATTAATTTTGGCGGATCCGGAGGCAAAGATTAGTTCGTTAATGGATGAAAGCTTTGAAGCTCTGAGTGCTTTTGATGATCAGGAAGAAGCTGTAAAGATGCTGAGTAAGTACGATAGGGTAGCACTACCGGTGGTAGATTCTGATGGAGTATTGGTAGGGATTGTTACGGTGGATGATATTATTGACGTAGCCGAAGAAGAGACTACCGAGGATATGCAGAAGATGGCCGGTATGGATGCTTTGGATGATTATTATTCACAAACCGGTATTTTTACGATCGTAAAAAAGCGTTTATGGTGGTTGGTTATCCTTTTTGTAGGACAAATACTTACAGCTATCACTATGGGAGGGTATGAAGAGGTGCTTCAAAAGGTGGTAGCATTGTCTTTCTTTGTGCCTTTAATTATTTCAAGTGGGGGTAACTCGGGTTCGCAGGCTGCGACGTTGATCATACGCGCCCTGGCAACAGATGATATTAAATCTGATGACTGGAAACGTGTTTTTTCCCGGGAACTTTCTTCGGGTCTTCTTTTAGGATTACTCATCGGATTACTTGGGTTTGTCACTCTGGTCAGCTGGGACTTGCTCGCGGGGGCCGCCTTAACCAAAGGTGTTATACTAACAGCCATGGTGGTTGGGTTAAGCCTGTTCTGCATAGTGTTATTTGGAAACGTGATAGGTGCTATGCTACCATTTATTTTAGAAAAACTGAATCTTGATCCCGCTGTTTCTTCTGCACCTTTTGTTGCAACAGTAGTAGATGTAAGTGGAATCATTATTTACTTTACCATTGCGGTATTGTTGTTAAGCGGAACGTTATTATAAAAGCATAAAATTATAAAAGCATAAAAATCACGATGAAAGCATATTTAGATCTAGTTAGAAATGTACTTGATCACGGTGTAAGAAAGGAAAATCGAACAGGAACAGATACTATTTCGAGTTTTTCTGAATTTTATAAGGTAGATCTAAGTGAGGGATATCCGCTTCTGACAACCAAAAAAGTCTATTTCAGATCAGTGATTCTGGAACTTCTTTGGTATCTGAGGGGAGAAGATCATATCCGATGGCTTCGTGATGAAAATGATTGCCATATATGGGATGCCTGGGCTGATGATGATGGACATGTTGGACCGATTTATCCGGTTATGTGGCGAAGATTTCCTTACTTTGAGCAGGATGAAATTGGCTT
The DNA here is from genome assembly GCA_034521755.1 of Balneolaceae bacterium. Taxonomy (GTDB): domain Bacteria; phylum Bacteroidota; class Rhodothermia; order Balneolales; family Balneolaceae; genus JAXHMB01. The sequence continues at coordinate 193,494 of JAXHMB010000001.1, forward strand.
CGAGGGCAATGCTTCACATATCAAAAAGACAGTTTGGATCAAGAAAGAGTTTGACCAGGTGCAGCGTGCTATAAAAATGCTTAAAGAAAATCCCAATAGCCGGCGTATAGTGGTTAGTGCCTGGCATCCGGGATTGCTTAATGAGATGGCACTGCCTCCATGTCACGTCATGTATATTTTTAATGTTTCCGACGGTAAGCTGAATTGCCATCTTACTCAACGGTCTGGAGATATAGCCCTGGGAATTCCGTTTAACCTGGCTTGTTATTCAGCACTGACAATGGCTGTTGCCAACGAGGTAGGATTAGATTACGGTCACTTCGCCCATACCATCGTAGATGCTCATATTTATGTTAATCATGTTGACGGATTGAAAGAACAGCTCACTCGTCAGCCTAAGGAGTTGCCAACGCTTGAAATAGCCGATAAGCCTGTTGATGAGCTTGAGTTTGAAGACTTTACCTTGAAAAATTATAATCCCGATCCATCCATCAAGTTTGAAGTAGCAGTATGACCTTAGCCATTATTGTTGCCCACGATCCCAACCTTGTAATTGGCAAGGATGGTACGCTTCCTTGGCATTATTCTGAAGATCTCAAGTACTTTAAAAAAGTAACATTGGGTCACCCTATTTTAATGGGACGCGGAGTTTTTGAAGAACTTGATGAAAAACCACTTCCCGGCCGTGAAAATATCGTACTTTCCAGATCCCGTAATTACGATCATGTGCCTACTTTTGCTTCCCTGAAAGACGCTTTAGAATATCTGGAAGATAATGATACTGTTTTTGTGATAGGAGGTGGCAAGGTGTACGAACAATTGCTACCTGAAGCTGATAAGCTGTATGTCACAGAAATACATAAAGAGTTCGATGGAGATACGTTTTTCCCTGAATATAGGGATGGTATTGGCGAAAAATGGCTGGAGACTTCAAGAGAAGATTTTGGTGAATTCTCTTTTGTAGTTTATCATTCAAAAGAGGAATAAGTTTTCAGCAGCAAAGAATAAAGATCTGGTAGCGGGTTTTTTTATATTATAATAATAAACACATTTAGCCGCAGTAATGCATTTCAATTCAACCACGAAGGGGATTAATTGAGTTCTGCCGATAAAAATAGCAACAGTAATCCTTTGGAGAAATCCCCATCGAGCGGATTTTACGAGCATCCTCAGCATTATATCAAGGATTTTGATAATGCTGAGGATCATTACAGAGATCTTATAGAGAATGCTTCTGACATTATTTACCGTACTGATCTGGATGGGAACTTTGTATATGTGAATCCAGTTGCTGCCCGCATTTTGGAGTATACCGTAGAAGAGTTGTTACAGATGAACTACCTTGATCTGGTAACACCAGAATATCGAGAAGAGACTGAACAGTTTTATCTAAATCAGCTTTCTGAGGGAATTGAAACCACTTATTTCGAATTTGAGACTCAAACGAAAACCGGAAAAAAGGTTTGGTTTGGGCAAAACGTACGAATCATTAAACGTGATGATAAGTGGATAGGCTTTCAAGCTTTAGCACGTGATATAACAGATAGGCATACAGTACAGGAGAAGCTCAAAAATAATGAGGAGCAACTACGACTTTTTGTAAAGCATGCACCGGTTGCAGTAGCCATGTTTAACACTGAGATGGAATACATTATGGCCAGTGACCGCTGGTTAAAACAATATGATATTGATCATGATGATGTTACCGGTCGTTCCCATTATGAGTTATTCCCGGATTTGAGTGATGAATGGAGAGATAATTTTAGTGTTGGTTTGTCTGGAGTTGCACAAACTACGCCTGAAGAACGTACTGTTGATAAAGACGGTGAAGTTAAATGGATAAAGTGGGAGATTCATCCATGGCGGCGAGCAGATGGGGAAGTGGGAGGTATTATTGTTTATACCGAAGACATCACTAAGCGAAAAAAAGATGAGATTGCGTTGGTGGAAGCTCGGGAGGAAGCCCAACAGGCCAGTGCCGCAAAATCAAGCTTTATAGCAAGTATGTCTCATGAGTTTCGTACTCCGCTTAATGCTGTGATGGGGTTTGCAGAAATTTTGGAAGAAGAACTCTCTTTGACAGATGAGCAAAAAGAATTATTGCAACAAATTCATGAAAGTAGCAGTCATTTACTGTCAATGATTAATGATGTCATTGAAATTTCAAAAATTGAAACATCCAAAATTGACTATGAGGAAACAGATTTTGCTGTCGAAAGCCTGTTGCATAATTCCGCAAAACCTTTTCTCAAGAGATTTTCTGAAAAGGATCTGAAATTTACGGCAAAAATTGATCCCGAAGTGCCTAAATATATTGCTACAGATCTGGAAATTTTAGATCAAATGCTGCGTCAGCTTATTAGTAATGCTTTAAAATTTACTGATGCCGGAAAAGTAACTATTGAAGTAAGTTATGAAGCATGGGAACCTGATACTACAGGCAGAAATGGGTTGTTAAAGCTCAAGGTAATTGATACAGGTATTGGCTTTGATGAAAATGAAACAGAAAGAATATTTCGTCCCTTTAGTAAACTGAATGACCAGGGCTATTCCGGTACAGGTCTGGGGCTTACAGTAGTAAAAAGGCTTTGCCGTTTTCTCGGCGGTGAATTGGAGGTAGCCAGTACACCCGGAAAAGGAAGTACATTTGGACTATCAATTCCTGTTCGTAAGCTCACCGGTGGCGATACAGATATTGAAGAGATTGATTTTGTCAATCAAAGGAAGGCGGATCATACTGAATTGCTTGCTTCAGATGTAGCAGAATTTATCAAATCATTGCCTTCTCAAAAGCAAAATGATATAGTTGAAGCATTAGAACTACAGAAATTAGACGAACTTGTTGATATCGTTAAATCAATAAATTTAAGGTCTCATAAAGATGCCGGGAGTCGGCTTATCAGCGCTGCAGAGCAATATAACTTTGCTTTTTTGAAAAAAGTACTTGAAATAAGCAGAGAGGAATCAGTCTAAAAATCTATCTCTTTAAGATGCACGGCGTAAGGTTTCACCACAGGCTGTGTTAAAGCAATAATATTTTTGGTGTCCGCAGCTTTGGAAAATTCTACTGCTTTATCTTTGTCTTCTAAAATCCATATACCTTCATTTTCGTAGCGGTAAGCTTCGCTGTAGCTTTGATCAAATTTGTAGTAGAATTGTGCTGAATGCTCATCATAGGGGAGCCCTCTTTTTTTGAGAAGTTGCTGTGTTTTGGTCTTCAGTGATTCTTTTAATTTTTTAGTTGGCTTTTTATCCAGGAAGGTAGTACGGAATAGCTTTCTGGACTGAAAGCGTTTACAAAGGTCGGAAAGGATAGGATCATCAACTTGTTGCCAGTACTTAATACTTTGATAGACGTCATTATCATCAAGGTTCAAGTAATGCTTGAGGACCTGAGAAGAAATCCCCTTCTTTGCACTGGGTCTTTCTCTTAAAAAGAAAGAAAGTGATTGAGAAGCTTCGGGAAGATCTACATTACTATCCATGAGTTCTCTTACCCGTTTAAAAATATGCTGCAGGAGTTTATCAGCACTGAGAACAGTCTTATGCAGATAAACTTGCATGTACATCAGTCTTCGTGCCAAAATATAGTTTTCAATGGCATATATGCCCTTTTTTTCTATAACGATGTTTCCCTTAAGTACGCGCATGGTTTTAAGGATACGGTCAATCCCCACAGATCCTTCATAAACTCCGGTAAGGGCGCTGTCTCTTTTAAGGTAATCCAACCGGTCAAGGTCCAGCTGAGATGAAATAAGCTGATTCAAAAATGGTTTTTTGGAATATTGGTTCTTAAAAATCTTAATAGCCATATCCAGGGCGCCACTCATTTGTTTGTTGAGATCTTCCATGATGGCCAGTGTCATCATCTCGTGGTGGAAGTCTTCAATAAGGTTAAACTCAAGAGTATGGGAGAGAGGCCCGTGGCCCAAATCATGCAACAAAATGGCAATGAGTGTTCCTTCATATTCAGCCGGACTTATGGTGGTATCTTTTTCTTGAAGATTATTTAAGGTACGTTGGGCCAGCTCCATAGCACCCAGAGCATGGGTAAATCTGGAATGCTCTGCAGTAGGGAATACAAGATATCCTAGGCCCATCTGCTTGATTCGGCGCAGCCTTTGTATATAAGGATGATCAATTAGCTGTAGAATTGTTCCTTTAGGAACTGTTATAAAGCCGTGGATAGGATCATTAAAAATTTTGTACTGTGTGCTCTTATCCATAGAAATTAATTTAGTAATGCTTTGTCAATCATCAGTTTTTCTCGATCATTTATTTCAGGGATTCTAGCAGGGCGTTGCCGTTCCAAGCTAAACCAAACACCAAAAGCTTCGGCAACAGAAATCAGTTTTTTTGATTCGTCACTGTAAATTGCCTGGAAGCTGGTAATTCCGGTATTACCTAGCTTTTTTATCCCTGAGCCGACAAGCAAGTCTCCTGGATATTCTGCCGGTCGGACAAAATCAATTTTAATATTAGCTAATACAAAACTGAAACCTTCTTGAAGCTGGTTAGCAAAGCCGGGAACCTGCTGTATAAAATTTATTCTTGCTTCTTCGTAGTAGGTGCTGAATATCGCATTATTTACGTGGTTAAGGGGATCCAGGTCCCGAAAACGAATTGGAATTGTCTTCCAGTGGGGAAATAGGTTTTCATCAAAATCCGGTCGAATCATAAATCAATAAGTTTTAAAATAGGCCTCAAAATGCTACCAATATTTTTGAATTCAAAACCATTTTATAAATGGAATTTAGTGGAAGATTATTGAATTTGTATATTGGCGACTAGAAAAACAAAACTTTAAAAATTAGTGTAAAATGAGTGAATCATCGAATTTAGATTTCTTGGAAAAACTGTTAATTACTCCCAGTCCCACAGGTTTTGAGTCTGCCGGACAAAATGTTTGGAAGAGTTATGTAGAGTCCTTTTCTGATGAAGTGCAGACCGACGCTTATGGTTCTGCTGTGGCAAAAATAAATACAAGCTTTGATGTAGTTACCATAATGCTGGAGGCTCATTGTGATGAAATAGGCATGATTGTACAGCATATCACAGAAGAAGGATTTGTTTACGTGAATAAGCTTGGTGGCAGTGATTCAACTATTGCTCGTGCCAAGCGGGTTTTTATCCATGGAAGAGAAGGTATTGTCTCTGGAGTGGTTGGTAATACTGCTATTCACTTGCAGGATAAAAAAAATGGGGGTGGAAAACAGCCGGCATGGAAAGATATTTATGTTGATATCGGTGCCAAAAGCAGGGAAGAAGCTTTGAAAATGGTTCAAGTTGGAGACCCTATTACTTATGCAGATGACTTTGAGTTTTTGTCTGATGATATATTGACTGGACGAGCATTGGACAATCGTATTGGGGGTTATATCATTGCGCAGGTGATGAAAAATTTATCGGAGCGCAGAGGTGATTTAAAAGTAAATGTAATGGCACTGAACTCGGTGCAGGAAGAAGTAGGCGGTTATGGGGCACGTATGATGAGCTATCGATTAGATCCGGATATGGCTTTAGTTACAGATGTAACCCACGCTACAGATACTCCGGGCATCAATAGTAAAGAACATGGTCTCGTAAAACTTCGAAAAGGCCCTTCTGTGCAACATGGGGGTGCTAATCATCCCAAATTTGTTGAGTTTATTGAGAAGGTTTGCAAGGACAAAAAAATTGATATTCAACATGAAGCTACCAGTGTGCGAACCGGTACTGATACCGACAGCATTTTTTATCAAAAGACGGGTATACCAAGTGCTTTGATTTCACTGCCGCTGCGGTATATGCATTCACCGATAGAAACAGTATCGATGCAAGATATTGACGCCCTCATTACATTGATGACTGAAACAGTGATAGCTCTGGAGCCCGATCAAACATTTTCAGTTTTTAATGAATAGCTTTTTGTATCCGGTTTAGAAGAGCTTTAACTATAGGCTGTTTGGATAGCAATTGTTCACTAAATGGCTCTATAACAATTTCATCAAAGTTTTCATGATCGGCCTGTCGAAATCTGACATACAATTCTTTAGCCATTGTCTCATAATTCCCCGAATAGTTAATGATGTTTTCTCCTTTGCTTTCAAAGTTTGATGAATGGATTAGATAGAATACATTTTGTAAATCAAGCTTTTCGTTTTCCTGAAGCCATCGTACGGACGCATTCGGGGCATAGTGAGTATACTTTGTACCGGGACTTTTAGTAGTCTGATTTTCAGATCGGATAGATTCTAATACTTCAATATCAATAACGCTTTCAATTTCATCTTTGCCTATTGCGCCGGGGCGATAGATAGTAAATGGAGATTCTGAAACATCGAGCACGGTAGATTCCAGTCCAATTTGCGTTTTACCTCCTTTAATAACAGGGAAGTCATCTCCAAAATCTTCAAATACATGTTCCGGCCTAGTTGGACTGGGTTTTCCTGAAGTGTTAGCACTTGGAGCTACCAGTGGACCTGCCAAAGATATGAGCTGTTGAGAAATGGGATGACTGGGCCAGCGAAGGGCCACGGTTGACAATCCGCCGGTGATAATGTCAGGAACGTTAGATTTTTTCTTAAAGATTAGTGTAAGGGCGCCGGGCCAAAATGCTTTCATCAATTTTTTAGCATCTTCAGGTATTTCTTTTGCAAAATCCTGAACCATGTGCAGATTACTGATATGCACTATCAATGGATTATCAGCAGGACGTCCTTTAATTTCAAATACTTTTTTCACAGCATCGGGATTCCAGGCATCGGCTCCGAGTCCGTATACGGTTTCGGTAGGGAAAGCGACCACTTCACCATTTTTAAGTAATTTGATGTACCGGTCAAGCAATGGCAGCCTCCATAGATTTTTCTTCAAGAAGTGATTCTAGAAACGCTGCTGCATTTGAAAGCCCGTCAATATCGTTGATAATAAAACGAACTTTATTGTCTTTCTGAACCACGTCAAACCGATCAGGATAACCTGTTTGTAGCTTTTTAAGCAAGGGCTGAAATCGCTTTTCATAAAATATTTCACCCAGTTCAGAGTCATTTTTGGGACAAACAATCCACATTCTGTTTGAACGTACTGTAACTTTGGTGAAAAAGTTTTGTGAAGCATAAAGTTTAATTTCTGCAGCTTTTAACAGGTTCTTTGCTGAGTCAGTGAGTGCCCCGAAGCGATCTGTAACTTCTTCTTTCCAGTCATCTATTTCTTGTTTGCTTGTTGCCTGAGCTAATTTGCGATACAGGTTTAGCCTTTCCACATTGTCAGACACATAGTTATTATCAAGTAGGGCCGGGAGATCAAACTCTACTGTCGTCTCAGGCAGCTCGGTTTGTACGTCTGCATCTTCATCAAATACATCGCTAAATTCTTCACTTTTAAGCTCTTTAACGGCATCATTCAATATTTTCTTATAAAGCTCGAAACCAACATCATTGATGAAACCGCTCTGTTCGGCACCCAGAATATCGCCGGCACCACGAATATCGAGGTCTCGCATAGCTATGTTAAAGCCTGAGCCTAGATCAGAGAATTCTTCAAGGGCCAGAAGTCGTTTTCTTGCTTCATTTGTGAGGGTTTCAATGGGTGGAGTGATTAAGAAACAGAAAGCTTTTCGATTGGATCGTCCTACGCGTCCACGCAACTGGTGCAGTTCAGCAAGTCCAAACCGGTCAGCCCTATTAATGATCATAGTATTGGCATTGGAAATATCAATACCGTTTTCTACGATGTTTGTGGAGACCAATACGTCAAACTTATGCTCATAGAAATCCTCAATGATTTTCTCGAGTTTTGATGAATTCATTTGTCCATGGGCAAATCGTACTCGAACATCAGGAATAAGCTGTCGAACCATATCGGCAACTTCTTCAATATTTTTTACCCGATTGTGGATAAAGAAGACTTGCCCCCCGCGAGCCATTTCCTGAGTTATGGCATCGGCAATAAGATCTTTTTTAAAGCTGTGAATTTCCGTTTCAACCGGCTGACGGTTCGGGGGAGGGGTATTGATGATGCTTAAATCCCGTGCCCCCATTAGAGAGAATTGCAGCGTTCTTGGTATGGGTGTTGCAGTAAGGGTAAGTACATCTACCGTGGCACGATACTCTTTTAATTTTTCTTTTGCGGCCACTCCAAAACGCTGTTCTTCATCAACAATAAGGAGACCTAAATCATCAAACTCTACATCTTTTGAAGTCAGCCGGTGCGTACCGACAACAATATCAACTTTGCCTTCTTCAAGCTGTTGAAGCGTTTCCTTTTGTTCTGCTTTGGTGCGAAAACGAGAAAGCACATCAATTTTAACCGGAAATTCCTTCATTCGCTTTGAGAAGGTTTTATAGTGCTGGTCTGCAAGTATGGTTGTCGGCACCAACATAGCTACTTGTTTGCCATCCATTACAGCTTTAAAGGCAGCACGAACGGCCACTTCAGTCTTTCCAAATCCAACATCCCCACAAATCAACCTGTCCATGGGCATGGTTTGTTCCATATCTTTTTTAACAGCTTCTATAGCTTCCCGTTGATCAGGTGTTTCTTCGAATTCAAAACGGGCTTCCATCTCGGTTTGCCAGGAATTATCTGCTTCAAAAGCATGTGCCTCTTGCGACTTCCTTTTTGCATAAAGCTTGATAAGGTCGCGGGCGATATCTTTTACTCGTTTCTTTGTCTCAGCTTTTTTGCGTGCCCAGCGACCTGACCCCAACTTGGAGATACGCGGTTTTGTACCTTCTTTACCAGAATATTTAGAAATTTTATGGAGGCTGGAGACATTTACATACAGCACCGAATTGTCCTTGTACTTCAGGACAACCGATTCTTGTATTACATCTTTAACCTTAATTTTTTTAAAGCCTGCAAACTTTCCAATGCCATAGTCTACATGAACAACATAGTCACCTACATTTAAGTCGTGTAACTCTTTTCGGGAAATTCCACCGCTATGTTTTCGCCTTTTTACCTTAGGCCGATGATAGCGATTAAAAATTTGATGGTCTGTGTAGACTGCCAGTCCCTTATCTTGAAGAATGAATCCCTCGTGGATACTATCTACAGATAGATGATATCTTAGATCTTTAGAGGGTTCTCCAAGCAGTTCTTCAAAACGGTCACGCTGCCCTTCATTATCACAGAGGATGTACGTGTCGAAACCTTTGAGACTAAGTTCATTAATATTTTCTCTTAGCAGTTTGATGCTGCCATTGAAGTCTGGTTGAGGTGAGGCATTTAGCCGAAAACTCCAGTCAGGGTCTTCTTTTTCTGTAAAGCTCCCGAAATGTATCTTCAATCTGTCAGAGATCTCTTTGCGGTAGGTTTGTGGATCCAGGAATAACTGTTCAGGATTAGGTAAATCATTTTCTTTAGATTTTTCATCAAATATTTCAGAAGCATTTTTAAACCTGTTCTTAAGCTCTGCTTCAATTAGGGGGGCATTAAATAGTACAAAAACCGTGCTTTTGTTATAGTAGGTGAGCAAGTCCTTTTTTTCACCCTGACTTAAATTTGTAGCATCAGGAACGATACGTACAACATTGAGGTATGAAATGGAGCGTTGTGAATCAGGGTCAAATTCCCGGATGGAATCTACTTCATCACCAAAGAACTCCAGCCGAACAGGATATTCACCGGAATAAGGGTAGATATCAAGGATTCCGCCGCGATGAGCAAATTCGCCGGGCTCATCTACAAATTTAACCGCTCGGTAATCCTGATCAACAAGCTGTTCTTTAAAAGAATTTAGGTCAATTTCATCTCCCTTTTCGATGGTGATTGAAACAGAGGAGAAGATTTCGGGAGAAACAATTTTTTCAAAAATGGCGCTGGCTGATGTAGCTGTGACCGATTTTTTTGTAGTTTGTATAGCGTCCAACACTTCAGAACGTTGAACAACTGGAGCACTGTCTGTTATTTGTTGGCTGTCATATGGTTTATGTCCTGTGGGAGGGAATAAGTGCACGTGCTCCATTTTAAGCTGACTGAGGTCTGATGCCAAGAACTGGGCGCTTTCAAATTCAGGATAAATTGCTACAACCTGATCATACTTTTTGTTGAGTTCGGCTATAAAAAAAGATGGGGTAGAACCTATAAAATGATTAAAGTGTACAGAATTCCGTGCAGATATCTGATCTTTAATCTCTACCCATGGAAGGATTGATAAAAATGTTTTTTGAGCTGAGCTTAATGCCATAGGAAGTTTAAATTACAAATTTATGAAGCAATTATCTGTACTAAAGGTGAGGTAACAAAAAATATTTTAAATAAATTGGATTTCAGATCTATGTTGTAGCGTTTCGAAAAATTATCTTTTCTGAAACAACCGCAAAGACCAAAAGTAAAATTGCAGGGATTAAAAACCGTAGGTACAGGTCTTTGTAATCAGTAAATATTTGCTCTTCAACTTTGGTCTTTTCAAGTTCATCAATCTGATTATAAATTTCCTGTAGCTGATCTGTATTTGTTGCCCTGAAATAGGACCCATCACTAAGGTTGGCAATTTGTGTAAGCATTTCCTCATCAATGTCTACCCGAACGTTTTGATATCTTTTTCCAAAAATAGGATCTTGAATAGGATAGGGTGCTGTTCCTCTTGTACCGGCTCCAATAGTATATATTTTAATGCCGTAAGTGACAGCCAGATCTGCTGCAGTCACAGGGTCAATTTCACCTGAGTTGTTTTGCCCATCCGTGAGTAGAATAATCACTTTGCTTTTGGCCTCGCTTTCCTTAAGTCTGTTTACGGCAGTAGCAATACCCATACCTATAGCAGTACCGTCTTCAATAACACCCATTTGTACTTCATCCAGAAGTTGTTTCAATAGGCGGTAGTCGAGTGTGGGTGGAACCACAGTAAAGCTTTTGCGGGCAAATACGACAAGCCCAATTCGATCAGAAATGCGTTTTTCAATAAAATCCTTGGCAACATTTCTTGCAGCCTGAAACCTGTTTGGTTTAAGATCTTCTGCTTTCATTGAAGTAGAAATATCCAGAGCTAAAACAATGTCTATGCCTTCAGCATTGCGCTCAACTGTTGTATTTCTAAACTGGGGCCGGGCCATGGCCATGACAATAAGAGCAAAGGCAATCCATTTAAATATTGGGGCTGCCCATTGTCCATAACTTTTCCAGTTTCCCGGCAAATCCTTCAGCTTTGAGGTATCAGAGAATGTAAGGCTGGGACGTTTCCGCTGCCAATACCGCCATATATGGAAGCCAATAATAAACGGCAGAAGAGCTAACAGCCAAAGCCAGTATGGATTTGCCCAGATCATACTTGTGTGCTCTCCATTTGTTCTTGTTCGAAATTCTTTTTCTTTCTTTCCATCTTAATGTTATGCTGGCGACGCATTTGATTTACTTTAGGCCCATCAATTTTCTTTGCCTTTTTGAGGAAAGCTTCTCCCTTATCAAGTGCTTCCTGCGCCTGCTTTTCAGTAGGTGTAAATTTTGCAAATTTAACCATATCAGCTTCGTTCAAAACTTTTTGAGTTTGATCAACAAGTTCCTGATCCATAGAACGCCTATTAAGCTCATACATTATTTCTCCACTGGTAGATTCTAAAGCAGGAATATTATGCAACCGCTCAAAATAGAGTCGAATAGCATCACCAAGATTGATATAAAATTGGTCGAAGTCCTTTTCAGATTCGAAGGAGAAACTCTGTAGCTGTTTTAAAGAGTTTTCTAACTGTTTAAGCGGATCTTTGAAAGGTTCTGGATTGAATTCAGGTTTGGGTGCAGGCTTAGGTTGTTCTTCTTTCTTTTTGTAAAACTGGTACACATACCAACTGGCAACCGCTAGTAGAATCAGGCCCAGAATATATGGCCACCAGGCAGCAGCGAAATCAAAGATGGGTTTAAACGGGCGAAATTTTTCTTCCTCAGACTGCAATACACTTTTAAAATAAACAGGTACCGGCCTGGTATAAACAGAGGTTGTGTCTTCACCGCTGACAAGCCTTACTGGAAGTCTGGAAATTGCTGTGTCGGAGGTGCCAAAAAATTGTATCCGATAAATAAGACTGTCTTTGAAATCTGTAACTTTATAACGTTGAATCGAGCGAATTTCAAAAGCGGAACCCAGGTGAGACGAATCGGGGTAGATGACATTATCGTATGTTGTGGTTTTGTCTAGCGTAATGGTATAGTCAAACTGATCACCAACATTAAGAGAGTCTATGGGAACATATTCCGTGACATTCTGTGCAAATGAAACAGAAGGAGCTGACATAAGAAATGTCAGCAAAAGGAAAATATAAGAAGCTGTCAGAAATTTATTTTGCACCGGTTGTATTGTTTAGAGCATTTTTAGCTAAACACATTTCTTCATTTCATATTGTGCAGATCATGCATGAATACATTGAAGCACGGCGCTTAAAATAGAAAAATTATTCCCATTCATAAAAGGTATATGACTAAAATGGAGGTTAAAATTTTTGATGCAATCTATCACTAGAACTCCTATGTTTGAGAGGCAAAATAATCAGTAAAATTTTAGGTAAGGCATGAAAGTCAATGTATCAATCTTAATGGTGGTGTGTGTGTTTCTTCTCGCATCATGTAGTTCCTCTGAGAAGGATCCTGTTTTAAAGGAAGTTGAGAATTCTAATATGGATACTACAAAAATTCATTATGGAGAATATGATTCTTTTGGCTTTAGAGTTGATACACTCCAGATTGAGGATCATCAGGTAAAAAGAAATGAAAGTCTTTATCTGATATTGAATAAATATGATTTCACTAATCAGGAGATTTATAATATAACAAAAGCGGCTCAAGAGATTGTTGATGTCCGCTCTTTTAAACCCGGCCAGCGTTATCGAACATATGCTTCTAAAGGTAATAGCAATGAATTATCACGGTTGGTTTGGCAGCCTTCGCTAGAAAATTATGTGGTCTTTGACCTGAGTGATTCACTTCAAATCTATGAATCACAAAAGCAGATAAGCATACAGGCTCGAACTGCATCAGCTACTATTGAGAATTCCCTGTATGAAACCATGCTCGATAAAAATCTGAGTCCCTTGCTGGCATATAGGCTCTCAGATATTTTTGCCTGGGAGATCGACTTTTTTAGGCTTCGAGATGGTGATGCTTTTAAAGTAATTTATGAAGAAAAATATTTAGATGACTCCTTCTACAGTATTGGTGAAGTCTTAGCTGTAGAATTTAAGCATCGGGGTGATGTGTATTATGCCTACAAATTTGAAGAGGGGGATGTCAGCGGATACTATGATGAAGAGGGGAATAGTGTACAAAAAGCATTGTTAAAAGCACCGTTTAAGTATGGACAGCGTATTAGTTCAGGTTTTTCCCACAATAGATTTCATCCGGTGCTTAAACGTCGAATTCCACACTATGGTGTAGACTATGCTGCTCCTCATGGTACACCGGTGCTTGCAGTGGGAGATGGAACTATTATAGAATCACAATATCGAGGAGCCAGTGGTAATATTGTAAAGATTCGCCACAATGGTACTTATGAAACAGCTTACCTGCATTTAAGTGGCTTTGCTCGCGGCATAAGACGAGGAGCCAAGGTAACGCAAGGGCAGATGATTGGATATGTGGGTAAGACCGGCAGAGTGACAGGGACACACCTGGACTATAGAATTTATATAAATGATCGTCCTGTGAATCCGCTTACGGTGGATTTGCCTGCCTCAGAGTCTGTTCCTGATTCTTTGTTGTCAAGTTTTATGGAAGTGCAGGGAAAATATCAGAAACAACTTGATAAAGCCGCAGATCCCCAACCGATGATTTCTCAGAAATAAATTAGTATCGTTGTACTCTTCGCTGAAAGAAATTCATCAAAGGTTTTACATACGACTCGTTGGTATGAAGTTCGATAGTATCAATTTTGGAACGGATAAATTTCTCTCTCAGCTCTTTCTTAGCTTTCAGCCTTTTTGCCTTGTAGGCTTGTCTTAATTTTTTACTGGAAGTATCAACCAGCACTTCTTCACCGGTTTCTGCATCCTTGAGAGGAATTAATCCTAAATCAGGTAAATCATCTTCCAGTTCATCGTTAATAATAATGCTAACCAAGTCGTGTTTTTGATTGGTAATCTTAAGCTGACGATCATAATTATCATCTTGAAAGTCACTGGCCATTACAACAATTGCCCTGCGATTCAATAACCTATTGACATAAGAAAGGGCCTCACTAATATCAGTCCCGGATCCTTTTGGTTCGGTGGTAAGCAACTCACGTATCAGCCGTAATACATGTACTTTACCTTTCTTGGGGGGGACAACCTTTTCGATGACATCTGAAAAAAGAACAAGACCCACTTTATCACTATTTTTTATGGCGCTGAAAGCAAGAACAGCACAGATTTCTATCGCCAATTCCATCTTGCTTTGATTTAAGCTGCCAAAAACACCACTTGGGGAGATATCCACACAAAGCATAAGTGTTTGTTCTCGTTCTTCTTCAAACATCTTGATAAAAGGATCGCCGGTACGTGCTGTTACGTTCCAGTCAATCTGCCGAATGTCATCTCCATAATTGTATTGACGCACTTCAGAAAATTCCATTCCGCGTCCTTTGAAAGCAGACTGGTATTCACCTCCAAAGATATTATTAACCATGCCCTTGGTACGGATTTCAATCTTCCGAACTTTCTTTAGTATTTCTTTTGATATCATAAAACCCCTTTTGCATTAACACGTTCAAGAATAATTGGATTTCTGCAGATTTGAAAACAGAATTCATCTTTTGAAGATTATTACTCACCTATCTTAACATTATGGTAACACTAAGGTAAACTTTTAGTGAGACTAGTTTAGTGTATTGTGATAAACATAGAGTAGTAAAAGCACTGATCCGTAATATGATAATTGGCAGTAAGTTTAGTGAGAAGAATCAGCAATACCTCAAAGTGGTTTTTCAGCTTTCCAAACAAGACACTGACTACCAAATCCCTGTTCAGGACATCAATCAAAAGTTGGAATTAGATCGTACTGAACTCAAAAATGTACTTGAACACCTACAAGACCTTGGTTTCATAAAAATTGCAACGATAGGTGGGCCGTTACTTTATGGGCATATCACAATTACGCAAAAGGGGATAAAAAAAGGGTCTCAGCTCTAGCTTATCTTTACCATACTTATTTCTATTTGTTATTAAATTTTAGGTAAAAATTACCTACTTTAAGTCCTTAAAAATTTAAGTCAAATCTGAAATAAACGCTTACTAGTATGATTATCGGAGTACCTAAAGAGATTAAGACTCATGAAAACCGAGTGGCCCTATTACCCGGAGGGGTTTCTGCGATGAAAAGAAACGGGCATGAAGTGTTAATTGAACAAGGAGCCGGGAAGGGTAGTGGATTTAATGATGATCAGTATGTTGAAGCCGGTGCAGCTATTCTTGAAGATGTTGAAGAGCTTTGGGATCGGGCAGAAATGATTATGAAGGTTAAAGAGCCCATCAAGGTTGAATACGATCGGATGAAAGAAGGCCAGGTGATTTTTACGTATTTTCACTTTGCAGCTGATGAAACTTTGACAAAAGCAGTGGTCGATTCTAAGTGTATTGCTATTGCTTATGAAACAGTGGAGAAAGAGGATGGATCGCTGCCGCTTTTGATCCCTATGAGTGAAGTAGCAGGCAGAATGGCAGCTCAGGAAGGGGCTAAGTACCTAGAGAAAGCTACTGCGGGACGTGGAGTGCTAATAGGAGGTATTCCGGGTGTTCCTCCGGCTAATGTTATGGTGCTCGGCGGCGGTGTTGTTGGTGTTAACTCCGCAAAGATAGCAGCCGGTATGGGGGCCAATACTACAATTTTTGATATCAACATGCCGCGGCTCCGCTATTTGGATGATGTAATGGCTAAAAACGTGAATACAATGTTTTCTTCGGAAGCCAATATTCGCAGAATGCTGCCTGATACTGATTTAATTATTGGTGCTGTATTAAAGCCCGGTGCGAAAGCTCCCCATTTAATTACCCGGGAAATGCTGAAAGAAATGCGACCCGGAACTGTCCTTGTTGATGTTGCCATAGATCAAGGCGGTTGTTTTGAAACATCAAAACCAACTACTCATGACGATCCAATCTATATCGTTGATGATATTGTTCATTATTGTGTGGCCAATATGCCCGGTGCAGTGCCCTATACATCAACTCTGGGTTTAACAAACGTAACCTTGCCTTATGCAATTAGCTTGGCTAACAAAGGATGGAAGAAAGCATTGAATGAAGATCCCGAATTAAAAATGGGTCTCAATATTGCTAAAGGCGATATTGTGTATAAAGATGTTGCTGATGCGTTTAATATGGATTATACATCCATAGATAACGTACTTTAATACTAAGGTAGTTTAATTCCCCGACCCTCTGGGTCGCAAAAACTAAATAAACAGAAAATCAGAATTATACCCCACAGGTTCTGCCTCGGGGTCATTCATTAGGCATTTTTACAAGCCGAATAGCCTTAATTGGATATTCGGCTTTTTTGTTTTCCCCGATTTTTTAAGGTAGTTTCACGAATGTTTCACGGAAATGTTGAGTACTTAAAAATTATTATTAGATAGATGTTGTTAAGTAGTTGCAAATCAGCGACTTATCTTATGTTATAAAGTGGTTGACAACTTGTTAATAAGTATTTTTGGTTACCATAGAGTAGGACATTATATTTTTAATTCACAGGCATCTAAATCAGTTATATAATCTGAATGGGAAAAGTAATTTCCATAGCTAATCAAAAAGGCGGTGTTGGTAAAACCACGACTGCAATTAACTTAGCAGCGAGCTTAGCAGCTATAGAGCACCCAACACTGGTTATTGACATCGATCCACAGAGTAATACCACCAGTGGGTTGGGAATAGAGACCAAAACAGTTACCAATTCGGTGTATGAAATTATGGTTGGCGGAGTAGAGGCTTCTGAAGCCATCCGAGAAACTGAATTACCTTTTTTGGACTTAATCCCATCGCATATCAACCTTGTTGGAGCAGAAATTGAAATGATTGACCGTGAACAGCGGGAACGTATTCTCCAGAAGGCTATAAAAGGCTTAAGTGATAAGTACGATTTTGTAATTATTGATTGCCCTCCTTCACTTGGACTGCTGACGATTAACGCTCTTACAGCCTCAGATTCGGTAATTATTCCCGTTCAGTGTGAATATTTTGCACTTGAGGGTTTGGGACAGCTATTAAACACTATTAAGATTGTTCGACAGCATTTAAATACAGAGCTTGAAATCGAGGGTGTGTTACTAACTATGTTTGATACACGAACAAGGCTTTCAGAACAGGTTGCTGATGAAGTGCGTAAATATTTTGATGATCGCGTTTTTAAGGCGATTATAGCACGAAATGTTCGGTTGGCCGAGGCACCCAGTTTTGGCAAACCTGCATTGCTTTATGATTCTACCAGCAGGGGAGCCAAAAACTACTTATCACTTGCCAAAGAGATTATTCAGCGCAACAAGAAGCTGTTTAAAGATAGCCAGGTCTTTGCAGGCAGTAAATAAGGAGTGAATTAATATGGCATCGAAAAAAGTACTAGGAAGAGGATTAGGGGCATTTTTCCCAGACTATAATGAAGGAGACAGCGAGTCTTCAAAGTCCGATGGAGGGAAGAATCAGCCTTCAGTAGTCACTGATCCTGAGGAAAGAGTTAACATTGTTCTTCAAATTCCGGTACAGAACATTCGCCCCAATCCTCATCAGCCCCGAAAAGAATTTAAAGAAGAGGCTTTGGATGAGTTAGCGGCTTCTATCAAGGAACATGGCCTCATTCAGCCTATTACCGTTCGATATATTGGTGAAAAACGTTTTGAGCTGATCAGCGGTGAGCGTCGCCTTCGGGCTTCAAAGTTGGCGGGTATGGAAGAAATCGCTGCTTATATCCGAGAGGTGAATGATGAGGATATTATTTCTTTTGCACTTATTGAAAATATTCAGCGAGAAGATTTAAATCCTATTGAAGTGGCAATGGGATATCAGCGTCTAGTGGATGAAGTAGGCTATACACAGTCGGAGGTTGCTGACAAAGTAGGCAAGAATCGTTCTACTGTAGCAAACATGCTTCGATTACTGAATTTGCCCCCGTTTATTCAGGCCGCATTGCGTGATGAGCAAATTACTATGGGACATGCCCGCGCACTAATTACAGTTGAGGATCCTGAAGATCAAAAGAAGATCTTTAAAAAAGCGGTAAAAGAAGGATATTCGGTTCGACAAATAGAGAAAGCCGTGCGCTCACTGGGTGCAGAAGACAAAAAATCTAGTAAAAAAGATGAGAAAAGTGAGAATGAAGCTCTCTATAATGAAATATCCAAGAGGTTACGCCGTAAGTTAAGTACAAAAGTTAATATCAAGTCAAAAAAGAATGGCGGAGAAATTCGTATCGAATATTATTCGGATGACGAACTTGATCGACTTCTCGAACTTTTTGAGTCGATCGACTAGCCTCGGTCTGATATGTATCATAAGCTGTTTGTTTTTTCTTCCTTTGGCAGGGAATTCACAAACGTTACCAATCAATAACGCCTACAAGAACAGTTTTCAAGATCTTAACCTGCCGGATACAACCTCTGCTGTAGATCCCAGTCAATTTCCAAAGCCTAAAAAAGTAATGTTCAAATCAATGCTGATACCTGGCTGGGGACAGATCACTAATAAACAGGCATGGAAATTGCCAATTGTATATGGGTTGCTGGGAGGTCTTACTTACTATAGTATTTATCTAAATAAAAAGTATCATGACTACAGGGCAGCCTACTATAATTTAAATGAACAGACTCCTGATGACTTTAAATACGGGAAAACTCCCAATTATTTAAGTGATGTGCAGAGTCTTGAAAGTCTGAGAGCCAACAGAAATACCTTAAGAAACAGACGTGACTTGAGCTATCTGTATATTGGACTTGCATATGGACTTAATGTTATTGATGCTTATGTTTTTGCCCATATGCGTACATTTGATGTTTCAGAAGATTTGAGTGTAGGCGCATCAGTTAGCCCGGGAGTAACCAATTCCGGAAGTCCCGGCGTTACATTATCTATTAATTTATTTAAGAAGAAGTAATTGTTATATGTCAGATTCTAATAATCAATCCATACAGCTACCTAGAAACTTTGATAAGGATCACAGTGATGATTTGTGGAGTGTCTTTAAAATTATGGGTGAATTTGTAGATGGGTATGATAAACTCTACAAGATAGGGCCCTGTGTATCGATTTTTGGCTCGGCCAGAATGAATACTGAAAACAAGTATTATCAAAAGGCGGTACAAACTGCAAAACTTGTTACTGAGAAAGGTTTTGGCGTTATAACCGGCGGTGGACCGGGTCTGATGGAAGCTGCCAACAAGGGAGCTCATGATGGAAAAGGAAAGTCTGTTGGACTTGGAATAAGTCTACCGCACGAGCAGGGAGTAAATAAATATGTTGATGAGGATTATGAAATTGATTTTTATTATTTCTTTGCACGAAAAGTAATGTTTGTGAAATATGCTCAGGGCTTCATCGTGTTTCCGGGTGGATTTGGAACATTAGATGAATTATTTGAGGCGTTAACCCTCATTCAAACAAGCAAATCAACAAAATTTCCTATTGTCTTATTTGGATCAGAATATTGGGAAGGTCTGATTGATTGGATTAAGAACACCATGTTGGATTATGGAACAATTTCTCCAGAAGATTTGAACTTGTTTCACTTAACTGATAAGCCGGAAGACGCTGTAGATGTTATTTGTGACTACTATGAGAAGCATAAAGTAAGTCCAAACTTCTAATACTAATAAAGAAAAGGGAACAAAAAGCTGTACATGCTTTATAAGGTATGTGGAATCACCTGTAATCTTTATGGACAATAAAAAAGTGATTTCATGAGTTTTACTTTTAAATAAATACCTAAATTTATTACATTTTACGCTTTAATTATCCATCAAACTAAATTAGGACAATGAAGTATTTTAAAAACAGTGCCATAAAATTGTTGCTTGGGTTTCTATTAATCGGTTTTGCTACCAACGCAACGGCTCAAAATCGGGCAGCAGCAGTGCAGGCTTATAACCAAGCGCTTGATCTACAAAATGCTGAGAACTATCAACAGGCTATTGATATGTTTTCTCAAGCTAAAGCACAAGCACAACAAGCCGAAGACGCTGGTGAAAAGGGTCAGGATATCATTGAGCTCGTGAATAAAAAGCTTCCAAGACTTTATTATAATCTGGCGGGATCAAAATATTCTGAATTTCAACAGGATAAAACAATGGCTAATCTGGATGCTACTATAGATGCATTTAAAGAGGCCAGAGGAATTGCGGAAGAATATAATGATGAAGAATTTGCATCAAAATCATCTCAAGTAGTAACCAAGCTCTTATATTCAAAATCTATTCTTCAGTATCGCAATAAAAACCATGATGCTGCATTAGCAACTTTAGATCAGGTCACAGAGAGAGATCCGAACTATGCTCAGGCCTATTATCAAAAAGCTATTGTAATAAAGAATAAGCCGGAAAGTACTGTTGAAAACTACTTGGCTGCTATTGATAAGGCAATTGAGGTTGGCAATGCTAATAATCCCGATGTTGTTTCTCAAGCGAAAGAATCGGTTGTTGAAGAATTAGTTTACCGTGGTGCTAATGCAACAGAAAACAAAAACTATTCAAGAGCTGAAGATCTTTTGAATAAAGCACTGAACTATGATGCACAAAATGCTAATGTTCATTATCGACTTGCAGAAGCATATAATAAACAAGTTAAATCTGACCAGGCTATAAGCCATGCCAGAAAAGCACTCGATTATGAAAACGGCGGTAGAACAGCCAGGGCAAAAATTTATTTTGAACTTGCTACTGCTCTAAAGATAAAAGGGAATATTGAAGAAGCATGCAGTGCTTTTAAAAATGCTGCTTATGGAGAATTTAAATCTCCTGCAGAGCACCAAATGGAGTATGAACTAAAGTGTGATAGTGCAACCAACTAGCATTTTCCCCATATTCTTTTTAAAAGCCTCTCAATATTTGAGAGGCTTTTTTTATTTATAGAATTCATCCCATCTTTTGCTTTTAAGTAATTTGATGTTTACCTATTTTCTGAACGAATTCTATCTACAATCTTTTAATTGATCCTCAAACTACTTCTTCATGTCAAACTCATCTCTGGAAGAACGCTGTGTAAATACAATTCGAACGCTTTCAATGGATGCTGTACAAGCTGCAGAATCGGGTCATCCCGGAATGCCCATGGGTATGGCTGATGCGGCTTTTGTACTTTGGACAAAATTTTTGAAACACGATCCTTCTCATCCTGGATGGTATGACCGAGATCGATTTATCTTATCGGCAGGACATGGCTCCATGTTGCTTTATAGCCTTCTTCATCTTACCGGTTATGAAGTCTCTTTAGATGAGCTCAAGAATTTCAGGCAATGGGGAAGTATCACCCCGGGCCACCCAGAGTATGGAATAACACCGGGTGTTGAGACTACAACAGGGCCGCTTGGACAAGGATTTGCCACCGGGGTAGGTATGGCTATGGCTGAAGCACATCTTGCAGAAAAATACAATACAGAGGGGCATAAAGTCACCGATCATTACACGTATGGCATTGTCAGTGATGGTGATTTAATGGAAGGAATTTCTCACGAGGCAGCTTCATTGGCTGGTCATTTAAAACTTGGCAAAATAATTTACTTGTATGATGCCAATGAAATCTCCATTGATGGAAGTACAGATTTAGCATATACCGAAGATGCAGAGAAACGATTTGAAAGTTACCACTGGCATGTTCAAAATATTGATGGTCATGACCGGGATGCTGTAGAGAAAGCAATTATTGAAGCCCAAAAAGTTGATGATCAACCCTCAATTATTATTTGCAAGACTCATATCGGGTTCGGAAGTCCTAATAAGCAAGATAGCGCTGATTCTCATGGAGCACCACTTGGTGAAGATGAGATCAAGCTTACAAAAGAAAACCTGGATTGGGATCCGGAAAAGAAGTTTTTTATTCCTGATGAGGTTCTAACGCATTTCCGCAAAGCCAAGGAAAAGGGAAAGCAAAGTTTTGAACAATGGAAAACTCTTGTTGAAAACTTTGCCACAACATCTCCAGAAGAAGCCAAACAATTTAATCAACAGATTAACAGGTTGCTACCCACAAACCTGGAAGAGTTATTGCCTGTTTTTGATGCTGATTCCAAAGGTATTGCCACACGAGCTGCCTCAGGTAAAGTGATTAATGCTATTGCCGGAGAAATTCATGCTATGGTTGGAGGTTCTGCAGATCTCACGGGCAGTAATAAAACCTGGATTAATGACGCAGAAATATTAGATGCTGATAATTATTCCGGACGCAACATCCATTATGGAGTCCGCGAACATGCTATGGGTGCAGCCATGAATGGGATGGCCTTGCACGGTGGAATTATTCCATTTGGCGGCACGTTCTTAATTTTTTCTGACTACTGCCGTCCGGCAATACGTATTGCAGCACTTTCTCATATTCCGTCTGTTTTTGTTTTTACACATGACAGCATCGGTCTTGGAGAAGATGGGCCTACACATCAACCCATTGAACACCTGGCTTCTTTGCGTGCTATGCCTAATGTGCAAGTATTACGTCCTGCCGATGCCAATGAGGTATCATGGGCCTGGAAAGCTGCACTCGAAAAAACAGACGGGCCATCGCTTATCGTTTTAACAAGACAAAGTTTGCCAACCTTAGACAGGTCTAAGTTTAGTTCTGCTTCAGAAACAGAAAAGGGAGCCTATATCTTATCCGACTCAGAAAAGGATACGCCCGATGCACTTTTGATGGCTTCAGGCTCTGAAGTGCAGTTGATGATAGAGGCTCAGGAGTTGCTTCGCCAAGATGATGTTGATGCCCGTGTAATAAGCATGCCAAGCTGGGAGCTGTTTGAAAAACAAGATGCCAAATACAAAGAAGATGTACTGCCTGCATCCGTCACAGCAAGGGTTTCTATTGAAGCCGGAGCTACACTGGGGTGGGAGCGGTATACCGGAAGTAAAGGTAAAGTTATAGGGCTAGACCACTTTGGAGCATCAGCACCTTATGAAGCTCTTTATGAGCAGTTTGGCCTTACCGCCGACCGGGTGGTTAAAGAAACTAAGAAGCTGCTCGGCTAGTATTATTCGGACTTGTGCACACAGGTGAAGGTAATGTCATCAGCGGGTTTTTCATTGCCAATAAAGGCTTCTAACGAAGACTGTACTTTCCGGATAATGGTTTTGGCATGAAGTGATCCGTATACACTCATAATGGCATCCAGACGCTCATCACCATATTCTTCTCCGTAATCATTACGTGCTTCTGTTAATCCATCAGTATAAAAAATAACGCTGTCACCGGGTTTAAAATGAAACTTTTTCTGTTGAAGATGGGCCTCTAAATTTTTGGAAGTAGTCATTCCCAGAGCATATCCATCAGAGCGTAAATCAAAAGTGGCATCCCGCTCTTTGCTGAAAAATATTGGAGCGTTATGACCTGCCCGGGCAAACTGGAAATTCTCTTCTCCATGTGGGAAAAAGGCGGCACAAGCTGTTACAAATGTTTTGTCTTTAATATCGGATTTGACATAGTTGTTGAGTTCCAGGAACAACTCTTTCGGGGAGGGGGAACTCTTTTCAAGAATAAGATGAACCAGCGCCTGCATGCGTACCATGTATAAAGCAGCTGAAAGTCCTTTACCGGAGACATCGGCAATGACAATATATGTGCCTTTATCCGTTTCAATCATGTCTACATAATCGCCGCCTACCTCTTTGGCAGTATTGGCAAAGGAAGATATTTCCAGCCCGTCTTTATTGTATTCAGTTGCGGGAAGCAAACTCAACTGGATCTCTCGCGCCAGATCGATTTCTCTTTTTACATCTGTTTTTTCTAAAAGTTCAAGCATCAGGAGTACCAGCATGGCTCCAAATGCGGCAGGAATCATCAAGTCATAAAAAATGATATAATTGGCTATTCCTATAAAATCAAACAGGTAATATCCTAAAAAGGAGAGGGAAGAGAGCCCAAAAAATAACCTTCTGGTTGGATTTAAACGTTGCGTGAGGGATGAGAAAAGTCGGAAGAATTTGATATGGCCGGGGATTTCTTGTCCTTCGGCACGCTCCATATCTTCACCAATAGCATCTTTGTAAAGTTGTTTGAGGCGATCTGTATCTTTATAAAACTCTTTCCCCAGCCGTTCCTTGGTCATACCCGAGACATACTCTTTGTATAAGCTCTTGGTATTTTGTAATGCTGATTGTGCTTCGTTTTTTAATCCCATCGAAATGGTTTCCTTAAATTTATTTTGAATCAGGTCTTTATTCGAAAACTGGCCAAAAAAGTTTTACCTTTCTAAATTACATAGCTTAAATAGAATTTTTAAAATCTATAGTCCAAAATAAAAATAAATGTCTAAAAGTCTTTTGTTTCTTCTGGATGGGATGGCTCTTGCTTACCGGTCTCATTTTGCCTTTATAAATAGTAATCTGCGTAATTCTGAAGGTATTCCCACCGGACCTATTATGGGTTTTGCGAATACGCTCGAAAAAATGCTGGAAGAAGAGCAACCCACTCATATTGCTGTGGCCTGGGATACACATGCCCCCACATTTCGTCATGAAATGGATGAAGAGTACAAAGCCAACCGTCCGCCGCAGCCTGAAGAGCTCAAAGTTGGGATTCCTCTTATTAAAGAAATGTTAGAGGGCTATGGCATTAAAAACATCGAAAAGGATGGCTATGAAGCGGATGATGTTATTGGCACCATAGCCAGTCGGGCCAATGCTGATGATGTAGATGTTTTTATGGTAACCCCTGATAAAGATTTTATGCAGCTGGTACACGATCATATCAAAATGTACAAGCCTGATAACCAGAATGGAGGCTTTAATATCATCGGCCGGGAAGAGGTAAAGGAATATTTTGGTGTTTACCCCGAAAAGGTGATAGATGTGCTGGCTATTTTGGGAGATACCTCTGACAATATACCCGGCGTTCGCGGTATTGGTAAAAAAGGAGCTCCAAAACTGATTAAAAAATATGGAACCCTTGAGAAAGCAATAGAAGACGCACCCAATATGAGTTCCAAGCGCCACAGAGAGGGCTTGCAGGAGTACTCTGAGGAGGCCTTGCATGCCAAGGAGATGGTGACCATCCACACGGACGTACCTGATATTGAAGATTGGGAAGAATTGGAATGGGCAGGACCTGACAACAAAGAGCTGGGTGAATTTTTTAGGCGCATGGAATTCAGATCGCTAACAAAACAATATCTGGATGAAGAAATTACACGAAGCTCTTCGTCTTCAACATCAAGTGATGATGATGGCCAGGGTGATTTGTTTAGCGGACCCAAGCCTGCCAAGACTGAAGATAGTGAGTTCGATGCCTATGATGAAGATGCGGTCAGCTATGAGTTTGTAAACAACGCCAAAGATCTAAAAGGGCTGGTTGAAAAGCTCAGGGATTATGATATCCTCTGTTTTGACACTGAGACAGACGGTGTTGATACCATGGCATCCAACCTGGTTGGTATTTCGTTAAGTACAACAGCAGGATCGGCATACTATGTGGCATTGAACGTAGAAAATGGTATACCCGAATCAAAAGCCATACCCATCTTGCAGCCTCTTTTTGATAATGATTCACTTAAAATTGCACATAACTACAAGTTTGATTACATGATGCTGGTGCGGGCAGGATTAAATATAGAGGGTCCGGCATTCGACACCATGATTGCTGCTTATCTGTTGGATGCCAATCAAAAATTAAAGATGGACGAATTGGCTAAGAAGTACTTGAACTATGAACCGATCTCTATTGAAAAACTTATAGGTTCCGGGCGTAAACAAAAAACCATGGATCAGATTCCGGCTGAAGAGATTACAACCTATGCATGTGAGGACGCAGATATTACCCTTCGGTTATATGAAGTATTGAAAAATATGTTGGAAGAGGATGAGCTCAGAAAAATTGCTGAAGATCTTGAGTTTCCACTAATGAGTGTACTGGCCAAGATGGAGATGAACGGCATTCTGCTGGACAAGGAGATGCTGGATGAATTTTCACAGATACTTACGAATGACATCCTGGAACTGGAGCAAAAGATATATGAAAAGGCAGAGACTGAATTTAATATTAATTCACCGCAGCAACTGGGGGAGATACTGTTTGATAAAATGGGACTGCCTGCCGGAAAGAAAACAAAGACCGGACAGTATTCAACGGCAGAATCGGTACTTACAAAACTGGCCAACGATTACGAAATGCCGGACCTTATCCTAGAATACCGCGCTTTAAGCAAGCTCAAATCTACCTATGTGGATGCACTTCCCAAATTAATTAATGAAGAGACGGGCCGGATACATACCGATTTCAACCAAAGCATAGCAGCGACGGGAAGACTTTCTTCCTCCAATCCCAACTTGCAGAATATTCCTATTCGCACCAAAAGAGGACGGGAGATACGCAAGGCATTTATTGCTGAAGAGGGCTCTAAACTGCTTTCAGCCGATTATTCACAGGTGGAGCTGCGCGTGATTGCTTCCATTTCAGGTGATGAAAATATGTCCCAAGCTTTTAAAAATGACGAAGATATTCACTCTCGTACGGCAAAAGAAATATTTGACCTGGATTCATTGGATGATGTGACTCCCGATCATCGCCGCAAAGCCAAAGAAGTCAATTTTGGTATTCCCTATGGAGTAAGTGCCTATGGGTTGGCATCACGGCTGGGCATCAGCAATGATGAAGGCAAGGAAATGATTGACCAGTATTTTGAGCGCTTTCCGGGCATTCTCACATACATCAACGAGACCAAACAATTTGCCAAAGAATACGGCTATGTGAAAACACTGATGGGGCGCAGGCGTTATATCCCGGAGATTAATTCCGGTAATTGGAATGTGCGTTCCTTTGCCGAACGAACAGCGATCAATATGCCCATACAGGGCACGGCAGCCGATATCATTAAACTGGCTATGATAGATATACAGCAGTACCTTGAAGAACATGATCTGCAGACCAAGATGCTGCTGCAGGTGCATGATGAACTCATCTTTGAGATTCCGGAAGCTGAACAAGATACTGTACCCTCAAAGCTCAAAGAGCTTATGGAAACGGCTTTTGAATTATCTGTACCTCTCAAAGTAGATATGGGTTTGGCTGACGACTGGCTGGAAGCGCATTAATTAGTTTTCTTCCGAAACCATAAAACTTTTTTCAGCCAGAATATTTCCGTTCTGATCTTCAACAGCTACTCTCCATGCACCGGTCCAGCTGTCCAGGATGGTTTTGGAACTCCATGTCCGCCAGTCTTTGGATTTGATGGTCAAAGGAGTACGAGCCTTTTCTTCGTCTTTATAAAACCAGACGTGGTAAATTTCTGTAGTATCTTGTGCGCCGGTCACCTTTGTGAAACAGAATAAGTTTTCAACATTGGGTGCAAAAGTGGAATCTGCACCCACAATAGAACGGTTTTCAACGGCAGTGCCTATTTCAATCGTTTCTACAGACAGATCCTGAGCAGAAAGTGTTCCTGTTACTAAAAATAGAATTAAGAAAGAAGTAAGTGCTAATTTTTTCATAATGTTAGCCTTATTTTAAAGGTTGCAAACACTGTTACACTCTTTTCTTTAACAAATGTTCCGAGTAAAGCTTAGCCGGTCTTCAACTTGCCTTTTTTATCTTCTTTTCTTTTGGAACAAGTTTCAATGTCATCACAGGAGCCAAAGAAGTGAAGGGAATGCCCTGAAATATTGAAATCGTGAATTTTTTCCATCATGGTTTTGATCTCCTGAATGCGCGGATCACAAAATTCCAGTACCGTTCCGCACTCCTGGCAAATGATATGATCGTGCTGCTGATAAGCATAAGCCCGCTCATAATGATACTGGTTTTGTCCAAATTGTTGGCGCTGTACCAGTCCGCATTCTACCAAGAGATCCAGCGTATTGTAGACCGTAGCGCGTGAAACCCTGGCTTCGGTATCCTTCATGTTAAAGTAAATATCATCGGCGTCGAAGTGTCCGTCCGCACGATAAATCTCTTCCAGCACCATGAAACGTTCTGGCGTTTGGCGTTGATTATGCTCTTTTAATAAGAGCGAAAAATTTCTTTAACCAGATCAATGGTTTCTTCATTTGCGGGATGCGCCATAAAAAATCACTTATTTTCTTTTAATATAAGAAATACGGGATGTCTCTAAAAGCACATCAGAAAGGAAGGTGCTGAAATTTGTATTCAGAATGTTATATTCAGCAATGGTTACGGGCTTTAACCGTATCGGTCTCACAGAAACATAAATTAACAAAATACTATGCCTACAGTTGTAGCTTTTGAAACGCTGGCTGAACTTTTTATCAACCTATCAAAAAAATATAAGGGTACAGATAAAGTTGCCTTTGCAAGAAAACCTACCTCTAAAAGTGATTACGAAACTATTGACTGGGATACTGTATATGATGATGTAATGACGCTGGCATCATACCTGGTAGAGCACGGTATTGAAGCAGGCGACCGTGTGGGTATTCTAAGTGAGAATCGATATGAATGGGCGGTGGTAGATTTGGCGCTACAGCTTATCGGTGCTATCAATGTGTCTTTGTATTCCACATTGCCTGCAGGACAGTGTGAATATATTCTGCAGGATTCCGAAGCCAAACTCTTTTTTGTATCAACGGGCATTCAGCTAAAAAAAGCCATTAAGGTTTTTGAAAAGTGTGAAGATATTCATCAGGTAGTTGCTTTTGATGAACCCAAGGTTGAAAGCTATATGCAAGAGCCTTATGTAGTGTTATTTGAAGATGTTATGGCTGAGGGAATGAAGCTGGTGCCTAAACATGAAGATGAAATAAGCAGGAGGGTGAACAGCATTACTCCTGAAGATATTTCAACACTGATATATACTTCCGAGAACAACCGGGAAACCCAAAGGGGCCATGCTCACCCACCGTAATATTGTGAGTAATGTGAAAGCCGCTCATCAGATGATTGAAATTAAGGACACTGATCGCACCTTATCCTTTTTACCCTTGTGTCACTCTTTTGAACGCACTGCTGGATATTATGCAATTATGGCCGGAGGCGCTGAAATATATTACGCTGAAAGTGTAGACACTGTGGCAAAGAATATGACGGAAGCACATCCTACCATAATTTTCAGCGTTCCACGTCTTTTTGAAAAAATTTATAACCTTGTTTCCAAAAGTGTGGAAGAGGGGACTGTTATACAGCAGAAGATTTTTGACTGGGCCTTGAACGTTGGACGAAAATATTTTGAGGGCCAACGGGGGCTGGTTTCTCTGCAAAAAACACTGGCCGATAAACTTGTTTTTGATAAGCTGAAGCAGCGTACGGGTGGTAATGTTCGTTTCTTTGTCAGTGGCGGTGCCGCGCTGCCTCCTGAAATTGGGCTGTTCT
The DNA here is from genome assembly GCA_034521755.1 of Balneolaceae bacterium. GTDB lineage: Bacteria > Bacteroidota > Rhodothermia > Balneolales > Balneolaceae > JAXHMB01. The sequence goes on from JAXHMB010000001.1 coordinate 222,875, forward strand.
TTATGTCAGCCGGACTGAATATTTTAGAAGGCTATGGACTTACAGAAACCTCTCCGGTAATGTGCTGCAATACGTTGGGTGAAGAACGGATGGGTACCGTTGGGAAAATTCTTCCCGGTGTAACGGTGGGTATTCAACGCCTGGAAGACAGTGAAGTTATAGCAGCAGTCAGTGGAGAGGACTATCCTACTAATCTCACTTCTGAAGCCGGCGAAATTTTGTGTAAAGGTCCCAACGTTATGAAGGGCTATTGGAAAAACAATGAAGCAACAGAAGAGATGATTGACAGTGATGGCTGGCTCGCATACGCGGTGGATGGGGCCGGTTTGCAGATGGAAGGCTTCAGATTACTGATCGCGATCAAGCACATGATTGTTAATGCCGGCGGGAAGAATATTTATCCGGACCGATTGAAGATATGTTTAAAACCAGCAAATGGATTGATCAGCTGGTAGTTGTAGGAGAGCTACAAGCTTATATGGGCGGCATTAATTGTTCCGGATTTTGAAGCTCTTGAAGCACATGCCAAAGCAAAAGATATTGCCTTTGATTCTCTGGAAGAGCTCATTGCTTACGATGATATACAGTCGATTTACAAAAGAAACTTGCTCTTACTCAAAGAGTTGGCATCCGATGAAGAGATTCGTGATTTTCGGCTCGTTCCTAATCGAATTTACTGTTGAAACAGGTGAGCTGACCCCTACACTTAAAGTGAAGCGGCGTATTATCGAAGATAAATACGGTCACCTTATTGAAGATATTTTTACAGACTAAAACTAAAATCAATTTTGATGTTATTTCGAATGTTAATATGTCTCTCAAATTGATCATTCAAAATTCATAATTTCACATTGTCTAATATGTCTTATCAAATTTTGTACTGGATTCACATTGTATCATACCTGAGCTGGTTGGGAGCTTTTATTGGCAGCATGCTTTTTGCGTGGAAAGTGGGTAAGAACGTATCTGACTGATGATGAAGGATATTATATGAAGCTTGAGCGCCGGGCTACAAGCAGAGGAGCCCATCTTGGGCGCATTGAGGAATTTTGATTTCAGGCGGTGCCATGGCTGTCTATTCCGGGCAGACCTAAATGGGGCTGGTTCAACTTTGAGATGTATTCATGGCTGGGTATTAAGCAGGTCTTATTTATGATCATCCTGGTGATGGTCGGGTTTTCTATTAAATCGAGCATATCCTTTAAGAAGAAGCTCAGGGGTGACGATGATGTGGAAATAAGCCAGGATACGAGAGAAGCCTGGAATGCTGCTTATCGTTTGTCTCTGGGCGTTTATATTCTGGTAGTTATTAATACGATCCTGGACTTTTTAAACCTGCGTTTTAAAAGCAAGTATTACTGATTATAAGCCCGCTGCAGGGCATTATAAAATCTCTTTACTCTGCGCCGATTTACTCCCAGGTCGCTTTTCCCAACACGGCTTGCACTGCGAACGTGAACAAGGGTCTTATTTTCGTCAGCAGGTTGGAGCTTAATCACAAAGTCATCCTTGAAAATAAAAACTTTAAATACGGAAGAGATCTTCAGCTCGTCCTGGTTTACATCTAAATCATGAACTCCAATGGCTTCTAACACTGTCTGACAAAGAAGAAATGTATACTCGGGCTCGCTGTCTATCTTAAATGTGGTACGGGCACAGTTTGGTGTTTTTGGACATTCAGGGAGTGGATTATCGGGATGGTCATAAAGCTCAAAATTTCCACCTAAAAAATTAAAAAGCGAAAAGTATTGATCATAGTATATTGTCGGTTTAAGTGAGAAGCTTCATGCATTCTGCTGTTGAGCTAACAACTTTAATGATGCTTTCGGTTCTCTTTGATAAAACCCGAACTGATGGCGTGATCGATAAAGTCAATCAGCTTATCATAGTAGCCATCGATATTGAATAAGATAATAGGCTTGTTGTGTATTTTTATCTGCGACCATGTCACTATTTCCATCAGCTCTTCAAAGGTACCAAAGCCTCCGGGCAGGGCAATAAAAGCATCAGATAATTCATGAATAGTGGCTTTGCGTTCATGCATGTCCCTGGTTACGCGAAGGTCGGTCAGATTTTGGTGACCCACTTCCATATCAAGCAGATGTTTTGGAATAACTCCGTATGCTTTTCCACCATTTTCCATCACTGCATTTGCAATCTCGTTCATAAGGCCAACAGAACCGCCACCAAACACAAGTCCTATGTTGTGTTTAGCCAGTGCCTTGCCTAAAGCAATGGAATCTTCGGTATAGTGGGGTTGTCACCTGTTTTCGATCCGCAAAAAACGGCTACATGTTTGATACTCATATTACGCGGTAGCCATCATACGTTTTAAGACACCTTCTGCTTTTTCAATAAAATAGTCGATGTGCTCTTTGGTATTACTTTTACCCAGGCTGATGCGAATACTGGAGTTGGCAACTTCGGGCTCCAGTCCAATGCCTTCCAAAACGTGAGAAGGTTCAACGGCCCCGGAAGTACAAGCCGACCCATTAGACACACAAATGCCTTCCATATCGAGGTTGAGCAACAACATTTCACCGTCTGTGCCATGACCTTGTTCGATCGGTAAAGGCAATGTTGGTGATATGCGGCACTCCGTTTTCGGTATCTCCGTCTACGCCAAAGCGATTTTCAAAATTATCTTTCAGTCCTTTAATAAGCCTGTCCTGAAGCGTTTGGTAGTGTTTTAAATCTTCTTCCTGATTTTGAGAGATAAGTTCCAGTGCCTTTGGCCAGTCCAATAATGCCGGGAACGTTCAGCGTGCCGCCTCTTCGACGACGCTCCTGCGAGCCGCCGTGCATCCAGGGCATCCAGGGAGAGCCATGACGAATATACATTACGCCAATGCCCTTGGGACCGTAAGATTCTATGTACCCGCTCATACTCAGGAAATCAATACCCAGTTCATCTACATCAACAGGAAGCTTTCCAATACTTTGCACCGTATCGGAATGAAAGGGGACATTGTGTTCTTTACAGACTTCCGAAATTTCTTTAAGAGGATTGATGGTGCCGATCTCATTATTTACGTGCATCAGCGTTACCAAAGCCGTGTTTTCATTGATGGCGTCGGCAACCTGTTCGGCGGTAATTTGTCCATCACTGCCGGGCTCGAGATATACAGGCTTGCAGCCGCTGCGTTTCTTGCATTCCACGGCATGCAGCACGGCATGATGCTCTAAAGGAGAGGTGATCACTTCATTCTTACCGGTAGCCGCAAGCGTTCCCTTTGATTACAGAATTGTCACTCTCAGTACCCCCGCTGGTAAAAACGATTTCTGCAGGCTCAGCACCAATAATTTCTGCAACCTTTTCACGTGCCTCTTCAACGGCTACTTTGGCATTATTGCCCAGCTGGTGTGCCGAATTAGCATTCCCAAACTGTTCGGTGAAAGTAAGGCTTCATTGCTATCCAGCACTCGTTCATCGAGCGGGGTGGTTGCAGCGTGATCAAAATAGATTTGTTGCATGATTTCGTTTATAATCCGTTATAATTTTACGAGTCAAAGATATTGAAAATTGTTCAGAAAAACAGGTGTTGATGCGGTTTAAGGTTAGGGCTTTATCATTTAAAAGCTCTCCTGAAAATTATTACACCGAGGTGTTGTTTTGAAATTAGTATTGATTTCTTCATTTTATTTTTCACTCAAAATGGAGTCATTATATGTCAAATATTCAATCAGTAACAATTGCGGGATCAGGTGTATTAGGAGCACAAATAGCTTTTCAAACAGCATTTCACGGTTTTGATGTAACCGTTTATGATATAAGTGATGAAATGCTGGAAAAGGCGAAAGCTAAATTTCAGAAGCTTGGGCAAACCTATCAACAAGATTTAGGGGCAAGCCCGGAACGGATAAATCAAACAATTGAGGCCATTCGATGCTCGTCAGATTTAAATGAAGCTATCAAGGGAGCGGACTTGATGATTGAGGCTATTCCAGAAAACCCCAAAATTAAAACAGCGTTTTATAAAAAATTAGGAGAACTGGCACCACCTGAAACTATTTTTGCCACCAACTCATCCACGTTGCTTCCCAGTCAATTTGCCGAAGCTACTGGACGACCGTCCCAATTTTTGGCATTGCACTTTGCTAATGAAATATGGAAGAATAACACAGCCGAAATTATGGGACACAAGAGAACTGATGAGCAGGTGTTTAATACCATTGTAGATTTTGCAGAGTCCATTGGCATGATGGCTTTGCCGTTGCATAAAGAACAACCCGGCTATATTCTAAATTCGCTGCTAGTACCTCTGTTAACAGCAGCTTTAGAACTTAAGGTTAAAGATGTTGCTGAAGTTGAAACTATAGATAAAACCTGGATGGTGGCTACCGGAGCTCCGCTTGGGCCTTTTGGAATTCTTGATGTAATTGGCATAAACACTGTTTATAATGTAAATAAAATGGCAGCTGACAAGGCACAGGACCCTTTAAAAAATGATATGGTTAAGTATCTTAAGGAAAGCCTAATCGATCAGAATAAACTGGGGGTTGAAACAGGTGAGGGATTTTATTCTTATCCTAATCCTACCTATAAAGATCCTGATTTTTTGAAATAAGCAGAATCTAAGAAAAAATTTAAGTTTGCCTCTATGAATAGAGTTGACAGGGCCATTACTTTCAATATTTATGCCAATATCTTATAACAACAAAATAATTGTACAATGAGTATTGAACAACAACTGGATCTAGATGGGCAAGTGGCTATCGTTACCGGGTCAAGCAGAGGTATTGGAAAAGCTATAGCCGGCGGATTAGCAAGGTGCGGGGCTCAGGTTATCATCAGCAGCAGAAGTCAGGACAGCTGTGATGAGACAGCGGCAGAATTTGAGGCTGAAGGCCTGAAAGCTATCGCAATAGCTTGCCATGTTGGTAAGCAAGAGCACCGGAAGGCTTTAGTAGAACAAGTGGTAAATACCTTTGGACGAGCTGATATTTTAGTGAATAATGCAGCAGTAAACCCGGTTTACGGTCCGATTGAAGAGGTAGAAGCCGCTGTATTTGATAAAATTATGGACATAAACGTGAAGGCCTGCTGGCAATTATCAAATTTAGTGCAACCCCATATGAAGAAAAATAATAAAGGAAGCATCATTAATATTGCATCGGTTGAAGGGCTGAAACCTGGGGAAGGCCTGGGACTTTACAGCACCAGTAAAGCAGCGCTTATTATGCTAACCAAAAGCCAGGCCAAAGAATGGGGTCGTTATGATATTAGAGCCAACGCTATATGCCCCGGATTAATTAAAACTAAGTTTAGTCAGGCGCTTTGGAAAGATGATTCAGTCTTGGGAACTATTGAAAAGACACTGCCGAGCGGAAGAATGGGACAGCCCCGTGAGATGATTGGTCTGGCCTGTTTGTTGGCTTCAGATGCAGGCAGTTACATGACCGGTGGTATTTATACTGCCGACGGCGGATATATGATTTCAGGTTAACCAGGAAGACTATGAACTTTCAATACTCAGACAAATCAAAAGAACTGCAGCAAAAGCTAAATGCTTTTATCGACCGACACATTGTGCCGGTTGAAAAAGAATATCTTAATTTTCAGCGGGATCCTGCTAACCGGTGGAAGCGATTTCCAAAGATGGATTCACTGAAACAGAAAGCCAAAAAAGCGGGCTTATTTAATCTATTTTTGCCCAAAGAATATGGTGAGTTAAGTCCCGGGCTAAGCAATATGGAGTATGCCCCCTTAGCCGAAATAATGGGAAGAAAACTGTGGACAGCAGAAGTGTTTAACTGCAGTGCCCCCGATACCGGCAACATGGAAGTATTGGCCAAATATGGAACTGAATCTCAAAAAAAACAGTGGCTAGCTCCATTGATGCAAGGGGATATCCGCTCTGCATTTTTGATGACAGAACCTGATGTGGCCTCATCTGATGCCACCAATATTGGAACATCTATTGAGGCCAAGGATGATGAGTATATCATCAACGGCACTAAATGGTGGGCTTCGGGCGGTATGGACCCTCATTGTGCATTTGCTATTGTGATGGGTAAAACGGACCCTGACGCTGAACGGCATAAACAGCAGAGCATGATATTAGTACCCATGGATGCCGAGGGCCTCACGATCAAACGTCCCCTTTCTGTATTTGGATATTACGATTCCCCCGAAGGACATGCCGAAATTGAACTGAATGAAGTACGGGTTCCCAAGGAAAATATTATTCTGGGAGAGGGCAGAGGATTTGAAATTGCACAGGGACGCCTGGGGCCGGGAAGAATTCACCACTGTATGCGGCTGGTGGGAATGGCACAGTATGCCCTCGAGCTGATGTCGCAGCGTACTGCCGAGCGCGAAGCATTTGGGAGATCGTTTAAGGATATGACTAGCATTCGTCAGGATATTGCTAGATCGGAGTGCGAAATTGAACAAGCACGCTTGTTGACCCTTTCAGCTGCTGATAAAATGGATCGATTGGGAAATAAAGATGCCAAAGATATAATTTCTATGATAAAAATCGTGGCTCCTTCTATGGCCGTAACAGTTATAGACCGTGCTATGCAAATTTTAGGAGGTAAAGGGCTTGGCCCCGACACTTATTTACCGCACTATTTTGCAGCGGCACGAGCATTGCGCTTAGCCGATGGGCCCGATGAGGTTCACATGCATCAGCTTGGTAAACATTGCATAAAAAAATATCAGCAATAGTAATATGAGTCATCAGCCCGTCAGAAAAGGAGAAGAGTTAAATAAAAAGCCTTTAAAAACTTATTTGCTTGATCAAGAACTTATCAATTCTAAAAACAGCAATTTAAAAGTACGGCAGTTTACCAGTGGTTATTCGAATTTAACCTACCTACTAATCATTGAGGATCACGAATATGTTTTACGAAAGCCGCCGGTAGGCGCAGTAAAACGCGGACATGATATGGGGCGTGAGTTTAAAGTTCAAAGTGCTATTTATGATCAGTTTGGCAAAGTTCCTAAAATGCACGCCTTTTGTGATGACGAAGACATATTAGGATCAGAGTTCTATATCATGGAAAAGGTAGAGGGCATTATCTTGAATTATGAAACGGCCAAAGAACGAAAGTTGCAGCCAGCTGAGTATAACCGGATAGCCCACGCATGGTTAGATACTTTTGTTAAGCTTCACCAATTGGATTATAAAGCCGCAGGATTGTCCGATTTAGGCAAACCGGACGGCTATGTAGAGCGGCAAGTTACCAACTGGGGCAAGCAATTTTTAAAAGCTGCAACCGATGATACTGCAATCGCTGAAAGAGTGATGCAATGGATGCAGGAACATCAACCCATTGACTACAATCACTGCCTTATCCACAACGATTATAAATATAACAACATCGTTTTTAAGGATGATTCCTGGCAAACGATTACTGCGGTATTAGATTGGGAGATGGCAACATTGGGCGACCCGCTTATGGATTTGGGTACTTCTTTAGGGTATTGGACTGTGGCCTCCGACCATGATTTTGTGAAGCAGGGCATCCCATCACCCACTATATTTGAGGGTAATCCGTCACGAAGTGAAATCGCAGAACTTTATGCTCGTAAAAGCGGAAATAATGTTGATCATCTGGTCTTTTACTATGTGTATGGGTTGTTTAAAATTGCGGTTATTGCCCAACAAATTTACTACCGTTATCAAAAAGGATTAACAAACGATCCAAAATTTGCTGATTTAGATAAGGCAGCCCAGCTATGCTGTAAAATTGCTTTAAATGCCATTCAAACCCAAAAAATCGACTAAGGCCTGTTGATATATAATCTGTTTATCAGATCGTTGAGATATTGATCAATCCTGATTGGGAATTGATGATAACATGCTGTTACCGAAATACTGTTCAAATTTTAACCTTATGAATACCAAATGGATAAGATGACGCTGAAAGATGTTGAATTAAGTAATAAGAAAGTATTGATGCGCGTAGATTTCAATGTGCCCATTGAAGATGGTACCATCACGGATGACAACCGCATCCGCCAGGCACTGCCTTCCATCAACCATGTTATTAAAGAGGGAGGACTACTGATTTTAACCAGTCATCTTGGACGCCCGGGCGGAGAGAGAAATGATGAGCTTAGCCTGAAACCGGTAGCTAATCACCTGCAAGACGTATTGGATGCCAAGGTTCATTTTGCGAATGACTGTATCGGTAAAGAAGCCACTGCAGTTATTAACAAAGCTGACTTTGGAGAAGTTGTGTTGCTGGAGAATGTGCGGTTTCATCCAGAAGAAAAAGCAAATGATGAAGATTTCTGTAAAGCACTTGCAGCCCATGCTGATGTGTTTGTGAATGATGCTTTTGGAAGCAGCCATCGGGCGCATGCCTCGGTAGCAGGAGTAGCAAAGTTTTTGCAGCCTGCCGTTTCAGGCTTTTTGCTGGAAAAAGAGATTAAGTACTTACGTGAATCTGTAAATAATCCGGAGCGTCCTTTTATAGCTATTTTGGGCGGAGCAAAAGTATCCGATAAGATCGGGGTGATCGAGCACCTGCTTTCCAAAGTAGACTCCATCATTATTGGCGGCGGCATGACCTATACTTTTTATAAAGCAAAAGGGCTGCCCATCGGTAATTCGCTGCTAGAAGAAGACAAGATTGATTTAGCCGGAGATCTTTTGGAAAAAGCAGAAGATGCCGGAGTGAACATGGTGCTGCCTTTAGATTCAGTCGTAGCCAAAGAATTCAGCAATGATGCAGAATTTGAGGTTGTGGACGAAGATGGCATTGAAGAAGGGTGGATGGGCCTTGATATTGGTCCACAGTCTGCCATTGCCTTTGGCAACATGATTAAAAATGCCAAGACAGTATTCTGGAATGGTCCCATGGGGGTATTTGAGATGGACAATTTTGCCGATGGTACTTTTGCAGTCGCTGAGGCCCTGGCCGAGGCTACTAAATTTGGGGCTACGACTATTGTGGGAGGCGGTGATTCTGCAGCAGCTATCAAGAAAGCAGGACTGGAAGACAAGGTTTCACATGTATCAACAGGGGGAGGAGCCAGCCTGGAATTTCTGGAAGGCAACGAATTACCCGGAGTTGCTGCCTTGACCGACAAGTAAATTTCAACCAAATTGGAGCATGATGTCTGATCCCAAAAACCAAGTACTTACTGATGATGCCCGCAACAGTTCCAATTTCTATGAAAGTGACCGTATCCTCAGGCACTATCTTGAGCAACATGTTTCTGATTTGGCAATGGAATACATGGACAGCCGGCTTCAATACCAGGGTAAACAGGCTGCCGTTGCAATGGATGCTCTTTCTCTTGACGCTGATAAACAAAGTCCGGAGCTCAAAAAACGGGACCCACAGGGAGAACCGGCTGATGAAGTTATTTTTCATCCCGCATACTGGGAGTTGGTGGACATTGCTGCCCGATCCGAGATGTTTTATGTGAAGTATGATGCCAACCTTCGTCAACAGTTTGCAAGGCAGCGTCACAAAATGGGTTTTGCTGCCGGACAGCTTTATGCCATGAGTGAGCTGGGCGTCTATTGTCCATTGTGTATGACTGATGGTGCCGCTCACCTCATTGACCGTTATGCTCCTGAAGAAGTAAAAAAGCGGCTGCTTCCCAGGCTGTCTGCCAAAAATGGGGATGATCTGTACACCGGTGCCATGTTTCTCACCGAAAAGTCAGGCGGTTCTGACGTGGGCAGAAATCTTTGTACGGCAGAACATATTGAGGGCGACAAGTATAAGCTCAATGGAGAAAAATGGTTTTGCAGCAACGTCAATGCGGAGGTCATGTTGGTACTGGCACGCACCGATGATATAGAAGAAGGCACCCGCGGGCTTTCCCTGTTTCTGGTAGAAAAGAATCTTCCTGATGGAACACGTAATCCTATGAATATCATACGATTAAAAGATAAACTTGGTGTTCGATCTATGGCTACCGGGGAAGTAGAGCTGAAGGATACTATTGGCATTCGCCTGGGTGAAGAGAATAATGGATTTAAGCTGATGGCCGAGATGATTAATATCTCGCGTCTTTATAATTCTGTAGCTTCGATGTCCGGAACCCGACGTGCCATTATCGAAGCCTGGGAGTACCTGAATCACCGCGTTACATTTGGTAAAAAAGCGGTTAAGCATGCATTAATCCGACAAAAGTTTCATGAGCTGGGAGCTAAGTTTCTGGGTGATTTTCTGTTGGTGTGGCGGGCAATTCGCGCAATGGATGATACAGAACAGGGTAGTGAGGAAGCTCAACACCTGATGCGTATGATTATCCCGATGGCCAAGTGGTGGTCGGCCCGGCAGTCGGTGTACAGTGTAAGAGAATGTATGGAGCTGATGGGCGGTAACGGCTATATCGAAGATTTTGTGATGCCCAAGCTGCTGCGTGATGTCAATGTACTGCCCATTTGGGAGGGAGCAGGAAATATTATGGTGCTGGACATGCTGCGCGCTTCTCAGAAAGTCGAATGGCCTGGAAATCATTATTCAGCAAATCCGTGAGTCAGCCTCAGATTCTGAGCAATATGGATCGCTGATATCTGAAAACCTAGACAAGCTTATAAGCACCTGGAAAGAGCTTGAGGGCATGAAAGACCGTGATAAGATTGAAGCTACGGCAAAACCGCTATTTGAAGAACTTATCTTACTTTATCAGATGGCGCTGATGATCGAAGAGAAGGATGACACTTCCAAGGCGTGGATTAACCCGGCTTTGCAATTTATGGCTTCTGAATTTGATGGTGAAATAAGTATTGAAGAGCCCATTAGTCTGCAGGAAGTAGAAAATCTTATAGCCTGGGATTACTGATATTCGGGATGCTTGGCAATGAATTTATCCAGTGACTTCTGAGCATTTGCTGCGACCTTTCGACGGAGAAAGGGCGTCCAGCCGAGCAGCCAGCCCGTCATTCCCAGGGCCATGCCGGACCATTTCCAGAAGTTGAACCGATCTCGTTGTTCAATAATTTTGCCATCCTTAAACCGGAACGAAGCTTCCAAAACATTATGCACCTTCCGGCCGGTTTGCGTAAATGTATAGGTTGCTTCCAAATGGGCACTGCCTGCATGCTCATCGGATGCTATATCGCTGAAAGTAAGTTCCAGATCTTTACCGCGCTCGCAGAGCATGTGCCACATGGCTGCAACTATGTTTGCCCTTTAGTTCAAAAACTTCATCCTTGAACGTTGCCTCAGGATGATAGCATTCAGCCATCGCCTCGTGGTCTCCTTGCTGAAGAGAGGTATATAAATGGAAAATTAGTTCTTTTTTATTCATCTTTTCGGTACTTCTCAAACCATGCCAGTACGTGATCCACTTTTGTAATTAACTGGCTGGGCCGGTTCGAAATAAAATGATAAGAGCCGGGAATTTCGACCAGTGCTGTTTCTATCTTTCGCAATTTAAGGGCATGATAAAGTTGTTTTGCCTCAAAAAGCGGGGTGCGCAAGTCAGCGGTACCTACCATCACCAGTGTGGGTGTTTCAACGTTACCTACCAAAGAAATGGGCGAAAATTTCCAGTATTCCTCAAAATTCTCCCAAGGCTGACCGGGATAGCGATAATAGGCGTAGCCGTAGTAGTTATCGGCGGTAAGCGTTTTGCTTATCCAGTTCATCACCGGTTTTACTACTGCTGAAGCCCTGAACCTGTTATTCTTGCCTATAATCCAGGCCGTCATAATGCCTCCCGCACTACCGCCGGTTACAAAAAGGCTGTCCTCAGAAACATATCCTTGATCTATTACGGCGTCTACACCATCCATCACATCGTGATAATCATCCCCCGGATAATCATGGTATAGCAAGTTGCCAAACTCTTCGCCATAGCCGGTACTGCCCCGAGGATTGGGATAAAATACTACATAACCGGCGGAAGCATAGAGTTGAATTTCAGGAGAAAAACGATCTCCGTAATTGGAAATGGGACCGCCATGATTTTCTACAATCATCGGATAGCTTTTATCAGGATCAAAGAAGGGTGGTTTTACAATCCAACCCTGTATCTTGCGCCCGTCAACCGATGATTCATACCAAATCTCCTCGGTTTCACCTAGTGTACGATAATCCAGAAGGTCACCATTGAGATCAGTTATATTTTGAGCCACCTCGTTTCCCATTTTGGCTATAGCCAATTCAGCAGGATAGTAAGGGGTGGTTCTATTCAACGCTATAGTTCCGTTGTCTGAAACAGAAAATGAACCGCCACCGTAGGGTCTGCCTATTGAAGTTCCGCCAACATCGTTAGCAACAACCGAAGTATTTCCGGAAAGATCAGTGTGGCCTATTTTGGTATTGCCTTTATCATCATACATAAAGTAGAGCCCGTCGCCATCTTCATCCCAGGTCAAATCTGAGACACTTCGATCAAGGTTAGTTGTAATTTCTTGCTTATTCGATCCGTCAAGATTCATGGTATAAATCTTATTAACCTGATAGGTCTGTACTTTGTCGTCATAACCGAGATAAGCTATGGTGTTGCCATCCTGAGAAAGGGCAGGGCTGTAATCGGGTCCGTCACGATCAGTCAGAGCTTCAATTGCCCCATCTTCAACAGAAACAGAATAGATTTCAGAATTTCGCCGGTTATAGGCCCAGTCTTCGTGCCGATTGGCGGAAAAAATCAGATGCTTTTCATCGGTTGTCCATACCGGTCTGCTGTCGTGATGAAAATCACCCGACGTAATTTGTCGTGCCGTTCCTCCTTCTGCCGGTACTACAAACAAATGGGAATATCCCGGCTCCAGATAACCGGCACCATCAGCTTCATGCTTAAGTCGGGTAGTGACCCTGGGATGTTCGGCCCAATCTGCTCCCTTTGGCTTTTTGGCCGGTTTTACTAGCACGGGATTTGATTCGGGCACGTGCATGGAAAACGCAATATGGCTGCCATCCGGAGACCAGCTCATGTCACCGGGAGAACGCTCGAGCTGGGTGATGCGTGCCATTTTTCCTGAATCAACCCAATACACATAAATTTCACTACCGTTGCCTTCAGCAGAACTCGCAAATGCAATGCGGCTGCCGTCGGGCGACCAGCGCGGACTTGACTTCATTCTTATCATCATCAGTCAGCTTCATGTGACCGGAACCATCACTGTTGATGCTCCATAAACGTGAGGTTCGGCGATCAGTCATTTTATCCATGCCGCGACGCTGGTAAACAATATGTTTTCCATCCGGTGAAATCTGTGGGTCAGCGGCCCATTCCAGCTCAAACACGTCCATATTTGCAAAGGTTTTATCCTGTGCTTGAACCGTTAAAAAAGTAATTGCAAAAAGAAGTAACGATAAAAATGATTTTCGAACCATAGCAGTAATATTTTTGATGGATTTCTTTGACTATATCTATTTAAAAACTCTGTCACAAATTATCTATTAAAAAACGTAATTCATTTTACAATTACACTTCTTAATGATCTTTAAGTATAAAACCTCAAAACCCTTTTTCACACCGCAGGATATTTTGTGTATCTTTGGCATCTTCAAATAGAACGCAGATGAAACGGATTGGGCGGATTGCCACCGACTAAAAACTGTGGGAATCAGTCGGTTCTTCGTTATCTGTGTTCTATCAAATAATTGAATAATATTAACCAAAGCAATACATGAGTTCGTACGATCCGCAGCAAATAGAGACCAAGTGGCAGACAATACTGGCAGCAGAAAAAGACCTTTAGAACGCCGGAGAATCAGTGATAAGCCCAAATATTACGTGCTGGATATGTTTCCCTATCCCAGTGGGTCCGGGCTGCATGTGGGTCACCCGGAAGGCTATACAGCTACGGATATTGTTGCTCGCTACAAGCGCATGAACGGTTTTAATGTGTTGCATCCGATTGGCTGGGATGCCTTTGGTCTGCCGGCCGAGCAATACGCGGTGAAGACCGGTACACATCCCCGGGATACGACCGAGGAGAATATCAACAAGTTTCGGGAGCAGCTTAAGGCACTGGGTTTTAGCTACGACTGGGACCGTGAAGTAAATACTACCGACCCTGACTATTACAAATGGACGCAGTGGATTTTTCTTAAGCTCTATGAAAAGGGCTTAGCCTATGAAGATCATGTGCCGGTAAACTGGTGTCCTGAACTGGGTACTGTTTTGGCAAATGAAGAAGTCATAGACGGCAAGAGTGAGGTAGGGGGATATCCGGTAGTTCGCAAGCCTATGCGCCAGTGGGTATTGAAGATCACCGAGTATGCCGACCGACTTCTGGAAGGACTGGATGATTTAGACTGGCCTCATTCTACTAAAGAAATGCAGCGCAACTGGATAGGAAAATCACTTGGAGCAGATATTGATTTTAAGGTAGCTGATTATGATGAGGAAATAAGAGTCTTTACTACGCGTCCGGATACGATTTTTGGAGCTACGTATATGGTCTTGGCCCCGGAGCATCATCTAACCGAAAAGATTGCTACTGAAGATCAGCTCTCTAAAGTTAAAGCATACAAGGAAGAAGCGGCAAGAAAATCTGAATTAGAACGAACAGAGCTCAGTAAGGAAAAAACCGGGGTCTTTACCGGGGCTTATGCCATCAACCCGGCCAACGGAGAAGAAATTCCTATTTGGATAGCTGATTATGTGATGGCAACATATGGTAGCGGCGCTATTATGGCGGTACCCGGTCAGGATGAGCGGGACTGGGAATTTGCGGAGAAGTTTGATCTGCCCATCATTCGTACCGTGCAGCCCCCCGAAGATTTTGAAGGTAAAGCCTACACCGGGGAAGGAGAGGCCATTAACAGTGACTTTTTGAATGGGTTGGGCATTGAAGAAGCCAAAGAAAAGATTATTGAATTCCTGGAAGATAAAGGAGCCGGTAAAAAGGCAGTAAACTACAAGCTGCGCGACTGGCTGTTTTCTCGTCAGCGTTACTGGGGGGAGCCATTTCCAATCATTCATGTAGATGGTGAGCCCAAGCCGGTAAGCAAAGATGAACTGCCTGTTACCTTGCCTGATGTAGAGAAGTTTCAGCCTACAAAGACAGGAGAGCCGCCGCTTGCCAATGCAGAAGACTGGGTAAATACGACTGATCCCGAGACGGGTAAGCCGGCTAAGCGTGAAACCAATACTATGCCGCAGTGGGCCGGTTCCTGCTGGTATTACCTGCGCTACTGCAGTCCTGAATTTGAAGAGGGTCCCATAGACCCCAAAGAGGAAGATTACTGGATGCCGGTTGACTTGTATATTGGCGGAGCCGAACACTCGGTACTGCACCTGCTGTATGCACGGTTCTGGCACAAAGTTTTATATGATTGCGGCATCCTGAAAACCAAAGAGCCTTTTCAAAAACTGGTGCACCAGGGCATGATTCTTGGAGAAAACGGAGAGAAAATGTCCAAGAGCCGCGGCAACGTGGTAAATCCTGACGACATCATTGAAGAATATGGAGCTGACTCCATGCGCCTTTACGAAATGTTTATGGGCCCGCTGGAGCAGGTGAAGCCGTGGAGCACGAAAGATGTAGATGGCGTGTATCGTTTCCTTGGACGAGTTTGGCGACTGGTCATTGATACGGAAAGCGGAGAGCTGACTGATGAGATTACGGACAGTGCCCCCTCTAAGCCTCAACTCAAAGTTCTGCACGAATGCATTGAGAAGGTTGGTAATGATATTGAAGAACTGTCATTCAACACGGCTATTTCGGCAATGATGATTTTTGTCAACGAGGCCAACAAGTGGGAGCAAGTTCCTAAATCAATCATTGAGCAGTTTATAAAACTGCTGTCACCTTTTGCACCGCATATTTCTGAGGAGCTGTGGTCTAAATTGGGTCACGATGAAAGTATTGCCTACGAGCCGTGGCCGCAGTTTAAAGAGGAATACCTCATCGAAGAAACACAGACCTATCCCGTACAGGTGAATGGCAAAGTAAGAGCTAATATTGAGGTCAGTACGGATAAAGCCAAGGACAAGGAGTTTGTACTTTCGCTGGCCAAAGAGGATGATAACATTCAGCGTTACCTTGATGAGGGTGAGCTGGTCAAAGAAATTTTTGTGCCCGGACGCATAGTTAATCTTGTGATAAAGTAGGGACTACAAAGCTCTCTATTAACAGAAGATCTTATCAAAAATCTGTCAATCTATGTTAACTTCTGCCATTTTATTTATTGCCGGCCTTCTTTTGGTTGTATACTTTTCTGAAAAACTGGTGGAATCCACGATAGGCACCTCCCTCAGTTTTGGGGTATCCAGCTTCCTGATTAGCGTAATTTTTATAGGATTTGACCCCGAGAATCTGGGTCTGGGAGCGGTAGCATCATACGATGCAGTAACAGGCATTGCCGTTGGAACCATCATCGGTTCGGCCATGGTAGCTATTGCACTGGCTTTTGGAATTACGGCTATCATTTCTCCAATGAAATTTGAAGAAGTGCCCATGCAGATTCCGCTGGTACAGGTGGGATCTGTGATATTGTTTGGAGCACTTTGCTTTGATGGAATGTTATCGCGGCTTGATGGCGCTATTTTGCTGCTGGGATATGCTCTTGCTGTATGGTATCTCATTTATCTTGGGCGACAAGGGCTGGATATTAAACCAACCGGAGAAGCAGCCGAAGTGCTCGAAGAGGGTAAAGAGATGGGCAAGTGGAAAGCAGTGGGCTTATTTGTTATTTCACTGATCGCTATTATTGCCGGAAGTGAGTTGCTTGTGAAGTCTTCGGGAACCATTATAAGCGGCCTGGGTATTTCCGATACCATTTTTGGGATTACAATTCTTGCCTTGTTGATAAGTATTGAAGAGCTGGCCCGCGAACTTCCGGCTGCATTGAAAGGCAGAGCTGAAATAACGGTGGGCAATGTGATAGGTTCGGTGATGGCTTTCTTTCTTTTTAATGCCGGTGTAATAGCACTTGTTCGCCCGGTTCCTATCAGTAATGATGTGTTTAGCGTGTACTTGCCGCTGGCCCTGGCTACGGTTTTGTTTGTGACTTTCCTGATGATTCGCAAATCGATATCACGTTGGGCCGGTGTCGTATTGGTACTGACCTATGTGGTATTCTTTGCCTGGGGCTACTTGTACTGATAAGCCATAGACGTACACGATTCAGGCTACTATGATTGTTGGCCAAAGACGAGCATTGCTTATCCCATTACATCTACATTCTCACGCAAAACTTTTGGAAGCTTGCCCTGGGCTTTAGCCTTGCCGGAGGCTTCCATCCAACGGTTGATGTCATCTTGAGTAATGGAACTCACTTTTGGGGCTGACAATGCCTCGGTCTCCCGGCGAATGGCATAGTGCCGGTTGATCTCAACAAGGTGTTCATCAATCGTTTTGCCCATCTTCTTAAGCGTATCAGCATGTATAGGCTCCGTAAACTGCACAAACCAGTGATGAAAGGGCACTTCAGATTCAGAGGCCAGGGTTGGGGCAATAGTAAAAGCACTTTGTTGTACGCCCAGCTGTTTGGCCGCTTTATTCAAAGCCTTTTCTGCTTCATAGATATACAGGCCTTCACCATAGTCATCCAGCATTTCGGACACGCGTCCTTTTACTTCAAAGCGATAGGGACTGACCGAAGTAAATTCTACGATATCACGGACGGCATAGCGCCACAGTCCGGCATTGGTGCTGATCACCATAGCATAGGGCACTCCGGTCTCCACTTCCCAAAGCGGGATGGTATCCTGAATACTCATTGATTCTTCATCGGGCAGGGGATCGGCAATGAATTCATAAAAGATGCCATTATCGGTGATCAGCTTTAAGTCGTTTTTGTCGAAGTCATCACTGAAGGCAAAATATCCCTCAGAGGCTCCATACGTTTCAATGAAGTAGGGATTAAGATCACCCATCAGTTTTTCGAGATGCGGACGATAGTTGGCCAGCTTCACGCCGCCGCAAACCAAAAGATGCAGGTTAGGCCACACTTCGGCGATGGATTTTTTGCCTGTTTTCTTAAGCACTTCCTGGAACAGTGTCAAAATCCAGCTGGGTACCGCGGTGATGACTTTTAAATTGGCATCGATGGCATTTTCAAGAATAAGGTCAAACTTTTCTTTGAAACTGAGCCGGGTAAGTTTATCCGGGGAAACCACCTGCAGGGCTTTAAGCCATTTGGGAGCACGGACGCCGGTATGGCCGCTTATCTCACCAATGGCTAATCCATCGTGGTGTTCCAGGCTGCCGGGCAGACTCAGATGGCTTCCTATCAGTTTAAAGATGTTGGGCTGCTGACGCAGATAACTAAGCACTACCTTGCGCATAAACCGGCGGTCGCTGTTGAGGCGATCTTCAGTGATGGGCAGATGTTTCCCTTTGCCCGAAGTGCCGGCAGACACGGCATATTTGTCAACCGATCCCGGCCAATAAAGATCAGCGGTTCCGTTTTTCAGCGCATCAATATCAATATCACGGTAAAACTGCAGGGGCACCTCATCCTTGAATGATGCATAATCAGACAGTGCCCTGAAGTTATGCTTCTGACCAAAAGTAGTGTCAGAAGCTTTGTCAAGTAGATTTTGCAGCTGTAATTGCTGATCTTTTTGTGCGTCCACTAATAAGTCTGAGTTCTGTTAAATTTCAGTGCGCCGTAACTTAGCCCCTGAAATTCTTACGCTCAATAATTTTCTTAATTTTCTTATTACCGATCCAGACCTTTTGGTTGGTCTCTACGTTAATCATTTCAAGATTTACCGTATAAAAGACGGCTACCGTTCTTTTGTCTACCGTTTCTTCAGTGATGGAATTCATATTGCCAATCATCATGAAATCGGCACCCAGCTCTTTAGCCATCTCCTTGGTCGTTTCGTAGGAAGCGTAATTCTGCTGTTCGCGTCGTTCTTCACGAATCTGCCGGCGTTCATCGCTGCTGGCTACAACGGATACTTTGCCGGTATTCACAAAGGCACGCTCCATTTCTTTGGTGAATACTTCGGTGTCAATATGCTCCATGGTTTCATTGCGAACATTACCTACAATGACTACCGGTGGCTTGCCATGAGATCTGTTCCACTGTTCCAGCCAGGGTTTTGCCACTACGTCAGAGATCATCTCTTCGGCTACCATCCGGGCGTCAGTGTCGTTCCATTTACCGGAAAAGTCTGTTTGAGTGCCGGGATCTACACGGCTGATGTCCTGGGAGGGGCGGCAGCCTGCGATAAGTGCAAATGCAAATAATACAATACTTAGTTTTTTCATAGTTTTGGATTTTTTATTGGTAATTTTCAGTTGGTTTAAGATTAATTCCAGTATAAAGTTTCGATGAGTTCAAGATCATTATAAGAAGAAACACTAAATTGTTTTCTCTGGGTAAAGAGCAGTTTTCCACGGCTGTCATAATACTTTATTTCGGCATGGTGATCGCCGGGAGGAAGCCCTACTACGTTGGCATAGGCTTTTCCGGGCATGGTTTGCCAGCTTCTCAAGTCGGCCTTTTCGGAGAATTCCTGCCCAATTTTGCCAAAGATATTTAAAACTTTTCCCAGCCCTTTATTTTCTTTCTTCACTTCATTACTGATCACATTTGTGCCAATGGCTTTTACCAGTGATCGTGCAAAGGCCCGTGCATAAATAATGGGTTCTTTAACTTTGTACATCTCTTTGGCTACTACGTCCATCTCTTCCATAAGATAGAGGGGAGCCGCCAGCGTGTCATCAAATATAACCTCTACACGATTTACTCGGGTTTGATAGAGATGTAGGCTGGGCAGCGAAAATTTCAGGTACAGGTCTTTTTCATCAAGATAAACGCGCACATCGTTTTGCCGCTTTATGGGTGCTCGTCCGGCAAAACCGGTGATGAGTACATTATAGTCCCCCGGATTTTTGATGCGCTGCATAGATTCCCGGTCGGGCTGCTCAAAACTGTAAATATTGGGCTGATCATTAAAGGCTTGCAGCATCTTTTCGTATTCAATACGTGCATCGTCAGGCTTGCCTGATTTCGCATAGAGTATCCCTGCAAGGTAATGACTAAAGGCACTGTTTTGAATATTTGACTTGCCGGTTTTCCATTCGGTTTGCTCCAGCGTATCTACTTTTGCCAGCGCTTCGGCAAGTCCTTTGTATTTAAGTTCCAGCTGTGAAAGCTTAAATGCCATGCGCCGCGCTTCTACCAGGGCCGCATCAAAATTGTTCTGGTGAATAAAGTTCAGGCTCTTGAAAGCATTCAGGTAAATATCTTCGTAGGCTTCGCCGTCGTAGGCCAGGGAATTGTCGTTGGTGATAAGAAAAGAGGCAAGTCCGCGCGAGATGCTCTTGGTATACAGCCGGTCCATTTCTTCTTCGGCCTGGGTAAAGTGCGTAGAGCTAGAATCATAATCGCTGCTGAAGTGCTTGGCCATACCCAGTTCAAGATTATAGAGTACTTCTTCTTTAGACCGATAGACATCTTTACGCTTATACTTTTCAAGCAGCTCAACAGTCTGATCAAAGTCGCGTGCGGCAAAAGAAGAACGCAGATTATGCTGAGCATCATCCAGCTGGTAGGACCCACAACCGTTTAACAACAGCAAAAAGCTCAATAGCAAAAGGCTATGGCCGAAATATAGTTTGATATGTAGGGTAAAAAGTCTATCCATCCTGATAATTGTCTTTGCGCTCATCAACGTAATTAATGATAAGGTATTTTCTAATTATGAGACAATCAATTGCTGTAAATTTTCACCTACACTCTACTATAGTTTTGTTATATTTGCTCGTTATTTACGAAAGTTAATCTGCTTAGGTTCGTGATCAATTTTTTTAGAATATCTTTAATGGCAAGCATAGCCGCTATCGCATTTTCATGCGCTACGCCAACCTCTCCAACGGGAGGTCCACCGGACAAGCAGGGTCCTGAAATTGTTAGTACTACTCCCGAGACAGGAACTACTAACTTTGAGGGCCGTAGTATTGAACTGGTATTTTCTGAGTTTGTAGACCGCGCTTCTCTCCGACAGGCTATAACTATTGAACCCGATCTTGATATTGATTACGAGCTGGACTGGGGACGTAAGTCAGTGGAAATTGAATTCGAGAGTCAGCTGCCGGATCTTACTACGCTTATTATTTCTATTGGAAGTACGCTTAAAGATGTTCGAGGCAACAAGCTGGCTCGTCCCATAAAAATAGCTGTCTCTACCGGACCCGAAATTGATGAGGGTAGGATCTTGGGCCGCATCATTAATGCAGAAACGGGCAAGGGGCGGGAGACCAGCCGTGTACTGTTGTATCGAACACCGGTAGATCTTGCCGAAAAAGCCAACTACAGTGCAGAAACGGATACCAGCGGCACTTTCCAATTTGAATACCTGCGAGAAGGTACCTACAAGGCTTTTTGGGTGGATGACCTGAACCGCAATAGGATATGGGATCGAGAAAGGGAGACGGCTCAGCCGTTCTACCAGGAATTTATAGATCTGGAGAAAGCTGAAAGCGATACCTTGGGCAAGCTGTTTGTGACCAGTCCCGATACTACACGGCCGGCTTTGCAGGGGGTGGGCCTGTTTTCCAGTCAGCGGCTGCGCATGCGGTTTAGTGAAAACATCCAAATATCAGACAGTACCGCAATTACCATGACCGATACGCTCGGTAATCGTTATTCCGGGGCTTACCCGCTGTACGTGCTGCCATCTGATCCTTTTGTGCTTTTTGCTCATAGTGAACAAAGCCTGCATCCCGACAGCAGCTACCGGGTAGAATTAGAGAATATCACAGACCAGGCTGATAATTTTTTAACAAATTCTTCCGTTTCTTTTACCGGATCGGCGCAGGAAGACACGACCGTTCAGCGTATCATTAAGCGCGACAAGCAGGTTGGAATGTATCCAGACGAATCTATTATAGTAACCTATGCCAAGCCTATTTCAGATGCTGCCATACGAGACTCCATCAAAGTAGTGGAGGGTACAGAACTTATTGAAGAATGGGAGGGTATATCTATAAGCCGCAATAAGTTAACAGTTTCACCCAATAAAGAATGGAAGAGTGGCGTAGACTATGAAATAAGGGTTTGGAATCCTATGGTCAGCGACTTTAAAACGATCACCCCCAACATCTGGTTTCCCAATTCACTGGGACGGCTGAACGTAATGCGCGAAGATTCTGCAAGCAGTGATACCTTGGAGCTGAGTATTTACAGTGAAAACCGGGGAAGGGTAGCCGATACCACCTTTATGAAATCCATAGAGATTGCCCGCCTGCCGGATACCAATTACAGGATTAGGGCTTACATTGACGCCAATGGGAATGGCAAATGGGATTTTGGAAGTATAGATCCATATGTTGCCCCGGAGCCTTATTTTATTCGTAACAAGGTGCCTGTAAAAGGTTCTTTTACTGCAGACCTGACAATTTCTTTAGAACAATAGAAGGACAGATTTTTGAAAGCTAAGCTCAAAAAAATTGCCCCGTTCATCAGTATTGTCTTTTTCGGGATTGCTGTATGGTTTCTGGACCAAGAGCTGCGCAAGTATGACCTGTCTGAAATAACCGAACAACTTGCAGCCATTCCCGATATCTATATTCTTTTTTCAGTTATTCTGTCGCTGCTCAGCTATTTAGTGCTGACGGCTTATGATGGGCTTGGCGTAACTTATATCGGCGAAAACCTTGAGCCCAGCAAAGTAATTCGGGCCGGTTTTATTGGTTATGCTTTTAGTCACAATATTGGCCTGGCACTAATAACGGGCGGTTCTATCCGCTACCGTATTTACTCGGCCTGGGGCTTTTCGGCCATACAGGTAACCCAGATTGTAGCTTTCAGTGCTTTTACGCTTTGGATCGGTTTCTGTACCGTAGCAGGGCTGGCACTGCTGCTGGCAACACCCAGTCTCCCGAATGATGTCACCATTCCCTTCGGATCATTGCGTGTGCTTGGCAGTGTGCTTCTGGTGATGGTAGTTGGCTACATGATTGCCAGCGCAAAATTGAACAAGGAGATATCTTTTAAAAAATGGAGCTTCACCTTTCCCAATTTTGATGTTGCTGTAAAGCAGGTGTTGGTGGCATCTGTGGACTGGCTGATGGCTGCTTCTGTGCTGTATGTGCTTCTGCCGGATGTAGGAATTAATTTCTTCAGCTTTACAGGCGTCTTTTTGCTGGCACAGATTTTAGGCTTATTCAGTCAGGTTCCCGGCGGACTGGGCGTCTTTGAGTCGGTTATGCTGCTCTACCTGACCAACTTTATGGAAGGATCGCAAGTACTGGGCATCATGGTGTTGTACCGGGTGGTGTACTATATTTTACCGTTGCTGCTGGCTATGATTATCCTTGCTTACCAGGAATATAAAACCAACGAAGAAGTGATGCAGGAGCTGGGGCAGAAGGCAGCCAACTGGTTCCCGCGCATTGTGCCCGAAGTGCTGAGCGTTTCCATTTTTATAGGGGGTGCCATTCTGCTTTTTTCAGGCTATATGCCTTCAGAAGTGCCCCGAATGGAGTGGCTGCAAAACTTTTTACCGCTGCCGGTCATTGAGATGTCACACTTTTTTGCCAGCCTGGTGGGGGCCGCGTTGTTGATACTGGCACGAAGCCTGCAGCACCGAATAGAAGGAGCCTATTACCTGACGATAGTCATGCTGGTATTTGGAATCCTGTTTTCGCTGCTAAAAGGTGGGGACTATGAAGAAGCCATTATCCTTACCATTATGCTTGCCGCATTAATTCCATGTAAAGCAGAGTTTCACCGAAAAACTTCACTATTTGACCAGCAGCTGTCATTCGGATGGATTGCACTCGTGCTGATGGTAATATTCAGCGCCTTTTGGCTGGGCACTTTTTCGCTCCGTAATATTGAATATCAGAAAGAAGTGTGGTGGCAGTTTACGCTGCTGGGTGATGCGCCCCGCTACCTGCGTGCTACGGTAGGTATTCTGGGTTTCACCATCATATTTGGACTGGTTAAACTGTTAAAACCGCGTCGTCGCAGAATCGACAAGCCGGATGAAGACGAACTTAAGATTGCTGAAGAAATTCTGATGGATTGTCCCCGTACCAAGTCTAATATTGTGCTGCTGGGAGATAAGGAGCTGATGTTTGGGCCGGAGAAAATGAGCTTTTTGATGTATGCCCATGAAGGCAAAAGCAGTATCGTTATGGGTGACCCGGTAGGCGATGAATCCGAGATAGAGGAATTGCTTTGGGAGTATAAGGAGATGTGCGATTATGAAAATATGCAGCCCGTTTTTTACCAGGCCAGCGACAAATACCTCAATTATTATGTAGACCTTGGCCTTTCTCTGCTTAAGCTGGGAGAACAGGCTCGCGTAAAACTTTCCGGCTTTAATCTGCAGGATGAAAAATACCGGGAGCTGAACCATCAAAGGGCCTCATTTTTGAATGACGGCTATGAGTATGAGGTCATACCCAGGGAAGAAGTGAAGCATCATTTTGTAGAGCTTAAAGAAATTTCTGACGCCTGGATTGAAGCAAAAGATGTTACCGAGCGCGGCTATGCCCACGGTGTGTTCGAAGCCGAGTACATGCAGCGCTTTCCCATTGCTGTCATTCGCAGAGAGGGACAAATTGTGGCCTTTGCCAATATATGGACCGGTGCCAACCATTATGAAGTTGCTTACGATCTGCTCCGCCATGCACCTAAAGTGAATAAGGATGTCATTGACTTCCTGCTCATCGAGATGATGCTCTGGGGCAAAGAGCAGGGCTATGCTTGGTTTGATATGGGTATTGCCCCGCTTTCGGGCATGGACAACCAGCAGTTTTCCATGCGATGGAGCAAGGTGGCCGACTTTGTGTACACCTACGGCGATACGCTGTACAACTTTAAAGAGGTGCGCAAATACCGAGAGAAATTTCACCCGGTGTGGGAACCTCGCTTTTTGGCTACACCCGGAGGAATATCCATCCCGGGCGTGCTATCCAACCTTACCTCGCTTATTTCCGGCGGCTTTCGGGTAATGGTGAAGTGAGGAGTGAAGACTGATTGACCACCACAGACTATAGAACCTGTCATTGTGAGCTTAACCAATGGCTGTCAACCTGAGCCCCGAATGCTCGGGTAAAGATCTCTGTACACCAAGCAACGGACGGAAATGTGACATCACCCTTCAAATTAAAAGCTCATCTTAGGATGTAAACAGTTTTTGTTGTTAATTAGGCTACACTTATAACTAAATAATAGGGGATATGATGATAGGATATATACGTACAATGAAATTTCTTACCTTTTGCTGCATGGTAATGCTGCTGGGATGTCAGCCTAAAGATACTACGGTGACATCCAACGGAAAGGTATTATTGGGAGAGCAGGCCGGCAGTGAATTTGTGATTGCCGCCGGTGATGAAGACGAGAAAATGATGGAAACTATTGAAGCGTTTAATAACATGGATATGGATGGGCTCTGGGAACACATGGCAGACACAGTTACCTTTCATATGGCGGATGGCTTTGAAGGTCCTTTTACCAAAGAGATGATGGCAGGATTTATGGCAGAAGCTGATTCCGTACAGTGGGAAGTCATGTCGATCATACCGGTTCAGGCCAAAGGCAGCAACAGCGTGAGAGTATTGCTGGACAGCCACGAGAAAATCTACATGAAAGATGGTTCTGTGGTAGATAAAAAACTTTTTGAAGAGTTTATCTTTGAGGAGGGAACCGTGGTAAAGATTCGTCAGTGGGATGCCGCAACCGCTATGGAGGGATCTGAATAGCCTTTACTTACTATTCTTGTTAGAATTACAATAGTGCAGGTTTTAGGCCTGCACTATTTTTTTGATCCCTATTAAAATAATTTTCCTACCAACACTTACTATCCTGATCTTAAGCAAAGGCTGTCATTCCGAGCGAAGTGAAACACTGTGCCGCAATCTCCTTAACTATTATACTTCTCATTTTTTTTATCCATGTCATCCTGTCCGCCAGCCCTTGTGGAATCCCGCAAAGCGGGGCCAGATAATGGCATTCCACGGGGCCAGTCGGCGGATCAGGATCTGAAGCAGGTTGTCCACAATTCGTGGTACAGCCTACGTAGCTATGCTACTTTGGCGTAGTAGGCCCTTGATTTTTTAGCCCCTTTTGTACCGTGTCCGACTACTGGCGGATCAAGGCAAAAGGGGCATAAGAAACTGTAGGTATGCTGTCTGGTTAATTTATTTAAAAGTATTCTTTCATCTCTTTTTACCTGTTGCCTTTTTCATATTTATATACTTTATTTCATGTGTAATTTCATATAATATTGAAGGACAAGACATGAAAAAGCTCACAGACAAACAATCCGCGCTCTGGGAATACATCATTAACTACATTGAAAGCTATTCCCAATTTCCTGCTTATGCCGACATGCAGGAAGCATTCGGCTACAACTCATCCAACAGCATATACCAGCACCTGCATGCGCTGGAAAAGAAAAACTACCTCACCAAATCCGGGAAAGGGAATTATGATGTGCACCCGACAAAACGCTCCGAGCTGAAGGGCTTTTTCCCGGGCATCCCGGTGAAGGGACACATAGCCGCAGGAGGGATGCACGAAGCCATACAAGAAAATCTGGGCCACCTGCCGGTAGAAATATACCCGGCAAAGTCTGACCACTATTTTGCCCTTATTGTGGACGGCGACAGCATGATTGATGCCGACATCCGTGACGGCGACTATATTATTATTGACCCGCGTGAACCCAACGACGGTGAAATAGGGGCCATTTTATATAATGGTGAAACCACGCTTAAAACCATCCGCAAGCGGAGCGACGGGGTGGTGCTGCAGCCCGAAAATGAACACTATCAGCCTATTCATATTACACCGCATGAATGGGAAGAGGTAAAAGTGTTTGGCACGCTGGTGGGCAAAGCCTGGAAAAAGAAAGACAAGTGGGGCGTTATTTTTAGAATGAACTAAAGACGCATTTTTTGGAGGGGGCTGGAGTCACTTTTAGCTAGAAAAACAGGAGTACAGATAACATGACCAATAAAGGCTTTCTAAAGCAGCAACGGCCCTACTTGTATGTTATCCACATAATTTCTAGCATAGAAGTTGTACAAATAAGACTATGTTATATAACTTCCTCAAGAATAACCGATAAGATCCATGAATGAAGAAGTATAGGTCACATCTTATTTTGTTCCATAGGGATGCAACCTTAGTAAAATCCCTAAATTTTGATAGGCATAATATTGATCTAGAAGTTAGTCCTGAACCTACTGGTACTTTTTGGAAATCTAAAGACGGTCGAACTGAATCGTGGAGTAGTGAACCTCAAGAGAGTCCAGCCTCTGATGGAGATATACCAGCTGATGAATTAATTATCATTGCTGAAAATGAGGGAATTGCTGAAGATGTTTTATCCACTATAAAAGGTGGAATCCTACTTGCATATCCTGATTTTAATAATTTCCCGCTTACTCCAGATTTGAATGAAGTTGAAGAAATACCCTCTGAAATATACTCTAGTAAATTATTCCGCAACTACTTTAAACAAGTTGATTTTATAGGTTATGGGTGTCGTGTTCTAAATGATGCCTATGGAAATGCAGAATTACAGTATGCAATTGAAAAGTTTAAACTAAGTTTAAAAATTAATTCAATGACACCAGGCTCAGCAAACCCTAAATATGGGCAAATGTTTGAATATTATGATGTTGATAAAAGCTATCATACAAGCGGTGCTTTTGCAATAACAGCAGCATTTTCAGTAGTTGAAGAATTAGGTTTAGAAGTCAGATCAAGCCAAAAGAACCCTAGATTTACTGATAGTGAAATTGGAAAATGGAATCCCAAAGTCCTTAATGATATCAAACACAGATTGGAGAAAATTGGAATAACAGAAGAAGATACATTTGACTGGATTTTTAGGGGTGAAAAAACTGAAATAGAAAAAGACTTGAAACCTTATTTCGGTTATGATTCTGAATGGACAAAAGTAAATGAAGAAGTAAGAGATAAAACGCTAACTTTTCCGGAAGCAATTCATAACCTGAGCTATCTGAGAAATTTCATAGCCTCTCATAAGTTTAGAAAACTTACACAATATATTAGTCCTTATGATATTTTTAATGCGCAAAGTTTGGCACGCAATCTATTACTCCGGAGTCTAGGACTTTGGAAGATTGACATCTATAACCAAATCTAGTGAAGTTATATAACAATGCGTTTTAAATCGGACGCGGAAGGGGTGCGATGGAACTTGTTTGTGAGGAATTAATTTCGCTACTTCAAAGAAATTTTAACCCCCGCGCAGCTTATGCCCCAGGTCGTTAAAGGGCTAAATAGAACCACATGGACCTACATCAAGTCGTACTAAACGTAATCATTGGGCTAGCCATACTGGTCGGGGCACTACAGTGTTTCTTTGGCTACCGCATCTTCAAGTTCATCCTAGGGCTTACTGGATTCTTACTTGGAGGCGTCCTGGTAGCCGCAGTTGGTTCTACACTCTCGCAGGAAGAACTCTTTATTATCCTGACGGGCTTGGTGGGGGGATTTATTGGTGCAGCTTTGATGGTTACGCTATACTATGTAGGCATCTTTTTTATTGGGGCTATCCTCGGTGGTGTTCTCGGAACGGTTCTTTACGCAGTTGCTGAAAGCAATCCTGACCCCGCGGTTTTGTCATAATTGCAGTACTTGCTGGAATCCTTGCTTTGGTCTTCCAGAAGTTTATGATAATTGTCTCGACAGCATTTGGCGGTGCATGGGGTGTAGTTATCGGAATTGCCTATTTTATCACCGGCGCTATTAATTTGAGTAATCCAGAACAGATATTTAGTTCGGGCGGTAAATATTTGTACGCTATGCTTTTGTGTTGGCTTGTGCTTGGAATAGTTGGTGTTGTTATACAGTACCGATCTGCACCAACAAAGGAAACTCAACCACTGGGCCACCCGCCAGGGAAAAAGCGCTCGGCCCTTTCCCAAATGAGTGAATCGTGACATTAGTAAAAGAAGGAAATATAAGAGGAGGCAACAAAACCAACCGAATTACGGGCTATATGCCATTAAAACCTTATGTAACTTCAACCGTTAAAATATTTCAATGGACAATTCAGCCGTTGCTTTGCTGATTTTATTAGTGGTAATCAGTTCTTTTTGGCTAATTCCACTAATGCGTAAAAAGATATTGAATCTATTTAGAGGTTGGTATGGCGAAAAAAAGACTACGTTCTATCTGTGGCTATCGCTCAATTCGAAAGTCTACCGAAGATTTCATCATGTCATTATTCCATCAGGAAATGGTACAACTCAAATTGACCACCTTATTGTATCACCATATGGACTATTCATAGTAGAAACAAAAAATATGAAAGGTTGGGTATTTGGGTCCGAGGGGCAAAAAAGTTGGACGCAGTCACTTTATGGAAATAACTATTCATTCCAGAACCCGATAAGGCAAACCTTTAGACAAAGAAAAGCTTATTTCTGAATTTTTGGGAGTCAATGAATCAACCGTACATACAATTATATATTTCGTTGGCAATTGTAAATTTAAAACAGAGTTGCCAGATAACGTTATAAAATCCCGGCTAGGAAAATACATTAAACAGTTTAAGGATCTAGTTCTTCAGCCTGAAGAAGTAGATCGAGTAGTCGGAGAAATTGAATACTATGTTTCTGAGTCTTCACTCACTACTAAAGACCATGTGCGATCATTGCGTGAAAGGCATAATTCAGAAAAAGTTTGCCCGAAATGCGGTTCAAAGCTAGTTGAGAGAACAGCGAAGAACGGTCCTAATGCCGGCACGAAATTTTTAGGATGCGATAACTACCCAAAATGTCGATTTACAAAGGATATATAATAGAAACTAAGGCGCAAGTTCGTTAGCACCCCAATCTAAAGTTTGTCCCTTTCATCAGGCTCTTCGTCCGGAACTTTTGATAATACATGCTCAAAATTTTCTCGTGAACCTAATTCTCCTCGTTCTTTTAGGTATTCCACTGTCATTAAAGCGGATAGCTTTTCAGAAACAGCAGAATTTATTAGCTGATTTATAGATATGCCTTCCTTTTTTGCCAGCTCGCGTATTTTATCGTGCATTGAGTCGGGCAGTCGTAGGCTTAAAGTGCTCATAATTCTCCGATTTTAATTAAAAATTGCTTTGGTATTATCGCTTCCACACCAAATTGCTCAACACCTTTAAAGTCATCGAGGTTGTAAGTAATGATATATTCACATCCTGCTTCGACAGCTAATTCCAGCACCATATCATCTTTGGGATCTTTCAAAAAAGGTCGCCAAAGAAAAAAGATGTCTCGCTTATCAGCGACTTTACACAAGTAGTTTAACAAATCATCAATATCTGTATGGATTAGGTGTTCAAACTTTTTCCTTTTACTTACCGCTTCATACTCAACCAACAGTGGTACGGAAAGACTTATATCAAACTTTCCTGTCCCTACTAAACTGAGCAATTTAAACGAGGCTCCACGGTTCGAGCGAAGAGCCGAAATTAGTACATTGGTGTCAATAACAACGCTAATCATATAGTGGTATTATATGCAATACCAAAATAAATTCAAAAAGTTTGTGGTGCTGCCCCTTTAGATTACTCCTAAGAAAAACTAGGTGCTTTGGTGGCATAAAGCCGCCAATCATCCCGCAAGCATTCTGCTTGCGAAATAGAAAATTTGAAAAACGTAAAATGGCCTGTACTATTAAGCGGCCGGATAACCATCATTCGTTTACAGGAGAAAATCTCATGGAGGTCAGCTATTTTTGGAAACACAGCTCGGACCGGCTGTTAGTCACTTATATTTTCCAACTTTGCGGAACTGCTCGATCCCTTCAGGTCCTTTTGCTCAAAGCTAAGCTGGAATGTAGAGCCGTTATTACGCTTGAGTTCAAGGTCGGCTTCCAGCTGATCGGTGAGCTGATAAATGAGTAAAAAACCAATCGTACTCTGGTTTTCAAGGCTGAAATTGTCGGGCATGCCTATGCCGTTGTCAGAGACCTTCAACACAATAATGTTGTCTGCCTGGGTTATTTCTACAGTTATTTGCCCGGAATCTTTCTCAGCGAAAGCATGCTTGTAGGCATTGGTTATCAATTCGTTGATGATTAATGCAATGGGAATGGCCTGATTAATATTAATGCTAACCTCATCAATTGATGTGTTTAACTTAATATCCCGGCCATCTGTATTATATACACTCTTGATGTTGTCAATTAATTTATGAACAAATACACCCAGGTTTACATTAGCAAAGTCTCCGGTTTGATATAGCAGCTCGTGGACTTCTGACATTGACTGAATACGGAGCTGGCTATTCTGTATTATATTCTGCACCTGTTTATTATCAGTCTCAAACAGTTCTAATTGCAGCATGGCCGAAATGACGGCCAGATTATTCTTTACGCGGTGATGGATCTCACCCAGCAAGACATTTTTTTCCTCGAGTGACTCCTCGATCTTTATTTTCTGAAGCTTACGCTGTGTGATGTTTTTTGCTGTTGCATACAACTCATCTTGTTTTCTGGTCATGTGAATTTCCAACCACACCGGTTTTCCGCTCCGGTTTAATAACTTGAACTCACCTTTAAAAACGGAACTCGAATTCTGTAGCCAGGCATCCATTTGTTGTTTCAAGCTGTCCGAATCAGTAAAGTCGGTTAAAGGTTTGCCAACGAAGTTATCAGACTTATAGCCCAATACTTTTTCCAACTTATTATTGATGCTTGAAATACTGTAATCGTTGGGATCGAGTATAAAAACCAGGTCGGTAGCATTTTCCAGGAACGTAGTTTGACGTTCCAATTCTGCTGTTTTCTTTTCCAGCTCATTTTGTTTTTTTCTAAGTTCCAACCGCGCCTCAACTTCTTGTGCCAGGGTTTTAAGACTTTCAAGCTGCCAGTCTTCCAGTTGCTTTGGTTCAAAACCCAATACGCAGATGGTACCAATATTATATCCATCTTCGCTTTTTAAGTTCACCCCCGCATAAAATTTTACGTTGGGGTCATTCTTTACATATGGCAAGTCGGTAAAACGCTGATCCTTTTTGGCATCTTCTACAATCATCCATTCATCCTTGTGAATCGTCTCGCTACAGAACGTTTCTCCACGTTTCATCTCTTTAGGAGTGGCAGGATAACTTGCTTTATTCCACTGTCGCTCTGCATCCAAAAAGTTAATCTGTGAAATAGAAGTCCTGCAGATCTGAGAAGCAAGTTTAACCAATGCGTCAAACTCCTGTTCTTCAGGAGTATCTAAAATAGAGTATGATTTTAATGCCTCTAGTCGTTCCTGTTCATTTTTAGTTAACTTCATGCAAAATCATAAATTGGGGTAAAAATATATGTTGATGAAAATAAATAAAACGCTTGCCTTGTAATAATATTGATCTGTGAAAAGTGGACATGTTTTTATAGAATATTGACGTAAAGCTGTGCTACTGCTCGGTATATGATGAGTGCTGGACGGCTGCCATGTCGGATGTTACAAAAAGAAATCAAGGCGAAACAGTACTGAGCAGAGAAGAACGAAAGGTAGCGAGTTGTTCAGGAATGGAGGAGAGTGGTATTTAGGAATTATTTTCAATGAGAAAAGTCAATTAACCTTGCAGGTATTCTGCTTTCGGGATAGAAAGTTTTAAAGAGGTATTATGGCATAAGCTGAAAGCTTGCACCATAATTGGAAGTTGGTTATTTAAGAATAAGTTATATGCGCTCTTCCAACAAAATAAATTATTGTCAGAATTAATTGTTTTTCAATAGATTAGAGATAGCAATAAAACCTTAAAACTATGATTACTGATTTTAAAGAAATTCAACATTCGGCACTTGAATTGAATGAAAAACATAGAGCTGAATTAGCAAAAAAACTTATTGATAGCTTGGATCAGAAAATTGACGATGATATTGAACAAGATTGGATTGATGAAATCAAGCGAAGAAAAGAAGAAATTAAATCAGGCGAAGTAACACCGATTTCGGGACAAGAGGTTCATAAAGAAGCTCAGGAACTTCTTAATAAATGACTTTTCAATATCACCCTGAAGCTGCCAAAGAGCTAACGAGTACTATCCAATATTATGAAGAAAAATCTGTGGGTCTTGGGGCTGATTTTCTCGATGAAATAGAAGAAGCTGTTGCTCAGGCTTTGGCTCATCCAAATTCGGGTTCGTTATTAACAAAACAAGATCACAGAATTTTGCTTGATCGGTTTCCCTATGAAATTATTTATGACGTTTCTGAAAGTATAATCACAATTAGTGCAGTAAAGCATTTGAAACGTAAACCGGCTTATTGGAAATCAAGAAAATAACCGTGTGTATCAATGCGCATCAACTGGGTGCCGGACGTGCCATTGGTCTCTGCTTACACCAATCATCTCGCAAATATTTGCATGCGGAATAAAATTTTAAAAAACGTATAATGGCACAAGCTGAAAGCTTGCACCATTTTGAGTCCCATAAATCCCGCTAGCTTGTGGGATTGAAAGTTATTGCCTCATTATTAATGAATATGTTGCTTTCACTTCTCCCATAAAACTTTTGCTCCATTTTTTGTACCTTTCTCTGAGATGCGTAATCAACCCTCGAAGCTAATGAAAGAGAATTGTCACCACGATATGTCCACAGCGTACCAAAACCGGAAAATCGACCTGCAAAACCACCTCGCATAGCAACGAGCCTTACGAAAGTACACATAAGGTACGATTTGTGACCTCAGCCAGTCTTTTTGACGGCCACGATGCCAGCATCAATATTATGCGGCGTATTTTGCAAAGCAGCGGTGCCGAGGTCATTCACCTGGGCCACAACCGATCGGTGCAGGAAATTGTGGATTGTGCCATCCAGGAAGATGTACAGGGCATTGCCATCAGTTCCTACCAGGGTGGGCACATGGAGTATTTTAAGTACATGGTTGACTTGCTCGAAGGAACGGGGCGCTCCGCATATTAATGTGTTTGGCGGCG
Source organism: Balneolaceae bacterium (assembly GCA_034521755.1). Classification (GTDB taxonomy): domain Bacteria; phylum Bacteroidota; class Rhodothermia; order Balneolales; family Balneolaceae; genus JAXHMB01. The sequence continues at coordinate 256,623 of JAXHMB010000001.1, forward strand.
GTGGCGGTGTTATTGTCGGTGATGAGATTAAAGAGCTGCACGATTATGGCGTTGACGCGCATTTTCTCGGTAGAAGACGGCAGTAAGATGGGGCTGCAGGGCATGATCAACTATATGATGGAAGAGTGCGATTTTGATACGGCTGATGTTGAAGACTGTAAATGCCACAGAAGATTCTGGAAAAGGATACCAAGACGCTTGGCCCGCAGTATTTCGGCCCTGGAAAATGATCATGAAGACATTATTCGTTTTGAAGATGATAAACTGTTTGATGGCAAGGGCAACCACGATTAGGCCCGTAAAAATGGTCATCCCGATTCCGCTTGGTAGGCATTACCGGAACAGGCGGCGCGGGTAAAAGCTCGCTGCACCGATGAGCTGATTCGCCGATTTCTTACTGAGTTTGAAGATATTAATATTGCCGTCATTTCTATTGATCCTTCCGAAAGTGCGTACCGGCGGCGCCTTGCTGGGCGATCGCATCCGCATGAACAGCCTCGATCCTGATCGGGTGTATCATGCGCAGCCTGGCAACACGTGCCAGCAATCGTGCTACCAGTTCATGGCTGTAAGCGGTGCTATTGAAGTTGTGAAAACGGCCGGTTTTGATCTGGTTCATTGTGGAAACAAGCGGCATTGGCCAGAGTGGATACTGAGATTGTAGATATCTCGGATATTCCCGATGTATGTAATGACCAGTGAATACGGCGCGGCCACCCAGCTGGAGAAAATTAACATGCTGGATCTTGCCGAGCTGGTGGTACTTAATAAATTTGAAAAGAAAGGATCGCTGGATGCCCTGCGCGATGTGCGTAAACAGATGAAGCGCAATCGAGGGGCATGGGACCTCGAACCGGAAGAGATGCCGGTATTATCCGACCATCGCTGCACAGTTTAATGATGAAGGCGTTAATCGCTTGTTCAAGGCGCTGGTTGATAAGATTAACGGGCGCTATAGCCTAAAGTGGGAGACGAAGTTCTATAACAATCCCGAACCGGCCGAAGATATACAGACACAGGCCATCATCCCGGGCAAGCGCCAGCGGTACCTGTCCGAAATTTCAGAGTCCATTCGCGATTACCACAATTGGGCAGAAGGACAGGTCAGAAATAGCCCGCAAAGCTGGAGCAGGTAGAAGGAACCATTGAGCAGATTGAACGCTGGAATCCGGATAAGAAAGAGGATTGGACTAAGAAGCTGAACGAGATGAGAGAGCACTGGCTCAGCAAGCTCGATTCCCGCTGCAAGCAAGATTCTGGACGGATGGGATGATCTGTACGAAGAGTACCGCCAAGAGCAGGTGGAAGTGAAGGTTCGAGACAGGACCTTCAAAAATAAGATGTTCCGCGAATCACTGAGCGGATTCGAAGATTCCACGCGGTGGCGCTTCCCAAAACGAAAGCGTAAAGGGGAACAGCTTAAATTTGCCCTTAAAGAGAACCTGCCGGGATATTATCCTTTTACGGCCGGGCGTATTTCCGTTTAAGCGGGAAGGAGAAGACCCCACCCGCATGTTTGCCGGAGAGGGCACGCCCGAGCGTACCAATAAACGATTTCACTATCTGAGTGAAGGTATGCCGGCTGCACGACTGTCCACGGCTTTTGATTCGGTGACGCTCTATGGCGAAGATCCCGATCATCGTCCCGATATTTATGGGAAAGTAGGTAATTCCGGGGTCAGCATTTGTACGATCGATGATATGAAAAAGCTGTATTCCGGCTTTGAGCTTACTTCACCTAAGACCTCGGTGTCAATGACCATCAATGGTCCGGCGCCGATGATTCTGGCGATGTTTATGAATACGGCTATTGATCAGGAGGTAGAACGATATCTCAAAGAAGAACGGCAAATGGGAAGAGGCGCAAGAAAAAGATTCAGAAGTATTTTGAAGGAAAAGGGTGTAGATCAGCTCCGCAATACAATGCAGGAACTGCCCGCCAACAACGACCAGTTCGGACTGGGTATGCTGGGTATTACCGGTGACAAGCTTATTGATCAGGATACCTATGAAAAGATTAAAGAAAAAGCGCTGAATGTGGTACGTGGTACGGTTCAGGCAGACATCCTGAAGGAAGATCAGGCACAGAATACCTGTATCTTTTCAACCGAATTTGCCCTTAAGATGATGGGCGATATCCAGCAGTATTTTCACGGATCATAATGTCAGAAATTACTACTCGGTGTCTATTTCCGGTTATCATATTGCAGAAGCCGGAGCCAATCCCATTACGCAGGCAGCCTTTACGCTGGCCAACGGCTTTACCTATGTAGAGTATTATCTGTCCCGCGGTATGGATGTAGATGATTTTGCCCATAACCTGTCGTTCTTTTTCAGCAATGGACTGGACCCCGAATATGCGGTGATCGGACGAGTAGCCCGCCGGATTTGGGCGGTAGCGATGCGTGAGAAGTACGGCGCCAACGAGCGGTCACAAAAGCTGAAATACCACATTCAAACCAGCGGACGATCGCTGCACGCGCAGGAGATTCAGTTCAATGATATTCGCACTACGCTGCAGGCGCTACTGGCTATCTATGATAACTGTAACTCCTTGCACACCAACGCTTATGATGAGGCCATCACAACTCCTACCGAGGAGTCGGTCCGACGCGCGCTGGCCATTCAGCTGATCATCAATAAGGAGATGGGTACCGCCAAAAATGAAAACATCAATCAGGGTTCATACTTCATTGAAGAGATGACGGATCTGGTGGAAGAAGCCATCCTTTCTGAGTTTGATCGCCTGACCGAACGCGGCGGTGTGCTGGGTGCAATGGAAAATATGTATCAGCGGGGTAAAATTCAGGATGAAAGCCTGCACTACGAATCGCAGAAAGCACAGCGGCGAAATGCCGATTATCGGCGTAAATACTTTTATGAATGAAGATGCTGAAAGTGCTAGAAGAAGAGAAAGAAGTGGATCTAATTCGTTCGACAGAAGAAGAAAAAGAGCAGCAGATCGAAAGTCTGAAAGCGTTCTGGGAGCGTAATGAAGATGAAGCAGAAGAAGCTATTGAGCGGCTTAAAGAAGTAGCCGGAACAATGGCAATATCTTTGAAGAACTTGATGGAAACCGTGAAAGTGGCTTCGCTGGGACAGATTTCCGAGGCACTGTATGAAGTAGGCGGACAGTATCGCAGAAATATGTAGTGAAACTTCCTCTTTTGAACCGTAGCTTAAACCTCTGCAAATAGGAGGGATAATTACCTTTTGATGCTCTTTCTATCTTGATTTATCCAGGACTAACCGTTGTTAACTGCTGCCAACTTACCCAGTAACTTTTCGGCGTCTACCAATACGTTACTGTTAGGATATTGGTCAACTACTTTTTGTGCATATTCACGAGCTTTTTCGGTATTGCCTGCATCATCATAAGCATAAGCTGCTTCAACGTAATTGTAGGGGGTCGTTGATTCATTTTCATCATGCTCGGCAGCCTGGACATAAATATCAGCGGCATTGGCATGGTTGCCAATCTCTGTATGTAATACAGCTTTAAAGGAGAGTGGGCCGACGCCTAAAATACCATCGGGCACTTCAAATTCATTCATATAGCTGAGCGCTTGCTGTGTGTTACCAAGATTATACTCACAAACAGCAGCATAGTAGGAGGCAAGGTTGGCAGCATCAGTCCCGGAATAGTTGCTGATGATTTGTTCAAATCCAACTGTAAAATCTTCATCTGAGCCGGTCAGTGCTTTTTCATATTCGGCATTCAAATAATAGTTTTCGGCTTGTGAGAGCAGTCCTTGCGCTTCCTGCTCTTGGGCGGTACTGTAATAGTAATATCCAATGCTTAACCCAATGGCTAAAATTACCGCACATACCTGCGCCAATAATCGTATTCTCATTACTCAGGTAAAATTCCTGCAGTTTAGAATACGACTGCAGCAGCGGATCTTGTTCCAGTTCTTCTTGTGTTAATTTCTTTGCCATGGTCTTTTTAAATCTTTTAGTCGTTGTTTCAAAAGGTGGTCAAAATTATCATTGTTTTGGCATATACCAAAATCTAAAATAGATGTAATTTTCCTTTACTTAGCTGATAAATATTGTCAGATCTTTTGGCAATATCTTTTTCGTGGGTGATGAGTAAAATGCTTACATCTTTTTGCTCACGCAGGTTAAAAAGCATGTCCAGCAGGATCTCGGTATTTTCTTCATCCAGGTTGCCGGTGGGCTCATCAGCCAGAATAAGTTCGGGATCATTCATCAATGCCCGTGCCATAGCCACGCGTTGCTGCTCACCGCCTGAAAGTTGCGTAGGACGGTGCTCAGCGCTTGAGGATATCCAAACTGGCTGAGCAGTCGACATTGCTTTTTCTTCCACTTCATCGAGTTCTTTACCGGAAATAAGTGCGGGCATCATTACATTTTCGAGTGCCGTAAATTCGGGCAGCAGGTGATGAAACTGGAAAACAAATCCCAGCTGTGCATTTCTGAAATGCAGCCAGCCTGTTCTTCATCCCATACGGTAGATGTCCTTGCCATTCCAAAGCACGTTGCCGCTGTCAGGCTCATCCAAGCCGCCAAGAACATGCAGCAGCGTACTTTTGCCGCATCCGCTTGCACCAACAACAGAAACTACAGATCCTTTCTTTATGTCAATGGAAATACCATCAAGCACAGTTAGTGCACCTTTGCCAGTTTTTACAGGATAGGTTTTAATAATGTCTGTTCCTTTTAAAATGATGTTGTCTTGTGACATTATTTGTCAAGCTTACTGTTTATTAAATCGGGATATATAAAAGGTTCAATATGGACGCATTTGCTCGTTTCGCGATCAACTTTGGCAATTAGTCCACAAATATGATTGTCACCGTCAGCGAGCTTATAACGGTGCGGCGTACCCAGCATAAAGCGTTTCATAGATGTTTCCTTATCCATGCCTAATACAGAATCAAAAGCGCCGGTCATGCCTGCATCACTGATGTATCCTGTTCCTTGTGGAAAGATACGCGCATCATTGGTGGGCACATGGGTGTGTGTGCCAACAAACACGGAAACTTTTCCATCCAGGTGCCAGGCCAAAGCCAATTTTTCTGCAGTAGCTTCAGCATGGAAGTCTACAAAAATAATATCAGTTTCTTCTTTCATTCGATCCAAAGCCCAGTCGGCAGTGGAGAAGGGGTCATCAATATCCTGCATAAAAGTACGCCCCTGAAGGTTTAAGACGCCAACTTTACAATCCATATCGGACAGTTCATAAATACAATAACCGTACCCCGGATTTCCTTTAGGATAATTAAGGGGACGTAAGATATTCGGATCTTCCTTCATATAGGAAAAGACTTTCCACTTGGCAAAAGAATGGTTGCCTCCGGTGATAACGTGTACTCCAAGATCGTATAAGTTTTTGATAATGTGCCGGTTGATGCCTTTGCCTTCGTGGGAATTTTCGCCGTTGGCTATCACAAAATCGGCTTCATACTTATCAATAAAGCCGGGCAGAAAAGTGTTCAGCAAATCAAGGCCCGGTTTGCCAACAATATCACCGATAAAAAGTATGTTTAAATGTTTCTTTGACATAAATAGGAGTATAAAATCTCAATAAAATGAAGCTCAAAGGTAAGGAATAAATAGAGCTATTCAGAATGAGAATTTCAGGAGTTTTTTAATCTTTGCTGAGGATAAAGAAGGATCAGTTTTTATTTAATTACGAAATACAGATACTAAAACAAGTTCAGTATGACACGGAAAGGATTAAAACCTAGTTTTGAATCTCTTCAATCAGTTCTTCAATAGATTTGTTCACGCTCTGCAGTACTTTGTCATCCTGCTGGTTGAGCTCACGATTACGCTTTCGTTCTTCAAAAAGTTCTTCGGCAATGCTCAGAGAGGCCAGCACCATTACTGTTGTTTCAGGCTGTTTACTAAGCTCTTTTTTGTACTGGCGAAATTTTTCATCTACGTATTGAGAAATACGTTTCATGGTTTCCACTTCAGAGTCTTCAACCTTGAGAGGATACTGTTTGCCTAGAATGGTAATCTTTATGGATTTCATTGATTATCCTCCAGATGAGAATCAATTTTGGTGATAAGTCCCAGAACTTGATGACGCAGCGCCATACGCTCAGATTCGGTCATGGCGGAGAAAATGTCAGTCTGCCCATCCTGAATTTCTTCAAGCTTAGACTTGAGCTCATCGCGCTCTTTTTTCAGGTCTTTGATTTCCTGTTTAAGGCTATCAAATTCTTCCCTGATTTGATCAAGCAGGGCGTTAAACTCCTCGTAATATGGACTCTCGTTAGAAAGCAAACTTAATTTAAGACCTTAGTTTTGCTGAAAACCGTTTATTAAGAACTTTAAGTATCTTTTCAATTATAGGTTCTACTTCCTTGATAGTCAATGTTTTATTTTTATCAATGAAAGAAAGACGAAAGGCCAGGCTTTTTTTGTTTTCTCCCAGCGACTCACCTTCAAACACATCAAAGATGTTGAGATTCTGTAATGTATCTGGAGCCGTTTCTTTTATTTGATCCATTAAATCTACCGGCACGGGTTGTAAGAATCTACTACTACAGCGAAGTCAAATTCAAAGGACGGAAACTTTGAAACCGGGTTATAAACGGTGGAAATATCTGAGACGGCCTCAGCTAATTTGCTCAGTGATATTTCAGCTGCAAAAGCGGGATAGTCAATATCATAGTTACCAAGAAGGTTTTTATCTACGGAGTATAGCACTCCAATATTCAAGCCTCCAATGGTATATTCCAGCTGCTCTTTATCGTTTACAGAAGTTTTTATATCAGTATCAGATACGAATTGCGTTAAAAAGTTTTGCAGCGAAGCCTTTACGTCAAATATATCATAGACTTCCGGATCAGTTTTCCAGTGCTCAATAGTCTTTAATACCGATATGCCCATCAACAGGTTGGTTTCCTCCTTAATGTTATCGTAGTAGGTACCTTTGTCAGATTTTGTAAAAACATTGCCCATCTCAAATAATCGAACGCTCTTAATATTTCTATTGAAATTATACGATGCCGACTGTAAGAAATCCATAGAGCAGGGAGGGGCGAAGGGTAGTCATATCGGTAGATATGGGATTCAGCGTGTGAATCATATCATCCAGATTACCCAGCAAGCTCAGCATCTTTATCCGGCATCAAAGAGTTGGAATATATTTCCCTGTAAGCGCTAATCCTTTAGCTGTTTCTTTGGCTTTTTGCTTAAGCTCTTCCCAGGCATTAATCTTTTCGGGTGATGTGAACTTGCCATGCTTCAGGAGCAGGAATGTTATTATAATCGTAGAGTCTTCCCACTTCTTCAATAAGGTCTACTTCGCGTTCTAAATCAGGACGGAATGTGGGAATGTTGTAAGTAATACTTTCTTTATTCCTGTTGGTTTCTTCAAGTTCCAGGCCATCAAGCAGTTGGGCAATTTCACTCATCGGAGAAATCTGTTCCCAATAACCTGATTGGCGTACGACTTTCGAAGTGTAAGTTCTATAGGTTTCAGTTTTGGTGGGATGAACGTCAGTACATTCTTCAACGAGTGTGCCCTCGGTTATTTCAGCAATCAATGTAGCTGCCCGGTGAGCTGCAATACGCTGCAGATTGGGATCTATGCCGCGTTCAAAGCGGTAGGAAGCATCTGTTTGCAGGGTTTGTTCTTTAGCCGTCTTACGGGTTGTGTGTCTGGATCAAAGTAAGCACTTTCTAACAGGATATTGGTAGTATTATCACTTACCTCCGAATTGACGCCGCCCATAACGCCTGCAATGGCTACCGGTTCTTCAGCATCACAAATGAACAGTGTTCCGGCACGAACATTTTCGCTTTACATGGTCAAGGGTTTCAAATTCAATCTCTTTGTCAAAGTCTTGTACAATAATTTTATTTCCTTTGATAGTATTCAGGTCAAAAGCGTGCAGCGGCTGACCCATTTCCAGCATCACATAGTTGGTAATATCAACTACATTGTTCACCGGCCGAACACCAACAGCTTTAAGCTTATTTCGCAGCCAGGTGGGAGATTCACCTATGGTTACATCCTTAACCTGCATGCCCACATAGCGGTGACATTTCTCAGGATTCTTCAATCTCTATTTCTATATCCTCTAGTGAAGATGCTTCTAACCAGATCAAGTTTCAAAGGGTTTCTTAAGTTCTAAATCCAAGAGCGGCTGCCAGATCGCGGGCTACTCCCAGGTGGCAGGTAGCATCGGGACGGTTGGGAGTTATGGCGATATCAATGACCGTATCCTGGTATAACTCAAAGACTTCATTAATGGGAGTGCGATACTTCCAAGTTCTCATCAAGCACCATGATGCCTTGGTGATCAGTTCCGAGGCCGAGTTCATCTTCGGCACAAATCATGCCGTTAGATTGCTTCCCGCGCAGCTTGGCCTTCTTAATGGTAAGCTTGTTGCCATCATCAAGGGTAAAGGTAATGTAGTTCCAACGGTTGCTACCGGCACTTTTTGTCCGGCTGCTACATTATCCGCTCCGCAAATGATTTGGGTTTCTTCATCACCCAGGTATGACCATACAGAATTCGGAGCCGGTCGGCATTGGGATGTTCACTAACCTCTAATACTTCACCAACGATGACTCCTTCCAGCAGGTTCCATATTCTTCAGTCTCTTCTACCTCAAGTCCGATCAGCGTTAGCTTTTCAGCGGCTTCTTCCGGAGAAAGTTCGAGATCTATAAATTCTTTAAGCCAGTTATAAGATATCTTCATTTAACTTAATATAGTTTAATGGAATGCGGATAAAGTAGATCTAGCTGATATTTGCCGTTACAATATTTCTTAAAATCAGCCTCATGCCGTGTTATCAGTGTTCTATTATAAAATTCATTTAAACTGTTCAAGGAAGCGCACGTCATTTTCATAGAGCACGCGAATGTCATTGATGCCATGTCGCAACATAGCGATACGGTCTACACCCATGCCCCAGGCAAAGCCGGTATATTTTTCAGGGTCGATACCTACATGCTTCAAATACATTCGGGTCTACCATGCCTGAACCCAGAATTTCAAGCCATTTGCCTTCTCCCGACTGCTGTTGGCATTCCCACCATATATCCATCTCAAGGCTGGGCTCAGTAAAGGGAAGAAGCCGGGCCGAAGCCGGTATTTCACATCACTGCCGAACATAAGCTGTGCAAAGCTGATAAGTGTTTCTTTGAGTTCAGCCACGCTTACATCCGTATCTACATACAGAGCTTCTACCTGGTGAAATAAGAAGTAAGATTTTGGGCTTACTGCTTCATTGCGGTATACCCTTCCCGGTGCAATAATCCTTATCGGAGGCTCATTTTTTAACATTTTTCGAATCTGAATGGGAGAGGTGTGCGTGCGCAAGACTAAATCCTGCTCTTCAGGATCATCATGTTTTTCAATGAAAAATGTATCCTGTTCGTCCCGGGCAGGGTGATTGGGCGGGAAGTTGAGCGCTGTAAAATTATGAAAGTCATCCTCAATTTCCGGTCCGTCTTCTACTGTGAACCCCAGTCGGTAAAAAATACTTTTCATTTCTTCCAGCGTCTGTGTCAGTGGATGAAATGATCCCACAGGTTCGGGAGCGGGTGGGAGGGTGATATCATCAGTAGCGCCCATTAGCCTTTGTCTCTTGCTCTGGAAAGCCTTGCTTTGGCTTCTTCAAATCTTTGACTCAGCCATATTTTTGGCCTGATTCATTCCTTTGCCAACTTCGGCACGATCTTCTTTAGGGACCTTCTCATCTTGCCAAACATGGTCTGTATTTTCCCTTTTCTGGAAAGAAACTCCAGTCGAAAAGCCTCTAACTCCTCTTCGTTGGTAATAGAGAATGAGTTAATTTCTTTTTTCATAGATTCAATTTCAGAAAGCATGAATACAAATTCCTGATCAGTTATTAAATTCGTAGTCGCCCTTAGTGCATCCGTAAGCGATAAGCTCCTAAACTATTGAAATGGGGGTTCTACTTCAATAAAAAAACCGATCCTAATCCGCAGCCGGCGGACAGAATCGGTTCTTTAAATAAGATCGTTCACAGCTAGTCATGTAACTTCGTTTACGATAGCTGTAAAAGTCTCTGGATCACGAACGGCAAGGTCTGCTAAAACCTTCCGGTTGATCTCAATATTGTTTTTTGAAAGGGCTCCCATCAGTCGAGAGTAGGTAGTACCGTTTTGACGGGCAGCCGCGTTGATACGTGTAATCCAGAGTTTTCTGAACTCTCGTTTGCGAACTTTGCGATCGCGATACTGATATTGCATCGCTTTTTCAACGGCATTTTTCGCAACCTTGTATACATTTTTTCGTCTGCCCCAGTAACCTTTCGCCTGCTTTAAAATCTTGCGGCGACGGCGACGGGAAGCCACCTTATTTCTTGATCGTGGCATTTTGTCTAATGTTTAGAGTTAGTATTAAAAAATTATTTGTAAGGAATCATCTTCTTAACGTTCTTCTCCTGGGTCTTATCCACCGAGAGTACTCTTTGCGAAGATTACGCTTACGTTTATTTGATTTCTTTGTGAGAATATGCTGCGATCCGGCTTTTTTCCGTTTTACTTTTCCGGAACCGGTTTCTTGAAGCGCTTTTTAGCCCCACTGTTTGATTTCATCTTTGGCATAATGATACACCTACCTGAAATTTCTTAGAATTAAAAGGCTTTGAAGATATGAATTTATATCCACAGAATAAACTTAATAGTGAATAATAATTTCGAATACTCGTGTCACCCTGAATTTATTTCAGGGTCTTTAATATCATGCTCAATAAAGATGCTAATCCGCCGACTGGCGGACAGCATGACACTTTAGTATGTGATTGGTCAACTTAATTCTTTTTACTACCCGGGGAGAGCAACATAATCATGCGTCGGCCTTCCATATTGGGCTTGGTTTCAATTTCACTGATATCGTCAAGCTCTTCAGCAAGTTCCATAAGCAATTCTTTTCCCCGTTCAGTGTAGAGCATATCGCGGCCGCGAAACTGAACCGTAGCTTTCACTTTATCTCCGCCTTCCAGGAATTCACGAGCGTGACGTGTTTTAAATTCCAGGTCATGATCATCTGTGTTAGGGCGGAAGCGTAGCTCTTTAACCTGAACGGTATGCTGTTTCTTTTTTGCTTCCTTTTCTTTCTTTTTCTTCTCGTACATGTACTTGCCAAAATCTATGATTTTACAGACTGGCGGATCGGCATCGGGTGCCACCTGAACCAAGTCAAGGTCATAAGATTGAGCAATTCTTATAGCTTCGTCAATGGGTACAATTTCATGTCCTTCATCAGGTTTAATAACCCGTACTTTTGATGATCTTATTTCATCGTTTACATTAGGGCGATCGTCGTTGCCCCGTGGACGTCTTCGTCTTCTTCCGATAAGTAACCTCTATATTTTTAGTTCAATTGAATGATTCGGTAAGATCTTTGTTTTCAATCTCTTTGGTGAGATTAGAAATAAATTCATGAAAATCAAAGGTTCCGATGTCACCTTCTTTATGCCGGCGAACGGATACGGAACCGTCATTTTCTTCATCATCACCAACTATTAACATATATGGGATCTTGCTCGTTTCCGCATCACGAATTTTTGACCCAATTTTTTCACTTCTGCTGTCTACTTCAACCCGTACACCCTGCTCCTTGAGCTTATCGGCACAATCGTAGGCATAATCGTTGTTGTCATCCGATACAGGAATCACTTTAACCTGGGTAGGAGACAGCCATACGGGAAAATCTCCGGCAAAATGCTCAATTAAAATACTAACAAATCTTTCCATGGAGCCGAAGGGAGCACGGTGAATAATAACCGGACGATGTTTCTCATTATCTGAGCCCACATAAGTCAGGTCAAAACGCTCGGGCATTACATAGTCTACCTGAACAGTACCCAGCTGCCACTTTCGGCCGATAGCATCGCGAATAATAAAGTCAACTTTGGGTCCGTAAAAACTGGCTTCGCCTTTGCCCACGAAATAATCCAGATCCATAGCATCGGCAACTTCCTGCATTTCCTGTTCGGCTTTATCCCATGTTTCAGGGTCTCCGGCATATTTTTCAGTATCTTCGGGATCGCGGAAAGAAAGGCGCGTTTTAACTGGCATGTCAAACGTCTTGAATACGAGCTGAGTGAGTTCAATTGTATCTATCAGTTCCTGCTTCAGCTGATTTTGAGTGCAATAAATATGAGCATCATCCTGGGTGAAACCACGAACTCTGGAAAGACCGCTAAGCTCACCTGACTGCTCAAATCTGTAAACACTTCCAAATTCAGCCAGTCGTAATGGAAGGTCGCGGTACGAACGCATTTCTGATGAATAAATACGGTGGTGGTGCGGGCAGTTCATGGGTTTAAGCATATACTGCTCGTCTTCAACCTGGATGGGAGCAAACTGTGACTCCTTATAATAAGGATAGTGTCCGGAAGTCTCGTATAGTTTAATATTTCCGATGTGTGGTGTTATTACTTCCTGATAACCGCGCTTAAGTAATTCTTCAGTTAAGAATTTTTCAAGTTCTCTGCGCAGAACAGCTCCATTGGGTTTCCAAATCGGCAGGCCTTGCCCAACCATGGAATCCGTCATATAGATGCCCAGTTCTTTTCCGAGCTTGCGGTGGTCTCTTTTTTTAGCTTCCTCAACGCGTTCAAGGTGTTCTTCTAAAAGCTTTTGCTTTGGAAACGTGATGCCATAAATGCGTGTAAGCTGTTTGCTGTCAACGTCACCGCGCCAATAAGCACCTGAGACAGCTGTAAGTTTGGCTGCTTTAATTTTACCGGTATTCGGAATATAGAGGCCGCGACATAAATCGGTAAAATTGCCCTGGGTATAAAAGGTTATTTGTCCGTCTTCCAGGTCTTCGATCAGGTCAACTTTATATTCATTTCCTTTTTCTTTGTAAAAAAAGAGCTTGCTCTCACTAACCGGTTTACGCTCTAACTCATTCTTATTTCGAGCCAGTTCAATCATCTTTTCGCTCAATTTTTTCAAATTCATCTTCACCAACAGATTGATCACCAAAGTCAATATCATAGGTCGAATCCGCTTTCAATAGGAGGGCCAATACCAAATTTAGCATCCGGATAAAGCTCTTGAATAGCTTCGGCCAGCAGGTGAGCTGATGAATGCCAGAATGTATATTGGCCATCATCACTATCCCAGGTGTTAATAGTAATAGTACCGTCTTTCTGAATAGGGCGGTCAAGATCCAAGATCTCGATCATTAACCGTTACGCTGAGTGCTTCGCGAGCCAAGCCCTTAGCAGATACGATTCAGCTATCTTCTTTTCCGGTTATTCCCTCATTAAATTTCTTTTTCGTTCCATCAGGAAAAGTAATGGTAATTTTTTCTTCAGCCATGCAGTCTATTCAGCCTAAGTTTATAAGTTCTTTTAAAATTAAGCTCTAAAGATAAAAAAATTACAACAGACCAACAGACCTTAATTCGGATTAAAACAGTGCTATAAATTCAGCCAGTGGCCTTTGTATTCCAGAGATAAAAATGCTAACGTGTACAAAAACAAGATCTTTTTACATATCGGCTTAAAATAAAAATGAGATTTTTTGAAGAGCAACCAATTTTTATTCTGGACCATCAGTCTCTGGATATTCTGGATGTTAATGATAAAGCAATTGAAAAGTACGGGTACACATTTGAAGAGTTTACCAGTCTAAATGTATCCGAACTAGGCCAAAAGCATTTGCGAACTGCCCATATTGATGAATTGGATACGGATAGTTCATCAGATAAAATTTGGGAACATAGCGATGCAAAGGGACAATCTTTTTATGTTCAGTTTACCTATCACTTATTTAATTACAATGGAGTGCCCGCCCGGTTGGCTGTAGCTCATGATGTAACTGAGCTTGTTGAAAAAAGCGAAAAGAACAAGTCGGAATTTCCGCAAGTTCGAACTGAAGTTACCAATAGTCCACTTGCTGTTATCTGAATGGAAATGAGGACTTAACGGTAAAACGGTGGTCAGAAAAAGCCCAGGATTTGTTTGGATGGTCAGAAGATGAAGTGGTTGGAAACCCCGATTTCTTTGAGAACTTCGTTCATGAGGATGAATTGGAAGAAGCAAAGGAACGGTTTAAAGGATTGAAGGAAATCAGATCGATCGGGTTTTACTATAGAAGGGAAAAACTACACAAAATATGGAGACCTGATTTACTGTGCAATGTACAACTCGGTCCTGCTAGATAAAAATGGAGATTTGGTTTCGATTTACGCCCAGGTTCACTGACATAAATGAACGCAAACAGTCTGAAAATCTATTTAAGGCACTTTCAGAAGAAGCTCTGGTGGGTGTATATCTTATTCAAGATGGAATTTTCAAATATATCAATCCCCAGTTTGCCGATATTTTTGGATATGAGGAGGATGAAATACACGAATAAACTCGGGCCGCTGGATTTAACTCATCCTGACGACCGGGATAAAGTAGAAGAGAATATTCAAAAACGAATTGAAGGTAAAAAGAAAGCCATTGAATATGACTTTCGGTGTCTTACTAAAAAGGGAGAAACCATTTCATGTTAATGTTTATGGAAGTGGTATCACGTATCAGGGAAAGCCGGCTGTTGTTGGCACTCTTGTTGATATCACCGACAGCAGGCTTGCCTACCGAGCGATATCGTGCCAGTGTAGAAAGTTTTAAAGACTTGTTTGATTCGATCAGTGATGCCATTTACATACAGGATAAAAGTGGAAAGTTTTTAGAAGTGAATAAAGGCGCAGAAAAAATGTACGGTTATGATCGGGAAGAATTTATTGGACGCACACCCGATTTTTTAGCAGCGCCAGGCAAGGTGGATATGGAAAGTACTATTGCACAGGTAAAGAAAGCTCTTGAGGGTGAACCACAGACTTTTAAGTTTTGGGGAAAAAGAAAAAATGGGGAAGTCTTTCCTAAAGAGGTAACCGTAAATCCCGGAACGTATTTTGGTGAAGATGTAGTGATAGCTATTGGACGGGATGTAAGTGAACGCTATGAAGTACAGGAACAAATCCGAAAAAACGAAGAGATGTTCCGCCAGCTATTCCAGAATGCTCATATTGGTATCGTTATGATGGATGAGCGTCAAGAGGTACAATTGGTAAACAACGCCTTTGAAAGAATTTTTGGCTACACTTCAGAAGAAATAAAGGGGTTGGACATTGACAAGGTTATTGTTCCCGAGTCAGAAATGGAAGAAGCGCTTCAATTATCAAAGAATATATTTTTTGGTGAATCTTCTGAAATAACTGCGAAGCGTGAAGCTAAAGACGGAAGTTTAATTGATGTTTTGGTATATGGCGTACCCGTAATTGTTGGAGGAAACACAGTCGCTATTTTTGGCATGTACGTGGATATCACCGAGCGTAAAAATGCTGAAGAGCGGGTGAGGCGTTCCCTCAAAGAGAAGGAAGTGTTATTGGCTGAAATTCATCACAGAGTAAAGAATAATCTTGCTGTAATAACCGGACTCCTCGAACTTCAACGGTACAATACGCCGGAAAAAGATGCCCAAGATGCACTCTATGAAAGTCAAATGCGGGTAAACTCTATAGCTTTGATACACGAGAAATTATATCAGAGTGAAGATCTTTCTCAGATTTCTTTTGATATTTATATAAAAGAGCTCGCTGATATTATTTTGAAGTCTATGATGCAGAAAAACAAAAATATTAATCTAAATATTGATGCTGATCCTGTTGAGCTGACTGTTAATCAGGCTATTCCATGTGGACTTATTCTAAATGAAGTTATTACCAATTCATTTAAGCACGCTTTTCGAAGATTCCTCAGATGGGAGGATTTGTGTTAATTTTCAAAGCAAAGACGAGGGAAGTCTTATGTTAAGTATTGAGGATGACGGTAGTGGGCTGCCGGAAGATATAGATGATAAGAGTGAGGATTCGCTTGGTATGACGCTTGTTAATACACTCACCAGACAGCTCAAGGGAGAGAGCGAATTTGTGAACACAGGTGAGGGCACAACATTTGTGCTGACGTTTGAAGGATTAAATACTATTTTAATCCAGAAGGTTTTTTCAGAGAGGTCATTTGTTGTTTTAGTGTAAAATACAGCGGGTAAAATTTGTACATGATGTCACTATCGGATAAAAAAAATACTGAAGGTAGAAGTATTTAATTTCTTGAACGAGCTGATGCTTATCCACATAATCCGGAGACTGTTACTCATGTTCAAACACATATTTCACATGTATTTATAGTACCCCCGTATGTCTATAAAGTTAAAAAACCGGTTGATTTTGGTTTTTTAGATTTCAGTACTCTGGAGAAAAGAAAGGTTTTTTGTGAACGTGAAGTTGAATTGAACAGAAGACTTTGTTCTAACATATCTGGGCGTAGTTTCAATTTATAGAGATGATTCCGGCTATTCACTGGAAACAGGACCTGATAATGAAATTGTCGAGAAATGTGTCTGTAAAAATGAAAAAACTGGATGAGCCGGTTCTCTCTGTATTCCTACATCGAAAATGATACCCTTACGCTAAAGCACTTGGCTACCGCGTAGCGATAAAAAACTTGCTGAGTTTTATACTCAACAAGATCCTAAAGAAGATGTTTTAAAATATAGGAAAGAATGCAGAACAGATAAGGTATAACACCGATGAAAACTTTGAACAGACCGAACAGTTTATTGAAGAAACGATTGCGAGCAGAATCCTTCGAAGCTATTCGATACTTTACCAATCGCTACTTTGGGGAGTACATCAGCAGCTTCTTAAACGCCGAGTTACAAGAGCAACGGATTGTTGACGGGCATGGTGATTTGCATTTAGAGCATATTCATGTAAGTCCTGATAATATCTGCATTTACGATTGTATTGAATTGAATGAACGGTTCGGATATTGGAGACTTGGCCGCCGGATTTAGCCTTTTTAGCTATGGATCTCTGATTTTAACAATCGGTGGAAGGAGGAGCGCTATTTCATCGAAGCAAAATGAAGAAAAGACTTCAAGATCACTGATCTTTTAAAGATCATCAATTTTTATAAATGCTATCGCGCCTATGTTAAAGGCAAGGTCAAAAGCTTTGCAGAGTGTAGAGGAAGAAGTATTAATTAAAGACCGAGAAAAGCGCGAAAAGAGGCAACCAATTGTTTTAATCTATCTCTTCGTTATGCATTACTTGGATCTGTTACCAGAGAAGTACTGGTGTTCATGGGCCGGGTAGCGACGGGTAAAAGTACACTTTCAAATCATGTAAGTGAAAAACTTAGCATTGCACGCTATTCTTCCGACTGGATTAGAAAAAACATGGTTGGACTTACTCTCGAGAAAAGTCACACCCTAAGTCTGAGGCGTGAAGAACTTTACTACTGGAACATGTATGTCTCGAAAGACAGATTCTGAGATTTTAGATGAAGCTGAAAAGACTATAAAAAGGGGGCGAAAGCGTAATCCTGGACGCTACCTTCAGCAGTCAATCTAAGAGAGAAAAGCTCGTTGGTAAAGTCGAATGCTATTGATGCCGAATATCTTTTCATCGGAAGCCCAGGCCTATGATAAAACGATTAAATCGAAGACTTTTAAAATCCCGTAAAAAGAAGAAAGGCATCATATACTGCATGTACGGGGTGAAGATTTTGAAAAACTCAATGAACGCTATGATTTGCCTGTAGAAATAGAAAGTGCGGAGGTATTACTTAATGTAAAAACACAGCACATCTTACTCGTGAAATCTTTACGGTTACTTTATAAAAAACGTATACAATATCGGTAAAAACATGAGTAGGCCTGCCGAAATTTCTGTCTTTTAAATAGAAAGGGGGGCAGTTTCATTTCTGAAACTGCCCCTAAATGTTGAGATGGGTGATGTAGGATTTGAACCTACGTACCCCTGAGCTTGTCGAGCTAGTGCTCTAAACCAACTGAGCTAATCACCCTGTAAAGGACGCAAATATAGGCATTTGGCATTGAGAGTAGCAAGAAAAGTTCTGGGCTTTTTGCTTTCAGGGGAAAGCTATCTTTTGTATTTTTAGACCCATTTTAACAACGGCTAAATTATAAATAATGGCCCACAGACGCGAAATACGAGAAGCAGTACTCCAAGCTTTATACTCTGAAGAGGTTGGCAAAAATGACTGGGAAGGAATTCTCAATTCTTTTTTGAAGACTAAACTGAACTCCAATAAAGAAGAGTATAAGTTTGCAGAAAAACTGTTCTTAAAAACACTAAATAATGCCGAAGAAATTGATGATGTTATCGAAAAGCACATCAATAACTGGAAAATTGAGCGTCTTAACGTGATGGATAAGATTATCATTCGCATGGCTATTTGCGAGTTTCTTTTTTTCGAGCAAATTCCTACCAAAGTTACCATCAATGAAGCTATTGAGATTGCAAAGCGATTCTCTACTTCCAAGTCCGGAAACTTTATTAATGGGATACTTGATGCTTCTTTAACTGATCTCAAAGAAGACGGCAGAGTGGAGAAAAAAGGACGCGGACTTATCGAATCTTCAATTAACTAGTACAGGCAGTGTCTAATCAAAAATTTGTAGCAATTGGAGATATTCATGGCTGTAATCAGTCCATGGAGGCCTTGCTCTCTAAGCTTGAAGAATACAAAGACCGCCAGTTTGTATTTGTGGGTGACTATATTGATCGGGGCCCAAACTCTAAGGCCGTTGTGGATTTGCTGTTAGCGTTTAGGAAAGAGTATGACTGTGTTTTTCTGCGTGGAAACCATGAACAAATGATGCTCGATGCCTATGAAGAAAATGATCCAAGTCTATGGATGATGAATGGCGGGAGAAGCATGCTGGATTCTTATGATACAATATTTAAAGAGTTTGATATCCCGGAAAATCACATGGACTTTTATCGCAGTACCAAAATGTATTACGATACTGAAGATTACTTTTTTGTGCATGCCGGACTTTCGCCTGCGCGAACAATTGCTGATTCTTTAGATCACGAATCGGCAGCTAAAGAATTTTTATGGGAACGTTCTCACCTTAATGCTTTTGAAACAGCCTGGGAGAAAACTGTTGTCTTTGGCCATACACCTCGTCCTCATCCTATTAGAAAGAAAAATATGATTGGTATTGACACCGGTTGTGTATACGATAAGATGGGATATGGAAAACTGACAGCGGTATTATTGCCTGAGATAGAATTTATACAACAAATGTGTATTGACTAAAATTTTGAACGAACGATAATTTTTGAATTAATATGAGTCTTAAATGTGGAATTGTGGGTTTGCCAAACGTGGGCAAATCTACCTTATTTAACGCCCTAAGCGATGCCGGGGCTGAAGCAGCAAACTTTCCTTTTTGTACCATCGATCCTAATGTGGGGGTAGTCCCTGTGCCCGATGAGCGGCTGGACAACCTGCACAAGATTGTTGAATCCAAACAAAAGATTCCGGCAAGCGTAGAGTTTGTTGATATTGCCGGACTTGTAAAAGGAGCCTCAGAAGGGAAAGGAAAGGGCAATGCTTTCTTATCCCACATTCGTGAAGTAGATCTCATTGTGCATGTAGTTCGTTGTTTTGATGATGAAAACGTGATCCACGTTGAGGGGAATGTTAACCCATCCCGTGATATTCGTATTATTGAAGATGAACTTATTCTCAAAGACCTTGAATCGGTCGAAAAGCGTGTCCAAAACCTCAAGCGCGATGCCAAAGGGGGAGACAAGAAAGTTATTCAACAGCTTGAGATTGTAAAACGGCTTGAAGATCATCTTTCAGTAGGTAATGCCGCACGGACTTTTGAAGGAGATAGGGAAGAACGAAAAGCTTTCAGAGATTTATCTTTGCTCTCGGATAAGCCGGTACTATATGCTTGTAATGTTTCTGAAGATGATATTGATACGGGTAACAAATGGGTAGATGAAGTGCGGGATATTGCTTCTGAGCTTGATGATGAAGTAGTGACTTTCTGTGCCAAGATTGAGGAAGAGATTGTCCAGCTTGATGAAGATGAGAAGCAAATGTTTTTAGAAGAGCTGGGTATTGAAAGTGGTGGGTTGGATCGTCTTATCAAAGCGGCATACAGAGAGCTGGGGCTGATAACCTATTTTACCGCCGGACCTAAGGAATCGCGGGCATGGACCATCAAAAAAGGGGCTAAAGCTCCTGAGGCTGCTGGTGTTATTCATACTGATTTCGAGCGTGGTTTTATTCGGGCTGAAACGGTGGCATTTGAAACCTATGCTGAACTAGGTTCAGAAAAAGCTGTTAAGGATGCCGGTAAAATGCGTCAGGAGGGTAAGGATTATATTGTTCAGGATGGCGATGTGATGTTATTCAAGTTTAACGTCTAACCGTTTTCAAGCGCAGCCATTTTTTGTTTTAACATATGGGCGGCTTTCACATATCCTCCTTCATTGCCGTCCACAAAATGTATGTGCTGTTGATGGTATTGAAACACCATGCAGGTTATCATTGCTGAATCGGTAACATGATATCCGTAGGCAAGTTTGGAGGCTTCAAATTCATCTTTCAAGAAAGACTTAAGCTTTTCAAATTGGTCTTCGGTACCGCTTATTACAAACCGCAGCATATCATCAAATTTTCGATGGTCAGAGTTAAGTTTTAGGTCCGATTTATATCTCGACCAGTCAGTAGAAGAAGATTGATACCCCAGGGCCATAAATATTTTTCCCAGGATAATCTGGATCTGAATTTTTATCGCATACATAATTTTTTGGAACCAGCTCATCCCAAATGTCCTGAACTTAACTTCCCCTGCCAAATCTGAAAACGACAGGCTCATATTGAGTCTTTTACTGTCTATTGGATTGGTAAGATCATCAAAACCAAAAAAATCTCTCATTTTACTTAGCGTGCGCTTGTAAATGTTTTCAGCATTATCCAGCTTTGGATTAGCTTTGATCAACAGTGTAATTACCTTTTTGCCTTCTTGTTTTACTTCTTCCCATCGACATTCCAGGCCGCTAAAGTCTGCATTGCTAATTTGGTTTGGAGCAGAGATATGCTCAATAGTTTCTTTATCATTTTTTAAAAGTTCCTCAGCATAACTGATACCACCGCCGGAAAAAATAGCCTGGTTGTATACTTTAGATACCTTATAGCTGGCTACTTTCACATCAAATCCATGTTCTCTAATGGTTTTGACCGGAATAACGGCAGCCCGCAGTTCCAACCCATATTGCATTTCTCCAATCTTTTTACTGGCAGCAAGTACTTCTTTAGTTGAGGCAAGCATAGAAGGAGGGATACAAAAGCAGCATCCATCTCCACCAAAAGTGAACGGTATTTGGTTTTTATTTTCTTCATCCATGATACCTACTATCGGTGATGCACCAAGGATATTGACATTTTTATACTGTCCATTCTGTATAGCATCCGAAGAATTTACAATATCTGTGATTGCAATAAACCAGTTTTCAGGAAGAGGATGAAAATTATCGGGATCTGATACTTCAAAAAAAGATTCCAGCAGGGGGAGGTTGGCAAAGAAACGATGTGTACTCTTTGAAGTCATACGGTTTAATCGTTAAATCATTTTTCTAACAATACATAATATACGTAAAGGAGTCTATATTGGTTTAAAATGGATCACTTATTAAACAAGCTGTCCATTTTTACAGAATCTGCAGGAACCAGGGAGGGATTGATGCGATCATGTACGACCCAAGCCTCTGGATATTTTCGTTTAAGAATATCGGAAAGCTTTAATGCTTTCTCTTGATCCTGAAAGTCACCTATATGTACTTTATAGAAAGGCTGGTTGAAGAAAACGTATGATTTGGGTTGATAGCTCGTCATTGTTGTGTCAGCCCAAATTCTGTATTCTTTAGATATGGAATCTGCGAGTGCTATATCCCTGGTTGACAAAATTTGTACTCGATACCCATCAAAAGGGTTGCGTTCAACTTGAGTGGCATTGGTATCTCGCTGTAGAAAAGAAGCTGGTATATCGTGTTGATGAGAGGCATGCACATCGCTTAGCTTACTGCGGTTTTTTGATAGCAGTTCCTCTAAATTTTTATCTTTTTCTTCTTGCTGTTCTATGGCATCTTTTTGTGGTACTTCTCCATCAACAACAGCTTGTTCGACTGAAGAACAGCCTATTAACAAGAAGATAAAAAGGATAAATGATGAAAACCTAAATCTGAGCATATACTTATAAGCCAATAGGGTGCCAGGTTGTTTTAATTTCCTGAAAATCGGTGATCAGATAAGGATTTTCAATCTCATTACTGAACCAATCTTCAACAGGTTTATAAACCATTCTTTTAACGTTTAAAGAAGCATTTTCGTCCATTTGTTTCCCAAACTGTTCTTTAAGGCTAGAATCGGTATATAAAACAGCATTAACATCCATGTGTGAAGTCATATGGCCATGCAGTTCTTCGCGATAGCCCGTTAAAATATTGACAACACCACCCGGTACATCAGAAGAATGCAGTACTTCAGCAAAACTTATTGCAGATAATGGATATTTTTCAGAGGCCAGAACTACACATGTGTTTCCGCCTACAATAACCGGGGCAATCAGGGAAACTAATCCAAGAAGAGGATGCTCTTCTGCAGCAATTATGGAAACCACTCCGGTTGGATCAGGAATAGAAAAATTGAAATGTGAACTTGCTACAGGATTGATACTCCCAAAAACCTGCTGGTACTTATCAGACCAGCCGGCAAAATAAATAAGCCGGTCTATAGAAGTATTGACTTCTTTTTTCGCTTCTTTGCTGCTGTAGCCAATAGTTTCCAGTTCGTCAATAAACTGGGCTTTGCGACTTTCCAGCATTTCAGCTATACGATACAAAATCTGTCCGCGGTTGTAGGCGCTTCGGCCACTCCAGCTTGAAGAGGCATCACGTGCAGCTACTACAGCATCACGAAAATCTTTTCGTGAACATTGGCAAGCATTAGCCAATACTTCATCATTACCATCATATACTTTGTAATGTCGCCCTGATTCAGTTCTAGGGAATTTCCCGCCAATGTATGTTTTGTATGTTTTTAAAACTTCTATTCTATCTGACATCTTATAAAAATTTGTTATGTAATTTAAGAATGATAACGATCATCATTCCACCTGTTTGGGTTTTCTTGAATGTATTGCTCAATTTTAATCAAAGATTTTTGGCTACGAATAATATGATCATAAAATCCAGACTGCCAGCCGAAATGGTCTTTTTTTGATTCGTTTATTCTTCTTGTACAGACCGATTTGAATCCCCGTACGATCGAAGAAATATTATTATGTTGAGGCCCAAATTCATTTTTGTAATCCAAATTTTCAATCGCTTGTAGAGACGGGCCGCGTCCGTCTTCTTTGTATTGCAAGGCCTTTAGGGACGCATGCGATGCGTCTCTACGCTTTTTGGATTTTAAATGAATAATTCCATGAACATGGTTGGGCATAACAACCCATTTACCGAGCTGCACGCGGTCCCTGATCTCTTCTGTTTTTATCCATTCCTCAGCTACTATTTTTCCAGCATTAGATAGGATCATTTTTCCTTCTTTTATGCTGCCAAAATAATGTACTCTGTTTTTAGTGCAAATGGTTATAAATAAATGCCTTCAGAGCTGTAGTCGTATCCCTGTAACCTTATTGAATCTGAGCGGTATCTATTTTTGAATTTTTTCACTTTAATTCTAACTAAGCTTTACATAGGGTTGAAGTCCATGCATGCCGCCTTCACGGCCCATGCCACTTTCTTTGTAGCCCCCAAAAGGAGAGGTGGGATCAAACTGATTATAGGTATTGGCCCAAACTACTCCATTTCGGATTTTACTTCCCACTTTGAATATCTTGGAACCTTTGTCGGTCCAAACCCCACCGGCTAATCCGTATGGAGTATTGTTTGCTTTTTCAATGCCTTCTTCGGGTGTTCTAAAGGTTTGAATAGTAAGTACCGGACCAAAAATTTCTTCCTGTACAACTCGATTAGACTGACCCACATTGGTGAAAATGGTAGGTTTACAATAGAAACCTTTATCCGGAATACTGGTTGAGCTCTGGAAAATATCAGCACCTTCTTCCACTCCAATTTCCAGGTATTCATTAATTTTTTCGTATTGCTGCTTAGAATTAATTGCTCCAATGTCGGTATTTTTGTCTAATGGATCACCAACAATGAGCGTTTCCATTCTGTCTCTAAGCTTTTGAATAATTTTATCTGCAATACCTTCCTGAACAAGTAGACGTGACCCTGCGCAGCATACATGCCCTTGGTTAAAGAATATTGCGTTGATAATACCTTCTACTGCTTGATCAATCGGGGCATCTTCAAAAATGATATTAGGCCCTTTACCGCCAAGTTCGAGGGTGTATTTCTTATCGGTACCGGCTAAAGACTTCATGATAATCTTACCGACTTCGGTAGAACCGGTAAAGGCAATCTTATCAATATCAGGGTGATTGACTATTTGTGACCCTGTTTGTCCGGCACCTGTAACAATATTAACTACTCCTTCGGGCAATCCGGCATCTTGGCAAAGCTCAGCAAATTTAAGAGCAGTGAGCGATGTGGTTTCAGCCGGCTTAAGTACAACGGTATTGCCACAGGCCAGGGCAGGGGCAATTTTCCATGCCAGCATAAGCAAGGGGAAATTCCAGGGAATAATTTGTCCGGCAACGCCCAGGGCTTCTACCGTTCTGTTTGGGAAAGCATATTCTAGTTTATCCGCCCAGCCGGCATAATAAAAGAAGTGAGCGGCTGCTAATGGAATATCCACATCGCGCGATTCCCGGATTGGCTTACCCCCATCCATAGATTCAATAATGGCAAATTCGCGTGCCCGTTCTTGAATTAGACGAGCGATTCTAAATATATATTTTCCTCGTTCTTTACCTGAGAGGGAAGACCAACTTTTTTTATAGGCTTTATTTGCTGCTTTTACGGCATCATCAACATCTTGTTGAGTAGCTTCAGCTATTTCTGAAAGTACTTCTTCATTTGATGGGTTGATTGTCTTGAAATATCGTCCTTTTGAAGGTTCAACAAACTTGCCGCCAATAAAAAGACCATATTTGTCTTTGATCTCAACATGGTCAGCTGACTGAGGTGCATCATCATACTCCCAAAGGGAACGAAAATCCAGTTTTGAAGTAGGAGATGACGGTTTAAAAGGAGCTTCTTCTATGTCCTGTTTCTTTTCTGACATTCTATTCTGGGTTTATTGCCTGATGTAATTGGCAAAATTAATCATTAGAAAAATAATCGGCACTTTGATAAACGCCGGTTTCCTGCTTAATAATCTGCATGAGTAGGTCGTTGGCCAGCGAACTGGCTCCAAATCTAAAATATTTTGGAGTGATCCAGTCGGCTCCAAGCGTTTCCTTTACCAAAACAAGGTATTGTATTGCTTGTTTAGCTTTCCTGATACCTCCGGCCGGTTTCATGCCTACCATCCGATCTGTTTCGTAGTAAAAGTCACGTATTGCTTCAAGCATAACTAGGGTAACCGGTTGTGTAGCAGCGGGTTGAATTTTACCAGTTGAAGTTTTTATGAAGTCTGCACCGGCGTACATAGCTATGTCGCTTGCTTTCCGAATATTTTCATATGTTTGAAGTTCTCCGGTTTCTAAAATCACTTTTAAGTGGGCATTACCACAAGCTTCTTTAATTTCTGCAATTTCATCGAAAACATACGAATAGTTCCCTTTTAAAAACTCCCCACGGGAAATCACCATATCTACTTCGTCAGCTCCATAATCAACAGCTCGCTGTGTTTCTTCCAGCTTATCTTCAAGAGTAGTCATTCCGCTTGGAAAAGCTGTAGCAACACTGGCTACTTTAATTCCGGAACCTTTAAGTTCTTCTTTAGCTACTTTTACCATGGTTGGGTATACACAAACTGCAGCAACTTTAGGTATATCAGGGTGGGAAACATGAGGTTGTTTTGCTTTCTGACAAAGCTGAATAACTTTTCCTTCGGTATCCATACCTTCCAAAGTAGTAAGATCGACCATACTAAGGGCCAGTTTAAGAGCCTGCACTTTTGATGCTTTTTTGATACTTCGTTTGTTAAGTTTAGCAACACGCTCTTCAATACCTACCTTGTCAATAGGGATAGTCTGATTAAAATCGGGTAAAGTCTGACTCATTTTTTCCATAGAATCAAAAATAAGAAATCCACAGCATTTATTGAATTAAGTTGTACAGATCAAAATATAAACCAACCATTTATCTTATAACTACTTTTTAATTGTATTTTAGAACGTATATGAAAGTAAATATTGTCGATGTATCTTAAATAATAACAAAAGGTGGGAGTAGATATGGATATATCATTATTAAATATTTGGGCCATTTTAGTGGCAACACTTTCAACATTTGTAATTGGCTGGTTATGGTATGGTCCTCTTTTTGGGAAAGCCTGGATGGCTACTGTGGGGCTTTCTGAGGAACAAATTCAGCAGGGAAATATGGCCAAAATTTTTGGTCTGGCATTTATCTTTGAGCTTATTATGGCCTTTAATCTGGCGATGTTTCTTACCGGTTCACCGGAAGCGGCTGCTCAGATTGATGCCGGAATGGGAGCATTCTATGGCTTTCTTACTGGTTTTGGCTGGGTGTTCTTTGCTTTGGCTGTCAACAGCTTATATGAACAGCGTTCATGGAAATATATTTGTATAAATGGTGGCTATTGGACGATAACTTTCACCGTTATGGGTTTGATAATAGGTGCCTGGAAATGATATTCGAGCAGTAAGCGGTTTTGAAATCCCTGATGTTTCTTTTATTATGGATTAAATGTCGAATTTTTTTCAAGAGTCCATGTTCAAAAAGAATCTTTTTATTGGGGGATTTCTTCTCATTTTATTGGCACTGTATTCTTTCAAGGTGAAAGATAATGTGCGAAATACTTCTTCACTGGCGTATAGTACTGGCTCGGAAATAGCTTCATTTGAACTTCCCGATCTCAATAACGAATTGGTAACCTTCGATGAAATTCTGGAAGGTAATAAGTTGGTTTGGGTCAACTTCTGGGCCAGCTGGTGCGGCCCGTGCCGCCAGGAAATGCCGATGATGGCTAAGCTATATGAAGAACACCACGAAAATGGATTCAATATTGTGGCTATTGATGTACAGGAGGATAAGAACACCGTTCAAAACTACTTGGATAAGTATCCCGTGCCGTTTACTGTTTTGATGGATTCTACGGGTAAACTGACAAATAAATTCAAGGTGGAATCACTGCCCACTTCGTTTCTGGTTGACAGTGCCGGTACGGTGGTTGAAACTACGGTCGGTTTTAATCAAAGTTGGGAATACATGGTTGAGCGGCGAATGGAGGATCTGAATGAGTGACCCTGCTATAGTTATAGAATCGTTAAGGAAAAGCTATAGCCAGGGTTGGTTTCGACCGAATGTACAGGCTGTTAATGGTATCTCTTTTTCTATTCCCGAGGGGTCTGTAGTGGGGCTTATCGGTCCGAATGGCGCCGGTAAAACGACAACAATATTTTGCCTGCTGGGACTTCTTTTGCCCGATGAAGGTGATATTTCTATTTTCGGAGAAGCACCCGGCTCCCAAAAAGCCAGGAGACAGACCGGCTATCAGTCGGAAATTTTTCACACCTACGATTTTCTGAAACCTGAGCAGGCATTGTCTCTTTACGGCCGTTTGTCTGGGCTGCCTGCGGTCGGGCTTGATAACAAAATAATGCGACAGCTGAACCGCCTCGGACTTGGAAAAGCGCTTGATCAAAAAGTGGGAGGATTTTCAAAGGGAATGAAACAGCGTCTTGGGGTAGCTCAGGCTTTACTGCACGAGCCTGACCTGCTGATTTTGGATGAGCCATTTACCGGGTTGGATCCGCAGGGGAGAAAGCAGATCTCTGAAATAATCTTTGAAGAAAAAGAGAAAGGAAAAACAGTCTTTTTCAGCAGTCACATTTTGTCGGATATAGAACGGCTGTGTGATGATGTCATCATGCTGAGAGAAGGCAAGGTGGTTTTATCAGGTGGTCTTCAAAATATAATGACCACTGAAGAAAGCTGGATGATTACAGTTTCGGGATGGAAACCGGAGTGGGAGGAAGATTTTAAAGAGATTTCTGTTGATAATGTTGACGGACAGGTAGTAGAGCTGGAATGTCTACAGCATCAGAAGAGGGAGGTGTTGCAAAAATTGCTGGCTAAAGAGGCCGATATCACCGGAATTAGAAAGAAAAGCGTTTCTCTGGAGCAGCTGTATATGGAGATGGAAGAAAAAACAGGAGAGGAGGTCTGAATGCGGAACGTACAGCTTATACTGGTCAATACTATTCGGGATCTGCTTTCTAAAAAGACTGTATACTTTTTGCTGTTTGCAACTATCGGCATCGCCATGCTAGCGGGATCCGGTCTGAGCACCGTTTTCAGTATGCAGGAAAGTACTGATCCGGCCGCTCTTTTGGCTCAAAAGGCAAATGTGTTGAGTGAAATCCTTCAGCTTTGGGGGCTTTTCACTATTCTTTTTGCCATAATCTACAGCGCCATAGCCATGTATAGCGAAAAGAAGAACCGATCGATTGTCAGTATACTGGCCAAACCCATTGCCCGATGGGAATTCTTGTTGGGCAAATGGTTGGGCGTGCTGTTGTTCTTTTTGGCTTTTCTGCTGATAGGAATTCTGGCTGTTTTGGTATTTATGATTATCTGGGATATTTCGTTTACAGCTCTATTCTGGACAGGTATTATGTACAGAATATCTGAGATGGTAGTTTTTTCAGGATTGGCATTTATGCTAAGCCAGTTCATAAATATGATTCTGGGCGGTGGCATTTCGTTTGTATTTTGGGCTTTCGGAACACAATTTCAGAATCTTATAGACAGCTCATATTGGTATGTGGATTGGATCGGAACCATCGGTTATTATCTGGGCCCTGCCCAAATAACGGATAGAATCATAAAGGATGGTATTTTGAACAATGTATTGAACCCGGATTTCGCACTATACTGGAGCGTGATTGGCGAAAATATTCTCTATGCAGTGGTTGTCTTTTATATTGGGGCCGTACTTTTCACCAGAAAAGATATTCAGCTTAATTGATCAAGAAGTTTTTTAAAAAAAGAAGATCATTTTTCAGGTTATCAGTGGAATAACCTCATTGCGGTACGTGTTGCCTATAGGAATGGTTGTTTCATTGATTGAAATAGTGTTTCCTTCCAAAAAATCAATATGTGGTATGGAAACAATAAATGACCTGTGAACACGTAGAAAATTGCTTCCATTTAATTCTTTTTCAAGTTTTTTAAGGGTGCTCAGTGTTCCAAACTTTTGGTCTGGCATTTATCTTTGAGCTTATTATGGCCTTTAATCTGGCGATGTTTCTTACCGGTTCACCGGAAGCGGCTGCTCAGATTGATGCGGAATGAGAGTACTCTATGGCTTTTTAACTGGTTTTGGCTGGGTTTTCTTTGCTTTGGCCGTCAACAACTTATATGAACAAAGTTCATGGAAGTATATTTGTATCAATGGTGGTTATTGGACTGTAACTTTCACCGTTATGGGTTTGATAATTCGGGCTTGGAAATAAATTAATTTATATTTTCGGAGCTAAAAGATGAGATACCTTCGAAAGTTTGGAATTTTTAACTTTTTATTAAAAACTGAAATTTAAGTTTTTTATTTATTATTGTGAAAAGTTCAATTAAAAGAAACAGTTTATTATTCACTGTATTTATCACTATAGTAGTAGTCACTTCTTTTTACCTAAAAGACAGAGGAGAAAAAGATACCTTATTGGCTATAGACAAAAGTGACGTATTCCCCTCATTTTCTTTGCAGAATATTCAATCAGAAACCGTCTATTTAGATAATATTTTAGAAGAGAAAAAAGTGGTATGGATTTATTTTTGGACTACTGATTGTGAGTTTTGCCGTCGTGAATTAAGAATGATGTCGAGCTTTTATAGTAAATACAAAAAAAATGGCCTTGAAATTCTTGCTATTAATGTTGAAGAAGAAAAAGAGCTCATCAAAGAATACTTAAATCTTTATCCGGTACCTTTTAAAGTGCTGATGGACTCTAAGGGTAGTTTGGCTCAAGAGTTAAAAGTTAAAAAATTTCCTACTTCTTTCTTGATTGATAGTACCAGAACAGTGCAGGATTTAGATGTGGGTGGTCGAACTAAGATGAAGAAAAAATTGCACAAAAGGCTTTTTGATAAGTGATAAAGTCACATATATGTTCTTTTAAAAAGAAAACTTTTTCTTCACTTCATCTTTGTAAGTATTTCCAATAGGAATCTGAGTTTTGTTGATGTTCAGTAAGTTACCTTCCCAAAAATCAACATGCGGTATGGAAACAATGAATGACCTGTGAACACGTAGGAAATTGCTTCCATTTAATTCTTTTTCAAGTTTTTTAAGGGTACCAAGTGTTACAAACTTTTGGTCTGAGGTATATATTGATACATAGTCGCCGAGTGATTTGATGTAGTGAATATCTGATATATTTATTCGATAGATTTTGCCATTCGATTTGATATTTATTTTACGGTCTTCCAGGTGATCTTTTGTTAGCTTTTCCTTGGCTTTTTCTGTGGCTTTTAAAAAACGCTCGAATGAAAATGGCTTCAATAAATAGTCTATTACATCCAGCTCGTAACTTTCAAGGGCATAATCATCATAAGCTGTTGTCAAGATAACTTCCGGAATATCATCGACAGATTTTAAAAAACTAATGCCTGAAAGCTTGGGCATATTAATGTCCAAAAAGAGGAGATCAACGGAATGCCCTTTTAAAAACTCTATAGCTTCCAGAGCATCGTTACATGAACCAACTGAAGTAAGATTTGGTGCATCGCTAATATATTGCTTGAGTATTTGCTGGGCCGAGGGCTCATCATCAACAATCAGGCAGCTTATTGAGTTACTCATTGTAATTCAATAGTTAAATTTGTGGTATACGTTAAATCATCACTTTGTACCTCAAGTGTATGTTTGTCAGGATATAAAAGCTTCAATCTTTTTTGTGCATTTTCTAATCCAATTCCTGTTGATTCACTGGGTAATTCGCGATTAACGTCTACGTGGTTGCGGGTGCAAAGGACTAAGCTGCCCTCAGTAATGGTAACTTCTATTGAAATTTCTTCTTCCTCATTTTTCACACTACCGTGCTTAAAACAGTTTTCGATAAAAACGATCAGTAGAAGAGGGGCAATTTCAAACGAATTATCACTTTCCGAAATCGTAAGATTTATCCTTTCCGGGTGTTTAACCCGACTTTTGTACAAGTTGACATACTTTTTGATGTAATCAATCTCTTTTGAAAGCTCAACCTTTTTATTATTCATATTTCTAATAGCATAACGCAATAAATCAGACAGTTGAAGAATAGCCGGAGCAGTTTTGGGTGACTGTTGTACAGCTAAAGAGTAAATGTGATTTAGGCTGTTAAATAGAAAGTGGGGATTAAGCTGCGCCCGCAAAGCCTTTAATTCAACTTCAGCCTGTTCTTTTTTTGCTTCGGCTAGCTCCTGTTTAATTTCTGACTCTCTGAACCAACTTCTTGAAAGTTGTAGCAAAGTGGTTATACCCACATAGACTATTAAAAATTGAATGATATTAGTCCAGTTAAGGTAAGAGATAAAATAAAATCCCGGAAAGAGCCAATCCGCCAGGTATCTAAAGGTATAAATGTTGATCCATGTACCTACAACAAGTGTAATGATCAAAAAGATTGCGTAAATAATATATTTTTGCTTAGCCAGAAATCCTGGAATTAGAAAAAAGCTGTTAATACAAACTACGCACAGCAGGCTTATATGGAATAGGATGGTGTAGATGACATCAATGGAGGAGACCTCATTCTGGTAAGCAAAGTACCGGCTTAGGATGAGAACAGATATCCCCCAAAAAAGAACATACTGAAGCCATCTTTTGAAGGGTACTGCACGTATTTTTTGCTTAATAGCTGTCATTCTAAAGGTTGCTTATAATAGGTATGAGTATCGCCATAAGCGGCGTCTTCTTTTCCATATTTAAGGATAAATTTTTGTAATTCCTTGCTTGAAGCTGTTAATAACAAGTTTTCACCAGAGTATTCATGCTTTATCCTTATTTGTTGTTCCTTAATGAGATTTTTTATGAAACTTGTCTTGAATTCATAAAGGATAATCTGTTCCTCCTTAATTTCTATCTTAACAAAAACGTGTGTGGGAAAACGAAAGGCATCTTCTTCAAAAATTCTGATTTTATAGAGATCCAGATAATATTCCGAGTTTAATTTTACCAGCCCGCCATAATAGAGCTCTTTAAAGTCTTCTTCGCCCGCCTTTGCAATGTAATATAAGTTTTCCTGGTCCTTATCACGTAAATCACGGGCATCTTTTCTAATATCTTCAAGACTGGCTGCTTCTTCGGTACTATCGTTACCAAATGTATAAATTTGCCGAGGAATTCTGCTTGGATTATTCAGAGCATCATGAGCACTAAAAACATAGTAGGTATCGCCATTATTTGAGGACCAGGCTCCGGCCAGTTCTTCATGAAGGGTAAGATCATTATTTTCATATAATGGGTGTACAGATGGAACTCCACAACCTGTTAAGGCGACTGAAATAATGATAAGTATGAATGCTAAGTTTTTCATAATTGGGTGAATTCGTTTTGGTTCAACACCAACTAAGCCAATTTACATTAGCCGAAAAACTATTTTCGATGAAATGTTCTTATTTTTCGATGAACTATAATTTTGCTCATTTATCAAGGTTCAAATTAAGATCTACTTGGTTATATTTTCTGAAATAGAGTGGAATAGAAAGGGCAAATAAATAACACAATATGCCAATTAAAGTGAATAATACACCAAATGTAATATCGCTTTCGAGCATATTCCAGCGCACTAATAAATTGTACCAGTCGTGAGATTCTTTAGATAAACCACCTATAAGAGGAAGTTGACGAGCACCTCCGTCTGCAGCATAAAAAGCTACATCAATAAAACTGAATCCCAGCATATACCACGAAAGCTGTATGCCAATCTTTATTTTGTTAAACCAGAAGTAAGTTAAAATCATGAGTGGCAGAATGATTTGAAACAAAGAGCCACCCAGAATGGTAAGTGTTCGAATTCCCAAGAATCCAAAAAAAGTATGCCCGGCTTCATGAGTAATCAACAGGAAATTGTCTAACAGGAAGTTGATAAAGTTGATGGGAAAAGGAAACTCATAGCTGATAGCAAAGAAGATATTATAATTGAGCGTCCAGTAGCTTTGATGTACAGAGTAGATAATAAATGGAATAAGCAGTAGGGAACACCACCATTTCCTCAGAAGAGGGAGAGCTTTGGTTTTTATGTTTTCCCAATTCATTATTCTCTTTTCAGTTCACTGAAAGTTTTTTTACCACTTACAAAAAACTGCCAAACCACACTATCTTGAAACATTGTTTTTGGATTGGAATATACGGTTCTGGAATCCTGCAGTTTTTTTCGTTTTACATGTGTTTTTCTCCAGGACTTGTAAAAATGAATGTGTGCTTTAAAAATAGCACCAAAGTTTTTCGTATTTCCCGATACTAATTCTTTGCAGGCAGCAATTCCATCCAGTTTAAGTCGCAGTAAAAACCGCCATATTAAACTTCCAGATTCATAGTTCTTCCAAAGCATTTTCAGGTTATTACGGTAATTGTAATAGGTTTTGCGAGGAGAGTTCATAGGTAAAGAGCCGCCTCCAAGATGATATACTACGCTATCGGGACAATAATGTACTTCATGCCCGTGATTCCATAACCTCCAGCAAAGGTCAATTTCTTCCATATGGAATTCAAAATCCTCATCGAAGCCACCCAGTTCTTCAAATACTGATTTTTTGATAGCTAATGCTGCACCACTCGCCCAAAAAATGGGGGAGGCTTTGTCATATTGTTGCTCATCCTTTTCGACAACATCAAATATACGTCCCCTGCAGAAAGGATATCCATATTTATCAATGAATCCACCGGCAGCACCGGCATATTCAAAGAACTCGGGCTCTTGATAAGATCTTAGCTTTGGCTGTATAGCAGCAACGTGATCATGAGTGTCAAAATAGTTATTCAATGCTGAAAGCCAATCAGAGTCTACTTTCACATCATTATTCAAGAAGATCAATATTTCTCCTTCAGCATAGGGGACAGCCCGGTTATTACCCCCACAATACCCGTAATTTTGGTCAAAGGACGCTATTTTTACTCCCGGATACATCTGCTTGACCCATTGTTTAGATCCGTCCTCGGAAGCATTATCAGCAAGTATAATTTCAAAACTTTCATAGTTGGAATTTACCACACTTGGTAAAAATTCTTGCAGGTGGTGCAAGGCATTCCATGAAACTATGATGATACTGAAGTGGGGCATGAACTGTTTATAACTGACTATTTAATAGATATAACAAAATAAATCGCTGTTAGCAGTAATTGCTATTTACATAAGCAAAAAACATCCCTATAATTTGTGAATTGAGACAAAGCAAAGATGTGAAAGATTCAATTATGATCAAAGTTGGATTAATATCGGATACCCATAACTACCTGGACCCTCAGGTTTTTGAATATTTCGAGGACAGGGATGAGATTTGGCATGCCGGTGATTTTGGAAATCTTGGCATCGCTGATCAGCTTGAAGCCGTTGCACCACTGACAGGGGTATATGGCAATATTGACGGTCAGGACATTCGCAAAGAATTTCCTCTTCATCAGCGCTTTACAAAAGAAGGTATTAATTTTTGGATGACGCATATTGGGGGGACATTGGGACGTTATTGTCTCCCAATACGTGAAGAGATAGAAAACAACCCCCCGGATGTATTTCATTTGTGGTCACTCTCACATTTTGAAAGTAGGGCGGGACCAAGAAAAAAATAAAATGTTATTCATAAATCCGGGTGCGGCAGGCAAGCAGGGCCTTCAGGTATATCGCACATGTGTTCGTTTTGAAATTGAGGATGGCCGAATCCACAATATGGAAGCAATCAATTTGGGAAAACAGGGTGAATAGAATAAATGCTACTCATATCTTTCAATAAGTTCTGCTGCATGAAAAGCTGATAGTGTAACAAGTGGGATTCCTCCGCCCGGATGCGTGCTTCCACCAACCAAATACAGGTTGTCAATTTCTCTGCTTTTATTTTTGGGACGCAAGAAAGCTGATAATTTATTGTTTGATGAGGTTCCGTAAATACTGCCTTTATTAGAGCGATACTTTTTGTAAAAATCTACCGGTGTGATGTATTCCTCAACCTGAATATGATCACTCAGCTTTTCCAACCCACGTTCTTCCAGAATTTGTATAATCTTTTGAGCATAACTTTCCCTATTTATTTGCCAATCCCATTCATCACTTAAATAAGGTGCATTTACCAATATGAATAAGTTAGAACCGCCATCAGGAGCATGCGAAGAATTGCTTTTTGAGGTGTTGGCTACGTATATAGTGGGATCATCCGGCATCACTTTATCTTTGAAAATTTGTTGAAACTCTTTTTTATAATCAGAGCTGAAGAAGATGTTGTGATGGTCAAGCTGTTCAAATTCTTTTTCTACACCTAACAACAATACAAATCCCGAACAGGAAGGTTCAAGCTTTTCAATTAGTTGAGCCTTGTTATTTGATACGACACTATCGGAGAGTAGCTGAAGGTATGTTTCGGAAGCATCACTGTTGGAAATGATAATATCTGAATCAAATTGGTTCTTATTTATGTCAACTAGTGCACAAGCTTTACCATTTTGCACTTCAATTTTTTTGATTTCCCGGTTATACCTGATTTCTACATCAAGTTCACCTGCCAGCTTTTTAAGACCCTTGATAAGATTATACATACCACCGTTGATGTAATAACCACCCAAGGAGAGTTCAACATGAGGTATCACATTTAATGTAGCCGGAGCCTGGTAAGGAGATGACCCATTATATGTTGAGAAGCGTTTAAAAAATTGCTGTAAGTAAGGAGAGGTAAAGGTATTATCGACCCGCTCAGCAACCGTTTTAAATGCATCAATACGCAGGACATCAGTCAGTCTCATCGAAACCAAATCGGACCAGTTATAAAGCGGATTCTCTAAAAAAGCATCTTTGGTTTTCTGGTAAAGGCTTGCAGAATATTTAAGAAAATTATTATAGGCCTCTTCATCTTGTGGGGCAAACTCTCGGATTTGTTCGAGATTTTTTTCATGATTTTGATAGCAATAAAAAATCTGTCCGTCCTTATAAAAGTATTTACAGATAGGTTCTACCGGACAGATATTGATGTAGTCTTCAAGGTTTTTATTAACCTCGTCAAAAAGTCGTTCTAAAATAAATGGCATCGTCAAAAGGGAGGGACCGGTATCAAATTTGTACCCGTTTATTTTAAGCTGATTTATTTTACCACCCGGGTTATCATTTTTTTCAAAAATTGTGACCTCATGTCCTTTACTGGCCAGCAGACATGAAACAGCTAAGCCACCCAGGCCTGCGCCAATCACAGAAATCCTTTTTTTACTCATATCTTTAACAAACTTTGATAAATTTGGTGGCCCTTTACTTTGCAAGTGCTAAAGCCTGAAACTATATTCATTACAATTCAAAGTAGGAAAAACAAATCTGCTGCCAAACATTCCGGCTTAACTAAATTAGATTTTCATTATGAAACGAATTAACAGCGTCCCTGCTAAACTCAGTATGATAATATTAGGTCTTTTTCTGGCCTTGAGCTTCCAGCAAGTTGAAGCTCAGGACAAGAATATGGTTTCTATCCCGGTAGATGAATCTACGACAACCAATCATGAGGTTACCATAAAAGGACAGAAAATCTCCTACAGCACAACAGTGGGAAATCAGCCGGTCTGGGATGAGGACGGGAAACCTATCGCGTCTTTATTTTATACTTACTACGAGCGTACCGATATTGATGACAAGCGCCGACGACCTCTGGTCATTTCTTTTAATGGCGGACCCGGCTCAGCTTCCCTTTGGATGCACCTTGGATACACAGGTCCCAAAAAACTCCGGATTGATAATGAAGGGTATCCCATTCAGCCATATGGAGTTGAGGATAATCATGATTCAATTCTGGATGTGGCAGATATCATTTACGTAAACCCTGTAAATACCGGTTTCTCCCGCATTCTTGATAAAGAAGTGGACCGTGAAACGTTCTTTGGTGTGAATGCTGATATTGAATACCTGGCAGATTGGATTGATACGTTTGTATCGCGGCAAAACCGTTGGAGCTCACCTAAATACCTGATCGGTGAAAGTTATGGAACCACTCGAGTGGCAGGGCTGGCCGGACAACTGCAAGGCAGAAATTGGATGTATTTAAATGGAGTAATTTTGGTTTCACCCACCGGCTTGGGAGTAGATCGCGATGGGCCTGTAGGTGATGCTTTGACACTGCCCTATTTTACTGCAACAGCCTGGTATCATAATGCCTTAAACAGCGAACTGCAGCAGCAAGATTTGATGGAAATTTTGCCTGAAGCTGAAGAATTTACGATTCAAGAATTTATTCCGGCTTTAGTTAAGGGTGGGGCACTTTCTGATGAACGCAGAAATGAAATTGCTGAAAAAGCCGCATACTATTCAGGGCTATCAAAACAGGATTTTCTGGATCACAATCTCAGGGTGTCTACCTCTTATTTTTGGAAAGATCTATTACGAGATCAAGAGTTAACTATAGGACGGCTGGATTCTCGTTATCGTGGAATGGATCGTGAAAATGCCGGAACCAGATATGACTTCGATCCGGCACTTACTTCTTGGAATCACGCATTTGCACCTGCTATAAATCATTATTTAAGAGATCAGCTTGGATATGAAACCGATCTGCGTTATTGGCTTTTTGGCTCGGTTCATCCCTGGGATCGATCAGGTAATAATACCGGTGAAAATCTTCGCGAAGCGATGGCACAAAACCCATTTTTGCATGTAATGGTACAGTCGGGTTATTATGACGGAGGTACGCCATATTTCGATGCTAAGTACACGATGTGGAATATGGACCCATCCGGTAAGCTGCAGGATCGCATGCGATTTGAGGGCTATAGAAGCGGACACATGATGTATCTACGCAACGAAGACATCAAAACATCGAATGAACATATCCGGGAGTTTATTATAAACTCGATTCCAGAGGAGGGAAGTCCGGCTAAGTATTAATTCTTGCGAAGTCTTAAATTTGCCACTGTTTCTATATGGTAGGTCTGTGGGAACATATCCACCGGCTGTACTTCAAGGATTTCATACTTCTTGTGAAGCTCTTTTAAGTCACGGGCCATGGTTGAGCTGTTGCAGCTTACATACACGATCTTGGGTACTTCCAGTTCGTTAAGACGCTCAACCACATCCGGGTGCATACCGGCACGAGGAGGGTCTGTTATGATGCAATCCGGGTTGCCATATTCAGTAATAACGGTTTCATTAAACTCTTCCTTCATATCTCCCTTAACAAAATGAACATTCTTAACACCATTTTCTTCGGCATTCTTAATAGCATTTTCAATGGTTATGTCCTCTAGTTCTATGCCAACTACTTTTTGAGCAGGATCACTGACAAATAAGCTTAGTGCGCCAACCCCACAGTATAAATCATAAACTATTTCATTTGGCTTGATATCGGCAAACCTTCTGGCCACTTCGTAGAGTTTTTCTGCTTGCCGGGTGTTGGTTTGAAAAAATGCATTGGCATGGATATTAAAATGGTAGGGGCCAATATGATCTACTATAAATCCCGGGCCGTATAATACTTTTTCATATCGTCCAACAGCAGTGGGACTTTTAGTATCATTGATATTAACCACTAAAGTGGTAATTGCAGGGAATTCCTCAAGAATAGCACCGGCCAATTTTTCTAGTGTTTCTTCCTCATCTTTGTAGGTTACGAGATTGACCATCAGATCATCGGTATGATAAGAGTTGCGGATCATTACATTCCGCATAAATCCTTCGTGATCAATAGGATTAAAAGGAGGAATATCATGTTCTATGCAGTAGGTACGGACAAAGTCGAGGATTTTATAGGATACAGGATCTTGAAGATAACACTCCTGTATATTGAGGATCTTATCAAACCTGCCCGGGGCATGTAATCCGGCAGCAAAAGCACGGTCGCTGACAAACTCATCCTTTTCAATTTCTTCACGGCTCAGCCATTTTTTATGGCCAATAGAATATTCCATCTTGTTGCGATAGTGAAATATGTCCTCACAGCCAAGAGTGGGGTTAACTTCAATTTGGATTAGTCCGCCAATGCGATGCATATGGTCTTCAACCTGGTCGCGTTTAAACTCCAGCTGGTGCTCATAGCTAACATGCTGCCAATTACATCCACCGCAAACAGTCGCATGCTGGCAT
Organism: Balneolaceae bacterium; assembly: GCA_034521755.1. GTDB lineage: Bacteria > Bacteroidota > Rhodothermia > Balneolales > Balneolaceae > JAXHMB01. Next base: position 295,821 of record JAXHMB010000001.1, read on the forward strand.
TTGGGTTCTATGCGATTGGGCCCGGCTTTAAGTACTTCCAGCAGCTTAGCTTCGCGATAATTTTTCTTTTTCTTGATGATGCGCGCTTTTACGGTATCACCGGGAGCGGTATTGGGTACAAACACGGCAAGACCATCTACTTTGGCTACACCTTTCCCTTTGTAAGCTGCTGATTCGACGTGGAGTTCAACTTCCTGTCCCTTTTTTAGAGCCATTTAGATAGTTTAAAGCGCATTATCTTCCCGTTCAGGGTCATAGTAGGTCTCGAACTGCAGGCTATGAGCTTCACCCTTACTGGATAGCTTACTAAGAGCTTCATTGGATATTTCGAGCTGCTTCATGGCAATCATGGCAAGTGTTTCCATAAACTTTACAGCTATAAGGGGATGACGTTTTTTAAGTGTTTCAAAGTCGGGTTTAAAGAAACCTAAAAGGGTGCAATCAGTTATGCATTTTGCAGTAGACATTCGCCGAAGTTCATAGCCTATGGAGAGGGCACCAAAACTTTCTGCGCTACTAAGAGTAAAACACCGCTCTTCCTCATCACTATCAGCATCTGGAGCAATTATAAGCTGAACACGGCCTTCTTCAATAAAGTACATACCCGTCCCGGGATCTCCCTGATAGTAAATAAACTCATTTTCTTTATAATTTCTGCGGTGACAGAGTTGAAGAAACTCATATCGCTCGAGTGAAGAAAGGTTTTTCAGAAAGCGGGAATTAAAAATAATGTCTCCCTGCTTTTTGAGAGAACTGAGTTTTTTAGATCCTAACATGTTGGCATAATTAAATTAGCATAAAAGATCATAATCAGAATGAATGACCTATTCCGAAGCTAAAAAATAGCTTCTTATTTTCAAACCAACCTTTCTGAAGGTCGTGAATACGAAAAGCAAAGTCGAATCTTACAACAACATAATTCCAATCCAGACGAAGTCCAAGTCCGGAACCTACAGCAATCTGTTTGTAAAATTCATCAAAGTAGAACTTGCCATCTGTTAAATTTTGTTGCTGCGAAGTATTTGTCCCGCCTGTTGGGTTTGAAGGAATTTCTGTACGGGGTCCATACCATACATTTCCCGCATCAGTAAACCACGCTCCAATCCAATTTGCTGAAAGGAATTTTTCAATAATCTGCTGTCTGGCTTCAGTTTGTGCTACTAACTTTATTTCACCGCCGTTAATGACTACATCTTCAAATTCGAGTTCACCGGGTCCAAGGCTAAAAATGTTCCATCCTCTAATATCGTTACTTCCACCTGCAAAAAACCTCTGATTAAGTGGAATAGAAGTACTTTGCCCATAGGGCAGGGCAATACCTGCAAATCCACGATAGGCAAATACCCCATTATTTGATATGGGAATATAACGCCTGTAATCTGCCGTAGTTTTTATAAATCTGCTATATGCCAAACTATTTTTACTTACTTTCGCAGGAGATGGAATATTACCTTCAACAGTTCCGGGTGTTGTTATATAGCGGTCAATTAGGTGGGGTATATTTCCACTAAATGCAATGGAATATTCGCTAAAGTAACCAAAATTTCTTTTGATGAGGTCAGTACGCTGACTACGAAAAGTATAACGCACTGTTGATGAAACCTGTGGACGAAAGTCCTCCAATATTCGCTGAAACGCAATAGAATTTTGCCCAAACTCTTCCTCCAGAGAAGCTCTAAATTGAGGAGAGGGATCTGTATCAAGTACATCAAGTTCAATAAGATCTAAAAAGCTTGAGAAACGGCTATTATGCTGTACCTCATATCTTAAGTTAAAACGGACGTCGGAATTAATATCAAAAAGAAGTTGGTTAGACCTGCCGTATGACAATGAATACCGGGTACGGGCATTGGTGAAAAATAAATTCTCTTCTAATGCACTAAAAGGAAATGTTAAACGGGGTAGGGCGTACTCAAGACGAGTTTCGATACTGCGAAAGAAGCGACTCTCAAAACGTTGACTGGTTGAGTCAGGAGCAATATCCCGTAGTGTTTGAGAACTTACATATTCAAAACTTCCATTAACACCCAGCTGCAGATTTTCAGCTTTGCCAAATAGATTATTGTTGTTATAAGTTATGCCCGCCCCCGAACCATAGCCATACCTTCTGAGGCCAAACAGGTTTAAATTAACTGAATGTTTAGGCAGTGTCTGCAAATCAAAACTAACAGGAATATTATCTTTGGAGTAGTCGGCTTGTGTACCTGATTCACTGAGCCCAAATTGTCTGATATTCAACATCCCTAGGTTTTGGAACTTATTGATAGAACGAACATAAAGCTCATTATTAAAGGTATCACCGGGCTTAAATAAGATTTGATCTGTAAGGAGACTGAATTTAGATTGCGCAGATTTTTCTTTTTGTAAGTAAAAAACTCTGTTATTTAATGTTTTAGATTCACTTTTAACCGTGTCTTTTTCCTGGTACTTAAATTCATCATCTGGGCCGGCCAAACTTATATAAACATCTCCAAAGGTGTACTTTTTTTCCGCATTTATAAGAAACAATAAATCAAGAAGTGTGCTGTCGCTTTCGGTACGTTTTGCTTGTAAAAGTACCGAGTCGCGCTGTACAGAAGCATACCCATTGTTACGCAAAAAATTTATGATGCGCAGTCTTTCTTCACTTAGTTTGTTTTGAAGATACGGGGAATCAACCTGGTAGGTACTATCATTAATTTGAGAAGCCAGTAAATCACTTTCCTGATAGAATGTTTCAAGTTTCTGAGGTTTCTCAAATGAAGGCATACCTGTATAGGCCACAGTATTAATATATGATCGTTGACCTTCTTCAATGAGAAACGAAACTTCAATTTTATCTTCTTTAAATTCGACGATATTGGTATCAACTTTGGCTTCAAGGTAACCAATTGTGGTATAATAGCGCTGTATTCTTTCAATATCAGTGGCTACTTTTTGAGGATCCAGAAGAGAGGGTTCTTCTCCAAAACGACCGGTAAGTTTATAAATGAAGTACCAGGGGGTAAACCGGGGAATTCCCAGAAACTCCCTGTTAGTCTGTGTTCTGATGAGCCCTTCAAGAGTATTCTCTTTTACGTTATCATTACCCACGAAACGAATAATGCGCACTACTTTATCTTCTTGTTGAGAATTGGAGTTGTTTTGGGCAAAAACAGAGTTTTGGCTACTTAAAAGTATCCAACATGCTATTACCGCTAAAAGATATTGTAAGTTGGTGAATCTCAATTAATTAAATTCTGATGTAGTAAGAATGGTTCATAAAAAACGGTTGTCCCGACTTTTCGGAACAACCGTAAGTTACATGCTTTTTGACATAATTAAAGGCTATACGTCATCGTAATCGAAGCCTTCATCCTCTTCGTTGTGGAAGAAGTCTTCTTTTCGGATGTAGTCAGGCCAAATGTCTTCAATTCCTTCATAAATCATGTCTTCTCCCTCTTCAATTTCATCGAGTTCTTCCAGGTTATCAATAACCTGCCTTGAAAGGCCATTTCTTTCGGCCCACTCAATGAGTTCTTCTCTTGTAGCAGGGAATGGGGCATCATCTAATGCGGCAGCTAGTTCAACAGTCCAAATCATAAAATTGTAGTTCTTGTTTTTTAGATTTTGTTAAAATTTCTTAGCACACTATAAACAGTATTGTTTCCAAAAATTCAAGTCTTTCTTTCATAAATGTAGAATTATTTTTAAAACTACAACTGAAAGGTCTGTAAATTTATTCTTATCTTGCTTAATCTTAATTATTAACACAAAACAAAAAAGAATATTATATGTTTAGTGGCATAGGCGTACCAGAAATTTTGATTATTGCTTTAGTCATTCTTTTGTTCTTTGGAGCACGACGTATACCTGAGCTTGCCCGTGGCATTGGTCAGGGTATTAACGAGTTTAGAAAAGCCTCTGACGAAATCAAAAAAGAGATCGAACAGGGCGAAAAAGAAGGCTTTTCAGGACAGACCAAAAGCAAAGAAACTGACGAAAAATAGCAATTTTTAACCGAAAATAAGCTTTTTCATTGAATTTTCGAGATTTAACCCAAATCCGCACTTCCATAAGTTCCGGAGATATTTCTTTACCAGAAATTGTCGATCATCATATTAAGCAGATTAAAGATAAGAATGATGATATAAACGCTGTAATAAGTTTTGATGGAGATAAAGCCAGAGAAGAAGCAGCTTTGATACAACAACGAATTACAGATGGATCAGCCGGTAAGCTTGCCGGATTAGTTATTGGCATAAAAGACTTAATTTGCGAAAAAGGTAAGAAGGCTACCTGCGCTTCTGATATTTTAGCCAATTTTGAGAGTATCTATGACGCTACTGTTGTTGAGCGCCTGAAAAATGAAGATGCTCTTTTGATGGGCCGGATGAATATGGATGAGTTCGCGATGGGTTCATCTAACGAAAATTCACGGTATGGGCCGGTAAAGAATCCTCACAACTACAAAAAAGTCCCGGGTGGTTCATCCGGTGGAAGTGCAGCAGCTGTAGCTGCTGACTTTTGTGGAGCTGCTTTAGGTTCCGATACCGGAGGATCCATACGTCAGCCTGCTTCCTTTTGTGGCACAGTAGGATTAAAACCGACGTATGGACGGGTTTCGCGTTATGGTCTTATTGCCTTTGCATCTTCTTTTGATTGCATAGGGCCGTTAACAAATTCTGTAAGTGATGCAGCTCGGATCCTGGAAGTTATCGCCGGAGCTGATCAGCATGACAATACCTCATCCAGCAGAGCTGTACCCAGTTATGAGGATGAAATAGAAGATCCAAGTTCAAATATACGCATTGGTATTCCGGAAGAATATTTTGGTGAAGGGCTTGACGATGAGATAAGAAAAGGGATCAACCAGCAGCTCTCGGATTTGGAGAAAGAAGGAGCAGAGTTAGTCCCCATTCATTTACCCCATATGAAGTATGGTATTGCTACATATTATGTTCTGGCAACAGCAGAGGCCTCCAGCAACTTAGCCAGATATGATGGAATCAGGTATGGCCACAGAGCAGACATTGATGAAGTAGAAGATGAACTTCAGAAAGAGAAAGCCGCGCTGGTAGAACAAATGGAGCTTGCTGATGGAGAAGAGAAACTGGCGCTCTCTGAACAGCTGAACAAAACGGATTCGTCTTTAATTAGGCTCTATAAGAAGAGCCGTACAGAAGGGTTTGGAGAAGAAGTTAAGCGCAGAATTATGCTTGGAACCTATGTACTAAGTGCTGGCTATTACGATGCTTATTATGCTAAGGCCCAAAAGGTTAGAAGATTAATCAAGAATGATTTTAGTCAAGCCTTTAAAGATGTTGATGTCATAGTTTCTCCCACTACGCCCACCACAGCTTTTGGTATTGGAGAAAAAACAGATGACCCGGTACAGATGTATTTAAATGATATTTATACTATATCAGCCAACCTTGCGGGGATTTGTGGAATTAACGTTCCATCCGGTATCCATTCCAATGGTTTGCCATATGGTATTCAGTTTATGGCTGACACATTTCAAGAAGCTAAACTCTTTAATGCAGGCAGACTTATTGAACGATTAAAACAGCTCTAAATCATAGACCTCATGAATAATCGCCTCAAGGATAAACTTGTATTAATAACTGGTGCCACAGCCGGAATTGGAAAAGCATGTGCACAATTATTTGCTGAGTCTGGATCTCATTTGGCTTTAACCGGCCGAAGAGAAAATCGACTTAAAAACCTTAAGGAACAACTTGAATCCGATTTTGACATTGAGGTACTAACCGGTGCCTTTGACATCAGAGATCGCGATGCTTGTGCAGAGTTTTTGGAATCGTTACTTAAGCCTGTTGACATTCTGATAAACAATGCTGGCCTTGCAAAGGGTACAGATGCTGTTTATGAAGCAAATTTTGATGATTGGGACACGATGATTGATACGAATATTAAAGGTTTGCTCACAATGTCCCGACTGGTTACGTCTTCCATGCGTGAAAGAGATTCAGGTCATGTTATCAATATTGGCTCTATAGCTGGCCACGAGGCTTATCCCGGGGGAGTGGTCTACTGTGCAACCAAGCACGCTGTAAAAGCAATCACAGAGTCCACTAAGAAAGATCTTCATGGATCCCGGGTTCGGGTTAGCATGGTTTCACCCGGGTTGGTTGAGACTGAATTTAGCAAAGTGCGCTTTAAGGGGGATGAAGAAAAAGCTGAAAAAGTCTATCAAAATATGGATGCCCTTACAGCTACTGATATTGCAGAAATTGTTCATTTTACCGCAAATCGTCCCGCTCATGTAAATATTATGGATACAGTAGTATTTCCGGTAGATCAATCATCCTCAACAATGGTTCACAGAAGTAATGAATAAGCTTAAATCTCTATTCTTAGCCTTATTATTACTTGTTGCCGGATGCAATACTGATGATCCGTCGCGACTTAATTTTGAAGATAAAGGGCGAGTTGTCCCTGAGTTCAATGCTGACAGTGCTTATACATTTATTCAAGAACAAGTGAATTTCGGTCCCCGTAATCCTAACTCAGAAGGTCATAAGCAAACCAAGGCATACTTAATGGATAAATTGCAGAGTTATGCCGGTGCGCAGCGCGTATTTTCCCAACAGTTTACTGCAGAAGGATATAACGGTGAAACATTGCACCTGGCTAACATAATTGCTGCATTTAATACCCAAAGCAGTGATCGTATTATGATCTGTGCCCACTGGGATACCAGACCCCGTGCCGATAAAGATTCAGTTCAACAGAACGAACCAATTTTAGGAGCTGATGACGGAGGAAGCGGTGTAGGTGTGATTCTTGAATTGGCACGATTGATGAGTAAAGAGCTTCCTGGTATTGGTGTTGACCTTGTTCTTTTTGATGGAGAAGATTATGGAAAGGAGGGCAGCCTTGAGAAGTATTTTCTGGGCTCTAAATATTGGGCTAACAATCCACCGGTACCAGGATATCGTCCCCGGTTTGGCATCTTATTGGATATGGTAGGTGGTGAAGGAGCAAAATTTCCCAAAGAACAATATTCTATGCAATATGCACCTGCTTTGGTCAATGAATTATGGACAATTGCTGATGAGAAAGGTTACGGCAGCTATTTCGTTGATGAAAAAGGAATAGCTATTTCAGATGATCATGTAGTCATTAACCGGATTCTTAATATCCCTACCATTGATATTATTCGTCATGATCCTCAATCAGAAGAGCTGCAGTTTGCACCATACTGGCATACCCACAGAGATGATATGGACATTATCAGCAAACAAACACTACAAGCTGTCGGCGATGTCATTGTTGAGCTGATTTACAATAGAATTTAATGGTGGTTGAATGTTGAAGGTTTAAAGTTGATAGATTATAACCCTCAACATTACAACTTGTAACCTGTCTAAGATGAAATATGTCAAACTTGTTATAGCAATTGATGATGAGTATCAGGAACCATTTATTGCTGAGCTTCTTGATTTAGATTTTGATGCCTTTGAACAACAAGATGAAACGATCATCACCTATATTCCCCAACAACTCTTCAATGACGTTAGTCGTGAGCATATAGAACAAGTTCTTGCAGCTTATTCGGGAGATGCATACATCCAGTCAGAAGAGATCATAGAAGATCAGAACTGGAATGAGCAGTGGGAGCAAACAATAAAAGCGCAACAAATTGGATCATTTTTTGTAAAGCCAACCTGGTCCATTGAAGAGGTCCCGGAAGAATCTATTTTGCTTGAGATTGATCCCAAGATGGCTTTTGGTACCGGTTATCATGAAACAACCAGGCTGATGCTCAAAATGCTGCCAAATGTTATAGAAGAAGGAACATTCATAATGGACGCAGGCACAGGAACGGGTATATTAGCTATTGCATCGATTAAACTTGGGGCTGAAAAAGTTTTCGCTTTTGATATTGATGAATGGAGTATCACAAATTCAAAAGAAAATATTTTGCTTAACAAGGTTTCAGATAAGGTTACTGTAAAAGAGGGCAGTATTGAAGTCGTTGATGATTCTGCAATGTTTGACGTTATTCTTGCAAATATTCAAAGAAATCCTTTGTTAGAATTGATCCCTTCTTTTAAAGAATACTTGCATCAGTCGGGTACCTTGCTGATGTCTGGATTGTTGGAATCAGATTATAAGATAATTGAAGATGCGTTGATTCAACAGGACCTAAAGATAGCTAAAACTCGAAAAGAAAATGAATGGATCGCATTACAGGTAGTTCATCAATAAAGACATGAAGTACGCAGCAATAGATATTGGTTCGAATACAGTTCTGCTGCTGGTTGCTAAAGTAGAAAAGGGAGAATTACAGACTTTATTTGAAGAACAACGAATTCCCAGGTTGGGAAAGGGTGTAGATTCCTCTGGAAATTTATCCCCGGACTCGATGAAAAAAGCTATTCAAGCATTAGTTGATTATAAAAATATCATTGAGAACACGTATGGTGAGACTCTGCAAACCATTGTTACAGCAACCAGTGCTGTTAGAGATGCCAATAATAGAGAAAGGTTTCTTGCAAGAATAAAAGATTGCACGGGGTTTGATGTAAATCTTTTATCAGGAGATGATGAAGCTCAATATACTTTTGCCGGTGCACTGAGTACTTTAAAAAATCACAATTCTAATGCACTTATTATTGATATCGGTGGTGGGAGTACTGAATTATGTTTCGGAAATTCCAGGCAGATCATTGACCGCCATTCTTTTCAAATGGGTTCAGTTCGATTTACTGAGAAATATTTGCCTGCGAATATTCCCTCTTATGAGCAGGTTCAAAACTGCAGATATGAAATAACCAGGTTATTGAACAATCGTGATCTTAATATTAAATCTGGCACCACATTAATTGGGGTTGCCGGTACGGTTACATCACTGGCTCATATTATTGGTGGAAACAAAGAATACAATTCAGAATCACTTAACGGTATAAGTTTAAACATAAATAAAGTAGCAGAAGTTATTAATAGGTTTATAGAGAGAGGCTCAAACTATTTCCTGGAAGAGTATCCGGTAGTAATGCAGGGCAGGAGTGATGTATTTTTAGCAGGGTTGTTAATCCTTGAAGAAGTGATGAAACATTATGGTTTTGAAGAATTGATAGTTTCTACAGGTGGAATAAGGCATGGGGCTATTCTTAAATACTTCTTGTAATAAAAAAAGCCCCGACAGAAATGCCGAGGCTTTTTTAAAAAAGTATTCTAATCTAAATTAGAATGGGAAACGAAGACCGGCTGCTATGTCCAGCTTGTCAGCGTTACCGATTACATACTTTAGTTCTGCAAAAATCAATGCAAAATCTGCATCAAATTCGGCACCGGCTCCTAGGTTTAATCCAATTTCTGAAGTAGACCCCCCACCAAATGAACCAAATTGAGTTTGAACACCTGGAAATGATAAACTAGCGTAATTCAAGCCAGCTAAACCATAAACAGCTGTACCGTCTTCGTTTAGGAAGTTATAATGACCGTTTACGTTGAGATCCCACCAGTCAAAACCATCAGGAAAGTAATACGTGAAATTAGCTGCACCAGCTATTTCATCTGTAAAGCCATAAGTGACTCCAGCCTGACCGCCAATTCCAACATCTTGGGTAGCAAATGCTAAGCCTACACCGGCTTTAAATTGTCCTTGTTGTGCAAGTGCGTCTGTATTGGCAAAAAATGCCAACGCAATAACTAGTGTTGAGATACTTAGTATCTTTTTCATAGTTGTAACCTTTGTTTATTTAGTGTTTAGATGAATTAAAACTTGATAAATTAAGATAACTGTATGTATAGACCATCCCATGGCCTATGCCTTACATGATTATTTGTGAAAATATCTTTTAAAAAAATTAATATTACAAATAGAATAACCACTTTCTTTTTACTATGCGTAAAAACTTTTATAAAGGGGTCATTTATTTTGGTTTGCTAAATGGGAAAAACCACTCACTTTCAGTATGTTTGAATTCCATTTTGTAAAGAATAAAACAAATTGATTTGCAGTAATAATGTCAAGTGCTTCCAATAATCACGATGAAGAAGTTTCGAATTCCCCCAGGAAGGATGCTTCAGAAAGTAGCTTGCAAGATGACAAGCTTGTTGAAAGAGCAATAGGTGGAGATGAGAGTGCCTATAAGGAATTGGTTGAAAAATATGAGCGCGCCTTATATTTCCACATACAAAAAATGATCAAGGATAAAGAGCATGTTAATGATTTAGTACAAGAAGCATTTGTTAAGGCTTTTGATAACTTAAATTCCTACAGTACCAATTATGCTTTTTCTACGTGGCTTTATCGCATAGCTACCAATCATACAATTGACTATTTGCGAAAGAAAAAGCTTAAGACTTTATCTATCGACGAGCCTGTTAAAACCCGTGACGGGGATATGAAAATGCAGCTAGAAGATGAGTCGGCCGGAACGGATCGAAATATCATTCGTAAACAGCGTCAGGAGATTGTGCAGCATGCTATTAATGATTTACCTGAGAAATATCGCAAAGTTATTGAAATGCGGCATATGGAAGAAAAAAGCTACCAGGAAATAGCTGATGTGCTTGATTTACCTCTTGGAACTGTAAAAGCCCATATTTTTCGTGCAAGGGAGATGCTGTATAAAGCTTTAAAAGATAAAAGAGAGAAGTTTTAAGGAGTTGAATCTCTTAAATTTTTTGCTACTGCTGCAGCATTACTTTTAAACTTTTCAAACTTCGCACGGCGTATAGCACTTCCTTCAAAAAGCTCATCATATTGTTTATTATCTATTTCTCTCCAGAAGTTAATATCATGGTCTAATAGTTTTTCCCGGGGATATAAGTCTTCCATTTGGGTGTACTTGGCATCATTGTTCCAGGGACACACATCCTGGCATATATCACAACCATACATCCATTCTCCAAGATCATCGTGATGTTCTTCAGGAATTTCCTCTTTTAGCTCAATTGTTAAATAGGAGATACATTTATTTGAATCAACACGGTAGGGCTCATAAATAGCATTGGTAGGGCAGGAGTCAATGCATTGAGTACAACTGCCGCAGTGGTCTGTAACTTGAGTGCTATAGCTGAACTCTATATCAATTATCATTTCTCCGATAAAGAAGAAAGAGCCAATATCTTTATTAAGAATATTAGAGTTTTTGCCCATCCAGCCGAGTCCTGAACGTACAGCCCAAGCTTTATCCAAGACGGGTGCAGAGTCTACAAATATACGCCCCTGAATATTACCGATAAGTTCTTTAGTAAAGTTAAATAGCTTTTTAAGTTTACCTTTATATACCTTGTGGTAATCTCTTCCCTGAGCATATTTGGCAATCTTGGGTTTGTCAGACTGCCTCTGCTGTCTGGTATGATCGGGATGATAATAGCTGCCTATTACAGATACTACAGATTTTGAACCAGGCACAAGTTTGGTAGGGTCCACCCGTTTATCAAAATAATTCTCCATCCATCCCATAGTACCATGCCGACCTTGATTAAGCCATTCTTCTAATCGTCGCTCTTCTTTCTCCAAACGCCTGGCTCGGGCAAATCCACACCCATCAAAACCGAGTCTTAGAGCTTCTTCTCGTACTCTTTGTGTGCGTTGAGTAAGATTCATGGTTTGAGAGAACGTTAAAGATCTTCGGCTTTAATTTCAGTAATCTTTCCGTTTTCAAGTTTCATTGTTTTATAGGGATACTGTTTGACGGTGTCATAATCGTGAGTGACCATTAGAACTGCCATACCACGATTGTTAATTTGTTTCAGCAGGTCCATGATATCAGCAGAAGCAGCCGGATCAAGATTACCGGTAGGCTCATCGGCCAGCAGAATACGAGGTTCATTGGCCAGCGCTCGGGCAATTACAACCCGTTGCTGCTCACCACCTGAGAGATCAGAAGGCATATTTTTACGTTTATGGCTGAGGCCAACGAGACCTAAGACTTCAAGTGCCCGCTGTTTTATAAAACTCTTTTTCTGGCCAGTGACCTGAAGAGCAAAAGCTACATTCTCATAAACGGTACGATCCGAAAGTAGCTGGAAATCTTGAAATACAATACCTAGTTGGCGACGTAATATGGGCACTTTCTTATCACTAAGATTTGAAACATCCATATCAGCTACCTTAACATTTCCTTCATCAGGCAATAAGTCGCGATAGATAAGTTTAAGGAATGAGCTTTTACCTGCACCGGTCTGGCCGATCAAATACATAAACTCTCCATTACCCAGTGAAAAGTTTATATGATCTAAAACGGGTTTATGATTGTAAGCTACGGTTACATTTGTGAATTCTATGACATCGTTGTGGGACATGTAAGCACCATGGTTATTCTTAAACTTTCTTCGGAGGCATCAATAAAATCGAAGCCTTCATATTTTGCTAAAATTTTAAAATTTGAAGAGTCAATTATATCAAGCATTTCTTTGAGTGTGTAAATTCGCTGAGAATGATTTTCGGTATAGCTTTTTAGTACTGTTTCCTGATCTCTATCAAGCTTCTCGATTTTGAAATTATTATAGTGAATTTGCTTGCTTGGATTATAACTGCTTTTTCGAAAAAAACGGTAATTGTCAGAAGTATAGCCTTCTTCATTATTCAAATACTGAATAGCTTTTACCGAATTTTTAGGTGTTGTAAAGTCAAAGATAAACAATCCATTTGAATTGAGAACATCCTCAACCTGCTTCAGTAAAACTTGTACATCTTTTGACCTGTGCAAATAGTTAATACTATCAAAAATAGATACAGCAACATCAAATTTTCTATCCAGATTTATTTCCAGAAAATCCATTTGTTCAAACCTGACAGAACTGCCAATTTCTGAAGCTTTCTTCTTAGCTTGAGCAATCATTGCCGGAGATTTATCGGTTCCTAAAATTTCATAGCATTCCAATTCGTCAAGAGAGAGTGCAAGTGATCCCGTACCGCAGGCAAGTTCCAGGATGGAGGTTGTCCTTGAGTGATGTACCTGAATGATATCATCAATAAAGTCAGCCCAAACTTCATAATCTACATCTTCCATTATCCCATCGTAGATTTCAGCGAGCTTGCTGTACTCGGGTTGCGTATTACTGGGCGGCATCACTCTGAGATCTTTTGCGATTTTCGATTAATTTTTGCGCTAGTTTCATTGCCTCTTTAAAAGAGGAGGGGTCGGCCTTATTTTTTCCTGCAATGTCAAAAGCAGTACCATGATCTGGAGATGTTCGGATGATTGGCAAGCCCGCTGTAAAGTTGACCCCCGATCCAAATGAAATCGTCTTAAAGGGAATCAGTCCCTGATCATGATACATAGCAAGTACCGCATCAAAATGCTCGTAAGTCTTCCCGCCAAAAAAAGCATCAGCTGAAAAAGGGCCTAAAGTATTAATTCCATTTTCTTTAGCTTTTTCTAAAGCAGGACTGATGATATCAATTTCCTCTTTGCCTATATAGCCGCCATCACCGGCATGAGGATTAAGCCCGAGTATTGCAATTTTTGGTGACTCAATTTGAAAATCTTTTTTTAATGAATCATTCATAAGATTAAGCGAATACAAGAGCGTGTTTTTATCAATCAGGTTTGGAACACTAGCAAGAGGTTCATGAATGGTAACCAAGCCTACTCGAAGGTTCTCATGCACAAGCATCATCATAAAATCAGAACAATCAGTCTTTTCGGCTAGAAACTCCGTATGACCAGGTATTTGGTAACCTGCCAAATTCACGGCTTCCTTAGAAATAGGGGCCGTGACCAAAGCATCTGCTTGTTGAGAAAGGCAAAGATCGATTCCTTTTTCAACGGCTTGCATCGCATACTTTCCACTCTTTTTGCTGATTATTCCCGGCTCAATAGAAGCAGGGTTGCTGTAAGCTTCAATTAAGTTGATAACCCCTTCTTCAACATCATGGGCACTTTCTATTTCGTTGAAGGAAATATCGTGTTTATTATTTATTCTGTAGAAATTGAGAACTTTGGCATTCCCCAAAATGATAGGGGTTACCTCATTAAGATTGGCATCCCTCACGTATTTTAATACAATTTCAGGGCCAATTCCATGTATATCTCCAATACTGATAGCTATGCGAACAGACATCCTTTAGTTTAGCAATCTTTAAAAATAAAACCTTTCTCTAAAGGTACATCAACTTAATTGAATAGTGAAACTAATTGCTGACCAGTTTAAAATCCCCAAATCCGGTTGTAGCCCTAAAGACAAATCTTCTGGAAGGATAAGTCCAAATTTCAACGGCAGGCTCTCCTGAAGGGAATTTGCGTTCGATGTTCTCGGGCTCACCATATTTAATATATATTTGCCCTCTATCTGTTTCAAAACCGAGATTATTTACAGAAGAAAATTGTTCATAAGCATAGTCAACACGATTATAATACTCCGTCATTAGCTCATTAAACTCTGTATTGGGAGTGGGGTCTTTAGATTTCCAGAACTCTCTAAATTTCTCTTCTTTTTCCTTTGTAGACCCACTTCTAAGCTCCTTGTGTTTACTTTCTGATACAATATACTTAGTCATTTCTATGGCTGTATTCAGGTTAAGCAGGCTGGTAGGAATTTCGGGCCAGAAAGAACGGATTACACTCTGTGCTACAGGCTGGTCCTGACTATCAGAGGTTACTTTGAGTCGATATACAGCATTGGCAAACTGACTATTAGGAATTTTTACCAACGCGTAAGCATAACCTTTAGCTACAGAAGAAAGGGTTAAGCTGGGCTTGCCATTATTAGAAGTTACTTTAGGTCTAATGTTTTGATATAACTCACTTGAATCAAGTTTTTTGCTAAAGATATCTTCAAGCTTTGTTGTATCTTTTTTAGAAGCATCAATTTTATCCAGAGATACTGAATAGGAATGACCGGGATTATATTCAGGCAAATGAATTAACGCATAATAGTCTTTGCCATATCGGGCATTACTTCCATAATTCAACAAATCTAGCTGTATAAGATTATCCTTCTCTGATATTTTTTCTCCTAAAATTACACTTCCAATCTTTTTGTCCGCATAAGTTGAAATATTTACCTGACGCGTTCGAGAAGATTGTGCAGCATTTTCTGCTCCTCTTTCAAGCTGAAGAATATAATTATATAATCCCGACTTCAGCTCTACCTGTAAATACCCTTCTATAAAAATATCGGCGGATTGTGTTTTTTCATAAGTGCCGGCATAGGCCGTGTCTTTCCAAAATGCTCTACCTACAGATTCCAGACCTTCTATACTGAGATCGTCAAAATTGTCTTTTTTTACTTTATTTTTGGCTTTAAATAACTCAATTGAAAGACCGACACTGCTAAAGAACTCATTAGGATTATCCCGACTATTAGTCTTTTTAAAAGGTAAAAATTGATTGCTGATACGGAATGAAGTAACAAACTTAACGGTACCATCTTTATCACCCGGCAAGGTAAAATGGTTGACATAGATATCTTGCTGCTGATTGCTAAGCGTCAATGAACGATAGTCAACGTTCTGTTGTGCAAAGATTGGTGAATAACCAAGTAGTGCTATGAACAAAAAAAAAGAAAGTAGCCGGCCTATTTTTTTTAGCATATCGGAAAGGTGGTATTTTTATTTACTCAACAACGAAATATGAGAAGATTATTTAACAGATAAAGACTTTTGAGATTGCGAAAATTCATTATTTTGCAAACGCTTAAATTTGCAATCTATTACTTTTAAAATATCATTAGCTTATATGAGTTCAAAAAGCAGTTCTGATGATTCCCCTCAATCATTGAAATCCCTGATTAAAAAATTGAATGCCATCAAAGAAGAAATCAAAAAGGGAGGAGGGGAAAAGCGAATTAAAAAACAGCACAAAAAAGGAAAGCTTACTGCAAGAGAAAGAATTGATCTGCTTGTAGATGACGAGAGTCGTTTCTATGAGCTGGGACTGTGGGCTGGTTATGAGATGTATGAGGAAGAAGGGGGATGCCCTTCCGGAGGTGTGGTTACAGGTATCGGGGAAGTTTCAGGCCGCAGCTGTGTAATTGTTGCCAATGATGCCACCGTAAAAGCAGGCGCATGGTTTCCAATTACAGCTAAAAAAAATCTAAGAGCACAAGAAGTTGCTATTGAAAATCATTTACCCATCCTTTATCTGGTTGATTCGGCCGGAGTTTATCTGCCAATGCAGGATGAGATCTTTCCGGATAAAGATCATTTTGGGCGAATGTTTAGAAATAATGCGGTAATAAGTGCAAAGGGCATTCCCCAGATCGCTGCTATAATGGGAAGTTGTGTTGCAGGGGGAGCTTATCTTCCTATTATGAGTGATGAGGCTCTTATTGTAGATGGAACGGGGAGTGTTTTTCTGGCGGGAAGTTATTTGGTAAAAGCTGCTATTGGTGAAGATGTAGATAATGAAACACTTGGTGGTGCTACTACTCACACTGAAATTAGTGGTGTCACGGATTATAAAATGGAGGATGACGAAACGTGTATTAAAACCGTCCGTGATTTAGTAGATAAGCTTGGGCCATTCGATACGGCCGAGTTCAACAGGTCAGAACCTAAAGAACCATCTCGGGATCCCGTTGATGTTTTGGATATCCTTCCTGATGACCGTACCAAACCCTATGATATGAATGAGCTGTTGGAATGCATCATCGATGAAAACAGCTTCACTGAATTTAAGAAGGGATATGGGCAGACACTTATTACAGGATATGCACGTATTGATGGATGGAGTGTAGGAATTGTTGCCAATCAGCGTAAAATTACCAAAACAAAACAAGGGGAGATGCAGGTAGGTGGCGTCATTTATTCTGATAGTGCTGATAAAGCTGCGCGGTTTGTTATGAATTGCAATCAGAAAAAAATTCCAATCATCTTTTTCCAAGACGTAACCGGATTTATGATTGGTAAACGCAGCGAACATGGGGGAATTATTAAAGACGGGGCCAAGATGGTCAATGCCGTCTCAAATAGCACGGTTCCTAAGATAACTATTGTTGTTGGCAACAGCTATGGAGCCGGAAATTATGCCATGTGTGGACGAGCCTATGATCCCAGATTCATGTATGCGTGGCCCTCGGCAAAAATTGCTGTGATGGGAGGTACGCAAGCGGCAAAGGTGCTTACACAAATTCGTGTCTCTACTCTTGAGAAAAAAGGTGAAGAGATAACGGAAGAAGAACGCCAGGAAATCTTAAATGAAATTAAAGACCGTTACGATCATCAAACTGATGTACGCTATGCTGCGGCACGACTTTGGGTTGATGGTATCATCAATCCTATTGAAACACGAGAAAGAATATCTCATGCCATCAGCTGTGCAAACCATAACCCTGTGATTGAAGAATTTAAAACAGGAGTGCTTCAGGTTTAAAAAAGGAGGTTGCTCATTTACAAAATTTAGCGTTTTCCTACTTTAGAAAAACCCACAAAATCCACTTATTGAATCTTTAAAGTAAAACCTATCAAATACTGCTATTATGAAATTAGCCCGAAGTTTAATTTTCTGTATGGCTATAATGGTCATTGGCCATGTAGCCAAAGCACAGTCGTCGCCCGCTCAAGCTTTTGATAATGTTACTATTCACATTGCTGACGGTCAAACTATTGAGAGTGGAACGATAGTGTGGCGGAATGGAGTCATTGAATCTGTTGGTTCTAACGTTAATATACCTTTTGATGCCTATACTATTGATGGAGGTGACAGCCTTCATGTTTATCCCGGCTTTGTTGACGGCATGGCGCTCTGGGGAAGTCCGGATTTGCCCGACCGCTATGAAGAACCTGATCGTCCGGGTGAGCCCGGCTATGAACGAGCAGGAGTGCAGCCTCAGAGGAAACCATCGGAGCTCCTTAAAACTGACGATAAAGCTCTGACAGAAGCACAAAAAAGTGGTTTCACAACTGCGGCTTTGGGCCTAAAAGGCCAAATGCTACCCGGCCAAGTTGACTTGTTCTTTATCAATGGCAAAGAAACTGATGAGTATCTGATGCAGTCCGGAGTGGGCATGCTTGCCTCACTTGAAAATGCACCCGGTGGGTTTGGCAGTGGAGCTTATCCATCAACAAGAATGGGGGTATTAGCTGAATACAGACAGCTATGGTATGATGCAACTGCTTTACAAGATCATATAGCATACTTTGCATCGGCTTCATCTGACTATCCAGCTCCAAAAAAGAATGAAGTATTGGAAGCACTTTTCCCAGTGCTCAATGGTGATCAGCCATTGTATTTTATTGCTGACACAAAACAGGACATAGAAGTAGTTCTTGATCTTCAGGATAATCTTGGATTCGAGATGGTTCTTGTATCCGGTAAAGAAGCCTACACTTTGGCGGATGAGTTAAAAAATCGAGAGATTCCTGTATTGGCCAGTATTGATCTCCCTGAAAAACCCAAGTGGAAAGTGGAGCAAGAAAAAGCCGAAAAGGATACCACGGAAGAAGTGAAGGAAATAGAAGAAATTACCGAAGAGATGCGTGTTTTTCGTGAACGTCAACTTGAAGCTTACAAGGCTGACATTGAGAACATCCAAAAACTCATAGATGCCGGTGTGAAAGTTGGATATGCTTCTAATGGAATGAAAATCAGTGATTTCTCAAAGCATCTAAACACGCTTGCAGAAGAAACCGGTTTGGATGAAAGTCAACTGCTATCGATGATTACGCAAAATACAGCTGAGATTCTAAAAGTGGGATCAAGAGTTGGAGATATTACAGATGGACGCATAGCTAGTTTCAGCGTGTTTTCAGACACTTTTTTAACTGACGAAGTAAAAGTGATGTATTCGGTATCAGCCGGCGAATTAACAGAAATTGAATAACAATCTTCTAAACTAACAGCTATGAAGAATATGAAGAAGATATTACTAGCATTATTTGTACTGGGCTTCTGTGTTTCAGGTTATGCCCAGGAGACAGGTTCCGTCCTAATTAAAGGTGGAACAGTAATCACAGTTACTGATGGAAACCTTGAAAATACGGATGTATTAATTGAGGATGGTATTATTACTGAAATTGGACAGAATCTATCAGCTCCCGGTGGAGTTACAACTGTTGATGCAACAGGCAAATATGTAATGCCGGGTATTATTGATGCTCATTCTCATATTGCAGGGGTAGACATCAATGAGTGGACCAATCCTGTTACTGCTGAAGTCACCATGGAACAGTCCGTTGATCCTACAGACATCAATATTTATTGGGCGTTAGCCGGAGGAGTCACATCTATTCATCTGATGCACGGATCTGCAAATGTTATTGGAGGGCAAAACGAAACTTTGAAACTGCGCTACGGCACAAATGTAGAAAACATGCGTTTCGAAGGAGCTCCAAGGACTATTAAGTTTGCATTGGGAGAAAATCCTACTCGTGTGCACGGGCAGGGATTTGGTGTTCAGCCCCGAACCAGAATGGGTGTTGAGCAGGTTGTCCGCGAACATTTTGATGCAGCTCTGGATTATAAACGTAATCGCGAAGCGTATCTTGAAGCAAAACAGCGTTATGATCGACGGAAGAGAGGAACGCCTCCTATTCCTGTTGCAAAGAATGACAGACTGGAAGTACTGGCCGATATCATTGATGGTAAAGTTTGGGTTCATTGCCACTCTTACAGAGCTGACGAGATTCTGATGTTGATGCGTGTGTTTAAAGATTATGGAATTGAAAATTTCACTTTCCAGCATGCTAACGAAGCCTTCAAAATTGCACCGGAACTTCGGAAAAATGGAGCTCATACTTCTGTCTTTGCCGACTGGTGGGCCTATAAGTTTGAAGTCTATTATTCAACCGCATATAACGCCTCTATTTTGAATGCTAATGGAGTTACAAACAGCATTAACTCAGACAGCGGTGAGCTTATTCGTCACTTGAACCATGAGGCCGCAAAGACGGTACATTATGGCGGGACATCCAAAGAAGATGCCTTAAAAATGATTACCATCAATCCGGCTATTCAGCTGGGTATTGACGACAAAGTGGGGAGTATCGAAGAAGGCAAGCACGGTGATGTTGCTATCTGGAATGGGCATCCGCTGAGCATTTACAGCGTTGCTGAAAAAACATATGTAGATGGGAAGAAGTACTTTGATCGCAATGAAGATCCTAATGACATGCGATTGGATGCTGACCCGGAAGAAGACTTTGATGAGACCTACACACGCTGGTATGAAGGCAGTAAAGATGTCGATGCATGCCTAAGAGGTGCCGTACTTCGGTTTGATAAAGAAGGCATGTCTATCAACGGAAATTCTAACTAACAAAATTTATCACAGATATTATGAAGCGTATATTCACATTATTTACATCATTTGTACTGTGCTTGTTGCTTGTTGGAGTTTCCAAGGCACAAATTACAGAGAAACCGGAATTTGGTAAATTTGCCATAACCAATGCCACTATTCATACCGTAACTAACGGAGTTATTGAAAATGGTGTCGTACTTATTGATGGCAAAAACATTGCTTACGTAGGCAAGAATGCAAAGATAACGTCAGACTATCAGCAAATTGATGGCACCGGCAAACATGTTTATCCAGGATTTATGGATTCTGGTACCTTGCTTGGCCTGCAGGAAATCGGAGCTGTTGCGGTAACCAACGATCAGGCT
This sequence comes from Balneolaceae bacterium, assembly GCA_034521755.1. GTDB lineage: Bacteria > Bacteroidota > Rhodothermia > Balneolales > Balneolaceae > JAXHMB01. The sequence continues at coordinate 316,316 of JAXHMB010000001.1, forward strand.
GAAATAGGTAGCTATAATCCACATATTCGTGCGTTTACAGCTATAAATCCGAGCAGTGTTTCTATTCCTGTAACTCGAGTAAATGGCGTTACACACGTAATTACGACTCCTGTTTCGGGTAGAATATCAGGAAAGCCAACACTTATTGACTTATATGGCTATTCTCCTGATTCCATGGCTGTTCGTGCCAATGCGGCTTTGCACCTGAACTTTCCCAGTATTACAGGCGGCGGATGGTGGGATGATCGAAAGCCGGAAGAAATCAAAAAAGAATTCGAGAAGGATATTAAAGAACTCAATGATTTCTGGAAGAAAGCTGAATTCTATAATAAGATGATGACAGCTTATCAGGAAGATCCTGATAACAGAGAAAAACCTGACGCTGATAAAAAGATGGAAGCTATGCGTGAGGTTGTGACCGGCGAAATTCCTGTTATGATTTCTGTTGATGAAGAAAAAAATATCCTTGAAGCTATTAAGTGGACAAAAGAACATCCTGAAGCACGCTTTATACTTGCAGGTGTTGAAGAAGGATGGAGAGTAGCTGAAGAAATAGCTGAGGCAGGTCTGCCATGTTTGGTATCTACGCTTTATACCCCAAGCAGGGATTATGATAATTACCAACGCCCATATCAAAACCCGGGAAAATTACATGAGGCCGGAGTTAAAGTTGCAATTGCAACCGGAGAAACTGAGAACGTACGGAATGCGCCTTATCATGCAGGTTTCGCGGCTACCTATGGGTTGGGTAAAGAAGAAGCTATAAAAGCTCTTACAATTAATCCTGCTGAGATATTCGGGGTCTCAGATCGACTGGGGAGCATTGAAGAAGGCAAGCAGGCAAATCTTTTTATCAGCGATGGAGATCCACTTGAACCAATGTCAACGATTGAACAGGTTTTTATTCGTGGATTTAAAATCCCAATGGTTAGCCGACATACACAATTGTATGAAGAATACCTGAATCGTGATGCTGTTAAGAATTAAAATGAGTAATTAAAAATTGGGGATTAGGAGTTGTTCGTGGATAATCTTTTCCTAATTCCCAATTTTAATTTTCCATTAATAAGGTTTCCCTTCCTTTCTTTTGGCTTTTAAAGCCTCAACATACCATTCAAACTCATCCAAAAATCGAACTACCCGGTTGTTATAATTTTCTTGGTTAGTTGAACCATCCTCATTCATACTTTCACTAATTTTTGATACAGCAAAAATAGAAGGTATACTGCTCATACCCATCTCAGCCAACATTGCTCGTAATTGCATCGCAGCACGAACTCCTCCAAAACCTCCACGAGAATAACACACAATGGCTGAAGGCTTGAAAAAATATTCTTCCAAATAGTGATCCAGCAAATTTGAAAGTGCAGGAGGTATGCTGTGATTATATTCTCCGGATACAATGATATATCCGTCCGCATCTTTGATCAACCCTGCCAGCTTTTCCATCTTCTGTGGTGCTTTGCCTTTATCAAACTCTTTGTACATCCGGTCTAGCATGGGCAGATCATATTCAAGAGGGTCAACTAAGGTTGTGCTATGACCGCGTTCTTTGCATTTATTAAAAATAAACCGCGCAGCGCGAATTCCCTGTCGATGATGACGTACAGATCCGTAAATAACAAGAATGTTCAAAGCCATTGAAAAATTGGTTATGTTTTATTTTTGATTGATAAAGTACTAATAAATCATTTGCATAAAAATGGAAACCTACAAAGCTGCTGCTGTTCAAATGAACAGTCAGCCGAATATTGAACATAATCTGAATCAAGCACGGGCATTAGTTCAAAAAGCAGCAAAGGCAAAAACAAGGTTAGTATGCCTGCCCGAAAACTTTGCTTTTCTTGGTGACTTTGACTTGCGTATGCAAAAGGCAGACGAGATACATACTAAGGCAGAAAGCTTTTTAAAAGACATTGCAGCAAAATATGGTATTTATTTAATAGGAGGTAGTTTCCCCGCTCCAGCTGGCAATGACAAAGTTTATAATCGCTCTTTATTGATAAATCCGGAGGGAAGAACGGTTGCCAAGTACGACAAAATGCATCTATTTGACGTCGATCTTGATGACGGAGAATCCTATCGGGAATCTGACTTTGTAGAACCCGGTGACTCAAAGCCGATACTTTGGAAGTCTGATGAAATTGGAAATATAGGTCTGTCAGTATGTTATGATCTTCGGTTTCCTGAATTATATCGTGAGCTGGCCGCCAAAGGTGCCGAAATTTTAACTGTACCATCTGCATTTACGCAGACAACAGGAGAGGTACATTGGGAAACCCTGTTGCGGGCTCGAGCAATCGAAAACACCAGTTATGTGCTGGCTCCGGCCCAGACCGGCGTTCATGGACCAAACAGAAAAACGTATGGCCATTCACTCATTGTTGATCCTTGGGGTGAAGTTTTAGCAGATGGGAAAGAGGAGATAGGATTTGTTACAGCTGATATCAGTCCAAACCGACTAAAAAAAGTCAGGGAGTCTATTCCATCTCTCAACCACAGAAGAATCTAACCTAAAGCAAGGCCAGCATCCCAATACCGAGTAATATTGCTAATGAAAAGCTAATCAATGTGCCAATAAGAATATACTCAGCATATTTTCGCTCATGCGGCTCCTTAACACCACCACTAAATCGGAAGATTGATTTCGCTGCTATCAAAAAGCCTATTGCACTATATTGCTGAAGTAATATAAACGTCAAAATAATAATTCGTTCTAAATATCCGATCCAGGTTCCGGCTCTATCAAGCCCGGAGAAATCTTTTTGCTCTTTACCAAGCTCTTCCTGCCACTTATGAGTGACCTTAGTTATAAGAAAACCCATAGGTCGTAATGCAATTAAATAACCACCCAATATTATCCAAAAAGTTGGACCATACAGGCCTTGAAAAACTGCATCTATAAATATTGAACCTGACTCTATATACCATAGCCAACCGATCACTGCCATTAGCAAATGAGCAAGTTGATCTATAACAAAATTCAGTGTTGAATCTCTCATGCTTGATTTCCACCAGTCAATCAAAAAGTGGGTGACCACAATAAAAAGTGGAAGTCTCCATTCAGTCCACTCACCAATAAGCAAGTACGTAATTAGTCCTACAACTCCTATATGCAGGTATAAATGCCTGGAATAAACCCCAAACTTGCGACGTCCCTTAATCCAGGAATAAGGCTGAAAAAAGAAATCGGCCAATAAGTGGGCTACAAGTATTTTAAATAATAGTATAAACTCTATCTCACTGACCATCCCAAAATTGCTTTTATATATTTAAATAGATACAAATTTTCTCATTTACAAAAATTAACAATATAGTGATGATAAATTATAAACCAAATAATAGGAAAACAGATTTACTAAGAGAAATTTGTTCTTCTTACTAAGAGATTGTCCAATGAGAGAAGAAGAGATAGAATAAGTGCAATAGCAATAATACTTAGAAGTGGCTCCCAAATTACAAATCCACCGATCATACCCAGAACGGCTCCCAGATATTGTATGTAACGGAGTTGTTCGTTGGTTGCATTTTGGAGAATTTGAGAAATATGCTGTTCGTCATATTCTTTAAGATTGTCCTCTACCAGTGCATGAACATCCAGCTGGTTTACAAGTTTATAAAGAAGGTTGGTTACAATATCTTCAATTTTCACACTGTGCTTATTAATCTTTGAAGGAAGAGTATCTAATACCCCGTCAAACTTATCCAAGCCACTTTCTACAGAGGAGGGAAGCTTGGTAAGTGCCTCTTCAATTATATACTGCATTTCTTGTCCCTTGATATACGAATAGGCTTTTAAAGCTACTTTTTCTATAGACTTATCCTCAAGTGCATCTTCAATGTTGATGATAATCTTTTTTGCAATGGCCCCTCTGATTTCTGCATCTGCTACCATGTCATGGACATAATCAACCACCCAGTCTTTTAAGTCAGTTCTAAAATCGGGGTCATCAATAACTGTTTTGATATAAGCAGTTGTTTGTTCGCGATATTTGGCGATAATATTAGATTCATGTATGCGTTTTTTGATGATTTCGGGATTTATAAGATCCTCAGATACTGCCTGGGCCAGCCGGTATGCTATTCGATCTTTTTGAGCAGGAACCAATCCATGTCCAAGTATGGGGCGTTTTTTTGCCGGCTTAAAGAGCATAGTAATAGCCAGCCAGTTGGTCAAAAATCCAATTAAGCCGCTTACACTCAATATTTTAAGCAGCCCCTGAACCTGAAGTGTATATCCAAATACTTGCCATGATATATTGTCAAAATCCCAGAAGAAAGAAAGTATAAATAAAGCACTCAGAAAGTAGGGGACTATTGAAAGCGCAAAAAGAAGGCCACTGTTATGGAATTGGTGTTTTTTAGCACTTTTACCAACTTTTGTACTCTGTTCGCCTATAGTATCAATACGACTGTACTTGGCGATAATATCCCAAAGTTTTTTTGCGGAATCTCTGGTTTTCTCTTTGGCAACTTGCAGGGCTGGATCTTGCTGCTCATTAGTTTGTTGAGGACTATTCTCCATAAGCTCATTAGATAATCTTTGATATTTCAAACATAACGCTCTTACGGATAAAATAAATAAGAGTTTTGGTTCTATCCTTTTAAAAGGGAAAGGTACTCGTCTTCTTTTTGAGTCATGATTTGTTGATCCGATTCTTCGGTATCTTCATAACCAATCAGGTGTAACAGGCTGTGTATGCTTACTCGTAGAAACTCATCTCTTTGATCTTGATTAAACTCTATAGCCTGTTCATTAATTCTTGGCGCACAAAGAAATACAGTTCCTTCTATATCGTCCTTTTGACTCTTTTCATAATTAAATGATATTGTATCAGTGATATATTCTCGATCCAGATGTTCTTTATTGATCTCAACAATTTGGTCTTCATCAACAAAAACGAACTCTACAAAGCTGTAGTGGATAGATTCTTTACTTTCTATAAGAGAGACTATACCCTTTAAATCATTTTTACTTATAGGAAGGTCGAGGGTGGTCTCATTAAAGAACTGAACATCAGCTTTGGTACCCGACATAGAGGCTAGTCGTCCTCTTCAAAAGAAAAATCATCCAAATCAACAGATTCTGTCAATGACAGGGCAATAGCACACATCATCACATCTTCGGGTAGCTGGGTGAAGTCACCATTAATTATTGCTTCACTCACGTTCGAATAGAGGCTGCATCCGGCACCTTGTTCAACAATTAGTCCCGATGTGCGTTTGCCTTCACGGCCGAAAAAGGTGACTTGTTTGAGCATATCACTGGCAATAAAAGCAGTACAGTTATGAAGCTGTAGAAAGGTATTTTGGGCATAAACTGATACCATATTCATAGGTTCATCTTCAACATTGAGCCCAAGGTGAATTTCAAGAGCCAGCTTTCTACCTTCGTCCTTATTAACAACCTCCAGCCTAAATACATCATCACCTAAAGGCTTGGCTTTAGTCTCAAGGACGTTGGCTATGGCATCAATATTTTCTTTAGTAAAATGGTGAATCATTACTGCATTATTTACTTGTCGGCATCAAATTCTACTTGAATATACTACAGAAGTTATAGAATTAGAAATCTTCTAAATGCTAATATCATATTTTATCAGATACCAAATCGATCAAATTGAGTTTTATTTTCCTCTTCACTTTGTGGAAACTGCACACGTGATGTAGTAATCGTATTAACGGTATCAATTAGCTCCGAAGCCATTTGGTCCTTTTCATTCATATAATAGATTCTCTGAATAATAATAAGTTCGCTAATAGCATTATAAATGTTTTGTGAAATAGTTTCGCCTCGACCTGAAATGCTTTGAATTCTATTACGGAGTTCCCTTTGCTTGCTAATGTTTGCGTTTTCTCGTGCTTGTTTAGCTTCCTGTTGTAAACGGGATATCTCACTTTGCAAATTATCAAATCGATCAATGTGATAGCGTAAATCCTCAAGAGAGTTTTGTTTTGCCTCATTAGCTAAACGCAAGGCATTCTCAGAGCTGCCGGCTTTGGCATAGTTTAGAGCATAGAAAATTTTAGTTCCAGAGCTACCTTCAAGTTTATTAAATGGAATATTTTCTTCCCCATATTTCAGCCACTTTACGGCACTATCGGGTTTTCCCTCTTCCATGTAACTCTTCGCAAGCTCGGTAACTCCCAGCCTGTAGTTACTAAGCATTCGGCGTATATTTTCATCAAAATATACATCGGGATTATTCCATTCTCTGAACCGGAATTTACCAAGACGGTCTGCATAAATTTGTGGGTCTATCCAGCCAAAAGAATCCGCTTGGTGCCTTTGAGGAATTACACGATAGGCTTTACCTTCAAAACGGAAGTAGGGTTGAAGGTTCATCTGACTGTTGGTTGAAACAGTATTGGCAAAATAAACCGGACGCAGCCATTGGTTGGTTTTAAGGATATCCAGAATCACTTTGTCATGGACATTGGTATAGTAACGTCGATCACCTTGGGGACCGGTACCAGCAGGGCGTCCCTGGAAGTACCATTTAACCTGGTTATCGAGGGAATCAACCGGAATTCCAAAATCGATGTTTTCATGGTAAATGCTCAGAGAAGTGTCTGGATTTACTCCAATCATTTCTTTGTATTGTTGTGGTCCTGAAAAAGCATTTTTCAGAAGGTTTTTATTTACAGGTATTGAAACTGTGTCCGGTTCATGGAATGTAAGACTGGAAGTTATTTCTGCTATTTCTTGGTCAGTTAATGAAATAGGCAGTGGGGCAGATTCATGAGACCACTGATCTCTTAATTGCTTGATGTACCAATCGGTTTGAAGCAGACTTAAACAGACTACTCTAACATCGGTTCGCACCCCTTCAACCTCCTGAAGATACCAAAGAGGAAACGTATCATTGTCGCCATTGGTAAATAGTATGGCATTAGGTGCTGTCGATTGGAGCAAGTTATAAGCATAATCCGGCGCTACGTAGCGATTGCTTCGGTCATGATCATCATAGTTTTGATATCCCATCAATCCAGGTGTTGCTACAAAAAGAAGTCCCATAACGGCATAGGCTGCCATCTCATTTGATTTGAGGTATTCTTTGACCATCTCTGTGATGGCAACACCCCCCATTCCAATCCAGATGGCAAAAGCAAAGAAGGAACCGACATATGCATAGTCCCGTTCACGGGGTTGTAGCGGTGTCTGATTTAAGAATACAATTATGGCAAAACCTGTCATTAAAAACAGGACCATTACGGATAGGGCACGTTTCCAATCATGCTGGAAGTGAAAGATCATTCCAAATAGGCCAATTAAAAATGGGATATAGAAATAGCTGTTATGTGCCGGGTTTTCTTCGTTGGTGGTTTCAGTAAAACCAGACTGCCATCCAGCATCCTGTACATCAGAATCACGGCCTATAAAATTCCAGTTAAAATACCGGATATACATATGGTTGAGCTGGTAATTAATAAAGAAATCCAGATCACTGCTGTACTTTTGATACTGTTGTACATGGATGCCACGGCTAGAGTATCTGCGTGGGAAAAACACTTCCTGAGATTCATCAATTCTGCCTTTGGAATTATCGTATGTAGCACCAGTAAGCAATGGGGTAGAACCATACTGCTCGCGTTTTAGATAACTAATAAATGCTTCTGTAGTCTCGGGGTCATTTTCGTCAATGGGTGGATCTGCAATAGATCTTATAAAAATGAGTGCATAAGATGAATAACCAATCAAAATCATGGCATAACACATTATAACAATATTGGCTATGCGGTAATCATTCTTGTGAGTGAAATATACGCCGCCCACCAGAGCAGCAACAACAATGAGACTAAATGTAACCGGACCAATAAGCCCATAGGATGCCTCTGTAACGGCAGCCATCATGCTTGGCAGGAATTGAATGGTTACCGGATAAACTGTAAAAAATGAAACGATAGCGATAGCTCCGGTAATCGCCAGCGTTATCAGCCCAAATTCCCTTTTTTTGAAATAGATAATAAGTGCTACAAAAAATAAAGCAAGGAGGTTAAGTAAGTGAACACCCAGAGCCAGCCCAAACATATAGGCTATAAGTACCAGCCAACGTTCATTGTTAGGTTTGTCATGATGCTCAGACCATTTTAGAGCCATCCAAACTACAATGGCTGTAAAGAACATGGATACAGCATATACCTCAGCTTCAACAGCACTAAACCAAAAAGTATCAGTGACTGCAAAAGTAAATGCACCCAAAAGAGCTCCTCCATACAGACCAATTTTATCGATGCCTTCCAACTGGTCTGGATGACCTTTCCATTCTCTTACCAGCCGTACAATGATGAGGTAAAGCAGCATAATGGTAAGGGCAGAGGTCAATGCGCTGATAAAGTTGATACTTATAGCCACATACGATGCCGGCATAAACATGGAAAAAATTCTTCCAAGCAGTGAATAGAAAGGCGCTCCGGGAGGATGGTTAACCTGTAGTCCATGTGCTACAGCAATAAATTCACCGGCATCCCAGAAGCTAGCTGTGGGAGCAATTGTTAAGCAGTACAAAATAAGGGAAGCTAAAAAGGCAAAAATTGCCAGAGTGCGGTTGGTCGATTTATGGTTGGAAAACATCCGTTGCCTTGTTGCTATTTTAATTCAAAATTAATCGATTTATCAGCACGCAATAATAGCCATAGGTAAGATAGAATCAAAATATATGACTACGTATCACTTTTGAGTGAAAATAAAAATTACTTACATCAACGAACGAATAGTTTCAGTTATTTTAAGAAGCTTTACAAGGTTGCCAATCTTGAAAAAATTAGTTAATACATGAAGCAATTGTTTTAAAAAGCATTGAGCTTGTTTATCATAACATCGAAAAACCAGAACTAAAGATTTTTTAAATGAGTCAACTAAAAGAGAACGGGAAACAGTTTTTTTCATCCAAGCTGGGATTAATCCTCAGTGTTCTGGGCATAGCAGTAGGAACTGGAAATATATGGCGTTTTCCTCGTATTGCTGCTCAAAATGGAGGTACAGAAGGAGCCGGCGCATTTATTTTTGCCTGGGTTTGTTGTCTGTTTTTGTTTTCCATTCCATTGATTATCGCTGAATATGGTATTGGCCGAAATGGGCGAAAGGGGGTTATCGGTTCATTTATAAAGTTAGTAGGGAAAAAATATTCCTGGATGGGCAGTTTTATAGGTTTTGTAGCCACGGCTATAATGTTCTATTACAGTGTAATTGCCGGGTGGTGCTTGTATTATTTGATTGAATCTGTTTTCAGTGGCTTGCCTGCCAACCTTGAACAGGCACAGAGTGTGTGGAATGGATTTCAGGGTTCTGCGCTACCGTCTGTTTTTCATGCATTGATGATGGGAATTGGTGGATTTATTGTGGTAAAGGGCATCTCATCTATTGAACGTATTAACAAGATTTTGATTCCCTCCCTTCTTTTGGTGGTAGTAATTTCACTAATAAGAGCTGTAATGTTGCCCGGCAGCTTTGAAGGTATTGAGTATTTGTTTACCCCTGAATGGTCAATGCTTGCAGAACCTAAAGTATGGCTGGAGGCCCTCACACAAAACGCCTGGGACACTGGAGCAGCCTGGGGATTAATTCTCACCTATGCAGCCTATATGCGCTCGCAAGATGATGTTACTATCAGTGCCTTCCAAACTGGAATTGGAAACAACATTGTTTCATTATTGGCAGCAGTAACAATTTTTTCGACTGTATTTGGTACGCTGGGCTCTGGAATGAGTAATACAGAAGTGCTCGATATTATGCAATCTTCAGGTCCGGCCGGAACAGGCCTGACTTTTATGTGGATGCCTCAGTTGTTTAACGAAATGGCAGGAGGGCAGATTTTTGCAATCTTATTTTTCTTAGGATTGACTTTTGCTGCTTTCAGCTCACTTATTTCAATGATTGAGTTAGCCAGTCGTGTATTGGTTGACATGAATATTTCAAGGAAGAAAGCAGTGATGGGTGTGTGCGTTGCAGGGTTTGCATTTGGTATGCCTTCTGCTATTTCCGTTGATATCCTTGCCAATCAGGATTTTGTATGGGGAGTAGGTTTGCTGGTTTCAGGGGCATTTATGTCTTTTGCGGTGATAAAATTTAACCCTGCTAAATTTCGTTCAGAACTTATTAATACCGAGGAGCGGAAGTATACTCTTGGTAAATGGTGGGAAGTTATAATAAAATATGTAGTGCCTGTTGAGGTCATCACTTTGCTGGTATGGTGGATGTATCTCAGTGCTTTTGAGTATGCCCCCGATACCTGGTACAATCCACTCAGTCTTTATTCTGTAGCAACAGTACTGGTACAATGGGGTATAGCAATGGGTCTATTCTTCTTATACAACAAAAAAATTGCAGATAAGACAGGAGCGTGAATTCTATTTCTTTGAAAGTTCCTTTTCGATGTTTTTGATAGAATCCCGAATTTCTTTCAGTACCAAAAGTGTATCTTCCTGACCGTCAGGGGAGCTAACGGTATTATCCGTAACCTTATCGCGTTGTTCAAAAACTTTATTACGGAAAGAAGCAGCATCAACAATACCAATAAGAGTTAAGTCGCTCATCCCTTGTCCGGTATTTCCGGCTGTCTCAATTTTTAATATGCTCATTCCAAAAGCTTTAAGCAGAGGGCCTTCCTTAAAAGTGAGATCCTGGATTTTATCCAGCGGTATCGTTCGCTCAACATGAAATAGTATTCCTTTTTCAAAACGAAGCGATCGGGTAGTGAGCTCACAATGAAGTCTGTTAAAATACTTTTTGATAAAATAAGGGGCAATGAGCACCCAAAAGGGAAGCAGGGCAATTCCAAAGATAGTTATTGTTAAAATAAGTATACCATAAATCAGAAGGTATTTCTTTATATCGGGATTAAAACGGGCGGTTTCCAGAACTTTGGCTTTTGATGTCATAACAGGTGGTTAGTTCGATTTTTTATTATATATCAAACTGTTACGAAATAAAAAAGGCAGAGTTTAACTCTGCCTGATATTATTATTATAAAGCTTAAAATTAGTAAAGATCTATTGGGGTAAGGCTTTTCTCGTCAATGGTGGATAGATCCATTTCTTTGAATTCAAGAGCTGCTGAGTTCATGCAATAGCGCAAACCTGTGGGCTCCGGGCCATCCTCAAATACATGGCCAATGTGAGAACCACATCTGGAGCAAACAATTTCGGTGCGTGGCGTCCAAAGCTTATTGTCTAACAACTTATCCACAAACGCAGGCTTTATAGGCTTCCAAAAAGAAGGCCAACCCGTCCCGGATTTATATTTTGTTTTAGAACTGTAAAGTGGTTGTCCGCAAGCCGCACAATAATAAATCCCTTCCTTTTTATTATCCCAGTAATCGTTATCGAAAGGTTTTTCTGTGCCGTCCTCCCTTAGCACATAGAATTCTTCAGGACTGAGTATCTGCTTCCATTCTTTCTCACTTTTTACAACTTCATATTTTTTTTCAGTTGTATCCGGCTTTGTTGCTTTTGTAGTTGCTGTAGTTTCTAATGAAGCTGCATCAATATTATGTTGATGATCTTCTTTATCTGACTGGCAAGCGATCACAAATACAAAAACTAAAAAAGGTAAAAAACGCTTCATAATAGATAATGGAGTTGGTTAAGTATTCTTTCATTTTATACCACTTAAACACAATACTAGTACGAATAGTGCCTTGCACTGGATTTATCTAGAAGATGTGAAACCTTGTTTTATTACTTAATCTCTTACTTTGATAGACCAAGTGAAGGAAAAGGCAGCCACTTCTTCGCCTTCTTCATTTCTTCCTATACTTTTAAATGTAATAGCTTGAGGTGTTTCATCAGATATGCTTCTATCAATGAGTGATTCCAGTTCTTTTGGTTTATTACACTGAAAGGTAGTCACCCCTTTAGCTTTTTTGGAAAAACTGGCCTCCATCTCTACAACGATGATGGAAAATTCCTCTTCTCTCTTTTCCAAGGCCTTTAGACAAATTATAGCAGTTGAAAACTCTGCTGCCATACTTTGGCAAGCAAAATACATAGACCGAAAAGGATTCTTGGTAAAATAATTAAAAGGAATGGTTACTCTTGAAGTATCTTCGCCGACATATTGTGCCTTAATTCCGGAAATTAACGCCATGGGCAACTTCTTGAGAAAAAAAAGTTTTAGGCGCCAATTAGATTTTAGAAGAGAAGAAAAAAGTGTTAGGTCTAAACATGTTATTGGGCTGGTTCAGCTTCTACAAATACTTTTTTAACACGTGGGTACTTTTCTTTAATCTTTTTAGTCAAAGCAGATATATCACTCTCAATCTGTGTAGCACCCATTGAATCCTTAAAATCAACACTTATGTTTACAAGAATAAAATTAGGGCCCATATGCATGGTCAGTGTTTCGTTGACTTTTACAATACTTTGAACAGATGAGCTGAGAATTTTTATATCATCTACAATTTCATGTTCTGCACTTTCACCGATTAGTAATCCCTTTGTTTCATAGGCCAGCCATCCTGCAGTGACGGCAAGAATAATTCCAATGATGATAGAAGCAACTCCATCAAAAATGGGATTTCCTGTTACTTGGGCAATCCATATACCTACAAATGCCACGACAAGTCCAAGCATGGCAGCGGAGTCCTCAAAAAGAACAACAAAGGTGGTAGGGTCTTTTTCCTTTTTAACCGCTTCAAAATACCCGCGTTTTCCTTTTATTTTGCTGAACTCTTTCCAGGCAAAATACCAGGCAAAAGCCTCAAAAATCATGGCAAGGCCCAATACTATATAGTTCGTCATGGGACTTTTTATTACATGGGGATCCATTACGCTGTGAATTCCTTCATAAATCGAAATTCCGGCACCAACTCCAAAAATCATAATAGCTACAACAAAACTCCAGAAATAGACTTCCTTACCATGTCCATAGGGGTGATACTTGTCCGCCGGCTTTTTGGCTTGTTTTAAGCCAAATAACAATAAGATTTGATTTCCAGTATCAACCAGGGAGTGGATACCCTCTGAAAGCATTGCAGAACTGCCAGTAATGAAAGAAGCAAAAAATTTGGTTATAGAAATTAAGCCATTTCCAATGAGCGCAGCTAAAATTACTTTTTTCGAACCTGATGCCATGTAGTTAAATGATGCTATTTAATTCAATTTTATGAATTGCTATACTATGGAAAAATAACTTGTTATAAAAACTAAGTCATTATGAAACTTTCTCGATTATTAGTGCTGTCCCTTACTCTTTTTCTTTTTGTAAGCGAACAGACTGTTGCACAAAACTCGTCATTTAAGGAAGTTCAGGAATATATAAACCACCAAATTAATTCTGGTGCTTTGACAGGTATTTATGTCGGGTACATTCACTCCGATAATGCCTTATCGGAATTATCACTGGGTAAACTGGGAAAGGATAATGATAAGAAGGTAAACAGTAATACTATTTTTGAGATTGGTTCTATTTCAAAGACGTTTACTGCCACATTATTAGCTCAAATGGTCCGGGATACTAAGTTTATCCTTGATACTCCGATTGAGGAGTTCTTGCCAGACAGCTTAAATGTGCCATCCTATGAAGGAGAAAAAATAACATTGCGTCATTTGGCAACACATACCTCTGACTTATCGCGATTACCTTCAAACTTTAGTCCCAAGGACCCGTTAAATCCGTATGCAGACTATTCAGTACAAGAAATCTATGAGTTTCTGGAAAACTATAAATTAAATAAAGCACCCGGTTCAGAATTTGCTTATTCAAATATTGGAATGGGGCTACTCGGTCATATTCTGGAATTACATTATGATGCTTCTTATGAAGAATTAGTTAAGGACTATATTGCTAAACCATTAGCTATGAAGAGTACAGGAGTTTCGATTGGACAAAGCGACCGCGACCGGTTTGCCCGGCCCTATAATTATGGTGCTGAAGCCAGTTACTGGCATTTTCTCACACTGGCAGGAGCTGGAGGCCTTCGATCTACCGGCAATGATATGGTAAAATACATTAAGGCTCAGATGGGGCTTTTAAATACATCATTGCAGAATGCTATAGAAACAACTCATAAAGTACAGTTCGATACCGGTGATGGGTTAATTGATGACATTGGACTTGGGTGGTTCTATTCAACCCAGCATGATACATTGATGTGGCATAATGGTGGAACAGGGGGCTTTACGAGTTTTACCGGTATCAACAAAGAAAACAATACAGGAGTTGTAGTACTGGCCAATGGTACTTCAAATATCTCCGATGAAGTTGGACTTTATCTTCTGGATCGGAAGCATAAGCTCCCTGAAATAAAAGAAACCATATCAGTTAGTAGGGAATTACTAAAACAATATACCGGAAGTTATGCTTTGTCACCGATGTTTAGTATTGAGGTTACGCTCAAAGACGGGCAGCTATTTGCCCAGGCAACGGGACAGCAAAAACTCCCGATCTTCCCTGAGTCTGAAACTATATTTTTCTATAAAGCAGTTCAGGCAAAACTGGAATTTCTTAAAAATGAACAGGGTGAAATTAACCGGATAAAACTTTACCAGGCAGGTAGAGAAATAGAAGGGCATCGGATAGAAAACTAATTATCAAAACCGATTCATTACATGCTATTTTTCTCCTCTTCTGCTTTTAATTTTTTGATCAGCAATAAAGGAGAATATCCAGATCAATGCCCAGCCACCCGCTGCATACCACCATTGGAAGTACAATAATAGTGCTGTATTAATGCCATATAATAAGTGAGGTATCCAACTAGGAACCTCATTTTTAGCCTTCTTAACTATCATTAATAAATTGTCTCCTAGAAGTACCATAGCTTTTGTTAGAAGCATAATTCCGGTATAAACCCAAATAACCCATTTCATCCAGGGGTCTGAAAGAAGTACTGCAGTTATAATAAAAACAGTAACAGCTATATCTACCAATATGTCTTTAAGCCAATTCATTAACACATTATTTAGTTATTGTTTGATTCAAACATATTTAAAATGATGCAGGTATCATAGCAATAAAAAAAGGGCGCTGAACTTAATCGACGCCCTTTTGCAAATGAGGTAAGTAGCTGTCTGTTTATAAAATTTCTAAACTTTCAATCCAAACCACTTCATTGGCTTTGCTTCCGCTATCTATGCGTGAAAGTGAGCTTTTAATCTCCCATCCCTTATCTGATGATACCTTAACCAGCAAACCTTTGATTTTTACAATATGACCCTCTCTTAGTTCTCCCAGTTTTTCTTTGATCATCAGGTTTGCAGGGATAAGGTGCATGTTGGCTGAATATAGCTTCATTTGTTTTTCAGGAATAGGCGGACGTGTCATTTCCCACTTATAGTCCCGGTTGGATTGTTTAATGAGGATATGGTCCAGATTCCGCTCATCAGACATAGGTCCCCAACCAAATACGACATCGTAAGGCAAGATATCAGACTGTTTGTCAGCATAGTATGCCTTCTTAGCTAAAACCCGAGCTTGCATTTCAAACTTAGCCAATGGTGAAACAGTATAATTCTTGTGTTGAATATCTTTGACCCCAAAAGCTTTTTCCTGTTTGGGTTTATTTGGAGCCATTTCACCCGGTCCATGTGTAATAGGGCGTGTTGTCCAGTAATAATATCCACCGGCAATAATAAGTACGGAAAAAAGAAGGTGCTTCAACATAATATCCTCCTTGCAAATTGTTTGTTAGCCGTCTGTTTACTTACAAGAGTATTTTGACGGGCTTGTTGTTACAAATAAAAGTATAATTTTTGAAACAGAAGGGATATATGAGTGAGCTCTAACTAAGATTATGAAAATTTATAATTCACCTATTTGATATTGAAAGACAGGCCTAATTGCCAGTTTATGCCAGCTGCAGGCTCATAATACCGGTCTCCAAAAGCATTAATTACAACAGAGCCATTGTATTGAGTATCAAAAATATTATTGACGTTTAGAAAAGGCTGAATGGTATTACCGCTTTTGGGAAAAGAAAATACATAGCTAAGCTTGGCATCAACTACATTATAAGAACTGTTAAAGGCGGTATTAGCATTGTTTACAGCATATCTACTGACAAACTGATATGAAGTGCTAAATAACCAGCTATCTGAGACATATTGCCCTGATATATTAAGCCTGTGATCCGGTATTCCGGGAACATCATTATTTTTTAATGAGGTATTATTTGAGGTTAGTGCCTTTTGAAAGAAGGCATCAGTAAAGTTATATGTGAGGCCCAGTGAAAAGTTATCGTGGAGATCAACATTAAATGAGCTCTCAATGCCTCTGTGTATTGTTTCTCCCTCATTTCGATAATACGTAGGCCCATTATTTGTCAACTGATAGGGGAAAAGTATATCCGTTATCCACAAATTATAGAGAGCAATATCATAAGAAAAGTTTGCCTGATCTGTCGTTCCCTTTATTCCTGCTTCCAGTCCCAAGGTTTTTTCTGGTTTTAAATTAGGGTTAAAACCGGATTGCTGGTTGGGATTATTTACAAGTTCTGTAGTTGTAGGAGATTCAAACGATGTACTTAAATTGCTATAGATTTTAATATTTTCAGGTTGGTACGCAATGCCTATACTTGGATTTAATGCATGGAATAAACGATTTCCGGTTGACTGGTTATTTGGTGATTCAGCTTTAAACTTCAGCCAGTCGTATCTTAAGCCACCCAGTATACTAAATGAACCCAGATTAAGATCTGAAGTAATAAACAGGGCTTGGTTGGTTACTTTTTCAAGCTGATTGACCTGTACCACACTGTTGTCTGTTTCCAGGCGATCATCTCTTTGTAACTTGGTATCAAACCCGGCCTTTACATTTAAGCTGCCGATTGAACGCTCTATAGTTCCCCTAATGCCACCTGCCCATCGGTCTAAGTTTATAATTGCAAAGGGGAGGGGATTCGTTAAATTCCTGTAAATACCATAGGCCGTTAAATTTATATAACCAACAGAAGAGTCTATGTAGTAGTTTGTTCCAAGCTGTGCCTGGTAAACCTGCTTCCCGGCATCACTTTGGACAAACCCTGAATCGGCCTGTGTGGGATTATTTTGAGCTTTTTGTTTGGTAAGACTGCTTGGACTTTTAGCCTGAGGCATAGCTACAAAAGCACCCATATATTCAATTCCGGAATTATTACTTAACTGGACGGAACCGTTAACTCCACTC
Source organism: Balneolaceae bacterium (assembly GCA_034521755.1). Taxonomy (GTDB): domain Bacteria; phylum Bacteroidota; class Rhodothermia; order Balneolales; family Balneolaceae; genus JAXHMB01. The sequence goes on from JAXHMB010000001.1 coordinate 333,420, forward strand.
CGAAATACTTTTGCCGAGCTGTGGTCACGATATCCACCTTCATATAAATATGAAGCATATCCTGTAATATCATGGTATTCATTACTTTCTGAGAATAATACTTCCTGTTTTGTGGTACCATAAGAACCTATACTGCTTCGAATTTTGAGGGCAGGAGTTCCCTGAAATGCATTCGGAGTAGAAAGGTATAAGACACCTCCGCTGCTATTCCCCCAAAAAGAAGAGGCAGGGCCACGTACAATTTCCATTTCTTTGATAAAAGCAGGATCAATGGAGTTGAGCATTGATTGGCCATCGGCAACGGTCAAAGGAATATCATCCAGCACAATTTGAATTCCCCGAACGCCAAAGGAAGCTCTCCATCCCAGACCCCTGATGCTAATACGCTCACCTACGGCATAATTCTCACGATCATTCACCCATATACCCGGCAGATCACTGGTTATCTGATCCAAAGTCAGAGGAATAGAAGCATTGCGAGTAATTAGTGAACGCTGTTTTTGAGTAAAAGAAAGGGGAGCCTTTGAAGGATCTGTATTTAATCTTAATGCATTTACTTTAAGCGTATCAAGGGTTCCTTTAAGCGTATCTTGACTTACCTGGCTTTGGGCTAAATCCGGAGCTCCTAACACAAAAATTAGAACCAGCAAAGAATTTAGAACAATGAAATTCAAATAAAAGCTACTGAATTGATAAAATTTCAACTTTAAATTTGTATAATTAATGTTTCAATTTATTCTTAATACTTTTTAAAATGGCATGCTCAACTTAAGCAACATTAACTAATGGCTGAAGAGTTTCATAATACGTCGGTATTAATTGTTGATGATACTGAATCTAATATTCGTCTGCTTGCCCACGTAGTGAAGAGTGAAGGGTACGATGTAATGGCTGCATTTTCAGGCAAGGAAGCTTTAGAAATGGTTTCCAAAAGAAAGCCGGATCTTATCCTTGCTTGATGTTATGATGCCAGAGATGGATGGCTTTGAAGTCTGTAAAAAACTCAAAGAGCAAGAAGAATACAAAGATATTCCTGTCATATTTCTTAGTGCACTTTCTGAAACTGATACCAAAGTAAAAGGATTTGATGTTGGCGGTGTCGATTATATTACAAAACCTTTTCAAAGGCAGGAAGTACTGGCTAGAATTGATCTCCAAATTAAGCTTAGAAGATTACAGCAGCAATTAGAACTGAAAGTTGATGAGTTAAGAGAACGGGAGAAACTTTTAAAGCGCCTTAACCAGGAGAAAGATGACCTGATGAGAATTGTTAGTCATGATTTTCGTAATCCGGTGACTGGTATTGTAGGTCTTATTGAAGTACTTCGCACCTCAGATGATATGTCGGATGATCAAAAGAATGAAATTTATGGTGCTATAAAAGAAAGTGGACAAAAATTGATACAGCTTGTTAACAATTTGCTTGATAAAAAATCTGAGAGCTCCATTAATAAAATCAATGCCAAAGAAGTTAATTTCACCAAACTGGTTGAAGATACAGTTGAATTGCACCGACCGACAGCAATCAATAAGGGTATATTTTTTGATGTTGAACTTGATTACATCCTGAACTTTTATTTAGACAGACACAAGATTGAGCAGGCTATTAGCAACCTTATTTCCAATGCATTAAAGTTTACTCCCGAAGGTGGCACAATTTCAGTCAAGTTGGAAAAAGTCGATAAAGATCCTCAAAAAGCAATTATTGAAGTTTCAGATACCGGAATTGGAATGTCTGAGGATGTCATCAATAATCTTTGGGATGGCGACTCTGAAAAAGTACGATATGGCACTTCAGGTGAAAAAGGATCTGGAATTGGCCTTTCATTGGTAAAGGGTTTTGTTGATTTACATGATGGGGAAATTCGAGTTGACTCAGAAGAGGGAAAAGGAACATCATTTATTATAAATCTGACTGAAATAAAAAAATAATACTCTTATAACTTTCTGTTGATCAATTCGTAGTCATTAAAGAGACACCATCATAAAAGAAACTTATATTGAAAAAAATATTTAACAAACATTTTGAATGGCTTGCTTTGAGCATTGGCTTGATATTGATTGCAAGCATGAATCCCTATATAGATCAAGGGAGTTCTTTTTGTTTATTGGATATAGCAGGCATCCCATTTTGTCCCGGAGAGGGCTTGGGACATTCTGTTGCTTATTTGGTACGCGGTGACTTAAGTAACGCCTTACAGGCCAATGTATTTGGCCCATTTGCAGCTTTTGTAATTCTTTTTCGTATAGGGTATCTGATTAAAACAAAGATCATTAACAAAAAAACACTTGGGGAAAGTTATGGCTAGTATGCTAGAATATTTACCGGAACTGGAAGGAGATGAAGCAGCTTATATAAACAGACTAATGCAACCCATGGATGAAGAGACGGGACGTCGTTTTGCAAATGTTTATTCGGCTCGAAGAAAAGATCCTCAACTTATTTTACTAACCTCACTTATTGGATTTTTTGGAGTTGCAGGTGTTCACCGATTGATCATAGGCCATATAGGAATGGGTATTCTTTATATCCTAACTGCCGGACTTTGTGTGATTGGCACTATTGTAGATATAATCAACTATAAGAACCTGGCATTTGAGTATAACAGAGGTGTGGCACAGGAAGTAAAATCACTAATTGAGTAGTCATTTTCCCAGCCGGAATACTCGGTTTATATTAAATCCTATTCTAAAATCCCCATCGAAAAAATTGTTTGTATTTTGCGATATAATGTATTGTTCGGTTGTGCCATTAGAGGAGGCCAGAAATATTTGAAAAACATGCCCACCGGTATCAATATTAAGTCCAAGTGCCAGTGCATTTGTTGTTCCATTACTTCTGCTTCCAAAAACCGGATAATATTCAGCGTTCAATGCATAACGATCTGAAATGTGCCATTCACCGGCCAGTGCAACAGCAAAATGATTCTTTTTAAGTCCAATTACTGTATTTACCGAGTTGAAGTGCGAATACATTGGTGCTATTTGTAAACTTACTTTATTGCTGAATTTTTTTGCAATTGGTAGAGAAATAAAGAAGTTCAGGTCATCTGCAATTGGCCTCTGGTTTTCTTCAGTACTAAGCCCAACATCTCCTTTAATACCTATGCTTAAGGGCGTGGAATTCGTTTTGGTTTGCCTTATTAAAGATAGCTTGGTTCTAATATCAACTACTTTATCAAGGGTTGTGCGTCCAATTCCAATGGTCCAGTAATCGGTGATTCCGTAGTCAAGTCCCAACCTTACATTAGGAGCTATATCCAGGCCAAAGAAATTCTGAAGCGTGTTGTTTGTTAGTATTCCAAAGCTGTGGAAGATAGTTGCATTTAAGTTTTGAGCAGGAAGCGTTTCAACAGTTCCCAAACCTACAATTTGACTTCCCCAGAATGTAGCTTCAACAGGCCCATCCGGATTTACTCTTTCACGTTCCATCTGGGAAAAAGCAGAACCAGGTATTATAATTAGAAAGACAGCAAGTATAATAGGGCAGTTTTTCATAACTATTCTTTAAGTGGATTTAGTAAGGCTTCAATCTTTATTTCCTGTTCTTCATCAACCCGGTAAAATAAAATGCCGGGAGGCTTAATATTATAATCACTTAAATTAAGGATCCAGGAAGCTTCTAAATAAAGTCCCTTCTCATTAGGATAGAGTTTGCCATTTACCTCAATTTGTTTCGATATGCCATGGAGTGTAAATTTCCCCGTTGCAGTAACGGATTGAGTATCTTGTTCGGAATAATTAAATCTGCTAGAAAGCTTACCGTAAAACTCAGCAAAGGGATACTCTTCAACTTCTAATGTTTGTCTCATATCCCTGTCACGTTTCCCAATTCCGGTGTCCAAGGTGTTTAAATCTATATAAAAGTCAACGGTTGAGTCGGGCAGGCTTATTTTCCCAACAAGATGATTAGAGGTACCCGTAAAAGAGTGGAGGGGCACACTTGACTTAAACTCGACATAACCTGTATCCGTTTTAAAGGATTGGGAAAACAAGTTGCCAATACAACAAAAAATTACAATGATAACTACAGTAATCTTTTTCATAAGGCTAATTGTTTTGGGCACCCTCATTTATCCATTCCCGTATCAATGAAATTTCATTATCAGAAAGAGGGCTACTATTCTCTGGCATTCTTGAACCTTCATCCGGATTAGGCTCAATTTTGTCTACGATTGGACTTGCATCTGCATCATTCGGTTGTACAATCAATGCCTGATATTGGGTGCCTCTGCTTTCCATTACATTATTATATCCATCTAGACGAACTCCACTTTCTCTTTCTCCAATATGACAGCCCGAACCGCTACAGTTGTTATTAAATATTACTTGTACGTTTGCAAAAGTTGGTTCGGTTGAAGGCGGAGTATCTCCATTTCCATCGTCTCCATTATTATTCATAGAGCTGGTACCTCCAGAGCCGCAGGAAATTAGAAAAGCAAAACACATAACTGGTAAAAAGCGAAAACATGTTTTCATAATTAGTATCTCATATATTATAATTTAGCTTAATCTAATAAATATAGTTCAATATTAAAACATATATCAAATTACGGTTGTTCATTCTATGCATCATAAAATTGCAACTAATCATTTAATCATTCGTACATTTGGTAAGACAAAGAATCAATAAAAACCGATGCCTTGATCGCTTTTCTTAAAAAATATCATCTATTTGATGCATTCTTAGCTGTAGCTCTTACAATTTTATTTAGCAATTCAGTTTTTGCATTCGGCAACTGTGACAGGCCTGAAAGAGATCTCCAAAAATGTTTGGAGAATAAACCCTATATAACCAAAGAAGTTTTCTGTAAATGGGCCTGGAATATTCAGAGCATCTACATTTGCAGGGAATATCGACGTTGAAACCATTTCTGATACTAACCTTGTGAAAGTTGAGGTTTATGTAGAGCGGGGCTATTCATTTTGGTCGGGCACTAAAAATCTGGACAACTATCGCGTAACAATGGAACAGCAGGGAAATAAGATTTTATCTTCTGTAGAAAAAAAGACAGATGGCAAAAGCTTTTTCAGTGATCAGGTAACTTTTTCATACAAAGTTTATCTGCCTAAAAAGATGTCTGTTATTCTCAAAACCTCTGCAGGTAATATTTCTGTAAATGGAGTAACAGGAGATCATTCTATTAAATCATATGCCGGAAACATTACTGTAGAAAACGTAAATGGCCAGGTTAAGGCTTATACCTCAGGTGGTAATATTGATATAGAACGAACCCAAGGTACTATCTTTGGTCATACCAATGGTGGAAATATTTTATTGGATAACAACAAGGGTGAACTGAGATTTAGGTCTAATGGCGGGCAAATTATTGCTCAACGCATTTCGGGTACAATGGTTTCTGAGGTTAATGGTGGTGATATAAAAGCACAATTTATTCATCTCTCAGAAGGAGTAAGTCTGCAAACTTCTGCCGGAGATATTTATGTAGAGCTTCCGGGTGATTCTGGTTTCAATATTAACCTATCGGGTACTAATATAGAATTCCCGTCTGGCAGTGGATTTTCGGGTGAGTTTGATAAAAGAAGGGTACAGGGAAAACTTTATGGGGGTGGCATACCGGTTAGTTTAGCTACCAGTTATGGAAAGATTACACTTAGGGTAGAAAAAGAACGGTAACAAATGAGTATCAACAAAGAGAAAATATATATTAACAAGTGGATACTTTACGCATGCTTATTCCTACTTTGTGTAGGGTTGACGCCTAATGTTGGCTTTTCTCAGTTTGGAAGAGATGTTGTCCAATTAAAAAAGACTGACTTTACAGAAACCAATGAGCTTCCGTATTTAACTGATACTTGGAAATATCAATCCGGGGATAATGAAAGTTGGTCATTACCGGCTTACCAGGATAGTTCCTGGCAGCAGATCAGTACAAAACTAGGTCCATCCGAGTTTCCATTTATTGAATGGAAGGGTATAGGATGGTTTCGTTTAAACATACGGGTAGACAGTGCACTGGCAGGCTATCCACTTGCGATAATCCCTGAACTGCACAATGGTGCTTCTGAAATTTACTTGGATGGTAAATTGCTCTATAGTTTAGGCAAGGTTTCTATTTTTGAGGAAAACTACATTGCCTATCAAGACTCCAGGCCTCGTCCTATTGTTTTTCCTGATACTTCAGAGCATGTACTAGCTGTTCGGTATGCCAATCATGAAGCACAAGTTTATAATTCGTATGGCTTTAATGCCGGTTTCCGTTTTCTAATAGGTGACCTTGACCATCAGATATCTCAATCTTTAGAAAAAGCTACCACCATACCCTGGGCACAGATGTTTTATGCCGGTGGGCTGCTGGCCTTTACAATCATTCATTTCTTGCTTTTTGCATTCTATCCGGGTGAAAAACGGAACTTATATTTTGCTTTATTTGCCGGATTTCTAGCTCTGTTGACGTTTACCTTGATTCAAAAAGGACACACGAATTCACCCATGATGGCAATCAGCTATTACCGGTTGTCCTTAATTGCTTTACTGTTTACTGTAGTTTATGCATTAAGATTTGCATACAGCCTTTTTTATAAAAAAACACCTATTCAATTCTGGGGCTTTTTAGCAGTTGGGGCCGGAATTGCTATTGCCACCTGGTACGATGCCGATCGCTTAGGCTTGATAAGAGATCTCTTTGTTATGGTTACGCTGCTAGAGATTATTCGAGTACTGGTTGTATCATTTTTACGTAAAAAGGAAGGTATATGGATTGTTGGATTAGGTCTTGCCGCTTTTGTCTGTGGTATTCTTTATACCGTATTTACAAATCTTGATATCGTTTCAGGGAACCCTGTTTTAGGAAATTTGTATGGATCAGTACTGCTAATTCTTTCCATGTCGGTATATCTTTCCAGAGACTTTGCTAAAACCCAAAAGCGTTTGGAATATAAACTCATGGAGGTTAAACATCTTTCTGAGCGTTCGTTGGAACAAGAGCGTATTAACAAGCAGAAAGAGTTGGAGCGCAAACTCCTCGAAGTGGAGAATGAACGAAAGTCAAAAGAGCTGGAAGAAGCCCGTACATTACAGCTATCTATGCTCCCAAAACAAATTCCCAAAAATGATTATTGGGATATTTCAGTCTTTATGGAGACAGCCCAGGAGGTAGGTGGAGATTATTATGACTTCAGTATTTCTAAAAATGGAACACTTACGGTTGCTCTTGGAGATGCAACAGGCCACGGAATGAAAGCAGGCATTATGGTGGCAACTGCAAAAAGCTATTTTCATACTCTTGCGAATGACCATGATAATATGGGTATCATAAGAAGAATGTCATCAGGAATTCGAAATATGGACCTCAAAATGATGTATATGGGCATGATGTTGCTCAAGTGTGACCAGCACAATATTACCTACGTTTCTGCCGGTATGCCGCCTGTATTACTGTATCAAAAGAGCTCCAATAAAGCCGAAAAGCTTATACAAAAAGGAATGCCATTAGGCAGCAAGATAGAGTACCCCTATAAAGAGAATTGCCTTAAGATGAACACCGGAGATACCTTGTTGCTTATGAGTGATGGATTAATGGAGCTATTTAATGACAAACGAGAACTATTGGGGTTGGAGCGAATCAAACAAACGTTTGAGGAAGTAGCACAGTCATCTGCTTCAGATATAATGTCTCAAATCACCAAGCTTATTGACAAATGGGCAGGTGCTAAAGCTCATGAAGATGATATTACAATAATGGTTTTAAAGGCAAAATAAGTGCAACAAAAAAACTATAAGAACGTAGATTTTAAAAGAACGCAATATTCAAGGTTATGAAGAAGCTTTTATCACTTACACTTTTCTGTTTTCTTTTTGCAAATATTGCTGTAGCTCAATCCAGCGAAGAGGAAGAAGAACCCTTTAAGAATGATCCTTTCTTTAATAAGAAAATCGAAGATTTTTTTGATAAGTCTTCAAAGGATGAATCTTCTGAAAAATACTCCAATGGCAACGACTTGGAGCTAAAATATATCAATAACCATGGTATTGACTTGGGAGGTATCCTCGAAGCGGGACCATACAAATCGAACGCATTGTACAGCGTGTATCCCAATATGCCGATGATACATTTTAACAGAGTAGACGCTCTATTCCTGGGGATACGCAAAGAAAGAATGCAATGGTATGACAGCGATTGGTTTTTAGATATACCCAACATTCGTACTCATGGACTAATAGGTTACTCTTTTGGTCAGGATGAATTTCAGTACAGTTTAGGCTTGGAAAAGTATTTTGGCCACAATGACAGAGTTATTGTGGGAGGTGAATACCATAGTGCAACTACAACAGATGATTACTGGCGAATAGGATTGACAGAGAATAGTTTCACATCATTTTTCGGCGGTTATGATTACCTGGATTATTACAAGCAGGAAGGATGGGGAGCTTACATCTTATTTAGAACAGCTCGTCTTTTTGAAGGAGGTGTTGCCTATAGTAATGATCGTTTTAACAGCCTGCAGCAAAAGACGGATTGGGCACTATTTGGAGCAGGTAGCCGATATCGTTTAAATCCACCCATTGAATTTGCGGGCACTTCCACAGTAGATACATTGAATATAGCCTCATTAACATTTTCAGCTGCTTTTAATCCTAAGCGCCTGGTTCTTTCAAGGAATTTTACTTTTTCTGCATCCGGTAGCCTGGAACTTGGTGATCCCGGCCTGGCAAGTTCAGACTATTCTTATAATAAGTATTTGGGAGAACTCATTACCTATGTCAATTTCGAACCGGGTGGGGTATTAAAGCACCGCCTAAAAATGGGAGCAATTACCGGCGATGCGCCATATTTCAAAGAATTTCAATTGGGCGGAGTGGGCTCTTTAAGGGCCTTGCCGTATAAATCTCTGGGATCAGGCAATCAAATGATCTTAAGTAATACCGAACTACAGTTTGGCTCACCCTCTTGGGAAACGAATAACGACTGGATTGATTTTGATGATTTCTTCCTGAGTTTATTTCTGGATTCAGGATGGACGAGCTTTGATCCCAACCTTGTAGCTACCAGCAACCCTCTTGATGGATTTTCGAATTTCTCATTTTCTAAGCTAAATCATAATGCAGGAGTAGGAGTGGGATCTAACAGTATCAGATTTGAGTTGGCCTGGGATCTCAATAATACTTCCAGAGCGCCGGTTTTTTGGGTAAGATTTAACCCCACGTTTTAAATCAAATTTGCTTTAAATGAAAAAAGCTTCCAACCGTATCAGGGCTGGAAGCTTTTTCTTTAGGGCATTTGGTTGCTTTGAGGAGCATCCAAATATTCTTGCTCTTCCTGAAGCTACTACGAATTATCTGTTAAAAGGTTACACAAAACATCCAGCTTATATAAACCGTTAACCAACACTGTTTAAAATCAATAATTGCTGTTATATTTAACTCAAAAATTAATCATCCTTACAGAATATGTTTAGATCAGGTAATCCCACGCTTAGCGAAGATATTTTCCATCAAAATTCTTCATCAGTGCCCATGCAAAGCCAAGGCACGATGACCATTAACGGAACAGTTAATAAGATTGGAATTCTTTTTCTTTTACTGCTTATTGGTGCTTCCATCAGCTGGTACACCCCTTCACCCATATTTATCTGGGGTGGGGCCATAGGAGGATTTATCGTAGCACTAATTACGATCTTTAAAAAAGAATGGTCGCCAATTACAGCTCCTATTTATGGTTTTTTGGAAGGTTTATTTCTGGGTGGCATTTCAATGGTCTTCGCGAGTCAATATCAAGGCATTGTATTTAATGCTGTTGCACTGACACTGGGCATATTTGCCGCTATGCTCTTCTTATATCGGTCCGGATGGATTGAAGTGACCCAGCGCTTTAGAATGGGTATTATGGCTGCAACAGCAGGAGTAGGGCTTGTTTACCTTGCAAGTATTGTGTTAGGATTTTTTGGAGTAAATCTTAGCCTCGTTTCAGGTACGGGTATTTATGGAATTGGCTTTAGCCTGATTGTAATAGCTATTGCTTCATTAAACCTGGTATTGGATTTTGATCTCATAGACAAAGGAGCCGAAGCCAAAGCCCCAATCTATTTTGAATGGTACACTGCTTTTGGACTTATTATAACCCTTGTTTGGTTATACCTGGAAATACTGCGTCTTCTTTCTAAATTGCAGCGAAGATAAAACAATAAATTCTGGATGATATAAAGCTACAAGAGCTTGTTAATTAAAAATAAAAACATACCACTATCCAACTGGCAGGCAGTAATGCTGCTTGCTATTTTTCTACTTTCAAGCATGATCTTTGCCGGCTCAAGGCTGGCCAGGCTTGCTAATTCAAAGTCTATTGCATCTGAAAATCCTGTTAATCTTTATCTTGAGGCATCTATTGATTTAGATCAGCTCAGTACTATGTTAGCCGACTCTGGAGTTGTGGCAAGCAAAGACGAGGTAATGTGGGCCGGAAAGTTGCTGGGGTGGCGCTCATTCCATAAGGGGCATTACCAGATTGATGGAGGTTATTCCTATGAGGTGCTGCTTTCAAGAATGGCCAAGGGCATTCAGGATCCAATTGCTTTGACTATCTTACCGGGAATCACTAAACAGCGATTTGCAGATCATGTAGTTGAAAAGATGAAGTTTGATTCCACTGCTTTTGACAGCGCTTTGAATGATTCTTCCTTGTTGGCTGAATTAGATATTGATAAGAAAGACTTTTTGGGACGCATGCTGCCCAACACGTATTCTATCTACTGGACTTCAACTCCTGAAAACCTAATTAAGCGTATTAATAATGAATTCCAGAAGGTAGTTGTAGAGCCCTATGCCGATCGGTTTGAAGAATTGGACATGACTATAGGTGAAATTGTAACACTGGCATCCATTATTGAATGGGAAGCAAACAGTAACGAAGAAAAAAAGAAGATAAGCGGCCTGTATTGGAATCGTCTGAACCGGGGTATGAGACTGCAAGCTGATCCTACGGTAAACTATGCAGTTAAAGAACGACGGCGACTTTTGTATGAGGACTATAGAATTAATCATCCCTATAACACATACCTGCACAGAGGTTTACCACCGGGACCTATAACAAATCCCAGCTTATCTTCTATACAGGCAGCACTTTATCCGGCTGATCATGACTACCTGTATATGGTTGCCAGCCCCGAAGGAACACACGTATTTTCTGAAACCTTTGAAGAGCACAAACAAGAAAGTGCAAAATGGAGAGAATGGCTCAGAGAGCAATACCGCCAAAAAAGACAGGCAGAGCGGGATGGAGAACAAAACAGCGACTAATATTTCGCCGGTGAAATACCATCTTGGGTTAGCTTAAATATTTTTACTTCCTGATTCACTTGCCGCCCATCAAAGTGGATATTACTGATCAGTCCTTCATAAATCGGCTGATTCTTTAAAGCCTCTTTAAGCAGAGCTGGATTTTCAGATCTTTCTAAGCCCCTTAGTAAGAACATTGCGGCATCATAGCCAATCAATGCAAATCTATTGGGTTCCATCCCAAAACGATCGTTAAACCGATTATTAAATGCTTCTAAACGATCACTTTTAGAGTTAATATAGTAGCTCTCAGAAAAATAAATTGTTCGATCTTTTAGTCTTTCAGGGTTAATATCATTTGCCTCCCAGGCTCCTCCCCATTCTTGAGAACCTAGAACAGGCAAGTTACTGTCAAGTCCTTGTAAATCAATAAGTAGTAAATCAATTAAAGTGGCGGCCACCTGCCCGGTGAAAGGGGCATATACCGCATCCAGATAATGATAGCCGAGAGAATCAATTACGGTACTGTCCGTAGTAAAGTGCTTGCTGTAGCTGGTAATTTCATATCCTTCGTCCTTCAGATCTTCAACAAAGAAATAAGCCACCTTAGCACCAAGCTTTTCCGCTTCATCCCGGAATGCAAAGGCTGAAGTTTCCCCCAGTGAGCCACGCTCAGCTAAAACAGCCAGCGTATCCATCTGTAAATCCTCTACTGCATATTGAGCCATCTTTTTCCCATGAGAAGCAAAGGTGGGATTGGCTTGGAATACATAAGGATTGCCATTATTCAGAGAGTCAGCATTTGCCAGGGGTGCCAGCATCGGAATTTGATACTGCTCGGTGAGCGATGCCATTGCAGCAGCTGGCTCAGAAAACAGGGGACCTAAAATAGCATCAACACTATAATTCCATGCAAAGTCTGTCATAATATGATCAATGGAATCTGGATTGGCAGAGGTATTTTTGTGACGAATAAATGCTTGTTTATCAGACTGCTTTTGATTGAATTCTTCAACAGCCATTATATATCCAAAATAAAGACCCTGCGAAATACCAAATTCATTTTCTTCTGTGCTGTATTCCGGAAGTGGTGCCCCAATATTATAAGTCATTCCTTCTGGCGCATCCAAAACAGATTCGCCAAAAGTGCGTTCCATACGGTAGCTCACTGAATCGGCAACCATTTGCTCCAGCTCTGATAGGTAATTATTAAATAATGTGTCTTTTAGTGTCTGTTTTAACTGTCCCAGTAACACTTTAGCCGTTTTATAATCTACTTTTTTGAAAGCTGCTTTAACCAAGTCAAATCGAATACCGGGATTTTGAGTACGCTGAAAAACCTCTTTGCGTTGCTGTATGGTGAGGTAGTCTAAAATTTGAGAATACAATTTACGCGCATCAAAGCTAAGCTGGCTACTTCCCTGGTTGGCCAGCCAATACAAAGATGAGAGAGCACTGTCAAAGTTCTTAAGCTGAAAATCAGCAAGGGCAGCAGTGTACTTTGTATCAGCAAAAAGTTCCTTTCCTGCAGTTGTATCAATTTCTGACAAATAAGTTTTTGCCTTGAGGTATTGTCCCATTCCAAAATAGCTTTTCCCGGCAAATAGGGCTGCTTCTTTGGTATCCAAAGCAGTAAAAATGTTAGCAGCCTGCTCATATTCCTGTTCCTCATACAAAGAGACACCTTCATCAAAATTTTGGGCTTTGATCTGAGAAGCGAATAAAAAAGAACTAAAGAATAAGAGAACTAAAAATATTGGTGCTTTTGAGATATTCATGAAAAGGAAATCAATTGCAAAGTATTTATTGTCAGGGTAAGATAAGTTTAACAAGAATTTCAGAAAAATGTTCTCTGATTATTCCCACTCAATAGTTGAGGGCGGTTTGGAGCTTACATCATACACTACTCTGTTAATGCCCCGCACTTCATTGATAATGCGGTTAGAGACTTTGCCCAAAAAGGGATGAGGCAAATGCGCCCAATCGGCTGTCATCCCGTCAACGCTTGTAACAGCTCGCAATCCTGCAGTAAATTCATAGGTTCGTTCATCACCCATAACTCCTACACTTTGTACAGGAAGCAGCACAACCAGTGCTTGCCAAACTTCATCATATAGCCCGTGATTTCGTAATTCTGTTATAAAAATATCATCAGCTTCACGCAACATGTCGAGCTTTTCTTTGGTGATGTCTGAGATAACCCGTATGCCGAGTCCGGGACCCGGGAAGGGGTGACGCCCGATAAAATGATCAGGAATTCCCAGTGTTCGGCCCACATTTCGAACCTCGTCTTTAAAAAGCTCTTTAACCGGTTCAATAAGGGAAAGGTTCATCTCATCCGGTAAGCCCCCGACATTGTGGTGCGACTTTATGGTGGCTGATGGGCCTTTAAACGAGATACTTTCAATAACATCAGGATAAAGAGTACCCTGGGCTAAATATTTTACAGAATCATCACCAGCTACAGCATCATCAAAAACATCTATAAATATTTCACCTATAATTTTCCGCTTCTTTTCAGGGTCAATAATGCCTTTAAGATTTTCAATAAATTTATCAGAAGCATCAATACCTTTTACAGGCAGGTTTAAATCCCTTTCAAACAGGTCGAGTACATTTTTAAACTCATTTTTTCTTAATAAGCCGTTATCTACAAAAATGCACTGCAACTGATCGCCAATTGCCTTATGAATGAGCGTTGCCACTACAGTTGAATCCACACCACCCGAAAGACCGCATATGACCTTGTCATCGCCAACCTGTTCGCGCACTTCTGAAATAGTGGATTCTATAAATGATTCGGCTGTCCAGTCACCTTCAAGTTTACAGATTTCACGCACAAAGTTTTTGAGGATCTGTTTTCCTGAAATAGTGTGCACCACTTCGGGATGAAACTGGACTCCATAAATCTTTTCTTCTTTGTGGCGGACAGCAGCAACTTTGGCATTATCCGTATGTCCGATGATCTCGTATTCCTCAGCCAGATTTTCAATATGGTCGCCATGACTCATCCATACAATTGATTCCTGTGGGATATCCCGAAAGAGGTCAGTATTATCATCAATAATAAGTTCTGAGCGGCCAAATTCACGCTTTTCAGCTTTTTCTACACTTCCCGAAATAGCTCGATGGGCCAAAAGCTGGAGTCCATAGCATACACCGAAAATAGGGACGTCCCAGTGAAAAATCTTTTCATTTAACTCCGGAGCATCATCATCGTTGACGCTTTTAGGTCCGCCGGAAAGAATAACGCCTGAGGGCAGGTGCTGATCAAATTCTGACAGGTCTTTATTGAAAGGATGAATCTCACAATACACATTTAATTCGCGAATACGTCTTGCAATAAGTTGAGTATACTGCGAGCCATAATCTAAAATAAGTATCCAATTATCAGACTGGTGAATCATAGCTAAAAAAAGAAAGGCATCCGTCCGTTGACGAATGCCCGGTACATTAGGTTGTAATTTCTTCGTATTCGTCGGGGGTCATGAGCTCATCGAGCTCCGAAGGATCACTCATAGATATTTTAACCATCCAGCCATCCCCATAAGGATCATCATTGACCAACTCAGGCTCATCTTCAAGCTGCTCATTGATTTCCGCAATTTCACCAGAGACGGGAGCAAAAAGTTCAGAAACAGTTTTTACAGCTTCAACAGTACCAAATGATTCATCCTTTTCACATTCAAAGCCTACTTCTTCAAGTTCAACGAAAACGATATCACCGAGTTCGCCCTGAGCAAAATCAGTTACACCAACGGTAGCCGTACCATCGCCATTATCACGAATCCATTCGTGTTCTCGGGTATATTTTAGATCTTCGGGATTACTCATATTAATTACTTATCAGGATTAAATTTAAACTGTTCTAAATACTTTGTGCTGAATGTTCCTTTCTGAAAGTTTTCATCATCCATTAATTGCAAATGGTAGGGTATGGTTGTCTTTATACCTTCTACCACAAATTCAGAAAGGGCCCTGCGCATTCGATTGATTGCTTCTTCGCGGGTTGGAGCACTTACAATAAGCTTGGCAATCATAGAATCGTAGTGCGGAGGAATGTTATAGCCTGCATAGGCATGGGTATCAACCCGAACACTATGCCCGCCGGGTAAGTGAAAGACATTGATCTTGCCTGCCGAAGGCCGGAAATTATGGGCCGGATCTTCAGCGTTGATACGACATTCTATAGCATGGCCACGCATTTTAAGGGGTCTGTCTTCCAATTCAAGACCCGCAGCAGCTTTGATTTGTTCTGCCACCAGGTCATAGTTTGTAATTTCTTCGGTCACAGGGTGCTCAACCTGTATACGTGTATTCATTTCCATAAAGTAGAAGTTCAGGTCATCGTCCACTAAAAATTCTACCGTACCTGCACCTTCATAGTTAACCGATTTAGCAGCATCTATAGCAGCTTGTCCCATCTCTTCCCTCAACTCTTCAGTCATAAGGGGAGAGGGAGATTCTTCGAGAATCTTTTGATGCCGACGCTGGAGTGAACAATCCCGTTCTCCCAGGTGGATACAATTACCATGCTGATCTGCCAAAATCTGAATTTCAACGTGATGTGGATTGTCAACAAATTTTTCGATGTATACACCCGGATTGTCAAAAGCTGTTTCGGCTTCGTTGCGACAGGTATCCCATGCATTTTTCAGCTTGGATTCCTCCTCAACTATACGCATGCCTCTTCCGCCGCCGCCTGCAGAAGCTTTAATAATGAGGGGATACCCAATGTCCTTACAGATTTCTTTGGCTTCCTCATAGCTGTCAACTTCGCCGTCACTGCCGGGTACTACCGGTACGCCATTGGCAATCATGGTATTTTTGGCCACAGCTTTGTCACCCATCCTTGCAATAGAATCAGGGGATGCACCAATGAACTTAAGGTCATGCTCGCCACAAATCCTGGAGAATTCCGCATTTTCAGAAAGAAATCCATACCCGGGATGTATGGCTTCTGCATTGGTAATTTCTGCAGCTGCTAAAATGCTGGGAATTTTGAGATAGCTGGACTTGCTTGGCGGGGGGCCTATACAAACGGCTTCATCTGCAAATTTTACATGCAGGCTTTCTGCGTCGGCGGTAGAATATACAGCCACCGTTTTAATGCCCATTTCCTTACAAGTACGAATAATACGAAGTGCAATTTCGCCTCTGTTGGCGATAAGAATCTTTTTAAACATGTATGATCTGATTTATCCTATGATAAACAGGGGTTGTTCAAATTCGACCGCTTCTGCATTTTCAGCGATAATCTTCTTTACTTCGCCGGAAAATTCAGATTCAATCTCATTCATAATTTTCATTGCTTCAATAATGCAAAGCGTCTGGCCTTTTTCAACTTTGTCTCCAACCTTTACAAAAGGATCGGAATCAGGCGAAGCAGCGCGATAAAAGGTACCTACAATTGGAGACTTAACCACGTTACCTTCCGGCTCAGTGCCACCAGAAGCTTCTTCAGACTCACTTCCGCCTGATGATTGCTGCTGACCACCCTGTTGCGGTTGGGCAACTTGTTGCTGGGGCTGAGGTCCGGCCGGCATCTGGTATTGCACCGGAGCAGATCCCTGAACAACATCAGCTGTTTTCTTTACCTTAATTTTAAAGTCGCCTTCCTCGATAGTCACTTGATTTACTTCGCTTTCAGCGATCATGTCGAGGATTTTCTTAATTTCTTTGAGATCCATGATATAAATTAGTTTGATTTAACTCGTTCAATATATTCTGAAGTACGTGTATCAACCTTGATTTCTTCTCCTTCATTAATAAATAAAGGAACCTGCACCGTAGCACCTGATTCCAGGGTAGCCGGTTTACTTCCACCTTGGGCCGTATCGCCCCGCACTCCGGGATCGGTCTTAGCTACTTTTGCATTGATATGATCCGGCGGCTCGGCATAGAGTACATTCTGGTTATCTACATCAATAACCAGTGTGCAAATTTGACCCTCAGTAATAAAGTCTTCCTTTTTTACATTTTCCTGTGATACAGGTATCTGTTCATATGTTTCCTGGTGCATAAAGTAAAAAAGGTTTCCCTCAGTATAAATAAACTGGTGGGGCTGATGCTCTACACGGACTTCCGTAAGTTTTTCACCCGAACGAAACGTCTTTTCCAGTGATTTTTCATTTACAACACCCTTAATTTGTGTACGGATAAAGGCTCCGCCTTTACCGGGCTTTACGTGCTGATAATCTGTAATAGAGTACAGCTCGTCATCCACTTCGATGACCATGCCCGTTCTAAAATCTGAGGTTGAAATCTTTCCCATAAAATCTTTTAAAATGCTTCAAATTTGGTTGGTCAAAAATAGCATGAGTACATAAGGATAACAAGCACTAAATGCGGCAAGTTAAAACAAGCTTTGCAAGGTTTGCCACAGGGTATAGGCGATTGCAAGGGGAGCAATAGCCATTACAAAAATTGGCCAGACCTTTGCAAAAATAGAATCTTTGACTCCCGGGTATCCATGCTCCATCTCTTCAAGTGCGGAATTAGTTTTCCAATAATATGCCAAGAAAAGGCAGATCATTAACCCTCCAAGCGGTAATCCAATGTTATTGAAAATGGTAACAAAGACACCTATCAGGGAGGTATTGAAAGGAGATAATCAAGGATATCAGCACAATTCCTGATCCTATGAATATGGCTGCTTTCTTACGTTTGATTTCAAATTCATCAATGGCAAAAGAAACAGGGACCTCAAGCAGAGAGATTGTAGACGTCAATGCTGCTATACTTAAAAGGATAAAAAAGGAAGCTCCAAACAGTAAGCCTAACCAGCCCCCTAATTCGTGGAAGAGTTGAGGCAAAACCTGAAATATAAGAGAGTCGCTGGCAATCAGGCTACCGGCGCTATCAAAAATTTGCACACCCTGTGCTTGTGCCATATACATGGCCGGGATAATCAACAAGACCGGCAAGAAAAGCAATACAAGTATCTGCTAATGTCACATAGCCTGCAGCTTCCGGAATATTTTCCTTTTTGCTCAGGTAGGATCCATAGGTTATTAACGCACCCATGCCCAACGAAAGTGAAAAGAAGGCCTGACCCATGGCATCAAAAATAAGATCAACATTAACCTGTGACCAGTCAGGATAGAGATATTCTTTTAATCCTACACCTGCGCCTTCTTGCGTCAATACCCAAATAATCAGACCAATCATCATAGTTATAAGCAAAGGCATCATAAATTTAGTGGCCCTTTCAATACCGTCACTTACCCCACCAATAATAATGGATACCGTTACGGCCATAAATACCACTGAAAAAATACCGTTAATGAGGCCATTGCCCGTATCAGATATATACGTTGCCCATTCCGTCATTCCCATAAAGAAGAAAACCTCTTCAAATACATAGCTGACCGTCCAGCCGGCAATCACATTATAGAAAGAGAGAATCATAACACCACAGATGACTCCCCACATCCCAATCATGCCATAACTCCATTTATTACCGCTGAGTGCCTTGAATGCACCTACAGGATTACGGTCTGTTTTTCTACCTATGGTAATTTCTGCCACCATTATTGGAAAGCCAATGAGAAAAGCACAAATTAGATATATAAAGAGGAAAGCGGCACCACCGTTATCAGCTACTTGAGTGGGGAAGCCCCAAATATTCCCCAAACCTACCGCAGAACCGGCAGCTGCTAAAATAAATCCAAGTTTTGAGTTCCATGCACCCCGAGTTGAAGTTGATCCAGCCAAAGAAACCTCCTTTTATTATGCTAATCAGATTAAAATTTTTGTTAAGATGTAACGACTGATGATTAGTTACAAATAGAAAATTCGAAAAAAGATGTTAAGTATATCTTTAATATCCAATTTTAATTGAGTTGATGTGTGACAACTACTACTTGAATAATTACCGTGTTGCTAGACTTTTGGAGAACACATATTTCGACTTCTCCCGACTACTGTCGGGATGCGCTCAATATGACGTCAGTCTGAGCCTGCCTATGCCGAAAGAACCCTGGCTTCTGCAGGCAGGCGCAATGATCCCGATTATAATCGGGAGAATGAAGTCGAAGAGTGAGTGAATTCCCCAACGACATTACCTCTAAGAGATAGGACTGCCAATTTCTGCATCACACTCGAGAAACTTAAGGCTGCCATCGGCTTCTTCAGCCATCAGAATCATACCGTTGCTTTCTACGCCCATCAGTGCTTTGGGAGCCAAATTGGCCAGCACACACACTTTTTGTCCGGCCAAGTCTTCCGGTTTAAACTGCTGGGCAATGCCGGCAACGATAGTTCGTTTTTCAAAACCAAGATCAACTGTAAGCTTAAGCAGCTTGTCGGCTTTTTCAATTTCTTGGGCTGATATAATTTTACCGGCACGAATATCCATCTTCATGAAATCGCCAAACTGTATTTCATCTTTCAGCGGCTCATAGTCTTTAGCGTCATCGGCTTCTGCTGATTTCTTCTCTAACTTATCAATCTGTTCTTCCACGATGTCATCCTCCAGTTTTTCAAATAAAATTTCTCCTTTGTCAATGCTGCTGCCCGACTCCAGGATGGAGCTGTTGATGTCATCCCACTTAAGCACTTCTTTAATACCCAGCTGCTTGCGCAGTTTTGGCATCGTGTGCGGCAGAATGGGATCAAACAGGGAAGAGAGGGCGGCACTGATCTGCAGACAAACGTGCAGCGTATTACCACAGGTCTCCATATCATCTTTGCGGGTCTGCCACGGCTCCATCTCGGTAAAATATTTGTTCCCAATCCGCGCCAGATTCATGGTCTCGGCAATAGCTTCGCGCAGACGGAACTGCTCGTAGCTTTCAGCAATCTTATTTTTCTGCACTTCAATCTGTTTGAGCGTTTTCAAATCTTTGTCAGTGGGATTGGAAAGCTCCGGTACTTTTCCGTCACAATAGTTGGTGGTGAATGAAGTAGTACGATATACAAAGTTGCCCAAAATATCGGCCAGGTCTCCGTTTACTTTCTGCTGGAAGTCTTTCCAGGAGAAGTCAGCGTCTTTAGTCTCAGGCAGAATAGTGCCCAGCACATAGCGCAGCAGGTCGGGTTCAAAATCTTCCAGATATTCATGCAGCCACACCGCCCATCCGCGCGAGGTGGAAAACTTCTTGCCTTCAAGGTTCAAAAACTCATTGGCGGGCACATTTTCGGGCATCACATAATCCTCGTGCAGCATCAGCAGAATAGGGAAGATGATGCAGTGAAATACGATGTTATCTTTTCCAATAAAATGCAGCAGTTCGGTCTCTTCATCCTGCCAGTAACGCTTCCAATCCTCAGGGTTGCCTTTGTTTTCAGCCCATTCTTTGGTGGCCGATATATAGCCGATAGGTGCATCAAACCAGACATACAGCACCTTGTCTTCAAAGCCTTCTACCGGCACGGGCACACCCCAGGAAAGGTCACGCGTCATGGCACGGTCGGCCAGTCCTTCCTGCAGCCAGCTTTTCACCTGACCCAGTACATTGGGCTTCCAATCTTCGTGATTTTCCAGCCATTTTTCTAAATCTTTTTGAAAGTCGCCGAGCGGTAGGTACAGGTGCTCGGTTTTTTTGGTAATGGGATCTTCGCCGGTGATGGCACTCTTTGGGTTGATCAGTTCGGTAGGCGAAAGGGAAGTACCGCAGTTCTCGCACTGGTCGCCGTAGGCTTCTTCATAATCACAGTTGGGACACGTGCCTTTCACATAGCGGTCGGGCAAAAACATCTGTGCCTTTTCATCATACAGCTGCTCTTCGGTCTTTTTCTTGAAGACATCCTTCTCATAAAGATCCAGGAAGAATTCTGTGGAAGTCTCGTAGTGCGTTTTTGAACTGGTGCGCCCGTAGTAATCAAAAGAGATGCCGATTTCTTCGAACACTTTTTTATTCATGTTGTGGTATTTGTCCACCACATCCTGCGGGCTGATGCCGTCTTTTTCTGCCGCCATGGTGATGGCAACGCCGTGTTCGTCCGATCCGCAGATATAAACAATGTCATCGTCGCGAAGTCTTCGGTAGCGGACAAAGAGATCGGCCGGGAGGTAGGCGCCTGCCAGGTGACCCAGATGAAGCGGACCATTGGCGTAGGGCAGTGCAGAAGTTACAAGTGTTCGTTTTGACATGTATATATTTTTGGAGGTTAAATCTAGAAACCGAAAATAAGTGTATCAGCTTAAAAATAACAATCTGGTTCTTGATCTTTTCTTGACCCCTTCTTGATCTTCCCCGAAAGTACATCCAACACTACCCAAAAGAAGAATCCGAGAATCCCGCAAGTTTGTGGAGTGGCGGGTTTAGAATAGCAGACCTGTCAGGTTTCGAAAACCTGACAGGTCTTATAAAAGGTTACTCCCAGCACTTCTGCAAAAAAGCATACAGCGCAATACCTACGGTCACCGACACATTAAAAGAATGCTTATGGCCGAATTGGGGGATTTCAATACAATCGTCAACCAGGGAAAGTACTTCGTCATCAATGCCGGTCACTTCGTTGCCAAAAACCAGGCAGATATCCTGGTCAGCAGGCAATTGGTAATCCGGCAGCAGCCGGCTGTCCGTTGTTTGTTCAAGGCCCAGTATGGCATATCCGTTATCTTTTAAACGCTGAAGTTCATCCTGAATAGATTCCACCTGTCGCCAGTCCACAAACTCGACGGCGCCAATGGCAGTCTTGGTGATCTCCGGCCGTGGCGGAGTAGGGGAAAAGCCGGAAAGGATGATTTCATCAATGCCAAAAGCATCGGCGCTGCGAAAGGCGGCTCCCACGTTGTGCATACTGCGGACATCATGCAACACAATTTTCAGCCGGGTCATTTTTTCCGGGGCTGAGCGCGCCAGGTTCTCTTCAAGGATTTCTTTGGTAGAGAGCTTTTTCATCATAAAGTTTTTATTCACCCGACTGCACACCCAGTATCCAGATGGCTTAAGTACCCATCGGGTGGCTGTAGTTGCCATCCGGTGGATAGAAAGAGGCTACAAAATTATTTTAACCCTTAATGTACAAAAGATTACTCAACGGGTTAAAGAACTCCTAACTAAAAGAGGATCATAAAAAGTCCCCTCTATCAAGAGGGGTAATTCGATCACGCAGTTGGGGATCGAATCGGGGTGTGTAGTCAATTTGATACCAAATATGTATAAAATTATATTTGGTATAAGAGTCATTATCATAGTATTTTAAGTGCTTTAGAAAAAGGAATGTCAGCTCACCGGCTGACATCTTTTTTTGATAGCTGCCTGAACGAACAAGCATTAACAAAACCGATATTATTGTGGAAAAAAATTATCTTTCAAAAGAAGGATACGAAAAGCTGGATGCAGAGCTGCGTGATTTGAAGACACGCGGCCGTAAAGAAATTGCCGAAGAAATTGCCGAAGCCCGTGCCAAGGGTGACCTGAGTGAGAATGCCGAATATGATGCGGCTAAAGAAGCACAGGGTATGCTTGAAAAACGCATTGCTGAATTAGAAAATGCTTTGGCTAATGCCCGTATTCTTGAAGAGGAGGATATCAATACTGATAAAGCGTATTTGCTTTCTACCGTTACCATCCACAATCACAAAGTGGATAAGGAAGTAAAATACCAGCTTGTCTCCAAGGATGAGGCAGATTTTAAAAAGGGTAAAATCTCTATTGAATCACCTATTGGAAAAGCCATTCTCGGCAGCGAAGTAGGAGAGATTGTTGAGGTGGAAGTGCCGGCCGGTAAATTAAAATTAGAAGTTAAAAAAATTGAACGATAGCAGATGAACATAGCAGTAATTGGAACGGGATATGTGGGATTGGTAAGCGGCACCTGTTTTGCAGATTCCGGCAATGACGTGACATGCGTAGATATTGACGAGCAGAAAGTAGCCGAACTCAGAGAAGGGCAGATTCCCATTTACGAGCCCGGGCTAAAACCCATTTTTGATCGCTCGGTGCGAGAGGAGCGCCTCCGTTTCACCACCAAAATGGAACAGGCGGTAGAAGAGGCCGACCTTATTTTCCTGTGTCTGCCTACGCCTCCGGGCGGGGACGGCCAGGCCGACCTGTCAGCGGTGATGACCGTGGCCGGCCAGCTGGGAGAGATGATCACCGACTATAAGGTGATTGTCAACAAATCCACCGTGCCGGTGGGAACCGCCGACCGCGTGCGAGAGGCTATTGCAGAGCATGCGGACGAGGCCCTCTTTGATGTGGTCTCCAACCCCGAGTTCCTGCGCGAAGGCGCCGCTGTGGAAGACTTTATGAAACCCGAACGCGTGGTCATTGGCACCTCCTCCGAGCGGGCGGCTGATCTCATGCGGACCCTCTACGAGCCGTTTGTCCGCTCGGGCAACCCGATTATTGTGATGGACGAGCGCAGCTCTGAGCTGACCAAGTATGCCGCCAACGCCATGCTGGCCACCAAGATCACCTTTATGAACGAAATTGCCAATATCTGCGAGCGTCTGGGGGCCAACGTGGACAACGTGCGCCGCGGCATTGGCACGGACTCCCGCATTGGCAAGCGCTTCCTGTTTGCCGGCATCGGCTACGGGGGCAGCTGCTTCCCCAAAGACGTGCAGGCCATCCACTATACGGCCGGCCAGCACGGGTACGACTTTAAGATTGTAGACTCAGTCATGAAGGTCAACAATGCCCAGAAGATCTCCATTGTGGCGAAGATGGAAGACTACTACGGCACCGAGGACTTCTCCGGGATGACCTTTGGCATGTGGGGGCTGTCGTTCAAGCCCGAGACCGATGATATTCGCGAAGCTCCGGCTCTGTATATTGCCGAAGAGCTGGTGAAACGAGGCGCCAGGCTGCTGGCCTACGACCCGGAAGCAATTGGCACGTTCAAGCAGGCAACTTCCCAACAGGTATTGGACAATACCACTTTTGTGCACAACCAGAAGGCAGCCCTCGACGGGATCGACGCTTTAGTGATCTGCACCGAGTGGAATGAGTTTCGCCGGCCGACCGTCGACAACTTTGCGGGCGTCATGAAGGAGCCGGTGATCTTTGACGGGCGTAACCTGTATGATCTGGAGCGGGCTCGCAAGGCGGGCATCACCTACATTAGTGTAGGAAGGCCCAGTATTAACGTCTAGACTCTTCTACAATACTTATGGCTCGACTCGTTGACGTTTACCCATATCGTTTAAGAGCTGATAAGATTCAGTTTTTGTTGCTTAAAAGATCTGAAAATATGCAGTATGCGGGTCAGTGGCGCATGGTGGCCGGAAAGGTAGAAGAGGGGGAGAAAGCCTGGCAGGCCGGACTAAGAGAACTTAAAGAAGAAACATCACTGGTTCCTGAATCATATTGGACGATTCCGTCCGTTAATCACTTTTATAATAAGAGAAATGATCAGGTAGAATTAATCCCTGCATTTGCAGCGGCTGTTCAGCCAAATGCTCAAATAATTCTCAACAAAGAACATCAGGATTTTCAGTGGATTGAAGCAGCAGAGATCGTACCTTTAGTTCACTGGCCTGAACAAATCAGGCTGGTAGAACTGGCTGAATCAATTATAAGCAGAGACGAAATTATAGACGATTGGAAAATCCCATTTTGAATACCTCTAAACTATATTACGGCTTCGTTTTATTACTATTGGCACTGATTGGCATACCCGGTCAATCACAGTCACAGGATACTAAATCTTACGAGCTGCTTCCTGCACCGGACCTTTGGTATAATGATGTAGACGGAATTCGAGCAGGACTGCGCCTGAAGGGTCAGGTGCCCGGCACCTTTGATGACGGTCCGCACCGCCTGGATTTTGGCGTTTGGCTGGGAACCTGGTTCCCCGACTACCCGGTTTCTTACTATGTTTCTTTTACTGAACCAATCCCATCTATTTCTGATTTTGGAAGTGAAGGCAACATTCAGCTCATCAGTTCAATGCGCACCGGTTTTCATAATCACGGTGTTGCCTTCAATAAGCGATGGCAAACAG
Organism: Balneolaceae bacterium; assembly: GCA_034521755.1. GTDB lineage: Bacteria > Bacteroidota > Rhodothermia > Balneolales > Balneolaceae > JAXHMB01. The sequence goes on from JAXHMB010000001.1 coordinate 358,558, forward strand.
GATTTGAAGAGCGTAATTATAAAGAACTGACCATTAATGCCCGGTTTGAAGATCGATTTGAAAATGAATATTTGTTGTATCCTCAGTTATGGTCACCCGGTAATCTTTTTCTTGTAGGCCTCAATTTTGATCTACGTAATGAAAATGGGTTGGGACGATACAGCCTGATCACTGAAAACGCTATTAATGTGGGTGGTGAAAATCCTTCTTTTGTCACCGGGACGCTCGATTTGCAGCAGCATATCCCATTAGGTGAATATTTTGATTTTCGGATACGTACTTTTTGGGGAGCATCAACCAATAATGCCCCGGCTCAATATCTGTTCAGCCACAGCTTTAAGCCTGCTATAAACTGGATGAATTCCGGGCTTACAAGAGCTAAAGGCACAATTCCTACTCCATGGATGGAAGAAGGAATCTTTCAAATTGCCGGTGGAGCTAACCTAAGGGGCTATCTGGGTCAGAATTTTGATGTTTTAAATACGGGTGCTGCTCCTTTGGTTAATTCAATTGGAGCTGTTAACCTTGAAGCTGACTATCCCAACCCACTGGATCGGGCTATTCAGAAAATTCCCGTGCTTGGCGGGATAATGCAATTGAGGTCCTATTTGTTTTTTGATTCGGGAACATCACTGGGAATTGTTAATAGTGGGAGTGGAAAGCTGCTATCAGATGCGGGACTGGGCTTTATGTTATCTATTAACATTCCTGATTATCTGGGCAAAGATCGGGGAATAAAAATCAGGTATGATATCCCGGCATGGTTGTCAAATCCTGCTGGAAGTAATAATTTTAAATATCGCAGTATTATTGGAATTGGTGCTGTAATTGATCTTTAATCACTTTTGAATACACGGCTTACATATAATTTTCTTGTAATTTTTGCAGTGCTTTTTTTAGCATCTTGTACAAGCGGGAGATGGATTGTTGTAGATGAGTCTGCTGTAGACCGTGATGAGTATCAAGTAATTGATAAAAGCGTGTTTTTGAACCAGCCAACGAGCGTGACTCCACAAAATCCGGTATTGACTTACCAGCTTCTTTCAAAGGATACCCGCAGATACAGCGAAAAAGCACTTATGAAGAGAGCAGTTCAGGATTATAAGCTTAGGCCCGGATATTTGGCTTTGGGTATTACTGGTGCCGCTACAGCTTTTTATTTAGCCAATTCAACTTCCATAACGGGAGCGGGGTCGTCAACTCAGCAATTTACTTTGAATGCCTTAGGCGGATTGATGGGATTGTCCGGATTTTTAAATATGAAGCCTGTCGGTGAGCCTCGGTTTACGGGCGAACAGCGTTATCTGAGAAATACGGGTACTTTTGTGGAAACAGACACCCTTCAGGTAACCGAAGATAGTACTTACCAAGCAGAGGTTACAGTGGTATACGGCGACAGCACACTGATCAATGAAGAAACCAGGAGTTTCAGCTCAGGTTTGCTTGAGATTAATTTGGCTAACATATTGAGCCCATTAAATATAGAAGGTTCTGATCCCGGCAACATAAGTGTAAAAGTTGCCTTTCAAGACTCTGTATTGGCAACCTCGTGGCCGGTGAATCAAGTACTTTTACCTTTTGCGCAAATATCCAGTCCTATCACATTACTTCGGAATGAACCAACCCAGGATTCTGAAAATGTCCTGGCGGAGCTGGTAAGGGGAAGTCAGCTTCAAATTGTAGAACCCCAGGAAGAGTGGTATAAAGTATTGTATGGAATTTCTGAAAACTATATCGCTCGTGATGATGCACAAGTTGTTTGGCGTTCTTCGGGTTTTGATATTGATAACCAGGTAGTAGCTGTACCCAGGGCACCATTCGGCAATATTGATGTTGAGAATAATATCCCCATTTTATCAAATATCAATCAAAATGCGTACGCCTTGTTAGCTTCCAATGAAAACTACAGGGGAGGGCTTTCACAAAGAAATTATGCCTTACGTGATGCCCAGCTAATTGATACTTATTTATCCAACGCACTGGGTTTTGAGCCCAAAAACATTTTCAAAAGCTACAACTTTACTTCTGCAGAACAACTTAAAAGCCAAATTCAGAAGCTTCGCACTGCTACTAATGACAGTTCCAGTGTATTTATTTATTTAAGCGGTTATGGAACTATTGAACAAGGTGAAAATGGATATCAGCTTGGTTTTTTACCCTCTTCAGAATCAGATTCTTTAGCTGTTGACAAACAGATAAACCTGACCACTTTATTCAGGCAGCTCGCAACTATTGCAGCTAAAGAAATGGTTGTCTTAGCCGATATTGATTTTGAAGCTTTAAATTCGGATTTAGAAATCTCTGAAGAAAGCTTTGTGCTGAATGATCCGCTCCAGCAAGCAACCAAACCTCTGACAGACTCACTACAAAATGCAGCCATAATTTTTGGTAGTAATCCTGCACAAAATTCCGAATTGTATACGGGACGGGGACAAGAAGATAAAAAACATCATATTGCCACCTACTTTTTTGCGAAAGCCCTGCAAGAACGAAAAACAAATATGGCCGAAATATTCCAATACTTGGAGCGAAACATTACGTTTACATCCCGAAAGCTGCATGACAGGGCACAAGACCCCAGATTTTACGGGAACATCCAAATAGATTTAGTCAACAATGAGTAATGGGCTATTTTTTCATTCTTTGCAGCGCAGTATGTTCTATTATTATTGCTCATCTTCTTAAGGCTACAGAAGTAAGAAGGCTGCGAACGTTAAATACGCTGACGGCAAACTATTTGTCAGCTTCAACCATTGCTTTTGGGATAGGCTATTACCAATCAGGAGGATCAATAGAGCTGCCTTCTCTACAGCTATTTCTTTTTGCAGTGATTGTAGGTGCTTTTTTTATTACCAATTTTCTTATCTACAGCAAATCAGTCCACACTAATGGAGTAGGGATAACCATTGCATTTATGCGATTATCCTTATTGGTGCCGATTTTAGTTTCTATCTATTTGTATAGTGAATATCTGGGGTGGAAGGAATCATTGGGAGTCGTTTTTGTATTTGGGTCTATGGTATTACTGATTCCCAAAAAACGAACCGTTAAAATAGGAAAGATTAACGCGGCTTGGCTTTTGTTGTTCATTTTTATCTTAGCTGGCTTTGCCGATGCCTCTCTAAAAATCTACAAAGAAGAATTTAGTATTCAGATAAACGAACTTTTGTTTATGAGTATGGTTTTTGGCAGTGCGTTTGTAATCGGACTTATAATAAGTATCTCAAGAGAAGGGCCGCTATTTACGAAAAATGAAATGCAGCTGGGTAGTTTTTTGGGAATTCCCAATTTATATTCGTCAATATTTTTAATTTGGGCATTACATTCCATTGATGGTTCTATTGCTTATCCTACCGTTAACATTGCTACAGTAATTGGCGGCACCTTATTGGGATTATGGTATTGGAAGGACAAGGTAAGCAAGTTACAGTGGATAGGGTTTGGTATTGCAATAACTGCAATTTTATTGTTGGTTTAAGTTATGAAGATCATAGATAATATTCGCAAACGAGCCAAAGCAAAACAGGCACATATTGTACTCCCTGAAAGTACTGATGAGCGTGTTATTAAGGCTGGTAATTACCTGACAGAAAATGACATTTGTAAGATTAGCTTGCTCAAAAAAGATGACAATATCAGAGGAGCATCTGAGAAAGTTAATATTGTTGATGTTCTGGATCCGGGACTCATTGATGAGTTTTCTTTACATCTGCGCAAAATGCGAAAAGATAAGGGGTGGGATCAAGAACAAGCAAAAGAAGCTTTAAATGATCCGCTATACTTTGGTGCTTGCATGGTTGCAAAAGGTTATGCCGAGGGTTGTGTTGCCGGTTCTGTAGCAACAACCGGTGAAGTAATTCGCGCGGCTATTCACTCTATTGGCCTAAAGAAAGACACTTCGATTGTATCCAGCATTTTTTTAATGGTCTTGCCCGGTGGACAAACTCTTACATATGGTGATTGTGGCGTTGTTCCTTATCCTGATGCAAACCAGCTTGCAGACATTGCCATTGAGTCTGGCAGAACTCATAAACTTTTGACTGAACAGGACCCAATCACTGCCATGCTTTCTTTTTCAACCAAAGGCAGTGCTACCCATGAGAGAACAGAATTAATAACCAAAGCACTGGAAATTGCACAGCAAAAGGCACCACAGCTTGTTATTGATGGTGAATTTCAGTTTGATGCCGCATTTGTACCGGATGTAGCAAAGAGAAAGGCACCACAATCAAAAGTAGCAGGGAATGCAACTGTATTTATTTTTCCAAACCTTGATGCTGGAAATATAGCCTACAAGATCACAGAAAGATTAGGTGGAGCGACGGCAACCGGACCTATTCTACAAGGGCTTGCAAAACCCATGATGGACCTTTCCAGAGGATGCCACTGGGAAGATATCGTAAACGCTAGCTGTGTAGCTATTTTAATGGAAGGATAGGTATCCCTAAACCTGAATTCATAAACTCAGTTATGGACAAGCAACAAATTACCGAGGAACTAAAAAATGCTACTGAAGAACTTTTAGAAATAATCGAGTCTGTCCCTGAAGAGTCTTTTAATGCCAGTCCATCCAAAAATAGTTGGTCGCCGGGCCAAGTTGTTGAGCATCTTATTAAAGTAGAGACAGGCACTTTAAGATCATTTTCCGGACCCTTGGAGCAGTGCGAAAGAAATTCTGAAGAAAAAGTGGAAAAAATTCAGGATGATTTTTTGAATTTTAAAACCAAGATGACTGCTTTTAAACCTATTATCCCCGATGAAAAACCCAAGGACAAGACCAAGGCATTGAATAAAATGCAGGATATTCGTCAACGTTTAGTAAGCCTCATTGACATTCAAGACCTAACAGAGCTGGTGGCAGGCTTTGATCACCCACTTTTTGGACGATTAAGTAAAGTCGAGTGGATTTACTTCAATATTTATCACGGAAAAAGACATGCCCATCAGATCATCCAAACAATGAATCAGCTGGATTAGTTTTTCTAATAAGAATCCGGAAAGGATACGGCTTGGTGAAGCACCAAAAAGATTTCATATCAGCTATTTTTATAGATCTTTTCAATCATTTAAATCAGCCTATTCGATTGGTGTTTATTTGCCTTAAGTGAGATCTTGTTATGGTTTATAAAAGCCTATGGAGACAGCAATTATACTCCATATAAAAGTTTATCTTGCAAGTAACTTTCCTTATATTTGAGATCTATCCGGATTTGAATATTAGGGTTTGAATCTGCCAACTCTTCTAACCTTATTGAACGGATATATTGTATCGTATGTTAACCCAAATGGTAATCAGCAATTATTTAATACCATATAATTTATGAGTGAAACAGAAGCGCTTGAATCGATGGTTGGTGGTGAATATAAGTATGGCTTCACCACTGATGTAGAATACGAAGAGTTTCCCAAGGGAATCAACGAAGATATTGTGCGTGAAATTTCACGTCGCAAAAATGAACCCGAGTGGATGCTTGAGTTTCGTCTGGAAGCTCTGGAAAAATGGAAGCAAATGGAAGAGCCGGACTGGGCAAATATTGAATACCCTAAACCTGACTTCCAGGACATACAATATTATTCTGCACCAAAAAATAAAGGTGGAAAAGACAAGCCTGAAAGTCTGGATGATGTAGATCCGGAAATTCGTGAAACGTATGAAAAGCTGGGTATTCCACTTGAAGAACAAAAAATGCTGGCTGGTGTTGCAGTTGATGCCGTATTTGACAGTGTTTCTATTTTTACCACTTTCAAGGAAAAACTTGCTGAAGCGGGTGTAATTTTCTGTTCTATATCTGAAGCGGTTCAAGAATACCCTGAGTTAGTTAAGGAATATATTGGCTCAGTAGTGCCAAAGGGCGACAATTTTTATGCAGCATTAAATTCTGCAGTATTTTCTGATGGTTCATTTTGTTATGTGCCAAAAGATACCGTTTGCCCAATGGAGCTTTCTACTTATTTTCGTATTAACAATATGCAAAGTGGGCAATTTGAACGCACGCTGATTATTTGTGAAGACAACAGTCATGTCAGCTATTTAGAGGGATGTACAGCACCCCAGTTTTCAAAAACTCAGATGCATGCTGCTGTTGTAGAACTGATTGCCAAAGAAAATTCTGAAATCAAGTACTCAACCATTCAAAACTGGTACTCCGGCGATGAGGAGGGGAATGGAGGTATTTACAATTTCGTGACCAAACGAGGGCATTGCCGAGGAGATAATTCAAAAATTTCATGGACCCAGGTTGAAACCGGCTCGGCAATTACCTGGAAGTATCCAAGTGTAATTCTGCAAGGTGACAATTCTATTGGTGAATTCTTCTCTGTTGCTGTTACCAATGGAAGGCAGCAAGCAGATACCGGTACCAAGATGATTCATGTGGGCAAGAATACCAAGAGCACTATCATCTCCAAAGGTATCTCTGCCGGTAAGTCCAATAACAGTTACCGTGGATTAGTAAAAATTAGTCCGCGAGCCGAAAATGCCCAAAATTATTCTGTTTGTGACTCAATGCTTATTGGACAGACTTGTGGGGCACACACTTTCCCTTATATCGAATCGGCAAATCCTACGGCTAAAGTTGAACATGAAGCTAGCACCAGCCGCATTGGAGAAGATCAAATCTTTTACTTACAGCAGCGTGGAATGGATGAAGATGATGCTATTTCCATGGTTGTTAATGGATTTGCCAAAGAGGTATTGAAAGAGTTGCCAATGGAGTTTGCGGTAGAAGCAGATAAATTGCTTGGAATCAAGCTGGAAGGTAGCGTAGGATAGATTCAAATCGAATTTAAAACATAAACTAGAAAAAGGAATAGATAAGTGTTAGAAATAAAAGATCTACATGTTGTTGTTGAAGAGGATGGTACTGAAATCCTCAAAGGCGTCAATCTCAAAATTAATAAAGGCGAAATTCATGCCATCATGGGACCTAATGGAAGCGGTAAATCAACGCTTGCCAAAGTCATTGCCGGACATGAATCTTATGAAGTAACGCAAGGTGATATTTTGTTTGAAGGAGAAAGTATCCTTGAGTTAGACCCTGATGAGAGAGCTCATAAAGGCATCTTTCTTGCATTCCAGTATCCTGTAGAAGTGCCTGGAGTTACCAATAAAACGCTTCTTCGACAGGCATATAACACCATAGCTAAAGAGCAGGGCAGAGACGAGCTTGATCCTCTCGAGTTTGAAGACTATGTGGAAGACCGCTTAAAGATTGTAGAAATGAAGAAGGAATTTCTTGACAGGAGCGTAAATGCAGGATTTTCCGGTGGGGAAAAGAAACGTAATGAAATTTTCCAGATGGCTGTTTTAAATCCAAAGTTCTCAATTCTGGATGAAACAGATTCCGGCCTGGATATTGATGCCCTCAAAACTGTTGCAAAAGGTATCAATTATCTCGCTGGCCAAGATAAGGCAATATGCATGGTAACGCATTATCAGCGTATCCTTGACTATATCCAGCCAGAGTTTGTACACGTGATGCTGGACGGAAAGATTGTTAAGTCCGGTGATAAACAACTGGCCGTCAAGCTTGAGGATAAAGGTTATGATTGGCTTACCGATCTAGCATCTGTATCAGTTAATGGAGAACAGAATTAAGGAAATGGCGAATATCAAAAAAGAAACAAATAATTTTTTACCTGATCTTCTGAAATTTCAGGGATCATTGAACGGCAAATCGCAGTTATTGGATAAACTACGCCTCCAGGGTGCAGAAGAAGTCCAGTCTAAAGACTTTCCCAGTAAAAAAGAAGAAGACTGGAAGTTTATAAGCCTGCGAGATTTATATCGTGACAGTTATACTTTGGCCCGGAATCTGGATATCGATTCTCCTGATGTAAGTGAGTATTTCATCCCGGAGAGTGAAGGAGCACGGCTGGTATTTATTAATGGAGTTTTTTCAGCAAAGCAATCTTCTACTGATGCATTACCTGATGAAGTAATCATTGGCAACCTTGCTGAGCTGGCCACTGAAAATGAAGAGCTGGTTGAAAAACACCTGAATCAGTATGGAGATTTTGAAGACGATGTATTCACTTCATTTAATAGCGCTTTTGTGCAGGATGGAGCCTTCATTTATGTCCCTAAAGGGTGTTAAGGTAGATACACCTGTTACAAATGTTACATGCTCAAACAGATGCTTCAGAGACCTACTTTACGACTTCTCGTTGTATAATAGTTGCAGATGAAGGCTCTGAAATAACCCTCGTTGAAGATCATATTGGGCTTGGGGAAAATAAGTACTTCAACCTGCCGGTTGTTGAGATAAACCTGGAGCGTGAAGCTTATGTAAAGCACACCAAGATTCAACGTGATAGCAAGAAAGCTATTCACATCGCAAGGGTAGGGGCTCATGTGAAGCAGCATGCAAATTATGAGTCATACACAATAACTCTGGGAGCAAAGCTTTCCAGAAATGAGCCGCGTATTACACAGCTCGAAGAAGAGGTGGAGTTTACGGTTGATGGGCTGGTATTGATTGACGGAGACCAGGTATCTGATACTCATTCAGTGATGGATCACCGGTTTTCTCATTGCGAAAGCCACCAACTGCATAAGTGCGTGATCAACGGAAATGCTCACTCTGTATTCAATGGAAAGATATTTGTACGCAAAGATGCTCAAAAGATTGATTCTTTTCAGGAAAATAGAAACCTGCTGCTTTCCAGAAAGGGGCTGGTAAACACCAAGCCTCAGCTTGAAATTTTTGCTGATGACGTTGTTTGTACTCACGGTGCAACGGTAGGACAACTTGAAGAAGATGAGGTATTCTATCTTAAAAGCCGTGGGCTAAATGAACAACAAGCTCGCGAATTGCTTACTTATGCTTTTGCCCTTGAAACGATCGAGAATATTACCATAGACTCTGTTCAGCAACTTCTTGTGGATGAAGTTCACAAATTTACTGATTACGAGCTGGATTCAGAGCTAACTGCCTAATTATGCCCGACACCTTGGACAGCATATCGAAACCAACTATTGATTTCGATGCCATTCGTAAAGATTTCCCGGTATTAAACCGATCGGTTAATGGCAATCCATTGGTTTATCTCGACAATGCTGCCTCCAGTCAGATGCCTAATCATGTCGCCGACCGTATAGACAAATATCACAGAGAAGAGCACGCTAATGTGCATAGAGGTATTCACACCTTAAGTCAGGAAGGAACTGACTTCTATGAGTCAACTCGTGAAAAGACTCGCACATTAATCAATGCCCGGCATACGCACGAAGTTATTTATACCAGTGGTACCACAGAATCTATAAACCTTGTTGCTCAAAGTTTTGGGCGGAAATTTATCAAAGAAGGGCAAGAGATTTTGATCTCTGAGATTGAGCATCATGCTAATATTGTGCCATGGCAAATGGTGGCTAAAGATGTAGGAGCCAAACTTAGTGTCATACCAGTTAATGATGCGGGTGAGCTTATTTGGGATAAGTTTATTGAACTGTTAAGCAAGAATACGGCTATTCTGGCAATAGGACATGTATCGAATGCCTTGGGAACAATTCATCCGGTCAAGGAAATGGTGGCCGAAGCACACAAGCTGGACGTACCGGTATTAATAGATGGAGCTCAAGCAGTACCGCACAGCGAAGTTGATGTACAAGACCTTGATGCTGATTTCTATGCTTTTTCCGCTCATAAAATGTGCGGTCCTACCGGATTCGGGATTCTCTATGGAAAAGAAAAATACCTGAACGAAATGCCTCCTTACCAAGGTGGCGGCGATATGATTGATAAGGTGAGTTTTGAAGAAACAACCTTTAACAAACTACCGCACAAGTTTGAGGCTGGTACACCAGCCATAGCAGCAGGTATTGGATTTGGGGCTGCAATTGATTATTTGAATAAAATTGGAATGCAGAATATCGCTGATCGCGAACACGAACTTTTAGCGTATGCTACTGATCAGTTGTTGAAGATAAATGGATTAAAAATAATTGGGACAGCTAAGAACAAGGCATCCGTTATTTCCTTTGTTGTAGATGACATTCATGCATCAGATATAGGTACTATTCTTGATCAACAGGGAATAGCCATACGAACAGGACATCATTGCGCCCAGCCAACTATGCGTAGATTTAACATCCCTGCTACAGCCCGTGCTTCTATCTCTTTCTACAATAATGAAGAAGATATAGACCGTCTTGTAGAAGGAGTAAAAAAGGCTAAAGAGTTCTTTTAATAGTTTTATTACAGCCAATCAGAGCTTTATCGGAAACTATAATTTATTTATATTCGTTCTAAACAGAGAAACGAGCGAACAGAAATTAATTTCCAGTATCAATGCCAAAAATAAAAGAAATAGAGCGTACCCCTAATCCTGATGCCATGCGATTTGTACTTGGTGAATCGCTTACCAATGGAGTTACCAAATCATTTGAGAATGCGTCCGATGCAGAAGGTGATGAGCTTGCATCGGCATTGTTTTCTATCGATAACGTTATCAATGTCTATTACGTTGACAAGTATGTGACCGTAACCCAGGATGGAGATGCAGTGTGGTCTGAATTACTCCGAAAGCTGGCACCGCCCATTCGGGAAGCCAAGCAACAGAACGACGCAATGGAAGATGATGAGGTTCATGCCACTAAAGAAGTTCAAGAATCAGATGATCCCCGTCTTGTTGAAATCAACAAGATGTTGGATGAACAAGTACGCCCTTATTTGCTGGCAGACGGTGGTGGATTAAAAATTCTTGGTTTAGAGGGTAATCGACTGAAAGTTCACTACCAGGGAGCATGCGGTACCTGCCCAACGGCTACATCTGGAACGCTTTATGCCATTGAAAGCATGGTTAAGCGTGTTGATCCGGAAATTCAGGTCATTTCTGTTTAAGAAATAAGGATAACATTCATGTCAATAACCATTAGCGACAGAGCAGCAAAACGCATCAACGAAATTCGGCATGAGCAAAACCTTACCGATGATGCTAAGCTACGGGTAGGAGTTGTAAGCGGTGGTTGTTCAGGTTTGACCTACGAGCTTGATTTTGACCAGAAGGAACCTGATGAGTCACAGAAAGACCAGCTATTTGAAGATAATGGGATACAACTGATTTGTGATATGCGCAGTTTTTTGTATCTCTCAGGAACTCAGCTTGATTATACCGAAGGATTAGATGGCGAGGGATTTCACTTCCACAACCCTAATGCCTCACGCACATGTTCATGTGGTGAATCATTTTCAGTATAAGTTATTATGGCTACCCAGGATCAAACAGAAATTGTCAACAAAGTTAAACAATCAAAAAAGCTCGTCACGCTAGATCTTCAGCAATACTTTGATGATACTCCTATTGCTGAATTGGATCTCAAAGAATTTCTTTTTCAAGAGCTCATTTTAAAAGAAGAAGAATTCCGAAATCAGCTGGAAGAATACAACTGGAGTCAATTCCGGGACAAGTATCTGGCTGTTTTTTGTTCTTCAGATGCTATCATATCAAAATGGGCATATATGCTTGTAGCGCAACATGCTACAGGAATTGCCAAGGATACTTTCAAGGGTACAAAAGAACAGTTTTTATTTGAATTATACCGCCGGAATATGGAAAGTATCAACTGGGAAGATTACAAAGATAAGTTTGTGATACTAAAGGGATGCAGCAGCAAAGAAAAACCTGTTCCTGAAAGTGTTTATCTTTATGCTACAAAAAAACTTGTACCGCATGTTAAAAAGCTGATGTATGGCGAAGCCTGTTCAAATGTACCGGTTTACCGAAGCTGATCTTTAAGGTTGAATGAAGCAACAGCCTGTATTACTTTCCTTAGAAATCCAACTAATATTTAGCTATGTCTGAATCACAATCTATCGTCTTAATTACCGGTGCATCGCGGGGAATAGGTAAGTCCATTACAGAGAAACTATTAGAAAACAATCTTTCTGTAATTGGTACAGCAAGAAGTTCTTCATTTCCCAGTGATTTTTTAGCTAACAATTCTTTTGAAGGACTAAAAGTTGACCTGTCTGATCAAGCCGATATTGAAAAAACACTCAAGCCTGTATTTGAAAGAGATAACCCACCGTCAGTATTAATTAACAATGCAGGAATTTTTGAAGAATCTGGCTTTGATATCGATCAAGAAGCTTGGCTAAAAAACTGGGATAGGACTATGCAAGTAAACCTTAGAGCTCCTGCATTGCTTTCAAAATGGGCGCTAAACCGATGGGAAGAAGAGGGCGGGGGAATACTTGTCAATATCGCTTCAAGGGCTGCATACCGAGGAGATACGCAGGAATATGCATCTTATGCGGCATCCAAAGGGGGAATGGTGGCTTTTACTAAAAGTGTAGCCAGAGACTTTGGGAAGCATAATATTTCTGCTTATTCCATTGCTCCGGGATTTATAAAAACAGATATGGCTATGGACTCCATTAAGGTTTATGGAGAAGAATATCTTACAGAAGGTATGGCTTTTGATGAGATTACTTCTCCGGAAGAAGTGGGAGAACTCGTGGCATTTTTGGCACTTGGCAAAGTACCGCATATGACGGGTTCTACCTTTCATATTAATGGTGGTTCATACATGATATAGGTTTCAAATGAGTATTAAAGATCGGAAAAAAGACCACGTAGATTTAACCGCAGGGGGAGATATGCAATATCAAACCCCCACTGGTTTTGAGCAATATAGATTTATACATAATGCTTTACCTGAGGTTAATTTTGATCAGGTTTCTACTAAAGCCGAATTATTGGGCCGAACTTTTTCATTTCCACTTTTTATCTCTTCAATGACTGGCGGCTACACAGATGCCGGTGCTGTTAATTCCATTATTGCGGAATTTTGTGAAAAGCATAATCTTCCATTTGGAGTTGGCAGTCAGCGTATTATGCTGGAAAATCCAGATACGATTGAATCATTTTCAATCGTAAGGGAAAAAGCCCCAACCGCTTTTGTAGCCTCAAATATTGGTGGCGCCCAACTAATCGGAGGAATCTCTAAACAAAACCTAAATCTGCTTATCGATAGCATCAAGGCTGATGCCATAATTGTACACCTTAATCCCTTACAGGAGCTGATGCAACCAGAAGGAGATCGTAATTTTAAAGGCATTCAGAATGGTATAGAACAATTGGTTAAAGACAGCCCGATCCCTGTAATTGTAAAAGAAACGGGTGCGGGTATTTCTAAAGAGGTTGCATATCGGTTGCTAAATCTGGGAGTGTCAGTTATAGATACGGCAGGAGCGGGTGGAACAAGCTGGGCAAAGGTTGAAAATGAAAGAGCCATAAATCAAGATCCAAAAGAACATTTTAATGATTGGGGCATCTCAACAGTCAGAAGCTTACAAGGAATCCTTCAGCTTAGAAAGGACTTTGAGTATGGAGTAATTGCATCCGGAGGTATCAGGTCAAGCCATGATATAGCTAAATCTCTTTGTATGGGAGCAAATTTCAGCGCTTCAGCGCAGCCTGTTATACAAGCAATTGTTAAAGGCGGACAAGAAGAATTGGAGAAAATGTTTCAGAGCTGGAAGAAAGATTTAAAAATTATCCTAACTTTACTGGGATGCAAAAATCTGGTGGAACTGAATAGCTCGCATTTACATTTAGCCTGATTAACACCTAATACCCTGGGCTAAATTGTTTATATTTGGCCTTTCAAAAATCTGACAAGCAGTACTTTGAATCAATCTGAAACCCAACAAAAACTTACTGGACTGATAGATAGGGAGCTAAACTCACTGGAGCTGCCCCAAACTCCGTCTTCACTCTATGAACCTGTAAGATATACTCTTAATCTGGGAGGCAAACGCATTCGACCATATTTAACGCTTACGGGTTGTGGCCTATGTGGAGGTGAACCTGAAGAAGCGTTACCTGCAGCTATTGCAATTGAGTTGCTCCACAATTTTACTCTTTTGCATGATGATATCATGGACGCTGCTGAAACCAGAAGAGGTGAGCCGAGTGTGTTTAGAAAGTGGGATTCAGCAACAGCCATCTTGAGCGGCGACGCGATGTATGCCTGGGCTTTTGAGCAGCTTCAATATTATGGTGAAAGCAACCAATATTCAAAAAAACAGTATGCAGAGATAATTAATATATTTTTGGAATCTGCTAGAACCGTTTGTGAAGGCCAGGCTTATGATCTTGCCTTTGAGAAACAACAAAATGTTACTATTGATGAATATCTCACCATGATTAAGGGCAAAACTGCTGCTCTTATCAGTGGAGCTATAAAATTAGGTGGAGCTGTTGCTGATGTAGATGGCAATTGTCTTAATCGGCTTAAACAAATTGGAGCTGAGATAGGTATTGCTTTTCAGATTCAGGATGACCTTTTGGATGCCATAGCTGATCCTGAAAAATTTGGCAAAAAGAAAGGAGGAGATATTATGGAAGGCAAGAAAACATATCTTTCTATTCTTGCGTTAGAAAAGGGCAGTAAGGTCCAACAAGATTTAATTCTATCTGTACTTTCTCGGGATAATGTTTCTCAAGAAGATGTAGAAAACATAACGGATATTTATAAGTCGTTGGGCATTTTTAAACAAACTTCTGACACAATTGAAAAACGATACAAAAATGCCTTACATTTGGTCTCAGGTTTTGAAGAGTCTGAATACAAAAATGAATTAACTGAACTGATCAATAATCTCAATAATAGAGAATACTGAAATTTAATTTCATGAACTTAGATACAAAGAAACTGGTAAAAATTCTTTCTTCATTTTTAATATTGGCATTAGTTTTTACCTCCTGCAAAAACAAAGAATTAATTCAGCCGGGTGATACCATTGAAGTTGCTTATAATAAAGCTAAAGGATTGTATGACAAGGAAAAGTATGGCGATGCTGCTGATGCCTTTGAAAGGGTTTTTAGTTTAGCACGTGGCACACAATACGCTCAAGACAGTCAATATTATTTGGCTCAATCACATTTTAAAAGAGGACGTTATCTACTGGCAGCTTCAGAGTATCAGCGATATTCTTCCTTATATCCACGATCGGAACGTAGGGAAGATGCAGATTTTAAAGAAGCATTAAGCTATTACAAAATTAGTCCACGGTATAAAATAGACCAGCAATATACCAAAAGAGCTATTGAAAAATTCAGGCTTTACAATTCACGTTATCCTAACTCTGAAAAGGTGCAGGAAGCAGCTGAATATATTACAGAGCTTCGCTCAAAGCTAGCCCATAAGCTTTTTGGTGCTGCTCAGCTTTATATGAGAACAGATCGGTATGAAGCTGCTATCATTTATTATGACTTAATTATAAGCGATTATCCCGAGTCTAAGTGGGCCGAACGGGCGCTGGTAAATGAGATTGAAGCATATAATATTTATGCTGAAAAAAGTGTCAGAGACAAACAAGATGAACGCTATGGTAAAGCTGTTGAAACCTACGAAAAGTATATCCAATTATTTCCCAATGGACCTAATAGAGCTGAAGCTGAATCTCATGTTGATAAAGCACGTGTAGCTCTTGCAAACCTTGGCCCGGTTATCGAAGATAACAACTCTGAATCGGGCACAAATTAGCCAATATGGGCTCTGCTAACTGTATAGGGTTGATGGGGGGGAGTTTTAATCCGGTTCATAATGGCCACATTTCTATTGCCAGTTCTTTTCTGGAGAGTGATGTTATCGATGAGCTTTGGATTTTATTAACACCTAAATCCCCACATAAGGATGGAGAAAAGTTGGCTGGTTACGTCCACCGGTTAGAAATGCTCAAAATTGTATTTTGCAGCTGGGATAACGTTATTGTATCCGACTTTGAACGAAATTTGCCTACCCCTTCTTACACCATCCAAACAATCTCTGAGCTCAAAAAAAAGTATCCTAAAAAAAGTTTTTATTTATGTTTGGGTGAAGACTCTCTGGCAAACTTCAGTTCCTGGCATAAATGGAAAGAGATCTTGGAAAAAGTATCTTTATTAGTTGCTTCACGGCCTGACTTTAAACCAACGGATAAAACTCTTTTAAAAAAAGCTTTTTTTGTTAACCATGATGAAATTGCTGTCTCATCAACGGAAGTTAGAAAAAAAATAGCCAATGGTGTTGATGTTCAGGGCTTGATTCCTGATTCTGTTTTAAAATATATCAAAAAGCATAACCTTTACACCTCATAATCAATAAAAATGGGATGGAGCAGAAAGGATTTTTTTAAAGTATTGGGGCTTGGAAGCTTAGCCGGGTTGCCTATTTCCTCCATTGCTTGCGATAACGATACCAGCAAACAGCTTATTAAACCCAAAACGCTTTCTAAAGGCGATGTCATTGGTATGCCCAGCCCAGGCTTCCTAATTAATGACCAAAATGCTTACGACGAAATTATTAGCACGATAGAAAAATTGGGGTTCAAGGTTAAGCAAGGAAAAAATGCCCGCAACAGATTTGGATACTTTGCCGGAACGGATAAAGAGAGGGCAGAAGACATCAATGCTTTATTTTCAGATCCGGAAGTAAATGCTATAATTCCTTTTAGGGGTGGCTGGGGAACCAATAGAATATTAGATCTTCTGGATTATTCCTTAATAGAAAACAACCCCAAAGCTTTGATAGGATTTAGTGATATTACAGCACTACTCCTTGCAATCCACACAAAAACCGGGATGGTTACTTTTCATGGCCCGGTGGGTAAGTCTGAGTGGAGTGATTTTACTGTTGCTTCATTTGAGAGTGTATTGATGCAAAAAAATCCTACCGAATTAGTTAATCCTCCTAAATCATCGGGATTTGCACCAAGCAGATTTCGTACTATAACTTCAGGAAAATGCAGCGGCAAGCTAATTGGAGGAAATTTATCTGTACTAACATCTATGCTAGGATCAAGTTATATTCCTGAATGGAGAAATGCCATATTATTTGTTGAAGATGTAGGCGAAAGTGTCTATCGTATTGATCGTATGCTGACTCAGCTTAAACTAAATGGAATTCTCAACAGCATAAATGGATTTATATTTGGTAGATGTACAGATTGTACGAAAGGGTATGAATATGGATTTACATTGGAACAAATTTTAGATCAACACATTAAAGAATTAGAGATACCGGCATTTTATGGCTCAATGATTGGTCATTTAGATCACATGTTTACAGTTCCTATTGGTATTAATGCAGAAATGGATTCTAATACTGGAAGTATCAAAATTTTGCAATCAGCAACCAGGTAATTTCAAATAATCACTAACAATCAAATAAATACATCCAACTATTATGCGTAAAGTAACCCATTTATTTTTAATGGTAATCACAATAACTGCATTAGCAGCCTGTTCAGGACCCAAAGAATTATCCAAAAGTCCGGGTGCTATACAAGGTGACTGGACATTAACTTCTATGGGCGGAGATGAAGTAAGTGCAGACAATGCTTACACACTCAGCTTCAATACTGATGGTACCGTTGCAGGACTTGCCGGCTGCAATTATGTGGTTGCAGGTCAGTACGATGCACAGGAAGAAGGTATGGTTTCCCTGAGCTCATTCGCTTCAACTAAAATTAATTGCGAATCAAGCTCAATGGATAGCAATTATGCGAGCGCCGTCGAATCTGTTGACTCTTATGAAGTACGCAACGGAAATGTAATGGTGTTAAACAGTGGATCTTCTTCTGAGATGATGTTTAGCAAAGTTATGACCGAAGAAGAAAACTAGGGTAGCGCAAGGTACTTTCTTATTATCCATTCTGTCCCTAAAAGGACGATGACGATAATAAACCAGAAGGAATGTTGATATGGAAAGAATAGAGTCTCTGAGACTTTTTCTTTCTTATTCAGCATTCCTTTTTTATTTAGGCTGTCTTTAAATCCTTCCAAATTATCAAATAAAAAATAATTGCCACCTGTATTTGCTGAAAGTTGATTAAGAAGCTGATCATTTCGAATGGTACTTATAAACTCTGCATTAGACTTACTTACAGAAAATTCTCCTTCTCGAGTATCAATGGTTCGATTACCCTTTTGAGCAGTTCCTGAAAACGTATAGATACCCTCTGGCAAGGATCCCAACTCAAGCTTATATTCTCCGTTGCCAATATTTTCCATAGAATAGAATCTTTCTTCAATGCTTTCTCCGGAAAGGGTAATATCTATACTACCATTACTTTCCATTTGACCACTTTCGTTCTTTAGAAAAGCATTAAGGACGACTGCTTCAACACCTGTAAATATTTTTTTATTGGGCTCAATTCTGAGTCTTCTATTGTCAGGTTTTGTGGCAGTCCAACTTATAATATTCTCAAAAAGCTTTTTTATAAATGCACGGTGCTGCTGGTTGCTGCTTTGAAATATTCGGTACCATCCAAAACCAGAAATATAAGTAGTACGAATATTCCCTAATTCTTGAACACTTATGAGAGGTTGATCCGTACTTGTGCCCATATAAGTACTTCCAAAAAGCATTGTAGCTCCTTCGAAAAGCTGTAGGCCATCTACTGGTGCATAAATTGAAGACAGACTTGTATAATTTACTTCAGGGACTTCTGCTATAGGATGCTCAGTAGAGCTTACATTTTCAACCAATCCAACCTCATTCACATCTAAACTGCGCTGAAATAAAACAGGAAGAGAAAAATCTAAAGCAGTATCAAAATTTCTGAAATCAGCTTGTGGTGTAGCAATAAAAATCGCCGGAACATTTTTAAGAATAGCTGAAAGCTGATTGATGATTTCAGACTGAAGTCCTAAACCGGGAAATCCTTGTATAATTATTAAGTCTAAACTGTCAGCACTGAAAGCAAAATCACCCTCCAGAAAACGATCACCTCCCAGCCAGGTACGTTTCTTTAGGTTGGTATTGGTATCGGTAAACAGTAATGATCGAATGGCTTTAACATCAGGGTGAACTTCAAATGCCAATGATAATATCTGCTGTTTTTGATCAATAATATCTACTGTAAAAGGCTGTTGATTATTGACTCCGGTCCATTCCTGATCAAGTTCTGGCACTCTTACTATAAATTGCCTGAGTCCTTCTTCCATCAAGGGAATGTCAAAACTTACAGTATGAGAGGAGTTTTCTTCGGTAGTATTGATCACTTTACTCCTTAAAACCTCTCCATTTTTTACTATTTCTACGCGGAAGCTTTGATTGACAAATCCGTTGTTCATTATGGTTGTCTCTACTGGATGCTGGGTATCAACATATCCGGTAGCATTTGATACAACATTTTGTACAATTAGGTCTTTCTGCTTGGTTGTATCTCCCAGGCCAATTGTGATGATAGGTTTATTGATAGATTCAGACTCAAAAACCGGATTCCGATCTTGATTAAAAATACCGTCAGAGATAACTATTGACCCTGAAATATTCCTTTCCTGATCTTTAATAACCTGAATTGGATTATGCAGATTGGTCTGATCCTCGTTATAAGTCAGGGAATCAATCTCGGTTTTCTTTAAATCCCCACCGAATTTATAAAGGGTATAATTTACATCAGAAGAATCGGCAAAGTTGAGCTGATCAAGTACATGGCGATAGGACTCCAAGCCATTATAATTTCCCGTTTCCAGACTAATGCTTTCAGAATTATCCAGAAAAACAAGAATCTCTGGATTTTCAAGGTAACTTGATTCGGCCCTGTAGAATGGATTTAATAAAACAATAAGCAGTACAAAGAAAACAACAGATCTTAGGGAAATGAGAAGAACTTTGAAGAGGGTAGATATGGCATTAAGATTTTTATAAGACCACCATGAAATGCCCAAGCATCCCATAAAGAGGAGTATATAAACCCAAATCGGCAGGGCAGATTGGAAACCTTGAAATACAAAATCCACAATGCAAAATTAATGGTGCTCAATGAGCATTTCTATGAGCTTATCTGAGTTCAATCCTTCAGCTTCAGCTGCATAATTATTTACAATACGATGACGCAATACAGGCTTTGCCAAAGCTTTGATGTCTTCTTCAGTCACATTATATCGACCTCTGGTTAATGCTCTGGCTTTGCCGCCCAATATAAGGTATTGAGATGCACGAGGACCGGCACCCCAACTCATGTATTTATTCACAAATTCAGGAGCATGTTTCGTATTGGGACGCGTTTTACTAACCAGCTCCACAGCATAATTTAAGACACCTTCTGGAACAGGTACTTCTCGTACCAAATTCTGGAGATTGATAATTTGTGAGGCGTCCAAAACAGCATCAACTTTTTCTTCCCCTGCAGAAGTGGTTTGGCTTACAATATCCATCTCTTCTTCCAAAGAGGGATAGTCCAGCAATAAGTTAAACATAAAGCGGTCAAGCTGTGCCTCAGGAAGGGGATAGGTTCCTTCCTGCTCAATTGGATTTTGCGTTGCCAATACAAAAAAGGGCAGATCAAGTTCATAAGTATGCCCTGCGGCTGTTACATGGAATTCCTGCATTCCTTCAAGCAGGGCTGCCTGAGTTTTTGGAGGAGTACGATTGATTTCATCAGCCAAAATGATATTGGCAAAAACAGGTCCCTTCACAAATTTAAAGGATTTGCTGCCTGTTTCACGGTCATCTTGAATAACTTCAGTACCTGTAATATCACCCGGCATTAGATCGGGAGTAAACTGAATTCGACTAAAGCTCAAATTCAAAGTTTGAGCCACCGTTCGTATAAGTAATGTTTTTGCAAGTCCGGGAACTCCGACAAGCACACAATGACCCCGCGAAAAAAGGCAAATAAGCAGTTGGTCAATGATGTCTTTTTGGCCAACTACAACTTTTCCAATCTGATTTTTGATGTCAGAAAAGGCTTTTTGGAAAAAGTCAACGGCTTCAACTGGCTCTTGGGGAATGGTGCTCATGAGTAATTACTTAAATATTTTTGTATTGCTCAGGGATTGGAATTTTGTATTCTATATAAAACTTTTCTTTCAGTCCGGAAATCCAGTTCTGTATCTTTCTGTATTGCTTCTCCTGGAGTGCTACACGCTTAATACGTTCATAGTCTTGCTTAAGATTTGCTGTATGCTCAGGTACATGTTGGTCAAGACGTACAATCCGGTAAGCTTCTTTTGATTGATTCCCAGAGCCGATATTAAACTGTTTGGGTTCAGAAATATCTCCTTCGTTTTCAAGAAGTAAAACAATTCGATAAAGAGCTGGATCGAGTTCATCAAGGGGCATCAGGCGTTCACCCGTTTGAGGATTTAGAATACGGCCTCCGTTGGGGGCAGTGTTAGGGTCTTCAGAAAACTCGCGTGCTACTGTTGCAAAAGTAACATCTTTATTAGTCAGTACACTGTCTTTAAGTTCCTTAAGCCTGTTTATAGCCTGCTCAGTGTCAAATTTATTTTTATCTAACTCAATGAGAATATGATTAGTATCAATTTGATCACCTACACGCTTATTTAGTCGAATAATATGAAACCCAAAAGAAGTTTCTACAATTTCAGATATTTCTCCGGGTTCTAAGGCTGCTGCTGCTGCTGAATATTCTCCAACCAAATCATTAACAGGTATCATGCCAAGTGCACCTCCGCGGGCTGCAGAAGGACCATCACTATGACGTTCTGCAAGATCTTCGAGTGATTTACTATGATTAATAATAGAATCCCGAAGTGCCTTAGCAAGATCCAATGCAGCTTCACGGGCATCACTAAGTGGGGCTGGAACCCTAACAATTTGTGATACTGCAACTCGCTCTGGAACGGTTGGTAGAGAATCTTTAGGAATATTCTTGAAGTATTCTTCAACTTCTGGACGAGTAATAGTAACAGCAGTGCGTTTTTGTTGTTGGTACAAGTTCACCACCATTTGCTGGCGATAATCTTTACGAAGCTCTGTACGCAATTGTACAATACTCTTACCAAGCTGCTCTTCAAGGGCTTGCTCGCTGCCAAGCTGTTCTACAAACTGGTTAATTCGATCATTAATTCGCTGGTCAACTTGTTCTTCAGTTACATTAACAGAATCCTTTTTGGCCTGATCCAGAACTACATACCGATCAATAATATTTTGAAGTACGGAATACCAAATACCTTCCGAAAATGGTATTTGTTGTCCTTGTTGCTGCTGCAGCTGCATCATATAATCGCGGGTTTGTTGATCCACATCCGACTTCAGAATGGTATGATCATTTACAACGGCAACAACCTGGTCAAGCACTTCACCATCAGATTGAGCTTTAAGTAATTCTGGGACTATGAAAATAAATAGTGCTGCTAATAGAAGGGAAGATAGAGAACGCATGTATTTAGTTTGATTCAAGAGTGTCAGTTTTTTCATTCGAAATATTTGAAGTATTCTTTTTTAGAACGTTATAAATAGTAATTTCATTATTCGACTGAGCCTTAAGATAAAGATTCTTTACATAGGAACTGAAATGTCTATTTCGCTTATCTAAAACAAGCCATTCTTTAATTTGCTCAATAAGCCAATCAAGGTCAGGATGTTCTCCAGCTGCCCTTGAATCCATCAGTTGTACAAAATGATAGTTCTCACCAATCCTGCGGATTACCGATCTCTCTGTATGTCCTATACGCCTTAGGTAATCATTCATGATATCTAAATCTGAAAGTGCAATTGAAATAGGCCAGTACTGTTCGGATGACCGAATAGCTGCCTCAGGATTTATAGAGTAATCGCGTGCCACTTCAGGCCATGAGATACCTCGGGCAAGATCTCTCCTTGCGGCCCGTGCCGACTCTAAATCGTTAGTCTCAATATGCCTGAATTTTACAAAACGTTCATTCAAGATAAACTGATCCTTATGAGCCTGATAATAATTCTGAGCTTCTTGATCTGATATTTTTAAGTTATTGTTAAACTTTTGAAGAATAGCTTCTTTTAATGCTTGTTTTAAAATCTCTTCCTCAGCTTTTTGAATTCGTTTACGTACCTCTTCGCTTTGGGCTAGTTGTAATCTTTGTGCTTCCTGCAGTACTATCTGACGCTCAATCCATTTTTCACGATAATCACTTAAAGCCTTAATACTATCCTGAGACAAAACAAATTCAGGTATTTCATTTATTGCTTCATCTAAAGTAAGGTATTCATTTCCTACCCGGGCAAGTTCTTTAGCATCAGAATCTCGGCCATTAGAATTACAGCCTCCGAAAGCAAAGGCTGTAACAGTTATTAATAAGAAGAATTTTATTAACTGCTCAATCATATTAAAAAAGCATACCTGCTATTGTTGCGGTCATGAGATTAGCCATAGTTCCTGCTGCAACAGCTTTAACTCCAAGTTTTGCTAAATCAGATTTTCTGCTTGGTGCAAGCCCTCCAATTCCTCCAATTTGTATTGCAATAGAAGAAAAGTTGGCAAATCCACAAAGTGCAAAGGTTGCCATAGTAGTTGTTTTAGCAGTAAGCATTCCATTACTAACCATATCAGATAACTGTAAATAAGCTACAAATTCATTGAGAACAATTTTAGTGCCAATCAATGAACCTAAATTTGTAATGTCTTGCCAAGGTATTCCAATAAGCCAAGCGATAGGAGCCAGGATCCAGCCCAATACAGTTTCGATCCTAAGAGTTCCGCCAGGTACCATACTATTGATACCTGTAAGTCCTCCAAACCACTCTAACGCATAATTGCCCATTGCTAATAAAGCAATGAATGCCAACAACATAGCACCAACATTAGCAGCAAGTTTTAAACCTGTTGTAGCCCCACTCGCGGCTGCATCAATTCCATTGGCATCAGAAGATTCAATTTGAGCTTCTACATCACCTTTAGTTTCAGGCTCACCGGTCTCGGGAAACAATATTTTTGCAATTACCAATGCCGCAGGCGCTGCCATTAAACTTGCACCAAGCAATTGTTCGGCAAAAAGCTGTTGCCCAACTTCAAGGGCCACATTATTTGCCTGGGCATATGAATTGCCCAACATTTGTACATAGGCAGCCATAACACCTCCGGCAATAGTTGCCATACCACCCGTCATTACAGCCATAAGCTCTGAAATAGTCATCTTTTTAATAAATGGCTCAACTACAAGAGGGGCTTCTGTTTGTCCTACAAAAATATTTGAGATTACAGAAAGAGATTCGGCACCAGAGGTACCCATAAGTTTTTGCATACCTCTAGCCATGTACCTTACCACCCATTGCAAAATTCCATAGTGGTATAAAATGGAAGTTAGAGAAGCAAAAAATATAATAGTGGGGAGGACCTGGAAAGCAAAAAAGTTGCCCAGGCTATTCTCCATACCGGGACTTCTTGCCAGGTCACCAAATATGAATTCAGCACCTTCTGTAGTAAAATCCAATACCAGGACAAAAAATCCCGAAACCCAACTAAATAAAGCCTTAGGCCAGCCTAAGGGTGCAAAAAACTCAGCAAGGTATGCTCCCTTTAAAATAAAGATAGCCAGGATAAGCTGTATGCCCAGCCCAACTCCAACCAATCGCCAACTGATATTCTTTCTATTATTACTAAATGCATAGGCAAGAGCTATAATGGAAGCCATGCCAACCATACCTCTGAGAATATCAATCATGAGTTTCTTCTAGCTTATTATTGTTGTCGGTTTCTGGTTTAGTCAGTGGTTCAACAGGTTTACCCCGCCGCTTATCAACCGGGGGACGAAAACACTGCCTTGACCTTGGTTCGTAAGCTTCATTTTCACCAACTAACACTCTGTCTTTATTTTCTACTACACGTTGTGAATAATGTGCCATCATGCCGCTTTCGGCACATATTGCATGAAGCTTGGTTACATACTCAGCAATTGCAAGCAGCTGTGGCATGGGCTCAAAGGGGTTGCCCTCAAAATCCATATCAAGGCCGGCTGTGATGACGCGCTTACCATCATTTGCTAAAGTATTCGCAACTTCAATCACGCGATTATCAAAAAATTGGACTTCATCAATACATACCACCCGGGCATTAGCCGTTAAAAGGACAATTTGATCGGCGGTGTCTACTATAATACTTGGCAGTGCATTCTCATTGTGAGAAACAATTTCGTCTTCACTATACCGATTATCGATGGCCGGCTTAACGATTACCACATTTTGACCAGCTATATGAGCACGTTTAGCTCTGCGGATAAGTTCCTCAGTTTTTCCACTGAACATACCACCACAAATAACTTCTATCCAGCCGGCATGCTGGGGAACAAATGATGGTTCGTTAAGCATAGTTAAAGATAGTTTATTGAGCTACTTGCAAAGCTTTGAATATATCCCAGTAGTACTAAAAATGAAAAGAAGAAATGTACAAATACTTTCTTGTTTTTATAAATAGAGTATCCGGTAATATCTACTTCTTTGCATATAAAGTATCTCTTACTTTTTAAAACAATTGTGTTAAATTGATTTTCAATTTAAATAAATACGGGATAGTGATTATGGATCGTTTCAAGAACATGCTTTTTATAGCCATTCTGATCGTTGGTTTTGCCATAAAAGGGCACTCCGAAACAATAGAATTACCAAATATTAAGCCTATACTGATAAGTTTTCAGACTGATACAACCGATACGGTTGCTTCAGATTCTTTAGAAAAAGACAATAATAAAGACCTTCCACTTAAAGCAGAACGTACCATTTCTTTTAACACTACGGAAGGTACCTGGATGTCTGTCGATGTGAGTCCTGACGGTCAAACCATTGCCTTCGATCTTTTTGGCGATATTTACACCATGCCGATTGAGGGGGGAGAAGCTGAATTACTTCTTGGCGGAATGGCTTTTGAAACACATCCAAGATACAGTCCTGATGGAAGATATTTACTATTTACCTCTGACAGAGATGGAGCTGACAATGCTTGGTACATAGATCTTGAAGCAGAGCACGAAGATGACAAGTTTCATCAAGTTACAGATGGTAACAATGAAATACCGTCAGCAGCATGGTCGCCCGACGGAGATTATATCGTAGTTGCAAAGGGAGGGCTCACCAATAAACTATGGATGTATCACAAAGATGGTGGATCCGGGCAACAAATTATTGAAGAACCCGGTCAGCTTAAAACTATTGATCCCGCTTTTGGCCATGAAGGTCGATTTATTTACTATTCTCAGAGAAATGGCGCCTGGAACTACAATGCTCAATTACCTCAATATCAAATTGCTGTTTATGATCGTGAAAATGGAGAACGTAGTACGATTACGTCTCGCTATGGTTCCGCATTTACACCAACTCTTTCCAGCAATGGCAGATATATGGTATATGGATCTCGTTACGAAGCTAAGACTGGCTTGGTAATTCGCGATTTGTCAAATGGCAGCGAACGTTGGTTGGCCTATCCGGTACAGCGAGATGACCAAGAATCAATTGCCACTATGGGCGTCTATCCAGGCATGTCATTCACACCGGATAACAAAGCAGTAATAGCTTTTTATGGGGGCAAAATATGGCGTATTCCTGTTGGTGGAGGAGAAGCAGAAGAAATTCCATTTTCGGTGGACGTAGAACAAGAGTTAGGCCCACAGCTCGAGTTTAAGTATCCCATTGAAGACAAGGAAGAGGTTGCAGCTACACAAATCCGAGATGCCATACCTTCTCCGGATGGAAACCAGCTGGCCTTTACTGTTTTAAATCGGCTATATGTAATGGATTATCCCGATGGTACGCCACGCAGACTTACTGATAACAATATGACTGAAGCTAATCCTGCATGGTCGCCAAATGGGAAGTGGATTGTGTATGCTACCTGGGATGGCAAAGAAGGGCACCTTTATAAAATTGAACCTAACAAGCGACGTCCAAAACCAGAAAAACTTACGAATGAACCTGCAATATATGGCTATCCGGCATGGTCTTATAACAGCGACCGCATTGTATTTCTTAAAGGCTCGGCTTATGACTATCAAACCAGCAGTTCCTCCTACGCTTTCTTTGGTTCATTAGACGACATTATGTGGATATCACCAAATGGCGACAAACAAAACTTCGTAGCCAAAGCTAACGGTCGAAGCAATCCTCACTTTGTAAAAAAGAATGATCGAATTTATATGAATCGCGGCAATGATCTTATTTCAATAAGGTGGGACGGCACCGATGAAGAAGCACATGCAGAAGTAACTGGTATTCGCACGTATGGTTTTGGCAGCCTGGAAGGCAAAGTTATTTCTGAACATCTGGATCCTTCTATTCTCCACCAAGATGGAAATCCCGAAGAACCCACCCCACCAAGTGGAGCTTCTATCATAACAATGGCACCGGAAGGAGATCAGGCATTAGCTCAAATCAACAATGAAATTTATACACTGACAATCCCTAAACTGGGTGAAGCACCAACAATTAATATCTCCCGTCCCGATAATGCTAAATTCCCGGCTAAGAAGCTTACAACTATTGGCGGACAATTCCCCGCATGGGCATCAGATGGCCGCTCGGTACATTGGTCTATTGGTAATGCACATTTGGTATATAATCTGGATGATGCCAAAGCGTTTGCCGACAGTGTTAAAGCAGCCAAAAGGATAGAGGAAGAAAAAAAGGAAGAGGCTAAAGCCGATACCTCTGATACGAATGTAGAAAAGGATGAAGACAGTAAAAAAGAGGATAAAAAACCAGATACTTATAAACCCGAAGAACACCGGGTTGAGGTTGTCTATGAAAAAGATATTCCTGAGGGTATGGCTTTGCTACAGGGAGCAAGAATAATAACTATGGATGGCGATGAAGTTATTGAAAATGGTGATATTCTTATCCAGAACAACCGCATTAAAGCAGTAGGGGATAGTGGATCTCTTGATGTACCATCAGGAACAGAAGTCATCAATGTTTCAGGAAAAACTATTATACCTGGTTTTGTAGATACGCATGCACATTTGCGACCGTCCTTTGGTATCCACAAAACAGAATCGTGGGCTTACACTGCCAATCTTGCTTATGGTGTAACAACCACTCGCGATCCTCAGACTGGAACAACCGATGTACTAACTTATGGAGACATGGTTGACTCAGGTGAAATGCTTGGTCCACGCATTTATTCTACAGGTCCAGGTGTTGGTTTCTGGGCCTATAATATCCGTGATCTGGACCATGCTCGAGATGTGCTTAAACAATATAGCAAGTATTATCATACCAAATATATCAAGATGTACATCACTGGAAATCGCAAGCAGCGACAGTGGATTATTATGGCCGCTAACGAGCAGGATATTATGCCAACTACTGAAGGGGCACTCGACTGGAAGCTTAACATGACACAACTTATCGACGGTTATCCAGGGCATGAACATTCATATCCTATTTATCCGATTTATAAGGATGTAATTGAGCTTACAGCGCAGTCTAAAATGGCTTATACCCCTACATTACTTGTTTCATATGGCGGGCCATGGGCAGAAAACTATTATTATGCCACAGAAAATGTATATAATGATCCCAAACTTTCTTATTTCACTCCATATTCTGATCTAGCACCAAAATCACGTCGCCGTGGATTCTGGGCTATGGAAGAAGAACATGTTTTCCAAAAACATGCTGTATTTACCAATGATCTCGTTGAAGCGGGTGGACTAGCAGGTGTAGGAAGTCACGGGCAATTACAGGGATTAGGTTATCACTGGGAGCTATGGTCTGTGCAGGCGGGAGGCATGAGTGAACTAAATGCCTTGCGTACAGCAACCATTCTTGGTGCCCAATCTCTGGGTCTGGATGGCGATTTGGGTTCTATTGAGCCCGGGAAACTGGCAGATTTGGTAATCCTGGATGAGAATCCTCTGGATAACATTCGTAATACCAATACAATACTTCAAGTAATGAAGAATGGAAGATTGTATGAAGGAGATACGCTCAATGAGATTTATCCCCGGCAGCAACAAGCAGGACTATTTTGGTGGAAACAGGACAAACCTGAAAATAAATTACCCGGAATTAAAAAATAATTTTTTAGGCTGCTAAAATGAGCAGCCTTTTTATTTTTTACGGGATTTTTCGTAGACCTCAATGTATTGTTCTGGAGTTAGCGAACCCACTAATTCAGCTTTGCTAAGCTTTAATTTAATTATCGTTATTATCCAGAAGTGATTCTATCTCATCCATCTTTTGCCCGAAGAGTTCCCAGTCACCATTTCTGAGTGCTTCTTGGGCTTCATTCCATAATGTTTTAAAGTTCTCCCATTCAGCGGAAATAGCTGGCGAAGGCTGAGAAGTAATGTCCTGAATCTGAGCACTATCTGGTCTTGCTATCTGTTCGGTAGAAGCCATAATTCGCTCTTCCGGCTGTTCTCCAAAGAGTGATTCCAGTGCCAGGTCAAGTGTGGGTTCCATAACCACTCTTTCTCCAACCGTGACGATAACCCGCTGAAGCTGAGGGATGTCCACACCTTCAGCTATAAGGAATACAGGCTCCACGTAAATAAAGGAATCTTCAATAGGAATAATCATCAGGTTGCCGCGAATAACCCGTGAACCACGCTGATCCCAAAGGGCTAATTGCCTGGAAATTTCCGTATCCTGATCAATCTTGGCTTCAATCTGAGCCGGACCAAAGATAAGACGTTCTTTAGGGAGCTTGAATACCTCCACTTCGCCATATTGGGGAAAGTCTGATTTGGCCGCCATCCAGGCAATCATGTTATCCCGGTTATTAGGTGTTAAAGGACTAATCAAGATATACTGAAGCTCATCATCACCCGGCAGCTTGCTAAGTACATAATAGGGTTCCATCTTAATCTGTTGCCCACCATATTTTTCATTGGGTCGCGTCCAAAGGTCTTCATTATTATAAAATACCTGGGGATCTGTCATATGGTAGGTATTAAAAATCTCCATCTGTACTTCAAAAAGCATTTCAGGATACTTAATATGTGACTTTATTCCTTCAGGCATCTCATCTAAAGGTTTAAACATATCCGGAAAAATATCACGGTATACACTTAGGATTGGATCTTCATCGTCAACTGCATAAAAGTCAACAGTGCCGTTATAAGCATCTACCACTACTTTTACTGAATTCCTGATATAGTTTAATTGTCCATTAAATCGTTCACTGTATGGATAGTGAGGAGAGGTGGTATAAGCATCTTGAATCCATTTAAGCTTACCATCTACAAGTACCATATAAGGATCGTCTTGAAACTCAAGAAATGGAGCTATTCGACGGACTCGTTCACTTACACTTCTCCAGAATTGTATCTTGCTTCCTTCCCGAATGTAATCGGTAAGAAAGAGATTGATATCTCCAAACTTCCAGGAAAACAGAACCTTCTCAAAAAATCCATCAATAGATATACCGCCAGCTCCATCATAGTTGGTATAGATATTTTCATCCCCACTTGGATAATCTAATTCTTTGATATTTGTGTTAACCAGTTTATAGCTTGGATCATGATCACCATAATAGATGCCTGCCTGTTCTACTTTAAGATCAAGTTCTGAAACAGGAGGGAGGTCTTTAATAATCATTCGAGGATCACCCTGGGCACCGATTTGTGCAACCGGACTCATAACCAACCCATATCCATGAGTGTATTGAAGATGTCTGTTAACCCATGTATTTGCTTGTGCCGGAAGCTCATCAGACAATTCCCGGGCAGCAACCATCATTTGCAGGTATCCCTCTTCAGTTTGATAACGATCAAGAGTTACATTGTAAAATTGGTAATAAAGCCTTATTTCTTGCAATTGACGATAGGTCTGTATAACCAGACGCGGATCCCAAAGCCGTATGTTTTGAAGGGTAGCAGTGTTTTGCTGCAGTTTAGGCCAGGTGAGTGTATCCCGGGCATTATACTCTCGTTCCTGTATTTGATCTAGTTTATAGGCTTGTCTTGTTTGCTTAATATTCTCTTCCAAATGGGGTGATTCCAGCTGCAACTCGTTAGGTTCCACCATAAATTTTTGAACAGCTGTAGGCAACAAGCCTTGTCCCAGAAACCCAATCACAATTGTTGCCAATCCTCCCACAATCAACCATTTAAATTTGGCTTTGTAAAATTGGAAAAATGCGATTCCAGCCAATAGAAGACAGAGTATACACATCACCCATAAAGTGGGCAGCACAACGTTAAGATCAGTGTATCCGGCACCAAACACTACACCCGTTTGATTATAAAGTAGGTTATACCGTTCAAGGTAATAGCCCCATGACATTAACAGTAGCCAGAATCCAATATTCAGGCTCAAGTGTTTGGTTACCGTAGACCTGGCTTGAATGTTACTTGTACCCTGAATTGAAAGTGAACCTGAATAAACATAAAACACTAATAAAATCAGTGTGATAAAGAAAACAAGTACAATGATGCTGTTCTGTATTATTTCAATGAATGGAAGCCGGAACAAATAAAAACCCAAATCATGACCGAAAATAGGATCAACCTGGCCAAACGTTTCACTCCAGTGAAAACGGAAGTAGGAGTCCCAGCGCATAAAGAATGCAAAAGAGAAAAAGAAACTAATGAGCGTTCCAATAGTAAATAGTAAATTCCGAACCTGTTTAAAACTGAATCGGTCGAGATTGAGTTGTGCCAGTGGTGAGTTGGCGAAACTAATTCCCTGAAACCGCTTTGCCAAATAATGCATATTGGGTAACACATATAACAAAGCTATGCCAAAAGCTCCCGTGAAGAGCAGTATCTGGGTTTTCTTAATTGTCCAAAAAACTTCATCATAGCCCAGATTATCCAGCCACAGCCATTCAACAATCCAGTCAGAAAGAGCTCCGATAATAAGTATGAAAACAAAAATTGCTCCGATCCAAAATTTAAGTGACGACTTAGGTTTTAGTGATTTTGCCATGGTGTTTTATTTTAAAAATGCTTCCTAAAAATAGTTTATAAATATTATGAATATTATTCCTCTTTCATTAATTGTTTTTGACGATACATATCAATTAAAAGCCAGCAAAGAGGATAGGGAGGAAATACTACTGAAAGACCAAGCTTAATTTTTTTCTTGGGATGCTCGGGCATTTGTACCATTCCTGCAATACCTGCTATCCAAAAGACAAAAAGCAAGAATCCGGCGAATGCAAGCACAATTGATCCAAAGAATCCAAAGTTATTGTAAAAGGTTTGAAGCATGAGAATATATTCAACTTTAAGCTGTTAATTCGTTATTTTCTTGGCTTGTCATTAACATAAGAATATAACAAATAATTTTACATGCTCCCTGTAGTTTCCATTGTTGGGCGGCCAAACGTTGGCAAATCCACTATTTTTAATAGACTTATCGGTAGCAGAAAAGCCATTGTGGATGACCAGTATGGGGTCACACGAGATCGTCACTATGGCGAATCTACCTGGAATGGACGTCAATTTAGTGTTATAGATACCGGAGGGTATCTTCCTGACGAAACCGACGTAATGATCCAAGGAGTTCGAGAACAAGTACACATTGCCCTCGAAGAATCTGATGTCATACTTTTCATAGTCGATACAGAAGCGGGTATCACCAGTCTTGATCAGTCTGTTGCTAATCTATTGCGCCAACAGGAAAAACCGGTGCTGTTGGTACCAAATAAAGCAGATAATGAAGAACGGAGATTAAATGCCTCAGAGTTTTATTCACTGGGTTTTAAAGAGCTTTATCCGGTCTCTGCCATTAATGGCACCGGAACAGGTGACTTGCTGGATGAGGTGGTTAACCTGCTTCCTGAAGAAGCTGACGAAATTAAAGATGATCGTCCTAAATTAGCAATTGTTGGACGTCCTAATGTAGGTAAAAGTAGCTTCATTAATGCCATTCTTAATGATGAGCGATGCATTGTAACTGATATTCCGGGTACTACGCGAGACTCTATAAACAGTCTGCTTACCTATAATGAGAAAGAATATATACTTGTAGATACTGCAGGACTAAGAAAGCGAAAAAACGTAAAAGAGAACGTTGAGTTTTATAGTACCGTTCGAACTGACAGAGCCCTAAGAGACTGCGATGTTGCCATAGTTATGCTGGATGCCATGCAGGGTTTTGAGCATCAAGACAAACATATATTGAATGAAGCTGTAAGGTTTAATAAGGGAATTGTAATTGTCCTTAACAAATGGGATCTGGTTCCTGAAAAGGACACAAACCTATTGAAAGAGTTCGAAGAATATATCTATGCTGAAGTACCCAATCTCAAATGGATACCTATTGTCTCTGTCTCAGCACTAAATAAAAAAAGACTGCACAGAGTCATTGATGTTGCTGACAATGTATTATTGGAACGACAAAAAGAGATAAGTACACCCGAATTCAATAATTTTCTGCAAGGTATTCTAAAAGAACGCCCGCTGCCTATAAAAAGGGGACAGGCACTGAAAATTAAATATGCAACCCAGGTAAAATCAGCTCCTCCGGTCTTTAAGTTCTTTATGAATTTGCCTTCAGAACTTCCTGCAAACTACCGCAAATTTATAGAACGTAAAATAAGAGAACGGTATGGATTTCAAGGTGTTCCCATTACAATGACTTTTAAATTAAAATGATCATTTTTACCTTTGAACAGAGCAAAGGAATAAGTTATTTTACGCTCGTTCAAATCATGGCTTAATCAATATAGTATCGAGAACTAATTACACATGGCTAAATTAGAGAACCTGGACCAACCCCGTGCCAATGCGCTTAATAAGGATTATGACCGAGAGCGTTCACTTTCCTTTTTAGAAAAGCTTTACCTGCCGGAAATATTTAAAGGGCTTTGGTATACTTTAAAGCAAATGTTCCAGCCTACTGTAACCCTGCAATATCCCGAAGAGAAATGGGATCCGCCTTCAATTTTTCGAGGCAGACCGGTCCTTGTTGAAGATAATGGTAAAGAGCGATGTGTAGCTTGTGGTTTATGTGCCCGGGCATGTCCGCCGTTAGCTATTAGTATGCAGGCTAATGAAGACGAAGATGATCCTAAAGAACGATATCCTGATTTCTTTGAAATAAATATGCTTCGTTGTATCTATTGCGGATATTGTGAAGAAGTTTGTCCCGAAGAAGCTATTGTGATGAGTAAAGATTATGATATTGTCTTTGAAAGCAGGGAAGAAGCCATTTATGATAAAGAACGACTTCTGGTCCCCAAAGAAGATCTAAAAGAACGATTAGACTTTCTCAGAGAGTACAAGAATAGGCAATTTGGTAAGTTTTGGGATTTTCAGGAAGAAAATAATATTCACTCTGTAAGGGATCGAGACCGAGAATTTAACTCTGGCTTATCATTGGTTGAAATGCTTGAACAACAGAAACAGAATGATAATGTAGAAGCTGATTCCGAGTGGGTTCGATAGTATTGCTTACAATTCTAATCTAATTGAAGAGACATTTGCATTTATGGGAAGCAATAATAATGTAACTCAGGAACAGCTCAATCAGCTTATTGAAGATGCTTCTTATTTACAAGATGAAGCTGAAGCCCTCAAATATGTAATTGAGGAAGTTCCATACACCGAAAGTCCACCGGATGACCGTTCCATTGCCGAAAAGCTTTTAATTATAGATCATGCTCAGCTTTCGTACTATCGGCCGATCCTTGAAAAAGGTTTTAAAAACCCACGCCCAACACGTTTAGAAGACTTTGAACATTTCAGTGATACTTTTGAGGTTGATGAGGAAAAACTGGAAGACATTCAAAAGCTATTAAGTAAAATTGCTAAACACCGAGCAGGATTGGTAAATGTTATTAAAAATATTCCTCTAATTGATTGGGATAAAGTAATTTACAAGGATAATCGAGAAATTACATTATTTGATTTTATGCAGCAAATGGTTCGTTTTGACCGATCCATGCTTAAGGAAATTGCAGACCAAGTAATGGTTTACAGTCAGGATAGGGAAGCACAGCGTGAAATTGAAAGCCGTCAAAAGAACCACCAGTCCTAAGAATATATAACAATGGAATGGAGCTCCTTTATACTGACAATCATCTCTTTTTACGGGGCTTATCGCTGTTATTCCTTCTATAGACTTTCCGGATCGCTGAAATACTCAGGATTTTCAATATCTCTGCTCATTTTGGGTATCATACAACTGTCATTAACAATAGAAAGTTTATTATCTGAAGAACTCACTATTTATGCTGCTACTGTTGTAGAATGGGGGCACATTGTAACTCTTGCCATTCTCCTTGGAGCTTTGGCAAGCTTCATTCGAGACTCAAAACCATATTTTGCACAATTTCCAAAAGCATATATAGGATTGCCACTTCTTATTGTAATATCCTATGTGTTGGTTAAAGATACCTATGCTATAAAAGAATGGCTTATTTCAATCTACCAGGGCGGAGCATTGCTTGTAGCTTTATTGATGTATGGTGTTTACACCTACAGAAGTCAAGATTATGCTTTAGTAATCACAGGTATTTTAGTTTTTCTTATTACATATCTTGTGTTTTGGTTTGTGCCTATAAACAGCAATTCTTTAAATGTCATCTGGAA
Source organism: Balneolaceae bacterium (assembly GCA_034521755.1). GTDB lineage: Bacteria > Bacteroidota > Rhodothermia > Balneolales > Balneolaceae > JAXHMB01. Next base: position 393,748 of record JAXHMB010000001.1, read on the forward strand.
ATTATTACTGGGATTGGGAATTATTATAACCGTTTTGGGGTATGATCGTTTAGATATTTCAAAATCAGGCCTCAAATCCCCAGCTAAATGAATAAGGATTCCATTAAATTACAAGCGGGTGATAAAACTCCCGAATTTAGACTGCAAAACACAAAGGGAGAACATATATCTCTGAAAGATCTACTTAGCCAAGATCCACAGGTAGTGTTACTATTTTTTCCGTTAGCATTTAGCGGAACATGTACAAAAGAACTTTGTACTACACGTGACAATATGAAGCTTTATAATTCTCTTAATGCCAACATAGTTGGAATTAGTATAGATAGTTTTTTTACACTGAAAGAATTTAAAAAAGCTGAAAATTTAAATTTCCCCTTACTAAGTGATTTCAACAAAGAAGCATCCAAAGCTTATGGAGTTCTAAACCATGACTTTTATGGAATGAGGGGAGTGAGTAAACGCTCGGTGTTTGTCATTAATTCAGATGGGATTATTAAATATGTAGAAGTTTTGGACGATGATGATAAACTACCGGATTTTGAAGCACTTCATTCAGCGCTACAGTAATACTCCAGACAAGTTAGGGAAGAAGTTAGAATACTAATTATAAAGTAAAGCTATCTTTACTTTACATAATATAAATTATACGACAATTATATACCTGGCTATATAAAGAAGCCTCAATACGATCAAATATTGAGGCTTTAACAAGTATGCGGATTGTTTGATATTAGGGATTCGCTTTTATTTCCTTTTGTATTCTATACGCCACTGCAAGGTCCAACTTTTTCCTTTATCTGTAGACAACTCCCAGTCCCATGTGAAAGAATTTTGTTTAATATTATAAAACACCATGCGTTGCATTATGCTTTTGCCTTGTGGAGTTATCCTATCTGTAATAAATATCCTCTTGCCACCAGAAAACTCCCCGGTAAAGTCAATGTAGCCTCCATTGCTGTCAACCCAGGTTTGCTTCCATTCTTTATTTCTTGAGCTATAGACAGACCAGCTTTTGCCGGCATATCCTTCAAATCTACCCTCTATAGCTTCAAAATTTTCTTGAATTACTTTCCCTTCTAGTATCTTTTCAATCTTATTGGTCCCGGATTCCATAGACCCATCAGGAGCTTCCCAGGTCAATTCCCACGTTCCTATCCAAAAATCGAAGTAATTTTGCGGTGGTAAATCATCAATAGAAAGAGATTGGCCCCTAGAAGCCAAATTTAAGCTTAACAGTACAATTAACAGGTATACAGCCTTCATAGCAGTGATTTGAAGTTTTTAATTGTTTTCTGGCTAAATAAGCTAAAAGAAAGGTTGAAGCGTCAACTTTTATAACAATTGACGCATTATTCCAAAATCAGTTCCGATTTATGTGAATATCCCGAAATTTTGAAGGAGTGGTTCCAACTTTTTCTTTAAAGGCTCTGTTAAATGACGTCTTATTGTTAAACCCTGACTCGAAAGCCACATGAAGAATAGTCAAGTCCCTGTTTTCCGGATTTTTGAGCAGATCACGAGCCTCTCTAACCCTGTAGGAATTAATAAACTCAAAAAAATTATGGCCAAGTTTGTCGTTTATCACTTGTGAAAGATGATGTGAAGCAATATCAAGCTGTTCTGCTACATCTTTTAACCTAATATCTCCTTCTTTATAAAGCTTGTGTGATTCCATAATTTGAAGAAGTTTCTGCAGATATTCTTCGGCTTCATCATCGGTTAGATTTGAGTTGTCATATTTGGGCTTTACTTCATGATCGACCATTAAATTCGGATTAACATAACCCAGATATCCTACTGTAAATATAAATCCTGTCATCGCAAATGAAATCATATAGTCGTACTCAATCTTAAAATCAATAGTATTTATTAACACATAATACGATGTATAACTAAGCGTGAACCCAATAAAGCAATAGCCCACTACTGCAAGCCATTGTTTGGAATACTTGTTGATTTCTTGTGCTTTAATACGCTCTCGAAATCCTTCAAATTTTACCATCAGCATAATGAGAATGGAATAACAGCTTAAATGAAGAATTTTCAACAATGCAATAATCATCGCTCTGGGAGAAACTTCTCCTGAAGCTCTCGTTGCCTCAACAAGCTGAATTTTAGCCTCTGCTGAAAGTATATAAAAAGGTGAGTCAACAATAAGAAGCCCCAAAAAAGGGATAAAGTGAATTAACTGCTTCTTTTTGAATAATTGTTCTGGCTTTAGGATTGAAATAACATATAAGTACAACACCGGTCCAAATAAAAATGTAAAGGAATTGGACATCCTTATAAGGTGTGGATACACCATTTGATAACCCGTCCAATAAGCAACATAATCTATAAGAGTTAGCGAAAATAGAGCCAAGAAAATGCTTAACAACACATTAGATGCCCTATTCCCTTCTTTCTTACGATAAAAAAGCACTGCAAGCACCAATCCATGTAGTGCAGCAATTAAAAAGATTATTGTCCAGGTATTTAGCGATGCTTCCATAAAAATAGATCAGCTTTCTGTTTATAGATATTTATCATATAAGCAAAACACAAGATTGTAGCAGAATTTTTTATACAATTTAGATAATTAAAAAAAATCTGTATAATAATTCTTACTATAAAATATATACAGAGAGAGAAAATGAATATTTTAATTGTAGAAGATGATCAGCTTATTTCACTTCTTTTAACCAGGCTGGTAGAAAAAATGGGATATAATGTGGTAGATAATGTCACTACCGGTGAGAAGGCAATTGATATTGTCAAAGAAACTGCAGTCGATATTATCTTTATGGATATTATGCTGGATGGTAAGATAGATGGTATTACAGCTATGGAAGTCATACAATCCAGTAAAGATATCCCTGCCCTTTATATTACCGGAAATTCAGACGCCATAACCATTAAAAGGGCTCAAAATACTGTTTATCTTGATTATCTGGTTAAACCTGTTGATAGAAATCAGCTATCCAATATTTGCAGTTCTTATAAAAAAAAGATGAACTAAAAATTGCTCATGTTATAAATATTTAGTTGATTAGAGATAATTCATCAAGAAATAATGATTTAGCAAAATTATCATTTAGGATAAGGGTACTAATATGAAAAATGTTAAGGGAAGCTTTCTTGCTGCAATAATGATTTTATTAATGGCCCCATCTGAAGTGCTGAGCCAGACGCTTTTAGTTAAATTAGAGCAAACAAAAGAAATAAGTCTATTTTCTCAAGCAATTGTGAACTCCGGACTTGATACTGAATTGAAGGATAATGCCACATATACCATTTTTGCACCTTCCAATGAGGTTTTAGAGAAAGAAATTGGTGGCAAAGGTTATTCTGATTCCAAACTTCGGTCTTTCCTTCTTAATCACATTATAACAGGCTGGGCTACAGAAAAGAATCTTAAGTCGATGTCCAAAGCAACCAGCCTAGGTGGAATTAGTCTAAAATTTGCCTGGGAAAATGATGTGCTTACTATAAATGAAGCAAAAATTTCAAAAAGTAATATTAAGGCTGAAAATGGAATAATACATGTTATTGACCGTGTCCTGAAATAACAGAAAGCATCGCAGATTCAACTCTTATATCAAATTCCGTTTCCTTGCTTTTAATAACTTCGCCATCTGCATGAATTTCAACAGGTTTATCAAAGTTAATTATGCAGTTTTGCGTTTTAAAGATTTCTACTTCCTTAAATACAGTATGACTTCCATTTAAAAAGAAGGGCAATTTTAATGGAAGAAGCCATTTTGATATCGGTTTGAGTAATACAATATCAAGCCTTGCATCGGTGATTGACGCATCAGGCGCAATACAAAAATTGCCTCCCTCTATCCTTCCATTGGCAGCAGTAATCATCATCACTTCTGTTGAGACATCAGATCTATCCTTAAATGAAATTTTAACTTTATATATATTTCTATTAAAGTTCGCTTTCAGTGCCGAAATAATGTACCTGAGTGTTCCATTGGTAATACGGCTTTTTGAAGCATACTGATTTGTGAGCCCGTCAAATCCAAATCCAAGACTATTGATAAACGGTATTTCATTACAATATCCTACATCAATATTTGTTCGTTTCCCGTTTTTTAATAATAGAATAGCTTTCTTGAGATCTGTTGGAATTTGTAAAGACTTTGTCACATCATTACCACTTCCTAAAGGCACTACACCTAGGCATATATCCCAATCAAGCGTTGCTATTGCTGTTTCCCTGACTGTGCCATCACCGCCACATGCAACAATTACATCAAAATTTAAGGCCTGTTCCTCTACTATTTGCTGTATATCTCCTCGTTTTTTAGAAACGATAAACTCACAGTTTTTAATTTCCTGTCTTGCAATATCTATCACCTTTTTAAAATCATCAGAAGATCTATAACGATTTGCAGCGGGATTATGAATAAAAAGATATCGTTTCACAGGTATTATTTTATAGAGAGATATTGAATTAGGATTTTTAATACTCTCTCAATATCAGACTTAAATACACGTTCTCCTTTTTGATGATAAGGATAAATTGCAGGTTCTAAAGCCAGGGACACCACGTCTTTGTTGGCTTTGCTATTAAATTCAAAACCATAGTGCAGGTAATCATTCGTATTATTATCCAGATGGATTTTATCATCAATAGATAAAAAAGTGTTTACGGAATTCTTTGTCTTATTTATTAGCGAATCACCTGCTTCAAGATCGTTAAGCTCCCAATGTTTTGAATACACTGCTACCCCCTTTTCACCTTTAAAAAGAGGCGTAGTATCAACCGTGATTACCTCATCAGGAATAATACCCTGCTTCAGACATGCCTTTGCTATCTTTCTTGCTCCCATCCCATGAGTATAACCTTCCCCATTGTTTTTAAGAAGCTCAGGATGTTCTTTTAAGCCCTTACTCTCTTCCATTTCAGAGAAGAACAAAAGCAGATTGGGAAAATTCTTTTGAGGTAATAAAGAGCAAAGTGCTAATATTACGCCTAGTCCGGCACAGTTATCCATGGCTCCTTCAATAAAAGTTTCTGTTTCCTTTACAGGAAGTTGCGCTGGATAGGTTTCTCCATAATGATTTATTTTATCAAGATGGGCTGTAAGAGCAATAGTTAACTCACTATCGTTATCATAATTATAAATGAGACTATTACCATTTACCGGTATTTTAGATACCATTCCTGAACGAATAAGAGCTTCAAACCGGCCTTCTATAAATGGATGGATACGTTCTTCATAGCTGCTAAAAGAGGGGATTTCAGCCGTCTTTTTTGTCATTCTTATAGCTGTATCCAAAAGCTCCATTAATGCTCAATTTTAAATGAAATGTCAAAGCTTCCATCAGCTTCCGGAGCTAGTTTTATTTTGTCAATGATGCATCTAATATTAATTGGACCATAGATATGTGGAAACTTTTTCCCCAGATCCTCATCAAGTTCATATTTAATCTCTTGGTCAATTATTGAGCTGTTGATGATCAGGAGTAAAACATCATCCCTGCCCTTGAATAACCTATTTGCAGTCTCCCCTATTTCTTCACCAGTAGAACAGTGTATAAATCCTTGATCTTCAATACTTTGTGGAGAATACATAGAATTTTGTTTATAATTATTCCAGTCTTCTTCAGTCACCAAATGGAAAATTAAGTCGTCCTTCATTTACTTCTTTTTAGATTTTTTATTGTCATTATATGCTAAATGTATAAGAGCATCTCCCTTATGAACTACGGGATTAAAATTGAGCCCTATTACCTTGCCTGTTTTAGTACTAATTGACTTAAACCATTCTTGACCAAATGGATCAGTAATATGTCCCAAAACCTGACGCTTATTTACATGATCACCTAATTCACTTTTAGGTTGGAAAAGTCCTGCATACTTGGCTCTGACCCAAGTACTCTTTTTAAATATTTCTGTTTCTTCACTAGGTTCCGGAGCTGAGGAAATCATTCCAAGATATTTCATCAGTCTCTTTGTGCCGTCAATTCCCTCTTGAATGCCAGACTCATCGAACCGCAAGGATTCTCCTGACTCATATACTAAAATATGCTTTCCTTTCTTGTGAGCAGCTTTCCGAAATGATTTCTCAATAAGGGAAGAATCTAAAATAACGGGAGGCGCAAATGCCTCAGCCAATTCTTTGTTCTTTTTTATATCAAGTGTACATCGAATTTGAGGATAATTAGAGCGAGCAGAACCACCGGTATGAAAATCAATTCCGTAATCAATTTGAGGGATGATTTCATTCATAAGTGTATATGCCAGAAGACGAGCCAAAGATCCTCCCTTTACACCGGGAAAGCTCCGGTTAATATCTTTTCCATCGGGCATACCTCTTACGTTCTGTATAAACCCATAAATATTTACCAATGGCATAGCTATAATTGTACCTTTTTCAGGAACAACCATATTATTATTAAGCATCCGTCTTATAATCTCTATGCCATTAATTTCATCACCATGGAGACCACCTGTCAACAATAAAACCGGCCCATCTTCATCAGCTCGATGAACATACACAGGTAAGTCTATAGTAGTGTATGTTGGGAGGCGCGCTATCTTAAGAAATATCTCTGCCTGCTCTCCTAACCCGATCTTTTTCTTATTAATCGTTATTGTCTCAGGCATCGCTTTTGATCTTTCTTCGAGTAGATGTCTTGCCTTGCTTCTCGATTACTTTTTTTTCTACATAGTCAATAATTTTACCGGCGATGTTTTTCTTTGTAGCCTTTTCAATGCCCTGTAAACCCGGAGATGAATTAACCTCAAGCACAAGTGCACCACGATCTGACTGCAATAAATCTACACCTGCAATAGAAAGGCCCATTGAACGAGCAGAAACAAGTGCTGCCCTTCGCTCTTCTTTACTAAGCTTAATGAGTTCAACACTTCCGCCCCGGTGAACATTAGAACGAAATTCTCCTTCTTTTCCTGTACGCTTCATAGCTCCGACAACTTTACCATCTACCACAAAAGCTCGAATATCTTCTCCTTTGGCTTCTTTTATAAATTCCTGGACGATTACACGAGCCTTCATACTGTGAAAGGCCTGAATAATTGATTCAGCTGCTTTTAAAGTTGGAGCTAATACTACGCCAACGCCTTGTGTGCCTTCCAGCAGTTTTACAATAAGGGGTGGCCCTCCAACTTCGGCAATAATCTTTTTAACTTCTGTAGAATAATTTGTAAAAACAGTTTTGGGCATACCCACACCTGCCCTAGCCAATATTTGTAAGCTACGCAATTTGTCTCTTGATCTAACCAGCGCCTGAGATTCAACAGCTGTAAAAATTTTCATCATCTCAAACTGTCTAACTACGGCTGAACCATAAAAAGTGACCGAAGCACCTATTCGTGGGATAACTGCATCAACATCGGTAATTTTAGTGCCCCGGTAATAAATACATGGATTATCCCTTTCGCTGACTAAATCACATTTAAGATGATCCAATACGGTAGCCTGGTGACCAGCATCCTCAATAGCCTCAACCAATCGACTGGTAGAATACAAACTTGAATTTCTTGAAAGAACTACGATGTGCATAATAGAAGTTAAATAAGTTATTGCTTTTTCTGTGAGATATATTTTTTAGATACATCAACCAGAAATTGATTTTTAATTAGTTTTCGTCCAATAAGCACAGGATGCCTCATTTCCGATCGGTCAGTAAGAGATAACTCTGCCTTAATTCTTTTATTCATTAGTTCAATTAATGCCTCAATAATGATACGCTCTTCTGCCTCCCCATTAGAACTCTTAACTGACTTAACTTTATACACCGGTAATTCAAAAAGACGATCATTATATGTTTCATGAGAGGGATCCAGCAGATTAAATCGTACGTAATCCTTGCCTTCCTTTTCGAATCGTTCAATATGATGACAGTGCAAACTGGAGGTGTAAGCTCCTGTATCAATCTTAGCATTAATCTCAAAAATGTCCCATTCCGGGAAATTAATGTGCTCTAATCTGCCAATTGTATCTAAATCATCAGGCATTCGCGTCTAATTATTGTTGCAAAGGATCCGCAAATAATTGGAGTTAAAGTATACAAGATATTATACTTTCTATCATACTTAATATTTTGCTGATTAAAATAATTTATATCCAAAAAATTTAACGATGAGCAAAGACTTAACTCCTGATGAGGATTGAAAAATTTTGGTTCTAAAAGTGCTAAATTATTGAGGAGTGTTGGTATAAAAAAACAACTTCTAAGAGATTGTAAGCTATAGAATTGTCTAAAAATATTTGGATATCATTAAAATCTTCTTTTCTATTAATTAAATATCAGGAAAATTAAAAACTGTCGGTATGGAAGAACAAAAAAAGGAAATGGGATCGTCAAAAGTTAATGTCAAGAATTTATCTGTTCTTGCAGGTGAAAACTTGGTTTCTGTTGTAGATAAAATGGCAGCAGATATGAAGTTTTATGCTATTTTTTACATCATCTATGGAGGGCTTAGCTGTTTAACTATTATTGGTGCTATAATTGGTGTGCCAATGATTATTTATAACCTAAAGCTCAAGGATGCTGCAGAACAGTATAGAGATTTTGCTAAATCTAAGGACTTTTTTATGCTTAATAAGGCTTTTGAAAATCAACGGAAATTTTTCTTTTTCAATAAAATACTAATCATCATAAGCATAGTATTCATCGTCTTATACATAATATTCCTCATTATTTTTGGAGCCTCCCTTTTTATGTCTCCAGAGATGAGCGATTTTGCTTGATAAATAAAAAAGGCCGATCAACTGATCGGCCTTTAGCTTTTTAGAAATTTTTACTTTGCCTTTTCTCTAATTAAAACAACACCGAGAACAACGATTGCTAAAACGCTGGCTCCAAAAAGGTACAGCAGTAAATTAGACTTCGGCTCAGCAATAGAAGCCCATTGATCAACCTTTCGATCAATAGACGCCAACTGCTTGCTGCTTAAAATATGTCCCCGCTCTATGTAGGGGCTCCAGTTCATCTGTACATCGTTTGTCCAGAATGAATAAAATCGCTGATAGTTAGCATATGTCTTTTGTGAGCGATCATCCTTGCTTGACTGAAAGGAGTTCTCTAAATAACTGTTAAGAGTATTATAAAAGGTTTGTTGATTTGTAAACTTAGGCATGTCAATCCCTTCTTCATCAATTGCTTCATTTAAAGTCTTCCAGGTTCTGGAACTGATTTCCATGTCCCATTTTTTTATAGAAGCATTCACCTCTTTCTTAACATTTGCAGCATTATCTTCTACATATATTTCAGTGAGCTTGTCCCCTACCTTATTCCACATATCCTGGAATTGTTGCTGAACAGCATTCATTCGAAGATACTCTTCTGTTGAAAGCTTCGGATTAGAAGCTAAAAACTGGATATTCTCCTGAGCAATATTTTTTATCATATTCAACGCATTGCCATTAGCTTCAAAGCGAGCTTTCTTCTGTGCATTTTCAAGATCCTGTATAGAGCTGATATTCAGCTTCTGGTAAGCAATCATAACTGAGTCTACAAAGGAAAGGATCAAGTCATCTCGTTTCTCAAGACTTTTACGATACTTTCTAACCATTGTGGAAAGCTGCTTTTCACTTTTTATGGATTTCTGTATCGCCAGCTGTAATGAATCTGTTTTGCTACTTAACTCTTGTAACTGTTGATCGTATCCAACTAGTTTATTACTCAACTTCTGAAGCTTTCTATCCTGTTCTTCAATAGTAGTTAATCTTTCTTGTGTGGTTAGAGCACTTTTCTGAAGAGCTTTTAATTGTGAAGCATAATTCTCAGGATGGATGACTTTGTTCAAGAGGTCTTTATGCTCTTCAAAATCCCTATCAAACTGTTTGATTGATTTTATTAACTCTTCCACTTGCTTAGCCGATCTGGCATTATCTACTTGTTTGTTTAAGCTTTTGTACTGGTTTTTGTATGATTGTACAATCTCGTAATCAGACTGGCTATTTTGTTGGGCTAAGGCCGGTGTACCAACAAATAACACAACTAAGCTAAAAAGAAAAGTATATGTAATTCTACTTCTGTTTTTGAATGTCTTCATAGTTATCTACCTCCCTCATCTTTATCGGTTTTGGGTTTGGCTATCCCTTTCTTAGTCAAGGCATAAGTTTCTCCCGTAGACTTATTTAGAAGCTCCACATAAGGATTTCTCTGATTGAAAGCAGGATCCTGTAGTCCTTCATTATTGATTTTGATCTGTCTCTCTAATTTTAGGCTTCCTTTCTCTGGAGCCATCACATATACATGGTGATACCCAGAAGCGGTTATATAATAGAATCCTTCTCGACCTCGTATCATCCGGATTTTCTCTGTGGTCACCGAAGTGGTGTCTTTGGTCTCCCTGTACTGGAGTGGTAAAATGTTGAAGCTAATATTATTCTCTGCATCAATCACCTGCCCTTCTTCTCCAGGTTCGAGAACAGTTTCAACAGGTTGTGAATAGTCAACCTTTTTGATGACCAGCGATTGCCTGCATCCTATCAGCATAAAACTGGTAAGAAGTACAATCATCCCCGGTAAGTTGCTAAACCTTTTCATGATTCCGCCTATTTTTGTTTTAATTGATTGTTTTGAAACAACTTCAATCAATTATAGACGGAAAAGCGATTTTTGTTCCTGCTATACAGAAACTAAGACTTCAACAGGTTTAGAATCTGCAAGTGATTTTCGCCCCTCAAGAAACGTAAGTTCAATTATAAAAGAATAGCCAATTACTTCTGCTCCCAGATGTTGAACAAGTTCTGTTGCAGCCTTTGCTGTACCTCCGGTTGCAATCAAATCATCATGAATCAATACCTTATCTCCTTTTTGAAGGGCATCGGCATGCATTTCTACAGAATCGACTCCGTATTCCAACTCATAGGAAGCTTCCACAGTTTCAACCGGAAGCTTGCCTGGCTTTCGAATAGGTATAAATCCGGCCCCTAAATCCTGCGCCAGCCTCGGACCAAAAATAAAACCCCTTGACTCCAGCCCTATCACATAATTTACTTCTTTATTTAGGAAAGGTTCTGCCAGCATCTTTGAGGTTAAAAGTAGTGTCTCAGAATTTTGTAATAATGGAGTAATATCCTTGAACTGTATACCGGGTTTAGGAAAATCAGGCACATTACGGATGTTCTTTTTTAATAGTTCGATATTACTTTTTTTTGAGTCCGCCATTGTCTTATTTTCAATCATTAAAGTGAGCATCCGAGTATAGTAACTTCATAAGCAAGTAAGCAAATAGAATAAAATGGATAACGGAATTCATTCTTTAAAGAAGCATCAGCAATTTATGATTAAAGCTTTTCAACTGGCAGAGCAAGCCTATGATGAGGATGAAATTCCTGTAGGAGCCGTTATTGTAAAAAACGATCACATTGTGGGACGCGGTTATAATCAAACAGAACGACTGACAGATGCTACTGCTCATGCCGAAATTCTGGCTATTTCTGCTGCCTGCTCCACACTCGATAACAAGTATCTTGAAGGATGTACATTATATGTAACCCTTGAACCCTGCCCCATGTGTGCCGGTGCCTTGGTGTGGTCAAAGATTGATCGTATTGTTTTTGGTGCTTCCGATGCGAAATCAGGTGCCTGTGGTTCAGTATACAATCTTGCCGCTAATAAAAAATCCAATCATCAGATTGAAGTTATCCAGGGCATTATGGAGCAAGACTGTGAATTTATTCTCAAGAAATTTTTTAAAGAAAAAAGAACAAATTAGTAAGCACGTAGAAATATTACTGTTTATTAATGGGAATTCTTGTTTGTTAATGGTTATTTTGTGCCCCAATTAGAGCTAAAGATAAAATCTATTTCATGAATTTTTATAGCAGAAAGCTTATCAAGCCCCAAGATCTTAATGCACACGGTACTCTTTTCGGCGGGTCTGTACTTAGCTGGATTGATGAAGAGGCTGCAATCTTTGTCAGTTGTCAACTTGGTAAAGGAAACCTTGTTACAAAGTTCATGTCAGAAATTGATTTTGTAAGCTCGGCAAAATTAGGTGACATCATCGAGATAGGTATGGAAACTGTCAAATTTGGTAAGACATCAATAACCGTAAGATGTGAAGTGCGTAATAAATTTACCAAGGAGCCCATCATTAAAATTGATGAAATTGTATTTGTACATCTGGATGAAAGTGGAAAACCTGTGCCTCATAACATTAGCAAAGCAACAGAATAGTTTTATATAAGATAGTATCATGGAAAAGGAGTCAACCCAGGAGTACACGTTTAAGTATGTCGATTATGATAAAATTGATGATATGCTTTATGGTGATAAAGAATATATCCACGAGTTTTCTGAAGCGGCAATTCAATCATTCGAAGAGTTTTCTAACCATTATAAAAAGTATATCCTGGCCAAAGATGAAACCTCATTTAGAAAAGCAGGACACAAGATTAAGCCTGTTGCTCAAATGATAGGTATATCGACAATTGTAGAGGAATATGAGCATGGCAAAGAATTAATTCAGGATGATGCAAAAAAAGAAGACCTTACCCTATCTGCCGAAAAAATAGAAGATATTGTTACACAGGTAATTGAAGATTTAAACTGGATTTGCGAGAAATCAAAGTAAGACTTCTTACTTACTGGTAGTCTAAAAAAATGTCGTTGCCTCTCTTCCCCGGTGACTCAGACTCCGGTTGCCGGGGATCTTTTTCTCCTTGTTACTCTTCCCAAAAGCTTTGATATTCCTTCTCCAAATTATAACTGAATTTTTACTTAATGAGTATACTTGTAACTGGAGGAGCTGGCTATATTGGCAGCCATACATGCCTGGAACTTCTTAATGATGATAATGACATCATAGTTGTTGATAATCTATCAAATAGTAAATTTGAAGCGTTAAACAGAGTTGAAGAAATTACAGGTCGCGAGATTACTTTTTATGAAGTGGATCTTCTAGATAAAAAAGAACTCGAAAAGGTTTTTCAAACACATAATGATATTGATTCTGTAATACACTTTGCGGGTTATAAAGCTGTAGGTGAATCTGTATCTATTCCTCTCTCTTATTATCACAATAATATTACAAGCACAATTTACCTGTGCCAGCTGATGAAAAAATATGATGCTAAAAAACTGGTCTTTAGTTCTTCGGCTACTGTTTATGGTGATCCTGATACTGTCCCTATTAAAGAAGGATTTCCTCTTTCAGCAACAAATCCGTATGGCAGGACCAAACTTTTTATTGAAGAAATATTACGGGATCTACATTCTTCAGATAATTCCTGGGATATAGCGCTACTTGATACTTTTAATCCGGTAGGTGCTCATAAAAGCGGACGTATAGGCGAAGACCCTAATGATATTCCCAACAACCTAATGCCCTATATCAGTCAGGTGGCTGTTGGAAAGCTTGAAAAGCTTTCTGTATTTGGGGATGATTATCCCACCAAAGATGGTACCGGAGTACGAGATTATATTCACGTGGTGGATTTAGCCGTTGGCCACCTTAAGGCTCTTAAGAAACTTAATGGGAATCCCGGACTTGTTACCTACAACTTAGGTACAGGTAAAGGCTACAGCGTACTGGATGTGGTAAAGGCTTTTGAAAAAGCTTCCGGTCAACCCATACCCTTTGAAATAACAGATCGGCGTCCAGGAGATATTGCAAAATGTTATGCAGATCCATCTAAGGCTGAAAAAGAATTGGGATGGAAAGCAGAAAGAGGAATTGAAGAAATGTGTAAAGACACTTGGCGATGGCAATCTCAAAACCCTGATGGATACTAATCATCAAATTAAGGACAATACATCATTTCTTCCTAGTAAGCTATTGCTTATATTCTGAACTTAATTTTGTAGCCCGAGTGGCGGAATTGGTAGACGCGCCGGATTCAAAATCCGGTGGCTTCACAGTCGTGTCGGTTCGAGTCCGACCTCGGGTACAACATCTCTTTGAAAGGAATCAGTAAAAAAATAATACAGTAAATCAAAGCTTTGTTGGTCTCAATTTTTCTATATACCTTAGGCTTGGAATTATGGCAACTAAATGGTATTCATAGTCTTAGCAACTTTTAGATTCTAAAAATGGATTCAAGCTCTAAAAAAGTACTTATTGTTGAAGATGATAACTTGCTTCAGGTAATCTTAGAAAAGATGCTGGTTAAATTAGGACATACCGTTTTAGGCAAGGTTTCTGAGGGAAGCAAGGCTATAAAGTCTGCACTTAAGTATGATGCTGTCGATCTTATATTAATGGACATACGTTTGGAAGATGATATCGATGGTATTGAAGCCATGAAACAGATTAGAGAAAAATCTAATGTTAAAGTTATTTTCATAACCGGAAACTCTGAACCTTCCAATATCAAGAGAGCAAAAGAAACCGGATATGTTGATTTCATTTCCAAGCCGGTAAGCCAGGGACGTTTATCGGAAGCTCTAAGTAAAGCATTCCCAATTGATTAAGAATATTTAATTCTGTCCTAAAAGCTCTCAATCCTTCTTCTTTATGAGCATTAGCACACATATTTACAAACGGGTACATTCTTAGGAACTGCATTAAGGGTTTTTAATTTGTACCAGAGCAGTTTTATTAGAAAATTCAGTCAAAACAAAGAAAGATTACTCTCAAGTGTGAAAGTCATCTTCAACAAACTAGGATAAATGTTATGGCAATTTCAGAAAGCTTTTTAGTTAACCCGGACAGATTAAATCCAATCATTGAAACGCTGATTGAGAATGGAGAAGTTCCAAAGAAAATTACAGAAGATGAATTGAAGACTATTGGTTTCAGTAACCCTTCAGATCTCTTGGTAATTCATATTTTAAAAGAGCTTAAAATTCTAACTCCTGATGGTACCCCAACTGAGCTCTTCAATAAGTTAATAAACCCTGAGACTTCTGAACTAGCTATAGCCAAAGGTATAATTCATGGGTATAAAGACTTAATGGATAAGCATGAGGATATCCATAAAATGAAAGCTGAAGATGTAAAAGAAAAACTTGCTAACTATTTTAAAGGACAAAAGACAGACTTAGTTCTCAAATATATGGCTAACACTTTTACTAAGTTGGTTACTTTTGCCGGGCAAGATAACGTTGAGGAGGCTTACAAGAATTTTGAAGGAGCCACTGTTGCTTCTAAACAAGAAGAACAAGCTGAAGAAGTTGCTACAAGTGAAGTCGCCAAAGAAGCTGAAAGGACTATGAGTGGGAATGGATCTGACTCTGACTCTGTGGAAACTATTACTGAAGTAAAACAAGAACAGAAAGGTGAATCCAGCATTGAAGAAGTCATGGGAGTTAATGAGCCTGTGGCAACTTCTCAAAAAGAAGCTGCTCAGGAGCCTGAAATCAAAGAACCGACAGAAAATACTGAAGTAGAAAAAAAGGCTGAGCCTTCCAATGACCAGGAACCTGTTGATGAGTTAGACATGGAAGAACCGGAATCGTCTAAAAAAGAAGAGGAAAATGGCAGTAACATGGAAAAGAAATTAGCTTCACTGAATTCTTCAGACAAAGTACAGCAGGCTTTCGTTAAAAAAGCTGATCTACTGTACAAATTAGAAAGATTTGAAGAATTGGCTCCTACACTTAACGCCATTATTAACAAATTTGATGGCGCCGATGATAAACAACTTAAGGAAGCGGTTGCCAAGTCTGTTATCCGAAGAGCCAAAGTACTTGCTAAGCTTAAGCGTAATGATGAGCTCCTCCCTGCCCTCGATGAAATCATCAACCGTTTCCAGGAGTCAGGAAATGAGCAATATTATGAGCATGCATCAACAGCAATGCTGAATAAGGCGAGCCTGCTTGAATCTAAAGGTCAAACAGAAGACTTATTGCCACTCTATGATAAGATCACCGATCGTCTTAATGACTCTGATAATGAAAAGATTAAAGACAAAGTTGATCAGATCTATCTAAAAAGAATGGAATTAGTTCTGGAGCAGACTGATGACAAAAACCTGGCACTTAATGCAATCAATGGAGTTATTGAGCGATTCAAAGATGAAGCTGAGGCTGATAAATACCTAGAAGAAGCTATGTTCACCAAAGCTTCTATAATGGAAGAAATGGGTAGTGACGAAGAAGCACTTGAAGCCTATTCAGAATTCATAGAACGATTTGGTGAAAGTGCTATCGCTTAATGAAAGTGAGAAAGCCAGCTTTGAGGAATTTATGAATTTATGAAGCCGGAAGGAGCTGTTCTTTATACTGCAGCTCATAAAGCTTCCGATAAATTCCATCGTCTTTCTTTAAAAGTTGCTGGTGTGTTCCTACTTCACGGATTTCTCCTTTATGCATTACAAGTATTTTATCAGCACCTTGTATTGTTGATAAGCGATGAGCTATAACAATGGATGTACGTCCCTCCATTAGTTTATCGCAAGCCTTATTGACAATAGATTCGGTTTCCGAATCAACACTCGAAGTCGCCTCGTCAAGAATTAGTATATCTGGATTATATACCATAGCACGGACAAAACAAATAAGCTGCCGCTGCCCCATAGATATGGAAGCCCCTCTTTCACTGAGCTCGTAATGATACTTTCCGGGCAATTTTTCGATAAAATGATGAGCTTCAATCTTTCTGGCTGTATTAATCACCTCTTCCTCAGTAATTGACTGCTTACCTAGGGTTATATTTTCCATGATACTGCCGGAAAAAAGGGTATTGTCTTGCAAAACAAGTGCAAAGTGAGAACGTAAATCCTCAAGGGCAAGATCTCGTATATCAACACCATCCAGCTTTATAGATCCATCATTTACATCATAGAAACGCATCAATAGGTTAATAATAGTTGTTTTCCCGGCTCCGGTTGCTCCTACAATTGCAACTGTTTCGCCCGGTTCTGCATTAAAAGAAATATTTCTCAGAACCTGTTCTTCTTCATTATAACCAAATGAAACATTTTCAAATATAATTTGTCCTTTTCTTTCGGTAATCTGCTTCGGGTTTTCAGGATCAGTAACCCTGTTGGGGGTATCAAGTACATTAAATATTCGCTCTGATGATGCCAATGCAGATTGAAGTGTATTAAACTTTTCTGACAACCCCTGAATAGGTCGAAAGAATTGGCGTACATACTGAACAAAAGCTACTAATACACCAAAGGTTACCTGATCGAGCAGTGCCCTGCCTCCACCATACCATATCACAAGTGCCATTGCCAAACTGGCCAGCACTTCAACAAGTGGCCAAAAGATTGCAAAATAGAAGATGGTCTCTATGTATGCTTCCTTATGTGCATTGTTGATGCTTTTAAACTTCTCGATTTCTTTTTCTTCCCTATTAAAAAGTTGTACAATCGACATCCCATTGATGTGCTCCTGTACAAATGAATTAAGACGGGAAATCTGATCACGCACATTCAGAAAAGAAACCCGTACCTTTGCTTTAAAAACAAAAGTACCATAAAAAAGCAGAGGCAATACAGAAATAGCAACAAGCGTTAGTTCCCAACTCATGCTAAACATGAAATAAAGAATAAAGAAGATACGGAACATATCTCCAATAATGTTGACTACCCCATCACTAAGCAGTTCACTTAGTGCCTCAATATCACTTGTAGTTCGGGTAATCAACCGACCAATAGGGTTCTTGTCAAAAAACTGTACGTGCAGGGATTTAATTTTCTTAAATACAGCATTCCTGAGGTTGTAAAGTGCTCCCTGTCCAAACCATCTTGTTAAATAGGTATTGGCCACAAGAATGATGAATTCACCAATTAAAGCTCCGGTAAGCAGGGTAATAATCCACAGCAGGCCATCAAAGTCTTTGGTCCTTATGTATTCGTCAATAGCCAGCTGGGTAAGCTTAGGACGTACTGTGCCCAAGAATGAAGCTCCAAGGGTAAGTACAATACCGAGAAGAACATACCAGCGATAAGGCTTGATAAATTGGTAAAGCCGCCCAAGTAAGTCTGTATCAACGGCTTTATCCTGTCTGGTCTTACTCACGCTAAAGAAAATTTAGAATCGGTCGAAATCGTCAAATGGAGTTCTTGGTGTGATTTGTTTTGGCTTTTTTTGATTACCGTTGCTATCGGTATCATTGTCATTGTTATAGCTGTTCTTACTTCTTCCGCTATAATTTTGAGAACTCGAAGATCTGCTCGGTCGTTTTTTCCTTTTGTCATTTTTGTTAGATGAGCTACTGGAAGAACGTCTACTCGAAGATTTTTTGCGCTTTCTGAATCTCTTCTTCTTACCGCTATTAGAGTTATTGTTTGAATTACTGCCACCCTTATTCTGGTTAATCTCTTTCAGATATACTTTAGGTTGGATAATTCCTTTTTCATGCGCCGGGTCAGTAAATATCGGGCGCAATTCTGTAGCTACCCAAGTTGGAAAGAAATCATCACGCGCCTCTCTAAGCAGTACATACTGATTAGTGTATCTGGCTGAAAAGTGTGAAATAACAAGCAGCTTCGTCTTGGCTTCATTAGCAACGCGGGCAGCATCTTTTGCCGTGGAATGGCCTGTTTCTTCTGCCTTATCAGATAAGCTTTCACTAAAAGTAGCTTCATGATACAAGACATTTGTATTCATGCCCAGTTTAACAGAGTTTGGACAATATTTGGTATCCGTTATGTAGGCAAAGCTATCCCCCGGACGCGGGTGCCCGACGATATCTGCAGATTTTACAACAGTACCATCTTCGAGTTCAACATCTTTACCTGCTTTAAGATCTTTGTATTGCCAGTCTTCGCTAATACCTTGAGCCTGGGCTTTTTCTGCATCTACTTTACCGGGCTTGTCTTTTTCCTGAAATCGAAAACCCATACAAAATTTTGAGTGATTAAGTGGACGAGCTTCAACATAAAAATCATCTTCATCTACGACCCGCTGTTCTTCGAAGTCTTCCTCTACTTCAACGTAGCTAATAGGATATGAAAGTTTTACATTAGCAAAATCAAAATTCCAATCTACATATTTCTTAATCCCCTTTGGACCAATAATTTTAAGCTCTTTATCACGGCGCTGTAATTGTAAAGTTGATAACAACCCGATAAGACCTGAAAAATGATCAGTATCAAAGTGAGAGATGAATATACATTCAATTTTAGAGCGTTTTAGTCCACCCTGAAGCATTCTCATTTGGGCATTTTCACCACAGTCAAATAGATAAACGCTTCCTTCTCTCCAAAGTGCTACTGAGGAAAGATGTCTGGTGGCGGTGGGAGTTGCTGAAGCAACACCTAATGGGACAATAATCATAGTGTTCACCTATGTTTCATTTTCGGAAAAAGTGCGTTCAAACACCTTTTCTATGTTTATTAACATTTACTTTATCATATTTCAGCCAATTCTTCTTCTATAAGCTGTTTATTATACATAGCTGAATAACGACCTTTGTTCTTTAAAAGTTCTTCGTGTATTCCTTGTTCTGCGATAGAACCATCTTCCATAAAATAGATAATATCAGCATCTTTTATTGTAGATATACGATGGCTAATCATAATTGTTGTTCGACCTTTAAGCTCATTTCTCAGATGTTGAAGAATAGCTTCTTCGGTTTTTGTGTCTACTGCGCTCAGCGAATCATCAAGAATAATTATTTCTGGATCCCTGATGAGCGCCCTGGCTATGGCAGTACGCTGTTTTTGTCCTCCAGAAAGAGTAATTCCTCTTTCTCCTAATATGGTCTCAAATTTTTTCTCGAAATCCAAAATATTATCACGAACCTGAGCTTTTTCTGCAGCTTCTTCAATTTGTTCCTGAGATGCTTCTTCAACGCCAAAAGCAATGTTTTCACCAATAGTATCTGAAAATAAGAAGGTATCTTGTGGTACATAACCTATATTTTCTCTTATTGTTTTGACGGGTACATTTTGAATATTCTTACCATCTATTAAAATTTCCCCTTCTGTAACATCAAAAAGCCTTGGAATAAGTTGAACTAAAGTTGTTTTTCCACACCCTGTTCGCCCTACAATAGCTACATTCTGCCCTGCTTTAATACTCATACTTATATTTTTGAGCACAAAGACATCTGTATCGGGGAATTTAAAACTGACATTCTTAAATTCAATATTCCCTTCTATATCTTTGATTTCATGATCTGTTCGCTTTTTATCCTCAATCTCAACTTCCTCGGTAAGAACTTCGTCAATACGTTTCCATGAAGCCATTGACCGCTGAAATCTATTAACGGTATAGCCAAGAGAAGCTACCGGCCACGTTAAATATGCTACATAAACGATAAACTCTACGATATTACCGACAGTAAGTACTCCTTGAATAACCAGTTCTCCCGCTTTCCAAATCACGATGATTACAGAAAGTCCTATTAATAAATTGAGCGTTGGATGAAATAAAGATTCAACCATATCCAACCGAAGCTTCTTTTTTCGATAGGATTCACTATCATCTTCAAACCTTTGCTGCTCATAGTCTTCACGATTATAAGCTTTAATTAATCGAATGCTGGAAAACGTCTCTTTTGCCCTACCCGCAATAGTTGAATATTGCTCTTGGATAATTCTTGAATAATCATTGATGTAACCACTTATCCAGTATGCAAATGCTGAAAGAAATGGTAATGGAAGCAATGCCCAGAATGTAAGCTGCGGACTAACGATAATCATCATTGTTATTATAAATCCGGCACGGGTAATAGTATTAATAGTATACATATATGCCGGACCAAAATATTCTCTCACCTTAGACACATCTTCTGTTGCTCTTACATAGATTTCACCAGATTTATATTGAGAATAGAATCGTTGGGGTAATTCAAGAAGTTTTTCAAAAATATCATTACGCAGGTCAAACTCAATTTTTCGGGAGGTAACAATAAGTGTTTGACGTGTAGCAAATAGCAAAATCCCGTAAGCTAAGACTGTAGCAACCAAGTATAATGAGTTTTCGGCTAAAACAGCTCCTGCCTCGCTACTAAATAGAACATCCATTAAGCCATCATAATTGGCAGCGGTGCTTTCTTCTATGGATTCTATCTCATCCATAGTTCTTCTAATGAGGACCGGAATCCAGATTAAAAAGAAGTTGGCAGCTGCCAAAAAGAATGAACCTAAAACAATTGTCCACTTATACTTCTTAAAATAGGAATTAAGCTTACCTAACTTACCCAACACTTTTTTATTGGTTTAAAATATAGCAGAACTAAAACTTAACTGATCTATACGTTAACTTTGCTAAATTTGTTTACCCAATATTCAGCAAAGTTATGGCCAGACAGATATGCATCTTGAACCGAACTACCCATAAGGTAGTCACCTACCAACGCAAGTGGTGCTTCATTCATTTCCATTTCTAAGAAATAATCTTCAATAGGATTTCGGGCTTCAAAATATTTCCAATAATGGAGATTTGTCCACTTGGGGTGTGCAATCCATGAACCAGCTACATCTGCAGCCTTTCGCAATAATGTCTGTATAACTTCGTCTTGGTTTGCTCCTTGATGCTGACGACCAAACAATGCAGAAGAACGAATTACAAGTGATGTACCCTCTCCCTCATTTCCTACCTTTGAAGACTCATTACCAATCCAGGCCAATGTAGCTTCATCGCATTCCACACCTTTCCATTCAGGTGAAGCATCATCATATGTTGTCATCAGTGAGAAGCAGGGGTCATAGTTTATTTCATCAATGTGACGAATAATTCTACGGGATGGGGTTTCGTCCTGAGATATCTGGAGAACACCATAAGCTTCAGGTGCCGGTGCAGCCAGTACTACAGCATCACACTCAAAAACATTGGTATCTGTAAGATTAATCATCCAGGAACGCTTTTTGGATCGGTCAGCTCCGATATGGGTTAATCCGCCTGCCTTAACATTGGGCATTACATCAACCCAACGACTTAAATATTGCGCAATGGAATTAAGGCCATTCTTAGCTGAGTGATATAAATTTTGGGGTCGATTGGGATTGACATCATGAAATTGAGTGCCGTCATAAAAAGCAAAGTCGCGTGACCATTCTGAGATAATTTCTTGTTCCTTGAGCTCATTCATGAAGGCTTCAAAGCTAGAATCTGATGAGATAATGGATGAGATACCATAGTCAAAGAAAGTACTTCTATGGTTGAAACTGGCTAACTTACCACCCAAATTCCTGCTTTTCTCAATAATTGTAACATCATGACCTGCTTGGGCCAGTTTTTTTCCGGCAACCAACCCGGCAAGACTTGAACCTATAATTCCAATAATCATTTCAGTATTTCCAAGTTATATTCATTAAACATTAAAAGTCCGAACGCGTGTCGAAACTGCTTGTTTATCTAACAGAGCAGGCCAGTAAGCAACAATATCACTTGCCTTAGGGCGTCCTCCTGCAAATCCGGTTACCCCACTTGGGCCTGTAAGTATTAAAGGTGCAATTTCTTTTCCAAACCGATTTAAATCATCTTTGTCTTGACCCGAAACGGCAACACGCATTTGTATTTCATTAAATTCTTGGTCAAGTATCTGTTCAGTAATGGGCTCTTCGTCGCAACCATTGACCCCTATATACTCAACACGAAACTCATCAAAATTTAAATTTAGATTTTCAGCTCTGGCCTCCAAAATTTCACCAGCTTTTATAGCCTTTTTTAGAGCATTAGGCCAACTGTAAACCAATGTAGATGAAAGTTTGTAACCATCATTATAGCTGGCCGAAACTTTGTAGGTTGCAGTTTCCGGACTTCCTGTGATTCCATAAACTCGTACACGGTCTTCCCCATCTTGTTCCAGATGTACAGAAGTGAAATCAGCAATGCCGTCTGGAGTAATATATTCTGCGGGATCACCAATTTCGTAGAGTAGTTGCTCTTTAACGGTCATCTCGTTAATAAGCCCGCCGGTATTTTCGTGTTTAGTAACATAAAAATCTCCATCAGGATGAGCTTCAATGATGGGAAAGCCTATTTCGGTAAAATCCTTAACCTCTTCCCAGTCAGTGAAGTTTCCTCCTGAAACCTGCCCACCACATTCAATAATATGTCCGGCAATGGTTCCAGTAGCTATCTTATCATAATCATCAAAGTCCCAACCGAACTCATAAACCATAGGAGCTAGAGTTAAACCGGTATCTGTTACTCTTCCTGTAATAATGATATCTGCCTCTTGTTGAAGGGCTTTTACAATCGGTTTACATCCAAAATAAACATTGGCACTAAGCAGCTGCTCTTTAACAGACGAGATAGGATCATCTGTTTCCATATTATTTAAATCGTGACCATCAGAAATAAGATCATCGATATTAGACAGGATATCATCCCCATCAACAACTGCTACGGTAATGTCATCATAGCCGTGCTTTTTAATGGCTTCTAACAAAGCATCTTTGCAAGCTTCAGGATTAACTCCACCCGCATTAGAAATTACCTTAATTCCCTTCTCTTTAATATCAGGAAGCACTTCATCAATAACTTCAACAAAGTCGCGGGCGTACCCATAGTTCTCATTACGCATTTTTTGTTTCTGCATAATAGACATGGTTACTTCAGCTAGGTAATCCATAACTAAATAGTCTATGGGTCCTTTTCTTACCTGTTTTATTGGCGCAGAGGGTAGATCACCCCAAAAGCCCTGACCGGAAGCGATGCGAATAAATTCTTTCAAATTTTAAGATATTAATTACTCATTAATTTGGAAGCGCTAAGATAAGATTTGCACTTACACAATGAAAGTTTAATAGTCTTATTTGGACATAAAAAAAACCCCAACAGCTTTTACACTGTCAGGGTTGGCTCTTTTCATGAATAGCGTACTAAATTGTCCTGTCTTTTTTTGCCTTTGGGTATGTGTTTCATCAAATGATAACAACCATCGGATAGCTATGCACTACCCAACCATGCGGTATTTAGAGATAAATTAATTGAGAAGGCTAGCTTTCCGGATCAATCAAACGCCGTGAAATACCCTTTGACACGGCTTCGGAGCGAGAGTTGACTTGTAGCTTACGGTAAATATTTCTGATATGATATCTTACCCCATCTACAGAAAGAAATATTGTTTTTGCAATAGCAGCATAGGACTTTCCAGTGGCAAGCTGCTCTAAAATTTCTTGTTCTCTTTCACTCAACTGCTCTTCTTCATTTACTGTGGGATGATGAAACGTTTTAATCACTTTTCGTGCGATATTCGGCGTCATTGGTGAGCCCCCTTCATGAGCATCTCGAATAGCCTGTTGTAGTTCTTCCGGAGAGACTTTCTTCATCAAATAGCCCACTGCGCCCGCACAAAGTGCGTCAAAAACATGCTTGTCATCATCAAAGACGGTAGCCATAATTACATTGATATCAGGATATTCTTTTTGTAGGTGGACAACTCCTTCAATTCCCGACATACCGGGTAACTCAATATCCATGAGTATAAGATCCGCTTTGGAGATTTCATCCGAATCAAAAGCATCTTCGCAACTCTCAAAAGTATTTAAGACTACAAAGTCATCTTCAAAATCAAGAATGGCACTCCACCCCTCTCTCATATAGCGATTATCCTCAACAATAATAATCTTTATCAAAGATTTAATTTCTTCTGTCATAATTTCCATGAATAATTATACTGCTTCGTCCTGTTAATTCCACTACATGGTTATGCGGTTTTGCTCTCTCCGATTTATAGCTTCTTTTTCAAAATCCACCGTGTTCCTATTTTTATATCTGATTCCAATATAATTTCTGCTTTAATTTTTTTAGCTCTGTTCCTGATATTCTCTATCCCATTCCCCTCCGAATCTGCATCCTTATTAAAACCTTTGCCATTGTCCTGAACCACCATTGTAAGTTCACCCAACTCGTATGTTAGTCGGATATCTACTCTATCAGCTTCAGAATGACGGGCTGCATTTGTAATCATTTCTTTGAAGATTAGCCACAAATGCTGGCGAAGCTGCAGATCTAACGGACGATTGATGGACTCATCAATATTCAACTCATAGGCAATGTTTTTGCTTTCCAACAAATCAGAAGCAAAGCGACGGCATTTCGAAAGTAAATCTATCCAGTCATCATTTTCCGGATCAATAGACCAAATGATATCTGTAATTTTTTCTTTGGCATCATTCGCACTTTCCGAAATAAGATTAACAAATCGTCTACCTTGTCCATTGCCTGGTGATTTCTTGATGGCCTCAGCAAAATAACTGATAGAACTGAGTGTAGCGCTCACTTCATCATGCAAATCACTTGCAATGCGATTTCGTACTCGTTGCTCCCGTAAAATATTATTGATCCGAAACCGGTATAATGCATAAATAATAGATCCTGCCAACAACACGTAAGCGATATATGCCCATACCGTGCGATACCACGGCGGCAAAACAGTAAATGTAAACGAATCAATTGTTCCCAGTTTGTGATACACATTTCTTCCCTGCACCTCAAACGTGTAGGTACCTTCAGGGATGAAGGTGTAGTCTTTTTCTGTTTCAGCTGTCCAACTGCTCCAATTATTATCATATCCCTTCAGACGAACCCGATACCTGTTTTCTTCTGGTGCAATATAGCTGGCTGCAGCATAGGTAAAACGAAGTTCATTATCCTTAAAAAGAAGTTCAAAATCTGTTTCAGGTTCGCCATAACCACCGTAAATCAAAGAATCGTTATGAACCAACAGCCCGGTTATATTAGTATTAAAAGTATGATTATATTCCCAATCGGGATTAGATAGATGATAAATGCCTGCAGAACCGCCAAACCACATGCTATTGCCTTCACCACAGGTTATTGTTGTAATACTTTCGCCTTCGTCAATCAACCGGTATGGATCTTCGGTTACTTCCCAGCTCCCATCTTTTAAAACAGCCCGCTTAATTTTGCGATTATTGCGAAACCAGACTTCTCCAGATTGGCACTGCTTAAATCGATTCACTTGCATTGAAGTTAATTCGGGATCATTAAATGTAGAATCAATGACCAATGAATCAAGCTGGGTATCATAAGTGTAAAGTCCCGAACCTGTTCCTATGTGAATTTTTTCCTCAATAATTCCAACTTTTTCATATTGATCTCCTTCCTGCAAGGGAACCAAATATTTTTTTTGACCAGTATCAGTTATGCCAATTCTAAAAACTCCCTCTGCACTCGAAATGGCCCAAACCTCATCATCTTTGACATATAAATCATCAAAATAATATTCCTGGCCGACAAGCTGCTTTCTTTGCAGACTCTCACCATTTAGTTCCAATCGAAAAATGCTCCCCTCCTGGACTCCATAAAATACTCTGCTACTGTTGTGTCCTGCAGCTATGCTGCTAAATACTTCATCAGAAATATTCTGTGTGCCCCGTTCTGTAATTCTGATGACTCCTTCAGAAGTAGCAGCCCAAATTTCATCTCCATTTTTTGCCCCATCGTAAACCCTAGCAATACTATTATTTACAACCTGAAGGTTTTCTTTACCAGATATATAAAAGATACCTTCTGTTGAGCCGATATATGTTTTTTCACCCAAAGTCTCCAAAAAGCCCGGAATCCCCTCATATCCTTGTTGGCTGTTAAGTTTGGTAACCGGGTTGTTCACTAACATTTTAGACAGGCCATTATCGGTAGCTGCCCAAAGTATTTGCTCCCGGTCCACATAGAGATCATAGATAATATTGGTAGGAAGCCCATCTTCCTCGGTAATAATAGTTTTAAGTTCGCCTCGAGTATTGATGATCACAATCCCTCCAGAAAGGGTAGCTATAGCTATCTCCTGCTCATTCAAATATACAGCCCGGTAAACTTTATGCTGTTTTACATAGTCAGCTGCCTCCGTTTCAAAAGAACGGAACTTATAACCGTCATATAGCATAAAACCCTGCTGACGAGAAAGGAAAAGGTACTCGTTTTCAAATGGCAAAATTACATAGAGTCGATCACTGACATAATCACCAGAATTAGCTAAAGCATGCAACTTATTATCAACAATTTTAAATAATCCCAAGCTATCAATTTGTACTGCTATCTCATTACCTAATTCAAACAATCCCTGAATACCCATTTCGGGATTAATAACCTTGATAGAATCTTTCTCAAGTTTAAAAACTGCCTCATAAGACCTTAAGAATAAGTTTCTGCTACTTACACCAGTTTGCCAGATATCTGTAAAATTCCCCGACAAAGAGTCGAGTTCATTTCTCAAACTTCTAGGATAGAAATTATTCAATGAATCTGAATCTATATATCCAAAGTCTCCAACACCACCCCAAAAAATATTCCCATTATGATTTTCGAGCGAACGAACAGTATTTCCATTCGGTAAATGTCTAGGAGTCCATCCTACTCCATTATATTGAATCAGTCCATTTACCTGATTACCAAAGAATATATAACCTGAACTATCTTGAATAATGTCCCAGTTTTGCCTAAAGCCCCTAATTGTTTTTGTATCATACGTTTCAATAAAAAAATACCCTTGGCTGTATAGGGCCAAGGGACAAAGGAAAATTACAATTACTAGTGCTATGAAAGTACGAAAAAACATTTTAGGCGTTTATCCTTTATTTATCTGGATGTCCAGCCTCTCCATCAATATGCTCCTCTGGACCTTTTTGATGACTTGCCTTGAACCTTATATATACTTCCTCTTTACCTCTAGAAGTATATGTAATTAATTTTGATTCATCTGGATCAAAAGATCTGACATTATTTCCTGATCGCTTTGGAGGCACTGTGATTTTTTTTGTTTTCCCTCCCGGTTCAGTAAAATCAATTTCTAAAGGATAATCTGAATTATTTGTCATTGAATAGCTCATAGTAATGTCCTCATTTGATTTAATATTTAGATAGACCAGAAAGTAATGATTTAAATCTCTATATCACTACATGGACATGTAGTTTTATCCCAAACTCTATTTCATTATAGTTTTAAAGAATAAATTATTCAATTCCTTTTCAGTTTATTACGCATTTTTCTATAGCTTTACTACTTTCATAAGCAGATAAATATCAACCTCAGGATAAATTATGCTTGATGCTGTTATCATCGGTGCTGGTCCCAATGGATTGGCTGCTGCCATTACCCTGGCTCAGCGAGGATTAGAAGTCAAAGTTTATGAAGCGAAAGATACCATTGGCGGTGGCACACGCACCCAAGAGCTGACACTGCCAGGCTTTAAGCATGATGTCTGTTCTGCTATTCATCCTATGGCAGTGGCCTCTCCTTTTTTTCAGTCTTTACCGCTTGAAGAACACGGACTCCAATGGATTCACCCCGAATATCCCTTAGCTCATCCTCTTGATAATGGAGAAGTCGTAGTTTTATATGAGTCTCTTGAAAAGATGGTTGATTCGTTAGGGGCTGATGGGATGAAATACCACCGATTAATGGAACCGATTGTACAGAACTGGAATTCATTATCAAAACAAATACTGGGACCTATTTCTCTTTTACCTTCATCGCCTATTATTATGGCTCGCTTTGGGTTACAAGCATTTAAATCCGCAGAAAGACTGGCACTTAATAAATTTGATAATAAGGAAACTCAGGCACTCTTTGCGGGACTGGCAGCCCATAGCATCTTACCCCTTTCCAAACCTACCACTGCAGCCATTGGACTGGTGTTAGGAGCTGTGGCACACCATATTGGATGGCCTTTCCCTAAAGGCGGCTCTCATAGTATAACAAAAGCTATGGCCTCATACTTCAAATCACTGGGTGGGGAAATTGAAACCAATAGGTTAATAACTTCAATAGATGAGCTGCCCAAAGCTAAAGCCATATTTTTCAATACAACACCTGCCCAAGTACTGGATATCGCCGGGGATAGCGTTCCTTACTCCTATGCCCACAAACTCAACGGTTTTCGCTATGGTTCCGGTGCATTTAAATTAGACCTTGCTTTGGAAGAGCCTGTCCCCTGGATCAATCCTTCATGTCATAAAGCAGCTACAATTCACTTGGGAGGTACTTTTGAAGAAATTGCTCAATCTGAAAAAGCTGTAGCTAATGGAAAACATCCGGGGAAACCCTATGTATTAGTTGCACAACAAAGTCTGTTTGATGAAACACGCGCACCCAAGGGAAAGCATACGATTTGGGCCTATTGCCATGTCCCCCATGGTTCAACTAAAGATATGAGAAAGCCGATTTTAAATCAGATTGAACGATTTGCTCCAGGCTTTAAAGATCTGATTATTGGGCAACATTCCATGAACACCCAAGATTTACAAAACTATAATGCCAACTATATTGGTGGTGATATTAATGGCGGTGCTCAGGATTTAAGCCAGCTTTTTAGCAGGCCGGTTAACATGTTTAATCCCTATCATATTCCACAAACCAATATGTATATCAGTTCTTCTTCAACTCCGCCTGGTGGTGGCGTACACGGTATGTGTGGGTATCATGCTGCCCAATCAGCAATCAAGGATTTGTTTAGCTAGAGAATATCTGCTGAACTGTTGCAAAGCGCAGCCTGCTCGCACTAGCTGATTCAGAAATTAAGATTCAAAAAACCGACTTAATCGGATTCCAAAGAGTTTCGAGAAGAAGCCCACAAGCTAGTTGACTGGATGGCCGACTATATGGAGAATGCAGATCAGTATCCTGTCAAACCTAATGTATCGCCCGGAGATATTTTAAAACAACTACCCAAGCATGCGCCTCAAGCAGGTGAATCCTTTGAGCAGTTAGTGAAAGATTTTAATGAAATCATTATGCCGGGTATGACCCACTGGGAATCACCTAAATTTATGGGCTATTTTCCTGCCAACAAAAGCTATCCCTCTATTTTAGCAGAAATGCTTACTGCCACGCTGGGTGCACAATGCATGAGTTGGATAACCTCTCCTGCAGCCACTGAGCTTGAAGAACGCGTCATGAAGTGGCTTCGGGAAATGATTGGGCTTCCAAATGAATTTACGGGGGTTATACAGGATACAGCATCCACGGCTACCCTCACTGCTTTACTGATGGCAAGAGAACAAATTCCAGGTTTTAAAATCAATGAAGACGGATTTTCTGAGACAGAACAATTTACTGTTTATTGCTCATCAGAAACCCATTCTTCTATTGAAAAAGACGTAAAAATTGCCGGCTTTGGAAAGAGAAACCTTAGAAAAATACCTGTTGATCAAAATTTTGCCCTCAAGCCGCAAGAGTTGGAAAAGAGAATTCGTAAAGACCTTGAAAATGGCATTAAACCTGCTTGTGTAGTAGCAACCATTGGAACAACAGGTTCAACAGCTATCGATCCACTTAAAGAAATAGCCGATATCTGTGACCGATACGAAATATTTCTACATGTTGATGCTGCCTTTGCCGGTACTGCCCTGCTTTTACCTGAGTATCGCTGGATGATCGAAGGTATAGAATCCGTTGATTCTTTTGTATTTAATCCACACAAATGGATGTTTACCAACTTCGATTGTTCAGCCTTCTATGTACAAGATGAAGCTTTACTGGTCAAAACTTTTGAAATTACTCCCGAATACCTCAAAACACCTGAAGATAAACGAGTTAAAAATTATCGAGACTGGGGTATTCCCTTGGGGCGCACGGTTCCGGGCACTTAAGCTTTGGTTTGTGATTCGCGAGTTTGGCATTGAGGGACTTCAGGAAAAGATCAAAAACTCATATTGCTCTTGCATCTGATCTTAAAGACGAAATTGAACAAGATGATAATTTTGAGCTGCTTGCACCTGTCCCCCTTAACACTATATGCTTCAGGTATAAACCTTCAAATATTTCTGATTTAAAAACCCTTAACCAATTGAATAGCAGATTATTAGATGCCGTAAATAAAACAGGGGATCTATTTATTACCCATACTAAATTAAATAATATTTATACCCTGCGAATGGTAATCGGCAATACAAATGTTACCAAAACACATGTTAAAAAAGCATGGAATTTAATTCAGGAAGAATCTCTAAAGCTAATTTAAATACGGGTTTTATTTATGGACTTATCAGATGTAAAAGCACTTGTAACCGGCGGCAGCTCCGGGATTGGAAAAGCAACAGCTAAAACAATCATTGATGGTGGAGGGAAAGCTGTTATTGCCGCCCGAACTCAATCAGATCTTGATGAAGCCGCCGAAGAAATTGGTGCTATCCCTATTCAGTGTGATGTAAGTGATGGAGATCAAGTCAAAAACATGGTATCTGATACTATTGAAAAACTTGATGGCTTTAACGTACTCATCAATAACGCCGGATATGGGCATTTTAGTAAACTGATCAACTTAGAAGCAAAAGACTTTGAAGATATACTTCGAGTAAATACGATTGGTGCCATGATGGTAGCCCGCGAATCCGCCAAACACTTTATTAGGCAAGATTACGGAAATATCATTAATGTATCTTCAACAGCCGGTAAGCGTGGGTTTGAGGGTGGAACGGCCTATGTGGCCAGTAAGTTTGCCCTGGGTGGTATGACCGAATGTTGGCGATCAGAACTTAGACCCCATAATATACGGGTGATGCAGATAAACCCCAGTGAAGTACAGACGGATTTCCCACAAAATGCCGGAAAGGAAGCACGTGAATTTAATGAAACAAAACTCATAGCTGAGGACATTGCGCAAATGATTTGCAGTATGCTCAAACTGGCTGATCGCGGCTTTATTCCTGAAACAAGCGTATGGGCAACAAACCCTAGATAATTTTTATGGGGTTGAAAATGGAGAAGCCTATTATTACTTCATTTTTCCAAACATTATGCTGAACATTGTACCGGGTAGGTTGCAAACGAATGTTATACGTCCCATTTCTGTGGATAAAACAGAAGTTATTTTCAACTATTACTACCAGGATATACAAACAGCAGAAAAAAAGACATTATTGAAAAAGACAAGGCCTATAGTCACAAAATTCAACTCGAAGACATTGAAATTTGTGAGTTAGTCCAAAAAGGACTTGGCTCAAACGCTTACGACAAAGGAAGGTTTTCAGTGAAGCGTGAAAAAGGCGTCTATCACTTTCAATCATTACTCAAAAAGGTCTTTAGGAACTACCTAGCTGCAAATAAGTAGTTCCCAATCTTCATCAATTGGAGGCACACCGTCAAATTGTACTACATAATCTCCATAGATTGGATCATAGTAGTGTCCTCCCTCCTGGTAATCATCATTCCAGGTTTTTGAGCTATCTTCATTTAGTTTGTATAAGAATGGCGATAAGTACAGCCGCTCAACATGCCATCTGCCTTCTTCTCCCGAAGGAATATCCTCACCGTCACCGTATAACATTAAACCACCATCGGCATACACTTCATGCCCAGGGTTAGTCTCTTTGTATTCGTGACTCACATTCATCACTTTATGACCTATTTCATGAGCTACAGTTCCCCTCAGACGATCTTCACGCGATAAATTAGAAATAGTAATAATACCCCTATACCTAGACGGAATTTGATTAACATAAGAATAGGTAGGGAAAGATAATCCTCCTGTCCTCACTGATTTCATCGTCCAATTACGGCCCTCTGAAACTTCAAGAAAAGGGAAAAATACATCCTGCAAGACTACCAAAAAGATTCTTCTGTGACTATTCTCTTGATCTTCAACAATACTATTAAATGCTTCTTTTGCCAAGGGAGTGAGCTCTGAAGGATGACGCCTGCTATGCTCATACATATTTACATATTCAGTTTGTGGGATGCCCGGGACCTTGTTTGCCTGAATGGAAAAATATTTGGGATTAATCTTTCCTGTCTTTACCCATAGCAGATTAATCTGCACATCAGTAGGTTTATAAATTTCTTTTGCAGCACGAAGGCTGTTCATCAAGTTCTTTAAAGTCACCTTGTCAAATTCTTCATCAAAATTAGAGGGGAAATAAACTCCTACATCAAGAGTGAGTTTATCAGTTTCTATATCAGAATTGAACTCACCTACATCTATAGTGTCTATCTCTGTCCAACTTACTGTAGTCACTTCAGATATTTCTGACGTGTCCTCATCTTCTTGCATACATCCTAAAAATGATATTACTGAAATTATTAGTAAAAAATACTTCATCAATTTATTACGTCTTTTTTTAAGTTTTAATTAGCTTGACAAATCTTTCTCTAAGAAGCGGTTACCTGCACTCTTTACATGGACAAAGCTCTCTTAGAGTCTCCCACTGATACATTCCGGTATTATGCCCATCGCTCCATTCAATTCGTATGGCATGATTGCCAACTTGTCGAATACCCTCAATTTGATAATGCTGCGTAGGCTCTACATCAAAAAGAGACTTATCGAATGAGCCCATTTGTGCATGCCCTCCCCTGCATTCCACACAGGGACAATTCTTGCGAAGTCCAAACAGAGAATACAAAGATTCATGTCCATCTGCCCATTCAATATAAAGCTCTTCATCAGACTGACGAACTTCTACAGATTTTGGAGTATGCTTTTTATCCATAATTGTTTTGCTATCAGCTTAATTTTCTATTTAAACTAAGTAATTACGCACCCAATATGCACTTAAAATTGCCCTTCATTTCTTTATATTCTGTTTATGATTTTATTAATCACCATACTATCCACTGTATTTATTTTGAGCTTCTGGCTTGGAACCAGTGAAAAATTCAAACTGGAACAGCTCTCTAAAAAAAGAATAATACATGGCCTATTTTTTCTTTTGATAATGCTGACAATAATGTCCGTTGCAAATTTCATGGATATGCTTGCTCAAAGATCTGCAGCATATATCACGATGGGTTTATACAGCATTGTAGCAGGCTTCTTTAGTGGATCTGGTTATAAGTTAATGCAATTGAACAAGAAATCAGGCCATCTAAAATATGTGCATCAGTCATTTTGGTCCAGGGTGGCTCCAAATATGATGATTATACTTATTGTGACATTTGGCATTTATAAAACAGGATTACTTACGTTGAATTTTACAGGGGTTGATATTACATCAGGAATATCACTGATTTGCTTTGGTTTTTGGGGATGGACCTTAAACATTGTGCCTCAATTTAGATCCGACAATATTCTATTTCTAGACCAGAGTATTGATTGGGATAATGTCGCTTCATACAAATGGGTTACAGAAGAGTCACTTCAAATTGATTATTACAATAAAACGGGGCTGCTGACAGACTTTAGAACTTTTATCCCACCTGATGATCAGCTTATTGTTGAAAGATTACTGTCAGATAAAGTCAAAGACAAGGAATTAGAAACTGAAGATTAGACTACATTATTGATTTATCCCAATAGTCGCTGATGCTCAACCATTAGACATTTTTCTTCAACATACTTTAGCCCTGCGTTTTCAGCTTTTTTCTTGGCCTCTTCTGATGAAACTCCAAGCTGGGTCCAGACAACCGGCTTTCTTCCGGTCTGTTCTACTCTCTTAATGATATCATCAACCATGTTGGCGGTAAACTCCGGATTTCTAAAAATATCTACAATATCAATGTTAATATCATCAGGTATATCATAAACTGTTGGATAAACCTTTTCGCCTAAAACCTCATCATACTCCGGATGCACAGGTATCACTCTGTACCCCTGCTCTTGAATATATTTTGCGATATGGTAACTGGTTCTCATTTTGTTATTAGAGCAACCAACAACAGCAATAGTTTTCGCGCTTTCTAGCAATTTCTTCATAGAATTTTTTTGTATTTATTCTGTAGTTGAGTTAGACAAATTTTAGCATTTCTAAATGATAAGCTTACTAATAAAACGCAAAAAATATGCATTATTTTTTTGGAAAAATTTTGACCCACCATGTTAATCGCACAGAAGATACTTTTTTAGTCACTTTTAAAAGAGCTTTTATCTTATCTTTTTAACATACCACCAGCTCGACTTTTCACTATTCCAACTCAGATAGTATTTTTGTCGATACGGTAATATTTGCACCATCAGATCTAAAAAATCAGTCTGCCACAATTAGAAGTGATACAATCTTGATATACAAGGATGAAATATAAGTGATCGTAAAGTATTTAAAGCATCTGAAGGTCATGAAGGCGGTTATAGAGAATAAACATATTAGACAAATATTTAGTCCGGTAAATAGCAGGTTGAAATAATTACTGAAGAAGGTTTGGTATTGGGTAAAATAAATTTGAGGATTATACAAGATTCCTCTTTCTATAAACAAATCTTACATCCCAAAAAATTTGAGTAGTCATAAAACTCTCAATTCTCCTCAAAAAAGCTTATATTTGTCCACTCATTAAAAATACAATCAAAACAAGTATTTATGCCACAAGTAAAAGACGGTGATACTGTAAAAGTACATTACACCGGAAAATTGGGAGACGGAACTGTTTTTGACACCTCCCGTGAACGCGAAGAACCTCTTGAATTTACACTGGGACAAGGACAATTGATTCCCGGTTTTGAAAAAGCTGTTGTAGGAATGGATGTTGGAGACAGTACATCAGTTGATATTCCTAGTGATGAAGCCTATGGAGAACGTAGAGACGATCTGGAAATTGAAGTACCTAAAGCTGAACTTCCGGATAATGTTGATCCACAGGTTGGCATGCAACTTCAAATGCAACAACAGCAAAATGGACAAGCAATTCCTGTTCAGATTACTGATGTAGGCGAAGAGAATGTCACACTTGATGCTAACCATCCATTGGCTGGCAAAGATCTGACTTTCGATATCGAACTGGTAGAAATTTCCAGTTAACCGATAGTTTATAGTTCAAAGGGACGCCTTTCGGTGTCCCTTTTTATTCCCTTCAATATGATACTTCCATGGCTGATTTTACCGCAAAAAGTAATATTTCTATAACATGTCCCAATCGCATCACTCCTTTCTTAAAGCAGGAACTGGGTGAACAGGACTTTCCAATTAAAAAAGTAAGAAAGGCAGGTGTAGAAACTGAAGGTACACTTAACGACTGCATGAAGCTGGTCTTAACACTTAGAACTGCCCACCGTGTACACTATCTGCTGGATGAATTTACTGCTAATGATGCTGATGCCATGTATGAAGGAGTAAATCAAATTCCATGGGAAGACTATATTGAAACAAACGGATATGTCAGTGTTACATCGTTTATTGATAATCCTACTATTTCAAACACTCAATATGCCAATTTAACGTGCAAGGATGCTATTGTAGATAGAATGCGAAGTCATACCGGCACACGACCAAACTCTGGACCCGATTTAGGTAAAACTGTGGTGTTTCTATTCTGGAGAAAAAATAAATGCCGCGTTTTTTTAGATGCATCGGGCGAATCACTTTCAAGAAGAGGATATCGTACACATTCTCATTATGCCCCACTGCAAGAAAGTCTTGCCGCAGCCATTGTTAAAAGCACGAGATGGGAACCCGGACAACATTTTATCAATCCTATGTGTGGTAGCGGTACATTGGCCATAGAAGCTACTCTAATGGCTTTAGATAGGGCAGCCGGTACATTGCGACCTAACTTTGGGGTAAAACATATCAAAGGTTTTAACCAAGAGTATTGGGACCAATTGCGAACGGAGCTTAAGCTTAAATCAAAAAAAGATTTTGAAGGAAAAGTTATTGCCACCGATAAAGATCCAACCGCTATTAAAGCTGCTCGAAAAAATGCCAAAACCGCCGGCGTAGATCATTTAATTAATTTTGAAGTATGTGATTTTAGAGATACTCAGCTTCCCGGTGGAAATGGTGTCGTCGTTATGAACCCCCCTTATGGTGAGCGTCTTGGCGAACAAAAAGAACTTGAGTCACTGTACAGTGATATCGGTGACTTCTTTAAGCAAAAGTGCACTGATTATACGGGCTATGTATTTACGGGAAACCTGGAGCTAGCTAAACATATTGGACTACGTACAAACAGCCGCACCAAGTTTTTTAACACAAGACTCGATTGCCGACTCTTAGAGTTTGAGTTATATGATGGCAGTCGGAACTAGTTTCTAAGCTTTCTTACTAAAGATAACCCATCTCTTACCGTTATCATCACTTGCTCTACCCTGTCATCAGCAGCTATTTTTTTATTCAACCGATCAATAGCTTTTGATTTTTCATCATTTGGATTGAGAACAGATCCATCCCAAAAGACATTATCAACCACAAGAATTCCTCCGGGCTTCAATATTGGCATGATCAAGTCATAATATTTGGGATAATTAACTTTATCCGCATCGAGAAAAGAAAAATCGAAAGTACCGCGAAGTGTTGGAATAGTTTTAACTGCATCACCCATTTTAAGTACAACCTTATGACCATGATCGCTTTTATCAAAAAAAGAGCGCGCCAATTTTTCGTATCGCTCGTTATATTCACAGGTGATAATTTCGCCATCTTCCGGTAATGCTTCAGCCATTTTCAGCGCAGAGTAACCGGCAAATGTCCCTACTTCAAGGACCCTGCTGGCATTAGATATTTTAATCATCATTGCCAAAAACTGGCCAACCATTTTACCACTCAGCATATCAATATGATCCAGCTGCTGAGATGCAGCTGAAACTAACTCATTTATAAGCTCAGACTCCTCAGTGGTATGTTCAATAGCATAATGCTCAATTTCTTTGTGGACTAAATCCATAGCTTAAATCTGTAAAATTATTATTGGCAACTGTGCTAAAGCCTAAAGATATTCAGTGAAACCATGTTCAACAAATCAAACAATTCTGTGGATTTTATTCCTGCTAAAGAATCTCGTTTATTTATTAGATTTTTTAGGATTTACGTAAAACTTCTTTTCAAAAGACGGTTTAAAAAGGTATGGATAAGCCAAGATTATAAACCCAGTAAGACCAGTCGTACTGTATATTATCTCAATCATAATTCATGGTGGGATGGGCTAATCCCTTTGATGCTTAATGAATACAGATTTAAACAACAAGCCAGAGCGTTAATGGAAGACAAGCAAATGAAAAAGTTCTCGTTCTTTAAACGCATAGGCGCATTTTCTATAAACTTGGATGATCCCAGAAAAACCATCACCTCCTTGCGTTACGCCGTTAAATCCATAGAGCGTGATCATTCCTGCCTGTTTGTATATCCTGAAGGGCAAATTCAAGCACAGGGATCAGATCTGAACTTTAAACAAGGTTTATCCTGGATTCATGGAAAAGTCGAGAGCGTTGATTTCGTCCCTATTGGTATTTACATCCACACTATTCGCCATGACAAACCTGAGCTGCATATTAAAGTTGGCAAGCCTATTGATATGGGTCAGAAGAAATCAAATAAGGAGAAAACTTCAATCTTTCAAAAAAACCTATCCATGATCTTACAAAAATTAAAGACTACTGCAGGATTTGATGACAGCTGCTATGAAACTTTTCTTTAGCTTATTTAAGCCATCTCTTGATGTCAGAAATCATTTGTTCTCTTTGAATTATCAAAACTAGCAGGCAAGAAACAAAGACTGTCACAGCGAGATAAAACAATGCTCCTCCGTCATTCATTACCTCTATACCCAATGTAGTTATATGAAATAAGATAGCTCCTGAAATTACTCCTATACCAAGTAATGCCCCCATCCAGGCACGGCGTGGAATGACCAGCAATATACCGGCAATAAGTTCCACTACTCCTGATCCATAGCGTCCCCAAGGCTCCATGCCTACCGTTTCAAAAATATAGATAGATTCTTCAGCCCCGGTAAATTTGAAGTAAAGAGTTTGAAGCAGAATGATTGCAGCCAATAATTGAAATGTCCATGAGGCAATCCGTGATAATTTCGATAGATTTCCAGTTTCCATAAGCCTTGTCCTTGTAAATCTCGGTCCTATTTTTTAGACCTAAAGTTTAATAATTTTTCTATTAACGTTAAGGCAGAACTTAAGTTTTTCCCTCTCTCAACATTTTGTCTGCCAATTTCAAAAGCAATTTTCCACTGATTCATAAGTATTTTCTGTGCATCCCAAAAAGAATAGTTATTATCATAAATATTTGTTGACTCTGATGTTACACCGTTTACTTCAATTATTTTTAAGTCTTGTCCAGCTTTTAAAGTTTCTTCCGATTCTGTTTTTATATCAAATCTACCAAAGTAAAAACCATCTACCTTCTGGCAAATTTCATCCATTGCTGATCGTAATTTATCAGTAACTAAATATTCACCATCACTAAAAATAGCACCTCTGGCATGAGTGCCGTAACTTACCAACTCAATATGCTCACCAAGGTCCGGCACCTCATATAAATGTTCTTCATGTTCAGCTATATGCATTTTTGCCATACAAACTGCACGTTCATTTTCTAAGATGAGTTCTTCAATTGTTTTATTACCATCACCTTTTATCGTCATTAACTCTTTTTTTGTGATAGAAAGAATAGCTCCTTTATCAGATTGAGGGTACCGGTAATAAAATACACCATATTCTTTACCTGTTAGATTCTCTTGAATTATGAGATCATATTTGCTCTGTTTTATCACCTCACATAGTTGAGCCTCACTCTTTACTTTATGAACCCCTGCTCCTCTTTGTCCCACATCTGGTTTAATGAAAATTGGAAAGCCAAGATCCTGCTCTTCCATGAATGTCATGGCCCTTTCAATTCTATGACTGTCAGAATTATCGTGCTCAATTTTGATGTAAGCAGCAACTTTACCTGATCTTTTAAATAAGTCCAGAATCTTTGATTTAGATTCACTGATAAATCCTCCATCCGGAATAGCTGGGTTAGCAGCTGTAAAAATAGTAAGCGATCGATACCTGATCCACAGATACACTACATAAAAGCAAACAGGTAAATACAATACATAAGGAGGCCAAAACTCCCAGTTAACAAGCCTACAGTATCTCGATTTGAGCAACTTACGGCCACGATAACTAAAAGCTGGAATAATTACTTTAGCTATAAAAACCAATAACATTAGTGTTCCAAGAAAAACCCAGAGTGCGTATTCTTTATACAAGGAAAAATAGTTAATCAGCTCAGAACCCAGTAGCATTGAAATGCCAACAAGTAAAGGTGTCCAAATTATTGCGGCCAAAAAGAAATAGAATGAAAACATCCAAAAGCCCGCACCAATTACCCCGGCACTGAAATAAGTTGGCAGGCGACTACCAGGCAAAAAACGGCTGGCAATAATTATGGCCGGTCCTTTAGCATGAAACCAGTCTGCACTTTTATCAAGGTCTTCCTCTTTTACAAACCACTTAAATGGGGCTTTTTTTAATGCCGGTCTTCCCAACCACCTGCCAGCTAAATAAAGTCCCATATCACCAATTACAATACCTATAAAACAGGCAATTACGGCCGGCCAAAAACCGATTAACCCTCGTGCAGCCATCAATCCCGCTCCAATGCAGGTTAAGTCTTCACTTACAAGTGTAGAAAGTGCAATAATGATCATGATCAGTGCCAGTGATATCCCCTCAAACTTAGAGAAATCCACATTATCAAAGGGCATTTTAGATTCAGAAATTCTTACACTGTCTGCTGTAGCATATGTGGGGGCAGTACCAGTTTCAACAGATAGTATAAATTCTTTAAGATCTTTAGCTAAAGCCGTTGATTTACTTTGTACAATATCATGCCCCCCTTCGTACAGCATAAGTTTACTTTGCGGAACAATTCTATGATGTTCTTTGGCTGCAACCGTGGGTACAAACCTATCTGTTTTCCCGTGTTGAATAAGCATAGGCTTCTTAAAATCCTGCAAATACTCCCGAAGAGGACGTTGGTCAGAATCATAAAAGCTTCTTGCATAAGGAACATTAATAGCAAAGTTCTCCATCATTCCAAAGTGTGGAACAGCTTCATACAGTGTCCATATCAAGGCTAATTGAATACCATGAACAGCATGATTTAAGTAATAGCTTCCCATTAATTCCAATTCTTGTACACCAATTGCCGAAAGCATGTCAATTGATTCCACCTTTTCAGAATGAAAATGAGCAAGATTCAAAGCAATACCACCTCCAAGACTATAACCCACAATATGTGTTTGTTCAATATTCAGGCCATCCATAAATTGGTTTATATAGTGGCTATAGGCCTTCATAGAGTAATCGGGTATTTCCCGTGTTGAAGCGTCGTATCCAGGCAAATTTGGAGCTATAACTCTAAATGAATCGGATAAGTGAGCTATCATATGCCGAAACATGGGCACTGCAACCGGACTGCCGTGCAAAAGCAAAACAACAGGGGGATTTTGTGCCGACCCGGTGTATTTATCTATGTAAGCAATTTCAACTTGAGTATCTCCTAATAGAGAATCGCCCTGCACGGCTTGAACAGTTACCAACTTGTGATTTGACTTAAGTTGATGTTTAACCGGATCGCTTGCTCTCCAAATATGAGAAGAAAACAGGAGCGCTAAATATACGATCAGTGCCAATCTCCACCCTTTCCCCCACCACCTTAAAAAGTTCATCATTGTATTTTTACATCAAAGAATTGTTATTGCATTAATTCTTTACTTTCATACTGCAGTGTGGACGGTGCTACACCAAAATCAGGTGCCACTTTAATACCTTGGAATCGTAAAATTAAGGCGATTAGAGCATAATGATGAACTGTATGGCTTACCATAAACTGTAGTTCTCTTTTTATTGATGAAGTACTCCAGGGGGTGTCAGAGGTGTTGCTGGCATCATTGCTCCGAATTAACACTTCTTGATCAATCGAATACTTAGCATTACTATATCTTTTTAAGCTATTGATGATAAGATTTATTTTTTCAATTGCTTTTTCTGTTGAAGTTTCTACATCCGTATTTCTCACGCGTGCATCATAATCAATTTTATTATTCCAACCATTAATCAAACTCTGATAATGATCTAATATATGACGTATATGCTTTCCTATTCCGCTATCAAATAACTTTGGATCACTAAAAACATATTGCTCGTCAGATATCTTTTTCAAAAGCTCTAAGCCCTGATTCAGGAATCTTATATTTATTAAAACTAAAGATTTAGACCTGCTCATATGATTATGGTTAATTATCTATGGGTATGAAATTAGCTTCTACTTTTTGATGTAATACCTTTGCCAACTTCTTACGGTTTTTGTCCGTCACTTTTTTATCACCAAACACAATTTTGGCATCAAATGATTTTATTTTCAGCAAGTCAAAAAAATGGCTGAAAAAGGTCTTATCACCCCACCAGCATACGTATTGTGATGCTGGTTTTGTTTCGTCATTTGTACTATAGGAAATTGAAGCACAAGAAACAGGGATTTCTTCTACAGCAGGAAACTGGAGGAGTGGCGCATGGAATGGCAACACCTCCTTCCCAT
This sequence comes from Balneolaceae bacterium, assembly GCA_034521755.1. Taxonomy (GTDB): domain Bacteria; phylum Bacteroidota; class Rhodothermia; order Balneolales; family Balneolaceae; genus JAXHMB01. The sequence continues at coordinate 435,721 of JAXHMB010000001.1, forward strand.
TAGTACTGGTCCCTTCAGGAAAAAGTATAATTCCCTGATACTTATTCATCGCATTGTCCAATAGTGAATTTACACGAGAAATATCTTTCTTATTTTCTCTATCTATAAATAATATACCAGCCAGTTTAGCTGCTATTCCAAAAAAGGGCCAATCCTTGATTTCATTTTTAGCTATAAATGTACCTCCGGTGTGGATCCACAAAGGAATTATATCAATATAACTTAGATGATTGGCAACCAAAAAGAAGGGAGCATCAGGAGCTGGACCTGATTTTGAAATATTCATACCTACTATATATGCCAAAACACGACCAAAAACAGGCATTACGGTACGCCTTACTGAATAGTAAAGTTTATCTGGAACTATAGTGAGCTTACATGGAGCCAGAATAATTAATAATATGATTGTAGCAAGAAAAAATGCTATCAGGCGAAAAACTGCTCGTATAAAAGACATAGTTATCTATCTGAAAAATAACATCCGGGTTCGTTCGTCTATATTATCTTTATCAAGCAAAATAAGATAGTCTATAGTGCTAAATTCCCGATCTATAGCAGGTGGACTACATACTTTTGTTCCGATATCCATATACAGCCTAAAAAGCTGCGGTAACTCCACATCATCACCTGCATTGGAAGGTAAATTTGATGGCTTTGGGCACCTGTATTCCTCTGTGGTACTAACCATTATATCCGGATGGATATGATTTTTCTGGTACAGGTAATCCATTACTTTCCAGGCTTCGATAGCATCCTGACTGGTAATAGAACAACAACCAAACAAATACCGAGTATCCATTTGTTTCATATAAGCCGCAAGTCCCCTCCAAAGCAAAAACAACACTCTTCCATTTCTGTGTTCTTTAGCAATACAGGCCCTGCCCACTTCAGTACTTTTTGTAATTATTTCATCATCAATTGAGGATAAGTCAAACTCGTTACCAGTATAAAAGCCAAGCTTTTTGCTTGCTATAGCATAAGTTTGCATGCGATAGGTACCGATAACCTGTTCCGATTTTTTGTCAATAACCAGCAGATGATGGCACTGTTCATCATACGCATCCATATCAAGCTGATTATCGTAGGCACTTGACAAGCCTTCTCCCAATTCTAAGTTAAATACTTGAAACCTTAGCCGCTGAGCATCTTTTATTTCCTCTTCGTTTTGTGCAAACCTAACCACATAACGATTACTTTTTACCAAATTATTTGCAATGCCCTGTATCAATTTCAATATATTTTTTTAGAGTATTATCAAACATAAGATAACCAACTTGAAAGATAATTAATAAAAGACGGGAGGAATATTATTAAGAGGTTAACAAACCTTTAAAAAGAAAAGAGTAAATAAAGCTTAATGGTCTTCGTAGTTATGTTCTTCTATCCAATGCTTAATAGCATCACTGACAAACTGTGAATAATAAATGCTGTAGTTATCTGCCAGCTGTTTAAGGCAATTAATTAAATCTTCCTCCAAGTAATAACTGGCAATCTTCTTCTCAGTTTTTTTATCGTTTGAAGGTTTTGGAGAAGCAGAACGAAAAAGTTTATGAATATTATCATTAGTAACCTTCTTCCTGTGATTCTCAGAGAAGTTGGAATGGCTAGAACTATCTTTTTCTGTGTCCTTACCTTTGGTTGAAACACCCAGATCAGGGATAAATTTATACTTCTCGTTCCCGGATGAAGTATATCCTATGGGGCTGCTTCCTAAACTCTTGCTCTTTGACATAGTATTAAATTAATGACCATTTCTTATTTCTTTGGCAAGTGACATATAATCCTTGGCACCATGACTTTCCGGATCATATTCGAAAATTGTTTTATGGTGACTAGGAGCTTCTGCCAAAGCAACATTATCCCGAATCAACGTATTAAAAACTTTGTCACCAAAATAGTCTTGTATGTGGTCTACAACTTCTTTATTAAGGTTTTTTCTACCATCAAAAAGTGTACATATAATGCCACTGATTTCGATATTAGGATTTAGTCTTTCCTTGACAACCTTAATAACATCCATAAGCTTTGACAATCCGTGCAGTGCCAAATACTCTGATTGCAGTACTATGAACACTTCATTGACAGCTGTAAAAGCATTTAACGTCAAAAGGCCGAGGTTTGGAGGACAGTCAACTAAGATATAATCATATCCATCAGCCACTTTACCCAAACTGTTTTTCAAAAGCGTTTCTCGGGCCGGTTCATTGGCAAATTCCATTTCAGCACCGGATAAATCAATAGAGGAAGGTAGAATGTCAAATCCATTATGACTAATAATTGCTTCACTGGGATCAGTTCTTCCCTTCAACACATCATAAATAGTAGTATCAAGTCGTTGGGAATTCATCCGCAATGAGTACGTAAGATTTGCCTGTGGATCTAAATCAACTAACAATACCTTTTTTCCCTGGAGGCACAGACCGGCACCGACATTTATTGTTGAGGTTGTCTTTCCAACTCCTCCCTTTTGGTTTGTAAATGCAATAGTTTTCATAATAAGAGCCTGTAGAAGTTTGCCGAAAGCACGGCATTATTAATTTATAGATGATATTCATTAGCTACTGTAGTTAATAGAGAAACTAATGGCCCAATTGTTACAATTTTCTATTAATTAATAATTTGTTCTATTGTAAAAGAAATGAATTTGCGAATCTTGAATCTATTGGAAAGGCCTCTAACTAAAATAAATTAGGAAAAAAGAAATCAGCCAAAAATTTTAAAACATAATATCCTATTACAGCTGCGCCAACAAAAAGCAAAACAGAAAGAGCAATAGCTTTACCCTCTGATAATTCCTTTTTAAGTTTTTCTTTTGTCTTTTTTGATTTTCCCATAACAAATAGATTGGTGATTATCTTTTATCAATCTACATTCTTAAAACAAAATGTGCAATAAGCTTATTTAAAAGTATGGAAGAAGTAATCATTGTAGAGGAAAAATACTCAAAATATTGGATATGGGCGATACTGTTAAGTTCAGCAATTGCTTTAGCCTTGTTTATATATTCATATAGTACGGGTAATGTAGTGATAGAAAACTATCTGCAACTAGGCGCTTTTATAAGTTTTGCCATTACAATCTTTTCGGTAATAAAGCTTTGGGAAGGGAAAAAAAGCATTAGAATGACTTTTGAGAATGAAAATCTAGTTGTAGATATATTCAAAAATAAAGATACTCTCCAACAAGATAGATACGAACTGAATAAAGTGAAAAGTATTTATCTAATACCATCCCGTGTTTCCATCCCTTTTTTAAATATATCTATTGATCGAAAAGATGCAGCTACGTTTCAGCTTTCACTTGACGAAGAACAACAACCCATCTATTTATTCCAATTTAGTGGGCGCATCATTTCAGTAAGTAATGACGCCGCAAAAAGATTATCTGCCTTTCTTGAGGAGCAAAGTATAAATGTTATTACTTCTAAACAGTAAAACCCACAAAATTTTAACTTCCTATGAATTTAGATGCCATAACAACCCCCACCCTTTTACTTGACGAAGAAAAATGTAGAAGAAATATTAATCGGATGGCTGAAAAAGCCAAAGAACATGAACTGAAATTTAAGCCTCATTTTAAAACCCATCAATCTGCTGAGATTGGCAACTGGTTTCGTGAAGAAGGCGTTAAGGCAATAACTGTCTCATCACTTAAAATGGCAGAATATTTTGCCGCCAATGGGTGGAATGACATCACTGTTGCCCTTCCCGTCAATATTAGAGCTATTAATCAGATCAATGACTTAAGCAGTAAAATAAAATTATCACTGCTAATAAACGACATGAGGAGTCTGAAATTTTTGAATAAAAGATTAGCCTGCCAGGTTAATCTCTATCTCGAAATTGATACCGGTGATCAAAGAAGCGGTATCGATCCCTCAAATATTGAGCTTATAAGCCAATTAACAGACTATATAATAAGCTCTGAAAAAATGCTTTTTTCTGGATTTTATTCACATCCGGGCCATTCGTACGCTTGCAAAGGAACAAATGAAGTTAGGTCGTTACATCAAAATGTTTTGCATAAAGTCCAAAAGTTAAAAAGCCTGTTTAAATTAAATACCAATTCTTATTCAGTTTGTATAGGCGATACACCCTGTTGCAGTCTTGCCAAAGATTTTAATGACATTGATGAGATAAGTCCCGGTAACTTTGTCTTTTATGATCTTATGCAGACTCAAATAGAAAGCTGTACCTTAAAAGATATTGCTGTTGCCTTAGCATGCCCGGTTGTAGCCAAATACAAAGATCGTCACGAAATTATTATTCACGGCGGCGCCATACATTTCTCCAAAGAATTTCTAACCCTGGATGGAGTTAAACAATTTGGAGCTCCGGTAATACTAAATAATGATGGTTGGAATAAAGGAGTAAAAAATTCATATCTAAAATCTCTTTCCCAAGAACACGGAATCATCAAGTGCTCTAAAGACCTTTTTGAAACCATTTCGACCGGAGATTTAATAGGAATACTTCCAATCCACTCCTGCCTTACAGCTAATCTGATGCGTTCATTTATCACCACATCCGGAAACGAAATAAATCAGTGGTAAATAAGAAAGGGCTCTCAAAATGAAAGCCCTCAACAATAATATATAAGTGTATTTACCTAATTATTCTTGTAAAGCCAAGCATCGTTATTCTCATACTGAGTAATATCAGCTAGAGCAGTTTGAGCTCTTTCAAGATCATTATAGCCTCTATATGCTACAAATAAGATATCTGAACCAGACTTTTCCAAAATTTCAGCATCATAGCCTTCCTCTAGAAGGCTCTCTTTAAAGTTATTGGCATTCGATTCACTGTTGAACGCACCAGCTATTATGTAATAACTGAAACTACTAGTATTTTCAACAGCCTTCTTATCTACTTTGGGAGTTGGTTCCTCCTTAGGTTTCATTTCAACCTTCTGAGTAGTGTCAGATTCAGTATTTGGCTGATCTTTTTTCTCAGTTGAAAAGTTTAATGGTATTGATTCATTCTTAACTTCTGGATCAACAACAGGCGGGTCTTCAACCTTAGGATCTTCTCTTTCCTTTTTGGCTACAGGCTTTTCATCTTCTTTATCTTTTTCTTCTTTAGGTGTATTAGGCTTCTCTTTTTTAGGTGTTGCCTCCAAAGAGTCCTGTTTTACCTTATCTCCATTTTGTTTTGGATCATTATAGCCAGCATCATCCTTATCATCACCTATAGTCTCATCAGTAACAAGGTTATCATTTTTTGTCTGATTGATTATTGCATCACGGACTCTATTTCGTTCTTCATTCAAAACATCAAACCTATCAGGAAGATTTTCCCGCTCGGCAAAACGTTCCGGAATGCTTGGTTCAATTGATGCCTCAATAAGTACAACCAATTCACGCATTTGATAATCTTCAGCACTGTATCCGAATAGATATCTTAGGCCAAAAAACCATGGCGGAAGATCTTTTAGGATTGGAATACCCCTGCGCACCTCTGACTGATCGGTACGATATAAACCGGCAATAACTGTTGATTCTCCATCCAAAAGAATAGCCTGTGTACTGGCCTGCTGTTTATTAATGATTGTGCTTACCGGGTCAGGCTGTGCAGAAGATCGCTCTGCATTTATTTCAACGTGAATAAAGGTAGTATCTCTTTGTTCTATAACTGTAGGAGTAACTTCAAGAATAGTACCAACGCTAAAGAATTCGTCTGTAACGTTACCTGCAAAGTCTCGTTGCTTAATGGAAAAGTCCTGTCCAACTTGAATTCGACCTGGCTGACCATCAACGACTTTAACTGATGGTGAAGACAAAATTTCTCCCAGGTTATCAGCTTCAAAAGCGCTAAATAAAGCCTGTACTTCTATTCCGGTAGTCCCAATTTCACCTACATTAACTAATGCACTAAATACGTCCTGAGAAACGTTTTGAGCACCTTTTGCATTAACTTGTACAAAGGGTCCATCCGCTTCAAAAGAAGCATTAGGAACAGTTGCTCCTCCTTGCTGGCCACCTCCCCCTTGTCCACCACCGCCTTGGCCTCCACCAAGAACAGCATCAGGGACGTTCTCACTTAATGTTGACCAATCTACTCCAATTTCCCTAAGTGCACGTCTGTTACCTTCAAAGAAAATTGCATTAATTCGAACTTCTTTTGTTGAAGTTGTAGCTTTTAGCGAGTCTCCTGCTACTGCTGTAGTACCTTGAGCATATGTATCATCTTGTCGTGCTACTGATTGCTGGGTTACAATTTCAAAAAAATCTTCCTGTTCAAGTAAAACCAGTCCCTTTACATTCAAAACCAGATCCAAGGCATCCTTCCAATGCATTGGAGGTACTGAAATACCAATTTCGCCAGAAGTGCCCGTTCGATCGAGAATTACCTTACCACGATTTTCCTGAGAAAACTGATTTATAACATCCAGCATCCGCTGAAACGAAGTAGTTCGATCAAACCTGATCATTTCATCAGGATTAGTATACTCCCTGACAGGAATATTATCCTGAGCCTGCACCTCCATACAAGAAAATACTGATAAAGTGAGTACAATGATCGTAATTGAAAAATAGCGATAATAGGATGACATTCTGTAAGATGATTGATTTATCATTGTTGTACCTCCAGGGTAATAACCTCAATAATTCCACCCTTATTGAGTTCAAATTTTGCAGTTCCTTCATTTAAATTAACAGTTTTAAGGCTCCCCAGATAAACCTTATCACCAATATTAATTTGTTGCATTACACCGTTCTGATCTAGAATAAAAGCTTTTTCTGAACTTAAAGCTAATAAACTACTTTGTTCAATATTAATCAGATCTTCTGTATTTGGTTGTATATTACGAATAAGCGGATAAAATGGATTATATAATGATGCATAAGTATTTTCAGAAATCTCAAATGAACCAGGCTCCAATACACTTACTCTATCATAGTAACTTTCCAGAACGAAACTGTAATCTACTTTACCATAATCTTCAACAGCATTCATTGGAGTAATATTTACCTGACTGATTTTATTCAAAGGCTGGCTATACTCAATTTGTCGAATAAAATTAATCAAGTATCTATAATATCCAGAACCGGTAATATTCATTCTGATAATGCCATACTGTCCTTGTGCTGTAGAATCGTTAAAAGAGAAAGCAAAATCAGTATACGAGCTACCGGAATTCAGAGTATTTAAATAGTCAAACACTTCATCTTCATTATTATTTTGATAAAGTACTTTATCAAAGTTATTGATGTAGAACTTAGCGTTCTCAAACTGATTTAAAACGGTTTCGTATTGATTAGCCACCTGTTGTTTTTCTTGCAACTCAGTAGTCTTTTGTGAAACTTTCTGTTCCAAATCAGAAATTTTTGGAGCTTGAAAATAGCTAATATACCCCCATCCACCTGCAATAAACAGGACAAGTACAACCAACAAAATTAACGAATTTCTTAGAGCGTATGACATTAAGCGTAAAAGTTAATTGTTTAGTATTTCTTGTAGATCTTCCGGTTTAGGCGGAGAATAAGCTGTCGAAGGATCTTGAGCAAACTCCTTGATAATTATTGAAAACTGGAATACTTCCTGTTCTCTTACATTCTGAATTGTAACATTTAGCAGTGTTGCTTCACTAAATAGATCAACAATTTGAGGTATCCTGTTTCGATATAAAGTATAGCCTTCAATAAAGGTACCTTCATTTGACTGATTCATGGAGGTTATCCAAGTACTTCTTACATCCCTGAGCCCATTATTTAGCATATCAAGCTTGGTGCTCCACTCACGGCTTCCTTTACTCAACGTATCCATCAAAACCAACTTCTCTCTGAGTTGTCCCAACTCCGACAAAATTTGATTGGTACTTTCTGCTATAGGAGTTACTTGTGTAATTTGTCCATTTATTTGTTCCAATTCTGAAGAAAGACTTTCAATCTGACGGGCATTCTGTTGGTAAAAGTAATTGAATGTCAGAGGCGATAAAAATATAAACAGTAATAGCATGATACCATGCCATTGCAGTTTAAATATTTCTGGCGTTCCTGTTACGTAATCAGGTACGAGTGACAGATCGGGGAATAATTCTCTTATCATTACCTGACGCTGCCCAAGCCAGTGCAATGGATGTGGTGAACGAATTGGACATCCGATCAGTATCCTCAGAAATCAAACTTCTTTCGTTGTACGTAAAATTAGAGACCGATATATCTGAAAAGTTTTGTTGAAAAAACTCTACCGCATCCTCACCAAGAGAATTATTAGCCAAAATAATACGATCCAGGTTCGGTACCTCTCCTGTATCAAGCTGGAACAAAATTTTACTGAATACCGTGTTCAAGAATGATTTATTGTCTGTTCCCTCATTAATGATAGGAGAAACCTGCCATATCTCATTTCCTTTCAAAAAGAAAATTCGGCTGCTTTTTTGTCCAAACTGAAGAACGCCAGTTATCTCATCGGGCTGCAGATCATAGTTAGCTTTAATCATCCCAACCAATGAAACTTCATCAGGGAAAATCTCATTGATGGTAATTTTACCTGTATACATTTCACGTACATTGTCAACCAACTCTAATAACGGGGGTTGATCTTCTATGGAGGCAAGTACCAAGGAACCATCTTCTCTAACTTCATAACTATAGTAGTCAGAAGATTTGCTTACCCCATATATAGATTCAAGCTTCTGTTCTAAATCCTGGATAAGATCTTTTTTCTTAACCTCATTAAAATCAGTATCTCTAATGATTTGAAATATGGCATTTCCGGCACGGATATTAAGCCCTACGGTAACTTTTTCAGCGTCGATTCCAGATATAATATTATATAAAAGGACTTCATTAGATTGGGCTGTTTCCGTTTCATCGACCATATCAAGAGACATCAGGTCTTCTTCCTCTACCTCTTCTACTTCATCTTCCAGGTCTTCAAAGCTTAAATCCTCTTTTACATCTTCTCCTTCTATTTCTTCTTCACCCTCATCTTCACCTTCTTCAAGGCCAAATATAGAATCAGCCTCCTGTTCATCTGCAAAGACATCTCCAGCATCTGAATAGGAATCACCTTCGACACTAGACTTTGATTTGATCTTTTCGACTAGACTAAACTTATCAAGCTTAACAAGCTTAATCATCCCGCCTTCTGACCTTACATGAGCTACCTGAATGAAGTTTTCACGCAGATCAAGGCCGATATAATCTTTATTTCCAAGCATATATGAGGATTAAGAAATCAAAAGTTTGTATCAGAAAGAAGCTGCTTAAGGCGCTTCTTGTTATTTGCATTGTTTATAGCTTCTTCTTGGGAAATTTTACCTTCATCATATAATCGTTTTAAATCCTGCTCCATGGTCTGCATTCCCTTTTCACTACCTTCCATCAACATCTGATAAATCTCATTGACGTTATCATTTCTAATTGCAGCTTTTACAGAACTGGTTACAAGCAGAATTTCTTTAGCCAATACCCGTTTGCCGTCCAAGCTGGGTATTAGTTTTTGGCTAATTACACAAGTTAAAACGTCTGCCAATCTTGTTCTCACACGATTTTGCTCATTTACAGGCACCTCACCAAGAATACGTTCAATGCTTTCCATAGCTGATGAAGTGTGCAGTGTTCCAAATGTTTTGTGGCCCGAATCAGTAATTTCGAGAGCCGTCATAATTGTTTCAGGATCACGAAGCTCACCAATTACAATGATATCAGGGTCTTGACGCAACGCTTGGATGGCACCTGCTTTAAAGGAATGAACATCTCTACCAACCTCACGGTGTCTTACAACCGATTTAATCGGTTCATGAATAAGTTCAATCGGTGAAGCAATAATTACGATATGAGAATCAACTGTGCGGTTATTGGCATTAATAATAGTATCAAGTGTAGATGATTTACCGGAACCCGTAATCCCAGTAACAAGTGTCATGCCATACTTAAAATATTTCAAGCTTAATGCCTTAGCTATCTGGGGATGCAGTTTTAAATTCTTAAATGGACGTATTTCATTATCAATCTTACGCATATTCAACGCTAAGTGCTGAAGATCAAAATACATATCAGCTCTAAAGCGTTTATCCAATTCAGAATCTTTAGAAGGTATTGAGTAGGAAAAGTCCAAGTTTTTTTCTTCTAAAAGATGTTCTCTTTGGCTTGGCATGAGAATGTTATGAAGAAGAAAGTCTGTCTCTTGGAGTGTAAACTTTAAATCATTTATCGGAGATTTATCACCGTGTATTCGATACCAAATTCGTCCATTACAGCCGGGACCGCCCAAATCAATATCAGAGGCTTCATTTTTATACATTTTATCGAGATAAGACTCTAATATTTTTTGAAGCTCAACCCTTACCCCTTCCGGCTGATTGTCAATTATTTGACCAATCTCTTCATGACGCTCTATCCCCTTATTGGTAGAGGTCAACTTTTCAGCCATAGGCTGAATCAGTTCTTTCACACTATTTGTATGTACAGCTTGCTCCATACCCCGATTTCAATGATATTATATTTGAATTAGATGATAAATCTATGCTGCAGTATATAAAGAGTAAAATCAATAGCCGAATTGTTACGCAAATGATGTTAATACAGAATGAATTATTTATACTATCTTATACAAAACTATCAATAATTAAAACCATTATAGGGAATAATCTGAATTATTAAAAAATCTTAATATTTCAACCCTATCTTAAAATTACCAGTTCTTATCGTCTAAAAGCCGTTTTTTAAGTTGCAGCAGCTGAACATTCATGTTACTTATTTTATGCTGCTGTATTTCGATGATATTTCGAGTAAAGATATTAAAAAGCTTTTCAGGTTTTTTCCTAAAGAAATTAAGTGCTTCATAGCGTTCAAAGCGCAATAATATAGATTCCCCCTCAGAAACCACCTTAGCCATCCTGTTGTTTTTGCTAAATAAAAAGGTTTCACCCAAAAAATTGCCATCCTCAAGAATTGCCAGCTGAATATTGTCTTTCCAAATAGATACTTTGCCTTCAGCAATCAGATATGCTGAGTTTACATACTCTGCTTGGTTTACAACCACATCATCCTGCAGGAAGCGCTCTTCAACACCCAGATTTAAAAATTCCATAATATCTTCATAATGGAAGTTTTTAAGTAATAACGGCGGTTCTTTTAAAAACCGGCGAATATAATTTGGTGTCGTATCATTTTCAGCTTGGTTTTTATTTGTCATACTATTCTCCACTTTTCACCCCAAATAAGTAATTGCCAGTATTTTGGACTGTGTTTTTAATGTATTTAATTATTCTCACAAGATCACTATCATTAAATAATACTAATATCCTGTTGAAGTTGTTTATGTATAGTTAATCTTCGATAGTTATTGCTGCAATTTCTTCGATTGAAGTAATACCACTCTTTATCCGTTCTCTTCCGGATCCCCGAAGACTTAACATGCCGTGACTCATAGCATGTTCTTTGATTTTTTCTTCATCGATCTCAGCCCCGGAGTCAAGAATGATCCTTCTAATTTCTTTGTCAAAATATAACGCCTCCATTATTGCCGCACGGCCTTTATATCCTTTATTACATTTATCACAGCCAACCGGCTTATAAAAAGTAGTCTCTTCAATTTCCTCGTCTGTAAACCCAATTCCTTTGGCTGTTTCCGGATGAGGCTCATATTCCTCTTTGCAGTCACATAATCTTCTTACCAGACGCTGTGCCATAATTAAATTTACGGCATTGGCTATAAGAAAGGTTTCAACACCCATTTTATAGAGCCGGGAAATCGTACTTGGAGCATCATTAGTGTGAAGTGTGGAAAAGGTTAAGTGACCTGTATTGGCCAGCTTAATAGCAATTTCAGCTGTTTTAAGGTCACGAATCTCACCCACCAGTACAATATCAGGGTCATGACGTAAAATACCGCGCATAGCCTGGTCGAAGGTCATGTGGTTACTCAGCTTTAACTGGCGGGCTCCTTCAATCAAATATTCTACCGGCTCCTCTACCGTAAGTACGTTCACAGTTGGATCAATTACATAGTATAACGCTGCAACCAGTGTGGTGGATTTACCACTGCCTGTTGGACCTGTAACAATTACAATACCGGAAGGCTTTTCAATAGCTTTAACAAAGTCATTTTTTGCTTTTTCCTGTAGACCAAGAACATTTAGATCGGTAATTACTTCCCGGTCATCCAGAATTCGAATAACAATAGATTCAAACTTGCGCTCAAACTCTCTTCCAACCATCGGCATAATAGAAACACGATAACGAATACCATGATTGTCAACTTGTCGCTGAATAAAACCGTCCTGGGAAGCATCTCGCTCAAAGCGGTCAACATTCCTGGTTTTGTCTTTAACTACCGCAGAGATTGCTTCAGGCTTAACGTTCTTTTGTTGATACCAAAGGTCCAGTTTACCGTCAACTCTGAATCGGATATCGGTTGTAGCTCTTCCACTGGGAACAATATGAATATCACTTACCCCCCGACGCACGCCTTCAACCAACATCCCCTCCACCAAAGAGTTGAGCATACTTTGGTTAATTTCAGCGTCAATCTCTTCTTCATCAATTTCTTTTTCCTCAGCATCAGAAAGATCTGCTTCTTCATAGTCTATCTCGTCAAGAAGATCCAGAAACTCATTCTTTTGCTCATAAACCTGCGTGAGTATTTGCTCGACTAATTCATATCGGCAATACACAATTTCATGTTGTCGAAAATTCAGACCCGAAATAATATTGGTCAGTATGGGATCTGAAGGATCAGCAGCGGCAATGGTAATTTTGTTATTGCCCTGATTTAAAGGAACGGCCTTTTGATGGACAAGCTCATCAACAATTTCTTGAGGCAGTTCATCTATATTTTTGCGGATGGTCTCTATAGTCTCTTCATCAATAGAATCGCGTTCGCTAAAAATTTCATCAAAAGCATAGATGCTGGCAATCTCTTTCATCACCTTGTGCCGGTCGAGACCGAGATCCTGGTACAGTATCTGCCCTAAGCGCCGATTGGTAGATTCAGGCTCTTCCTGTAATACAGATAATGCCTGCTGCAATTGTTCAGCGGTAATAACACCTCGATTAACGAGAATGTCACCTATATGTCTCCTGGTATTTACTTTTCCCATTTACCGCGTTGTGGTAGTTATATGCATTGAAAGATTTAAAAAATGAAACTAGTCTGTATTACTGATTAGGCTTAATTACTGCTGCCTCAGACGAAACTATTGTAATCGCAATCAGTGCAAACATAATAAATAAATTAACGAATAGACTAATCATATCTATTACTGATTCCATTTTATAAGTCGTCTGAATTTCATAATATCGGGCAAGTTGTTCAGCATTTTCACGAAGGGCCCCTGATTCTGCACCCAGTTTAAACCTACTAATAGCAGTAGTGGTAAATACACCAGTTGCTTCCATGGATTCAATAAGTCCTGCCCCCTCTTTAAGCATCATTTTAATGGCTACCTCTTTTATTTGCTTTTCCATGTATTTATTTCTGCACGCCTCTGCAGCCACTTTTATTACTTCAATGTTTTGCCCTGAGCCACTATACAAGGTATAAAATACGCGTGCAAAAATTTCTATACTCGTCTTGTGCAGCAAGTCACCAATAACCGGTATTTTAATAATATTCTTATCTTTCCACATGGATCCTTTAGGCGTCCTGATATAATACATAAAGGCTCCTATTGGAATGATATGACCTAACAAAATCAATAGCCAATTATCCTGCAACCAATAGCTCAAATTTAGTGTCCAGGCAGTCATAGGCGCCTGTTCTTCTAAATTGATACCAATATCCAGGAATACCTCGGCAGTAGCCGGGAAAATATATCCCACATAAAATAATACAACACCAATTACTGCAACTACAGTTACAGCCGGCATCATCAAAGACCGGCGCATATTTTTCTTGAACTCGGCATCTCGCTCCAGGAACTTCGCTGTACTTTCAAAAACCTCTGCCATGTTACCACTTGTAGATGCTACACTCAGCATATAGGCTGCAAACTTACCAAATACATCTTCGTGCTTACCATAGACCTCATCCCCTTCTTTACCATCCTTTAAATCTTTCTGAATGGTTTTGATAACCTCTTTTAGCCGTTTGTTCTGAATATCTTCGTAGAGAAGATTCAAAATTTCATCGTAACTGAGCTGTTGCTTCAACAAGTCAGCCGAAAGCCGAATGAAAGAAACAATGTCTTTCATGGGCACACCGCCTTTAAAATCAAACCATTTTTTATTGATGCTTATTACTTTATAGCCCAGCTTGACCAGTGCGCGCTCTACTTCTTCTTTGCTGTAAGCCTCCTGCTCTCCTGTTACAGGATCTTTAGCACCTCTTTGCACCTTATACGTATAGGTGGACTTCTGCTCAATAGCCTGTACTTTAAGCCCTTTTTTACGAGATAATTTGTCTACCTTTTTTTGGGCTTCTTTTTTTGAATCTGATTCAAATTCTGTTCGAATAACTTTACCCTGCGGAGAAAGTGCTTTTAATCTAAATTCGGCCATAATATATAGGATGATATTTTAACAATAGGCTGTATTATAATAATGCTGATTGGTTTTTAAAATAGTATAATAAATTTTAATGGTCTTAGAATTTACCTAGTCCCCAGTAACGTGGATATTTCCATTCAGTATCAAGGCTTTCATATTTTTGGTAATTCGCTTTACTTTTGTAAACAGGATGTTGAGTTCCCCATATTACAATCCCCGAAAGAGCCCCAATACTTATCAATATTAAAATTAGTTTTGCAAGCTTATGTGTTCTTGTATCCTTATCAAACGAATGTTTTTTTTCTTTAAGATAGATTCCCAACGATATTCCAACGATTAGTACAAACCACATCTGGCTCATTGGCATTACTATAATACCGCTTACCAATCCATGAATAGTTGCAGCAATCAGTGACCATAGCAATCCAATTTTAACCCAGTACATTTTCGTTGCAACAGTATCAGGCTTAATCCCCGTTTTTATATGATTACCGAACCTAAAAATGGAGCTAAAAAATATATATGCTACAACAATGGATACCACTAGCCCCCATTCGTAGGAGAACTGTAGAAACCAGTTATGGGGATGTCCCCAACTGTTTTCCAATGCTAAAGAGGCATAGTGCATTGGCCCATAACCAAGTAAGGGTTGGGAAAAAATTTCAGGCAACAGTTCCATCCAATTATCGAGTCGCCCTGAGCTTGAGATCCTTTCTAATGATCTGCCTTTATACTCTACCACATCATCTAGAAACAAATAATTTATTCCGTAAGAAATAGCAATTATTGCCAGGTTATACATAAGAAAACCTGATTTGTTTTTTATATACAAAAACAGGATGACTAAAAATCCAGCAGAAATCCCCAGTGCCGTCCCTCTTCCTCCGGTGTCTATTATAAAAGCTAACCAAACACCTAGTAATAAAGGCATTACCCACCGATAGGAGCTTTCCTTTTTATAAATCCAGTAATACCATCCAATGGCCAGGGCCAAAGGCATTACCCAGCTTTGAACCTGATTCAAGAAACGAGGATTGGTAAAACTGTGGAAACTTCTTTCATTGATCACCCCCAGCCAAAAAGGAGCAAGTTCTGTGTGATATAAAAAATACATGGTAAAATACCTGACAACATAAAGTGCTATGAAACACCACACAGCAATGATCAGGTAATCAACAACCTTATCTTTGTTTTCAAACGTGGCAGCGGCGATAACAATAGATGTAATACCCAATAGTACCATGGTGCCATATTCCAGAAAAGCCCACTCCGGAGACAGCGAGAGTGCAGATGAAAGCGCACCGAATACGACAATAAGTATAAGCATGATTTTGCCGGCCGGGGAAAAAAGATCAACAATACTAATGATACCCTGCCTGAAACCCGAGGAAAAAAGCGTTAATAGCCCAACGCTCAGTAACAAAACAATCTGCAATAGCCTCTTTTGATTATATAAATCATGTACGCCATAAGGCCTGATTTGTATTACCGGTAAAACAACCAAATAACAAAAAAGACCCAGTAAAACTATATTCTTACCGTTAACCTTCATTTCTTTTCTCCAAAAAAAAAGCTCCCCATAAATGAGGAGCTTTTATAATTAAAGTATTACATATGATACTTAGCTAGGACATGCAGACCCGGCGCGGTTGCCGAACCATCCGGCCGCATAGATCGTCCCATGACCGCATCATCAGGACAGACAAGAATATGAATATTACCTTCTGCTGTAGCAGGTACGCCTTGAACAGAAAAACCTTAGCACATGCGAGTCAGCTATGGTGTAAACACCATTTTCATTGGTAATTTCCATAGTACCTGTTACATCTCCCGGTATACCTCCGAGATTAGCTGCTTCTAACCCGGTAAATTTCTGACCACCGCCACCTAAGGCATTGGGCTTCATGTAGTACTGCTGTGCAGCATGCCGCTATATTAAGCAGATCGCCGCGAACAGCGTCTACGTTGGCACTGTCTGAAGCACTCGAGAACGTATTAATTGCTACAACCGTAGCAATACCTACGATAATCGTTACTAAGATTACAAGTAAAAGTTGTTGTTGACCCATAATAGATCTCCGTTTATTGTTAGATGATTAATTTTTAAAATAATTTTCGATATCTCCGAAAACCTTTGATTTGTTTATAAGAGATATTGAACGTTTAATTGTTACAGATTTATCTTTCAGCTCAACGATACCTCTTTAAACAAAACCTAACAAGTTAAATTTTATTAACCCGTCTGTAGTTGATTTGAAATATCAGGCCCTTCAGGTATAAATGCAAATTAAATATTAGAAAATTTTAATATTTAATTTGGCTTAATTCACTTCTAAAGCAGATTTATTCTATTTTTATACTATCAGTGCTTTTGAAGTGAGGCTCTTTATAACTTTTTGAGCAGAAAAATTAAATATGCTTAATTAGTTAAAATTTTTAATATTGGTTGAAACATCTACAAATATATACATTTACCTTTAATACATATTCAAAAATCGGGTACGGCTATGAAACTCAGGCTTAAAACTTTCCTTCCAATATTTGCTTCTTTTTTAATTTTATTCAGTTACGGTTGTGGGCTCGGCGGTGATGATGAAAGTGAAACCATAATAGCAGGTCAGGTTATTGAACAATCTAATGGTTCTCCCGTTGAAGATGCCATTGTAAGTATTACCTCTCCCACCAAGTTTGCCAGAGAAG
The DNA here is from genome assembly GCA_034521755.1 of Balneolaceae bacterium. Classification (GTDB taxonomy): domain Bacteria; phylum Bacteroidota; class Rhodothermia; order Balneolales; family Balneolaceae; genus JAXHMB01. The sequence continues at coordinate 452,858 of JAXHMB010000001.1, forward strand.
TGGTTACAGATTCTGCTGGTAATTTTACCTTTACAATTGAAATTGACAGTACCATTAATGTGACGATGGAAGCATCAAAATCTGGATTTATAACTAATACTAAACAACCATTTAAAGTAGCCTCCGGTAATGATGTAAATGATGTTCAGTTTCAGCTTCAAAGAGAAGGTTCAGGTGGAGGCGGTAACGATGGTGATCAGGTTGGCGGTGAACCCGAAGGTGCCGCAGCTATTGTACTTACAGGTGCATCGAACCAAGCCATAAATATTCAGGAGACGGGAGATAATGTTAGTGCTGCCTTTACTTTCCAGGTTCAAGATTCAGCAGGCCGCCCCCTAAACTTAGAAAAAGCTGTGGATGTTGATTTCAACATTCTTTCTGGTCCCGGAGGTGGAGAAACTGTAATCCCTGCTACGGCTACAACAAATGCAGAAGGAAATGTAACAACTTCAATATTCAGCGGTAATGCAGCCGGCCCCGTAAAGTTGCAAGCGATAGTTAATCGCCCGGATGTTGGATTAACCATTCGATCAAATCCTGTCTTATTAGCTATTCACGGTGGATTCCCTGATGCCAAATCATTTTAGTATTGCACCTGCTAATAGCAATTTTGAGGGATATAATATCAACAATGTCCGAGATAAAATCACTGTTATTGTGGGTGACAAGTTTTCTAATCCCGTTAAGCCTGGTACGGTCGTATCTTTTTCAACAACCGGTGGAATTATTCAGGGATCTGGTCAAACCGATGAAGATGGTATTGTAAGTGTTGACTTAATTTCAGGTGATCCAAGGCCAAATGATGCAGTGGCCGGTAGTGGCGGACGACCCGGATATGCCACCGTAACAGCCTCTACAGGTAGATGAAAATGACAATAGTAATAACCAAACAAACTACCGATCTTAGTTCTCTGGATTACCCATAGTACGCAGTACATGTGTTGATCCTACAACTTTTGCCATACCACCAAATGGAGGTGAAACATTTACTTACTGACGTAACTGACCAGAATGGGAACCCCCTCCCGCCGGGTACGCAGTTTACGGTCGAAGTTGGTGAAGGTTTAGATGCAACCGGAGATGCTAACTTTACCCTTGGTGATTATTTGTTCCCAGGCCCTGGCACTACAGAATTTTCCTTTTCTGTAACCGATACAGATGAAGAAGCCAGTGATGTTGGGGGTACCAGTATTACAGTAAGAGTAACTACACCAGCTGGAAAAACTGCTTCTACTACAATCGATGGTACCAGAGCAAAAACAAGTAATTAGTAAAACCCATACAAAGTTTATGAGGCTTTTATAAAACCTCTTAAAATTAGCTTGTCATTGCGAACCTGAGAAGCAATCTCCTTATCAAAGTTCTAAAAGGAGATCGCCACATTGCATTCGCGATGACAGTAAGGTTTTGCAAAAGCCTCTTTTTTAATTCAAGTTAGAATTCACCCTTCTATCTATTTATATTTGGCAGGCAAGATTATCTGCATCTGCTAATTTTAATTTTCAAATTACATTTAGATCTATGAGATTCCTCTCCCAACTTCGATGGGATCGGAATGACATAAGAACAAAGATCAACATTTGATCTTTATTTGGCTTGAAATTTTGAACTAGAAATTGATTTAATGGAAGCACCTTATATCCCTGAGAAATACGACAAAGATCTGGACAAAATGAACTGGGTAAGTGGCATACCTTTCATTTTATTGCATCTCTCGGTTCTGCTTGTATATTGGGCCGGATTCAGCTGGACTGCTCTCTTGACTTTATTTATCAGTTATATCTTACGCATGTTTGCTATTACTGCCGGTTTTCATCGCTATTTTTCACACCGGACATTTAAAACGAGCAGAGCTTTTCAGTTTATACTTGCATGCATTGCAACCACAACCGCCCAAAAGGGACCGCTTTGGTGGGCAGCCCACCATCGCCATCATCACAAATATTCTGATACGGAAAAGGATGTCCACTCTCCTGTAAAGCGAAGCTTTTGGTGGTCGCACGTAGGATGGATTCTAAGTGACCGCTTCAAAGATACGAATTATGATATGGTTAAAGATTTATCCAAGTATCCTGAGTTACTTTACTTAAATAAGTACCACTGGCTGCCCCCTATTGGGCTTGCAGTTTCTACCTTTATCGGTGGAATGATTCTCAACTACATGTTCCCGGCATTGGGTGTAACAGGCTTTCAGATTTTTGTTTATGCCTTCGTGTTAAGCACTGTTTTACTTTACCACAGCACATTTACCGTAAATTCCCTGGCCCATGTAATTGGTAAGCGCCGGTTTGAAACCAACGATGACAGCCGCAATAACTGGTTTATTTCTTTAATTACACTGGGTGAAGGATGGCATAATAATCACCATCGATTCCCTTCATCTGAACGACAAGGCTTTTACTGGTGGGAGTTTGATGTCAGTCATTATTTTTTAAAGTTTTTATCATGGTTTAATATAGTTTGGGATTTGCGAACACCACCGGATCGTGTTTATGCGGAAGCCAAATTCTTTAAACGACCACCAGAGACCATTAATCATCCTCAATCCTGATCGATTCCTAATCGTATGACTACAACTAAAAGTAATCAAATCGACCTTTCTTACAGCTCAGATTCTATTAGCTCCATTGCTGATATTGTTAAACAGGAGAACAATCATCTCTGCCTGTTTCTTGGTCTCTATACCCCCAATAAAAAAGAAGCCTTACAAAAACTGGCTTCAGCATTGAAACTGCCGGCAGAACATATTGACTTAAATGATTATGTAGTTAAGTCGGAGCAGGAAACCATTGAAAACCTGAATACTCTTTTTGATACGCATAATTCAGAAGAGGTTATTCTGTATTTTGAACATGGTGATAAACTGTGTGGAGCCTATACAGGATTTTCTCACTCGAGAGTAAAGTATGCTTCTCCTCAAGAACGTCATTTTCTACGGCTGGTAGAAAACTTTAATGGCTTGGTTGTAGTAGACATCAGCGAATATACGGCAGCCGATAAAACGATACGAAGAGCTGCACAATCTATTATTCGGTTTGATCTACCCGATTCAAAGCTAAAACGGTTTATCTGGCATCTTAAGAACTATACACTCCACGGATTTGAGCTTAAAACAAAGCGGCCAGACTCTTATGGAGAAGTACCCGGTAATTTTTAGCCATTACCAAAACTTCCAAAAGTCAAAGTAGCCTGCCAGGCGATCCACGAAGTACTTTCCGCGAAACCAGCCCATAATAATACTGAGAGCAACAAAGGAAAAGCCTGCAATGTCTATAACTTCAATATAAGCACCTAGACCAAAAAACCCTTTAAATGGTTTTAAGCCATACCATCCAAGTCCCGGAAACATCCAGAATCCTATAATGTGAAACAACGCAAAAGCTAATAACCCGGATATTAGAGCATTCACCAAACGCTCTGTTTTTGTCGGAATCAGTCGATGACTTCCTTCATCAATCTTAAGCTCTTGCTTTTTTCGCTTTGGATCTGCCATATCTTTTGATTTACAATCAACCTATCCTATCTTAATTAGAAATCTTTGCAAAACCTTACTGTCATCGCGAACGAACGAATGTGGCGATCTCCTTTAGAAACTTTCGATTGGGAGATTGCTTCTCAGGCTCGCAATGACAGGCTCGATTTTAGGGTTTTGCAAAGCCCTAAATTAATCAGAATTAATTTAAAATTACAGACAGAACAAAATGGCAGTTAAAGTAAGGCTCGATACCAGCGGAAGACGTGGTAAAGAAGTAACGATGATTACCAATATTCAGCATAATCCACAGGTAATAGAAGAACTTGAAAGCAAGCTAAAAAAGCTTTGCGGCGCTGGCGGAACAAGTTATGCTAAAACCATAGAAATACAGGGTAATCAGGTTAATAAGATTAAAGAATTCCTGGAAAAAGAAGGATTTAACGTACAGTAAGTATCAACCTAAATAAATCACGTATGAGCTTTAGAATATCTGACGAAGACTACAAAGAGATCCTTGAACAAATTAAAAGTGATGAGAGTCCGGTTGGAATTGATGCCGGAAAAACACACGTACTCATTCTCCATAAGCTTATGGAAATTGAAGAACGATTAAGCTCACTGGAAAAGCATTTTTACCGGGAAGAATAGGTATGAGCCAAAAGCCCATACCTAATTACTTTCTAAAGGTTAACCTTGCTTTCTCTTCTGGGATCTAAATCATACAGTGATGAAACCGTAGCCTGAACGGTCTTATACCACTCATTCCCATATTTATCATTAATCTCGTAGTAATCCGAAAAGTCAGGCTTTCGAATCTTCATCTTCCACTCTTGGTTTTTAGCCTTATAGACAGGTTCAACATGAAGCAGCTGATGAAAGAGCACCATCTCCCGGGTCTTTTCATCCAGCATGTCCCACATCTCACCGGAAATTTCTACCAGATAATCGTTTCCCGAATAATATTTTACTTCACGTGATGCTTTGACACATTTGGCAGCCTTGTATTTGGATAGGTTGGGATAAACCAAGAAATAGCCTATTTCGGCAGGACCGAATTCAAGACTTTCTCTTTCAATAATTCGCTCTGCAATAGTTTCAACTTCCGGAGATTCCATCAGTTGTTTGTTACTGTGACTCACGGTATCGCCGGGCTTTAAAAAATCATTTTCTTTCATGGACATACAATTTGTAATTCAAAAAATTAACGGCTTGAAAGGTATCAGAATACGTGCACTTTTTCAGCCTTAATTTTCATTAAAAATCCGACGCAGGTAATTCACTTGTCCACGGTGATAATTGAGGTGTCCATAGAGATGTAACAAAAACTCATGTGCAGAATAATCCCACGGTATGTCCAAAGGATAATCTTGGTTTAGAATATCATGTGAAAGTTTTGGCAGTACCTCCTGCAACATGATTTGAGTTTCTTTCAAGCCGGCAATTAATTCTTCAGAAGAAGTTCCGGTATTAGTAAACTCACGTTCCCGGTCTCTTACATATCCTGTATTACCCAAAACGGCTCCCACAAAATGCTTCAGATTACCTGCAATATGCTGAGCGAGAACACCGCAACTATTGGTAATACCTGACTTTGTTTTCCAGATCAAATGCTCGGGAATTTCTTCTATTTCTTTTATTAAACGATCCAAGTCTCTGTTAAAAAGCTTTTTCAAGTCTTCCATTTTATGTCAATTAATTTATTCATCTAATTACTCTGCTTGACAGGACGGACAAAAATAAACCTTTCTGCCTCCTGTTTTATCTTCTTCAATATTTGTTCCACATTTATAACATCTATTCCCGGTACGATTGTAAACAAAATGGCGATACTCAGATCTGGGAGCATTCTCTCTTTTTAATGCCTCCACAATTTCCGGATCATTAGTAATTCCTTTTGTTTTAAATGACCGCCTTGATAAATCCAATGAAGCTTTAGCTAATCGCTGCTTAGCCTCGGATGAATATCGTTTTAATTTATAAAAGGGATATACATTTGCATAGAACAATATTTCACTTCGCAAATAATTACCTACACCACTTAAAAAGCCCTGATCCAAAAGAAGTGTTGTTATCTTTCTATTCTGGTATTTAGCACTTTTATACTGTGATAAAATATCTCCGATAGTAGTATCAGGATGCACAACATCAGGGCCCAACTTTTTTATATAATCATGTTTATCAACTTCATCTTCCGGCAATATTTCAATATCCGAAGCGGAATATAGATAAGCCGAATGATCGTTATTATGTATTGTTATCCTAAGCTGACGGTTGGTTTCGGGTTTGTTACCTCGCTCTCTAACGTACCATTTGCCATACAATTGATTATGTGAATAAATCGCCAGTCTACTCGAAAAAGAAGTTATTATTGCTTTGCCCCTCGGTTCAACCGAAATAATTTTTTCATTAGCCAACTTTGATTCATATTCTTGTAATTCAGGAAATGTGAAAGAAATATTCTCAACTTTTCTGTCTTCCAATGCATTAGATAGTTTCTGAGCAGCTCTCCAAATTTCAGGACCTTCAGGCATAAATATAATTTGGTTTAAAAATTCACTCTTATTACAATTGTAGCTTACAAAGCGTTCGTTAATTCATTTTATGATTAAATCACTCATTGCAGTAATAGTCGGTCAGCTTTCTATTACCTTACTCCAGACATTCAGCAGAGTTGTTGTTGGGGCATACTTTCGTACAGAACTAACAATAACCGGTATTTCTCATCTTCCTTCTTTAACATGGATGTATTTTTTAACAGCTCTAAATTTTATTTTTGGAATGTTTGGAGGACTCATAACCTCTTCATTAGCACGTAATAAAGGCAGACTTGAAGTTTTGATACTTGCTTTGCTGATTTTCATCTGGGGGCTTTTCAGTTTTCAAATGACCCTAAATACAGAGCCGGTTTGGTATAGAATCCTTGCTCCTTTACTTACTATATTTGGGGTGATGACAGGATACCTTTTAAAAAAGAATATGGATACTAACATAAAAAACAATGGCCATCAGATTTAGCATATTTTTTCTTATTAGCATAATATTTATTTCATGTTCTCAGAATACTGAGCTTGTTACCCCTGCCCCGCCAAACAGCAAGCTTCCATCTTTATATGCTGATGAACACAACAACATAATTTTAAGCTGGGTTGAGTCTGCTCAAAACGGAGTCACCACTTTAAAGTATTCGCAGTTCAAGAACAATAAATGGACCAATCCGAAATCAATCTCAAGTGGTAATGATTGGTTTATAAACTGGGCTGATTATCCTTCTACAATAGCCAGCAACGGCAGCCCTTTAGCAGCTCATTGGTTGAAGAAAATTCCCGGGGGACCCTATGCCTATAATATTAATCTGAAAATAAACCAAGATAACAAAAACTGGTCACCTACTATCACTCCTCACAAGGACAGTACCAAAACAGAGCATGGTTTTTTATCTATGGTCCCGTGGTCAAATAATAATATTCTAGCAGTTTGGCTGGATGGCAGAAAAACAGCAGATCGAACCAACGAAGAATATGGGAATCTGAATAAGGCTATGACTTTTCGGGGTGCTATATTTAACAAGAAAGGAGAAATCCTGAATAAGTGGCTCATTGATGAGAATGTCTGTGACTGTTGCAACACCAGCCTTGCAAAAACTTCAAATGGAGCTGTTGCCGTTTATAGAGATCGTGCTGAAAATGAAATCCGTGATATCTACTTTACAAAGCTTGAAGATAACTCATGGTCTGAACCTAAACCTGTTGCCAGAGATAATTGGAGCATTGCGGCATGTCCGGTTAATGGTCCTCAAATAGCCGTAAAAGACTCAACGGTACTTGTAGCTTGGTTTACCGGGGCCGGAAGTAAAAAAAGTGTCAAAGCAGCTACTTCATCTGATTTGGGTGAAACCTTTTCTGATCCAATTATTATTAATGAAAATCAATCTCTTGGACGAGTGGATGCAGCAATATCTCAAAATGGTCAATTACTGGTTAGCTGGATGGAGGAAGCCGGTAATGGAAAAGCTAAATTAAACGTTACAAGTATTGATGAAGGAGAACTAACCCATTATTTAGTAACCGAAATGCCGGCATCCAGGAGTAGTGGATTCCCTCAACTGGAGATTATCAAGGGCAAGGCATTAATGGCGTGGACTAGCTTTGATGAGAATGGGACAAGCCAGGTTAATACAAAACTAATTTCTATTAAAGCTAATCTTTAGCCATATAATCTATTTCTGAAGCAGGCTCATCTCTCCAATCACTGAGCTGCTGTAAAATTTTTGATCGAACGGCCTTTGTGAGATCTTCGATATCGTTGGATGATAAATGTTCTGTCTTAACAGGATCAAGAACTTTTAAGCGAATATCCTGGGCCACGCCAAACTTCCAGCTCTTTTTAGGAAGGCAATCCTGCGTACCATCAATAACTAAGGGTAAAACCGGTACTCCATTTCTTATGGCCAGTTCAAAAGCACCCATCGTAAATTTATGAAGCTTCCCGGTGCGCGACCTCGTCCCTTCCGGGAAAAATATTACCGAACAATTTTTATTTAAATAATCTGACCCTTTACTTAAAGTGGTCCGTTTTCGCATTAATGATTTGCGGTCAACTGAGATATCACCTGCCAGCCTCATCATCCACCCTGAAAAAGGAACCTTAAAAAGCTCTTCTTTAGCTACCCACTTCATTTCCCATGGCAAGTTGGAAATAAGAGGAATATCAGCTTGTGATAAGTGATTACAAACCATCACATAAGGATGCCGATCGTCAATATCTGTATTGCCGGAAATTACAATTTGCCAGTTGGGATTCACTTTAGAGACAGCTTTGCCAAGTTTACGAAACAAGCGTCCGGTTTTATACCGTGCGGGATCAAAATCAAACAACCTGCGTATAGCAAGCAAAGGCAGCCAACAAATGATAAGCAAAATTATAGCTGCCCAAATGAGAATTGATTTTATTCCATCAATCATTTTTGGCACGAATCCTAGGAATAAAACTTTTAATGATCCCCCAGATTCCTTTTGCCGGTTTACGGGCTTTTTTATTTCTTGATACAGCTTTTTCAATAATGTCCGGCTGGAAATAGTCTTCCTTGTAGGTCTTCATAATATGATCATAGGAATCAGCATCATCACTGTGATTAAAATAAATCTGATGAGTACCATTGGTGCTTGAAGATTTTTTTTGCTTTGGCCTTTGTGATGAGGTAGATTTTTTTTCTTTCTCTTTAGTAGGCTGAGGCTTCTCCCTGCTGCTGTCTTTGTCCGGGCTTTGAGATTTTTGTGGCTCTCTGCGTTCTTCTTTTTCAGCTTGATCATCAGATTCGACCTGTTTCTTCTCTTCCCTTTTTTGGGGAGGAGCTTTCTTGTCCAAATCAGGTAATTCTCGAACATCAAGCTGATCACCTACAGCTTTCTTGATAGAGTCATAAAACTTCTTGCCGGATGAGGTCACAAACGTAATAGCTGTACCTTTTTGATCATATCTTCCCGTACGCCCAATTCTGTGAATATAATCGTCCGGAGTATTTGGTACATCATAATTGATAATCAAAGAAACTTTGTCAATATCAATACCTCGAGCAAGAACATCAGTAGCAACCATAACAGGATTGACTTTGTTCTTAAATAATCGAAGTGCTTCATTACGTTCTTCCTGGGTTCGGTCACCGTGCATGCTTACGGCTTTTACTCCACGCTTGTGCAGCAGTTTTTCCAGCTGATCAGTTCCTCTTTTTGTGGCTGTAAAGATTAATGCAGAACTCCAATCCAGTTTGTCAAAAAGAGCCTCAATAAGCTTAAGACGTTTATTCCCGTTCACGAAGTACACAATCTGCTCTACGTTTTCAGCAGGTTTTGAAGCTTCTATCTCTACCCTTTTGGGGGACTTCATAATTTTGTTCACTACTTCCTGTATCTCTTTAGGCATAGTAGCTGAAAAAAGCAGTGTTTGCCGGTCTTTTGGGATCTGCTCAACAATTTTAGAAACATCGGGCAAGAAACCCATATCGAGCATGCGATCGGCTTCATCAAGCACAAAGTAATTGAGTTCAGAAAAATCAAGATTTAATACATTCATTTGATCGAGCAGGCGACCCGGAGTGGCAACAATTATATCTACCCCTGCCCTTATTGCTTTAACCTGTTGTGAAAAATCACTTCCGCCAATTACCGTAGCAGATGTTATACCCGTGTGATAGCCAAGAGCAAAAATTTGTTCGTCAATCTGACTGGCAAGTTCTCTTGTCGGAGACAGGATAAGTGCCTGGGTGTGCGAACGGTCTCCCTGCAATATTTTTTCCATCAGGGGAATGACAAAGGCGCCTGTCTTACCGGTTCCTGTTTGTGCAGCTCCAATAAGATCCTCTCCCTCCAAAATAAGTGGGATAGACTTTTCCTGAATGGGTGTAGGGCTTTCGAACTGAGAATCTTTCAATCCCTGAATAAGAGACGGACTTAAATCAAATTGTGTAAAGCTCAATGTACAAGTTTACTGAGTTAAAAAATATTAGGTCTAAATATATGGTAGTTTGTACTAATTTACGACTATTTTACTATATAAAGATTAAAAGCAATTTTCTTTTTTATCACATCAAAAATTGGATACCTTAAGCCTCTTCATTGTATAATTAAATAACCAAGACAAAAGTACCATGTTAAACCCCAAACACCTAGTTTCAATATTTCTTTTTGCGGCTTTGCCTTTTTTAATGTTAACCGGGTGCAATTCCGGCGGTATTTCAAGTGATAAAAATGTTAACTTGGAAACTACTATTGACAGTGTAAGCTATGGCATAGGACGACTTTATGGAAGCCAAATGAGACAACAGGGAATGACAGATTTAAAGCCCAAAAAACTTATGGCAGGATTGAAAGGAGCATTAGAAGATACAGATGCTCAAATTGATCGTCAACAAATACAACAATTGGTTCAGACTTATCAAATAAAGGCACAACAAAACGCTCAAAAGATGAAACAAGAAGAATCGGAAAAGAATCAACAAGTGGCGCAAAAGTTTCTTGATGAAAATATTAGTAAGGAAGGAGTAAATATGACTGAAAGCGGCCTTCAGTACAAAGTCATAGAAGAAGGATCCGGAGCATCTCCCACCGCTGAAGATACTGTAACTGTTCACTATGAAGGAACACTAATTGACGGTACGGTTTTCGATAGTTCGTATGAACGCGAACAGACAGCCACCTTTCCCTTAAACAGAGTAATTGCGGGTTGGACCGAAGGATTGCAACTAATGAAAGAAGGGGCAACATACAAATTTTGGATACCGGGAGAATTAGCATATGGCCAAAATCCACCACCGGGAAGCCCTATTGGAGCCGGTGAGTTATTGATTTTTAAGATAGAGTTAATGGAAGTAAAATAGCACCAGGCTTTATCAATACATGTGCCCTGTCATGATATTCATTGTGACAGGGTTTTTTGATTCAGAAAATTTAAGTTTGACTTTGATAACAACTAAACTTAAATATTGCTGGGTACAATAAAAGGAACCGGCTATCAACCGGCTCCTTTTCTACGTTGGCTTTCGGGGTACAACTACATCATAATAGCATCAAGGGTATATACTTAAATTGGTATATATTGTTCCCAAAATTACGAGAGTGAAAGAGGCTTAGATTAGTCAAATGACTTTTTAGCAAGGAAATACTAGCTGTGCCACAGCTTATTCTTTAAACCTGATGAACGATGAATTTCTCTTTGTATCCCCTTCTTAAAAACTTTGGAACTTCCGTAAATATTAATCGCTTTTCGGGCCCTGGAAATACCCGTATATAAGAGTTCTCTTGACAACAGTTTTGAGTGTTCATCCGGTACTATCAGGGCAACTTTGCCAAACTCACTACCCTGACTTTTGTGGATAGTGAGTGCATAAGCAATATCAAAATCAGGGAGTCTCGAAGGAGCTATGTATACAGTGCCTCCATCTTTCAGAAACATTATCTGCCATGTACCCTGAGGATCAGAAGTACAAATACCTATATCTCCGTTATATAGTCCAAGGTTATAATCATTTTTATTAATGATCACTGGACGCCCTTCATACCATTTCTGATATACAGAAATTCCTTTTTTTTGTTTTATATACAGTTCCACCTGCTCATTAAGAAACTCTACTCCTAAAAACCCTTTTCTATGAGCAGTCAACAACCCTTGCTCATTATACGCCTCAAAATAATCGGTTGCATCGGTGCAATTTGATATATCTTCTAAATAATTATTGGCTAGTTTTTGGAGTTCTTTTTTAAAGCTTTCCCACTCTTCAACTGGTTCTATAGAGGCGTCTTTAATAGAGGAATCCTGTAAGACTGATACCGCTTCTTCACCACGTCCATTCTTAATATGATCAGAAAGCATAGCGATTCCTCCCTGCTCATCAAATCGATAATTTTTTTGCAGCAATATGATATTGTCTGTAAGTGGCTTGGGAGTTGTTTCAATGTTCTTATCGGGAATTTGCAGTGATATTGTCTCCAGTAGAGTTTTATAAGATTCGGAAATAGAATTGGAGTTTAAGTTACAGATATTTCCCAATACAGATCCTGCTTCTACAGAAGATAGCTGATCTTTATCACCCAGCAGGATTAGCTTTGTATCCTCCAACAGCGCGTCCATAAGCTTACTCATAAGTACCTGATCAATCATTGAAGCTTCATCAATAATCAGCACATCCAGAGGAAGTGGGTTATCTGCATGATACTTATACTTCGATGAATGTCTTCTTGCTCCTAGCAGCTGATGAATTGTAACAGCCTCATCAGGGATGTTTTGCTTGACTTCTTCAGTTAGTAAAAGGCTACTTTTAATGCCGGAAAGAGAAGCTTTAAGTCGCGATGCTGCCTTACCTGTCGGTGCAGCTAATGCCACTGATATTTCCTTATTCTTTTCCATAGCCTGCTCGATTAACAGTGCCAGAATACGAATAACCGTTGTTGTTTTTCCTGTTCCCGGTCCTCCGGAAATAACAGTAAAGTTGTTGAGCAAGGCTAAAACAGCCGCTACTTTTTGCCAGTCCAGAGTATCAATATCTGATTTTCCCCCTTGAAAAAGTTGATCCAGCTTCTCATTCACCCAAGGTAAATCAATATCTTGCTGCTTATCCCTGCTCTTCGTCAATATATGATCAGCCAGCATCCGTTCATATTTCCATAATTTGTGGAGATAAAGCCTTTTATCATCCTCTAAAATAAGGGGCTTAAAATCACCGGGCTTGCCAACTACCGGGCTTTTTCTTAATGCTTTTAATAATTCTTTTGCAGATGGTATTTCCAACTTTTTGAAACTCTTTGCTATCACTGATAAAGAAGAATCATCCAGTTCCAGACATACATCTCCCTCTCGATATTTGTAGCTAACCAGAGCCGCGGCAATAAGTACCTCATCACTTACAGAATGGGTTGTGTCTTTTAAGAAGCTACAGACAGCAACATCAATCGCTGATAAGGATTCACTGTTTTCTAATTTTTTGAGCTTCTTCATCACTTCAACCATTGTCAACCCCACTTAAGTACGAGTCTAATTTTTCTATGACAGATTCTTGCGGGCGATCGAAATAGATACCTTCATTTCCATTTTCATTAATGCCTCTCACAAATAAGTATAAGGCTCCGCCAAAATGCGATTTGTAGGTATAGTTCGGTATTTGGGTGCCTAAAAACCGATGAAGTGCTATAGCATAAATATGATACTGCAGATCATACATATGATGATGAATTTCATCCCTCATATGTTCAAACGAATACTCAGAGATACTGTCTCCTAAATAGTTAGTCTTATAGTCTAACAGGTAAAACTTGCCGTCATGTTGAAAGGTTAAATCAATAAAACCTTTCAAAAATCCAGACTCTGAATGACCCTCTAAATTTGATGTGGCTGGATCTTGTTGACGGATCGTTGAAAGCAAGTCAACTATTTTGACTTCCTCACTCTTAAAATAGAATTCAAGTTCAGCAATCCTGTCGTGTTGGCTTAACTTGGAAAGAGAAAATGAAGCATCCTCTTTTAGCAAATTTTTGTCAAGCACAGTCTTAACGTTATCTGTAACTACCTGCTGCCAGCTTCTGTCAATTCCATAAGTGGACAAACTTTCATTAACCAATGCCGGTAAGTTTGTTAAAGCCTGAAAATCGATTTCTTCAAATATTTTGTGGATACATGTCCCAGGCTGTGGTCCTCTTGGAAAGTTAAATATAGATCTATCTTGAGACGCTATTTCCTGAACATTTCTATTTGCTACAAATTGATCATAGTCCGGCATGTCGGGATCATCCTCAGAACTCGAAGCCAGAGAAGAAAAACTCGATATGATAAATCCAGAATCAACAGTTTCTCTCTGGAATTTCCGAGTTATAGGATTCGACGCAGATTGCCCATCCAGCAAATCTAACTGAGATGATCTTCCCTTTAAGCTCATCTCCGAATCAAACAGCTGAGGGTATTTTTCACAAAGAGTAATTATGGCCTCTTCTATCTCGCTTCCATCCGGTTTACTGTAATTTCCATCACCCAACTTTTGCCGGAGTGACTCTTTAACTTCCCGGGGAGACTGAAAAAGGTAGCCAAGTGCCGAGAATTCAGAAAGGTCAGCATAGCCCCAGCTTAGATACAGGCATTGTTTCGCTCGAGTCATAGCAACATAGGCAAGTCTCAGGCTTTCGGCTAAATCTTCCAAGTTCGACTGAAATCTATTTTCGGTGCGATTATCTCCTTTTTTACCGGTAAGATCCAAAACTGCATTTTGATCTTCATTATGATATACCAGCGGCTGTCCACTATCAGAATATTTAGGGCCATACCATAAAAAGGGACAAAATACGATAGGGTATTCAAGTCCCTTGCTTCGGTGCATTGTCACTATCTTTACCAGTTCTTGGTCACTTTCTAAACGCAACTGTTCCTCATCACGCTTTTTCCCTTCCTCCTTTCTTTTTCGTGATAACCACTTTATTAAACTGTGATGGCTGCTTCCATTCTCTTGAGCCCTATTCTGCAACAGTTCGCCCAAGTGCAGAATGTTAGTAAGAACACGTTCTCCATTAGGTAGGTTAATTACATGTTCAGAAATTTTAGCATCCTGCAAGAGAGACCTGAACATAGACGCAAAGCCATGTTTGTGCCACTGCTTGTTCCAGTGTACAAATTGATCTAATATCTCAATCCATCTTTTTTCATCATTTTCTATATCCAAAAGATCATTAGCAGTAAAAGATGAAAGGGGCAATGATAAAGCTGTCTTTATGAGCGATTCGTTTGAGGGCTCTGCAACAGCTTGCAAAAAAGTTTCAAGATAGTAGGCTTCATCACTTTTAAAGACACTCTTGTCACTGTATTGCACACTCTTGATTTTTTTCTTCTGTAAAGCTTCTCGCATTAGGTCTGCTTGTTTGTGTGTCCTTACAAGTACAGCAATATCTTTTGCCTTAACAGCGGATTGACCTATCGTAATTTTTTCGCTTTTACCATCATTAATCAACCTCTTGATTTCTTTGGCAGTATCTTCAGCAGCAAGAGAAGCCAGAGATGTTTTACTCGTATCTCCTTTATTTTGAGAGGCAAAAAACCTGAACCGTACCGGTGGATGTGTTTCTCCATATTCATGTAATACTATCGTATTGATCAACACTTTGGCCCGGAGCCGTTTTGTTAAAAGTAATGTCTTCAAGAATAAACGGATTGTCATGATTTGCCCATATTGTATTCAATCCTTCAAGTAGCATGGGCGATGATCTAAAATTCTTATCCAGGCTAAACACATTTGCCCCCGGAACATCCCTCCTTGCTTCTAAATATGAAAATATATCTGCTCCCCGAAAGCTGTATATAGACTGCTTGGGATCACCAATCATAAACAATGCCGACTTCTGGTCATGCCCATGATATATCTGGCGAAAAATTTCATACTGATTGGGATCTGTATCTTGAAATTCATCGACTAAGGCAATAGGATACTTTTTCCGAATCTTTTGCGCCAGTTTTTTACCACGATTTTCGTCTAATAAAGCACTCCGTAATTGCAACAATAAATCATCGTATGAAAGAACCTGCTGATCTTCTTTCTTGTGCGTTAACTCTTCCCTTAAATAGATCAGTAATTCTTTCTTAAAAACAACTATATATGTCTGAACAACTTCCAATGTCTGATGAAAGTCTTCTGCCAGTTTAAAAAAATTGTGTTGTGGCGGTTGTGCGTTAGATTCGAGTGCCTTTTTCTTGAGGCTATTATCAATCTCGTGCTGTTTAAAACGATAAAACTGGGTAAAAATATCAAGCTCAGGCAAGTCCGATGCTAAGAAATCATCCATCAGCCCGAACCATTTATTTAACTTATTGGTGGTGTAATAGCTCAAGTCGCCGGTATCCAATAAGTCAAACAGGGTTTCCATTTCAGAAAACCATATTTCTTTCAGCTTTGCATAGCTATCAACCAGTTTGGCAAGTTGGTGCTCTATGTACTCCTTATCAGTCTTTTCGGGTAATATGTGCAAATACGGTTTACCAATAAAAGGACTCAGTTCATCAGCAAGTTTCTCCGGAGTATAACCTTCACTCGAGATAAGCTTTAGCAAGAGTTTTTTTTCTTCATTCTGAGAAACCCAGGCAGTCCAATTTCGCCAGTAATCATCTACCGCTTCCTGGACAAGCTCAAAGTCATCACCAATCATTTCTGCATCATACATGGCCCTGCTTTCAAAGGCTTGTTCCTGCAGTGATTGATAGCAAAATCCATGTATTGTATAAATGGCTGCCTCATCAAAATTGCGAACTGCTTTCTCCAATTTGCCAATGGCATCAGCCGGGTTTGGTACGTGATCAATTAGTTTTTTTAAAAATTGATCTGCTTCATCACTGGTCTCTCCATCTTTTAGTACCTTTATTGACTCCCTGATTCTATTCAGAAGACGATCTTTAAGCTCTTTTGTAGCTGCTTCTGTATAGGTTACTACAAGTAGATTTGCTACAGTAACATCCCGTTCAATTAATGCACGAATGTACAAAGAAGTGATATTATAGGTTTTCCCCGTACCAGCACTGGCCTCAACCAAGTTGACACCGCTGAGTGATATTTCAAAAGGCCTGAGAGGTTTCATATCAATTATCCTCCTCAATTAAAGCCTCAAAAAATGGGCTCCAAAACTTTTTTGAAGCAACCTGAAATTCATTTAATTCCAAGGGGTTTTGGGAACCCAACAACAGTTTGTTGTATGGATCTTCTCCCTCTCCCGGATAACTGCCCCATTCCCGGATCCATTTCTTTGAAGCTTTATATAACCCCGTGGACTCATCCTCATTTTTAAGGCAGACTTCATGCCCAAAAGCAAACGAGGATTCAGGGAAAAGGTAAATCAACTTTTGTAATCCCGTCCAATAGAGGTCTAAAAGACGGGCTAACATTGTCTCAGCTTCATCAACGCTCCCCAGTTTGTATTCAACCAATGGTTTACCATTATCAAGGGTAAACAGTCGACTTATTCCGGGATGTCCCTCAGGCTTGCAAAGCTGAAAGCATAAATGCCTAATCCACATCTTAACCAGGTTTTTAGGCTTCATATTTCCAAAACGATAATCAATCAGGGCTTCTTCATAAACATGGTTTAGCTTCCCAATCAAATGAAAATTACCAATAGTAACGTTGATATCTATATCTTCTAGCTGCTGTTGATTAAACTGAGACTTCAGGTTATTTCCAAATACCGTAACCTCTTCAACTTTGTTTTGATAGGCTTGGTCCCCACTCCACCCTTCGGGCAACATGTCACGGGCACGAAGGTGATCTTTGTATTTGTCTAATGATTTGTCCTCCATAAACCTGTTCAATAATTCTTGTCCCACCCGGTAATCATCCAATCCGGTAAGGAAAAAAGGTTCCCTGTCCTCAGAAATGATGTCATTTTCTCCAAAATAAATACCCAATCGGTTATTAAGTAAATATTTGGCCGGATGCTGATAAAATGAAATGAGATCATTGACTGACAGCTTTTGCCAGTCCTCTTCCGGCTCAGGCAATATTTCTTTATAAAAACGAGGCTCTTTTTTAGTGCCCTTTAAAAGCTTTTCATTAATTCGCTGATTTGTTTTTGAATAAGTGAACAGCGTTTCACCCTTGAAATATGCATCACTAAATCCTTGCAGCCGGTGTTTTCTCACTAAATCATTTGAATCGACCTCATAACACTCTTCCAGGTAGTCCAGAAACTCTTTCAAAACAACCGAAGGCGGATATTCTACATCCTGCTGATTGCTTTGCCCAACATAACTGAAATAAATATCACTCTGAGCTGAAAGAATATTTTCCAGAAATAAATAACGATCCTCTTCCGCACGATCAGGATCACCAGGATGAGGTTCAGCTTCTATCAAACTAAACTCGATTGGTATTTTTGATTGAGGAAATTTGCCCTCATCCATTCCAATCATTCCTATCATCTTGAATGGGATGCTTCTCATAGGCCTGAGCGAACTGAATGTAATACCTCTGCCTAAACCACCGCCTCCAACCGGCTTCTCCTGCAAATAATCTTCAAGCCAAGCCCTCACAATTGGAAAAGATATTTTTGATGAATAGCCTCCCAAATCAGCAACATTTTCCAATTTATTTAAAGCATCCCTCAGCTTGGAAAGCTCCCAAAAATGATCTCTTGAGTCTGGCAGAATCAGAGAAATCATCTCTGAAAGTTTTTGACTCCATTCTTCCGGAGTATAGGCTCTGTTAGCAAAGTCACTCAATTCTGACAGATGCTCTATAAAGCTATAAAAAGCACCGGCAAGTTCAGCATTTGCAGATGTCTCAATCTCATGATAGGGATATATTTGGTTATACAACTCATCATCCTCAGCCTTGAGCATATACCCTGCCAATATTCTATTAAGTCCAGACTTCCATGTAAAGCTGTTACTCTTTGGCAAATCCATTCCCTTTTTGAAAGAGCTGTCAATTCCCCATCGTATATTATTCTCCTTGACCCACAGTATCAGGTAATTTAAATCTTCTTCGCTGAAACCATAAGATTCTTTGATGACATCAGATTCCAATAAATCTATTACTTCGGTGACCTTAAACCTACTCTCACAAAGGCTTAAAAACTGCAAGAAAATTTCTATTACTGACTCTGAATTTTGTTTGCCTTGGTCCACAATGGTATAAGGCATATCAGGTTGTCCCTCCTGTGGAGATCCAAATACAGCTTCAATAACGGGGAGGTATGTTTCAATATCAGGGGTCATTATCAGGATATCATTTGGGTTTAACCCCCGATCTTCGTCAAACTTTGCAAGCAACTGATCATAAAGCACCTCAACTTCTCGCATAGGGCTATGACAAGCATGTACCTGAATAGAACTATCGGTACTTTGAACGCGAGGCACAATCTCGTCAGGTTCGGCATCCCGTTTTAAATCTAACTGAACAGACTGCAATAAACTTTGCTTGGAACTACTCGTTTCTGAGATTTTGATTTTATGGACATCACCGACGCTTTTAATATTTGAATGAAGCACGTTTTCCTGCTCCTCAAATATGTTTCCCAAAGATTTGAGCAGTGGATTTTTAAACGAATTGGAACCGCCGGTTTCTATGGAAGGCCTCAACTGATAAAAGTTTATATCTACCAGTTTTGAAATGTTGGTTATTATTTCCGTAAATCCCGGCGGCATCATCGAAACCCCAAACACCGTTATGCGACTGGGTAAGGAAGAGGTGTCAAGATTTCCTGATTCAATACGATTTAAAAGCTCTGCCTGCAACTGAACCCGATGAAGCCAAGTTTTATTATAGTTTTTTTGCCAATGCGTATTAAGCAATTGCCAAAGCTTTGATTGCCACCTTTCAGCACTATTAGTTGTGTTTTGGAGCTCTCCCCTATCCCATTTTGATATAAGCTCCGGCCTGTAAATTAAGTACTGATCAAATACATCTGCAATCTTAGAACTTAGCTTCCAGGTTCGCATCGTATTTGTATCGCCCGAAGAGCCTGCTATATAGTATTGCAGTTCAGGAAATTCAGAAAGGGTTTGCTCATCCTTTAAAAGCTGCATCAAGCTCCATGTCATCGGGTGACGATCTGAAGGCAGGTCTTCAGGAATATCTGAATCTATAGTACGAATCAGTTTCCAAATACGCTCGGCAGGAAACTCAAACTTAAGATTGGCTGCTACACCTTTTTTTTCAGCGATATAGAGTGATAACCAGTTGGCCATCCCGTGATTTTGAACCACAAAGATTTCCGGTTCCAACACATTTTGAGACGATTCTTTATCCAGCTCTTCAATGAGCTGAGCAGCTAAACTATAGAGATCAGTACCGTAGCAGTAGGTCAGCATTAATATTTTTTGGAATCTGGTTTATCACGAATAAAAATAAACCTACTAAAAAACCCAAACACCCCGAAGAAAGAAATTATATTATCTCTTTTACAAAATTGGGAAGTGCAAAACAGCCCTGATGAATTTCTTTGTTGTAATATTTAAGATGCTCTCCAAAACTCAACATTCCCTCTTCAACTCTTTCTATTGTGTCACTACTTTGTGGATTTGCTCCTTTACTGGCAAAGGCGAATGACCACATTCCTGCAGGATACAGTGGGATATATGCCAGATACATTTTCGATAACTCATAAATTAAATCAAGTGATGAAAATACCTGGTGCATACTTTTGTGGTAAGATTCCACCCAGGGGCTTTCCGTTTGTGCCACCAAAACTCCGGTATCGGTCAATCCATCATAGCAAGCTTGAATAAATTTTTTCTCGAATAAACCCTCTGCCGGGCCTACAGGATCAGAACCATCAATAATAATCACATCATAGGGTTTAGATATATTTTGAACGAACTTGATGCCATCTTCAAACAGCACATTTAATTTAGGATTGTCCCAGTCTCCTACTTCAGGTAAAAACTCTTTTGAAGCTCGAACTACTGTTTCGTCAATCTCTACCATGTCTACATGTGTTACAGACTCATGACGCATAGCTTCACGAGCTGTACCGCCATCCCCTCCTCCAATAATTAAAACTCTTTCAGGATTAGGATGTGAAAACAATCCTACATGACTAAGCATCTCGTGATAAACAAATTCATCTTTTTCTGAGAGCATCACCATGCCATCAATCGTCATCAGATTGCCCCAGGTATCTGTGTC
Source organism: Balneolaceae bacterium (assembly GCA_034521755.1). Lineage (GTDB taxonomy): Bacteria > Bacteroidota > Rhodothermia > Balneolales > Balneolaceae > JAXHMB01. The sequence continues at coordinate 473,473 of JAXHMB010000001.1, forward strand.
ATACACTTCAACCAGTTGATAGTCACTTTGCTCAGAGAAAAGCAGCTCATTAACACCTACAGTAAGGCCTGTATTGCCGTGATAATATTCGTTAAACGTAAAAGACATAATTAATTCAATTATTCATACCAAAGTACTGCAGCAGCAAAGGTTGATCCGCAGGTTTCTACCTGGTGCTCAATACCAATTGATTTAATTTCTTTAAGCTTCCTATTGCGATATTCAAAAGCATCAATCACCATCTGGCGTACAATAGACTCTACATTATCCAGCTTGCTATGATCTTCAAACTCCATAATAACACCGGGTTCTGTATTATCTTTGGGAATGCCCACAGCTATGGCTGAAGAAATAAACCTGCCGGGTGTTGTGGAATCAATCGTAGCATAAGCCAGCGGAATAAGACCTCCCTTTGGCAAATTAAAATCTTCAATTTTACGCTGTGAGGCAGCAGGCGGTAAAATACTACTCATACGCATAAGATTGGTATCTCCTACACCTGCATTTAACAATGAATTATCAAATGCGTTAAGCCTTGTCCTCCCTTCTGATGCACCTTTAACTAAGGCAAATACATTTGGAGTTTTAGCCATTTGTAGTTCACTCATAATCTGTAACTGTGTTTTTAATTAGATGATACGTTTTGAGGCTTAAATAACAATCGTTCTCCGGGCTTAACCTTAAACATGCCGCGCTTCATCTCCATACTTGAAATATTCGTAGATTCGAATGCCTCTTTTAAATACTCTTGAATGATCCATGGATCGATAGTATCCCCACAAGTAAAAATGTCTACTGCAGCATAATTATACTCCGGCCAGCTGTGTATTGTCACATGCGACTCGGCTATAACAACCACACCACTTATACCATGCGGACTAAATTTGTGAAAATTGTGAGAAATGATGGTAGCTTTAGACTTTCTTGTTGCTTCCAAAAATGATGACTCAATAAATTCTACATCATTAATTTTCTCGGAATTGCAATCATAAAATTCTACCAGAATTTGTCGACCAAGTGCTTCCATGGATGAACTTTTAAAAATGTTTGGATACAAAATTTAAATAATAGATTTTAGAAGCCAAATTAACCGGCACCTAAATTCAAACAGGAGCATAAATTACAACATTTCCTGATTTTTTAAATGATTGAACCACAAAAAAATTTAAGCTCTAAAAAAGCTATAGAACTTTATCAACAACTCTTACTACCCCGCAGAATTGAAGAACGGATGCTTAAGTTGTTGCGCCAAAATAAAATAAGCAAATGGTTTTCGGGAATTGGACAGGAAGCCATTGCTGTAGGTGTAGCTACTACGCTTAAAAATGAAGATTACATCTTACCCATGCATCGTAATCTGGGCGTATTTACTACCAGAGAGGTAGATTTCTATAAACTATTTTGTCAACTTTTTGGCAAAGCAGATGGCTTTACCGAGGGAAGAGATCGCTCCTTTCATTTTGGCATTCCGGAGAAACGTATTGCAGGAATGATTTCTCATCTTGCAGCTACCATGCCTGTAGCCGATGGACTTGCATTGGCATCAAAATTAAAGAATGAAAATTTTGTAGCCTGCAGCTTTTGTGGTGATGGCGCTACCAGTGAAGGCGATTTTCATGAGGCCCTCAACCTGGCAGCAGTATGGAAACTGCCGGTTATTTTTGTTATTGAAAATAATGGCTATGGTCTATCTACCCCAACAAAAGAGCAATTTGCTTGTGAAAACCTGGTAGACCGTGCGAAAGGATACGGAATGATTGGCAAAAAAATAGATGGAAATAATATTTTTGAAGTTCAGAAAACTCTTGAAAAAGCTCGAAAGCAAGCCCTTAAAGGAAAACCTACACTTATTGAGGCTAAAACCTTTCGTATGCGAGGTCATGAAGAAGCCTCGGGCACATTTTATGTACCGGAAGAAAAGTTTGAGGAATGGAGTAAAAAGGATCCCATCTACCGGTATGAGCAGTGGCTTAAAAAAGAAGGGCATCTCAAGAATGAATCACAGATCGAAAATTTAAAAGAAGAAGTTGATAAGTCTTTTACTCCAGATCTTGAAAAAGCACTGGAAGCAGACCTACCTGTATTTGATGAAGACACAGAGCTTTCAAACGTATTTACTCCCGTCAATTTTGAAGCTACAGTTACTAAAAACACGAAAAAGTCAGAAAAACGCTTTGTAGATGCGCTCCAATTCAGTTTGAGACAAGCTTTTGAAGAAGATGAAAGCTATATCATCATGGGTCAGGATATTGCTGAATATGGAGGGGTATTTAAAATTACCGAAGGTTTTACAGATCAATTTGGAACCGAACGTGTAAGGAATACACCAATCATAGAATCAGGGGCTATAGGCTGTGCTATTGGCTTGGCTGCTGAGAGATTCAAACCTGTTGTAGAAATGCAGTTTGCTGATTTCATCTCCTGTGGGTTTAATCAAATTGTAAATAATTTGGCTAAGGCACACTACCGATGGATGCCCCCCTTGAATATTACTATTAGGGCTCCTCACGGAGCAGGAGTAGGTGCCGGACCTTTTCATTCCCAATCACCTGAAGGATGGTTTATGCAGCATGCAGGCTTAAAGGTAGTAGTACCGGCCACTGTTGAAGATGCTCAAAACCTGCTTTATTCAGCATTGCACGATCCCAATCCGGTACTGTTCTTTGAACACAAGAAGCTCTATCGCAGTATTCGGGAAACAACAACAGATGACTGCATAGTTGAAGAATTAGGTAAAGCCAAAATCCGAAGAGAAGGCAGCCATGCCACTATTATCACTTATGGGATGGGGGTTCATTGGGCCTTGGATATAGCTAAAACCTATGCTAAGAGAAATATTGAGCTGGAAGTGCTGGATTTGCGTTGCCTGGCTCCTTTAGATATGGAAAAGATCAAGGAATCCGTTTCGAAAACCAATAAAGTATTACTGCTTCAGGAGCCCTCTGCTACCCTTGGACCCATGAGCGAGATTTCTTCCTTAATCACTGAGCAATACTTTGAACATCTGGATGCTCCTATCCTGCGATGCTCTTCACTCGATATGCCTATACCTTTTAGTCCTAATCTGGAGAAAGAGTACCTGGCTGATGCAAGATTGGATAAAACGCTGCAGGAATTATTGCAATATTAAGCCAGTTGCCTAGAATTTTTCGTATGCTTTCGCATAAACTCCAAGGCCTTTTTACCTTTAGCTGCCTTTTGAGCAAATTCTTTCTCTGTGGGATTCATTTTCAGAAATCCCTCGAAGCTGTTTACTTCAACTTTTTCCAAATTGCCATCTAAGTAGTCGGTGAGAAAGTCTGAAAGAACTTCATCCCGATCAAATTCCGTGATTTTCATAACAGGGTAATACATTTACAGGTTGTTGTATTATCCTCTAACTCAGCTAAGCAGAAATTGTTTCAGGATATACATATTCTTCCAATAGTTCCTGTAATTGTGCCCTTCCGCGGTTGATTCTTGACTTTACTGTACCCATAGGCAAATCTGCTATTTCAGCAATTTCATCATAGGCCAACTGCTGAATATCTCTCAGCACTACCACCTCACGAAAATCCTCATTCAGCTCTTTAAGTGCTTTTTCAAGGTGATCCATGCACATTTTTTCATGCAGAGAATCATCAGGTAGAATGTTTGTGTCCTCTAATTTCATGGGGCGGTCTTCCGGATCACTCTCATCCTTATGGATCGTCACAGTAGTCATACGCTGCTTCTTCTTGTATAAACTTTTAGCCAAATTCAGTGCAATAGTGTACATCCAGGTCGAGAATTTAGCTATTCGCTCATATGAATGACGGCTTCGGTATACTCTAAGAAACGTTTCCTGAACCAGATCCTCACAATCCTGGTGATCATGTGTGTAGCGATACAAAAAGTTATGCAGACGATCCTGAAACCGGGATACCAACTCATTAAATGCCTGTTCGTACCCTGCCTGAAATTTTTCCATTAAATCTTCATTGGACAACTGTTGCAACTTCGCTTTCGAAATTGTTTCCATAGTGTGAACCCCCGATTATCACCTTGCGGTTATTATTAAACCGGTTCACCAACAAATTATAATCTCTAAGTCAGTTGATGATCCGTTTGATCATCAGGAGAAGAATTGTCGAGGGGTCCATTGTTGAAAAGCCTTTGGCGGATCGGTCCGCATCCAGCAATGCTTCAAATATTCTGGGCATTTCGCTCAACCTGTATTGAGTTGCATCTTGCCACAAGTTGTTAAAGTACCAGTTATTACCGATACCCAACGCTGTTTGAACCTGTTGTTTTGTATTACCCTGTGAGGCAAGGCGCAAAATTTGCCAGATATTTGAGAACATATTGTAAAAGAACCCCACGGAACGAATTATTTCTCCCGTGTCTGCTTTAGAGTGTTGCAACATCTGTTCCGCAATATGCAGGGATTCTTCCAAGTTGCGTGAAATTAGTGCATCTTTGAGTTCAAACACTGAATATTCGCGATAAAAGCCGATAACTTTTTTTATATGGCTCTCATTGATGGTTTTAGAAGTGTCCACAAAAGTGCACACTTTATCTATTTCTGTGGACAGTAGTTGAAGATTACTACCCACAAACTGGGCCAGCATCTGGGCTGCGCCGGGCTCAATACTCATGCTGTAATTCTTTTGAATCCATTCGATGATCCAGTCAGGCAGGCGGTAGTCCGGAACCTCTTTGAATTCAAATAATTTTGCATGGTCACTTTTTTTGATGGTTCTGCCAAGCTTAGTTTTGCCAGAGGGCTTTTTGGAATCAAATAGAACAAACAGTGTAGACGGGTTAGGATTTTCAAAATACGGAAGCAAATCATCCAATCCCCCACCCGACCCGGTTTGATTATAGGATGTGATATTCAGGCTCAAAAAATCACTGACAATCACCAATCGCTTTTCAGCCATCATAGGAAAGCTGCGAACGATGCCCAGCACCTGCTCGGGCGATTTATCCCGGGCATAGATCAGGTCAAAGTTGAAGTCTTTATGTTCTTCAGGTATTAGCGATTCAGCTGCCTCCTGAAGCTTATCCAGAAAAAACTCTTCTTCACCGCAAAATAGATATATAGGTTTGCGATTCTCTGACTTTAGTTCACTCAGAGCTTCGTCGTAGAGTTCTATGCTGGTTTTCTTGGCCATTTCATAACTTCAGGTTACAGCAGTTTTAAGGTGTAAGCCTTCCCATCATTCTTGGGAATGGTATAGTCTCACGTACATGACTGAGTCCGCATAACCAGGCGACAGTTCGCTCCAGTCCCAATCCAAAGCCGGAGTGTGGAACTGTTCCGTACTTGCGCAGATCCAGGTACCAACTGAACACATCTTCAGGCAGATCATGTTCGGCAATTCGTTCTTTAAGCACGTCCAGACTATCTTCACGCTCACTGCCCCCGATGATCTCTCCGTAGCCTTCAGGAGCCAACACATCTACAGCCAGCGCCAACTTATCATCGTTCGGATCACGCTTCATATAAAAGGCTTTCACTTCAGCCGGATATCGATGTACTAAAATAGGCGTATCATATTTCATGGTGAGTATAGTCTCGTCGCTGCCACCAAAATCTGCTCCCCATTCAAAGTTTAGAGCTGATTCTTTCCATGTTGGAATATTTCGAAGGTCTTCTTCAATTTGATCAACTCGAGCTGCAATCTCTTTTATACGCTGGTCGATCTGTGCCTTACGCCATTTTTTGGCTGAACCATGTTCTTTTTCAATTTCCTCACGCTCCTGCTCTAACTCCTCTTTCTCATTTCTACGAGATTCCTCCATCTCGTTCAGCATCTGTGCAGTCTCATCACTTTTGAGTGTCTCAACCGCTTCTGTATAGGATATTCTTGGGAAGTCAGCTTCCACTGTCTTCTTAAGTTTTTCCGTATCTCTTTCCAATATTTCAAGTTCTTTGGGGCGGCGTTCGAGCACTCGCTTAACAATAAACTTGATAAAATCTTCAGCCAAATCCATGTCCATTTCCAAATCATAGAATGCCATCTCCGGTTCGATCATCCAGAATTCGGTAAGGTGCCGGCGGGTCTTACTCTTCTCGGCACGGAAGGTTGGTCCAAAAGTATAGATAAGCCCATGCGCCATGGCCATAGCTTCACCATACAGCTGACCGGATTGAGTCAGGTATGCTTCTTCATCAAAATAGTTTGTTTCAAAAAGATTTGTGGTACCCTCTGCCGCATTACCTGTAAATATAGGCGCATCCATTTGTACAAAGCCACGCTCTTGAAAGAAGGTATGAATAGCATAAATAATTTCATTTCGTACCCTCATGGCTGCCCATTGTTTCTGACTGCGAAGCCAGAGATGACGGTTTTCCATCAAAAACTCTACGCCGTGCTCTTTTGGAGTAATCGGATAATCCTGAGCAACTTGCAGTATCTTAATCTCAGAAACTTGCAGCTCATAACCGCCTACGCTTCGCTCATCTTCCACAACTTTACCGGTTACTTCCAAGGAACTTTCCTGTCGGAGAGAATCAGCGGCTTCCCATGTATCTTGGGGAACATCATCTTTTGAAACTACACACTGACAGATACCGGAACCATCACGCAGCTCAAGGAAATACAGGTTTTTACTGCTTCTGTAATTATAAACCCACCCTTTTAGGGTTACTTCTTTATCTACATGTTTTGAAAGATTATTTATGTAAATCATTAATATCTCGTCTGCTTTTCAATAAATTTATATTTAAATGTCATCCTGAGCTTATCTCAAGATCTATAGCTTAAGATGCTGATCCGCCAGCCCTCGTGGATAGTATGACACGTGCGAGTTAGTTTTCTTCTGGTAGTAAAATGGCTTCTGAGAATTTATTTATATCAAAAAACTGTTGCGAAAATTTCTGAACTTCATCAGCCTGAACCCCATCAATATTTGCTACCAATTCATCCAATGTAATAAACCGATTATGGTACAATTCGCTTTTTGCCAAACGTGACATCCGGTTACTCATACTTTCCAAAGAGAGCATAAGTTTTCCTTTAAGCTGTGCCTTAGCTTCCGAAAGCTCTTTCTCTGGAATGAGCTCATTCTGCAGTTTTTTGAGCTCTTTTTCGATAAGCCTGCGCACATGCTTCACATAATCCTTATCGGTACCCACGTAAATCCCAAATATACCGGTGTCCTGGTATGACTGATTAAATGTATTGATAGAATAACAATATCCATATTTCTCACGCACATTTTGGTGTAGCCGAGAGCTCATTCCTCCTCCCAGCACCGTGTTTGCTAACAACAAACGATACTTGTCATCATGATCATAATCTAAAGCCCGCCTACCTAAAATAAGGTGGGTCTGTTCAATATCTTTAGTAAGGGAAATTTGAGAAGTCTCATATGGGGTCAATTCTTCGCGTTTCTCTTCTTTCTCTTTCGATTCAATATCAGCGAAATAACCGCTAACTAAATCAACAACTTGCTGGTGATTTGCATTACCGGCAACTGCCACCAATAGATTCCATGGCTGATATCTTTGATCCATATATTCATACAGATCCTCTCGCTCAAAATTATTAACCGTTTCTTCAAATCCAATAATGGGTCGGCCTAGCGAATGGTTTTCAAAGACCTTCTTGGAAAACTCTTCATACAGATAATCATTGGGACTATCTTTGTACATCTTCATTTCTTCGATAACAACTTTCTTTTCTTTTTGAAGCTCTTTATCCGGAAAAGACGGATGTAAAACCATGTCTGAAAGGACATCCAATGCCTTGTCCAGCTTAGTATTTAGACATCGCGAATAATAGCAGGTGTATTCAGATGAAGTAAATGCATTTAAGAAGCCACCAACTGACTCCATACTCATGGCTATATCAAAAGAAGAGCGTGATTCTGTACCCTTAAACAGCATATGTTCCAAAAAGTGAGTAATACCGGCCTGCTTGTCAGATTCATTACGGCTGCCTGTTTTTACCCAAATTCCAACGGACACACTTTTGACGCTCTCCACCCTTTCGGTCACGATTTTGAGACCGTTGTCGAGCGTGGTTTTTTCCACAAAATCGATTTCTTTTACATTTTGCATTGAAGCCATAAAGAATAGTAAATGTTACATAAAAAACGCCATCCTGAATAATCAAGATGGCGCGAAATATACAAAGCTTAAAACGTTTGTTGCAATGCTTTCTTACTCTTCTTCGTCGTTGCCATTGATAAGAGCTTTACGGGAGAGTCGAAGTTTTCCGCCATGTTCAACTTTCAGCAGTTTAACTTCAATTTCATCTCCCACAGAAAGCACATCACTCACGTTTTTCACGTGGTCGTGACTAATTTCTGAAACGTGAAGCAAGCCATCTTTTCCGGGTACAATCTCAACGAATGCACCGTACTCTTTAATAGCTTTTACAACGCCCTGGTAAGTTGCGCCTTCATCAAGCTGACCAACAATACCCTGGATTCGTTTCTTAGCTTCTTCAGCTTTGGCAAGATCATTTGCTGTAATAGTGATTTTACCCTTACCGGTATCATCATCCTCTTCAACCCAGATTTCTGTATCGGTTTCTTTCTGAAGAGTCTGAATAACTTTACCGCCCGGTCCAATTACTGCACCAATTTGGTCTCCATCAATCGTCATGTTGATAAATTGCGGAGCAAATTCTGAGATAGCATCTCTTGGTGTTGAAATGTTTTCAGCCATTTTTCCAAGAATATGCATACGTCCCTGGTGTGCCTGTTCAAGTGCTTCTTCAAGTACTTCAAAAGAAATGCCCTGAACTTTCATGTCCATCTGGCAAGCAGTAATACCGTCAGCGCTACCGGCTGTTTTGAAATCCATGTCTCCCATAAAGTCTTCTTCACCACGAATATCAGAAAGAACCACGTGGTTGTCTTCACCTACAATCATACCCATTGCAATACCTGCAACCGGTTTTTTGAGGGGAACACCGGCATCCATCAGCGCCATTGAGCCGCCACAAACGGAGGCCATGGATGACGAACCGTTGGATTCTGTGATATCAGATATTACACGAATTACGTATCCAAATTCTTCAAAAGAAGGCATCAGTTTTCTGATAGCTCGTTCTGCAAGGTGCCCATGACCAATTTCACGTCGGCCTGGACCTCTCATAAATCCGGCTTCACCCACACAGTATGGCGGGAAGTTATAATGCAGGAAGAAGTTCTTATCTTCTTCAACAAGCAGAGTATCTACCGCCTGTGCATCTTTTTTAGTTCCAAGTGTTACAGAAACCAAGGCCTGCGTTTCACCTCGTGTAAAGATGGCAGAACCGTGAGTTCTGGCCAGGTAACCGGTTTGTGTCCAAATATCTCGGATGTCTCCAGGAGAACGACCGTCAATACGACGCTTTTTCTCAAGAATCAGATTGCGAAGTTCTTCCGTTTCAATATCGCTGATGATTTCTTTGATGGTTCCGCCTTCTTCTTCGTACTCTTCCATTTCCGTCAGTTCTTCAACTACGGAGTCTTTAATTTCTTTCAGCTTTTCGCTGTATTCTTCTTTACCAAGTCCAATGCTTACCAAATCACGAACCTGTGATTCCGCTTTTTCATGTACTTTGGCTTTCAGATCTTCATCAACAGGTTCCTTTTCGTAAACGCGTTTTTCCTTGCCGTACTCTTCGCGGAGTTCTTCCTGAAATTCACACAGTTTGACAATTGCCTTATGTGCTTCTTTGATGGCTTCGAGCATTTCTTTTTCAGAAATCTCGTCCATTTCACCTTCCATCATCAGTACGCTTTCAGCAGTACCTCCAACAATCATGTCAATGTCACTATTCTCCAGTTCAGAAATAGTTGGGTTGATGATAAATTCACCGTCAATCCGTCCGACACGAACCTCTGCAGAGGGGCCTTCAAAAGGTGCATCAGAAATATGCAATGCAGCAGATGCTCCAAAACCGCCCAACACATCTCCATCGTGCTCCCCGTCAGAAGACAGCACAGAACAAATAACTTGTGTGTCACAGCGGTATCCCTTTGGGAATAGTGGCCTTAGTGTTCTGTCAATTAAACGACTGGATAAAATTTCTTTTTCAGAAGGACGACCCTCTCTTTTAACAAATCCACCGGGAAACTTACCGCCGGCAGAGAAGCTTTCGCGAAGGTCAACTGTTAATGGGAAAAAATTTTGTCCCGGATTTGGTTCTTTAGCGCTAACAGCTGTACAAAGCACCATGGTATCACCCATACGTACGGTTACACAACCATCGGCCTGTTTTGCTATACGTCCTGTTTCTACTGATAATGTTTTACCGGGTGCAAATTCTACGCTTTTAAATTCTTCTTTCATCTTATTTACCAATAATTCTATTCGAGTTAATTTCTGTCTTGTTGTCTAAAATCTCTGTTTTTCGGATTCTTTGGAAGGCAATAGCTTCTCAATATTTGGGAATGCTATTTTTTTACCTCTATAAAAAAAGCACGCATTTTGAGCGTGCTTTTAATAACATTACTTCCGTATTCCAAGATCGCTAATAAGCTCGCGATACTTTTCAATATCATTTTTCTTAAGATAGTTGAGCAAGCGGCGACGCTTACCTACCATTTGCAGCAGTCCTCTTCGGGAAGCATGATCCTGACCGTTTTCTTGAAGATGATCAGTCAGATCTTTAATACGTGCTGTAAAAATAGCAATCTGTGCTTCAGTAGATCCTGTATTCTCTTCAGATCCACCATACTTTTTTACAATTTCTTCTTTCTTTTCTTTAGTTATCGCCATGTGTGAGTTTATATATTTTCTTTACGTCTAAAAACACGTTTTTCATTATAATTCTAGCGTGCAAAGATAAGCTTAAATGTCAACCTTTGCAATATTTTTAATGCTCTCCCAGTATTCTCAAAGCCATTTCTTTATCGTTTTTCAGTTGGGCTTTCAGCTGTTCAATTCCTTCAAACTTTTGCTCATCCCTAATACGGCTCAAAAAACGAACTTGTACTTCTTTCCCATATATGTCACTGTCAAACTTAAATAAATGAACCTCCAGGACCTCTTCCTCTCCTTCAAAAGTAGGCCTGTGGCCAATATTCATCATTCCGCCATACCAATTTTCTTCAAAACGAACCCGAACAGCATAAACTCCTTTTTTGGGTATAATTTTGCGGTGATCCTGCGGCCTTATGTTTGCTGTTGGAAATCCAATTTTTTTGCCACGCTTATCACCATGAACCACAACGCCATTCAAGCGGTACGGACGCTGCAAAAATTCAGCTGCCTGTTCTACATCCCCCTTTTCACTAATAGCTTTTCGGACCGCTGTGCTGCTTACAGTTTGGGCTCCTACTTCCTGCTTGGAAACCACATATACTTCAAAACCAAGATCTTCTCCAATTTCTTTAACCGTATCAATGCCCCCCTCCCGATCTTTACCAAAATGATGGTCATAGCCAATCACAAACTCTGAAACACCAATCTTGTCATAAATGATATCTCTGATAAATTCTTCAGAGCTCAACAGAGAAAAGTCCCGATCAAAAGGAATCACTACCATAAGATTGACACCAAGCTCTTCCAGTATTTCACAACGTTCCGGTAATGAGGTGAGCAACTTAATGCCGTCATCACCCGGATCAATGATTTCTCTGGGATGAGGATCAAAAGTCACAATTACACTTCGGGCATTACGCTTCTCAGCTTTTTGCAACACGGTATCTATAAGTACTCTGTGTCCGGCATGCACACCATCAAAAGTACCAACGGTAACAACTGAGTTGGGATCGTATGTTACATCTTCCAGGTAAACAAGTTGGGCCATAATACTACCCTTAATTACGGGTTAAATATTTCATCAAGATCATCAATGCTGAATGCCTGATCGTTCTTAAAATCACCAATGGATGTACGTTCCAAAGCTGTTAAATGAGCAAGTGAATCAACTGCTTTACCTAAATCATACGCGATAGTTCGAATATACGTCCCTTTACTGCACTTAACATATAACTTGAGTTTAGGATTGGAAAAAGAAAGTATCTTGGAGTCATAAATGATTACTTGTCTTGGTGTCCGCTCTACTTCTTTACCTTTTCGGGCCAACTTATAAAGAGGTGTTCCTTTATGTTTTAAAGCTGAATACATAGGCGGAACCTGGATAATTTGTCCCGTAAACCGATCATCAAGAGCTTCCTGAATCATTTCTTCAGTAATATGATCCACTTCGGCTGTTTCCTCAACTTCTGTCTCGGCATCGTGACTAGGCGTTGCCCCTCCAAATGTTACTTCTCCTATATATTCTTTGGGCTGAGACTGTATCTGTGAGATACTTTTCGTGCCTTTGCCACAGCAGGCAACAAGCAAACCTGTTGCCATTGGATCAAGGGTTCCTGCATGGCCAATTTTACGAAGATCTACACATTTTCTTAGATATTTGACCACATCAAAGCTGCTCCACAATTTGGGCTTGTCAATCAGAAAGGCTGCTCCCGAAGCAAAATCAAAGGAAGTATCAGGAATATTCTGTTTAGAAAATACCGGAAGGTCTTCGAGAGGGATGGCTCTGGCCATAAGGAGACTTATTCTTCTTCGCTGTTGTGACGCTGCTCGCGTTCCCGGCGAATCTTCTGGAAAAGGTCCTCCATCTTTTCGACATGTTCGGCACTGTTATCCTGGTTGAAATGCAACTCGGGAATGCGTCGAACCTGATGGCGAATCTTTGATGCCAACTCTTTGCGAATAGCAGTAACATGTTCCTGGAGGTTGGCGAATATCGCTTCTTCATCCTTGCCGGGTGCCATGATGCTCAGAAACACTTTTGCATTCATCAGGTCAGGCGTCACTTCTACCTGGGTAACCGTGATAAAAGAGCCGCTTTGCTGGTAGCTCTTTTGAATAATGTTTCCAAGATCACGTTGAATAACAGCGGCAAGCCGCTCTGTTCTAATACTCATAATAAGACGTGTTCAGATTAGACGTCGTCGAAACTTTTAGCGTCTTCAAGACTTCGTTTCTCTTCAACAACTTCATAGTTTTCAATCACATCGCCCACCTTGATATCATTATAACCCACAATACTTAAACCGCACTCGTAGCCGGTCTGGACTTCTTTGACATCATCTTTAAATCGTTTCAGAGCATCAATTTCTCCATCATAGATCACCACTCCTTCACGAACTACCCGAACCGGGTTATTGCGTATTATTTTGCCGTCTGTTACATAACAACCGGCAATGGTTCCCACTTTAGACACCTTGAAAATCTCACGCACTTCAGCGTTACCTACCAGTTTTTCACTAATCTCAGGTGAAAGCATGCCTTCCATAGCATCCTTAACCTCGTCTACCGCATCATAAATGACACTAAAGAGGCGAATATCAATCTCTTCCTCTTCGGCAACTTTACGTGCATTCGCAGTTGGACGAACCTGGAATCCAATGATGATACCATCGGAAGCAGATGCAAGCAGAACATCAGATTCTGTAATAGCACCCGCTCCGGTATGGATAATATTCACACTTACTTCGTCAGTACTGATTTTTTGGAGTGCTCCTGAAAGAGCTTCGATTGAACCATCCACATCAGCTTTAATAATAATATTCAGCTCAGATACTTCTCCGAGTGCCATTCGTCTGGATAGTTCATCAAGCGTTAGATGCTTGGTTTTTCGGAGTTCTTGCTCTCTGCGTATCTGCTGACGCTGATTGGCAATTTCTTTAGCCTTTTTCTCATCATCAGTGACAATAAGTTTATCACCGGCCTGCGGGATGTTATCAAAACCTGTCAGCTGAACAGGTTGTGAAGGCCCGGCTTCCTTAACACGATTTCCATGCTCGTCTTCCATAGCTCTTACACGACCGAAGCATGGTCCTGCAATGAAAGGATCGCCAATTTTAAGCGTTCCATTTTGTACAAGAATGTTAGAAACAACACCTTTACCTTTGTCCACGCGAGCTTCGAGTACAACGCCATCAGCCCGGCGATCAGGATTGGCTTTCAGCTCCATAAGCTCAGATTCAATAAGAACCTTATCGAGCAATTCAGGAATACCGTCACCAGTCTTAGCTGAAACTTCAGCACACTGATTAGTACCGCCGTATTCTTCTACAATAACATCATGCTCGGAGAGCTGCTGCTTAATTTTATCAGGATTAGCACCGGGCTTATCCATCTTGTTAATAGCAACAATAATGGAAACACCGGCCGCTTTAGCGTGGTTGATAGCTTCAATTGTCTGAGGCATCACTGCGTCATCGGCAGCCACTACAAGAATTACAATATCGGTAGCTTGTGCACCGCGGGAACGCATAGCTGTAAAGGCTTCGTGACCCGGAGTATCGAGGAAAGTAATATTGCGTCCATCTTCTGTCTCAATTTCGTAAGCACCAACGTGCTGCGTAATCCCTCCGGCTTCTCCTTCGGCCACCTGTGCTTTACGGATGTAGTCAAGCAGGGAAGTTTTACCGTGGTCAACATGACCCATTACGGTAATAATTGGAGCACGAGGCTGTAGATCTTCCGGGTCATCCTCTTCAAGCTCAATTTCCTCGATGACTTCCTCAGCATCTACAAATTCAACTTCGTAGCCAAATTCTTCAGCAACAAGCTCAATAGTACTGGCATCCAAACGCTGGTTGATGGAAACCATCATGCCAAGATTCATACAAGTTGTGATAACCTCATTGGTTTTCACATCCATGGTATCAGCCAGGTCGCTCACCGTAATGAACTCTGTTACTTCAATTATCTCATCTTCGAGTCCTTCGAGTTCAGCCTGCAGCTGTTCCTCTTCCTCACGTTCTTCTTTTCGCTGTCGGCGTCGCTTCTGACGTTTGCTGCCCACCGTTTCGGAAGACTCCATCTTGCGCATCGTCTCTTTCAGCTTCTGCTCTACATCTTCCTCATCGATGTCCCGGCGACGACTCTTGCGTTGCTTCTTTTTCTTTTTGCTCTTCTTTTCTTTCTTCTTGCTCCTCTGCGAATCAGACTCATCATCATCCATGTCCTTTTTTCGCTTCCGCTTTTTACGGCGCTTTTGCTGAGATTCATCAACATCTACTTTACCGAGAACGCGAGTACCCTGTAGCCTGCCGGCTTTTCCACGGATGACATCCTCTTCAAAATCGTCGTCGTCGTCCTCCTCATCATCATCTTCTTCATCTACTTCCTCTTCGTCATCATCAGATTCGTCCTCCTCATACTCATCAGATTCCTCATCCTCGTCATCATCAAAATCATCCTCTTCTTCCTCATCAGATTCAGCATCTTCCTCATCATCTGAATCTTCGTCTTCTTCTACTTCATCCTCTTGGTCTTCGTCCTCTTCAGCAGCTGTCTCTTCGGGCTCTTCTGCCTCTACTTCATCTTCTGCTTCTTCAGGTTCAACAGTTTCTGTCTCGTCCTTTTCTTCTTCTGCTGTTGCTTCCTCTTCTTCTGTTTCTGTTTCTTCTTCACTTTTCGGAACTAAGCCCTCAATTGCTTCGTCTTCTTCATCTTCTTCAGGTTCCAAAGGAAGCTCATCATCAAGAGGCTCCAGGTAGTCGTCTATAGTTACGCTTTCATTGCGGCTGGCATGGATTTGATTACGGCGACTTTCATATTCTTCACGCGCCTTAATATGTTCTTTGCTCTTTTCCTTATCAGCACCATATACCTCCTCCAGCACCTCGTACATTTCCGGAGTAACTTTGGTGTTAGGTTTATTAGCTACATCAAAACCTTCTTCTGCTAAAGCATCAACAATTGATTGCGTTGACACATTAAATTCTGATGCAACTTTAAATAACTTTTTTGGCTTATCGTTTGGCGACATATAATAATTTAATAGTGACTCTAAACAATCCGGTTAAAACGGATTTTCATTCATTCGTTAAGTTAGTAGCTAAAAAGGCAACCGGTCAAGTTTTTCTCAGCCGGCAGACTTACCCATTATCGCTCCACATCATCGAATTCGTAAGCAATAATATCGATAATTCGATCTGCTTCTTCTTCGTTGATTTTGCCTTCCGTTCGGCGAACAATTTCTTCCTTATCAAGATCCAACACTGCCCGTGCTGTATCACAACCAATTTCGTGAAGCAGTTCAATAACTTCTTCACCGAAATCAACTTCAAATTCTTTCAGGTCAATATCATCTTCTTCTTCAACTTCGCGATAAACATCGATTTCACACTCTGTAAGCTTTGAAGCCAGACGGATATTTACGCCTCCTTTACCAATTGCTTTGGATACTTCATCTGCAGGAACAAGTGCTTTGGCATTTTTGCCGTCTTCACTAATCTCTACATTCAGAACTTTAGCAGGCTGTAAAGCACGCTTGATAAACTCAAATTTGTCATCGCTGTAATTGATGACATCGATATTTTCATTCTGAAGCTCGCGAACAATAGCATGAATACGAATTCCCTTCATACCCACGCAGGCTCCAACGGGATCTACACGCTCGTCGTGCGAGCGCACGGCTACCTTTGAACGATCACCGGGCTCACGCGCAATACGTACAAGCTCAATAATCCCGTCAAATACTTCGGGAATTTCATTTTCAAACAACCGCTCCAGAAACAGCGGTGACGTTCGGGAGATAATTACTGATGGATTGCCATTATACCGCTTTACCTCTTTTACAACAGCGCGGATAGTGTCCCCTTTGCGATAGCGATCTTTGTAAATCTGTTCACTCTTAGGCATCACAAGCTCAACACCATTGTGATTCACCAGCATATCGCGATTTCGAATCTGATAAACATCACCCAGAACAATTTCGCCAACTCGTTCCGAGTAGTCTTCAAAGATATTGTCTTTCTCAATTTCCCGGATACGTTGTGCCAGCTGCTGACGCGCCATCATAACCGCACGTCGGCCAAAATCCTGAATAGAGAGCTCCTGTGCATACTCATCATACAGTTCAAGGTCGGGATCGTGCTCTAATGCTTCTTCAAGAACAATTTCATTAACTTCGTCGGTAAGTTCTTCTTCCGGAACCACTTCACGAATATGAAGAATCTGGATATCACCGCGGTCAGCATTGATGATAACCTCAAACGCTTCATCATCACCATACTTTTTGCGAATCATGGTGCGGAATACATCTTCCAGAATAGACAGAAGAAGATCCTTATCCATATCCTTGTCTTTGGCGATCTCAGCAAAAGATTGAATAATTTGTTTTGAAATATCTGTTTGCATCAGTTTTACTCCTTTCGGCTTAACTTTACATTCTTACTTTAAAGACGGAATCACTTTGGCCTCTACAAGGTGATCAAAAGCAATAGTCTTGTATGACCCATCTTCGGTTTCAAGTTTAATTTCATTTTCAGCAACTTCTTTGAGTACACCTTCAACCTTCAGGTATTCTCCGTTGTCTTTGAACTTAATTCGTGCTTTTCGTCCTTTATTCTTGGGATATTGTCGCTTATCTGACAGCGGCCGCGTAACTCCCGGCGATGACACATTTAAACGATATCCGCCGCTAAAAATGTCATGGGCATCCATCAGAAAACTCAGCTCATTACTCAGCTTTGCACATTCATCCATATTTACACCTCGGTCTTCAGCATCAACATAGACCCAAACCACGGGCTGATTGCTGCCTTTAATCTCAACATCAATAAGAAAGAAATCGGTATCTGAAAGAACCGATTCCGCCAATTCTGAAATCTTTTCTATTACTTTATTTTGCACGATTTTCTTATTTACAGGTACAAAAAAAAGTGAGGACCTTTCGGCGCTCACTTAATCGAATCAAAGATACCGCTAATCGTGCTAAAATACAACCTTGGCAGGAGCTTTAATTCACTCCCCTCCTATAGGTATAAAATAGGTGCGGCATATAATTTTTAAAAATTTTCATAAATATTGTATAGTTGCTTTACTATACTGTTTAGCAAATTCCATTCAAATCAACATTGCCTTATGAAATATTTCAACCGTCTCTTAACCATCATATTCATTCTGGGTTTTACCTACACAGGATTGGCCCAAGACATACCGCCGACCAGTGCTGATGACCGAGAAGCTTCCATTGAGCATCGGCATGAAATGCGACAGCAATCTATTTTTAAAGATTATCCGGTTCGCAATGTAGGCCCTGTAGTAATGAGTGCCCGCGTTACAGACATCGCTGTTTATGACAATCCCAGAAACTTTTTGGTAGCCTATGCTTCGGGCGGTGTATTCAAAACAAATAACAGCGGCAACACTTTAGAGCCCATTTTTGATAATCAGGGAGCCCTTACAGTTGGAGACATAGCTATTTCTAATGCAGACAAGAATATAATATGGGTCGGTACCGGTGAAAATAACAGCAGCCGTTCGAGTTACGCGGGAACCGGCATTTACAAAAGTACGGACAATGGAAAAAGCTGGTCTCATATGGGACTAACCGGAACTCAGCATATCGGGCGCATCATCACGCACCCAACCGATCCTCAAACAGCCTGGGCAGCAAGCCAGGGGCCGTTATACTCCATGAATGATGCACGAGGCGTGTACAAGACTACTGATGGCGGACAAACATGGAATCGCACACTTACCCCTGCCGACAGTACCGGGGTGATTGATTTAGTTGCTCATCCTGATAATCCCGAGATTATGTGGGCCAGCACCTGGCAGCGTTTTCGACAGGCATGGAATTTCAAAGAAGGCGGTGAAGGCTCGGCCATTTATAAATCAACCGACGGTGGAGAAACCTGGCAAAAATCAGTTAACGGCTTCCCCCAAGGCGAATACGTAGGACGTATTGGCCTGGATGTGAGTCATTCAAATCCGGATATCCTGTACGCTTTCCTGGACAACCAGTATGAAACAAAGACCAAGCGTGAAGAAGCAGATAGCGACCAGCTCACCCAGAATGATTTTATAGATATGAATGAGAAGGAGTTTCTCAACCTGGAGGACAAAAAATTAGAGCAATACCTTAGATCAAATCGTTTCCCCGAGAAGTATACCGCTGCCAAAGTTAAGCTGGATGTTAAAGAAGGCAAATATGACCCCAAAGCATTATCCGATTATCTGGGTGATGCCAACGCCGCTCTTTTTGATACCGACATCAACGGTGCAGAGGTTTATAAATCAACCGACGGTGGCGCCTCATGGAAAAAAGTTCAAAACTACGCCCTGGACAATGTGATTTTCACCTATGGATATTATTTCGGAGAAATCAGAGTAGATCCCACTAATTCCGATGTGGTTTACATTATGGGCGTTCCCGCACTGAAATCAACCGATGGCGGACAAACATGGAAACCCATTGCAGAAAATCAATCTGTTCACGTTGACCATCACGCCATGTGGATTGACCCCGATGATTCTGAGCATATTCTATTGGGTAACGACGGCGGGCTCTATGAAAGTCATGATGGCGCTGAAAACTTTATTCACCATAATTCTGCTCCGGTTGGTCAATTTTATACCGTTGAAGTGGATATGGAGGAACCCTACAATATTTATGGAGGACTGCAGGATAATGGCGTATTTACCGGTTCTTCTCAAGGTAGCTGGGATAATGGAAGAGAATGGGAGCGATTGTTTGGCGGCGACGGAATGCATGTTCAGGTTGACCCTCGCAACAGCGATATCATTTACACCGGTTTCCAGTTTGGTAACTACTACCGTATTAACCAGGGAGACAACAGCACCACCTCCATTACGCCTAGCCACGAAGTTGGTGAAGACCGTTACAGATATAATTGGAACACTCCCGTTGAAATGAGCAATCACAATCCTGACATCATCTATTTTGGTTCACAGAAAATGAACCGGAGCTTTGACCGGGGTGAAAACTGGGAAACTATCAGTCCGGACCTATCCAACAACCTGCCACAAGGCAACGTCCCCTACTCTACCATCACTACTATTTCTGAGTCCCCTCTCGACTTTAACGTGATTTGGGCCGGTACTGATGACGGCAACGTGCAGGTGACACAAGATGGCGGTACTACATGGACCAATGTTTCAGAAAATCTGCCCGACAGACGTTGGGTCAGTGAAGTTCACGCTTCCGAGCATGATCCTTCGGTAGCTTATGTATCCCTGAATGGGTATCGCTATGATGAATTTAAGACCTATGTTTATAAAACCACCAACTTCGGTAAAACATGGACTTCAGTAAAAGGCAACCTGCCGGAAGATGTTACCAATATCATTATTGAAGATCCTGAAATTCCGGGTATGCTGTATGCGGGCCTTGATCACGGGACGTTTGTAAGCTTTGATGATGGCAATGAATGGCATCTGCTTAACGGAATTCCCAATGCTGCTTCCTATTCAATGATTGTGCATCCGCGCGACCTCGAACTTGTGGTGGGCACCCATGGACGCAGTATTTACGTTGCTGACCTGAAACCACTCCACAAGGTAGCCAAGAGCGATAATAAGTCACTGGTTATTGCAGATTATCCCGCTTCCATACGTCACTCAGACCGTTGGGGACAACAATCCGTTGAATATCGCGACCCATACATGCCAAGTACCCAATGGATTTACTGGCTGGATGATGAAAATGCTTCTGATGAGGAAGTTACCGTTACCATCAAAAGCAAAGACGGCAAAACCATTACCAGTTTTACCGACGAAGGCAGTCATGGCTTCAATACCGTTAACTGGAATCTGAAGATCAATGACAAAGAAGGCGAAGATGCTAAATTCATTGAGAAAGGTTCCTACAAAGCAATCTTTAAAAAAGGAAACACTACGGATGAAGTTTCATTTGAAGTCAAGTAAAAAGAGCCTTCTTATCGGTATAGCAGCCCTGCTGATTGTTTCAGCAGGCTGCTCCGATAAAAAGGAACAACCAACTCAAAGAAAAGGACGAACAGTTGATTACACCGAAGAGGTGACCTTCTTTGATACCGCAGGCGACAGTATTACCACTATTCAAGCTGCCGTGGCCGATGACCAAAGCGAGCGAAGCCAAGGATTAATGGATGTAAATGAGCTGCCCCAAGATCACGGCATGCTCTTTATCTTTGAAGAGCAACGACCGCTCGGTTTTTGGATGGCCAATACACCCCTCTCGCTGGATATCATTTTTGTAAACCAGGATAAGGAGATCGTTCGTATTCATCAGAACACTCAGCCCTTTGCAGAAAAGAATTTTACTTCCGGGAAGCCTGCCATTTATGTGGTAGAAATCAATGCAGGTTTTTGCCTAAGCCACGATATTCAGGAAGGAATGCGTATTGATTTTTAAGCCTTTACAGGCTCGTCAGCATATTCATTCAGCAGCTCTTTAACTTTTGATACATTCTGTTTTGAGCCAATATAGATAGGTGTTCGCTGGTGAATAGCTTTGGGTTCAACTTCCAAAATTCTCCCTTTCCCGGTGATAGCCATTCCCCCTGCTTCCTCAATAATCATACTCAGCGGATTACATTCATACATCAACCGAAGCTTTCCATTCGGATATTTTTGGCTGTCCGGATAAATAAATATCCCCCCTTTCAAAAGTGTACGATGTACGTCTGCCACCATGGAACCTATATAGCGCGCAGAGTACGGGCGATTGGTTTCCTCATCTACCTCCTGGCAGTACTTCACATACTTCTTTAATCCTTCGGGCCAAGACTTGTAGTTGCCTTCATTGACGCTGTATATCATGCCGTGATCGGGAATCTGAATATTATCTTCGCAAAGAATAAACTCACCGATACTTGGGTCCAGCGTAAAAACACTTACTCCTGCCCCGGTGGTATAAACAAGAATGGTACTTGAGCCGTACAGCACATACCCCGAAGCCACCTGTTTGGTACCGGGCTGAAGAGCGTCAGCTTCACTGAGCGGATCTTCCTTATGTCCTTTCCGCATATATATAGAAAAGATACTTCCAATAGAAACATTTACATCAATATTCGAGGAACCATCCAACGGATCCATATATACAATATATTTGCCGCCATCCGTATCCAGTTCTACAATGCCGTCGTTCTCTTCAGAAATAACCATGCAGGTAATATCAGAACGGTTTAGAGCCGAGATAAGCTGCTTGTCTGCAAATAAATCCAGCTTTTTTACTGTTTCGCCGTGTACATTCGTAGAACCATCTTCTCCCAGGATATTCGTAATACCGGCTTTGTTAACTTCCCTGGAAATAATTTTCGCTGCCAGTCCTATATCTCTCAACAGCTGGGAAAGCTCACCCGTAGCTCCCGGAAACTTGTTTTGGGTATGAATAATATATTCTTCAAGCGTGATTAGCCGGTTACTCTTGCGTTCCACCATTCCTGAAAATTATTGAATTAGCTTATTAATTTGACAAAATATACAAAAGTCTGCTTTTGGAATCTTCCTAAACTCTAAATGAATGATAAACTTCCTCAGCCTTATGTTTTAGCTCTTCGAGCGTACCATTATTTCGGATAATAATGTCGGCCTGATCGGTCAAGGCTTTAAAATTTTGCTGTTTGTTAATCCTGTCTATCACCTTCTGTCGGTCTACCTCATCCCGTTCTGCCACTCTTTCAACTCGTTTTTCCCGGTCACTGAGCACCAGTACAATTTTATCGAGGTTACGAGGACGCAAATTCTGAAGCAGCAATGCCGCTTCGTAAACAAACACTTTTACACCTTCGGCTTCTGCTTTTTCCATCACCTTTTCGGAGGCTCCGGGAATAGCCGGATGCACAATATCATTCAGCTCTTCTACCCGGCCTTGAGCAAAAGCTTCATCTGCCAAATGTTGGCGGTTAAGTGTGCCGTCTTCGTGGTATGATTCTTCACCAAAGGTGTTAATGATCTGCTGTTTTATATCGGCATCGCTTACCATTATTTCTTTTGCAAGATTATCAGCGTTAAGTATATATGCACCAAGGGATTGCCATATATTACATACGGTTGTCTTGCCACTGCCTATCCCGCCGGTTATACCTATTTTTATCATGGTTTTTATTTAATATTCGTTCATGTTTCAACTTTGCTACGCCACGCTCAACATGACGAGCTTTAGTAATTTTGAATAAAAAATTATGACTTTATCCTGAATGAATTTAATTGAAGAAGGGCTCTCCTTCAAAAACTTAATAGGAATTAAATCTCCGCTTGACTTCGACTTCGCTGTACGCTGCGCTCAGTCTGACGCTGATTTAGTAGAACTAATACGCATTATGTCTTATATCAAACTATTTTACTTTTCCCAATAGACTCATACTGATGCCTATTATAACGTTTCAAATGTAATCTTACAGTTAGTTTAATTAAGACTAGCTGTAATCTGAAAGTCAATTCTTAAAACTAAAAAGTTGCATTAGTTTAGCGTAGGCTTTTCATCTCTCTAGCATAGTTCCGATTAACATCGCTCAGTGACCTGGACATTGCATTATATCTTATTACAAACATTTTAAACGCCAGAGAATCGTACCATCTTGAGCGCAGTTTTGATGTCAATCAAAACGTAGTCGAAAGAGAGATTTCTTTTTAATCCCTTCTCTTCTTTCTTCTTTTCTTCATTTCCTTCGACTGGGCCAACTCCTGAAGCAAATCAAAATCACCCTTCATAAGTGCCTCCTTTTTGCTTCTCGACCAGCCTTTGACCTGCCTTTCGGCATCAATAGCATTAGAAATATTTCTAAATTCTGTGTTCCAAATCAATTTAACAGGAAGCCTTTTTGAAGTATATCCATCATATAACCCCTCTTTATGCTGACTGATACGTTTTTCCAGATCACTGGTGCATCCTGTATAATAGGTGCCATCTGAGCATTCCAAGATATATATCCAGGATTTTTTCATGTCATAAAATTAGTATTATTCCGCTTGACTTCGACTTCGCTATCGAACTGCGCTCAGACTGATGCTAGATTATTAAAGGTTTATCTTCTTTTACTCAGCATATACAAAAACTTTTTGTCACCTTGAGCGCAGTTTCGATGATAATCGAAACGTAGTCGAAAGGTTGAAAATTACACGCTACGATCTGCTCACATCCGACATCAAATACGCCTTAATAAACTCTTCCAGTTCGCCATCCATCACCGCCTCTACGTTTGAAGTCTCGTGGTCGGTACGGTGGTCCTTCACCATATTATAGGGATGGAACACATACGAGCGAATCTGCGAGCCCCATTCAATCTTATTCTTTGAGTCCTCCAGCTTTTGTTTTTCTCGTTCCTTAATCTGCTTCTCCAGCTCATAAATCTTGGATTTAAGCAGTACCATCGCCTTTTCGCGGTTTTGCATCTGCGAGCGCTCCTGCTGACATTCAGCGACTACGCGTTCTTTGCTGCCATCCGAAAGCTCACCTTCCCAGATTAAGCGGACGCCCGTTTCTACCTTGTTTACATTCTGTCCGCCGGCCCCACTGGCATGAAAACGCTGCAGCTCTACCTCGCTTTCATTAATATCAATTTCAATACTGTCATCGATTAATGGAGAGACAAAGACTGAACAAAAAGACGTATGCCGCCGAGAATTACTGTCAAAAGGTGAAATGCGAACCAGGCGGTGTACTCCACTCTCGGCTTTCAAAAATCCATAGGCAAAATCTCCGCTGATTTGAATGGTAGCACTTTTCAGGCCGGCCACCTCTCCCTGCTGGTATTCAATCACCGACACTTCAAAATCTTCCTTCTTGGCGAATCGGGTATACATACGATAGAGCATTTCGGCCCAGTCCTGGCTTTCCGTACCACCCGCTCCCGGGTTAAAGGTCATAATGGCATCGCGGTGGTCATCTTCGCCACGCAGCATATTACGGAACTCAAGCTCCTCAATACCTTTCTGCAGTTTCTTTACCTCCGACTCCAGCTCATCGGCCACATCTTCGCCCTCTTCCTGAAACTGAAGATACACTTGTATGCTATCGCGAAGCTCATCGAGACGGTCCCAGCTTTGCACCATATTCTTTTCATGGTCAATTTTTTTCATCACCCGGCGGGCACTTTCGGGATCATTCCAAAAGTCAGGATTCTGGGTCTGCTCCTGCAGTTCAATGATATTTACTTTGCGCTGATCATAGTCAAAGATACCCCCTGAGTGCATCTACACGCTCGTTAAGCTCGTCAAGAAGGCTACTGTCGATGGTAAGGCTCATTCGTTCTGATTATAATTTTTAAATTCCCAGTTTTGAATTGGACTCATTCGCAATTATTTCATCAGTCGGCCGAGGATGACGCCCAGCGCCAATCCACCTACAAAACCAATGAGTACGCCTTCTTCGGGATGAGAGCGCACATAACGGCGGGCTTCTTTGTAATCTCTATTCACTTCATCCACCAGCGCTTCACGCTCATTTTTGAGCTTTTCTATAACCTTTTCATAGCTCTTTACTTTTTTTGCTGCTTCTTTATCTGATACGTTTTTCTTGTCGTTATTTTCAGCCATAAGAGTAAAAATTGTTTTCTAATGTGATATTAAAAGATACAAATTAAACGGCGAAACTCAGCCTTAATTTATCTGCTTTCCCTAAAATCTTAACAATTGATTTACGTTCCATTCACACCAAGTACATACGCAGAATATATATTCCTGTGTAATGATTACTGCCATCAACCATATTGTAAAGAACGTTCAGGACCGGCTGTTTGACAGTGTCGTCTCCAACCGGCTGATATACAATACCTGCTGGGAAGATCCCCGCTTGGACCGCCAGCTGCTGCAGATGAACCGAGACAGCCAGGTGGTGATGCTCACCAGTGCCGGGTGTAACGCCCTGGAATATTTGCTGGACAACCCAGCCTCCATCGACTGTGTTGATGTAAACCCTGCCCAAAACGCCCTGCTCAATTTTAAAAAAGCATTATTCCAACACGGAGACTATAAACTGCTGTGGAATTTCTTTGGCAGAGGGTATCACAAAAAGGCCGCTATTGTTTACCGGCAGAAACTGGCCGACCTGCTTCCGGAAGAGGCTCAAAATTTCTGGGATACTCATATTAACTACTTTAGTCAAACGGCCGGAGAACCTTCGTTTTATTATCGCGGCACCTCAGGCAAGGTAGCCTTGATGATGCATCAAATGATCAGGCGTAAAGGATTGTACAGCAACGTATTAAACTTGCTTGACTCACAATCACTTGCCGAACAAAAGTATTACTTTGAAGAAATTGATCCCAATATCTGGAGCAGCTTTTACAAGTGGCTCCTAAAGCGAGACACTACCATGGCCATGCTGGGTGTCCCTAAGACTCAGCGCAACATGATTGAGAGTGAATTTAAAGGAGGCCTCCTGCCTTTTGTTCGCTCTTCCCTACGTCATGTGTTTACCCAAATCCCGATCAGGGATAACTACTTTTGGCGGGTGTACCTCACCGGTTCGTACACCCCCAATTGTAGTCCGGGTTACCTTAAAAGGGAATATTTTGATTTCCTGCAATCCAAGATGCCGGCCATCAGCACGCATACGCAGCAGCTCACCCGTTTCCTGGAACAAAACCCCGGCTCCTATTCTCATTTCATCCTGCTGGATCATATGGACTGGATGGCCAACACGAAGCCCGGGATGCTGGCTATGGAATGGGAGCTGATTCTGAAAAACGCCCGGCCCGGGGCCCGCATCCTGTTTCGCTCGGCCGGAAAAACCAACAACTTTCTGCCCGATTTCGTCTTTGACTACGTGAACTTCAACCACAAAGAACTTACCCACAAACTCCATCAGAAAGACCGTGTTGGCACCTACGGCAGCACACACCTGGGTATTGTAGCATAAATGGACATCACCGCAGAACATACCGAAGCCCAAAGCCGTGATAACAAGCTGGAAAACTATTACAGGCTGCATTCCCGTATCTATGATGCTACGCGATGGAGCTTCCTGTTTGGGCGCGAAGAACTGCTGAACAAGCTGCCGGACCTTCCGCCACAACCCAATATTTTGGAAGTGGGATGCGGTACAGGCAAAAACATACAGTTTTTGGAATACCTGTTTCCCGATGCCCATATCTACGGCATGGACCTGTCGCTTGACATGCTGGCCAAGGCTCAACAAAAGGTTTCCGATGCCGACCAGGTAACCCTTATACACGCTGAATATGGCGACCAAGGCCCGGAGCTGCCCGATTTTGACCTTATCCTGATGTCATACTCCCTCACCATGACCGGCGATGCCAGCGAACACATTTTTCAGCATATCTACGAAGATCTGAAGCCGGGCGGCTATGTGGCCGTGGTCGACTTTAACACCTCACCTTTCAAGTGGTTTAGAAAATGGATGAGTATGAACCACGTAAACCTGGACGGACACCTGCATCCCCTGCTGCAAAAATACTATCGTCCGGTCAATAATGAGATTAAAACGGCCTACCTGGGCCTGTGGACCTATTTTTTGTTTGTAGGTCAGCGGGGCTAGGCATATATATTGGCTTCGACTTCATCCGCCTACAGGCGGATTGCGCTCAGCCTGACGTTTTACAATACCAAAACCACTTTGAAGCTTAGATTATCTATAATATTTAGAAAAGCATAAGTTTAAAATCTGTAACCCTTGCGGTCTCGAATTCATCTGTCAAGAAAAGGGATGTTAAAGAAACGCGGCTGCACACTTGCGTTCTGATCAAGTGGAGCGCTCTGCACGCAGAGTAAAGGTGAGTACTTTACCTATACAATCACGTCAGGCTGAGCGCAGCCCCGACAACTGTCGGGGCGAAGTCGAAGCCAAGTAATAAACAGTTTCCTGCCTCTCCCATCCTTTGTACCTTTAGGTCCTTTTAACCCAAGTGACGACATGGAACAGATCGAAGCCAAAATTAAAGAAATACAGCAGGAACTGGACGACAATCCCGAAGATGCCGGACTATGGAATGAGCTGGGCACCGGCTACCACCTGATCGGGGAATACAAGCAGGCCATTGAAGCCTACCAAACAGCGCTGAAGCACGCGCCCAAAGACCACAAGATTCACTATAACATGGCCAACAGCTACTTTGAGGACGAGCAGATAGAGCCCGCCGTGAACCACTACCTCAATGCCATTGACATAAAAGCCGACTACATCCCTGCCCTCAACAACCTGGCCGATATCTACGAGCTGGCCAACGAAGCCCAAAAGGCCAAAGAGCTGTTTGAGCACATCACACAGATTGAGCCGGACAACCCCATGGGACATTTTAACCTGGGCAACCACTACCTGCGCCATTCCAACACGGTAGAGGCCGCCGGCTCCTACAAAAAAGCCATTGACCTCGATCCCAACTTCCACGAAGCCTACAATAACATTGGGCTGATGCTCAAACACCTGGGGCAGTATAAGGAAGCTATAACATACTACGAGCAGTGCCTGGAAATAGCCCCGGATTACGGTCCCGCCGCCAAAGACCTGCAGGAGTGCCGGCAAAAGCTGGAAGAGCAGTAGCCGGCATATTATCTTCCCACATTATCTGTCTCAGCTTGCCAGATAATATCCCTTTAGGGAGGTTATCTGTCCGAAAAATGCCCGCATGCCTTCGAGAAGGCTTGCATGATAACGTCGTAAATAGTAAGATGGAAACAGATAAGTATATGTTAGCAGGCTTTACAAATTCATATCACGATGGCAAAAACAACAAAAAGGATTGGTCCTAAAAAAGGCAAACTCCCAGATGTGGCTCTTGATTCACCTATAGTTGAAGAAGATCTGCCTTTAAAATTTGTTCATTATCCCAATCACTATGGTGCTTTTTTCATGTTTTCTTCAACACCCAATGAAGATGCCTACTTTTGTGAATGTTGCTATGAGGCAGTACATAACTCTTTTAAACTGGTTCAATATGAGTCAAATAATAATTGGTCTGATGAAAAGGTTGCCGCACCTCTGTCAAGCCATCTTTTCCCAAATGAAATTAGCAAAGCTTCTTTAAAAACGGATTTATCAAAACTATTACGATTTAAGAAAAAGCTATGTCATCGCTGCAATATGGCAACTCCTTCATTGAGGTATTGTCATGAGATGTATGGGGGAAATTTCAAACAATATTATGGTTGGTATATAAAACAAACCGCATTTCGGATTGGTGTTCGAGACACAAATTACATTGAAGATTATGCGCCAGATGATCTTATTGAAAAAATCGATTTGATCAATGAGAAACAGAAATTGATAAACAGCAAAGTTCAGGACAGCACTTCATCAATGTCTGAGACAGTCCAGAAATACCAAAAAGAAGTATCGAAGCTCAAAAAAAGTATTAACAAAAAAATTGAGAATATTACCCGAGAGGAATTTGGTTTTAGAAAAATTGGGGAAGGAAATGTAAGTGAAACTATTTTAACCAAAATTGTCCAAAGGATACTTCCAGAATATGAAATTTTAAGGCACCATCGGCCTGAATGGTTAGATGGTTTAGAATTAGACATTTTCATACCAGAGTTAAAAATGGGTATTGAATATCAAGGTCAACAACATTTTCACCCTGTTGAAGCATGGGGTGGAGAAAAAGCACTTGAAGAATTAAAGGAAAGGGATATTAAAAAGAAGGCACTATGTGAAGAACTGAATGTTAAGCTGGTTGAAGTAGACTATACTGAGCCACTTAACGAAAATTTTATCGATAAAAAACTATCAGAGGTCATAGACGACTGAAAATGAAATTAAATAAAGAACTTCTATTGTATGCCCTTAGCACTATATTTTTAAGTGTTATCGCCTCTTTTATTTATGATTTTATTAAGTCTTGAGCCAATTTTGACTTCTCTTTATTCTGTAATTCTCTTTATAGTAAATGGTGTCTTACATTTTTTAAGCTTACAAATAACTGTTTGGGCAATATTAGTCTTCCTTACGTTACTATTTTTAGCCTCAAGACCTGTAGATAAATTAACTGCAGAAAATGTCCCTGAACCGCCTGAATTTACTAACTATACCGAAGATCAGATTTCATCAATGGCTGTGGAAGTGGACTTGGGAGTGGGATTCCTATAGTAAAAAATGGTTTGTTGACAACTTGACTCCTTTTTGTGCTGATTGCAATGTTAGATTGCGTTGATAGAAGTAATTATTTGAGATCGATGTCTCATTGTCCGAATTGCAATAAACGCTTTGAGTCGACTCACAATAACTATGAGTATCAGCGATGAGATTATAAACCTAATACATGGAAAGATTGAAAACCGATAGTTCAAAAGCCTGCTAACAACGGTTTCAACTCGGACTCGGCCGCTGTTTGCCTTTTCAAAAATTGGTAGCTAAAATGAAATTTCCAGTTTTATTTACATTACCAGCCAATAAGGCCAAGCCGGTTAAACGCAATGCCGTTAGGTGTTAATACTAATTGAAACTATTAAGATGGAATTTATACTCTACTATCAATTTAGACTGGAAAATAATCATTCAAGCCGTTATTGGGTCAGGTATTTTTTGGCTCTTATCTATAGTTGGTCAAAAATTGGGGAACTGATTTAGGTAATGTAATCGGAAAATTAAATAGTAATGTTCAAGAAGAGCATTACTACAGAATCTTAGTTCATGAAAAATTATTCAGAATTGGTGATAGAGATTTTGCTCATTTATTATGTATCTACCAAGCATTGAGCTTTCTTGCTAGAGGATTGATCTTCATTTGCTTTTGGAGTTCTATTTACATTTGTGAGTGAAATATCAATCTATGTAGGCGTTTTAGGCTTTACCTACTATCTATTTAGAGCCTTACTTTGG
This sequence comes from Balneolaceae bacterium, assembly GCA_034521755.1. Classification (GTDB taxonomy): domain Bacteria; phylum Bacteroidota; class Rhodothermia; order Balneolales; family Balneolaceae; genus JAXHMB01. The sequence goes on from JAXHMB010000001.1 coordinate 503,919, forward strand.
TTGAAACCATATCTCTTAAACCTAAAAAGACTAAGAAAGAAATTTGGTCTACGGTTAAAGAGGCGGAAATAAAGGTTTATGGAAAATTGACAAACAGTACAAAAGAAAAACTAGATGAATTTGGAGTGCAGTATGAAGATTAATTTAGAATTCTAATTAACACCTAAGCCGCGCATCAACACTGTCAGCCCTCCCTCTCCTACGCCATCTACTGCGCTAAAGCTTCGTAGATCAAGAAAGCTTCGGTGAGCATGCCCTTGCCGCTTTCTGGCTTTTTAGCTTCTCGTTCGTTATTTAACAACTCAACATGTGTTCCTATGCCGCTTAAGCGCAAGCCTGTTACAGGACTTGATTGACGAGCATGATTTAAAACTACATACTTGTGTGGTGAAAAGTACTTACAATTTATTAGCGATTGCTAACTAGTAACTACTGAACTGCCAGTACCTAAAACACAATACCCTAAAGTTTTAACACTATGAAAAAATTTAACCGTAATAATTTTATAACAAGTACAACAAATCAGATTTTCTTTATTGTACTAACCTTCTGTCTATGCTTTAGCCTATCGGTGGATTTAAATGCTCAAGACTCTGGAAATTATCCTGATAATACACGATATAGCCAAGAAACTTATGAAGAGTATAAAGAGGCGTTAGGTAATTTGATATCAGCAATCGAAGGAACACACAACTTTCGCTGGGAAGTTTCTAATAAAATGCATAAAAGAACATTTTTATACCACGAAAAAATAAAATACAAACGTGAAAAAACGACTAAATCTCATCCTGCTAGGATAGCATCTTTTGAAACAGAGTTTCATGAATTAATAACAAAAATGAAAGAGGATAATAGTTTTATCAATACCGAAAAACTTGATCAGGTCCCGCCAAGTTTTGAATTTAATGATTCTCCAAAACAATACAGTATTGATTTTGATAAGGATTAAGAACAAATATTTCCTAAAATATGCTTGGGGGCATGGAATTAGCTAAGCTGTTAGAAGAGCATGCTGCAAGAAAAGCAAAAAAGCGATTGATAAGTTCACAGAATAATGACCTTTGGCGTGCTGGATTTTCTGAAGAACAAAAACAACAACTGGATGATACACACGGCACACCTGATACAGAAGAAATCAACAGACTCAGACCTCAGGTCAAATGCCTGATTGCGATAGTGGTGAACCTTTACCACAAGGCTGGAGATGTCTTGAAGAGAAGGAAAAGAGTCCCTGTTCGCATAGATGCACCCGAGTTATTCGGCCGCTGCGAAGGTTCAGGTTTGGAGATAATGATGGCTACATCATTATGATAGCGACGGCTCCGGGGAAATAAATCCTGCGCCAGAGGAAATTGCAACATTAGCCCAATTGAATGGGGTATTATTCCACAAAAAGATGGGAGCCTCAGAGACAGTGAAAAGTGGATGATCATTCATGATGGACCGCCAACACAGCTTGCTATCGGCTCCTACCGTATACTGGGAGGGTGAGGGCCTGATAAAATCAAGTGTGAACAGGTATCAAAAGAAAAGTTAGGTTAGTGGAATTTCAAGCTTCACAATAGCATAATATCCATGTAATAATATTAGAAAGCACCCTATAGCCCAATTTCTGTAGTACATTTGTCATAATTCCAGCCGGGGCTGTAGCTTAAGTCCAAGATCACTCTGTTATGAGCTCAGAAAGCCGCATATTACAGAAAGTACAAACGGACAAAGACTTTCCCAGGGTCAGCCTTACAGAACCCACACAGTCCGGCTATATCCAACTGGCTGCAGAAGTTGACAGCCGCCCCCCTTTCTTTCCATCCAGCAAGTCTAAGCGCGAACTGTTAAAGACCTGCAAAAACCTTTGCGAGAAGCTTAAGCAGCGAACAGATGTCATAAGCGCTCTCACCTTCAAAGCTGTTCTCATACCGCCCGGACGCGGTGAATTTCTAAGAAAACGTCCCGAGGTACATATCGCCCGCTTTGATGTAGCCATACTTATTGAGACGGCCAGTCCCGAACGTGCCAAGGCTCTCAAAGAAGAACCCATATTTACTGAGCTTGAAGCCGCTGTACGGGAAACAGCCCGCCATGTTCACCTCATTACGGCAACCAATATAAAACGGATGGGCCCGGTAGATCACCAAGCCGACGGCATATTCCTGTTTAACTACTTCTATGCAGATGATACCGAACAAAACCTGGCGGTCTGGGAATACACGGCCGGCTGGTTCAAGCAGCAGACCGGACTGGATAACTCTACCCTGCTGCTGCCCGAGAATGAAGAAGCCTCAGAGTATTCCGTTATCAACCACTGCCGGTGGGACAGTCTGTGGGATATCCTGCCCTCCATTTTGTTCAAGCCAACCTTTGGTTCGTATGTGCTTGCCAATTTCGAAGCCAACCGTACCGCTGCTATCCCTATCTTATACAAGCTGGCATAGTAGATTTGCCAGAGGCTTCAAAGGAAGCTTGCCGGTCAATCTTGGACTCATTACGGTGGACATGAGTCTGTAACTAAGCTAATTCATCAATCATGAGCCGGGCTTGTCATTATAGCTGAGCGTTGCCGCTGCCCTTTATATCGGTTTTTTTAAAAGACAGGTAAAATTCGGTTCCATTACCTTTTGATTTGTAATGATATTCTCCCTCTAACTGTTCACAAAGCTTGTTGATGAGGAGAAAACCGAGTGATTCTAATTCATCCGGGTCCCCGATGTTTTCGGGCATCCCCACCCCATCATCTTTGATCTTCATAATGATTTTCCCCTCTTCTTCCTTCAACGTAAGCTGTATAGTGCCCTGTTCACGTCCAGCAAATGCATGTTTAAGCGTATTGGTAATAACTTCACTTGCAATCAGTGAGCAGGGAATGGCCTGGTTAATGTTCAGGTTGATAGGCTCCAACTTTGTTTTGATCTGAATTTCTTTGTCCGGTGCCATAGATTGCATGACCTTCTCGGTAACCTTTTTCAGGTTTTCCGAAAAGTTAAGAGAAGCAAAATTTTCTGACTTATAGAGATGCTCATGAATAGAAGCCATGGCGCCGATCCGTGCCACGTTATCGAGCAGCTTCTCGCGAAGTTCGATATTTTCCTCATTCATCGCCTGCAGTTGCATCATGCCGGAGACTACTGCCATATTATTTTTAACCCGGTGATGCACCTCTGCCAACAGCGTTTCTTTTTCATGTAATGCATCCTTGATAAGCTGTTCGGCTTTTATACGCTCGGTGATATCCTGCATGGCTCCAATCATGCGAACCGGTGTTCCCTCATCATCGAGAACCACAAAAGCACGGTCATATATATATTTGTAGGTTCCGTCGGCACATTTAAAGCGATATTCAAACTGAACCCGGTCTTTCTTGCCCTTCATAACCTTTTCCAGCTTTTCCTCGACTTCTTGTCTGTCATCGGGATGGATTTTATCTTGCCACCAATCTTGAACTTCTTTTATCTCGGTTTTTGAGTAACCAAACATATCGTGGATTACATCATTGTAAACCATCACATCCCTCTCTAGATCCAGATCCCATATGGTATCACTGGTAGCACGTGCCACAATATCATATCGTTCAAGGCTCTCTTTTAGCCGGGCCTCTTGTTCTACTTCGGCACTTACATCACGCTCAATGGCAATAAAATTCTTGATCTCACCTTCCTCATCATATATCGGATCAATTTTCATATCCAGCCAGTAGGCTTCTCCCGATTTGGAGTAATTAAGAATGCGCTCGCGAATCGATTGACCCTGTCCTATAGCTTTAGCAAGTCGGCGTTTGGTTTCGGAATCCGTTTCAGGACCCTGCAAAAAGTCGCTCGGCTTCATGCCTTGTATCTCCTCAAGCTGGTAGCCGGTAAGTTCCTCGAAGGTAGAGTTTACCCAGGTGATCCGCTCTTCAGCGTCGGTAATCATAACCAGATCGGTGGTTTTGGAGGCAACCAGCGATAACTGCTCCAATTCCCGGGAGAGATTGCCAACCTTTCGGAAATTACTAACCGTAACCAGGTACCCCAGTAAAATCAGAAGAACGCCCAGCCCTGTAATGGACCAGAAAATAAAATCATGTATCCAGCGTGCACCCTCGTTCAAGGTAGCAGAGAAAGCATTTTCAAGCGTTGTAAGCAGTTGGTCGGTAGAGCGTATATCAGCCAGAAGACTGTCCCTTTTAGCTACGGAGAACTCTCCGGCATTGATTTCCCGATGTATTACATGTCCGAGGCTGTCAAGACGTGCAATTTGCCGGTCTCCCTCCTTCCATATCTCCAGCGCCTTGCTCACATACGAAACCTCCTTAAAGTTGAGGACCAGCCATATCATCAGCTCAATATCTTTGGGATGCAGCTCGCTGTTCTGGAATCCAAGACGGGCCACTTCGGGATTTGGATTATCCGAAATAAGCGTTTTTCGGGCGTTAGAAAAGCTCTTTTGCAGCTCCAGGATTTCAACAAACCGGTTGTAGTATTTCTCTTCTTTTTGGCTACTGTATTCCATCAATTGAACCGTTGCCTCTTTCTGGGCCTTAGACCATAAGCCCTCTGCTGTAATATAGGCACGTATGCTCGACATCGTTTTAGTACCATAATAGGTGGCAGCGACAATAAAAATAGCCAGAATAACAAATACACAGCTAATAATAATCTGGCGTAGCTGAATACTTATATTTTTGAACATGTCAACCATAATCCCCCGTAAACAAATTTCCGTTGCCCTTTATCAGAAAATTCAAATTGAAATTTCCTACAAGCACTTACATTTAAAGCATTAACTGTACATAATTATCGGCTGTTATTCAACAAAGTACATTTCAAATTGCGACAAAAGCAAGGCCGTTCTTAAGAAAGATCATGCCGGGTTATATAACCAAGCCCGAGTACCACACCTGCGCTAAAGCTTTGGCAAACAGGCCTGTCGGTATTCATTCCTCCAACAGCCGTCGAGACTTATCTTGCCTTTTCGGTTCAAATTTTGTCTTTTTACTTGAACAGAAATAAAAGATCACCGGGTGATGGACGAAGCAAAAGCTACGATAAGAATTACGCGAGGAAGCGATTATTTTGGCGTTCTGCGAAAACTTAAGGTCTATATCAATCAAGAACACCGGGGCGGTGTTAAGCATAATTCTTCTCTCGACATCCACGTAACGCCGGGCATGTATCAAGTGTATGTGAAAATGGACTGGTGCAGAAGCAAGCCGGTTACACCCCACCTGAGCGATGGCGACATTATTGAGTATGAAGTCCGGATGCGTTCGCAAGATAGCATCGTCGGGATGTTTCGGTCCCTATATGACCTGGTGTTTAACTTTTCTGACTTTTTTGAACTGCGAGAACAACCAAGAACTAATAAATAATTAGGTGCATACGTCTATGAAGAGCTGTAAGAGCACATTACTACTGATTTTTTTAATCATCATTCCTTTTGGCCTTGCTAATGCCCAGAATAGTGACACCCTTCCGGTATGGGCCTGATTACTATAGTATTTCGCCAGACTCAGACAGCGAACTGGTTTTGGTATATATTGGTGCAAGCTGGTGTGGACCCTGCCACGAACCTGTTCTGAAAAAGGCTCTTGAAGAAATAAAAGTAACGCTTGCCCAAAGAGCCCAAAAAGAAGGGAAAGTATTTTCGGTGATTGGTATTGCCAACGACCAATCTGTTCAAAAAGGATGGGATTTTTACAGTCCTCCGGCTACTTTGATGAAGTTATTATTGGTAAAAAGTGGATGAACCAGGGAGCCATTGAATTTATGTGGGATCGTGAAAAGCCGGTACCGGCCGTGCCCCAGGTTATTGTTTTTGAGCGATCTCTTAACCTTGAAAACATGATATCAGTAGGTGAAAAGAACTATCTGATACGTTTAAAAGGGTACAATGAGATTGCACAATGGGCAAACAATAGCGCAAAAATCAAAAAGTAGAGCATTATTCAATTTCAAAAGTTATATTTTTCTTCATGACTTAATCCTGTCTTATGGAACACTCATTATCACTGGCTGTGAAAGATATTTCCTCCTCAAAAGCATTCCATAAAAAACTGGGCTTCAAGGCTCTTAAGGAGTTCGGATCCATGAAAAAAAAAGGCCCCTGCCACTTCTGCATCTCCAATGGATCAATCTATTTGATCAGCGTAATGAATAACGAAGAACTAATATTCCCACTTATATACCTCCCTTCAGCAAAGAGACCACGAGGCGATGGCTGAATGCTATCATCCTGAGGCAACGTTCAAGGATGAAGTTTTTGAACTAAAGGGCAAACATATTGCAGCCATGTGGCACATGCTCTGCGAGCGCGGTAAAGATCTGGAACTTACTTTCAGCGATATAGCATCTGATAAAGATTCGGGCTCTGCCCATTTGGAAGCAACCTATACGTTTACGCAAACCGGCCGCAAGGTGCATAATGTTTTGGAAGCTTCGTTCCGGTTTAAGGATGGTCAAAATTATTGAACACCGGGATCGGTTTCAACTTCTGGAAATGGTCCGGCATGGCCCTGGGAATGACGGGCTGGCTGCTCGGCTGGACGCCTTTCTGCGGCGAAAGGTCAAAGAAAATGCTCAGAAGTCACTGGATAAATTTATTGCCAAATATCCCGAATATCAGTAATCCCAGGCTATAAGATTTTCTACTTCCTGCAGACTGATGGGCTCTTCAATGCCTATTTCACCATCAAATTCAGAAGCCATAAATTGCAAAGCCGGGTTAATCCATGCCTTTGAAGTGTCATCCTTCTCTTCAATCATCAGCGCCATCTGATAAAGCAAGATAAGTTCTTCAAATAGCGGTTTTGCCGTAGCTTCAATCTTATCACGGTCTTTCATGCCCTCAAGCTCTTTCCAGGTGCTTATAAGCTTGTCTAGGTTTTCAGATATCAGCGATCCATATTGCTCAGAATCTGAGGCTGACTCACGGATTTGCTGAATAATGATTTCCAGGCCATTCGACTTTTGAGAAGCGCGCAGCATGTCCAGCACCATAATATTTCCTGCTCCCTCCCAAATGGGCAGCACGTTGACATCACGCAGCAGTTTGGGCATCACAAAATCTTCGATATAGCCGTTACCGCCCATCAGCTCCATACATTCTCTTACACTGTACACCGACTGCCGGGCCGACCACCACTTGGCCATCGGGATAATCATACGCATCAGGTGTTGAGCTTCCTCACTACCCTGTTCTGTATCATCCATTGCGCGAATTGCCCGCCACACCAACAGAAAATCACCCAGAAACTTAGCTCCCAGCTCATGAAACTTTTGTCGGATTAACGCATGCTTAACCGCTTTTTTACCAAATGTAACGCGGTGATTCCAGGTACTTCCAGGCTTCTATAATGGCACGTCGGGTTCCGGACATCGCAGCTACAGAATTATAAAGACGCGAGATATTAATCATCTCGGCCATCAGCTTAAACCCATTATTCTCTTCACCCAGGCGAATGCCAATAGTATCCTTCAGCTCTACTTCCCCGGTAGCCATAGATCGAACACCAAGTTTATCTTTTAATCGTATGATATTCATAGGGTTACGTGTTCCATCAGGCAGATTATTTTCTACCAGAAACAGGGAAAGTCCGCGGGTGCCTTCCTCTATATCATCGGTGCGTGCCAGTGCCAAAATGACCTCCGCATTGACGTTGCTGCAAAACCACTTTTCTCCATTGAGCTTATACTTGTCGCCCTCAATATGTTGGGCCGTACACAGGTTTCTGCCCACATCAGAACCGCCGGACTTTTCGGTGAGAAACATAGCCCCGGTATACAGATCATCCCCTTCTTTGGCAGACAGCCTGGGAAGAAGCCGCTTTTTTACTTCTTCAGGAGCATAACGGTCAACGAGGTGAGCGGCACCATCAGTCATACACAATGGACAATAGACACCAAGCTCGCTCATAGCATAAAGCTGTCCGGCGGCAAAACTCCATTTTGTGACGCTGCCCTGCAAAACTGTTGACGAAGGTTGGCATCATACTTCACATAAAACATCTCGGATCGGGCAGCAATGTCCACCAACTCCCAGTATGCGGGATGAAAAACAACTTCATCAGCCGGTTCTCCCTGTGGATTCCGTTTTTTGAGCTCCGGACTTTGTTTATCAGCGGCAAAAGAAAGAGCATCCATTGCAACGGCAGCCTGTTTACCCTGGTAATGAAGCTGGCTGTCCATGTATTCCATTGCCAAATCAGAAACATGTTGCTCAAGATAGTGCCTCAGAATACGGTCACTTTCATAGAAGTTGGAGCTGTTGCGGGCATCATCAGTAAGGACTTGATTTTTGGGATCAGACATCATGCTCCAATTTGGTTGAAATTTACTTGTCGGTCAAGGCTGCAACCCCGGGCAATTCGTTGCCTTCCAGAAATTCCAGGCTGGCTCCTCCCCCTGTTGATACATGTGAAACCTTGTCTTCCAGTCCTGCTTTCTTGATAGCTGCTGCAGAATCACCGCCTCCCACAATAGTCGTTGCCCCAAATTTAGTAGCCTCGGCCAGGGCCTCAGCGACTGCAAAAGTACCATCGGCAAAATTGTCCATCTCAAATACCCCCATGGGACCATTCCAGAATACTGTCTTGGCATTTTTAATCATGTTGCCAAAGGCAATGGCAGACTGTGGACCAATATCAAGGCCCATCCACCCTTCTTCAATGCCATCTTCGTCTACAACCTCAAATTCTGCATCATTGCTGAATTCTTTGGCTACCACTGAATCTAAAGGCAGCACTATATTCACTCCGGCGTCTTTTGCTTTTTCCAAAAGATCTCCGGCTAAATCAATCTTGTCTTCTTCTAGCAGCGAATCACCAATGGGCAGCCCTTTTGCTTTATAAAAAGTATATGTCATGCCGCCGCCAATAATGATGGAGTCGACTTTGGAAAGCAGGTGCTCGATCACCCCGATTTTATCGGATACTTTTGCTCCGCCCAAAATGGCTATAAACGGACGCTCCGGATTATTTACCGACTCACTTAAGTACTTAATCTCTTTTTCCAACAAAAAACCTGACACGGCAGGCTGCAAAAACTTTGCTACTCCTGCTACCGAGGCGTGCGCCCGGTGACTGCTTCCGAAAGCATCATTCACAAACACATCAGCATGGGCTGCCAGTGCTTTGCAGAAATCTTCATCATTCGCTTTTTCTTCTGGATGAAACCGCACATTTTCCAGCAAAACTACTTCTCCAAAGTCAGCTTTGTCAATAACTGAAGCAGCTTCTTCACCGATGCAGTCATTCGCAAAATGAACCTTGGCATCCAATACGTCTTGCAGGTGATCAGCTACCGGCTTCAGGCTAAGCGCATTATCTCTTTTCCCACCGGGCCGGCCCAAGTGACTGGTTAAAATCAGTAGCCCTCCATTGTTAATTACATGATTGATAGAAGGCAGTGCCTGTCGTATGCGGTTATCGTCGGTAATAATTCCATCTTCAATGGGCACATTAAAATCAACCCGCATCAATACTTTCTTATTACTTAATTCAACATCTTTCAGCGTCATCTTATCCATTTGGTATTCATAAGGTTAAAATTTGAACAGTATTTTGGTAACAGCATGTTATCATCAATTCCCAATCAGGATTGATCAATATCTCAACGATCTGATAAACAGATTATATATCAACAGGCCTTAGTCGATTTTTTGGGTTTGAATGGCATTTAAAGCAATTTTACAGCATAGCTGGGCTGCCTTATCTAAATCAGCAAATTTTGGATCGTTTGTTAATCCTTTTTGATAACGGTAGTAAATTTGTTGGGCAATAACCGCAATTTTAAACAACCCATACACATAGTAAAAGACCAGATGATCAACATTATTTCCGCTTTTACGAGCATAAAGTTCTGCGATTTCACTTCGTGACGGATTACCCTCAAATATAGTGGGTGATGGGATGCCCTGCTTCACAAAATCATGGTCGGAGGCCACAGTCCAATACCCTAAAGAAGTACCCAAATCCATAAGCGGGTCGCCCAATGTTGCCATCTCCCAATCTAATACCGCAGTAATCGTTTGCCAGGAATCATCCTTAAAAACGATGTTGTTATATTTATAATCGTTGTGGATAAGGCAGTGATTGTAGTCAATGGGTTGATGTTCCTGCATCCATTGCATCACTTTTTCAGCGATTGCAGTATCATCGGTTGCAGCTTTTAAAAATTGCTTGCCCCAGTTGGTAACTTGCCGCTCTACATAGCCGTCCGGTTTGCCTAAATCGGACAATCCTGCGGCTTTATAATCCAATTGGTGAAGCTTAACAAAAGTATCTAACCATGCGTGGGCTATCCGGTTATACTCAGCTGGCTGCAACTTTCGTTCTTTGGCCGTTTCATAATTCAAGATAATGCCCTCTACCTTTTCCATGATATAGAACTCTGATCCTAATATGTCTTCGTCATCACAAAAGGCGTGCATTTTAGGAACTTTGCCAAACTGATCATAAATAGCACTTTGAACTTTAAACTCACGCCCCATATCATGTCCGCGTTTTACTGCGCCTACCGGCGGCTTTCGTAAAACATATTCGTGATCCTCAATGATTAGTAGGTAGGTTAAATTCGAATAACCACTGGTAAACTGCCGTACTTTTAAATTGCTGTTTTTAGAATTGATAAGTTCTTGATCAAGCAAATAAGTTTTTAAAGGCTTTTTATTTAACTCTTCTCCTTTTCTGACGGGCTGATGACTCATATTACTATTGCTGATATTTTTTTATGCAATGTTTACCAAGCTGATGCATGTGAACCTCATCGGGCCCATCGGCTAAGCGCAATGCTCGTGCCGCTGCAAAATAGTGCGGTAAATAAGTGTCGGGGCCAAGCCCTTTACCTCCTAAAATTTGCATAGCACGGTCTATAACTGTTACGGCCATAGAAGGAGCCACGATTTTTATCATAGAAATTATATCTTTGGCATCTTTATTTCCCAATCGATCCATTTTATCAGCAGCTGAAAGGGTCAACAAGCGTGCTTGTTCAATTTCGCACTCCGATCTAGCAATATCCTGACGAATGCTAGTCATATCCTTAAACGATCTCCCAAATGCTTCGCGCTCGGCAGTACGCTGCGACATCAGCTCGAGGGCATACTGTGCCATTCCCACCAGCCGCATACAGTGGTGAATTCTTCCCGGCCCCAGGCGTCCCTGTGCAATTTCAAATCCTCTGCCCTCTCCCAGAATAATATTTTCCTTGGGAACCCGTACTTCATTCAGTTCAATTTCGGCATGTCCTTCGGGGGAATCGTAATATCCAAATACAGAAAGGGGACGTTTGATCGTGAGGCCCTCGGCATCCATGGGTACTAATATCATGCTCTGCTGTTTATGCCGTTCAGCGTCAGGGTCCGTTTTACCCATCACAATAGCAAATGCACAATGAGGGTCCATACCGCCCGAAGCCCACCATTTAGTGCCGTTGATGATATACTCATCATCCTTGGCCTCAATAGATGTTCCAATATTGGTGGCATCAGATGAGGCCACATCAGGTTCTGTCATCAAAAATGCAGAGCGGATATCCCCTTGCATCAATGGAGCTAGCCACTGTTTTTTTTGAGATTCAGTTCCATATTTGGCCAATACTTCCATGTTGCCGGTATCGGGGGCACTGCAGTTAAACACTTCTGCTGTCCAAAGTTTTCTTCCCATTATTTCGGCTAAGGGGGCATACTCCATATTGCTTAGCCCGGGACTTAACTCACCATATTCTTTGGGCAAAAATAGATTAAATAAGCCCGCTTTTTTGGCTTTCTGTTTCAGTGAATCCATCTTTGGAAATCGCTTCCACCGGTTAGCAGGATCCCGCTGAAAATTAAGATATTCTTTTTCAACCGGCACAATGTGTCGGTCGATAAAAGCATTTAGCTTTTGCTGCAGTTCTTTTGATTTGTCTGAGTATTGAAAGTTCATAGTCTTCCTGGTTAACCTTAAATCATAAATCCGCCGTCGGCAGTATAAATACCACCGGTCATGTAACTGCCTGCATCTGAAGCCAACAAACAGGCCAGACCAATCATCTCACGGGGCTGTCCCATTCTTCCGCTCGGCAGTGTCTTTTCAATAGTTCCCAAGACTGAATCATCTTTCCAAAGCGCCTGACTAAACTTAGTTTTAATTAATCCGGGGCATATAGCGTTGGCTCTAATATCATAACGACCCCATTCTTTGGCCTGGCTTTTGGTTAGCATAATAAGCGCTGCTTTACTGGTGCTGTAAAGTCCCAGGCCTTCCCCAGGTTTCAGCCCTTCAACCGATGCAATATTAATGATGCTTCCCTTATTATTTTTCTTCATATGGGGTTGCACTGAAATTTGATAATTGCCAGCAGGCCTTCACGTTTATGTCCATAATTTTATCAAATGCAGCGGCTTCCACCTCTTCAATCGGACCGTAAACCGGGTTTACTGCTGCATTATTCACTAAAATATCAGCTCGTCCAAAGGTATTTACCACTTGTTCTACTAAAGCCTTCCGGTGCTCTTGCTTACCAACATGGCAAGCTATTGCGATAGCTTTCAGGCCTTCAGCCTCAAATTCTGCCGCTGTCTCATCACAGCTGTCCTGACTTCTGCTGCTGATGATAACCTGAGCCCCGCACCTTGCTAATCCGCCGGCTATAGCTTTTCCAATACCTCTGCTTGACCCGGTAACGATAGCCACTTGCCCATCTAGATCCAGTTGTTGTTCAATATTCATTGTACAATTATTTTGTTGTTATAAGATATTGGCATAAATATCAAAGTAATGGCCCCGTCAACTCTATTCATAAAGGCAAACTTAAATTTTTTCTTAGATTCTGCTTATTTCAAAAAATCAGGATCTTTATAGGTAGGATTAGGATAAGAATAAAATCCCTCACCTGTTTCAACCCCCAGTTTATTCTGATCGATTAGGCTTTCCTTAAGATACTTAACCATATCATTTTTTAAAGGGTCCTGTGCCTTGTCAGCTGCCATTTTATTTACATTATAAACAGTGTTTATGCCAATTACATCAAGAATTCCAAAAGGCCCAAGCGGAGCTCCGGTAGCCACCATCCAGGTTTTATCTATAGTTTCAACTTCAGCAACATCTTTAACCTTAAGTTCTAAAGCTGCTGTTAACAGAGGTACTAGCAGCGAATTTAGAATATAGCCGGGTTGTTCTTTATGCAACGGCAAAGCCATCATGCCAATGGACTCTGCAAAATCTACAATGGTATTAAACACCTGCTCATCAGTTCTCTTGTGTCCCATAATTTCGGCTGTGTTATTCTTCCATATTTCATTAGCAAAGTGCAATGCCAAAAATTGGGACGGTCGTCCAGTAGCTTCGGCAAATTGACTGGGAAGCAACGTGGATGAGTTGGTGGCAAAAATAGTTTCAGGTGGTGCCAGTTCTCCTAATTTTTTATAAAACGCTGTTTTAATTTTGGGGTTTTCTGGAATAGCCTCAATCATCAAGTCCGCTCCCTTGATAGCTTCATTTAAATCTGACGAGCATCGAATGGCCTCAATTGTTTGATTTATCCGTTCCGGGCTTGCCCCTAAATCTTGTTGATAGGTTTGCCCAAGCTTCTGAAATTTAGCTTTCGCCTTTTCCAGCATTTCATCACTTATATCATAAACGGTTACATCAAAACCGTGAAATGCCGTTTGAAAAGCTATTTGTGCTCCTAATACACCTGATCCCGCAATTGTTACTGATTGAATATTTGACATATAATGACTCCATTTTGAGTGAAAAATAAAATGAAGAAATCAATACTAATTTCAAAACAACACCTCGGTGTAATAATTTTCAGGAGAGCTTTTAAATGATAAAGCCCTAACCTTAAACCGCATCAACACCTGTTTTTCTGAACAATTTTCAATATCTTTGACTCGTAAAATTATAACGGATTACAAACGAAATCATGCAACAAATCTATTTTGATCACGCTGCAACTACCCCGCTCGATGAACGAGTGCTGGAAGCAATGAAGCCTTATTTCACCGAACAGTTTGGGAATGCTAATTCTGCACACCAGCTGGGCAATAATGCCAAAGTAGCCGTTGAAGAGGCACGTGAAAAGGTTGCAGAAATTATTGGTGCTGAGCCTGCAGAAATTGTTTTTACCAGCGGGGGTACTGAGAGTGACAACTCTGTGATCAAAGGAACGCTTGCGGCTACCGGTAAGAATGAAGTGATCACCTCTCCTTTAGAGCATCATGCGGTGCTGCATGCTGTGGAATGCAAGAAACGCAGCGGCTGCAAGCCTGTATATCTCGAACCCGGCAGTGATGGACAAATTACCGCCGAACAGGTTGCCGACGCCATCAATGAAAACACGGCTTTGGTAACGCTGATGCACGTAAATAATGAGATCGGCACCATCAATCCTCTTAAAGAAATTTCGAAAGTCTGTAAAGAACACAATGTCCCCTTTCATTCCGATACGGTGCAAAGCATTGGAAAGCTTCCTGTTGATGTAGATGAACTGGGTATTGATTTCCTGAGTATGAGCGGTCATAAAATCTACGGTCCCAAGGGCATTGGCGTAATGTATATTCGTCATGGCTCTCCCTGGATGCCCTGGATGCACGGCGGCTCGCAGGAGCGTCGTCGAAGAGGCGGCACGCTGAACGTTCCCGGCATTATTGGACTGGCCAAAGCACTGGAACTTATCTCTCAAAATCAGGAAGAAGATTTAAAACACTACCAAACGCTTCAGGACAGGCTTATTAAAGGACTGAAAGATAATTTTGAAAATCGCTTTAGCATCAACGGAGATTCCGAAAACGGAGTGCCGCATATCACCAACATTGCCTTTACCGACGAACAAGGTCATGGCACAGACGGTGAAATGTTGTTGCTCAACCTCGATATGGAAGGCATTTGTGTGTCTAATGGATCTGCCTGTACTTCCGGGGCCGTTGAACCTTCTCACGTTTTGGAAGGCATTGGACTGGAGCCCGAAGTTGCCAACTCCAGTATTCGCATCAGCCTGGGTAAAAGTAATACCAAAGAGCACATCGACTATTTTATTGAAAAAGCAGAAGGTGTCTTAAAACGTATGATGGCTACCGCGTAATATGAGTATCAAACATGTAGCCGTTTTTTGCGGATCGAAAACAGGTGACAACCCCCGCTATACCGAAGATTCCATTGCTTTAGGCAAGGCACTGGCTAAACACAACATAGGACTTGTGTTTGGTGGCGGTTCTGTTGGCCTTATGAACGAGATTGCAAATTCAGTGATGGAAAATGGCGGAAAAGCCTACGGAGTTATTCCAAAACATCTGCTTGATATGGAAGTAGGTCACCAAAACCTGACCGACCTTCGCGTAACCAGGGACATGCATGAGCGTAAAGCTACTATTCATGAATTGTCTGATGCTTTTATTGCCCTGCCCGGAGGCTTTGGCACCTTTGAAGAGCTGATGGAAATAGTAACATGGTCACAGATTAAGATTCATAATAAGCCTATTATCCTTTTCAACATCGATGGATATTATGACAAGCTAATTGACTTTATCGATCACGCCATCAGTTCAGGTTTTATCAAAGAAGAGAACCGAAGTATCATTAAAGTTGTTACTTCAACAGCAGAATGCATGAAGCTTCTCACTTAACCACAATTCTATGACGATCTTTTCGCTTTTTAATTTTTTAGGTGGAAGTTTTGAGCTTTATGATCATCCCGATAATCCACTCCCTGAATGTCCAAAAACACCAAACTGTGCCCGTACCACATTTAAGATAGACAGCGAGCCTGAGTATACATTTCTTCTTTGTCAGACAGTATTAGAAGCCATTGGAGTTCATGATTTACATGTAAACCAAGACGAGCTGAAGATCTCTTCCGTATTTAAAGTGTTTATTTTCAAGGATGACTTTGTGATCAAGCTCCAACCTGCTGACGAAAAATAAGACCCTTGTTCACGTTCGCAGTGCAAGCCGTGTTGGGAAAAGCGACCTGGGAGTAAATCGGCGCAGAGTAAAGAGATTTTATAATGCCCTGCAGCGGGCTTATAATCAGTAATACTTGCTTTTAAAAAGCAGGTTTAAAGAGTCCCAGGATGGTATTAATAACTACCAGAATATAAACGCCCAGAGACAAACGATAAGCAGCATTCCAGGCTTCTCTCGTATCCTGGCTTATTTCCACATCATCGTCACCCCTGAGCTTCTTCTTAAAGGATATGCTCGATTTAATAGAAAACCCGACCATCACCAGGATGATCATGAATAAGACCTGTTTAATACCCAGCCATGAATACATTTCAAAGTTGAACCAGCCCCATTTGGGTCCGCCCGGAATAGATGACATGGCACCGCCTGAAATCAAAATTCCCAATGCGCCGATATGGGCTCCTATGCTTGTAGCCCGGCGCTCAAGCTTCATATAATATCCTTCATCATCAGTCAAATAGTTCTTGCCCACTTTCCACGCAAAAAGCATGCTGCCAATAAAGGCTCCCAGCCAGCTTAGGTATGAAACAATGTGAATCCAGTAGAAAATTTGATAAGACATAGATACAATTTTAAATGTTAAGTTGAGAATGTTGAATGGGCCTATTCAGCAAAAATATCTTCAATAAGGTGACCGTATTTATCTTCGATAATACGCCGCTTCACTTTAAGTGTAGGGGTCAGCTCACCTGTTTCAACAGTAAATTCATTGGGAACGAGCCGAAAATCACGAATCTTTTCATGGGATGCCAACTCTTTTGAGTAGGAACGAATTTCTTTTTGTAAATCGACTGTATATCATCGTGAGCAATGAGCTCTTCCAAAGAATCAAAGGCAATATCTTTTGCTTTGGCATGTGCTTCAAGAGCTTCAAAATCGGGAACAATTAATGCCCCCATATAAGCTTGTCGCTCTCCTACAACTACCAGCTGATCAATCCATTTGCTGGTTTTAAACATATCTTCAATCGGTCCGGGATAAATATTCTTCCCGCCGGCATTAACAATCATATGCTTGATCCGATCAGTAATCTGAAGCCTTCCATCTGTAAACCGGCCCACATCACCCGTATGCAGCCAGCCATCACTGTCAATCATCTCTTCTGTTGCTTCATTGTTTTTCCAATAGCCCTTCATAACGTTGGGACCTTTACACAAAATTTCGCCGGCTTCAGAAGTGAGATCTAGTAGGATAGTCCTCTCCACTGTACTGCTGCTATAATCTTCACTGTCTTCCAGGCGTTGAATACCCACCGTTACACCGGGAAGAATTTTCCCAACGGTACCCATCCGTTCTTCACCCAACGTATTGCAGCACATTACCGGAGAGGTCTCTGTAAGTCCATAGCCTTCTAAAATATTCAGTCCGGCTGACATAAAGAACAGTCCAATTTCAGGAGGCAGTGCGGCACCGCCACTGACAAAGAAACGAACATTACCACCGGTACGCTGCTTCAGCTTATCAAAAACAAGTTTATCGGCCAGTGTTTTTTGCAGAGAAACCAGCCCCCGTTGGCCCTCAAAATATTTTTGTCCAACGTTCAAGGCCCAGTCAAAAATCTTCTGCTGTATAACAGTCCCCTCTTCCACACTTTTGGAAACAAGGTTATAAATTTTTTCAAAAAGACGCGGAACGCTGAAAATAATGGTAGGGTGTGCTTCCGTCATATTCTTTGCCACAGTGTCTACACTTTCAGCGTAATATATTTCAGCGCCTCCGGCCATAATTGCATAGTATCCCGCAGTGCGCTCAAAAGAGTGACACAAGGGTAAAAAGGATAAGGTGCGATCAGTGTCCTTAATTTCAATCATCTGATGAGCGGCTTTCACATTACTCACAATATTACGGTGGGTGAGCATGGCCCCTTTGGGTTTTCCGGTTGTTCCGGAAGTATATATCAGTGTTGAAATATCTTCAGGAGTAATGCTGTTCACCCTCCTGCTTATTTCATCTTCATGCTTAGGCACCAGCTTCATTCCCTCAGCCATGATATCTTCAAATAACACTACATAAGGCTCTTCCATTTGGCTTTCTACTTTCGGGCGGTCAAAAGCTATTACCTGGTGAATATCATCGCACTTATCAAAAACCTTGATGGCTTTTTTAAGCTGAATGCCCGTTGATACAAAAAAGAGTTTGGCTTCGGAATCCTGCAGAATATATTCACACTGTCCTGCAGGCAATGTGGAATACAAAGACACATTGATAGCACCGATAAGCTGTAGCGCCAAATCTACCACCGCCCATTCATATCGATTCTCACTTAGAATACCCACACGGTCGCCTGCTTCAATACCGTGCTCTACCAGGTACGAAGCCAGCGTCATTACATCATCGTAGTACGGTATCCCAGTCAATGGTTTCGTAATCACTCTTAGAGGTAGGTTTTCTTGCAAAGGCAACTTTATCAGTACCCTTATATTTTTTTGAAAGGTTGATAAAAAGTTCAGCCAGCGTTTCAAAAGCTACAACTGTAGGCATAGTATTTTGTTAATTTATGTTTGCTGTACCGATACGGCTAAAGCCCGTAACCATTGCTGAATATAACATTCTGAATACAAATTTCAGCACCTTCCTTTCTGATGTGCTTTTATAGACATCCCGTATTTCTTATATTAAAAGAAAATAAGTGATTTTTTATGGCGCATCCCGCAAATGAAGAAACCATTGATCTGGTTAAAGAAATTTTTCGCTCTTATTTAAAAGAGCATAATCAACGCCAAACGCCAGAACGTTTCATGGTGCTGGAAGAGATTTATCGTGCGGACGGACACTTCGACGCCGATGATATTTACTTTAACATGAAGGATACCGAAGCCAGGGTTTCACGCGCTACCGTTTACAATACGCTGGACCTTTTGGTAGAATGCGGACTGGTACAGCGCCAACAATTTGGACAAAACCAGTATCATTACGAGCGGGCTTATGCCTATCAGCAGCACGATCATATCATTTGCCAGGAGTGCGGAACGGTACTGGAATTCTGTGATCCGCGCATTCAGGAGATCAAAACCATGATGGAGAAAATTCACGATTTCAATATTTCAGGGCATTCCCTTCACTTCTTTGGCTCCTGTGATGACATTGAAACTTGTTCCAAAAGAAGAAGAAGATAAAAAAGGCAAGTTGAAGACCGGCTAAGCTTTACTCGGAACATTTGTTAAAGAAAAGAGTGTAACAGTGTTTGCAACCTTTAAAATAAGGCTAACATTATGAAAAAATTAGCACTTACTTCTTTCTTAATTCTATTTTTAGTAACAGGAACACTTTCTGCTCAGGATCTGTCTGTAGAAACGATTGAAATAGGCACCGCCGTTGAAAACCGTTCTATTGTGGGTGCAGACTTCACTTTTTGCACCCAATGTTGAAAACTTATTCTGTTTCACAAAGGTGACCGGCGCACAAGATACTACAGAAATTTACCACGTCTGGTTTTATAAAGACGAAGAAAAGACTCGTACTCCTTTGACCATCAAATCCAAAGACTGGCGGACATGGAGTTCCAAGACTATTCTTGAAAGCTGGACCGGCTCCTGGAGAGTAGCTGTTGAAGATCAGAACGGGAATATCCTGGCTGAAAAAAGCTTTATGGTTTCGGAAGAAAATTAGCGTGAAATTGCTTCTTTGCTAAAGTTAATTCCTCCCAAATTCCCATCAGCAGCAATATCAGCAGCGTACTGCTGCCCAGTCCCCAGACGACTACCGTTGCCAGACGATACCAGAATTCGCTTTCGCCAAATATGATCATGGGTATCAGGCCACCTATGGTGGTAAGCGTCGTGATGAGTACGGCGCGCATTTTATTCCGATATACATACAGCCAGCTTCGCAGACCGTGAATGCCCAGCGAACGCATCAGCTGTTTTTCGTGCATCAGTAAAATAGAGTTATTAACCACTACCCCTACGCAAAGCAGTGTACCGGCAATAGCTCCGCGGTCAAAAGCTAAGTCATGGTACATCGTGCCCGTCATGATACCCATAAGACTTAGCGGTACGGCCAGAATCACCACCAAAGGATCCAGCCAGGATTCCAGCAGTCCGGAAACAATCATCCATACGCTTAAGATGGTAAGTCCAAAAAGCAGTAACAGATTGCGCGTATTTTGTTCTTCTCCAAAATTAAAAATTCCACCTGTTCCATATTCTATAGAAGCCCCCACGGGCACAGGCGTTTCTTCCAACACACTTTTTATATATTCTCTGCCAAGGCGGTGTGGACCCAAAAAATCTACGCTCACCTGACGAAAATAGGACTGATCTTCTCTCCTGATTTGCGACTGGCTTTTTTCTTTACCCAGCGTGGCTACTTCTTCCAGTGAAAAAGTAACATTCTTGTTCTGTCTTTTTTCGTCCAGCAGCGTTTCAGGCAGTCGATTTTGGTTCAGGTTTTGGCTCACCAGGTACAACCGCTGCCCATCCAGTTCTATCCTGCCTTGGGTATTTATAGGGTTTACATCCAGGGCAATAGATTCAAAAAGTTCTCCGCGACTAATATCCCGCAGTGCCAGGGCTTCATCGTTAAGCTTTAAATAATATTGATACAGATCATCGCGAGAGAACCAGCCGGTATCATGAATATCCACTTCTCGTACGCGCCTATTTTCCTTTAGTCGATTTTGTAAATTCTGGGCCAGTTCCAGCAGCTGATCATACGAAAACCCTTTCAAAGAAATACGATGGCTGGAAGCACTGCTGCCAAAACCGGTACTGATACCATCACCCAGTCCCCCAACCGAAATGGCTGAATTTCCGGTACGGGCTGCCAGATATTGCGCTTCTGCATAAAAAATATAGGGTTCCGGTTTAAACAGGAATTCATCCTTGATATTAAAGGTAAGCCGTGCCCCGCTGTATTCCGACAGCCGAGCCTCATAGTAAGAAAAAGCCGCACTGTAAGGCTCTGCGATATGCTCAAAGTTGCGGGCCATCTTGTCAATCTCTGAAAGAGGCGTTCCCTGTGGTGTTCGGATAGAGACATAGATTCTCTGCTGTTGTTGGCCTCCCCAGGGGCTCCCAAAATAGGTTTCGTTGAAAAAGCGGTATGGTAGTCCCCCGATAATGGGATCAATGGCATCCCTGTTATCAAAATAGACTTGAGTAAATTCCGGCCAGGCAGTACCACTGTCCCAGTCGGGTTCTTCAATGGCAAATAACGGAATGCCTATTACAGCAATAAAGCCTGCGTAAAAAAGCCAGCGCAACTTATGACGCCAGTTAAAAAGCCATAGCGCCGGTCTTTTTATCATCCTAAACAATCCTTTCTTTTTATCAGGCAATCGAGATAAATCTCGATTTACGTTAGAAGGCACCAACCAGATCAAAGCGTATGGAATCCATGTAAGCGCTATAAATACCGAAGAAATTAAGGTAAATGATAAAGCCACGGCAAGAGGAACTAAAAAGAGTTGCAGCTCTTGCAAAGCAAAAAAGACCGGGATAAAAATTCCAACCGTGGTAAAAGTACTGCCCAGGACCGGAACAAGGGTCCGCGGGAGTTGTTTTTTTACATGGTCAATACGGTCTGAAAGAGTTTCCGGCAACCCGGGATTCAACTGCTCAAATACTACAACCGCATTATCGATAATCATACCCAGGGCAACGGTCAGCCCTGCCAGGGTGATTACATTCAGCGTATGGCCAATAAAATATAAGATACTGGTACTCAGCAGCAGTGAAAATAATATACTGCCCAAAATCACAAACGGCGCCCGAAAACGGCGGATAAACATCAGGAGCACCAGAAAAATAACCAGCAAGCTAATCATAGCCTGATACTGCAGATTACCAAACTGCTCACGCAGCTCTTCAGTGGCATCCCGCTCAAGCTGAAGAAACATATCCTGTGGCAGTTTCTGCTCTATTTCTTGCATACGGCTGCGAATACGTTCTGCAAGACCAATGGCATCTGCTCCACTCTCTTTCAAAAATTCTACGCTCAAGGCCGGACTGCCGTTAATCCGTTTGAGTGTAGTAGCCGGATAGTCTTCAATAGAAACGTTAGCAATACTGGAAAGTTCTATTTGTCGTTGTGAGTTGGGCAGCTTGATCTTGAATTCTCGAATGGACGCAAGACCATCAAATTGCGGTGCAACCAGCAGACTGCTTCTCTTCCCGGAACTTTCCACATACCCCGAAGAGCGCCACTGCAAATTATTGCGGATATCATTCATTATCTGCTGCTGGCTGAGCCTATATTGCTCCAGCTTATTCACGTCAAAAGCAACGGTAAGGGCAGGCTCTCGGGCACCGTTGATCTGTACATCTGAAAGTCCTTCGATGCCCAGCAGCGGTAGCCTAATATTTTGGCGGGCATATTCCAGCAAATCACGGACAGGACGTTCACCGCTTAGCGAATACACCACAAACGTTTGCAGCTCCTGCAGTTCTTCGGGCACCCTTCGACTAATAGTGCCCTGTCGAACATTGGGAGGCAGCGTCTCCTGCAGGCTAAACAAATATTCCTGCAGCTCTACCACGCGGTAGTCCACCGGA
This sequence comes from Balneolaceae bacterium, assembly GCA_034521755.1. GTDB lineage: Bacteria > Bacteroidota > Rhodothermia > Balneolales > Balneolaceae > JAXHMB01. Next base: position 526,332 of record JAXHMB010000001.1, read on the forward strand.
GCATTGCGGGCAAAAGTAACGGTTACGCTGGATCGCCCTTCTTGTGAAATGGATTCTACTTTTTGAACATCCCGCAGGCGGTTGGCGGCCTGCTCCACCTTGCGGGTTACTTCCTTTTCCATCACCTCCGGTGATGTGCTGCCCCAGTTATAGCTGACGGATATGGAAGGAAGGTTTAGTTCGGGAGCCTGCTCCAAGGGAATTTGACGCCAGGCTACAATACCAATCACCACTACCAACAGGTAGGTCAGAGAAATAAGGTAGCGGCGTTGAAACAAGTTTGAAAGCATATCATCAAGATAATAGACAGGAATGAAATATCAAGATTGGTAACAAAATCCGGCTATTTAATCTATATACAAAATCTTTTAATCAGATTGTTTAGGGACATCAAAAATTATGCTATCTGCCTGTCTCAGCCAGAGCTTCTTTGATGATGAATTCAAACTGCTGCTCGGAAAGTACACCTGAGACCAACTTGCCATTAATCATAAACGTAGGAATTCCGGTAATGCCTAATTTTCGACCAAGGTCAGTTCCGTTCGTTATAATTTGGGCTGTTTCTTGGTACTCAGTACATTCTTCAAATTGGGAAATATTTGATATTTGTGCCTCTTTAGCTAGTTCACTATAAGATATACTGCCAAGGCTGTCTTGGCTGGCAAATAATAAGTTATGGTAACTTTCAAATCTACCCTGTCGCCCTGCACATTCGGTAGCAATGGCCGCCTCGAAAGCAAATTCATGACCACTTAATGGAAAATGTTCATGAACAACAGAAACTTCTTTAGGGTAATTTTGCTGAACGGCTTTCACTGAAGCTTGCACCTGTTTACAATACGGGCACTGGTAATCAAAAAACTCAATGATTTGTACCGGAGCATCCGCCGAGCCGATGCGCTGGCCAGTTAGTTTTAACTGCTTCCAATTCTCTACCTGTTGAACAACAGATTGCGGTGCAGATTTGAAAAACTCTTGGCGGAGAACTAAACCCGTTATAATTAAGGCACAAACAACTAAGATACCAGTAAAGCCCATCGATATTTTTTCTTTGGTTCTCACGGTCTCAATACAGCTAAAAATTAATACTATCTAAAGGAATTTTATAAATAAACTCATTAAAAGCGGAACTCAAATACAAGTGATTATCATGAAATAGCAACTGCCTAATATTTAAGGTTTTTCCACTTATTAAAAATTGAAATTTACCAGAAATTTTATAGTTTCCTTCATTTGATGAGTTGAGTTTGTATAATGTTTTTTTTACGGTAAAAAATATAGATCCATCAGCATGCAAATAAATATGTTGAAACAACCAGTTAACCCCTAAAGCCTTATTCTTCTTTACGGGTTTCACAGGCGGATTGTCAAGCTCATCAAAATAGTTCGATTTTATTTTCAGTGTTACTACATTTTTTATATTGCTATCATACAAAAATAAATATGGCAGCCCAGTGTATGCAATAAGAATCTTTCCCGATCTATAATCTGCAGAGATTAAATATCAATTATAAGCCATTGGCTGATACCCATTAGGTATCAGTTTAGGAAAAAAAGAATCTTTTTTCTCAAAAGGTGGTTTGGCTTTATATATATCAATTAAAAAATTTGGATTTTCAAAAGAAGTAGGTAAAAATAATTTTTGGTTTACAGCGCCCGTATTTGGATGGTGTAATGCCATTAAAACTACTGGAATAAAATCTAAGTAATGAAAATTTTTATCATATACCTGTATCCCAGCCTTTTTCTGATCAGCTGTAAAAATAAATTCTTTATTTCGGAAAATTGCTTTTAAATCTGAAAACTCTTTGGGGCCCTTCCCTTTTCTTCCAATTTTTCGATGAATAATCCCCGTATTATCCATCACTAATATACCATTCTGGTCTTCATCAGCTACATATAAACTTTCACCTACAGCAATTATACCTCTTGGTTTTCCAAGTATTGTCGCTTCATTTGATAAAGACTTACCCTGCCAATTATTTTTAGAAATTTGTATCTGTGAAATATTATTTTGATTAATAGTTATCTCTTGTATCGGAGCAGCATTTAAAAGTTGACTTAAACTTTTTGCTCTTGATGCACCAGAATCTTCAGAACTGGACTTATTGCTCGGTTCTGAACAGGAAATCAATGCCAAACTAAACACAATGCAAAAAAGGGTATATTGTTTCAAGTTAATTAAGGTCTTTATAGAATTAATATTAAATAAGGGAGAAAAATCTCTCCCTTATGTTCGTTATTTTAAAAATTACTGAACTTGGCAAGGCTCAAACCCATTACAAATAGTACCACCATACTGTCCACCTCCAGCATACTCTGTGGTAGTCCCATCACAAGTAACTGCCATTATCCATCTGGATGAAGTTTGAGTAACTAGGACATCGCACCCATTATTACTACAAGTAGATGTGCAAGCAGCAAAACTTGTAGTGGGCAAAAACAAATATGTGCTACCTAAAATTATTGTTAAACATGCAACAAAATTTACTATTTTTATCTTCATAATACATTCCTATTAAATTAAAATTAACGAACTACTTTTATTCTAGGCAATTCTAAACACTCCTGCTTTTAAAATCCCTTTTATTTTCTCTTGTAATTTCCCCATTTGCTTTTTGTTTCTGTTCATCCATCCCTTTTTCTCCATCTTGAAGGAGATTCGCCCATCCTGCTTTTAAAGGCATTCGAAAAAACAGCCGCACTCGAAAATCCCAACTCAAAGGCAATAGCAGAAATGGGCACATCAGCAAGATCAATTTTCGAAAGCAGTTGTTTTGCTACTTCCATACGGTGAAATAATATATACTGCTTGGGGGTTTTGCCAAGATGATATTTGAATTTTCCGGAAAAGTTGTTGCCATTAATCCGGCACTGCTGCTTCATCCAGCCGACGGTTAGCTTGGGATCAAACAGGTGGGCGATGATAAAAACAAGGGCACGCTGAACTAAGAGTGGCAAATCCTCCTGCACCGTGGCTTTGGAGGAAAAATTCTGCGGTACATCTTTTTCGGATACTCTCTCTTTGTAGGTTTCCAGCAGGTGCCGGACTTCTTCAAATTTTGCCTGCATAACACTCCTCGATTTCTCTTTGACCTATTTAATTTTAGAGCGTCGTTGGCTATTCAATTCAATAGAATAGAATAGAATAGAATAGAATAGAGCGCCCCAATAGTCATTAACAGGAGTTCCAGGTAATCAAGTGTTACAGCATTTCGGTATTTCCAGTAATAACACGCAGATTGCCATACGTATTTTTGAGTGGCCAATTCTTGGAAAGGTTTTTGGGGCCAAAATAAGCGGTAGGCAACTAGAAATGTGATCAACGAAATGAAAAAATCTCGTTTTATATTTTAAGTATCATCTCATGCCCCAGCTGTAGCTCACGGATATGGAGGGCAGATTCAGCTCCGGAGCCTGCTCCAAGGGAATTTGACGCCAGGCTACAATACCAACCCTGAAGGCTCGGGGCCAACAGGTAGGTCAGAGAAATAAGGTAGCGGCGTTGAAACAAGTTTGAAAGCATATCATCAAGATAATAGACAGGAATGAAATATCAAGATTGGTAACAAAATCCGGCTATTTAATCTATATACAAAATCTTTTAATCAGATTGTTTAGGGACATCAAAAATTATGCTATCTGCCTGTCTCAGCCAGAGCTTCTTTGATGATGAATTCAAACTGCTGCTCGGAAAGTACACCTGAGACCAACTTGCCATTAATCATAAACGTAGGAATTCCGGTAATACCCAGCTCTCGTGCCAGATTTGTTCCGTCTGTTATGATTTGAGCCGGCTGTTGGTTTTGCACGCAGTTTTCAAAAGCAGCAATATCCGGCACGCCTGTTTTATTTGCCAGCTCTGTGTAAGAAAAAATGCCTAAACTGTCCTGATGAACAAACAGCTGCTGGTGATACTTCCGGAACATGTCTTGCCGGGGCGGCACATTCAGCGGCCACGGCGGCATCAAAGGCGAACTGGTGCCCACTCAGCGGAAAATGAGTATATACTACTGAAACCTTCTCACCATATTGTTTTTTTGCCGCCCGAACGACTGGCTCCACACGCTTACAATAGGGGCACTGGTAATCGAAAAATTCTACGATTTTAACAGGTGAGTCCGTATGACCAAATTGCGAACCAGTAAATACCAGTCTGTCCCAATTTTTCACTTTTTGAGACCTGGGTTGTAAATTAGATTGGAAAAATTCTTGGTACACAACTAGACCCATAATAATTATTGCAGAGACAACCAAGACAATCGTAACAGAACGTGATATCATTTCTTTTGTTTTCATGCACTGAAACAAAGTTAACTCTCAGATGGATTATCAAATTTGCTAATAAATTTTGTCCCATCACCTACAGTTATAGCATAAACATTTGCTGAATCTACAGTTAAGGACGTAAGAAAATGGTCTGTCGTATATGTTTCTAAATATTTCCCATCGATTGAGCTATATAGATCCAGATATTTAAAAGATTCATCATCATTATAGTGTGGTATTATAAATAAATGTTCATCACATACATCTAAATCTAAAGATGAAAATAGAGCTCCGGGTGTATAGCTTAATAAGTTATTAGACAAATCACCGCTTTGAGTTTTTGCATAATTAGCTGATGTGTCATAGTTATCTATTGTTGACTTGGAAAAGACTATGTTACCATCACTATCTATTTTTTTTATAATTGGTTCAGAGTACCCTGCAAAATAAATCTTATTCTCCTGACCAGAAATTACACCTTCATAAGACAGCATATTGTTTTGTTCCTGCTGGATATCTGCCAACAACTTATATATAGAATTATTACTGGTTCTAAATATATTTAGCAAGTTATCAGGAGATGATGGAAAAATAAAACAAGCCTTCCAGAATTAAGAGATGTGATACGATGAGGTTTTATTTTTATGCTAAATTCATCCATTAAACTACCTTCAAAGTTTAGCTTTAGTAATTTGGAATTAACTTCATCTATTACATATAAGTAGTCTTCTGTAATACTAAAACCAGTAAAATGAATTAACTCACCAGGTCCTCGACCAGTCTTGAATTCAATTCTTTCTACTTTTTTGAGAGTCTTTTTATCAATTAGTAAAATTTGTTTTTTACGCCAATCATTAATTGCTAATAGCTTGCTATTTGATCGTATTTTCGACACATCTTGAAGTTGGAACTCACTTAAAGCCACTCTTTCTTGATTAGTCAGAGACTTTACAATGTTACGCTCATTCGTATCTTGTACATTTCTCTTAAGAAAATCTTTTTCTTGTGTACCAAGCTTACAACTGACTACCAATATTGAGAAAACACCTAATAATAAAAAATATCTATACAGCATATTTAATAAGCTTTTCATACCCAAATTGTGTTCAGTTTTTTTGATCTTTACAAAATAATGAAGCATTTATCGTGCAATCTAAATTAAATTTAATAAAGCTACCCTTGAGAACAGAGTCTTAAGGATAGCTTTATATGTAGCCTGGTTTCTGCATCGATAAATGATAGATAAGGGAAAATAGAACCACTATCATTCAATTTCACCGGGTCCACCCTTATAACAATAAGTGATATTTCCAGGATCATCAACAGGTTCTATTGCCCCACAATAAGTATCTCCACCCGAACACTCTTCTCCAAGGCATCCAGTACATCCACCTGTGCATGTTTCACCTTGTGAATATGCGCTACCTGGGGATGATAAATATATGGTCCCAAAGCTTATCAAAAATACTGAAAGAAAATTTATGGCTATTTTTTTCATGACATTCCCTCCATTAATTAAAATTAACGAACTATTTTTATTCTAGGCAATTCTAAACACTCCTGCTTTTAAAATCCCTTTTATTTTCTCTTGTAATATCCCCATGCTTTTTGTTTCTGTTCATCCACCTCTTTTTCTCCATCTTGAAGGAGATTCGCCCATCCTGCTTTTAAAGGCATTCGAAAAAACAGCCGCACTCGAAAACCCCAACTCAAAGGCAATAGCAGAAATGGGCACATCAGCAAGATCAACTTTCGAAAGCAGTTGTTTTGCTACTTCCATACGGTGAAATAATATATACTGCTTGGGGGTTTGGTCAAGATGGTATTTAAATTTTCCGGAAAAGTTGTTGCCATTTATCCGGCACTGCTGCTTCATCCAGCCGACGGTTAGCTTGGGAGCAAACAGATGGTTAATGATAAAAACAAGGGCACGCCGAACTAAGAGTGTGCCCGTTGCTTCGGAGGACAAATTCTGCGGCAAATCTTTTTCAGTTAATCTCTCTTTTTAGGTTTCCAGCAGGTGCCGGATTTCTTTATCATTTTCCTGCATAACCACTCCTTGATTTCTCTTTGACCTATTTAATTTTAGAGCGTCGTTGACTATCCGATAGAATAGAATAGAATACGCTCGAGCTATAGTCACCTATAAGAGTGCATAGACGGGTACTTGTTAAAAAATAAAAATATGATATAAAGAGGTTTTTAATATATGGGCTACACTCCAGTTGCGGCTGGCCTACAGGGAAGGGAGGTTCAGCTCAGGGGCCTGTTCCAGGGGAATTTGACGCCAGGCTACAATGCCAACCCCGAAGGCTCGGGGCCAGCAGGTAGGTCAGGGAAATGAGGTAGCGGCGTTGGAACAGGTTTCCCATATCTTTATAGCTAATACACTATTTATAGTTTTAAAAAAATCTTTACAATCTTAGTCTAATATCACTCCGCACCTATAAATTAAGAAAATATGCAGTAATTCATTTAAAGTTAGAGTTTTTATAAAAAAAGATTCGAAATACACCTCTTCTAATGCATATAACTCTACCTCAGTTCTTTGGTGATATTATTATAAATTCGCTCTAAAAAACGCATATCCCGGGTAACAATTTCAGCAGTTCCAATCATACCATTTGCAGGAGACAACTTTTGGCCATAATTGGTATTAAGTCCATTAGGAAAATTTACTTTTGCAAGAAAAACACTGTCCCTGACAGGAAATTCAGAGAAATAATCAATTTTACCTGTCACTGAGCCAAATTCTCTCTCGGGATAACCGCTGAAATTTACCAGTACCTTTTGACCTTCTTCAATTTTTCCATAAGACCGCTGCGATATAGCCATTTCTCCAAAAAAAGCACTGTTGGGAGGTTTCACATAAAATAATTCTTGCCCGGTCTTTACATTCTGATTCTCCTGTATGATGCCCGCATAAATTAATTTGCCCGAAACCGGAGAGGTAATCAAATAATTCTTTTTCCATTGATCGATGGTACTCTGAAGAGTATTTAGCGACTGTCTGAAAATAGCTTGTTGTTCAGCAATCTGTTTATTTAAAGCAATAAGCTCACTGTCTTTGGAAGTTTGGGTAGCATAGTTGTTAATTATTGCAGATTCTGTTTGTTGAAGTGGCAAACGTTGGGCAGCAACCTTGCTCTCAATTTGTGCAAGCTCCATAGGTGCTACCAGATCCTTTTCGGCAAGCTTTTTTTGAGCGGCATACTCAGCTTGTGCAATCCGAAGGTTAATTTCCTGAATTTTCTTTTGCTCCTGAAGACTTTTCAAAAGTTGCTTTGTGTATCGCATTTCATTTTCCAGCATTTTTCTTTTTGCTGAATAGAATCCTCCGGGCAAGTAATCTATGAACTCGCGATAATCATGTTCAAAGTTCTGAAAATCTGTTTGCAGTTCCCCTAAGTTGGTAAACATGCCCATATCTACAGATCTGATGTTTTCTGACTCTTTCTCCTCAAGCCAAAGTTTCATGCTATCCACTGTTTCAGACAAGTCAAGAATGTTCTGGTGGCTAGCTGTACTTTCGAGCCATGCCAATACTTCTCCCTTCTCAACTTGGGTATTATTGTTAAAGGGTAAATGAATAATTTGCCCGCTTATATTACTTTGTAATACTTTAGGCTCATTAATAGCCCTGAGTTGCAGTGGAGCCTGAATAACTTCTGGGTATTTAATTACCGAGGCCGAAAGAAAAACCAACATAAGGATAACCAGAAAAGCAGAAATACCACTTCTTACCAGCCAGTGCGGTGGGCGCCCAATAATTTCCTGTACTTCCGTACTTCTAACTTCCAGGTCTTCTTTTTCTACCATTGATCGATTTGATAATGAAGGTTCCTGCCCCACATCAGGCTTACCATTATGTAAAGGATTTTTTAACATACTTTACTCCTGCTGTCAATTTCCCAGTTCCAATTGATTTTTAACTAATTCGTAGTAAGCGCCCCCTAGATCAGTAAGTTCAGCATGGGTTCCCTGTTCAACAATTTTGCCTTCTTGAAGTACAACCAAATTGTCTGCATTTTTTACCGTACTCAGCCGGTGTGCCACTACAACTACAGTCTTATTCTGCAGAAACTCTTCCAGGTTTTCCATGATAGTACGTTCATTATTTGCATCAAGTGCATTGGTTGCCTCGTCAAAGAATATAAACTCTGGGTCTTTATAAACAGCACGTGCGATAAGTAGGCGCTGCTTCTGTCCCTGACTGATACTATTTCCTTCATCTCCGATTTTCGTATTAAAACCTAACGGTAAGGAATCAATGAAATTCTGAATATTGGCAACCTCCACGGCGTGCTGTAATTTTTGCATATCTGGATGCTCTTCACCCACCGCTATGTTCCGGGCAATGGTATCAGAAAATATAAAGCCATCCTGCATCACTACGCCGCAATGTTTTCTCCAGCCCCGATGACTGATATTGTCAAGCGGAAAATTCCCTAAGCTTATTTTGCCATTATCAAGCTTATAGAACTTCAATAGAAGTTTAACCAGTGTTGTTTTACCACTTCCGCTCATACCGACAATAGCAGTGGTCTTTCCTTCAGGAATGTCCAGATTGATGTCTCTTAGTACGGGTTCATTCCCTGCCCCCGGATAAGTAAAACTTAAATTCTTGATCTCAATATCTCCATTTTTGGGAAGAGTATACACAAACTGCTTTTCATCGGGTTCTTCATCTTCTTGTTTATGAATTTCATTAAGTCGCTCCAAACTCAAATGGGCATCCTGGGTTGACCGTACAAAACCTATAAGCTGCTCAATAGGACCATTTAATTGTCCGATGATATATTGTATGGCCATCATGGCTCCAAGAGTAAGCTGACCATTTACTACAGCCACGGCAGCGAGAAAGTAATGCCAATATTTTTACCCTCGTTAATAAAAAAGGCACCAGCCTGCTGGTACTGGTTAAGTGATAAGTTACTCACCCGGTACTTAAACAAGCGAGCCTGCAACCGTTCCCATTCCCATCGCTTTTGCTTTTCACAGTTATTGAGTTTGATCTCCTGCATCCCCTGTATCAGTTGTATTACTTTACTCTGATCTCCAGAAGAAATCCCAAATCGCTGATGATCAAGCTCAGCTCTTTTCTTTAGAAACAGGAGCACCCAAACAACATAGAGAACACTGCTTACCAGAAATACCACAAAAATTAGCATATTGTAGTATGCCAATACAGTGGCAAATACAAATAAAGTTGCAAAAGAAAAAACCGTGCTCAACGTCTGATTCGTTAGAAATTGCTGGATACGAGCATGATCTTCCATTCGCTGCATAATATCTCCGGTCATCCTGGTATCAAAAAAGGACATGGGCAGTTTCATCAGCTTTATCAAAAAGTCAGACAAAATGGATATATTAATCCGCATACTCATATGGAGTAAAATCCAGGAGCGGATAAACTCTACTCCTGTTCGCCCAACAAAAAGCATGACTTGGGCAATCAGGATTAAATAGATAAAATTTATATCCTGATTTTGAATACCGATATCAACAACGGCCTGTGTAAGGAAGGGAAATATAAGCTGCAATACACTGCCGGCCAGTAATCCCAAAGCCAGCTGAAATACAAGATTCTTATAGGGTAATACATACTTTAGCAACCGTCCAAAATTGAGATCATTTTCCCTCTCCCCATCTAGATCATAGAATTTTGGCGTGGTGTGCAGCGATAAAGCAATACCGGTCGGCTTCCCGGTTTCTTTATCCGTTAGCCACTGCTGTAAGAAAGCCTCTTTTTTATACGTAACCTTCCCTTCGGCAGGATCTGCTATATAAACTTTATTTGTTTTTATTTTATAGAGAACTACAAAATGCACCTGATTCCAGTAGATAATACAAGGCAGGTTTGCTTCGTCCTTTAGCTGAACCCAGGTAAGTTTGGCCCCTACCGTTCTAAATCCGATTTGCTCTGCTGCTTCGCTGATGCCCAGCAACGAAACCCCCTCCCTGCTTATGCCACTTTTATGGCGCAGTGTCTTCAGGTTATAATTGCGCCCATGTTCTTTGGCTACCATACGCAGGCATGTAGGCCCACAGTCCATTTGGTCGTGCTGGCGGTAGAGTTTGAAGGTTTTCATTTAGCGCTCAGTGAATTCAATTTTGTACTTGACCACGTACTCTGTATCCGTTTCTTCATTCGTCTTTTTGCTGTACAGATACCCGTTTTTGACCTCGTAAATCGGCTGGTCACGGGGAAGCATTAACTTTGCGAGCAGCTGACCTGATTCTTTCAGAATCCACCATTCATATGTATCACGGCTTGAACTTATTGGTAAGGCAACCCAAATCCTGTTTTCATCGTCAATAATTAATCTATCGATTACTGGAAGTCTATCGGGTATGTCAATTCCATCGGCTGATAAAGACTTTTCGATCTCACGTACACTGGGACTAATAACAGCGGATTTAGTATAATCTTCAAGTATAAACGGAACGCCTAGTATGGGATAATAAATGGCAGACTGGTACTTACCAGCACTATCATATTTTTTTATTAAAAATTCGCGGTACGAATTAGCAAACAGTTCATCTTTCTCGGAAAGCGCTGTTCTAGTTGTACCCAAAAATGTTAAAGGCATTGTGGGTGTGGGAAGCTTTGATTTGCCATCAGGGTTAATTTTATATCCAGCCGGAAATCTAAGTGGTTCAAAATCCACATCTTTTCCTTCACTGTCTTTAACCATTTGTATAATTTCTCGGAAACCAGTTTTAGATCTAAGGTTTGAAAATGTTACATGATAGTTTCCATCATATCTAGGCTCTACAGATCCGAATTTGAAGTTATCCGGCGCCTTCCATTCCTCAAATAATATAGAACGCGTAAACTTGTAATCTAATGAGGTAGTACTCATTCAGTCTTTGGCTTGTGTAATCCAATACAAATATGGTATTATTTTTGGAATAAATACCAAGTATAATACCATACTCTCCGGGTCCCTTTCCCTGGCGTCCGAGTTTGGTACGGAAAGTTCCATCAGAATCAAATACAAACAACTGCTGCTCATAATTAGAATTGGCACTCCAGACAATGACCCTTCCCTGATCATCTACAACACAAGAAGATACGTGTACTAGAAACGGTTCTCCATTTTCTCCGAATCTCTCTTCCTCAATTAATGTAATAGAATATGGTGCATCAATATCGCCGGGAAATATTGATAATTTTTCAACTGACTGTATGTGGTCAGGTATTTTTTCTCTTACATCAAATTGGTATAATTGTTTTTCTGATGAAAGTCCTGACCCGCTTGTTTCCATGGGTCTCTTCCTATCACAGCCATTAAAATAAAAGATGCTCATTGTAATAATGAGCATCAATAATGATTGTTGTTTTAGATTATTCATATTTAAAATCAGAAAAAACTATTTTATACCGTGTCACTTTTCTAAGTTGTGTATCCGCATCCTTTTCCAAAGTATATAGGTATTCATTATCTACCGCCCTTATTTGTCGAGGTTCTGTATGTCTTTGCAACTTCTTACCCGGCCAATCAAATTTAGCAATGAGTTCTCCATCTTTTCCGAGAATCCACCAACTGTAATAATTTTCGTCCTCCGTAATGTCTTGAAATCCAGATCCTGTTTTTATCATCTAGAAAAAAGTGGTTAATAGCGGGCCAAGTATTCAGAGTATGTTGTCTCTTTTGCTTTTTGCTGGACCCTGGGTCTTCCATTGTAACTTTCAACAATTTCATCCTCGTTCAATGGAGCATTTTCGAATGGATAATAAATTGATTTTTTGTAGTCCCCCTGAGAATCATATTTTTTTATAAAAAAATCATTACTCCAGGCTGTAAAAATCGCCCCGTTTTCTCCGATATCTCAGTATAGAGTGCCTCGTAGAAGCATTCGTAAAAGGAATATTTGGAGCAATTCTTATGGGGCCTGGAACACCTATTCCATTATATAATCCAGTATGCTGTAGCGCCAATACTTCTTCTGAAGAAATCCTGCTCCGGTGGTTTATCAAATAGTATTTTGTTTTGTTTTTACTAGCAGTATTACCGGGATAAATATTTTTAAAGCCCACTAACAGCAAGCTATCATTTACAGGAAAAAAATTGTCATAGCTTAATTGTTCGTTCTCAGGTAATCGACTAAAATCTTTTGAAGCCATTGAAATGGATAATAGAAAAACTCTTTTATCCAAATCAAAAACATTGACTTTTTGCTGGACATCTTCGTAAACATATAATTTATTCCCTAATACTTTGGGAATTAAAGGACCAAAGTTGCTAAACTCACCGGGTCCTTTTCCCTCACGTCCCAGCTCCGCCTCAAAATTGCCTTCGGCATCAAAAATTTTGATCACTTTTTTGTCTGCAATATAAAAAAATCCAGAGCTATCTACCGCGAAAACATGAATATCTCCCAGGTATGCATTGTCAGTTTCTTCCAAAACAAGATCTTTTTTAAAAACAACTCTTTTAGAGGGATCGGCATCCACAGAATAAGCCAAAATATTGTCATAGCCGGTTATGCGTTCTGGTATTTTAACTATCGGTTCTTGATCTTGTTTATCAAAAGTTTGTGACTCCTGACAGGAGATTAGCATACAGAAAAAAAATATACTTAATAACAAGTGATAACTTTTCATCACAAACATATGTATCTTAATTAAAATAGCATGCCCGACAAGCGCCAGACATGCCATCTATAATTATTCAAAATTTAATTGTAGTGGAGCGCTGCTAAATATCCACCACCCGGACAAACATACCCTGCTTCAAGCCCAGCACTCTGGCACCCTTCATGAGAAGATGCACTACAATCAGAACAATGTACTCCACTAGAGCAACCTGAATCATTACAGCAATAAAGATGACACCCGGGCGATCCTCCGGTTATTTGTTTCATTTCATTTCTGCTTAATTTTTTTGCGAATTTCATAACATTCACCGTTTCGTTTTATTAAAGTAACCTTGTTTTCTAATGGGCACAAGTTATTAGCCTCCTGCTTTTATTAAGCACGAGGGTTATATAGCAAATAGAAAGGCCAAATGCCTGACTTTTGCCCTGAAAAATGTCCTGAATTTTGTTTTGGCAACCATACGCAAACAGGTGGGCCCACAGTCCATTTGGTCGTGCTGGCGGTAGAGTTTGAAGGTTTTCATTTAGCGCTCAGTGAATTCAATTTTGTACTTGACCACGTACTCTGTATCCGTTTCTTCATCCGTCTTTTTACTGTACAAATACCCGTTTTTGATATCATAGATACGCTGAGTTTTTGGAAGCACTAACTTTGCCAGCAATTCTCCCCCTTCATTGAGTATCCACCATTCGTAATACTCGCGCTGTGCACCTGCCGGCACCGCCACCCAGATTCTGTTTTCATCGTCCACCATCAACCTGTCAATGACGGGAAATGTTTCCGGCAGGTCTTTATCTATCGTTTCAAATGCTTTTTCTATCTGCCTTGCATTGGGACTAAATAATTGCGTTTTGGTGTATTCATCAAGATCAAAGGGAGAGCCTCCGATTGGATAATAAAAGGCAGATTGATATACGCCCCCGGCATCATATTTCCTGATCAAAAAATCCCGGGTCCATACCGTGTATAATGCATCTTCATCGGACAGGAATGTAATTGTTTTTCCCAGAAATGATATTGTTGACATGGTGGGAGCAGGCTGATTTGATTGCCCGACGTCAATTCTAAAACTAGACGGAAAGACAAGAGGTTCAATCACTGTATTTCCTTCATAGTCCATGACCACTTGTTTAATTTCAATTCTGCCGGTTTTAGAGCGATTGTCAGAAAAGGTCAGCAGATAATTCCCATCATTTCTTGGTTCAATATATCCAAATTCCTTTCCATCACTGTTTTTCCATTTTTCAAGTGGTATGGTGCGCGCAATAGAATAGTCTTCAGTGGAATATTCATTCACGCGCTGATTGTTGTAATCCAGCATAAAGATTTTTCCGGCTTTCGCTTGCAGCCCCAATACAAGACTATACTCACCCGGCCCTGCACCGTGTCTGCCTATCTGGGCATGGTAGCTTCCATCAGCATTGAATACATGAAGAATCTGCTCATAGTTTGGGCGGCCTACATTCACGGTGAGCACCCTGTCCTTATCATCTACAATACCATAATTAACTTGTGTTAAATAAGGTTTTCCGGTTTTGCCAAAGGATAGCACAGGGATTAATTCAACAGAATACAACGGCTCAGAATCTCCCGGAAAAATAGTCAGGCTATCCACCGACTGAATATGTTGGGGAATTTCATCTAGAACGCGAATATGACCAGTAACTTCCGCTTGCTTGACCGGTACCGGGTTAATTTGCTTCGGCCTGGGATTATCAGAACATTGAATAAGAAAAAAGGATAGCAGAATGCCTGTTACAATAAGTACTGATTTTGGGAGATATTGCATATTTTTTGCAAAGTTCATAGTAAATCTCCTTTTAATTGTAAGTAAAACTTGTCTTGGGCAGGGTGAAAGTTTTTTATTGTTCTTTAAATATTATTTTGTACTTGACAATTCGGTCAATGCCTTTCCTAATATCTCGTTCCCGTGTATATAAGTAGCCATTTTTAATCTTAAATAACGGTGAAACTTCGGGGGTTCTTTCATTACGGCTGCCCGACCAATTAAATTTTGCCATCAGTTCTCCTTTTTTATTTAATACCCATCCCTTATAGGTACTGTCACTATCTGTAATAGTGAGAATCCAGAGTCGTTCTTGATCATCAATAACCATATTATGTAGAGCCGGCCACATTTTGGGGATTTCTTCCTTGTTTTCATTTATTAATTGCATGCGGGAGCTCCCTAGTCCAACATCTGAAATAGACAGATTACTTTTTCTTATATGGATAGTAAAAAGCACGTTGATAAGTACCACTCTTATCGTAAACCATAATTAAAAATTCGTTAGTTTGAGCAGCGTAAATTTTCCCATTTGAGGCTACAAGTAGCGAACTGACTGAAAAAGGCATGGTGCGAGGTAAACGGTAATAACCATTCGAAGTTAAGCGGGTTTCTGGTTTATAACGAAAAGTATTTTTTTGTTCAAGAATTATCCCCTCTTGTATAATTGCTTTTGGTGAAAGTTTATAGTAGAAAATTTGTCGATTATTATTCGGATCTTGCATGTTATTATTCTCAAATCTTGCCAGCATTGTACCATCACTATAAACAGTCTTAATGTCGGTTACCTTATATACACTGGCTGAATCGTGCTCAAAGATATCTCTCCCAATTTTATAATCATTAATAAGCGAATGATCTTTCAATGAAAAAATACCAACCTTTTGCAAACGTGGGCCAAAAATATAGATCTTATTATTTTTTATTTTTAATGAGCCAATAGATTCAAATTCGCCCGGGCCCCTACCTTCTTTGACAAACTTTGCTTTATAGCTTCCATCCGGTCCAAAAACATAAATGTTTACGATTCCTGGCTTTTCTCCTACAATAAAAACGTTATCCCTTTCATCAATTGCTATATTTCCAATGTAGCCGTTAATAAAAACATTCCCAGTACTTTCGAAGACAGTTTCTTTATTAAATTCAACCTTTTTTGGTGCTTTTTTGCCTATCGAATAAGCAGTTAAATTATTTAGCTTTTTTATATGTCTTGGAATAGTTTTTTTATCTACCAGGTTATTATCTAAAGATTGTGTTTTTTTAGAGGGTTTATGATTTTTCAGTTTCATACAGCCACTTATCAAGATTACTAAACAGGTTAGTAATAAGTAGTTGTATTTATTAATACACATAGTTAAGACTTAATAATACGGCAAAGGCTTTAGAGCCCTTGCCATAATTAAAATTTAATTTATTCAGTAGCAGAAGGATAGCATTGAGCTACTCCATATTGGCTTGCACAGCTTGCACAGCAATAGCCTGTCACTCCACCTTCACCAGTTTCGTACAAGGTTTGTGCACTACTTCAAACTAGTGCAAGAAGTCCACCCAGTGGAAGCTGAATAAACCCTACAATTTCCTCCTCCCCCCGTTATATTTTTCATTTCATTTCTGCTTAGTGTTTTTGCAAAGTTCATAGTAATTCTCCTATTAGTTTAATTATATATAAACTTGTTTTCTAACAGGCACAAGTTTTTAGCCTCCTGCTTTTGTTAAGCACGAGGGTTATATAGCAAATGGAAAAGCAAAATGTTTGACTTTTGCCCTGAAAAATGTCCTGAATTTTGTTCTTTGGCCAATCATACGCTGTCACACAGTCCATCTGTTCATGCCAGCAGTATGCCCTAAGACATCCACTTGATATATGATGTATGTAGTATAGTTATGTTATTTTAGAATGGATAAACTCTAACTTCGGCTTCTTTTGTGACAACAAAAATCCGTTTTCCAGAAAAATCGATATCAAAAATAGATGGTAAATTTACATCTTTTGATTTTACCTTATATCTACGAATAAGCTTCCCGTTTGAGTCAAATTCATGTATCCACAACCTATTGGGAAAGTTCGTAAAATAATACTTTCCCAATGCCAGATATAAATGGCCATTCAAATCACTTATTCCTGATATATACTTTCTGAGCCCAATTCTGGTAGGGCGGCCTTTCTTCAATGATTTTTCAGAATATTTATAGAAATAATCAGTTAGTGAATCCAATTCCAATGATTCAGAAATATCGGTTTCCCATAACTTTTTTCCAGCGGTATTATACTTGGCAATCCTGGGAAAAGCGCTATAAATGAGAAAAATTTCATCCTCATTCGCCCGGTCTATAACCGGAAAGGTATAGGAGCGGTAATATGCCGGTACTTCACGTTTTTCAATTGAGGCTTGGTACCTGTCAAAATCCAAAGCAAATGAACTCCCTTCGGGGATTTCACCAATGTCCGCTTGCTTCCTCCCCTGCCAGTCATACAAGCTATAAAGTGCGTTAAAATGATCATTGGGATGAAAATTCGACTGAAGAACATTCCCCTGTGCGGTCATAGCCGGTTTATTATTAATATTTTTTGCCCGAGGTTCTAACGGTAGTGGAGCCGGCGGTGGCAATGTCTGAGGCTTGTCTTTACCATAATTCAGAGAACCAACCAATTCGCCGTTAAGAGCAAACTTGGTAATACGGAACTGAACCCCATCAACTACATAAAGGAAATTATTTACAAGAAAAATATTATCTACTCTTAAAAATTCCCCCCGCCGCGTCCTCTCCGTCCGTATTCTTTTACAGACACTACCATTATTATCCAGTTCCAACACCTTCTTTTTTTTGGCATCATATATAAAAAGATTTGAACTATTTTTATCATATCTCAGAATTTGAGGGTTTGATAAAATATTTTCTTCATATGATACAAGGGTTTGATATTCATCTAGCACTATCACTTTACCATTTGAGGATGAATTTGCTTTCTTTTGGCAGCCAGAGAATTGAAAAACAGCAAATAAAACAACAAAACAAGTATAATAAGCAGTATGATTAACCATAATAACACAGGCCTATTTTAAAATCGATTGTAAAGAGTTTATCAATCATCAAAAATATGCCATTAGCCGATTATCTCTCGGCTAATGGCAGTTAAATTTAAAGTACATCGGCAACTAAACAGGGTACTTTTACCGCACCACCCACACAAGATCCAGATGGTCCTTCAACTGCACCGCTACAATTGCTGTAGTCACCCTCAACAACATCATCTGCCCAACAGCATACGTTACATTCTTCTCCAGTCCCGGCCATTATATTTTTCATTTCATCTCGTGAAAGTGTTTTTGCAAAGTTCATATTAATTCTCCTATTGGTTTAATATATAAACTTGTTTTCTCATAGGCACAAGTTTTTAGCCTCCTGCTTTTATTAAGCACGAGGGTTATATAGCAAATGGAAAGGCAAGATATTTGACTTTTGCCCTGAAAAATGTCCCTGAATTTTATTTTTTTTAAATTAATTTATTTCAAACCGATACCTGACTATTTGCTCCAGCTCAGTCTCCTCCTCGGTTTCACGGGTATATATATAGCCGTTTTTGATTACCTCTATCGGTTTGCTTCGCGGCCAATTAAACTTTGCAATTAATTTTCCTGTGTTACTCAATACCCACCATTCAAATACTTCATCCTCATTGACGATAGTTGATACCCAAAGCCTATTTTTATCATCCGGTACCACTGTGTATATAACTGGCCAAGTTTCTGGTAGTTCTGCATGTTCGAGTAATTCTCTATTCCAATCATCTTTAGCAGTAATAGAAAGTATTTCCTCTCTTACTAAAGGCTTTCTCTGAAGTGGATAGTAAATTGCTCTTCTAAACTTTCCCTTCGAGTCATAAACTCTTATTAAAAAATCATTTGGACCATGTTGTGTAGATATAATTCTCATCAGATATAGTTACAATAGATCTACCAGTAAGGGGAAGGGTCGAATATTGCTCAAATATCGACCATTAACTTTCGCAACTAAATCAACATGGGGCCTACTTGTCTCAAAAATCTTATTAGAAGTAATTTTACTGTCTTCATTCATGAAAAAATACTTATGTGGTCGGTCTTTTTCTAAGTTATAAGTTGGGCTCTCAACTCGATGGTCAGGTAAACGCTCCACAAATTCTGCCAAATATGTACCATCGCTCCTCAATAATAGAAGTGATCTACCCCATCCGCGTATTTCTTCATACTTTTCTTGATTAACAGGCGGCCTCACATTTTCTGCCCTAATAATTTGTAGTGAGTCCGTTGAATATACTGTTGTTCTATATTGCAGAAAGTCAAAAACGTACAACTTATTAGAAATCATCTCGGTATCTGTAATACCAGAATACTCCCCAGGACCAGATCCTCTACCTCCCATGCTTTTTATATAAGTACCTCCCGAGCCAAATACATGAATCTTCTTTGCACTATTATCTGCAATAAAGACTTTACCTGAATCATCAATTTCAATACCCGCAAGCCAACTATAAAAAGTTACAGTTTCATCATACCAATTCAGGGAAAATTTTTTTGGAGCTTTAAATACAACATCGCGTTTTAGCTTGATAGAATCACTTGGTTCAATATTTTCCGAATAAACAATAAGGTTATCAATGTATCGGATGTGCTCAGGTAGTTGTTCTCCTTTCTGAGTACATCCAATAAAAAAAGTAATATTACTAGTAATCTATATTTCATGTGATTCACTATTAAAAACAAGCTTTGAGGACAACTCCCCAAAGCTTGAAAATTAAATTTAACGGAAATTATTACTGTTTATCAGGATAGCATTGACCGCAATCCCCCCAAGAACAACCCGCAGGAGGAGTTGAACCATCAAAGCTTTTACAGTAGCAGCCACTAGGCAACAAATGCAATTGGTAATAAGACTACTACCTGCTACAACATTTTTCATTTCATATTCTGCTTAATGTTTTTGCAAAGTTCATAACATTCACCGTTTGGTTTAATTATATATAAACTTGTTTTCTAATAGGCACAAATTTTTAGCCTTCTTGCTTTAAGCAAGTTTTTTGCCATATGATTCAGTTGTTTCTTGCTCTTTAAATAGATCTGTTAGCCCCGGCATCATGGGCACAAGATCACTTATTCTGTAACTTCGAGGCATTTTATACCCATTAACAAAAAAAGTGGTGCTTTCAATTTCATTTTCTTGTACCCACCGGTAGTGGCGGTCTTCAATAAGTCTACTCCATTGTTCTTAATATCGAGTGCTCCGTTTGCAGGATACATCTGGACAAAGGTTTCCGGATTCATTTGGGCATACCAGTCACCAATAAATGTTTTGGTGTGGGTCAATTCGTTCGGTTGCCCGTCAATATGCTGTTGCCAGTAACGAATGAGGTAACTACTGGCCGACAAGTCGGCAATAGCTTTGTTCATACCCGGCGTAAATCGTATAGCAAACTCCACTTTTTTGGGATATGCCACAGTTAGTTGGGTCATAGCCTCAAAAGCAATACGGCAGGGATTGCAGTGCAGGTTGGCTACCATTAGTATCTGCACCGGGGCGGCAGGATTTCCGATGGTTATTTCCGGTTCAAAAGGTTTTATATCCAAATATTCTTGCTGCAACAGAAGATGGGTAAACACTTCCGGGTCATACTTCACCCGCTTGGCGACCGTTTCCGCCCGGGTGGAGGCGTTGGCTGTTTTCAATCTTTCTTTAAGTAATATGATAGAGGAAGCCAAAGCCACAAAAAGCAAAAGCGCAATGGCAGTGGGCACAAAAGAAATATCCGCCGATCTAAACAGCCCCTTTGCGTGCATCACCGTAAAAATTATAATTTGTGCTCCCAAGGTAGCATCTATGATTACACACAGCCGGCACCACGTGTTGGTAACAAACTGCTGGTAATACAGCGAATAGCCAATGACAGGGATAGTAAGCATCGATGCTCCGGCCAATATGGCTAAAAAAGAAGCAGCGTCGGCAAATAGTGGTATAAACAACCCCACCATAATGAGTTGCCAGCCAAAGTAGCTTGTGGCGGCATCAGAAAAGGTAAAGACACCAAACAAGGTAGCTTCTTCTGCATTCAGAATGCGGTCGCAGTTGGTGCGTTTACCGGCATTGCAAAAGCTTTCTACCGGCTTATAGGTGATGCCCAGGTCTTTAGCCAGCAGCAAATAGCCTATAGTAACTCCACCTAATGAGGTGAGCAAAAGCAGTGCCGTTAATCCCAATCCACCATCCTGTAGTAAGGGTATCAATATTAGTCCCACAAGGGCAATCAACAAAGCAACGGATAACTTCCGGTCTCTTTTCTCTCGTACAAGCTGCTTGTTATGTTCTTTATCAGTAATTGCATCGGTAGGTTCCAACTTGATAACCACGCCTTTCCAGTGTTCCAGGACGTTATGATCGTCTAAATCCTGTTGATCTTTGATGAACACCAGCTCCGCACCGTGTCGGTCCAATTGCAGCATATAAGGAAAGGTAACGTCTTTCAAATGTTCTGCTTCAATCCGTCCTATTTCATGGTTGATTCCCAGCCGTTCTAATGTATCAGCAATAGATAATAAAGACGGATAATCAGGATGAGACAGAACACATTTTTCAAAATATTTCTTTGAGACAGTAATACCCAGGTGTTTTAAATACTTCCATACAATATGTTCCATAAAAATGAGTTTTGAGTGCTATTTAAACACATCATACAACTCGTTTTCCAATGTTGCCTGATATTTGTCCTGAAAAACATCCTGAATTTTATATAAAAATGCTCACTTAGAGAATTACTGTCTTTTCCCATTTTTAGAAACTTCTCTTTTCCATGTAGACGGTTTCTTACCCTCTTTTCTTTTAAAAGTTTTGCAAAAAGAGGATAAAGAAGTAAAACCAACTGAATGCGCAATAAAAGTTATTGATGTATCAACTGTCAAAAGTAATTTTTTACTAACCGTCAAACGATGGTGCAGTATGTATTCTTTGGGATAGTATTTTAGATACTTATAAAATACGCTTGAAAAAACCTTCTTATTAATTCTGCATTCTTTTTTCAACCACCCCACGTCTAGATTTTGATCAAAAATATTGGCATGTATACAATTCAGTGCTTCTAACACCGAAGAAGGATATTGGCCCTTGGAGTCAATTAACTTAAAATTACCCTTAAGCTTTGCTTTTTGAAAAAGTACCGTCTTTTCTTTTACTAAGCTCTTTTTATAACTAGTTAATATCTCCTGAATTTTATCATGCTCACTTTTCATAACACTCCTCAATTTCTCTTTGACCTATTTATTTTTAGAGCGTTTTTGGCTATTCAATAGAATAGAATAGAATAGAATAGAATAGAATCAAGCGCTCAAGATCATTAACAGGAGTCCCATAATCAAGTGTTACAGCATTTCGGTGCTTCCAGTAATAACACGCAGATTGCCATACGTATTTTTGAGTAGCTAATTCTTGGAAAGGATTCCCAGGACCCAAATAAGCGGTAGGCAAAATAATGTAATCTACGAAACGAGAAAAATCTCGTTTTACATTTTTGGTATCATCTCTTGCTACCTACTGCCCCAGTTATAGCTGACGGATATGGAAGGCAAGTTCAGTTCGGACACTTGTTTTAAAAAAAACTAAAAATTTCTCTTTTCCTTTCTTTTCTTTTCAAACTCCTTAGCTGTGATCATTTCTACTTCTCCGGATTCAACCTCTTTGGCTCTTCTCTCTACTTCTTCCATCCACCGGGCATCAAGTTCTGGATTTGGTTTATTCAAGGTCTTTAAAATACCATCCACAATTTTGGCCCTTTCCTCAATAGGCAGATCGCTAATTTCTGCGAGAAGTTCCTCGGTTTTCATAGGTCTTATTTTAAATTGTAGCTAAGATTAAACGTAATATAGAATAAAAGTATAATAGAATATAATTAAATGAGGTTTTGCTCAAAAACTTAATTACCGGATTCCAAGTTGCCTTCCTCCCTTTGCAGTAACTGCATTTTGGGGTCCACTTTTTGCAAATGGCTGAGGGCAAAGTGTTTGTCCACGGCCAGGGTATCTCCGGGTTCAATGTCGGGATGATCAATGAGCGTCCATTCACTGTTCTGGAATTTTGGAGTCACATAAATCCATTCCACTTCGGCTTTATCGGGGTGGAGTTTAAAGACCAGAGTACGTCCCCCGTCGCGTTCCAGTACCGCCGAGCGGGGAATGCGTATCTTGCCGGTCAGCTTTTCTACCTGTATGCGCCCTTCTACCGTCATGCCGGGTCGCAGAACGCCTGAATTATTTTGGGCAGTTACAATCACTTCGCCCGTCTTGGATTCGGAATCGACTACCGGGGATACGGCCGGATACCCTGCCATTTAGCCCAGAACCGTCCGGGCTGTTAGCCGCACATTCATGCCCGCATCAATACGGCTTATTTCAGATTCCAATACGTCAAAGCGAACCCGAACGGTTCTGTCGCTTATCAAGGTGCCAAGTTCTGTACCGGCGTTTACATAACTGCCCGGCTCTATGCGTCTGTCAATAGCCAGCCGGCCCGAATACGGAGCCAGCACGGTAGCATAGGACAGATTCAGCTTTGCCCGGTCCAAAGCGAGTTCTGCCTGGGCAAGCCCGGTAGTAATGCGCACCATGTCATCACTTTTATCTGTACTGCCGTTGGTGCCCGTCGTATCTTCGTTTTGCCTGCGAAGCCTGCTTTCAATGCGATATTGGTTCAGCGCTTTTTGGTATTCGTTTTGGGCTTCCTGCAGGGCCAGTTCCCATTCCTCTTCTATGAAACTGAGCAGGGTGTCACCTTTTTGGAACCGGGCCCCTTCTGTCATATTTGATGTTTCTACAAAACCGCTGATTTTAGGTTTTAGCGATACTTCCCTGTTGGCTTCTACTACTCCCTGGCTCTCTACGTAATAATAGATGGGCTGGTCATCAGCTACGGCAAAAATAACTTCCGGACGTACTTCTGCCGATTCTTTATCTTCTTCTGAAATGGGACTTCCTTCCTCGGTTTCACTGTTGCATGCACCAAGGATGAATCCAAACAAGGCCAACCAAATGATATAGCTACTTATATTTTGCATGATGAATAGTAAATAAAGATATAATTTATAATTGATCAATAATTAAATTGTCTTTTCTTTTTCCACCCACTCAAAAATGATGGGAATTAAATACAGCGTAAGGACGGTACTGGTCACCATGCCGCCCATTAAGGCCAGCGCCAGCGACTGACGAAAGGCGTAGCCGTCACCAAAGGGAAGCAGCATGGGAATCAAGCCAAAAATGGTGGTAAGGCTGGTCATCACCACCGGACGGAAACGGTGCAATCCTGCTTGAGTTACGGCTTTTAGCAAGTTACCTGTTTCTTCCAAATATCTACGCATAAAATCTACCTTGAGTATAGAGTCGTTTACGGCTATGCCCGTTAAAATCAGAATGCCCATAAAAGACAGCGCATTTAGGCTGGCTCCGGCTATCCACAAAATACCAATAGATCCTACCCAGGCAAAAGGAACGGCACATAAGATTATGACAGGATATTTTAGGCTTTCAAACTGAATGGACAAGATGATGTAAATAATCAACACACTAATCAACAGAAGGGTACCCATTTCCTGCAGCAGGTTGGCAATAGTTAGCGCGGATCCACCTACCTGAACTTCGGTGCCCGTCTCCCGGGAAAATTCGGTGAGTGTTTGATTAATGTCTTCGGCATTCCACCACCAGTCAGCAAAATCCATATTGGCAATATAACTGAGTACCGGTGTTTGATTAACGCGTTCCAGCTGCTCAGGTTCCGAAGCTCTATGAATGTCAACCAGATAGGTCAACGGAATATTTCTGTTGTTAAGCTCCAAGATAATCTGGGTGGGATCATAAATCCTTCCATCCATGCCTACCAAACGAATGGCCACGTTTTCATCCTGCCGGTTCCAATCTGTTATCCTGCTGCCGCGTGTGAGAGACTCTAAATATTGAATTACTTCTTGTTCGGTTATTCCCAACTGTAGAAGCTTGTCATTTTTAAAGGTAAGCTGATAGGTATCAACTTCTTCTTGAAACTGCTTTTGTAAGCTTATATTACCTGCCGACTTCAGGACAGACAACTCTTGCTGAAGTCTCGAAGCCAGCTCTTCCGATTCTTCCCTGTCATTTCCAACCAGACGAAAGAGTACCGGAGGCTGTCCGGAGCCGGGTAAAATGCCCAGCTGATTATTTGATGCCAATTGCTGGTAGGTCCAGCCGGGACGATTTTTAAAAAAAGACGCTACCTGCTCATGTACTTTTTGCGCATCCTGAAAACCGGATACCGGGATATTCACAGTAAATTTATTGAGGCCTTCTTCTGTAAGGTTTGCAATGTTGGTCTGGTCGGTATAGCCCCCCAGCGTCTGGATATTTGCTGCATCTGGCAATAGCCCTTATAAGTGCTTCAGCAGCCTGTTGTGTTGTATGTAATGCGGTATTACCGGGCAGGCGCACGCGGTACTGCAATTGCTCAGGTTCAGACTCAGGCAGTACGCTTTTATTCAATCCAAGGAAGAGCATTCCCGAACCTATGAGCAATAAAATCATACCACTGACAAACCAGCCTTTTTTACCCAAAGCCCACTGCAAACTTTTTTCATACTGGTCACGCAGGCGGTCAAAGTATCCACTAAAGCCCAGCAGTGATCGTCCCGATTTTGATTTTTGAACCTGGACTACCAACACCGGAAGAATTAACAGAGCCACCAGCAGTGAAGCCAAGAGACTGATCGAAAGCGTCCATGCCTGATCTTTAAAAAATGCTCCTTCAAACCCGCCCAGAAATACCAGCGGCAGAAAGACAGAAATCGTCGTAAATGTTGAAGCTGAAACCGCCAGCGCAATTTCCCGGGTGCCAAGGTCAGCAGCTTTCAATAATGATTTACCGCTATGCCTGTGGCGGTTGATATTTTCAAGCACAATGATGGCGTTGTCTACCAGTAGCCCAATGCCGAGGGTAAGTCCGCTGAGCGAAACAATATTGAGCTGAATATCGGAGAGGAACATCACAAAGAAGGTCAGAAAAATACTGACCGGTATGGCTACACCAATGGTAAAAGGCGTTCGTAAATCATCAAGGAACAGGAACAGAATAACGAAGGCCAATAAGGCTCCATAAAGTAATGTCTGGAGTAAGTTATTGATAGCATTGCGTATAAAAGTAGCATTTTCGCGAAGTACCGAAATATCTATTCCCGGATTGCTCACTTTCATCTGCTCCAAAATGGGGAGCATGGTATCATAGGCCTCCACCGTATTGGCACCGTACTCTTTTTTGACAAGGATACTCAATACCTGTTTGCCATCTACCAAAGCAAAAGATGTAATCGGCTTCGGCCATACGGACTTCAGCAACATCACTGACTTTCAAAATCTTTCCGTCGCCGAGCTTTTTAACCGGAGTTTGCCGTACATCGTCGAGTGATTGAATACGGCTCTGAATTTTCAATGAATACCGATACCAGCCGTCGCGCAGCTCACCGGTGGCCGTAAATAAATTGGACTGAGCTACTATGCTTTCAACTTTACTTAAAGAAACTCCATATCTGTTTAAGGCTTTGGGCTGATAGCGTATCTGCACTTCAGGAACTACTGCTCCTACCAACACGGCTTGCGCAATGCCATCAGCTTGTTCCAGCCTTCTGGAAAACACCTGCTCGGCCCATCGTTTGAGCGACAACCGGTCTTCAAAGCTGATCTCTTCATCTTCTTGCAGGCTCACTCCAAGTACTGCTATGGGGTCATCAGAGGCTGTATTTTGTACCAGCTGGGGACGCTCGGCCTGCTCTGGTAACAGAAAGCGAACCTGGTCCAGCTTTTCACGGACATTCAGGAAGGCCAGGTCCATATTTTGCCCCCATTGGAACCGTAGTGAATATAACGCTTTGCCCTTGCCGGGCAAAGCCGTGAATATTCTCCAATCCTTGCAAAGTGCTTAATAACCCTTCCAGCGGTTCATTAATACGCTGCTCTATTTCGCGCGGGGCCGCCCCGCTCCAGTCGGTGCGCACCATAAGCGTGGGTGAATCAACGTCCGGCAAAAGGTTTACCGATAGCTCACTCAGGGCTATGCTCCCGAAAATAAGCGTAGCCAGTATCAACATGATAGCGGTTATGGGGCGTTTAAGTAGCAAGTAAATAGTTGATTTAGACCGATTAGCAATAATCGATTGATAAGGATGGGATTGGGCAAATGGAAATAAAGGACGAATGTAACTTCAACTTACAATAGGCACGTCCTTCCAGCATTCAAATCTCGGTCTTAGAACCACTGGATGAGTGCCGGTAAAACAATACCTATCTACCTGCGAGTAACACCCTCTTTACCAACTCAAATTTATGATACTATTATTTTTAACCCTGGAGCCTGACCGAAAACCATTTATTTGACTTTATCCATAGACATAGATACAAGGATAATAACTCATTCAAGAAATCAATCACGGTGAATGCATCGTGAACCCTTTCGTAAGCATACATAAGTCATCACAAGAAAAAGGATTTGACACCACCCAAACTGAAATTCTGGAATATTCTCTCCATTTGTATTGCTCTTTTTTTGATTGTCACCGGTTTGCTTAAGGTTTTTCCTCCCACAACTGTTATTAATACCAGCCGTGAGCTCTTGCGACCTCATGGGCAGGAAAAAGACACGCCAACACGTTGGAATTGGCAGCTTGTTACCAGTAATAGAACTTGGACTTGGTATTACGCTATTCTTAAAGTGGAAGTATGAATGGGTGTTAATGGGAACACAAGCCGGCGGGAACGCATGCTACACTTATGAAAGTGGCCTTTGTCATCCGGTATGGTGGCGTATGTACAATAGAAGCAGTCGAACAAGAATAACAAATAACTAATTTAATTGTGATGTACAGAGTCAGGATTAGCCTGATTCTGTACATTTTTACTATTAAACCAATTTACAAAAAATGATGAATACAGAATCGCTTTCAAAAATTATAACATACAGTTTGATTTATATTTTTGTGCCATTAGTACCCAAAGTGGCAAATACACAAAATATTACGTCGATTAAGTTTAAAAATAATTCTATCATCGGAGATCATCCTTCTAAACCAATAGAATACAGTTTGGGTAGACCTTTTGATGTGTCGGTTGATAGCAGGGACAATATTTATATTGCAGATCAAGGAACCATGACCATAAAAGTATTTAATAAAAAGGTCAGTACTTACGTAGTATTGGAAGCAGAGGGAGGGGTCCTGGAGAATTCTTATCATTTAAAGAGGTTCATATCACTGCTGATGATAAACTTTTAATAGCCGATCGGATACTACTTCGAATTACTAAATTTGACATCAACGGAAATGTTATTGACACTTTTACATTACCACACGGCACTCAAGAGGTTGCTTACTTTAGCCAGATATTACAATTGAGCAACAAAAAGAACCTAATCTTATACAAGGATGGAAGTCCTAAAAGTACAAATGATTTTCTTTTTCATGTCTGGGATACCGAGTTTAATGAAATTTTACAAGAGTTTGGTTCATTTAAAGAATTAAAATATAAAAATGATTTTGCCAAAGCTGTTGGTTCATTGGGGTAGGAAGTTTTGACATAATGTGCTCGAATGATATAAGTATTTGCACTGAAATATATAGAATGCCAAAATTTTTAAATTCGAAAAAACCAATCAAGGATGGGCATCTTCCAAAAAAGTAATCAAAGGGGTATAAGCAACCTTATCCAGCAACTGCTAATGTATCCAAATAAGAAAAAGGCAATGTATCCCGAAGTAGCTAACCAAGAAGGTAAGTTTAAAGGTGAGATTCTGTATCTCAAGTGCCGGTATATTTGATCTCGAAAATGGATCTACCGTTCATTTCATTATGTCAAAAAAACAAGGTGGAGAAGATAAAGGTAAATGGAAACTGGGGAGTAGAGAGTATTTGATAAAAACTTTAACTTCAAAGGTTACTATTCTTTAAAGAAATTTAATAGAATTATAAACCCTGTCGAACCGTAATAAAGTCAAAAGATGGGATGGACAACTTTTACATGTTGAGTCGGGAAGGGTATCCGTAGTTCGAAAATTTTCACTGGATATCCAACAAAAATAACCTTAGCGGGTAACTGTATGTGCTTTTACCCTGCCTGCCGCAACAAGTGGACAAGCAGTATATGACTGTGAAAGTTACTGCAACGGAATTTGTGACTATTTATATTCCAGGGCCTTGTATCTATGGACATTGTGAGGGAGGCACCCATCTTTGTACCGGTAAGCTCATAGAAGAACCAGAATAAACTATTGATACGTAAACCCTGCAAAGTTTTTTGTTATGCTTTGTAGGGTTTATTTTTAAAACAATATTCATCATGAATCAAAAAAAAATACTGCTGTTTAGTTCTGTTCTAGTTGTAATAATCATACTTTCCAGCCTAAGCATTTTTTCCACCCGAAGAGAGTATCGAGCTGAGCGACCCTCAAGAACAAATAATAAAAGCACCTGCCGAGCGTAAGTGGGTTTTAATTTCTTAGGTTCCGCAAGAAGCTGAATCCTGATATCAGCGATTCTTTAATCCGTGGAGTAACCATGAGGAAATCCAAAAAACACCTCTATATTACGGACTGACGCTGACATGAAAATCAAGCGTTTTACTCTTAATGGTGAGTATACAGAGATTTTGGTGCCGGAAAGGGACGCGGTCCGGGAGAATTTACTGAAATTATGGTACTTTGCACTATCCAAATATGGACAGACTCTCTATGCCCTTGATTTACGAAAGAGAGCTATGTCCTTTAATACTACCACAACATGAATATCTTACCTCATTTGATGTAAAATTTTATCCTACTGAGAATGATTGCCGGTGAAAAAATAGTTGTTTATAGTTTTGCATCTGACAGCCTCTTTAGAGTATATGATACTAACGGAAAGGTTATTAAAAAGTTCTCGGACACTTTATCAATAAGCAAGTCCAATACCCATTTTACAACCTATGGACGATCTAGTGATTACCCTGATAACAAAGGGTTTATCATGTCGCCACAAAGAGCAAGTTATATTTTTTATTTTGACTTTGAGGGCAACAGGTTAAAAACTATCATGAATCCAGACCGCATTCCTTTTCAGAAACGTATAAAGCAAGCACCTAACACAAAGGCTCCTAATTCGAAAGTAAGTCTGTCTTAACATTTATAATGGGAGGCTTTATCAGATGTATGCTACGCACGAAAGAAAGCGCAGAAGTACCGGCTTCATTTATTGATGTATATGACTTGGAAAGCGGTGATGTTTCCTTTGAAATGCCTTTTGATCCTGGGAGATGCTCTCTGGCAAACTGCAGCTTGCTGCTGGGGTACCACACCGAAAAGGTGCAGGCCTATAATTACAATCAATCGCTATGAGCAAGTTCTCCGAAAGTAACCTTTTATATTACTTTTTACAGGTATTATGGTAGGATAAATTTCCCAAAACCAATACGTTATACTTAACTAAAAAAAGAACAACAACTTGCATTTGTTAAAAAAAACAAATTATAGAAGTGTACAGTAGGATTGAATTTACTGTATATAAAGTGTGATTATAAAATTAATTAATCTAATTTAAAATTCAGGGAGAACGATTATGAAAAAACTAAAGCTCTCACGAGGCTCATTTATTAGCCATAGGTGCTTTAACCCTGCCTACTGCATAATGGACAAATAATACCGAATGAATGTGATAGTTTTTGCGATGAACTGTCCAACCTCCTAGCCATGAACCTTGTATATATACACATTGTGAAGGTGGTACACACTTATGCACAGGAATGTTACAACCAGAACCAACCTAATCTAGTTTCACAATAAAATCTTTCCCTGTGAAGCTTTTATCCGGCTTTACAGGGAATTTTCAATAAAACTATATATCATGATGAAGATACATACTGTTTATTTGTTCTGTTTATTTATTGTTATTTATTGCAGGCTGTTGTGCTGTTATAGTCAAGAAAATACAAATATACGTGTAATGTGCAAATTGAATAATAGAAGCACCCACCCAACGCACTTGGGTAAAAGGTTTTTGGGGTCGAAAAAAAAGCTTTGCATTCTGATATCAGCAATTCTCTGTATAGGGGAATGGCCGTAAAAAAGTCAAAAATCTTATATATTAGTGATTTAGGGGATATGCGTATCAAACGCTTTAATTTTAACGGTGAATACATAGACAGTTTCAAGTGCCGGAAAAGGACGCAGACGGAGAATTTTCACTGATCATGGGTCTTGCTATATCAGAAAATGGGAAATTGCTTATGCCCTGATTTGGGAAAGGGGTATCATGTATTTTCAGGGAATTGTTACTACAACAGAGTATATATAACATCATTTGATATCAAATATACACCTAATCAAAGTATAATCCCGTAATAACATTCGTTGTCGTCGTTTTAGGCTCCCGATAGCCTTTTCAAAATTTACAATATTTAAGGAAGGAAAAATGATACGTGGAATTTGGAAAAAGTAGGTTCTGAAAACCAAATACAAATCCCCTGACTTCATATGGAAGTATAGACTGCCAAATAATAATGGATTTATGGCTCCACAAAAAGCAAGTTATATTTTTAGCATGACTTTGAGGGAATCGGTTGACATCAAAACTCCAACCGCATTATTCAGTTTTCTAAGAAAAGCATTACCGAAGGGCCTACTACAAAGCCACCGGTACCCAAAATAAGTGCAACTGCCCTTCATGTATATAATGGAAAACTTTATCAAAGCATGCTTCGTATGAAAGCAGATGTTGATGTACCCCCATCTTTCACCGATGTTTATGATTTGAGAAAGCAGTACAATATCATTCTTTTGAGATGCCCCAGTTATCCGATGCTCTAATCATGACACAAGAACTAATATTACTACTAAATCAGAAACAGAACAAGTTCATGCATACCAATATAATCAGCAGCTAAGCCTATCAAAAGTAAACTTTCATATTATTTCAGGGCTTTTCTGCCAGTATGTACTGGCCACAATATTTACTTAGCCATTGTTGGCAAAAGATAAAGGGAGGAAACGGTAGCACTATTTTCAATTTTTTTCTATAAAAAGCAGCATTTGACCTATATATATTTTCTAAAATACAATTGTCATTATAATTAAATCAAGGAGCTATTATGAAAAATCATATCTTAAACCTTATTCTTGTCTTAGTAATTGCCATAGGAGCCGTGTACCTGATGCAACCAGTAAGTGTACAGGCACAATCTGGAGGCTGTAGCACAGAACCAGGAGAGAATGATTAATGTGATAAATGTTTGGAGAGTAATTGTAGTACAGGAACAGATTCTGATTGTGGATTGCTGCAGAAAGTAGGATCGGATGAATATGTGATGTGTACAAAAGATCCTGAAATACCTCAATGAGCTACCTGCTTTTTCTTTGTAATTGTACCTGACATTCATCAAATACCTCAATCAACTCACGCTTAAAACATTTCATGGTTAAAACTTTGAGGTGAAACCATAAATTTAAACCTGTTTATATGAAAAAGCGATTTTCAAGCATATCTGTTATTTTGTGTCTTTATTCTTTTGTTCCTGCTCGGGAACAGAAATGGAGGAATATAAGATTTTCACCGCGAAGAAACCCCAAGCCGTGACCGAACGAACTGTATCAACTCTTAGAGCGGTGGATAGTTTAAATATAACAAAAACATTCAATGGGCTGTCTTTTTCTGAAATGGTACTCAATAAGGTTTCAATTTTTGCCAAAGTTGGAGATCAAATAGTAAAGATAGACAAACAGGACTTAAGCGAGAAACTTACGTTTACCCTACCCGAAGGCAAGGGGCCTGGTGAGGTTATCAATTTTAACATTGCAAGACTTGAGGCCAGCGAAGAAGTGGATAGCGACGTATGAACTGGGAATGCCAAGAAAACGGTACTATATGATTTTAAACGGAAATTTTCATGTATGAATTTTTGAATGGTGGATATCAGGTACGTGATATGGCTATGACGGATGATCGGACCTATTTCTATGAAGTAATGCCGGGCTTAGAGTACCTGTTTTATGAAGTGGAGCGTACAGAAGGCACAAGCGTGGTTCGTCGCAAGTTCCAAGACCAGTCGAACGATATGAACATATTAGCCTACGGCGGTAGTATAACAGTACATAATCAATCACTCTATTTCGGGGGATCTTCTGAACCGTTGATTCGGCGGTATGATCTCTCGAGTGAGGAGGTTGAGCTAGTATTTTCAAGGGCAGTTATTGATGCCCTGTGAAGCGAAAAGCGAACTGACCGTAAGCCTGAGGGTGTCTCAGGTGGGGGCGGTATGTGGCGCTATACTGATGATGCCCAATATGCCTCAAAAGATATTGCTGTAGATGACAACTTTCTGTATTCGATTCGCCATCATAATGGTAACAAGGGATATAAATATTTAGATATTTATGCTATTGAAGACGGTCGCTGACTTTCAAGTAGTTTTGCCATGCATAACTACCCAGAAGAAATTTTCATAGATGAGCATTATACCTACACCATCAAGAATTAAAGGGGGGCGATCCAATAAATACATACCTGATGAAGTACGAAAAACCTGTAATAAATTTTTAAATCAGGGTAGAAATAACATGGATAAAGCAAACTTGCCTACATATATTTTAGCTGGTTGTGCCGTGGTAGTTGTGGGTTTGCTAATCAGAAAAGAATTTTTTTCAGATCGGAAGCACGCGATCCCGGAGCCTATAAGATATGTTAGTAGAATTGATACATTGGATTTGGGTGGTATTCTGCATCCTGACGCCAAATACAGATTCAGGCAGCAGTCTCCTTATTGGCCTTCCCTTCAGCAACTAGCACTAACACCTCCCCCTCTCGTTTGCTTAGCTTTAATAAGGCCTCTGCATAACCATTGATTGATTGGCGTTTACCTTGAATGAGTTTTTTTCTCCATGCATAGCTTATCTCATTAGTTACCCTTGACTGTTGACAAATAGAGCCAAGAAGAATGGTAGTGTTACAAAATTTTATATAAATACGTGTTTATTACTACGCTTTTTAATATATATATTAAAATCTATATGCAATTCACTAAATACCGTTTTTACTACTTCAATGTGCTTCCAGCCAGTGGTCAGCCAGGCCCATATCCAGCTTCTACAGGGTACGGATAATTCAAAAGCCGTTTCCATAAGCTCTTTGAGCTTTGAGGGTACAGTATCCTGTTCAGCTTCCGGAACCTCAAAGATGAGTTCATCATGCACCTGCAGCAGCATTCGGTCTGCAGATTATGTTTTTCAAGATACTCTTGTAATATCTGATCATAGCCAGCTTGATGATATCGGCTGCCGTACCCTGTATGGGCATATTGATCGCTGTCCGCTCGGCAAAGGAACGCACGTTCCAATTCCCTGAATTAATCTCCGGGATATAACGCCTACGCCCCATCAGTGTTTTCACATAGCCGTATTCTTTGGCAAACTGTTTGGTCTTGTTGATGTATTTGAGAATGCCCGGAAGCGCTCGAAAATACTGGTCAATCATTTCCTTTACCTTCCTCATTGCTGATACCCAGTCGTTAAGCCAGTCCATAGGCACTCACGCCATAGGGAATACCAAAATTTACTTCCTTTGCCTTACGGCGATGATCGGGAGTTGACATCGTCCAGCGAATCCAGATCATAAATTTCTTTGGCCGTTCTGGAGTGGATATCTTCATCATTATGAAAAGCTTCAGACATATTTTCATCCTCAGCAATAGAAGCAATCACCCGCAATTGTTATTGGTCATAATTTGCAGCTGACTATCTATGGGTTACTGGGTGTCTATGAAAATGTAGCAAGTTTACCAGCTCCTCCAATTGGCTTCATATTTTAACTTGCTTTTGCAAAAAAAAAACAAATTATACTAATGAACTTTTACATGTCCAGTTATTGATTCATTAAATTTAAAATAAAGGAGAATTCTTATGAAAAATAAAGTTTCTATTAAAAATAAGTGCACTAATTTTTTTGGGTTTAGCCATAAGGTTCATAAGCGGACAGAAAAACCCTGCTAAAGCTCAAGCATTCCCTATATGTGCAGAGAATGTTTGTGGAAATCAAAATTCGTTACGAAGTAGCGTTTGGACAACTCATTTGCAATAGCATTTGTGAATATCAGGATGTTGATTTAAGCTGTACTAATAGTTATGGATATTTTAATGTAAGCTGTGCAAATAGTGCTTGCTTTCCACAAAAAAGAGTAATTAAGGGAACAAGAAACAAGATAAAGTTTTAAAACAGAGATAATTCATGAAAAAGCTATACCCAATTGCATGTTTAGTTCTTTTTCTCAGCACTTCTTGCACCACAAAAGAAAATGGGCGTATAGTTAATTTACTCATAGAAGATAAACTACCTAAAATTACTAATAGTTTAAATAAAGTTCGCACTGCCAAATAGTGTAAAAAAAACAAACTACAATTTTGACTCTTTGAACTTGGTGTCAAAAATAAAACATCAGGAAAAATTTTTTAATTCCTGCAATTTTTGATGCAATAAAAATAGATAAAAAGAAGGGTAATAGTTATTTTATCGGTTTAAATAAAACAGAACTATATGTATTTGATAAAACGGGTAATTTTTCTTACAAAATTGGGAAAAGAAGGCAGGGGCCCGTGATTTCCGAAGTAATTGATTTCGATATTTCCGGGTAATATATGTCGGTTTTAGACAAAAACGAGATCGATATTTATAAATTTAAATCTGGGAAATTTAAATATGAAAGGTCAATTATCCACAAATTATCTTTTGAAAATGATATTTGCATCCTTGGCAACAATATTTTTGTGGCTGGCAATGTCATAAATAATGATAATTTCAAACTTAATTTCAATGATTCTACTGCTAGCGGGAATAAAGAACTGGATAAAGAGAATTTCATATCTGGCTTACCTATTCATAAATACAGCTTGATGAGGGGATACTCGATTAAGTCTTTTGGCAGAATTCTCATATGAATCTTCTTTAAAATGGCTCATTTCAAAGTATTCTATCTAAATCATTGAATGTGCTGAGAACACAGGGGTAGTAACTAGTATAAATTCAAACTTTGGATATTTAAACGGGTATGATACAGAAGGCACGTACAAATGGTCTTCAGCTATAAAAAACTACGAAGTTTTCTATAAAGAAATTGAAAAACCGATCCCATCTTTAGGTGTAGATGATGAAAAGAGTTCTACCTATAGCAGTGTAAGATCTTTTACTATGATAAATGATAATTATTCACTATTTCAGATTAATCCGACAGTTAGAAATCTTCAAGAAGTATCAATAAATGCTATTAGAAAATATTTTAATGGAAAAACCTTACCCAAGAATGTTCTAATCAATAATTCAACAGGTAGCTTAAAATTAGTAAATCGTAATTGACATCATAAAAGACAATAATGAAAATATCTCCTTGTTGCTGTTAATAATCACAAAAATGTACACCAGCGGACTAAGCTATTTCTTATATGAAAGATAAAAAACTAGCTTTCATTATATATAGTGCCGTATTAATTAGTTTCTTTGGCAAGATCTTTAGATCTAAGTTTCTTTTCCTAAGAAAACAAGAAGAAAAATGACACCAAACATCAACAGTATGAAAAAGAAATTCTTTCCATTTATATAGGTTGTTCGACTTGTCCCGGTGCAAATGCTAAAAAATTACCAGAGCTAATTAAGAATATAAATGATACTTTGCGAAGTAGAGGTAGATCGAGAGATCATAAGCTAATAAAGTGGGGGTTTCAAAAGACTACAATGTAAAGCAGGCACTGAATATTTAAATAAATTTGGCGACTTTAATGAAATATCGATAGGAAGAAATTGGAGCAACATCACAATTCAACACTATATTTGGGAGAGAAAAATTTCCCGCCCTGCAGTTCCGCAATTGATGATATTAACCAGGAACTATGAAAAGATCAAAGAAAGGAATATTTATTATAAAAAGATTACAGAAAATGAAGTTATTACTTTAATTGGGGTGTAGAGATGCTGAAATTTTTATCAAAATTTGTCCAATTTTTCGATTCAGGATTAATTATTTAATACATGGATCAAATCTAACGGCTTCAAGAACCACTCTATCAATGCGCTTCCAGCCAGTGGTCAGCCAAGCCCATATCCAGCTTCTACGGGGTACGGATAATTCAAAAGCCGTTTCCATAAGCTCTTTGAGCTTTGAGGGTACAGTATCCTGTTCAGCTTCCGGAATCTCAAAGATGAGTTCATCATGCACCTGCAGCAGCATCTTGGTCTGCAGATCACGTCTTCTAGGTACTGCTTGTATATCTATCATAGCCTGTTTAATGATATCGGCTAGCCGTACCCTGTATGGGCATATTTGATGGCCGTCCGTTCTGCAAAGGAACGCACGTTCCAGTTGCCGGAATTTATCTCCGGGATATATCGCCTGCGGCCCATCAGCGCTTTCACATAGCCGTACTCTTTGGCAAACTGCTTGGTCTCATTTGATGTATTCCGAGAATGCCCGGAAAGCGCTCAAAATACTGGGTCAATCTACGTCCTTCCGCTTCCCCCATTGCTGATACCCAGCCGTAGAAGCCAGCCCTGTAGGCACTTACGCCATAGGGTATACCAAAGTTGACTTCCTTCTGGCTTTTCGGCGGTCGATGGGCCGTTACATCGTCCAGCGAATCCAGATCATAAATTTCTTTGGCCGTTCTGGAGTGGATATCTTCATCATTATGAAAAGCTTCAGACATATTTTCATCCTCAGCAAATAGAAGCAATCACCCGCAATTCAACCTGGGGAATAGTCAGCCGAAAGCAGTTTCGCCTTCCTTCTGTAATAAAAGCTTTACGGATCTCACGCCCTCTTCTGGTCCGAATCGGAACATATCTGCAGGTTGGGATTGGAAGAAGAAAGTCGTCCGGTGGCTGCTATGCTTTGGTTATAGAATCGGTATGCACTTCTCCTGTTTCCGGGTTAATCAGTTTTTGGAAGCGCATCTACATAAGTTGATTTTAACTTGCTTAATGCCCGATATTGAAGAATCAGACACCGGCATCTCATAATCGTTAGCTAATTTTGTCAACACCGATTCTGCTGTCCGATACTCGACCGTCTGGTCCGGTGTTCTTACCGGCCGGTAGTCCCATCTTGTCAAACAAGATTTCGCCTGATCGTTGCGGCGAATTTATATTGAATTCAGGTTCCGGCTTTATCATAAATTTTTTGCTCCAGTTCCAAAATATCATTCGGTCAAGAGTCTGCGCGAATTCATCCAGCATTTTCCTTTGTCCAGCAGCATACCGATGCATCTCATCTCAGCCAGCACTGTAATGAGTGGAAAATTCCAGATGGTCTGCAGTATCCGTAAGCTCATCTTCTTCGAGTACATATTTTTTCAAGTGCCCTCATACAAACGCAGTGTAATATCCGCATCTTCCTGCACAGGCATAGGCGGTAATCTACCCCTTGCAGCGGAATTCGATCCATAGTTTTTTGCTTTCGACCGGAGCCGATCGAGCTTTTCAATGGAAATAGGTTCATAGTTCAGATACTTCTTGGAGAGTGTATCCATCTTGAGTTTTTGGTTGGCATCTATCAGGTAGCCCGCAACCATGGTATCAAATACGGTGCCGCTGATTTCCAGGCCTGCCCTGTTTAACATCATATAGTCAAACTTGTAATTGTGAGCTATTTTCAGAGCACCGGTTTCAAAAAGCGGCTGTAAGACAGCAATCGCTTCCGATTCGTGAATGCCATTTTTAACATTAAGCGGTACATAATTAAGCAGATGCCCGCTGTGGCACCAGCCGATTTCCCACTAGGTTTCGATTGCGGTGGTGTTCACCCCATCAGTCTCGGTATCAAAAGAAAGGGTCTCTGTCACCTTTCAGCTTATTGCTAACAAGATTCTTTAACGATTTTCAAGACCATTTACGGACTCCATAGCTGACGGTGTTGTTCTAAGGGTATCAAATTCACTTTCTTCTGCTTTCAGCAGGCTTTGGACCGCTCGATGAATCACCCTGACCATCTTCACTACTTCGATACGGCGGATGATGACGATGGCGAACTGTGAGTAACCTCTTCGTTAAGATGTCGCCCTGGTCAGTAAGATTGAAATACCCCATGCGTTCGAAAAGTGCGCCCAGTTTTTCTTTATCCGGGCCACTCCACCCTAATTCTTCCCAGTCTTCAATATCAGGGATTGTCGTCTTCTTCGATGGTCTAAGGCCGTCTGCTTTGGCATGAAGTGCTTCTTCGGCATATTCTTGGTAATCCTTCGACGGTGACGCTTAGAGCTCATATCTAGGTGCATCTTCGATAGCCTTTTCCAAACTTCCATATTTATTGATCAGCTCGGGTGCCCCCTTTTTACCCAATGCCCTTTACGCCGAGGTATACTGTCGGACGTATATCGCCCAAAATGGCCAGCACATCAATGACGTCCTCGGGGTACACACCAAAGTATTCTTTTACTCCTTCACGGTCCATAATATTAAATCCACCCTCTTTGTTATCGGGCTTATACATTTTGATATGATCATGCACAAGCTGCATAGAATCTTTGTCCGGCGTCACCATAAAAACATCCACATCATCAGCATTCGCACGGCTGGCAATTGTCCCTATCACGTCATCTGCTTCAAAACCATCCTTCTCAATATTTTTGATTCCATAGCCTTCCAGCATTTCTCTTTAATCAGCGGAATGCCTACTTTAAGTTCTTCGGGCTGCGGTGGACGGTTCGCTTTATTACTCTCTTCATCGATCTTATGCCGGAAGGTAGGAACATGCGTATCCCATGCTACAGCAATATGTGTAGGTTGTTCTTCCTCCAGCATCTTTTCCAGCGTATTGGCAAATCCCATGATAGGCCCGGTGGCAGACCTTCAGAATTTCGAAGATTACTGTTGATAAAGGCAAAGTGCGAACGGTAAGCCAAAGCCATGCCATCCAGAAGAAACAAAAGACTTTTAGACATTTATTTTTATTTTGTTTAGAGAAGTGTTCTTATTTTGATTCTCAAACCAGTTCAGAAAGGTAAAACTTTTTTACCCGGTCTTTTTCGAATAAAGACATGCAAATAAAATTAATTCAACATATTTATATGGGATTAAAAAACGAAGCACAATCCGCTTTACAAAATACCAAGAGTTTTTATAAGGAATACGTTTCCGCAAACCAACAGGATGCCGGTAAAGAGTTAGGAGAAGACACCTATCGTTGAAAGAATTATATCTGGAAGTTGTAGGGTCTGAGTAGAACCGTGAACGAGGCGATGGACTGCAAAAAGTTTTATCTTTTCTATCACTCATGTAAGAAGCGGCTGAACCCTGTTCGAAGATTAGTCTTTGGTTTGATCCTGAGCTTTTTAGGCTACTACCTGCTGACTTAGTAGGCCTTTCCGGGCTAAATATTCTACCCTTTGCTAATGCCGTTGGCTTCGGAACATCAACGTATTGCTTCTGATTGAATTATTGGAGAAAACGGATGTGAAGCGTGAAATAGATTTAGCACGAGAAATCCAGCTCAGCCTGCTACCTGCTACCGAATACCAGAAAGATGGATTAAGAAATATCATCCTTTGCTAATACCGCTAAAGAAGTTGGCGGTGATTATGTAGACATGATCTTGAAACCGACAAAGGCACCAACATAGAAATTGCGGATGTATCAGGGAAAGGCCTATCCGCCGCACTTTGACACTGCGCGACGGCAGGCACTGGTTCATCTAATCATTGAAAAAATGGCCCAACTCCTAAACAGCTTTTTCTGGAACTAATAACGATGTGAAATCAGATATTAAAGATAAAACTTTTGTAACGGCCGCGCCGCTTTTTATCCACAATGAAGAGAACTTCATATTTGCTCGTGCCGGGCATAACGCCCCGATATCTTTTTTAGTAATGAGCGCGATGCTACTTTTGATTTGCGGTCTGACGGATATGCACTCGGAATGACTTCTTCTTCAAACTCAAACTCATCTTCAAGAGAAAAAATTCCACTTTAAGCCCGGTGACAGCTATGATTTTATACCGATGGTTTAACCGAAGCCAGGAACGACTATGGTGAAGAATATGGCGAAGAACGCCTGGATGCAATTATGAGCGATATGGTTCTTTACATGCTAACCATCATCAAAAAAGTGCAGTCTTCTTTAGAGGGATTTATTGGCAACGAGAAGCCTGCTGATGACATCACCTTTACCTGCGTAGAGTCTAATAAAAATTAAACTTAATAGTTTTTTAGTCTCTTCAACTACACGCTTTGTTGTGAGGCCAAAATGTCCAAATCATAAGCTCTGATAGGGCGCCAGGGCACCATAACGACCAAGCTGATGACCTTACCCTTGCTACCTGTGTAGCGCTCCCAGCCTAGTGTAGCTCCTGCCTCTACAGAGATTGCACGTACTGAGTCAGGCAATACCTGCTCTTTGTATTCCGCATCTTGTTTCTCAAATAACTCCCAACAAGGCAGACTCGATCACTCTTGCATCAACGCCATCTGCTTTTAATTTCTGCTGAGCATCTACAACCAGCTGAACTTCTGATCCACTGGCCATTAAAATGGCATCGGGGTGAATCGCTTTCGGAATCAGATAGTATGTAGGCTCCCTTCTCTAACCCTGAAAGTAGCTCCAACGTTGATCGGTCGAGAGTTGGCAAACTTTGACGAAGAGTACTATAAGAGAAGGTCCGTCAGTTTTTTCTAGAGCAGCTTTCCAGGCCCATGCTACTTCGTTGGCATCAGCGGGACGCAAAATTTGCACATTTGGCATTGCTCTCAATGATGACAGACGTTCGATGGGTTGATGTGTGGGACCATCTTCTCCAAGCCCGATGCTATCATGCGTAAACACAAAAATAGATGGAATATGAGACAGTGCTGCAATACGAATAGCCGGGCGACAATAGTCAGAGAAGATCAAAAATGTACCGCCGAAGGGAAGGCACCCCATGCAGCGCCATACCATTCATGGCCGCACCCATAGCATGTTCTCTTACCCCATAGTGAATGTTACGGCCGGAGTAGTTGGTTTCATCCAGTATTTCAGCATCATTAATCCAGGTTTTGTTACTGCCGGTTAGGTCAGCTGAGCCCCCAACCATGGCAGGAATATCACCGGCTATAGCATTAATTACTTTCCCAATGCTGCACGTGTAGCCATGCCTTTTGCATCTGCTTCAAAGTTAGGAAGTATCTCTTTAAAATTCTTTGGAAGCAGCCTGTTTAATTGTTCATTAAACTGTTTGGCCTGTTCCGGTGAACTTGCTCCAAAATCTTCTACCTTAGTCTTCCATCTTCATAATAGTTCTCTTTCCCAACTTCTTGAAGCTTTTCTGAAATGAGAAAGGACATTGTCAGAAAAAACTTTGCATCGGTATCCCAGCCTAAATTTTCTTTGGTGAGCTTTATTTCTTCTTCACCCAGTGGTGAGCCATGAGAGGAAGCGCTATCCTGTTTATTCGGACTTCCAAAACCGATATGCGTTTGGCAAATTATAATTGAGGGCTGGTCGCCTACTTTTTGTGCTTCAGTTATTGCTTGCTCAACTCCTGCCCTATCGTGTCCGTCTATGTTTTGGACATGCCAGTTATAACTTTCAAATCTCTTCTGGGCATCTTCTGTGTAAGCTACTGTGCTTCCATCTATAGAATTTCATTGGCATTGTAAGGAAATAACTTTACCCAGCTTAAGATGACCCGGCCAAAGAAGCAGCTTCATGCGAGATGCCTTCCATTAAATCCCCGTCACTTACAATACCATACGTAAAGTGATCAGTAACTCTGTGATTTGTAGTATTAAATTTTTCAGCAAGATGAGCTTCAGCCATAGCCATACCTACACCTGTTGCAAAACCTTGACCCAATGGACCGGTAGTTGTTTCCACCCCTGGAGTCATACCATACTCCGGTGACCTGGCTATACTGCCACTGTGAAGTTTTTAAGCTCTTTCAGCGATACCTCATAACCGTAGATGCAATAAGCTGTAAAGCAACATGGAACCATGTCCCGCAGAAAGAACAAATCGATCTCTATCATACCAATTGGGATGACAAGGATCATGCTTTAAGAATTTTGTCCAGAAGCAGATAAACGGCATCAAGCTGATCATGAACATCCTGGTGCGGACCACATGGACAGCATCCATTGAGAGGGTCCCAATGGACCACACAGCAGCTCCAGATAATGACGACATGAACAAGAACAACCATCACACCACCATTCGTCACAAAATAAAGGCAAATGCTTAAGGATGCAGGATTTCAGCAACAAGCCTCCAGATCCAGCTTGAAATTCAAGGTGAATAAAAACTAGTTAGTAGTACTTTCGCACTTAAGCTCATATTCCATTTGGGTGCTCTGAAAGGAGATTTAATTTTCTCA
This sequence comes from Balneolaceae bacterium, assembly GCA_034521755.1. Taxonomy (GTDB): domain Bacteria; phylum Bacteroidota; class Rhodothermia; order Balneolales; family Balneolaceae; genus JAXHMB01. The sequence goes on from JAXHMB010000001.1 coordinate 569,369, forward strand.
TAAGCAGCATTTTTATATGCACCACATGCATCTTCAGTGTTGCCTTGAAGCTTAAGAGCAGAAGCAAGCTCGAAGTAAGTTTTGGCTTTATCTGTTCTTCCGCCATTTTCTAAGTTAAGCGCTTGTCTGGCATGTCGAATTGCTGATCAGGCATTACACGTTTATTGTAAGCTTCTGCCAGTCTATAATGGGCATTAGCACTTCCGCTATCGTAGTTTAATGCCTTATATTGAGCAGCTCAATGGCCCTAGCATAATTTTTACTCTCTGTTTCTTTAGAACCACGGAAAATCAGTTCTTTTGCAGCTGATTCTTTAGCTCTGGAGACAACATCAGAATTGTTGATTTTATTTCTGACTTCAGAGTCTTTATCAATCATTGCAAGAAAATCATCAATTGAGCTATTCTCCTGCTTCTTGATTACAATCCCTTTTCTATAATAAGCTTGAGCATAGTCGGGATCTCTTCCGTTACCTGGCTCAACGAGCTCATGCTTGCACCGATACTCTTCATTTCTAAACTGTACAATTGATTTAGTATATAAAAGTTTGGT
>JAXHMB010000002.1:0-62243 GCA_034521755.1 Balneolaceae bacterium
ACGATCAAATCAAATCAGATGAATGAAAGCTGCTGAAGCAATGGATATGATTGAGGCTGCTGAAGCAATGCTTAAGGCCAACAAAAATGATATCGAAGAAGAACAGCTGTCAAAAATGAAAGATCAGACTAAGGCGGTAAAAGACTCGGTACAGAAACTTATGGACCATGTATTTGGCAAAGAAGATGACCGGCAGGGTATTACCGACAGTCCGGAAAGATCTGTTACCTCTTACCTTTATAGTCCATACCGGCATATAGGTTCTTCACTTGGAGCTCCTGCCGAAACAGAAAAGACCTTGATCGGGTTGGCTCGGGAAAAATCAAATGAAGCTATTGGTATGATCAATGATTTCTTTGCCGAAGACTGGCCCGCTTATGTTGAAATGATGGAATCAGTTCAACTGAGTCCCTTTAAGACTTTTGATAAGGTTGAGATGAAGTAGAAAATAGTTTTGAGTCTTGAGTAATGAGTGTAAAGAGCAGTTTAGCTCAATACTCATTACTCTTTACTTACCACCAGACAGGTTTCGATTTTTTCTATGGCATAGCTATATTTAAGATAGTTAAACGTCAAAAACAGGCCATTCTATGGAATCTCTGATTGATTTTTTTAGTGACTTGCCCACTACCTTTCGAGCCGGACTTCTGATTGGCGGTATTTTGGTTTTCTGGATTCTTGAAGGTGTGTTTCCATTATTTCAGTTTGGATATAAGAAAGTTCGCCATGCTGCCATCAACCTGGTACTCAATGGCTTCTTCTTACTAATAGGACTTGGTTTTGCAGGCCTGCTGGTTTGGTCTTCTGATTATGTAACCGCAAACGAGTTTGGCGTTTTGCAATGGGTTGAAATGCCAGTTTGGATGCAAGCCATTGTTGGAGTGATGCTCCTTGACTTCTTCGGTGCTTATCTCATTCACTGGATAGAGCACAAGGTTAAGTTTTTATGGAAATTCCACCTGGTGCACCACAGTGATACCACCGTTGATGTTACAACCGGTCTTCGCCATCATCCCGGAGAAGCCGTTTTTAGAATGGTATTTACCATTATTGGTGTGATTATGGTAGGTGCTCCAATCTGGATTATATTCTTATACCAAAGTATTTCTGCGCTTTTTGCTCACATGACCCATGCCAATATCAATATGCCGAAGAAAGTAGATCGCGCTTTATCATATGTGTTTATTACGCCATTAATGCATAAAGTGCACCATCATTATACTCAGCCTCTTACCGATACCAACTACGGGAATATTTTTGCAGTCTGGGATCGATTGTTTGGTACCTTTGCAGAAGTTGAAGATATGAAAGAACTCACCTATGGTATTGATACTCACATGGATCCGGAAGAAAACGACAGGCTTGGTAACCTGTTAAAAATTCCCTTTCAGTCTTATCGTCCACCGACAGGATCGAAATTCGGTGATGATGTTGAACTCAAGGATTAATGTCGATGAGTAACGAGTGAGGATTGCATTCACTCGTTATTCACCATTACCTTCAACTTTTCCCAAACAATACTAAGCAGCAGGCCTACTCCAACTACTACAGCTGTTCCAATTGGGTTGAGCCAGAGATATTCTATCGTTTTTTCAAATCCTTCGGGAATAGTATTCCACGGCATAATGAATTGATAGGTTCCGGTCGCCGGGTTATCAAACAGCCTGTCAAAAATAAATACCGTACTCATCCCACATATTAAACCGGTAAAAGCACCAAAACCATTGGCTCGTTTAACCCAAAGAAGCAGAATAAATATTCCCAGAATAGAGCCATAAAAATAGCTGCCAATTTTGTTGACCAGCTCAATAATGGACCGTGTTTCCCCAAGAGCCAGTGCTGCCAGGGTAGCAAGCAATCCCCATAGAACGGTGGCCAATCTTGACGATTTTAAATACCACGCTTCACCGCGATCTTTGGAATCCAGTCGCTTATACCAATCTACAATAGATACAGTGGAAAGGGCATTGAGTTCACTGTCTATACTGGACAGGGCGGCAGCAAAGATACCGGCCACAATCAGTCCTATTATACCAATGGGAATTTCATTTAAAATGAAGAAGGGTAGGATATAATTGGTATCATTCAGGCTGGATTCTGTGATGCGTTCCTGCCGCTCCAGTTCCGACTGGCGAACTTCGTTTAAATACTGATCTGCTTCTTTAAAAGCCCGGGCATTTTGTGTTGTCCTGTTGTCAAGGAGTTTCTTAGCTGTTTGTTTGCGTTCAAGATAGGCGGCATTAAACTCCTGCTCAAGCATCTCTCCGGCAACTATCTCCTGCCGATCTTGAGCCGAGGGTTCAACAGACCGGAAAGTAGTTGGGGCCGGACCAAAGATATAAAATACGTACAGCATTACGCCCAGCAGCAGGATAAAAAACTGCATTGGAATTTTAGCGTAAGCAGTCAGCAATAGCGACTTGCGTGCATCTTTGAGGGATTTGGCAGTCAGATATCGCTGCACCTGTGTTTGATCGGTGCCAAAATAGGATAACATCAAAAAGATGGCGGCAATAACACCACTCCAAACATTGTACTTTTCGCTAAGGTCAAAGTTTAAGTCTATTGCCTGAAGCTTGCCGAGGGTGCCTGCCAGGTAAAGGGAGTCGGAGAAACTGACATCTTCTGGAAGCTGATATCCGATCCACACAAAGCAAAAGACAAGTCCGAATATCATTACCGCCATTTGCTTGACGTCAGTACGGATCACCCCGGTTATACCGCCTACCATGGTATAGAGTGTTGCTGTTATACCAATAATGAGAATGGTAGGGGTGAGGGGAAAACCAAGCAGTAAAGCCAAAACGTAGGAGGGTGCAGCAATAACGGTACCTAAAGCAAGGCCTCTGGAGAATAAAAACAAAAGGCTTGTAAACAGACGGGTGCTCAGACCAAAACGCTCTTCCAGAACTTCATAGGCGCTAAAATTTTTCATCTTGTGAAAGAAAGGAACCAATGTCATGCAGATAATAATCATGGCAAAAGGGATGCCAAGATAAGTCTGAACAAAACGCATGTCTTCTACGTAGGCTTGTCCGGTAGTGCCAATAAAAGTGATAGCAGAGGCTTGGGTTGCCATTACAGATAATCCCATAGCCCACCATGGCATTGACCGGTTGGCCAAAAAGAACCCTTCAATATTGGTAGACTCTTTTCCTTTCCGGGTGCCATCCCAAATAGTGTAGGTTAAGAAAAGTGTGAGGACCAGCCAGTCTATCCAGTGCATCGCCTAAGTAATGGGATTATTAAAAAGGTAGGTGAAGAGCCCAAGCAGCAAGACATAAATAATGCCCAGGGTAAACACGATCCAATAATTCTTACTCTGATTGTCTTTTTCTGAAGATGGTTCCATATCACGAGGTTTAGTTCACCAGATAATAGCAGAATGAATATGAAATTCAAACTTCACTGCTTATGAATAGCTTATTAATACGTTTTGAAGGGCTTTAATATCTTTTTTGTTGTTATATACATTTGGTGAAATACGTATGGCCGAACCTCTTACCGATACGTGAATATTTTCTTTGCTCAGTTTCTCCTGCAACTCTTTGGGTTGAATATGGTCAGGCAGATAAATGCCAAAGAGGTGGTGGGTTCGCCAGTCGGGATCTTCAATTTTATATCCTCGGGAGGGAAGTTCTTCTACAAGGCTACTGGTTAGCGTTTTGCAGTAGTTCTGAATATGTTCCGGGTTCCATTTCAGGATCTGTTCCAAAGCCTTAATCATCATGGGTACCAGGATAAAATTACTGCTTTCTCCCACATCGTAACGAATGGCTCCATCCTTGTATTCATCAACATAATTGACCAAAGCTGCAAAATCCTCACTGTCTTTGCGTTCAATCCATCCTTCCTCCAGGGGGATGCCATCCAGAAACCGTTCGCCAAAATAACCCATTGCGATAGAATAAGGGCCCATCAGCCATTTATAGCCGGAGCAGATGAGCGCATCAATCTGTAACTCCTGTACATTAATTGGGAGTGCTCCCACAGATTGTGTCCCGTCAATCACAAAGTAGGCACCTGCTTCACGTGCCCGTTTACCTATAGTCTGTAGATCAAATAGGGTACCATCAGTCCAGTGAATATTTCCCAGTGTTACCATGAGGGTATTATCAGTGATGGCATCCAAAATTTGCTCATTCCACTTTTGTGATCTTCCTTCAAATTTCTGAGGTGCTTCTACCGTTTTTATGCTTCCTCCAGACTGCTCACACCATCGGCGCCAGGGATAAATATTGCTGGGGTATTGTTCACCAACTACTAAAATTTCTTTATTCGAATTTTTAGGAAGGTTCTTGGCAATGGTAGAAATGCCATAAGATGTAGCAGGCAAAATAGCTACTTGATTAGCTTTTTCTGCATTAACCAACCGTGCAAATAGTTCTCTAAGCCTGGTTGTATGGCTAAAGAAATCAGTTTGGGTAATGTGCCAGGGTTGTTGCTTTTGATGGATTCCCCGGATACCTGCTTCAGAAACGGTTTTGAGCAACGGCGACATGTAGGCACAGTTTAGATAGTGGTGATCTTTGGGAAGGGAGAATAAATGCTTTTGGCAGTCCATTTAGTTGCAGGTTAAAGGTTGTGGGTTATAAGTTGTTTTAACTTAACTTTTAACATGCAACATTCAACCTTTTAACTGGTCGGTGATTTTAAAGCTCTCCGGTCCAAATTGAAAAAGAATATCCAGGATACTGCACCAGGGTTCAAAGCCATCGAAGTGCTGATGATAAGCAGGGTGTTTAAAGTTGGGCTCACTTTTCATTTCAGCCTGACGCAAATAATGTCTGCTGTCATGTTCCTGAAGCAGGGTATCTGCTCCAAGGTTTTGAGCAAACAGATCCGGATTGGAATCATAGTTTTTCAAATCGCTGGCAAGTTCATAATCGATATGAATATCCATAAACTGCAACAGTCTTTTTTGGACATACAGTACAAAAGGCATTAAGTATTCATAGTTGCCGGCTGATTCAAAATCCGCTTTAATTTCGGGCTCATAAAAATCGTAATAAATGCTATTGCGGTAATTATACTCAATGGTGCGCAACAGCGGATTTATCCAGTCTTCGCTGTGGTCAATGCGAACATCTTTCACTGCTTTTTTTCGGTCTTCTGTAAGAATAGGAATGTTAATCCATTGGGTTCCCTCCGGCGTGCGTATTTGAGCTCTGTGTACTTGGCTTTTGCGCGACCACTGTTCTACATCTTCCAGTACAACCTTATCTGCTTGCAGCATGATGGACAAATCATACAGGTTTGGAGCAAACTGTGGTGTTAAAAGGGCTAATTTCATTTAGTAGAAAGTATTAAGTAGTAAGTCTAAAGCTGAAATTTTTTAAAATTAATGATGTACTCAAAGTAATATTTTTTGAGGCAAACAATTTATTTGCAATTAGAATTGTAACACTTACTACTTAATACTTTCTACTTTATACTCATAATTCCTAACCAATAAACATTAGCCATCCTCCGAAAGAAGCCTTATTTTTGAGGGCTCTGAAACTAGAATATTATTAAATCAATTAGCCAGTTTTATGGAAGGCACAGTTCGCGTACGTTTTGCCCCATCACCCACAGGTTTACTCCACATCGGTGGACTTAGAACCGCACTTTATAATTATCTGTTTGCCAAAGGTCATCCGGGAGGAGTTTTTGTACTCCGGATTGAAGATACCGATCAGTCCCGATACGTAGAGGAGGCCGAGGAAGATATTGTCAACTCACTGGTTTGGGCAGGTATGAATTTTGATGAAGGTCCGGGCAAGCCGGGCGGATTTGGGCCCTATCGCCAGAGCGAACGCAAAGATATGTATGAGCAGTATGCTGAGCAGCTTGTTGAACAGGGACATGCATATTATGCTTTTGACACCACCGATGAGCTTGATAAAATGCGTGAACGCCTGAAAAAATCAGGCAATCCTTCTCCAAAGTATGATGCTATTACCCGCATGTCGATGAAAAACAGTTTGACACTGCCGCAAGAAGAAGTGGAGCGCCGTCTGGAAGAAGGGGAAGAATATGTGATTCGGCTAAAAGTGCCGCGGCGCGAAACCATCCGGTTTGAGGATGAAATAAGAGGCTTTGTTTCTTTTGAGAGTAAAGGGTTGGATGATCAGGTATTGCTCAAATCTGACGGCATGCCAACCTACCATCTGGCGAATGTGGTGGACGATCATTTGATGGAGATTACGCATGTGATTAGAGGGGAAGAGTGGCTCAGCAGTGCTCCGAAGCATATTTTGATGTATGAATATTTTGGTTGGGAACCACCAAAGATGGCGCATTTGCCGCTGATTATGTCCCCAAGTGGAGGCAAGCTTTCCAAGCGCAAGGCCGAAAGTGAGGGTATCCCCATCAACACCAAAGATTATATTGAGCAGAAATTTGAGCCTGAGGCGCTGGTGAATTTCTTGGCTTATCTGGGATGGAGTCCGGGAGATGATTCCGAAATTCATTCACTCGACGAACTTACCGAGATGTTCTCGCTTGACCGTGTGAGCAAGGGCGGTGCGGTGTTCGATTATAAAAAGCTGATTTGGTACAACGAGCACTATCTGCGCGAAAAATCAGCTGAAGAGCTTTTCCCAAAAATAAGAACGGTTGCTGAAGAACATGGCATTAAGCCTGACAAAGGCTATATGATGAAAATTATTCCGTTGATGAAAGAGCGGGTAAGCAAAGTCGAAGACTTTATTACACAGGGTATGTTCTTTTTTGAAGATCCCGAAGAATATGAAGATCGGGCAGTTAAAAAGTGGAAGGACGACAGTGCAGACCTGCTGGAAGCCTATATCGATGAAATTAAGGATCTGGAAGTTGATGATTTTGAGGCCGGAATATTGAAAGATAAAATAAAAAAGGTGATCGAAGCACACGATGTTGGTTTCGGCAAACTGATGATGCCTTTGCGAGTGGCAGTATCCGGTATGGGATATGGTCCTGACCTCACCCCTACCATAGAGCTTCTCGGCAAAAAGACAACCATTCGCAGAATTAAAACAGCCATAGATAAGCTGGGTTAAGATCTGTTGTTGAATTTATGCTGTGAAAAAACCTCACAGATTGTATTTTTATTGATCAATAAAGTTAAGTATCGTTGATCAGTAATTAGCTAAAATGAAATACAATCTGATGAAGAAAAAGATTTTTCTCTTCGCGGCATGTGCCGTTGGTTTTTTCTTAATGATGAACATGGGGTATGCAGCACCTGAATCTGCAGCGCTGGCCCAGGAATCGGCAGCAGGCACTGTGAGTTGGACAAGCATTTTGCCACCACTTGTAGCTATTGGCATTGCCCTTATATTCCGACAAGTTCTTTTCGCGTTATTTTTAGGAATTTGGTGCGGAGCTTTATTGGCCATGGGTGTTAGTTTTGGTAATATTTTCACTTCTTTTTTCACAACTCTCAGCGATTATATTGTACCCGCCGCCGCAGATGAAAGCCATATGAGTATCATCATTTTCACACTTTTGATTGGCGGAATGGTGGGGATCATCACTGATAATGGTGGAACACGAGGTGTTATCAAAGCCATAACCCGGTTTGTCAAAACCAAAGTCCAGGGTCAGCTGATGACTTCATTGATGGGTTTTATAGTTTTCTTTGATGATTATGCCAATACGATGGTGGTAGGAAATACTATGCGTCCGCTTACCGACAGGCTCCGAATTTCCAGAGCCAAGCTGGCTTATCTGGTAGATGCTACAGCAGCACCGGTTGCAACGATTGCATTGGTCAGTACCTGGATAGGTGCCATGGTAGGTTTTATCTCCGACGCTGAATCCAAGATGCCTGATTTTAACGAGGCAGCATACTCCGTTTTTATAAATTCACTGCCCTATAATTTCTACGCTTTTTTCACAATTCTTTTTGTAATTATTATTGCATGGTCGGGACGTGATTTTGCAACAATGCTTAAGGCTCGAGTTAATCTTTATAAAGCCAAACACGATCCCAAGTTGGATACCTACAACTTGTGGAAAGATAAAATTAAGGAGGACGAGGAAAAGAAAAAGACTACACACTGGGCCAATGCAGCGATCCCTATTGCTACGCTTGTTTTTGGTACTGTAGGTGGACTTGTCATAACAGGATCTCCTTTACCCGAAGGAATTCAAGCGGGAACGGTAGACGCGAAAATATATTTATCTGAAACGGGCATCGGTGTGAAAGTCCAAAACATTATCCAATCAGCGGACTCCTATAAAGCACTACTTTGGGGTGGGTTACTTTCCGTCGTAGTTGCAATTATTATGACGCTAGGCCAAAAATTATTGAATGTAGAAGAAACACTTGAAGGCATGCTTGAAGGCATGCATACCATGTTTGATGGTTTGTTGATTCTTGTTTTAGCATGGGCGCTCAGTGCCGTAACGGTTCAGCTGGGTACAGCTGATTATCTGATGTCTGTTTTTGGGGAAACCCTGAATCCTTTTTGGTTGCCAGCTTTAGTATTCGTGTTGTCTGCTCTTACGGCCTTTGCTACCGGTTCCAGCTGGGGTACCATGGGTATTTTAATGCCGCTTGTCGTACCATTGGCCTGGGAAATAGGCAACAATACAGGCTTGCCTTTTGAGATGACGCATGAAATTATTTATGCCAGTGTCAGTGCAGTGCTGGCAGGATCAGTTTGGGGTGATCATTGTTCGCCGATTTCAGATACTACCATTCTCAGCTCTATTGCCACCCAATGCGACCATGTAGAGCATGTCAATACGCAGTTGCCTTATGCTATGGTTGTAGGAACCATCAGTATTGCAGGAATGATTGGCATACTTGTTTTAGGCATCCCGTGGTGGATCATCTATCTTGCAGGTATTGCAGCTATAGTGGGAATTATCTTTACGTTCGGTAAAATTCCTGATCCAGAAGATTACACACCTGAAGGAGAAGAGCCAGCTGTTACGAGTTTAGACTAAGCAGGATAAGCTGCCTTTAGGTTTCTATGTTAAATTTGAACTGGTTTTTATTCTTCACTTTCTGGGACCCGCTTTTAAACCTGCGTTCTTCAAAGATCACCTCTCCAGACTTGGTAATTAACAGAACGGTAGAGCTTCTGGTGCCGTACTCGTCCATTTTTATGAAGGGCGGGGAAACTGCTTTTTCTATCTCTTTGGGAATACCTGTATCCGGGAGTTCTTCTTCAGGGGCAGGCTGGTCGTGAATGAGCAAGTTAAATATTTGTTCTTTGTTAATATCAGTCTGTTCTAAAAGATTGCTCAGTTCATTTTTAGTTTGTTTAACCTTGGGCCAGGGTGTGTCCAGCAAGTGATTGCTGAGGCCATACACTCCGGGATTTAGGATTTGATAACCTTGTTGCTGATTAGAATAGTAAGCCAATTCATTGAAATGACCTGCAACCAAATTGAAGCCATTATATTGATCTGCCTTTTGATCGATTTCTTTTATATATGATTCCGGTTCTTTTTCTTCAATGAGATAGTTGAGTACCAGGTGCCCCCTGCTGGGCGGGTCATTCTTTTGGATAGACGGATCTCTGTAATTTGTAAGAGCTGATAGGAAACCGTTTTTTGTAACACCCATCCATGTGCCTCCGGCTGATAAATCTTTGCCTGCAAGAATATGAGGATGTTCATCCCAAAACTGCGCAGCTTTGGCAGGACGTTTATAAAATTCATCCCGGTTGGCGGCAAATACAAGGTCATACTTGGGGTGGTTTTTGTAAGAAAAGACAATCAGGCACATTCAATAAAATATTTGCTCAAGTTTTTTATTTATATCAATTTCTAACAAATTAACATATTTTACGTGTTATTAGTATTACATAACAAAACATTATAAAAAAGTTACCTTTTTGGGATTACCGTTGTCAAATAAAGTTAGGGGAATCGTTCTTTTTGGTCTGGGCTTGCTTTCTATAGTTTGGTTTTTTGCTTCATATGCGCAGCAGGAACCCAGAAGTATAGTATCTCTTGGTCTTACTGAGAATAATGCTGAGCTCACTGCCGCGGAAACTCTTTCGGAGTTTGGTTTTTCAATTGGTAAATATGAAACGGAGGTTGATTTCAGGAGTAACCGAAAACTTTTGGATAGCCTTCAACACAAGCTCGGACGCCGATCGGCTATTGACTCATTAGAAGGTGGTAAGGTCAATATATATCCTTATTTCTGGAGTATATCGTTTGAAAAATCCAGTACATCAAGTACAAATACGAATAATGGAGAGTCTAATGATAGAGAGGGATCTTCCAATAACGAGGATATTGAATTCAATGTTGAGCTGGATGAGTCTGGTAACCTTATCGCATTACATAATATTGCCGACAAGTTACCCTCAAAGCTGGTTAACAGGGAGACCTTGGGGGCAGTATTTGTGCCCAATGCAGATTCTGCTGCACAAGTTTTTTCAGCTTTTTCTGATTCGCTATTGAGCAGGCTCATGTATTTTGATTTGGAACAGGATACAGATTCATTACGTCCTCCCAATTTCGCAGAAAGGGTAAGTGCTCAATTGCAACAAGGACGCCCTTATCGCTATGATGCATATGATGCCCAAAAAATGGCAGAATATTATCTGCAAAAGACCTCATGGGACACCAGGGCTTTCGAAGTAGATACCGTTTTTATAGAGCGGGTTGGTACAGAAAATGTTGCAAGGGTACAATTTAAAAGCGTTGATGCTATTCTAGATCAGAATGTAAGGTTGAATGTTAAAGTGAATCCTACAGGTTCACTGATTGATTTAAACTATACCTATAATCCCGGCAATGGATCAAATGGGCAAGCACCTATCTGGGGCATGTTTCGCAGTGTGTTAATCTTTTTATTTGCGCTGGCAGCTGTAATATTATTTTTCTTCCGCATTAAATCCCGGGCCATTGACACCGAATCTGCGCTGGTTGTAGCTGTAATTATGGGTCTGGCTGTATCAACATTAATTCTTCTTGGATCCGTAAATAATGTTGATCTATTTAACGGATCATCCAGTTGGATCGAATCTGTTATGTTATTGGTGCAAATAGGTATTGGTGGAGCTTCTGCATCTTTGGGCTTTTTTATGCTGTTTGCACTTAGTGATTCCATTACCCGGCAATATTGGCCCGATAAACTATTGACCTACGATTACCTTAGAAGAGGAATGCTCTTTAATAAACCAATAGGAAATACCTTATTGCAAGGGATTACGCTGGGTTTAATTGTTACGGGTATTTGGGCGTTTTCTATTTGGTTAATACCCTCACTTTATATTCAGGTTGAATATGTCTTCTTAGATGGAAGTGTAGCCTGGCCCCCGTTATTTATGCTGCTTGAGATTTTGGCGCTAAGTCTTGTTGTCAGTCTTTCCGTTTTTCTTGTGGTAGGGAGTCAGGTTTATGCCCAGACCAAAAATATTGTTGTGGTTAGTGTTTCAACTATTCTTGGGGCAGGTGTGGTGATGTCTTTATTGATTTGGGTAGGCCCTGATCTTGAACAATTTATCTTAGGCTGTATTTTAGGGGCCGTACTGACTTTTATATACTTGAAGTGGGATTTTTTAACCCTGTTTTTGAGTCTGTTCACATTTCTTGCTTTAATAAGCAGCTCCTCAGGCTGGTTGATAGAAAATTCTCCGGATTGGTATATTTTTATGAGCTTTGTCCTTGTCCTGTTTTTCTTGGTGTTGGGAGGCCTGGTTGCAATATCCAAAGGAAAAGAGGAGGGGGTCCTTCCCAAGTATATTCCTGAATACGTGGAAGAACTGGCCCAGGAAGAACGTATCAGGCAGGAACTTCAAATTGCGCGAGGGGTGCAGGAGTCATTTTTACCGGTAAAAATGCCGGAAATTGAAGGCCTCGATATTGCCGCCTTATGTAAGCCGGCATACGAAACCGGTGGGGATTACTATGATGTTATTAAACTTAATGATCACCAGGTGGCTCTTACTATTGGAGATGTAAGTGGTAAAGGAATACCTGCTGCATTTTATATGACTTTCACCAAGGGAATTTTGCACAGTCTTTGCCGGGAAACAGATTCGCCGAGTGAGCTGCTAATTAAAGCAAACAGGCTTTTTTGTGAGAATGCCAAAAAGGGAACATTCATATCACTGGTTTATGGAGTACTGGATCTTCGTAAAAAGACGTTTACCTTTGCAAGGGCCGGGCATAACCCCATCCTTAGAATGAACAGTAAAACGGGCAAAACCGAAGAGCTGAAGCCTGTCGGGCTTGGTCTGGGTCTTACCTCCGAAGCTCCTTTTGAGCGTAATATCAAGGAGGTGGAGCTTTCACTGACAGCAGATGATACCCTTGTGTTGTATACTGATGGTATTGTTGAAGCGCTCAATACTGCCAACAAATTTTATGGTGATAAACAACTGATCGATTCTCTTAAAAACCATCTTAATAAGTCTGCGTCAGAAATTCTGCATCACTTAATAACAGATGTATCAAATTTTATTGGAACAGCAAAACAACACGACGACATGACCGTTATGGTATTGAAAATTGATTAAACTGTGTTCGAAATTATACTTAAATTTTATGTCACGTAAATTTCATCTTTTCCTGCTTCTTCCGGTACTTGCTGTAATCTATGCTTTCAGCTCTTTCTCTTCTGCCGATATAACCTGGTATGAACTTAAGGAAGCCCAGCAATTGGCTAAACAAAATGGCAAAAAAGTTCTGATATATGCTGAAGCATCCTGGTGCGGTTATTGTAAAAAAATGGAGGCTGAGGTATTCCCTGTTCAAGCTGTGCAGGATTCGATGGAAAAATATTACTATCCGGTCCGGGTTGACATTGAATCCGATAAAAAGATGCTTTTTAATGGGGAGACAATGACCGGAAGCCAGTTTGCCAGGAAACACCGTGTGTCCGGCACCCCCACTACTTTTTTTGTCAGCCGCGATGGCAAAATTCTGGGTGCTCAACCCGGATTTATCCCACCTAAAGTGTTTAAAAACCTGCTATCCTTTGTAGGATCCGGAGCTTTTGGCAGAATTGGATTTGAAGAATATGTAGAAATGCACGGCCAAAAGGAATAAGTAGAATCAGTTGATACTTTTTTGATATATTTCGCATGAATTTTATTGCCAACACAACTGAAAGAAATGGTATTAAGTCAGTCTGTTGAAGATTATTTGAAAACAATCTATAAGCTGGAAACCGAAGAGAAAGGGGCATCAACAACAAAGATTGCTGATTCCATGGATGTTTCTTCAGCCTCGGCTACCAACATGGTGAAACGGCTTTCCAAGATGGGACTTGTAGACTATCAGTCATACAAGGGAGCCTCACTGACTCCGGCCGGGAAAAAAATTGCGCTTGAAATTATCCGTCATCACCGGTTGCTTGAACTTTACTTGCTGGAGGTAATGGGTTATTCCTGGGATGAAGTGCATGATGAAGCTGAAAAACTGGAGCATCATATTTCTGAACAGTTTGAGGATAAAATTGCCGAGTTGTTAGATAATCCCACCCATGATCCCCATGGTGATCCTATTCCCACCAAGGATGGAATTATGCCCCAAATGGAAATAGAGCCCTTAGTCGAAGCTAAAACAGGTCAACACTATTTAGTAAGTCGGGTAAAGAATCAGGACCCTGAATTACTCAGGTATCTTGAAAAAATTGGATTGCTCCCCGGAGCTAAGCTTACCGTTAAGGAGAAAGGTCCGTTTAATGGCCCAATTACCCTCAATATTGAGGAGAACGAGCAGGTACTGGGCCACGAAGTAGCAGAACATATCTTAATAGCCGAGCTTCCGGAATAAATTACTTCAACTTCCTTTCTTGCACGTACTCCTCAAAGGATTTTTTTTATATTCTCCCGAAGCAATATAGGAAAGAACCGGTTGTAGTGATTCACTTTTCATAAAGCCTGATAGATGAATCAGGTAGTTTGCATCGGAGTTGAGAACCGTGATTGTCGGAACGGTTTCAGCCTTTATTTTTTGAGCAATACGCAAGGGTGTAAGGTTTTTTCCTTGGAATCTAACAGTGGTTTTATTGTCTTCGCGATTGAGGCGGGTTAGTATATATTTTTCCAACTCTGCTGATAATTTTGGATACACTTCTTTCTTTAGTTTACGGCACCAGCCACACCACGGCGCCCATACATCAACGAGTATAGGTTTCCCTGTTTCTTGTGCCAAGCTTATCGCCTCCTCAAAAGGATGCCATTTTATCTCGTTTTGCTGAGCATTTACAATAGGTACCGAATTCAGTAGAACAAGCAAAAATCCGGCAGCTAAAAGAATTTTAAGGCCTGCTATTTTATTTTTTGTGTTCATGTTACCTCAGATTAATTCTTGCACCAAGTGAGAATGTCCTTCCGACGATGGGACCCCAGGTATAAATAGTATCAAAGTCTGGGCTGAATGGGTTTGAGGCATCAACCAACGGGCTTCCCTGGGTATAGTTAAAAATATTTTCGGCTGTGGCATAAGCCTCAAATCCAAAACCTTGGGCGTCATTCACATTGGTGAACTCTTTGGTGATTTTAACATCATGAGTGCTGTATGCCGGTGACCACCGACCCCGGTCAAAGTTTTGCACATAGCTGTCCGGCATTCGCTTGGAGCCTACAAAACTTGCTGAATAAGAGATAGAAGTATTTATTCTTCGTAACTGGTAGGTAATGCCGGCGTTGGCCAGAAAACTTGGAGCATAAGTGAGTGCACGGCGGTTGTTATTTTCTTGAGTAAATACTTCCATAATGGTAAAGCTAGTATTATAGTTTATCGGCAGAGAAGTAAAGTTTTGGTCAACACCAATGGAGAATCCCTGTGTGACAGAGAAACCATCTAAATTTTCATATACAATAAGATTTGGATCCTGGTCGTAATCCGGAATGATTTTGTTGGAAAATTGCGTATGGAATCCATCCAAACTAATTGTTAGGGGGTTTGCTCCAAAGGGGATTATATGTTCTATACTGGCGGTGATACTATAAGACTGTTCGGGTTCTAGATTTTCATTGAATACCACTTCCCGCGATCCTGTAAGTGCAGCATGATCTTCTGTAAATACATTCACTACTCTAAATCCTGTACCTCCACCGGCTCGAACAGTAGTTAAATCCGTTGGGGCATATTTAACTGAGATCCGGGGTGAGGTAACAAATCCATGATTAGTATGATGGTCAACACGAAGGCCGCCAAGCAGTGTTATATTATTAGCAGGGATGAATTCAGCCTGAGTAAATACGCCCGGAATAAATTGTTGTTGAATTCCATTTGACGTAGCAGGGGTGTTATCGTTATAGGTTTCGTAGCGTAATGTTGTGCCGGCCAGCAAATTTAGGTAATCAAAAATAGGTTGGCTCCATGTTGCCTGCCCAAACGCTATATTCTGTTGAGCATCATAATGCTCAGTTCCGTAGAAACTATCCTGGTGATGATAAGTGAAAGCAGTACTTATTCTAAGCTGTTCATTAAGTCCGCCCGGACGATATTCGGTGAGTAACTCAGCGCGGCGGGTATAAATGGATTCCCCATAAACCTGGTTGGATCCCCGGAGATTATTATTAAATGATTTTACGCCACCTGTTCGGGTTTCATCATAAAATTTTGCAGCTACACTAAAGCGTCGTTCTCCATGCCGGCCTTCTAATACGCCTTTGCCAAATAAGGCAATGCGCATTTGTTTAGGCTGGTCATTAAAGCCATCATTGTTGTCATCAAAATAGTGTTGATTGCGCGTAAGATTTCCACTTATAAATCCTTTGAAATTCCCGATTTGTGGAGATGCTGCCAGATGAATACTGCCTTCTTGGGAAGTGCTTCTCCCATAAACATCTGCTGAGAAAGTTGGAGTATTATCGGGATTCTTGGTGATGATGTTCACAACACCACCCAGGGCCTGCGTACCATAAAGTGTAGATTGTGGTCCTTTGATTACTTCAACCTGATCAATAATAGAAGGACTAATTCCATTTAAGCCGTATACGCTTGCAAGTGCACCCATAATCGGCATGCCGTCGATCAGTACTGCAGTATTTGGACCTTCAACCCCATTGATGCGTATGGCATTGGTTCCACAAACACCACAATTTAGCTGCGTAGAAAGTCCATTTATATTTCCTACCAGATCCATGATGTTTGAGCTGGTCTTACCCTGTTGTAATCTGCTGGTTGTAATGACATCAACTTTTACGGGAGACTCTTTGACAAATGTTTCCCTCATGGTTCCGGTAATTACTACTTCATCCATTTGGTAGCTTGATTTTTTAAGAACGATTTCCACCAGCAGAACTTGACCTGCTTCTACAGTTATTTTTTTAGTAAATTTTTTAAATCCTACGGCTGAAGCTTGCAGTATATATGTCCCTTCCGGGATATTTTTGATATGGTATTTCCCATCTTGATTTGAAGCATCGCCCTTTTGAATATCAGCAATGCCTACATTAGCCCCGGGAATAGGAGAGGTGTTTGAGAAAACAGTTCCTTTTATTTCACCGGTTTGAGCCTGACCAAGAACAGTTATTGAAATGAAAGTGAAAGTGAGAATTATATGTAACTTATTAATCATGGGTCAATTAAATTTTAGCCTTGACTAAAAATAATATATGACATATAAATAAGTTAGCCAAGACTAAAAATAATTCTTTCTTAGGCTTTTGGGAAGGATAAAGGTAATTCGAATAAAAAAGATGCAACCGGATTCCCAGTTACACCTTAAATTTATTTAGACATGCGGTACGAGAAAATAGGCCCATAGTTTTGAAAGGCATATTTATAAAGAAGTGCGGATATGAATCAGAAACGCATATTTTTCAAATCAACCAAAGGCCGGCTACAAAATAGAGTATTACAGCTGCACTTCCGGTAGCCAGAGCATAGGGGAGTTGTGTGCGCACATGATCGTAATGGTCACAGCCTGCAGCCAGTGAAGAAATAATGGTAGTATCAGAAATGGGTGAACAGTGATCACCAAAAATACCGCCGCCAATGAGGGCTGATAAAATGAGTGAAGGATGGATTCCCAAACTAAAGGCAAGCGGCAAACCAATGGGAACCATGACGGCAAACGTGCCCCACGATGTTCCGGTAGTAAAAGCAATGGCTCCGGCTGCTATAAAAATTAATGGGGCAATAGTTATAGCAGGGAGAAATTGACCAATCATTGAAGAAATAAATGTCCCGGTGCCAAGATCCTGAAGGCTGGAACCCAGGGCCAGTGAAAGAAGCACAATGCTGACCAGAGGCAATAGGTTGCTCATGCCGTCAAAAGAAATGTCAACAAGTTCCTGATGGGTGAACACCTTTTCGGCACGGAGCAGAACATATCCTACAGCTACTGCAAGGGCCGTGGCCCATAATACAGAGGTGGATCCTGACCCCTGCATAATGTTGCCATCACCGGTAAGCCAAAGAAAAAAGATGATCCCGAAGGTCATCACACCAAGTGGAATAAGCATGTAACG
Organism: Balneolaceae bacterium; assembly: GCA_034521755.1. Lineage (GTDB taxonomy): Bacteria > Bacteroidota > Rhodothermia > Balneolales > Balneolaceae > JAXHMB01. The sequence goes on from JAXHMB010000002.1 coordinate 17,370, forward strand.
TGCCTTGGTGGGAGGAGCAGGGTCATCAAGTTCTGATTCTGACTGAAAAGTTTCGGCAGTTTTCATAGGGCCATAAACCTTGCCGGTAATGACGGTATAAAAAACGATAATGAGTGTCAGTACAGCATAGAAATTAAGAGGGATCGTCAGTGCCAGTGTAGAGACCGGTTCAGCAAGTTCATAATTGGAAATAAGTCCAAGAAGGTAGGCACCCCATCCATTCAGCAAAATAAGAACAGCAACAGGTGCACAGGTAGAATCTATAATGTAAGCCAGGCGCTCGCGGCTCATGTTAAACTTATCAAATAAGCCTCGTGATAAAATTCCAGCTGTTAAAATACTGAGATTGGTTTCAATAAAAATGGCCAGCCCGGTAAAAGTAGTCAATAATCCCACCTGGCGCGGTGTTTTGGTAAGGCCCATGTTGGTGAGTTTTTTTACGCATGCACTCACTCCGCCGGATACTTGTATGTATTCAATAAGGGCCCCGACAATAAGGCTGAAAAGAAGGATTCTGGTATTGCCCGGACTTTCGAACATTGCAACGATACGGTCAATTGCGCCTGTAAAACCAGTGGCCGGATTCCAGCCTGAAATGATAATCTCAGAAAAAAACAGAGATAAAATAAGCGCAATGATCACTTCCTTCCTCCAGATGGCAACGGCAATAGCAAGGATGGGAGGAAGTATGACAATCCAGTCCATAAATAATTTAGTTAGCTAGATTAAAAACCAATCCTACTATTTATATTTGAATCATCAAAATAGAAAGTGCCCTAGCTTTCTGAAGTAGTTTCGGAAAGAAGTTTGTCTACTTTAGGCTTCAGTTCTTTTTGGGTAAGCGCACCCAGAGCAAAATAGCGCAGGTTGCCTTCCTTGTCAATAATATAGCTTGTTGGAATGCCCATGGTAGGCCCGTATTTATCCATGATGGTATTATCTTTGTCAATCACCATGGGGTAAGTAACATTATATTTTTCAATAAAAGGCTGTACGACAGACTTACCCTGTTCATCAACCGATACTCCCAAAATGGTGAGGCCTTTATCTTTGTATTCGTTATAGAAATCCACAAAATCGGGCGTTTCGGCATGACAAGGAGCACACCAGGTAGCCCAAATATTCATAATCACTACTCGTCCCCTGTACTCAGACAATTGAAATTGTTCTCCATTTGTAAGGGTAACTGTAAAATCTTTGGCTTTTGTTTTTTTCTTGGAAGGATAGAGAGCTGCAGAATTGGGATCGACTTTTTCCAGTGGTTCATCAGCCATAGCAAACCCACTTGATTCAGGCTCTTCGGAGGCACATGACCCTAAAATAAAAAATGATAAAGATATAAGTACTGCTTTATAGAGATAGCTCATAAGTTAATTTTCAGAATTTTGCTTTTCCCATTCTGATTTTTTTACAATCTGTCCTGTGGGAGTAATCATCTCATCAGCCCGGGGTTCTTCTTGTGGAAATTTATCGATGCCTACATTGGGATCGCGGTTTTCTGGCACATAATGGAAGTGTGAGCCGTGTGAAACAGCCGTATAAGGTTTGGGATTGAAGGCCCCCAGCGCATCAGCCAGAGCAAATCCGGCTGCTGCTAAAACCAGCACTATGAAAATATATTTGAGGGTATTTTTTGAAGTCATTTTAAAAAAGAGTGTCATGCTGTCCGCCAGTCGGCGGTTGATTCCACAAGGGCTGGCGGATCAGCATCTAAAACAATAAAAAGTAAAGATCCCGATCCGCCAACTGGCGGACGGGATGATATTTTGATTATTTAGTGGCTGGCCCAAACCGTTCTGGAGCCGTCTTCCTGAAAAAGGTATACATCATATTCATCATCCGGACGAGTGGGATTTTCCATGCCCGGAGATCCGGTAGGCATACCCGGAACAGCAATACCTTTTGCATCGGGACGCTCTTTTAACAAGCGGTCAATATCTTCAACGGGCACGTGTCCTTCTACTACATAGCCATCAATGATAGCCGTGTGACATGATCCCATATCATTTGGCACTTTATTGCTGAACTTAAGGGCATATAAGTTCTCGACAGGTTGTTCGGTAACCTTGTAGCCGGCTTCTTCCATGTATTCAGCCCACTTGGTACAACACATACACCCTTCATTTTTATACATAGTAAAGCTGTATTTACCATTTTCAAGCTTGCCGGTTTCTGATTTTGAACAGGAAGCCAGCAAACCAATGGCTAGTAGTGCTGTTAATACTTTAGAGAATCTTTTAATCATTTTTTTCATAATTGTTGAATCTAAAATAGAAATATAAAGATAATGTGTTTTTGCAGGAATTGGAAAGCTTAAACCATATATGGAATATCCGAAGCGTGCCAGGGATACGCATGATAGATCATTCTGCTTCGATGATTCTACAGCCTTCATTTGCTGATTCATAGCCATGGCAAAGAGATTAATCACCTCTTCCGCTTTGGTGCCCAGAATATGAGCGCCTAAAAGCTGCCCGTTTTCTTTGTTGATGATGGTTTTGAACGCCGTGTGAGATTCATTGGTGCGCTTGTAAGCATACCAACTGTCAGTCTTTTTAAATTTTACCTTTACATCATATCCCTGATCATTCGCCTGCTGTTCGGTTAAGCCAACCATGGCAAGCGGAGGGATGGTAAATACAACGGTGGGCTGTGCGGGGTAGTTGATTTCTTTATGATTCCCCTCCAGAATGTTGGAGGCCACGATGTGCGATTCAAACCCGGCGACGGGAGTCAGAGGCAGCCCGTCGGTAGCAGCTACATCCCCGGAGGCATAAATTTTGGGATTACTGACGCTTTGTAAATAGTCGTTTACTTCAATTCCTTTACGGGAAAACTCAACTCCGGCCTTGTCCAGTTGTAACGGTTCAATATTTGGAACTCTTCCGGCACCGTGAACGGCAATTCCGCCACGCAAATTCCATTTCAGATCCGTTGGTTGTCGCTTTTACCAGCACCCCGTCATCTGTTTTTTGAATGGCCGTTACTTCAGATTCCAGGTGCACCTGAATGCCGGTTTCTTTTGCTTTTTCAAGAACAATTTGGACAAGATCTTTATCAAAATTTTCAAGCGGCTGTTTTCCACGATGAACAATATGCACCTCACTTCCGGCTCTCGCCGCGATATTCGCAAACTCGAAGGAAATAAAACCTCCGCCCACAAAAATAATGGTTTTGGGCAGTTCATCAAGCTCCAGGAATTCAGTGCTCGTTGTAAGATGTTCAAAACCGTCAATGGGTATGGGAGCTGGGTTAGCTCCGGTTGCAATCAAAAAGTGTCGGCTGTATAGCGTATCACCGTTTACTTTGATAGTTTTTTCATCCACAAAGGAAGCTCTGCCGTGAATGGGAGTGATGCCCACTTTATTGCATGCCTTTTTCCCGGTTTTTCAGGCACCGGCTCGGTAAAGGTGTCGTTTAAACTGCATGAGTTCTTGCCAGTTAATGGAAGCGTTAGAACTCAATTCCGTTTACCTTTCATGCGGCGACTCCAGTCAAGCAGCTCGGTGGCTCCGACTAGTACTTTTTTGGGATCGCAGCCGCGAAGGGCACAGGTGCCACCAAAAGGCTGCGCAGTCGATCTGTGCGACTTTCCATCCTGCCTTAGCACATTTTCCTGCAGTTACAGATCCACCTGAGCCAGTTCCAATGACAATAAGATCGAAGTTTTGTATTTATTTTCATGAGTCAGCAGATCCTTAACATCAATCTGGTCTTTCGAACAGGAGGACAAGGCGTTGTCTCCGTAAGAGCAGAACACACAGCAGTCTCCCTTTTTAGGTTTAAAAACTTCTACTATTCCGGACATTCCCAGAAATACCGGCAGGAGTCTGTTGGCATTTCCTCGGTTGATTGGTGCCCGCATTCCGGACAGGTAATGGTTGATTCCAAGGTTATGGTATCCATGTTACGTTAATTTGTGTTCGTATTTTCTTTGACTGTAAAGCCGGTTTTGTTAATGGCGGCTATAATGGCTTCACGGCCGGTCTTGCTTCGGTCGTATTTGATGGTCGCTTTTCCGGTATCATAGGAGGCCTCTGCTTCCAGGACACCCTCCACACTGCCGGCAGCATTTTTGACAGTGGCCTCGCATCCGGTGCAGGTCATGCCTCTCAATATCCAAGGTAATGGTTTCACCTGACTTTCCTGTACGTACACGATGTTAGGTTGATTTTGGTTCGGGGAAAAGGCGTTTGAGATAGTACGGGAAGGCCAATAGCAAGGCGGCCACGACTGTTACAATACCCAAAAAGCTTTTGGTCTGCCAGAATGAAGGATTCTCCTCACAGGCACACTCCGGGTCCCATTGCGGCTTCAATTTTTGGTACCAGGCAAAGCCAAGCAGCAGGGCGGTAAGTCCGATTAAATACGGACGAAAAGGCTCTACCCATGAAAAGGTCGAGGCAACGCCGCCGATACCGGCCAGAAAAGCAACTACCGGCGTTATGCAGCACAGGGAGGCTACAAAGGCAGCTATCAGGCCGGCGCCCATCCATTTGGTGTCAGAATTGTTTGGTTGTTTGTTCATGCGGCTAATACCTCCAGGATATTGTTGTCTTTAATGTGTTCAAAATTAGGAGAAAGAATCTCATCGAAGGGTTCATTTAGCGAATAAAAAATGGTTTGCCCGTCTCGCTCGGTTTCCACCAGTCCGCCATCCTTCAGTTTGCGCAGGTGCTGGGAGATGGCCGGTACGCTCATGTCCAGGATGTCGCTCAGATCGCAGGGACAAAGATGCTCTTCCCGGCTGAGCAGATAAAGGATTTTAAGGCGCACGTCGTTGGCGGCCAGCTTCAGGATATCGGTCAGCCGATCGATGGATCCTTCCACTTTGGCCAGGGACCCAATACACCGGTTGATCTGACCCAGGTCGGCTACCTCGCGAATACATTCTTGCTTGCTCATAGTTGTTAGCTGTTAGTTATATTTCATCAATACAATATAAATATAATAATTATATTATTTAAGCAAATACTTAAATAAATATAAAAAGGCCCGGTCATACACAAATTGACTTTCACTGAGGGCTTTGCAAAACCCGAGTGTCATTGTGCAATGGAGCTGAATGAAATGAGCGAAATGCGGCGATCCCCAAACTGTGGGGATCGCCACGATTTCCTCGATTTAATCTCAGGGGCTCGCTGATGACAATTTCAAATAGCGAGGTTTTAGCAAAGCCCGCTTACCTATAACTCTTTCCCCGTTTGGCTTTCACATTCCAACGCGCCAAGGATAGGGCATTCGGCTTTGGGCCCATCGCCCGAACAGTCGCTGGGAGCTCCTTTGGTTACCGTAACTTCGCAGCCGAACTGGTTCATCAGGACATTGATAAATTTCTCCTTTTTTTAATGGCATAAATATACCTCCTTTAGATTAGTTACAATAATGCACATTTCATCCGAATCATAAGCGCCTGTACCACATGGTCGAGAGTCAAATAAAAACTTAAAATTATTCCGCACTGCGCGATGACCAGTGCACGGCTGATATTTTCCAGCCATCTTTGGTTTTAACCAATACAGCAAGCTCTGCTGAATCAATACTGATATCCTGGTCATTATAGGTTCCACTCATTTTACTTACGGTAGAAATCCAGGCGGTCTTTGCTGATGATGTCACTTTTTGTGTCTTCAATTCACGTTCCATGGCGCTAAGAAATTTGCCGTCAGAGTGAAAGTGGTGAGAAAGGTATTCCTCTTTGGTCTCAATACCTCCGGTTTCCAGAATGCGAGCATCATCAGTCAGCAGCGAAGAGGCCTTTTCAGCATTGTTATTTATGATAGCCATTCTAAAATTATCAATTACTTGTATCAGCTCTTTATTATTGGTGGTCTTATTCTTCCCATAATCTTGCTGCTGGGCAAATAAAACACCCGCAATAAGCATCAAGAAGAATGTCAGTGTCCATTTTTTCATTATATGTCTTTATGTTTAGTTAAGTTTTGTGAGTGTTATTTTATCGATTAAAACAGTTCCGCTTCCTTGTAGTTTGATACCAATACTTCCGGCCTCGGGAGCATCTCCATGTCCATGTACAGCCATCTCTTTGTTAATATAGGCCCGGAAGTGAGTGCCGTTTCCAACAACTCGTACAAAGGTCATTCCTGATTCAGCGTATTCTTCTTCAGCAAACAGTTCTCTTTCTCCATCAGATACCCGACCCTGGGTGATACTTCCATCAGATGACAGGATTGTAAAATCATAGTTTTGAGCATCCTGTACATGATTTGTCAATTCAATTTCTCCTTTGAAACCGGACCAATCAAGGTAGTAGTCTACTTGTACATTTTGATAATTGGTGTGGGTCACAAAAAAGTTGGAGAGTGAGTCGCCACGTAGCTCTAGTAAGTTGTTATCTCCACTTTTATTAATAGATGGGTTCAGATCTTGAGGAGCTCCCTCCAGCCAATGGAAGTTCTGAAGGAAAGCACTGACTCCACTGGGACTAATTTCCCATGACCAATTTGCTTCACCAATCTGAAAAGAAGAAATATCTTTTGCTGACAGTGAATCGGTTGAAGAGGTTTTTGGTTCCTGCTGTTCCAGCAGCTGGCCGGTTCCTACACCATAGCCAAATACCATTTTGGCTCCATGGTCTCCTGTTTGGTAAAGTAGAAACAAGCCGGGAAGAACGGTGATGAAGGCAACATACCTGTAGGTTTTCCTTTTTCATGATGTCCAGCCAGTGAAAAGCTATACGGAGCAAAGTATAGAGGATGAAAAACCAGACGGTCCAAAGCGCCCAGTCAGCATGATTGTTTAATACACTTTGAGCTTCAGCAGGAAGGAAAACACTATCTGCTGCCCAAGATCCGGTATAGTAGGCAATAATCGCAGTGAAAGTTCCGATACCATATAGTATCGTTGATTTAAGATCATCCCACCACTTGTCGGGTACAAAGAGGTTGAGAAGGTCTAAAAATGCTGCAACCAGCAATATCCCAATCGGAAAATGAACGAGGATTGGATGAATGTTGGGAGCCCAGTCAGGAATAAGTTCCATAAGGTTCAGTAAAGATTAGGAATTATAAAAGTTGTGTAAACACAAACGCAGAACCCCCTAGTACATTAATGATGATAAATAAAGTTACGGCAACTTTTTTGAATTTCCCTCCTCCCTCCATGTCCATCATTTTCATTTCATGATCTTGCATATATTTTTTGTGTTGCCATACCAGCCACCCGGCAATGAAAATAAATACAGCGTTCATCCAGAAGGTATAGTCAATTTTGAACTGGGTAATTTCGGCTATAGCTTTTTGACTTTCAGGGACGATACCCAGGAAGGAGAACAAGCCATTCAGAAGAAGGGCAGTTAGTACAATGCTGACAAACATAATACCTGCGATGTATAGGGCTACTCTCCACCCGTAATATTTTGCATTAATATGCACCAGGGGCGGAACCATCAGGTCTGAATATATGAAGCCCATAATTCCGGCAAAGAGTACACCGTTTTCGTTGAGTACGGTTGCCAGAGGGATATTACCCATTGAACCAATGAAGGTAGCAGCTGCTACAAAAGGGGCTACCAGTACATTTTCCAGGGTCACCAGCCATTCGGGGATGTTCTGAGCATCAGCAAGGAAAAGGGCTGTCCAGAAAGATTCGGGAATGAGTACGGCTACAAAGCCTGCAATAGTAAAGCCGATCAGAATGTCTTCCCAAGCCATTTTCCAGTCGTTCACAAATTTATGTCCGACCAGCTGCCATCCTTCTTTACTTTTGATGCGCTTTTTCCAGTCGAAATCCTCGGTAAGTTCATTGCCTTCGCTTTCTACCTTCTTGCGTGCAACATCGAGCCAGCTTTTGGGATAGGTTAATTTGATAAGCATACTGCTGATGGTAATAAGGATAAGTCCGCCGATAATCTCAGCTGCCAAAAATTGCCAGCCCAGAAAAATCATAATCAATATACCCAGCTCAATAACCAAATTGGTGGAAGCGAACATAAAAGCAACAGCTGCTATAAAATGGGCTCCTTTTTTAACCAGGGAACGTGCAGCTGCCAGCGCGGCAAAGGAACAGGATGATGAAGCTGCACCAAAGAACGTGGACAGGGAGACACTCTTAAAATCTCCCTTGCCCATATATTTGGTGAGCTCTGTTTTTGGCACGAAGGCCTGAATCATACCGCTTACAAAATAGCCCAAGGACGAATGCCCAGCCTTCCAGAAAAAGCCCAGTGCGGTTTTGGCTGATTCTCCATAAAGCTGTAGAAATTGGTCCATAGGTTTTTATTCGGATTTTAATCTTACAAATCCTGTTTCTTTTCCTGAAACTCTTCCTTACTGATTTCTCCTTTGGCATATCGCTCTTTCAGGATATCCAGTGCTGATTTTTGAGGTTGAATGGATCTGGAAGGTGTTGCATAGCGAACTATTAGCACAATCGCTGCAATAATGATGATCCACCAGAGGATCATCCACCATCCACCGGCCATTCCATCAAACATATGCATAATAATTACTCCATTATTTTAGGTTAAAATTTTCCGGATGCAATTCAGGCCGCCCTATTCTTATTTGTGATGTTGTTTGTGCTTATCTTTACCAGGCTTCATTCCATCCTTATTCATCATGCCATCCTGCATCATCTGCATGCACATCATATGCATCTTCATCATGGGTGAATCGCCCATCATTTTCATCATTTTGGAATGATCCATTTCCCCATTTTTCATCATAGACTGCATCATTTCCATATGTTGCTGCATGCGTTCTTTCATCTGGGGATTATTCATCATTTGATGCATGTTTCCCTTCATCATAGTGCTGTCCATCTTCATGGAACCCATCATATGTCGCATCATTTGTTGACGCATTTCCGGGTTCTGGGCCATATGTTCCATCATCATGGCACGCATGGATGAATCCTGCATCATTTCCATCATTTGTTGCTTTTTCTTTTGCATATCTTTGTTTTGCTGTTGGGCAAAAACTGTGTTTGAAAACAGCATCAAAGATAGTGTGAGCGTAAATATTGAAAGCATTCGTTTCATGACAATCACCGTAGGTTTATTTTAATTGTGGGTTCTGTTCAAATTCTACATCCAAAGTAGAAACATCCATTAGATGTAGCGTTACAGGATTTTCGATATTTGTTACATTATTTTTCAAGTTCCTTATTTAGTCTCTAAAACCACATGCGCAGGCCGCCGACCATTCCAAAGGTTGAAACATCATCACCACCGGTGCGTGCATAGTCTGCTGTTTCTCCCACTTTTCGATTCCAGGAGAAACCAATATAGGGAGCAAATTCGCGTTCAATTTCGTATCTAAGTCGGAAACCAAGCTGAATATCATTAAATCCATTGCCAGTGCCCCATTGGGGAACCTCTTGCACAGCTATGCTGGTTTCAAGGCGCGGTTGTGCCCATAAGCGTTGGGTAATGGGGAGGTCGTATTCAGCTTCCAATTGTGCTGAAATATCGCCATCCTCACTGATAAACAAGTTTCCATCTACCTCGAAGAGATAGGGGGCAAGGCCTTGTATACCCAGTACTGCAAAAGCTCTTGTTTGATTATTATTTGCGGTATAGGCTATATCATATCGCAAACCGGCTCGGAGATCAAAGTAGGGTGAAATAGCTCTGCCGTATAAGGCTTCCAACTCAACTTCACCCTCTTTTTCTGTGAATATGGTTTCTCCCTCTGCTTCCAGCCAGAATTTATTGATATCCCTTCCTATGTATCCCTGAGCGTCAAGTACCAGAGGATTCAACCCACTATTGATATTATATTCAAAGCGGTCGGCCATAAAGAAAACCATGGTTTTGTTATCCATGAGGAAGTCGTTGCTGTACTCGGGCGCCTTTTGGGCAAATACTGAAGTGCCCGTAATTGCAATAATCAGTGCAGTAAAAATGAGTGTTGATGTGCGTTTTATCATAGTCATTGCTCGGGAAATTTGTGTGTTTGATAAAATTCGTTTGTAATTGCTTTGTACAAGATTATGAGCTGTGTCATCAGCTATAAAAAATCAATCCTCCTGTCCTTCCGCCGGCAGGCGGACAGGCTATTCTCCAAGGAGGAACCCCATAGTATTAAATTTAGGCAGATTGAAGTCCCTCTTGGAGCCGCGACCGACTTCTGGCGGTAAGAGGGATTTAGGGAGATTGAATACATATTAAACATTCTTAGGAAGTCCAATTTCATGAGTACTCTTGTCCATAAATGCTACCGTTTTCGTCGGCTACCTGTACTACGCGGAACATCCCACGCTCCATGTGGTACAGGATGTGACAATGAAAGGCCCATCTTCCTTTATCTCTGGGTGTAATGAGGGCCGAGATGCGCTGTGCCGGTTGCAGCAACAGGGTATGCTTGCGGGGATTATAGATTCCGTTGCCATTTTCCATTTCCAGCCACATGCCGTGCAGGTGAATGGGATGTTCCATCATCGTGTCATTTACCAGTATCAGGCGCAGGCGTTCATTATGTTGAAATTCAATGGGTCCTTCTACTTCATGGAATTCTTTGCCATCGAAAGACCACATATAGCGTTCCATATTACCGGTCAGGTGCAGCTCAACTTCCCGCTCTGCAGAACGTTCATCGATATTGGGCCTCAGGCTTTTCAGATCATTATATACCAAAACTTTCCGGCCGTTATTTCCAAGCCCGATGCCGGGTTCATCCATTCGATTATACTGGAATTCGGCCGTTGCTGCAGCGCCTATTCCATGTTTTTTGGGACCATGTTTAACGGGAGTTTCCTTCATGGCGGGCATTTTCATATCATCGTGATTCATATCGCCATGATCCATATTGCCGTGGTCCATTTCTTCCATGTTCATGCCGTCCATATCCATAGCAGCCATATTCATACCCATGTCTTTCATAGTTCGGCGGGGGCGTGCTCGAAGTTCTGGAACTGCCGCTTCCATACCTTCTTTTGGAGCAAGAGTACCACGTGCAAAACCGCTTCGATCCAGTGATTCGGCAAAAATAGTATAGGCTTGGTCATCTTTTGGCTCTACTACGACATCATAGGTTTCGGCAATGCCAATGCGAAATTCTTCAATAGATACCGGATCTATATTTTGCCCATCGGCCTGTACTACGGTCATCTTCAGACCGGGAATCCGCACGTCAAAAGCCGTGGTTCCGGCTGAGGCATTAATAAACCGCAGGCGCACTTTTTCGCCAGCTTTGAATAAGGCATTCCAGTTTGAGTCCGGGCCGTGTCCATTCATCAGATAGGTATAAGTGGCACCGGTGGTATCCAGCAGGTCAGTGGCACTCATGCGCATACGTCCCCATGCCAGGTAATCTTTCGTGGCAGTTCCAAAACCTTTCTTTTTTACATCATTAAGAAATTCGCCAACATCACGCCGCTGGTAATTATAATAGCCCTCCATCTTGATCAGATTTTCGAGCACTTCGTAGGGATCTTCAAAAGTAAAATCCGAAAGGATGACCGGGTATTCTCTGTCATATTCTACGGGGTCTTTTTCAGCAGGATCAATAATCAGAGGGCCATAATGTCCGAACTGTTCCTGCAGCTTGCTGTGACTGTGATACCAGTAGGTCCCATTCTGGTTTACCGGATATTTATATTCAAAGGTTTCTCCCGGCTTGATGCCGTCAAAACTTACATTAGGCACACCGTCCATTTGGAAAGGCAGGATAATACCGTGCCAGTGGATAGAGGTATCTTCGTCCAGGTTATTTGTCACGCGTATTGTTACCTCCTGGCCTTCTTGCATCCGAATTATCGGACCGGGTACCGTACCGTTAATTCCAATAGCATCCCCTTTTTTGCCGTCTATGGTTTTGGGCATTTTGCCAATGGAAAGGTCAATGATATTGTCAGGTCCCCAGGGACGCAGTACATCCCTTTTGGATTGATTAAAACCGGCCAAAGCATAACCCGGCAGTATAGTGCTGACACCGGCAATAGCGGCCATTGATGCTGAATAGCGCAAGAAAGTGCGTCGTGAAATTTTGTTATTATCGTCTTTCATAACAGTGAAAAAGTTGGGTATTAAACAGATTTTTTGAGCAGGGACAGATAAAATGAAATAGCCTAAGCTTACTGTGCTCAGTTAATTACTTTAAATAGTGTGCCTGGGTACAGGTAGTAGGGTGGTATGGCCTAATTCAGAAAGGCACTATTCTTTAAATAGATAGGGGGAGAAGCTTCCGCAAGTTGGGAAGAGATAGGATTAAAATTAGTATACAATGTATGATCAGGCTGCTTTTCAAAAACCAGCAGACCGGCAAATACAGCTTTAATTTTAAGTGGAGCTACACTGGCTTTGGCCTCAGTTTTTACCGGAGCCTGCTCAATACTGCAGGCACAGGCAAGCCCAAAATCACATTCTTCCTGAGACATGGGATGGGATTCCATCGTTTTGCACATTTCCATCATGGCATCCTTTTCATGCAGGCCTGATGGTAATGTTGCACCGGCAAAGACCAAAAAAATCAAGGCCGCCGAAAAAATGCGATATATAAGAGTATAATTTTTCATTCTATAAACTATAATTTACAAAAAGTTCATATCTGTTGAAACATTGCTTAACAAGGTTTTGCTCGTGCGTGTGGGGTTTGCTAAATTACTTAATATATTAAATTAGCTTATGTCTATTGCTCGCTACATACCATCGTACTCCGTTCCGCTTTCTGCGGCCCTGGGGATTTATCTGGGAGGGATGTGGACGTTTATCACCCCGTTATACATTTTTTTAGCTTTGCCTGCTGCCGAATGGCTTGCCGGTGAAGATAAACATAATGTGAGTGGTGAGGAGGAATCAAAACTTAAAGACTCATTAGCCTATTCTTTTCTGCTTTGGTCTCATGTGCCTTTGCAGTATGTGTTGACCGGCTATTTCCTTTGGGCTTTCAGTGTAGATGGCCTCAGTGGGTGGGCATTGGCAGGAGCGATATTGTCAGTAGGAATTAGCAATGGAGGGGTAGGTATTACGGTAGCTCACGAACTGATTCACCGGAGCAATAAAGTAGAACAGTGGTTGGGGCGAGCACTTTTACTTACCACCTGCTATACACATTTTGCCATTGAGCATGTTTATGGTCACCACAAGCACGTAGCGACCCCTGAAGACCCCGCTACAGCTAAAGAAGGCGAAAGCTTTTATTCTTTTTGGTGGAGGACCGTACCCAATCAATATCGGTCTGCCTGGGATATAGAGAAAAAAAGACTGCAGAAATCCGGCAATCAATTCTGGTCTGGCCGAAACGAAATGCTGCTGTTGACGATTTTACAATTAGGCTTCTTGGCGGCAGTTGCATTGATATTTACCCCTGCTGCTTTACTGCCGTTTTTATTGAGTTCCCTGGTGGCCTTCACCCTGCTGGAAGCAGTAAACTACCTGGAGCATTATGGGTTGGAACGAAAATCAAAAGACAGTGGACGATATGAAAAAGTAGATCACCATCACTCATGGAACAGTGACTATAAAATAAGCCGTATGTTTTTGTTTGAGCTTTCCAGGCATTCCGATCATCATGCCGTAGCGAGCCGCAAGTACCAGGTGCTCCGTTCTTTTGAAGAAAGTCCACAGCTGCCTACGGGCTATCCGGGTATGATCTTGGTTGCTCTGATACCCCCTCTTTGGTTTAGTATTATGGACCCACTTGTGGAACAGGCTCGGAACGGCCAATATTCTAAAACTGCTTAAACTAATCTTTGGCAGAAGTTTTTCATTGAATAAAAGAAATGAGCAAGCAGAAATTACATATCAGAAACATGGTTTGTCCCCGGTGTGAGATGGTAGTACGTGAAACTCTGGAAGAATTGGGATACCGGGTGCATGAAGTTGAATTGGGCAAAGCCGTGGTTGAACAGGATGAATCGATTTCATTAAAAAAGGTCAACGAGGAGTTACATGAGTATGGATTTGAGCTCATCACGGGGAAAAACCAGCAGCTGGTTGAAAAAACAAAAACGTTGTTAATTCGATATGTAGAAGCGTTGGAAGAACAAGAGAATGCCCCAAAACTTTCTGATTATTTGTCTGAAGAGCTTCATCAAAATTACTCATCCATAAGTACGGCCTTTTCTGAAAGTGAAAATACTACTATAGAGAAATATGTGATTCACCTGAAGATAGAGCGGGTTAAAGAGTTGTTGTCTTATGGTGAACTTACCCTGAGTGAAATTGCCTGGGAACTGAATTATAGCAGTGTTGCTCATCTCTCAAATCAGTTCAAGAAAATAACAGGCATGTCGGTTACGGACTATAAAAAAGCCCGCGATTCTTTTCGCAAATCGCTGGATAAAATTGAAGGAAAATAAGTTTCTTAAAGATGAATTTGAGAAAAATGCATCCTCAGTTTCAAAGCTACGGTAATTTAGTACTCCTTGTCCGCAACTAATGATTCTGATGATTGGGAAGAGCCGGAAAATGCTCTCAAAATGTGTATTAAGAATAACCAGAGCGTATGGGATAGGTTTCATTGAAAATCCTTTACGAAAAATATCAACCGAAAGTATCTTCAATTCTTTGGCAGGCTTCTTCCAGCACGTCTGTTTCTTTGGCAAAGCAGAACCGAAGCATATACCTGCCATTATCAGGATTGGTATAGAAAGATCCGCCGGTCACTGAACCGACCCCTGCCTTATCAATCAGGGTAGAGCAGGCCTCCTGGTCGTTTGCGAATCCGGTTCTGTTACGCAGTGGTTTAAAACTGGCAAAAACATAATAGGCACCTTCTGGCCAGGGAACATCAAATCCTGCCGTTTCAAGAGCACTGCACATGCGCTTTCGCTTATGGCTGTAATCCTGAAGTAACTCCTCGTAATAGGTTTCATCTGTGGGAAAGCCGTATGCCAATCCATGCTGCAAAGGTGTGGGAGCACAGATATAAAAGAGATCGCTCAGTAAACCCATTTTTTCTATTATATCTGCAGGTCCGGCAGCATAACCAAGTCGCCAGCCGGTCATATTAAATGTCTTGGAAAAGCTGGATAATGTAACTGTCCGCTTAAACATCTGATTCAGTGAGGCAAGAGAGATGTGCGAATGCCCGTCATATGTCATGTATTCATAAACTTCATCGGTGATAGCATAAAGGTCGTATTTAGTAATTAGTTTACCGAGCTTTTGAAGTTCCTGTCTTGAAAAGACTTTTCCGGAGGGGTTGTTGGGAGTCGTCAACACGAGGGCTTTGGTTTTTTGAGTGATAAGAGACTCCAGCTTATCAAAATCAATATTCCATTTTGGAGGTTCCAGTATTAACGTTTTTTGTGTCACCTCTCTGAGTTTAAGGATATTACTGTGATAACCATACAGCGGTTCAAACAGGACGACCTCATCACCGGGCTCAAACAAGGCAAAAACGGCGGTAACGAAGGCACCGGTAGATCCGCTTGCTACCATAATGTTTTGTTCACCCTTGACCGGAATCTTATTGAACGATCGTACCTTGTCAACAATGAGCTGTTTCAGAGAACCTATGCCATCGAAAGGAGCATAGATAGACTTGTCATTATCGATCGCTTTTTTAGCACCTTTTTTAATGGGTGCGGGTGTTGGCATATCACAGATACCCTGACCCAGATTAATGCCATTTACGGCGTTGACGCGTGCGGTAACTGAACGTATGTCACTTTGGCTTAAAGATTGCGTTATCGATGAAAGAGATTTCATAGATTTATGGTTAATTATGTGAGATGCCAATTCCGGATTATTCAACAGTAAGAACAGAAAAAATTATACAACAATCATTAACAATTATGTAAAGGCAATTGTACTTTGAGTTTTTATACTCCTGTTGAATTATCAATCCAATGGTTAAGACTATGGCAGCTAAAGAACTCCAAAAGAAAACATTACAAATTGAAGGCATGCACTGCGCCAGTTGTGTGTCGGCAGTAGAAAAATCTCTTAAAAATATAGAGGGTGTAGAAGAAGCATCGGTGAACCTCGCTACTGAGTCCGCTTCAGTTTCTTATGATGGAGAGAAAGTCAGAAATAGCGATTTTGCAGAGGCTGTTGAGAATGCCGGCTACAGCCTGGCTCAGGATGAGATGCAAACGCGAACGCTTAAGATTGAAGGTATGCACTGTGCCAGTTGTGTAAGTTCGGTTGACAAATTTTTGCAGCAGCTGGATGGCGTACAGGAAGTATCCGTAAATCTTGCCACCGAAACGGCTCAGGTCAGCTACACCGGAAACATCACCACTAAAGAATTTGCCAAAGCTATAGAACAAAGCGGCTATAAGCTGGTGGAAGAAGAGTCAGATACAGGACAATCGAAAGCTGAAGCCAAACAAAAACGAGAAGAGGAAAAGCTTGACAAAGCAAAGTCGCGCATGTGGTGGTCCTGGGTGCTGACGATTCCCATCATTCTTTGGATGATTCCTGAAATGATATGGGGCTATGCTTTTTTGGGAGACATCACTTTTGAAGTGGGAATGATTGCATTGTCAGCTTCTGTCATTTTTGTTCCCGGTTGGGAGACCATAAAAAGCGCCTGGAAGTCAGCAAGTAATTTAACCCCCAATATGGATGTGCTTATTGCAATGGGTACGCTGGCCGCGCTTTCTACCGGATTTGTAGCTTTCTTGCACCAGTTCGGACTGGCCCCCGATTTTCACAGCTTTGCAGGTATTGCCGGTATGATTATGGCCTTTCACCTGACCGGCCGGTATATCGAAACAAAAGCCAAAGGTCGTGCCTCTGATGCTATTCAAAAACTGATGACGCTGGAAGCTAAAGAAGCTACGGTAGAACGCAATGGCGAAGAGGTTAAGGTTGCGGTTCAGGATTTACAGCCCGGAGATATTATGGTGGTTCGTCCCGGTGAAAAAATACCAACAGATGGAAAAGTAGTAAGCGGACAAAGCAGCGTGGATGAGTCCATTGCTACCGGGGAATCCATGCCTGTTGACAAGGGTGAAGGAGATGAAGTGATTGGTGCCACGCTCAATAAAAATGGCATGCTGAAAGTTGAGGCCACCAAAGTAGGGAAAGATACTTTTCTGAACCAGGTGATTAAAATGGTGGAAGAAGCCCAGGGCTCAAAAGTGCCCATACAGGAATTTGCCGATCGGGTAACAGCAGTATTTGTCCCCGTGGTGTTGGTGATTGCTGCTTTGACGCTGGCGGCCTGGCTGTTATTTCCGGCCTTCTTTGGTGATGTGGCCGTTTGGGCATCCCATTTTTTGCCCTGGATTAATCCCGGCATGGGTGATGTTGCCCTGGCTTTTTATGCGGCTATTGCGGTATTGGTAATTGCCTGTCCGTGTGCGCTTGGGCTGGCAACCCCCACCGCTTTGATGGTAGGCTCGGGTATGGGTGCTGAGAATGGCGTACTTATCCGCAAAGGAGAAGCTATCCAGCTGATGAAAGATGTTGATACTATTGTGTTGGATAAAACAGGTACTATCACGGAAGGCAAGCCGGCCGTTACAGATGTTATTGCTATGGAAGAAATTTCTGACAAAGAATTGCTAAAAGCTGCAGCAGCAGTAGAAAGTGGATCGGAGCATCCTTTGGGAGCATCCATTGTTCGCCGTGCAAAAGAATCCGGCATCACATGGAATGATGCCTCTGATTTTGAAGCAATCACGGGCAAAGGGGTGAAGGCCAATGTGGATGGAAGGGCCGTTTTGGTTGGCAGTAAAAAGCTGATGATTCAGGAAGGAATTATTGTCAAAGATGAGCTGGAACAACAAATGAAAACACTGGAATCTCAGGCAAAGACTGCAATGTTGGTTGCCAAAGACCATCAGATAATTGGAATTATTGCTGTTGCTGATCCTGTAAAGGAAGACAGCAGAAAAGCTATTGCTGCTTTTAAAGAGTTTGGGTTGACGCCCATTATCCTAACGGGAGATAATGAACGTACGGCGCGGGCTATAGCTGACGAAGTAGGAGTGGAAGAAGTGATTGCAGGAGTGATGCCCGACCAGAAATCGGACAAGATCAGGCAGCTGCAGGAGCAGGGCAAGGTAGTAGCCATGGTGGGAGATGGCATTAACGATGCGCCGGCCCTTACTCAGGCCCAGGTAGGTATTGCCATTGGCACCGGAACCGATGTAGCTATTGAATCCGGAGATATTGTGTTGGTGAAGGGTGATTTAAGTGCCGTGGTGAAATCTATAAAATTGAGCCGGGCTACGTTCACCAAGATTAAGCAGAATTTATTCTGGGCCTTCTTTTATAATGTGGTGATGATACCATTAGCCATGGCAGGCATGCTTCATCCATTGTTGGCCGAGGCAGCCATGGCATTCAGTTCAATTAATGTGGTTACCAACTCTCGGAGACTGAGAAAAAAGAGCATTGATCCGGGTTATTTATAATGTCATTTTAAATTTTCTCAGAGAGCAAGCAGGGAGATTTGTGCCGTGCTCTTTTTTTATATTTTTTTGCGTTTTGTCAAGTCAAAAAAATAAAATACACACATTATGAGAGTATTAATTAACTGCGTACTGATATTATCGGTACTATTCGTTTATTCTTGCAAAGACAATTCTTCCGGCCCGGGGTCTGAAACCAAGACGGAAGTGACCGGGAAGGTTCAGGCACCTGATAACTCGACACCTATACAGGGTGCAACAGTTTATACAGGTGAAAGCTTGCCGGACGATTTTAGTGCAAGTGGCAACTGTGTAGAACCTCCTGTTGATTACGATGCCTATACTTGTACCGACTCCAGAAGGAGATTTTAAATTTGAAGTAAAGGTAGATAAGTCAAGCAACGAGGTTTCGCTTAAAGTATTTAAAGGGGCTTTTAAATTTGAACAAACGGTTCAGGTTGACAATGATGGAAATACCGATGCCGGCACCGTAAATGTGACAAGCGATGCGGTAGACATGGCTGTTGTAACAGGTTATTACGACCGGATGCAGGATATTCTTGCAAAAGTCGGTTTCGGAGATCTCGTAACAGATCAGAGTTCTAACCGGTATGGGCAGCTGGATCGGGGTACAGAACAGTTTGACCTCTTTGATGGTGATGGCTCTTTGTCCTCAAGCTATGAAGATATGAGTGCTCTTTTTCAAGATAACGACGGTGATGGCGAAGCAGATATCAATAACTATGACATCGTTTTTATTAACTGTGGTGCGAGTGAACAGTACATCAGTTCTCCAAAAGGAGCCCACCAGCACAGCCATGAGGAGTTTGCTAAGTCTGTATCAAAGAATCTTTCTAAAGCAGATATTGCTGCCGTACAGTCATTTGTTCAGAATGGGGGTACATTATATGCTACCGACTTAGCATATGACTATGCGGAGCAGTCCCTGCCTTCGTATGTTGATTTCTACGATGACGATACTACTCCTGCAAGTGATCCCGAGCAATGGAATATTGCCCAAAAGGGTACCGGGGGCATTACCACTGATGCAACTGTTTTGGATAGTGACCTGGAGACATGGCTTGGTAATGTATCGTGTAAGTCTGGTAATTGTTTAAATAGCGACCAAACCGTTCATGTAGAAGACTTCTTGGGCGGTTGGTCGGTAATTAATGGATTCCACACACAGAATAATACAAAAGCCTGGATTGAAGGTCCCGTTGAGTGGAGTGGTGGAACAGTGCTAAAACCTTTGACCGTATCTTTTCAAGCCGGTTCAGGAAAGGTTCTTTTCAGCTCTCTACCATCGAGTCGGAATTTGCTCCTGAATTCAGACCCCAGGAACGCATTCTGCAGTATCTTGTATTTGAATAATACGTAACTTTAGTTTTAGCAGTTCAAGAGCCTCTATTAAGTTAGAGGCTCTTTTTTTATTCAGCTACTTCAAGCAGATCGGCAGCAGGGCTTACTCCATTCTTTTGTTTGGTAAAAATAAACTCAAACTTTTGATAATCAGTATCGGGATTTGGCCACAAAAATATTCCATCCAGCTGTTGTGCAAGTGTATGTATAAGTATTTGATGGAGTGATTCTCCATTTTGAACTTCTTTTGGACATGTCATCAATTTATTGCCCTCAATGATCAGATGAACATTTTTGCCATACTCTCTGATAAGAATATTAAGATCAGTTTTCTCGGCAGGCTCAGAATGCATCATAATTAAAGATAATATTTCATTAAGCAACAGCCCGGCAGGGATGGATTGTTTAATATCCAGGGATACGTCCTGAGGATCTCTATGTATAATTACGTTCTTTTTGTTAAATGATTCATTAAACGATTGGCTTTCTATGAGCTCCTGAATAAAGCCATTAAGAGGTATCTTGGTAAGGCTCCCATTTTGATAAAGCACTTCATGAATAGAAGCAATAGTCATGATTCGGCTTCTTACACTGTTGAGCTGCTCTTCGAGATCCGAATTTTTAGTTTCAAACATCTGTAACTCAAGCATGCTGGTTATCAAGGCCAGGTTATTTTTAACCCGGTGATGAAGTTCGGCAAGCAGGGCTTCTTTTTCAGAAAGTGTTTTTTCAATTTTTCGTTGGTTTTCTACCTGTTCAGAGACATCCACATACATGCCATAAATGGCAATAATCTCATCTTCATGTTGTACGGGCACACTACCGATAAGCACTGGTATCTCTTTACCGGATTTTGTACACCGCTTTGTTTCAATCTGAAGGTTTTTTCCTTGTGTAGTGAGGCTGGAAATTTTTTGTGCTTCCTCTGCCTTTTCGCCCGGTGCAATCAGCATGTTGATATCATGATCAATGGAATCTGATTTATTATAGCCGAAGATTTTTTGAAAACTTTTATTGATATCTACCACTTTGCCCTCTGTATCAGCAATGGCAATACCAACCGGGGCATTGTCAAACAGCTGCTGCAGCATAAGCTGATTGCGCTGATTTTCTTTTTCTACCTTATTTTTTTCTGTGACATCAAGTCCCGTTCCAACCAGGTAGGGTTTTCCGTTTTCAACAAATCGCTTGGCAAACAAATAGTAATCTTTGATGGAGCCATCTTTGGATATTACTTTTGTTTCTATGGAAAGACTGCCTTCCTCGATACATTGGTTCATTTTTGCCTGCACCTTCTCTTTTTCTTCATCAACAATAAA
The DNA here is from genome assembly GCA_034521755.1 of Balneolaceae bacterium. Classification (GTDB taxonomy): domain Bacteria; phylum Bacteroidota; class Rhodothermia; order Balneolales; family Balneolaceae; genus JAXHMB01. The sequence continues at coordinate 38,324 of JAXHMB010000002.1, forward strand.
TTCAAAGGCATTTTTGTCAGTAAGTTCTTCAGGGCTATATCCCAGTGATGTTACCATGTGTTCATTCCATCGAACAATATTGCCCTTGTCGTCCAGTACCAGAAAAACGCCCGGCACACTGTTAAGGGCTGATTCTGTAAAATGCTTTGTTTTCAGCAGGTCTGACTCAATTTGCTTTCTGTGACTGATATTCCGAAAATTTACCACCGCACGAAGTTTCCCATTCTTGGTTCTGAATGCATGAGAAGTTATTTCAACCGGAATTTTTTCGCCGGATCTGTGGAACATACTTGTTTCCTGTTTATAAGTGCCGGTTCTTTCTCTTTGCTTTAAAGCTTGTTGATACCGGGGATCCTCTACATCTATGAGGTCATCACGGGTGAGGGTAATAAGTTTTTCCTTGTCCCACCCTGCAATTTTGCAGGCGGCAGGGTTGGCATCCAACACATTGCCTTTGGTATCTGTAATAAGAATACCGTCTGCACTCTGCTCAAATTGAATCTCATAGCGATTCTTTGCTTCTTCTCTATCTTTTTCTTCTTTCATAGAAGAAGTGACATCCTCATGTATCATCACAAACTCTAATAAATCTTCATCTAAAGGATGGAAAGTAAGCTTAAACCACGAGGTGCTGTTTTTATCGTTATCAGGATAGGTCAGGCTATATTTTTCGAGTTCTCCCCGCTGTACTTTCTTCATGCCCAACAAAATTTTCAAGGCGTAGTCGTTACCCATTTCTACGGCTTGCTGCAGCATGTTATAGTAGTTGGTATCTTCTTCAGATCTTTTAATCTGGGCAGGTTCATTTGTAAAAGACTGCCAGCTGCTGTTGGTTCTTAAAATAACACCATTGTGGTCGGTTATGGCCACCTGGGCTAATAGATTGTCAAGTATTGATGATGTCATACAGATGTTCATTTTTAATAAATTTCACGCTGGATGTATTTTGTATGTTCTACTCTAATAATTGTCATTATTTGAGCAAACCGTAAGACGTGAAAGGCCTATTTTTTAGATAGGTAAAACACCTATTTGAGACTAGGTGTTTTCTGTTGCCACAAATGTTTCATTCTTGGCGACTGTCAACACAGCTTCATGCAATGTTCTTTCTGAGCTGCCGAGTTGAAGATATCCTGTAGCCCCTGCCTGCAGCAGTAATTCCACAGAAAACTCATCGCCGTAGTAGTGTAATGCCAATAATGGGAGGGAGGTATATTGGTTAACTAAATTCTTGATATGCAATATTGGAGACTTGGAAACGCCTGCAAGAGATGCAACTAACAGGTCAAGATCGTGAGTTGTAGGGCTATAATCCTCTTCGACAAGAGAAGTCCGGATAACCTGCCATTCATCCATGGAGATTAGCATGGATTCTACCGTATCAGTAATAAAGTTATTTAATCCGAATAGTATGATTTTCATGAACCAACGAGCCTGTGATAACTATTAGAGGGCTTTGCAAAACCCCCCGAAATAGAGCTTGTCATTGCGAGCTTGAGAAGCAATCTCCAGATCAAAGTCTTAAAAGGAGATCGCCACACTTCGTTCCCCGCATGGGCGGGACTAGGCGCGATGACAGTAAGGTTTTGCAAAGGTGTATATTAATCAATAGGAATCCCCAATGTTCTTTGTCGAGGTCCGAAAAGATTCCTTAATTCATGCTAATACATTTAGTTGAACAAAGGTATAGAGAGAAAAGCCTATTTTTTTGGTAGGTAAATTACCTATACCGAGTAGGTATATTATTCATCCAGCTCAACAAGATTGTTTTTAATGGCATAGGTGACCAGCCCGGCCGTGTTCTTGGCACCGCTTTTTTGGAGCAGGTTTCTCCGGTGAGCATCAACGGTGCGCACGCTGATAAAAAGTTTTTCCGCAATTTGTTGATTCGTCAATTCTTTGACAATAAGTTCTAACACTTCCAGTTCTCTTACGGTGAGTTTGTCCGGATCTGATTTTGATTCACCTCCTCCTTTCACAAGATCCATCATCACACTGTGGGCAGTATCTTCGCTAAAGTAATGCTTCCCGTCAAGAATAGCTGTAATTGCAGTAACGAGCTCTTTACGGTCCGAACTTTTTAGGATATAACCCGAGGCTCCCGCTTCAATCATCTGGCGTATATGCTGATCTTCATCCATCATGGTAAGGGCAAGAACCTTAATATCAGGATAATCTTCTTTGATTTTTTCAGTAGCTTTAATCCCATTCATTTCCGGCATGCTTATATCCATTATTATAATGTCCAGATCTTCATGTTCTTGACAGGCCTGCAATGCCTCAACGCCGTTTTCCGCTTCTGCAACTATTTCGAAACCTACTTCATCTTCGAGAAGCGCTCTAATCCCATCCCGAACTATATCATGATCATCAACAAGCATTATTTTAATATTTGACATAAGGCTTCTCCTTCTTTAGAAGATTTTATGGAACAGGTATTTCTATAGATATTTTCATTCCTTTTCCGGGTTTCGAAGAAATATTAAGTTTGCCATTCAAATTGGTAACCCTGGTTTTGATACTGCGAAGTCCCAGTCCCTGCTCTTCATGTTGTTGGTTCAGTTGCGTTCCCTTGCCGTCATCTGTGATTACAATATGTAACGTATCATTTTCTTTCTCCAACGTAATAGAAAGGTTGTCACAATCTGCGTGCTGAACAGTATTTGATATACTTTCTTGCAGGATACGGTAGATATTTGTTTCGGCTTTTTCGGTAAGCTGCAGGTCTTTATGATTACAATGAAGCTCAAAGTTAATATCGGTACTTTTGCGGTAGTCCTGTATCAGATTTTCCAATGCGGTATACAGCCCAAAGTCTGCAATGGCTTTGGGCATCAGGTTATATGAAATACTTCGTGTTTCAGAAATCGCATTTTTTAGAAGTGATAATCCTGTTTTAAATTGTTCTTCTCGTTTTTCTCTCAGCTGGGAAATTTCATCTTTTACGGATTCGAAATTCATGTTGGCGGCTACCAGGTATTGCCCGAGGCCGTCATGGAGCTCATGAGCTATTCGCTTGCGCTCTCGATCTTCTCCCTCAATGACCGACTGAATAATTTTTTCCTGAATGTGCTTCCGTTCGGTTATATCATTGGCCAGCACAAGCCTGTAAGTATTTCCTTGGTATTGTACATTTGCCGCCGAAACTTCTACATTAATTAATGTGCCATCTTTTTTAAGGTGTCGCCATTCTTCGGAATAGGAGTCTTTGCCAAGATCATCTTCCACATCTTTATTTAAGGCTTCCAGATCTTCCCGGGGACGAATATCGGCAAGCGTCATATCCATAAATTCATCTTCTGAATAACCATAGTGGCTGATAGCAGCCTGATTGACTTCTACAAACTCCAGCGTTTCGGGGTCATAAATCCACATGGGCTCGGGATTATTCTCAAAGAGGTGACGATACTTTTTTTCGGATTGGCGCAGTTGTACTTCCAGTTTCTTTTGTTCTGTAACATCAATTACAGTAGATATCATTAAATTTTGATCATATAGAGGGATATTTTTTGCGTTTACGATTTTCTCCTTCCCTTTTTTAGTGGTAACTCGTATGCCTCTCCACTGCATACGCTCCGGTTTTTCTGATGCAATATCGGCGGTAACCATGTCAAAAATCCGTTTTCTATATTCCTCATCCGGATAGACCTTTTTAAAAAAAGATTCAACATTCTTCAATGTTTCCCGGGGCCAACCATAAATCTGCGTAAATTCTTGGTTCATCAATGTAACCTTTCCCGAATCAATGCGATTTACGGCCACACCGATAGGAATATGTTCAAGTGTTTTTTCAATGAATTGATTTCTCTCTTCCAGTTCTTTCTGGTACTTTTTCTGTGCCGTTATATCTCTAATCGCACTTACTATTTTTTCCACGTTGCCGTCTTTATCGTAAACCAGGGTAACCGTATGACTTGAATAAAAACGCGTACCGTCTTTTTTCTGCATCTCAAACCCTGTCTTGAAGACGCCATCTTCCTGAAGGTTCTCTTTCCCAATCTCATCGAACTTTTTGAAGTTTTCTTTATCTATATGCAGCTTCTGTGTTGATTCACCTATAAGTTCATCTTTGGCATATCCAAATATTTTTTCAGTCCCCTTATTGCAATCAACGATCTTACGAGTTTCGGGATCCACCAGAATGACACTTTCTTCCAGGCTTTCAAACGTTTTTTCAAGAAGTGCCTTGGATTCACGCAGTTCCGCATGTGATGCTTTGATTTCACTCATGTCGATGCCAATACCTACTGAGGTATCATCGGTGAGCTTTACATTTGTCCAGGAGGTGGGTATTTGCGTGCCCTCTTTCGTGGTAACCGGAAACTCTTTCCAGCCCACACCGGGACTATTCATAAAGGCTACAGCTTCTTCGCGTGTATCCAGGTCCGGATACAGTGATCCCAAAAGATTGTTGTCTGAAATATATTCGTTTGTATAACCTGTTACTTTTTCAAATTCCCTGTTTACATCAAACTCATTCAGTGCAGGATCATAAACGGTAATCATGACCGGGATGCGGTCAAAAAGATAGGTTTTCAGTTCCTGTTCAGAGCTTAATTCCAGGCTTACGTTATCAATCTTTTTCTCTTTTTGGACAATTTGTTCATGATGTTCTTTAATGAGATAGTATAAGCCAAGGGATGTGATGAGGACATAAAACAATCCCTTATAGGTTTGAAATGTCGAAAGGGTCTGCTGATCGGTAACCAGGGATTCTAAAATATTATCACTGAAGACAATCCATAGCCCTGCTACAACAAGATATATAACCGTTATCTTGAGGGGAGACAGGTGTAGATGTATGTTCTTCTGAGCCAAGATTTGATCTCCTGCATAGCTGCATGATTTTTAAATAGTTAATATTGTAAAAATTTATTAACAATCAAACAGGCAGCATGCTCCAAGGCTCAAGAATAACTATCGGTACTTTATGGTAAACAATATTTAGTGTCAGCCCTCTTTTTTTGTGGAAAGCCCAAATGGCATATACAAAGGACAGGTACTAATCAGGCTGGTTAGCAGAAATACAATAGCCAGTATGCCCAGTACGATGGCCACAGTTCCTGAGATGACTTCCATGAAGTAGAGGACGCCTATCAGTACGGCAATAAGTGTTCTGAAGATACGGTCAAAAGTTCCCATGTTCTTTTTCATAATATTAACCTCGTTATTTGTTTTTATTTATGTGGTTACCCATTGGACCAGCTGCACCAGTCCATAGATGATGCCAATGCACAGCAGGCAAACCCCCATTAATTTCAGGGCTTTAGATTTAATGCTATCCGAATTGGCATTATTCATGATGTTATTTCCTGATCAAATACAGGTGCAAATTCTTTCAGCGGCATTTTAGCGTCCTGATTGCCATCTCCCGGGTGCCGCTCAACAGAAAGCTCATATACCATGCGATCGGTTCTGTAATATCTTTTTTGATAGTAAATGGGCTTATCGCCGATTGTATAAGACAGTCTGTTTAAAAGCATGAGCGCATCCCCTTCGCTTACTTCAAGATGATCAGCTATATACTTATCTGCGTTTTCAGCTTCAATGCGGTAGCATCCTTTCTCAACGGGGATATCATATTCATTTTCCAATATCCTGTGGATGGTTTCGCTGGTCAGGTCAAAGTTTTCGATAAGCTGGCCATAAAACATGGGCATCCAGGTGATATCAAAAGCTATAGGTTCCCCATCGCCCATACGCAGCCGGTCAAGCCGAACTGCTTTGCTGTTTTCCTTCAATTTAAGGATGGATATAACTTTCTCTGAAGCGTCTTCTGTTGTTAACTTCAGCACTTTGGAAGAGGCTTCTTTGCCGGCCTGCTTCATATCTTCTACAAAATCAGTAAGCCTGGCCGGTGATTGATGGGAGCGATTATCCTTTACAAAACTTCCCAGTCCCTGGCATCGATAGATCAGGTTTTCATTTTCCAGCGTTTGCAGGGCTCGGCGAACAGTTACCCGGCTCACGTTAAACTGTTCTGTCAGCTCATTTTCTGATGGAAGTTTTTCATCAATAGAGTAATCGCCCGAGCTTATTTGCTTGCGTATCTTATTGCTGATTTGCTCGTGGCGTGGAATACCTTCTTTAAGCATATTATAAAAAGGATTATTTATTATTTACAGAGTCCTTTGCAAAACCCCAAAAATCGAGCACGTCATTGCGAGGAGCATAGCGACGAAGCAATCTTACTTTCAAGGCACGTTTCCATGAGATTGCGTCACTTCGCTCATTACACTGGTGTTCATTTTGCTCGCAATGACTGCCTTGGTTCACACTTCGTTCCCCGCTTGGGCGGGACAAGGCGCGATGACAGTAAGGTTTTGCAAAGCCCTTTTACATGATAATACGCTCTTTTTATATTTATGTCAATACTTGTTATTACAAGTATTGGTTTGGGGTCCATTTCTTGCATTACTTCATGTTTTAAATCGTATCATCATACAAAACAGATTCGGTTTAGGTCTAATCAAAAGGTGTACAGCTGATTTAACACATCCTGCCAGTTAAGCACTATCTATAAAGCCCATAGAAAATAAATTACATACTTGTAATGACAAGTATTTACAAATACGATACAAGTGCGTATATTGGTTTGAAATAAATTTAACCAATAAAACTGAGGTAACCCTATGAAGTATTCATTCAGTACCATAAGCAACCGTTCTTTCGAAGATACTATTGAGCATGTCACCCAAGAGCTAAAGGAGGAAGGCTTTGGTGTTCTTACTGAAATTGATGTAAAAGAAACGCTGAAGAAAAAGCTGGATGTAGAGTTCAAAAAGTATCGCATCCTCGGTGCCTGTAATCCGGAGTTTGCACATAAAGCCTTGCAGGCAGAAGACAAAATTGGCGTAATGCTCCCCTGTAATGTTATCGTTGAAGAGCATGAGGACGGGCAGGTTGAGGTTTCGGCTGTGGACCCGGTGGCATCCATGCAGGCGGTAGAAAATAAAGGGCTGGCAGATATTGCAGAGGAAGTTAAAAACCGCTTAAAGCAAGTTATAGAACGAGTTTAACAATTTAGAATTCTAAAAATTAATGGAAGTAACATTATGGAAAAAGTAGATGCACTAAAAAAACTGTTGGCCGACCATGCTATTCATTATCAACGGCTCAGAAATTTTCACTGGAATGTAAAGGGTCCGCTTTTTTATACCCTGCATCAAACATTTGAGGATATGTACACACAGTCTGCTTTAAATGTTGATGCTATTGCAGAGCGAATTTTAGGACTGGGACATCGTCCCTATTCTACCTATAAGGAATTTCTGGAAAACACCGGGCTGTCGGAGACTTCAGAACAGCCCAAAGCCAGGGAAATGGTCGAGATGGTCATTAATGACCTTGATCATCTTATTGAGCAGGAAAACGATTACCATAAACTGGCTGAAGGTGATGAGGCAACCATTAATTTGCTGGACGATCTTATTGATATGCAGGAACAGGATCGCTGGATGCTGAAAGCGTTCATCGAGGAATAATAAGTCTCGTATCAGCTAATAATTCAAAAGGTTTAAAATGGGAAAAATTAAATTTGGTTATAGGAACAGGATACCCTTATATCTATTCGGTTTGCTGCTGTTTTTGGCACCGGGTGTGGTTTCTGCACAGGATAGTTTGGCAAATGCCGAAACTCGTAATATGAGTCTGCAGGAAGCCCTGGCCATCACCGAAGAAGCAAATTTTGAGGTGCGCATGGCTGAGGCGGATAGGGACAAAGTGCAGGCTCAATACCGGCAGACCAACGCTGCGTTTTTGCCGCAGTTGTCAATTCAGGAAACCGGTATTTCCACCAATGATCCTCTTAATATATTTGGATTTAAATTAAAACAGGAAGCTGTTACAGCGGCTGATTTCAATCCTTCCCGGTTAAACGATCCCAATAGCTACGACAATTTTACCACCAAGTTTGAGGCGCGTCAGCCTTTATTTAATGCCGACGCTTTTTTCCAGCGCAGTGCTTTGAAAAATCAGCTGGAAGCAGCCAAAGAACAGTTGGAGGGCACACTTCAGCACACGCGATACAAGGTGAAGGATACCTATTATCAGCTGCAGCTTATGGGGCATCGACTGAATGTAATAGAAAAGTCTTTGTCAACGGCACAGGAAAATGAACGTCAGGCTAAAAATTATTACGAACAGGATATCATCAACAAGGCAGACTACCTGGCGGCAAGGGTACGGGTTCTGGAATTGGAGAGTCAGCGGGCTGAAGCAAAAAATCAGCTTGCAACGGTGCAGGACAACCTGCGCTATTTGTTAAACATTGATGAGGATCTCACCATTATTGCTACTGACAGTCTGACGATGCAGCAAGCCTCAGAGATAAGTATAGATCCAAGAGCATCAGCCAATTCACAGCTAAAGGCAATGGAATATCGCCTTTCTGCAGCCCGGCAAATGCTGAAATCATCCAAAATGAATTTCATTCCAAATATCAACTTGTTTGGCAGTTATGAGTTTAATGATGAGGTGCCATTTGGTACCCGGGGAAGCAGTTATATGGTAGGCGCTACGCTGAAATGGGAGTTGTTCAGCGGGTTTCAAAATGTGGGCAAGGTTATGGAGTCTAAAGCAGCGCTTAAAAAAGCCGAGTTGGCATACGAAGGACAGCAGTTTAGAACTCGAATAGAGATTAAACAGGCACAACGATCTTTAGACCAGGCGAAGGAGCAGATTCGTTTTGCAGAATCTTCTGTAGAACAGGCCTCCGAAGATTTTCGGATTCGCAACAATAGATATGAGCAAGGCATAGAAAAGACCACAGATCTTTTGCAATCAGAAACCAAGCTTTTTCAAAGCAGGCTGCAGCGTTTGAATGCGCTTTATCAATACAATATAAGCCTTGCTACTCTGGAGCTGCTTCTTGAACGCAATCTTTAATATTGATCTACTTTTTGAACTGATTTAACACGTAAAAATAAAACTATGAAAACAGGAATTATGAATACAACAGGCAGGCTACTTTCTGTGGTGGTGATGGTCACACTTTTTGGAACGGCATGTAGCTCTTCAGATAAAACGGAGACGAAACAACAGCAACCCATTGAGGTGGAGGTGCAAACAGCAGACTATGCTCAAAGCTCAGCTACCCATTATTACTCCGGTACGGTCAGCAGTGATCATACCATTAACCTGAGCACAAAAGTACTGGGCCGTATTATAGAACTTGACCTGGATGAGGGAGATTATTTCAAAAAGGGAGAAGTGCTGGTTCGTATTCAGGATGATAACCTGCAGGCTCAGAAGAATCAGGTTGAAGCAGGTTTGATTGAAGCGCGAGCAGCCTTGAAAAATACCGAAACAAATTACAATCGGATCAAAGCATTATACGAACAGGAAAGTGCAACAAAGAAAGAGCTCGATGATATTTCAACCCGGTATGAAATGGCAAAAGCCAAAGTTAAAACACTGGAAAGTAAGCTGCAGGAAGTAAAAGATCTGCTGGATTATACGGTGCTTAAGGCCCCGTTTAATGGTTATGTGATCTCAAAGATGGTTTCGCAAGGTGACATGTCGGGCCCAGGCCAGCCTATACTTACCATTGAGCAGGAAGGGATGATGAAAGTAAATGTAACGGTTCCCGAAAGCCAGGTCTCTTTGTTAAATCTCAATGATACTGTTTGGGTGGATGTACAAGCTGTCGGCTATGAGAAGGGTATAGGCATTGTTAAAAATATAAACCAGGCCGGAAATCGGGGAAGCCGACAGTTTGCTGTAGAAATAGCGCTGCCCGAGCTGAAGAAGAAATCCGGTGTTAAGTCAGGGATGTTTGCTGAGGTCGGATTGGCCACAGAAAAGGACTTAAGCATTTTTGTGCCAAAATCTTCCATTGTTGAACGTGGTCAGCTTACGGGTCTATACACGCTGAATGATGAATCAGAAGTGGTTCTTCGCTGGGTTCGCCTGGGAGAAAAAAACGGAGATAGGGTAGAAGTATTATCAGGTCTAACTGCTGGAGAAATGTACGTCTCACGAGTAGATCAACCCCTGCCTGAAGGACAGAAAATAATTACGCAACAATAGAAATTAGATAGCAAAAGCATTATGAAAACTGGAATTGCAGGCAAAATTGCACAGGGGTTTATTGACTCAAAGCTGACGCCTTTGTTGATGATTGTGTTTTTAGCGCTGGGGTTTTACGGTACCTATTTAACACCGCGCGAAGAAGAGCCACAGATTGATGTACCCATGGCCGATATCTTTATTGGATATCCCGGGGCTACACCCGAAGAGGTGGAAAAAAGAATCTCTATTCCGCTGGAGAAAGTGCTTTCAAATATTGAGGGCGTGGAGTATGTGTATTCTACTTCTATGCCCGATCGGGCTATGGTTTCTGCCCGTTTTTATGTGGGTGAAGATGTGGAGCGCAGCCTGGTGCGCCTGTATAACGAGCTTATGAAAAATATGGATCGTTTCCCCAAGGGTGCATCACAGCCTATGGTCAAGACGCGGTCTATTGATGATGTCCCCATTATGACGCTGACCCTATGGAGTGACTCCTACAGTGATTTTGAGCTGCGTCGTATGGCTGATGAGCTTGCACTGGATATTAAAAAAATTAATGATGTGGCACAGACCGATATTCATGGGGGGCGCACTCGTCAGGTATCTGTTAACCTCGATAAGAATAAAATGGCTTCTTACGGTATTGACCCGATGAAGGTGGTCGGGCAGATACAGGCAGCCAACCAAGAATTATCATCCGGGTCGTTCAGTAAAAACGATACGGAATATCTTGTTGATACCGGCGACTTTTTTAAATCGGCCGAAGAAGTACGCAATCTTGTAGTAGATGTGAAGGACGGAGATCCTATCTACCTTAACAGTATTGCTGAGATTAACGACGGTCCCGAAGAGCCCTCCGAATATGTTTCTTATGGTATTGGTTACGATAAAGCGAGTAAAGCGGGACTGAATGCAGGAGAATCCTTTCCTGCAGTAACAATTTCGGTGGCCAAGCGATCGGGTGCTGATGCGATGCATATTGCTGAACAAGTACAGGAAAAAGTGTCGAAGCTTCAGGGGCAGCTTATTCCTGCGGATGTACAAATAACGACAACAAGAAATTATGGCAAGACGGCCTCGGCAAAGGTGCTGTCTCTTTTGGAACACTTGCTGGTAGCAATTTTAGCAGTAACGTTTGTTGTAGCTTTGGCCCTGGGATGGCGCGGGGGCTTGGTCGTCTTTTTATCTGTGCCGGTAACCTTTGCACTGACGCTCTTCCTGTATTACATGTTTGGTTATACCCTGAACCGAATTACGCTATTTGCCTTGGTATTTGTGACAGGGATTGTAGTTGATGACTCCATTATCATTGCCGAGAATATGCACAGGCATTTTAAGATGAAGAAACTCCCGCTCAAGCAGGCAGCTATTGCATCTATCAGTGAAGTGGGAAACCCGACAATTTTAGCAACGTTTACGGTTATTTCTGCTGTTTTACCCATGGCTTTTGTTTCAGGTCTGATGGGGCCTTATATGAGTCCAATGCCTATTGGGGCATCACTGGCCATGATTTTTTCTTTGATCGTAGCCCTTATTATCACTCCATGGCTGGCGTATATCTTATTGCCTTACGGACAAAATGGAAAAGACAAAGAGGGTAATGAAAAAGAGTACAAGCTGGAGGACACCATTATCTACAAATGGTATACTAAAGTAATGGATCCACTGCTTGAAAACCCATTTAAGCGCTGGTCATTTATCATTGGGGTTACCGTGCTGCTTTTGGCATCAACATTGTTGTTTGTATTTCGCATGGTGGAAGTAAAAATGCTGCCTTTTGATAATAAAAATGAAGTACAGCTGATCATTGATATGCCGGAAGGCACTACACTTGAGCGGACCAATGCGGTTGCCCGGGAAATAGGACTTGGACTGAAGGATGTGCCGGAAATTAAAGATTATCAGATTTATGCCGGGACTAATGCGCCTATCAATTTTAATGGGTTGGTACGCCATTATGATCTCCGTTCCGGTGCTAATGTTGCTGACATTCAGGTGAATCTGGTTGATAAGGGGAGGAGAAGCGATCAAAGTCATGCCATTGCCAAACGTATTCGTCCAATGGTTCAGAAGGTTGGTGAAAAATATAATGCCAACGTAAAAGTGGTGGAAGTCCCGCCGGGCCCCCCGGTACAATCTACCATTGTAGCAGAGATTTATGGTCCGGATACTGATCAGCGTCTGCAGATAGGTAAAAAAGTAAAGAGCCTTTTTGAGAAGACGGAAGGTATTGTGGATGTGGACTGGATGAAAGAAGCCCCGCAAACCAAATATGTAATGGATGTAAATACCGAAAAGGCTATGATCTCAGGCATTACATCACAACAAGTGGTACAAACAGTAACCATGGCACTGCGAGGTCAATCTGTAACCCGGCTATATAGCGATACGGAACTCAACGAAGTACCGGTAGTGGTTAAGTTATCTAAAGCTGAACGGTCTGATATCGAGAAGCTCAAGCAATTGCACATGAAGTCGGCGTCAGGGGCAATGATTCCGGTTGCTGATTTGGTTACGGTGAGTGAGGATACCCTTGAGACCAGCATTCACCGCAAAAACCAGCGTCGGGTCACATATGTTTTGGCTGAAGTTGCCGGAGCTATTGAAAGTCCGGTTTATGCGCTTTTAGATACCGGTGAAAAAATCGAAGCCATTGACATGCCCGAGGGATATAATTTAGCCCAAATATTTGCCGGTCAGCCCTTTATGACTGATGACTATACCTTGAAGTGGGACGGGGAGTGGCAGATTACTTATGAGGTCTTTCGTGACCTGGGAATTGCTTTTGCTGTAGTACTTGTAATTATCTATATGCTGATTATTGGCTGGTTCCAGGATTTCAAGGTGCCTATTATTATGATGATTGCTATTCCACTTTCTTTAGTGGGAATCATTGTGGGACACTGGCTGCTGGGTGCTTTCTTTACCGCTACATCCATGATCGGAATGATTGCACTTGCCGGTATTATGGTGCGCAACTCTGTGCTATTAATCGACTTTATTAACATCAGGCTTGACGATGGTGAATCACTTAAACAAGCAGTTATCGAAGCCGGGGCCGTGCGCAGCATGCCTATCTTGCTAACAGCCGGGACCGTAGTTATCGGTGCTGTGGTAATCTTGTTTGATCCCATTTTTCAGGGACTTGCCATTTCTTTGATGGGTGGAGCAGTTGCTTCAACGGCATTAACACTGATTATGATACCCTTGATTTACTTCATGGTTGAAAATAAAGTGAAGCAGCTAAAAGGAAAGGCTGAAGATTAAATGGACTAATTGAAAGATGTTAGCCGTGAATCCTAAAATATAAAATGATGAAATTACTAATAATACTGAGTATCGAAGAATACACCGATGACGTTCGAAAGATTTTGGCGCGTCTGAAAGTTCCAATTTACAGTGAGACCAATGTGCACGGCTTTCGAACGGAAGAGTATCAGCCTGATATTTCAAATTGGTTTGCCCGTGATAACCATGGAGTGTATTCCACACTTTTCTTTTCAGTTCAAGACGAAAACCGTGTTAAGCAGGTGCTTCAAGAAGTGAGGGAATACAACGAAAAAGCCGGGGGTGCCAAACAAAACCCGCTTCACGCATATTCACTAAACGTAGAAGAATCGGTATAGACGATTTTAAAACATTAATCTAACAACCATATATCATGGAGAAAAATAATCAAAGTTGTTCAACACTGCGACCAATGGAACGTGCTATACGTGCGCTGGCCGGAACTTTTGTTACCCTAAGTTTAGCTCTAGGCTATTTTGTTAGCCCATATTGGTTTTTGTTTACGCTATTTGTGGGCTTAAACCTGCTTCAATCATCGTTTACACACTGGTGTTTGGCAGAACAGATTCTGGCAAAGCTGGGAGTAGGTGATGAACAAAATGTGCAGCCCGGCAAAAATATTCAGACCTAGCAATGCAGGGATAATTATTTTCTTTATCCGGCAAGATTATCATTTCAATAAAATAACCTCTATTCTCCAAGAGCATTTTATCAAAAGTAACGTAATGATATGATTCTAGTCTGGGTTGGTGCTTTAATGGTAGGCTTGTCTCTCGGCCTTCTCGGCTCTGGTGGTTCTATCCTCACGGTTCCGGTTCTTATATATTTAGTGGGAGAAGAAGAGAAAACGGCTATTGCCGAATCTCTGGGAATTGTAGGAGCCATCGCGTTTGCCGGTTTCTTACCCTATGCTTTTAAGAATCAGGTTCACTGGCGCAGTGTTATCTTATTTGGCCTGCCCGGCATGGCCGGAACATACGGTGGGGCCATAATAGCGGGTTATGTGTCAGGAACTTTTCAACTCATTTTGTTTGCAGCGGTAATGCTTGTTGCAGCTTTCATGATGTTTACTGATAAAAAGAAGCTGCAGGAATCGGGCAAGCCCAAAATTAATCATGCCTGGTGGAAGATAGTATTAGAGGGCTTGGCCGTCGGCATTCTGACGGGCTTGGTAGGAGTTGGTGGCGGGTTCCTCATTGTGCCTGCATTGGTTTTGCTGAGTGGTTTGCCCATGTCTCTGGCCATAGGCACCAGCCTGGCTATCATTGCACTCAAAAGTTTTAGCGGGTTCTATAAATACCTTGAAGTGTTGAATGAATTGGACCTTTCAGTTAACTGGGAGCTGGTAATTGTTTTTAGTTTGATTGGGGCTGTAGGTAGTTTTGTCGGCAAAAGAATTGGCTCTAAAATTTCCAACCAGGGGCTTAAAAAGGGATTTGCTGTTTTCCTGATATGTATGGGTACTTATATTATCTATATGAATGTATGAGAATTAATGCCTAAAAGATTAAGAAATGGACGGATTAACTGTAATAATTTTGGTAGCAGCAGTGGTTGCTCTTTTTTACTTTGGTAAGTTTAAAACTTCAAAAAACATGATACCACCTCAAAAATTTAAAGAGTTGCTCAAAGAGGATTCGGGGATCATTATTGATGTGCGAACTGCCGCTGAATATAGCGCCGGACACTTAAGTAAAGCAGATTACAATTTTGATATATCCTCTTCAGATTTTGAAGACAATATTAGTAATCTTGATAAAAGTAAGAACTATTATTTGTATTGCAGGTCAGGGGCCCGAAGCGGTAGGGCTACACAGGTTATGAAACGCAAAGGCTTTGAAAATGTGTATAATATAGGTGGGCTCGTCAACCTTGTAAATGCAGGATTTGAAAAAGAATAGATAACTAAACCAATTAATATTATGGGAAATCGACTGCTTTCAATCACAGTTGCAATTTTAATGGCTGTTGTAAGTATTCAAGCATGCGGACAAAGTGAGAAAAAAACTTCAAAAGAAAATAGCCGAATTACAGCTGCTGAATTTCAGGACAAAATTGACAAAGAGCCCGGTGCAGTAATTGACGTCCGTACCCGGGATGAATACGATCGGGGACATTTGGCCTCTGTAGATTACCATCTTAATTTGCTAAATGGTGACTTTGAGGCTTCTTTGGATTCTCTCGAAAAAGACAAAACCTACTATCTTTATTGTCGTACGGGGAATCGAAGCGGCCAGGCTGCAGACCTGATGAAGCAAAACGGTTTTGAAGAGGTCTATAATATTGGTGGATTTCAGGATTTGGTTGATGCCGGTGTAGCGCCAAATAAATAAAATGACTAGTCATGCAGGCACTCATTAATCTCTTGGAACAGACTCAGGTACTGGCAGCTGTCATCGGGCTGATTTTGTTACTGCTCATTGAGCAGGCCCATCCGTTCTTTGATTTTTTCAGGGGGTCTGTTAAAGAAAAGGGGAAGCACCTGATTGCCAATATGGCGCTGGGATTAACCAATGCACTGATTATATCGGTCTTTTTTGTGGGTATGTGGCTTTGGGCTTCTAACTGGACTTATGAGGAAGGATTTGGAATTTTAAACTGGTTGGAGTCGGCCGGAATGCCTTACTGGGGACATGTATTTGGTGCGGTGCTTTTAATGGATTTTTGGATGTACTTGTGGCATGTTATGAATCATAAAATACCGATCTTTTGGCGGTTTCACCGTGTACACCATGCCGACCCCAATATGGATGTCAGCACAGCAAGCCGATTTCATGCCGGTGAAATTATATTTTCTTCTACGCTGCGTATTGGTATAATCTTATTAACCGGAATTTATCTTTGGGAGCTGCTCCTTTATGAAACGATCATGTTTGCCGTGGTGCAATTTCATCATGCAGATATAGCACTTCCGGAAAAATTAGATAAAACATTGCGCGCAATCATTGTTACTCCGGCCATGCATAAAGTACATCATTCCCGATGGCAGCCGGAAACTGATTCTAACTACAGTTCATTATTTTCTTTCTGGGATCGTATTGGCAAGACATTTAGACTACATAATCCATTAAAAACACTTCGGATAGGATTGGATGAATTTGATTCTGAAGAAGATCGCAAAGTAAAAGGATTATTTAGCATGCCGTTTAGGAAGGGTAAAACTCACTCAAAAGACTTATAGATTATGAAACTTAAAATTCCCCCCGCTTTGGTAGCAGTTTTTATTGCAGGGATGATGTGGTTACTGAATTACTTACTGCCTGTTGGCAACTTATATCTTCCGGGTACCAGACTTGTAGCGGTTACTTTATTTGTTATTGGTGGTATTATAGGTGTAATAAGCCTGTATCAGTTTTTTAAAATCAAGACCACGATAAACCCACACAATCCTGAGAAGACTTCCCAACTGGTTGTAAATGGTCTTTATAACGTGTCGCGAAACCCCATGTATTTGGCACTGTTTATTTTACTTGTAGCATATGCTACGGTACTTCACAATATTTTCAATTTATTGATCTTGCCCATCTTTGTTTGGTATATGAATCGTTTCCAGATTATTCCTGAGGAACAGGCTCTTTCTGAAAAATTTGGTGAAGATTTTGAAGAGTACAGGTCTCAAGTAAGGCGTTGGCTGTAGTTTAAAGCCATTTTAGGTCAATCTAATAATATTTTTCTTTGAGCCAGAAAGCTACATTGACCAGGGCAATTAAGGCAGGCACCTCAATAAGTGGTCTTATCACGGTTACCGGGGCAGCTCCCGATTGTATCCCAGACAACATGATGGCGACAGCAACGGCATTTAAAAACGGCATCAATTACAATGATTTAACCGATAATAATCAACCAGAGGTATAAGCCGAGCAGGGTAAAGAAAAGGGTTGGGATGGTTAGAACAATACCCACTTTGAAGTAATAGCCCCAGGTGATTTTTACTCCTTTATAGGAGAGCACATGCAGCCAAAGCAGGGTTGCCAGCGATCCGATCGGCGTAATTTTAGGCCCCAGGTCAGATCCGATCACATTGGCGTAGATCAGGGCTTCTTTCATCAGCCCTTCCGTACCGGTTGCCTGAATGGCCAGGGCATCGATCATTACCGTAGGCATGTTATTCATCACGGAAGAGAGGAATGCCGCAAGGAATCCCATCAGCATGGTTCCGGCAAACAGTCCCTGTTCTGTTCCTGCAACAATCACTTCGGCCAACAAATCTGTTAATCCTACATTTTGAAGTCCATAGACCACTACATACATCCCGATAGAGAATACCACAATAGCCCAGGGCGCATTTTTTACTACTTTCCGGGTATCCACGGCCTTGCTGTTAAAACCCATCGCGGTAAATGCAATGGCGATCGTACCGGCTACGAAAGAAACCGGTATTTCTACAAATTCTGCTACAAAATATCCGATCAGCAGAACGGACAGGATCAACCAGGACATATTGAACATTCTTTGATCGCGTATTGCTTCCCGGGGTTCTTTTACATCATCCAGGGAGTATTCGCGCGGAATATCTTTTCTGTAAACAAGATACAGAACGACCAGGCTGGAAAGTACCGCAAAAAAATTGGGGATAATCATCCGGCTGGCATATTCTACAAAGCCTATTCCAAAAAAGTCGGCCGAAACGATGTTTACCAGGTTACTGACAATCAGGGGTGATGAGGCCGTATCCGCGATAAACCCGCTGGCCATCACAAAGGGCAAAATCATCCGGTCTTTGAACTTCAAGGCTCTTACCATCGCGAGCACAATGGGGGTGAGAATCAGGGCCGCTCCGTCATTTGCAAAAAATGCTGCAACCAGAGCTCCCAAAAGGGTAATATAAATGAACATGGTGATCCCGTTGCCATTTGCAAAACGGGCCATATGCAGGGCCGACCATTCAAAAAAGCCGATTTCATCCAGGATAAGAGAGATGATAATGATGGCTACAAAGGTCAGCGTGGCGTTCCAGACTATTTCCGTTACGGTGATAACATCCTGAAAGCTGACCACCCCGGCCACCAGAGCCAGTACGGCACCGATAGTAGCCGACCATCCGATCGAGAGGCCCTTTGGCTGCCAAATAACAAGGATTAGGGTAAATAGAAAAATAAGTGTGGCAATAATCGCTAAGGTCATGGTTTTCTCTTCGTGAAGTCTATCTTTTTAAATATTTTTTGAAAATAATGAGGTCACTTGTCTTCCGGATAGCGATTTGCAGGTATCGTCAGAACCGGAATTTTCGATTGTCTAATAACATTGAGACTGACTCCGCCTATAAAAAGATCTTCTACATATCCCCTTCCCTGACTTCCGAGCATAATCATTGTTGAAGATCTTTCCTCCGCTTCAGCAAGAATCTTTGCTGTCGGGGAACCGTAGTTAATAGAGATGATAATTTCGGCATCCGTTAATTTTTCAAGGCGTTTTTTGTACTCCGTTAATTTTTCATGGTCTTCTGCATCAAACTTTTCCAGTTGTTCGGGATCGTCTACTCCCTTCCGGCCGGAAGCCTGAACATGTAATAAAGAGATCTGTTCGGTTTTTTCCGGTGCCAGTTCGCAAAGCTGCTCAAAAGCCCGATTGGCTGTGGGAGAAAAGTCGGTGGGATGGAGAATACGTTTGAGTGAATCTGCACATGATTTCACACAATAGAGTTTGCGCTGATCCAAAGCTTCCTCATCCGTCACGGATAGATTAATCAGGTAGACCGGGAGTTCGCAACGCTGTAAAAGCTCGGTTACCGTACTTCCGAGAAGCAGTTCACGAAATTTATTGTGTCCACGATTTGCAATAATAATATAATCTGTGTTGTGCTCTTTGGCAGCATTTAATATCTCCGAAGGCACATATCCATTGACTTTAAATTGGATATCTGTTTCAATGTCAATATTCAGCGGCTCCAGTCTCTTTTCATATTCACGCATCTGCTCCCGGTACTGTTCTTCACTGCCGGATGAAAGACCACCCGGATATGGAACAGATACCGATGTAAAAAGAGTAAATTTATGGGTCCCGAACTGTTCAAACTTCGACAGGCATTCTACCATTACCTCACTTGCCTGAGATTGGTCAAGAGCCACCAATGCGTGTTTTAGATCTATGCCAGCAGTCATATACTTCAGATTTTATTAAAAAATATAGATGTCATTTTCCTTTTAGAGTGGAGGCAGTTGCACTTTCTGACTCCTTCATCATAGATTCTAAAATCCGGTCGTCGGCAATCCACGGAATAGCGTAAAGCCGGTTGGCGTGCTCTTCTTCGATCTCTTTTAGCAGCGGCACCTCTTCGGCCGCGCGCTGCTTCAGAAGCGGATCGGAAACGGGCGTAGCCGACATGCTCTGGTTGGCAATCCAAGCGTAGGGCTCTATACCGGAGCGGCGCAGATCGTTCTGCAGTTTGGCGGCTTCGGTAATCGGGGTCGTTTCCGGGATGGCTACAATCAGCAGCTTCGAATAATCCGGATCCTGCAGGTACATATAGGGGGTTTTGAGCTTGTCCTTGTCCATATCGGTATTGCGCAATACCTCTTTATGATAGCTGCCGGTCGTATCAATCAGCAACAAGGTGTGTCCGGTGGGAGCCGTATCGACGACTACATACTGTCGTTTCGCTTTATGGATGACTTTGGAAAATGCCTGAAATACGGCTACCTCTTCGGTGCAGGGCGATTCAAGATCTTCCCGGAGTAGCCGGCGCTCTTCTTCGGACTTATCTTTGCCTTTCTGCCGGAGCACTTTCTCGATATATTCCTGCTTTTGCTCATCGGGATCGATGCGATCTACGGTAAGCTCTTCCGGCAGTTTCATATTGCCAATATGATCTTGCAGGTGCGCGGCCGGGTCGGTTGTCGTCAGGTGAACCGGGTATCCGCGCCGGGCCAGCTTCAGGGCTATCGCAGCGGCAATGGTTGTTTTCCCCACACCACCTTTACCCATCGTCATGATCAGGCCGTGATCTTTGTCGGCGATAATATCATCTACCAGTCCATTTATATCGGGAAGTTCACTTTCTTGCTCTTCGGTCAATATAGATTCGCTTTTATCTTTAATCTCTTGTTTGTCCAGCGGTTCAAAAACCTTACGAAGCTTGTCAATACCCAACAGGTTATAGGGACGGAGCGGAAACACTAATTGCTCCATCTTTTTCAAACGCTCCGGCATCTGCTCGAGATTTTCATCAGCCTGTTCCTTCATCTTTCGCGCAAACGGATCGGAAGCATCAATGGGTTCGAAATAGCCGTTAATCAACAGCAGTTGATTCGACAACCCGAGCTCATCGAGCTCCTTACTTGATCGGTCGGCTTCGCGCAGGGCCGATGCATCAGGGCGACTCACCAGGTAAATGGTCGTCAACCCTTCATCCTGCAGGCGCTCAACCACTTTTTGATATCGCTGCTGACTCGTTTTCAGTGCAGAAGACGGACCAATACAGCTGGCGCCATCGGGATTCTTCTCGATAAAATCACTCCACGCCTCCGGCAGTTCAAGCAGTCGAAGGGTGTGCCCGGTAGGCGCCGTATCAAAAATGATGACATCGTAGGGACGGTCATCCTCGTCGCCGGCCACATAGCGTGCAAATTCATCGAAGGCGGCAATTTCGGTCGTGCAGGCTCCGGACAACTCTTCGCGGATCTTGTTGATCTCATCCTGCGGCAGTACGTCTTCGAGCGGAGACAGCACGCGATTTCGGTACTCCTCAGCCGATTCTTCGGGATCGATATTTACGGCGTGTAGATTAGGAACGTCGTTTACCGGCGTTATTTTTTCGGTGATATCAGTCTCCAATACCTCTTTAAATTTGAGGCGGGATCGGTGCTGATCAGCAATACACTCTTTCCCTCGTCTGACAGCTTTACCGCTGTTGCAGCGGCCAGTGAAGTTTTGCCAACGCCGCCTTTTCCGGTGAAAAAGATATAGGGTGTAATCTGTAGATCTTTCATAATAGTAAGTTATATTTGTTCAATTTTTTTCCGTTCAGAAGATGACATCACATATAATGTATTTTCATCCTCCTTAATGAGGCTGCCTAAAAATATCGGTCAACAATCATATTCCTTAAAAAAAAGCTTATGGTTCTTCTAATCGATCAATCCTCCTGTCCTCCTTCTCCAAGGAGGAACGCTTGAATTACGATATAGCTCAAAATACCCAAAAAGGTACTTTTAAAGTCCCTCTTGGAGCCGCGACCGACTACCGGCGGTAAGAGGGATTTAGGGAGATTGATATTACCTTTATTATTACGACAACAATTTCTTGGTCCGGACTTTTGGAACAACCTCACAATCCAAATTTCTTTTCTAACAGCAGCCGCTTCCCGGTGCGCAACCGTTGGATGAAATTCCGAGCAATTCATTGGCCTTTCGGACTATCTTTTGTGTTTTTTGCTGCCGACGGTCAATTCCCTTCTGCATAGCACTGATAAGTTGCGGCATGGGCAGCTCCTGTTTTTTTCCTTTTTGAAACAGGGTTTTCATTTCGCTTTCATTGCCATCTGCCACAGCTGTTTCCAAAGCTTGCATTAATTGGGAAGCATCCAGCGAGTTATTTTCAGATTCAAAATTAATTTCTGAATTCACATTCATCCATTCGATGAGTTGTTGCCGGCCGGGATATCCGCCTTCCGAAACGATGGATCCGTTCACTGCTAATATGGGCAGGATATCAGAACCTTCTGCCTGAAGGCGCGAAATCACTTGTGCATTTGATTTAAATGCCTCCGGTTCTTGTCCAAGATTATAGCGACGGACCTCTATGCCCTGCGATTTTAGCCATTTTACGTCATTGGAAAAGTCTACCAATGCATCGTCAACATCCGGTCCGCAAACGCCCGTGCTGCAGCACATGGCAGGATCAAAAACTTCGAGAGTCATCGTTTCTTGTTGTGTATCTTTCATAATAAGTTCTCTGTTTCGTTCTTATTGATTAATATTCTTTGCCATATTTCCTGGCCAACGCCACTTGTCCGGCATGATAGGCCGTGTGCGTCATAATGCGAGCCAAGGCCTCCGCTTTGGTAACGGTGCCAAATTCAGCTGTTGTAACTTCCTCATTCCAGTTTTCTACCTTATCAATAGCGGTTTTCAGTTCATTTCCGGCTCGTTCAATCAATTCCATGAGCGATTTCAATTCTGTAAACTGTCCGCGATCTTTAGCCAAACTGCCAATCGTTTGAGCTTTTACATCCAACTCGCGGCCAAATACATTCTTACCAAACAACAGTTCAACTTCTGCGATATGGCGCAGTAGCCAGCCCACGCTATTTGATTCACTATCGATACGTTTTAAGAGATCCGTATCCTGAATTTCATCAAGCTGATTTGTCAGCCTTTTGCGTCCCATTTTCCACATTGACAAATGCATCTGCTCCATCGAATTATATTCAATTTATAATTAATCGTAAATATACGATTAATTGAAGTACCTCCCAAACTATTTATTGGAATATTTGCATTCATAGATGTCTCAGCCTCCGTTTCTCAGCATATCTGCAAACGCATTGGGAAGCGGACTCTCCTCAACAGCGTTCGCCGCTTTTTCAACATCGTATGCAACCCGAATGAATTCTACATCAAGATCTTTTGCCTCTGTCAGGTTCAGGTCTCCGTCCCATTCCAACATGGCATAGCAGGCCTTCGGATCGCCGTCTTTCGGCTTACCGACAGAACCGATGTTAATGGCGTGACGGTATTTCCCATCACTGTCTTCCAGGATTTTGTGATACGGTTTGTGGGTATGGCCAAAAGCCATGATATGCGCCTCTGCTCTTTCCATCATTCGAATCATGCTCTTATCTTTACGATCCTCAAACAGGTATTCATTGATTTTTCGCGGGCTTCCGTGTACGAGCAGCAGGTGATACGGATCGGTGTTGACCCCAAATTCGATACGGAGATGTGCCGGAAGGGAACGGAGGTAGTCTCTGTTTTCATCTGAAATGATTTGGTTGGTGTATGCAATAGATTCCGCTCCGCGGGCCTTGTCCTCCTCTGTTTGATACGCGCAGCCACAATCGTCACTGTTTAGACCAACACCCTGATCATAATTTCCTGCAATGACCGGTATACCTTTTTCTCTGATAGTTTGGATCACTTCATTCGGGAAAGGGGCATATCCGACAAGATCACCCAGGCAATATACCGCATCGGGCGAACGACTGTAGATATCGTCCAAAACAGGGTTCAGGGCATCAATATTTGCGTGTATATCACTAAACAGGGCTATTTTCATGATGGTTTTTATATAAGATTCAAATACAATTTATTTGGTTCTTCAATACGGCCTGAATTCAAAAAATGCATATTTTCAACAGCATTCTCCTTCTGTTGCAACGATCAGATTTCTGACAAGGGGAGTAAAGAGGTTGCTGATTTCCTTTATTCCTTCCTTGTTTAAACAATAGCAGGTTCGCACTCCGACAACTTCTCTTTTTATAATGCCGGCTTTTTTTAAGGCCTTCAGATGTTGTGAAACCGTTGACTGTGCCAGGGGAAGCTGTTCGGTAATATCACTGCAGATGCAGGTTTCTCGTTCTAGATGCGAGGATCGTATAACCAGTGGCGCCAGCAAAGCTTTTGGCTAGCTTGAAGGGTTTCACTTGTTTCTTTAATAATAGTCTTCAGCTGCAATTGATTGT
>JAXHMB010000003.1:0-881182 GCA_034521755.1 Balneolaceae bacterium
TCAGTGACCCACGACTGAAGTCGTGGGCTTGTCAGTGGACTCCCCTTCTGCCGTCGAATTGACGGAGGCGATAAATTCGCCGTTCAGGTTCAGCGTCCCTGACTTCAGCGCACACTGACAGGGTGCGCCTCCACTCGAAGACGTTTGCCCCGAGCGGAGACGTTTGAGAAGTTTCTGAGCAATGTTCTTGCTCGCGTTGTAGTCTGCGTTCAGTTCGTATTCGCACTTTTGACACACGAACCGGTGTTTCGATCGCCGATTTGTCTCGTGTGTAAATCCACACTTCGAACACCGCTGGCTCGTGTACGCCGGACTCACCTGCTCGATCTCAATACCGAACATCTCAGCTTTGTACTCGACGTACTCGTACAAGCGCCGGAACGCCCACGCGTGGAATCGCTTTACCCCAGCCATTCGCTCGCGAATGTCCGTCAGATCCTCGAACGCGACATGCGTACACCCGTGGTCGCGAGCTTCGTCGAGAATCTGGTTCGAGGCACGATGGAGTTCGTCCTGTATCCAGCGGTGTTCTCGGTCATCCATCGACTGGATCGACAGGTGTGCCGACCGTGTTCCTGTCTGTTGTATCGACCCGCGTGTCTTTTCGAACTCTCGGCGTTCACGAGAGCGTTAGTGATCGTCATAATATTTGAATAGATAGGAAGCGATCTATCCACGACTCTGCGAAGCTTATCTGATCGGCGTAGTCGTGAAAGACCGAACAGATCAGTTCTCGATACGTTTCAATATCTGACGCGTCAAGCGGTGAGAGATCGCGTTTTACGCTCTTCCAGATCTGTTCGATCGGATTGAGATCTGGCGAATATCGCGGCAGTGCTACTCTGTGTAGATCGAGTTTATTTACTACTTTATCGATATACTTGGCAAAGTGAGATGAAAAGTTGTCGCAGACGAGTATGATCGGCTGATCTGAGTTCTTCTCACGTATCTTGAGGGAAAAAATCGCCCACAGATTCCTTGCTCAGATCGTCTTTACATGAGACAACGCTGGTTCCGTTCAGCGCGTAAAATCCGAAGACGACATCGTCAAAGTTTGCTGTCGGCGTCTCCTTTTTCAACGTCGGTCGGCCGAAGCTCCACAGCCGCCGGCTGTTGTCTGTCGGACGAGGCCAGGCTTCGTCGAGAAACCCGACGACGACACCGCCGTCAGTTACTGCGTCGTCGTCAAGATCGTCGAGAGCGGCCTCGAAACGCTCTTCGAGTTGTTCTTCTGCGTCGTCAGGCCGATCCGGCGATTCTGGTCGCGGGATCGCGTAATTTAATCCAAGTTTATTGAGAAGTCGCGATGTATGTCGCTGAGAGTATGATACATCGAACCCATCTTCGATGAGCTGTTGAACTTGATGGGTGGTGAGCGGTTGATGCTGTTTGAGCACCTCTTGAAGCCGGTCGCGTTGGTGCTCGTCAAGTTTTGGTGAGCGTCCACTACCAGAATCTGGTCGAAGACCGTCCACAGCGTCGTTATTCCAGCGATCGACCCAGCGGCTTGCGGTCGGCGTCGTAACGCCGACACGCGTCGCCGCTTCCGTGAGCGTATCACCGAGATAGATATTTTTGATCAGACATAATCGCCGGACGAGATAGGGTTCTTTGTCAGATTGAGCTTGATCGATCGCCTCATCGAGTTCCTCTTCACTCAGATGTTCGAGGTGATCTTTCGACGGTCCAGGCATAGTTCGTACTCACACTCCAACATTACAAATTCTTCGGCTATCACTATTGCTCTCGTGAACGCCTGAGCCCGCCTCCCGGCTGCCCCTTCGAGTCCCGCCCCTCCGGAAGACGGTCCTGCTCGCTCCGCTGCGCGGGCTGCGACTTCCGTGCCCCCGCTCGCTGCGCTCGCGGGAACGCACAGCAACCGCAGCCTCACGCCTCCCCAGCCTCGTCGCTGGCGGCCTTCGCTTCGCTCGACCGCCAGCGACTCCCTCGCGCGTGCGACTCGCGGCCTCCGGCCGCTTGTCGGCACGCGCCACCGCGAGTGGACGAACCAGAGCGTCAGAGCAGAGAGCGGGCCGGGATCGGGCTCGTCAACGCCCGGTGTCGTACTTGTAGGTCGCCGACTCGGGGTCGATCCCGAAGTCCTCGGCCGACTCGGTCGGCTCGTCGCCGCCGGTCGGCTCGGCGTCCTTGAACGCCCGCCGGAACCGGGACGGCATCTCGAAGTCGTCGACCGCGAGTTCGAGCCCGACGACGCCGCCGCCGAGGAACTCCCGCTTCTCGGCGAGCCGGTCCGAGAGCGCGGGCGGGAGGTCGTCGGTGTCGACGCGCTCGAAGCCGAACTGCGTCAGGTACTCCGGCTGGTCGGTGAGCACGTACACCGTCTCGAACCCGTCCGCGGCCGCGGTGTCGACGAGGCGCTCGACGACGTGCGCCCCGACCCCGCGGTCGCGCCACTCGGGGAGGACCCCGATGCCGGTCAGCTCGATCCGGTTCTCCTCGCCCTCGTCGCCGCGGTGGAGCCGGAGCCGGCCGAAGCCGGCCCGGTCGTCGGACTCCTCGTCGACCGCGATCACGTAGTCCCGCGACCGGAAGGCGACGTCGTCGAGCCCCAGCTGCTCGATCGCGTCCAACAACCACGCCTCGTCACGGTTTTTGGCGTCGCGGACGTACATGAGAGGCCGTATGTGAGCGGAGGTGAAAAGCGGTTCCCCGTCGGATCGCCCCGCCTCCCCGGACCGCGGAGCCGACGGCGACCGCGTCACGCGCCCGCATCGGGCCGCTTTTGCCCGCCGGTCGCCGACCCGACGCGTATGGAGTTCGCCGCGCTGGCGGAACGGGCGGAACGGCTGGCCGCGAACGACGGCGACATCGAGACGACGCTCGCGGTCGACCGACCTGCTCGCTGACGCCGGCTCCGCGGAAGGGGCCGACGACGGGCCGGGCGACGGGTCGAGCGACGACCTCCCGGTCGTCACCCGCTTCCTGCTCGGACGCGTCTTCCCCGCCCACGACACCCGCACCCTCGACGTCGGACCCGCGCTCTGCCGCGAGGCGATCGCCCGCGCCGCCGGGCCGAACGTGTCGGCGGGCGACGTCGAGGACCGCCTCGCGGAGCGCGGCGAGATCGGTGCCGTCGCGGCCGACTACGACTTCGGCGGGCAGCGGGGTCTCGCCGCGTTCGGCGGCGGACGCGACGCGCTCACGGTCGCCGCGGTCGACGAGCGGCTCCGCGAGCTCGCGGCCGAGAGCGGCGAGGGGAGCGAGTCGCGCAAGCGCGACGCGCTGTTCGGGCTGTTCACCCGGTGTTCGCCGAGCGAGGCGGCGTTCCTCGCCCGCCTCGTCCTCGGCGAGATGCGGCTCGGCGTCGGCGAGGGGACGGTCCGGGACGCGATAGCGGAGGCGTTCCTCGCGCCCGACCCGGAACCCGACGAGCGACGACGCGCGACGGCGACGACGACGGCCGACGGCGACGACGCGGCCGGCGGTGACGACGCGGCCGACGCCTCCGACAGGCCCCGCGCTCCGCGCGAGCGACGAGGCGGTCGCGGCCGTCGAACGCGCCCTCCAGGTGACCAACGACTACGGCCGGGTCGCGGTCCGCGCCCGCGACGAGGGGACCGAGGGGCTGCGCGCGAGAGTCGCTGCGCGTCGGCCGGCCGGTACAGGCGATGCTCGCGCAGGCGGGCACGGCGACCGACGCGGTCGACTCGTTCGGCGAGGTCGCCGTCGAGACGAAGTTCGACGGCGCGCGCGTTCAGGTCCACTACGCGCCCGGCAGACGCCGGAGTCCGCGAGACGCGGGCGACGCCGACCGACCGGACGACGAGGGCGGCACTCGGCCCGCGGCTCTACTCGCGGAACATGGACGACGTGACCGAGGCGCTCCCGGAGATCGTCGAGTACGTCGCCGAGCGCGTCGACGTCCCGGCCATCCTCGACGGCGAGGTCGTCGCGGTCGACGACGCGGGCGACCCGCTCCCGTTTCAGGAGGTGCTTCGGCGGTTCCGCCGGAAACACGACGTCGACCGGATGCGGGACGACCGTCTCGCTGCGGCTCCACGCCTTCGACTGCCTCCACGCCGGACGGCGACGACCTGCTCGACGAACCGCTCCGCGTCCGCCACGAGCGGCTTCGGGCGGTCCTCCGCGACGCGGCCGCGGACCTCACGCTCGCCGACGACCCGGACGCGATCGCGGCCGCGGAGCGGGCCGCCCTCGACGCGGGCCACGAGGGCGTCATGCTGAAGAACCCGGAGGCGGCGTACACGCCGGGGGACCGCGGGCGCGACTGGCTGAAGCGCAAGCCCGACGTGGAGACGCTCGACGCGGTCGTCGTCGGGGCCGAGTGGGGCGAGGGACGCCGCGCGGAGCTGTTCGGCACGTTCCTGCTCGCCGTCCGCGACGAAGGCGACGACCGATCGCCGGGCGACGCGAGTGCCGCAAGCGGTCGATCGCCGGGCGACGCGCTTGACGGGGACTCAACCGACGACGTCGACGGACCTCGTTCCGCCGGGATACGCCACCGTCGGGAAGGTCGCCACGGGGATCACCGACGAGGCGCTCGCCGACCTCACGGAACGGTTGGAGCCGCACGTCGTCGGCGAGTCGGGCACGACGGTCGCGTTCGACCCCGAACTCGTGGTCGAGGTCGGCTACGAGGAGATCCAGACCTCGCCGACGTACTCGGCCGGCTACGCCCTCCGGTTCCCCCGGTTCGTCGGCGTCCGCGAGGACAAGGGCGTCGACGACGCCGACTCGCTCGCCCGCGTCCGCCGGCTCGCCGGCGACGACTGATCGGACGGCCGAAGGACGCGACGGCAGCGCCGCCGCGTCACCCTCGCCGCCACGCGAAACCCCTTCACGCTCCGGCTCGTACGGTCGAGTATGCTAGGCCCCTCGGCGACGCGACGCGGCGCGACCTCACCGACGCGGCCGCCGCTCGGCTCGCCTCGGAGGGGTTCGACGGTCACCCGCCCGGAGTCGGGCGCGGAACCGCCCGCGGTCGCGACCCGCGGCGACGACCGGATCGCGGTGGAGCCGCTCGCGGCGGACGACGCGACGCCCGTCGTGATCACCTCGCGGCTGGGGCACGCGCTCGACCGCGACCGCCGCGTCCTGTTCGCCGTCCGCGACGCCGACACCGCAACCGCCGTGCGCGACCTCCTCGCCGACCCGCCGCTGCTCGCCGCCCGGCGCGGGGGCCGCCGGACGTTCCACCTCGGACCGGACCGGGTCCCGGTCTCCGGCGGCGGCTACGCCTGCGTCCGCGCCGACGGCCTCGGCGAGCCGACGTTCGCCTGGCGCGAGACGGACACCCCGGCCGGGCCGGTCGCGGCCGACACAGATATCGACGCCGCCGCGGTCGACGAGGACGGGCGGCCGGCGGTCCCGCGGCTCGTCTGCGAGGTCGACGGAACCCCCGTCGCGGTCCTCGCGGGCGTCGACGGCCTCCGGACGCCGGCCGACGAGGCGTTCCCGTTCGCGTACCGTCGCGACCCGGCCGACAAGCGGTTCCGCGTCCGGCGGGGCGACGACGGGAGCGTCGTCGAGACCGTCGGCGGGTTCGCCGCGTTGCGCGACGCCGGGTACGTCCCGGTCCCGATGCCCTTGGTGCCCGAACACGCGCTCGGGCGGTCGCTCGACGACGACGCGCTCGCCGCCGCGTGGGACCTCGCCGTGATCGACGACGGGGACCCTCGCTCGACCCGCGACGGCGGATCGACCGGCGATGAGGGGTCCGAGCGTCGGCCGCGACCGCGACCGATAGCCATCCTCAAGACGGCCGCGGCCGGAGGCCGACGACATGACGGTCCGCTACGAGGAGTTCGCGGTGGAGTGGCTCGGCTACGCGACGGCGCGGCTGGAGGCCGACGGGGGACCGGTCGTCTACACCGATCCCGGACGGTACGGCGTCCTCGACGACTACTGGGCGCGCGACGGCGACCTCGTCGTCGTCACCCACGACCACCACTACGACAGCGACGGGATCCGGTCGGTCGCGAGCGAGGACGCGACGCTGGTGATCTACGAGGCGGTCGACCCCGCCGGCATCGACCGCGACGTGGAGCCGATCGACGCGCTCGCCGACGACTACGAGGTCGTCCGCGTCGGCGAGGAGGACCGCGTCGACGTCGACACGCCCGCCGGCGAGGTGCGGGTGTGGTCCGTCCCCGCCCACAACGACCCTGACGGACCGAACGCCGGTCCCGACGGCTCCGTCGCGCACCCGCCGGGGTTCGGCTGCGGATTCCTGCTGTCGCTCGGCGGGCGCACCGTCTTCTGGCCCGGCGACTCGGACGCGCTCGACGGGTTCGCCGAACTCGACGTCTCCGTCTTCCTCGCGAACATCGGCGGGGGCGGCATCGTCGCGGACCGGCACGAGGCGGCCGAGCTGGCCGAGGCGATGGGTCCCGACCTCGTCGTCCCGATCCACTACGACACCTTCGAGCAGCTGGAAGCCGACGGCGAGGCGTTCGCCGGCGACGTCGCGAGCCGATCGATCCCCGTCGCGCTCGACGCGCGCTCGGCGAACCAGTAGCCGGACCGGGACAGGGGCGGTCTCGCGGCCGGTGGGCCTTTTCACGCCGCCGCGTCCTTCCCCGGTCGCATGACTACCGAGTCCGCGCTCGCCGACGGGGTCCGGGAGGCGCTCTCGGTCGACGCCGAGGCGTTCACCGAGCGCGCGGCCGAGGAGGCCGAGATCGTCAAACAGGAGCTTCACGACGGCTCCTTCGACAACCAGCAGTCGATCGTGGGCTTCGAGTACGAGTTTTACGCGGTCGGCGACGGGCGGTGGAGCGAGGAGTCGCGCGCGGGCGAGTACGCGCTGATGCGAGTCCCGCGCCGACTGCTGGAGCTGATGGGCTTCGAGAAGGAGTTCGGGCTCCACAACGCCGAGATGTCGACGAGCCCGCAGCCGCTCTCCAATCACGGCCTCCGCGCGCAGCTCGCCGAGGTCCGCGCGCGGCTGGAGGCCGCGGAGAACACCGCGGGCGTCGAGGGAATGCGGCTCGTCTCCGACGGCCTCTGGACCATCCCGCCCGCGGGCGAGACTGCTCGCGAATACCTCACTGACAGCGTCGAGGTCGACGGCGTGGTCGTCGCGGTCAACATGAGCGACGCGGTCCGGTACCACGCGATGGCGAACACCCGCCGGGAGGGGTCGACGGACGCCGAACCGAACTCCGGAGACGGGAACCCGGCGGTCGTCCTCGACGCGCCGGGCGTGTCGCTGGCGGCGGAGACGGTGATGCCCGAGAGCCTCATCACGTCGGTCCAGCCGCACTATCAGGTGGCACGCGCCGAGACGCTGCCGGAACACTTCCGGTACGCGCTGCGGATCGCCGGCCCGCTGCTGGCGCTCGCCGCGAACTCCCCGTTCTTCCCGCCGGACCTGTACGACGACGGCTGGGACGGCGAGCGCGTCCTCGCGGAGGGCGCGACCGCGAACCGGATCCACGTGTTCGAGTCGGTCCTCAACTCGCGGACCGACGCGGGCAAGGTCCGGTTCCCGCGCGACTTCCCAGACGTCGAGACCGCGGTCGACCGCATCGCGAGCGGACGAGACGCTGATCCCGATGCCCGACCCGGGCGGCTCGGACCGCTTCGACGACGCGTTCGCGACGTTCCGGACGAAACACGGCAGCTACTGGCGGTGGGTCCGCCCCGTCTTCGAGGGGTCGAGCCGCTCCGCCGCGAACGCCCGGATCGAGTTCCGCCCCATTCCCGGCCAGCCCACCGTCCGCGACTCCATCGCCTTCCAGGGAGTCTTCGCCGGCCTGATGCAGGCGCTCGCCCAGCGCGAACACCCCGCTCATCGGACTCGACTGGGAGACCGCCCGCGACAACTTCTACGCCGCGGTCGCGGACGGTCTCGACGCCGAGCATGAAGTGGATCGGCCGCGACGGCGAGCGCACCACGGACACGGACGCGCTGTACGGCGACCTCCTCGACCACGCGGAGGCGGGGCTCCGGACCGCCGGCTGCGCCGCCGACGAGGCGGCCGAGTGGGTCGCGCCGCTCCGCTGGCGCGTCGCGAACCGGACGACGCCGGCGAGCTGGAAGCGCGATCGCGTCCGCGAGCGCCTCGACGACGGCGACGACTTCGCGACCGCGGTCCAGGACACCCAGCGGGAGTACATCGACCGGCAGTCCGAGACGCTCATCGAGGGCGGCTTCTCGGCGTGGACGGACGACGACGACTGAACCGACGTTCGCGACGATTCTCTCGATTCTCGACGCGGTGGCGCGTGCCGGTGAGCGGTCGCCAGAGGCGACCGCGAGTCGCACGCGCGAGGGAGTCGCTGAGCGGCTGGGCGAGCGAAGCGGAGCGCCGCAGCGAGCGACGAGGCTGGGGAGGCGTGAGGCTGCGGTTGCTGGTGCTGTGGGCGGAACTCGAAGGGGCAGTCGGGAGGCGGGCAGAGGCGACGTAAGCACCGCAGCAGGAGCGAAGCGACCGAGCGAGGAGCGCAGCGAGCGTGCTGCCCGCCTCGCCGGCTGGGGCTTCGGCGGTCCGGTCGCGGTGTCGTCAGAAGCGAACGCGCGTCGTAGTGAGCGAGCTGGGGCTTCGGTAGTCTCGTCGGCGGCATTCCAAGACGGCAGCGTGCGACGCTCGCCGTCCGGCCCGTCCACCGTCACTATCGAGACTCACCGATCCGACGACACAGTACAGTTATCGGCCCGCCGCCCGACCGCGCGAACATGGACGACCTGATCGCCGCGGCCCGAGAAGCCCTGACGAACGCCCACGTTCCGTACTCCGAGTACCGCGTCGGCGCGGCGCTCGAAACCGCCGACGGCACCGTCTACACCGGCTGTAACATCGAGAACGCCAACTACTCGAACAGCCTCCACGCCGAGGAGGTCGCGCTCGCGGAGGCGGTCAAGAACGGCCACCGCGAGTTCGAGCGGATCGCGGTCTCCTCCGGGGTCCGCGACGGCGTCACGCCCTGCGGGATGTGCCGGCAGAGCGCTCGCCGAGTTCGCGGCCGACGACCTCGTCGTCGCCTGCGACGAGGGCGGCGACGCGGTCGCGGAGTACACGCTCGGCGAACTGCTCCCGAACACCATTTCGGAGGGGACGCTCGACGACGCCAGGGAGGACTGACCCCGCGAGCCCTCCCCGAGCGACCGAGACGGAACTACTTTTAAACGGCTCGCCGAAGGGCGGAGACATGACCGACGACAGCGAGGACCCCAACGACGAGGCCGGCTACCACGTCGAGGCCGCGGCCGAGGACGTCGCCGACGCCGTTCTCCTCCCCGGCAACCCCGAGCGCGTCGACAAGATCACGGCGCTGTGGGACGACCACGAGGAGGTCGCGCGCCACCGCGAGTACCGCACCGCCACCGGCAGCTACGACGGTGCCCCGATCTCGGTCACCTCGACCGGGATCGGGTCGCCGTCGGCCGCCATCGCCGTCGAGGAACTCGCGCGCGTCGGCGTCGACACGTTCATCCGGGTCGGCTCCTGCGGCGCGATCCAGCCCGAGATGGACGTGGGCGACCTGGTGATCACGACCGGCGGCGTCCGGCAGGAGGGGACGAGCGACGAGTACGTCCGGGAGGACTACCCCGCGACCGCCGACGGCGAGGTCGTCTCCGCCTTAGTCGCCGCCGCGGAGCGGCTGGGCCACGACTACCACACCGGCGTCACGATGAGCGCCGACTCCTTCTACGCCGGGCAGGGTCGCGCCGGATTCGAGGGGTTCGAGGCCGCCGGGTCGGACGAGCTGGTCGCGGAGCTGCGGGACGCGAACGTGAAGAACATCGAGATGGAGGCGTCGGCGATCCTCACGATCGCGAACGTGTACGGGCTCCGGGCGGGGGCGGTCTGCTCGGTGTACGCGAACCGTATCACCGGCGAGTTCCGCACGGAGGGCGAGTCGCGCGCCGCGGAGACCGCGAGCCTCGCGGTGAAGCTGCTCGCGCGCATGGACGAGGTGAAACGCGAGGCGGGCGCCGACCGCTGGCACGCCGGGCTCTCGCTGTAGCGGGCGTCTGTCCCGCCGCATTCGCAATATTTGACGGCGAGCGTTCCAAAGCGATTTTACCCGCGGACCGCGGAGCGACACGCATGAGTACACAGGTCGTGGTCGTCGGCTCCGGGTACGCCGGCGCAGGGGCGGTGAAGGCGTTCGAAGACGAGGTCGGCGAGGGCGAGGCGGAGCTCACGTGGATCTCCGAACACGACTACCACCTCGTCTTACACGAGGTCCACCGCGCGATCCGCAACCCCGCGGTCGAAGACAAGATCACGATTCCCGTCGACGAGATCAAATCGCCCGAGTCCGACTTCGTTCAGGGTCGAGTCGTCGACGTCGACACCGACGACCGGGTCGTCGAGACGGACGACGGGACGACCGTCGACTACGACTACCTCCTCTTGGGCGTCGGCTCCACGACGGCCTTCTTCGGCATCGAGGGGCTGAAGGAGAACGCCCACCAGCTGAAGGGACTCGACGACGCGAAGGCGATCCACGAGGACGTCCGCGAGGCGGCGGCCGAGGCGACCCGCTCCGACCCCGTCGAGGTCGTCGTCGGCGGCGCCGGCCTCTCGGGCATCCAGACGGCCGGCGAGATCGCCGAGTACCGCGACAAGCACCGCGCGCCCATCGAGATCAAGCTCGTCGAGGGCCTCGACGAGGTCTTCCCCGGCAACGACCCCCAGATCCAGGGCGCGCTGCGCCAGCGACTGGAGGACGCCGACGTGGAGATCCTCACCGGCGACTTCATCTCGAAGGCCGACGAAGAGGCCGTCTACCTCGGCGGCGGCGAGGACGAGGAGCCGGAGGAGCTCGCGTACGACGTGCTGATCTGGACCGGCGGCATCACCGGCCACGACGAGATCGCCGACCTCGACCTCGACAAGGACGAGCGCTCGAACCGCGTCCACGCCGGCTCCGACTTCGCCACCAGCGACGACCGCGTGTTCGCCATCGGCGACACCGCCCTCGTCGAGCAGAGCGACGACGACGTCGCGCCGCCGACCGCGCAGGCCGCGTGGCAGGCCGCCGAGGTCGCGGGGGCCAACCTCGCTCGCGCCGCCCGCGGCGCGCCGCTCCGCTCGTGGACCCACGAGGACAAGGGGACGGTCATCTCCGTCGGCGAGGAGGCGGTCGCCCACGACGTGATGGGGATGCCGATCAAGACGTTCGGCGGCACGCCCGCCAAGCTGCTGAAGAAGTCGATCGCGGTGCGGTGGATCGCCAAGGTCTCCTCCGCGAGCCGCGGTATCGGCGCGTTCGGCGAGATGTAAGTAGGGAGAACTCGCGGCTATGCGACGCTTGCTATCGGTTCATAAGCGCTCGATCAACGTCGGAGACCGCCGAAGCTCCAGCCGCTCGGCGATACGTTGCTGCTTTCAGGTCGCTGATTCGTGGAACGATGAGAGCGGAGCCGTCGCGGTGAACGCCGAAGCCCAGCCGCTCGGCGATACGCGTACTGATAGTGCTCGTCACGACCGACACCACCGAAGCCCCAGCCGCGAGGCGGCGCACGCTCGCATCGTCGAGCGCTCGCGTCACGACGCGAGATCCGACCGACGGCTGCCAGCCGGCGACTCCGGCGATGACGAGAGAGCTCCGCTCTCTCGAACCACGGTCCTCGGTCACTCGCTGCGCTCGTTCCTGCGGTCCTTGCGTCCCCTGCGCCCGCCTCGCGGCTGCCCCTTCGAGTCCCGCCCCGCACAGCACCGCACACCGCGCCTCACGCCGTCCCGCAGCTCCTCGGTCGACTCGGCAGGCCTCCGGTGCGCTCCGGAGCCGGCGACTACGCGCTCGCGCGCGCTCGCTGCGGCTCGCGCACTGCGGCGCTCGGAGGCGCGCGCCACCGCACCGTAGATCACTCGTCCTTCTTTTGTACTGACCGCTCGAAGACGTAGGAAGCGATCGACCGCAGAGAACTTCGAGAAGCGTCGTTTCGACGGAATACTCCGGCAACCGCTCGACGCGAACCCGATCGTCGCCGTCAGTACCGTCAGTGCTCGGCCGGCTCGTCGGGCGCTCGCATGTCGTCGATCCGCAGGATGAGGACGTTCGCGGTGTCGTCTTTGCCGTCGACGGTGCCGTCGATGACGAGCTTCGAGAGCGGCGTCGGGCCGACGGTGACGGAGTCGCCCTCGTGGAAGTCGCGGACCGAGCCCTGAACGTGGATCTCGGCGCGGCACAGCTCGGGGTGGTGGACGCTGGAGAGGTCGATCCCGTCGACGTTGACCCCCTCGATCTCCTCGCCCTCGTGGTAGATCGGGACGTCGGCCGGCTCGTCCATGCGCTGGATGTCGAGCGCCTCGTAGGCGTTCGAGGTGGGCTTGTAGCCGCCCTTCGGCCCCGGTACGCCCTCGACCAGCTGGAGGGCTTTGAGGCTCTGCATCTGGTTGCGGATCGTCCCCGCGTTGCGGTCGACCTCGTCGGCGATCGCCTCGCCTTTCACGGCGTCCTCCTGTTCCCCGTACAGGTTGATGAGGGCCGTGAGGATGCTCTTCTGGCTCGACGTGAGCTCGATCGATGACATGGTGACGAATACACCACGCCCCCGCTTAAATGCGATGGAATTCACTTATAAATGATCGTGTGGAATTGCCTCGGCGGGCGGCTACCCTCGGTTCCGACCGGTCCGGCTTACCCACCGCGCAACCGCTTCATCCGGACGTACGCGATCGGACTGGAGAGCGCGACGACGACGCCGACGCCGACCAGCGCGAGTCCGAGGTCGGCGGAGACGAACGAGACCGCACCGCCGACGAGCCCGACCGCCGCGCCGGTGAACGCGACCGCGATCATCGCGCCGACCGGCTCGATGTCGCCGGGGTCGACGGAGTACGAGTCCGAACCGTCCATGGTCGACCCGTGGCGGTCCGGGCGCAAAACGGTGTCCGATCCGGCGAGGCGGGGACGGTGAGTCCGGCGGGGACCGTCGTCGACCGGCGCGCGTCCGAGGGCCTCTTCCGCGGTCGACGATCCCCACCATTGAAGCGCCGGCGCGTCGCGTGGACGGTATGACCGCGGTCAGGATCATCGGCGCGCCGACAGACTACGGGGCGAACCGACGCGGAGTCGACATGGGACCGTCGGCGATCCGGTACGGCGGGCTCGCCGACCAGCTCGCCGGGGCGGGCGTCGAGACGACCGACGCGGGCGACCTCCTCGTCCCGCGGGCCGAGGAGCGCGATCCGGACGCGGACGCGCCCAGCGAGGGGAAAGCCAAGTTCCTCCGGGAGACGGCCGACGTCTGTCGGCGGCTCGGCGACGAGGTCGCGGCGACGCTCGCCGACGGCGAGGTGCCGCTCGCGCTCGGCGGCGACCACTCCATCGCGATCGGGAGCCTCGTCGGGTCCGCGCGCGACGCGGAAGTCTAAATTTACACGGATAAGATTTTCCTCAAACATTCCTCCAAGATTAAACCACGTAACATCATATGTTATAGAAAATATTGTGAATAGCGTATCATCCTCTTTGTAGAATCGATAGCTTCCCTCATGCAACCAATCGCTGTTTTTTTGTTTTAGTACTGTCAAAAATCTTAAATCTGCATATCTATTTGCATAATAGACAGCTATTCTGTTACCAATATAAAGTATGTCTATTAAAAAATAAGTCATACTTATGCGTTTATAGTTTCAATAGCTACAGGTGGTGGATTTAGTATAACCGGCTCACTGTTATAAATCCCTCCTCTTTCTGCATCTGATATTTCGGAATTTTGCTTTATTTCACCCCAACCCGGGAAATTTGATTTGAAGTATTTTTTCATTTTGGTATTCCCGGTCATATAAAAAAATACCAGGCATGGCCGGATTTATGACAGCTAATTTTCCATCATAACCATCCATATATACTTCATTATATTGTCTCGGCTGCTTACCAAATGGAATAATACGTTTGTGAAAAGCCTGCACTGAATCTGTACTTTTTTTAAAACTCTTTGAGTTTATTATAAAGTTATTATTCGAGGCCGACATGAAATAAAATTTATCTGCTGAAAAGGCAAAGTAGTTAAGAGGATGTGAATCGAGTATCCTCTAATATTATATCTTAACATGATTCCAATCTAAATCGTACTGAATAATTTATACCTATTATCAAACCCATAACGGTGAAAGTTATCGTCCAATAGCCACCATTTATACAAATCTTATCTTTCCATGAACGCTGTTCATATAAGCTGTTGACAGCCAAAGCAAAGAACACCCAGCCAAAACCAGTAAGAAAGCCATAGAATGCTCCCATTCCGGCATCAATATTAACAGCTTCCGGTGAACCGGTAAGAAACATCGCCAGATTAAAGGCCATAATAAGCTCAAAGATAAATGCAGGACCAAAAATTTTGGCCATATTTCCCTGCTGAATTTGTTCCTCAGAAAGCCCCACAGTAGCCATCCAGGCTTTCCCAAAGAGAGCCATACCATAACCAGCCAATTACAAATGTTGAAAGTGTTGCCACTAAAATGGCCCAAATATTTAATAATGATATATCCATATCTACTCCATCCTTTGTTATTATTTAATAGACATCACTAATATTTACTTTATAACGTACTAAAATACAATTAAAAAGTAGTTATAAGATAATAGCTGGTTTATATTTTGATCTGTACAACTTAATTCAATAAATGCTGTGGATTTCTTATTTTTGATTCTATGGAAAAAATGAGTCAGACTTTACCCGATTTTAATCAGACTATACCTATTGACCAGGTAGGTATTGAAGAGCGTGTAGCTAAACTTAACAAACGAAGTATCAAAAAAGCATCAAAAGTGCAGGCTCTTAAACTGGCCCTTAGTATGGTCGATCTTACTACTTTAGAAGGTATGGATACTGAAGGAAAAGTTATTCAGCTTTGTCAAAAGGCAAAACAACCTCATGTTTCCCACCCTGATATACCTAAAGTTGCTGCAGTTTGTGTATACCCAACCATGGTAAAAGTAGCTAAAGAAGAACTTAAAGGTTCCGGAATTAAAGTAGCCAGTGTTGCTACAGCTTTTCCAAGCGGAATGACTACTCTTGAAGATAAGCTAGGACGCCGGCGAGCTGTTGATTATGGAGCTGACGAAGTCAATATAGTGATTTCCCGTGGGGAGTTTTTAAAAGGGAACTATTCGTATGTTTCAGATGAAATTGCAGAAATTAAAGAAGCTTGTGATAATGCCCACTTAAAAGTGATTTTAGAAACCGGAGAACTTAGAAACATATGAAAATATTCGGAAAGCAAGCGACATAGCTATGTACGCCGGTGCAGACTTCATAAAAACTTCAACTGGTAAAATTCGACCGGCTGCTACACCAACAACCCCTAGTTATGCTTGAAGCAATACGTGACTTTTACTACGAAACAGATCGGATGGTAGGCATGGAACCAGCAAAAGGTATCAGGAAAGCTAAACAAGCAATACAATACCTTGTTTTGGTAAAGGAAACACTTGGAGCCGACTTGGATCGCTCCGAAATATGTTTAGACTTGGGAGCCAGCTCGCTGGCCAACGACCTACTCATGCAGATTACTTAAGCAGGGAAACCGGCGTTTATCAGAAGTGCCGATTATTTTTCTAATGATTAATTTTGCCAATTACATCAGGCAATAAACCCAGAATAGAATGTCAGAAAAGAAACAGGACATAGAAGAAGCTCCTTTTAAACCGTCATCTCCTACTTCAGAACTTGGATTTTCGTTCCCTTTGGGAGTATGATGATGCACCTCAGTCAGCTGACCATGTTGAGATCAAAGAAGCGAATATGGTCTTTTTATTGGCGGCAAGTTTGTTGAACCTTCAAAAGGACGATATTTCAAGACAATCAACCCATCAAATGAAGAAGTACTTTCAGAAATAGCTGAAGCTACTCAACAAGATGTTGATGATGCCGTAAAGCCAGCAAATAAAGCCTATAAAAAAAGTTGGTCTTCCCTCTCAGGTAAAGAACGAGGAAAATATATATTTAGAATCGCTCGTCTAATTCAAGAACGGGCACGCGAATTTGCCATTATTGAATCTATGGATGGGGGTAAGCCGATCCGGGAATCGCGCGATGTGGATATTCCATTAGCAGCCGCTCACTTCTTATTATGCCGGCTGGGCGGATAAACTAGAATATGCTTTCCCAAACAGAACGGTAGAAGCCCTGGGCGTTGCCGGACAAATTATTCCCTGGAATCTCCCCTTGCTCGATGCTGGCCTGGCAGATCGCTCCCTGCCCTGGCAACTGTGGCAATACGGTTGTGCTTAAGCCGGCTGATAACCACATCGCTGACGGCTCTTGAAGTTTGCTGAGCTCTGCCGCGATTGCCGGTTTGCCGGATGGCGACGGCCGACATTCGTTACCGGTGCCGGACAAACAGGGTCACGGCTGGTCGAATGCGCGCTGATATCGACAAGATCGCCTTCACCAGGCCCCACCGAAGTCGGTAAGATCATCATGAAGTCTCTGGCCGGTACCGATAAGACGCTACACGCTCGAGCTTGGGCGGCAAAGGAACCTAATATCATTTTTGAGGATGCGCCTCGGTTGACCAGGCGGTCGAAGGTATTATTAATGCTATTTTCTTTAATCAGGGTCATGTCTGCTGCGCCGGTTCACGCCTATTCGTGCAAGAAGGAGTATCCGAGAAGGTGATCCAGAAACTTCGTGACCGTATGGATACGCTTATCGTTGGCGATCCGTTGGACAAAAACACGGACATTGGTGCCATAGACTCTGAGCGGCGAATTACGAATAAGGTTAATGAGTACCTGGAAGTTGGCGTGGAATGAAGGCGCCGATATGTATCCAGAGCTCAACCGTGATATTCCGGAGAAAGGATTTCTACCGTCGACCTACCCTCTTTCACCAATGTGGGGCAGGTCGAATCAAGTATTGTTCAGGAAGAAATTTTTGGTCCGGTGCTGACTATTCAAACGTTCCGTACGGCCGGAGGAGGGCATACGAGAAAGCCAATAGAATGCTCCGATACGGTTTAGCGGGTGGGGTTTGGACGGCCATAAGAGGTTCCAAGATCTTCAAAGCGGGTAGTAAAATCCGCAAATGGCGTGGTTTGGGCCGAATACCTATAATCAGCGTTTGATCCCACCTCTCCTTTAGGGGCTACAAAGAAAGTGGCATGGGCCGTGAAGGCGGCATGCATGGACTTCAACCTTATGTAAAGCTCAGTTAGAATTAGAGTGAAGAAATTTAAAAATAGATATCGCTCAGATTCAATAAGGTTACAGGGATACGACTATAGCTCTGAAGGT
This sequence comes from Balneolaceae bacterium, assembly GCA_034521755.1. GTDB lineage: Bacteria > Bacteroidota > Rhodothermia > Balneolales > Balneolaceae > JAXHMB01. The sequence continues at coordinate 17,185 of JAXHMB010000003.1, forward strand.
ATTTATTTTATAACCATTTGCACTAAAAACAGAGTACATTATTTTGGCAGTATAAAAGAAGGAAAAATGATCCTACTGTAATGCTGGGAAAATAGTAGCTAGAGGAATGGATAAAAACAGAAAAGATCAGGGACCGGGTGCGAATCAGGTAAATGGGTTGTTATGCCCAACCATGTTCATAGAATTATTCATTTAAAATCCAAAAAGCATTGCAAGAACGCATCGCATGCGTCCCTAAAGGCCTTGCAATCAAGGAGAGAAAGACGGACGCGGCCCGTCTCTACAAGCGATTGAAAATTTGGATTACAAAAATGAATTTGGGCCTCAACATAATAATATTTCTTCGATCGTACGGGGATTCAAATCAGTACTGTAAAGAAGAATAAACGAATCAAAAAGACCATTTCGGCTGGCAGTCTGGATTTTATGATCATATTATTCGTAGCCAAAAATCTTTGATTAAAATTGAGCAATACATTCAAGAAAACCCACACAGGTGGAATGATGATCGTTATCATTCTTAAATTACATAACAAATTTTTGTAAGATGTCAGATAGAATAGAAGTTTTAAAAACATACAAAACATACATTGGCGGGAAGTCCCTAGAACTGAATCAGGGCGACATTACAAAGTATATGATGGTAATGATGAAGTACTGGCTAATGCTTGCCAATGTTCACGAAAAGATTTTCGTGATGCTGTAGTAGCTGCACGTGATGCCTCTTCAGGCTGGAGTGGCCGAAGCGCCTACAACCGTGGACAGATTTTGTATCGAATAGCTGAAATGCTGGAAAGTCGCAAAGCACAGTTTATCGATGAACTGGAAACTATTGGCTACAGCAGCAAAGAAGCGAAAAAAGAGGTCAATACTTCTATAGACCGGCTTATTTATTTTGCCGGCTGGTCTGATAAGTACCAGCAGGTTTTTAGGAGTATCGATATTTGCTGCTCGCCATTCACATTTTCAATTTTTCTATTCCTGATCCAACCGGAGTGGTTTCCATTGGTGCTGCAGAAGAGCATCCTCTTCTTGGATTAACTTTCCCTGGTTGCCCCGGTTACTCTCGGCGGAAACACATGTGTAGTTCTTGCCTCTGAAAAATATCCATTATCTGCAATAGTTTTGCTGAAGTACTGCATTCTTCTGATGTACCGGGTGGTGTTGTCAATATTTTAACGGCTATCGCGAAGAACTGCATGGCCATATGACTTCACACATGGATGTTAATGCTGTTTATACCGATTCTAGCCTTAAAGAACAGTTTGGAAAACAATGGACGAAAATGCTTCTTTAAACGTTAAAAGAATGGTTTATAACCTGTTGAAGATTGGTTCAGTAATGAGATTGAAAATCCTTATCTGATCACCGATTTTCAGGAAATTAAAACAACCTGGCACCTTATTGGCTTATAAGTATATGCTCAGATTTAGGTTTTCATCATTTATCCTTTTTATCTTCTTGTTAATAGGCTGTTCTAAGTAGAACAAGCTGTTGTTGATGGAGAAGTACCACAAAAAGATGCCATAGAACAGCAAGAAGAAAAAGATAAAAATTTAGAGGAACTGCTATCAAAAAACCGCAGTAAGCTAAGCGATGTGCATGCCTCTCATCAACACGATATACCAGCTTCTTTTTCTACAGCGAATACAATGCCACTCAAGTTGAACGCAACCCTTTTGATGGGTATCGAGTACAAATTTTGTCAACCAGGGATATAGCACTCGCAGATTCCATATCTAAAGAATACAGAATTTGGGCTGACACAACAATGACGAGCTATCAACCCAAATCATACGTTTTCTTCAACCAGCCTTTCTATAAAGTACATATAGGTGACTTTCAGGATCAAGAGAAAGCATTAAAGCTTTCGATATTCTTAAACGAAAATATCCAGAGGCTTGGGTCGTACATGATCGCATCAATCCCTCCCTGGTTCCTGCAGTACTGTAAAAATGGACAGCTTGTTTAATAAGTGATCCATTTAAACCAATATAGACTCCTTTACGTATATTATGTATTGTTAGAAAAATGATTTAACGATTAAACCGTATGACTTCAAAGAGTACACGTGGTTTCTTTGCCAACCTCCCCCTGCTGGAATCTTTTTGAAGTATCAGATCCCGATAATTTTCATCCTCTTCCCTGAAAACTGGTTTATTGCAATCACAGATATTGTAAATTCTTCGGATGCTATACAGATGGACAGTATAAATCTGGGATATTCCTTGGTGCATCACCGATAGTAGGTATCATGGATGAAAAAAATAAAACCGATGCCGTTCACTTTGGTGCGGAGATGGATGCTGCTTTTAGTATCCCTCCTCCTACGCTCGCCTCAACTAAAGAAAGTACTTGCTGCCAGTAAAAAAGATTTGGAGAAATGGAATATGGGTTGGAACTGCGGCTGCCGTTCTTCCGGTCAAAACCATTAGGGAACATGGATTTGATGTGAAAGTAGCCAGCTATAAGGTATCTGAAGCTATACAACCAGGCTATTTTTTCCGGCGGCGGTATCAGTTATGCTGAGGAACTTTTAAAAATGATAAAGAAACTATTGAGCATATCTCTGCTCCAAACCAAATTAGCAATGCAGACTTTAGCGGCCTGGAATGTCGATGGGAAGAAGTAAAACAAGAAGGCAAAAAGGTAATTACACTGTTGATTAAAGCTAATCCAAAGCTGGATAATGCTGAAAACATTTATAAGCGCACGCTAAGCAAAATGAGAGATTTTTTTGGTTTTGATGACTGACCAATCCAATAGACAGTAAAAGACTCAATATGAGCCTGTCGTTTTCAGATTTGGCAGGGGAAGTTAAGTTCAGGACATTTGGGATGAGCTGGTTCCAAAAATTATGTATGCGATAAAGATTCAGATCCAGATTATCCTGGGAAAAATATTTATGGCCCTGGGGTATCAATCTTCTTCCTACTGATCTCAATATAAATCAGATCTAAAACTTAACTCTGACCATCGAAAATTTGATGATATGCTGCGGTTTGTAATAAGCGGTACCGAAGCCAATTTCGAAAAGCTTAAGTCTTTCTCTGAAAAATGAATTTGAAGCCTCCAGACTTGCCTACGGGTATCATGTTACCGATTCAGCAATGATAACCTGCATGGTGTTTCAATACCACAGGCAGCATATACATTTTGTGGACGGCAATGAAGGAGGATATGTAAAAGCTGCCCATATGTTAAAACAAAAAATGGCTGTACTTGAAAACGGTTAGACGTTAAACTTGAATAACATCACGTCGCCATCCTGAACAATATAATCCTTACCCTCCTGACGCATTTTACCGGCATCCTTAACAGCTTTTTCTGAACCTAGTTCAGCATAGGTTTCAAATGCCACCGTTTCAGCCCGAATAAAACCACGTTCGAAATCAGTATGAATAACACCAGCGGCCTCAGGAGCTTTAGCCCCTTTTTTGATGGTCCATGCCCGCGATTCCTTAGGCCCGGCGGTAAAATAGGTTATCAGCCCCAGCTCTCTGTATGCCGCTTTAATAAGACGATCCAACCCACCACTTTCAATACCCAGCTCTTCTAAAAACATCTGCTTCTCATCTTCATCAAGCTGGGCAATCTCTTCCTCAATCTTGGCACAGAAAGTTACCACTTCATCATCAAGCTCAGCAGCAATATCCCGCACTTCATCTACCACATTCGTTACCCGTATCGATATCATCTTCAGAAACATTACAAGCATATAGTACCGGCTTATCCGAGAGCAAGAGATAAATCTCTGAAAGCTTTTCGTTCTTCCTTGTCTGCTTCAAAAGTCCGTGCGGCATTACCTACTGAGAGATGATCTTCAAGCCGTTTTACAATCTCAAGCTGTTGAATAACTTTCTTGTCTCCCCCTTTGGCATCGCGCTTGAGGTTTTGGACACGCTTTTCGACCGATTCAAGGTCTTTGAGAATAAGTTCATCTTCAATAATACGAATATCACGGGATGGGTTAACATTCCCTCAACGTGGATCACGTTTTCATCATCAAAACAACGAACTACATGCACAATGAGCATCCACTTCACGGATGTGGGATAAGAAAGCATTTGCCCTTTCCCTTTCCTTCCGAGGCCCCTTTCACAAGTCCGGCAATATCAACAAACTCTACGCTTGCCGGAATCTTTTGTTTGGATTCAACAATTTTGTGCAAGTTATCCAACCGCTCATCAGGCACAGGGACTACCCCCACATTAGGATCGATGGTACAAAAAGGAAAGTTTGCTGCTTCAGCCCCGGCATCGCTTAGGGCGTTAAATAAGGTAGATTTGCCCACGTTTGGCAAACCCACAATTCCACATTTAAGACTCATATTAATTCAAAAATTATCGTTCGTTCAAAATTTTAGTCAATACACATTTGTTGTATAAATTCTATCTCAGGCAATAATACCGCTGTCAGTTTTCCATATCCCATCTTATCGTATACACAACCGGTGTCAATACCAATCATATTTTTCTTTCTAATAGGATGAGGACGAGGTGTATGGCCAAAGACTACAGTTTTCTCCCAGGCTGTTTCAAAAGCATTAAGGTGAGAACGTTCCCATAAAAATTCTTTAGCTGCCGATTCGTGATCTAAAGAATCAGCAATTGTTCTCGCAGGCGAAAGACCGGCATGCACAAAAAAGTAATCTTCAGTATCGTAATACATTTTGGTACTGCGATAAAAGTCCATGTGATCTTCCGGGATATCAAACTCTTTAAATATTGTATCATAAGAATCCAGCATGCTTCTCCCGCCATTCATCATCCATAGACTTGGATCATTTTCTTCATAGGCATCGAGCATCATTTGTTCATGGTTTCCACGCAGAAAAACACAGTCATACTCTTTCCTAAACGCTAACAGCGAATCCACAACGGCCTTAGAGTTTGGGCCCCGATCAATATAGTCACCCACAAATACAAATTGGCGGTCATTATATTCTTCGAGCTTATTGAGCAAGGCGTCCATGGACTGGTTACAACCATGAATATCTCCAATTGCTACAAATTTTTGATTAGACACTGCCTGTACTAGTTAATTGAAGATTCGATAAGTCCGCGTCCTTTTTCTCCACTCTGCCGTCTTCTTTGAGATCAGTTAAAGAAGCATCCAGGATCCCATTAATAAAGTTTCCGGACTTTGAAGTAGAAAAGCGCTTTGCAATCTCAATAGCTTCATTGATAGTAACCTTGGTAGGAATTTGCTCGAAAAAAGAAACTCACAAATAGCCATGCGGATGGATAATCTTATCCATCACGTTAAGACGCTCAATTTTCCAGTTATTAATGTGCTTTTCGATAACATCGTCAATTTCTTCAGCATTATTTAGTGTTTTTAGAGAACAGTTTTTCTGCAAACTTATACTCTTCTTTATTGGAGTTCAGTTTTAGTCTTCAAAAAAGAATCGAGAATTCCTTCCCAGTCATTTTTGCCAACCTCTTCAGAGTATAAAGCTTGGAGTACTGCTTCTCGTATTTCGCGTCTGTGGGCCATTATTTATAATTTAGCCGTTGTTAAAATGGGTCTAAAAATACAAAAGATAGCTTTCCCCTGAAAGCAAAAAGCCCAGAACTTTTCTTGCTACTCTCAATGCCAAATGCCTATATTTGCGATCCTTTACAGGGTGATTAGCTCAGGCAGTTGAGAGCACTAGCTCGACAAGCTAGGGGTCTGTGTAGGTTTTCGAATCCTACATCACCCATCTCACATTTAGGGGCAGTTTCAGAAATGAAACTGCCCCTTTCTATTTAAAAGACAGAAATTTGGGCAGGCACTATTCATGTTTTTACCGATATTGTATACGTTTTTTATAAAGTAACCGTAAAGTTTCAGAGTAAGATGTGATCTGTTTTTACATTAAGTAATACCTCCGCACTTTCTACTTCTACAGGCAAATCATAGCGTTCATTGAGTCTCTCAAAATCTTCACCCCGTACATCAGTATATGATGCCTTTCTTTTTTTTACAGGGATTTTAAAAGTCTTCGATTTAATCGTTTTATCATAGGCCTGGGCTTCGATAAAAAGATATTCGGCATCAGATAGCATTCAACTTACCAACGAGCTTTTCTCTCTTTAGATTGACTGCTGAAGGTAGCGTCCAGGATTACGCTTTCGCCCCCTTTTTATAGTCTTTTCAGCTTCATCTAAAATCTTAGAATATGTCTTTCGACGACATCTGTTCCAGTAGTAAAGTTCTTCAGGCCTCAGACTTAGGGTGTGACGTTTCTCGAGAGTAAGTCCAACCATGTTTTTTTTTCTAATCCAGTCGGAAGAATAGCGTGCAATGCTAAGTTTTTCACTTACATGATTTGAAAGTGTACTTTTACCCGTCGCTACCCGGCCCATGAACACCAGTACTTCTTCGGTAACAGATCCAAGTAATGCATAACGAAGAGATAGATTAAAACAATTGGTTGCCTCTTTTCGCGCTTTTTCTCGGTACTTTAATTAATACTTCTTCCTCTACACTCTGCAAACTTTTGACCTTGCCTTTAACATAGGCGCGATAGCATTTATAAAAATTGATGATCTTTAAAAGATCAGTGATCTTGAAGTCTTTTCTTCATTTCTTCGATGAAATAGCGCTCCTCCTTTGTCCACCGATTGTTAAAATCGAGAATCCATAGCTAAAAAGGCTAAATCCGGCGGCCAAGTCTCCAATATCGAAACCGTTCATTAAATTCAATACAATCGTAAATGCAGATATTATCAGGACTTACATGAATATGCTCTAAATGCAAATCACGATGCCCGTCAACAATCCGTTGCTCTTGTAACTCGGCGTTTAAGAAGCTGCTGATGTACTCCCCAAAGTAGCGATTGGTAAAGTATCGGGAATAGCTTCGAAGGATTCTCTCGCAATCGTTTCTTCAATAAACTGTTCGGTCTGTTCAAAGTTTTCATCGGTGTTATACCTTATCTGTTCTCATTTCTCCTATATTTTAAAACATCTTCTTTAGGATCTTGTTGAGTATAAAGTCAGCAAGTTTTTTTCGCCTACGCGTGCCAAAGTGCTTTAGCGTAAGGGTATCATTTTGGATGTAGGAATACAGAAAAAACCGGCTAGTCAGTTTTTTCATTTTTACAGACACATTTCTCGACAATTTCATTATCAGGTCCTGTTTCCAGTGAATAGCCGGAATCATCTCTATAAATTGAAACTACGCCCAGATATATGTCAGAACAAAGTCTTCTGTTCAATTCAACTTCACGTTCACGAAAAAGACCTTTCTTTTCTCCGGAGTACTGAAATCTAAAAAACCAAAATCAACCGGTTTTTTAACTTTATATGACGTACGGGGGTACTATAAATACATGTGAAATATGTGTTTGAACATGAGTAACAGTCTCCGGATTATGTGGATAAGCATCAGCTCGTTCAAGAAATTCAGAGAGACTTCTACCTTCAGTATTTTTTTTATCCGATAGTGACATCATGTACAAATTTTACCCGCTGTATTTTACACTAAAACAACAAATGACCTCTCTGAAGACAACCTTCTGGATTAAAATAGTATTTAATCCTTTTCAAACGTCAGCACAAATTTTGTGCCCTCACCTGTGTTCACAAATTCGCTTTCTCCCTTGAGCTGTCTGGTAAGTGTATTAACAAGCGTCATACCAAGCGAATCCTCACTCTTATCATCTATATCTTCCGGAAGTCCACTACCGTCATCCTCAATACTTAACATGAGACTTCCCTCGTCTTTGCTTTGAAAATTAACACAAATCCTCCCATCTGAGGAATCTTCAAAAGCGTGCTTAAATGAATTGGTAATAACTTCATTTAGAATAAGGCCACATGGAATAGCCTGATTAACAGTCAGCTCAACAGGATCAGCATCAATATTTAGATTAATATTTTTGTTTTTCTGCATCATAGACTTCAAAATAATATCAGCGAGCTCTTTTATATAAATATCAAAAGAAATCTGAGAAAGATCTTCACTCTGATATAATTTCTCGTGTATCAAAGCTATAGAGTTTACCCGCATTTGACTTTCATAGAGTGCATCTTGGGCATCTTTTTCCGGCGTATTGTACCGTTGAAGTTCGAGGAGTCCGGTTATTACAGCGAGATTATTCTTTACTCTGTGATGAATTTCAGCCAATAACACTTCCTTCTCTTTGAGGGAACGCCTCACCCGCTCTTCAGCATTTTTACGCTCGGTGATATCCACGTACATGCCAAAAATAGCGACTGTGTTTCCTCCAACAATTACGGGTACGCCATATACCAAAACATCAATTAAACTTCCGTCTTTAGCTTCACGCTTCGCAGTTATTTCAGAAGATTCACCAAAAAATATATTCTTTGATAATTGAAGCGCTTCTTCCATTTCTGACTCGGGAACAATAACCTTGTCAATATCCAACCCCTTTATTTCTTCTGAAGTGTAGCCAAAAATTCTTTCAAAGGCGTTGTTTACCAATTGTACCTCTTGACGCTCATCCATCATAACGATACCAATATGAGCATTCTGGAATAGCTGGCGGAACATCTCTTCGTTTTTTCGGATTTGTTCCTGTACTTCATAGCGTTCACTTACATCCCGTCCAATAGCTATCACTACATCTTCACCAAAATACGTTCCGGGATTTACGGTTACCTCTTTAGGAAAGACTTCCCCATTTTTCCTTTTCCCCAAAACTTAAAAGTCTGTGGTTCACCCTCAAGAGCTTTCTTTACCTGTGCAATAGTACTTTCCATATCCACCTTGCCTGGCGCTGCTAAAAAATCGGGTGTGCGTCCAATAAATTCTTCCCGATCATAACCGTACATTTTTTCTGCGCCTTTATTCACTTCTAAAAACTTTCCACTTTTATCCTGTATGTAAATGGCATCACTGATCGAATCAAACAAGTCTTTAAAACTTTCTACACTGGCACGATATCGCTGGTAGGCAAGCCTGCTGTCGGTGATATCAACAAGAGTGCCAACAACAGCCGGCTTTCCCTGATACGTGATACCACTTCCATAAACATTAACATGAATGGTCTCTCCCTTTTTAGTAAGACACCGAAAGTCATATTCAATGGCTTTCTTTTTACCTTCAATTCGTTTTTGAATATTCTCTTCTACTTTATCCCGGTCGTCAGGATGAGTTAAATCCAGCGGCCCAAGTTTATTCTGTATTTCATGCTCCTCATATCCAAAAATATCGGCAAACTGGGGATTGATATATTTGAAAATTCCATCTTGAATAAGATATACACCCACCAGAGCTTCTTCTGAAAGTGCCTTAAATAGATTTTCAGACTGTTTGCGTTCATTTATGTCATGAACCTGGGCGTAAATCGAAACCAAATCTCCATTTTTATCGAGCAGGACCGAGTTGTACCATTCACAGTAAATCAGGTCTCCATATTTTGTGTAGTTTTTCCCTTCTATAGTAAAACCCGATCGATCTGATTTCCTCAATCCTTTAAACCGTTCCTTTGCTTCTTCCAATTCATCCTCATGAACGAAGTTCTCAAAGAAATCGGGGTTTCCAACCACTTCATCTTCTGACCATCCAAACAAATCCTGGGCTTTTTCTGACCACTGCTTAACCGTTAAGTCCTCATTCCATTCAATAACAGCAAGTGGACTATTGGTAACTTCAGTTCGAACTTGCGGAAATTCCGACTTGTTCTTTTCGTTTTTTTCAACAAGCTCAGTTACATCATGAGCCACAGCCAACCGGGCGGGCACTCCATTGTAATTAAATAAGTGATAGGTAAACTGAACATAAAAAGATTGCCCCTTTGCATCGCTATGTTCCCAAATTTTATCTGATGAACTATCCGTATCCAATTCATCAATAAGGGCAGTTCGCAAATGCTTTTGGCCTAGTTCGGATACATTTAGACTGGTAAACTCTTCAAACGTGTACCATTACTTTTCAATTGCTTTATCATTAACATCCAGAATATCCAGAGACTGATGGTCCAGAATGAAAATTGGTTGCTGCTTCAAAAAATCTCATTTTTATTTTAAAACCGATATGTAAATAGATCTTAGTTTCATATACGTTAGCATTTTTATCTCTGGAATACAAAGGCCAATAACTGATTTTATAGTACTGTTTTAATCCGAATTAAGGTCTGTTGGTCTGTTGTAATTTTTTTATCTTTAGGGCTTAATTTTAAAAGAACTTATAAACTTAAGCTGAATAGACTGCATGGCTGAAGAAAAAATTACCATTACTTTTCCTGATGGAACGAAAAAGAAATTTAATGAGGGAATAACCGGAAAAGAAGTAGCTGAATCTATCTCTAAGGGCTTGGCTCGCGAAGCACTCAGCGTAACGGTTAATGATGAGATCTTGGATCTTGACCGCCCTATTCAGAAAGACGGTACTATTACTATTAACACCTGGGATAGTGATGATGGCCAATATACATTCTGGCATTCATCAGCTCACCTGCTGGCCGAAGCTATTCAAGAACTTTATCCGGATGCTAAATTTGGTATCGGCCCTCCTATTGAAAGCGGATTCTACTATGATATTGACTTTGGTGATCAATCTGTTGGTGAAGATGAATTTGAAAAAATTGAGCAAAAGATGATTGAACTGGCTCGAAATAAGAATGAGTTCGAGCGTAAACCGGTTAGTAAAGAAGAAGCTCTTTCTTTTTACAAAGAAAAAGGAAATGAATATAAAGTTGACCTGATCGAAGACCTGGAAGACGGACAAATAACCTTTTATACCCAGGGCAATTTTACCGATTTATGTCGCGGCCCTCATATTCCGAATACCGGTAAAATTAAAGCAGCCAAACTTACAGCTGTCTCAGGTGCTTATTGGCGCGGTGACGTTGACAGCAAACAGCTTACACGCATTTATGGCATCACGTTTCCAAAGCAAAAGCTTTTAGAAGAACACCTTGAACGCGTTGAGGAAGCTAAAAAACGAGACCACCGCAAGCTCGGAAAAGAACTGGGCATCTATATGATGGATTCCATGGTTGGGCAAGGCCTGCCGATTTGGAAACCCAATGGAGCTGTTCTGCGCAGAAACTTGAAAAATTCTTAACTGAAGAATTACTTAAGCGCGGTTATCAGGAAGTAATAACACCACATATTGGGAATATTAAACTCTATGAGACTTCCGGGCACTATCCCTATTATAAGGAGTCACAGTTTGCTCCATCCAGGTTGAAGATGAGCAGTATATGCTTAAACCCATGAACTGCCCGCACCACCACCGTATTTATTCATCAGAAACTGCGTTCGTTACCGCGACCTTCCCTTGCGGCTGGCTGAATTTGGAAGTGTCTACCGATTTGAGCAGTCAGGTGAGCTTAGCGGTCTTTCCAGAGTACGTGGTTTCACCCAGGATGATGCTCATATTTACTGTACTCAAGATCAGCTGAAGCAGGAACTGATAGATACACATTGAACTCACTCAGCTGGTATTCAAGACGTTCGACATGCCGGTTAATAACCGCCTCTCTTTCCGCGATCCCGATAGATACTGAAAAATATGGCGGAAATCCTGAAACATGGGATAAAGCCGAACAGAAATGCAGGAAGTTGCCGACGCTATGGATTTCGATTATTTCGTAGGCAAAGGCGAAGCCAGTTTTTACGGCCCAAAGTTGACTTTATCATTCGCGATGCGATCGGCCGAAAGTGGCAGCTGGGTACTGTTCAGGTAGACTATGTAATGCCCGAGCGTTTTGACCTGACTTATGTGGGCTCAGATAATGAGAAACATCGTCCGGTTATTATTCACCGTGCTCCCTTCGGCTCCATGGAAAGATTTGTTAGTATTTTAATTGAGCATTTTGCCGGAGATTTTCCCGTATGGCTGTCTCCTACCCAGGTTAAAGTGATTCCTGTATCGGATGACAACAACGACTATGCCTACGATTGTGCCGATAAGCTTAAGGAGCAGGGTGTACGGGTTGAAGTAGACAGCAGAAGTGAAAAAATCGGATCAAAAATTCGTGATGCGGAAACGAGCAAGATCCCATATATGTTAATAGTTGGTGATGATGAAGAAAAAGACGGTTCCGTATCCGTTCGCCGGCATAAAGAAGGTGACATCGGAACCTTTGATTTTTCTGAATTTATTTCTAATCTCACCAAAGAGATTGAAAACAAAGATTTACCTAATCATTCTAATTCGAACTAAAATATAGAGGTTACTTATCGGAAGAAGACGAAGACGTCCACGGGGCAACGACGATCGCCCTAATGTAAACGATGAAATAAGATCATCAAAAGTACGGGTTATTAAACCTGATGAAGGACATGAAATTGTACCCATTGACGAAGCTATAAGAATTGCTCAATCTTATGACCTTGACTTGGTTCAGGTGGCACCCGATGCCGATCCGCCAGTCTGTAAAATCATAGATTTTGGCAAGTACATGTACGAGAAGAAAAAGAAAGAAAAGGAAGCAAAAAAGAAACAGCATACCGTTCAGGTTAAAGAGCTACGCTTCCGCCCTAACACAGATGATCATGACCTGGAATTTAAAACACGTCACGCTCGTGAATTCCTGGAAGGCGGAGATAAAGTGAAAGCTACGGTTCAGTTTCGCGGCCGCGATATGCTCTACACTGAACGGGGAAAAGAATTGCTGATGGAACTTGCTGAAGAGCTTGACGATATCAGTGAAATTGAAACCAAGCCCAATATGGAAGGCCGACGCATGATTATGTTGCTCTCCCCGGGTAGTAAAAAGAATTAAGTTGACCAATCACATACTAAAGTGTCATGCTGTCCGCCAGTCGGCGGATTAGCATCTTTATTGAGCATGATATTAAAGACCCTGAAATAAATTCAGGGTGACAGGAGTATTCGAAATTATTATTCACTATTAAGTTTATTCTGTGGATATAAATTCATATCTTCAAAGCCTTTTAATTCTAAGAAATTTCAGGTAGGTGTATCATTATGCCAAAGATGAAATCAAACAGTGGGGCTAAAAAGCGCTTCAAGAAAACCGGTTCCGGAAAAGTAAAACGGAAAAAAGCCGGATCGCAGCATATTCTCACAAAGAAATCAAATAAACGTAAGCGCAATCTTCGCAAGAGTACTCTCGTGGATGATACCCAGGAGAAGAACATTAAGAAGATGATTCCTTACAAATAATTTTTTAATACTAACTCTAAACATTAGACAAAATGCCACGATCAAGAAATAAGGTGGCTTCCCGTCGCCGTCGCCGCAAGATTTTAAAGCAGGCGAAAGGTTACTGGGGCAGACGAAAAAATGTATACAAGGTTGCGAAGAATGCCGTTGAACGCGCGATGCAATATCAGTATCGCGATCGCAAAGTTCGCAAACGAGAGTTCAGAAAACTCTGGATTACACGTATCAACGCGGCTGCCCGTCAAAACGGTACTACCTACTCTCGACTGATGGGAGCCCTTTCAAAAAACAATATTGAGATCAACCGGAAGGTTTTAGCAGACCTTGCCGTTCGTGATCCAGAGACTTTTACAGCTATCGTAAACGAAGTTACTGACTAGCTGTAAACGATCTTTTTTAAAGAACCGATTCTGTCCGCCGGCTGGCGGATTAGGATCGGTTTTTTTATTGAAGTAGAACCCCCATTTCAATAGTTTAGGGCTTATCGTTAGGTGCATAAGGGCACACAATTAAAACTGATCGGAATTTGTATTCATGCTTTCTGAAATTGAATCTATAAAAAAAGAAATTGACTCATTCTCTATTACCAACGAAGAGGAGTTAGAGGCTTTTCGACTGGAGTTTCTTTCCAGAAAAGGGAAAATACAGACCATGTTTGGCAAGATGGGAACGGTCCCCAAAGAAGATCGTGCCGAAGTTGGCAAAGGAATGAATCAGGCCAAAAATATGGCTGAGTCAAAGTTTGAAGAAGCCAAAGCAAGGCTTTCCAAGCAAGAGACAAAGGTAATGGGCGCTACTGATGATATCACCCTCCCACCCGCTCCCGAACCTGTGGGATCATTTCATCCACTGACACAGACGCTGGAAGAAATGAAAAGTATTTTTTACCGACTGGGGTTCACAGTAGAAGACGGACCGGAAATTGAGGATGACTTTCATAATTTTACAGCGCTCAACTTCCCGCCCAATCACCCTGCCCGGGACGAACAGGATACATTTTTCATTGAAAAACATGATGATCCTGAAGAGCAGGATTTAGTCTTGCGCACGCACACCTCTCCCATTCAGATTCGAAAAATGTTAAAAAATGAGCCTCCGATAAGGATTATTGCACCGGGTAAGGTATACCGTAATGAAGCAGTAAGCCCAAAATCTTACTTCTTATTTCACCAGGTAGAAGCTCTGTATGTAGATACGGATGTAAGCGTGGCTGAACTCAAAGAAACACTTATCAGCTTTGCACAGCTTATGTTCGGCAGTGATGTAAAATACCGGCTTCGGCCCGGCTTCTTCCCTTTCACTGAGCCCAGCCTTGAGATGGATATATGGTGGGAATCCCAACATCAGTCGGGAGAAGGCAAATGGCTTGAAATTCTGGGTTCAGGCATGGTAGACCCGAATGTATTTGAGCATGTAGGTATCGACCCCGAAAAATATACCGGCTTTGCCTGGGGAATGGGTGTAGACCGTATCGCTATGTTAAGACATGGCATCAATGACATTCGCGTGCTCTATGAAAATGACGTGCGCTTCCTTGAACAGTTTAAATGAATTTTATAATAGAACACTGATAACACGGATGAGGCTGATTTTAAAAAATATTGTAACGGCAAATATCAGCTAGATCTACTTTATCCGCATTCCATTTAAATTATATTAAGTTAAATGAAGATATCTTATAACTGGCTTAAAGAATTTATAGATCTCGAACTTTCTCCTGAAGAAGCCGCAGAGAAGCTAACACTCATCGGACTTGAGGTAGAAGAGACTGAAGAATATGGAAGCCTGCTTGAAGGAGTCATCGTTGGTGAAGTATTAGAGGTTCGTGAACATCCCAATGCCGACCGGCTCCGAATCTGTATGGTCAACCTGGGTGATGAAGAAACCCAAATCATTTGCGGAGCGGATAATGTAGAAGCCGGACAAAAAGTGCCGGTAGCAACCGTTGGAACTACATTACCTTTTACCCTTGATGATGGCAACAAGCTTACCATTAAGAAGGCCAAGCTGCGCGGGGAGCAATCTAACGGTATGATTTGTGCCGAAGATGAACTCGGCCTCGGAACTGATCACCAAGGCATCATGGTGCTTGATGAGGACTTGGAAGTATCCACTCCCATTAATGAAGTCTTTGAGTTATACCAGGATACGGTCATTGATATCGCCATAACTCCCAACCGTCCCGATGCTACCTGCCACCTGGGAGTAGCCCGCGATCTGGCAGCCGCTTTGGATTTAGAACTTAAGAAACCCTTTAAAACTGATCTCGTTAAAACATCTTCACTAGAGGATATAGAAATAGAGATAAAGAATCCTGAGAAATGTCACCGCTATGTGGGCATGCAAGTTAAGGATGTAACCATTGGTGAATCTCCCACCTGGCTGCGCAATAAGCTTAAAGCTGTCGGTGTTCGGCCGGTGAACAATGTAGTTGATGTCACCAACTATGTAATGCTGGAAATGGGTCAGCCGCTGCACGCTTTTGACCTGAATACCATCAAAGGAAATAAAATTATTGTACAAGACTTTGACAAAGAGATTGAATTTGAAACCCTTGACCATGTAAAGCGAAAATGTTCTGCCGGAACATTGTTCATTTGTGATGCTGAAGAGCCGGTAGCCATTGCAGGCGTTATGGGAGGCGTAGATTCAGAGGTAAGTGATAATACTACCAATATCCTTTTAGAAAGTGCTTACTTTGATCCAACACAAACCCGTAAGACGGCTAAAGAACAAACCCTGCAAACAGATGCTTCCTACCGCTTTGAACGCGGCATAGATCCCAATCTACAGCGTATTGCAGCTCACAGGGCAGCTACATTGATTGCTGAAATAACCGGGGGCACACTCGTGGAAGGATGTACTGACGTTCATCCCACCAAAACTAAACCTATAGAACTTACACTTCGAAAGTCATACACCAACAGGTTATTGGGAACAGATTTCTCCGTGAGTGAAATTGCCCAACTGCTTGATGGCCTGGAACTTGAAGAAACCAACAGGAATAAAGAAAGTATTACTTATAACATCCCCACATTCCGTCCTGATTTAGAACGCGAAGTAGACCTTATTGAAGAAGTGGGAAGACTCTACGATTATAATAACATTCCTGCTCCTAAGCATGGCAAGTTCACATCACCCGAAAAGATTAGTGCCTGGGAAGAGCTTAAGCAAAAAGCCAAAGAAACAGCTAAAGGATTAGGTTACAGGGAAATATATTCCAACTCTTTGATGCCGGATAAAGATGCTGAGCTTCTGGGTAATCTGGATGATATGATTCACACGCTGAATCCCATATCTACCGATATGACTACCCTTCGCCCCTCCCTGCTCTATGGATTTCTACAGTCGGCATCGTATAATTTCAATAGAAATATTAAGAGCGTTCGATTATTTGAGATGGGCAATGTTTTTACAAAATCTGACAAAGGTACCTACTACGATAACATTAAGGAGGAAACCAACCTGTTGATGGGCATATCGGGATTAAAGACTATTGAGCACTGGAAAACTGATCCAGAAGTCTATGATATATTTGACGTAAAGGCTTCGCTGCAAAACTTTTTAACGCAATTCGTATCTGATACTGATATAAAAACTTCTGTAAACGATAAAGAGCAGCTGGAATATACCATTGGAGGCTTGAATATTGGAGTGCTATACTCCGTAGATAAAAACCTTCTTGGTAACTATGATATTGACTATCCCGCTTTTGTGGCTGAAATATCACTGAGTAAATTAGCTGAGGCCGTCTCAGATATTTCCACTGTTTATAACCCGGTTTCAAAGTTTCCGTCCTTTGAATTTGACTTCGCTGTAGTAGTAGATTCTTCAACCCGTGCCGGTGATTTAATGGATCAAATAAAAGAAACGGCTCCAGATACATTACAGAATCTCAACATCTTTGATGTGTTTGAAGGTGAGTCGCTGGGAGAAAACAAAAAAAGCCTGGCCTTTCGTCTTTCTTTCATTGATAAAAATAAAACATTGACTATCAAGGAAGTAGAACCTATAATTGAAAAGATACTTAAAGTTCTTAATAAACGGTTTTCAGCAAAACTAAGGTCTTAAATTAAGTTTGCTTTCTAACGAGAGTCCATATTACGAGGAGTTTAACGCCCTGCTTGATCAAATCAGGGAAGAATTTGATAGCCTTAAACAGGAAATTAAAGACCTGAAAAAAGAGCGCGATGAGCTCAAGTCTAAGCTTGAAGAAATTCAGGATGGGCAGACTGACATTTTCTCCGCCATGACCGAATCTGAGCGTATGGCGCTGCGTCATCAAGTTCTGGGACTTATCACCAAAATTGATTCTCATCTGGAGGATAATCAATGAAATCCATAAAGATTACCATTCTAGGCAAACAGTATCCTCTCAAGGTTGAAGACTCTGAAGTGGAAACCATGAAACGTATTTCTCAATACGTAGATGAAAAATTTCGCCAGTACAAAAAAGAGCTTAGTAAACAGCCTGAAACAACAGTAATGGTGCTGGCCTCTCTGAGCATTGCCGAAGAACTTTTTGAAGAACGAAAGCGTAATCGTGAGCTCAACCAGCAGGATGACAAAGTACTGCAGAGCGTGAACAAATCTATTGAAGAACTGATTGAAGAGATTCAAAACTAGGTTTTAATCCTTTCCGTGTCATACTGAACTTGTTTTAGTATCTGTATTTCGTAATTAAATAAAAACTGATCCTTCTTTATCCTCAGCAAAGATTAAAAAACTCCTGAAATTCTCATTCTGAATAGCTCTATTTATTCCTTACCTTTGAGCTTCATTTTATTGAGATTTTATACTCCTATTTATGTCAAAGAAACATTTAAACATACTTTTTATCGGTGATATTGTTGGCAAACCGGGCCTTGATTTGCTGAACACTTTTCTGCCCGGCTTTATTGATAAGTATGAAGCTGATTTTGTGATAGCCAACGGCGAAAATTCCCACGAAGGGAAAGGCATCAACCGGCACATTATCAAAAACTTATACGATCTTGGAGTACACGTTATCACCGGAGGCAACCATTCTTTTGCCAAGTGGAAAGTCTTTTCCTATATGAAGGAAGATCCCAATATCTTGCGTCCCCTTAACTATCCCAAAGGAAATCCGGGGTACGGTTATTGTATTTATGAACTGTCCGATATGGATTGTAAAGTTGGCGTCTTAAACCTTCAGGGGCGTACTTTTATGCAGGATATTGATGACCCCTTCTCCACTGCCGACTGGGCTTTGGATCGTATGAAAGAAGAAACTGATATTATTTTTGTAGACTTCCATGCTGAAGCTACTGCAGAAAAATTGGCTTTGGCCTGGCACCTGGATGGAAAAGTTTCCGTGTTTGTTGGCACACACACCCATGTGCCCACCAATGATGCGCGTATCTTTCCACAAGGAACAGGATACATCAGTGATGCAGGCATGACCGGCGCTTTTGATTCTGTATTAGGCATGGATAAGGAAACATCTATGAAACGCTTTATACTGGGTACGCCGCACCGTTATAAGCTCGCTGATGGCGACAATCACATTTGCGGACTAATTGCCAAAGTTGATCGCGAAACGAGCAAATGCGTCCATATTGAACCTTTTATATATCCCGATTTAATAAACAGTAAGCTTGACAAATAATGTCACAAGACAACATCATTTTAAAAGGAACAGACATTATTAAAACCTATCCTGTAAAAACTGGCAAAGGTGCACTAACTGTGCTTGATGGTATTTCCATTGACATAAAGAAAGGGATCTGTAATTTCTGTTGTTGGTGCAAGCGGATGCGGCAAAAGTACGCTGCTGCATGTTCTTGGCGGCTTGGATGAGCCTGACAGCGGCAACGTGCTTTGGAATGGCAAGGACATCTACCGTATGGATGAAAACAGGCTGGCTGCATTTCGAAATGCACAGCTGGGATTTGTTTTCCAGTTTCATCACCTGTTGCCCGAATTTACGGCACTCGAAAATGTAATGATGCCCGCACTTATTTCCGGTAAAGAACTCGATGAAGTGGAAGAAAAAGCAATGTCACTGCTCAGCCAGTTTGATATATCCTCAAGAGCTGAGCACCGTCCTACGCAACTTTCAGGCGGTGAGCAGCAACGCGTGGCTATGGCACGGGCATTGATGAATGATCCTGAACTTATTTTGGCTGATGAGCCCACCGGCAACCTGGATGAAGAAAATACCGAGATCCTGCTGGACATGCTTTTTAACCTGCGTGAGCAAAAAGATGTAAGCATTTTACTCATCACCCACGAAAAAGATATTGCCAAAAGATCTGACAATATTTATCAGCTAAGTAAAGGAAAATTACATCTATTTTAGATTTTGGTATATGCCAAAACAATGATAATTTTGACCACCTTTTGAAACAACGACTAAAAGATTTAAAAAGACCATGGCAAAGAAATTAACACAAGAAGAACTGGAACAAGATCCGCTGCTGCAGTCGTATTCTAAACTGCAGGAATTTTACCTGAGTAATAAGAATACGATTATTGGCGCAGGTATTGCGGTAATTTTAGCCATTGGGTTAAGCATTGGATATTACTATTACAGTACCGCCCAAGAGCAGGAAGCGCAAGGACTGCTCTCACAAGCCGAAAACTATTATTTGAATGCCGAATATGAAAAAGCACTGACCGGCTCAGATGAAGATTTTACAGTTGGATTTGAACAAATCATCAGCAACTATTCCGGGACTGATGCTGCCAACCTTGCCTCCTACTATGCTGCTGTTTGTGAGTATAATCTTGGTAACACACAGCAAGCGCTCAGCTATATGAATGAATTTGAAGTGCCCGATGGTATTTTAGGCGTCGGCCCACTCTTCCTTTAAAGCTGTATTACATACAGAGATTGGCAACCATGCCAATGCCGCTGATATTTATGTCCAGGCTGCCGAGCATGATGAAAATGAATCAACGACCCCCTACAATTACGTTGAAGCAGCTTATGCTTATGATGATGCAGGCAATACCGAAAAAGCTCGTGAATATGCACAAAAAGTAGTTGACCAATATCCTAACAGTAACGTATTGGTAGACGCCGAAAAGTTACTGGGTAAGTTGGCAGCAGTTAACGGGTAGATGCAGGGGGTTGATAGTTCATATCAACCCACTTGTCTTTCTTACTGCTCTCTATTGCTTTGTGAATGAAATAGATCGAGACATCTTGAATACCGTATGGCCGGGAATATGGTGCTGCAGAGTCCTGTAGCTACGTAAAAAATATTGACTTCCCTCCTTCAGATACAGCCTTTGATTCTGCTTTTTCAGAAAATGATTAAGCTTCTTGCGCAGATAACTCCGAGATAGAATTCTGATTTTTTCTATTCTCCCACCACATTTCGATCAGCAAGAAGATTGGACCTACCACAAAAAGTGCATAAAACGGTGCATAAACAGCTTCTCCCAACCTGAAGAAGAATTCCACAAATCCTATAACGAAAGCAAACAAGTATTGAGCCTTCTTATTTTTGACTGTGGTCTTTGGATCAGTAATCATAAAAAATACAAACAGCTGGTACATCGGTCCGGTAATAGGAGATATTTCAGCCAGTAAGACATCACCGGTTATATAGCTTCTTATAATTGCAAATAATAGAAACGATAACACATAGGTAGCACAAATATGAAACCGCTTAAGCTTGTATATGGAAATGGAGCCAATGGCCCAAATAATTAACATTGCCCATATATTATTGCCCCACTGGATACTAAGCCCTGCTACACTTGCCGGAGCCAATATCAAAATGGCCACAATACCAAAATTGGAAGGATTCCACAGGTGCTGATCTTTGTACCGCAAAACGTATTTTGATGCAATAGAAATGACTGCACAAAGCGCATAAGGCCAAAAGAAAGGAGACCTTACCAATATACCTACGCTGATACCTGAAATATAAGCACTTGACATATTTCGCCATTCTCCAACAATTAGCCGATGCAATACTGCTTCAGTACCAAAACTTGCAGCAATAGCTGTAAGCAGCCTGCCGTAGCTTTCGAGAATGCCAAAAGATAGATGAGCACCCAGTAGAATAGCTGTTATCAGCAAAGGAGGAGTATATTTCTTGTTATACCTAATCCCTTTTAGCTTTGATGTGATTGAAACTGATTCGGCCGTGTGCTTAAGATTCGTGTTGAGGCTCCGTTACCGTAATGAGAGTATCGGTATCGGGTGACTCAATAATTTGCAGGATTCCTGAAGGCCACTTGATTTCAACTTTTTGGATCTCAGCATTTTCTCCCAGACCAAAATAAACAGGACGCTGATTTTGGGCGCTAAAACCACTACCACCTGAAACAACCTGCAACTGGCGTTTCTCATTCCAAAAGACCTCAACTTCTGCGCCTATAGCACTGTGATTGCTTGAAGTTCCTTCCAGCTTAAATCCCAGCCAATGGTGACTTGACTTAATTGTATTTTTATAGATCTTAACCGGCCCACCCTGACTGGCAACTACAATATCCAGTGATCCATCATTAAAGAAGTCGGCAAAAGCAACAGCCCGGCTGTCCAGTCCCAAATCACCATTCACGGCATCAGCCACCTCCTGAAAACGGCCGGCTCCATCATTCAGCCATATTTTATTATCCTGAAATCCTGATAAACTTCGTCCCTTCATGGCCGGCCAGTTTTTGGCATCTCTGATAATAACACGATTTCCTCCTGCCACTTTGGAAAAATCATACCAGTAGTCAGTGCCCTTTTCTGCAGATACATAGCCGTTTGCCAGGATAAAGATCCTGGTACCCATCCATATTCAAGTCACCAAACTGTGCTCCATAACTCCAACCGCCTACCTCAATACCCAGGTCACCAGCCAGATTGCTGAAAGGAGGTCTTAACCGATTCACCCTGAGACATCCATAAGTTGTTCCCCTGATCAACACACCCGGCTCAGAAATATTAGTAATGTAAACAGCAAACCTCCCTGATTTAAAATATCACCAAAAGAAACGTTCATTCCGCTTTTTGGTGAAAAGCCCATACCGGCATCAGAACCGGATTCAGTAAAACCGGTACCATCTTTGTTAATGTAAAGTTCATCAACGCCGTAATCATTGGCTATCACAAGGTCAGGGTATCCATCACCGCTCAAATCTGCTGAGGAAGCGGCCAGCGCCCACCGGTTACTTTCGATACCCATCTGACGGCTGACTTCCTTAAAAGTACCGTCTCCCTCGTTATGAAAAAGATATTTACGGCCACCATTGTTGGCATATTCAAAACTTTCAGGCATCATCTTTGTATCTTCCAAATTCCAAAGGTCAACACTTTGGTGGAAATAGCCTCCCATAAAAAGATCCAGATGCCCATCATTATCATAGTCAAACCAGATAGCCGAGTTTATATTCGCCCATTCTGGAAACTCAATACTGTCAGATACATTGGTAAATCCATTACCTTCATCATTATGAAACAATACAGACCTGCCCCATTTATACACCAGCAGGTCTTCATAATCATCATTATCAAAATCACCCCAAACAGAACCCATTGATACTCCCGTTTCAGGTGTATTAAGTGAAGCAACACCAAGATCAGGCGCTACATCGTTTAAAAGTACCGTCACCCATATTTTTGTAAAGCGCGTTGTCAGTACCGTGGGCGCTGTTGGTCAGATAAATATCCTGCCATCCGTCATTATTAAAATCGGCGATACTTACCGAAGCTCCAACGGATGCAACCTGTGGCATGATATGATTAAGTTTGGAATCTAGCGTGGGTGCCTGATGGGTAAAGTTTATCCCTGCCTTCCCGGATACCTCTTCCAAATAAAATCCGTGCCGCTCCAAAGCTTGTTCCTTGTCAACTTTAGTGTCTTCTGTTCCATTAGAATGCTGGTATTGATCAAGCAGATATGGAACAGATAACGAAACTCAAAGGAAAAAAAATGTACCCAGAGCTGTCGTTTTTGCCAGTACCGGTATTCATATCAATTATCGAATATTAAAGCTGTTTGAAATTGTCTAGGCGTAATATAACGAGTATGGTATTTTATCCAATCTGAGACATGTTTTTGATATACCGGATCATCTTCCAGCTTTTCAGGAGCTTCATCATACTGATATTGATCCATATTATGTGATGGCAGAGGTAAAACAGTTTCCGAGAATTTGGTATTATAATCTCCATCCTTGACCCAGCCGTCTCCAATCAGTACAAAATTTCTGGTCCAGCCCTCTTCAGGTTCCTCGGGAGCCTTAAAACAGGAGTACCATTTCATCTCCGGCATTCATAATTACATATCGGTCATCTACCTTCCGGAGCAGTTCAGTTACATCACCGAAACGGGTATAAAATCCTTCAAGATCAAACCATTTGGCTGTTGTTCCTGAGATATTTTGGTAATTTGGCATTTCCGGAAGCAACATTCCTTTTTGCGTGATTTCTGAAAAACCTCGGTAACGCAGCTCCATTTTTTCGGAACCAAGCATTTGCTGCTTTATTTCAGTTTCAGGCAATCCTTTAGCCCACCAAATAGCATCCCAGTAGGTTTCGGTGGTAGTATGCAGTCTGATTCTTCGATCATTTTTATCAATAAAAATATCCTGCAGATCAATCATAACGGTCTTAGACTTACCCGCCGGGAAGCCCAGGTTCGACTTAACCTGCTTCCACCCTCCCTGGCCATCTGAAACTTCAAGGCTCAACCCGCGTGGACCCGGGTCTGCTTCCCTGACTTATTGCAAAGTTGATGGAACTGTCGGTTGGGCGCACCCAACCATTTGCTAAAAGCCACAGAGAGCCATTTTTAGGAGCCTTGTCACCAATATCAATTTCAATGTAATGATCCTTGGCAACACCCTGATACTTGGTATAGTCGAAATGGTAAAGATAATCCTGGTCGATTTTACTCACTACTTCTGAGACGTCTTTGCCGCTGTCATCAATAACAGAAGCAACTTGCTGTGGCGGAGCTGTAGGGCGAACACTAAGGTCAGGCGCAGGAATTGTAAAACGTTCGTCAATATAAAATTCCGTTCCCTCGGGGTGATCTACGGTCATCAATGAAATATGATCAAAGAAATGAGTCTCCCACAAATCAGCCGTAATACGCAACTCATAATAACCGTCTTTTTTCACTAGCTGATCGCCTCGTATCTTCACCCGGTCTTCAGTCTGAACTACACCTGCTGTGGCTTGTGCATTAATTCTCAGTCCGAGTGGTGAACGCCAAATGAAGTCTGTCACAAAATTTATTTCTTCTCCATTATAAGCAAAAAGCCATGGACAAGAACCTTTAAGCGTCTGTTCATTCAATATTTTAGAATCATACCCCAGCTCGGCAAATTCCGTTTGAGAAGAACCGTTCGGCCAAATAATTCGCAGCATCTCGGCCTCATCATATGTCCCAAGCCCAAGGTGAACCCAGCTCCCATTAATTTGTTTTTTCTGATAGATAAGTCCGGACCTCATCTCTATTTCACCGCCAATACCAAACGAGTTGATGCGCTGATCACCCACCGGTCCCGAAGCTCTCGGCCTGATCAGCCGGGCCAGATAATCCTTTCCACCATTGTCTACCTCCTAGATCAATATTGCCTTCCTTGTTAAGAAGGAACAGATCCAGACGCGTATCGTCATTGCTATCGGCGAAACCCTGTATTTCCGCCGGGGCGCTTTTCGATGAAGATGCTGATATTCAAATCTTTATCGCCAAGCCAGTATGCCGATTGTTCTTTATCACTTACCAGCAGATCGCTTCCCCCATTATTATACAAGATCTACGACAAAAAGTGATGCCAAACCTGCTTTTTTTCCTGCTCCCAACTCAGTTGAAATCAGCTCATTCTTGACCCATGAAGCCTTTTGGGTATCGTAGCCTATCACTTGAATCCCCTCACTGCTCCATGTTATAAGCTCAAACTGGCCATCACTATTTATATCTGCTATTTCAATATCAATAATGTCTGAAAGATCAATAAACCCCTTCTGCCTCGGCAAATGCTCCGGATCGTTGATTCTCCATAAAGTGAACACTGCCATCATCAGTCAGCAAAATAGCATCAGAATCGGCATCCCGGTCAAGATCTGCCCATGCAAAGCCCACTAAATTAGAAACGCTGCCGAAAACATCTGATATATCAAACGTACCGTCACCGTTATTGCGAAATACCGTTACCGCACCATTGGTTGGACTCAATACCAAATCAAGATCACCATCCAAGTCAATGTCTCTGGACCATAAGGCCTGATAAGAGCGATTTAATTGCCTCTGAGGCAAGTTGAGTGTTCCTCTAACCTCCTCGAAAGTTCCGTCATCCTGCTGGCGATATAACTTAAACCCATTGTCTCCGGCAAAGGCCAAATCATTGAGGAAATCATAATTGTAGTCAATACCTGTAACAGCATGTTGAGAGTTTACCTGACCCGGGAAGTCCAGTTCTCTTTCCCCATTCAAGAAGGCTGTACCCGACTTCACAGAAATCCAGTCGGCAAGCTGCTCTTCGGACAGTGAGACGGGCTTTACAAGTTCAAATCCTGAACCCTCTGCCAGAGTCTCTATACTAAAAGTGAGCTGATCATCCTTTTCAGCCATCTGTTTGACCGGTTCAGGAAGCCAGGTAAAATCTAAGATAGGCGTTCCAATCTCATTAGGAGGAATGCGTACACTGGCAAGATCTGACTGAAACTCAGACATCTGATTCAGCCTGTTTCTCAGGAAGGTGATTTGTACAGTCAGATCATTCCCCTGGCCGACTTGTCCTTCCAATTCAGCAAGCTGTTGTTGCACTTCTTCAGGCCAACTTTTAAAGCACGGGATAGACGTTTAATAGATTCATTTAACGCTTCTGTATCTTGCCATTTTGCTGAGACGCGCATCATTTCCAGAAGTACGGCAAGGTTCCCGGAATCGTGCTCCAGAATTTGCTCATATAGCTCATACACCTCATTATTGTTGGCATCACCCTCTCGCTCAAGCTCATTTGCCAGCGCATATAGTGCCTTCATATAAGCGGAGTCTGCCTGAACCGCATTGCGGTAGTGGTCAATAGCCTGCTCTACATTTCCCCGGCGGCTTGCAATATTACCGGCCAGAAACTGAATGTGACTATTTTCCGGTGCCAGGTTCAAGGCCTTATCAACGCGTTGGGCTGCTAATTCAAGATCAGCCTGACGCATAGCATAAAGACCAAGATTAGCCCATGCTGCTGCTTCCTTAGGGTATTCATCAGCTACTGACTGCATTTTTTCAATAGCAAAAAGCGCCTGATCAGCCTGCATGGCTGCCAGCGATAAATAAAAATCCGATACAACTTCATTATAGGCTTCGGAGGTGGGTGCCGGCTTAGTATTTGAACTACAACCGGAGGCTACTGTAACAAAGAGTAATAATAAATATGCACAGATTTTTTTTAAGAAGGCCGATAACTGATTCATGTTTTCTAAAATGGTTCTTATTCTGATTTAGATACGGAATATATAGATTAGATAACTGCCCAAAAACTTTCCAAAAACATTATTTACATATTTCTGCGATACTGTCCGCCAACCTCATATAATGCGCTGGAGATCTGTCCCAGCGATGCCACTTTCACGGTTTCCATCAGCTCTTCAAAGATATTGCCATTTTTCCGGGCTACTTCTTTAAGCCGCTCTATAGCCTCCTCAACTTCATCTTCATTACGCTCCCAAAACTTATTCAGGCTTTCAATCTGCTGTTCTTTTTCGTCCGCAGTGGAACGGATCAGATCTACTTCTTTCTCTTCTTCTGCACTTTCTGCATCCTCATTCAGAAAGGTATTCACTCCAATAATCGGCAGTTCGCCGCTATGTTTCTGCGATTCGTAATACAGGCTTTCGTCCTGGATTTTGCCGCGCTGATACATATTCTCCATAGCTCCCAGCACGCCCCCTCGTTCGGTGAGACGATCAAACTCAGAAAGGATCGCTTCTTCCACAAGGTCAGTCATTTCTTCAATGAAATAAGACCCCTGGTTGATGTTCTCATTCTTGGCGGTTCCCATCTCCTTGTTAATGATCAGCTGAATAGCCAAAGCACGTCTGACCGACTCCTCGGTAGGAGTTGTAATGGCCTCATCATAAGCGTTGGTGTGCAAGGAGTTACAGTTATCATAAATAGCCAATAATGCCTGTAATGTTGTACGGATATCATTGAACTGAATCTCCTGCGCGTGCAGCGATCTTCCGCTGGTTTGAATGTGGTATTTCAGCTTTTGCGACCGCTCGTTGGAGCCATATTTCTCCCGCATCGCTATTGCCCATATACGGCGGGCTACTCGTCCGATCACGGCATATTCGGGATCCAGTCCATTGCTGAAAAAGAAGCTGAGGTTGTGGGCAAAATCATCTACTTCCATACCGCGGGACAGATAATACTCTACATACGTAAAGCCGTTGGCAAGCGTAAAGGCGGCCTGCGTAATTGGATTGGCTCCGGCTTCGGCAATATGATAACCGGAAATAGACACCGAATAGTAGTTTCTGACATTATGATCCGTAAAATACTGCTGCATATCTCCCATCATCTTGAGAGCAAATTCAGTGGAGAATATACAGGTATTCTGTGCCTGATCTTCCTTCAGGATGTCCGCCTGAACGGTACCACGTACCACATTCAGCGCTTTTTCTTTAATTTTATTGTATTTTTCCTCGCTAATCAGCTTGTCACCGCTGATGCCCAGCATGCCCAGTCCGAACTGGTCGTTGGTGGCAGGCAGTTCCTCATTATATTGAGGCTGATCTACACCTTTCTCCTTAAAATACTTCTTAATCTCTTTCTGAGCCTCTTTCCATTTGCCTTCTTCTTTGAGGTATCGTTCTACCTCCTGGTCAATGGCCGTATTCATAAACATGGCCAGAATCATGGGCGCCGGACCATTAATAGTCATAGACACCGAAGTCTTGGGTGAAGTCAGCTCAAAGCCGGAATACAGCTTCTTCATGTCGTTCAGCGTACAAATGCTGACACCCGAATTCCCCACTTTCCCATAGATATCGGGACGATGATCGGGATCTTCGCCATAGAGCGTTACCGAGTCAAAAGCAGTGGACAATCGTGCAGCCGGCATGCCTTCGCTGAGGTAGTGAAATCGTTTGTTGGTGCGTTCGGGCGTGCCTTCCCCGGCAAACATTCGTGTGGGGTCTTCGCCTTCCCGCTTAAACGGAAATACGCCCGCAGTAAATGGATAATATCCCGGCAGGTTCTCCTTAAGGGCAAATTTAAGCTGTTCCCCTTTGTTTTCGGTCTTGGGCAATGCCACCCGCGGAATCTTGAGTCCGCTCAGTGATTCGCGGTACTGCTTATTACTAAAGGTCCTGTTTCTAATCTTTACGTCCACTTCATCCTGCTGGTATTCTTCATACAGCTCATCCCATCCTTCAAGGATCTTCCGGCACCGGGCATCGAGACTGCTCATCCAGTGCTCCTTCATCTCGTTCAGGGTTGATCTCATCTCGCTTTTCTCATCCGGATTCCATTTTTCCAGCTGCTCAATGGTTCCTTCTACCTGTTCCAGCTTTCGGGCTACTTCCACCTGGTCCTCTGCCCAATCGTGGTAATCGCGAATGGACTCTGAAATTTCGGACAGGTACCGCTGGCGCTTGCCCGGGATGATGGCCTGTGTCTGGATATCTTCGGCCGGTTCGGAATTGTTATAGAACTTCGTCTCCCACTTTAGGCTGTAACGCCCGTTAATGTTATCAACCAGTGCCTTGAACAGGCGATTAACGCCCTCATCATTAAACTGTGCAGCGATGGTTGGAAATACCGGCATCTTTTCCGGTTTGAGGTCCCATGCTCCCTGATTACGCTTCATCTGCTTGCGTACATCACGCAGGGCATCCAGCGAACCTTTCTTTTCAAATTTGTTAAGTACCACCATTTCTGCAAGGTCCAGCATGTTAATCTTTTCCAGCTGGGTGGCTGCCCCATATTCACTGGTCATTACATACATGGGAATGTCCGTGATATCCACAATCTCAGTTCCACTCTGGCCAATGCCGCTTGTTTCCACCAGAACGAGATCAAAACCGGCGGTCTTCACCACTTCAATAGCACCGCGGACAGCCAAACTGGTAGAACGGTTGCTGGCACGTGTCGCCAGGCTGCGCATGTACACGCGCTCGGGATCGAGGCTGTTCATGCGAATGCGATCGCCCAGCAAGGCACCGCCGGTACGCACTTTCGAAGGATCAATAGAAATGACGGCAATATTAATATCTTCAAACTCTGTAAGAAAACGACGAATCAGTTCATCGGTAAGCGAGCTTTTTCCCGCGCCCCCTGTTCCGGTAATGCCTACCAAGGGTATCGGGTGACCATTTTTGCGGGCCTCAATGCGGTTGCCCTTGCCATCAAACAGCTCATCATCTTCAAAACGAATAATGTCTGTATGATCATTTTCCAGGGCCGAAATGCTGCGGGCCAAGGTGATGGTATCTTTTTCCAGAATCTTCTGGGCGTTTACGTCTTCAACCTCCGCCGTATCAAAATCACAGGCTTCCATCATAAAGTTGATCATGCCCTGCAGCCCCATCTTGCTGCCGTCCTCTACCGAGAAAATGCGCTCAACGCCATAATCGTGCAGCTCTTTGATCTCATCACCTACAATCACACCACCGCCCCCGCCAAACACTTTGATATGCGGAGCGCCCTTTTCCTTGAGCAGGTCAACCATATACTTAAAATACTCCATGTGTCCACCCTGGTAGGAACTGATGGCAATGCCCTGTACGTCTTCCTGGATGGCACAATCCACAATTTCCTGCACCGATCGGTTGTGGCCCAGGTGAATGACCTCGGCGCCGGTACTCTGCAAAATACGCCTCATAATATTGATGCTGGCGTCGTGGCCGTCAAAAAGACTGGCTGAGGTCACAAATCGTACCTTATGTGTACTTTCGTAAGGCTCGTTGCTATGCGAGGTGGTTTTGCCGGTCGATTTTCCGGTTTTGGTAGCTGTGGACATATGTGGTACAATTCTCTTTAAACTTCGGGGTTGTTACGTTAGAAGGTACAAAACGGAGACAAAAAGTTTTATGGGAGAAGTGAAAGCAACATATTCTTAATAATGAGGCAATAACTTTCAATCCCACAAGCTACAAGCCTGTAAGATAAATTGATTGTCAAAACTTTCAACCCAGGCTAAGGTACATGGCTAGCTATGATTTTGATGGGCATGACTTGTATCGCCTTTGCCATACCCTCTCAAATTATCATATTTCTTTATCTGACCGGAAGTTAAAATATCTCTCATCTTAATATGAGCTTTAATATGAACAGCACGAAGACTACCCTTAATCTTACCAATTTCAACCAACATAGAATCGACCGATGAAGAGGATACCTCTTCAGATTCAAACAACTTATTCAGTTCTCTTTCTTTGGCTATATAGGCTTCTCCCATATCAACTGCTTTCTTTTTCATTTGGTTAAAAAGAGCTTCGGTTTGCTCTCGTTGCTGATCCGAAAGTTCAAGCTGGTCTGCTAATTCAAGTACATGTTTAGGACCCGGATATTTATTTAATTCAGCTACTTTTGACAGTCCCATACCCCTTCCATTTAAATATCCATCAATTTCCTGGGTAGACAAGGCTTTAATTTCCCGGGTTTCTTGTCCGGCATAGGGTGAGTTCTGTTGGTTGGAGTGTTGATTGTGAGAACACCCAACAAGAAGAATTAAACAAAGTGGAAGAAAGAAATAAGAAGTACAATTCATGGTATTCCAGTTAGTGTGATTAGTTTGGATTAAGCCCTATAATATCATTCTCTTTAATTATGGTGCAAGCTTTCAGCTTGTGCCATTATACGTTTTTCAAACTTTCTATCCCGCAAGCAGAATGCTTGCAAGATGATTGGTGTGAGCAGAGACCAATGGCACGTCCGGCACCCCATTGCAATACGCATTTGCCCCTACACGGTTTGAAGTTTTCATTTAAGCTCAATAAGCCGGTCTACGTTTCAAATGCTTCTCACTAATTGCGATGAGACTCTCAGGAAGCAGCATGACCAAGTAATTCCACCGGGAATAGCCAGAATGAGACCGGTACCCACTTTCCGCGATCTTGTATCTGTGAAATACCGAGTACTCCAAATCCAGAGATAAGACCATAAGCCATGATGCTAAACCGTTCTTGATTTCATTGTAGAACCTCGGCCCAGACCGACAGGATTTATCTCATGATGTTCCCGGATAGTATCTCGTTAGCTCTTGTAGTGCAGCTTCGGATAACTGATGTGCAAAACGTCATTTATCTCCGAACCTGATTATTTATGGTTACCTGCTAATGTACCCGGTATCGGTGTTACTTCGCCTGAATTCTGTAGTCTTGCTTGATCTTACTCATGTCGGCTACGGCCACCAAGTACTTGTCCATATAAGCATCGTCAACACTTTCTGAGCCGAGCTATCGACAGGCTTTGTATAGCTCATTCTGCTCTATCAGTTTCTACATTCAGTTCAAGTGCCGCATGTGCACTATTCGAAGACATCAGTAATCATGGTTTGCTCAGGTTTCATTGCTATCTCTCATCTGCTTGAAAAACAATCAATTCTGTCACTAACCTATTTTGTTGGAAGTGCGCACCAGCTACTCTTAAATAACCAACTTCCAATTATGGTGCAAGCTTTCAGCTTGTGCCATTATACGTTTTAAAAGCTTTCTATTCCGCAAGCAGAAAGCTTACAGGATTAATTGGGATTTCATTGAAAAGAATTCCTAAATACCACTCTCCTCCATTCCCGAACAACTCGCTACCTTTCGCTCTTCTCTGGCCAAGTATATCTTTCACGCCTTGGTTTCTTTTTGTAACATCCGACATGGCAGCCGTCCAGCACTCATCATATCCCGAGCAGTAGCACAGCTTTACGTCAATATTCTATAAAAAAGATCACCTTTTACAGATCAATATTATTACAAGGCAAGCGTTTTATTTATTTTCACCAACTCATTTTAACCCCAATTTATGATTTTGCATGAAGTTAACTAAAAATGAGCAGGAACGACTAGAGGCATTAAAATCATACTCCATTTCACAGATACTCCCTGAAGAACAGGAGTCCGACGCATCGGTTAAACTGGCTTCTCAGAATCTGCAGGACTTCTATATCACAGATTAACTTTTTGGAAATGGCAGTAGCTGGCAGTACGCGAATAAAGCAAAGTCCAGCCGCCCCCAACTCTGAGAGATGAAACGTGGAGAAACGTTCTGCAGCTGAGACGATTCTCCGCAAGGATGAATGGATGATTGTAGTAGATGCCAAAAAGGATCAGCGTTTTACCGACTTGCCATATGTAAAGAATGACCCCAACGTAAAATTTTATGCGGGGGTGAACTTAAAAAGCGAAGATGGATAGCACATTGGTAACAGGTTCATCTGGCGATTGGGTTTCGAACCGAAGCAACTGGAAGACTGGCAGCTTGAAAGTCTTAAAACTCTGGCACAAGAAGTTCAAGGCGCGGTTGGAACTTCAAAGAAACAAAACCAGCTGGAAAAGAAAACAGCAGAATTGGAACGTCAAACTACGTTCCTGGAAAATGCTACCGACCTGGTTTTTATACTCGACCCAGCGATTACAGTATTTCAAACATCAATAATAAGTTGGAAAAAGTATTGGGCTATAAGTCTGATAACTTCGTTGGCAAACCTTTAACCGACTTTACTGATTCGGACAGCTTGAAACAACAAATGGATGCCTGGCTACAGAATTCGAGTTCCGTTTTTAAAGGTGAGTTCAAGTTATTAAACCGGAGCGGAAAACCGGTGTGGTTGGAAATTCACATGACCAGAAAACAAGATGAGTTGTATGCAACAGCAAAAAACATCACACAGCGTAAGCTTCAGAAAATAAAGATCGAGGAATCACTCGAGGAAAAAATGTCTTGCTGGGTGAGATCCATCACCGCGTAAAGAATAATCTGGCCGTCATTTCGGCCATGCTGCAATTAGAACTGTTTGAGACTGATAATAAACAGGTGCAAAATATAATACAGAATAGCCAGCTACGTATTCAGTCAATGTCAGAAGTCCACGAGCTGCTATATCAAACCGGAGACTTTGCTAATGTAAACCTGGGTGTATTTGTTCATAAATTAATCGACAACATCAAGAGCGTATATAATACAGAGGGCAGGGATATTAAGTTAAACACATCAATTGATGAGGTTAGCATAAATATTAATCAAGGCTATTCCGATTGCGTTAATCATCAACGAATTGATAACCAATGCCTACAAGCATGCTTTCGCTGAGAAAGATTCCGGGCAAATAACTGTAGAAATAACCCAGACAGACAATATTGTTGTGTCGAAGGTTTCTGACAACGGCAAGGCATGCCCGACAATTTCAGCCTTGAAAGCCAGAGTACGATTGGTTTTTTACTCATTTATCAGCTCACCGATCAGCTGGAAGCCGACCTTGAACTCAAGCGTAATAACGGCTCTACATTCCAGCTTAGCTTTGAGCAAAAGGATATGAAGGGATCGAGCAGTTCAGCAAAGTTGAAAAATATAAGTGACTAACAGCTGGTTCCAGCTGTGTTTCCCAAAACAGCTGACCTCCATGAGATTTTCTCCTGTAAACCAATGAATGGTTATCCGGCCGCTTGGAGAGTAAAGCAGGACCATTTTACATTTTTCAAACTTTCTATCCCATAAGCAGAATGCTTGCGGGATTAATTGGATGATTGGCGGATTATACCACCAAAGCACCTGTTTTGTTCTTAGGAGTAATCTAAAGGAGGCAGCACCACAAACTTTTTGAAATTATTTTGGTATTACATATAATACCATTATATGATTAACGTTGTTATTGACACCAATGTACTAATTTCGGCTCTTCGCTCGAACCGTGGAGCCTCGTTTAAATTGCTCAGTTTAGTAGGGACATGAAAGTTTGATATAAGTCTTTCCGTACCACTGCTGGTTGAGTATGAAGCGGTGAGTAAAAGGAAAAAGTTTGAACATCTGCTCGATACTGATATTGATGATTTGTTAAACTACCTGTGTAAAGTCGCTGACAAGCGAGATATCTTTTTCTTTGGCGACCTTTTTTGAAAGATCCCAAAGATGACATGGTACTGGAATTAGCTGTCGAAGCAGGATGTGAGTATATCATTACCTACAACCTCGATGATTTTAAAGGTATTGAACAATTTGGTGTGGAAGCGATAACACCAAAACAATTTTTAATTAAAATCGATGAATGATAAGCACGTTAAGCGTACGACTGCCCGACTCGATGCACGAAAAGATACGTGAGCTGGCAAAAAAGGAAGGCGTATCTATGAATCAGCTAATTAATTCTGCTGTTTCTGAAAAGCTGTCTGCATTAATGACAGTGAAATACCTAAAGGAACAGAGGAGAATTAGGTTCTCGAGAAAATTTTGAGCATGTATTATCAAAAGTTCCGACGAAGAGCCTGATGAAAGGGACAAGCTTTACATTAGCGCCACGAACTTGCGCTTAAGGTGCGCACGGATTATGTTGAGTTGTTAAATAATGAACGAGAAGCTAAAAAGCCAGAAAGTGGCAAGGGACCACCTAAAGCTTCGGTTTGAAGCGTAGGAGAGCGAGGCCTGTCCGTTTTAAGCGCTGGTTATACCACAGTTGGGTTAGTCATCGATCAAATTTTCCATTTTGTTACAACTTTTCTCATTTCTTCATAATATTTAGAAATGCGATGTAAGGTTAGACCTACTAACTGGCCATGAGCTATGCTATTACGAAGGTTGTTAACACTATCTATAGCATTTCTTCTCTCATCCACTAAATATTTGTCCATTTCGTTGTACCAGTTCTTGTCCGAATTAGCTAATAAACTTATATTTTTTGTGAGTTAAGGATTTGAAAACCTTGAAGCCTTGATTCCACATATTTTCTAATAGTTGGACGAGATCTCCTTCTGGGTATGATGAAGTAACCATTCAATAGTAGCAACTTCCATAACGAAACAAGTACACATAGATATTTAGCAAGGTCTGACTGAAGTTTAAGTCTTCAACCTTTTTTGCACGTTCAAATGGTTATTAGTTTGATATTGAATTGATAAATATTCTTTGCTGCACTCATTGAATGTCAGAAAATGCTTTTATTGCAGCTTCCATTCTAGTACATCATTTGTTGTCTGAAGAGGTGCCAGTTTTAATTGAATTAGAAAATACCCGGCTCTTCAACTAGTTCTTCGCATATTTTAACTTGCAGTTTCCAAAGCTGATTCATTTTCCCATTTTTTCAACCTTTCTGCTATTCCTGTCATCAAAGAATCAACAACAGCTGCATTTATTGCACCAGTTGGCCTAAATGCTTTTTTACCGAAAGTCTTTAGAATGAAATCTGTTGTCTCTTCGAAAATGGCTTTTAACTCACCTTTGTTTTGCTTCTGCAAATTTCTGTTTGATGCCATATATCGATTTAGAAAATCTTTTAGGGGCTTAGAATAACTATCTCGATGATAATAGAATGAAAAAAAACGAAGTATTAACTCCAGATCTTTTAATCGTTTTGATTTTTTACCATACAATGTTTGCTAAGAAAGATATTCTCATTTAGCTCTTTAAGACTTGTGAAATCACCGTGATAAAAGAGATAACTGAATTTCTTGAGGATACTAAATTCATTCCTCCCGTATTAAGGCGCTCGAAAATCATATAAATTATTTTGACCTTCCTCAGGCTCATCTTGTCTTATAATAGTTGCATGCATAATGGAATCAAGCCTTCTACGGTCTTCAGGAGCTAAATCATTATAAGTTTTCCCTCAAATTGGTCTTGCACATTTGTTAACCGATATTCCTTTCCATCGATAACGCCATCATAGAAAGCTTGTAAGTGTGTAGCCGTTGATGCCCATCAAGTACCAACAATCTTCCATTCGGGTCTCGAATGAAAAATATTCCAGGAACAGGTAGACCTAATAATAATGACTCATAAATCCATTTGCTCTTTGTTTTTGGCTAATACATTGTTAAATTAGTTATTTCTTATACCAAGCACCCATGTAATCTAATAACAAGAACGTCTTTATTGTTAAGCCTTTTAACTAGTGAGTCAACGGGGTAGTCGGCACCATAGGCAGTAATACGATAGGCTAAATCTATTACCTCTTCGGTTTCATCTAAATCTATAGCTTCATTGCTTTTAATTTTAAATAGCTTAATTTGTATGTTTTCATTATTTTTTTCGTAAGTTCTTAAATAATTTTTCTTGATAATAAACTCTTTAGCAACCTGTGTCAAAATTGTGGTGGTATAACATAGTCATTTGTACAACTTTATGCTAGAGGTCATACGGATAACATACAAGTTTGGCCTTCGCCGCTTTAGAAAGCCTTGATCCGTCAGATTATCTGTACACCTGTTTTTCTAGCTATAAGTGACTCTAGCCGCTCCGGAAAAATGTGTCTTTAGTTCATCCTAAAAAATAACGCCCCACTTGTCGCGCTTCTTCCAGGCTTTGCCCACCAGGGTGCCAAAGACCTTCACCTCTTCCCACTCGTGGGGCGCAATATGAATAGGCTGGTAGTGTTCGTTTTCGGGCTGCGGCACGGTATCGCCGTCTTTTCGCTTGCGGATGAGTTTTAAGGGTGGTCTCTCCGCTCATATGCAAAATGGCCCCTATTTCACCGTCGTCGGGTTCCCGCGGGTCAATGATAATATAGTCGCCGTCTCGGATGTCGGCATCAATCGATGCTGTCGCCGTCTACGATGAGGGCGAAGTAAGCAGTGGCCATACTTTGCCCGGGTAGTACTTCTACCGCAGGTGGCCGCAGGTTCTGCTCGTACTTGGCCTCGATGCATCCCTCCGGCGGCTATGCGTCCCTTCACCGGGAATGCCCGGGAAAAAGCCCTTCAGCTCGGATGCGGCCTGTCGGGCGCATCGACAGTTACCCTTCCCCGACTTGGTGAGGTAGTTTTTCTTTTTCAGCGCATGCAGGCAGCGGTCATGCTGTTGAATTAGCTGTAGCCAAATGCTTCCTGCATGTCGGCATAAAAGAAGGAATCGGACAAGCGGTTTCAATGCGAGTTCAATGAGGTATTTCGAGCGGTCGGATCTGTTTGTCTGTGAGCTTTTTCATGTCATGTCCGTTCAATATACATATGAAATGTACACATGAAATAAACAGTATATAAAAATATGAAAAAGGCAACAGATAAATTGTGATGACAGACCTGCTTTCAGAATCCGCTGTTGCCACTGGGCCCGTCGGCACGGCCCATAAGCATCCTGCATGGCCCCGCTTTGCGGGCTTCCACAGAGGGCTGGCGGACAGGGGATGTATGGCTCGCAAATTGTGGAAACGCCTCATCGTTCATACGGCAGAGTGCAGCTCAGCGCGTCACTTCGCTCGGTATAAGAGCCTTGAAATGCGATCAGATCCGGATAGCAAGTATTGGCAGGAACGATCTATCCTTAGTCTTCGGCATCACAGAGTGCGAGGCCCTATTTGAAATCCTGCTTATCTCCCTGCACTACCGGAGTTTCAACAAGTACGGTCAGCGAAGGCTATTCAGATTCCTTCCATGGCAGTTGCGGCATCCCACTGACGAATCTTCACCACGGTTCCCCTCTTCAACAGATAAATTCTTCAAAAAGTTTTTTATCTACCACAGAACCATCTTTCATGTAGATTTTCTCGTGGCTGTCCAGCAAGACTCGCACGCTGTTGCTCGCCTTTGGCCTGAACCGGTATTACCGACATGACTTCCCACTGTAATGGAATCAAGTCTTGTGCCATGAATCCTGCCATCATCTCCTTGGGTAAAAGGGCCTTCGTAAGCCATCCGCCATATGAAAGGTAACGGTGTCGGCACACGTGTTCCCAGAGGGCATCCACTTCCATGTTATTAAACGCTTCAATGGTTTCCATCATCTTCTCGTCTTCATCACCGGTGGCAATCACAAATTCACCGCCGGCTTGCTCTCCCGAATAATACCTTGCCGTTGGATGGCACCGCAGCATCTTTAGGCTGACAACCGAGCAGCAGTACCAATGCAGCAAAAGGCAAGTAACTTCATTGTACGTATATATCCCATGATCATATCCCCTGAATATTAGTTATAAGTGTAGCATAATTAACCACATAAACTGCTTACATGCAACAACTGAGCTTCCAATCCTGGTAGGTAGATGTCACATTTCCGTCCGTTGCTATGTGTAATCGTAGCTCCTCTCCCGTGCATGCCGGATCTCTCGGTATGACAGTTCTACTGGTTTAGCCGAAGGTGCCGGGTTCTATAGTCTGTAGCGAACAGGTCAGCATCACTGCCTACTTCACCGATTACCTCGAAAGCCGCCGGATATAAGCGAGGTGAGGTTGGAGAGCACGCCCGGTAGCATGAGCCCATTCCGCCGGGTGCCGCCAAGAAAGCGAGGTTCCCAGACCGGGTGAAACTTCTCGGGTATTTGCGCACCTCCTGAAAGTCGGACAGGCGTATCGCCCGTAGGTGTACACCCAGTCGGCCACCTTGCTCCATCGCATAGAGAAGTGCCGGCTCATCGTCCATGCCCGACAGCGGGGCCATACCCATTACATCGAGCGAAGCATAGCCCTGCCCTTGGCCCCGCAGCATCATCTCGATGAAGCAGGAAGTCTATGACATCGCGTATCTCACTTCCGGCGCATGGCGGAGCAGGTCGTAAGCAACTTCATAGTGGTCGGCACCGGTCCATATATTGGCAAAGGCCGCATTCTCGTCCCTCTCTGCGGACGGCAGCAACAGGCAAGCGCTGCATAGGCATCAGGTTCAAACACCCCGTGAGCATAAGCCGCGCTCGTGGCGACATCTTCTGCCTGCATCCAGGCGTCGGAAATACGCTTCAAGCCTCTACCAAATTGATGCTTCACCTGCTTCCCTGGGTATGACCTTGCATACGGCAGCCGTCATTCAAAGAACGTAGTGCCGTATCGCACGGTTCAGCTCCCGTATTTTTCATCCTGCAGGTTAAAGTCCGGAAGTTTTACGCGAGCCTGTTCTCCCAGCTTAAGCAGAGAAAGGCCAGGTCTACATAATAGTTGAGGTATTTGTCGCTGGCCTGGGAAATAAACGGGCTGCATATTTTCATAATCGCACATCTCCTTGATACTCCCAAAGCAGCTCCCTTCTATCTCGGATTCATCGCCTACCGGGTCACCATAACGATACTGCTTTTGCCTTCATGGGCATACATCAAAAGCTCTTTGTTCTTTGGCCGAAACATCAGCTCTTTATCTCCCAGCAGCACAATATTAGACTTGGTACGGGACAATCGCATCAGAATTTCTTCTGCTATCTTAAGTTCGTCTTCATCTGGCTTAGTCGAGTTCTGTGATGACGCGGTTTTAACAGTTTAATCAGTCCAAATATGATGGTGAAACCTAGAATACCGACCGTGAGCACGCAGGTAGCGCGGCGCATCACCCAGCAGCGTAAACTGCCACCACACTTCTTTCTGATATTCAATATTACGGGAGTGAAAAAGTGCCAAGCCAAAAGGCGCTGAATATTACCATCAGTACAAGTGCAATCCATCCGAAAGATAGCTGCCTGGTTAAATAGTGAGGTTTTTCGGAATTCTGTTTTTACAGGGAATCAAGTGCACAAGCATAATGAGAAGGATGATGGCTTCTTCATAGTCACCACCTTTTAGCAGCGAAAACAGGATTCCAAATACGAGCATGACTATCGTCAGGTGATAGGCTCCTTCAATTCGGTGCTGCAGGCTTCGTGCCAAGTATCAACAGACACGGCCCCCACCAGGCTGGAAAAAAGTGGGACATTTCAACGACCTGGCAGCGGTAAAAGTCTTTGCAGCCACTCCATCCGTGGCACTTCTGAAGGCATATAGCCTGAAAAGCAGAATGGCACCCCCTATAAAGATGGAAACGCTCAGCACTTCGGGCACAATGCGCGGGAACCAGTTGGCTGCCTTCTGCCCCAGCTCCTGCATCACTTCTTCGTTGGTTCTATATTCCTGGGTAAGCAAGGATGAATCAATTGCCAGCAGCAGCGGTAAAATATAGTAGACTAACCCGGTACAGCACCATGATGCCCAGTACTTGCGACCCTTCCATAAAGTTGGTCAGGTAGAGCAGCATAACCGATCTCAAAGACTCCTCAGTCCACCGGGAACCTGACTGAATAAGCCTAAATCTGTGCCAGCAAAAAGACGCCTGTAAAGCTGAAGAAATTAATTCCTACATCCGGCAAAAGCACATACAGCACAGAAGCAGCCATGAGCCAGTCCACGGATGCACACCAACTACCTGCTTTACAGCAACAGCAAAAGCTTGGGAAAGTGAAGCTCCATTTTTTAAAAGATATCTCCTTGTTCAATTTTGCGCTGGCTATCATGTAGCCAACTACCATCACCAGAAGCACACTGCCAAGCACACGCAATGATCCGAAGGGAATGGTGACATCATTCGGGAGACTGGGTGTCGCCAGCAGCAGTGCCAGCCCTGCTACGGTACAGAAACCGATCCAAAGCGTAAAAGCACTGAAAGCTACAATCTGGGTCACCTGTATGGCCGAAAAACCCCAGGCCGAGTAAATACGGTAGCGGATAGAACCGCCTGTTATTAGTGCCAGGCCAATATTGTGACTGAAAGCATAGCCTATAAAGCCAGCCCGAATCACTTTGCTGGGCTCAAGCTTTTCTCCGATATAAGTTACGCCAAGCCCATCATAAGCCGTCAGCACCAAATAGCTGAGCAGCGACAGAATAACTGAAAATGAAGTATAGATATCGGGAATGGCTGCAAGTTGTTCGGTTATTTCAGACAGGTCATACTTGCGCAGCTCTTGGTCCAGAAACCATACAGCAATCCCGAAAAAGACAATACTGATGAACGGGGCAATTTTTTTGAGCTTAGCATTTCAAAAATCTGTCCTTCTATTGTTCTAAAGAAATTGTCAGGTCTGCAGTAAAAGAACCTTTTACAGGCACCTTGTTACGAATAAAATAGGGCTCCGGGCAACATATGGATCTGATACTTCCAAAATCCCATTTGCCATTTCCATTGGCATCAATATAAGCCCTAATCCTGTAATTGGTATCCGGCAGGCGGGCAATCTCTACAGATTTCGTAAAGGTGGTATCGCTACCCTTCCCCGGTTTTCACTGTAAATACTCAGCTCCAAGGTATCACTGCTTGCAGAATCTTCGCGCATCACGTTCAGCCGTCCCAGCGGATTGGGAAACCAGATGTTGGGGGTGATCGTTTTAAAGTCGCTGACCATGGGATTCCAAATCCTTATTTCATAGTCTACACCACTCTTCCATTCTTCATTTGGTGATATCGTTAACTTGTTGCGGCTTATAGATATACCTTCCCAATATTCAATAAGTTCTGTACCCTCCACTGACTTTGATGGAATCTCGTAATGGCGGCATCCGAAATAGGCTTGGCATAGGTTACTAGATATGGATATCGCTCGGGATACATTCCAACCTGCTTGTCACGCTTAATGATACGCTGAACGGTCGTGTCTTCCTGCGCCGATCCGGTAAAGGAAACGGATGAATTTGTTAAAAAATTATCAGCCTGCTCCGTGATATTCTTCATTCTACCCGGTAGCTGCTGTCGGGATTCAGACTTTGTTCACTATAAGCAAAAAGCACAAAAGGATCGGATGGCAAAACGTACAGCGGGTAAGCCCCAGAATAACGATTACCGAGCGTATCTGTCATTATAATAGCGGTACTGTCTGATATTTGGATGTTTTCACTAAACCGCATGCGCAGCCGCTGACTGGAAAACAGGCCCACCCCTGCAAAGCCGGCCGTGTAGTATCGGGACTTGGTCGACAAACAGCTTGCCCAGGGTATCGCTTTCAGCTTTC
The DNA here is from genome assembly GCA_034521755.1 of Balneolaceae bacterium. GTDB lineage: Bacteria > Bacteroidota > Rhodothermia > Balneolales > Balneolaceae > JAXHMB01. The sequence goes on from JAXHMB010000003.1 coordinate 59,077, forward strand.
TCCAGTTCTATAAATTCCTGGTAGAACGGCTGAGCCGTCTCCCGTTCTCTTGATCCCAGTATCCTATTGCGGTTCAGGTCATCCACCCAAAAAGCCTTGTACGGTACCTTCTCGCAGGTATTCAAATTGGAAAGTGCCGCTGGTATCTGTTTCTGCACCGTAGTTGGCTTTCTTCGGCAAGATCTACCTGGCGTTCGATACAACAGTACACGGCTGGTCTCCGGCCCCTTGCCCGTTTCTGCATTAATGATGCGGCCCAAGATCCTACCCTCATCAATTTCGGGTCCGGTAGAGACGGCCACTTTTTATGGGACGAGCCAGCTTGTTGCCTCGAACATCTTTAAGCGTACTTCCAATAGAAATAATAAGCGTAGTGAGATCCAGGCAGCTGACTCTCGAATTCAATTTCCAACTGACGTTACGTCCCCAGTCCAGCTCGTAATCAATATCAAGATCGGGTTCAATAGTTATAGCCTGCTGCAAAGAAGCGCGGTCTACAAACTCAGAAAACACCAGCTCAATGCTGCGGCCCTCAAAGTTAGTGGTTCCTGTCTCGGGAGTAGTACTAACAATTTCAGGACCCTGCTTGTCCGGTGGACCTCCCGTTGGAGAGGTTGGCGTAGCGCATGAAAATGCGATAGCAGCTATGCTTGCCAGTAAAGATATTCTAAAAAAATTGATCACGAACCTAAGCAGATTAACTTTCGTAAATAACGAGCAAATATAACAAAACTATAGTAGAGTGCAGGTGAAAATTTACAGCAATTGATTGTCTCATAATTAGAAAATACCTTATCATTAATTACGTTGATGAGCGCAAAGACAATTATCAGGATGGATAGACTTTTTACCCACATATCAAGTCATATTTCGGCCATAGCCTTATTGCTATTGAGCTTTTTTACTGTTGTTAAACGGTTGTGGGTCCTACCAGCTGGATGATGCTCAGCATAATCTGCGTTCTTCTTTTGCCGCACGCGACTTTGATCAGACTGTTGAGCTGCTTGAAAGTATAAGCGTAAAGACATGTCTATCGGTCTAAAGAAGAAGTACTCTATAACCTTGAACTGGGTATGGCCAAGCACTTCAGCAGCGATTACGATTCTAGCTCTACGCACTTTACCCAGGCCGAAGAAGAACTGGACCGGCGGTATACCAAGAGCATCTCGCGCGGACTTGCCTCTTTCTTATCACCAACGACAATTCCCTGGCCTACGACGGCGAAGCCTACGAAGATATTTACCTGAATGCTTTTAAGAGCCTCAACTTTATTCACCAGAACAATTTTGATGCTGCTCTTGTGGAAGCGCGGCGTATGGCATTTAAGCTTTCACAGCTGGAGCTAAAATACAAAGGACTTGCCGAAGCGCTTGCAAAAGTAGATACGCTGGAGCAAACCGAATGGAAAACTGGCAAGTCAAATATTCAGAACAGTGCCTTTAGTCATTACCTTGCAGGGATACTCTATGCTAAATCGGGCAAGCCTGACGATGCACGTATTGAATACGAAAAGATGCTGCAAGCCTTTAATGATCAGCCCAATATTTACAGTTTTGAGCAGCCCGACCGAGAATCCATGCAGCGCATCAAAAATCCGGGGACTATATATGTACTCATCACCGGTTTTGCCGGACGAGCACCCATAAAGCGGCAAAACGATGTGCGCGTTTATCTCTGATGAAAAAGACCTGTACCTGAAGTTTTCGCCGCCCAGCCTACACCTCTATCAAACCCGAGTAAATCGTGTAGAGGTTATATTTGATGAGACGCTGGCGGCTCCCCTCTACCTTATGGAAGAGATGGACGTAGTAGCCAAAGAGATGTACAAAGTTAAAGAACCCATCATTTATGCACGGGCCTTTGCACGATCACTGGTAAAAGCGATTGGCACAAACGTAATCAGTAATGAAGTGAAGAAAGAAAATAAAGGGCTGGGAAAAGTTTTAAATATCTTTGGCAAAATTGGGCAGGAGTTCTCCGAAAAGGCCGACTTGAGAAGCTGGCAAACCATGCCCGGAAAAGCCTATGCCAATGTAGTAGGGCTTCCTCCCGGCGATCACCATGCCGAAATAAAGTATTATGACAGTCGTGGAAAACTGCTCTTTACCCAGAGAAAACAATTTAGTGTTTCTTCTTATAATGATCTTGAACTCATCGAAACTTTATACTGGAATTAATCTTAAACCAACTAAAAATTACCAATAAAAAATCCAAAGACTATGAAAAAACTAAGTATCGGTATTATTTGCATTTGCACCTATCGCAGGCTGCCGCCCTCCCCAGGATATCAGCCGTGTAGATCCCGGCACTCAAACAGACTTTTCCGGTAAATGGAACGACACTGACGCCCGGATGGTAGCCGAAGAGATGATCTCCGACGTAGTGGCAAAACCCTGGCTGGAACAGTGGAACAGATCTCATGGCAAGCCGCCGGTAGTAATTGTAGGTAACGTACGCAATGAAACCATGGAGCATATCGACACTGAAGTATTCACCAAAGAAATGGAGCGTGCCTTTGTGAATACCGGCAAAGTATCCGTTGTAGCCAGCAGCGATGAACGACAGCAGATTCGTGAAGAACGACGCGAACAGCAGAATTACGCTTCCTACGAAACGACCAAGGAAATGGCTAAAGAGCTGGGTGCCGATTTCATGATGATTGGCAATATGAATTCCATCACTGAAGAAACGGTAGACAAAAGAACGGTGGCCGTCTTTTATACGGTAAATCTTGAAATGATAAACGTAGAGACCAATCAAAAGGTCTGGATTGGTAACAAGAAAATTAAGAAAATTATTGAGCGTAAGAATTTCAGAGGCTAAGTTACGGCGCACTGAAATTTTAACAGGACTCCGACTTAGTGGACGCACATAAAAGATCAGCAATCACAGCTGCAAAATCTACTTGACAAAGCTTCTGACACTACTTTTGGTCAGAAGCATAACTTCAGGGCACTGTCTGATTATGCATCATTTAAGAATGAAGTGCCCCTGCAGTTTTACCGTGATATTGATATCGATGCGCTGAAAAACGGAACCGCTGATCTTTATTGGCCGGGTATCGGTGGATAAATATGCCGTGTCCGCCGGCACTTCGGGCAAAGGGAAGCATCTGCCCATTACTGAAGATCGCCTCAAGAGCGACCTGCCGGCTCACGCGCAAGGTAGTGCTTAGTTATCTGCGTCAGCAGCCCAACATCTTTAAGCTGATAGGAAGCCACCTGAGTCTGCCCGGCAGCCCTGGAACACCATGATGGATTAGCCATTGGCGAGATAAGCGGCCATACCGGCGTCCGTGCTCCCAAATGGCTTAAAGCCCTGCAGGTAGTTTCCCCGGATAAACTTACCCGCCTCAGTTTCAAAGAAAAGTTTGACCTTATTCTTGAAAAAGCTATTGATGCCAATTTAAAAGTCATCACCGCGGTACCCAGCTGGATTTTGACACTGTTCCAGGAAGTGCTTGAGAAAACCGGCAAAAAATCCATCGCCGAAGTGTGGCCCAACCTGCATCTTTTGGTTTGCGGCGGCGTGAAGCTGGCCAACTATCGCCCACATCTGGAAAAACTGATGGGTGATCTGAATCCCTACTTCATTGAAACCTATGGAGCCTCTGAGGGACATTTTGCCTTCAGTGATGACTTCGACAGAAAACGACTTAAAGCTGATCACCGATAATGGAATATTTTATGAATTCATTGCCGATCCCCTGCCCGATGAAGAGTCAATGAGTATACAGGACACCATCCCGATTTGGGAGGTTGAGACCGGAGTGCCCTATGCTATGGTGATCAGCACCAATGCCGGACTGTGGCGCTATGCCGTCCGTGATATCGTAGAATTTACTTCGGTCAGTCCCTATCGCTTTGAAGTAAAAGGACGCGTGTCCGAAATGCTGGATGATTATGGCGAAGGCCTGTATATCTATGAAGCAGAAGAGGCTTTGAATAAAGCGGCCAAACAGCTGGGCGTACAACAAAGTGCTTTTACTATTGCCCCCACTCTGGCTTCTGAATCTGAAGTGCCCTTTCATCACTGGTTTGTGCAGTTTACGGAGCCTATACATGCTGATACGCTTAAGAAGATGGGCAAAGCGATTGATGAACACCTTGTTGAGATCAACCGGCACGATGCCATTCGCCGGGAGACCGAGGCATTGTCAGCCCCAAAAGTGAGTTCTATTACTCAAGATGACATCAACCGTTGGATGGAAGCCTCCGGCAAGGCCAAAGCCCAGGGCAAGCTGCCTAAAGTACTGCGTGAAAATGTAGATGTAATGGGATAGGCAATGCTCGTCTTTGGCCAACAATCATAGTAGCCTGAATCGTGTACGTCAGTCGCTTATCAGTACAAATACCCCCAGGCAAAGAATACCACATAGGTCAGTACCAATACGACACCGGCCCAGCGTGATATCGATTTGCGAATCATCAGGAAAGTCACAAACAAAACCGTAGCCAGACTCAGCGGCAAGTACACGTTAAACACATCATTACTGATAGGAACCGGTCGAACAAGGGCTATCACACCGGCGTTAAAAAGAAAGAAAGCCATCACAGAGCCGATGACATTGCCCACCGTTATTTCAGCTCTGCCTTTTAATGCTGCCGGAAGTTCGCGGGCCAGCTCTTCAATACTTACCAGCAAAGCAAGAATTGTAATCCCAAAATGGTATCGGAAAATACCCAGGCCGCTTATAATGGCTTCCCGAAGACTTCACAAGCAATTCACTTCCGGCAATAATAGCGATCAGGTGAAATGCCAAATAAGCCCACTGCTTTCCACTTGCCCATCTCTTCGCCTTCTTCGAGCACTTCGGCTGCTTCTTCGGTTGGTTTAATATCCAGCCCTTGTCGCCCAAGATAAATGAGATACCATACGGCAAGAGCATATCCCAGCAGCAAAATAGCGCCATCCAGCCGCGATAACATTCCATCAAAGCAAAGAGCTCCAAACAATATCACAGCCCACCTGTACCAGTGGGATCTGCATGGGCACTTCTTCAAACTTCATTGGAGAAATGATAGCCGTAATGCCAAAAGCCAGTGCAATGGCTACGATGGCCGAACCGATGATGGTTCCAACAGCGATGCCTGTTACTGCATCGTATGATGCTACCGCTCCCAGGCCCAGGTTCTCAGGGTCAAATCCTATAAATATTACGCTAATCAGGAAGCTGGATACCCCAAAACCAAGTGAGGTGCCTACGGTAGACTCTACCAGCTTTTCAGAAAAGTATACAACCAAAAGAAGGCCGGCAATAAATAAAATGGCAGAAGTTAACATAGATTGACAGATTTTTGATAAGATCTTCTGTTAATAGAGAGCTTTGTAGTCCCTACTTTATCACAAGATTAACTATGCGTCCGGGCACAAAAATTTCTTTGACCAGCTCACCCTCATCAAGGTAACGCTGAATGTTATCATCCTCTTTGGCCAGCGAAAGTACAAACTCCTTGTCCTTGGCTTTATCCGTACTGACCTCAATATTAGCTTACTTCACCATTCACCTGTACGGGATAGGTCTGTGTTTCTCTCATGAGGTATTCCTCTTTAAACTGCGGCCACGGCTCGTAGGCAATACTTTCATCGTGACCCAATTTAGACGCACAGCTCCTCAGAAATATGCGGTGCAAAAGGTGACAGCAGTTTTATAAACTGCTCAATGATTGATTTAGGAACTTGCTCCCACTTGTTGGCCTCGTTGACAAAAATCATCATTGCCGAAATAGCCGTGTTGAATGACAGTTCTTCAATATCATTACCAACCTTCTCAATGCATTCGTGCAGAACTTTGAGTTGAGGCTTAGAGGGGGCACTGTCCGTAATCTCATCAGTCAGCTCTCCGCTTTCCGTATCAATGACCAGTCGCCAAACTCGTCCAAGGAAACGATACACGCCATCTACATCTTTCGTGCTCCACGGCTTCACCTGCTCCAGCGGGCCCATAAACATTTCGTAAAGGCGCATGGAGTCAGCTCCATATTCTTCAATGATGTCGTCAGGATTTACCACGTTGCCGCGGCTCTTGGACATTTTCTCTCCGTTTTCTCCAAGAATCATGCCCTGGTGCACCAACTTCTGAAAAGGTTCTTTGGTTTTCAGGATGCCGCAATCATATAAAACTTTGTGCCAGAACCGTGCATACAGCAGGTGCAGTACCGAGTGTCCGGGCTCCGCCACGATATACAGTCCAACCGGCATCCAGTAATCTTCCTCTTTGGGGTCTATGGGACCTCTTCAAATTCAGGACTGCAGTAGCGCAGGTAATACCAGCAGGAACCGGCCCACTGCGGCATAGTATTGGTTTCACGCTTAGCCGGCTTACCCGTCTCGGGATCAGTCGTATTTACCCAGTCTTCTGCATTGGCAAGCGGCGGCTCTCCTGTCTTTGTAGGCTGAAACTTCTCTACATCAGGCAAGGTAACAGGCAGTTCATCTTTGCTTACCGGCTTGGGCTCACCATCTACATGAATGATTGGGAAAACGGCTCCCTCCTCAAGGCGCCCCTGACGAGAAAACAGCCAGTCGCGCAGCTTGTAGTTTACTGCCTTTTTACCGGCTCCCTTATCTTCCAGGAGTTCAATAATCGTTTCTTTGGCTTCTTCAATGCCCAACCCATTCAAAAAGTCACTGTTAATGGCCTCTCCTTCCCCGGTGTAGGCTTTACCTTCAAAATCTTCGGGCGGCTGTACGGTGCGAATGATGGGCAGATCAAACTTCTCCGCGAATTCCCAGTCCCGCTCATCCTGACCGGGTACCGCCATAATAGCGCCGCTACCATATGTTGCCATCACATAATCAGCTATCCAAATAGGAATTTCTTCGTTGGCCGGGTTGATGGCATAAGCCCCGGTAAAGACCCCGGTTTTTTCCTTACTGAGCTCTGTTCGTTCTAATTCAGATTTTCTTGCCGCTTCTTCCTTGTACGCTTTAACTTTAGAGAGCTGATCTTCAGTAGCAATCTTTTCAGTAAGATGATGCTCGTGGGCCAATGACCATATACGTAGCTCCAAAAATCGTATCCGGACGCGTAGTAAAGACTCTTATTTCCTCATCATAATCAGCTACCTTAAAATCAATATCTGCTCCAAGTGATTTTCCTATCCAGTTGCGCTGCATTTCTTTAGTAGAATGAGGCCAGTCTAAATCATCCAGTCCTTCCAGAAGTCGGTCGGCATACTCGGTGATCTTCAATACCCACTGGCGCATAGGCTTGCGTACTACCGGATATCCCCTGACCTCACTCTTGCCGTCTATGACTTCTTCATTTGCCAAAACAGTACCCAGTTCAGGACACCAGTTTACCGGCACATGATCTTCATAAGCCAAGCCCTTTTCATAGAGCTTCAGAAAAATCCACTGCGTCCATTTGTAATAATCAGGATCGGTAGTATTTACTTCGCGGTCCCAGTCGTAGCTAAAGCCCAGTGCCTTAAGCTGCTCCCGAAACTTGTTGATATTCTCCTCGGTCGTATCCCGGGGATGTGTACCGGTCTTCACCGCGTATTGCTCGGCCGGGGCAGACCAAAGGCATCCCAGCCAATCGGGATGCAACACATTAAAACCGTTCATGCGCTTGTAGCGTAGCAACAATATCCGTAGCTGTATAGCCTTCCGGATGACCGACATGCAGCCCGGACCCACTGGATAGGGAAACATATCCAGCACGTAATATTTGGGCTTATCATGATTCTCCGGCGTTTTAAAGGTCTTTTTCTGCTGCCAGTATTGCTGCCACTTGGTCTCTATTTGCTGCGGATCGTATGAACTCATGTATTGCTTTGGTTAATATTATTCAATTATTTGATAGAACACAGATAACGAAGAACCGACTGATTTCCACAGTTTTTAGTCGGTGGCAATCCACCCAATCCGTTTTATCCGCGTTCTATTTGAAGATGCCAAAGATACACAAAATATCCTGCGGTGTGAAGAAGGGTTTTGAGGTTTCTTCTGAAATTGATTTATAAGCAAAACTTCCGTAGAATGATAGAAGAGAGAAACAAAACCCGTTCGTTATGAGCAAATTGCTAAAGATCCTACCCTTCTTTATTAGCCGCTGCCTGCGATGGTTCCTTGCAGGATGCTATTGATAAGCCCAATGATTCTATAGAACCCAAGCTGGAAATCTCTATCAGAAACAATCACCCCCGATGATGGCTTTAGAGCCAACTATACCCTTGAAAATAAGTCCGGCGAATTGGTAACCTATCATTTTAATGGACCTAGGAGTTCCTGGAAGATCAAAAAAAGGGTATAACTGTATACGACCATAGTAGTAATAAAAACATTGGCTGGACACCTTCTAACTCCAAACTTTATATACCAGGCTACAGCTCCAGAACATTTAACCTGAAGGTTTCCTTTAGATATTTAGATCAGCGCCTTGAGGAAGGAACCTATACGTTAGAGGTGTTTATGTTTGCCGGCGATGGGCAAAAAGCCAAAACGCAATTTGTGGTAGAATGATACCTTTTCAAAGTCAACCAAACCAATTTCAAAGTGGAAGCAGCCTAACCAATTTCAGTACTTCCTTTGTCATTCCGGGCTTTCTCCATAAGCACCGCTACCTGAAATTCCAGTCGCTTCATCTCGCGCAGGATAGAATTTTTGTCCATTTGCATCCAGTGCCAGAGCTTTAGCATTTGAGTAAAAAGGATAGCGATAAACATTGCACCGCCGTAATGAAGCATCAGCTCCATACCTTCTACCGTAAAGAATTTGTAGCCCCAGTAAAAAGCCAGGGCGGTAAAGATAAGCTGGAAGATAGTAACGAGTACGGCCCACCAGCCCAATTTTCCGGTATAAAGTCCGAACCACATTTTAAAGACGCCCTGCTGGTCCAGTTCATTATAAAAGTGAGCTTCTTCCCTACTTAAAGATTTTTCAATAAGCTGATCGATTTCTTCTTTATTCATCTGTTCCATGACATTCTCCATTTAATTATCAATAAGTTCTTTGAGTTCTTCGCGAGCGTAGTACAGCCGCGACTTGACCGTTCCCACCGATATTTCCAGTACCTGACCAATCTCGTTTATGCTCAGATTATCCAGGTAAAACATTTTAAGCACAATTCGCTGGGATTCCGGCAGCTGACTGATTCCTTTACGAACTTTATGTAATCGGCCCTGTTCTTCATCGGCATGATTGTTTGAATCGGTCCTGGACTGCTGCTCAACAGCCTCCATCTTTTTTCGGTTTCGCTGCTGCTGACGAATCCAGTCAATCGCCTTGCGTCTTGCTATCGTCAGCGCCCAGGCACTGAAACTAATTTTAAGCTGCAGGTATGTGAGTTCCCGGATGATATCATACCAACATTCCTGTGCCAGGTCATCTACCGGTTCACTATCTCCTGTATAATAACCGATCGTCCTACACAAGCGGGGATGAAATTCTAAAATCAGCACTTTCAGTGCTTGTTGTTCACCCTGCTGATACCGTTCAACCAGCTTCTCATAGTCAATATGTGTGTTATCTGCAGCCATGCTTCACCCATAAAGTCGTGCACCAATATAAAAGGTTCACTTTTGCACTATTTTTTTTGAATATATCCAAAATAATTCCGAGAATACTGTAAATATAGGGCAGCAAACAACGGATGGGCTGCTAATAACTAAAAAAATTGAGGAGACATTTATGCATTGGTATATCAAAGTATTAAAGAACTATGCTAACTTCAGCGGACGCGCTCGACGCAAAGAATACTGGTTTTTCGTCCTTTTCAACACCATAATCAGTTTTGTTCTGGGGTTTACGGAAGGCCTTATAGCAGGAATGAGTGGTACTGTTGGACCTGACTATATTCCTATCGTCAGTTCACTGTATATTTTAGCTGTGCTTATTCCATCTATCGCTGTTGGCGTACGCCGCCTTCATGACATTGGCAAAAGCGGCTGGTGGTTGTTTATTGGACTTGTGCCAGTAATTGGTGGGATTGTGCTTCTGGTCTTCTTTTTTATGGAAGGCGACTCAGGCCCAAATCAGTATGGCGCTGATCCTAAAGCTAATGCCGCGGTCATTTAATTTTAAATACATTCAGATTTCAGCTCCTGCAGACTTGGTTTGCAGGAGCTTTTTTATTGGATAAGCCATTCCAAAATATCCACTCCATCCGGCCTCCAATAAAGCGGCGGGTTCTGAGCATCCGATAAAAACTCAACCTGTTCTTCTTTGCCGGGTATGTTAATATCAGGATGCGTGATATAAATGCTCTGCAGCTGCTCACCGAATTCATCGGCCAGCTCGCTCACCTTTTGCTCATTTCCCTGCACCCAGTAGCAAATGAAATCCTGGTCCAGCTCCAGTCCTCCCTCCTGTAAAAGGAAGTCATCAAGCCAGGCCTGCGGACGTTCAATAGCTTTATTGTAGGCAAAGCGCTGCTGCAGTTTAGGCTTGGGCTTTTCATGCTGGGGATTGTCCAGCCAGAAAGCTTCGATATAGTCGGTGAGCTCACACTTTATGGAATCCAGGCTGTATGGCGATACCACTACCGCCACCGACCGGCACCCTTTGCCTCCGTATCTGAATACCGCCTCGACCAGTTCTTCCATATTTTGGGCTTCCTGATTATCCAGGTATGCCATAGAAAAATGAGCAGTACGAATTAAAAACTCTGTGTCTTCTTTTTTAAGATCATATTTGTCTATGGCTTCCATAACGCCGGGCACCGATGCTGATGATCCTGCAAAGAGCACAGCATCATTCTGCATCCCTTCAAAATCGTCCAGCCGGTGACTCCATTGTACATCAATACTACTCCAGACACCCGTATTCTTAACTTCATTTAGAAAAGAAGGCAGCAGATAGGGATCCTTACGTGATATTTTACCAACGTAATTGGCTCCACTCAGCAGTACCGCTATGGCATCCTGGAGGCCCACCAAAGGCAGGTTGCCGGCATGCAGGCAAAGTACATTTTTGCCCCTCGCATCTGCTTCATCATTTATACCGCTTCGCTCCACCCATTCTTCAAAAGCTGTTCTGCTGATATTCTTCTTCCAAACATTCAGCGCATGCTTGATGTCCGGAAAGCTAAAATACCCTTCCTCCACTGTTTGGGCAATAGCCTCCTTGAGATGCTCATTGTCATCGCTGAGCCAGCTGTCAATGACATCCAAAAGTGTTTTAATGCGTTCTTGAAGGTCAGCCATATTAATCTTCATCAATTAAAAAATTACAGCCTCTCAAATCTTTGGGATTCCATCGTCCCAATACCTGAAATCGATCCTTTTTGTCCATCACACCCTTATCACCGGTAAGGATAAACGGACATGAGTGAACATTTGCCAGGTCTACAACGCCGATCAGCCCTTCATAAAATGGCGGCAGCTGTTTCATGGGATCATCCGGATCACGAATGGTCACCTTCATCCATGGTACGCTGCGAAACCACTTGCCTCCCGTAGCATAAGCCTGACTTAACAGCTCGGCCATGCCGTATTCAGAATGGATGCGATCGTTTGCCAGGTCAAATCCATCAGCCAGTATATGATGCATTTCTTCCCTGCTCATTTCCCTTCTATGAGTCTTCATACCGCCCGTTTCTATTACAGTGCTGTTATTGGGCAAACTTACCGTTGAGCTTTCAGCTAAATCCAATAACCCAAATGCTGCACCAAAAAGAATCAGCCGCCGGCCGGAAGCTTCGATTTCTTCAACGGTGGCTTGTTCCAGCGGTTTATCCAGCGATAGAAAACGGCTCAACCCTATGTCATCCTGTGCAATAAGTTCATTTAGCATCCAGATCAGGGACGAATGAGGATTGTCGGCATAACCCGGCGTATAGGCCAGTATTACCGACTGATCTAAATCATAGAACTGGTTGAATCCATTGAGTATAGATTTCCGGTATAGATTGGTATCGGCTACCAAGTGCTTGCTTCTGTTCATTCCTGATGTACCACTGCTTTGAAAAATAATCTCAGGGTCGGGATCCGGTTGCATCGTAATTTGGGCCTCTTTAAAAGCCTGTATGGGAAGCAGCGGGATGTCGAAAGTGTGATCCGGTTCAACGCCCAAAGCCTGACAAAAGCGTCCATAAACTTCATTATGCTGCCGTTGATACTCAAAAACGGCCATAGCTTTTTCCTCAAAAGACACTTCGGAAAAAATGTATGAGTTCCAGTCCTGCATAGGGTATTCTAAACTTTGATGTCATCCTGTTCGCCAGCTCTTGTGGAATCCCGCAAAGCGGGGCCACACAATGGCATTCCACAGGGGCATCCGGCGGATCAGGATCTGTGAATCTAAACAAAGAAGAAGCTAAAGATTCCGAAACAAGTTCGGAATGACACTGTGTTTTAATAATCTCAGGTTTTATAAAAACTCTATTCCAGTCCTATCCGTTTAAAGATATGGTCAACATTCTGTGTATGATGATCCAAATTGAATGCCTCTTCAATATCTTCAGCAGATAAATTCTGTTGCACAGTTTCATCAGCTTCTACCAGATCGCGGAACATTGTTTTCTCTTCCCAGGCCTGCATTGCCAGCGGCTGCACGGTATCATAGGCTTTTTCTCGGGACATGCCCTTGTCGATCAGCATATGCAGCACACGCTGTGAGAAAGTAAGTCCAAAGGTCTTGTAAATATTGTCTTTCATGTTGTCATCAAAAACCGTGAGCTTTTCAACAACACCGGCAAAGCGATTGAGCATATAATCCAGCAAAATCGTAGCATCGGGCAGGATGATACGCTCAACAGACGAATGCGAAATATCGCGTTCGTGCCAGAGCGGAATATTTTCGTAGGCCGACATCATATAGCCCCGCAGCACCCTCGAACAACCGGAAATATTTTCAGAACTTACCGGGTTGCGCTTATGCGGCATCGAGGAAGATCCCTTCTGCCCTTTTCGGAAAAACTCTTCAGCTTCGCGCACTTCACTGCGCTGCAGGTGACGAATTTCTACCGCCATCTTTTCCATGGTTGAGCCAATAAGCGCCAAAGTTGACATATAATGAGCATGACGGTCGCGCTGCAGGGTTTGCGTAGATATAGGGGCGGGCTGCAGCCTCAGCTTCTCACAAACATATTTTTCCACTTCAGGAGGTATGTTGGCAAAAGTACCCACTGAGCCACTCATTTTGCCGAATTCTACATCTTTAGCCGCTTTTTCAAAACGCTCCTGGTTTCGCTTCATCTCCGCATACCAGAGCGCGCATTTGAGCCCAAACGTTGTTGGCTCGGCGTGCACGCCGTGTGTGCGTCCCATCATCACCGTGTATTTATGCTCGGTGGCTTTGTCAGCAAGAACGCCAATAATATGTTCAAGGTCTTTCTGAATGATCTCATTGGCCTGTTTCAGACGATAGCCGTTGGCCGTATCCACCACATCCGTGGAGGTGAGTCCGTAATGTATCCATTTCTTTTCTTCGCCCAGTGATTCGGAAACCGACCGGGTAAAAGCTACCACATCGTGACGGGTTTCTTTTTCAATTTCTTTTATACGGTCTACATCAAAAGAGGCTTTTTCGTAAAGGGTGTCTACATCTTCTTCAGGAATTTTACCAAGCTTACTCCATGCCCAACATGCCGCCAGCTCAACTTCGAGCCAAGCCTGAAATTGGTTTTCCAGTGACCAGATATCAGCCATCTCCTTGCGCGAATATCGCTCAATCATTTCTAAAATTTTTCAGGGTTGAAATTAAGCCCAAAGATAGGAGAAATATTGGTAAAGTAATAAGTGATGAGTGATGGAGTATTCTTACAATTTACTTGTCACTCATCACTTATTAACTCTATTTTCTGGGAATCTTAATCCACTGCCCTTCCTCAATGGTATCACCAAGGTTAACCTGATTTAAAATAGCCAGATCTTTATCCGTTATATCAATGGGAAAGTCCTCATAATTATCGGGAAGAAATGATTGAAAGGAGCCTGATCTGTCAGCCCTAACCACTTGCAACCTAACAGGTTGAATACTTAATACCGATTGATCTTTCAGATCCCGGAAACCTTGCGCGATCTCTTCAAAATGTGGTTGATACGTGGCAAACTGCTCTAAGGTAGTATAGGTGATAAACCTATAAATGGTACCATCATAAACAACCGAATAGAGATAGAATTTGATCTGTTGCCCATTCTGGGTCTGTCCTGTCGCGGTAGCTTCATAGCCCTCTAAATTATTGTATGAGGTTGCAGCACCTTCACCGGGTGTTATCCCCTCCTGACTCAAAAACTCTTCTACTGAAGCCTGCGGACTTTCTGATTTTGAATCCAGCCGCATAATGGCAATGGCGTCCTGATCGGCATTGATAACAGCAACAAGCGAGCGCTGGTTGATGACATTCCAGTTCTGAGGGTAGGGAAATTGAAAGGCAAGCTCGGGATGAAGGAAGCTGCCATCCCGGGTAAATCCTTCCCGCGGGTTGTTGCCATAAATAATATTATCAATATGACCCATAAACTCGTCCGTATCTTGTATAGTCTGCTCGTATCCTTTTGCTCTCCACTCTTCGGCCAGCCGCGGTATTCTTTTTGAGCGCTCGGCAGGATCGGGGTGCGTAGATTGCCAGTCCGGGATACTTTGCCCCGACTGTTTGGACATTCGCTCGAGGGTCACAAAAAATTCTGAGCCCTCTGCCGCTTCATAATTTTTCATGGCCGAGTATTCCACTCCGAGGGCATCCGATTCCCGCTCATCATCACGGCTGTAGCTTAAAAAGAGGAACTGAGCAGCCTGACTACCCAAATTGAGAATACTTCCGCCGGGGATACCCAAAAACTCTTCTCCTACAACAGCTCCGCCTATCACCGCCAGCTGACCTACCTGCTGCTCAAAAGCACGCTGGGAGGCGTGCCGGGCTGCAACGTGTCCAATTTCGTGTCCCAGCACCACCGCAAGCTGAGCTTCATTATCGAGGTGAGCCAGCAATCCGCGGGTTACGTACACATAGCCTCCGGGCAGTGCAAAAGCATTGATAACCGGACTGTCCAATACCCTGAAAGTAAATTCTGTGTCCCGGTACTTCTTCGGGGTATCTTCCCTGCGCATATGACTGACCTCCAGCATCTCCTGCCCGATATTATCCACATATTGCAGCAACTCTTCATTATCATATATACCATACTGCTCCTGTATCTGCTGGTCGGCCTGCTTGCCAATTTTCAGCTCCTGTTCCCAGCTGTAGCCATAAGCTCTTTTGTTGCCGGTAACCGGACTTCGCTGCACTACACAACCGGGTACAATAAGACTGATAAAAAGTACGGGCAGGAAAAATCGAAGTAAAATGCGTTTCATAATCAAGCGCTTATCTTGGGATTTAGTTAACATCATTAAAGAGGGCTTTGCAAAACCCGGAAAATCGAGCCTGTCATTGCGAGCCTGAGAAGCAATCTCTCGATCAAGGTACCTAAAAGGAGATCGCCGCACTTCGTTCCCCGCTTGGGCGGGACAAGGCGCGATGACAGTTAGGTTTTGCAAGGGTCTCAATAAATATAATCAATTAGAAGAAGTTCCAGAATTCCTTTTCGCAAGTCCTTTCCAGTGCTGATAAATCATAACCATGGCCAGCGTATCCAGTTCGCAATAGCGTAGCAAGGTATCCTGCAGCCGGGCCTTTTCCTGATCGGTAAGCTGCCCTGAAAGTGATTTGGCATAGGCCACCATAGCTTCTGTCCCACGCCGTACATTGGTTTCTTCATCTCTTGGCAATAAATCATAAGGATTTATTACATCACCGCTGCCATTCTTTTGCCACCAAATTTTTTGCTCAAAATTTTGGCTTTCATACGGCTTGGAATAGATCTTTTTGAGCTCCTCACTTTGTGCCATCACCGACCGCAGCACATCCTTTATACTTAACGAGTTCTGCATATGGTGATTATAGTAATAGTTCTTCACCAGCCGGCTGAGATCAGCCAGATAGGGTCCGTGCTGCTGCGTGGAGTCATGCCGGCCGATAATGTTCTCAATCCACTCAAGAAGATCCTGTCCATCATCCTGTTCTTCATTCATCAGCTCTTTGCGAATGACCTTTAACGCATAGCGTTCAAATTGTGAGTACTGCACAATGGTCCCTTCCAAGATACCGGGAATGGATTTCAGATTTCGAACGAGCTCAAAATTAGGATAGTCACCGTCCATCGGGTCAATCCACTGGTGATGCTCCCACCTGCCGTCTTCGTATAAGGTGTGGCAGGAATATTGAAATACGACCAGATGATACGGTTTTCTGTCGCTGCGGAGCGGTACGGCATAATTACCCGCTTCAAAATCGAGGAAGTGAATAGGGTATTCCCATCTTTCCAACTCTTCAAAAAGCTCAGGCCGTATCATTTCCCGCGGAATCTCTTTGTCTTTTGCTTTCATAATCTGAAGAGACTGGCGGTATTTTTCGGTGATCCTGCCGGTTGAGTTTGTAATCCTGTCGAGATCCGTCACTTCATCATCGGGAATATTTTGCTGTAAATAGATCCCCTCTTCAATCCACTCTTTTGTGCCCGGACCAATGAGATCAAAAACTTTATCAACAGAGCCTGAGGTATCACCAAAACATTCTTTAAAACCGGATCTGTCTTCTTTTTGAGCTTCTCTCATATCAAGGTTAAAAGCACAACTCTTGCACTTGTACCCCAGCTCTGTTGTAAGTTTCTCACCACTTTGGTACTGTTCATTCAGTGAATCAAATACCTTGGCAAAAGATTGCCCCTCATACCTGCTTCCCTCCTCCCACTCACTGCCGGACAAGATTCTTTGCAGCTCATCCTGCACATCCAGAAAATGCAACAGCCCCGATTCTGTACTTAACTTTCCGGCATTCTGAATATTACGCTGAAGAAGCTGGTACAAATCATCTCTGCCGGCTGAGGCATTTTTCCTCGGCAGCACTAACTCTGTACGAATATTCCACCTGGGATATAAATGCGAAATAATGTGATACTTATATGCCAAACCCAGCAGGTAGTCTTTCCACTTGGAATAAATTTTTCCGTGATGATTAATCAGCCGGTGTCTACCCGGATTATACGCTTTGGTATGCACCTCAAAGATGGTGACACTTTCCCCTTCTTTTTTGAGCACCGGAACTTTTGCCATGGCCTTATCAAAGATAAAGACCGGCGCAAAAAGTACTGTGTTCTCATCCTGCAGCTTGTAAGCTGTTTCTTCGGCGGCCTCTTCAATAGCGTTATTTTCAACAGACTCACCTTCTGCAAAAAGTGATTCCAGCAGTTTAAACAGCATCTTCTTATTAAACCTGAGGTGTGCTATAAATGGAAAAGGAGTCTGATTCTCAGGATAATCTTGTTTGTTATAGTACAGGCGGGTAGGACATTCCAGTCCTGTTTTAAAAAGATACTTGGTGAAATAAGCAGACGGCTTTTCCTCGGTCATATCAGCGAACGATATTTACCTCGGGTACCAGTGAGATGCCAAACTCTTCATCAACCGACAGCTGTATCTGCCTGGCAAGCTCCAGAATTTCTTCACCTGTGGCTCCTCCATGATTAACAATCACCAGCGCCTGTTGCTGGTAGGTTCCCGCATTGCCCACGACCTTGCCCTTCCATCCGGCCTGTTCTATCAGCCACCCTGCCGGAACTTTCACTTCAATATCATTAAGCTCGTAACCGGGGATATTTTCATACGCCCGCTTCAACTGCTCAAACTTTTGTCGGGAGACAATCGGGTTCTTAAAAAAGCTGCCTGCATTGCCAAGGTCTTTAGGGTTGGGAAGCTTGCTGTTTCTGATCTCGATGACAATATCGCTGATATCTTTGATGGTCGGCTCATCAATATCCTTTTCTTCCAGCTTTTGCTGAATGGCTCCGTAAGAAGTGTTTAAGTTATGATTTTTGCTAAGTTTCAGCGTTACATTGGCAACCACATATTCACCTTTCAGCTCATTCTTAAATATGCTGTCGCGGTAACCGAATTGACAATCCGACTTTTTAAAAGTGCGGCGTTCTCCGGTTTCCAGATGCACGGCCTGCAGCGATTCAAACACCTCTTCGAGCTCCACTCCGTAAGCTCCAATATTTTGGATAGGTGCGGCGCCTGCCGTACCGGGAATCAAAGAGAGGTTTTCAATACCGCCCCATCCGTTTTCTACACAATACAAAACGATTTCGTGCCAGTTTTCACCGGCCCCGACTTTTAGCCACACATGCTCCTCATCTTCTTTTATTACTTCTTTACCCATGATGCTTATATGAAGTATCAGTCCATCAAAATCATCAGCAAAAAGGACGTTGCTGCCGCCCCCCAATACAAAAACAGGTGCTTCGTCCCGGTCACTTTGAGTACAAAACGTTTCGAGCTGTTCTGCGGAGGTGATGGACAAAAAAGAAGAAGCTTGAGCAGAAATTTTCAGGGTATTAAAAGAGCTAAGGTCAACGTTTTTTTGAATATCCAAATCAGTGGTATTGGCAGTCATGCAGATAGTTACTCTTCGTTCTTAGGCCGGGGTTTGTGTTGGCTTTTCGTCCCATCATTCACCTTTACTCTCAGCTTCTTAACACGGTTATTTTGCACCGAGTGGATCGTCAGCTCCAGGTTCTGGTAATAAACCCGTTCCCCTACATTGGGAATCCGTTCGGTAAGGTGATAAACCAATCCGCCCAGTGTCTCGTACTCGTCATCACTGGAGGTCAGCTCGCATTCCAGGATATCTTCCATGTCATCGAGATCGATCTTGGCATCAAATACGTATACGCCGTTCTTGAAGCGCGTGTAGAGCTGCTCTTCATTTTCGGCATATTCATCAGAGATATCGCCTACAATTTCTTCCAGAATGTCATCAAGCGTGATCAGGCCTTCCGTGCCGCCGTATTCGTCTACCACAATGGCAATATGCGTCTTTTCCTGCTGAAAGTCGCGCAGCAGATCATCCAGTTTCTTGGTAGCCGGGATAAACAAAGCCTTCCGGCCAATGGTGCCCCAGTTTATAGTAGTACGTTCTATATCGGAGTTGATATAGGGCAGTACATCTTTAGAATAAATAATGCCAAGGATAGTATCCAAGTCATCCTCAATCAGAGGCATGCGCGAGAGTCCTTTTTCACGGATAATATCCAGCACTTCATCCAGCGAATTTTCTGTTGATACCGCCACAATATTGACCCGTGAAGTCATGATCTCACGTACAGAAGTGGTTCCAAACTCAATGACATTTTCGATGATCTCCCGCTCATCCTTTTTGATAGACCCCTCCTGCTCACTCACTTCCGCCATGGTCATAATGTCTTCGGAGGTCATTTTACTGTCCGGACGCGGCAGCCGCTGCTCCAGGCTGATAGTACTCTCAGCAATAATCTTGGAAATAGGCTTTAACAATACATAAAGCACATAAATAAAGCGCGCCAGCTTACGGGTAATCTTCAGCGGGTCGTTTATGGCAATAATTTTGGGGGTAATTTCACTCAGAATCAAAATCATAAACGTCAGTACAACAACCTCTATGGTATAGATAACCACTTCAGGAAAACCGAAATAAGCAATAACAGAACCGGTCATAACCGCTGCCAGTACTGATGTTATAATATTAGCAAAGGTGTTGCCGATAAGGATGGTGGCCAAAAGCCTTCGCGGACGTTCCAGCATGCGGATGACCAGCTGGTCGGCCGAGCCTTCTGTTTCGGCTTCATCAAGTATATCCTGCTGATTGGAAAGAGAGAAAAAGGCTACTTCTGAACCGGAAAAGACAGCAGAGAATATCAGTCCCAGGATGATAAAAAGGATTTGCAGGACAAGCTCTGTCGTAGTCAACGTAGCGTCATAAACGGCAATATCATGTGCCTGAGCAAAAAATGTAGCTATAGATTGTAAACTGCCTGGTTCGTCCAATTATTTGCTATTTATATCTAACTGAGTGCGTAAACTAGGTATAGGAAATATTCGGTGCAAAAAAAGTAAAAGCGACAGAGCATAACCCTGCCGCTTCTAAACTAATAAACTAACAATGACTTAAACAATACCTAAAATGGCAGGTCGTCATCAATGTCTTCAAAGTTTTCGTTAAGATCTACGCTGCTTGATACCGGCTGAGCGCTGTCGGGCTTTTTGGACACGGAATCGCTTCCGCCGCCGCTGCCCTTGCTGTCGAGCATGGTCATGGTCAGCGCCTTGATTTCTGTAGTATAGCGCTTCTGGCCTTCCTTGTCTTCCCAGCTTCGGGTCTGGATCGGCCCTTCAATATACACCTGTGATCCTTTTTTCAGGTACTCCTGACAAATTTCTGCCAGACGTCCCCAGGCAACCACACGATGCCATTCGGTGTTTTCTTTCCATTCGCCGGAGCTGTCTTTATAACGCTCGGATGTAGCCACAGACAAATTCGCCACCGCGGTATTTGACTGCGTATAACGTACATCGGGATCCTGTCCCAAACGACCAATAATCATTGCTTTATTTAAAGAACTCATAATACTTACCTCATCATTTTTTGTTTTCGTTTAAAGGTAAGACTTATTAATCAGTATTTCCTTACAGATTTTTTTTACACATGCCCTGCATAAATACATGAGTATTTATAAAAATTTATTTTTGTTCGAAAATATCTGACATCTACAAGAATTACAGTTGATTAAAGATTTACAAATTCTCCAAAATACTCTTCAGCCGCTCCCATGATGCGTTGCGCGCTTTTACATTGGGGTCATCAGCAGGTGCATTGGGATCATCGCCCCGGCGCATATATGCATGACCCGCACCTTCATAGATTTCATATTTATAAGTCTTGCCGGCCTGCTCCATCATTTTTTCTGAACCTTCTATCGTAGAATTTACGCGCTGGTCATCGCCGCCGTAAAACCCATAAACAGGAGCTTCAATTTGCTGATAGGCTGAGAGCTCATCCGGCCCGGTGCCGTAAAAGACCATTGCGGCATCAATAGCATCCCCGGCATTCGTGACAAAACGAAAAGACTGCGAGCCGCCCCAGCAAAATCCGGCTACCGCAATATTACCATTGCCTGCTTCTATAGACTGTGCATACTCCAGCACATTCATCAGGTCCCGGGTAACCATTTCAGGGTCCAGTGAATAGATAGCCTCTCGGGCCGCATCAGAGTTTTCAAAATCCGAGGTCTTTTCCACCCCTTCTACGGTATTGGAAATAAGGTCCGGTGCTACCGCAATATACCCGGCCGCTGCCAGCTGATCGGCAAAGCTGCGTGCCCAGTCATTCAGTCCGCGATTTTCATGAATAACGATCACTACCGTGGCATCTTCAGACTTTTCCGGATAGGCTACAAAATTATGCATGGTTCTTTCACTTGATTCCAGGGTCACCCACTCATGGTGCCTTGGTGAATTTTCCAGCTGCTGTACGGCATAGTCCTGAGCAAAAAGCGATGCCGAAAGCACTACCGTAAAAATAAATGTCAATATCGATTTCATAAAAAATTCCCGCTGTATTTATGTTTTGACGAAGCCTCTAAATTAGTATAATATCATAGCTCATAATTAACCAATCATATAAACTTATGAAACGATTCTTTTCATTCCTGTTCATCGCCTGTTTTTTCATTTCTTTGCAATCAGCTCATGCACAGGACAACACCCAATGGTCTGTCAAAGATGTCATTAACCAAGAACGCGCCTCAAGCCTGCAATTTTCGCCGGATGGCAACAGTGTGGTATGGGCCAAGCGGTATCCCGACCGTGAAAAGGACCGTTTTGTATATGATTTATACCTCACCAGGCTGGATGTCACCGAAGACGGCAAGCCCAAGACGGTACATCTGACCCGCGGGAGTGATTCGGACTATAATCCCCTGTTTTCCAGAGACGGAGAAACCATTTATTTCCTTTCCTCGCGTGATAAAGGCAACACTTTGTGGGCTATGAGCATTTATGGCGGCGAACCCTATAAAGTCTATACCTTCGACACGGGCATTTCCGATCCACAGTGGATGGGCGATGACCTGCTGGCTTTTGAATCCGAAGAAGGCAAAACACTCTATGAAAAAGAGCTGGAAGAAGCTGAAGACAACACCGTAGTGGTAGAAGATACCGCCCACTTCAAGCCCAGCCGTGTCTATTCATTCAACCTGAAGACCAAAGACATTACCCGTCTCACGGACAACCGCTACCCCATCGGAGAATTTGCAGCATCAAGCGACGGCAAGTACCTGGTGACTTCCCATATTCGCTCTCCCGGCTATGGCGCGGATGCCAACCCCAAATCAACCTACTACCTGTGGAATCTTGAAGAGGACAACAAGCAACAGATTTTAGCGGAGGGCTACCAGACGCCCGGTAACTTTACCTTCCGTGAAGACAATAAGGGCTTCTACTTTGTATCCGTACAATCATCCGACCCGCAGTGGAATGGGGCCGGCATCACCCTGCTGCACCATTATAACCTCAAAGAGAACGCACCCGAACAGATCCCCCTTGACTGGGACTGGGGACTTGGTTCCGGCTTTGACATTTCGGGCAACGCTGTTTTTGCAGGCCTCGCAAACGGGACAACCGTGAAGCCCATATATATAGAACCCTATAATAATGGGTGGAGAAAACGAGAAGTTCAGGTCAATGGAAGCGTCAGGCTCAGCAGTTTTAGCGTGCTGGACGTCAACTACAAAGAAGACAAGGTCGCTTTTGTGACCTCCGATGCCTCTACGCCGCCCAAGTACTACGCAGCTGAACTTGGTCACAACCGCACCACCGCTGTTATCAAAGATGCCCGGGAGCTTTTTGAAATTAACACGCACCTGAAAGACAAAACCAAAGCCAAGACAGAAGTCGTAACCTGGACCGGTGCCATGGACGATGAAATTACCGGTATCCTCTACTACCCGCACGACTACCAAGAAGGCCGCTCCTATCCCCTCGTGGTGACCATCCACGGCGGGCCATCGGGCGTTGACACCGACAGCTGGGGTGAGTCGTGGACGGATTTCAATAACATCATGAATCAAAAAGGCGCTTTTGTGCTGATGCCCAATTATCACGGTTCATCCAACCACGGACAGGAATTTGTGGAGTCTATAAAAGGACATTATTACGAGTATGAGCTGCCCGATATCGTGGCCGGTGTAGAAATGCTGGTCGACCAGGGAAAAGTAGATCCTGACTCTATGGGCGTCAAGGGCTGGTCGAATGGAGCCATCCTCACCACCATGCTTACCGTACAGTACCCGGATATGTTTAAAGTGGCGGCGCCCGGTGCGGGTGATGTCAACTGGAGCTCCGACTACGGCACCTGCGCTTTCGGCGTGCAATTTGACCAAAGCTATTTTGGCGGAGCACCCTGGGATAACACCGACGGCAAGATCTATAACACTGCCTACATTCAAAAATCACCGCTTTTTGAGATGGAAAAGGTGCGTACGCCTACCATCATCTTTCACGGAAGCGAAGACCGCGCAGTGCCCCGCGACCAGGGATGGGAATACTACCGCGCCCTCGAACAGATCGGCGAAGCCCCGGTCCGTTTCCTCTGGTTTCCTGACCAGCCCCACGGATTGCAGAAAATCACCCATCAGACCCGCAAGATGGAAGAAGAAATTAAATGGTTCGACCGTTATCTTTTTGGCACCTACGAAGCTGAAAACGAAGCATTCAAAGAAGACAGTCCGCTGGCCGAGCTGCTCAAAAAAGAGAAGGCAAGCAAAGTTGACGGCTACTACGGCATCGCCCAAAACGACGTGCTGCTCCCCGAGATGGTGCTAATTGCCAAAGATTCTATCTCCATCAGCCGTTTTGAGCTTACCAACGCACAGTATGCAGCCTATGCAGATAAAGCTGCAATAGAACAGCAGGGGAATTATCCTGTTACGGGACTAACTATGGAAGATATTTCAGGCTACATTACCTGGCTGAACGAGCAGACCGGTGAAACCTACCGCCTGCCCACCGAAGAAGAAGCCAAGAGACTGCATAAGCTGGCAAAGAAATCGGCCAAGAATGAAAACACGCTCAACTACTGGGCGGGATATGACATCACCCTGGACGAAGTGGACGAGTTTCGTCAAAAGATGGAAGGCCTGAACCGGTCTCTGCTAAAAGAAGCCGGCAGTTTTTCGGCCGTTAAAGTCGGTAGTGCCTATATTTATGACCTCGGCGGCAACGCAGCCGAAATAAGCGCGGAAGGTAACATATACGGCTATTCTGCCGTAAGCTTTGTTGATGACCGCGGGGATGTTTCGCGTCCGGCGGCGGCCTATATCGGCTTCAGGCTGGTTAAAGATAATTAAATTGATAAATCGTCATCCCGGACTCCGATACGGGATGACATTCTTTTTAAATTGGGCTAACATTAAAAGTATACAACTATGCTGACATCCAGACTTTGGGGCTTTTTACTGCTCATCACAACCGTACTCTTTTTGGCGCCTTACCTGCAGGCCAAAGAGTACGCCATCCCCGACATCCGCGTGGAAGTGAGCATCACCGAAGACGGTACCGTGCAGATTACCGAACACCGCACCTATGTATTTGATGGCAGCTTTAGCTGGGCAGACTATCGGCTTCCGCTGCAAGGGTTTACTGATATAAGAAATATACGTGTTTCGGAAGGAAACGAGTCTTATATCAATGAAAATTCAGAGTTTCCCGGCTCCTTCAGCGTAGCCACAAGCGATGATGTGATACAGGTTAAATGGCACTTCCGCGCGGAGGATGAAACCCGCACCTTCACGGTCAGCTATGAGCTGGAAGGCGCATTGGTGGTTGGACCCGAATGGAGCGAATTTTTCTGGAATTATATGGCTGCCGGACGCGAGAAGTCCACCGAAAACCTGGACATCACCCTTACCCTGCCTCGGTCTGTAGAAAGCCACCAGCTCTATGCCTGGACCCGCGGCACCGGTGAAAATATCAGCATTTCCAAACAGGACGGCACCTACATGCTGGGCGCCAGCGACATCAGCCGCAGCGAAAGCGTACAGGTACGCACCGTATTCCCAAGCTCTGTCTTTTCAGAGCAAGTAACGGTAAATGATGACGACTTCTCCCTGCAGCAGGCACAGCTGCAAGAACAAAACTACCGGCAGGAACGAGCCAAACAGCTGGAACAGGAAGCTTTTTATAACGAGATAGCCAAAGCAGCCACCATTCTTATTATAGTGATGAGCATCTGGTGCTTCTACTATTACTACAAAAAGTACGGCTCGCGCTTTGAAGTCCGCGGCGTTTCTACCCGTGAGACCATCGTCATTCCCGGCAAGGAAGCACCCGCGATGGTCGCCTGGCTGCTGTATAACCGAAATATTACCGGTAACGCCCTGGTTGCCACCCTGTTGGACCTTGCCCGAAGAGGTTATTTTGAAATTCACGAGCAGGAAGCCGAGGACGGCTGGTTTTCTTCCGGCAAGCCCAAGTTTACCATTGAACGCACCGATAAAGATCCCGCAGGTGGGTTCTTTCCGTGGGAACGTGAAGTGCTGCACAAGGCTGAGCAGCGTATTGCTGAAGGCGAAGACACCATGAAGAAGCTCTTTTCCGGCAATGATACCGACGTAGCCCGGTGGTTTAGAAAGTGGAAAAAAGACCTGCACGAGTTTTGCATGAACCAGGGCTGGATAGACAGAGAAAGCTATACCGGTGCCAAGTGGAACGCCGGATGGCAGCTCGCGCTGGGCTTTGCCGGCATTGGCGCCGCTGTGCTGGGCGGACCCATTGCCATAGCCGGAGCAGTAACAGCTTTTGCTTTTGCTGTAGGCTCTATGGCTATTATCCGCCGCACCGAAAAAGGTGAACGCAAATATGCCCAATGGAAAGCCTACCAGGAAGGCCTGAAGAATATTGAACAGTACACCTATGACCTGGACCTGCTGGACCGGCACTTTATTTACGGGACCGCCCTGCACCTCAGCTCTAAAGAGCTGGAAACCCTCTTTGCCTCATCCGGGCGAAATACGTCTCACATGCTGCCATGGATTGTACTGATGCCGGGCAGCAGTCATACCCCGGCAGATATGGCCTCGGCCTTCTCTACCCTGGCGGCTACGGGCACGTCCTCATCAGCAGGTACTTCGGGCGGTGGCGGAGCCTCAGCAGGATCAGCCGGCGGCGGCGCTTCGGGCGGCGCGGGGTGATTTTTTGCCCACATTTCAAGGATTTTGTGCCAACAATCTGTATCAACACTTTATGTAACATACGTGTGATATAATATCCTTATATAATATTAAATGAGGCCTTAACAAAACGTAAAGACGGGTCAAACAACTTGCACATAATATATTTTATGAGCTACCCTATGTGATATAAGAATAAGTTATCCACCAAAAAGGAAGCAAAAATTATGAATCAAAACCGCTACTCTGCAATCTCTACTATTAACCACTGGGTAACCGCTCTTCTTGTCGTTGTCATGCTTGCTCTGGGCTATGCCGTGGCAGCTGCGCCGTCAGAGATAATCGAGGATTTATGCTGGGTATTCATATATCCTTGGGCTTCTTTGTATTTCTTTTTTCGTGGCATGGCGCGTCATATTGCGGTTGTATGAGATTACAGAGAATGTCGGTGAGAGTATTTTAGAGCGCTGGGCTGCTTATGGTTTTCGCGGGCAATATTGCTTTTGTTAGCGCTTATGGTGATTACGGTAAAATGTACCTTCACCACAAAATGAATGCGTCAATGTTTTCAATTGGTTTCTTATTGTTTGCCTCTTGAAAGCTTGTCGGTCATTCACTGAACAATGGAATGGCTGCATGTAAACACGGGCATATATTTGCTACCGGCATTACTCATGCTGCACTTTTTCTGGCGCAATCCGACACTACGCAGCTCGCCAAAAACAGAGCCCTTCAGATCTATGAGTAATTCCATGTCGCTGGTCTAACAATGCGCTCCAAGCGACGCACAAAGCTGCCGCCTAAGCGCTGGGGCGTTATACTTCCATACCTCTTAAAACAAGAATATGAAGAAGTCTCTAAAAATATTAGCAATAGTTGTAGTTACTTTCACCATTTACTTTGTCTTGGATGACCTATTCTTCAATGATTTGAGAAGCTGGCTCTATGAAATCATTAAGCAACTGGGAACTAGTCATATTATAACGTATACCATTTCAGGAATACCTTTAGTTTCTTGGAGCAATTTATATCCATAAAGCCGATAAGGTAATTGATAGTTTTGGTTTAAACAGACCATTTTTCAAGGAGTGATATTTGGGTTGATATGTACTCTTCCAATGCTAATTGGTTATGCCCTATTTTTCGATTTAAATATAGAATTAACATTAAATACATTTTTAATTTCAGCAGTTTCAGCCGCCTTTTTTGAGGAGCTTTTTTTTCGAGGATTCCTATATGGCCAACTTTATCGATATACCAAATTGGGCTTTCTACCTTCCGTGATTATTGGGGCTTTTTTATTTGCTTTTATTCACCTGTATCAAAGCGATGAGTTGCTCAGGTTGATTGGTATTTTTTTTACAACCTTCTTGGGAGCAGGGCTTTTTTCTTGGAGCTATAGCGAATGGGATCACCAATATTTGGGTACCTATTTCTCTTCATTTTTTCATGAATTTCTTTTGGATGTTGTTCTCAGCTGGAGATGATGCACTATGGTGGTGTATATGCTAATATTTTCAGAAGTTATAACAATAATTTTAGTAATCGGACTTACTATTGCCTACAAAAAGAAAAGGGGGCAACAACTAGAAATAAATAAAGATACAATATGGATTAAAAAAGTGAAGCAAGTATAACCCCTTTAAAGCGGATACCGACACAGTAGCATTCCACAGGGCCAGCCGGCAGTAGCTGACAAATTGCTTGGCCGAAGGGAATAGCCTGATGTCGCCCGATCTCGGCCAAGATCAGACTCAATTCCCGTTGGCCCGGCACCAGTCGGGCGGCCAGTACCAGTTGCTGGTGCATTCGACGACGGCCTTTACGGGGCTATCGAAGGTGCCAAAGAAATCTTCCAACGAACGGCGACTGGTGGGTAGCTTGGCCTCTCGGATCACTTCTCCATTGCTGTTAATCGCTACATTTACCATATTATTCGAGTGTAGATCTATTCCTACATAGGTCATGAGGTCCTCCTTAGTTAGTTACGATTGATTATCGCTAATCTAAGTGAGGACCTCCTTTTTGGAAAGATCCCGCGCATCAAGCGGACGTGCCTTGCTCTCCTACGCTTCAAACCCAAAGCTTCGGTGAGCAGGCCCTCTGCCACTTTCTGGCTTTTTAGCTTTCCGTTCGTTATTTATCAACTCAACAACTTATGCGTGCAGCTTATGCGCAAGGTCGTTAGGGTAAGTTTAAAAAATAGCTGATGGAAGTTTTTGAAAGAACAAGTTATTGCTAGTACACATCAAGATTCACAGGGTGAAAACTTTGAACTTGATGAACTAAAAGAATTTTATGCCCGCCCTGAAAAAGAAACAATCTGCTGGTACAAGAACACGATTTTGGAAAACCATTCGCTGGTTTTATTGAAAATCCTAAAATTATTGAAGATGAAAGTTCATCTGGAGATTATTTCCTCAAAGCTGACATACATTGCAATCCAGAAAATCTAGAGAACATATTAAATGGTTTCCGTGTATCCATGGTCCAAGGATTGAAATCAAATCCAGCTGATCCAAAAATCGCCTTGTATTTTAGTTATCCATTATACAAGGATTGAAGGCTTTTTGGATTCTTTTTTGGAAAGTGACTTACCACTCCAAGTTGGAAAATGGAGAAAAAAGGGAGCATCTCCTGACGAAGTTAACCTGATAGTAAATCTTATATTTTTTGCGTTAAGTCCTCTTTGGGCGAAATTTTTCAACGAATATATAGTTCCCTATCTAAAAAAAATACAGCAAGATGAGTTATTCTCGTCAAACTTGGATTTTGATTATGTTCAAAACTGTAAGGATGAAAAAAGGAAAGAGTTCAAAATTTATTTTAAAAGCAAAAGAAAGATCTAAAAGTCTTCGACCTTATGTTAGTTAAAGACAGGTGTGCAGGTAGCTTTTGACTTTATTACAAATGATAAGAAAGCCCAAGATATCGGTATTTCGATGCTGAGATTAAAATATGATGGAAGTACCGACTCTTATAAATTAGGAAGCGTACATTATAAAGATGGATCTTACAAAAACTTACCCTAACCCCTTTAAAAAGGAAAATGTCAATCCGCCGGCTGGCGGACTCACATACATCAGTACCTTATTATTTGAATACATCCTATTCAAACCTATCGCTGGCAACCGGATTCGTTGATCAAGCTCGGAGTGCCATACCTGTACTAAAGCTTCGGAGGACAGGCGCCCTTCCATTTTTATAGTTACTCTTTCGTTTAAAATGAATTCGACATTCCGGCTTTGCCGCTTAAACCCAAGGTCGTTATACTGTGTTCCCGCTATTTATTGATAATTTATTTAAATATTGAGAATTTATATCTGTATAATTATGATACTCGCTGATAACTAAAACCATATGAAATTATATATTAAATACATGGTGAGCCTGCGGTGCAAGATGTTCGTCAAGAATGAGCTGCAAAAACTTGGGCTGAACTGTGTTTCCGTAGAACTGGGTATGGTTGAAGTGGAGGATAACATCACCGAAGAGCAGTTGGAAACATTCAGCAAGAATCTGAAAAAAGGCGGGCTGGAGCTGCTGGACAATAAAAAACAGATTCTGGTTGAAAAAATTAAGAACGTAATTGTAGAGATGGTTCACTATGCAGATGAGGTGCCCAAAGTGAATAATTCCGATTACATCAGTGAAAAGCTGGGATACGATTATACCTACCTCTCTAATACCTTTACGGAAGTGAAAGGAACAACCATACAGCAGTATATCATACAACATAAAATTGAACGGGCAAAAGAACTGTTGCTGTATGATGAACTTACCCTTTCCGAAATTGCCTGGAAATTGCACTATAGCAGCGTGGCCCATCTTTCAAACCAGTTCAAAAAAGTGACAGGCCTATCTCCTTCTTACTTTAAACAGTTAAAGAACAAACGAGATAAAAATCTCGAAAATCTGTGATATCTATAATTCATTTAACCTTTTCGAGGCCTTTGCAAACCTTGCCGTCATCGCGAATGCAATGCGGCGATCTCTTTTTACAAGCTTTGATCGGGAGATTGCCTGCCTATGCCGAAGCTTTTTTAAGATGGTCTGTCATGTACAGAAGGCTCCGCGCAGGCAGGCTTCTCGGGTTCGCAATGACAAGCTCGATTTTTCGGGTTTTGCAAAGCCCTCTATTCTATAACATACCCCCATTCTTTTTTCTGCACATTGACTATGTAAACCCGGATGCTGCAGTTTCAAATGAATTTGCAGATCTAAGTTCAATTATAAAAGATATCGCTCCGTTCTCGTCCGACCGCTTTGAGAAGAGGTCTAAATGAAACATGTTTGCGTTCTGACGATTACAAGAGTTATGTCAGTTCATAAAGATATGCGAGTCATTTCGCTGAAGACTGAAGCAAACCTGTTCAGCCCACAAGGTGTCGGTGATGCCCGAAATCTAATAGGTTTATATGATTCAACGGTTGAATTAGTGGCACTTATTAGATTCCCATCTGCATGAATGACCATGGTCGCTTTTCTTGGCTTATTCAGGGTCTTTATTCTGTCGACTTATTTTAGTCTCTGGAAAGAAATACATCTCTAACAAAATGGATAGGTTTACATAAAATAATAGTAAATAATCAAATCCAGATGCTTGAAAAGATTCCTTCAATAAAACACCGACAAAAATTATTACAATGTATAGTGCTGCGATAGATACGGATATAGTCCATGCTTTATACCAAAATGGACGTCCTTTAATTTTATTTAGCATATTTTCCCCTGTTAATATTTCAGTAATTAAGGATGCAAGTTAACCAAAATCTTGGAATTTCAGAGTGCATCCGGAAGAAGGCATGAATATTGACTTGTCCACCAAATTAAATGGGGAGCAAACTTGAATAAACAAACTTATCCCCCCAATAGAAAATAAGACATGGCGGGATTTATGTTACATGGAGCATTCATATTCTAACATATATCACTGTATTACCTACCCATCTTTGTTTTCGAGGAAAATCTGTTAGTTATACAACACAAATGTGTAAATGTGTAACACCTCCCTCCTTATATATCCACATATTATTCTTCAGACAGTGATTACTCCTATGATACTTAACTTATGGAGCAACCACTGAAATGCAATTAACTATACATAATTCATAACTTTATATAAGATGAAAACAATACGTCTTTTAATTACTTCCATATTTATAATATTTGCTGCTCAATCGATGGCTGTAGCACAATCAATAGACATTACTGAAAAGTTTAAGAAACATTTCAACGAAACTGTTCAGGAAGTTCAGCAGACAGAGAGTGCAAATGAAAAACGATTGATTCTAAATGAATCGTTCACCAAAATGATTACTGCCATAGATCGCATTGAATCGCGGGCAAACCTATCTGAAAAGGAAATGGCACAGCTTCAATCATATAAACTTGGGATAGAAGAAAAAAAGAATGAATTAAACGGGTTAGACGGATTTAATGAGGTTCAAGATGAAGATCTGGATGACTTCTCCAATTTCTCCCAGGATTTTATGGAACAGGCTGCCAATACAGTAACCATTGGTCTTACAACCGTTCTTTTGGTCGTTATCATACTTCTGTTGCTATAATTAGTATAAGTCAGATATATGCATCTATTTGGAATCGGTTTCTTCAATCAGAAGAAGCCGTTTTCAAATAGTGATGGTGAGTTCACTCCCGTTAATTAGTATTAAAAGTTTATGTTCAATTCATCTTTAGTATATAAAGCCCTGATCTGGTCAACCCTGTTCATAGGATTTTTTTTATCAGGGTGCAGCTCTACTTCTGAATTATTCACAGATTCCCCAAAAGATGAAACTGTGAACGTGGAATATTCTGTGATCTATTACATCCATGCCGATGCCGATTATCTCTATCATGATGCTTCCGGAGATCCGGTTAAGGCAAACTCACAGGTACTTGATACTGCACTAAGTGTTGCTGAAGATGCGAAATCGGGAGAGGTTTTTGTGTTTTATCAGCGTCCGGAGAAAAAATTCCTGGGTCTGTTTCCACGCAGAAGCAGCCAATTATATCACTATATAAACGGGGAATTAACCGGCCATCTTAAGTATCGTCATGCCGATAAGAAGGAAGACTTTCTCACTACAGAAGCGCGGATCTATAACCAATACCGAAGCCATTCCGGGAAGGAAGATCAGCGAAACTACTTTCTCTATTTTGGCCACGAAATACCTGATAACGACGGGAAAAAATATCATCGAACGTTGCCGGATATTGCAGTCAATACCACTTCTTTTTCGGGGGGTATTCAGAAGTTTTTGGTCACAGATGAACAACGATTTGATCTTATCGTGCTCTCAACCTGCAATAACGGAACTCCTGTAATGGCAGAACATCTGATGCCGTTTTCAGATATTCTGCTTGCCTCCCCGCAAAATCTGCATCTGTCACATATCGATTCAAAAAGCTTGGATTTACTGGAGAGTGATCCCGGGATTTCGTCGATTCAAGTAGCTGATTCCATGGCCGATCAAACCTTCCGGCGCCTGGAAAAAGAAGTACAAACTACCATTACGCTTACCGTATATGATCTTGAAATAGTACAGGAATACAAAAACGCGCTTCACGCTTTTGCCACAAAATATGAGGCCTTGGATAGCATGCAATACTTTTCTGATAATGTTGATTGCAATCAGGTTGAATTCTTTGATGATGACACATTCGGAAAGGGGTTACATACATGGTTTAAACCGGCAAAATTTGGAAGAAGATCATCCAACTCTACTCATTCCGGTTGGGGATGTAAGCCACTTATACAAAATTGATGGGATCTATAACCCCTGAACAAATTACCGCCGTTTAAATATGTGATGTATATAACATATTTCTTCTATTCCGTAACAATTGCGATTTAAAATCCATGCATTTTGTTTGCACATGAAAAGCTTTAGACATTTTTAAATCGGTTGAAACCAGATAAAATTAATAATATGAAAACGTTAGAAGTTGAGAAATCAAAAGTATTTATCACTGTCGAAATTATCGAATATGTTCCGAACTCTGTTGTGATTACAACGATTATTAAAAAACCAACCGGTAATATTAGTGCTGTTTCATTGGATGCCGGGGAGAAACTGGAAGAAAAAACGTCTCCATTCGACACTTTTATCCAGGTTATTGATGGAAAGGCGTCTGTTATTATTGACGGAAATAGATATGCGTTAACAACCGGCCAAAGCATTATTATCCCGGCTCATTCCCGCAATTCAATTAAGGCGAATAACAGATTTAAAATGATATCAACTGTAATTAAAAGCGGATATGTGGATGTGAGCTGATTTTTTTAAAATAATTTATTCCAAACAGGAATGATCTTTTTTATCTCTGTTTATTAGGACAATGCAAAGGGCTTGAAGTGAGAGTGGAAAATGAACAACAAAAATGATCAGGAAAAGAGAGCTTGTTGTTCATTTTTTATATCAATAAATTCTGTTACCACATTATAATATGCTTCACAATGAATTGATTAATTTCAATAAATGATTACCTCAACTCCTTTATTAAATAAAGAAGACAAAAAGCTCATGAACATGAAGCATTATGTGAGATATATGGTGAGTTTACGATGTAAAACAATCGTTAGCGAGGAACTGAAGAAGCTGGGAATAAAATATTCTATTTTACCCTACGGAGCCATCAAGTTTCTTGAAGAGGTCACACAGGAGGATTTGAAAGCGCTCAAAAGAAACTTACGAAAGTCCGGGTTGGATTTACTGGATATTCACGAAAGTAAACTAGTTGACCGTATTATAAATACCATCATGGAAGTCATTCATGACTACGATGAACTGCCAAAGCTCACCTATTCTGAGATTATAGCTCAAAACATAGGTGAAGCAAATGAATCTGTTTTAAAAATCTTTTCAGAAGTTGTGGGTATGTCGGTCATTCAATTTATTGTGATCCAAAAAGTTGAAAAGATTAAAGAGCTGCTCTTATATGATGATATATCCTTATCAGAAATAACCTACAGACTCCGGTATAAGAGTGAACAGCATCTCATCGCACAGTTCAAAAAAGTAACCGGCCTTACCCCCTCATTTTTCAAACAGCTTAGGCAAAAAAGGCTGGGTAACCTTCAAGATCTCTAAGCAGGGCAGGATTCAAGCCTTAAACAAAGTTTAATTTACACTCCCGGCTCCTCAAAAACAGTAAGTTATGTAACTTTTTTCTGCTGCTGTGTAATGGTTACTGTGTTTTTTAAGTGCATTTTATATTCGTGATGATAATATCACAACAACCCGTTTTCTCGGGTAACACTTAATAACATGAATTCAATTAATACCTATTTTAACAATACTACATTAGTAGCTCTTTTAATGGCTACGGTCATGATTGGATGTAGCAACAATACTACCGGCGTTGAGGATGACGACAAAATTGACATCCCTATCCAAACGATCGGACAATCAGCAGTCAACCTGCAGACAGCCGGTAATTTTGTGATCCTGGCAGGTTCAGAGATTTCAAACATTCCGACTTCAGCAATAACAGGCCATATCGGCTTAAGCCCGGCAGCAGGCTCGATGATCACAGGTTTTTCTATGGTTTATACTACAGGTGATCAGTACGCAACATCTTCTCAAGTAACCGGGAAGTTATATGCCTCTGACTATGGAGATCCAACTCCGTCTAATATGACAACAGCAAAAGGTGATTTAACTACTGCGTATAACGATGCAGCCGGAAGAACATCTGACGATATTGTATTGCTGTCAGGTAACCTTGGTGGGTTAACACTGACCCCGGGGCTTTATAAGTCAAGCGGCTCACTGGAAATTTCATCCGGTGACCTTACCTTTGATGCCAGAGGTGATACCAGTGCGGTCTTTATCATTCAGATTGCCTCTACACTTACCACAAGCTCCGATCGCAAAGTGATATTAGCCGGCGATGCAAAAGCCTCAAATATTTTCTGGCAAGTAGGTACATCCGCTACGCTTGGTACCACTTCAGTAATGAAGGGAACCATCATGGCTGATCAGTCTATAGCCGTGAACACCGGTGCTTCTGTTGAAGGTAGATTGCTGGCTAGAATAGCAGCAGTTACCATCGAAGGCAACACCATTGTAACACCTGCCCAATAAAAGAGCAGGGTTTGGAATCCCGTTTCAAAAAATGCTCATTGTTTATGGTCAATTTAAAATGAGCAAATAGAATATAAGCCCTGTTGGATTTTCCATCAGGGCTTTTTCTTTTTTTGCATTCAGATATTGTTTTAGGCTGTTTAGAAACAGTAAGTTATATAACTATTTTCTTCTTCTGTGTAACAATTTTTCTGCTGTTCTTGTGCAAGTTGTAGGTGTGATAATTATGTCACATGATCCCGTTTTCTCGGGTAAATTTTAGTAACATGAAATCAATTAATACCTATCTCAATATGAATATCATAACAGCAGTTTTACTTGCTGTTTTTATGGCAGGATGTAATAATAACAGTACCGGACCAACAGAAGAACCGGATATTGATCCCCCTACGGTTACGGCTACAAGCCCGGAAAGTGACGCCACAGGCATCAAACGTAATATCGCTGTTACCATCGCTTTTAGTGAGCCAATGGATCCTACTACAATCAACGAAACAACCTTTACGCTGAAACAAGGTTCTTCAGCAGTTGAAGGCGATGTTTCGTATGCAGGAACAACTACTACGTTTACTGCTACGTTTACCCCTGTCAATCCCCTGAATGCATCTGAAGTATATACAGCGGCGATTTCAGTGGGTGCTAAAAGCTCCAAAGGGGTCGCTCTTGAATCCAAAACTGAGTGGAGTTTTACAACAGGTGGCTCAACTGAGGCTTTAGAGGTAGTGGACCTGGGAACATCAGGTGACTATGTTATTCTGGCCAAAACGGCTATTAATAATGTCCCGACTTCAGCCATTACCGGAGACCTGGGCCTGAGCCCGGCAGCAACATCTTTTATAACGGGATTTGCCCTGACCGATAACACCGGTTATGCTACTTCAGACCAGGTAACCGGGAGGGTCTATGCAGCTGACATGGCAGCCCCAACACCATCGAACCTAACAACAGCGGTTGAAAACATGATCACTGCTTACAATGATGCTGCAGGACGTCCAAATCCGGATTTTGTTGAATTACATACCGGTGATATTAGCGGAAAAACACTGAGTCCGGGCCTCTATAAATGGACAAATACCGTTACAGCTGCTGTAGATGTTGTACTATCCGGCGGTGAGAATGATGTCTGGATCTTCCAGATTGCTAATAACCTGTCCGTAAGCTCTGATGTAAACTTTACACTGAGCGGTGGTGCACAAGCCAAGAATATTTTCTGGCAGGTTGCCGGTGAAGTAACGATTGGTACAGGCTCTCATTTTGAGGGTATTATTCTGTCAATGACCGGTATCACACTGTCGACAGGAGCTTCCATGAATGGACGCTTGTTAGCTCAAACGGCAGCGATACTAGATGGCAATACGATCGTTGAAGTAAATTAAATAAACAGTATGACTGAAAAGGTTTTAGAGAATCTTTTCATGTTACATCAAAAGCAGCTTCGGTGGTAGACCGGGGCTGCTTTTTTTGTATTAGATTTTTGCCTGATGTTTTATAACACAAAATCACGTGTATATTCTCCTATATCTATCTATGAAGTCAAGGGGAGATCCCTTGGTTGGTGAAGTATGTGCAGGCATCTGGCAAAAAATTAACGTTGAGCTTGTAGAATGACGCAGGCATAACCAACAAATCGACCGAACGTGGTTGCGTTTAGTTGCTGCCATTCAAAGACTTAGTTTCCACCCCTTAACTGTAGTACTGAACAAGGAAAATAGGGGCTATTTGGGAAAAGGTTTCCCGAATAATTTATGGATAAGGAATTTTTGCATTATCATGAATTAACAAGTTTATATAAAATAATAAAAAGGCTAAAAGTAAAGGTTCGTATATTTAACTCTTTTAAATATCAATAATTTTGAACTCTCATCAGTTTCTCAAATTCTGATAGAAAATAAGTTCTGCTTTTTATGATTTTTAATCGTTTAAATCAGAATTTTGTTGGATCAATATTTTTTATGTCATATAGAACCTGTACTCACTGAGAGTTATATACACAACAATTGGTAGTGTAAACTAAACTCTGTTCGGGTTGTTTATTTTTTAGGGTTACGGGTTAAGTCCAGTGGCAGTCGATCACCATATCGAATGGCCAGCTGCTGGACGGTTAAGGCCCAATTTTGTAGTGGGCTCGTCCATTTCTTTTCAATGTTTTTTGTGGCCCATCTGTCTAACCAGTTTAAAAAAGTAACCGGACTTACCCCTCATTTTTCAAAGAGCTTAAGCCAAAAAGGCTGAGTACCCTTCAAGATCTCTAAGCAGAGTAGGATTTAGGCCTTAAACAGAGTTTTATTAACACTCCCGGCTCCTCAAAAACAGTAACATATATAACTCTTTTCTTCTGCTGTGTAATGGTTACTGTGTTTTTAAAGTGCATGTTGTACTCGTGATAATAATATCACAATAACCCGTTTTCTCGGGTAACTTTTAATAACATGAAATCAATTTATAAGTATTTCAATATCAGTACCGTAACAGCTGTTTTTCTTGCCATTTTTATAGCAGGATGTAATAACAACAGTACCGGTATAACAGAAGATCCGGAAATCGAGGCCCCCACGGTCGTCGCTACAAGTCCGGAAAATAACGACACAAACATCGAACGTAATGTCGTTGTTAGCATCACATTTAATGAGACAATGGATGCTGCTTCAATCAACTCAACAACTCTTACCCTAAAACAGGGTTCTAATGCAGTTCAAGGTGCAGTTTCGTATGACGGAACCACCGCTACGTTTACCCCTGACAATCTCCTGGATGCGTCGGTAGTTTATACCGCAGCGATTTCTGTAGGTGCTAAAAACTCCTCAGGTGTTGCACTTGCATCCAAAACAGAATGGAATTTTACTACCGGAGGATCAACGGAAACCGATGCGCCTACGGTTACGGCTACAAGTCCACAAAGTGATGATACAGGCATCAAACGTAATGTCGCTGTTACCATCACTTTTAGTGAGCCAATGGATCCTACTACAATCAACGAAACAACCTTTACGCTGAAACAAGGTTCTTCAGCAGTTGAAGGCGATGTTTCGTATGCAGGAACAACTACTACGTTTACTGCTACGTTTACCCCTGTCAATCCCCTGAATGCATCTGAAGTATATACAGCGGCGATTTCAGTGGGTGCTAAAAGCTCCAAAGGGGTCGCTCTTGAATCCAAAACTGAGTGGAGTTTTACAACAGGTGGCTCAACTGAGGCTTTAGAGGTAGTGGACCTGGGAACATCAGGTGACTATGTTATTCTGGCCAAAACGGCTATTAATAATGTCCCGACTTCAGCCATTACCGGAGACCTGGGCCTGAGCCCGGCAGCAACATCTTTTATAACGGGATTTGCCCTGACCGATAACACCGGTTATGCTACTTCAGACCAGGTAACCGGGAGGGTCTATGCAGCTGACATGGCAGCCCCAACACCATCGAACCTAACAACAGCGGTTGAAAACATGAATCACTGCTTACAATGATGCTGCAGGACGTCCAAATCCGGATTTTGTTGAATTACATACCGGTGATATTGGCGGAAAAACACTGAGTCCGGGCCTCTATAAATGGACAAATACCGTTACAGCTGCTGTAGATGTTGTACTATCCGGCGGTGAGAATGATGTCTGGATCTTCCAGATTGCTGAATAACCTGTCCGTAAGCTCTGATGTAAACTTTACACTGAGCGGCGGTGCACAAGCCAAGAATATTTTCTGGCAGGTTGCCGGTGAAGTAACGATTGGTACAGACTCTCATTTTGAGGGTATTATTTTGTCAATGACCGGTATCACACTAACTACAGGAGCTTCCATGAATGGACGATTGTTAGCTCAAACTGCAGTAATATTAGATGGCAATACGATCGTTGAAGTAAATTAAATAAACAGTATGACTGAAAAGGTTTTAGAGAATCTTTTCATGTTACATCAAAAGCAGCTTCGGTGAAAACCGGGGCTGCTTTTTTTTGATGTATATTTTTTCTTAGAGAAAAAGTAAATGATCATTAATTCTAAACGAATCACCCTCCGTAAAAAGCTTAAAATTCACTCCCTTATTTTCGGGTTTTACCTCGTTCTCAACCATCCGGCTTAAGCTTTGGCAGACAATGGCGGACAAGCTCAAGCCTCTCTTCCCTGCCCGTTTTGTTTTTGTTGATGCCAAATAGTAAACTGGTATTGGATCAACATTAATTCCTGCATCGGTTAAGTACAGTCCGTAAACTGCCGGCCCATTAATTAATCATTCAAACAAACAGCAGAAAATGAATACTTT
This sequence comes from Balneolaceae bacterium, assembly GCA_034521755.1. Lineage (GTDB taxonomy): Bacteria > Bacteroidota > Rhodothermia > Balneolales > Balneolaceae > JAXHMB01. The sequence goes on from JAXHMB010000003.1 coordinate 98,391, forward strand.
AAAAAATATTAGCCCTATAATCCTGATCTCAGTATTGATGTGGGCATGCAGTCCACAAAATCAGGAAGAATATAGCGTAGAGATCACCGCATTTGACTACGCATTTCAGGCTCCAGCTGAATTACCCTCCGGATGGATCACTTTTATTTTAAATAATGAACAAGCTCATGAAATCCATGAATTAAGTTTTGCCCGCCTTCCCGAAAACATCACCTACAGAGAATATCTGGATGAATATGTCGGTGCATGGGAAATTTTATTGGAAGAATTTCAGTCCGGTGAAGTTGAAAGATCCGGTATTTCGGAGCGGGTAAATGAACTGCTGCCGAGCTGGGCTGATGGCGTGAAATATGTGAATGCCCGAGGGCTGGTTTCTCCCGGAAGATCAGCTGAAAAAACAGTATACCTGGAACCGGGATTGTATGCTGTGGATTGCTGGGTTAAGACGGAAGATGGTATTATTCACATCTCCAACGGCATGACCCGCCCCCTTACTATAACGGATGAATCTGCGAACAGTCCTGAACCCTCTGTCGAAAATACAATTACACTGAAAGAAGATGAGATTGATGTTAATTGGAATGCTGAAGCCGGTTTCCATTCTTTTGCTGTTATGATGGAAGCGGATTCTTTGGGAAACCCGGTTCATAATAATATTCATCTAATCAAAACAGATGAAAACACCGACCTGGATAAAGTAAATACCTGGATGGACTGGTACAAAGTTGGTGGCCTCAGAACTCCTGCTCCGGCTGATTTTCTCGGGGGTGTTAGCACCTACGATGCCATTCCGGGCAAAAGTGCTACTTACTTCTCTTTAGAAATTGATGAGCCTGGAGAATACGCCTGGATTGTTCAAGTACCGGAAGGTGAGCAATTGTGGAATACATTTAAGGTTCAATAAAAGTAACTGATTCGTTTTAAAATCTGTCCGGTGCATTTGTCTTATGAATAGGTGTTTTTTGCCGAAACTTGGAGATGCTAGCCGGGCAGCAGAAACATCGGGACTCGGGGTGATAATAACTGCCAATTACCGACACCACCGATTTCGAGCCGGGCACAAGCTTGGTGGGATCGGCTCTTTTTTCGAAATGATTTTCCATCCAGCTCATGCTACCGTGCCGACCCTGCTTAATCCATTAGTTCAGTATTCAATTGGTATTTCAAATTAGTGAGTCAGAAAGTGATATTTCGAAAAATACACCAGTTCAGCCATATTTTTACAGCCTGTCTTTTTCAGTATGTTTGCCCGATGGGTCTGTACAGTGTAGGGGCTGATATAAAGCTCGTCAGCTATTTCACTGGCAGTTTTGTCACGAGCGGATAGCTGCAATATATCCCGTTCTCTGTCAGTTAAAATGTCGAGGTTGATCATGCTCTCAGTAGATGGGTTGTAGATCAGGAATTCACCGGTTTTGGGGATGTAGTAGGACAAACGAGGCTCATCCTTGATTTCCGGTTCTTTTATGTGAGAGATGTCGGTGAATATGGCAAGTGTGAGCCATATTTTCCCATCGCCGTCCAGCCGAACAGTAATTTGGCGGGTAAGAATACGAAATAAGTCGCCGTTTTTTCTTCGATTGATGTTATCAAAATTTGCAGTTGAATAAAGAAGCTTCTCGGGCGGCAGCGAATTTCCGTAGGTCCAGGCTGCTGTGGATATTTTGAAGTGTGCATCGTGGTGCTCTTCAGGAAAAAAATTGAACAGAAATTGAATGCCGTGTTCCAAAAAGGACTCAGCCGGATATCCCCAGATTTGGTCAATATCTTCTGCTACATGCAAAAATTCAGCCGAGCTGAAATCCATAATGGTGTACGAAAAGGTACCGAAACCACCGCTATATCTTTTTAACAGTTCACGAAGTTGATCGGATGTTATGTCTTTAATCCCTCTCCTTTTGCCGGTTTCAAATAGCTCTTCGTACTTCTCCATTATTTCAGCATTGGAATCAGGCATCGGCTTTCTTGGCTTTAATATTCTTACGATGGGTTTTCACCGTTTCAACACTGATGTCGAGTTTCCCGGCAATTTGGTTTGAAGTAAACCCGTGATTGATTAAGTGTTGCACTTGATCTTCGCGGGACGTCAGCCGAGGGGGCGCATGTTTAAACACGAGCTTTTCTGCAAAGTATTCAATTTTATTGGTCTGCCTGTTATACATATAAAATTTTACAATTCGCTCTTTTTCATCTCCAAAGAGCCAACTCATATCCAAAAAACGAGCAATAGTTATTTTAGGTAGATTTTTTTTTGTGAAACTAAGTACTTCATTTTGATGCATGATATGAAGAATATCTCCGTTTGAACGTTGTACTCGATATTCAACAGTAAACACGCGATCGGTAAGATATATTTCTCCGCGATGGTAGTGGTCATCCCAAACCTCGGTTACAAAACTTTTAACTGCTGGTTGCTCATCTCTTAAAATTATTTCAACCAGGAGGTGTTCTTCTCCACCATAAATGACATGCTTATTGATGCCGTAGAGATGCTCTACAGACGAGCTTACATATAGGGTTTCGGAAAGCTGGTAATCATAGAATACGAAAAAGTAGGGGGATGGCAGGATGCTATTTCGTTCATTCTCTATGAGCTGAGCCAATGAAATACCTTCCTCATGTAATAACCCCGAGGGATGAAAATTACGTGTTCGGTACTGTTCTATGTCATGCTCTTTCTTCATCCCCGTTGGTCTTCTACCCGAAAATACTTAAATGTGGGTATTTACTTTTAACATAATTAAAAACAAACTCTTATAAGAGTCAAGAAACTTGCATGCTAAATGGTATATCAATCCGCAAACACAGCTCTTTACCAACTCAGGACTTTTATGAAGGGATACTGTTTTTAATTGATTGTATTAAATTTTAAAAGGGGCTATATGAGGAAATCATTACTTTTTTTAATCGGTGTTTTATTCTCTTGTTCAAGTCTTTAGCCTCGTTCCCAACGTCTCCGTCCGCTGGCGGAGCCCATAAGGATGAGAGAACCGTATTAAGTCGACATACAGATCAATTATGATCAGCTTTTAAAATTAAGCGGTGCCCGATGGAATGTGCCTTTTGGGACAGCCTCCAAAAGTGGCAGAATTGGAGTACATAATAAAAGAAGATATTGGTTTGATCTTATCTGCTAAGTAACAACCTAAACAAAGACAAGGAGAACGATATGAAGTCACTAAATATCTTAATCGTAATATTCTTTTTTGCAGCAAGTAGCCTAAGCGCACAAAACGCCTCAAAAAAAGACAAGATAAAAGAAGCAATGAGCTCTGCACCGGCTTCCATTGCGGAATCTGCTACTATCATGGATTTTCCGGCTGAAGAAGGTGGAGAAATGATCTTATTGCGTGAAGGTACCAATGGATACACCTGCTTTCCGGACATGCCTGCAACTTCCGGCTATGACCCGATGTGTCTTGATGAATCGTGGATGAAATTGGTCGCTGCATGGATGAATAAGGAGGATGAGGTAAAAATAGATAAAATGGGATTTGGATATATGCTGCAGGGTGGAGCCGAGGAAAGTAATGTAGATCCCTTTGCTACGGAACCAACCGATGACAACGAATGGATTTCGAATCCCGTACCGCACCTTATGATTATCTTTCCTAATAATGACGTTCTAAAGGGGCTTCCGGTCACACCTGATCAGGGCGGTCCATGGGTGATGTTCAGGAACACTCCTTATGTACATGTTATGGCCCCAATGCCTAAAAACAATTCTTCCGGTACTACTACACAGGCACATAAAAATACTTTTCCCGAATATACAATGGAACAGCGATGGCAAAGCAGCTGATTTCTATACAAAATTCATGCGCTTTTACTTGTTATCAGATATGGAAAATTAATGGGTCAGGATATTGAAGAGGTAGCTAATGCTACGGTAGAGATATTTGGTCCGGGATGGAGTAACGATTTAACTCCTTTACAGATGGTTAAAAATCTGCACCGTAATTGGATGGCGTCCCAAAAAGCAGAATTTGAAGTACTGGAGGCCTCTGAAGATATCATCCGGGTACGCATGAATCGACCCTATCTTGATTTTTTCGGCGAAAATTGGTGAAACAGGTGGAGTATCAGTAAATGACTATGAAATGCTTCTTGGCCTTTACTTTGAGCGGATAGCGGCTGAGCGTGGTATGGTATATGAGCAGCAGATAGAAGGTAAATCGATGATGGTGGTAGTTCGGAAGCTTTAGAATTCAGAAGCTATATGATTTAGGAGGATTTATGAAATTATGCATGTTGATCCTATTGACATTTCTTTCTGGGGCATGTACTCAGAAAGAATATAATGAGGAGCAATACGAAGAAGATATTGCGGAAATCAATGAGCTGCGTGAAAAAGAACTGGAGGCGGTACTGGCAGGTAACGTGGATTCGTTGATGGCAATCAGAACAGATGATTTCATTGCCATGTTACCGGGTATGCCGGCCATTAAAGGGAAAGAAGCTGTTCGCGAAGTTCTTACCGGAATGTTCGGGCAAATGGAGGAATTTGAGCATAACACCATATCTGAAGAAGTTATAGTCTCAGGAGATTGGGCTTTTCATCGGGGGACCTATACCGACAGAGTTACATTAAAATCCGGTGGCCGAGCCGATGCGCGCATAAGGGAAATTGCGCTGATACTTCAACGGCAGGAGGATGGATCATGGAAGTATGCTACTCGTAGACTCGAATAGCATGGATCTGTTTCAGATTAACCTGAATAAAGCACATGAAATTACGAACAAGCTGAAATGCGTTGAATAGCGTTTAGAGCAAGACAGTTTACGGTTTGCGGAATCCTATGGTTACGAACCGACCATTCTTGCTGCGCTTTCTTTTCTTGTATGTGATACTCTTTACCCTTCCTTTTCCTCTTGATGTGTTAGGAGTATTTAGAGTCTACGTTTTAGACGGAGTCTTACGCGACACGGCTAATTGCATTGGCATTAGCTAAGTTTATTTACCTCTGTTAACATCAGCGAATTAGGTCCAGGCGTCAGATACGCCCGCTCAATCTATTAATGACTACTGTACTTGATAGCCGATGGGACTACTGGGAGCATTACCATGGGATCGCTTTGATAATCCCGGGATCAGTAGAATCGTTTTTTTTCTCCTTTACTTAAGGCTTTACCTGGGTAGATCTGGCTTTCAGTACGGATTAGCTAAAATTCCACGGCACCGGGATGCACCATCATTCCTTTGAGTCGTCTACTGGTAACCATTGGTGGAACTCGCATGGGGGTTAACATGGAATCCGATGGCCTTCGGACGGTGGCCATGACCTATGTGCGGGATTGGTCGAAGCTGGCCGGCATCCTTTTGTTTCACCTGCAGAACAAGACTTTTAGGCGGCCTCATTTTAATTGGCGCTCCGATCAATGCGGTCGCCATCAATTTATTATCTACGGCGTAGGTCGCCATAAGGATGCTGCAGGTGACTTAGCTGTTATTTGCTCATTCAGTTGTCCTTCCGGACTCAAGGATGTGTATTCAATTTGCTATGCTCAATGGGCCATGTATCTGCACTGGGGTCAGACCTGATCTCCGCAAAAGACAACGATCATTCACTTGATAGTACGAAGTGGATCTTCAGTCCAGCTTGATGCGGATTCTATGCGACTAAAACCAGCTTGTCTTGCAGTCAAGCATGTCGCAAATGTCCTTGTTCGGCGATGTACGAAGTAGATAAACCCGTGCTGTAATGGAGTAGAACTGCCTTGAGCCCTATCCTGTCCAGAGATATATGGTGATCGATGATAACTACGGAATCCAGCTGCTCTCAATGGATGGTGAATATCGCTTCGGTCCCTGCCGAAATTGATACATATCAACCAAAAAGTTCATCTGAAGAAAGTCCCGACGGGTGCAAGACAGTTTGTTTATCGATTACGACTTCCGGGCATATACGTTTCAACGAGGAGTAACAGGGTGAAGACTCTTTTTATCGCAGGACAGGCAACTTACTGAAGAGATTTTAGCGCCGATCAGAATCGTTTGTACTGGATTCGTACGCGTCGAGAATACCCAGCATGATGACAGCCTGGCCAAGGTTACATCAGATAGATCCCTTATGGGGTCTCTAACGCGTCTCACAGGACGCAGCACTAGTCCAGAGGGATCTCAAGATGCTTAAACTGTCGGGGTCGTGGCATTTGGTGACATCAATGATCGGCAGTGCACTGGGGTGATCTTAAAAAGGAAAATGCGAAGCCATCGAACACCTTGTGTAATCGGGTGATTTATTCTTGTTCCAGTCTTTCATTCGCCCTAATATTGATAGCGAGCTTATACAGCATCTCACTCAGGCCTGGGTCGCTGTTACGGCATAACGAGGCTATAGAGGGTCCTGAATCTCTTGACAAACGATGCCGGTATGCCTTCACCAAAGCGGAGAAACCGGCAATGGGTAAATCAACCATTGAAGAGACATATAGCCCTTATTATCAAGCTTATGATCTTAAAGTGACAGCCACCATTAATGAAATGCAGATTTCAGAAAAGATCGCTTATGTGTGGACTTTGGTAGAAGGAACGAGAGGGCCAAAAGGAGGAAATGAAATTGAAAACTTTAAGTACAACAATCTCTGGATCCTTAAGAAGAATCAATCGGGCTGGAAGCTATGGCGGCTCATGTTCAATAGTCCATCTTAGTTGGTATTACAATCTAATCCCGGGAATTAAAGTATTGGGGTGAAGTTTATGTTTAAAAAATATGCGATAGGGATATTCATCAGTGCCCTGTTTTTGTTATTTCCTTATACAAATGCTTTTACTCAGGATATGAGAGAAATGGAAGTAGTGTACAAGCTTCCGGAAATGTCAAAGGTAACGGTTCAGAGAGGTATCGTCTATAAAAGTACTGAAAAGAAAAACTTAACGATTGATCTTTATTATCCTCCTTCAGCTGATAATGAAGAAAAATATCCGGCAGTTATTTTTGTACTGGGCTATCCAAATTTTAATCTCAAAGAGATGCAATCGTATATTTCATGGGGTAAATTAGTTGCCACACATAATATGATCGGTGTTAACTATGAAACTTCAAACCCTGAAACCGATCTGGCAGACTTAATTAATTACCTGCTTGCCAATGCAGAAGAATTAAATATTGATAAAGACAGGATTGGAATTTGGTCCTGCTCGGGCAATGTTCCGGTCGCCCTATCTCATCTGTATAAGTCCTATGAACCCTACCTTAAGTTTGGAGTTTTTTATTATGGAATTATGAACACATCTGACCAAAAATATCAGACAGAGATTGATAAGCTATCATCCAGTTATGGCTTTATTAGTCCGCATATAAAGCCCGGACATCAGTTACCGAAAGACCTGCCCATGCTGGTAGTCAGGTCGGGACAGGATAACATTCCAAATATCAATGATACCATTGATCATTTTACAAATATTGCTATCTCAAATAACTTACCGGTTACTTTGATAAATTTTTCTGACGGACAACATGCTTTTGATATTATGGACGATAAGGATGAGTCCCGCAGCATTATAAAACAGACGCTTTCATATATGCACGAGAAGTTTACGTGGTAGATTAAGTAGTTAATCAATAGTAATAAATTTTAATTCTTTATTTAAAATAACGGCATATCGAACGCTCCCTCCTCTTGCCTTCCGGGCTGCAAAACCGTAACGTACAGCAAAGAATGAAGCCAAAAGCCACCATGACCTACCGGGGCACCACCGGCAGCGGCACCTTTCTGTTTAATGATAAAGGAGCGCTTGTAAAATTTTCGGCTATGCGTTATAAAGATAACATCCCCGGTGCAAAACGATACGAATGGTTGCTTACCGTAGACGATTACTCTGTTTTTGAAGGCATAAAAGTACCTTCCAGGATGCAGGCAACCTGGAAGCTCGATGAAGGAGACTGGACCTGGCTCAACCTGGAAATAACAGGACTGCAGTACAATGAGCGTGCTCTCCGTTAACGTTAAAGTACTTATGCCCTTGCCCCTTCCTTGCACAAACCGTATGATTAGGCGAATTTGAATACAAGAGGTCTTTGAAAAACCACCCATGTCATGCTGAACTCGTTTCAGCATCTATTGCAAAAAAGTTTTAAAAGCTTTTAACCATGCTTTCTGCCACAGAGCCAGCCGGCGGACAGTGTGACACTTTGGTTTTGTAAAGGCCTCTAAAACTGGTTTTAAAAAATATCTATGAGCAATTACTCTCTTATCATTTTTGACTGTGACGGTACGCTGGTAGACAGCGAAGTCATCACCAATAAAGTCTTTGCCCAAATGCTGAGTGAGCTGGGTATTTTTATGACTCCCAATGAGGTTTTTGAGACTTTTGTGGGTCAGTCTATGCAACAGTGCCTGGCGCAAATCAGACAGATGGCCGATGAAGAACCCCCTTCCGACTTCCTGGACGATTACCACAACCGAACCGTAAAGGCGCTGGAAGCAAACCTGCAGCCGGTTACCGGCATCCACCGGGTGCTCGAAATCCTTGAAGTGCCCTACTGCGTGGCCTCCAGCGGCAGCCATGCAAAAATGCAGAAGACGCTGGGCATCACCAACCTGCTGCCAAAGTTCGAGGGACAAATCTACAGCGTACATGATGTAGAAAATGGCAAGCCGGCGCCGGATGTGTTTTTGTATGCCGCACGACAAAATAATGTATCCCCTGCTGAATGTGCCGTCATTGAAGACACGCCCATTGGGGTAAAAGCAGGCATCAATGCCGGCATGACCGTCTTTGGCTATGCGGCCCACACTCCCGCCGAGTGGCTCCGCGATGCCGGGGCTGATCATGTCTTCGACAGCATGGCGGATCTGCCCGGCTTGCTAAAAGAAGGTATTTCTAACGCGTAGTCTCTTGCCTTTGAGAGATAAATTTCGTCACTTATATGTAGTTTATTTACAAAGCTTTTCAACGAACTATTATAGTATTCAAGGAGGCTTTATGCGCTATATTATTATTATAATGACTGCAGGTCTGGTTTTAAGCTGTGACTCATCTCTATTCCCGAACACAAAGGACAAAGAGAAGATGAAAACTAAGATTATTGATGGCTTTGAAGTCACTACCATTGATGCATTATCCAAAGATATATGGGATGATAAAATCCTCTATGAAGCTTTAGATGTTGAAATGTACGAGGGAGGTACGGGCTTAGATGTTTCTTCTTTTGATGAGGTTAGCAGTCTACTCAATTCAGAGATAGACAGAGGTATTCCCATCACAGCTGCCTGGTACCAAGAAGAAGCTTCAAGTTGTGGGACTAACTTTGGTATTGACATCACCGTTGTGGTTTACGATGTGATTGTTATTGAGCTTGAAAAGCTCCCTCAAAATTCATTAGATGATGTTTTTAGACCCATTCAGGAGTACCCACGTATTGATTGTCCTTATTTTATTGAGTATCTCGTACCGTTAGAAAATTAAATTACAATTATATGAGCAAACACAAAACGATTGACTACCTGGAACTGCCGGCCAGCGATATTCCGACCACCAAGCGCTTCTTTAAGGAGGTGTTTGACTGGACTTTTACCGATTACGGAACAGAATACACCTCCTTTGAAAGTGAAGGCATGACCGGCGGATTTTACCAGTCCGACCTCCACTCTTCTACCGAAAACGGGGCTGCCCTGATCATCTTTTACAGCTCGGATCTGGAGGCTACGCAAAAACAAGTCAAGGAAGCCGGAGGCACGATCGTGAAGCCGGTGTTCTCGTTTCCGGGAGGCAGGCGTTTTCATTTCACTGAGCCCAGCGGCAACGAGTTTGCGGTGTGGTCGGATAAATAGAGTTAACATAAAGCATTAAGAGTGACGGAAGAAGAACGGCAAAAGCTTATTGAGCTGCGGAAGAAACAGCTGAAGGAAAGAGAACTGCAGAACGACCTCTTTAAGGATCTCGACCTTGAAGAAAAGAAAAAAGAAATGTCTGAAATCAGGGGTAAGTACGACAACTATATTGAGTATGCCATGATTTTTGTTGTCACCCTTGTGCTTCTCTATACGTTCTTCTTTTTGGTCAGCTACATCTTTATGGGTATCGCAGGGGTAGCCCTCCGCCAAATGGAAGTAAGTCTGGCCTGGGTAGTCCCTCTCATACACGTGTTTGTGTGGACGATGACCCTGTGGAGCGTCTGGCGGAAGAAATCGGTGCTGGATGACGTGACTGATTTTCTTTCTTAGTTAGAAAGTTTACATTCATAATATATGAGGATGTAACAACCGGCCAACTAAATAAGCCATGACATGAAAAAACTGATTATTCTATTATTCTTGGTGGCTGCTTGTAATGCCGATCCTTCCGGCAACCTGCCTGATCCTGAACCTATCCAAACAGAACAGCTGAAAAATATTACCATAGATGGCCTGAACGTAAGTTTTGAAACAATAAATACCATACCTGAGCCCTGCTGGGAGTTAGCTGATTATGAATCAAGCATATCAAATTCAGAAGTTGTTATTACCATTTTTGGACAAAGAACTACCACTGATCCATGCATGCAGGTCGTTTCCAGTCTGGAAGCCAATGTTGAAATAACTCTCCCTCAAAATGGCACCTATACATTTAAGTTTTTCCGGTATGAAGGAGAAACGCTGGATACTACATTAACCGTAGATTAGAATCATTTTATGCCTGATCGCAGTTTTTTAACACACGTTTTACAAGAGCTTGTCCGCATCAACTCTATCAATCCCCAGCTGGTGGATGGTGCTCCCGGGGAAAAGGAAATCAGCAGGTTTATCTACGATATTTTGAATGGGCTGGGCATACCGGCAGAAATGGAAGAGATTGCACCCGACAGGTATAATGTCACCGCTGTAATCAAGGGAAGCGGCAAGGGGAAATCACTGGTCATCAATGCTCATACCGATACGGTTGGTATTGCACACATGACAGATCCTTTTTCGGGCACTATTACAAACGGCCGGCTTTATGGACGCGGCTCCATGGACATGAAAGGCAGCATTGCGGCAATGCTGGCCATGGCACAACACATAGCCGAAAATAATATTACGCTCCAGGGTGATTTGATCCTCTCTTTTGTAGCGGATGAAGAGTTTGGAAGCATTGGCACCGAACACTTTTTAAAAGATCATACCGCCGATGCCGCTATTGTCACGGAACCTACAAGTCTGGACATTTGCCTGGCTCATAAGGGTTTCGGGCTTTACGAAATGACCACCACCGGCAAAGCGGCCCACGGCGGGCGACCCGATCTCGGCGTTGACGCCAATATGCACATGGGTCAAATACTGGCCAAGCTTGATAAACTTTCTGAAACCCTGAAAAAAACTTCTCCCCACCCATTGCTGGGAGTCCCCTCGCTGCATGTACCTGTGATAAACGGAGGAAGTGAACCTTTTACCTATGCCGGAGCATGTAATATTAAAGTAGAACGCAGAACCCTTCCGGGCGAAACCAATGAAGCGATCATGGCAACATTCAATAACATCATTGATGAGCTATCGCAACAGGATAAAGATTTTAAGGCAGCAGTAAAGTGTACGATTTGGCGGGATGCTTTTGAAGCCGATCAATCGAGCAGTATTGTTTCATCCCTTTCTGAATCCGTACATAAAGTAAGGAAGCGGGAGCCTTCTTATATTGGGCATCACTGGTGGGAAGACTCCGGACTTTTTGGGCAGGCAGGAATTGACACCGTAATTATTGGTCCGCATGGCGAAGGGCTTCATACGACCACGGAATGGGTTGATATTGAATCGGTCGCTCAACTTTCAGAGATACTCATGCAAACGGCTCAGCAATTTTGTAATTAAACAGTTAAAAGAAATAACTCGTAAATAATCGGGAGCAATTGATGACAAAGAAAAAAAATGACAAGTGGAAGGATATTCAAACCGGAACCAAGGCTGTTTGGAGTGGCGAAACCAAGCCCTTTTTTGAGGGATCCTCGCAAGTACCTATCGTGCAAAGTGTGACCTTCGCCTACGAAGATGTAGAAGAATGGTTTGATGTAGCCGTCGGGAAGAAAAAAGGACATATTTACAGCCGCAACACCAATCCTACGGTCGCCGTCTTTGAAGAAAAAGTGCGCATCCTGGAAAATGCCGAGGCTTCCACCAGTTTCGCAACCGGCATGGCTGCCATCAGCAATACACTGCATACGTTATTGTCACCGGGACAGCGGGTAGTATCATTAAAAGACACTTACGGCGGAACCAGCAAGATATTTATGGATTTCCTGCCCCGATTTGGCGTGGAGGTACAGCTGTGTGAAACTACCGATCATGAAGCCCTCGAAAAAGAGATTAGCAAAGGATGCGACGTTGTCTATCTCGAGACTCCTACCAACCCTACCCTTAAGGTCATGGACCTGGAACGGCTGATTAATGCAGCCCAAAAAGTAGGTGCTGTTGTAGTGGTCGACAATACTTTTGCCACTCCCATCAATCAGAGTCCGCTGGAACTGGGCGCCGACCTGGTATTGCACAGTGCTACCAAGTTCCTGGGTGGCCACTCCGATGCCATGGGCGGCGTTGTTTGCGGCAGCCAGGATTATATTGATCAAATTTTTCACTACCGGGAAATTAACGGAGCCTCGCTCGATCCTATGGCAGCCTACTTGCTGCTGCGCGGTATAAAGACGCTGGAGCTGCGTGTAGAGCGTCAAAACAAGAACGCACTGGAGCTTGCTCGCTTCCTTGAAAAGCATCCCAAAGTTGAAGAAGTATTTTACCCGGGCCTGGAATCGCATCCCAACTATGAGATTGCCAAGCGACAGATGAGGGGTTTTGGCGGCGTGTTTGCCTTTTCCCTGAAAGGCGGTTTTGAACAGGTAAAACCCATGCTCAATAAGCTTGAGTTTGTACACCTTGCTGCCAGTTTAGGCTCTACCGGAACGCTTGTGGGACCGCCAAAAGTAACCAGCCATGTTGAAACAACCGAAGAAGAACGCAAAGAACTCGGCATCCCTGAAGGGCTTATCCGCTGTTCGGTGGGCATCGAAAATATTGAAGATCTTATCAATGATTTTGAGCAGGCTCTGGCTTCGCTTTAAAAGGTGTAAATCAGTTGGAATGCGTCCATCAGAATTATTATAGTTTTGATACATATAAAATTAACCATTCACCAAACCTCAACATTATGAAAAGAAGTATTTTCTCACTCCTTTTCCTCTTCTTGTTCAGCAGTATTCCGCTGCTTGCCCAAGACGGGGGATCGATTGTTTCAGAAACAAATTATAACGCACTGGAGCTGCGAAATATCGGACCCGCTCTCACTTCGGGACGTATAGCCGATATTGCTATTCACCCGGAAGATGAAAGCATCTGGTATGTAGCAGTAGGCTCAGGCGGAGTATGGAAAACCACCAACTCCGGGACAACCTGGGATCCGATTTTTGATAACCAATCCTCCTACTCTATTGGTTCGGTTACCATTGACCCCAATAACCACAACATTATCTGGGTAGGAACCGGAGAAAATGTAGGCGGCCGCCATGTAGGTTTTGGTGATGGTGTTTACAAAAGTACCGATGCCGGAAAGACATGGAAAAATATGGGCCTGAAAAACTCTGATCATATCTCCAGGGTTGTAGTACATCCTGAAAACTCTGATGTCATCTGGGTAGCTGCCCAAGGTCCTCTTTGGAGCAAAGGCGGAGACCGTGGCCTGTATAAGTCTACCGATGGCGGTGAAACCTGGAACAAAACGCTCGGCAACGATGAGTGGGTTGGCGTTACTGATATTGTAATGGACCCGCGTAATCCCGACAGATTATATGCAGCAACATGGCAGCGTCATAGAACTGTTGCAGCCTATTTGGGCGGCGGACCCGGAACGGGCATTCACCGTAGCGAAGATGGCGGTGAAACCTGGAAAGAGCTTAAAAACGGAATTCCCGGATCTAACATGGGTAAAATTGGTCTGGCTGTTTCACCACAGAAGCCTGATATAGTGTATGCTGCCATCACCCTTGACCATACTGAGGGAGGTGTGTTCATGAGCTCCAACCGCGGTGAATCCTGGAAAAAGATGTCCAACACTGTTGCCGGCGGTACCGGACCTCATTATTATCAGGAGCTGTATGCCTCACCACATAAGTTTGGCACTATCTACCTGATGGACGTTACAACGGAAGTCTCGAATGATCACGGAGACAACTTTCGTGAAATCAATGATGGCGGAAAGCACTCTGATGATCATGCTATTGCATTCAAGATGAGTGACCCTGATTACCTGCTTATAGGTGCTGACGGCGGATTATACGAAAGTTTTGATAACGCTGAAAACTGGCATTTCATTGACAACATGCCCATTACCCAGTTCTATAAAGTGTCTGTAGATGATGCAAAACCATTCTATAACGTCTATGGCGGTACACAGGATAACGGTTCGCTTGGGGGACCTTCCCGGACACAGGAAAGTGCAGGCATCACCAATGCCCACTGGGATAAAACACTTTTTGCCGATGGCCACGATTCTGCCACAGAACCCGGTAATCCTAATATTGTATATGCCGAAACACAGCAAGGCGGGCTTCACCGTGTGGATATGATTACCGGTGATCCCACTTTTATTCAACCGCAAGCCGGTGAAGGCGAAGATCATGAACGATTTAACTGGGATGCCCCTATCGAGGTAAGCTTCCACAAACCTACCCGCTTGTATTTTGCTTCTTCCAGAGTATGGAGATCAGAAAACCGGGGAGACAGCTGGACCGCTATTTCGCCCGACTTAACCCGAGACCAGGAACGCATTACGCTGGATATTATGGGCAAACAACAGAGTTGGGATAACGCCTGGGACGTCAACGCGATGTCTAATTACAATACGATCACCTCTATTGGTGAATCCCCGCTGAATGAAAACCTCATTTATGCCGGAACCGATGACGGACTGCTTCAGGTTACCGAAGACGGCGGAGAAAACTGGCGGAAGATTGAAGTTGGAAGCATTAAGGGTGTTCCCGGAACTGCTTTTGTTAATGATATCAAAGCTGATCGCTTCGACGAAAACACCGTGTATGTAGCACTGGATAACCACAAATATGGAGACTATAAACCGTACTTGGTTAAAAGTACCGATCGTGGTGAATCATGGTCTCTGATCAGTGAAGACCTGCCTGATCGTCATTTGGTATGGCGCGTAATTCAGGATCACGAAAAACAAGATCTGCTTTTTGCCGGTACCGAATTCGGGATTTTCTTTACCGTTGACGGCGGCGAAGAATGGATGGAGCTGAATGGCGGAGTGCCCACCATCTCTTTCCGCGATCTTGAAATTCAGCGTGAGCATAACGATCTGGTTGCTGCTTCATTCGGGCGCAGCTTTTTCATCCTTGATGATTACACTCCTCTTCGACAAATCAGTGAAGAAACTCTGAATCAGGATGGCATGCTCTTTAACACCCGTGATGCGTTCTGGTTTGCCCCTGATAACCCGGTAGGTTCACAGGGCGATGACCGTTATGCAGCAGAAAATCCTGACTTTGGTGCTGTATTCACTTACTACCTCAAAGACAGCTATGAGACCAAAGAAGCTGAGCGAAAGCAACGCGAAAGAGAGCTGGAAGAAGATGAAGATGTATCTTTTCCTGGTTGGGACCAGCTGGATGCAGAGATGCGTGAACAGAGCCCTCAGGCCGTTATCACTATTAAAGATCAAAACGGAAACGTAGTTAACCGTGTAACCGGTCCGGCCAAAAAGGGTATCCACAGAGTCAATTGGGAGCTGCGGTATGCTTCGAAAGATGTGGTAAGCCTTGACGCTCCTTCTTCCGGCGGCGGATGGTTCGGGGGCGGTTTTATGGTAACGCCCGGAACGTATACAGCCAGCTTGTCTGTGGTTGAGGAAGGTAAAACAACGCAGCTTTCTGAGCCTGTAACCTTTGATGTGGTGCCCCTGCAAAGCGGTGCTATAGAGCGTACAGATGACGAGGAAATTATCGCTTTCCGTGAAACACTGGAAGAGTTCCAGCAGGAAATGACGATGACAACCAACAAGCTTAGAACGCAAATGGATAAGGTTAACGCCATGCAGCGAGCTCTTAATCGAGCCAGCAAGGAAAATCCGGAGCTGGCCAACCGTCTGAATGATGCCCGCCTGCAGCTTCTGGAGCTTGAGGATGAGTTTAACGGTAGTGAGGCCAAGAACAAGATCGGAGAAAAGAATCCACCTTCTCCAAGAGATCGCATGTTTGTAGGTTTCCGTGCCCTGAACTCAACTTACGGTCCTACCGAGATGCATAAGAATACGGTAGCAATTGGACAACAAGAATTGGCTACTTTCCAGCAGAAGCTTAACAGCTTCATCAGCGATACAATGAACCCGCTGGAGCAGTCGTTTGAGGATGCCGGTGCCCCACCGATCGAAAAGAACTAACGCTTAATTTTATCACTTTTAAAGGGAGCATGATGCACATGCTCCCTTTTTTATTTTTATAAACTTGAAACCATAATTTTTGTGCTTATGAAATTCTCTGTTAGATTATAGTCAGAATCTTAATCAAACTTAGGTTATCATGACTAAAAACCAGGGACACGTACAATCGGGAGAAGTCATTAATCTGGAAACGCTTAAAAAAGACATGAAGCTTGATTCATCCTATGCGCTGGTTAAAACTCCAGATATGGAAGTCATCCGGATGGCTCTCAAAAAAGGAAAAGTCGTTACTGAGAATAGCGTGAGCGGTGAAATTTCTATACAGTGTCTGACCGGAAGCATCGAGTTTAAAGTAGGAGACCAGGTTAGAAGCTTAACACACGGAGACTGGATTTATCTTCAAAAAAAGCAGGTTTATTCATATACCGTAAACGAAGACACGATCCTTTTGGTAACTATCTTGTTTACAGATGACGAAGAATGATTCACGCTTGGGCTCAATCTTGACTTACGTAACACTGTTTCTGCTTCTGTATGTGGGCTTTGGCGCCTTTGCCTTTTTCTTTGCCGACTCACTGATATTTCAGCCTCCACCTCCTTCCTACCCCAACGGCAGTAATATTATCACACTTAATACAAGTGACAATGAACAGATTGCGGCCGTGTACCTGCAACATCCCGATGCAGAATTTACCATCCTCTTCAGTCACGGCAATGCCGAAGATATTGGCCTCCTGATGCCTCTGCTGAAAGAAATCCAAGAGATGGGATTCTCTGTTTTGGCCTACGACTACCGCGGGTATGGACAAAGTACGGGTAAAGCATCCGAAGCAAACAGTTATGAAGACATTAACACGGCTTATCATTACCTGGTTAATGAACAGGGCATTAAACCTCAAAATATTATCGCGCATGGTCGCTCGCTGGGTGGAGCCTTAGCTATTGATCTGGCTTCCCAAAAAACCGTAGGCGGACTCATTGTTGAAAGTTCGTTTATAACTGCTTACCGGGTGATGACAAACATTCCTATCTATCCATTTGACCAATACCGCAACCTTTCAAAGATAGATCAGGTAGAGTGTCCGGTTTTATTCATACATGGCAAAAAGGATCGTGTTATCCCGTTTTGGCACGGCAAAGCCCTATTTGATGCTGCAAATGAACCTAAAGAGAAATTATGGGTTGACAACGCCGGACATAATGATCTTTACTACACCGCATCCAATAAATACAGAAAGGCTATCACAGATTTTTTACCTTTGCTGAAAAATAACAAGTAAAATCTGTTAATCATGCCCCACTGTGCGTTTCTTACAATGGATAATCTTGATGATTTCTTTACCTACGATGAACTATTAATTGAGCCTATGGGTGAGTTTGGCTGGGAAATTGATTTTGTATCCTGGCGGGATAAGACCGCAGACTGGAACCGGTACGAAGCAGTGGTTATTCGCTCTCCCTGGGATTATCAGGATGATCCCGAGCTGTTTATGAATGTACTTGAAAAAATTGATGCTACTTCTGCTCAGCTTGAGAATAAGCTTGAAACTGTCAAATGGAATATCGACAAAACCTACCTGCAGGATATGCAGGACAAGGGAATCAAGATTGTCCCCACCCTTTGGTATGAATCCTGGGATCAGGTCACTAACGTTCAATATTTCTTTGATGAACTTCAGGTAAATGAAATCATCATCAAACCTACCCTCAGCGCCAATGCTGATGACACGTACCGCATCAAAAAGCAGGATATTAGTAGTTATAAAACAAGATTGAAGGAGATTTTTGAGCGCCGCCCCTTCATGGTTCAGCCCTTTTTGGAAAGCATTATCACTGAAGGTGAATTTTCCCTGTTCTATTTTGGATCAGCATACAGCCATGCCATCATTAAAAAACCCAGGAAAGGAGATTTTCGCGTACAGGAAGAACATGGCGGAACACTTCATAAGCATATACCTGACGAAGAATTGAAATCTATTGCCCGGAAAACCATGCAGAACATTCATCCCCTGCCTCTGTATTCCCGCGTTGATTTTGCCCGTTTACCGGACGGCAGCTATGGACTTATGGAGCTGGAGCTTATTGAGCCATCACTGTACTTCAATATGGATGAGGAGTCTCCAAAACTCTTTGCCAAAGTATTTAATGAATGGATGAGCTAGCTATTCTCCAGCAAGTGCGTTATGCCGTCATACATTTCGTCAAGCTGGGCTTTGGTAGTACAATATGGCGGCATCAGGTAAAGCGTATTACCCAAAGGACGTAAAAGGAGTCCGTGGTCTACACAGTTTTTCTTAATGTGATCAGCGATAGGATTCAGGTAGCCATCTGCATCCTCAGTGACAATATCCATAGCTGATATCGTTCCTTTTACCCTGTGGCGCTTTAACTTAGGATGATCACTTAATTTATTTAATTGATCTGTATGCCACTGCTCCATTACCGAAAATACAGATTCATTTTCATGCATTAGCTTTATCGAAGCAAGTGCTGCTGCACAGCCTATAGGATTGGCTGTATAACTGTGTCCGTGCCAGAATGTTTTCATGGGATCCTTGCTGGCAAAGGCATTATAAATTTTTTCAGAAGCCACCGTCACAGACATGGGTACAAAACCTGCCGTCAATCCTTTAGCCAGGCAAATAAGATCGGGCTCAACATGTGCCCTTCTGCATGCAAACCAGTCGCCCGTCCGGCCAAAACCGGTCATTACTTCATCAAAAATAAGCAGCGTATCAAACTGACGGTTTACCCAGTGCAGCTCCTGCAGGAATTCTTCGCTGCACATATTCATGCCTCCGGCTCCCTGAACCAGCGGCTCAATCATAATACCGGCATATTTTTGAGGATCACTCCTCAATAGGTCCTCAATCTGCTCAATGACCTTGGCCTCTTTTTCCGTGCGATCTTCATCACCCATCCAGGTTGCGGGATAAGGAACAAACTCTACATCAAACAGCAGCTCTTTAAAGACTTCAGTAAACACCGAACGGTCACCGGCTGACATCGCCCCGAAGGTGTCGCCATGATAAGCTCCTTCAAAACAAATAAAGGTTTTACGTTCTTCGCCTTTGTTTTTCCAGTACTGGTAGGCCATCTTCATCGCTACTTCTACAGCTGTGGAGCCATCATCAGAAAAAAATACGCGGTTGAGGTCACCGGGTAATTCTTTGGCAAGCTGCTCGGCCACCTGCTCGGCCGGATCATGCGTAAAGTTGGCAAATATCACCTGCTCCAGCTTCTTAGCTTGTTTTGAAATAGCTTCGGCAACTTCCGGATGTGCATGTCCATGAACGTTCACCCACCAGCTTGATATGCAATCCATAATGCGCCGTCCGTCTTCAAGCTCGAGGAAAAGTCCTTCCCCTTTCTCCACTTTAAGAGGTTCAGGAGCGTCTTCAATAATTGTAAATGGGTACCAAATGTTTTGATGCATAATATTTGATGCATAATAAATGTGTCATGCTGTCCGACAGCCGGCGGACAGGATGATATGAGAGTTTTAATTAAAAATTTCTTTATAAGTCAAATTCAGTTTTTTGGGATTTATCTTATCTAAAGGTTCAATCTCTGCCAGTACTTCTATATCACCGTATTTTTCAATAGCCTTGCGATTACTTTCGTTTTTGGGGCCGTTCATAATCACGCCCAAAATGGGAATATTTCGACTTCTAAGGGCTTCAAGCGACAAGAAGGTGTGATTCAAGGTTCCCAGCTCACTTCGGACTACCAGCAAAGCAGGAAGGCTCAAATGGGTTATCAGATCAATAATCATATCCTTCTCATTCATAGGAACGATCAGCCCCCCTGCTCCCTCTACCACCAAATGATTGGTCTGAAAGTCCGGAATCTGAAAATCATCCATACTGATTTCTACGTTATCAATTGCAGCTGATGCGTGAGGAGAAAGCGGCTCAGTGAGACGATAAGTTTCCTCGAGAATGTGATTTTCAGGTACATCAGTGACACGACGGACAAACTCGGTGTCCGTTTCTTCTGCCAGCCCCGATTGTATGGGCTTCCAGTAGCTTGCTCTGAGCCCCTGGGTCAGCATGGCCGATACAACCGTTTTACCAATACCCGTATCGGTACCTGTGACAAATATTTTGGATGGAAATGAAAAACTCATGCCGTGTGATCCCGTTTTACTGCCATAAATACTACATGATAATTTACGCTAATCTCTCCCTCAGTACTTTCATTCCAGTGCCTGATAAGCATTTTAAGTTCTTTAGGACTAAGGGAGCGGTCGTTCTGCTTTGTGCCGGCTCCTATCAATTTCAAGTGTCGGAAGAAGTCCGCAGCACCGGAGAACTTTTGGGTAACAGTATCTTCATAAAAATCAATTTGTGCCGGACCCACTGATAATTTTATCGCTACCTCTTCGGTATCAGGCAGCTGGTTGCCGGTAAAGGGAATGCCCAAGTCCCGGCATTTTTCTTTCCATTCCGGGAAACTTTCACTGCCCGGAAAAGAGACCAGCATTAGACCACCCGGTTTGGTGGCTTCCAGTATGCGTCCCAGTGTCAGCGCCGGATCATTAAACCACTGCGCTGCAAAACCACTGACCGTAAGTGAATAATCAGATGATTCAGGATCTATTGATTCAGCATCAAGCGTGTAGAAATCGGTATTGGCAGCTCCTTTAAATTTTGTCTTACAAAACTCAACCATACTTGAAGAAATATCTGTAATCTCCTTAGCCCTATTGGGATAGAGATCTATTAATCCTTTTGTCACAAAGCCAGTACCGCAACCGATTTCAAGAATAGGTCCGGGCGGAATGATGGCTTTCCAAGGCTCCAATGAGGCAATAAGGCGATCAGCTATATCCTTCTGCAGTTTTGCCTCTTCTTCATAATACGGAACAGACCTACCAAAGGATTTGGCAATCTCTTCTTTTAGGGTACGGTCTGGAATACTTACTTTATTCATGCTTTAGGTACTGCTCAATTTCCGGTTCAATCAGCGACCAACACTGTTCATGGTGCGTGAAAGGCAATGCGTGTCCACATTCTTTGATCTCAAAATACTTTCCCTGAGACCTTAGATTGCTAAATAATTCACGGCCTTTGGCCCTTGGAACAATGCGGTCATTAAAGCCGTGAAGGATACCAATTTTATGAACACTTTTCAGCTTTTGGAGTTCTATTTCTGAGTTTCCAAGCTTTTTTAAATCTTCCAGGAGCAGAGCTTCATTCAGGCTGTCATCAGGAAGCGGTATGGGGCTTTCAGGAGAATAAACATTTGCATAGAATTCCTTAAGTACATGCCCGGGATTTTCTCCAAACTGATCAATCATTTGTTTTAATACCAGCCTGGACCGTCGCTGAAACTGAGCAGCCACCGGATGAAATTGCCGAAACCCACTAAAAATAAAAAGCAGGTCGGCCTGATTATATATTTCAGCCGGACACTGGTGCAATCCAAAGGAATGCGCAAAAATAATGTTTAAAGAACTTTCAGAAGGGAAACTTGGTGCTTTCTGTGTATCTGAGAAATACCCTTTTTCAAACAGGAGGAGTTTAAAATCCGGTTCAAGGTATTGTTTCCACACATCCCAGCACGAAGAATCGAAACCCCATCCGTGGTAGGCAATAATTGTTCCTTTAGCCATGACTCCATCGTTTAAGTGCATCCAAAAAGTGATTGATTTGCTCTTTGGAATGTGATGCAGAAAGTGTAATACGAATGCGAGAGCTCTTTTCAGGTACTGTAGGAGGACGAATAGCTGTTGCCAAAATTCCCTGCTCTTCCAGCCATTGGGCCAGATCCAAACACTCTTTTTCATCCCCGATGATAATGGGAATAATCTGAGTGGAGGACGATCCGGTTTTGAATCCAATTTCCTGAATGCCATCACGCATGTAGCTGATGTTTTCATGCAGCTTATTTCGCTCATCATCCATCTTGGGAATAAGATCAACAGCGGCATCTATAGCTCCAATTACCGCAGGCGGCAAAGCGGTTGTGTAAATAAACCCGGGACAAAAATTTACCAGGTAATCTCTCATCTGCCTGGAGCAAACCACATACGAACCGAAAGAACCAAATGCTTTGCCGCAGGTACCCAGCAGGATATCAATTCCCTCAACTTCTTTTGCCAGGCCCAAACCCTGCTCTCCCCATACTCCTACCGCATGGGCATCATCCACAAAAAGCAGTGCTCCAAATTCATTGGCCAGTTTTGAAATAGCCGCGATATCTGCACGGTCGCCATCCATACTGAATACAGTCTCAGTGATAATAAGTATTCTGTTATATGATTCTTCTATACCACTCTGCAACAAAGATTTAAGATCATCAATATTATTATGATCATAACGCTTTAAGGTGGCTCGACTAAGCAGAGCTCCCTGCAACAAACTATTGTGGCAGAGCTTGTCAGCAAGTACCAGTGAATGCCGATCGGTAAGCGTACTGACAATCGTACTGTTGGCTTGAAAACCTGAGTTAAATACCAGTGCTGCTTCCCTGCCAAATACATCTGCCAGCTTCTCTTCCAACTGATCGTGAATATCGTACGTGCCACTAATCAGACGTGAGGCCGTCGATCCGGCCCCATAGCTTTTTGTGTACTCCTGAGCTTTTTGAATTAAGCGGGGATGCTTTGACAAACCCAGGTAATCATTGGCGGAAAAATTGATTAGTTCTTTGCCCCCTTTTAAAATCCCGGTCCCCTGCCCTTGAGGACGTACTACTGCTAAAGACCTGAATTTATTGGCAGCTTTTCGATCTGCCAGCTCTTGTTGTATAAATGAGCGTTTATCTCTGTCAGTCACGTTTATTGCTGTGCTACGGCTTGATTGGTACTGCTGCCATTCCAGGTGGAATCACTCTTAAAGGTACGCAGCATCGTTCTAAACTGACGTACAAAGCGGCGCTTGCTGTATTTGGGGGCAAACTGACCAAATTCGAGGATAAATAATCGTTCCTGCTCTTCGTCATAAATAGTCATATTGGCAAAAGGCCCACCCATAGCATCATTGGTCATGCGCCAGGTTCCCAATGTCTCATAAGCTTTGTGACCATCTAATGTGAGCGTATCCGTATTAACGGGCCGCCGGTATTCTGTGGTCACATAAGAATCTTCCCGTGTACCGCGTATCCATTTTTCCATTAAGGAATCGCGCTTGGCATTGATCCATTCGCTATCTACGAAGCCGGGATCTTTTACATCATTAATCCACCATGCCCAGAACCAGCGATCATTATCGGGAAGCGGTCGCCGCATTGTCAAAAAGTGATTCGCTCTACCATTGGCTGAATATGTGGTATCCACATTTTTAATCCAGTCATGTTGAATCCTGATTTTCCAGCCGTTATTGGTCCAGAGGCTATCTTCCAGCTCATACTGCTCCCCATCTTCATAAATTTCATAGGTCCACCGCTGAAACTCTTTTTGCATGAGATTATCTACCAGTGTTTCACTGGATGAGCGTATTTCTTCTGCTAGTGCTGAATCGCTGGTAGAGGAAAGAACAATAGTCCACTGGTCTTTATACCAATGATCCTGAAGCGGAAATGCAAAACTTTGCCTGTCTTTTACGCGCTGTTCAACCTGATCATCCAGCATAGCACGAATTAAACGGGATACTTCTGAGCTGTCATTGACCGGAGCAGCTATAATAATATTCTTATTTCTTTTAAGGGCCTCAAGCTCATCGTTATTTGAAAAATCCCTGAAGCGAAGATCAAACATGGCCTCATAATTAGGCATCGTTTTAATAGCTTGCCCATACGTATCACGAATAGCCTGAGCCGTTGCACTGCTGTCCCACATGGTTGAATCCATAACCACTACTGCTTCACCGAATCCTCCTACAGCTCTTTTTCTATAATCGCCTTCACAACCCATAAATAGTACGGCTGCAATAATTACAATGAGACCCTTAATCAAAAATTTCATACTGTATTTACTGAGTTAAAATTTTAGTCCTTACCATACTTCAAGCTATGTACAAAAGCAAACACTTCATCCTTCCAGCCATCGCTTGGATAATGGCTTCTGATTGTTTCAATCAACGCACTTCCTACAATAAAACCCTGCACTTCGGCGGCAATTTTTTGAGCATCCTCGTGTGACTTTATACCAAAACCTACCAGCTTGGGATTTCTGTTGATGTTTTTGTTCACCCTGTCAATAAAGCGGCGAACAGATTGTGCCACTTCCTCCCCGTCTCGCGCACCTGTAACGCCCGTAACCGACACGCAGTATACAAAGCCATCAGACTGCTCGTCTATAAGCTGCATGCGCTTATCGGACGAATTTGGAGCTGCCAAATAAATGATAGGCAGATTATGCTTATCAGCCTCTTCCTGTATTAGCGATGATTCTTCCAATGGAATATCCGGGAGAATGAGCCCATCGACACCAACCTCTGCCGCTTTTTGGCAAAACTCCTTAACTCCATATCGCAACACCGGGTTGATATAACCCATTAAAATAATGGGAATATCAGATTCCTTTCGAACCTCTTGCACCATTTCAAAGATCTTTTCCATGGTGATGCCGTTTTTAATAGCGGTATTACTGGAGTATTGGATGGTAGGTCCGTCAGCCAGCGGATCACTGAATGGCATGCCCAGCTCAATAAGATCGGCTCCATTCTTCTCAAAACCCAGGATAAGCTCCACCGTCGATTCCAGGTCCGGGTAGCCGGCTGTAAGAAACAGGCTCATAATTTTGGATGACCCATCATGTGTAGCAAATAAATGTTTCAAGCGCTGTTTTTGTACTGTTTGTGCCATTATTTATAGATGTTCTGAAATAGTTTTCATGTCTTTATCACCGCGGCCCGAGCAGTTTACCACTACAATCTGATCTTTGGTTGTCTGAGGCATGAGCTCTTCCAAATATGCCACTGCATGAGCCGTTTCCAACGCCGGAATAATGCCCTCTTGCTCCGATAATAACTTCACGGCATCCATTGCTTTTTTATCTGTAATCGGCTGGTAATCAACACGCTTGGTATCAAACAAATTAGCGTGTTCCGGACCAATACCTGGGTAATCCAATCCGGCACTGATAGAATGTGCCAGCTGTATCTGACCTTCAGCATCATGCAACAGATAACTAAGAGAGCCATGCAATACGCCCGGAGTGCCAATAGTAAGAGTGGCAGCAGTTTTATCAGTCTCAGCTCCCATTCCGGAAGCTTCAAGACCAATCATCTTAACCGACTCATCTTCAATAAAAGGATAGAAAAAGCCAATAGCGTTTGATCCCCCGCCTACACAAGCCAGCATATAGTCCGGCAGCCTGTCCTCGGCCTCTTTTAGCTGATACTTTGTTTCTTCACCAATCACCCGGTGAAAGTTTCGCACCATCTTGGGATAGGGATGCGGGCCAACGACCGAGCCAATGATATAAAAAGTATCATCTACATTGGTCACCCAGTCGCGGATCGCTTCATTAGTAGCATCTTTTAAGGTTTGGGAACCGCTTTCTACCGACCGTACCTCTGTACCCAGCAGTCGCATGCGATCTACATTAAGCTTTTGACGCTCCATGTCCTCGGCGCCCATATACACAATGCATTTCATGCCAAACTTGGCACAGGCTGTGGCTGTAGCAACACCGTGCTGACCTGCTCCTGTCTCAGCAATAATCCTGTCTTTACCCATCCTCCGGGCCAGCAAAATCTGTCCAATAGCGTTATTAATTTTATGCGCTCCGGTATGACACAAGTCTTCACGCTTGAGGTAAATTTTAGCCTTCCCATAATAGTCCGTTAGCCGGTTGGCATAAGTAAGCTCGGTGGGCCTTCCTACATATTCTTTGAGAAGCGAGCGATATTCGTCCCGAAAGGCCTCATCCTGCCAGGCTTTGTCATAAGCTTCTTCAAGTTCTTCAAGTGCAGGTATCAAAATTTCAGGGACAAACTTACCCCCAAACTTTCCAAAATAGCCATCTTTTGTAGGTAAATCGTACTTCATAGAGTCCCCATTTCTTGTTCTTCCCAAATGTCACGCATTTCATCCATAAACTGTTCAACTTTATCAAAATCTTTCACGCCCGGCTCACTTTCCAATCCACTGGATAAATCTATCGCATATGGATGAACCGATTTACAAGCTTCGCGTATGTTCCCGGGATTCAAACCGCCTGACAAGAAAAATGGCATCCCGCTGGTAATCTCTTCCAATAAAGACCAGTCAAAGGATTGACCGGTACCGCCCCACTGTCCATCTACTTCTGTATCGAAAAGAAGGTAATCAACTACGGACAAGTAGGGCTGAATTTTATCTTCTAAATCGGCCGAAGTATTTGTTTTTCGAACGTGGATAGCTTTGATGACCGGCTTCTCAACCAGCTCACAGTATTCGGGTGATTCATTGCCATGAAGCTGCACCAAATCAACACCGGTCTGCCGGGCAATCATATTCAAATCGTCCAGCGGCTGATTCACAAACACGCCCACACATTCGGGTCCCTCAATCCAGTTGATAATAGCACCCGCTTCAGCCGGAGTGACAAATCTTGGGCTCTCTTCATAAAAAATAAACCCGAGGTAGTGAGCCAATGCTCCGGAAACAAAACGGGCATCTTCCAGTGAGGTCAATCCACAAATCTTAACTTTGCTGCGTTCTTCTTCGTTTGCAAACATATGTTTAAGTCATCCTAAAATTGGTTTAGGATTGTTTAGTTCGTTCTTTATTAATTAACTGTTCTAATTTACTGAGCATGTTGTCTACCGCCTGTCCGGGATTATCCTGACGCATGAAAAATTCTCCAATCAGCGCTGCATGGACATGGTTATCAAATAGAAATTGTAAATCCTCTGCACTATTTAATCCACTTTCTGAAACTAAAATAGTTCCTTCAGAAGCTTTTTTAAGTATATCTATACCCCGGTGAAGGTCAACCTCAAAGTTATGAAGATCACGATTATTAGCACCAAGAATGTTAACATATTCAAAATTCACAAGGTTCAGATCTTCCTCAGAATAACATTCTACCAGACAATCCAAACCTATTTCACTTGCTGCATGATGCAGCTCCTGAAGCTGGTGTCCATCAGTAATGGAAGCAATCAATAAAACAGCATCTGCACCATAAGCCCGTGCTTCTTTTATTTGATATGGATCAACAATAAAGTCTTTGCGCAACAATGGGATAGAAACTTCATTAGATGCTATTTTAAGATATTCCAGGCTACCTTTAAATGCAGGTTCATCGGTTAAGACTGACACAGCCGAGGCCCCGCCCTTTTGATACTGATTCGCAATCTTTTGTGGGTCAAAATCATTTCTGATCAACCCTTTTGAGGGTGACGCTTTTTTAATTTCAGCAATAATAGCTACAGAATCAGATTGAGAAAGCGCATCGGCAAAAGAACGTCGGTCTCTTTCATAATCTTCAAAAGATTCAAGATCCTTAAACGTCGTTTTTTGCTTCCGCTTTTTTAGGTCGGTGCGGGTTTGTTCTACAATTTGATCAAGTATCGTAGCCATCTCAGTTAGAAATCTCCATTACATCATTCGTAGCTTCGCTCATTTTCTCAAGTGCCTTCATCGCAGCGCCGGAATCAACACTTTCTACAGCCATTTCCTTGGCCTGTTCTAAACTGTCTGATTTCCCGGAGACGTGAATACCAAAGGTGGCGTTTAACAGTACGATATTTCGTTGTGCTTCGGTAGCCTTCCCCTGCATAATAGAACGGATTATGTCAGCATTAAAGAAAGCATCTCCGCCCTGCAGCTGCTGCAGGCTTACGGGTCCAAATCCAAGCGTAGCCGGATCAAAAGGCGGGTGTTCAGTCACCTTGTCGCCTTTTAACTCATATAAAAACGTGGGGGCACTCAGACTAAATTCATCCAACCCATCACGACCATGAACGCTGAAAACATGCTCTGTGTCCAGATTTGCCAATATTTCAGCAATTTGTCGAGAGGTCCTCTTGTCAAAAGCTCCTACCACCTGGCGCTTCACTCCGGCCGGATTCAACAGCGGACCCATCGTATTGAAAAAAGACCGTATACCCAGCACCTGTCGAGCAGGCATCACATGTTTCATAGCCGGGTGAAATTGTGGAGCAAACATGAAGGCCATCCCGGTTTCATCAAATACTTTTTCAATCTGCTTTTTATGCAATGTGGCAACAATATCCAGTGCCTCCAATACATCGGCACTGCCACTCTTGCTGGAAATGCTCCTGTTGCCGTGCTTTAATACCGGAATCCCGGCACCTGCAACTACAAACATCGACGCTGTAGAAATGTTAAAGGTCCCTGAACCGTCTCCGCCCGTGCCGCATAAATCGACTGCACCGGTCACATCCACATCCGGACTAATGGCTGCATCGCGCATCACACGAACAAAGGTTGTAAGCTCCTGTATGGTTTCTCCTTTGGCACGCATGGCAATCAGAAAGGCGGTAGTCTGCTCTACACCTACCTCACCCTCAATGATGGATTCAAGGGCTTTTTGAGCCTCTTCCGGCGTTAAATCCTTTCGATCTGCCAATTTTTCAAGTATGTCTTTAATATCTGTCATAAGTATAAACTCTGTTATTGTTTGAGCCAGTTTTCAATAATTTTGGGACCCTCAGTTGTTAAAATGCTTTCAGGATGAAATTGTATTCCCTCAATTGGAAATTCTCGATGCCGGACCCCCATAACAACTTCCTCATCATCACTCGTTGCTGTTACCTCCAGCTCATCGGGAATCGAGTTTGGATCAAGCACTAACGAATGATAACGGGTAGCGATAAAATCCTCATCAACCAGATTAAAGACGCACTTTCCATCATGCTTTACAGTTGAAGTTTTACCATGCATAAGTTTTGGAGCGTACACTACCTTACCGCCAAACACTTCGCCAATAGCCTGATGTCCAAGACAAACACCTAAAATAGGCTTCTCTTTGCCAAACTCTTTGATTACTTCTTTAGTGATACCGGCTTCAGAGGGGCGGCCGGGACCGGGTGAAATAAGAATTTTGTCAGGATTTAACTCCCGGATTTCCTCTATGGTCATAGCATCATTGCGAATGACTTTATAGTCATCGGTATGAGCAGCAACCAAATGTACCAGGTTGTAAGTGAATGAATCGTAATTATCAATTATTAAAATCATGTTTATAAAACGCAGATAACACGGATAAAGCGGGTTTTAAAAGTATATTTTATCTGTGAACATTTGTTTAATCTGCGTTATCCGTGTTCCATTTAGTAGTTAAAATTTCTGAGGATTCCGGTGGCTTCGCGAATAGGCTCCATTACCGTTTCAGCGCGTTCACGGGCTTTTTTACCTCCCTCTTTTAATACATCCATCACATAATCCAAATCCCGTTCAAGTTCTTTTCGCTTATCACGAGCTTCGGCAAAATAGTCTTCAATCATTCCCAGAAGTTCTTTCTTTGCATGTCCGTAACCATAGCCCCCCTCCCGGTACTTGCCGGCAATTTCTTCCTGAGTCTTTTTATCAGCAAACAGCTTAATGAGAGCAAATACATTGCAGCTGTCAGGATCTTTAGGCTCTTCCAGAGGTGTAGAATCCGTCTCAATGGACATGACTTTCTTTTTAAGCACTTTCCCTTCATCAAAAATACCGATGGTATTACCGTAAGACTTGCTCATTTTACGTCCATCTATGCCCGGCACAACGGCTACCGATTCCACAATATGCTCTTCGGGAATTTTCAACAGTTCCTTGCCATAATTGTGGTTCACCTTCCCGGCCAGATCACGGCAAATTTCAATATTCTGCTTTTGATCCTGTCCTACCGGCACGAGATCTGAGTTATAAATCAAAATATCGGCAGCCTGCAAAATAGGATACGTAAATAGCCCAATATTGGGACTCAGTCCCTGGGCCAC
The DNA here is from genome assembly GCA_034521755.1 of Balneolaceae bacterium. Classification (GTDB taxonomy): domain Bacteria; phylum Bacteroidota; class Rhodothermia; order Balneolales; family Balneolaceae; genus JAXHMB01. The sequence continues at coordinate 128,547 of JAXHMB010000003.1, forward strand.
CTTATCCTTGTAGGCTACTCCTTTTTCCATGAGGCTGACCGGACAGAAAGTGCCTAAAATCCAGGCCAGTTCGGTTACCTGCGGCACATCACTTTGTGCAAAGAACGTGCACTTATCAGGGTCTAGTCCCAGAGCCAGGTAATCCAAGGCAATGTCAATGCTGTTCTGGTGGATTTGCTCACCCTCATTTATGGATGTAAGAGAATGATAGTTAGCTATAAAGTAAAACGCATCACCTTCTTCCTGCATGGCAATGTGCTGTCGTATAGCACCAAAATAATTGCCAAGGTGCAATTTACCTGAAGGTGTTATTCCCGATAAAATGGTTTTCATATATCTATTTTATTTCTAGAGCAACACTCAGTGATTCCACCAATGCTGCTGCTTTATTTCTGGTTTCTTCAAATTCTTTTTCAGGATCGCTATCAGCTACAATACCGGCCCCCGCCTGAATATAAATCTTATCATCGGTAACTACCATTGTACGAATAGCAATACAAGTATCCATGTTACCGGAAAAGTCAAAATAACCCACCGCTCCGGCATAGGGTCCGCGCTTGGTAGGTTCCAGCTCATCGATAATCTCCATAGCCCTTATTTTAGGGGCACCGCTTACCGTTCCCGCCGGAAAGCACTGCATGAGTGCATCCACTGATGTTTGATCTTCAGCAAGCTCACCCTTTATATCAGAGACGATATGCATAACGTGCGAATAACGCTCAATATCCTGGCTGCGAACCGGCCTTACAGAACCGGATTTACAAACGCGGGATAAGTCATTGCGGCCAAGGTCTACAAGCATTACGTGTTCTGCAATTTCTTTGGGATCATTCAATAAATCTTCTTCAAACTGCTGATCTTCTTCCGGTGTCTTCCCTCTGGGACGAGTACCTGCAATGGGCAGCAACTCAGCGGTATCATCCTGAACCCGTACCAACACTTCGGGCGAAGAACCTACCAGCCCAAAATCTCCAAATTCAAGATAAAACAAATATGGCGATGGGTTCACCATGCGCAGCGCACGGTATAGCATAAATCGGTCGCCTTCAAAATTAGTCTGGAAACGCTGGGAGAGTACTACCTGAAAAATATCCCCTTCATAAATATAATCTTTGGCCTTATTGACAATCTCTTCAAACCGGGATTGCTCAATATTGCTTTTCATAGCTTCAGGATTTAGCAAAAACGTGCCTTTGCTATGCTGCGAACTGTATACCTGTGCTTCCATATCATCCAGGCTTTGCTGTGCCGATTCATAGGCAGTATCCGGGTTGGCTAACTCATCATTAAAAATGGTCTTAATGATAATGACCTGCTGCTTCACGTGATCAAAAGCATAGATCTCATCATAAAAAGCCCAGACAGCTTCGGGCAGATGCAGGTCATCATCCGGAACATCCGGCAACTCTTCGATTTGTCGAATAGTGTCATACGAAGAAAAGCCAACCGCTCCTCCGGTAAGCCTTGGAAGCTCGGGCAGATCAGGTTCTTCATACTGTGTAGTTAATTGCTTAAGAGCTGAAAAGTAATCCTGCAAAAGCTCTTCAGCCGGCTCTCCACCTTTTTTTAAAGAAACACGGTTTCCATCATATTTTAACACCTGGTAGGGATTTTTGCCCAAAAACGAATAACGGGCAAGCTGCTCACCCCCCTCTACCGACTCCAACAAAAAGGGGTACTCCGCTCCTTCCCTGATATTCATAAACAAGGATACGGGCGTTAACACATCAGCCATAAGTCTCCGATATACCGGGACTGCTGAATATTGACTTGCCAAATTTTTAAACTCTTGCCTGTTCATTGATTGTTATAAACAAAAAAACCCGCTTCCGAAAATCGGACAGCGGGTGGAAAACATTCTTATTATTAAAACATCACACCTTACCCACTGCACTTGCCTGCTGCCAGTGCCACCAAATAGAAATATGAGTCGTGTGATTTTTCATTACGATGAGAAGATAATGCGCAGGCATTCTAAAATCAATAATTTGCCAGTCATTTTTCAAACTATTAACAACTTGAGCCTTTCAGTTTTTTATCTCAATAATTTTGCCCTAAACTTAGACTATGCGCCTAAAAAAAATCATCATATACAGCCTGCTGGTTTTATGCTTACCCATTGCCGGTTTATCCCAGGGCTCTGGGTTTGATATACTTGTTACCGGACCTAATGCAAGAGCACTGGGGATGAACGGTACAGTTACAGCAACCGCGCTGGGTGCCTCCAGCATATACACCAATCCTGCAAATTTAAACTTAGAACAATCTTCAAGTATTTCTGCGGATTACAGCCTCTGGATTGCCGGATTGCGAAACAGTCATTTTGCAGCAAATTTCAAAAAACAACACAGTGCTATTGCTGTGGGGATCCTAAATTCTCAGGCTGATGATTTCCAGCTCAGAAACAGCCCTCAACCCTCCCAAGGCACGTTTTCAGTAAGCTATCTTTCCATTGCTGGTGCTTATGCTTACCAGATCAATAATTTTTCTGCCGGTGTAACAGCACAATATCTAAGGGAACAATTTTTGATTAATGACGCCAGCGGATATGCCTTCAACGCAGGGCTTTCAAGTCAATGGTTTGATAATATTCTTACCCTTTCTACAGCTATCCGAAACCTGGGTGAATTGAGTAAGCTGAATCAACAATCAACCAGTTTGCCGACGGAATGGCGTATGGGAGCAAGTACCCATTTTATGGTTTTCGATTCACCTTCTGAAAATAGCTTGCCGGTTGAGCTTATGCTCGCTGCTGATTATGTCTATCCAATAAATGATGACCATTCAAATACCTCGAATACCTTCATTGATTCCTCTGCTTTCTTCACGCTGAGTCTTGGTGTAACGCTGGCCAACACGCTGGATATCTACTCAGGCTATCGAAGTGAGAAATCTGAGCGGCCTTTCAGTTTTGGCACCAGCTTAAATTTAGAGAATATAGGCGTGAGCTATGCTTTTATACCTTTTAATACCGGCTTTGGCAATGCACACTCTATTGGATTGAGCTATAATTTCTAATTTAAGGACGCCAAGAATAGACTAAATGCAAGAAGGCTTTGCAAAACCCAGTGTCATTGCGAATGGAGCGAATGAAATGAGCAAAATGCGGCAATCTCCAAATTGCAGGGATCGCCACGCCCTGAAAAATCTCAGGGCTCGCGATGACAATTTCAAATGGTGTAGTTTTACAAAGCCCTCTGTAAATAAGAATGCAGGCTATTGATATTCCTCATCCAGGTCTTCATCATCTCCGAACGCCTCTTTCCAGAACATGATACCACCCAGCATAATACCTTTTAAAATAAAGGCAGAAAAAACGATCATCAGGCCTATTTCCTGTAAGAAAATGATAAGCAGTCCATAAAAAATAAACAGAAATAGACGTCCTTTATATTCCTTGATGGATTTCTTGTCAAACCCGGGCATTTTATCGAACGGAATAGTACTAACCATCAGGAATGACAACGTAATGATGAGTGGTATTAAAATGGTATTGATACCATTTTCAAAATCCATAAACAATTCAGGACGATCAAAGAAAGTAAGGTAAAAAGAAGCAATCATTATCGCTTGGGCCGGAATAGGCAGTCCCTTAAAATAATCGGGGCGGCTGATTTGTGCATCAACATTGTAGCGGGCCAAACGCACAGCACCACAAAGTGGTGGAAGTGCACTCAGAATAATTCCAATAAATAACAGCTCTTCAAGTCCGAATGAATACAGTAAAAACCCCGGTGCAACCCCAAAAGAAACCACATCACTTATAGAGTCCAGCTCAATGCCAAACTGACTCGTGGCATTGGAAAGACGTGCCATAAAGCCATCCAGGGCATCAAAGAGTCCTGCAAAAACAATGAGCCATGCCCCATAAAAAAGCGACCCCTCTGAAATACTAATGATTGCCAAAAACCCACAAAATAAATTCATCAACGTAAAGAAGCTCGGAACAATAATGCGAGGTATTTGCTTCTTTTTGCCGCCGTTCTTCATCTTGCGGCGTTTCCTCATACGCTTCCATTTTTGTATGGGGTATTTCATGTCTAGACTTTAATTAATGGAACACGGATAACGCAGAATGTACGAATAACCGCAGGTTTAAAATTACTGTGACAATCTGTCTAATCCGTATCATCTGTGTTCTATTTCTTTTTCCCATCAGCAGTAAAAGATCCGAGAACGGTTTCCCCGGCTATAGTACGGTTACCTTCTTCTATATTTAGATTCATGCCGGTTGGAACAAGTATATCCATTCTGGAACCAAACTTCATCATACCAAACCGTTCGCCGGCTGAGACTTTATCTCCTTCCTCCAGTCGATATACTATTCTACGGGCCAAAAAGCCTGTAATTTGTCGGAATAATATTTTTACACCTGAATCGTGCAGCAATCCAAAATCTGCCCGCTCATTCATCGTAGAAGACCGCTCGTCCCATGCCATCAGATACACTCCCGGGTGGTACTTTACATATTCAATATTCCCCGAAGCAGGCACTCGGTTCACATGCACATCCAGAGGTGAGAGAAATATACTGATCTGTATAGCTTTATCTTTTAAATACACATTTTCTTCAACTTCTTTGATGAGCACCACCTTTCCATCTGCGGGTGAAAGAAGAGCGTTGGGATCGTCGGGAATGTTACGATCCGGATCTCGAAAAAAGTAAAGGAGTAGTCCAAATAAAATGGTAAGACTAATTACTATAGGCCAACTCACCCAATGATTGATATAAAAGATACATATTGCACTTCCAACAACCCAAAAGAAGAAAGCTAACGCAATTGTAGAATACCCGTCGCGTGCAAACATAAATGCTATCCGAATTGTCTTATAATATCATTGAAGGTCACGAAGATGAAGAGAGCAATAATAAGAAGGAAGCCAATCTGCTGCATTGCCATTCGAACTTTGGGCGAAGGCTCACGACGTGTAATCCCTTCATAAAGCAAAAACACCACGTGCCCCCCATCCAAAACCGGGATAGGCAATATATTCATAATGGCAAGGGTGATGCTCAAAAATGCCGTGATATTCCAAAAGCCAATTGCCCCACCTGCTCGGTAGCTTGTTTAGTAATGCTTGCAATAGCTACCGGACCGCCTAGATTTTCCTTCACTGAAATGTCTCCGGAAAACATCTTGCCAAAACCTTGAATAATACCGGTAAAAGTCTCTTCAGTACGATTCCATCCTACTCCCAGCGATGCAAAAAGTCCATAGTCAAAACGCTCGATGTCAAATTCTTTGGTCTGATCCGGGCCTAAAATCCCAAGCTGGTTTTGGGAGTTCAAAGCCAAATTGAATGATAGGGTATCAATACCTCGGGCAACTTCTAATTGTACGGAATCTTCTGAGGCATTGATTCCTTCAACCACTTGCATCCAATAATTTACTTTTGATCCATTTATTGCTGTTATCCTGTCGCCTGCCTGGATACCAGCTTCGTCTGCCGGATCTCCATCCGAAGTGTCACTGATTTTACTTGGCCAGGCATTAACTAAACTTATAAATCCTTCTTTATTGATTTGGTTTAATGCACTGTCAGGCACTGCCAAAACTATTTCTTCCCCATTTCTTGAAACAGTATAGGTAAGATTATCTCCGGTAATGCGTGAGGGCGTAAACAACTCGTTAAAATAAGTGACCTTTTCTCCGTTAACACCTACAATTTGATCTCCGGTTTCAAAACCTACATTATCAGCAACCGAACCTTCTTGTACGTAAATACTTTTGACACTATCCAGTTTTACCTTTGTTTCACCATTACTAAGGGCAATTCCGGCAAAGATCATGACAGCCAGAATCATATTAAAGATGACCCCTGCAGTAATCACGATCATGCGCTGCCACACAGGCTTGGCACGATACTCCCATGGTTTGATCTCCTCATCAAGGTGCTCGGTATCCATACTTTCATCAATCATACCCGAAATTTTAACATACCCACCCAAGGGAGTGGCACCAATACAGTAATCGGTTTCTCCTTTCTTGAATCCCCATATTCTGGGCGGGAATCCAAGAGAAAAACGTTCAACGCGCATGCCAAAAAGCTTGGCGGCTAAAAAGTGTCCTAATTCATGAAAAAAGACGAGGATAAGCAAAGCTGCTGCAAAAATTCCAATCGTCGTTCCAATATCTAAAAACCATTCCATGTAGCGTATCTAACCTTCTTTATATGTTAGAAGCAAGTTCTCTTGCTTCATGATCAATTTCAATTAATGTCTGTACCGATAAGTTTGTTTGATGCTCTAAACGTTCCAAACACTTTTCAATTATGATTGGAATCTTAATATAAGGAATTTCTTCATTGAGAAATCTTTCAACAGCAATTTCATTAGCGGCATTTAAAATGGCAGGTGCAGAACCTTCAGCTTCGGCAGACTCAATAGCCAGCTTTATGCACGGAAACCGTTCGTAATCTACCGGCTCAAAGTTGAGATCAAAAGCTTCATTCCAATCCAGTAGAGGCGCCTCCATACTTATGCGCTCTGGATAAGTTAAGGCATATAAAATAGGAACTTTCATAGTGGGCGGCCCAAGTTGTGCTTTGCTCGAACCATCCACAAACTCAATAACAGAGTGTATAACACTTTGAGGATGCACTACAGGTTCAATTTTTGAAAGCGGTAGTCCAAACAGCCAGTGTGCTTCAATAATTTCCAGTCCTTTGTTCATCAACGTAGATGAGTCTATGGTAATTTTGGCCCCCATAGACCAATTAGGGTGATTAAGAGCATCATTAACCGTTACATTCTTTATCTTATCCACGCTCCATGTACGAAATGGTCCGCCGCTGGCCGTTATAATAAGCTTTGAAACGGTATCCCAGTCTTCCCCAACCATACACTGCAGCATAGCACTGTGTTCTGAGTCAACAGGAACCAATTGCCCCTTCCCTTCATCCAAAATTTCATTGATAAGCGCGCCGCCAACAACCAGGGATTCTTTGTTTGCCAAGGCCACTTTTTTGTCAGCCTTTAAAGCTGTTACCGTAGATTCAAAACCTGCAAATCCAACCAGGCTATTTAAAATGAGATCAGCTTCTTCCAATGTTGCCAGCTCAACCAGTGATTCAGATCCCAGAAGTGCTTCTGTATTACAATCGGCAATACTTTGCTTGAAGTCATGAAAATACTCTTTATCACAGACCAGTGCATAGGCAGGGCTGAATTCACGAACCTGCTCTGCTAAACTTTCCCAGCTAGCATTGCACGAAAGTGCCAGAATATCAAACCTTTCCGGCTGTTCCCGTACTATCTGCAGGGCTTGTTCACCAATGGATCCGGTTGACCCAAGTATTACCAGTTTTTGTTGTTTCAATCCTTAAATAGTCTGTTAAAAAGAACTGTGAAGATCGTAATTAAGATCGAAGATTTAAAAATTAATTCCATAATTCGAGGGCTGCTTTATACATCAACGCATGTGCCTCTACCGTTGCTTTTAATGTGGGTGCATATCCTCCCGAAAGTAACAGCACGAGCGGTACATCTTCCCGAATTACCTTTCGAATAGCAATATAATCTCGATTATATAAGCCCTTTAGTGTCAGCGAAAGCCTTCCAAAGTGATCGGTTTCCAGTGGATCTATGCCACCTAAATAAAACGTCAGGTCCGGATCAAATTGATCAAATATCTCATCCAATGCATCACCCAGCGTATTCAGGTATTGAGCATCTTTTGCTTTGTCAGGCAGTCCAATATCCAGTGAAGAAGGCGGCTTGTAAAAGGGAAAATTCTTCTCTCCATGGATAGAAAATGTAAATACATCAGTATTTGCTTTAAAAATTTCTGCCGTCCCGTTTCCCTGGTGTACGTCACAGTCAATCACTAAAATTTTCTTTGCCCACATAGTTTGCTGTAGTACTTTTATAGCCACCGCTACATCATTAAACACACAAAATCCTTCACCATAATCAGGCATGGCATGATGGGTGCCTCCGGCCAAATTCCCTGCTATACCATCTTGTAAAGCCATTAGTGCAGCATTAATAGTACCCTGCACTGCAAGCCGGGATCGAATGGCCAGCCTTTCAGACCATGGCAGACCTAATCTACGCTTTCTCTTTTTATCCAGATCTCCGGTCATAATGCCATCAGCATAATCTTTGGTATGCACCGTAATCAAATTGCCTACATCTACCATGCTGGGCTCAATAATATCTGATTCATGTATCATTGCCTCTTCCAGCATATATTTGTGGAGTCCCTGAAATTTGCCCATCGGGAAAATGTGTTCATGGGGAATTGGAGCATAATATCCGGAACTATAGGAAACGCGCATGTCGCTATCTTTTGATCTTTATAATGCCCATCATGCGTCCACTGCCCTCTCCTTCTCGACGATAGGAGTAAAAGTTTTCTTCATCTGTAACAGTACAACCTTCATGTATTTTTATATGATCATCTGTTAAGCCGGATTGGTTAAGGCGACTTTTAATAAATCCTTTTAAATCTATATGCGGTTTTTTGTATGATTCATAATCCACATACTCATCAGGAAATAGCTCGGCCACTTCATTGCCCACTTCAAATTGAGCGAGTGATATACATGGACTAATAAAGGCTTGTATGTTACTCGGTGATGCTGCCAGGGATTCCATTTGGCTAATGGCCTTTTCCAGTATTCCACCAACAGCACCACGCCATCCTGCATGTACAGCGGCAATGATGCTTTGAGAAGGATCAGCCATTAACACAGCAGCACAATCTGCCACTTGTATTGCAAGAGCTAATCCTGGTATTTGAGTAATCAAACCATCAGTTTCCGAATAGGTGCCACCCTGATTTATAGTTTGAACCTTGGTGCCGTGAACTTGGTTGGCATCAGCAAACCAGGCCGGATTTATGTTAAGCTCATTGAAAAGTTTTTTCCTGTTTTGTTCTATTTCTTCGGCCGGCTGGCTGGTATTGTTGCCCAGATTCAGTCCCTGAATACCGTCTTTCTTATTTATATCCTCATTTTTCAGAGTAAACCATGCATCAACCGATGAATGTATTTTCGGCTTTAGTATTTGTAAACCCTTACTCGAAGAACTCATGGAGTGTTTGTTTAATTTCGTCAATGGGAAATTGTTTTCCCGTCCACAACTCAAAAGACTTACTGCCTTGGTGAATTAACATTTCCAATCCCCCTATGGTTCGTGCTCCCACTTCTTCGGCCTGTTTCAGAAATTTAGTTTTAAGGGGATTATACACGATATCATAACAGATTTTCCCTTGCAATACTTCAATTTCTGAATCTCTAACCGGACTTTCATCTTCTTTAGGATTCATCCCCAAAGGAGTAGCATTAATAATAATTGCTGAATCATCGGCAAATGAAGTCCACGCACCATATCCCTCAATGCCAACATTATCATATTCATTAAAATAATCCTTTCCGGCGGGTTCCCTTGATATAACAGTAATCTGGTTAATACCTAAATCAAAAAGCGCGTAAATAATTGCCTTAGTAGCTCCACCTGTTCCAAAAACGATGGCTTCAGTATTATACAGCTCATCCCTCACTGGCCTTAAAGGAACCGTAAAACCGTAGATGTCGGTATTGTCTCCTATCAACCTGCCATTTTCTTTTACTATAGTATTGATGGCACCAATATCTTCTGCAACAATGGACAGCTCATCCATATACTGCATCAACATGTGCTTATATGGGATAGTGATATTAGCGCCTTTAAATTGTTCACTATTTAAATGAGCAGACACTGAAGAAAGTTCGTCCGGTCGAAGAGCTATGGCATGATACTTTGTTTCTATACCCAAACTTTTGGCTGCTGTATTATGCATAACAGGTGAAAGGCTATGATCTACAGGATTGCCAAACAGTAAAAAGTGAGGATTTTTAGACTTATCAGAACGTTTAAACTCAGTTAAATTCAAAACAACTTGTGTATAGTTTAAAAACGGGAGATAGAGATAAAAAAAATGCGCACCGAAGTGCGCATTTCAATAAAAATATGTTGTAAAGAATTAGACAGTAGCTTCTTCTTCTTCCTCTTTTTCTTCCTGCTCTGCAATGGTATCTTCAGCATTTTGCTTAAAGGTATCATTTTCTACCTCTTCCTTGAAACGCTGCAGATCTTTCTTTAGTTGAGCAGGCAAAGCTTGAATATATTTTGCAAGCTCTTCTTCTGGTTCACCGAAGAATGTTCGGCAGTCAAGACTGAAATCAACGCGGGTACGCTCTCCATTATCCAAAGGAGTAAAACGAATGGTACCGGTTTGATTCAGGTTGCCGTTAATAGTAATCCAAGCAAAGCGCGTATTGCGCAGATCATCAATAATATTTGTTGTCCATTGATAATCTTCACCACCTATTTCAGTAGCAAATTCAAATGTTTGAGAATTTATTTTGGTCACCTGATCGATGCGTTCGAAAAAGTGAGGAAAATAAGATGGGTCGCTCAGATATTCATAAACTTTGGCAAGTGGCAAATCAACATCAATTCTTTCGTGCGCCATAATAGTATATCTTCAGTAATTGAAAGGTTAAGATTGCTTGTTAAGTAATTCTAAAGGAGAAATAAGATTTAAAGTAGGGATCACCCACAATGCGATTAATTTAAGCATAATTTGCTTCATCAGCAATTTATTTAATACTCAATATTTATTTTTTTAGCTCTCTGGATCATGAAATCTTACAGTCACTTTTTTAGGTTTTTTGCCGGTATACTTTCAATAGCAATTGGTCTCAGCCTACCTACTCTCGTATCTGCACAAGTTGATATGTCAGGATTTATCAGAAACTATAATGCTGTTGAATTACAGCCTGACCATGAGATTCTTATTGGCAGAAATCGAATTCGCATAGATTTCAGCAAGGACTTTTCGCAGGGAGAAATATTTATTTCCAATGATATCGAGCAGCTTTATTCTGCCTCAACCGACTCCTTAAGCTATGATCTGCGTGAGGCTTATGTTGATCTATTTTTTACTAACAGCGACCTGCGCATTGGTAAACAGATCATAAGCTGGGGACGGTCTGATGGCAGCAGTATCCTTGATATTCTTTCACCTAATGACCTTAGTGAATTTCTCACTCAGGATTTTACTGATCTTCGATCAGGAGTCACCGCAATTTCTTACAGTAGATACTTTGGGAGCAATTATTTGCAAATCGTAGTTAACCCTGTTTTTGAGCCTAACAATACGCCAAAGTTCAATACCCGATGGTTTCCCCGCCCTGTTGTTTCCACCTCTCTACCTACTGAAATCATTGATTCAAAACCCGAAGCCAGTCTTGATGATCTGCAGCTGGCCACCCGTTTTGCCTATCGCAGCAATTTAAATATTGACCTGGATTTGTCATTCATGTATTGGCATTATCCAAACCCTTCATATTTCAAAGAACTGCAAACTTCTAACAACAATGCTTCACTTAAATTGAAGGAGAAATTTACCCAATCACTTATTGCGGGATACTCCAGTTCTATAAAATTAAGTGATCGCCTCTTTCTAAAGTCAGAATCTGCTTATTATTCAAATAGAAATTTTGACTACCTAAGTAATCAGCTTCAAGGAATAGATTTAGAAAACCCCTCACCTGCTGAGCAAGCTCAGATCATTCAGGAATTCAATCAAAACAGCGATGGCTTTTTAAAAGAACGCCCCTGGCTGATATCCATGATTGGCTTGCGTTACGAATTGTTTGATATTGCAATAAGTACTCAATTCTTTAATGAGCATATCTTTGATTATAACAATACCATATTGCAGGAAAAGAATTTTTATTACAGTACCCTTCAATTGCAGCGAAGCTTTGCAAGAGACACTTGGGAAGCCTCCGTTTTCGGAAGATACAATTACAACGGCGATGACTTTTGGCTGAACCCTGAAATAACTTACACCGGTATCGATTCTTTTGAGGCTTCTTTAGGCTCACAGCTTTTTGGAGGGAAACAGCCCGTTCAAAACTACGGGCACCTCTCCTTCGACAATTTTGACGGAAATACGTTTGGATATCTTAAAATATCCGCCTACTTCTAAAGGCTGGCCAATTCTTGTCGGACATCCCTTTCAATCACTAACCCAAGCTCATAGGCCGCTCCCAGAGATTCTTTAAAGTATGGTTCTGCTTTTTCATGCATACCATTAGCTTTGTAAATCTTGGCCATATGATATGCGGGAACAGGCTCATAAGTTTGTCCCTCTACATGATTTTGAACAATCTCTAAGGCTTTTTCGTGATTACCTTGATGAAAATAAGTCCATGCCTGTAAGTCATAAACCTGGGGACTTGGACGATTCTCAAGTTCTTTTTTTACGAGCTCCATCGCCCATTGTGTATCTTTGAGCTGAGAGCTGGCTGCAATATCAATTAAATAGGCATCATACATTCCAAAATAGGCGGGTTTTTTAGCTTCCTCTACAAAAGATCTGAGATATGCCAATTTCTGTTCCTCATTGCCCTGGTATTCTGCTATTTCAGCAAGCGTTAATTTTACATCCGGAGATTGTAGCTGTTCATCAACAAATTCCAAGATCTTGGTTGCTAACGTAAAATTCTTGTCATGTGCATATGCAATCCATGCCAGACCTTGCAGGCTGTGCAAATAAGAACCACTGGTATTTTCTCCTTCCAGTGCTTTAATGTAATGAGCATATGACTCCTGGATTCTATTTGCATGACCATACATATCACCAAGGTTACTATTCGACCATGCCGTCAAATTTGCGTTATATGCTACCCGTTCTGCTGCTTGTTCCATGAATTTAATAGCCGCATCCAAATCTCCCTCGTAATCTTTGTACTTTGATTTTCGTGTCAGATATGAGAAACTACTTTCGTTTGAGAGACGATCAAGATTTTTTTGGGCCAAGTTATAATCTCCCCGCTCCATCATTACATCAAAAAGCAACGCATAGCTGGCTTGTTTTTCATAGCCTATTTCAAGTGCATCAAAAGCATATTTTTGGGCCTTTTTAAACTGATGCTTGGATATAGAAAGCTGAGCCAAAGCCTGCAATATTTCAGGTGTCTTACCGCCGGGTGCATTTAACGCTACATTATATAAGACTGTCAGCATTATGCAGATCAGTAATATCTTTGGTGATTCTAAATCGTTTATTATAAGCAGCAGCAAGTTTTGCACTATAAGTCATACTATTGGGTGAATGTTGAAGCTTCTCGTGCCAGAAGCCGATACTTTTATTTACATCTTCCAGATCTGTTGAAGCTTTTAAAGAATCCTTGATGTTAAATATTTTTCTATGTTTTTTTCTTTAACTGTAAGGCTGCTTTCATTTGTTGTACAATTCACTGCCAAGCTTAAGCCTGCTACTGCCAGAACGATATATTTGAACTTTCTCATAGCTTTACTGTTATTCGTTAATTTGATTTTTTAAAAAAGCCCGAAGCGGATCAACACTCCGGGCATAAAGGTTTAACTTAAATAATTATTGATGATCAGGAGCCAGATATGGAAAAGTATTCAGAAACTGTCTGTCGTTACTGTCGACATTGTCTGATGTAAGTCCCGGATTTTCTGATCCGTCCGGACCACCGAAAATGAGCAACAATTCTACATCAATCTCATCATCACTCAGGTTATTTCCGGTAAGCACATTTTGTCCATCGAAAAATGTAGTCACTCCACTGGTAGCAACATTCAGTACGTCGTTAGAGAGCAATGTTGTAAATGTAGTGGCATCTTGTCCTAATGCGTTTTGTGTATAATTAGGATTCAGTGCCAACAACCTGTCTTCAAACGATTGCTGATATGCCGTTTCCATATTACCGGGGATGGTAGTATTGAATGCATTCTTGTTATTTCCACCTGTCACAAATACCGTATTAATGGCCGGGCGACCTACTTGGTCACTCTGGCTAAACTGGGTGTCTGCAGATACGGGTGGATTGGAATTATTATTGTTTCCACAACCTATAAGTAATAAGCTGGATGTCAGTACTAATAAGGTATATAGTTTGATATTCTTCATAATATTGGATGTGTAAGTTTTAAATTCGTTAGGTCTATTGCGCTGTATTTGATGTAGCCCAAACATTCAATTTTCCGGAACTAGGACTTGGCAGTTGAGACTTAGGAACCTCGATCACTACCGCCATCACATTAGTACCGGCAAAAGTATCTTGACCGGGATCTCTAAACTGAGACTCGTTGCCTGCCAGAATATCCTGAAAGCGGACAAAGTCGAAATAGAAAGGATCATCACGTGGGCCTGCAAAAAGACTTACGCCATTATTGGTACCAACATTGGCAGTTTCTCCAGCACCTGTAATTTTAACTTTTGTCCTTGGGGCATCAAGGTTCACTCTCCCTGATGTACCTGTTGTGAGAGGTGCGGCCGGTCCATAGGCATAGGCTTCTCCATCATCAAAAACAACTTGAATAACCTGATCTTCAATCAAATCGCCGTCTCCGTCGATATTGATTTCAATCATGACATTCTCGTCAAAAGTTGCATTCTGAGTGGCAGCCGGATCCATAAGTCCCTGAGTATTTACAGCAAATACGAGATTGCTATTATTAGCCGGGCTTCTAAATGAATATAGATCAGTAATGTCTGTGCTGGTACCCTCAACTGCCGGGGCATCTATATGGTCTGCAGCAAAAATGCCTACAGCTCCAATAGCAATAACAACAGCGCTGATCATAAGTAGTTTTTTAAAGTTCATAATAGTGATAGATTTAATTTGGATTTCTGTAAAGATTTAACCGATTTATTACTAAGTACGCCAAATGTTCAGGATTGGATTTATTTTGATTGAAATAATTTTTTAGAGCCATAATCGGAATTACACCCTTTCAATTATGGTTAAGGCCATTTGAATCGTCAGACCGAACTTTTTATAACAGCTTTAGTGAAAAAACTTTCAGAAATACTTCAGTCAAACCCACGAATTGTTCTTGGGCTATTCCTAATCTTAGTAGCTGGAGCTTTCTATCCTGCCCTTCAAATTAAGACAGACTTCAATCTTGAAAATTTCTTCCCTGAAGATGATCCAACAATAGACGATTATGAGAAACTTGAAAGAGAGTTTGGACGGGATGACAATACCATCATGGTAGGATTTAAAGACGACTCTTTGTTCTCTGAAAAAGTACTGTCGGATTTACAAGCCATCACCGATTCACTGGAAAAAGTTAAAAATGTACAGAAAGTAAGAAGCTTGTGGTCTGCCACACAGATTACTACCCGGGGAAACAGGCTCAACTTTGATCCCTATCTTGAAAACCTGTCTCTGGATTGGAAAAACCTAAAAGACATTCAAGAAGAGCTCACAAAAGACCCTTTTACAGAAAGTTTTTTGGTGAATAAGGCGGGAAATGTTACGGCGTTCTATATCGAGATTGCCAAAGGGAAGAATAATTTTTCAGTACGAGAAGATATCATTGACGAACTCCAGCGAATTCTTGATCCCTACAAAAAAAGATATGAATTCAAGATCTCAGGCATTCCTCACTACCGCAACCAGTATGTGCATTATCTAAATGATGAAATCCTTTTTTATATCACCCTTTCATCAGTACTCATCATCATCTTGCTGTGGGGCCTTTATCGAAGTATACCGGGCATTGTTATCCCAATGATTGTAGTCTGGTTCACTATTCTCTTTGCACTAGCCGTAATGCAGTTAACAGGAGGTTATTTTGAGGTAATGACCAGTACGATCGCACCCATTCTATTGTGCGTGGGTATTGCAGATTCCATACACATGATTTCCAAGTATGATGATGCTCGTGTTCAGGGGCTTAACAAGAAGAATGCTATTACCGAAATGCTGCAGACCTTGGGCAGTGCTACCTTCTTAACCAGTATTACTACTGCTATTGGTTTTGGCACGCTTATAACCAGCAATATCGTTCCAATGAAGCGTTTTGGAATTTATACCGCTGTCGGTGTGATGATTGCTTACCTGGTAACAATATTCTTACTTCCATCCAGCCTCAAAATCACCAACATTAACAAAGTATTCAGCGACAAGAGTGACCGCGTTTTTGAGTGAATGAAAAATTTTCTCGGCCATGTATCTGACTTCAATCAAAGAAACTATAAGAAGATTACGGTTGGAGGCTTACTTCTAACGTTAATAATTGGTGGAGGTATTTATTTTCTTAAAGTAAACGGTAAGGTCTTTGACGAGCTCAGTGAAGATACCAAACCCATACAGGACGCCCGTTTCTTTTCTGAGAACCTATCTTCTCCTTTCCCTATGGAGTTCATCATTGATACAGGCATCCAAAATGGTATATCCAACCCTGAATTTTTAGAGCAACTGAATAAGTTTACCAGTCACCTGGAGACATACCCTGAAGTTCAACGAGTAACTTCTTTCAATACACTTATTAAGGAAGTTCATGAAGTGATGGCTCCCGAAAAAGCAACACTGCATCCGCTTCCTCAAAATGAGCAGCTGCTGGCGCAATATCAGCTGTTACTGGAAGTTAGCGATACTGATTTTCTTGAACGAGTGGCTGACTTCAACTATCAACAAATTAGAATTGCAGCTCAAATTGAAGATGCCGGTTCTTATCGAGTTACCCAGATTAGAGACTCTGTTCAAGCTTATCTCAACAATAATTTTCCTGAATCGGAGATTACCATCACCGGTTCAACCATTCTCAGTGCAGATTTGAACAATAAAATTGTGAACTCACTCTTCAAAAGTATCTTATTGGCTTTTGTACTCATCTCGGCAATAATGGCCTTTTTGTTTAGAAATGTGCGAATGATTTTTATCTCGCTTGTGCCAAATATTCTTCCCTTGATCATGGTAGCCGGAATTATGGGATTCACAGGTATTGATATAAAATCTTCAACTGCCGTAATTTTCACCATTGCTTTTGGAATTGCTGTTGATGACTCCATTCACTATCTGGCAAGGCTGCGAGTAGAAATGAAGCGCGGAAGGACACTGGATGAAGCTCTACGGCTTACAACTATTAAAACAGGGAAGGCAATTGTTGTCACCAGTCTCATTTTGCTGGCAGGCTTTGGCACCCTGCTTACCAGTGTCTTTTCATCTACGGTGTACATGGGTCTACTGGTCTGCATAACCGTTTTTGGGGCACTACTTGCAGACTTGCTTCTACTGCCCTCTTTATTCTATTGGATCCGGCCCAAATTCTATTTCGCTAAAGAAGAGCACTTACATGGTCCCAAATCTGGTCCTGAATAATCTCTTTTGGCTTCTCAGCATCAAGAGTAATAAATCGTTTTTCAGATTCCGCCAGCTTATCAAAACCCTCTACCACTTTTTGGTAAAAATCTTTCCCTGAGCGTTCCATGCGGTCTTTTTCCTTTTGAGCTGTTCGTTTCTCTGCTTGTTCTACAGACAGCCTCATATAGAAGGTCAAATTCGGCTCACGTTGATGACTGGCGATGGTGTTAATCTCATTGATATAATCGATAGGTACTGATTCCCTTCCGTATCCCTGATAAGCAGTAGTAGAATCATAAAAACGATCCAGTATTACTACAGTTCCTTCCTCGAGTAGTGGAATAACTTTTTCGGCAACTAACTGAGACCGGGCAGCTGAAAACAGCAATAACTCCGTAACAGGATTAATTTTTTGATTGGCATCCAATAGTATAGATCGAATACGTTCAGATATCTCTGAACCTCCAGGCTCCCTGAAAACTCGGACTGTATGTCCGGCTTCCTTAAGTCTTTTTCTCAGGAATTCAATTTGTGTAGACTTGCCACTCCCATCAATCCCTTCAAATGATATTAACACGTGATCTTTATTTTGATTATTTATTCAACAAAAGAATATAATAATCATCTGCTTGGCATCGAATTGCTTTTTACAACAAAAAAGGCCGATGATTTCGACCTCTCAAATTCAGTACATCCATCTTAAAAATCGAAGTCATCCATAAGTTCCGGCGGTTCTTTATCAAGCACAATCATTAGAGCAATATAAACTAGTATAGGAGATCCCCATCCGACCAATGTAGTAATCACAAATAATAACCTAATTACAGTTGGACTTATACCAAAATAGCGACCCAGGCCACCACATACCCCTGCCCACTTTTTATTGGTTCGGGATTTATACAATTTTTTAGACTGCTTAAGTGCAAAACTATCATAATTGATGCTTTTGGATCCGGATTTCTTCTTGCTTTTGGAGGAACCGCCAAACAGATCATTCTCAAGACTAAAGTCTTCATCTTCATCATAATCTCCGAAATCAAATTCGAAGCGTTCTTTTTTCTTCTGGGCCTTCTCTTGTTTCTTAACTTTCTTACGGTCACCTACCAGAAACCCAAACCCAACGAGTGTCACAAGTGCGCCCCCAATAAAAGGCAGTGCTTCTACCAAGTCAGTTAAATCAGGACCAATAGCCAAACCTAGCGTTTGAATTAGAAAAAGCATGCCAACAAAAAACATTGCGATGCCTGTGATCGTCGCAAAGTTCCAAATATTAGTATTTGCTTTTTTTTCTTCCTCAAGAAATTCCTGCATGGTAGACTGAAGCTCATGGTCTTCAAACTCCATCATGGAATCAAGGTTTGAATGTTTGATATGTTCTTTTGTTTTCTCAGCCATATTCTAAATTTTTTGCCCTATTTGTAATAATCTACGAAACTTCCGCACTCTTGTTACAATATTTATTCAATCACATGCTCTTCTGTAATAATTTTTGATAGCGGAACATCAAACTCTTCAACGGGGATTTCTGATACCAGACAATCATCAAAAAGCAGGCCTATTGTAGAACATGAGACTTTATTTAAAAATCGATCATAAAATCCCTTTCCATATCCAATTCGATTTTTTTTATAATCCCCGCCTGCCATAGGCACAATAACCAAATCCATCTCATCGGGCTCTGCTGTTTTTCCTTTTGCGGGTTCAAGTACTCCCCATTTATTTTCCTGCAAAGCACTAAACTCATTTAAAAAAGTATGAGAGAGCGTTCCATCATCAAAATTGGTAACCGGAACTACCACCCTTTTTTTCGCAGTAAGTAAGTGCTTGATTAATGGAAGTGTATTTACCTCATTCCGCTTGTTCAAAGACACATAACAATGAATGATTTCAGCTTCTCTAAATTCGGGCTGGATCTTAAGCTTATTAATAATTTTTTGAGACTTATACTGGTAATCCTTTTCACTGAAAGCTTCTCTCCGTGAAAGAAGTTGCTGCCTCAATTCCTGCTTTTGTTCAGCAATACTCAAATTACAGATAAATTAGTTTATGATTCGCAAAGTCATCTTCAGAGTCCAGGCTATCAAGCACACGGTCCCAAATGTCATTGCCATATTTATTCATAAAATAAATGCCCGAAATCGTTCGCTCTTGCAATGTTCGGTTGGGAAACAGGTGATTTTGTATGCGTCTTATCCTTTTAAGCTGCGTTTCTTCCTGTGCTTTAACCGACCGGTAAACTTTACCTTTTAGTTTGTCTAATTCATTACTAAAAACTTGATGGGCTTTCTCTGCTGCTGCCTCTAAGGTAGGATCAATCTGAGCAATATTTGAGATTGGTTTTTCAGACACCGATTCGATATTACCTTGCCATGAATCAAAAACAGCTTCTATATCTGTCTGCTCAGTACGCTCTACAAATTGTGATTCAAGATCTTCAATACGCTGTCCAAACTCCTGCATTTCAAAAGGCACTTCTCCCATTATCCGATCTATGGCAGGTTCTATCAATGTAGCACTTAGCCTTGGAAAAATAACAGGCATCTTCATATCAAACTGATGATAAAAAGTTTTCATCTGTCCATAATAGGCGATCTCACCGGGTCCGGCGACATAACCGAGTGTAGGAAGCATCTGATCCTGCATAACAGGACGCAGAAATACATTGGGAGAAAAAAGCTCCGGAGTTTCATCAATTTCTGCAATCAGTTCATCACTAGTCCACTCTTGACCTGAATCCGTTTTCCAGCCGTCCCCATTTCTTGAAATCTTGACCCGGCCGGAATCCTCATCCAGGTAAAAAAGATTAGAGTCATACAATGTAACCTGCTGCGAAAACTTTTTGCTTATGGCGTCAGTCTGTTCCTGTAAAGCAGTTCGAATTTTATCGGCTTGTGCAATCGCCGACTTCATACATTCCCGGGTCATTTGCTTTATTTCGGGGTGATTACTACCGGCAATCACTAATCCATGCTTGGAAAATAAATCAGCAATAAAGCCGCCAAAAGCATGATCAAAACGCTTTCCCTCAGCAAAATTACGATCCAAAACTTCCCAGAGCTTATCCGTGAAATCGGTATTAAACTGTGCCTCTTTAACTTCTTCTTTCAGCTTGTTAATTGCAGAAGAATATTGCATCTCAGCAACCGGAGGCAGCGCACCATTTTTTGCAGGCAAAGAAAAGGTCTGTGGATTATCACCATTGATAACTGCTATGGACCGAATTTCCTCATAGTCATGATCTTCATCAGCGAGCCAAAAGACGGGCACCACAGGCTTTCCGGTCTTTTTTTCAATTTTATTCGCAAGGTGAATAGTGCTTATAGTCTTCAATATGGTGTACAATGGACCGCTATAAACTCCAAGCTGTTGTCCGGTGACAATGGCAAGGGCGTCTTTTTCTTTTAGCCTGTCCAGATTCTTGAGCGCTTCTTCATGAACATTGTAGGTCTTATTAATTCTTCTAAGCAGGCTAATGGATGTGGAGCGATCATTGCTAAAATCGAAAGAAGAAATCCTTGACTCTATATCTGTTTCTGAAAAAGGATTAGTCTCATAGAAACTTGTCAGCTTCTCAAAATCAGAAACATAGGTTTTAAATAAGTCAGAGAATGGCAGTTCTTGAAATGAGAAGTCTTTGATTAGCAAACTGTTACCCTTTCAGTTTTTGAATCTCATCCCGTAAACGGGCAGCCTTTTCATAGTTTTCGGTATCAATGGCAGTCTGTAACTCACTCTGAAGCTTTTCCAGTTTCGACATCTCTGCGGGTGGTTCTGTATCACCAGCCACTGCTTTGCCGGACATGCCTTCTTCGCCAGCTTGTTCTTCTGAAACGATACCTGCCTCATCCAGAATTTTACTTTCTACAAAAATAGGAGCATCAAACCTTACGGCTAATGCTATAGCATCACTTGGACGAGCATCCTGTTCCATCTGCTCTCCATTGTTGCTATAAATAATTTGTGCAAAAAAAGTGCCTTCACTCAGATCATTTATAAATATCTGATTGATATCAGCGCCAAATGTCTGAATTACATTCTTTAAAAGATCATGGGTCATAGGTCGGGGCGGTTTGATATGCTCCAGCTCTAGGGCAATGGCTTGAGCCTCGAAAGTACCTATTATAATAGGAAGCCTTCTATTTCCTTCAATCTCATTTAATATAAGTGCATATGCACCACCGCTGCTGGGACTTGTTGATAACCCCAATATGTCCATCTGAATCTTACTCAATGGTCAACCTTCTTTTTTTGTACAAATTTGTTAGTTGCTAAGGTAGTAATTTTTGTATTAGGCATAAACTAAAACCTGCATCTTTTAAACGCTCACATACCAAAAATTGTATTAGTAGTATAACGTTCCAATAAAGCGAATCATGATGAAGAAAAAAACTCGATCTCCGGCCATATCTTCTTTGAAATGGGGTGAAGTAAAAACCTCAGACGGCAAAACGTATAAAGATGCCAAACTTTATCCCGGTGGTTCCAGAGCATGGGACTGGAATGAAACAGGCACCCATCACCGGCCCGGCATTTTACCTGCAGATGTGCAAGAACTTCTGGACCACAACGCCCAGGTTTTAATTCTTTCAAAAGGTATTAACGAACGACTTCAGACATCTGATGAAACCATTTCCCTGCTCGAACAAAAAAATATTCCGTACCATATTCTCCAAACCGAGCAGGCAGTTAGTAAGTATAACGATTTACGAAAGGAATATGCCGTTGGAGCCCTCATTCATTCAACATGTTAATCGTTGCAACAGAAGGGCAATGTTTATATCCAATTTAAATAGACAGCACTCCTAAATCTTTATATGTTTTGTGTACGATAAATTCTATATTCTCTGCCTTATTTTCATTGACATTGCTAGCAATTGACGCTAATTTCTCGACTCTAACAGAACGACACGAAGATCCTTAAAATGCTCAATAATTATTTACCCATTTTGATTCTTGCAGGTGTAGCCATTCTACTGGCTGCCCTGCTCATGGCACTTTCCCGAGTGCTTGGTCCCTACCGCCCCAACAAAAATAAATTGATGCCTTACGAAAGTGGCATGGATCCAGTTGGGGAAGCACGGGAAAGATATTCCATCAGTTTTTATTTGGTAGCAATGTCATTCATCGTTTTTGATCTTGAAGTCGTATTTGTATATCCCTGGGCAGTACAATACTTGGATTTTGGTCCCGGCACGCTTGTATCAATGACTATATTTATTTTAGAACTGTTTGTTGGGTTGGTTTACCTCATTAAAAAAGGAACGCTCGACTGGGATCTTAAACGCAAAATTTTAGATACTTAAACACAAGAATTATGGGTCTGGAAAGTGCACTAGGAGAAGGTTATCTCACTACAAAAGTTGATACGCTGGTCAATTGGGCTAGATCCAATGCTGCATGGCCAATGCCCATGGGGCTGGCTTGCTGCGCAATTGAAATGATGGCTTTTGCAGGACCGCGCTACGATGCAGCTCGCTTTGGCTCGGAAGTAATGCGCTTCTCTCCTCGTCAGGCTGATGTTATGATTGTAGCCGGATGGGTTAATTACAAAATGGCTCATGCCATTCGAAGAATCTGGGACCAAATGCCTGATCCCAAATGGTGTATAGCTATGGGGGCTTGTGCTTCAACAGGTGGCATGCACCGCTGCTATGGTGTGGTTCAGGGATGTGATAATTTCCTGCCCGTTGATGCATATGTATCCGGATGTCCTCCCCGCCCCGATGCTTTGCTGCACGCACTGATGAAAATTCAGGACAAAGTACGAACCGAACACTCCGTAATGCTCGATACCTAATATGGACTTAGATCTTACAAAAGAATTTCAAAAAGTTATAGATGGGCTCACAGAGAATTTCTCTGAAAAGGTACTGAATGTGTATCAGTCAACCGGCGATACTTTTGTATTGGTTAACCCAACAGCTATTGTTGAGATCTGCACTTATCTAAAAGAGGAACAGAATTTTATATATCTGGCTGATGTCTTCGGTGCTGATAATTTTACAGCCGAAAACAGGTTTGAAGTCATATACAACATGGCTTCGCTGAAAGACCAAATTCGTTTGTTCGTAAAAGTGCAGCTCGAGGAAAATGAGCCAACTGTTGCATCAGTTACCGGTGTTTGGAAATCAGCCAACTGGTACGAACGGGAAGTCTATGATATGTTTGGCATCACCTTTACCGATCATCCCGACATGCGCAGAATTTATATGCCGGAAGATTATGAATACTTCCCATGCGCAAAGAGTTTCCTCTTCTTGGTATTCCGGGCTCCATTGAATTGCCAAATACAACCCCTGACATCGAATAGGTATGAGTCAAGATATTATAAATAAGGTAACGCCTACATTCTTTAAGGAGCACCAGGAGTCTATCTATCAAGCTCTTGAAGATAAACATACTACCATTGAAGATATTGAAGATGCTGATCCGCTCAATACCAAAATGATATTGAACATGGGTCCCCAGCACCCTGCTACACACGGCGTACTGCGCCTTATTCTTCAGCTTAATGGTGAGGTCATTGAAAAGACAAAAGTTGATGTTGGCTACCTTCACCGAGGTGTCGAAAAAATTGCAGAAAATAAGACCTACCAAGAATTCATGCCCTATACAGACCGCATGGATTATCTTGCCCCTTACAGCAATAATGTAGCTCTGTGTACAGCAGTTGAAAAAATAGCACAAGTGGAAGTACCAGAACGTGCTCATTACATCCGTATGATTGGATGTGAGCTGGCCCGTATTTCTTCGCACCTTCTGTGGCTGGGTACTATGGTGATGGATGCCGGCGCTGTTTCTTTCTTTATTTGGACATTCCGTGAGCGCGAAAAACTGTATGATATTTTTGACAACTTTGGCGGACACCGTTTCACTATTTCGCATTCCAGAATTGGCGGTGTAGCTAACGACCTCACGGAAGATTGTATGGCAATGATTAAAGACTTTGTCAGCGACTTCCCCGATGAACTTGATGGCTGGCATGGGCTTTTAGACCGCAACAGGATTTTTATTGACAGAAACGAGGATGTTGGCGTCCTGAAGACAGAAGATGCGCTCGAATTAGGGGCTACGGGGCCAACACTGCGTGCTTCCGGTTATGCCTATGATATGCGAAAGGTTAGTCCCTATGCCCGATACGACCAGGTAGATTTTGAAGTACCCACTCGTTTAGAAGGCGACAACCTCGCACGCTATTATGTACGAATGGAAGAGATGCAGGAAAGCATCCGCATTATCAACCAATGTTTGGATAAGCTACCAAAAGGGCCGGTACGAACGGACAATGCCAAGCAGGCATACCCTTCTAAAGATGAGGTATATTACTCTATGGAGGGGATGATCCATGACTTTATGATGACCGATACCGGTATCTGTCCACCCGAAGGAGCCGAAAGTTACCACGCTGTTGAAGGCCCAAAGGGTGAACTGGGATATTATATTAAAAGTGATGGTACCGGGCATCCCTGGCGATTGAAAATCAACTCCCCCTCCTTCCATAACCTACAGCTGCTGGAAAGGATACTGGATGGAGAAATGGTAGCCGATACCGTTGTAATTATCGGTGGTGTTGACCCGGTAATGGGTGAAGCAGATAAATAATTTTGAGTATTGAACATTAAATTAGCTAAACAAAATGGCTGAACTGTCATTTACTAAAGAAGAAATAAAAGAGATCGATCAGATCAGGGCGAAGTTCCCTACTGCAAAGGCGGCGACACTGCAAGTACTGTGGGTAGCTCAGCGCAAATATGGTCATGTAGAACCGCCGGTACAAAAGTTGGTAGCAGAAACACTGGAACTTCCTGCTTCTCATGTTCATGGTGTAGCTTCTTTCTATACCCAGTATTACAAAGAAGAGATGGGAAAATTTGTGCTTGATGTCTGCACCTGTCTAAGCTGTCAGCTTTGTGGAGGCTATGAAATTTTGCACCATTTAGAAGATGAGCTTGGAATTAAAGCCGGCGAAACAACCGATGATGGCATGTTCAGCATTCAAGAGGTTGAATGTCTGGGCGCTTGTGGATATGCCCCAATGCTTCAGCTCACAAACGGTGTGTATGTGAACAACCTGACTAAAGAAAAAGCTGATAAATTGATTAAAAACTTGAAAGAAGGCAAGATGCCTGACTTCGAATCAAATCCCATGCCCAAACTGGAAAAACGAAATCAAGCTGCATCGTAATTATGGCTCAAGACTGGAGAAACTTCGAACCGCTTCTTATTCCTGATATTCCAAATTTGGAGAATATTGAGGTATACCAAGAAAATGATGGGTATAAAGCTTTAAGAGATATACTAAATGCCAAGGATGATACCTGGACACGTGAGAACGTGACCAATGAAGTTAAGGAGGCCAATATTCGCGGTCGCGGCGGTGCCGGTTTCAATGCAGGACTCAAGTGGAGTTTCATGCCCAAGCCTGATGGTGGTCCCCGTTATCTGGCATGCAATGGTGACGAATCAGAGCCCGGCACTTTTAAAGACCGAAAGATATTTGAATACAATCCACACCTTTTTATAGAGGGTGCAATTATTGCGGCATATGCCATGAGCGTTGATACCATTTATGTATATATTCGCGGTGAATATATTTCTTGGGTCCATATGCTGCAAAAAGCAGTTGATGATGCCTACGAAAAGGGATATCTCGGCGAAAACATACTGGACAAAGGCGTAGATATTGATATGCACCTTACTTATGGTGCCGGGGCCTATATTTGTGGTGAGGAAACCGCCATGCTTGAATCTCTCGAAGGTAAGCGCGGTTATCCACGCACAAAGCCTCCCTTTCCTGCACAAAACGGATTGTGGGGTCGTCCAACTACTATCAATAACATTGAAACACTGGCCAATGTGCCTTTAGTCATTAACAATGGAGCCCAATGGTACAAAGATATTGGAGTTGAAAATCATCCAGGACCTGTACTCTACGGTATTTCGGGGCATGTTAAAAATCCCGGTGTCTACGAATTGCCATCCGGTGTTCCCGTGCTTGATTTGATTAATGAAGTAGCAGGAGGCATTCGCGGAGATAAGAAACTAAAAGCTTTGATACCCGGAGGATCATCTACCCCCGTATTGCGGGCCGACCAGCTTGAAGGTGTTACTATGGATGCTGATTCTATGCGTGAAGCAGGTTCCATGATGGGAACAGCCGGCATGGTAGTTATGGATGAGGATACTGATATGGTTGATGTACTGTGGCGCATTTCTCACTTTTATCATCATGAGTCATGCGGTCAATGTACACCCTGCCGGGATGGAACCGGCTGGCTGGAAAAAGTTTTATTACGAATTAAGAATGGTGAAGGAGAAATCAAAGATCTAGACCTATTGCTTGATCTCACTACACAGATGGAGGGCCGCACAATTTGTGCTCTGGCTGATGCTGCCGCTTGGCCGGTACGTCATACCATCAACAGATTCAGAGATGAATTTGAAGCAAAATGTAAAAAATCAGTGCATGCTGTTGCATGAGCTAAATTCCAATAATCAAATACGAATAACAGATAATTTTAATAGATCTGTTGTTTGTAATTTGCAATTTGACAATTAAAGAAGATATGCCTGAAGTATTTATTGACGGTGAACGTTACGAATTTGAAGGAGACCATATGGCCCTCCAGTATATGCTGGATATGGGCAAAGAAGTTCCTTTCTTCTGCTATCATCCATCAATGTCTATTCCGGCCAACTGCCGACAGTGTATGGTAAAAGCCGGACAGTATATGAAGGATGATGAGACCGGTGAATATGAGCTGGATGAAAATGGTGAACGCAAAATTCGATGGTTCCCTAAAATGCAAACTTCATGTTCGCTAAAACTTTCTGATGGGATGGTCATCCAGACACAAGAGACATCCGACGAAGCGGAACGCGCTCAGAAAGATAATCTTGAGTTTATACTTGTTAATCATCCGCTTGACTGCCCGATTTGCGATCAGGCCGGCGAATGTCCGCTCCAAATTCAAACTTATAAATACGGTCCCGAAGGCAGCCGATTTGAAGTTAAGAAAGTACACAAACCCAAGCGTATTGATCTCGGCCCACGAGTTACGCTGGATGCTGAACGATGCATTAACTGTACCCGCTGTGTACGATTTACCGAGGAAATTAGTGAAACTCATCAGCTGACTATTATTTCTCGTGGTGATAAAAATTATCCGGCTGCCGCACCCAGCCAGCCTTTTGATGATCCTTATTCACTGAATACTGTTGACATCTGCCCTGTTGGAGCTCTTACTTCAACCGATTTTAGATTTAAGGCTCGTGTCTGGGAAATGAATCAAACGCCCAGCATTGATGTCACCAATGGCAAGGGCTGTAATATTGACCTGTGGACAAGGGATAATCAGGTATTGCGTATCACGCCACGTCAAAATGAAGAAGTAAATAGTTACTGGATGCCCGACGAAGGCCGGGAAGCCTACACAAAGTTTAATGAGAACCGTGTATCCCGCCCTTCCATAAAACTGGATGGCAACAATCAATCCAACACTTCATGGAACAATGCAATTGAAACTTTTGCAGAGGTTCTGGAAGCTCATGATTCTAATGACATTGTAGTAATAGGCAGCCCTCATGCTTCAGTAGAGGAAAATTACAGTTTTAACAAGTTTTTCAATCTCCTGGGAGTATCAAACGCCAAGTTCACCCCTCATATCATTGATGGATATGGCGATGATTTCCTTATCACTGATGATCAGGCACCGAATACCAATGGTTGTCGCCTGCTGAACTTGGATGAGTCAGATGCAGCTTCACTTAACACAGCTGTAAGTAATGCTAAAGTAGTAATTATTCTTTCTGATGACTTAGTAGGACGTGATGTCATAGATACTTCAAGTCTGGAAAATCCTTTTGTTATTTCACTGGCAACTAACCAGACTGAAACAGCAAAAGCTTCAGACTTGGTAATACCCATTACTTGCGTAGCAGAACATGCTGCAAGTTATGTAAATGTTGATGGGAGAATTCAACGATCTTTCCCGGCAAAAGAAACCAAGTATGAAAATCGAAGACTTAACCTGGAAATGTCTGAAGGTCGCCTCGATCGTTATGGAACTAATTTTGACAACTGGGTGACTGAAGAAAATAAGGTCGACTGCCTACCGGTTTGGGAGTTTTTGAGCAAGTTGGCTGATCGGCTTGGCTTGGATTATAAATATGAACAGTCCAGAACTATAATTACTGAGATTGCCAGCCAAATAGAACCTTTTGAAGGGATCAACTTTGAACGGATGGATCAGGAAAACGGGATACAACTCCCTCTTCAACAAACTGAAATAAAGCAAGACTAACATAATTTTTATTTGAGAATTACATGGAGCCTGTAACAACTACTTCATATATCGTATTGGGAACAGCAGCATTTATGATGCTCAACTCTGCTGCACTTACTGTATATGCAGAGCGCCGTATTGCCGCTTTTATTCAAAATCGAGTGGGTCCCAATCGCGTTGGTCCACTGGGACTACTTCAGCCTATTGCGGATGTTCTAAAACTGATTCTAAAAGAAGATGTAACTCCCAGTAAAGGCTTCAAGACTATTCATGCCATTGCTCCCATGATACCCGTAATTACGGCTCTGATGACAGTCGCCGTAATACCTTTTGGGGATGGCTTGTATGCAACTGACATCAATGCCGGGGTACTTTATCTTTTGGCTATGACTTCGCTTGGAGTATATGGTGTAACCCTTGCCGGGTGGGCCTCAAACAGTAAGTATTCGCTTCTGGGGGGATTGAGAGCCGCCGCCCAAATGATTAGCTATGAATTGCCTATGGGCATGGCTATTGCCTCTTGTGTACTCTTTGCATCATCGTTGAGCATGTTGGATATTGCAAGTTCTCAAGAATTTTGGTGGAATATTTTCCGGAATCCTGTAGCAGCCGTCATTTTTATTGTAGCAGCTTTTGCCGAAGCCAACCGCACACCATTTGATCTTGTGGAGGCTGAACAGGAATTGGTAGGTGGATTTCATA
The DNA here is from genome assembly GCA_034521755.1 of Balneolaceae bacterium. Lineage (GTDB taxonomy): Bacteria > Bacteroidota > Rhodothermia > Balneolales > Balneolaceae > JAXHMB01. Next base: position 157,654 of record JAXHMB010000003.1, read on the forward strand.
CCGAATACAGCTCTATGAAGTTTGGAATGTTTTTTCTGGCTGAATACATGCACGTTGTTATTGGCAGTATGCTTATCACAACTTTTTTCTTTGGAAGCTACCACCTGCCCTTTGCCGGATACTGGCTGCCTGAAATGAGCACTACATGGAAGGCTGTGCTGGACGTAGGCGTCTTTACTGCTAAAACTCTTTTCTGGGTCTTTGTTTACATCTGGGTTCGTTGGACTATTCCCAGATTTAAATACAACCAGGTAATGAAGCTTGGTTGGAAACGCATGCTGCCTATCAGCATTTTCAACTTCATAGCACTGGCTGTCATTGTTTATTTCTGGCACACTATGGTTATAGGCTAATATTCATTGCGATCTACACGGATCTTATCTACTTAAAGCTTCAGCATAGTTATCCTTTGTCTAACTTGCGTGTTCTCTTTTCTTCACTCTTTAGCATCTATCATTAAATGACCAGTATGCTGATAGAACTATTATGAAACGTGTTGCACTTACAACACTGGGCTGCAAGCTCAATTATTCTGAGACTCTTACCATACAACGAGACTTTGAAAAAGAGGGTTATCAAATAACTGATTTTGATAATGAAGCAGATATCTATGTCATCAACACCTGTTCAGTAACCCAAAGTGCCAACAGTACCTGCCGAAAAACGGTACGTCAGGCGCTACGCAAAAACCCGGAAGCTTTTGTTGCAGTTGTAGGTTGTTACGCCCAGCTGGAACCCAATGAAATTGCAGAAATTGATGGGGTAGATACGGTCCTTGGAGCTAAAAACAAATTCAATCTGCTTGATATTTTTGATACTTTTGAAAAGCGCAATGAGCCTGTTGTCTATAACTCTGATGTCAACGAAACAGTAGATTTTCATAACGCTTTTTCTGCCGATGACCGAACCCGAGCCTTTCTCAAAGTGCAGGATGGCTGTAGCTATAACTGCTCATTTTGTACTATCCCATTGGCACGTGGTAAAAGCCGAAGTCCGGAAATAAGCACAGTTATTAAGAATGCTAAACATCTCGTTCAGGATGGATTTAAAGAAATTGTCGTTACCGGTGTAAACGCAGGAGATTTTGGGCGCGGCACCGATGAAGATTTTTTTATGCTCATCCAAAAATTGGATCAAGTTGACGGACTGAAACGCATTCGTTTTTCTTCTGTTGAGCCCAACTTAATGCATGAAGATATTATTCGGTTTTCAGCTGAGTCCAACAAGATTCAGCCACACTTTCACATGCCCCTGCAAAGCGGAAGTGATAAAATGCTTGGGTTAATGCGTCGGCGTTATCAGTCTGATCTTTACCGTCAACGTGTGGAGCTTATCCGAGAACTGATGCCCGATGCTGCTATAGGCGTTGATGTAATCACCGGCCACCCGGGAGAAACAGATGAACTCTTCCAGGAATCTTTTGATTTTATAGACAACCTGCCTGTTTCCTATCTGCATGTATTTACCTATTCAGAACGACCAAACACCCACGCTCTAAATATTGAACCGGAAGTACAAGATAGTGTTCGTAAAGATCGTACCCATAAACTTCGCAGGCTTTCCAAGAAAAAACGTTATCAATTTGATACCCAATACACCGGAGAAGTTCGTCCCGTATTATTTGAAGAACCCAAAGATAACGGCATCATGTACGGTTGGACAAACAACTATGTGCGGGTGGGTATTCCGGCCAACCCTCAATATGAAAACAAAATTCTTCCTGTTAAATTGGGCGAACGAGCAAAGGGTGATTATCTGATTGGCACTTTAACAAAACAGGCACAACAGGAAGAACAAGTTATTGCAGAACTCGTGGGGTAAAAATATGAGCAACAGATCGCCGGAAGAACTGATCCATGAAATTTTAAAGTTCATAAAGAAAGAACGCGAACTTTACGGCGATTTTTCTTTTAGCCCCCCTCAAAAAGAAGAAACAATTTACGGGTCTGAAGAACAGCAATCTGATACTTCTTCCATTAAAGAACCATCCACGCAAGAATCTCAATCAACCCCTACCGACATGAATGGATTTGAAGCGCAGGAGGCATTATTTGACCAAGGTGATGAGAGCAGAGAAATCTATTACAAAATCGGCAAGTGTAACACGCTTGAAGAGTTAAATGAACTGTGTAAAAAAGCAGATGTACTTAAAACGGATCTTCCGGATACCAATCTTGTATTTGGGGTAGGTAATCCCAACGCCGACCTTATGCTTATTGGCGAAGCTCCGGGAGCTGAAGAGGACAAACAAAAAGAACCTTTTGTGGGAGCAGCAGGACAGCTGCTCAATAAAATTCTGGCCGCTATCAACTTTGACCGGAGCGATGTGTATATCGCTAATATTTTGAAGCATCGTCCGCCTAACAATAGAAACCCACTTCCTGAAGAGCGCCAAAAAAGTCTGCCTTTTTTATTAAAGCAAATTGAACTGGTTGAACCAAAGCTAATTTTGAGTCTCGGCAAAGTTTCTGCTCAAACATTACTCGAAAATGACAATTCGCTCAGCAGTATGCGTGGCACTTTTCATACTTTTCGGGGCAAATACCAATTAATGGCAACCTATCATCCCGCCGCCCTGCTACGTCATGCAAAATGGAAACGTCCTACATGGGAAGATGTGCAACTACTCCGCGAGCGGTATGATGAGTTGGGTTGTAAGCCCTGATCTTGAAAATTGTGTACTTCAAACTGATTTTCTTTTTCATTAAAAGCCAAGCATTTATTATACTGTAAATTCATTCAAAAAATTGAAATTTAGGTGAAGGTGCCTCCTTTTCTTGAATCATCGGGACGACAAATTAATTGAGATTTAGCATCTAAAATGGCAGCACAAAACGGCAACTATAATAGGAAGGATTCAAAGATTTTGGAACAGGAAGGGCGTATTCCGCCACAGGCCACTGAAGTGGAAGAAGCTGTGCTCGGTGCCATGCTCATTGAACACGAAGCTGCTACTGTTGCCCTGCAAATGCTCTCCGGTAATGACTTTTATAAACCTTCACACCGTCATATTTTTGACGTGCTTCATGACCTGTATGAGCGTGACAATCCCCTCGATTTGCTTACTGTTGAAAATGAACTGCGGGACAAAGGGCTTCTCGAAACTTGCGGGGGTGCGGGATATCTTTCAGAGCTGACAAGATCCGTAAGCTCGGCTGCAAATATTGACTACCACGCTCAAATTATTGCTGAAAAAGCCACAAAAAGAAATCTAATACTCAGCTGTTCTGAAATTATTCAGGAATCCTACGACAGCTCTACCGATCCTTATGATGTTCTGGACCGGGCAGAACAAAAAGTTTTTGATTTAGCCAATGCCAAACATCGCAAGCAAGCAAAACCAATTGGCGATGTGCTTAAAGATACCCTCTCCTATCTCGAAGATATGCGTGGTAAGGAAGGCGGCATTACTGGCGTACCTACCGGATTAGCAATAGATGAGCTTACCGCCGGCTGGCAAGATGGAGATATGATTGTAATTGCAGCTCGCCCTTCAATGGGTAAAACGGCTTTTGTGTTGACGACTGCTCGAAATGCAGCACTCCATCAAGATCCCAAAAAACGAACAAAAGTAGCTATTTTTAGCCTTGAAATGTCTGATCAGTCGTTAGTACAGCGTCTGCTGACTATGGAAGGACGTATTAACGCACAGGCCGCACGTTCCGGTCGGTTAAAGGACGATGAGTTTAAACGGTTGATTGACGCTGCAGGTCGCCTGTTTACCGCCGATATTTTTATTGATGATACACCGGGACTTAGCATTATGGAGCTACGTACCAAAGCCCGGCGTTTAAAGAGTGAACATGATATAGGCATGGTAGTTGTTGACTATCTGCAATTGATGACGGGTTCAGGCAACGATGCCGGGAACCGTGAACAGGAAATTGCCAGCATTTCCCGTGGGCTTAAAGGACTGGCTAAAGATCTGCGCGTTCCGGTCATTGCACTATCTCAGCTGAGCCGTGCCGTAGAAACACGCGGCGGTGATAAGCGTCCCCAGTTGAGTGACCTTCGTGAATCAGGATCTATTGAACAGGATGCCGATGTGGTTTGTTTCCTCTACCGTCCGGAGTACTATGGTATAACTACCACACCCGAAGGAGAATCAACTTCAGGATTGGCAGAAATTATTGTAGGCAAACAACGTAACGGGCCGGTAGGTACCAAACGGCTCTATTTTGTGGAAGACTATGCCCGTTTTGAAAACTTAACAACTGCAAAACCACAGCCCTTTGATGATGTAAACCAAGAAAATGAATCTTCAAATAGTAATTCTGGTCCCGCTCCCATGGGACATAATCCCGGCGGTGATGAGGATGGAGACGGAGAAGCACCTTTTTAAGAGTTATTCTTAAATCTTTTCAACGCCACTCGTGCTGCTCGCTGTTCAGCAGATTTTTTACTTTTACCACTGCCCTGCCCCATTTCTTTATTATCTACCAAAACACGAACTTCAAATGTTTTGTCGTGGCCAGGTCCACTTTCTGAAATTACTTCATAGGTAGGAATTTCCATCTTGTTGGCTTGGGCATGTTCCAACAGCATGCTTTTATAATTATCAAGTGTATCAATCACACTTTCAAAATCGACATACTGCTCAATTACCCCGTTCACAAAATGAGATGTGTGTTTATATCCCCGATCTATATACATAGCACCGATTAGGGCTTCAAAAACGTCTGCTAACACGCTCTTGGAAAATTCAATACCTTGACCTTGTGCCCGCTCTCCTATCACCAACAGATCACTTAATTCAAGCTCTCGGGCATATTCAGCCAGTGCATCACCCTTTACCAGCTTGGCACGCAGCTTGGTTAGAAAACCTTCATTTTCATCCGGGAACTGGTCAAAAATGACTTCTGTAACTATGAGATCAAGTACGGCATCACCCAAAAATTCCAGCCGCTCGTAAGAATCAGTAGAAATAAAGCTGTCATCAGCTAGAATAGAACGATGTCGGAGGGCACGTATAAACAAAAAAGGATCATCAACATCAGTGTCGATAATCCTTTCAAGTTTCTTTAGTCTTTCTTTGTGTTCGGTTGGAATCGAAGATTTTTGTGAAGAAAAATATGACCGAAGTCGTTCAAACACGGGGTTACTCTTCAAACTTCTTCAACACCAGTGACGAATTGTGTCCGCCAAAACCAAACGCATTGTTGATTGCGTAGCTAATATCCCGAACAACAGCCTCATTAGACGTATAGTTCAAGTCGCACTCAGGATCTGGCTCATTGAGATTAATCGTTGGCGGTACCGTGCCATGATAAATAGCCAGCAGTGTGGCCAATGATTCAATCGCACCTGCAGCTCCAAGCGAATGTCCGGTCATAGACTTCGTAGAGTTGAGGTTCATATCGTAAGCATGATCACCAAACACCTTTTTAATAGAATTGGTCTCAGCAATGTCGCCGAGTGGAGTAGAAGTACCATGCATGTTGATATGCTCTACATCGGTTGTTTCTATTCCAGCTGCCTCAAGCGCGCGGTTCATCGCAAGAATCACTCCTTCACCATCAGGATCAGGGGCCGTGATATGATGAGCATCAGCAGAGAAACCATAGCCTCCGATTTCTCCGTAAATACGCGCACCACGATTGACAGCGTGTTCCATTTCTTCAAGGAAGAAAATACCGGCACCTTCACCAAGCACAAAACCGTCACGAGTCTTATCAAAAGGCCGTGAGGCTGTCTCCGGTGAATCATTGCGGGTTGACATCGCTCGCATAGAGTTAAAGCCAGCAACGCCAATACGTGATACCGGGGCTTCAGAGCCACCGGTTACGGCCATTTCACACTGACCGTTTTTAATAGCATCGTAAGCTAAACCAATGTTATGTGATCCTGTGGCACACGCAGAAACGGCACAGAAATTCGGGCCTTTAAATCCCCACTTAATGGAAATTTGTCCCGCAAGCATATCCGGGATGAGCTTAGGAATAAAGAAAGGAGAAACTCCTCTTGGACCATGCTCATGAAAAGCAATAGATTGATCGTAGAATGTCACCATCCCTCCTATTCCTGTACCAACAATTACAGCAACTTCGTTTTTGTCGATAGCTTCAAGATCTATGTCACTATCCTCAATTGCTTCTTCCGAAGCAATCATGGCGTATTGACAAACCTTGTCCATGCGACGAGCTTCTTTTCTATCGAAATAGTCGAGCTCGTCGTAGCCATCAATCTGTGCTGCAAATTTGGTAGGAAAGTCGGTGGTGTCAAAATGCTCAATATCACGAGCACCGCTTTTTCCTGAAATCAATCCATTCCAGAATTCAGGTGCTGTTTTCCCAATGGGTGTTAAAGCACCAATTCCGGTTACTACTACTCTGCGTTCAGACATGCTAAAAGATTAACGTATTATCGTTTGTTACGATGTTTTACCTTCAAGATACTCAATAGCGTTTCCAACAGTAGCAATATTCTCGGCATCTTCGTCAGGAATACTGATATCGAATTCTTTTTCAAATTCCATAATCAGTTCCACAGTATCCAGAGAATCTGCACCAAGGTCGTTGGTGAAGTTGGCTTCTGCTACTACTTCTGATTCGTCAACTCCTAATTTGTCAACGATAATTGATTTTACTTTTGACTCAACGTCTTGTGACATAATAATTACGTTTTAATCGATTTAAGTTATGTGTTAATGAACAATTTGCCCATCAAAGTTTTAGCATGGGCTGAAAATACAATTTCTTAGCTTAAAAATACACTTCTTAATAGAATGCATGGCCAGCAGTTTTATTACCTAATTACATGGCCATCCCGCCATCTACCCGAAGTACTTCTCCGGTAATATATTTACTCATGTCGGAAGCTAAAAATGCGACTGCTTCTGCAACTTCTTCAACATCACCGGCACGTCCCAAAGGCGTTTCTGCTTTAATTGTTTCTAATACCTTTTCATCGAGATCGCCGGTCATATCAGTTAAAATATAACCCGGAGCAATTACATTAGCTCGAATATTTCTTGAAGCGAGTTCTTTAGCATAAGATTTGGTAAAACCGATAATACCGGCTTTAGAGGCGGCATAATTACTCTGCCCACCATTGCCACTGATGCCCACTACCGAACCTATATTGATTATAGAGCCTCCACGATTGCGCATCATAGGCTTAGCTGCAGCCTTGCTATAGTTGAACACACTCTTCAAATTTGTTTCTATTACCTGGTCCCATTGCTCTTCACTCATGCGAAGAATCAGATTATCGCGGGTGATACCTGCATTGTTAACCAAAATATCCAGTGATCCCCATTCGTCAACAATACTTTGAATGAGTTCTTCAGCTTTTTCCAGATTGACGGCATCAGCCTGAACGGCTTTGGCTTTGCGTCCTATGCCTTCAATTTCAGCTTTAACTTCATTAGCAGCATCAGCTGAACTGGAATAGGTTACAACAACATTGGCGCCATACTCAGCCAGCTTCAGTGCAATAGCTTTACCAATTCCGCGACTTCCGCCGGTAACCAGTGCATTCTTATTTTCTAATGATAATCCCATAATCTTATTGGTATCCGTTGATTTCTACATCATTTAACGTTCTTTTCACCAAGCCCTGCAGTACTTTTCCGGGACCTACTTCAACAAAACTTTCAGCCCCATTTTTACTCATATTCTGAAGCGTTTGTGTCCACCGAACTGGATTTAGCAACTGATCCAGAACATTTGACTTGATCTCTTGAGGGTCAATAGTTGGCTCTGCAGTATAATTGCTGTAAATCGGGCAACTTGGCTTTGAAACATCAAGACTTTCCAACTCTTGTTTAAGTCCATCATAAGCCGGCTGCATTAGTGAAGAGTGAAAAGCACCACTCACAGGTAATACTTTAGCTAACCGACATCCTTCTTCTTTAGCCAGCTCTACAGCTTTCTCAACAGCATCAACATCGCCGGAAATTACCAGTTGGCCCGGACAATTATAGTTCGCAGCAATCACTTCTTTTCCAGTTTCTTTGGTAGCTCTTTCACATACTTGTTCTACCACTTCATCGTCCATACCAATAACAGCAGCCATGGTACCGGGATTTTCTTCCCCGGCTTTTTGCATCAACTCTCCCCGCTTTCGTACAATTTTGAGAGCATCTTCAAATGATACAGCTTCACAAGCAACTAATGCTGAAAATTCGCCGAGACTATGTCCGGCTACCATATTAGGAGCTAAATCAAGGGTCTTAAAAAGGGCAATGGAATGCAAGAAAATAGCAGGCTGCGTATACTCAGTTTGTTTGAGAGTTTCCATGGGCCCTTCAAACATGATACTCTTTAGGTCAATCCCCAATATTTCATTAGCCTGATCAACAAGCTCTGCAAATGTAGCATTAGAGTCGTAATGTTCTTTCCCCATTCCTACAAATTGTGAACCCTGTCCGGGAAATAAAACAGCTGTCTTCATTATTTAATCCCCCATTTCAGATAGATAGCACCCCAGGTATATCCTCCGCCAAATGCAGCAAGAATCAGATTATCACCATGTTTTAGCTTGTCTTTCCAATCATGCAGGCAAAGCGGAATCGTAGCCGAAGTTGTATTTCCATACTTGTCGATGTTAATCATTACCTGGTCTCCGGTAAGTCCTGCGCGATTAGCTGTCGCATCAATAATACGCTTGTTGGCCTGATGTGGAACCAGCCATGCAATATCTTCGGGTGCAAGATTATTCTTTTCCATAATCTCTACAGAAACATCGGCCATACCAACGGTGGCCTTTTTAAATACAGTACGGCCATCTTGCTTTACAAAATGTTGCTTATTCTTTACGGTTTCTACCGTAGCCGGATTTAAACTGCCACCGGCATGTTGGAATAGGGCATTATCTGTATCTCCATCGGTGTAATTAATATAATCGATAATACCTGTTTCATCATCAGAGGCTTCCAAAAGCACCGCACCGGCTCCGTCACCAAATAAAATACAGGTTGATCGATCGGTATAATCAACAATAGAACTCATTTTATCGGAACCAATTACCAAGACTTTCTCAGCATTGCCGGATGCTATAAAATTCGAGCCGGTGGACAGGGCAAATAAAAATCCTGAACATGCCGCAGAAAGATCAAATCCATAGGCATTTTTAGCCCCAATTTTTTCTTGAACCAAACAGGCTGTGGCCGGGAAAAGGTAGTCAGGCGTTACCGTAGCTACAATAATCACATCAATCTCTTCAGCAGAAATACCTCTTTGGGCCAAAGCTTCTTCAGCCGCCCGGGTACTCATATAACAAGTAGCCTTATCTTGGTCTTTTAAAATACGGCGTTCTTTAATGCCTGTCCGACTTACAATCCATTCGTCATTGGTTTCAACCAATTCTTCCAGATCTTTGTTGGTAAGCCTGTGTTCGGGCAAATAATGTCCAACTGCAGTTATCTTTGCGCGTTTAATTTCCGACATGTAAATGATTAATTATTTAAGAGATGCTACAATTTTATCATTGACGTTATGTTCAACACATTTTACGGCATTCAGAATCATATTTTTAACTGCTCGCGGAGAGCTGCCGCCGTGTCCCACCATGCTCACGCCATCTACTCCAAGAAAAGGCACACCACCTACTGTCTCATAATTAAATTGAGCAAGAGAAACACGTAACACCTTCTTCACCTGTTCTGCTTGTTCTTTGTTGAGGTCTAACTTTTGAATACCCAGCCCAATAAATTGTTCCAGGTTCTCGGGAATAGATTCGCCAAGTTTCAATAAAAGATTACCCACAAATCCATCACAGACAAATACATCTGCTTTTGCCGGAAGTATATCTCGTCCCTCCAGGTTCCCAACAAAATTATCCAGTGATTGAAGATCCTTAAAGGCTTGCTTCACTTCATCGGTGCCTTTTTCTTCCTCTTCTCCAACGTTCAGGAGTCCAACTTTAGGGTTCTCAACGCCCATTACCTGCTCAACATAAATAGAAGCCATTTGGGCAAACTGTATATACATTTCGGGACGCATTTCCAGATTAGCTCCGGCATCTACCAACAAGCGAAATCCTTTTACTGTTGGATAGGTTGCCGCAATTGTTGGACGATGCACTCCTTCTAGTTTACCCAGTATCAGTGTCGAAGCAGCCAGCAAAGCACCTGTATTACCTGTACTTACAAAGCCTTCGCATTTGCCGGCTTTTTGCATTCCCAAGCCAACTGCAATAGAAGACTCTCGCTTTGTCTTAACGGCTTTTGAGGGTGATTCATCCATGTCAACGATTTGAGGCGCATGCTGCACATGAACGCGTTCTGTATCATGTTCATGTGAATCCAGCTCCCGCTTGATCATGTCTTCAGGGCCAAGCAGAATAACATTCAAGTCATTCAGTTCTTGTGTTGCTTCTATAGCTCCTTTTACTGGACTTTCAGGATAATGGTCGCCACCTACTGCATCAACGGCAATAATCATAAAAAAATGATTTAGCTACGGTTAGTTTTTCACGTTGATAATCTGGCGACCTCTGTAAAAGCCGCACTCTGTACACACGTGATGATAGCGATGATAAGCACCGCAGTTCGAACATTCTGCCAAAGTAGGATCTTCCAGACCATGGTGAGAACGTCGTTTATTTTTGCGTGATTTTGAAGTTTTACGCTTTGGATGTGCCATTTAAATATCAGTAATAGTTTCTGTTAATTCTTAAGTTTTTTGAGATCTTCCCATCGAGAATCTACAATTTCTTCTTCATCTTCGTCAGGAATATCACCAAATTTTTTAGTATCAAATTCTTTGATATTACCATCTTCGTCTAAATACCGCGGATGGATTTTCTGCATTGGTATATGCAACATGACGGTATCGCGAACCTCATCTTCAATATTAAATGTATTGGAAGAGAAATTAAACCGCCGCACTGCACCATCTTCGTCCTCCGATTCTTCTTTGACATCCACCTTAAATAACACTTCATAATCAGTATCAATAGGATAATCAAAATGATCGAGTGATCGATCGCACTGCAACTCAACATCGGAGTGTACTGTAAAGTTTACACGAATAAAGTGTATCGTACGATAGAATTCCAGATCTATCTTCCCACCCTTAAAAGTATAGGGTGACAAATCAAGGTCCTCGGGCTCTAAAGCAAGCGTTTGGCTGCTTTCGCCTTCCGGTATTTCAACAATATAAAATTCTAACTTTGACATAATATCAACAGCCTGCAAAGTTATGAATTATTGGATTGATCTGCAATCAATTAAACAGGCCAAACATTCGCTGTTCAATAAGTTCAATAACGCGTCCCAAATCCTCCTGACTATTCACAAAATCAAGGTCATCAGTGTCAATAATCAGCTTTTCATGGGGATAACGATCAATCCAGTCTTCATATAAACGGTTCAGCTTTTCCAGGTATTCTATACGTATGGTGTTTTCATAATCTCTGCCCCGCTGCTGAATTTGTTTGACAAGCGTGGGTACCTGCGCACGAAGATAAACAAGAAGGTCGGGCGGTTTAAGATACTGGGTCATTTCCTGAAACAGTGCCTCGTAGTTCTTAAAATCGCGGTCACTCATCAAGCCCATCTTATGCAGGTTTTTGGCAAAGATCTCTACATCCTCATAAATAGTACGGTCCTGGATCACGCTCCCTGCGCCTTCAAGCATATCTTTCTGATGGCGAAATCGGCTTGACAAAAAATAGATCTGCAGGTTAAAGCTCCAGCGGCGCATATCATCATAGAAGTCAGATAAATATGGATTATCATCTACAGATTCATAAAAAGCTTCCCATCCAAAATGGCTAGCCAGTAAATCTGTAAGCGATGATTTTCCCGCACCTATATTTCCCGCAACCGCTATAAATTTTTTGTTCTCTTCACTCATCCTTTTTAATCTATTTTCCCAATAAGTTATACATTTCTTTTTTATAACCCTCAACGCCCGGCTGGTTAAATGGATTAACTTCCAGACAATAGCAATACACGGCCGTCATCAATTCGTAAAAGTAAAGAAATTCGCCGACATGCTGCGCGTTCAATTCATCCAATAAAACCACAACTGTGGGAACTTCACCCTCTCGGTGTGCCCGGAGCGTTCCTTCAAAAGCTTTTGTATTAATCTCATCAAATCTTTTGCCGAACAAATAGTCCAGTCCATCATGATTTTCATCAGAACCGGGAACAGTTACTCGTTCATTTGTTTTCCTAACCTGGATAAACGTTTCCATCATATTCCTGGGACCATCCTGTACAAACTGACCAATACTGTGCAAATCAGTGGAGTATCCTGCTACAGCCGGGAACATCCCTTTTCCTTCTTTGCCTTCGCTTTCTCCCAATAGCTGTTGTAGCCATTTCATTAAAAAATTTAACTGTGGTTCAAAAGAAGTAATAATATCCATCGATATTCCCTTTTCGTGCAGGGCGAATTTGCATGCGGCGTACTCAAGCAATGAATCAGGATTATCTTCCAGTTTCTCAAAAGCTGAGACAGCTTCATAAAATAATGTACGGATATCAATGCCGGCAACAGCAACAGGCAATAATCCAACAGGAGTAAGTACGGAGAAGCGTCCACCCACATCTTCAGGGATCTCAAACTTCGAGTAACCATTTGCTTTAACCAATTCATTCAAAGCTCCACCCTCAGGACTTGTGGTGCAAATGATTCTGTCATTAACATCTTCAGGAAATTGATTAACCATCCATTGTCTGAGTACTCGAAAAGAAAGGGCCGTCTCCAGTGTAGTTCCGGATTTTGAAATCACATTTAAATAAACGCTCTTAGTTTCCCCTTCTTTATTTGATTTTTCTAAATACTCAACAAGTTCCTTTAAGTACTGACCGCTTAAATGGTGGCCACAGAAAATGATTTCCGGACCTGATTCAGAATCAAAGAAAGAAGTCAGCGCTTCGATAACTGCCCGTGCTCCCAGATAAGAACCACCTATACCACAAACAATAAAAACATCGGCCTCAGCCCGAATTCGGGTTGCCAAACTGTCCAGCTGTTCGAGCATGGCATCATTGGGATCGGCCAGAATCTTTCTCCAGCCAAGCCATTCAGAACCGTCACCGGTGCCCTTCTGAATTTTTAAAAAACTATCTTCGGCCTTTGACCAAGCTTTCTGGAACTCAGAATCACTCAACCTTTTTTTTATGTCTGAACAATCTATATGAATCATGCTGCAATCTTAAAATCTATTATTTAGAAAAACAAAAGTACGAGAAATGAGCCGAGTGTAAAAATTTGAACCGATCTCTATCGCCTACAGTTTTTACTCTCAATTTATCTTTAGCTTTATTATCTTAAAGTTTAATTCAAAAAGTATGATACTCAATTTTATATGGACTTAGCAATTAAAGGAACGGTTGATCAAATTCTGGAAGAACAATCAGGAGAAGGCAAAAATGGGCCATGGCGCAAACGCGATTTCATCCTCAAAACATCCGGGGAATACCCCAAGCAAATTTGTATAACTCAGTGGGGCGATAATATTGATAAAGCCAATGTACAAAAGGGTGACGAAATTGTAGCTCATATTGATATTCAAAGTCGCGAATATAAAGGCAACTGGTATACCGATGTAAAAGCCTGGAAGATAGAGAAAGGGTCAGGATCTGAACGGGAAGCTTCTTCCATGCCGGGTAAAAATGGCGGCGAAAGTAAAAAGAAAGGCAAAAGCCCCAGCGAAGAAATTTTTGATGTGGATGACGAACTTCCGTTTTAGCTTAGGATAATGGAACACGGATCAGACAGATTTGCACAGGTATTAAATGTAGTTCCCGTTGATATCCGTTCAATCAGCGTCATCTGCGTTCTATTCATTTGTTCTTCTCCTCAATCCAACGTGACATAAACTCTGTGCTTCTCATTGTGTGATGAAGAAGCATTTGCCCGATAAAGTTCTGCCGGCGATGGGCAGAAAGCCCTTCTTTACTTTTCTGAATACGTTTAACCAGCTTATTCTCAAAAAGTTTTCTCAAAAAACGCTTGTTGATAATTTCAGCTCCTTGCTGCTGTGCTTTGTCCCACTCTGTTTGATCTGAAAATATATGTATAGCAGCCTCAGCGAAAGCTTGGGGATCATCTGCAATCGCTCCCGGCCAATCCATCTTTCCGTTAATACCTTCAGCTCCAATGGTGGTTGTAACACTTGGTGTGCCACACTGCATAGCTTCAATAAGCTTGCCTTTAATTCCAGCACCAAACCTAAGTGGGGCCAGTAATACTCGTGCATTGCCTACTACTTTCTCAGCGCTTTCTGCCCTGCCCTTTACAATAAAAGCCCTCTTCAGGCTTATGGAAATCCATTGCCTCTTTGGTAGGATAAGATCCGTAAACGTGAAGTTCCGCTTCCGGCAGCTCTTTCCTTATGAGCGGCCATATAGTCTTTTTGAGATATTTTACCGCATCCATATTGGGTTCGTGTCTAAAGTTTCCAATCGTCACAAAATCTTTTCTTTCCCTAAAGTAAGTCCATTCTGACCGTTGTTTTTCATCAATTTCTTCAAACAAAAAAGGCAGATAATGCAATAAATCAGTATTTACGTTAAAAATAGACTGTAACAGCTCCATTTCTGCTTCGGAAATAATAAGCGCCATATCACACCTATAAATGCTTGCTATCTCTCGTTTAGCTACTTCTTCATTTAACAGCTCCTTCTCATCAAAGTTTCGGTTTTCTTTAAGTGCTTTGCCTCGAGTACGACGAAGACAGTGCAGATCTTCAGTATCCAAGATGCGCAGTGCATTGGGACAATGCTGCGCCACCCGCCATCCAAGCTGTTCTTCGGTTACAAAACGATCAAACACAACAATGTCCGGGCACAGATCTTTGAGAAATTCATCAAAATTCGAGCTGTTAATTTCCACTGAAATACTCTCGACGCCCCACTCTTGTAAATCAGCTCTATGCTCGCTATCCGCTGCTGCTGTAGCAAATGTAACCTGCCAACCTTGATCCCTGGATATTGATATAAGCTGCATCATACGGGTTCCAGCTGCTGAGGAGTCGGGTTCAGGCCAAACATATCCAATAATTAAGACCTTCTGATCTTTATGCATACTTTAAATTATTACTGCAAATTGTTGTGAAACTCACGCTCTAATCTTTGCAAATTATATATTATTTTATCGGTTCAAATAAAAGCGATGTAACATTCCATGATTGAAACGCAGCTGAAAGAAGCTACAAAACCTAAACGCAAGAACAACAAAACTCTTAGGGAAATTACCGACCCGGTTGGACCTAACCTAAAAGAGTTTCGTTCGTTTTATAAAGAAGCCCTGCGCACTGATGTCTTTTTACTCGACAAAATTGTGCAATATCTTCTTCGGCAGAAGGGTAAAGAAATTCGGCCTACCCTCGTATTTATGTCAGCTCGTCTGTTTGGTGATGTTACCAAACGAAGCTACGTTGCTGCCACTATGATTGAGCTGTTGCATACTGCTACACTTATCCATGATGATGTAGTCGATGAGTCTAATATTCGTCGCGGTTTTCTAAGTATTAACAAAGTGTGGAAAAATAAGGCCAGCGTTTTGCTGGGTGACTTTCTGCTCTCAAACGGTCTGCTTATTGCTCTTGAAGATGACGAGTTCAAGCTGTTAAAAGTATTGTCTAAAGCGGTCAAAAGCATGAGTGAAGGCGAACTGCGCCAGTTTAAAGCAGCCCGCCTCTTTAACATGGATGAAGAATATTATTTTAAAGTTATCTCTGAGAAGACCGCCAGCCTTATTGCCTCGTGTTGTGAGTGCGGTGCTATTTCAACGAGCGATGACCCTGAAATGCATCAGAAAATGTATGACATAGGCATGGCAGTAGGTGTTGCTTTTCAAATTAAAGACGACCTCTTTGATTATGGAGTTGATGATATTGGCAAGCCCAAGCGCAACGATATCAAAGAGCGCAAAGTAACACTGCCGCTTATTAAAGCACTTGATAACGCATCATTGGTTGAACGTACAAAAATTCGTTACCTCATGCGAAAGCGTAACAAAGACAATGATGAAATTGAGACTATCGTGAATTTTGTGCACGAAAAAGGCGGTATGGAATATGCTACAAATATTATGCAGGATTATGCCAATTCAGCTATTGATTTACTCCATACACTGCCGCAGTCTGATGCACGAACTGATTTTGAAGATTTGATACAGTTCATCATCAACAGGAAAAAATAATTTCCTTTGCATGCCGGAATCCTCCAGTCCCAAATATCTTTTCCTTTCAGACGTACATCTTGGTGGATTTTCAGATAAAACAAACAAAGAAATTGAAAAATCAGTCATACACCTCATTGATTTTTGTGAAGAGAACGACTATCGGATTTGCATTCTCGGTGACTTGTTCGACTATTGGATGGAATACCCAAATACAGTCCCTGAACTGGGAAAAAAACTGTTAGACCGGTTTAAAACATACAACAACTCCTTCCTCGATACGCTTTATATTACAGGAAACCATGACAACTGGACCTTCGGCTATTTTAAATCCCTGGGCTTTGATGTAGAAAAGAACAAAAGAGTTTTGGAAATCCAGGGGCTGAAAACCTTACTAATGCATGGTGATGGGCTTGATAATCCCTCCATGAATTTATCCAGACCACCGATGCACAGGCTCTTGCGCAATGCTACATTTGTAAAGCTCTATCAACGAATATTCCCACCAAAAACCGGACTTTGGCTGATGAAAAGATTCTCTGACTTTACACGTTCAACTGAATCCCGTAGACTTGAACAGGATCGGCTCAATGACTGGTCTAAAGCACATCTACAAAATAGCAATATTGATATTATTATTTGCGGACACGACCATTCTCCAAGAATTAAAAAATTCGACTTCGGAACATTTATTAATTTAGGTACCTTCTATAAAGATAGAACGGTGGCAACCTATAATAAGGGACAGTTCAATCTCGTTGTTTGGAGTGATCAATCCCGGGAATTAAACCCATTTCAAATATCCCAACAGACTGATGAGTAATTCACAGAATAATGATGATATGGATCGATATTTTAATGATCCTGAATATCGTCGCAAAAAAATTAAAGAGCAGAAAAAGCAACAGAAAAAAACTTCTGCTAAAAAATCTTCTTTCAGCAAAAAGAAGTTTTATAAATACGGTGGTATAGCAGCCGGACTACTCCTTGCATTCATTGTTGGCTTTACAATTTACTTGTTCCAGGGCCTTCCGCCTATTGAAAAGCTTGAAAATCCGCAGACTGCAGTTGCCACCCTTGTAAAAAGCCGCGATGGCGTAGTACTGGATAAATATTATACCGAAAACCGTACCTCGGTGCCCATTGAAGAAATTTCTCCCCATGTAGTTGATGCACTTATCGCAACAGAAGACCACCGTTTTTATAACCACTGGGGTATCGACATGATTCGAACATTGGCTATCCCCTATCATCTGATGCGGGGAACGGTTCAGGGTGGGTCTACCCTCACCCAACAGCTGGCACGTAATCTCTACCGCCAGGAAATTGGACTGGAATTCTCTGTAACAAGAAAGCTCCGGGAAATGATTACTGCCATTCAGATTGAGCAAAGCTATACCAAGCGTGAAATTATCGAGATGTATCTCAATACGGTTGAATTCCCAAACAGTGCTTTTGGTATAGAGACAGCAGCTCAAACCCACTATAATAAAACGGCTAAAGATCTTACTATTTCTGAATCTGCAACGCTTGTAGGCTCACTTAATGCTATCTACAAATATAATCCGCGTATTAATCCCGAAAATGCCAAGCGCCGTCGAAACACTGTACTTTACCTGATGAAGGAACGGGGACTCATTGATGCCGGAATAAGTGCAAAATTGCAAGCCAACCCCATAGCGTTAAACTACCAGCCTCCCTCCCAGTCGGGAAGAGAAAGCAGATATTTTGGAGAATACATTCGAAAACAGGTACAACCCTGGGCTGAAGAAAACGGGTATAACCTCGATACCGATGGGCTCACTATTTACACTACCATTGATTCCCGAATCCAAAAATATGCGGAGCAGGCTGTACAGACTAAGCTTGATACCATGCAGATCATGTTCCAGGATGAGTGGACGTCGCCCGGCGGTGAATATATGGATGAGTACTGGGAAAAATTTCCTACCTATCTGCGTGAATATATTCGAGAGACAGACCGATACAAAAATGCTTTTTCAAAATATAATACCGATCAGGAATCAGTAGTATTTGATACCTTGATGGCTGACAGTGCGTTTGTGGATTCTGTAAAACGTACCCGAACTCGTCTTGAGGCCGGTTTTGTTGCCGTTGACCCAAATAACGGAAATGTGCTTGCCTGGGTAGGCGGGTCCGATTATGGAAGTGTTCAATATGATCATGTATATCAGTCACGGCGTCAAACGGGCTCAACGTTTAAGCCCATCGTTTATACTGTAGCTATAAATAACGGATACAAGCCCTACCATAAGTTTTCAAAATTTCCTACTAAGTTTTATGACCGATCCGGGAAACCCTGGGATCCGAAAGATCCTACTGTAGCCAGTGGACCGGAAATGATTCCATTACGACAGGCACTGGCACGCAGCTTAAATAATGTAACGGTTCGTCTGCTCCCTGAAATTGCAGGAGCCCCGGGCACTACCAAGCTTGAAGAACTGGACCCGGCAGCACGCAAAATCAAGCAAATGGCTTCGAACCTTGGCATAGATATGTCAGGCACCAAAGCCTACCCTTCTATTGCTCTGGGTACCGCACATGCATCCCTGCTTGAAATGGTGAGTGCATATACCACTTTTGCCAATCAAGGCGTACATATTGAGCCGGTGGCTCTCATAAGAATTGAGGACCAAGAAGGAAATATTATTAAAGAGTATAACCCGGAATATACCGGCGAAGTGATAAGTCCCGAGACCGCTTACATTATGGTTGATATGCTGCGCGGAGTCATTCGCGGTGGTGAAGATTATTACGGTACAGGAGTTCGGCTCCGCAATTCATATAATGTAAGACAGGATGTAGCGGGCAAGACCGGGACCACCCAGAACAGTGCTGACAACTGGTTCATCGCCATGATGCCCCATATTGTAATGGGTGCCTGGGTGGGCGGTGAAGACCGCCGTATTCGTTTCCCTAAAGACACCTGGCTCGGTGAAGGTGCTCATGCCGCCTTGCCTATCGTAGGTGAATTTATCACCAGAGCCACATCTGATCCTGAAGCCCCCTGGAGCTACGATGCATTTGAGCCCCCACCCGGCTTTGTGATGCCTATAGATCCTGACAGTACGAGCAGTGATAATCCTGTCAAGGATGAAAAGAAAGGTCGCGTGGGCTGGTAAATAAGCAAGATATTGTTCAACTAGAAAAGGCGATGATTGCTCATCGCCTTTTCTAGCTATCGAAATTGTAAGAAATAATTATTGAGTACTTACAGATACATCTACAGATAACTTGATACGATTTTCTGCACGGGCTTTGGCTTTCTCAGCACGTTCCTTATCCACATCACTGTCATTTGAGTTAAGACGTTCTTCAGCACGCTTTTTTGCTTCTTTAGCGCGCTCTACGTCAATTTCGTCAACAAGTTCAGCAGCTTCTGCCAATAGAGTGAGCTTGTTATCATGTACTTCAACAAAGCCACCGCTTACTGCAAAATACTGATTTTCTCCATCAGACTTACGAACCAGAATCTGGCCGATGTCCAACGTTGAAATAATATCAGCGTGAAGCGTCTTAACTTCAAAACTGCCTTGGACACCCGGCATTTGTACGCCTTTCACGTTGCCGTCAAATAGCGAGCCTTCGGGTGTAAGAATTTGTGCTTCGAAACTATTCATAAATCACCTGTTATTCTGCAGCTTCGTTTTCCTCTTCGGCAAGAATCTCTTCTCCCTTCTCAATTGCTTCGTCAATGGTACCTACCATATAGAAAGCATTTTCAGGAAGATGATCCAATTCCCCTTCAAGAATTTTCTTGAAGCCTTTTACAGTATCTTCGGTATTAATGAATTTACCGGGCTGTCCAGTAAACTGTTCAGCAACAAAGAACGGCTGACTCAGGAATCGCTGAATGCGACGTGCTCTGGCAACAGTGGTTTTATCTTCATCAGAAAGCTCATCCATACCCAGAATAGCAATAATATCCTGAAGGTCTTTGTACTTCTGCAGAATCTCAATTACCTCCTGAGCAGTATCATAGTGCTCTTTACCAACTACATGCGGATCAAGAATTCGAGAGGATGAATCAAGCGGATCTACCGCCGGATAAATACCAATCTGTGTAAGCTCACGACTTAGTACTGTTGTTGCATCAAGGTGAGCAAATGTAGTAGCAGGCGCAGGGTCAGTTAGGTCATCAGCAGGCACATAAACAGCCTGTACCGATGTAATAGAACCATTCTTGGTTGAAGTAATACGCTCCTGAAGATCACCCATTTCAGTAGCAAGTGTAGGCTGGTAACCTACCGCAGAAGGCATACGTCCCAATAGAGCTGATACCTCAGAACCTGCCTGAGTAAATCGGAAAATGTTATCAATAAAGAACAGGATATCACGTGATACTTCATCACGGAAATACTCTGCAACCGTCAGCCCGGAAAGTGCTACACGAGCACGGGCTCCCGGTGGTTCGTTCATCTGACCAAATACAAAAGTAGCTTTTGAGTCCTTTAGCTTATCAAGATCAATAGCATCAAGATCCCAGCCGCCTTCTTCCATAGAATTTCTAAATTCTTCGCCGTAATCAATAATACCGGCTTCAAGCATTTCGCGCATCAGGTCATTACCTTCACGGGTACGCTCACCCACTCCGGCAAATACGGACAATCCCCCGTGACCTTTCGCAATATTGTTAATTAACTCTTGAATAAGAACCGTTTTACCTACTCCTGCACCGCCAAAAAGCCCGGTTTTACCTCCTTTAGCATATGGACAAAGCAGGTCAATAACTTTGATACCTGTTTCAAGCATTTCGGTAGATGTTGCAAGATCTTCAAAACTTGGGGCCGGACGGTGAATAGGATATCTCTTGTCCCCTTTAGGTGGTTCAATTCCGTCAATGGCTTCTCCAACAACGTTAAACAATCGGCCCTTGATGTCTTCACCAACCGGCATGGAGATTGGAGATCCGGTATTGACAACTTCCATTTCCCGAACCAGTCCATCGGTCGAGTCCATAGCGATAGTCCGCACTCGGTTTTCACCAAGGTGCTGGGCTACCTCAAGGTAGAGTTTTGAATTATCATCACGTTCAATATAAAGTGCATTTAGTACGGCAGGGATGTCACCAGAATCGAAGTCGACATCAACAACCGGACCAATAACTTGTGCAACGGTTCCTTTTTTCATTATCTATACGATTGAAGTAGATTAATTTTTACTGTAAATGTGGTAAAATCTTTTTGAAAATCTGTATGGTTTCAAGGCGGCAAAAGTTAGCCTTTTTTGAAAGAAAAGGCAAAGAATATACTGTGAATTCTTTTCTTATTTTTGCCGACGAGTAATTATTCATTTAAACTTTCGTTATCAGAAAAAGATATCCTGTTCAATCAAAAATAAATACTATCTCATGAATACACTACTGCTTGCAGCTGTTGTACTTTTCACAGCACCTTTCCAGTCTGATACAGATAAAAATAAACAGCAGGTTTCTTCTAATATTACCCAAGCCACCGTCTTTTTATCCGGGGCGCAAGTTCATAGGACGGCAGAAGTTGAGCTGAGCAAAGGCCTCAACTACATTACCTTTTCAGGGCTCAGCAATACACTTAATGAAGAATCGATAAGCATATCAACAGACAAGCAGATTACCTTGCTATCACTGAGTAAAGAAATTGCCAAGTCAGAATCAACAGCCAAGCTGGACTCCCTTAGAAACCTGTTGGAGACGATAGAAAATGATATCAACCTTAAGAATGCCGAACAAAAGGTGTTGGAGTACGAACTAAATATTCTACTGGATAACAAAGATCTGAAAGGAGAAAATGACAAAATCTCTGCTGCAGAGCTGAAACAGGCCATGGCATTTTTTAAAGAGAAACTTACAGAGATTGAAAAGGGTAAGATTGAGGTACAAAATAAAATAGCATCTCTCAATAAAAGACGAAGTGAGATCAATCAGCAGATTAATGAGATTGTCCGTCAGCAAAACAGGACTTCTGCCCAAATTGCTACTGAAATAGAATCTCCTTCAGCTGGCACCGTCACCGTTCAGCTTTCATATCTGGTGCCCGGTGCCGGGTGGTCTCCAAAATATGATGTCCGTGTAAACGATATCTCCGATCCCATGCAAATGAGTTATAAGGCAGATATATATCAAAATACGGGCGTCGACTGGGATAATGTACAACTGAGCGTTTCTTCAGCCGAACCGAGAAGCAGCACCCGCTTGCCCTATTTCCGTCCGGATTATCTAAGTTTTTATACTGCGGAGGGGAAAAAAATACCACCACCCTCTAGAGCTGATGCCAAAGAAGTGATTGAACTGGATGCCGGCCTTTCAAGAAACAGAATGACTGCTCCTGAAACTTCCATATCCCAAAACTTAACCAGTTTTAGTTTTGATATTCAGGTGCCCTACTCCATTAAAGGTGACGGTTCCAGAAAAACGGTAACTGTCCAGAAACATGCCTTGGAGGCTGACTACCGCTATTATGCTATACCCAAAGAGCAGGAAGAGGCGTACCTCACAGCTCAGCTTACAGACTGGGAAGAGCTTAATCTATTGCCGGGACAAATGAACCTTTATTTTGATCAAACATTCGTGGGTCGCTCAACTCTGCAACCCTCCACCCCCGGAGATACGCTGATGTTTTCTCTGGGTAAGGACAACGCTATCACTGTTGAACGAGAACGAGTGAAAGAATTTTCCGAAAAGAATTTCTTTGGAAACAAAGTGCGTGAAACCAGCGGCTGGCGGCTAAGTGTTAAGAATAATAAGAATGAACCCATCACTCTTGAACTTATTGACCAGATTCCGGTCTCAACCAATGAGGATATACAGGTAAGTGTGGGCGAAAAATCAGGTGCCATTGTTGAAAAAGAAACCGGAAAAGTAACCTGGATACTGAATATCACTCCCGGACAAGCCGTGCAGAAAGAGCTTAGATACGAGATTGAATATCCTTCAGGCAAAGAAATTCAGCGTGAAAAATAAACGATCAAATTTCTGCAAATATTCATTAGCAACTCCCTTGGCAATACTGTATTTTTGTTTGCTACTTATTTTTGTATCAGAAAGCAACTTGAGAGTTGTATCGGCACACTGAAATTTTAAATAACAAAACGCAATTACATTGGATACTGAAGCAACAGCGCGTTCTGTCAGCGTAGAAATACTCATTGATTTTGATGAAAACAACATACTCGATTATTCTGTAGCCAACCAGCTGGATTCTCGTGACCGTGCAGAAGTACGCGAATATGTACAGAACATACTACGCCGAAGAACCTATCTTGATTTTTTAATCGATCATTTTTCCAATGTAGATATCACTGAAATGAAGCCCAGCCTTAAGAACATTTTACGTCTGGGTGTCTATGACATGATGTTCATGGACAGCACACCTGATTATGCTGCCATCAACGAATCAGTAGAAATTGCTAAAATGATGCTGGGTCACCGTACCGGCGACTTGGTCAATGCCATCATGCGTAACCTGCAACGCGACGGCGATGATTTGCCAAAACCCCAGTTTAAAGATCGCACAAAACTTATTGCAACGACCTTCTCTCACCCCGAATGGTTGGTAAAACGATGGACCAAGAAGTTTGGCGAACGCGAAGCTTTCCAGCTTATGCAGGCCAATAATAAGCGCCCAACGTATTATGTAAGAGCTAATAACCTGCGGACCAAGACCGAGAACTTTAATCTTCGTATGACTAAAAAAGATATTGCTTTTGAAGTGAGTGACTGGCTGCCGGGCTATTTTAAAGTAGACAGTGTCGCTCCATTCATTTCCAAGGGTTGGCTGGATAAAGGTTTCTGCCAGGTGCAGGATATAGCAGCCGGTTTTGCTCCATTCCTGTTAGACCCCGAAGAAGGTGAAACGGTGTATGATTTGTGTGCTGCTCCCGGAACAAAAAGCATTTTAATGGCAGATTTGATGAATGCCGAAGGCGACATATTGGCTGTTGACATTTCTTCTGACCGACTGGCCATGCTTGCCGAAAGTGCCTTAAAATATCACGCAGAAAATATTAAAGTACGCCGGGCTGATGTTGCCGAACTTGAACTGGATGAAGCCGACGCCGTACTGCTTGATGCTCCCTGCACCGGAACGGGAGTGCTCAGTAAGCGTGCTGACCTTAGGTGGCGCCGCGATAAAGAGGGACTTAAAAATGCTATAGAACTCCAGGAAAAGCTACTCGATTCTGCCGCCAAGATGGTAAAGAAAGGCGGCCGGCTGGTGTACAGCACTTGCTCTCTCGAAGACGAGGAAAACATGCAACAGATTGAAAAATTCCTCGACAGAAACGACAAGTTTGAGTTGGAAACTGTAGAAGGCTATGTGCCCGATGAGGTAATCATGGAAGGCGGAAATGCTTATCAAACCTATCCGCATAAACACGGATGCGACGGACACTTTGGCGTTCGCATGAAGCGCGTGAAGTAAACTACATCGGCGGGACGCGGCCATGCTGTGGCTGTACCAGTACTTCCTCAACGAGCGTTCGACTGGAAAGCTCTGTAAAAGAAAGAATAAGTTTTGCTACATCTTTCGGATCAATCAAAAGATTCCGATCTACCTCAGAACCTTCCCATGAAGTAGACTGTGTCTGTCCAAGATTTATAGCCGTTACTCCAATGCTTGTTTCTTTCATTTCTTCTCTTAAAGATCGAGTATATCCCAGTAAAGCATGTTTAGAGGCTGCATAAGCTCCGCTGTCTTTGAGTCCCTGCAAAGCGCCCACGGAGCAAATATTAATAATCAGCCCACGGTCTAGTGTTTTGAGATCAGCTAAAAATCTGTCAGTCGTATGTATAGCTGAAAAAAGGTTAACCTCTATTTCCTTTCGGAATTCATCAGTACTCGTTTCTTCCAGCGGCTTTAGTAAAAAGCTTCCTGCATTATTAATAATAATACCCGGTTTAGGGAAATTATCAGGAAGCTCAATTTGATTGAGCGAAGTTTCATCAGTCAAATCACATGGGAAATATATAATCTGAGAAGCACCAACTTTTTTCACATGCTTCTTTCGTCTGTTGGAGGTCGTCTTTGCTTCGGGCCAGCAGTAAAAGCGAGCGGTTCGTTTTTTGAGCAAAATAAAGAGCGATTTCCTTGCCTATGCCCCGACTGGAGCCCGTAATCACCACCGAAGAAGACTGATAATCCACTAGCGTACTCCCAAAAACTTATGGGTTTGCAGGCTTATGCCCCATTCGGGGTTGGCTTTAACATAATCTACAATTAAATCCATGGACTCAGGTGTGTCCCATTCGGGCTGCAATAACAAGTGCGTACTTTCGGGACATTTTGCAGCATTTTTCTCAGCCCATTGCAAGTCTTTGTTTGTGAGTACTACCACTTTCAGCTCATCGACATAAGGGAAAATTTCATCCAGCGGTTCCTTAAACCGTTTGGGAGAAAGGGTAATCCAGTCAAAATATCCGGACATGGCTGAAGAGCCGCTGGTTTCTATATGCGTACGAATGCCCTCTTGTTTCAGTCGGCTGGTAAGCATATCAAGATCATGCAGCAGCGGTTCACCACCGGTGATCACTGCAAATTCAGCCCCGCTTTCTTTAGCTCTTTCTACGATATCCCCGATGGCAACTTCAGGATGTTTGGATTCATCCCAGCTTTCCTGCACGTCGCACCACCAGCAGTTTACATCACAACCGGCTGTTCGAATAAAATATGCTGCTTTTCCGGTATGGAAACCCTCACCCTGGATAGTGAAGAAATCTTCCATCAGGGGGATCGTTTCGTTGTCAACTTCATCGGGAAGTAATGAACTAAGTTCTATGTTTTCAGTTTTGTACATTGTTAATGAAAAAAGAACAGGCCTGAAGTAATTGCATCAAGCCGACTATTATGTCATCCTGAACTTGTTTCAGGATCTGTACTAATTATTGCTGTTTAGATTTTAAAACTTAATTTACGGCTGTTCTACAAGATATTTATTATTTCGGCCACTTTATAGTACAGCCCAGAGACTTACTGGTTTTAGTAGCAATTTCTTCTCCTGCACCCAATGCCTTAATCGCATCCATCAAGTAATGGTTCTCAACATCCTCAGCAGAGCGGGCATTGTCATCAATAGCCCCGCGATACACAAGTTCCATATCGCTGTTGAATAAGAAGATATGTGGTGTGCGTGTAGCTCCGAAAACTTCTGCCAATTTGCTGTTTTTATACGTTTTCATGGCGTTAGGGCTTTATTTACATGTTTTTCAAATTTAGAGAAACTTGCACTGTTTTCCCAATATGAGACTACTTCACCCTCTTTGTTAATGATCTTCGTAAAAGGCAGTGCACCACTCCAATCTTCAGATACAGCTTCAATAAACGCATTATCTTTTCCTGTTTTGAAATAGGTGGTCCAGTCTACGCCCTGTTTCTTCAGAAACTCAAGGGCACGATCTCTGCTCTCTGGGAACTCTTCTATACAAGGTGCACACCAGGTAGCCCAAATGTTAATCAAAACCGCCTTTTCTCCTTCATATGATTTTATGATTTCTTTCAGCTGTTCAGCATCTACATCTTTGAGGAGATCATCATCTATACCTTGCTTATCTATTGGTGTTGCACCAATCAGCAAGATTCCCAAAAATATCAGAATACATTTTAAAAATTTCTTCATAGTGATTCATTTTTCATTTCGTCATTCAGTTCAACAGGATCCCAGTAGTGCTTATCGATATTCACCATGTATTCTTCAACGAACTCGATGCCTTCCTGTTGTAAAAGTTCGCGCATGATGTCATCAGGAAAATGGGCACGACCGGTGAGTTGACCCAAACGGTTTAGCACCCGATGGGCAGGAACGCCTTTCCCATGAGACTTATTCATGGCATAGCCTACCATACGAGCACCGGAAGCAACTCCAAGATAAGAAGCAATGGCTCCATAGGTTGTCACTTTTCCCTCCGGAATTTGAGCAACCACTTTATAGACGCGTTCGTAAAAATCGTCAGTATCCATCATTACTTCTTTAAAAGGCTCATTAGCTTTACTGTTGTTTCTTCATCGAGATCAGCCAATTCCAAAGCCTGTATTCCCAGTTTTTTATATAATGCCAAAAGAGCGGAATTGGGTTCCAATCTTTTTACATGCTCTTCAACCGTTTTGATATCTCCCCTGGCGATGGGTCCGGTAAGAACGTCCGACAATTCATTGCCAGCTGCATTTTCGAGGGTATGTTCAACCAGCGGCATCAAGGCTTTTCGCGCCAGCCCTGAATCAATTTCACCCATCTCTGCGATATCAGCTGATGCTTTCAGTAATGAAATCAAATAGTTGGATGACATCACTGCAGCGGCATGCAGGTAAGGTTTGGCATCGGCAGATATTTCAAACCACTGAGCACCCAGCTTTTCTGCCATCGCTCCTAATATAGAAACAGCCTCTTGATCTCCCTGTATATCAAAATAAATTCCTTCAAAAATATCCGGTACAGAGTGAGTCGTGATCGTTTGCAAAGGATGGAATGAAGCTACGCTTGCTCCCCTTTCTGATAATAATTGCAATACGTCAGATGATTTATTTCCAGAACAGTGCACAAAAAAATAATCTTGGTAGGAATCATTTAAAGCCGATAGTTTATGGGCTACATCTTCAATTTGATCATCATTAACCGTAATAAAAACGAGTTTTCCCAGTTGATCTGAAGATTTGGGAAATGTATTAAAATGCGATGGGCTGATTTCTTTGGCTAAAATTTCCAGTGATGCTTTCGACCTATTGAATAGGCTGTAAACAGAAATTCCTTTTTCAGCAAATGATTTAGCTAATGCACCGCCCAAAGCACCGGTTCCAATAATCGATACGTTTGGGAAGGAGTTCATGACTAAAAAATTACCCGCTGACGATCGGCATAACCGGTCAACAAGCTGCCGGAATAATCATCATATTCACCATTGAGAAAATTCAGGTCTAGGTCCCATGCTTTGGCAACCAGTAACCCGGCAATAAATGTCGTAGTCCCTTCAATATGAGATTCTCCGCTGTTCAAGTGGTTCAACAACCCTGAGTCATTACCCTCCTTAATCATAGCTCTGACTTTAGAAAATTCTTCTTTGTATTGGTTTTCAAGGTCACAACAAAAAACCAGGAGCGCTCTTCGTGATGCCAACACTTCCTGTAATACATAAGCCAGCTCTTTTACAATAGCCTGAGCCATATCGGCAATTTGAACACTTACCACAGAGAAATCATCCTTCATACATTGAAGCACCATAAGCTGATGAAACAGGCTCATATCTTTGCTGAAGGCTTCATCATGAATAAAAAAGTCATCGTCTTCATCACAAAACTCATTACGCATGTAATCATTAACGGGTACTTCTCCCAGGGGTGTTTCAAAGTGCTTATTAGACGGCATCGGCAATTTCTTTTCCAAAACTTCGTCATAAGATTCGATTACAATTACCGTCTCATAGTTCTCAAGATCTACACGACCGAACACATCACAGACCCGATCAAAGTTAGCCTCATCAATAACGGTAGGTGAAAATAAAATACGGATGTGATCATTGGGTACTTCATGCCTAGATTGAGCATTTTGCAGGCCGGATGTTATTTTCTCGCGTGAATAGGAAGTGATGTTCATTTCAAAAAACTGTGCTGTATAAATTATTATTTTTGATAATAGGCCACTGCAAGCCAGTGTTCCTGCTCCTGAAAACTACAAATTATAGCGGTCTTATCATCATCAAATCTCCCTGTAAACTCACTCCTCGGCATTCCGGCTCGACCAGCATACTCCCTGAGGTTGGTGCGAAGCCCCTTCCCGCCATGATTTCACGGCCGATTCGCTTGATAGTCCAGAGCCGGATGACGGTCAAGCTTCGGTGATCTGTTCATGTCTTCATTCGGGATGATGAATACGGCTCCGGCCCAGACCGTTCATGCACCTGCCGATCCACGGGCTCCAGGTCTACCCCCAGATCTCATGCTTCCCGGAAAGGCCGCACATAACGTTGCATGAGTGCAGAATGTGCAATGCTCAGGTTGACGCGAGTCACGTTGGCGGACTCAGGCGGCATAGGGTTTACCCAAATGGTATCTTTCCGGATCAGTGAGAGCCGGGTCTCACGGCACCCGCGACTGGTCGGCAAGCCCCTTCAGCAAGGTGACGTGCGGCCAGAAATTGCGCTCTTCCTGCGCTCGATCATTGATAACTTCGAAACGCTTCCTGCTCCTTAGGTCTTCAGCATGTCAGCAAGCAAATCGGCAATTGCATGCACCGGGTCCCCGCGCCTGACCGAAAACTATCGTAGCCAGGTGGATATCTTCGGTTGGGATCCCTCCGCAGATCTATACATTGATGAAAAACTACATTAGGTAGTTTCTGGTTCATCATCTTTGTTTTAAAAGCAACTAGACGCATCAATCGTTTCACCTGCTTTAGTTCAGAAAAAACTCACAATTCTGCTCTGAGATGCTTATTTTAAGCGACTAAAATTTACTCGTTAACAAGCAGAAAATCTTTACTAATCTTTAACTCCACCATGAGCAACACTGAATCTTCAGTAAGTGAACAACACGAAATTCGTCTCGAAAAACTACAGGAACTTCGGGAGATGGGCGCCAATCCCTATCCCTATGAATTCGACGTCACCCATAACAGCCAACAGATCCTGGATCATCCCGAGCTGATAAAACAGGACGACCAGGATGACGAGGAGCGTTGAGCAGGTTTCGGTGGCCGGACGCATTATGACGCGCCGCATCATGGGCGGGTCTACCTTCTTCAATCTGCAGGATTCCGAAGGAGAGATTCAGGTGTACATCCGGCGCAATGATGTGGGTACCGAAGAATACAATACCGTTTTCAAAAAGCTCACCGATATCGGGGATATCGTCGGTATCAAAGGACACGTATTCAAAACCGGCACCGGCGAAACGACGGTCTATGCCAAAGAATTTCAGCTGCTGAGCAAAACACTGCGTCCCATCCCGGTTCCCAAAGAAGTTGAAACGGAAGACGGAGAAACCAAAGTCTATGATGCCTTTACCGATAAGGAACAGCGCTATCGCCAGCGGTATCTCGATCTTATTGTAAATCCCGAGGTGCGCGAGGTCTTTCAACAGCGGACCGAGATGGTTCAGGCGATGCGCAACTTTATGAATGACAAGGGCTACCTGGAGGTGGAAACGCCCATCCTGCAGCCTATTTACGGGGGGGCATCAGCCGAACCGTTTGTGACACATCACAATGCTCTCGACATGGAGCTCTATCTGCGCATTGCCAACGAGCTGTATCTCGAAGCGGCTCATTGTAGGCGGTTATGACGGGGTCTATGAATTTTCAAAAGATTTCCGTAACGAGGGACTTTCCCGCTTCCATAATCCGGAGTTTACCCAGGTTGAGCTGTATGTAGCTTACAAAGACTACAACTGGATGATGGATTTTGTAGAAGCGATGGTGGAGCACGTCACCAAATCGCTTCATGGCTCTACCAAAGTAACTGTTGGCGACCATGAAATTGATTTCAAGCGTCCATGGCCGCGCATTCCCATGTTTGAAGCTATTGAAAATGAAACCGGCAAGGACCTTTATGGCAAAGATCTTGATGAACTGAAAGAAGTAGCTGATGATCTGAATCTTGAACTCGAACCAGCTGTCGGGAAAGGTAAGATCATTGATGAAATCTTTGGCGAATATGTGGAACCGAAACTCATTCAGCCAACCTTTATTACCGACTATCCTATTGAAATGAGTCCGCTGGCCAAAAAACACCGCGAAAAAGAAGGCCTGGTCGAACGTTTCGAATGCATCTGCAACGGGAAAGAAATTGCCAATGCATTTTCCGAGCTCAACGATCCTGTTGACCAACGCCAGCGTTTTGAAGAGCAAGCTCGTCTGCGCAGTGAAGGTGATGAAGAAGCCATGACCATTGATGAAGATTTCCTCAAAGCGCTGGAATACGGCATGCCGCCTACTGCAGGACTGGGCATCGGTATTGACCGACTGGCTATGATCATGACCGACTCCGATTCCATTCGGGACGTACTGTTCTTTCCACAGATGAAACCGCAGATCAGCAGTTAACCACTAAAGTAAAGGTCATGAATTCTATCGATAGCGAGATAACTGATCTAAAATGTTAATTAATAAAGCAATGAAGTTCGAGTGGTATTTGGCCAAGCGGTATTTTAAAGGAAAGCGTAAAGATTCCCGTTTCCTTTCCTTCATTAAAATAATGGCTATTACCGGTGTTGCCGTTGGTTCAGCGGGACTGCTTATTGCCCTTTCAGTAGTACATGGCTTCAAATCAACCATCAACAACAAAGTACTTGGCTTTGCACCGCATATCACGGTAAGCACCTTTTCTGATGATCCAATCTACCGATCAGATACCCTTATTACTACGCTCGAAAAATTCCCGGAGATTGAGCAGGCGCAGGCGGTAGTCCGCGGTCAGGCTATGATTCAGTCTGAAAATGATATCACCGGCATCTACTTTAAAGGAGTAGATGAAGAAAAAGGTGATGTCACCCAATTGCGCAACTATATTTCAAAAGGGAGCTACAATTTATCGGAAGATTCGATCGGCGTGCCGGGCATTATCCTGGGACAAAAACTGGCAACTACTTTAAATGCCAAGATTGGTTCTATTCTTACGGCCTATACTATTGAAGGAGTTCCATCACCGCTTAATTCGCCGGAGATTAAACAATTCCGATTGAATGGTATTTATGAAACGGGTATTGGTCAGTTTGATGAACTCTTTGCCCTCATTGGCAAAGAACATGCCCAGCGCTTGTTCAGCATACCGGGGGTCTATGCCTCTATGGCGGAAATCAGCCTCAAAGACCCGGCAGGCATCAAGGATTTTGATGGAACCTTGGCAACACAGCTACCTTTCCCCTATTACACCGAATCTATCTATGATCGTTACGGAAATATCTTTGCATGGGTTGAACTACAGGAGCAGACTATTCCCTTTGTAATTGCCGTGATGATTATCGTCGCTGCATTTAACCTTATTGGCACTATTTTAATGATGGTGATTGAACGAACCCGTGATATTGGTATCCTGAAAACCATGGGTGCCCAAAGCAAGAAAATACGCTCTATCTTTTTACTGGAAGGGTTTTTTGTGGCCGGGGTTGGACTTGCTATCGGCATGACCCTTTCGGCCGTCTTTGCCTGGCTGCAAAGCACCTATAAAATTATTCCCCTTTCCCAGGAGAATTACTATATGTCCTACGCTCCCGTTGAACCACACGGACTGGATTTCCTCATCGTAGCTGTCGTTACCGTTGTGCTCTGTGCCCTGGCTTCCTGGCTGCCGGCACGCATTGCTTCAAAGACTGATCCGCTGAAGGTTATTGCCTACGGACGGTAGATATAAAAACCTAAAGAAGTTGGAAATAGAACACGGATAACACAGATTAGACGGGTTACAGAAATTACAGAGGCTACCCAATCCAACTCTATAGTGGTTCAAGCTTCCAAGTAAGATATACAGATAACTACAGAATATTTCCTGCAGAAGGCAAATGTGGCATATGGTCATAAAAGAAAGTAGTTGCATCATATCAGAGATAGCCGGCCTTCGAATCATTGGCGGATGATTCTTCGACTACGTTCGTCACACTGTTCCTCTCTGCGCTCAGACTGACGAGCGCTGTAATAATTTTACTAGCCACTAAGAGTTTAAGACACTCCAAAATACCGGCCTGTGAAGACCTGCTTAATCCGTGTCATCTGCGTTCTATTTATTCCGTCATTTTCTACTAATTCCTGCTTACACCCTTGATACCTTTTTCTTATCTTCTAAGCTTTATAAACAATCGAATATTTAAATTAATTACGCACAATTTTGAGCGACTCTACGACCCTGCAAGATATTCCCAAGCAGTACGAACCCAATGCTGTTGAGGAAAAATGGTACAGCTTTTGGGAGGACAACGGCTTTTTCCATTCCGAACCGGATGAACGTGAATCATACACTGTGGTCATCCCTCCACCCAATGTAACCGGTGTTCTGCACATGGGTCACATGCTGAACAACACCATTCAGGATGTATTAGTACGCCGTGCCCGTATGCTGGGACTGAATGCCTGCTGGGTACCGGGTACTGATCATGCATCCATTGCAACAGAAGCCAAAGTCGTAAAAAAATTGCGTAAACAAGGTATCACCAAGGCTGACCTAACCCGCGAAGAATTTCTGGAACATGCCTGGGACTGGACGGACGAACACGGTGGAATCATTCTGCAGCAGCTTAAAAAATTGGGCGCTTCCTGCGACTGGCAGCGCACCCGATTTACGCTCGAAGAAGAGCTGTACGATGCCGTCATCGATTGCTTTATTGAATTGTATGAACGCGGCTACATTTATCGCGGCAAGCGCATGATCAACTGGGATCCGGAAGCCCAGACCGCCCTGTCTGACGAAGAGGTCATTCACCGCGAAGTTCAGTCCAAGTTTTATCATGTGCGCTACAAAATTAAAGGTGAAGACAATTGGGTGACTATTGCTACTACGCGTCCCGAGACCATTTTGGCTGACACCGCCGTTTGTGTAAACCCTGATGATGAACGATACCAGGATCTCATTGGGAAAACAGCTATCGTCCCGGTTGTGGAAAGAGAAGTCCCTATTATTGCAGACGATTATGTGGATACCGAGTTTGGTAGCGGCTGTCTGAAAATCACTCCGGCGCATGATCAAAATGACTATGAGATTGGCCAAAAACATGATCTGGAAATTATCGACATGCTCAATCCGGATGGAACCCTGAGCGAAGCAGCCGAGCATTATATTGGCGAAGACCGCTTTGAGGCCCGCAAGCTAATCATTGAAGATCTTAAAAAATCAGACCAGCTGGTTGATACCGAAGAAATTAGCAACAAAGTGGGCTATTCTGAACGAACAGATGCCATCATTGAACCGCGGCTTTCCCTGCAGTGGTTCTGCAAAATGGATGAGCTGGCCAAGCCTGCGCTGGAAAACGTGATGAATGATAATATTCAGTTTCATCCCGAGAAATTTAAGAACTCCTACCGCCACTGGATGGAAAACATTCGAGACTGGTGTATTTCTCGTCAGCTTTGGTGGGGACAGCGCATCCCGGCCTGGTACTATGGCGAAGGACCCGAAGATTATGTAATTGCCAGAACCAAAGAAGAAGCTCTTGAGAAAGCTTCTGAGAAATCAGGAAAAGAACTTGGTACTAATGAACATTCATCAGGATGAAGACGTGCTCGACACCTGGTTCTCCTCATGGCTGTGGCCCATTACCGTTTTTGATCCCGATTTCATCAAAACAGGCGAAGCCAACGAAGAGCTGGACTACTACTACCCTACCCAGGATTTGGTCACCGCACCGGAAATCATGTTTTTCTGGGTAGCACGGATGATCATTTCCGGTTATGAGTTTCAGGGTGAAAAGCCATTCAGCAATGTCTATTACACCGGTATTGTAAGGGACAGCCAGCGCCGAAAGATGTCAAAGTCGCTGGGTAATTCGCCTGATCCGCTTAAACTTATTGAACAGTATGGCGCCGATGGCGTGCGGGTTGGGATGCTGTTTTCATCACCGGCGGGCAATGACCTGCTTTTTGAAGAGCAGCTTTGTGAACAGGGACGAAACTTTGCCAATAAGATCTGGAACGCCTTCCGCTTCCTGATGATGAACAAAGAAGAAGGTAAAGATTACTCCAACAGTCTGCAGATTGATGAAGACAACCTGGTGGACCGATGGATGCTTTCTCGTCTGCATGAAACCATTGATGCCATCAACAGGGATATGGAGAATTTCCGCATCAATGATGCACTGCACAAAATTTATTCGCTCATCTGGGATGACTTCTGCGACTGGTATATTGAATTGAGCAAAGCTGATGAACAAGGTGCCAAGATACCTGCTGAAAAACTGGCCCGAGGTTTCAACTTCTTTGAAGAACTAATGAAACTCCTGCATCCGTTTATGCCATTTTTGACAGAAGAAATCTGGCAGCGTATTCGTAAGCGGGATACGGATGAAGCCATGATTGTAACCGGCTGGCCGAAGTTTGAAGAGACCAACATTGCAGAAAAAGACACAGAGCTTTTTGCATCTATTCAGAATATGATCTCAGCTATTCGCAATATCCGGGCAGAGTTCAATGTGGGTACCAAGACCGAGATTGACCTCATGATTAAAGCCAAAAATGATGATATTGCTGAAGCGCTCAATGCAAATAAATGGATATTCAGAAAGCTTCAGAATATTGGCTCTTTCGAAGTTGATACTGATTTGACAAAACCATCGACTTCTGCATCAGCTGTTGTTGCAGGTTCCGAATTGTTTATTCCGCTTGAAGGCGTTATTAATCTTGATAAAGAAAAAGACCGTATTGAAAGTGAAATAGAGCGACTGGAAGGATTCCTGAAGTCCATTAATAAAAAACTGGATAATGAACAATTTGTTCAAAATGCTCCGGATGATGTTGTGCAGCGCGAGCATGATAAAAAAGAGGACACCGAAACCAGCCTCGAGAAACTCAACGAAATTTTAAGCGAACTGGAATAACACACCCCGCCAGCTCTAAACCAGATCTAGCACCGCTCTGAGATTGGGATTACGTTAACGTCTGCCTTTTAAGGGTGTGCGGCGTTAGCAGTGGGGCATGTCTAATGCAAGTTCTATATTTAACTGTAAATACAGTACCAAATGTCTCAAGAGCCAGACTTTTTAAATGATTTAAATGAGCAGCAGCGCCGGGCAGTAAAGCATACCGAAGGTCCGCTGCTGATTGTTGCCGGTGCCGGTAGTGGTAAGACACGGGTACTCACTTACCGCATCGCCTATCTCATAGCTTCCGATAAGGCTGATCCCGGTGAAATACTGGCCCTGACATTCACCAACAAGGCGGCCCGTGAGATGAAAGACCGTATCCAAAACCTCATCGGCGAAAATGCCAATCGTCTTTGGATGGGTACCTTCCACTCCGTGTTTTCCAAGATTCTTCGCTTTGAAGCTGAAAAACTGGGTTTTACATCCAACTACTCTATTTATGACACGGATGACTCCCAAAATGCCATCAAGCAAATTCTGCGAGAAAATAATTACGACCCAAAAGAGATTCAGCCAAGAGTTATACAGCGCCGCATCAGTGATGCCAAGAACGAGCTTATTTTGCCCGGACAATACCGGGAACGCTTTGTGCACAGTACACTGGACGACATCACCGCCAAGATTTACGAAATCTATGTGAAACGATTGAAGCAAAATAATGCCATGGACTTTGATGATTTACTCATCAAGCCTATTGAATTATTTAATAAGCACGAAGATGTGCTGGAAAAGTACCAGGATCGTTTTAAATATATCCTCATTGATGAGTATCAGGATACCAATCATGCCCAATACAAAGTCACCAACATGCTTGCCAACAAGTATGAAAATCTTTGTGTGGTAGGTGATGATGCCCAAAGTATTTATTCATTCCGTGGTGCCGACATTACCAATATTCTGAACTTCAAGCAGGATTATGAAAATGCCGTTGAAATTCCGCTGGAACAGAACTACCGCTCAACCAAAGCCATTTTAAAAGCGGCCGATTCTATTATCAAACAGAATAGCGGTCAGCTGGAAAAAACGCTATGGACCGATAACGACATCGGGGATACCAT
Organism: Balneolaceae bacterium; assembly: GCA_034521755.1. Taxonomy (GTDB): domain Bacteria; phylum Bacteroidota; class Rhodothermia; order Balneolales; family Balneolaceae; genus JAXHMB01. The sequence continues at coordinate 194,335 of JAXHMB010000003.1, forward strand.
CACCGTGTTGGACAATTATGATGAACGCGATGAAGCCAATCGCGTAGCGAATTATATCAATGAGCTTAAAATGCGCAAGGGCTACCAGTTTAATGACTTTGCCATTCTCTACCGCACTAATTATCAGAGTCGGGTCTTTGAAGAAATTCTTCGGCGAAAAGGCATCACCTATCAGCTGGTGGGCGGGCTTTCCTTTTATTCCCGGAAAGAGATCAAAGATATTCTAGCCTATCTTACTCTTTTATCCAATCCGGATGATGATACGAACCTGCTGCGTATCATCAATGAGCCATCGCGTGGCATTGGCAATAAATCGCTTCATGACTTGACCTCCAAGGCCAGAGCTTCTAACCTCTCGCTGTGGAATATGCTGGAAAATGTGGAGGAGGCAGACCTCTACAAACCGGCCGAGAATAGCGTGAAAGAATTTGTGGCAATGATCAATGAGCTGAAGCAGGACCTTCAAAATGATGTTCCACTTTCTGAGGTTACCAAAAAACTGCTGGAGAAATCAGGGTATATGAAAGCTCTTGTGGAGGAAAATTCTCCCAAGTCCATGAGCCGAAGGGAAAACATTAATGAGCTTCAGAATGCCATTTCTTATTTCGAAAAAAACACTAAGAATCCCAAGCTGAGTAATTTTCTGCAGGAAATAAGCCTTATCACCGATACTGATAAATACGATGAAGAGAAACCGGCCGTAACCCTGATGACAGTTCATGCTGCCAAAGGGTTGGAATTCCCGGTGGTGTTTGTAGTTGGTCTTGAAGAAGAGCTCTTCCCTGTGGGCAGCCGAAACTATGAGGACGTGAATATTGAAGAAGAGCGAAGGTTGTTTTATGTAGCCATTACGCGTGCTCAAAAAGAACTCTTTTTTAGCCATTGCCGAAGCCGCTATAAATATGGAGAGGAGCAACCTAAAATGCGTTCGCGTTTCCTGGATGAGGTCAGCTCGGATGTTGTTAGAACGGAAACCGGCTCAACGATCAATCAAAAAAAGAACCGTTTTTCAAATGGCAACTCCGGCTCTTCAAAGTCAGGCAATACAACCGTTGAATATGACTGGAAACAGCCACTCTACAATAAGAATAACAGAGACTCAGACTCAGGAACGACCATTCATTATGATAATCCTGACGAAGACCCTTACCAGGTTGGCGCTAAAGTTGAACACAATATTTTTGGTCCGGGTAAGATTATAAACCGTAGCGGACATGGCGAAAAGACAAAAGTTGTGGTATTTTTCAAAAAACGAGGACGAAAAACACTGATGCTCCGTGTAGCAAAATTAAAGGTTGTAGGCTAAACGTTGACAAAAAAACTACAGACATTTTTCCAGGCATTATCCTTCAGGCGATGTATTATTGGTCCGTTTATTGGTATGGTCATGCTTCTGGGTTTAAGCCCGATTTTGTCCTTCGCTCAACCTTTAATTGGCGCTAAAAACCTGGCTCTGGGAGGAGGAGGCACTGCTTATCTTACCGGCGTTGAAGCCAACTTCTACAATCCTGCCAACCTGATGATTTATGACCGAGAAGGAAGTATTCATTTCAGTGTTGCCAGTGGGGGCTTCTTTTTTGAACCCGTTTTATCTGATAATGAAGCCCAGCAACAGGCCGAAAACTTTCGGGATATTTTTTCAGTATACCGGCCCGGGAGTCAACAAATAACTTCAGATCAGCGTGATGCGATTATTCGAGAGAATTATCTGGGCAGCAACGCAATTTCTCAGCATCAAGCCTATGCTGAAGTACTGCTGGGTGGTATTCAATGGCAAAAAGCGGATCATTCCTTTTCGTTGGTTGCACGCTCAAGATATGCATCCAGGATTGAGGTTGGTTCAGGATGGTACTCCACAGACTTTAAAAATAATGGAAATAATTCGGTACGCGATTTCACCTTGATTCGGCAAAATCAAACACTTCATGAAATTTCATTTGCCTATGCCAGAGAGTTTGACTTTATCAATGGACTGCTCCCAAAAATAAGAAAATTATATATAGGTATAGCCCCGAAATTTATAATCGGTGGAGCTTACAGTAACGCCGTTTATGATGCACGATATGTTCAGACAGGAAGTCAGCCCCAAGCCAGCTTTGTGGATGAATTCAGTTACCGGTCATCCGGCTCTTACTCTGATATGGTTAGAACTTATAGCAGTGGTGCTGCAGCCCAGCAAGCTATTAACAATAACTTGAGCGATGACTTTTACCTTAACCCCACGGGCTATGGATTCGGCTTTGATTTTGGGCTGACTTATGTAATTCCGCTCCAAAGCAATACAGCAATTTATGATACCGGAAAAAGTCGCAGAACTGTTGATCAGTCGTTGCGATTTGCTTTTTCGGTTACGGATCTGGGTTTTATTACCTATACCAAGTCCCCATTTCAAATATACAAAGAACGTCAATCACAGAAGCTGGGAACTGAAGGTATTATTAATTCAAAGTTTATTGGATCAGCGGGACAATACCTCTCGATCTTTGAAAATGCTTCAGTATTGCCAAACCCATTTTTAACCTCAACCAGTCGATCCGGGGATAGCTTTACACAAACGTTGCCTACATCATTAAACACCGGATTTTTTCTGGATTTAAGTCGTATCAAAATTAGTGGAGATCTGACATTAGCTCTTAAGGATAATGCGTTCAAAAGCACAAAATTAACCGGCCACTTTGGGCTTGAAACTCATCCCCATCCCAATATTCCAATACGTGTTGGAACTCAGCTGGCAACCGGGCTTCCCATTCATTTAGGTCTGGGAACTGGTGTAGAGACAAGATATTGGGATTTCTTTATTTCAACGCAGGTATTGGTAAAGTCCAGTTCACTAACCACAGAGTTAATAGGTGGAGCATTAGCGGGTTTACAGTTTCATCTGTGATACCAAACTCTGTCAACCTGTCAAGTGTTTACTGATAAAAAGGTAACAATTGTTATTTTGCCAGTATCACTGACTAATTGGTAGGAGGAATAAAGTTGGTGCCTTATTTGCACACATAAAAAGAAATTGTAAAAAATATATCTGACTTACATTTATGAGCAACAAGTTTAACAGTTTTGCAAACTTCGAAGATATCGAAGATCAGCTTGATGATTTTGAGCAAGCTATACCGCTGATGTCAGAAGAGGAAGAAAAGGAATTATCTCAGACCGAAATACCTGAGAATCTTCCTATTCTTCCCTTAAAGAATACGGTACTGTTTCCGGGTGTGGTAGTACCCATTACCGTAGGCAGAGACCGCTCCCTGGCCATGGTTAAAGAAGCCTATGAAAATGACAAGATCATTGGCGTGGTTACCCAAAAGAATGAAGATGATGAAGATCCCGACGAAGGTGACCTCTATCGGGTAGGTACGGTAGCACAAATCTTGAAGCTGATAAAAATGCCGGATGGCAGCAAGAGTATCGTCATCCAGGGGAAAACCCTCTTCAAGGTTGAAGAGTTTACTCAAAAAGACCCTTACTTTAAGGCTAAAGTAGAAGCCTACCGTCAGGAAATGGACATCTCCGGAGTTGAACTAGATGCTTCTATCCGTTCAGTGAAAGAAACAGCATCGAAGATTGTTAACTTGTCTCCCAACATACCTTCTGAGGCATCAGTAGCAATCAACAATATCAGCAGTCCTACATTTTTGCTGAACTTCATATCTTCAAACCTAAGCGTATCTGTTGAGGACAAGCAACAAGTGTTGGAGATAAGAAAATTTTCCAAGCGTCTTAATAAAGTGATGGAGTTCCTCAACAAAGAGCTGCAGGTATTGAACCTTAGTGAAGAAATACGCAGTAAAGTAAAAACCGATATCGATGAGCAGCAGCGTGACTTCTACCTTCGCCAGCAAATGAAAGCCATTCAGGAAGCCCTGGGTGAAGATGGTGAACAACAAGAAATCAGCAAACTCCGCAAAAAGCTCAAAGAAAAAGATCTTCCTGATGAAGCCCGTGAGACAGCCGAAAAAGAACTTTCGCGACTGGAACGAACTCCCAATTCTTCGCCAAATTACGGTATCATCCACAGTTATGTTGAGTGGATTCTGGATCTGCCCTGGAACAAGTATTCTGAGGATAATCTTGATTTGGACAACGCCCAAAATGTGCTGGATGAAGATCATTACGGGCTGGATAAAGTCAAGAAGCGTATCGTTGAATATCTGGCAGTACTAAAGCTGAAAAAAGATATGAAAGCACCCATCCTGTGCTTTTATGGCCCTCCGGGTGTAGGTAAAACATCGCTGGGTAAATCTATTGCCCGAGCGCTAAACAGGGAATTCGAACGGTTTAGCCTGGGAGGTATCCGTGACGAAGCTGAGATACGAGGCCACCGCAGAACATATATTGGTGCTCTTCCCGGTCGTATAATCCGGGCTATGAAAAAAGCAGGCAAAGGTAATCCTGTTATTATGCTGGATGAGATTGATAAAGTGGGAGCCGACCATCGCGGTGATCCCACCTCTGCCCTACTCGAAGTTCTCGATCCTGAACAAAATGACAGCTTTTCGGATAATTATCTTGAGCTTGAGTATGATCTATCCAGAGTGCTATTCATAGCCACAGCAAACTCCTTGGATACCATCCCGGCCCCACTGCGCGACCGGATGGAGATCATCAACATAAGTGGGTACACACTGCAGGAGAAAAGTGAAATTGCCAAGCAACACTTGATTCCAAAACAAATTAAGGAAAATGGTCTCACCGAAGATCAGATAAAGATCACCAGTCAGGGACTCGATAAAATTATTGATGAATATACCCGCGAATCAGGTGTCCGTACTCTGGAACGTCAAATTGGTGCAGTTTGTCGAGGCGTAGCAGCCAAAGTTGCCAAAGGTGGCAACAGCGATAAGCAGCACAAGGTAGGCGTCAACGAGATACAAGAGTATCTCGGTAAACGTAAATATTTCTCTGAAGTAGCTGAACGAACTACCGTACCGGGTGTAGCAACCGGCTTGGCATGGACACCATATGGCGGAGATATCTTATTTATTGAAGCAAGTGTCTCCAAAGGAAATGGCAAAATTCATATCACAGGTCAGCTCGGTGATGTGATGAAAGAATCAGCCATGTTGGCAATGTCTTACCTTAAAGCTCATTCCGAAGAGCTTAATATCCCCGAAGATGCTTTCAAATACTGGGATTTACATATTCACGTGCCCAAAGGAGCTGTCCCTAAAGACGGGCCTTCTGCAGGTGTCTCTATTTTCTCAGCCGTAGCTTCCATCTTTACACAGCGAAAGGTAAAAGGCATACTGGCCATGACCGGAGAAATCACACTTCGTGGACTGGTACTTCCTGTGGGCGGAATAAAAGAAAAAGTGCTTGCCGCCAAGCGATCAGGCATTGAAAAAGTACTCCTTCCCAAGAAGAATGAAAAGGATGTAGCAGAGATCGAAGACGATGTAATAGGTGATCTCAAAGTCGAATACCTTGAACGCATGGATCCTCTGCTGAATATTGTACTGGACGAAAAACCGGTACAAGATCCCAAGAAACGGTTTGAAGTTTCCGAAGCCCATAAGAATCAGAATGGAAAAGCAAAAAAGGTCACTGATTCGACAGAAGAATCCATTGTGATGGAATAATACTTCTGATAATATACTTTTCTTTAAAGCCTGCTCTTTAGAGTGGGCTTTTTTATTGGAAATCTATATGTTAGGCACGCAATTAAAATTAACGGGCAACAGTGACAAAAAAAGGCAGAATAGTACAATCAACAGGCAGCTGGTATGAAGTAGCTGTAGAAGAAGGGGATAATGATAACTCCATTATTGAATGCCGGCTGCCCGGAAGATTTCGGCTTGGAGATAATGATATGACCAATCCCATAGCTGTTGGTGATTATGTAGAAATTTCTATCAATGATGACGGTACCGGCACAATAGAAGAAATTAAAGATAGGCGTAACTACATTACCCGCGAAGCCACACACGGACGCCAGGGCGAACAACTGCTGGCCTCCAACCTGGACCTGGCCATTGTCATGCAATCGGTTAGAAAGCCCAAGATTAAAGAAGGCTTTATAAACCGTTTTCTAGTAATGTGCGAGGCTTATGAACTTACTCCTCTTATTGTCATTAACAAGATGGACTTGGCCGATGAGAAAGCACAGAACTATGTAAAGCAATTGGGAGAACTTTTTGAGGATTTGGGCTATTCTTTTATTACTACGAGCATAAAAGACGAACCATCACTTGAGAAACTCAAATCATTCCTAAAAGGTAAAACTTCTGCTATTATTGGTCCATCAGGAGTGGGTAAAACAAGTGTCATAAACCATCTTGACCCTAATATTGATCGACCCACCGGAGAAATATCGGATTACTCAAATAAGGGTAAGCATACTACCACCTTTGCAAAGCTTCTTGCCCTTGAATTTGGCGGCTACCTGGTGGATACTCCCGGAATTCGTGAATTGGGACTGGTAAATATTGAACCATGGGAACTCTCACTTTTCTTCCCTGAAATGCTTGAAGCACGTAATGAGTGCAAGTTTAATAATTGTACACACAGCCATGAACCCAAATGTGGCGTCATACAAGCATTTGAAGAGGGTAACATTGATGCCGGACGATATGAATCTTACCTTCAGATATTAGAGTCTTTAGAAAAAGATAATTAGCGCATTCCTAAACTTTTCTTTAACATATGGATGGCTATTAAATACCTTAAACTTTAAATATACAGACTTATGAAGAAGGGATACAAAATAATACACTCAGGGATGATTGCAGTGATGCTGCTTGCATTTACCTCATTGCCTGTTTTAGCACAGTTTGGAAACGCCGGAGAAATTCTCAGGGCCGGTAAAGCAGATGCCAATATTATTATGAAAGAGTACCTTAAACCTATTGGCGAAGGATTCGGCACCGATTTAAACTCAGGATGGTTCAGTACCGCTAAAACGCATGCTACCCTCGGATTTGATATTACGGTTAATGCCAGTTTGGCTATTATTCCAAACTCAGGACAGGCTTTTGATATCACCGGTCTCAACCTGCAGGAAGTTGAGCTTGTGTCAGGCGGACCAAAGACCCCCACAGTTGCCGGGGATGACAATACAGATGTTGTTTTAGGATCACAAACAAACAACCCTGTAACAGGACAACGTTTATTTGAATTTGACATGCCGGAAGGCAGTGGGTTCCCCTACGTTCCCGCTCCAATGATTCAAGCCAGTGTAGGAGTTATTAAGAAAACTGATGTGACTCTCAGGTATCTGCCAAAAATTAATTTACCTAACGATGCCGAAGTAAACCTGTTTGGGCTGGGTGTAAAGCATGAAATTACCCAATGGCTGCCAGGCGGGAATAAACTTCCTATTGACTTAAGTGTTCAGGCCGGTTTTACCAATCTCTCCTCATCGATAGATTTTGAAGTGCTTCCGGAAGTCGATAATGATACAAAAAATGAGTTTTCTGCTTCAACCTGGGAAGGACAAAAAGCTAAAATCAGTAGTGATGCTTTTACCTTGAATGCCATAGTGGGAAAAACATTACCCGTCATTTCTGTTTTTGGAGGCGTAGGTTACCAGACCTCCACGGTTAAAATTTCTACTCCCGGCTCTTATCCATTGGTAGTTCCTAACGATGATTATAATCCGGCCGCGGGCCCCTCGGATCCCAACAGCAATACCAAAAAGATTGCCAAGGTTGATGAGCCACTTAATTTAAAATATGATGAAAACGGTGGCATGCATGTGCTTGCAGGATTCAGGCTTAAGCTCCTGTTTTTTAACATTTCAGGATCTTATACCCTTTCTGAAAACCCTGTTGCACAGGTAGGCGTCGGAATCGGCATACGCTAATCTTCTTTGAATACTAATTTTCAAAAGGCGCAAGGTTTAAACTTGCGCCTTTTTTATTGCAACAATTTTATTCAGCAATAGAAGTGTCTTTGATAAACTTACGTGCCGCCCACTGGCTGCCCCAATAACCCATTAGCATGGATAGCAAAAGCATTGCACCACTCAGATAATACCATCGCCCATACGGCCATTCTAGTACTCCAAACTGGGGAATAAAGTCAGGAAGCAGGTATTGAAAAAGTACAAAAGCAGCCCAGACAGCCAACAAACCGGCAACTAGACCCTGTATCACACCTTCCATAACAAACGGCCTGCGGATAAATCCATTGGTAGCACCCACAAGCTTCATAGCTTTAATCAGGCCCTTCTTGGCATAGATCGTCAGCCTGATTGTATTAAAAACCAATATGAGAGCTGCAAGAAGAATCAACAACCCCAAGCCTCCCCCGGCAATTGCAACGGTGTTAAAGCGTGTCTGCATAAGCTCCAGCAACTGCTGATTGAATTCCACTTCATCAACTCCCCGCATGTTGCCTATTTCGGTGACAAGTGAATCTACGGTCTGTACTTCAGCATCAGGATCAATTTTCAACTTAAAAGAGGCCGGCAAAAATTTCAGATCAGCCAGAGATGATCCACCGGAGCCAAACTCCTTTTCAAAAATAGTGGCCGCACTGTCTTTCGAAATGTAAGTCATTTCCTGAATAAGTGGTTCTTCACTTAAACTGGATTCAAGCTCCTCTGTCGTCCGGTCGTCCAGATCCATTAGAAAGACTTCAACATCGATAGACTTTTTAAGTGACTGTGCTACCTCATAAGCATTATAGGATATTCTTGCCAGTACACCGAGCAACAAAACGGCAATAAACAGTGAAAATATAGAAGTGAACGATGCCAGGCGGGCACGTCTAAATCCCGCTATTCCTTCTTTTATTACATATCCTAGGCTCATATTTGGTCAACCACTCCTATTTTGCTTTAAATTAATTTCTGAATAATACCCTCACGCCAAATATAAAACGCCGCGGCGGCATCGGGTAACTAGCCGTCTCAAAGTAGCCCAGCTGAGCAACATCGTCAAGCACATTTTCCCAGCGCAGTAAAAAGATAATTTGCCGGACTCTGGCAGAAACATCCACATCCAGACGATTGAAAACCGGCAAAAACGGGTCATTACTCAGCGGCTGCCAAAAATCGAGCACTGGATTGTAGCTCTCAGCTTTATATCGGAATGGAGCTATCATTCCTGCCAAGCCCGCTTTAATATAAGTTGCCCTGTCAAAGAGATATCCTTTTATATAGCCGCTCCCCTTTAGCCAAACTCGCTTGTTTACATCTAACGGGACAGGCTGAGAAAAGGAGCCTACATCATCTCGAAATTGATGATAAGCGGCAGAACCGGAAAATTCAAAATGGGTGGAGTTAAACTCAAAGTAAGGTGTCACGGAAACCGAATTGTACCTGCTTATGTTTGTGAAACTGTTGTTGGTTCCAAGCATCACCGCATTGTTGATGTTTTTGAGCTGTCCACGGATCCCAACTTCAAGTTGTTTGATAGGAAAAACAGATACTTTTGCATGAGCTTCCTGAACAGTTTCATTATCCAGTCCCGGGTTTCCCTGATATGAAGTTGAAGACCAATAGAGCTGCTGTATTGTGGGCATTTTAGTACCGTTGGCAGCTCCTACAGAAAGCGACACATTATCACCCAAACTAACATTAACACCGGCATCCACCACATACGAATTATAGCCATCACTCCTGTTGGTAAACTCAATTCCTCCATCAAGGGTCAAAATTGCCGTTGGACTAAACTGCGTATTTACCTCAGATCTGAGTATTCCCCAGTTATCTCTTGAAACGCTGCTTGCAGCAATATTTTTGTTTGAGAACAGCTCATAAGAAGCAGATCCTTCCAATTTCAGCCTGCCCAACTCCATCCATTTGTGAATATTAGCTCCATACGATTGCACCTCATAAGAAGTGGTATCTGCTGTTGAAGTAAGATCACGCCCTCTTTTATTAAGAAAAACTCCGGCATGGAAATTATCATTAACCTGAACGGTATCCGCAGGTCTTCGATAATAGCTTAATGAAAGAGTACTGGCAGAAATATTCGAACTGGCCGAACCTTGGAGAGGAGAAGCTGTAAAACGATCAAAGTTGAATAGTGCTAAATCAGGAATGGAATAACCGAATGGCTGACTAATGTCATATTTGTTATTCAGGAAATGAAGCTTTAGAAAGTTTTGATTATCCAGCTGATGATACACCCTGGCATATATTTGCCGGCCCTTTACTTCTGAATTATTATATTCTCCTCCCCCTCTACGATCCCAATAGCTTATTTCTGCGTTGGTCTTTTGGCTGAAGTTCTGGCTTACCATAAACTCCAGACTGCGGTAATTAAATTTGCTTTCTGTAAAGTTGAGTTGCGTTAGTGGCTTATTTAGATAATACTGCCTCAAGTAATACCTGGAACGATAGCTTAACCCTGTATCTTCGCTATAAAGCTTGTCTATCTTTCGGGAAGGAATAAAATCCCAGTTTACGGTACCGCTCACAGGGTCATTTTGCCGAATACCTTCCCAATACAACTCTTGGTAGCGTGCTTCGTGGGCATTAACCTGCATGGCGTTTGTTCGCGCCAGTGCACCTAATCTGTACGAAATCACTCCCGGCTCCCTGTTGAACTTGTCCATCCAGCCCGGTACCAATTTCCAACGCAACGTACTGTCCGAACTAGCCAGATTGCTGCTTAAAGTATGGTTGAAAGACCAAGGAATAACCTCAAAAACTTTTTCGGTTGAATCAGCTCCGGCTAAAGTATCTTTGGGAGCGCTATTTAAAACCGTATCAATCGCTACCGAATCTGTAGCAAGAGAGTCAAGCTGTGCATATGCAGGAGAACCAGCTGCGACTAACAATAGAAATAGAAGATATGTAATGTTAGCGCTTTTCAAGCAAGATGGGGTTTAAGTCCGTAAGGCATTGTTTTCACATTTGTTAAAGTACGTCTGACCATCTCCAGTGCAACGGAGACACTCCGTTCTTTATTGATTAACCGGTCGTTTGTAAATAAGGCTTTCAATGCAAAATGTCGATCTTCAGACCAGTATCCAATCCATACCGTACCCACCGGTTTTACTTCAGTGCCACCACTCGGGCCTGCAATACCTGTGGTAGAAACGCCAATATCAGTGTTGAATTTTTCGGCTGCCCCCTTTGCCATCTCTAAAGCTACCCTTTTACTTACCGCCCCATGATCTTTCAAAGATCGCTCATCTACTCCTAATAAATCCATTTTAGCTTTATTTGAATAGGCAATTACCCCACCCATCATATAATCACTACAACCCGGTACGTTGGTAATAATATCAGAAAGAAGACCTCCGGTGCAACTTTCTGCAACAGCAATCGTCAATCCTTTATCCTTCAATAGGTTTCCCAAGCCCTCTGCCAGTGTCAAATCCTTGCCTTCACCTACAATGACCTTAGATGCTTTTTTGTGAATATAGGTGGCCACTTCATCAATATAGGCCTCGACTTCTTCTACAGATGAACCGCTTGCACTGATTCGAATTCTGTTTCCAAGCGGGCTGGGCAGGTAGGCCACTGAAATTTGTTCATCCAGAAATTTACTCAGGTCTCCCACTACTTTATCACTTAAATTGCTCTCCCCAACACCGGCCGTCAAAATATATCTCGAAAATCGCTTGCTGTTGCCCTGGACTATTTTTTCAATTTTTGGCAGTATCTGTTGCTCCATAAGTGCTTTCATTTCATAAGGCACCCCCGGAAGTACGGCCAAGCGTGACCCAAATTCTTCGAACCACATGCCGGGTGCTGTACCCTGTTTGTTGAACAGGACTTCCGCATTTTCAGGAATTTCTGCCTGTGCATAATTAGATTTGCTGAAGGTCAATCCCCGCTGCTCAAATATTTTTTTGATGAAATCGAGTGTAGGCTGGTGAACCTTCATACCAACATCAAAAAGGTCAGCTACTGCTTTTTTTGTGATGTCGTCATGTGTAGGTCCCAAACCGCCGGTCGTTATCACTAAATCAGCTTCAGACATGCTTTGCTCTATTACCGACTTTAAAAGGCTTAGATCGTCGCCGATGGTATGGACACGAGTTACTTCTACTTCGTTTGATGTCAGGAACGTGCCCATCCAGCTGGCATTCGTATTAGTGGTATCACCAATAAGCAGCTCATTCCCAATACTGATAATCTGACATTTCATATAGCTTACATATACATATTTTACGAATTAAAACAGAAGGAAAATATCACTCTTTAACCGGTTTTCGAAGCTGTTTATTCCCTGCTAAAAAACATTTTATTCTCTCAAACTATTACTATCTTTGCACCGTGCGTCGATTGCCCAACATATTGAGTACTACGCGGATAATTCTGGCTCCTATATTTTTATTTCTGTACATCCAGGACGAGGTGGTATGGAGAGCCCTCAGTGTAGGCATCTTTGCGGTAGCGGTAGTCACTGACTTTGTTGACGGGTATATAGCTCGTCTCTATGGCTATCAAACCGCTTATGGCGTATTTCTCGACCCACTGGCCGACAAGTTTTTAACTTTTGCAGGTTTCATCTGTCTGCCTTTTATTGATGCCGCACAGTTTCCATGGTGGGCTGTAGGTGTAATTGTAGCACGCGATATATTTATCACCGCAATGCGCATGATCGCAGACTACAGAAACCTGCCAATGAAAACCCGGTTTACGGCAAAGTTCAAAACGCTCAGCCAAATGTTCTTTTTATACCTTGTGCTTCTGGTTGGAGTATTTGTCAGTACAGATGTATGGCTGAGCTCTTACTGTAATCAATTATTACAATCAGGTATTTTAGGATGGGGAATGATCGCTATTGTGATATTAACCCTTTACTCAGGACTCGAATATATTTTCATTAACAAAAAAATCTTTTTTTACAGACAGTGATGCAAAAATTAAAACCGATCGTCGGAAGTGTTTTTAACATTGGTTTTCTACCCAATGCGCCAGGTACATGGGGAAGCTTTTTTGCGCTTTTCCCTATCTATTTTATTGTAGAATTTACGCCATGGTACGGAATTATAATATTCACAATCATTTGCTCGCTGCTAACGTTATGGGTGTCTGATGTATGTGAAACCGTTTGGGGGGGCGATCCCTCTCCCCTTGTGATGGATGAATTTGCCGGACAGGGTATGGCATTTATTGCGATTCCTTTTGCAGCAACATCCATCAATACATTCATGCTGTTATTTTTGGGGTTCTTATTTTTCAGGCTGTTTGATGTGGCCAAGCCCCTCGGTGTTGATAAGCTGCAAGAACTGCCGGGTGGCTGGGGAATCCTCGTTGATGACCTTTTAGCCGGGTTTTATGCTTTCTTATGCATCAGGCTACTGGTTTATGTAATCGCAGTAACCTGATAATGCCCGCTTAACATAGATTTATTATATTTCAAGAGTGATTGGCTCTACCAAATTTTGATACAGTATTATGATAATAGATACAACTTTTGCAAAAGAAGTAGCACTTAACTTACTGGAAATAAACGCCGTAGTTTTACGGCCTAACGACCCGTTTACCTGGTCTTCCGGCTGGCACTCACCTATCTACTGTGATAACCGATTAACCCTTCGTTATCCAAAGATACGCAAAAAGATTGCCCAGCAATTTATTGACTTTATCCACAATGAATATGGTGATGTAGATGTCATTACAGGTACGGCAACTGCGGGAATTCCTCATGCTGCATGGATTGCAGGTTCGCTGGATAAGCCTATGAGTTACGTACGGGCAAAAGCTAAAGCCTATGGCCTGGGCAACCAGATTGAGGGCGGCATCCAAAAAGGCGAATCAACGGTGGTTATTGAAGACCTTATTTCTACCGGCGGTTCTGCTATCTCCGTAGTTGAAGCCCTGCGTTTTATAGGAGCAGACGTTAAGGCTGTACTAAGCATTTTTACCTATGGGTTTGATAAAGCCTTATTCAAATTCAAAGATGCCAATATTCCGGTTCATACACTCACCGATTATAAAACACTGGTTGAAGTGGCCAAAGAGAATAACTACATCGATGAAAAAGATTTAGAGACCTTGGCTCAGTGGCGTAAAACACCTGAAACCTGGCCCAACTAATCATGCCCATTCAGCTAAAAAGAGCTTATGACCCGGTGGAAGAATCCGATGGCCTTCGCGTGTTGGTCGATCGTCTGTGGCCCCGAGGTGTAAGCAAAGAACAGATGCACCTGGATCACTGGCCAAAAGAACTTACTCCTTCCACGGAGCTGCGGAAATGGTTTGATCACGACCCGGAAAAATTCAGTGAGTTTAGAGTCCGATACATCAAGGAGCTGGGAAAAGTAAAAGAAACAGCACAGAAATTAGCTCAAAAAGCTTCTGATCAGCAAGTAACGCTTATTTATGCAGCCAAGGATCCGAAGTGTAATCATGCGCTGGTATTAAAGGAGTTTCTGCAAGAATTGACAGATAACAACGCCTAAAATAGATTGGTCTCATCCCAACTATATTTTTTGATACTTCGAAAAGAAACGAGCAATCCTTATATTTACAAGTCTAAAATTAAAGCAAAACACTAGTTTACATTGGATCAACGAACATTTTATATAGAGACTTATGGCTGTCAGATGAACTTTTCTGACACCGAAATTGTCAACTCCATTCTCATGGAAGAAGGCATGAGCCCCGTGCAGGAGCCGGAAGAGGCTGACGTTATTTTTGTGAATACCTGCTCGATCCGGGAAAATGCCGAAACGCGCGTTTGGAACAGGCTCAAAGAGTTTCGATCGCTCAAAAAAGAGAAAGATGATCTTACCGTAGGCGTTTTGGGATGTATGGCCGAACGTATCCGTGATAAAATTATTGAAAAAGAAGGACTCGTTGATTTGGTTGTTGGTCCGGATGCCTACCGCGACATACCAAAACTAATTTCTGATGTAGGTGATGGGCGCAAAGCGGTAAATGTGCTGCTGTCACTGGAAGAGACGTATGCAGACATCAAACCTGTTCGCACCAATGATAATGGGGTAAGCGCTTTTGTTACCATTATGAGAGGCTGCGACAATATGTGTGCTTTCTGCGTGGTGCCTTTTACCCGTGGACGCGAACGCAGTCGCCCCATTGAAAGCATTCTGGATGAACTGAAGCAGCTGAGCGAAAATGGTTATAAAGAAGTTACCCTATTGGGACAAAATGTAAACTCTTACCTGGATGAGGATAATGATTTCACCAAATTGATGTACGAAGCCAGCCAGGTAGATCCCGAAATGAGAATCAGATTTTCGTCTCCCCATCCAAAAGATTTCCCGGAAGAACTGTTGCATGTTATTGCTGAGCAGCCAAATTTGTGCAACTACATCCATATTCCCGCTCAGTCAGGCAATAACGATGTGCTCGAACGTATGCGCCGGCCTTATACTCGTGAACAATATTTGGATCTGGTTGAACGGATGAGAGAAATTATTCCGGGCGTTACATTGTCAACAGATATTATTACCGGATTCTGCGGAGAGACTGAAGAGGAACATGAAGATACCATGTCTCTAATGGCTCAAGTGCAGTATGATCTGGCTTATATGTTTGCCTACTCAGAACGGGGCCGAACCCTGGCACAACGCAAATATGAAGATGACGTGCCGGAAGATGTTAAAAAGAGACGTCTCTCAGAAATCATTGAACAGCAAATGAATATCCAGGAAGAACTCAATAAAAAAGAGATAGGCAAGCGACACCTTGTTTTGGCAGAGGGTACCAGCAAGCGTTCTGACGAGCAACTGTGCGGACGTACCGATACCAATAAGATGGTGGTCTTTGACAGACATAATTATCAAAAAGGTGACTATGTAGAAGTAGAAATCACTGATTGTACTTCAGCCACGCTTATGGGAAATGTTATTCAAAAAAGCAGTGTTGAAGAGTTTAACAAAGAGATGGTGCCGGCATAGAGCATCTGTGAAATTCTTCAACTACTAATTGAAATCTTATGGATCGCGAAGCATTTCAGGAAAGATTTGGACTTATTGGCGAATCGACTGCGCTCAAGCAAGTCATTGATAAAATTATGCAGGTCGCCACTACCGATATTACCGTTTTGCTCCAGGGCGAAAGCGGTGTGGGTAAAGATATTACTGCCAGAGCCATACATGCCGTAAGCGAGCGCAAGCACAATGATCTGGTAATTGTCAACTGTGGTGCAATTCCTGAAGGAATTATTGAAAGTGAACTCTTTGGGCACGAAAAGGGATCCTACACCGGGGCTCATGAATCTCGTGAAGGTTATTTTGAGAAAGCCGATGGCGGTACCATTTTCCTTGATGAGATTGGTGATACACCCATGAACATCCAGGTTAAGCTATTAAGAGTTCTCGAGTCAGGAGAATACTTCCGTGTGGGTTCAAGCAAGATGCAGAAAACGGACGTCCGGGTGGTTGCTGCAACCAATAAAGATCTCTGGCAGCATGTACAAGACGGAGACTTCAGAGAAGACCTCTATTACCGACTGGATACTGTTAAGATTAAGCTTCCTCCCCTTCGAGAACGGCAAGAGGATGTAATTCCAATATTCCGAAAGTTTGTAACTCAGTTTTCAGCAAAGTACGACTCTGTCTTCAAAGGTTTTTCTGATGACGCAAAAGAACTGCTAACATCTTATCGCTGGCCGGGAAATGTCCGTGAGCTCAGGAATGTAGCCGAACAATTAGTGGTACTTGAAAAATCACAGTTTATTGACACCGAAACTCTCCAAAAATACTTGAAAGGACGTCAGCACACCGGTTCGGCAGATAATTTGCCCATACTTTCCAGCGAGGCCCAAAACCATCAGAATAATAACAGTGACAATTTTGGCCAGGGTGACCAACAACTGATTTATAAAGCTCTTGTAGAACTACGTGGAGATATTGGTGACTTAAAGAAAATGCTGGGCACCTTCCTATACACTACTTTTTCAGGAAAAAATTTAAAAGCACTGCCTCAAAATATTCAGGACGAAGTACAAAACTCAGATTTTTCCAACCTGAATATTAACATAGGCTCTGACCCGGAGCCCTCCTCTGCCTCATCGGGTGAGGCTATTGGGGTACAGCCGGAATCTTATACAGAAGCAGATATATCAGAAGAGGAAGAAGCCGAACAGGATGAGTTTTTAGAATTTTTCAATGCCGAAGAAATTCCATCTATTGAAGAGACTGAACAGTTTCTAATAGAACAATCCCTGAAAAAATATGATGGAAACCGGCGAAAAGCTTCTGAAGCACTGGGCATCAGTGAGCGTACCTTATATCGCAAACTTGATCAATATGGACTGTAATAGATGAAAAAATATCCGGCAAATCATCTATATTTTATCAAACTATTTCTGACTTTCTTTTTGCTTGTTTCAATGTCACTTGCAGGGTGCTTCCGGTATAGCTTTTCCGGTACATCCATACCTGAAAACGTCAATTCCATTTTCCTCCCATTTTTTGCTGATCAGTCATCCAGTGGAATTGGGGATTTGAGTGATCGCCTGAATCAAATACTTATCAACCGTTTTATTAATCAAACCAGACTCCAACTGGCCAACTCTCGCAATAATGGCGACGCAATTCTCGAGGGCTCTATCATCTCGTACACCAACAGGCCATTTAGTGTAACCGGTGATCAACAAGCTGATCAAAATGAAGTATCTATAAGCGTACGTGCTACCTATCAATATGCAGATAAGGATCAGCCGGAGTGGAGTAAAACCTTTACCGGAAAATCCACTTATGACCCAAATGAGAATCCTATTGAAGGAGAAACGACTGCAGCAGAGGAAGCGCTCACCCAGATAGTAAACAATATGTTTAATGACGCTGTGAGTGGATGGTAAAAAACACTTTTGTCATGCTGAACTTCTTTCAGCATCTAGAGCAGCAGTCCTTTAAAAATTAATTATAACAGATCCTGATCCGCCAGCCCTCGTGGAATCCCGCAAAGCGGGGCCACGCAGTGGCATTACACAGGGCCAGTCGGCGGATAGGATGACACTATTATTTTAAAAATAGCTCAACATTTAACTTGACTGCTATCTACATCCCTTTGTATAATAGGACTCATATTTGATCGGGATAACCAACTGCATACATGTCAGATTTACCATTCGAAATTCCTAAATCCTTAGCTTCTTATGTTGAGCATTTTGAGAATGATCCACTCAATGCTACAACCCGGCTTAAAAAACAGTTAAAGAAAAGAGGTCCCGATGCGGTTGGATATTTTTTGCTCTCCTGGTTTTATCATTTAAAAGGCATAAATGACAAAGCTATTGAAGAAGCATTGAAAGCAAAAACCTTAGCTCCCGGAAGTCCTTTCTTTGAGAAACTGCATTACTATCTTTCTCATCCCAACAACTTTGAAGCCTGGAAACCGGTAAGTACTCATTCCGGGGAATCGGTTTCTTCAGCGGCAGGCAATAATACGGGACCTGTCCTGGAAAATCTGGATATGCTTATCCAGCAACTCTCTGAAGTAGAAGCCGTTAAGATTACCATGCCATCCGAAACCACATTGGAAAGTGAACCAAACTGGGATGATACGTTGGATGACACCGATGATATTGTATCTGAAACATTGGCAAGTATCCATGAGAACCAAGGAAAAACAGATGCAGCAATCAATACATATAAGCGTTTAAAAAAGCTGAATAAGGAGAAGAAAGATTACTATGGAGAGCAGATATCCAGGCTGAGAAAAGTTCAAAAAAAGAAAGACAAAGAATAACTTACCCCTTCACAAAAGGATTGTTCTTTTTTTCATACCCTATTGTTGTTTTGGGTCCGTGCCCCGGATATACTTCCGTCTCATCAGGTAAGGTATAAAGCTTTTCCTTTATAGAAGTTTCCAACAGACTAAAGTCACCTTTATACAAATCCGTACGACCTATACCTTGCCGGAATAAGGCATCACCGGCTATCACAATATTGTGCTCTGCAGCATACAGCGAGACGTGGTCAGGAGAATGTCCGGGTGTGTACAGCACATCAAAGGAAAAGCCCGCTATTTTCCATCCATCCTGCTCAGGCAATGGCTGCGGAGTAAAACCAAAGGGTTCTGCATTAAAACCAAATCTTTGAGCTTGGGAAGGATAGTTTTTCCAAAGAAAATCATCTGAATCATTCAGATATACCGGCACATCAAATTCATTTTTCACCTTCGCCAGTCCCAATACATGATCAATATGAGCGTGGGTTAAAACCACAGCAGTTAGTTCATATTCAAGTTCATCAAGCTTCTTTTTAAAAGCTTCAAACTCGTGATCTTCAAAAAAACCGGGATCAACCAGCAGGGCACTTTCTGAACTGGTTATCAGATAGGTATTTTCTGCAAACGGACCTACCGTAAATGAATGAATTTGCATGATGTGAGTATTATTTAAATAAAAAAAGGATGCTATGGCTACGCCATGCACCCTTTTCGAAATGCGATAAAATCTTAATTATCCTTGCTATACCGCTTGTTAAAGCGATCGATACGACCTGCCTTCTTCTGAAGCTTAAGGTTATCGGTATAGAATGGATGGTTCTTTGAATCTACTTCACTCTTATACACACCATCTTTGGTATTCATGGTGCTGCGAGTCTTAATTTCTGTTCCATCGCTCATGACGACGGTTATTTCGTTGTATTCGGGATGAATTCCTTCTTTCATGGGATATAAAACTTTCTTTGGTCTTAGTTTCAAGTCGGTAAATATACGAGTATATACCGCTTTTTGCAATCTTCTATTGGTCAAAATCTTCAAAATCATCCATACCACCCACCGACCCAAGCATACTTCCCAGCATATCGCTGTACGAACGCTGCGAATCAAGCTCTTCTTTGCCCAGCATAGAATGCTGATGCAAAGCCTCAAGCACAAAATCCATCAGTACCAGCTGTTCATCCCGGTCGCTGACATCTGACTTCCCTGTTACAATATTTCTTAACCCATCTACCTTATCCAACACTTTTTTATACTCTTTTTGGGTAAGATGATCAGCAATATCAACCTCGTTGCCCTCAGCAAACCAATCCAATAGGGACTGATAAATATTCTTTTCAGATTTTTTCTCCTCTTTTGGATCAGGATAATGCTGCTCAAAAATTTTCTTAATGGCCCTACCAATCATATGCTTGGCAACATTAATCGCTCCTTCCTGCTCTCCCTCATAGACCAGTTCCAGCTTGCCCGTAAGTGCAGGGACAATATGAAAAAGATCCGTAATCCGTACCATAGTTTCCGATTCACCGTTAACCAAGGCACGGCGCTCAGCAGCAGAAATCAACTGCTCCATAGCGGTTATCGTCATTCGTGTTGAAACACCACTTTTCTGATCAATATACTCAGACTCACGGGCCTCAAAAGCCACCTGCTCCACAATTTCTTTGTAAAGATCAGGCACATGAACCTGTACATTCCCATTACGAGAAGTCCAGGCTTCCTGATGAGTAATATCCATGCCGGTAGTAAGCTCACGGGGATAGTGCGTCATTATCTGAGAATCGATGCGGTCTTTAAGTGGCGTGATGATATTTCCGCGATTGGTATAGTCTTCCGGGTTTGCGGAAAACACCATCATCACATCAAGTGGAATACGAATGTTAAATCCACGGATCTGAATATCCCGCTCCTGCATAATATTGAGCAACGCTACCTGAATTCGGGGCTGAAGGTCAGGAAGCTCATTGATACCGAAAATACCACGATTGGTTCTGGGTACCAGCCCAAAGTTAATCACATTTTCATCAGCCAGTGTTAGTTTTTCTGTCGCTGCTTTGATGGGATCAATATCACCAATAAGATCGGCGACGGTAGTATCAGGAGTAGCCAGCTTTTCTCCATACCTCTTTGACCGATGTATCCATTCAACAGGCGTTTCATCACCCTGTTCTTTTACAATTTCTTTTGATTGTTTTGATATGGGATTCAAGGGATCATCGTTGATCTCTGAACCTTTTATTACCGGGATGTATTCATCCAGGAAATTGGTCATAAGGCGTAGAATCTTGGTTTTTGCCTGACCTCTGAGTCCGAGTAAAATAAAATCATGCCTGGCTAAAATAGCATGCTGAAGTTGCGGAATAACCGACTTATCGTATCCTTTTATGCCCGGGAAAAGTGTCTCTCCATTCTTAATTTTATTTATCAGATTTTTGCGAACTTCTTCCTTTACTGAAATGGATTCCCATCCTTCTTCTTTTAATGCTCCAAGAGTATCTATTTGTGGCTTGCTGTCAGTCATTCCAAATAATTCATTTTATAAGCTGTTCACTCAGCATTAACTTATTAAGTGAACAATTCATTCAGAAAAAAAGGATTTGCATTGATTTAAAATCAATGCATAATGCCGGTAAGTGCCCGGGCTTTTACCATAGTCTCCTGCCACTCTTCTTCAGGATCAGAATCACCGGTTATAGCACCGCCAACAGAGTAAAAAAGCCTGTGGCCTTTAATAATTGCCGTACGAATAACTACATTGAAGTCAAATTCTGTATTGGGTTTTATATAACCAATAGCCCCAGAGTAAATGCCACGTTTGTAGTTTTCTAATTCTTCAATAGCTTTCATGGCACTTATTTTTGGAGCACCCGTCATAGAACCCATTGGGTAACAGGCTTTAATTATTTCAATAGGATTATCAACGGCAGGTTGTGCTAAAACTGTTGAAACCATTTGATGAATTGTTCCAAATGTTTGTATCTGGAAAAGGTCTTTCACCCTTACACTGTTCTTCTTAGCAATACGGCTGAGATCATTTCTAACCAGGTCCACAATCATTAAGTTTTCAGCTCGATCTTTAACGGAATCCTGGAGCTGTAGCTTAAATCTAAGGTCTTCATCAGAAGTAGCTCCTCTTTTTATGGTACCTTTGATAGGCTGAGAAAAAACATGCTCGTTTTCTCTTTTCAAAAAGCGCTCCGGTGACAGACTGCAAACTGAAATGTCTTCAAAAGAAAGATAAGCCCCAAAAGGTACCGGCCCCACATCACACATCTTCCTATACAATTGATAGGGTTCGCCTAAGAAATCTGCTTGCTGCTGATGAGAAAGATTTACTTCGTAAAATTCTCCTTCTTTTATCCTGTGCTGAGCTTCATTAATATGAGCTATGTACTCATCTTTTGAAACGGAGGACTTTAACCTACTAATCTCAATCTGACCTAATTCATCATTTATCTTTAACTTCTCAGGCTCTTTGCCTTTAATTATGTGACGAACTTCTCCATTCCGGTCAATCTCTGCCAAAAAGCCGGGGATCATCAAGAAGAAATCAGGGGCCCCAACAGGGTCATCGTTAAGAGAGTTTAAGTTTTCAAGATTGTTCTTAAGGTCATAGCCCAAATATCCAAAAAACCAGTCCTTTTTCTCAGAAACGAAGTCACTCAAAAAAGCCCATGGATTCGAATTGTATTCCAGCTTTTCCCCATCCTCTACAACTGTTATCGTATTACCAAAACCCTTAATGGTAACTATGGGGTTGGCGGCCAAGTAAGAACGCTGGCTTTCCGGGTGATCTTTGGACTGAGATTCCAGTAACACTACCGGAGCTTCCCTTTCAAAATGACGTATGAGCTGATCTAGCTTTCTCATTTAGCAAGCTTTTGCTTTTTGTATCCTTCAAATTTCTCCTTTAGCCTGTTCACTGCCCAATGATTAACTTCAAATTCTTTATCCTCAATTTGAGAAACGTGAACTATCTCACGAACTGAGTTACATATCCATACTGCTTCTGCCTTTAATATTTCCTTCGAAGTATATCTTCCTTGCTTAACTGTAAAACCTGTTTGTTGGCAAATATTAATCAATACATTTCTGGTAATGCCCGGAAGTAAGTCACAATCTTCAGAAGGTGTATATATGACATCGTCGGCTGACCAAAAGAGATTGGCAATAGTCGTTTCTGAAAGATATCCGTCAACGGTTTGCATAAGCGCATCATCAGCTCCTTTCTCAGCGGCTTCCCGAGCTGCCACGATATAATTGATGTTGTTCGAAAGCTTAAATGCTGATGGCAATGAAGCATCAGGGATTCTTTTAGTATCAACAAAAGCCAGCTTTATAGAATCCTTTATTGAAGGAAGCTTAGATGCCATAATCGAAAAATGCGTAGCCCCTTGTTGCTCAGCCCGATATCCGCGCGTCCCATCCCGCCAGAGCTGAAAACGAATTATGGCATCTACAGTCGCTAACCCATTTTTAACCAGCAGTTTTTCCAGACTTGATTTAAGCTTTGCATCATCAAAAAACAATGGGAAATCCAGTCCAAGAAAGTCAGAAGCTAACTTAAACCTCTGTAAGTGTTCTCTTAAATGAAGAAAACAACCTGCATAAGATCGCAGTGTTTCAAAACAGCCATCACCATACATCAATCCTCGTGAAACAGCCGGAACTACCGTCTCTTCAGTACTGACAAAATCACCATCAAAAATTAGCTTTTTTTCAGTCCCCATTATTCAGAAGAAGTCTTAAACTGTCATATTGCGTTGAATCTGCGGAGCCAAAATATACATCTATGATCTCACCGGAGGGATTATATAATAATTGGGTGGGCAATCCCGGTACCTGATATTGATTAAAAACCCTAGTGCCGTTTACAAAATCAAAAGGAAATTTATTACGCTCAATATATGATATAACCTTTTCACCTTTGTCCTCAACTACGGCAGCAATAATATGAAGCGTATCAGGATGAAGTTTCAATATTTCTGCTACCTGCACATGAGCACCTTCAGAGAAGTTAGACCAAGTAGCCCAAAAATCCAGCAGAACAAACTTTCCCTCAAACTGTTTTACAGAAATTGTGCTATCAGCATTTAAGAGCTTCATCTGCTCCATTTTGAGACTGTCCTGTTGCATAATTGCTCGTTCAAAAGCCTGTCGCTGGCCCTTCTGACTGCTAATGGTAAAAAAGGTGATAATCAGGGCTGTAGCAATAGCAACGATTGCCAGGAAGGGAATAAAATATTTAGGATCTAACTTCATTCTATAGGTTTAATTTATTGTTATTCCTTCCATTTTTTAATCCAATTTCTACAGTCGGCTTTAAGGTCATCGTCTTTTGCATTCAGGCTTTCTTTTTCCAGCGCTTTTTTACAGGCATTGGTGGCATTATCTTTTCGGCCCATTTCCGCATAAGCTTCAGCCAGATCATGATAGTAAAGTATAAACCGGTTGTCTAGAGCTATAGCTTTTTGAATATATTCAACGGCTTTTTCAGTAGAAGCATCACCAGAAATTCCGCCAAACAGTGTATTTGCTGCTAAACGCTCAACGAAACTTAGATTTGCAACACGGAAGTTCCATCGCCCCAGCAAGTGCCATGCACCAGCGTTCGTGCTGTCATATCTGATAGCTCGGGACGCATACTTTTTGATAGCACGAGATGCTGCTACTCTTTCTTTGGTACCTGATATCAGCGCCATTCTGCCCATCGCCACGCCCATTACAAAGTTAGCTTGGGAATGTGTAGAATCTATAGCCAAAGCACGCTCAGCTAATAATTTAGCCTTTTGGTAGTATTCCTCCTGAACTTCCTCCTCTTCTTTCCGGTGTCCTATTCGAGAATATAAAAAGCTGGTTCGCCACAAAGCTTCAAAATTTGCAGAATCTTTTTCCAAAACTTTTTGATAAGCCTCAAAAGCTTCCTGTTCCAGAAAATTGGTGTATAGCGAATCTGCTCTGTTCTGAAGCTGTGATATACTTTGTGCATGAGAAGAAATGAACCCAAAGTAGCATAGACAAAAAGCTAAGAAAACCGATTTTAAAAAAAGCATATCAGTTTTCTACCTGTTTTATTTTTCCGGATTCCAATATCTCATACGAATAAGTTTTCACATTCTCTTGCTCTACGGGATAGAATCTTTTTCTTGTAACTTCAGTCACAATCATGCCGTTTGTTTTTGCATAAATTTGAGTCTCCGCTTTTTCAATAACCGTATCTTTAAACTGTCCAATAGTCCTAAAAGAAAGCAGAGAATCATTTTGTGAAGTAACCATAAAGAGTCCACTCTCGTTGTACGTTCCCTGCTTTTGCAGCAACACAAAATATATTTTAATTAAATCCTGTTTAACCATTCCAAGCTTTTTAAATCTAAAATCAAATAATGTGTCCCAATTATTCCTCCCACCTAAAAATCTACCGGCAATATCATTCAAAGGGAAATCCACTTCTATTGAATCAGTCGATTCTATGACATTCTGAAAAATCATTCTGACTTTTTGCTCATCGGAAGCTGTGCCTGATTTTTCACCTTGTATCTTTTCTTCGAGCTTTCGGTAGGATTCTGAGGCAACATACTCATCATCAATAACACCTCGATCCGGATCATAAATAAAACCTAGATAAATAAGTACGCCTAAAACAGAGATGAAAATAAACAGGCGAATTTTATCCATTGGTTAACATACTATCAGGATTCACTGGCTACGGCTTTTTCCTCGGATGGTTCCTTGCCATAATTCCTGACTACATAGTCATCCAGAATGTCGCGGAACTCTTCTCCAATGCCTTCACCGCGAAGTGTTTTAAAGTGCTCACCATCCATATAAACCGGGGCTTTAGGCTCTTCAAATGTCCCGGGCAGGGAAATACCAATGTTAGCATTGCGTGATTCACCAGGACCGTTAACGACACAACCCATTACAGCTACATTCATTTCTTCAACACCGGGATACAAGTCCCTCCAAATCGGCATCATTTCCCGCAAATATTGCTGAATTTCATCCGCGAGTTCTTGAAAATAAGTACTGTTGGTTCTTCCACAGCCCGGACAAGCAGTAACCTGAGGAACAAAACTTCGGATTCCAAGCGACTGCAAAACCTGCTGGCAAACCCGAACCTCTTCGGCTCTGTCGCCGCCCGGCTTTGGAGTTAACGAAACACGTATGGTATCACCTATCCCCTGCTGAAGCAGAACGGAAAGTGCGGCCGAGCTCGCTACTATACCTTTCATACCCATGCCCGCTTCGGTAAGTCCCACATGCAGCGGGTAATCTACAATTTCGGCAATGCGTTCATAAACAGTCACCACGTCCTGCACGTGAGACATTTTACAGCTGATAATAATCTTATTGGATGGCAAGCCTACACTTTCGGCTAATTCGGCTGAACGCTTTGCACTTTCCACCATTGTGTCAAGCATCACCTGCTTGGAAGATTTCGGATTCTCCAGCTTACTGTTGGCATCCATCTTATCGGCCAGCAGCTGTTGGTCAAGCGACCCCCAGTTTACACCAATTCGAACAGATTTATCATACTCAATAGCTTGCTCAACAATGGTACAAAAGTTCTCATCCCGGGTTTTAGTACCTACATTCCCCGGGTTGATGCGAAATTTGTCCAACGCTTTGGCAGCTTCGGGAAATTCAGTCAGCAGCACATGCCCATTGTAGTGGAAATCACCCACTATTGGGACATTCACCCCATCTTTATCAAGCTGGTCTTTAATTTTGGGAACGGCCTTGGCGGCTTCCTTATGGTTCACCGTAATACGTACAATCTCCGATCCGGCTTTATGCAAATGCTTAATCTGCTCAACCGTTGCTTCTACATCTGCTGTATCCGTATTAGTCATAGATTGAACTACAATAGGAGCATCACCACCAACGGGAACATCTCCTACCATTACCTGAATTGATTTGCGCCGTTTAATATTATGCATAATTGATTAATTCTTATTGCTCAATTCAAAAAGTTTCTTCTTCTCTTCTTTTGTAAGTGCATCGTAGCCCTTCTTGGAAATTTTTTCTAAAATCGCATCCAGTTCAGATTCTTCTACCTCTTCAACAACATTTGCATCACTAACAGAATACATATTCTTATTTTGGGGCCTCGAAGCAGATTTCTCATAGGTTCCAGCCAGTCGGTACCAAAAGCGTTCAATTGGGCGAACATATTTGCTTAAGTCCGTCCCTCTCTGATATGCTTTCATCAGCAAATATCCGACACCAGCCCCGCCAAGATGAACTACCCGGGCTACACCATCACCCTGCCCTACAAGTAACACGTCGATAGCTATAAGACCGGCTACCAGATATTTAGCGGGAATAGGAGGCAATAATATCAACATAATTGGCTGATTGGGATACAGCATGGCAAAGGCAACCATAATTCCATAAACCGCCCCGGAAGCACCAATTACATAGTTAATTCCAAAGAATTGTGCCAGTGCTACATCCAACAGCGCACCGCCAATACCTGCACCAAAATAGATTACAGAGAAAGAGCGTGGACCCATTGTTTGTTCCACAGAACGCCCCAGCCACCACAGCCAAAGCATATTAAACAACAGGTGCATAAATCCTGCATGCAAAAACATATAGGTAACCAAGCGCCAAGGCTGGAAAAGCGTTACCCACGTATTGGGCAAAAAAGCGAACCAATTGCGGACAAAAAGGGTAAATTCTTGCCCCAAAAATATAGAACCCAGAATTTGAACGAGGAAAATAGCCGTACTTATACCAACGATTGCCCTGATAGCAACAGGCAATCCCATAAATCCACGTTTTGCGGTACTTCCAAATGACTCGTTATACATAGCGGAAATTAAAATTCATCATGTTAAGAATAGAACGTACTAACAGCTATTTTCATTTCTGAAGATACAAAGATTTAGTATGAAACTAAGACCGTTCGCCTTTCAGACCCCAGTATTTTATCAGGATAAATCCAACGACCATACCGCCTAAGTGGGCAAAGTGAGCAACACCTGATCCGGGTCTTGTAAGTCCGCTAAAAAGTTCGATGGCACCAAATATGGCCACAAAATATTTTGCTTTAAGTGGGATAGGTGGAAATAAAAGCATGATACGTCGCTCGGGAAACATCATGCCAAAAGCCAGCAATATACCATATACGGCCCCGGAGGCTCCAACCGTAGGTCCGCCAGCCCCTCCAATCCACATATGAAGCAATGCAGCACCGATACCAGTCAAGAAATAGTAAACCGTAAATCGCTTGGTACCCCAGTAATTTTCAATGGCCTGACCAAACATCCACAACGCAAATAGATTAAAGAAAATATGGCCAAAACCACCATGCAAAAACATGTAGGATACTAATTGCCAGACTTCAAAATATCCGCTCCCCACTGGATATAGAGCAAGATAATTGAAAAAAAACTTCCCTACCGTAGTCATCTCCCCGCTAAAGACATTAAACGTGCCCAAAAAAAATAGTGCATTAATCCAAAGCAGGTTTTTTACTGCCGGCGGAAAAATAGTAAATGACGTATTAGGGCTATACTGATCAGATTGAAAATTCAAGAAACTGTTAGTTAATTAATTAAAATTTTTTTTCACTCTATGGTATACGTTGATTCCACTTAAAGTTACGCCCGGAATCCCCTGGCCGGGGAAAACGGTATCTCCGCATAAATATAAATTTTCAAATGGCGGACTAGCCGGTGTCCAGTCAAGCAGCGAACGAGCCATACTTTGCGGGATGCCACCGACCCGACCTTTTTTCCTATGCACCCAATTTTGCCAAGTTACAGGCGTGCCGGAAAATACGTTTATTATATGTTCCTTGCCAAATCCCGGCATATATTTATCCATGAGTTTAATAATCTTCTCTTCAACCAGTTTTTTATGCTCGTTATATTGATCCCTTTTGTGGAACCAAGGCTCCGGTTTGGTATGACAAGATACATTAAGCACTCGCTTGCCGGACTTCGCTCTTTGTTTATCATCAGGATGTGAAAGTGAAACAAAAATTGATCCTGATTCAATATACGGCACTTTTTCTGCTTCAGGAATATGTATTTGGTGATGGAGTGGGAAGCCTTTAGGAAACGTATCTTCAGAAACAACCCCAAGTGTTACAGCTCCCCAAGCCTTATCAAATCGTTTAGACTCTTTTTCAAAATACTCCTTCATTTCTCCGCCCGTAAGCCCAGCCATATTCCAAACCGGAATATTTGAAACTAAAGCTTTGGACCGGTACCTATTTTTCTCAGTGATGACAGTGTACTCACTTCCATTCTCTATGATCTGATTTACTCCCTCTTTAGTTTGAACACTTCCTCCTTTTTCTGTTATAAAATCACGAAGAGTTTCGACCATCCTGATCAGTCCACCTGGAACATAATAGTTAGCATAATTGGTATAGGTCAGTGCGGGTGCACCAAAAAGAAAAGGTGTGTCTTCAGCAGGAGACTGTGCAGTAATCATCAGTTGCTCATCCACAAAGTTCAAAAACAATGGATCTTTCAAGCCAAATTCACCAAGTACATCTTTAACAGATTTGAAAGCATAAGGCAATACCCATGCATCCAGCAAACTATTGTTGATACCAAGCTTGAGCCATTCTCCAAGATTTTGGGGCGGAAAAAACGGATTATTAAAAGAAGCCTTCCAAACTACATCAGCTACTTTAAGAGCTTTCTTCCAAAACTTCCTTTGGGCTTTGGGCTGACCAAATTTATCACCGGCCTCTTCTATCCATTTATTGATAGCTTTATATCTGGTAATAGTTGTGTCATTCATCTGAACGCGCATGCTAGGGTTCAGCTCTACCCGGGGAATTTCTATACCGGTTTCTTTTTCCAGTTTCCATAGCGGTTGGTTTTCATCAAAGCCGGTAAGCGTGGTGGCGCCACTTTCAAACCAATAGCCTTTGCGGTAAAAGGAAGAGCTGCATCCGCCCAAAGCATGGGCTGCTTCTAAAACCAACACCTTGAAGCCATCATTGGCCAACATGGTTGCGGCCGACATGCCTCCCATGCCCGAACCGGCGACAATAATATCATATGTAAAATCGGAACTCATAGATGTGCATCAAACACAGAGAGCTATAATATTGGTTCCAAATAAACCAAAAAACTAGGAAGAAGTGATTCTTTTAAACCTGATATAGTTGATTAGCAAATAAATAGCTGTAGAAATACTACTCCAGATTAAACTAAATTCTATTGCGTTCCATATGCTATCCCCTTTAATAAGCCGGACACCCAACAATACCAACAGCAAAGTTACAAAAATGAAGAGCAAACGTTTTAGTAAGAATTTATTGAGCATCAAAAATATTACGCTGATTTAGCGGTAATATTTATCTCTACTCCCTCCAATTCAGGATTCTCAACCTTGGTATCGCTCTCTATAATACCGTCACGGAGACGAATAATACGGCGGGCATGCTTGGCTATCTCATCTTCGTGAGTGACTACCAAAATGGTATTACCTGAGCGATAAAGCTCTTCAAAAAGCATCATAATCTCTTCACCTGTTTTAGTATCGAGATTACCGGTGGGCTCGTCAGCCAGCAATATTGATGGATTGTTAACCAAGGCTCGTGCAATAGCTACACGCTGTCTTTGTCCGCCTGAAAGCTCATTGGGTTTATGATCCATCCGGTCGCCAAGTCCAACTCGTGTCAGCGTCTTTGCAGCCCGTTCTTTTCTTTCTGTAGCTTTCACCCCGGAATAAATAAGCGGCAATTCTACATTTGAAATACAATCCGTACGCGGCAAGAGATTAAAAGTTTGAAATACAAAACCTATTTCACGATTACGTACTTCAGCAAGCTCAGCATCTTCCAGCTGACTTACATCCTGATTATTGAGAATATAAGTTCCGGAAGATGGGGTATCCAAACAACCAATAAGGTTCATCAAGGTGGATTTTCCTGAACCGGATGGACCCATAATGGCAATGTATTCATTTTCCATCACATCAAAGGTAACACCGGCCAAGGCCTTTACTTCTGTGCTACCCATTTGGTATACACGCTTTAAATCTTCTACCTGTATTATTGGTCTTGCCATAATATGATTATTCGCTCGTTGCTATTTGCTGAAATTTATTGTTTTGCGGCTTTACCTTATCACCATCTTCCAATTCCCTGGACAATACACGATAGCTTCCAATAATAATTTCCTGGCTTGCCTGTACCCCAGATAATATCTGAATATGGGTGTCATCACTAATACCTGTTTCAACTTCCTGACGTACCGCTTTCCCCTCTTTTACCAAAAATACCACCTTTCGCAAATCTTCGTCGGGTATAATCATTCCGCCATTTCCTTCTCCTTCTGTAGCAGTGGTATCTGAAGAGCTGTTAGAATTGTCTTCTGCAAAATCACGGACTGTCACAGCTTGAATAGGAATAGCTACCACATTATATGCCGTTTCGGTCTGAATATCTACGGTAGCAGACATACCGGGTTTAAAATTAGGAGAAAACTCTGTTTCGGGGTTTTCCGGTGCTGTACGTTTTACAATTTCTCCTTCCTCTCCGCTCATTCCCAGATTATGAGGAGTCAAAATCCGAATTTTAACTTCATAGTTTGTGACCTGTTCATTGGTTCCCGCACCTGTAGTCTGAGCGGAGTTAGCTATCTCTGTAACAATGCCTTTGAAAACACGATCCGGATATGAATCTGCCTCAATATTAGTAGTGTCTCCAACGGCTACAGAAACAATGTCATTTTCATTAACCTCAACCTGGACTTCCATGTGATTCATATCGGCAATGCGCATAAGCTCAGTACCTGTCATCTGCGTTTGGCCTAACACACGCTCTCCTTCTTCTACAGCAAGCTTGCTGATGGTGCCATCACGGGGCGAGCGTATTATTGTTTTCTGAAGCTCTTCTTTAGCTTGCTCGAGCTGAGCTTCGATACTTTGAAGCTGATACTTTGCTGCATCCAGATTGGCCTTCTGAGCTTCATAAGCAGTTTTGGCACGGATGTACTCAGATTCAGAAACAAGGTCTTTATTATACAGCTTCTGTTGCTGTTCAAAATTCATCTTCGCCTCAAGCAAATTAGCTCGAGCCTGCTCGCGGCGTGCCTTTTGCGTCAGCACTGAGGCATTGATTTCATCTATTCGAGCCTGGTAAATATCGGGTTTAATACGAACAAGAAGATCACCTTTTCGAACATAATCACCTTCTTTGATAGGTAATTCAATAATTTCACCCGAAACTTCAGGACGTAAAATAACTTCTACCTCCGGCTGTATTTTACCCGAAGCTGATACCATTTGAGTAATTGTTTTTAGCTTGGCTTTAGTCGTTTCTACCGACTTGCCCTCTCCTTCGCCGCCCATCCATCCCATGGATTTCGCTAACACAGCTCCCAGGCCAAAGATGATTATAAATCCCACAGCAACATAAAGTAGCTTTTTTGTGGGTGATTTTTTTGAACTGCCCATATCTGATCCCTAAAAATTAATGTGCTCTGATTAGTTTAGTGAAATATTTTCGTTCAGCTTACCGATGTAATAGTCAAGCAGTTTTTGTTGGAAAATATAGTTTATCACTGCTTGCGCCCTGTTTGCCTGGGCCTGAATGTACTGCGCATTGGCATCACTTAATTCAATAAGTGTTCCCGCTCCCACTTCATAGCGTTCTAGCTGTGTTTCATAGGTCTTTTCAGCAGCTCTGAGAGCTTTTTGAGTAGATTCCAGTTCTTTTTCATAAGCAATAAAATCGTTATAAGCCTGTGTGACTTCCTGTATAACCTGAAGCCTAGTATTTTCTAATCCCAGCTTGGCATTCTTGAGGTTCACTTTAGCAGTTTGAATCTGATTCATACGATTCCAGTTGCTAAAGATTGGAATACTCAATGAAAGACCCAGAGACTGAGTAATATTTTGATCATAAAACTGGTCGCTGAAACTGACCCCACCGCCAAAATACTGATCACTGTAATTACTAGAAATCCTGCGCATTGGCATTTAAAGATAGGCAATAGGTTGAATTGCGATTGTTTCAGCTGCAGCTTTAATATATCCAGATTTGCCATTTCACTTTTAAGATCAGAACGGGCAGCTAAAGCTTGGTCAATAAGATTCTCTATTGAATAATCGCCTCCATTCGTCAATGCCACTGTGTCTGTATCAAAACCGGGGGTGACAAATTTATAGTTGCCTAAAGGATCGATTTGCAACTGTCTGATAAGACGGAGCTTACTTAGGTTTAAGTTATTTTCTCGTTGTGTAACCGTTAATTCATTATTTGCAACAGTCGACTCTTGATTATAAAGATCTACCGTTGGACGAGACCCAACTTCAACCTGCGCTTGTACCTGTTCCAGCTGATCCTGAGATGAAGCAAGGTTCTCCCGTGCTATCTGTAGTAATTCCTCGTCTAGCAAAACTTGTAAAAAACTCGAGGCCGTATTAAAAATCACATTTTCTTTCGCTCTTTGTAAACTTTCTTCAGCAGAAAGCTGGTCAGCCTTACTAATTCTTAGACTTATTATATTATCAAATCCATTAAATAAGGGGACGTTAGCCGTTACACTACCACTTATGCTATTCGTAATATTATCCTGGAAAAACTGTTGATTCCCCTGTCTTACAAGCTGCTGACCTTTGCTATGCCCTAGACTAAAACTACCCGATATTGAAGGAGCAAAATCAGCATATTCACTAAATATAGATTTTTCAGACAACTCTAAATCGTTTGAAGCCTGCTTGAGTTGGTAATTATTTTCAAGAGCTATATCAATAGCTTCCTGAAGCGTAATACTGGTAGTATCTTGTGATTGTGCGCTAAGTGTTGTCGTGATACTCATTGCCAAACAAAAGATGAGTGATAGGATCCCGTATCGCATAAAGCTTTTCTTATTTAATTAATTGATTGAATTGTGATTCGTATTCTTACACGAATCAATAAGAATTTAGTTACAAAGAGTTACGTCTTTTTGTAAGTATTCGTGCGCTCTTAGACGGTCTTTAATCTTTTTTTACAGAACCATTTCCGGATTGGCTGGTGGTTTTATCTTCTTTTTCAAGGAGTAGGCTCTCTATATAGTCCGTAGCTAATGATATACCCTTTTTGGTAACAAGTCTTTTTATTTCTGAGATGAGTACAGTACTCAATCCACTGTCGGATGAACCCGAAGATTTGCCGGATTTCTTATTACCCAACAAAAAACCTGTTAATACTGACAAACCAACTATCGGCAAGGGATGTCGTTTAATAAACTGGGTTGGGGCTAGCTGTGAACTTACATCAGAGCGTACCTTGTCCAGTGAGTCATCAAGCTCATGATGAATATTCTGCAGCTCTTGCTCCAGCTCTTTTTTCTTTTCCTCGAGTTTGTCAATCTTTTCTTTAGCCATAATAAAATCTACGGTTTTTCTTCTTGTGATGCTTCCGGAAGATTCAGCTGCTCTTTCTTATCAGATGAATTTAAGGCCTTGATAAATTCTGATTCAAAATGATCTTGTATACTTTGACGCAAACTGTCCGGCTTTAAATAGAAAAACAACAGCCCAATAACCAACAATGGCAGTGAAACAATAATATAACCCAAGCTCTCATTATCTAATATATTTCCAAGATAAATGGCAAGGGCAACAACCAGGCAAACAAGTCCTCCAAATAACATCAAAATGCCTGCTGTTTTTTGGATAGATTCTGCCATTAAGCGAGACATATGTTCGCCTATATTCAATAGAAAAAGCTCTACCCTTTTTTCTATATACAGCTTGAGGTCAGAGCTTATTGCCTTAAAACGCTGCCCTAGTTGATCTGAATCTCTGCCTGACATAGTTTAATCTTCTGAGCTAAAAATTTTGCCAATGATATAACCAGCTGCTAAACCCACAGCAATACTCTTTAACGGGTGTTTGCGGATGGTTCGTTCAGCTTGTGCTTTAAGTTCGTCAATTCGCTCGGCCAACTCTTCATCTTCTACAATTCTGCGGCCTCGCTCCAAGGCATCATCTAAACGATGATTGATGTTTTCCAGTATTTCCTCATTCATAGGTCTTCTTCTTTTGGTACGAGTAAACTGTCTGTTTAATTATAAGGAATAAATCGCAAAACTTATGCCTGCAATTTTACTCATAACGCAGGCTCTCGATGGGATCAAGTTGGGCAGCTTTATAGGCCGGATAGACTCCAAAAACAAGCCCTACTCCAAACATTCCAAAGAAACCCATTGCTACTGCCCAAAAAGGAACTACAGGGTCCGTTTCAATCCATATTGCCATTCCATTGCCTGCCAAAATACCCAGAATAATGCCAACGAGTCCTCCAAGCTGACAAAGAAATATAGCTTCAGCCAAAAACTGAGATATTATCGCTTTTCGAGTAGCGCCTACAGCCTTTCGGATTCCAATTTCCCTTGTGCGTTCAGTAACAGAAACAAGCATGATGTTCATTACACCAATACCTGCTCCAAAAAGAGTAATTCCGCCAATAATAAATCCGATTGCATAAAGAATAAATGTAAACTGATCGAACGTGCCGGCTAAAGAATCATTCGTTTCAATCTCAAAATCATTTTCCATTCCCGGAGCCACTTTGCGAATAACCCGCATAACACCGGTTATTTCATCCATAGCTGTTTCAATAAACTCCATGGCAGGTGCTTTTGCCTGAATATCGATATTTCGGTCTGCCCCATAAACATTTATGGCTGTGGTATAGGGAATAATCACGATTTCATCCAAAGACTGACCAAAAATGCTTCCCTTTTCGTCCAGCAAACCAATTATTCTATAAGATCGTCCACGAATACGAATAGTTTTGCCCAAAGGATATTCAGTCTGAAAGAGCTCGGCCTGAATGTCACTCCCCAATAGAGCATAATTCCTGGCATATTGTATATCTTCGGGGCTAAAGTTTCTGCCATCTTTCAGTTCAAAAGCGTTGTTATCCAAATAGTATTCATTACTGCCAACGATACGAACTGTAGGATCTGTTTCTTCATTGCCATAAGTAACCTTTGTACGATCAAATGTTTCATCAGGACTCACTTCTCCGGCAAGCCGTAAACGCTTAGCCAGTTCTTCGGCAGTTTCAAAAGTAATATCCAACC
Organism: Balneolaceae bacterium; assembly: GCA_034521755.1. Taxonomy (GTDB): domain Bacteria; phylum Bacteroidota; class Rhodothermia; order Balneolales; family Balneolaceae; genus JAXHMB01. The sequence goes on from JAXHMB010000003.1 coordinate 229,936, forward strand.
TGTTCCTGCTTCCCCGATCTCCATCTCCAATTTGTACAGAAGGACTTTTCGACACGTTGATAACATCTCCACCCATGATGCTCATCGTATTCTGAAAAAAATTGTCCAACACTGCAACAGCAGTGGTTGAAACAATTACAGAAAATACGCCCACAACCAGTGCCAGCAGCGTCAAGAATGAACGCAGCTTATTGGCTTTAAGTGAATCCCAGGCCTGAGCAAATATTTCTTTAAGATTCATGCTATTCGTATCTAAGTGATTCTATAGGATCTGATTTTGCAGCACGGAAAGCAGGAATAAACCCAAATGTAAGCCCTACTAAAGAACACAAAATAAAAGCGGCGACAACCACACTGTAATCAATTGTTGCGATAAAAATCTGGTTGATAGCCCAGCTGATCGGAAAAGCAAGCATCAGTCCAATAATCCCCCCTAACAAACACATCACCACAGCTTCAATCAGAAACTGGTACAGGATTTCCCATGATTTGGCTCCGACTGCTTTTCTAATTCCAATTTCTTTGGTGCGCTCACGTACAGATACAAACATAATGTTCATCACACCAATACCACCGATTATTAATGAAAGCGCCGTTAGTGCTCCACCCACCAGGTACAAACCTCCTTTAAATGATTCGAGCTGCTGTTCAAAAGCCTGGGGCTTGTTAATTGCGAAATTGTTGTCTTCGGTAGCTTCAAGGCCGCGTACTCTTCTCATAATACCCTCAAGTTCATACTGCCCTTCTTCGAATGCTGCCTCATCAGGAAATTTTACCGCCAGCTGAATACCATTTCTCAAGCTAAAAATTTGTCCATATGCATAGATGGGCACAAATGCCCGGCGATCCATGTCAGCCAGGCCCAAAAATTTACCCTGTTTTTCAAGCGTGCCAATTACCCGAAATTTTTGTCCGCCCATGCGAATGTCTTTACCAATAGGATTTTCATTTTCAAAAAGATTTTCTACAATCGTTGCACCTAAAACAGTCACTCTTCGGCCTCTGCGAACTTCTTCCGCCGTAATAGCACGTCCCTCTGCAATATTTAATCCGGCCATTCTTATATAACTTTCTGTAACACCGGCTAAGATAATCCCATCCAAACTCTGATCTTTAAACCGAATAGATGTGCCTTGTCCTGCCACAGCTGATACTGCTGAAGCATACCGGCTGGCATCTTTTACTTCTTCAACATAATCTATTCTTATTTCGGGCCTGTTATTGTATTCCCACCACTCATAATCCGGTCCGCCACCCCAGGGCTGCTTTTCTACATATACCATATTTTGCCCCATCATAGCCATACTCTTATCAAACTCGGCATCCATCCCATTACTGATGGCATTCATGAGTGTTACCATAACGATGCCAATAATGATACAAAGCGTAGTGAGTACAGACCTTGTTTTATTGGTACCAAGAGCTCTCAGGGATATTTTAAAACCCTCCCAGGTACTTGCGAAAAATCGTATAACTTTATTCATGCCCATTGATTTGTATTATTAACACCCCCTATACGGAGGGAAAACATTTTCGTTGCAAAAACACTCAGAAGTTTACTTTTTACGCTGCCAAGAATTTAAGCTATATTTAAAATGTTTAATCAAAGACCTTTGCAAAACCTTACTGTCATCGCGAACAAAGTGTGGCGATCTCCTTTTAGGAACTTTAATCTGGAGATTGCTTCTCAAGCTCGCAATGACATGCTCGATTTTGGGGGTTTTGCTAAGCCCTCTAATTAATAAATACAGATATGGAACATTTAGACATCCTTGCGTTTGCTGCCCATCCTGATGACACCGAACTCTGCTGTGGAGGCACCCTTGCAGCTTTGGTAAATCAAGGCAAGAAAGTGGGCGTCGTTGACTTCAGCAAGGGCGAAATGGGGTCACGTGGTACCCCTGAATTGCGTATGAAAGAAGCTGGTAAAGCTGCTGACATCATTGGGCTTTCAGTACGAGAAAACCTGGGATTACCTGATACAAAACTGGAGAATAAGGAAGAATACAGGCTCAAAATTATCCAAGAGGTCCGAAAGTATCGTCCACAGATATGTCTTGTAGGAGCACCTGCTGATCGCCATCCTGATCACGGAAATGCAACTCAACTAGCCTTGGATGCTATTTTTTACAGTGGATTGATCAAGATTGAGACCACTGATAGTGATGGCGACAAGCAAGAACCCTGGAGGCCTTCCCATATTTTACACTACATGCAGGATCGCCCTTTCCAACCAGACCTCGTATTTGATATCACCGATACATTTAAAACTAAAAAAGAAGCTATTCTTGCTTTTTCCAGTCAGTTTAATGTTGAAAACCCCGGAGACGAACCGGAGACCTATATTTCGAGCAGCAGATTTTTTAAAGGCATTGAAGCAAGGGCGCGGCACTATGGACATTTAATTGGCGCTGAATTTGGCGAACCCTTTAAATACTATAATGGGCCAATTCCACTTAAGTCATTTGAAACACTTTTGGAAACCAAACCTGAACGCTAGATTACCCCAATACTTCTGCCTTCGAAAAATGTTCTTGAATAGCGTTTAAAAGGAAGGGATGAATGTGCTTGTTGCCTGCAACTATACGCTCACCAAACAGCCAATTATCCCCACCCTGCCAATCCGTTACGATTCCTCCGGCTTCTCTAACAATAAGACTGCCTGCTGCAATGTCCCAGGGATTTAGTGCATATTCATAAAATCCATCATAACGCCCACAGGCTAAACAACAAAGATCATAAGCCGCTGAACCCGGACGCCGAACGCCCTGAGTGCTATGCATGAGATATTCAAAAAAGCGCAGATAATTTTTTACGAGGCTCAAATCATTGTATGGAAAACCAGTACCAATCATTGAGTATTTAGCATCATCGATAGCAGAAACTTCAATCCTTTTTTCATTTAAAAAAGCACCTCCTCCTTTTACGGCCGTAAAGCATTCATCCATATTGACTTCCAACACCAGACCCACCTTAGCTTGTTGTTGTTCCCAAAAGGCAATAGAAACACAAAAAACCGGGAATCCATGTGCAAAATTAGTAGTACCGTCAATGGGGTCTATCAGCCAAGTCCGTTCTTCCGGGAATACTTGTTCTTCAGCAGACTCTTCAGCCATTATCTGGTCCTTTGGAAAAACCTCTCTGATAACTTCAAGAATTGCTTCCTCTGCAGCCAAATCTGCATCCGTCACCAAATCATTTTTACCCTTAAAACTGATATCGAAGTTGAGATTTCCCCGATAAGATTTGATGACTTCGGAAGCTTTTACTGCTGCTTTTTTGGCTACATTGAGTTCTTTAGAGTAGTGCGACATTCAAAAAATTTTATATGATGAGTAACGAGTAAAAAATAATCTATTCGCTCATTACTCGTTACCTATCACTTTTCATTTTATAGCTAAACACTTTCTCCGAAACCTTTTGAGCGGCTTCTGAATCAGGGTCGGGGAAAAGTTCATCCAGGGGGGACTGCTGCAACAGGCTTCGCTGTCGTCCCACCTCCTTCATCGTCTTCATTACTTTACGACTTTCCTCTTCATCAGCTTCGTTATATTGTTCATGGAGATCAATTTGAAGGCGATCAAGGTGATGCATTTTCAGGGCTTTAAGGGCACCCTTGGCCGTCATGTACGGATTTCGGTCTTTTTTATACTGGATGCCAATTTTTTCGTGGTGACGCTCGCTCACCGTATGTTCTTCAAGTACAATTTCGCCCACCAGCTCTGGGAAAGGATGTTCTCTATCAGCATAAGCTTCAACTGATACTTCCTTTTCTTCCTTGTATCGATCAATGATGTCTTTGTAAAACTTCTTCAGATCTTCATCCTCAAACTGTTTCTCATTACAAAAAGAACCGATGTAATCAATCATGTCCCTACCGTACACTAGGAGTAACCGAATGAGCTCTTTCTCATAATTAGGTCGCTTTTTAGGTGCCATTGGTTCTTTTCGCGGAGGTGCATTTTGCAGCTGGCTTTCAAAAGCCTCGGTATGATGATCAGGTGCTTGCTGCTGTTGACGAGCTTCTCGTTCAGCGTGACGCTTTTCTCGTCTTTTAGCACGTTGGCGCTCTTGTTCTAAATCTTTCAGAATTTTACCCAACTCTTCGAACAGTGCCCGATCTCCTACTTTTACCAGGCCATTAAGATGCTGAACATGGGTTTCCCGGGAAACCTGATCCGGCATATGTGCAATACTTTCCAGCGCTTCCGAGATAACTTTTTTCTTTTCAGAGGGATCATCCAGCTTGCCTTCTGACTGGGCTTTGTGCACAAGATAACTCAAGAAATCTTCCGACTCCTCTTTTTTTAGTTCCAGAAAAGAATCTTTGCCAAACTGTCGAACAAACGAGTCCGGATCTTCGCCCTCGGGCAGTTCCAGCAGCTTTACGTCCATGCCTTCTTCCAAAGCAATATTAATACCGCGTTTCATGGCCATTTGACCGGCTGAATCTGCATCATAAATCATCGTGATCGTCTCTCCATACCGATGCAGCACTTTCATCTGCTGAGGTGTAAGTGAGGTCCCACTCGAAGCCGCCACATTGTTGATTCCATACTGTTGAAGAGAGATGACATCGGTGTATCCTTCAACCAAAATCACCTCATCCTGCTTTCGGATATCGTTTTTTGCAAAGTTTACGCCATACAACACTTTACTTTTGTTATAAACTTTGGTCTGTGGTGAGTTAATGTATTTGGCAGATTTTTCGTTACCTAATACGCGACCGGCAAAAGCAATAACTTTACCCGAAGGATTAAAAATCGGAAACATCAATCGACCGCGGAACGTGTCGTAAAAACCATCTCCCCTCTGGCTTGGTTTGGCCAATCCTGCCTCAATGAGATATTCCTCATTCAGTCCGGAATCTATAGCTGCTTTATAAAACCTGTCTCCCTGGTTTGGTGCATAACCAAGTCCATATTTCTTGATGATCTGACGATCATATCCACGCTTAGCCAAATACTGGCGGGCATCTTCAGCTGCATCAGTCTCCATCAGGTGGCGGTGAAAAAAGACACCGGCATACCGCAGGGCATGGTAAATTCCCTCACGAAGGTGATGCTCTTCATCAAACTCGGGATCTTCTTCTTTGGGAAGTGAAACACCATAACGATCAGCCAACGAGCGCATAGCTTCTACAAAGCCAACCCCTTCCATTTGCATGACAAAATTAAAAACATCACCTGATTCCCCACAACCGAAACATTTATAAATGCCGAGATCAGGAGTGACATGAAAAGACGGCGTATTTTCATCATGAAACGGACATAAGCCCTTCCAGCTTCGGCCTGATCGTTTAAGTTTCACATAGTCTCCAACAACTTCAACGATATCCGCTGCGTGCCGAACTTCTTCTTTTTTTTCGTCGGGAATCATGGTAGCCATAGTGATTTGATAATAACAGAATTCAACAAGAGAATCATCTAATTCTTAATTGTCTTTGCCTTTGCCAATTCCTTGTGTAGTGGGTATATTCAGTCCAAATTGTGAAAACAAAAATTATAATAAAAATTCTGTTGTATGAGCGTTCTTGTTGGAAATGATACACGATTAGTGGTTCAGGGAATTACCGGAAGCGAAGGTAGTTTCCATGCTGAACAAATGATTGAATATGGAACTAATGTGGTTGCCGGTGTAACTCCGGGTAAAGGTGGGCAAACACACCTGGACCTGCCGGTTTATAATACGGTTGCCGATGCTGTACAGAAAGAGAACGCAAACACTTCTGTGATTTTTGTTCCTCCCGCATTTGCAGGTGATGCCATCTCTGAAGCTGCTTTTGCAGGCATTGAAGTAATTATTTGTATCACTGAGGGCATTCCCGTTAAAGACATGATTGTTGCCAAGCAAATAGTAAAAAGCTACGGAGCTACGCTTATTGGTCCCAACTGTCCCGGCGTTATTACACCGGGTGAAGCCAAAATTGGTATTATGCCCGGCAGTATTTTTACTCCCGGAAAAGTGGGATTGATCTCTCGATCCGGAACGCTTACTTATGAAGCGGTTGACCAGCTTTCCAAAGCAGGCCTCGGACAAAGTACCGCTATTGGTATTGGCGGTGACCCGGTAATTGGGACTAACCACACTGATGCTGTAAAACTTTTTGAAGCGGATGACGACACCGAAGCTATTGTATTAATTGGTGAAATAGGTGGAACGGCTGAAGAAGAAGCAGCAGCCTATATTGAGAACAATGTTGACAAACCTGTTGTGGCATTTATCGCAGGTAGCACAGCCCCTCCCGGCCGAAGAATGGGACATGCGGGTGCTATCATTTCCGGCGGCGAAGGCGGTGCTGATTCCAAGAAGAAAGCACTCCGTGATGCCGGGGTAACCGTAGTGGACAGCCCTGCTGAAATTGGGGTTACCCTAAAAGAAATGCTGGAAAAAGCATAGATCTTATTCTAAGATATTTGTTAAAGCCTTCTTCTTTAATTGGGAGAAGGCTTTAATGTTTGGATCATATTACCTTAACGCCTTATGAGCCAACCAACAAAACAAGAAGTAAAAAAGTGGTATAATACACACCATCATTCTTTTGGAAAAGATTCTTGGCGTCCACCTGAAGCTTATCATCCTTTCTTAAATTTTATAGATATACAGCCAGCCCAGAAAATGCTGGATATCGGATGTGGAACGGGATATTTACTTAAAGAAGCATCCCAAAGAGGTCTGGAGACTTTTGGAATAGATATTTCCGAAGAGGCTGTCAAAATATCGCGCCATCAATCATCCCTTTCTGTCATTAAGGTTGGAAGAGCTGAAGCATTGCCGTTTAAAGACGATACATTCGACCATATTTTTTGCTTGGGTTCTCTTGAACACTTTCTGGATATAAAAAAAGCGCTTAATGAAATGAAGCGTGTAGCAAGACAAGGAGCGACTTTTTGTATAATGGTGCCAAATTACAACTATCTGTATTGGAAATTTAAACCAACACGAGGAACCGAACAGCAAGAAATTAATGAACACCTGTTATCTCTTGATGAGTGGACTAAAATATTTGAAGATCAAGGTTTTAAGATTCAAGATATTTATAAAGACCAATGGCCCTTATATAAAGCCCCTGCTTCATCATCCCAGAATTCATTAAAATGGTTAAAAGCAATACTGCGTAAAATAGTATGGCGGTTCCTTCCTCTTAGGTATACCTATCAGTTTATATTCATTATGAGATTTAAGTAAAGTATGTCTTAAGCCTTTTTCTTTAATTGGGAGAAGGCTTTTTTATATTACCAGTACGATTAATTAAATGAATCACTCTAATCGCCCATAGCTTCCGGAGTAAGGTTTTGGTCAGTAATTACATCAACAATATGATAACAACACGTAATTAAAACTTTTGCCATGCATTTAAAATACTGGAGCTCATTGCTAATTCTCTTAATCAGCTGCACCCAGAAAGAGCAAGAACAAAAATCGGACCAGGAAGACCTTAATCCAACTATTGCCAACATTATTGAAGCCCATGGTGGTCTGGATCAATGGGAAAACCAACACACACTTTCTTATGAATTGGGAAATCAGTCTCATACTATTGATTTAAAGTCCCGAGAGGTTAAAATAACCACCTCGGAATTTTCTATGGGTAATGATGATGGCACCGTTTGGATTAAAGATCCAAACGAAAATTATGAAGGCTCCCCTACCTTCTATCACAGCCTGATGTTCTATTTTTATGCTATGCCTTTTGTATTTGCTGATGATGGTATCATTTATGAAAGCATGCCTGAGAAAGAAATTAAGGGGAAAACATATGGTGCCATGAAAATATCGTATGAAGAAGGTGTGGGCGACAGTCCAGAAGATGAGTATATTGTCTATTATGATCCTCAGTCGCATAAAATGGAATGGCTTGCCTATACCGTCACGTTTCAGAGTCAGGAAGAAAGCGATGATTTCCATTTAATTCATTATCAAAAATGGGATACCTTTAACGGACTGCAGCTGCCTGTTGAACTGCAGTGGTATGAATACGAAAATAATGAAGCCGGTGAGCCACAGGGAGAGCCCAGAACTTTTACAAATATAAAAGTCACAGAAGAAGATATGGATGATGAGTTCTACGCTATGCCAGAAGGTGCAAAAGTAGATTCTGCCAGTGTAAACTGATATATTTTATAAAAGCTTAAATTGAACTAAAAAATATGGCTGCTTTAGTACTTGGTTTATCAGTAGGCTTTTTCCAGTATGCTTTTGTGAATAGCCGATACAATGAGGTGCAATGGATTGAATCCAAGTATTCCTTCGCGATGGGAGTCATTCTGTTGGGAGTGAGTGGATTCCTTTTCTTTATTTAAGGATACTAAACCACGCGATTCGGATCACTTAAATCAGGCAGTTCTCCACGATACCCAAATAATTTTTGTATGAGCTTTATCTGCCATTCCGACTGATTCTTGATATACCACTGATCGGCGGCTCTTCGTGCCCCAAGTGCATAGGTCGGATAAGGATGAATAGTATCGGCCAAATTTCTAAGCGTTACTCCGTTCTTCATGGCTACAGCATACTCCGAAATCATTTCCCCCGCATTAGTACCTACAATACTGGCTCCTAAAATCTTTCCATTCCATTTTTTGGCAAAGACTTTAATAAGCCCTTCACCCTCAGATTCTGTCAACGCCCGGTCGATCTTTGAGAAAGGGAATTTATAAGTCTCATAATTTATTCCTTCTTCTTTAAGCTTATTTTCAGTAGCTCCCACATGACCCAGTTCGGGATCGGTATAAGTAACCCAGGGCACGTGCCTGCGGTCTATCTTCATTGGAAATTTCAACAACGCGTTGGTTGATGCCACCTTTGCCATATGCTCACTCATATGAGTAAACTGGTATTCGCCGGTAATATCTCCACAGGCATAAATGTGGGAGATGTTCGTCTTACACTTTTCATTAACCTTTACTCCTTTATCCGAATAATCTATGCCGGCAGCCTCCAGATTGAGTCCTGAAACATTAGCCCGACGCCCGGTGGCCATTAGCAAATCTGTTCCTCTTATTTTCTTTTCTTCTCCCTTTGTACTAATAGATACAATGAGGTCACCTTCATTATTGCTAACACTTTTTACTTGTGCATTCAGCTCATAAATAATCCCCTCAGACTCAAGTTTTTTCTTTAAGATAGCTGCAAGTTCCGGATCATCATTCACCATAATACGGTCTGCCATGTCAATTACGGTAACATTTGAACCCAGCCGATTCATAGCCTGAGCCATTTCAGTACCTATGGGCCCTGCACCAATAATGATTAGCTCATTAGGCAAATCATTAATTTCGAACAATGTATCGTTCGTTAAATAGTCTACTTTATCAATACCGCTGATAGGTGGGACAAAAGCTGAAGCTCCTGCACAAATAAATATATACCGAGAAGTTACCTTCCTGCTTTTATTATCTCCTTCAATTTTAACAGTATGATCATCAACAAAAAAAGCTGAGCCCTTAACCACCTCAATTCCCATATTTTCAAACTTTTCAGGGCTGTCGGCGTCTTCATAAATTTCCTGCCGGATGGTATGCACATGGTCAATTACTTTCTGGAAATCAATCTCCGGACTTCCGTCAATCAATCCATACTTCCCGGCATCACGAATATTCTGAGCCACTTTTCCTGCTTTTAGCAGTACTTTGCTGGGCACGCATCCGGTCCAGGTACAATCTCCGCCCAGCTTTTCCCTTTCTATCATCATAGTCTTGGCACCAAAATTGGCGGCAATGCCTGCCGACGTCAGCCCTGCTGCACCACCTCCTATTACAATTACATCAAAATCATAGTTACTCATTTGCTATTACCTCTATATCCATATTTTTAATTTTCTTTTGAACATTCTTATAAGTAGACCAGACCCCGTAAATTACCATTGACACAACAATACCATAAACCCACCATGGTACATTTTTGCCGGCAATGATTAAGTATACATAGGCAGAAATAAAACAACTTGTAGCTGCCAATGACGGAAGCACAATTGATTTATTTCTTCGATAATTTTTTACCAGCCAGGTGATTGACAACATAAAAAACGGGATAGCACCAACGTAGATACTTCCAAAAATAATGGGATTTACCCCATATTGTTCTCCCAGCCCTAAAAACCATTCTTTAACTATTTCAAAAATTTCGACCATGCCTGATATAGTATATTAAAATATGATTGATGAAATTGACGTTATGCACTCAGTAATTCTTACTTGCTTTACTGTTTGTCTGTATAACTTTTTACGATTAAATACTTGCTTACCATTTTATGATGAACTAGTTTTAATTGTGAAGCGCAAACATTTACATATCGTCGTAGGATCTTTGATGCTCATAGTAATGAGCATTAGTCTTATATTTTCTACACTACATTCCCATCATCATCTTCAGTGGGACCATCCTGAAGATTTTGCAGAGACAGGAAATTGTTTTACTAAAGATACCACCGTTTGTCCTATTAGTGGATATCTGTTTAATGCCGATGTTTCTGCACCGAATCTTACAAGTCAAGAGCTTTCTTTTGAGCAATTCGTTGCCGAATATCTTACCCTGATTATTCAAGAGGATGTCGAATCTCTTGTTCTGGGACGCGCACCCCCCTTCTCAGCTTAATAGTTCGTAATAATATCCCACTAAATCAGGCTACATTTTTTCCTAAAGCCTGATATTACTGTATCCACTTTAGATTAAAAATTTAAACTCTATTAAGCTTAGAATTATGAATACCTATACCAAGTACTCCAACAAATATTTTATTCTTATTGCTACCATTTTGTCATTAGTTATTATCAGCTGTAGTAATCCTGCAAGTTCAGAAGAAGAACACGAGCTCGAAGCAGAGGGAGCTGTACTTATATTAAATGGACAGGAAGTTGTTCGATATGAAGACGGTACTGTAACCGGCCAGCTTGAAGTAGATGAAGGCCAGGAAACCGCTCTTATTTCTATCTTCTTTTTGGATCACGACGGGGATCAGTTTCAACCTGACGAGCCAGAATTCAGCCTTAACTGGAGAGACATTAATACTTCCATAGCTGATATTGAGCAGCATAATGAAGATGGCAAATGGAGATTTCACTTACATGGTGAAGCTCAGGGTAATACAACAGTTATATTCCAGCTATTTCATAACGATCATGCTGATTTTGAAACTGCATCTATACCCGTGGTTGTAAATTAACTAATAACATAGCCGGGAAATTATTTTCCCGGCTATACCCATTTTCTTATGAAATATTTGTTATTAGCCCTATTAATGGCTGTCTGCTGTACACTATATGCAAAAAATATACCTGCCGAGGCATCTACTCTTAAAGGTTATGTCTATGATAAAAATACAAATGAGCCTCTGGCATTTTCTTATTTATATGTTGAAGATTTAAACCGAACGGCTGTTGCAGCAAAAGACGGAAGCTATGTTTTCAGGAATATACCTGCCGGAACCTATACTATTTCAATAACACGTATTGGTTACCAGCCGATATCAAGACAAATACAAGTACTCGTTGATGAAGAAATAAAAGCTGATTTTTATTTAGAAAGTAAAGCCCTGAGTGGATATGCTGTAGAAATTATTGGAAATCAGGAACAAGCCACAGGATCAAGAATGGAACATGCCTCTACAAAAATTTCCGGTAATTCTTTGAGAAAAAATCTCGCAGGTACCTTGGCAGAAACCCTAAATAACCTTCCCGGCTTTGACACCAGGAGTATGGGATCAACTCCTTCACGACCTGTGATTCGAGGGCTTGGCGGTGAGCGCATAACCATTTTGCAAGACGGTTCTCGAACAGGTGATGTATCATCTCAATCTGCCGATCATGCAGTAACTGTTGATCCTGTAGCAGCAGAAGAAATAGAAATTGCGCGAGGGCCTGCAGCACTAAAATATTCGGGAAACGCTATGGGCGGTGTTATCAATATTGTTCGAAATCAAATTGCAACATCTTTACCGGAAAACGTTTATGGAACCGCCAGCCTGCAGGGTGAAACAGTGAATACGGGAGCTGCAGCAGCAGCTCAAGCAGGTATCCCCATAGGAAGCTTGGCTTTAAATGTGGATGGAAATATGAGAATCGGTCAGGATATCTCAACTCCAATAGGAGATATTTCCAATTCGGATAAGCTATCTACAAATAATGCTGTTGGACTCAGCTATATCCGCCCTTGGGGTTATGCTGGGGTTGCCGGTAGTATTTATTATAGTAATTATGGAATCCCTCCAGACCCCAATGGCGGACATCCTAATGGAGTTGATATTGAGATGCAAAAAATACAGACGGATGGGCGAAGCGAAATATTTTTTGAAGAATCACTGTTTAAGTCACTGGATATCAATTATTCATTCAAGAATTATTACCACAAAGAGATTGAGTCGAATGGAATAATTGGTACTGAATTTGGGGTATTAACTACCGATGTATCCATTGGCACCAAGCACACCGAATTCCTATTTTTCGAAAGCGGATCACTGGGTCTATGGGGAGAAGCCAAAAACTATGCAATCCAGGGAGCAAGTACGCCTGATTCTGATTCTTACAGCGCCGCGCTTTATCTGATCGAAGAAATTAATATAAACCGTATACACCTGGAGCTGGGCACTCGCATTGAACTAAATTCTACTGTTCCTGTTAATAGTAATCCGAACTCACAAATTGGCAATATCAGGGAGCGCCAATTCACCGGATTTGCCGGTTCTCTTACGGCTACCTATGAGTTCAGTCCGGGTTGGTTTACAGGTGTTACACTTATGAAATCCTATCGGCCACCCTCCCAGGAAGAGCTTTACTCTGAAGGCCCGCACCTGGCTTCTTATTCTTTTGAAGTTGGAAATCCAAGTCTGGAATCAGAAAAGGGGTTTGGCAAAGAACTCTTCCTAAGACTCAAAAAACCTACCCTTAATCTTGAATTAGCTGGTTATCACAACAGTTTTTCAAGCTATATATACTCCAGAAATACCGGTCAGCCCAGTGTGCGCTTTCCATCGTTGAACGTGTATCAATTTACAGGATCAGAGGCTTTACTATATGGATTTGAAGCTTCTGTGGAGTTTTTGTTCAATAAACGCTTATCGGCTTCTGTGGGAGCAAATTATACTCATGGGCAGCGAAAACTAACCAAAACCGAGCAGCAACTTTTAGGTACAAATAGCAATACTCGGCCCTTACCAATGATCCCTCCATTTAAATCGTATGCCAGTCTAAATTATGCTTATAAGCAACTTAATGCTTCCGTTAAACTGACAAAAGCGGCAGAACAAAATCGGACTGGAGAATTTGAAGAATCTACACCGGGCTATTTTATTCTTGATCTTAGCACACAATACCGATTCCAAACCAAAGAATTGCTACATACGCTTTCTCTAAACGTCAACAACTTGTTTAATTCTGAATATTACAATCACCTTTCAAGAATTAAGGATATTAGGCCCGAACCCGCACGAAATATTTCACTGTTGTATCGCCTTTATTTCTGATAAGAAACTTAACCTTCAGTACAACAGGCATATTTATATAGTTTTACTTCCCAAACTTGCAGAAGCAAACTCGAAAACTTAGTTTTTAACGTGAAGCAAAAGAACTTATATACCGTTATAAGTTTCCTGATGCTTGTAATTATGAGCATCAGCCTCGTCTTTTCTACGCTTCACTCACACCATCATATTCAATGGGACCATTCGGGAGATATAGCCAATACCGGTAACTGTTTTACCAAAGATACCACAGTATGTCCTATCAGTGGCTACCTGTTCCAGGCTGATATCACTCCTCCCACTTCTGCCGACTCTGAGCTTTCTCATCTTACCTTAATTACAGAATACGACAGAGTAATCCTTGAGAAGGATATTGAGTCCCTGGTTCTTGGTCGAGCCCCTCCCCTTGTAGGTTAAATCATCATCGACATTTACTTAAGATTTGGAAAATCCATCATCAAAAGATGGTATAACTGAATCTCTCTATTCAAATTATTTTTAAGGTTTAACCGTTAAAGTATGAATTCTATAAATTTTAGTACTGTAACAATTGCTATAGCATTATTTGGGCTGTTAAATATTGCCATTACTTCCAATACAGGTGCCAAAGATATTCATGAGCAAACAGGCAGCATCAAAGGTAAAGTAACCGATGCAAATGATAATCCGCTGCCCGGAGTGAATGTTATTTTGCCGGAGATTGACAAAGGAACCTCTACCAATGCAAACGGTGAGTACAATATTACTAATGTACCCACAGGTACGTACACCATCTCATTTTCCTATGTTGGATTTGCTAACAAAGTTCAAAGGGTTACTATTGAGGACGGCGCAACAACAGAATTAAACGTGTCATTAAAAAATCAGGCCATCCAATTTGATGCTGTTACCGTAACAGGTACAGCTTATGCTTCAGATCCGTTGACCACCCCAGCAGACATTGATGTGATTACCGGTGATAATAAATTTGCCATTCAAAAAACATCTCTTGGAGCATCATTGGATGAACTTGCCGGTGTCTCTACTATCTCAACAGGTACAAACATTGGCAAACCGGTCATTCGGGGGCTTAGTGGAAACCGAATTAGGGTTTTGGATGATGGAGTAGCCATGGATTTTCAACAGTATGGTGTTAGACATGGCCCCAATGTTGACCCATTTAATTCTGAAAGAATTGAGGTTGTACGAGGTGCCGCAAGTGTTCAGTATGGTTCAGATGCACTCGGAGGTGCAGTGAATGTAATCTCTCATGGAATACCTGATGCTATTGACAAGGATTCCTTTCTTGAAGCAGAAATCTTGGGGGAATATGCCACTTCCAACCAGGAACGAGCCGGTGGTCTACATATTGACGGTGCCTCAGGAGGTTTTGGGATTACAGGAACTATTATAAGCCGGAAAGGCGGAAATATTACGGTTCCGGACGTACCCAATTTTCAAGAATCAGGAAACTCAACCGATCCAAAATTTACGGGAGAGCTTAACAACACCGATTTTGTACAACTAAATGGTAGCATCGGCCTTGGCTATAAAGGTGATTTTGGGAAAGTTTCCGGTGAATACACCCGCTGGAAGAATGAGCATAACTTTCTATTGCCAAATGGACTGGGACTGGGTCAAAATCTTGAAAACGACACCTTCCAGTTTAAGGGCAACTTTCCGCTGGGCAACAGCTTTATATTAAAACCTCACTTCACATATTTGCGTAATTTAAGACAGTCCAATCCGGGTGGTGCAAATGCACGGCCTCGAAGCCAGCTCCCGGAAAACGGACCGGCCCATTTGGATATATTACTCGACAGCTATTCAAGTAAAGTTGAGCTTCAGCACCCCGCTGTGGGTCCTTTTGCGGGCACTATTGGAGTTGAATACTTATACCAGAACCAAACAACCAGAGGCACCGGTGAGCCCCTTGTACCTTCAGGAATCATTAAAAATTTTGGGTTATTTGTATTTGAAAAAGCAGAATTAGGTGATTTCACCCTTTCCGTTGGGGCCAGAATTGATACCCGGGACCAGGAGGCCGAGCCAAATAACGATTTAAATCTCCCCGATACCTCTACCGGGGAAACTTCTGCAGTTCTTACACAAAATTATACTGAATTTTCCGGGTCAATCGGAGGCACCTATCAGTTTACTGAAAGGTTCGCCATTGCTACAAACATAAGCCGCGGCTTCAGAGCACCCAGTTTATTTGACCTTCACGTAGATGGTGTGCATGGCGGGGTTGCTGCTTTCCAGGTAGGAAATCCCAATCTGGAAGCTGAAAGATCGTTAAACACAGATCTTTCGCTGAGATGGAGATCATCTCTTGTGAAGGCTAAGCTGACAGGCTATATAAACCGAATCAACAACTATATTTTCTTGGTAAACACCGGACAATTTGCAGGTGGTGGAAGTGGCCCGCCCATCCTGGAGACAACGCAGGGAGATGCCCGCCTGATGGGTATTGATGCAAGTATGCAGGCCCAGGTTACTCCCTGGATGCAGGTTGATGGTACTTTTGAACTTGTAGAAGGAGAAAATATTGATTCTGATATTCAGAATGTAGATGATTTACCCCTATTGCCTGCAACCAAGCTAAGCGGTGGAATCAAGCTTATAAAAAATAATCTTGGTATGCTTGACAGTCCTTTTTTCAGAATAGGAGTACAACATGCCTTTGAGAAAAAAGCGGCCGGTAGATATGAGCCCTTCTGGCAATTTGGTCCAGCCTTTCCCTTTGGCCGAGCCTCAACAGATTCTTATACCATATTAAATGCAAGTCTTGGGTTTGATCTCCCTGTTTGGGATCGACCTATCTCTTTTCAGCTATCTGCTCAAAACCTGTTAGACGAAAGCTATAGAGACTTTTTGGACACCTACAAAGGCTATGCCCTGAGTCCGGGACGCAATATTACATTTCGTGTTAAATTGCCCATCAAAGTCTTATAGTATCGTAACCCAAAAGAGGGAAAGAGTTTCCTTTCCCTCTTTTCTTTTTGGACAAATATCTGTTACTTAAATCGTTTCTATAAATGAAGGCTTTAGAACAACATTTCTGATAAAAGTTTACTCAAGGACAGAAACCTGTATGTCATTTTTGGCATCACCCTAACGGCTGTAATGGGTGTAGCCAGTATCGCACCTGCCTTGCCTAAAATGGCCCGCGTACTGGAGGTTTCAACCGAGTAGATTGGTCTGTTGATTACTGTCTTTACCGTCCCCGGTATATTCCTGACTCCCATTTTAGGCGTTTTTGCTGATCGTATTGGACGATTCTGAGAATAGGGCAGGATCTGGGTCCTTTTTACTTGGATTGGTCTATGCTTTGGCGGGTATAAGCGGAACATTTTTTGTTACAGCCGGAGTAGCTTTGCTGATGGCAGGCGTTGCAATAGTTCTTATAAAATAAAAATCCCGGGAGTTCAATCCCGGGATTTCTCATGCTTTAGGTTTCAGCATTTAGGAGTGACTAGTTGACTAACTAGATTTAGGGTCTATAAGAGAGACTCAAGAGAGAAATTCTTGTCTCTCTATTTTCAAGAGAACAGTACCGGCCATTTGTTACAAATTAATTCCACTTTTTTTGTGACCTTAATTTTAGCATATTCAATTTATGGCAAAAATGACCCTTAACACTCCTGTAGGGCTATTATTACTGATTGCAGACGTATCAGGAATAACTGAAATTAGATTCATTTCTGAAGATAATTTTTCGAATAAAGAATCTGATCATCCTGTGTTGAAAGAAACCAAGAGACAACTCATAGAATACTTTAAAGGTAATCGTAAAACATTTGATCTGCCTGTCAACCCATCGGGAACACCCTTTCAGGAATCGGTATGGAATGAACTGCAGCACATCCCTTATGGTACGACTGCCACCTATTCCGAAATCTCTAAAAAGCTGGATAATCCAAAAGCCGTGCGTGCTGTTGGCAAAGCAAACGCACTCAATCCTATACCCTATTATTATACCCTGTCACCGCGTTATTGGAGCCAATCAAACCTTGACGGGATATGCAGGCGGAATAGAAAAAAAGCGTTGGCTGCTTAAGCATGAAGGAGCTCTTTTGCTGTAAGCTCTTTAAATCTTTTTACTATCTCTTTGAGTATCTGCTTATTACATTGTAACATTAAATTTTACTTTAATTTTAGAATCCATGCGTAGATTATATTCAATTTTACTGGCTTTTATTTGTGTTGGCTTTTGTGTTTCTACTTCCCTTGCTCAAATTCAGGAAGCCCCCGATCGTACCCGAGGTGAAGGTCCATACGACCGGCTGATTATTAGAGGAGTGATGCTGGTTGACGGTACCGGTTCTCCACCTACAGGTCCGGTTGATGTGGTTGTTGAAGGCAACAAAATAGCTTCTATCCGCACTGTGGGATATCCCGGTCTTCCTATCAACGAGGAACGCCGCCCAAAAGTTGGAGAAAACGGTAAAGAGATTGATGCCGAAGGCATGTACCTGCTGCCCGGCTTTATAGATATGCATGCTCACACCGGCGGCTCTGCACAGGGTACACCTGCTGAATATGTGTATAAACTTTGGATGGCGCATGGTATCACCAGTATTCGCGAGCCGGGCTCTTTTAACGGCATGGACTGGACCTTAAAGCAAAAAGAGCGGAGTGCAAACAATGAAATTGCTGCTCCGCGCATGTCGGCTTATATAGGTTTTGGCATGGGACATGACGGTCCTATCACCACTCCCGAACAGGCTCGAAAATGGGTACAGATGATCCATAAAGAAGGAGCAGATGGCATTAAGTTTTTTGGAGCAAGTGTCCCTGTCTATGCTGCCGCCATTGATGAAGCCAACAAACTGGGACTGGGTACTATGACTCATCATGCCCAGACACGGGTAGTTTATAACAATGCGCTGGAATCTGCTCGCTTAGGGCTTACAAGTGTTACCCACTGGTACGGTGTGCCCGAATCGATGTTCACCGATCAAATCATCCAGGACTATCCGCTGGATTACAATTACAACAATGAGCAGCACCGTTTTGAAGAAGCCGGTAAACTTTGGAAACAGGCCGCAGAGCCATACAGCGACAAGTGGAACGCCGTGATGAATGAAATGATAGAACTGGATCTTACGATGAATCCTACGTTTACCATCTATGAAGCCAGCCGCGACCTGTCTGCTCAGCGCAATGCCGAATGGCATAAAACCTACACCCTGCCCTCTTTATGGGAGTTTTATAAGCCCAGCAGAATCTCTCACGGCTCGTACTGGCTGGACTGGGGTACCGAGCAGGAAGTTGCCTGGAAAGAAAATTTCGATCTCTGGTTTGAGTTTATCAACGAATACAAGAACCGAGGCGGACGTGTTACGCTTGGCTCCGATGCCGGATATATCTACAAGCTTTATGGGTTTGGATACATCCAGGAAATGGAGCTTTTTCGAGAAGCAGGGTTCCATCCGCTGGAAATTTTCCAGTCTGCATCACTGAAAGCGGCAGAAGTACTGGGTATGGATGACAAAATCGGAACTATTGAAGTAGGAAAGCTGGCCGATATGGTCATCGTTGACGCCAATCCCCTAGCCAACCTCAAAACGCTCTATGGAACAGGAGCTATCAAAGTAACTGAAGATAACGAGGTTACACGGCACGGTGGAATCAAATACACTATTAAAGATGGCATTGTGTACGATGCTAAACAACTGCTAAAAGATGTCGAAGAACTGGTAAAAAAATCCAAGGCTGAGAAAGATTATACGATCACTCAGCCGGGCATGGAGAAATAATATTCAGTCATAACAATTTTTATTCTCCTCGAAAGTTATTCTACGAGGGCTTTGCAAAGCCTTACTGTCATTGCGAACGCAGCGAATGTAATGAGCGAAGTGAAGCAATCTCAAGGAAATGAGCACCGAAAAGGGAGATTGCTTCGTCGCTTTGCTCCTCGCAATGACAAGTTCGATTTTTGGGGATTTGCAAATTCTCTCTACATCACTTTCAATACCGTGTTAATTTATGAACAAGTTTTTTACAACAGCGTTGCTTTGCATTTCTTTGTCCTTCATCAGTCAGCCGGCACTTGCCCAACAGCAAGGCATTGGAATCGGAGCCATGCTCAACAGCCCAACCGGCATTAGCCTGAAAGGCTGGGTCAATAATAATTTAGCCATTGATGGGGCCATCTCTTTCTCATTGGCCGAAGGTACTTCCAGCTTTTACTTCCATAGTGATGTGTTATACCACGGTGATGCCGTAAATGAAGATTTAAACCTTGAGCAAGGCTCTTTACAGGTTTTCTACGGAGCCGGTTTCCGCTTTCAATGGTTTGATACTCAGAATGATCCCATTATAGGACTTCGGACCCCTATTGGACTGAACTATGGAATCCATGAATTACCGGCAGAAACCTTTTTTGAGCTGGCACCCAGCATTGATTTCAGCCCTTCCTTCCGCTTTAGTTTTGGTGGAGCTATCGGCTTTCGTTATTACCTGCATTAATTGAATATAAGCTCAACCAGAACATGTTTAAGAATTGGCATTTACGAAGAGACTCACGAAAAGTACACCGCTGGGGTGCTATCCTCATTGCCCTGCCCTTTGTAATTGTGCTTATATCCGGACTCTTTCTTCAGGTCAAAAAAGAATTTGCATGGATACAGCCCCCTTCTGCCGAAGGAAGCATTGCCAATAAAACACCTTCCGTAGATTTTCAAGAAATCCTGAACATTTCCAAGTCGGTCCAAAAAGCTGAGATCAAGAGCTGGGAAGATGTAGATCGCCTGGACGTTCGTATTGATGACGGCATCGTGAAAGTGCGCAGTGTAACCAACTGGGAACTGCAAATAGACCTTGGCAATGGAGAACTGCTCTCTTCGATGAAGCGCCGCTCGGATATCATTGAAGCCATCCACGACGGCTCCTGGTTTCACGACAAGGCCAAGCTTTGGATCTTTTTGCCGGCAGCCGTCATCGTTACCATTCTCTGGCTTACAGGTATTTACCTGTTCTTTGTGCCCTATGTTGCCAAATGGAAGAACCGTAAAAACCTGAAGGAGCGAATAGAAAAGCGCCGTCCGCAAAGAAGAAAGCGCCAGGAAGAACCGGAGCCGGGACTGGGAGATAGCCAGAAACAAACGTCTGCAAAAGAAAGCGCAGGTGTGTGACAATTTCATAGATACATGGCATTGATTATTAGATTGCCTGCCTATGCGCTACGTCGCTGAAGCTATGAAGCGTAAGAGACCGAGCTTTTTTAGTATGGCTTCCCATATTTCTAGAGGCTCCGCGCATCCCTTCGCTCCTCGCAATGACAAGTTATATTAATATAAAGTAGCGAGGGGCTTAAGTCCCTCGCTATCTAATACATTTTCTACTCCTGCTCTATCTGCTCTAGCAGTACTTCCACAGCCTTCTTGAGCTGCGGATCTTCTCCTTTGGCTTTACTGTCAGGAGCATTGTTTACCTGCACATCAGGATACGCCGGGCCGTTTTCCATATTTTTATCGGTCGCCTTTACATACCAGGCACGGAACGGCATACGCACAAAGGAGCCATCCATCAGTCCCATGCCGCCGGTAGAAATTACCGCACCGAAGGTTGGCATCCCTACCAGTTTGCCAATACCCAGCGTTTTAAAAGCATGAGAGAAGATCTCAGCGTTGGAGTAACTGCTTTCATTAGCCAATGTCACCGATGGCTTGGTCCACCAGCTCAATGGCAAGCGCTCACCAAATGGATAGTACTCACGATATTTTTCATGGTTCTCATCGAGATCTTCTGTGGCTCCACGTGGTACGGTATAGGCATGCTGACGCACATTAAGTACGGTCATCAGCATGTCGGTGGTCCAGCCGCCGCCATTCCAGCGTACGTCAATGACAATGCCCTCTTTATCATGGCCTTGTGCCATCAGTTCACGTTCAAAACGCTCAAAACTGGGCCAGTTCATCCCTTCAATGTGGATATATCCCAGCCTGTCGTTGGAATATTCTTTGACAAGCTGTTCGCGGGAGTCAATCCACTCTTCGTACAGCTCATCACCAAGGCTGTTCGTTGGACGAATGACCACTTCCCGGGTTTCTCCATCCGTGCCTTCCACTTCGAGCAAAACCTGCTCCGAAATATCATTCACCAGGTACGAGAAGAAGTTGGTTCCGGGCGTAATCTCTTTCCCTTCCACTTTGGTAATAATATCGCCTTCGTAGAGCTTGCTTTGCTCTTTATCAGCCGGGCTGTTCATCACTACATTGGTAACACGTACCCCATCATCAACCGGCTCTACAGCTATGCCCAAGAGACCGGTGTCTTCGTCCTGTGTTTCTTCCGGATTACTGCCATACAGGCCCATGTGGCTTGCGTTCAGCTGACCCAGCATCCAGTTAAACATATATCGGAAATCCTGGCTGGTAGAAGCCGCCAACGTCCATGGCTTGTATTTTTTCTTTAGCGCATTCCAGTTTTTGCCATGGAATTCAGGATCATAGAATCCCTGGTTCAGCGCACTCCAGGCTTCTTCAAATACCTGCTCATTTTCTTTGTCGTGATTTACAACCATGCGGGCATTAAACGGCAGAGCAGTAAATTTTCCGCTGGATGGATCAACCTGGTTGAATCGTCCACTGCTGATAGCATAAAGGGTTTTACCATCAGGCCCAAGGGTGACTCCATACGGGCTGCGTCCACCTTCGGTTAGCTGCTTCATCTCAGAACGATCAAATTGTACGCTAAATAAATCAGAGCCGCGCGCTGCAGGCGTGCCGGCCGTAAAGTAGAAGGTTTCGCCGTCCTGAGAGATCACCATATTGCCCTCTCCGCCCGGCATGGATGTCACCTGCCATAAGCGTTCGTGAATATCTTCAAAATCTATTTGGATAGGCTCAACTTCTTTTTTCTCTTCCTCATCCTTTTTCTCATCAGACTCTTTCTCTTCCTCCGCAAAATAGTATCCTTCTTCACGGTCTTCTTCTGATTTTAACCAGTCTTCTTCTTTGAGCCATACAAACCAGAGGTCATTGTCCCCGTTATTTCTATTGCTCACAAAACCAAGCTTGGATCCATCGCGACTCCAAACCGGACCATAATCGCCCCTTGGATGCATGGTAACATTGACCGGTTCCTTGCTTCCGTCAGCTGCGTGAATATACACTTCACTGTTAAAATTGAGGTCATCCAGTGAATATGCCAGCCACTTACTATCCGGACTCCAGGTTACCCCACCCGGGGTTGACCAGCCATCAAGCAGTACTGTTTCATTTGATAAATTACCATTTTCATCAATATCAGCGGTAATAAGTGTACCTCTGCCCTGTCTATAGGCAATCTTTGTGCCATCGGGAGAAATCTGTGGATTGATTTCGTCGGCATCTGTATTCGTGATACGCGTAATTTTATGCTTCAGCGTTTTAAAGATGTCAGTCTTATTCGGATCGGAAGAATCGACCATATATAGATCATACTGCCCGTTGCGATCTGAAGTAAAAACTAAAGTTGAGTCATTCAACCATGTAGGCGATTGATCTCTGTAAGCATGATCTGATATATTCACAGCCTTTTCGCTTTTCTCATCATTCGACTTGATGAAGATCTCACCGCGAATAGTCATGGCTGTGTACTTGCCATTGGGAGAAACTGCATAGTCAGAGATATTACTGTTGAAGGTCATGTTTTCTTCAGGGTCAAAACGGTAGTCAGAGGAAAGACTGATATTCAGTTTCTGTGCGCTGGCTGATGGATTTGCCATAGTGAAAAGATCGGTCTTTCTCTCAAAAACAATTCGCCCATTATTAGCAACATCAAAGTGACGAACACCATCATTATTGAAATTCGTTACGGCAATAGTTTCGCCATTGGCAGATCCGTCTGCATTAATTTTTTGTGTTACTATGTTATAACGACCACTGGCAGCACTGATAAAATGCAGGGTCTGGTTGTCGGACCAACGAGGCAAAAAGTCATTCCGAGAATTGGTTGTAATCTCTGTAAAAGACTCATCCTCTGTATCATAAATCCAGATGTCTTTGTCTGCCGGACCATCATACTGTTCACGCGAAATACGGCAAGAACCTCTCACAAATGCAATATAACGACCATTAGGTGACATCACCGGCATATCACCGAGGGCATCCATCAGTCGAGAAGGCGTGCCCCCACCAGCTGAAACATGCTGCAGCTCAGAATCCCATTCTACTTGCTGAAAAGTCCTGTTACTTGAAAAAAGAATGCTGTTTTGGGTAGTCCAGTCAGAAAGGTTATCACTCCCGGAATAAAAGGTCAGGCGCTTGGACTTTCCTCCTTTGGCCGGAATGGTAAAAATGTCTGTATTACCAAATCGTCCGCCTTCAAAAGCAATAGTCGAACCGTCAGGACTCCAAGTTGGATGGCTTTCGTAGGCTTCGTGAATTGTCAAACGCTTGGCTTCTCCCCCGGCAAAAGGTATCGTCCAAATATCGCCCTGGTACGAAAAAGAGATGGCAGAACCATCCGGACTGATACCCGGTTCACGGGCTAAAATTATATCATTTTGTGCCTGAATCCCTGTGGTGAATACCACAAGCACTGTGAAGAGTATTGAGATTATTTTCTTCATGAGTTTATACATTTAGATTTTATAGAACACAGATACCACCGATTAAACAGATTCCTTGGATTATTATATCTGTGGCTATTCGCCTAATCAGCGTTATCTGTGTTCCATGAATTATTACATATCGTGGAGCAGCATTACAGCATTCTGCATCATACGTGCGGGCCCTACCCAGAACATGCGGTATTGTGTGTTATCCATCAGGAATACCACTTTACCGCTGCCCATATTGTAAACTCCGGCAAAGGCATTTCCGGCTGATTTTTCCAAATTTTCTTGCGAAGAATATCCGGCGGCCAGCACAGAACTGGCATCCTTGTGATAATATCCTACCGTTTGAAAATTTGTAGCAGGCTTAAGGGCGTCATCACTGAATTTAAGTGAGTATAATTTTGATGGCACTCCGAAAGCCAGTGGGTTAGACGTATCAATCCATCCTTTAAATGCCGACCCAGGAATGCGTCTTAGTCCGCTGCTGTCGCTTCGTGCCTCGTAGCGGGTATACGCCGCAGGGTCAATCTTCGTTTCATCTTTTTTCTCATCATCTTCCTGCACCAGCGATACACCGGTAAATCCGGAGCGGTCTTTGGTCAAAAATGCGGCGGAACTTTCTGTACCAACCAGAGTACCTCCACGCTGCACCCATCCTTTTAGCTGCTCTTTCATTGTGGAATCTATCACAGATCCCAAGCCCCATGCCCCGGGCATCACGATCACATCATATTCGTTGAGGTCTATGTTGTCCATGCTTCCACTGCGAATACGTGAAATACCAAACTCGGTCCACTGGTCAAACAGAAACCACAGCTGTCCAGCCGTATAAGAACTAAAAGGACTGTCAACCATGAGAGCAACATTAGGCTTGCTTACCGGCTCGCTGTCTCTCGAAGCCAGATCCATACCTTTATCCATACGGCCGGTGTTAAAGCCAACGATCTCTACCTGTGCTTCTTGGGCAATACGCTGCATATCTGCAGCCATCTGGTCTTTTTTCTCATAATTTCTGCCCGCCAACACAACCAGGCTTCCTCTGGAGTAGGTTGTGCCCTGGTATGTAAACGTATCTTGTGCACTGCGCACCTTATAACCTTCATTCCAAAGCTTGGCTAATGCCTTCGGAGCGTGACGCTGGTCCCAGTCAACCACATAAGCGTATGAAGCATTTTGATTGCTTACCCCTGAACTGTACTCGAGCTGCTGAGTGAGTTTGGTAGCACTTACGTTTATATTTTCTTCTGTCCATGC
This sequence comes from Balneolaceae bacterium, assembly GCA_034521755.1. Classification (GTDB taxonomy): domain Bacteria; phylum Bacteroidota; class Rhodothermia; order Balneolales; family Balneolaceae; genus JAXHMB01. The sequence continues at coordinate 255,174 of JAXHMB010000003.1, forward strand.
ACCGTCTAAATTATAGGCCATAGGCGCCGACCATGTTGCCATATCATACATCACTGAATCTCTAATCTCCATTCGTCGTTTCATGAGCGTGTTTATGAGTATATGACGAGGCTGGTCGGTTTTAATGACAAAACTTCCTTCAGAGAAGGATCGGTTTGAAGTGTTTCCATCCCAATAGCTGTAAGCATTCCGGACAGAAAAATCTTCCGTTGCTCTTTCTATCTCTACGCCATGCTGGAGTAAAATATTTACCAATTCATAGGTATAATCTCTGGAGTTGTCCGGCAAGATATAAGCTTCAACATCGCCTTCTTTATTTTCTGGTGACATGGCATCTTTGAAATAAGAAAGCAGACCTTCTCTATTCTGCATGGCCGTTCTAATAGTGGCAATAGAATTGGTATAGTGATCGAAAATACGCTGCCTGAGTGTCAGCACATAGCCTTCTTCGGTGGTAACCGCTCTACCTCCACGACTGTGTCCACCCTGTTCGGCCAGCATGCCTATGCCGCCCATAATACTTGGATAAGAAGAACCATATCCCGGATAGAAAAAGTCAAAAGCTTCACGCGTGGCGTAGTTGATATTATGTTTGTCAAACTCTTCGATAGTTCCACGTCCAAATACATCTGCCCATTTCTCGTAGTCTTCAGGCAGCTCATAATTTCTGGGAGTGGTTCCGGGCATCGTAAAATAGTTACTGTTAAAGCCCTGCTCATGTAAATCCAAATGCACTTGCGGCAGCCACTGTTGATAGGCGGCAACACGTCCCTGTGATTCGGGATGAACCAGCCACGTCCAGTCTCTGTTCAAATCAAACCAATAATGATTGGTACGCCCGCCGGGCCAGATCTCATCGTGTTCTAGGTCAGCTGCATCTTTGTTGAGAATATTGCTGCGCGATGATTTGTACCAAAACACATAGCGATCGCGTCCATCGGGATTAATCATGGGATCAATAATAGTGATGGTATTTTGACGCATCTGCTGCGTTTCCTGATCGGTACCGGCAACCATTCGATAAGCTGTTCTCATGGCAGCTTCACTGCTCGACGCTTCATTACCGTGCACATTATAGCTAAGCCAAACAGTGGCAGGCTGCTTACTTATTAATAGGTCTGTTCCGGTACTGTTTAATGAATCAGGGTGAGCAAGGCGTAAATTATTTTTACGCAGCTCATCAATACGGGATTGATTTTGCTCGGAAGTAACTACCGCATAATAAAGGCCCCTGCCTTCGTAGGTTTCTCCATATTTATGGAGGGTCATGCGATCTGAAAGCTCATCCATCTTCTTAAAATACCGAACAACATCGGAATGAAAAGTATATTCTGAACCCAGCTTGTATCCCAAAAACTCAGATGGAGAAGGGATATCAGCATCGTAACTGATCTGTGGATCAAACTCAAAAGTTCGGTGCTGGCTAAAAGAAGTGTTGACTGCAAAAATTAAGGCCAAAACGCCTAGTACGGTACTTCGGAATAGTTGTCTATACTGATTCATAAAATAAAATAGTTTAATTACCTTGGTTACCCGTAAGAGTAACAAAAGCTAACCTAAAATATAAGTGGTTGACAAGATTTAACAGATTTTAAATTGACTGTATATTTAGCTAAAAATTGAACGATTCCTTATCACTTACTGCTACATAATCTGATGAACAGACTAAAGCAAAATAAGACGAGATATTCCATTCTTGAACGCCCCGCTCTTTACACTGATTTCTATGAGTTGACCATGGCTCAGGGCTATTTTTTAGCAGGTCGCAAAGGCGAGCAGGCCTGCTTTGACTACTTTTTCCGAGATCTTCCCTTTGAAGGAGGCTATGTAATATTTGCCGGACTTGCAGACCTTCTTGAAGCACTTTCAAATTATCGGTTCAATGATCAAGAACTAGCCTACCTGGAAGAACAGGGATTTAAAACTGAATTCCTTGACTATCTAAGAGATCTTGAACTATCTATAAATATTCGTTCTATGAAGGAAGGAGAAATCGTCTTTCCAACGGAACCTATCCTTCGACTTCAAGGAAATATAATTGAAGCTCAGCTCCTGGAGACACTCATCCTGAATATTCTGAATTTCGAGTCCCTGATTGCCACAAAAGCTGCACGTATGAAATATGCAGCAGGCGACCGCAAAGTACTTGATTTTGGACTGCGTCGCGCCCAGGGATTTGGCGGTATTCAGGCCAGCAAGGCAGCCATCATCGGCGGAATCGAGGCGACCTCCAACACCTATGCCGGATTTTCACAAGGTATACCTGTAAGTGGAACTATGGCCCATTCCTGGATTCAATCGTTTGATGATGAGCTAACTGCTTTTCAAAAGTATGCCGAATATTATCCTGACAACTGCGTGCTGCTGGTTGATACGTATGACACCTTGGCAAGCGGAGTTCCAAATGCTATTAAAGTTGCTAAAGAGCTTGAAGAGAAAGGACATAAGCTCAAGGGCATTCGGCTGGACAGCGGCGACCTTGCCTATTTTTCAAGAAAAGCCCGGGAACAACTGGATGATGCCGGACTGGAATACGTAAAGATTGCCGTTTCCAATCAGCTTGATGAACGGCTTATCAAAAGTTTGTTAGGCCAGGAAGCACCTATTGATCTTTTTGGAGTTGGAACCCGACTCGTGACCGGTAATGAAAGTCCCGCTTTGGATGGTGTGTATAAGCTGGCTGCAATCAATGATGAGCCAAAACTTAAAATCTCCGAAAATGTTGAAAAGGTGACACTGCCGGGTATTAAAAAAGTACTTAGGCTCTCAGATTCTAAAGATATGTTTTACGGAGACGCTATTACGATGGAATCAGAAACGAATACCCAAGTTATTCACCATCCCTATTACCCCAATAAGAAACTTTCTATTGAAGATTTTACTATTGAATCGCTTCATCATAAGGTCATAGAAAAGGGAAATATTCTTACCCAGCCAAGTACTCCAAAAGAGAGCGCTGATTATGCCAAAAAACGCCTGGAGAAATTAAACCCCGAGTACAAACGTTTTGATTATCCTCATATTTACAAGGTGGGAATCAGTACTGAACTGATGAATTTGCGCGATACCTTGACCAAAGAATTAAAACAGAAAAACAAACACTAGCATTATGGATGCACTGCTTATTGTTGATGTTCAAAATGATTTTTGTCCCGGCGGGGCACTTGAAGTACCCAATGGAGATGCCATCGTTCCAACCATTAATGAACTTTCTGAGTCTTTTGATCATGTCATTCAAACACAGGACTGGCATCCTGATGGACACTCTTCATTTGCTTCATCTCATGAAGACAAAAACCCCTATGACACCATTCAAATGCCTTATGGAGAACAAGTGCTTTGGCCCGACCACTGCATACAGGGAAGTGAAGGAGCAGAATTTCATCCCAAACTGAATACTACCCGTTCACAACTCATCATTCGAAAGGGTTTCCGTAAAAATATAGATTCCTATTCTGCTTTTTATGAAAATGACAACAGCACTAAAACAGGTCTGACCGGATACCTGAAAGATCGTGATATTGATACGTTATATGTAGTAGGTCTGGCTACCGATTTCTGTGTAAAATGGTCAGTCGTTGACGGCTGCAAAGAGGGCTTTAATGTAACGGTCATTAAAGATGCCGTAAGAGGCATCGATATTGAAGGCTCTGTTGACCAAGCCTGGGAAGAAATGGAAGAAGCCGGAGCTAATGTCATTTCATCTCAGGAAGTATTATAAGATGTCTCGCGATGCATTTGATTATTGCATTTTAGGTGCCGGAATAGCCGGACTCTCTTTAGCTGATGCTTTGCAGGAACAAGGCCACAGTGTGTGTGTAATTGATAAATCTGAGGTTGCGGCCGGAGCCTCCGGCACACCCGGCGGGCTGGTTAATCCCGCTACCGGACGTCGGGGGACAAAAACCTGGAAGGCTGAAGCCTGTTATTCAGCTATAAAAGAGAATCTTGAAAAAGTATCAGAGTTTGTTGATGAACCCATCTACCGGCAAAATGGAGTACTTCGTCCGGCCCTGCTAGAAAAAATGGCTCGAAAAATGCGGGAACAGTACGAAAAAACAACCTGGGATGACGGCTGGTGCCAGTGGAAGACCGAAGAAGAAATCAAGGCCATACATCCCGGTATTCAATGTGTTGACGGAGGACTTTGGCTGCCCCCGGGTCTTACGGTTAATATTGGAGCCTACCTGAGAGCTTTGGCTACATATTTGAATGAAGTTGGCGTAGAAATTATAACCCATGCCGAGACTGCCATTGAGAAAGCCAGCAGCAACTGGAAAGTTCATGCAAGCGAGCAGACCATCATTTCCTCAGACCTCATTTTTGCAACCGGCTACGAAACCATAGATTCGCCCTACTGGGATGATCTTCCGCTTCATCCTATTAAAGGCCAGGTTGGTCTTTTTGAAGTACCCAAAGACCTGCTCAATTTTGATCACTCTATTTCCAGCCTGGGTTATATCGCCCGCCTCGATGGAAGCAACAGGTTTATTCAGGGCAGCACGTATGATCATGATTTCGACGACCTTGAACCTAATGAAGAAGGTCTGGAATATCTGCGCGGACGCATGAAAAGAACGCTTCCACAATTAGAAGAAAAGGCTGTGCTTATCGAACAATGGGCGGGAGTGAGAGCTTCAACACCCAATTATAAGCCGATTTTAGGGCGACATCCAAATCATAAAAACCTGCATGTTTTTACCGGATTGGGCTCCAAAGGATTGATGTATGGAAAGTTTTTGGCAAATCACTATATAGAGCATCTCAAAGATAGAAAACCATTATATCCATCCATTGATATAGGCAGATTCTGAGAATGTATTATTAGAATCTGAGTACAATACCACTCCAGGCAGCTCCTACTCCGGCCCCTCTGTTCTCAGAGTTTGCAACGGTTGAAGCAGCAAAGCTGAAGTCAACGTTTTTCAATTCCAGACCGAACCCGGCTGAATAAGATGTTGACCCCAGTCCCCCGGTTCTCATGCCGGCCCTAAACGGCAAAAACCCAAATAACCTGTATTCAATACCCGTTGACATGGACAATCGCCTGCTGTTAATCCCCTTTTCTACAAATCCTTTTCCCAGATCCAGAGAAAGACTAAGTCTATTCATGACTAACTGAGCTCCAAAATTCATACGTGAAGGCAATGGGCGGCTTATCTTCTCTACATTCTGAGGGGCAAAACTGCCATAAATCTCAGCCGCTATGCTGTCTGTCAGCACCGATTCCATATAAGCTTCCCGATCACCGTTAAACTCATCCTCTATAGTCTGCTTGTCAAACTCAAAACCTTCCCATTCCAGGATATCATCTGCCTTGAACTTACCTACTTTATCCTTAAACGAAACTCGTCCAATATCAGTCAAAGAAAGGCCCACTCGCAGTTTTTCCTTTCCTTTAAAGAGGTTCCCAAGTAAAGGCATGCTGATATCCATTTCTACAGTACCACCCAAATCAAATCCCCACCCGGCAGCTTTCACTTCATACAAATCTTCACCTTTAGGATCAATGTAGTTATCAATATCAGGAACCTTATTCATAGCCTGACGATCATTATAAAATTCTTTAAGCTGGCCGGCCAGTACACCTGTTGTTTCAAAAGTATATACAAATTCATGCTGAATACGATCAATCTCATTCTGAGAAACACCTTCAAGTAACAAGTCAGAATTAAAGTTCAGCCTGGAGTTATGAGCACCCAGCAAAAGCTTGGGGGCTATACCGGCATAGACCTTTACATTTTCTGCAAAGCCAAAAAGACTGGGAATTGTTAACAGCTTGCGCGAATACCCAAAAGAGGCTTCATAAAAACTGAGTGCCTCAATGGATAAGTCAACAGGTGTAGGCTCAGCAAATATTTCGCCATCCAATCCGTAAATACCCAACTCGGCAAATCCGCGACTAAACTGAATATCAACGAGCATACGTGAACGCAACGCAACACCTGCCGCCCACTTGTCAGAACGATAGGAAGAGCCAAGTGGAATGACATCAAGCTGAAAACCTGCCCCGCGCATATTACCGGGATTTCCACCAAACCACTTGTTGAGAGCATCACTTGCAATTTGATCAGAGATGGTAAGGCCGCTGGTAAAATATTTATTATAAACACTCACATTTAACAATGATCCGCCTGCATTGGCGCTTACCCCACCCAACAGCCCTAAACTGAAGCGGGGTTTAACGCCTTCATTAAGCATCAGGTTTGCAGGATTCACAAAATTAGCATGATATCCATCAAGATAAGCCGCTCCACCTCCACCCAGCGCAAGATTTGACGCTGCCTGGTGACTCACCTGCCCGAAACTATTGGATACGCCAATGCATCCGAGTATCGCCGCAAATACAACTATTTTTTTTGTCATCTTACTCATTTTATTTCAGTTTCAACGGCTGTATTTATTTTGATGGAAAGATTGATAGAATCCTCTGCCCTAACTTTCACATTCTCCTGGCTGGTTGTATTGAATGTAACTTCAATCACCAATTCTCTTGTATTATTGAGTATGTTTAACTGATCTTGATTCAATGAAAAAGATACCTTGCCTTCATTTGCAGCATTTACAAATCTTGTATTGGGATCTACAGGAGCAGCTTCAACCACAAGCGGGTTTTCATTGGGCAGAGGCAACTCTGTTACCAGGCTTTGCTGATTATCCAGCATTTTAATGCTTAGGTTAAGCCGAAACGGTAATTCGTTTTCATAACCAATGGTAAGAATAGCCTCTTTCAGCCGCTGATCATCCCCTTCTCCGGGCAAATCGCCCAAATCGGCAGCAGTGGTATCTGCAAATGTTGATGAAGAAGCAGACAGATGAATGGGTAGATCCAGACTTAAATTGGGATCAAACTGTACAGGATCCTGAACGCTGCCTTCTGCAGAATTCTCATTCAGTTTAGCAACCCCAATAAATCGTATAGAAGTGGGCAGGATGTTTAAAAATTCAGCTACGTTTGTTCTTGTAGTGTCAAACACATTCGACCCCATTACTGTAGAGCCGTTGGTAGATTTTGACAGATTAAATTTAACCAGCTGGTTGTTAGAAAGCTGACTCCCATTTGCGCGAAGTTCACCAGGTACTTCTCCCGGACTCACAAACGTGGAGACTGTCCCTGTTTGCCCGTTAGATATACCTCATTGCCATTGGGATCAGTTCCCAATATGGCCCCTATCACTGCTGCATCTACTCCAATGTTTGTAGCATACTGTATACCAAGCTCAGGGTTTACAAACTCAAGATCACTCACCTGCTTGGAAATATTATTCAGCTCGGATATATCTACCAGTTCAGCTTCATCATCATTAAAAATATCAACCTGGCCAATGCCATTAGAAAGTTCATCATTATTAAGTACAACATTTCGTGGTTTAATAATGCCCTCTGCCCTGCGAATATTCAAATTATTGATTTCAACATTTCCCGTAACCTCATCACCCTCATTAACTGTTCTGGAACTTGAGCCTGGTCCTTGTTGAGTATCTTCAGTTGTCCCACTGATGTTATAATCTATAGTATTGCCGGTTGCATAAATGCGAATATCAGACAAGTCAACGGTTTGATCCTGGCCTTGCCCGGGGGTGCCTCCCACAGCTCGGGGAATAATTGTACTAATCACTAATGAATCGCCGGGTCCGTAATTAGGCCCTGTACGGATATCAGGAAATGAAATTTGAACATTCGGAATAGCTATTGGAATTTCATTCAGCAAGTCGAAGATTCTTAACTCTCCTGAAGCCAACTCTATAAAGTGCGAGGCATTAGCAAAGGCAAAATCGGTATCATCGACTGTCGAGACACCTGAACTTTTAAAATCCTGAGGCGGAAGTACCGCTGTCACTTGGGATGCCACCAAATTACTGCCCGAAATGTTATTGACAACCAGTTCATCAGGCATTCGCAAAATAGTTTTACCTGTCCAGAACCCAGTTACAGTAATATTGAGATTATTAAGATCATCCCCAGCTGATAAGTTTATAGATCCCGTTGCTGTGGAAGCATCATTAAAAGGAGCAATAGAAGTAGAACCTAAAGGAGTCAGTCCTGCATTTAAAGTGATGTCCAACTGGTCAATATCAAATCCCAGGTTGTTGGTGAGAGTCAGTTCCAAGGATTCCATTCTCTTTTAAAATTGCACTATCAAAATAATCCGTACTCAGTGGAATATTTGCGGTTGGTGATGGATTAGCATCAGGAATAGGGTCGCCTACCGAAAAAGATCCTGCTGATAATCCAGTAAGATCATTAAAGGAAGCTGTACCCACATTAGATCCGCTGCCCGAAGTAAAATCTCCAATTTCGAGTGCGCCAACCTGTGAATTTATATTTGTGGGTGCAACATTGACAACAGGTATAGCATCATCCAGGCTTCCAAAATTAAAATCCTCCTGTCGTGACAGCGTGACAAGTCCATCTGAATCAACGGTAAACAGTGAATCAAAATTTTCACTCGTGGTATCAATAAGAGCTTTATCACTGCCTAAAAACTGGTACTTATTATTTATGGTGAGAGGAGCCTGAATTTTTTGCTCCAGCTTAAAATTTGGAGATTTGGGCTGCTCACATGCTCCAAAAAGTACAGCAATAATAAGAACAGGTAAGAACTTATAAGGATTTTGTCATTAGTCACTCTTTTTACTTCAACTGCTTTTAATAAAATTACAAATATTTCCTGATGAATAAACTATTTTCTGTAATCGCTCTTACTCTGCTTCGCGCACTCTAAAATAACTAAAAGATAGGGAAGCGGAGAGGGAGGACCGACTGCGCCAAGGCTTCGTCGGTCTTAGATTCATCTACTTATCTAACTGTAAGATTCGCTTGGATAAAACAGCGTTCCCAGATCCAGTCTTAAAATATTTTTCTAATTGTCTGGCCTTTTGTTCAGTATTAACGGCTACATATGCTTCTAATTCAAATGGAGCATAATGTTTTGTTGATTGATTCTTTCCATCATTATGACTCTGGAACCGATCTTTCAGTGTTCCTGTTGAACCAATGTAGCGCCAATCTTTAGTCTTACTTTTTAAAACATATACATACCACATCGTATTCTCCCTAAACGAAAGAAGGTTCGCTCAGCAAACTCAAACGAGCCAGCTCAACGAAGCCTTGGCGTAGTTGAGCGGAGAGGGAGGGATTCGAACCCCCGGAATCTCGTGAAAGATTCACTCGCTTTCCAAGCGAGCCCGATCGGCCACTCTGGCACCTCTCCGAAAAGAAGCGCTAATATAGAGTGATTTTTGTGCTATATCAAAACTTAAATACCAAAATAAAAAGCATGTTTTGTGTAAGCTCTTACCAACTTCCCATTATTTTTTGCGGGGCGAAACTTCCACTGAAGGGCCGCCGACAAAATTTTACTGGTTAAGCCATATCCAATTGTTTGAGCACGCTTATATTTGCCCTCTTCCTTATCATATATTTCTACACTGTTTATTGTTGCTTCCTCTACCTTTCCCTGTTTATCCACCAGAAAAGTTACCCACACCCTGGCTCTAAGCCCCGCATTCTTTGCTTCATCAGTAGCATTAGCTTCAACAATTTTAACTATGCTTGGAGGCTGTTGGGGACTTGATACAATTTCATCACCATCCCCTGCTTCTCCGGTTTCATTTATTGATAAAGAATCAGAAAATTCTGAAAAGTCCACTTCCTCGAAGACAATTTCTTCTTCAATCACTTCATCATTGGGAACGGGCACAGGAACACGGGGTGTAGGAGGAGGCGGACTGCTTTCTTGCCTGGTTATTTGAATATCTTCAATGACTACATTGTCTTCCGAAAATTCGATATCCTGGAAAACTCGCTCGTTATCTGGCTTAGGCCAAAAGTTAAATATAGCAAGTACCAAAAGCTGCACAATTACAATACAACTCATAATACGTACTTTATATGATGTTTCTGAAATTTTCATCAGTAATAGGCCATGGGTTCAGCCTTTTCGGATTTCTTGAAGCTCTTTTTCCATAAGAGCAAATATATGCTTTTTAAGTATTTCTAAAGAATCAACATGATCTACTTGAACCGGTTCTAACACAGAAACGAAAAAGTCCTGCTTAAATTTCATTCTCCACGAGCCCATAGGCATAGCCTTATTCGGAATCTGATTAAATCGATCGAAGGGATAAGTAAACAGGTACAGAATGGTTATAAGCACAAAAAAAGAAGAAACACAAACCCCAGTACATCCAAATAAGAATGCTAAAAAACGTCCTCATGAACTGCTAATCTTCTTTTTGAAGAGACAGCAAGGCTTTCCGAATAAATCCATTGTGCTGTTCCAGCAGCTCTTCTGCCCGGGATTTATTTACCCTTCCCAGCTGCATGAGAAGAGCCGTTTTAACATGGCCATTGCTTTCTTTTAATAACTCAGATGCTCTATCATAATTAACATCACTAAACATCATAATAATTCGTTTGGCTCTCTCCTTTAGCTTTTCATTCGAAAGCATCAAATCAACCATCACATTTTCATACACTTTGCCTTTCCGCACCATAGCTCCGGTGGTAATCATGTTCAATACCATTTTTTGTGCTGTGGCGCTCTTCATCCTTGTACTGCCCATTATCACTTCGGGACCTACGGGCACATCAATCATAATATCTGCATCCAAATCTACCTGGTCTCCCGGTACGGTTGTCACAAAAATTGTTTTACAACCTAGCTCCTTCGCCTCTTTTAGCGCTCCATGAACATACGGTGTGCGGCCGCTGGCTGCTAAGCCACAGACGACATCTTTTGAACTTAGGTTTACGTCTCTGAGCGCATTCCTGCCATTTTTCTCGTAATCTTCTGCCCCCTCCTGTGCCTCAAACATTGCTTCTTTACCTCCTGCAATGAGGCCAATAATTTTTTCAGGCTTTGTACCAAAGGTGGGCGGACATTCAGCTGCGTCCAGTACTCCAAGACGGCCGCTTGTTCCCGCACCTGCATAAATAAGCCGTCCACCACTGCTTAAAGCTTCTTTCACTGCTTCTATAGCCTCAGCAATCTTATCGAGTTTAGACTCTACCTGTTTTGCAACTTTCTGGTCTTCCTGATTTATAATTGAGGCAATAGTGCGGGCATCAGCAAGGTCGATCTCCATCGAGGCCTCATTTCGCTGTTCAGTATCCAGCTTCTTGAGCTGATCAAATAATTTACTCTGTTCTTCTTTGGAATCACTCATGGACACTTGTTTTATTTCCCAGCCAGCCCAGATGTGTGTGTTTAAAAGAGTCGCTATACTTTAAACCATAACCAAAAATTCGATCTAAAGCTGCATGAGAAAAGATAATGATACCGACTAATTTAAGTACAGGCATAGCAAGCCATAAACCGATGAAGTAACAGGTTATAGCTATGGCCTTGTGATGAAATAGGTTATACAACCAGGCGCCTGTTTTCAGATTAAACAAGTAGCCAACCATTCCTATATCAGGTAATAATATTAAAGCGGGAAAGATCCACCAGCTATAATCAAGCAAAGTGAAGAGATAGATTCCCAGTAGAAGCTCGGCAAGCTCTTCAAGCTTTAATAAATAACTCATCAACTCTGTTTTTGGCGGCGGTTTTTCCACCAGTGTGAAATTTCCTGACCATTTTTTGCGCGCCCGTTATTTTGGGAAGCTCCATCAGATCCGGATATTTTTAAAAGTGTGGCAGCTAAAGCCTGTACCTCTTCCGTATCGGCATCAAGGTCCCCAAGCTGAGCCGGGTCAAATAAATCCGGCACAAAATGAGTGTCGTACTCTGCAGAACGAAAGGCCTCATGCTCCAAAACGTATTTACAAAATGGAATCGTTGTCCGGCAACCTGCTATTTCATATTCATCCAGTGCTCTCAGCATTCTGTCGATGGCATGAATGCGGTTTCGGCCATGGGTACAAAGCTTTGAAATCATCGGGTCATAATTGATCGTCACTTCCTGTCCTTCTTCTACTCCCGCATCAACGCGCACGCCATTACCGGAAGGAATGCGATGCTTATCCAGCAGGCCAGTACTGGGCAGAAAATTGTCCCTTGGGTCCTCGGCATAGATACGGCATTCTACCGCGTGACCATTAATAGAAATATCTTCTTGCTTGAAGGGAAGTTCTTTGCCTTCGGCAACCATAATTTGCAAAGCAACCAGGTCAAGTCCTGTAATGAGCTCTGTAACCGGGTGCTCTACCTGCAGGCGGGTATTCATTTCAAGGAAGTAAAAATTGCGATCGCGGTCTACCAAAAATTCAATAGTTCCTGCACCTACATAATCACACGCTTTTGCTGCCGCAATAGCTGCTTCTGCCATCTCAGCACGCAAATCATCCGTAAGAATAGCACATGGTGCTTCCTCAATTACTTTTTGGTGACGCCGTTGAATGGAACACTCCCGGTCAAAAACATGCAGCACATTTCCGTGCTCATCCGCCATAATTTGGAACTCGACATGTCGGGGTTCTACCAGGTATTTCTCAATATACACCCGGTCATCACCAAAAGAATTGCGAGCTTCCGACTTGGCAGCCTTTATGCTGGATTCAAATTCATCGGGACTGTCAACAATGCGCATCCCTTTTCCACCGCCGCCGGCAGCAGCTTTAATGAGGACGGGAAAACCAATATCATCAGCTACTTTTTCAGCTTCTTCAATGCTTTCGAGTTCTTTTTTAGTACCGGGAGGAAAAGGCACGTTCGCTTTGCTCATCAGCTCACGCGCAGCAGTCTTGTCCCCCATCAGGCGCATCGCTTTCGCTTCAGGACCAATAAAAATGATACCCTCTTCTTTACACCGCTCGGCAAAAGCAGGATTTTCACTAAGAAATCCATAACCCGGGTGAATAGCATCGGCACCGGTTTTTTTAACGGCATCAATAATTTTATCAAACACCAGGTAACTTTCAGAAGACGCAGCCGGACCGATATGAACGGACTCATCTGCATGCAGCACATGAGGCGCTACGGAATCGGGGTCTGAGTAAACCGCTACAGTCTTTTTACCAAGCTCTTTACATGTTCTAATTACACGATGGGCAATTTCGCCGCGATTAGCTATCAGTATCTTCTTAATCTCAGGCATTAAATAATGTGTGTTTTTAGCATTTGTGACCACAAGCTCCATTCATCTGTTTCCTCAACATCCCAAATATCCAGCTTGTGTTCAATAAATTTCATGCGCAGAATATCCGACATTCTTGAGGCGTTGGCCTTTCTTTTGTCGTGCTTGTAGCTTGCCAGCCGGAAATCGACATTCCTGATTTCATTCAGTAAAGGCTGTTTGTTGAGATTGGGGATATAATCAACGGGGTTATTGTAATAGACGTTATCATCATAAAACTCACCCATAAACTGGCGGATGTCATAAATACCGCTCATCCCGATTGCTTTGCCAAATTCTTTGGGATGCTTAAGCGCCAGGTTGACGGCATGATACCCGCCCAGGTCAACACCGGCTATTATTAAATAATCAATAGTATTTTGCTCCCGAATAAATGGAATGATTTCTTCAATAACATAAGACTCGTACTGACGATGGCGTACAATACGATTGCCGGGTTCTATGTTTTCGTTGAGCAAGCTTTCTTCATCAATGGAGTCGATGCAGAAAAGCTGATTATACCCCTGTTCCAGCTGATATGATATAATTTCGGTCATCCCATATTCTTCCCATTGTCCGCATTTTTGTCCGCGTGTGGGCAGCGCCAAAATAGGTGTACCGGAATTGCCATATACAGCTACTTCCATGTCTCTTCCAAGACTGGGACTTCGCCACTTTTTAGATATCTGTTTCATTCTTATTGCAATTTAACAACCCTAACTCAAAATAATTTATTGAATATAACAGATTGCCGGGTATTGTGTAAATGAATAAGAAAAAAGTATCAGGTGGGTTTTGTAAAACCCCATTTCATTGCGAATGGAACAAATGTAATGAGTGTAATGCAGTAAGCTCCCTGGGAAGAACGATGTGGTTCACATGATTGCCTTAAGACTTACACACCCCGATCAGCACATAACTATATGCTGATCACCCCTCTTTATAGAGGGGACTTTAAGATGCCCTCGAAACGAGATTGCCGCGCTCACTTCGTTTTGCCTGCCTGCGCGAATCCGCTTTGGCATAGGCAGGCTCGCAATGACAGCTTTTTAGTTTAGATTTTACATGGCCTCGAAGTGCTTGACGAAGTAAAAAGTCCGGCATTGTAATCTGTGCGTAGAGCAAAAGCGAACAGAAGTGTTTCGCTCAGGTGATCATTTGGGCGAAATTATTAACAGAAGAAAGAGGACCTTCGAAATACTTCCGCTTGAAGCTCGGAGCGTCTACAGAATACTCAGCCGGCCCTATGGAATGCCACATTGTGGCCCCGGCTACGCCGGGATTCCACGGGGCCGGTGAGTTTTTTGATTACTTTTTTCCTCATTGAAAAAAGTAATGGCAGTTGAAAGAATTGGCTTTGCTGGTCCAGATTCTTCGGAAGGATTTATTAAAAGTGAGTTGCCATTTTTAAAGAAATTCTTTCCCCAATCCACGGGGCGCACAATAACAGTTATTCATTGAGACGGTCCTGCAAAGCCCCTGACTACTCAAGCTAGGCAGAAAACTTCATCCGGTATAAAATGCGGGGCACGATAGAAAGTTTTTCGGTAGCATTGAGATAAGCCCGATGTTCAAAAACATTAAAATCATTTTCTTCAACTTTATCTAAAATGCGGCTGTAATTATAACGGGCAAGATACACAGGCAGGCGGCTGTCCTCGGAAAGCAGCGGAATTCCCATATCCGACTGACCGTAAAAATGACGGGCCCGGTCAATCTGAAAAGCCATCATATTTCTGAATTTATCATCCAGCTTGTGCTCAAATAAATCCTTTTCTGAGATGCCAAACTGATCCAGATCTTCCTGCGGAATATAAATTCTGTCTTTCCGAAGGTCTTCTCCCACATCGCGTAAAATATTGGTGAGCTGCATGGCAATTCCCAAATCAACGGCATAGTCAAGAGCACTATCAGAGGAATAGCCAAAAACCTCACTGGTCATCAGCCCAACAATGGAAGCCACCTTGTAGGAATAGTCATACACTTCTTCGAAAGTCCCATATCTATTCTTATACAGATCCATGCACACCCCTTCCATCAGCTCAAAAGGAAGATGCATTGGAATTTCATAACTCCTCAGCACATCCGAAAAGGCAATTAAAATAGGATTGTCGTGCTGTTTTCCCTCATAGGTATCCTGCAGCTTCTTTTTCCAGCCGTCCAGCTTTCGATTGATGCCATCCAGATTAAGCTCCTTCCTGGAAACCAAATCCTCTGCCTCGTCAACCAGATCATCGATATACCTGCAAAGCGAATAAATAGCAAAGATGCCGCGCTGCTTTTTATTCGGCAAAAATCGCGTTGCCATATAAAAAGTCTTGGCATGATGCCTGGTGATCGCACGGCATTCAATATATGCCTCCCTCAGACGCTGGTCTTCCACTTCCTCAATCACTGACCGATGGAAGGACGTCCGCTTGTAGAGCGGACGAATCAGGTTATATGGTATTCGAAGGAAATCTGTCATTGTCTCTTTTTTTATCTCTGACTATAAAATGCCAGATCCACCAAAATTAGTTCCCGCTTTTGGAAAAATGACCCTATTTCGTAACTGTTGAATACAACGAATCAACAGAAGATCTTAGAGAACAGAGGCTGAAGTCTTCGACTTCATTCGTCATTCTTCCTCATTGCGCTCAGACTGACGTCATATTGAGCGCAGTGCAACGAAGCCTTGGCGTAGTACGAAGTCGAAATATAGACGGCCACCCGGCATTTGCGTTGGCCAAAGACTCAAGCCCCGATTTCCTTTCCAAGCCTAAACCATATTACAGCAAAATTTGATTTTAGCATTTGAATAGTTTTCAAAAGACACATGTGTCACCCTGAACTTGTTTCAGGGTCTGGAGCAGAAATTGCTTTAAAAGCTTCAAAGGTACAATCTCCTTCAGATGCTCATCCACCAGTCGGCGGAAAGCATGACATGGAAGGATTTTGGGAAAGTACCCTTTGAATAGTTTCGAACATTTTGGATTTTAGCACCTACTAAATCAGAATGAAATACCAGGAGTTCCATTGTCTATTGATAAAGAAGCCCTCGCAAATTGTGTAACCAAAACATCCGCCGGCGACCTTGAGCCCTACCGCGGCAAAGTCAGAGAAGTGTACGAACTTAATGAAGACACCCTGGGTATCGTTGTATCCGACCGTATTTCTGCCTTTGACCATATCATGAAACAGGCCATCCCCTATAAGGGCCAAATCCTGAATCAGCTGGCAGCTTTTTCGTTTGACAAGGTAGAAGATGTTGTAAACACGCACGTACTGGATGTGCCTCACGCTAACGTTACGATCGCCAAAAAGTGCGACCCTGTGCCTATTGAAGTGGTGATCCGCGCCTGCCTGACCGGCCACGCATGGAGAGTGTATAATTCCGGCAAGCGAATGCTTTGCGGTGTTGAGCTGCCTGACGGCATGGTAGAAAACCAGTCTTTCGAAGAACCCATCCTCACCCCGGCAACCAAGGCCGAAGAAGGACATGATGAGGACATCTCAGAACAAGAAATTCTCGAGAGGGGCATTGTTGAAGCATCCATCTGGAAAGAAATAAGAGAGAAAGCGTTCAAGGTATTTAAACGGGGACAAAAAATCGCAGCGGAACAAGGCCTTATCCTGGTGGATACCAAGTATGAGTTTGGGCTGTATAATGGTGAGGTGACCCTTATTGATGAAGTGCATACCGCAGACTCCTCCCGCTATTTTTATGCCGATGAATACGAAGAACGACTGCAAAAAGGCCTGCGCCAAAAGCAGCTTTCCAAAGAGTTCCTCAGAGAATGGCTGATGGAGCATGATTTCCAGGGACTGGAGGGACAAACACTGCCCGACCTGCCCGATGCCTTCCGCCGGGAAGTGTACGAGCGCTATGCCGAGCTTTTCCAGCAGCTCACCGGAAAAGCCTTTGAGCCGACGCCCATTGGCGATGATTTTGATGATACGCTGGAAGAGATTTTTGGCAATTATCAGTGAATCAAGAGCTCGTTTCTTGGCAAAGGTCACCCTGGCAAGAAGAATAGAAAAGAAATTTGGCTCAATATTGAGTTTTTCCCGGCCTAACGAATAATCAGGTGGAAGACAAGGAGCGGTGAGTTTCTTGGTTCCAGCTTGCTGCTCGAATGTCTACGACTTTTGCAAGTATTATGCAGCTTTTTTCTCCCGGTCAAATCGTGAGGTGTGATCCGGATCGTATGGCTGGCCGCTGTTCCATATGGCACACATTATGGTGATTAATTTATTTACCAAATTATTTCGTACAACAGGCCAACATTTTCCCTCATCGAGTTTCTTTTTGTTTATAGGCTTTAAAACGATCATAGTGCGTACTGGCTGAACGGGCCGCCAGGGTCATGGTTGAACGCATTTCAGAGGCCCCGTGACCACTCGATCTGGTTTTCCCGCGGACCGAAGATCCTGACTCGTGAGTGTGCGGGGCTACTCCAAATCGAGAGGCAATTTTCTTTGGATTTAGCTTTGGTTGCCCATAAAAATGAATCAACCATAACCAAGCTGTTACTTCAGCTACACCAGGAATACTCTGCAACAGCGTAAAATAGCTACAAAGCCCCTCGTGGGCTTCTATAATTTGGGCGATCCGGGACTCCAAGGTCTCAATTTGTTTGTCCAGAAACTCCAGCTGCCGGTTCCATCCGTGTCGAAGCAGTTGTAGGCAATGCGGCTGCTGGGTCGACTGGGTTTGCTTGGTTTTGGTCGCTGTCCGCTGGCGCACCAGTCGACGTCGCTCGCTATAGAGTTGCTTTATCTGGTCTAAGGCCTCTTCGGGTGGGGTGGTTATATGAAGTTGGTCAGCAAAGCGATCCGCGTACTCAGCGAGAAGACTCGCATCGAACTCATCCTCTTTGCGGTCGTGCTCGGGACCGACCTTATCGGTTACGGTGGTTTTCTCAACCGCAGTAGGCCAGCCGGCTTCAGTGAGAGCCACCAACAACCGTTTTCCATAAATGCCGGTGTTCTCCATGCACATAACGGTGTTATCCACCGTGCAGCCTTGATCGCCCATCCATTGTAACAGCTGATCAAATCCACTGGCGTCGTTTTTACAGCACAGATGGTTCCCGGCCGGTCGAATCCAGCAATCCAGGGTTGCTTTCGAAATATCGATTCCAACGTAGTATTTTGTATTGCTAAGATTTGTCGTAGACATCAATAATTCTCATCTTTCAATGGTTTATGTTTTAATTACCAGCACGGTATTACCGGACCTGACTCTGTTCATAGTTTTCAGCTAGAATGCTATTTAGGTTTGAGTAATACCAACAACCGGAGGGACTGATTCGGGACATAGAGTCTAACTCTCTTCCTCGGGTTAGCCTGTCTCCGGTGGGCTGGTATTTTAAAATGGTAAGATTTTCCCCATTCTCAATAGATGGTAAGTCTAAGACAGATACGTTCGGGATTTGCTCATCCAAAAAAGTAACAGGAAACTCATGGAGCAAGCTTTCATTTATATATCAATGATCATCCCCCTTAACCCCCTTCAGTTCACGAACACAGCTTTTCTACTCGTATTAGCCCAAAGGGAGACTTGGTATAATAGGTTGGTGAGTTAGCAAAGTATTTTCCCGTCTTCGAGAATATCCCACAAGCGGGACGCCTGGGGGATGGGAGATAATTTCAATCATGAGTTGCAAAAAATTTTCAGCTCTTATCTTTGATCGATGCTGACAGAAATCCTACAATAGAAGCCGAATATAACATCCCGTAGTTATGTCAACATACTATGTCAAGACATTATGTCAACAGAAACATCAGAAAGGTCTGATAATACGGTTATATCGGCTATACAGGCTCTGTTGATAAAAAACCGGGAATTGAGTTACTTGCTATAAGTTAAAGTTATTTATTAGTTAGTAACAACCCCATTTAAGATTTAAAGTTAAGGTGACTAAGTGCAACTTAGTACAAAATGGAAATATGCGAAAATTTTACTACTCATGTTGGTTGTAGTATCATGCGACAATTATACACCGACCCTGCCCGCAACATCATTAAATAACTCTTCAAAATGTCTTTGTTCAACACTTCTCATCAAATCACAATTAATTTTAAATAACATGCGGGCAGAAGAAATCTTAATTAATGAGCATAGTATTCTGTTCGATTTGAATAAACAAGATAGTCTCTTCATTGGATATATTCAAAGCGTTACCATGCGAGAGGACACAATTTATATGTATGATCTGGGAAGTAAGGCTGTTTACTTGCTGGATGAAAGCGGGGATCTCCACTACCCAAAACAAGAGAGGGTCAGGGGCCGGGTGAACACCATGTAATATCAAATCTTGCATCAAATTCCTACCATGTCTATCTGGGATTCAAATAATGCAAGACCAACAGCATACCCCTGAAATGAACTCTCTTGAGGCAATTCCTGAATTTTATCCAAGCATGATTTCAGTTAGTGATGAAAAAATAATTTATCAAAACCAATGCAGCAGTGGTTTTTCACCCTCAGAACCCACTCAGGGCAGGATTGGTATAAGTTTGATACATGATGTGCGTGATACTTTAAAAACCATAATGCCGAGAATTATTCCGGAAGGATTTCAGCCCCAGGTTTTTAATCATGTTTACTTTTCAATGAACAATCACAATCGTATTGCGGCCTCATACACGCCAATTCCCTGGATACTTCTGTATGATGACAACCATGAACTTGAAAAGTATTGGTATTAGATTACTCAGAATTTGATAAGCTCGATATCCCTGAGATGGAACTATTCAGGCCACAATCCAATCAGGGATACGGTGGTCAAACGCCCATAAACCACTATGTCTTGATGGATAATGGGGATCTCTTTGTAACACTAAGAGGCGAGGTGATCGATCTTTCACCAGGAAAGTGGTGATTATAATTTTAAGAAACGGTTTAAGAATAATTAATGATAGCAATAATGTCTCAAGACATGGCCGATAGCTTTCTATGGACATTCAATAAGGTATTCTACTCTAATAATGAATATGCAATAGCTTTCAATCCGGAAGGAGTATATTGATCGAATAATGTTGAATTGATAAAAAAATAACAAGGGCTTCAAGCGGACGATTTTTAGGTTTTACCTCAATTAAAATTGGTCACCACGCCGCTTAAGCCCCGGGTCGTTAGGTGTTTTTAAAAATCAGGAGATACAATGAAAATACTTGGAGTAATTTTTTTATTAGTCGGTCTGTTGAGCCTGTTTGGTGGATTAGTAAGTCCTTCTAATGCTCAAGGCGGGGTTGTCTTTTTGGGATACGTTCTTAAATTCCTATTGATTGGTACTGGAATATATTTGATTAAGAGTAATAGCAAAAACAGTAGGTCAAATAAAGTAGCAAGGAAGAAAAAGAAGCCGGTAAGCAATAAATAAAAAGGTATGAATAAAAATATTGAATATTTGTTTTTTGATATTGAAACAACAAGTTTACCAAAAGATTGGAAGGCACCTGTCAGTGATTTATCTAATTGGCCACGTATTGTTCAAATCGGATGGCATGCATTTGATGGGCAAGAAAATCTGATAGAGTCAAAATCTTATATCGTAAAACCTGAAGGTTTTAAAATTCCGAGCTCATCTGAAAAAATTCACGGTATTTCTACTAATTTTGCAAAACAGAAAGGAATTGAAATTGAGTTGATCCTTAGTCGTTTTACTGAAGTTGTGAAAAACTCTAAACATGTTATTGCTCATAATTTAGACTTTGATAAGTAGTTCGATCAGAATTTCTGCGAGCTAAAATAAGTGACTACTTTACAGATGTGATTAGGGTCTGTACTAAAGAAATTGGAACTGATATTTGCAAAATACCAGGAAACTATGGTTATAAATGGCCTACTTTAGAAGAATTATATAATCATTTATTTGATGATAAATTTGAAGAATCTCATGATGCACTAAATGATGCTAAAGCGGTTGCAGACTGTTTTTTGAACTTAAAAGAGTTAATGCCATATAACCAGAACACCTAACCATGGCATCAACGGAGACGCGGTACAATCTTCGGTTTAATCTTCTGCCCTTGCGGTTCAAGTTCCGTGTTGTAACTTAGTTGGTAGGCGACGCGCCCGTTATCCCAAGGTCGTTAGCCTAACTTAAAAAGATAAAATCCTCTGGAGGATACTAACAATGAATAAAACTTTTCTGGTATTATGCTCACTCATCTTCCTATCTTCCTCTTCGATATATGCACAAGAATTATCTAAGAAGGAAGTCTCCCATATACAAGCAAAGATAAAAAAACTCGACGCAATGGAACAGGAAGCTTTCAAACAAGGAGATTGTGAAAAGGTGATTTCTTACTTTGACAAAAATATTACATTCTATGCCAATGGTAGAAAAGCACCTTCATTGGAGTTTATCCTCAATTTTTGCAAGCAGATACCCAGGCCCTTTGGGCAAACCGGTATGATCAGTGATTCAATACATGTCCTTTCAGAGAAAGTAGCTTATACTATAAGACAGATTGAATTTGAGCCTGAAAAAGGTGCCGATAACAAAGAAACATTTCAAAATACTGGTACAAAAACCAAAAAAGATAGAAGATCGACGCACTTAGTCTTCTAGTACGTTGCAATACGTTTACGTTAAAGGATGCATCAACAAGTACGCTAACCAGCGCTTCAACAGGACGCGCTTCGCCTGCCCTGCTCGTTTTGATTTTACTGGCGACAAATAGTAAACTGGAATTGAATGAACGCTAATCCGCGCGCCCGTTAAGCGCAATGTCGTTATACAGCAGAGAGGTTATAATAGTGCAATTATAAGCGATAAAACCAGAAAACTGAAAGCTGGAAAAGACTTTTTAAGAGGATCACCAATTTTTATGTGCATGGATACGGCTCCCAGCATTAAAAATGCGATACCATAAGCAGCAATAGCTTCAAACTGTGGATAGAATATGGAAACTAAGAGAAGAAGAGCAAGACCTACTTTAAGCGAACCGACTACCCACATAAACCAAACCGGCAACCCATAAGCTTTAAACTCCTCAACTATATTATCTGCATCACCGCCTCTCCAGGCCGTGGATTTTTTTGAACGGACAAGCCAAACGTTAAGAATACTTAAACCAACAATTATTTTTAATGCTATGAGTAAAAATTCCATCTTTAAAGTCATTTATTTGAGATTGGTGGTGCTAAAAATGTTTTTTCACACTTGAATATTAAGAAATCTTTTCTTCAAACGTGGATATATTTCTAATCCCAAATAAGAATAGCTTTGCTGTATAACCCGCGCTTCAACTCGGACGTGGCTCGCCTGGCCTTTCCCAAAATTGGTCGCTCTTTCTCGGCTTTTTCCTAAGAAACTGCTTTTAAAAAATTTGGCGGCAACAGTCAGTCTCTCAGCTCGGATTTTTTTTGTTGGCTCCTTCAAATGGTCGCGGCATCTGCTTTTCCCGTCGTTCGCCTTTTGCGTTGTATTTTGGACCGAGAGTTTATTAATATTGATTGCATGCCCTTATGTACAACTACGTAACTTTGCTACGCCGGCTTATGGCCGCAAGGTCGTTAGGTTCCCTCCCACTTTTGCTAATTTCTAACTCAATTAATTGCTTTCAAGCTCGTTTTTAGTCAACTTAAGCTTGTAATCACAAAACAAAATTTTTGTCATGGAAAAGACATTGATTAACGAGCTTTCACAGCTCAATAAAAACGAAAAATTGCTCTTGGTCGAGGCTTTATGGGATTCTATTGCCTCTGATCCTGAAGAAGTTGATGTCCCTGACCATCACAAATCTATTTTAGAGCAACGTCTTAAGACCTTAGAAGAAGACAAGAAGAATGGGACTTCGTGGAAAGAAGTTCGTCAAAAGTATCTATAAGTCGCTGTGCCTAAGACATTAATACTTACCGAAAATGCACAGCAAGATTTAGATGGTGCTTACCAGTGGTATCAAGAGTAGAATCATGGTTTAGGTCAAGAGTTTATACGCTGTGTTGACGCAAAGCTCTCAGAAATTAGCCGCCATCCTCTTCACTATCAGATTATATATAACGACAGAGTTCATCGAGCATTAACCAATCGATTTCCCTTTTCTATCTATTTTGTCAATGAAGAAGAAACAATTACTGTCTTTGCTATTCTTCATCAACGAAGAAGTCCAGAGTCATGGAAAACACGAACAGAATAGTCGAGAAATCTAACCAAAGCTTCAACAGAAGGGCCTCGCTACTTTGGCATAGTGGGCCGCAAGGCCGTTATGGCTGATTGTTCAGTTGATTGCTTCTAAGGTAAATATATACGCAATGGAACCATTTAATTTGTGGAAACTGCTGGCCGGACTGGGAATATTTCTGTTCGGTATTTTTCTGATGGAAGAGTCCATCAAAGAACTTGCCGGTAAGGCCTTTCGAACACTCATTCGCCGGTATACCGAGACCAAAATTTCCTCCATTCTCTCCGGCAGCCTCACTACCGCTATTCTACAGAGCAGCTCGGCTGTCAACCTGATGGTATTAGCGTTTGTCGGGGCGGGAATCATGAGTTTGCATAATGCCCTTGGCGTTATCCTCGGTGCAAATATCGGCACCACATTCACGGCGTGGCTTGTTGCATTTTTCGGTTTTAAAATAAGCATTGAAAGTTTTGCTTTACCTTTAATTGCCGCGGGCGGTCTGGGGATGATCGTATTTGCAAACTCTTCACGATATCTCAACATAAGCAAACTCTTAATTGGGTTCGGCCTGCTCTTTCACGGGCTGGATTATATGAAGACCAGTGTTGACCAAATCACCCGTTTTTTTGATATAACAATGCTGGCCGGCTATAGTTTAGGGATCTTTCTATTGACCGGTCTTATACTGACGGCCGTAATGCAATCGAGCTCTGCAACTATAGCCCTTATTCTTTCCGGTATTTACAGTGGGTTGATAGGATTTGAAGCAGGGGCTGCCATGGTCATCGGGGCTAATATGGGTACGACAGTCACTGTAATACTCGGTGCTATGGGCGGTATCCCTATCAAAAAGAGAGTAGCCGTAGGCCACTTGGTTTTCAATACGGTTACAGGGGCAATCGTATTTTTGTTACTGCCGGTACTGGCCTGGCTCATACAAAGCGGGCTGGGCTGGGAGGACAATACCGTTCTGGGGATCGCCTTATTTCATACGCTGTTTAATTTAATCGGAATCATACTTTTTCTGCCTTTCATTTCAAGGTTCACCGATAAACTGAATACCCTTTTCCGGGAACCGGATAAGATTCTCACTCACTTTATACAAAACACTTCTCATGAAGTTGCTGATGCAGCGCTGGTAGCCTTCAAAAAAGAAATTCTACATCAGTACATTGAATCGAGACGCTACCTGATTCGGTTATATAATGTATCGCTGTCCCCAAACCTCACCTATGCTCAGGAACCACATTTGCAATCCTTGTTTAGTGGTTCTGCAAATCACATTTACGGACAACTGCAGGAGTTACATGGAAATATTTTTGAATACTACTCAATGATTGACGCCAAGCAACTTAGCGAAGCGGACGCTCAGAAATTAGATCATTATCTCAGGGCCAGCAGAAATATTATGAATGCCACTCAAAACCTGAAAGAAGTGCGTAGTGATCTTGAAGAGTTCGAATTTTCCAATAATGCGTTTTTGAATGAGCAGTTTCCCACCTATCAGCAGCGGTTGGAAGAACTTTTCAGTAATCTTGATGTTATCGTAGAACAAAACAAGGGAGATGCAGCTGCTTTCAGCCATGTCCTGAAGCAAGTAAATGCCAACGATGTGAAATGCATTGGCGAAAGCTCCCAGGCCATTAAAAACCGAAAATTGAAAGATCTTGAAGCCACCTCAATGGTGATGACAAACCGAATGTTTACTCAATCATGCCGGATGTTTATATCCGGTATCGAGGGGTTATTGGCGGAAGAGAATTTTCGGACAGAATAATTTTATGGTTACAGGTGGAAATGGTGTCGGCGCACTTTGCCCTCTCAAAAAATGTGATTGAGATTCCTACAATGCCGGCGTAATATCAATGCCTGCAAGCTCTTCAAACAGGTCGTCATACTCCTGTATTTTCCGGGACCAGTCTAAATGCTTGTTGATATTTTGCAGTGACGTTTTAGGTAAGGGCTGCGTTTCACCTGTCAGCAGGTCTTTCAAATAGTGGAACAAGTCATCTTCCGTATCATAAAGCACCGGGGCATGCAGTAAGGGCTTGTGCTGCTCCTTTGGAATCAGTTCCGGATAGTGCAGCCGGTTGGGTACCAAGGGATGACATCCGCAGTAAATAGCCTCCATGATGGCCACGCAAAAGAATTCATAGGTCGCCGTTGAAACCACGATATCTCCGCTGTGCAGCAGTTTGCTGTAATTTTCTTTGTTCTCTACATAGCCGAAATGGGTGATATGGCGCCCGTACCGTTCCCAGGCTTTTTCAAATTCTTCGGGCTTCTCATGCTGGGTATCTCCTGCCAGGATGAGATCAAACTTCAGATCAATATCATTTAATCGGTTCAGCACCCGAAAAAACATGGCGGGATTCCTATCAAACTGCCAGCGCTGGTTCCATACAATAACCGGATGTTCATTCGACTTTCGCGTATCGGGTTGTTCATCAAACCGTTTTAGATTCAGTCCGGGATAAAGCACCAAGCTTTTCCCGGCAATCTTGTCGATGGTGCGGTAGTGCTTGTCATCCGGGTGACTTTCCAGAAATTCAGGCAAAGCCTGTAAAAAATCCCGCTTGTGGAATTTCGATGAAAAAATGAGACGGTCGGCCGCCAGCATACTCAAATAATTGATGTAGCAATAAGTCAAATCACGCTCCTCTCCTTCCGGCATGGGCTGCGTAAACTGGTTCTCATGCATATACATAATCTTGGGAACCCTGGAAAACCGGGGATTTGTGAGCGCCAGGAAAGCAGGAAGGTTGGTCATGCTGCTCACAAACAGCAAATCTATCTCTTCCTCCACTTCCTTGGCCATGCCTGCCAGGGCCACAGAATCTCCATGCATGCGCCATTTCCACCCCTTATAACTAAGGTTGATAGGGATAATATTATGGCCGGAATGCTCCTTGAGACCTTTAATAAATGCTTTATGAGAACCGCTGTAAAACGGCTCAACCGCAAGGATATTCATTTAAGTAATGTTGTTTGTTAAAGGTTGAATTGTTGAGGGTTGGGAATCAATAAATCAATCCCTCAAAATTCCTCCCTGAATCAACGAAATCGGCTTTCAATTTCATCAATGGGAATATAAACGATTGTAGGCTTTTTCAAAGGGTCGATATAGGGTTCCTTGCAGGCAAAAAGCTGATCAACAAGGTTTTCCATCTCCATGTCGGTGAGCTTTTTTCCTTTTTTTATAGCTGTCTTCGAAGCAAAAGCAATGGCCAGGCGGTGACGCTCATCCATCTCCAGCTTGCCTTCCAGCTCCTGGTATTGGCTCAGCATAGAACGCAGTACCGACTGTTCATCGCCAATATCAATATCCGCAGGCACTCCGTTTATCATTGCGGTATTTCCGCTCAAAAGCTGAATATTGAAACCCATCCGCTTAATGATTTCATGCAGTTCTTTAAGAAGGGAGAACTCGGTGGCAGACAATTCTACATTCTGGGCAAAAAGCAGCTGCTGCGTACTCGGCAAGGCAGACTCTGTGGCATTCAGCGTCTTTTCATAGATAATGCGTCTATGCGCCGCCTGCTGATCAATCATGCACAATCCTGAACGGGTTTGGGTCATGATATAGCTTTCGTGAAACTGCCAGAAACTGCGGTCAGCCACCGGACTTGAATCTGATCGTTCAGGCGATGTGCCTTCACTTCCCTTTGTGTCTTCTTGACCATACAATTGCCGTGCAAAAGTATCGCCATCGCCCTTTTTTGTATCAGGCCGATCATAATTGATGCGCGAAGGAAACTTGACGGGACCACCGGAATCGGACTTCCTTTGTGATCCAAAATTAAAATCATCTGAAAAGCTTGACCCAAAACCACCGCCTGACCGTTGTCTGTCTGACGGATTTACTTCAGGAACCATAAACTGTTCGTTCAACGCTTTCTTCACCACCGATTTTGTAAGCTTGATAATACTCCGTTCGTCTTCAAACTTAACCTCCTCTTTCGCCGGATGTACATTTACGTCAACCTGCCGCGGATCAATATCAATGAACAAGGCAAAAAACGGGTATTCCTTATCCGCAAGCCATGTGTCATAGATACTTAAAATGACATGTGTGATATAGCGATGCTGAAAAGGCCGGTCGTTGACAAAAAGAAACTGTTCGCCGCGGCTTCTTTTGGTAAGCTTGGGATCGGATAATATGCCTCGAATGGTAACATAGCTGGTTTCTTCCTCGAAGGTTATCAGGCTGGCCTTATAGCTTTTGCCAAACATATCAGCCACACGCTCTTTCAGGGGCTGGTCGGAAGGCAGATCATAAATCATGTCCGTATCGGCTATCAGGTTAAAGCCAATATCAGGATTTGCCAGCGCCGCTTGCTGAACGGTCTTTAGAATGTGACGAAACTCGGTAGCATCAGTTTTTAGAAACTGTCGTCTGGCCGGTACGTTAAAAAACAGGTTTCGGACCGCAATAGAAGTCCCGTCATCGACAGCAGCAGGCTCAAACTTTTTTTCCTCCCCGCCCCAGACCTCATATTCATAGCCAACATCATCACCGGGGCGCTTCGTCTTCATGGTGATTTGCGATACCGAAGCGATCGAAGCCATGGCCTCACCCCTGAAGCCAAGGGTACGCACCTTAAAAAGATCATCGATATCCTGGATTTTGGAAGTAGCATGACGCGTAAAACAGGGGCGAATATCCTCTTCTCCCATTCCACAACCATTGTCAATTACCTGGATGAGCGTGCGGCCCGCATTTTGTATCACAATCTTTAACTGATCAGCACCGGCATCAACAGCATTATCAATCAATTCTTTGACCACAGAGCTGGGACGCTGAATAACTTCTCCCGCCGCTATCTTGTTGGATATTTCGGGCGGCAGCTGACGAATGATAGATGTTTGCGTATCAGAATCCCGGCTCAAGATCAGAAAAAGTTTAAATTTAAATTATGTTGATGTCATTTGGAGCTTTGCAAAACACTAAAATCAACCTGTCATTGCGAGCTTGCGACGCAATCTACATTTTCAATTCCTCTTGAGATTGCCGCACTCCGTTCGCAATGACCATTACTTTTGCAAAGCTTTGATAAGATAAGAATGTTTAAAAACTTAAACACCTGCTCCTTTATTATCACAATATTGTAATAACATATACTACAGCAGCCAAACCCAAGGCATATAAAAGAATTGACCGTCCCTGGTGATGCTTCTTGTGCTTGCGCTCGATCTTAATGCGCCGCTTTTTCCGTTCATCCTTGGAAGGATCGTAGTAGCGGTGCTGATAATCAAATTTTTTGGGCTTTGGGCGATGCCCGAACATTGGCTTAATCATATCGAGCGGTTTGATCAATTTTAAGTTATAACGATCACGTCACTGCCGTATTTCTATATAATATAAGAATATTATGGAGTGATTGCATAGATCGATTATACTCAAAATCAGTTGATTCATCTTTTCTTTATATCCCAAGTGCACCTGCGTCTTTTTTTTGGTATTATCGAACCTAAAATCTTAACTGCAATTTTGGTATATACTCATGAGCTACACAAAAATTACTCCTCCGGATACAGGATCAAAAATTCAAAAAAATTCTGATGGTTCGCTTTCTGTTGGCGATAATCCAATCATCCCATTTATTGAAGGCGATGGTATTGGCATTGACATCACTCCTACCATGCGCCACGTACTCGACAGCGCCGTGGAAAAAGCTTACGACGGACAGAAAAAAATAGAATGGTTCGAAATTTATGCAGGAGAAAAAGCCCTGAAATTTTACGGCGATGATGAATGGCTGCCGGAAGATACACTGAAGGCCATTGAAGATTATAAGGTAGCCATCAAGGGACCATTGACCACTCCTGTTGGCGGTGGAATTCGCTCATTGAATGTAGCTATCAGGCAAAAGCTGGATCTTTTTGCCTGTGTTCGTCCGGTACGCTATTTTGAAGGGACACCCAGTCCGGTTAAACAACCCGAATTAACAGACATGGTGATCTTTCGAGAAAATACTGAAGACATTTATGCCGGAATTGAATATCAGACGGGAACCGAAGAGAACGAAAAACTTAAAAATTTCCTGATAGAAGAAATGGGTGTAACCAATATTCGCTTCCCTGATACCACTTCACTGGGGATTAAACCTATTTCTACTGAAGGTACCAAGCGGCTTGTTCGTTCAGCTATTGACTACGCGATTGAGCAAAACCGGGATTCCGTGACGCTGGTGCATAAAGGAAATATTATGAAATTCACCGAAGGCAGCTTCAAAAACTGGGGCTACGAAGTAGCCCGTGAAGAGTATGATGCTGAAGTTATCGGTGAGGGCCCATGGTGTAAACTGCCCAATGGTATTGTCATAAAAGATGTGATTGCAGATGCTTTCCTGCAGCAGATCCTCACTCGTCCTGCTGAATATGATATCATTGCCACGATGAACCTTAACGGAGATTACGTATCTGACGCTCTCGCTGCCTGTGTAGGAGGTATTGGTATCGCTCCCGGAGCAAATATCAATTACAACACCGGGCTGGCCGTCTTTGAGGCTACACACGGAACCGCGCCCAAGTATACCGGTCAGGACAAAGTTAATCCCGGCTCACTGATTCTTTCCGGAGTGATTATGCTTCGATACATGGGCTGGAATGAGGCTGCAGACCTGATTGAGAAAGGCATTGAAGGTGCCATCAGCAGTAAGCGCGTTACGTACGACTTTGAGCGCCTTATGGACGATGCCACCCTTCTGAAGTGTTCCGAATTTGGAGAAGAAATCGTAAGCAATATGTAATACGCTCTTTTACTATTCACTTTACATAAAAAGCCTGCTGAAAATTAATTCAGCAGGCTTTTTTATAGATTTAGAAAACGGTTAAAAATCTGAAAAAGCGTCAGAATTTTTCATGGCATTCCAGGGCTTTGCATAACCGGAGAACCTGCGGTCCAGCTCATCAATAAGCTCTGACTTCCCTGCTTCTACCTTCACAAACGCTCTGTAAACATTGGCATCATTCTTTTTCACCACAACGTTGCTGGCTTCTGAAACATCAGAAACTTCGTTTTCAGCCTTACGCAAAACGACAATAAACCTCGGTGAATCCAACCCTGAGCCACTGCCCAGTTCAACCACAGCATCCGCTCTGTTAGATTCCAATTTGGAAGAAATACCTGATTCCAAATTATTATCGGCTTGGTCGGTCGCCCGTGATAAAGCTGCCATGGAATCTGCAGCAACAGCCGACCCAAAAGCCTGGTAAGAAGACGCCGATGAAGTTAAAGCCTGGGATGCATTGTACCAGCTGGGGTACGTTAAACTGCTCTTAGAACGGTCAGAATCTGAATTTTCAGCAACACTTCCTGTTGAGGAGCATGCAGTGAAAAACAAAGAAAGGGTAATCAAAAAGCACCAAGAAATGGCTGAAATATATTTCATGAATAACTATTGTTTTAGTTCATAATATCCTGTTGCGCCTTCTTCAGTTTTAACCTGAAGCAAAACGGATTGGCTCTTATTCAAACTTGCGCTCATAAGATCTTTCAAACTTTGGATATCTTCAACTTTTAAATCATTGACTTTTGTTATCACATAGCCCTCTTTCAGGCCTCTTTTTTGCGCTTCTGACCCTTCTGCTACACGAGTGACAACAATATTGCTCTCTTCGCCATTTTCTTTGGCTATTTGCATCACGCTAAAACCAATATCAAATCTTTCATAATCGGCTCTTCTATTATTTGATTTGGTAGGTGCATCCCCATCATCAGGAGCAAAATTATTGTTTGAAGAAAAATTCTGGTTTAAGCTTTCAGCAGCTCCCAACAATATCTCTTTGGTTAGAATATTGCCCTTTCTCCAGATTTTAAGATTCACGCTTTCACCCGGTCGGAGTACAGCAATTTTTTCCTGCAGTTCGTTAGATTCGTTAACCGGTGATCCATCTACGCTTAGTATCACATCATTAGGACGAAGCCCCTCCTCTTCTGCTGCCCCGTTCGGTGAAATCGTCATAATTTCAACCCCCTGTATCGATTCCATACCCAACTCTTCGGCACGATAAGCGTTTACGCTTTGTATGGTTACACCAAGCAATGCACGCTGAACTTCTCCATATTCAATGAGGTCCCGGGCTACCTTGCTGGCCAGATTTGAAGGAACGGCAAATCCATATCCCTGGTAATTACCTGTTTGTGAAGCGATTGCAGTATTGATACCAATCAGTTCGCCACTGGTATTAACAAGCGCCCCACCACTGTTGCCCCTGTTAATAGCGGCATCAGTCTGTATAAAACTCTCAATCCGCAGCTGATTGCTGACATCAATAATTTGCACATCGCGGCTAAGGGCACTTACAATACCGGCTGTAACCGTTGATCGAAGTCGAAATGGATTACCTACCGCCAGCACCCACTCTCCTACATCTATATTGTCTGAATTGCCCACAACTATGGCAGGAAGATTCCGGGCATCTATTTTTAATACAGCCAGGTCTGTGGTTGGGTCTGACCCTACCAATCGTGCATCATAAACGCGCTTGTCATTAAGTACAACCTGAATGCCATTATTTACCGCGCCTTCAACCACATGATTGTTGGTGAGGATATAACCGTCTTCAGTGATGATGACTCCCGAACCGACCGTACGGGCGCGACGCGAATCAAACCGATTCCAAAAATCGTTCTCCTCATTTCCGTCAACCGACACAGTTGTTTCAATATAAACTACTGTAGGCGTTGTTCGTTCTGCAACTGATTTAAAGAGGAATCGGGCATCCAGTTCTTCCAGTTCAGCATCATCATAAACAGAGCGGTCGCTCTTCTTTATCTCGGTCATTTTAACATCCGACTGGTCATTCACCCAGCTGCCCTGCTGATAAATTGTCAAAATAGTGCCAACAAAGATGCCAATGAGTATTAAAAGTACACCGGTTAAATATCTGTCACGTTTTTTCATAATCAATCCTGCAAAATTTGTTCAAAGATGGCATCCGACTTCCGGTCGCGAAGTCCTTCTACATGGTATTTTAGATAACGATCAAAGTACCGGATAAGTTCTTTAAGTTCTCCATTACTGAAAGATATATCAAAAACCCTGGCTCCGCGAGCCTGCAAAGCCAGTGTTACGTACAAAAATTGGTCTTGTGACAGCTTATACGAATGTGAACCGGTATTCGCGGAAGAAATATATCCGGATTCAATATTAAAAAAATGAGCTTCTTCTTTTGATAGATCCGTTTCAAGCTGCAGGCCAAGACCTATTAGACCGGCCAGCTTTATCTGCAAATAGGGAAAAATTTGGTGGGGATTGTCCTCTGACTGATCCAGCCAAAGCAGAAACTTCTTGGTAAATTTAAACAGTGGTATATTTACCTCCCCTTCGTGCAGCAGCTGGCTAATGAGCTCCAAAGCCGACATGGCCGTAGCCATCTTCTCAAAATCCATGCGCAGATTTAAGGTCTTTTCCAGGAGACTTGCTTCGGTAAGTATTTGCACAGAACGGGAATCTTTGTGATAGTAAACCACATCAAGCAGGTTGCCAACTTCAATAAGTCCGCTAAACTTACTCTTTTGCTTCTTAACACCGCGTACAATTACAGCCATCTTTCCGTGCTCTTTGGTAAAAAGCGTTACAATCTTGCTGGACTCCTGGTAGTCCACAGATTTAAAAACAATGGCTGATGTATGTACAATCATCAGGTGAGAACTGGTTCTTATTTTCTGGCATTATACAGGCTTTGGAAGGGATAACCAACAAAAAAAGTGCAGCTTTGGACTGCACTCTTACAATAAAAACTTTTGATTCTATCAGTTGTTGCTGCCTGCCCCTGTCATCTGCAATGACCTGGAACCGGCACTTCCGGTAAAAGGCTCAGTAATAGGCGTCAACTTTTGCATACTGTTATTAAGAATAGTATCAAATTCGGCATTTGCCTGATTATACTGATCCTCAAAACGTATCACATCATTTCTATCTATCCAGGGCTTTGCTTCTCCGGCCTTTACCGGGGTAACTTCAAAGCTGTTGGATATAATGGGGAATTGAGAAGCATCACTGGCAACAGAAGCTGACCGGTTTTGATCTTCATTAACGGTAGCGTTTCCATTATCCATTACCCAAAACCCGCCAAGCGTTAATGCTATGACAACAGAAGCCGCCACAGCGTACTTAAAGGAATTTTCGGGAACTAAACTTAAATAAGACCGCTGATTTTCCTTGTATTCTGCTGCCTGGCTTATAATTGATTCCGTGAGATGTGCCGGAGGCTCCTTATCGGGCAGATTATCGAGACGCTGGAATGTTTGGCGTAAACATTCCACCTCGATGAGCAAGTCGTCATCCTCCATCATCGCACGCTCCATAAGCACTTCCTCCGAAGGGTCCATTTCCTTCATGAGGTAGCGAATACAGGCGTTTTCGTCATTTAGCATACTTGGTTGATTCTTCTTTTTCTTTGTCAAACAGCTTTCTCAGATTTATTAACGCATACCGCATGCGTCCTAGTGCGGTATTTATTGAAACATCTGTTAACTCCGCAATTTCTTTAAAAGGCATCTCATAATAGTGTCTGAGCATCACAACCTGACGTTGTTCCTCAGGAAGCTCTGCAATATGTTTCATCAAACTACTCTTTGCCTCATCTTTTTCCAGTTGTTCCTGTGCGCCGACAAGATCCTCATCCTCCAGTCTGTCATAGAAATCGGTGTTTGAGTCCTTGTCGTAGTTAGAACTAACGTCGACGAAACGTTTTTGTTTTCTGATATGGTCAATCGTTGCGTTATGGGCAATCCGCATTACCCACGCAATCCATTTTCCCTGTTCGTTATACGTGTCATCCATCTTTGTGATGACCTTGGTAAATGTCTCTTGAAAAATATCATCAGCCGTGTCGGCACTGCCAATCATACTATAGATATAGGAATATACTTTAGACTGATGGCGGTTCATAAGCTCGCTAAAAGCCTGTTCGTCCCCATTTTGGCGGTAAAATCGTACAAGGTCCTTATCGTCCAGTTGCTCGTACTTAGAACTGATATGTTTTGATTTGGTAAATTTCATAATAACCTCACGCCTGATTTAAGAATATTTTTACGCCTATGCAACTGTTATCGATAATTTTTATGCTCTTTTGGATGTAACATGAATATATTTATTCTAGTCTTACCCATCATAATGCCTTCGTTATCAATATGTTACACTTACGAGGGATTCTATCACTCCCTGAGAGTATTGTATAATTTGAAAAGCATTATGTATATCACATAAACATGTTAGTCTTATCTAACATTACGAAGAGATCATAGCAGCAGTTTGTTCCGTGTTTATTGGGAATGAAAGTACTCATAGACCTTTTGGCCGATGCTATCCCCTGCTTCAGCTTTGAGGTCTTCTTCAGAAACTTCTTTTATTTTTTTTACCGAGCCAAAATGATCGAGTAATTTCTGTGCGGTCTTTTCGCCTACTCCTTTTATTTGTGTGAGTTCTGTTTTCAGGGTTCTTTTGGAACGGATTTTTCGATGAAAATCCACCGCAAAACGATGTGCTTCGTCCCGAACATTTTGAAGCAACTTAAGAGCAGACGAATTTTTGGGAATCATGTAAGCATCTGATTTACCGGGCACGAAAACCTCTTCGAGTCGTTTTGCCAGGCCAACCACTTCACATTCGCCATAAAAGTCTATTTCTTTGAGGGCTTCAACCGCACTGCTCAGCTGGCCTTTACCGCCGTCGACTACGATCAAATCCGGAATTTGCTGTCCCTCCTCCATCACCCGGGAATATCTTCGGCTGAGGACTTCTTTCATTGAGGCAAAGTCATCCGGCCCTTCTACGGTTTTAATATGAAATCGTTTATAAGAGCTTTTGCGTGGCTTGGCATCCACAAAGCATACCATAGAAGCAACAGGATCGGAACCCTGCAAGTTTGAATTGTCGAAACACTCTATGCGTCGGGGCAGTCGCTGCAGGTTCAGATGCTCTTTGAGTTCTCTCACTGAATGCGGAATTCGCTCACGGGCCGCTTTCTGCTTTTCAAGCTTCCGTTCTCCCAGCAACAGCTTGGCATTGGAAATAGCCATCCGCACCACTCTTCGCTTTTTCGCCTCTTTGGGGTCGATGAATCGGTACTTTCTTTTCCCGCTGCTGCCAAAGGTATTCCAGTAACGGTTCTTCATTTGTCAGGTCATGGCTAACATATACTTCGTCGGGGATAGCACCCGTAAATTGTCCGGTATAATAGTCCTCCACAAAAGACTGCAGCATATCTCCTTTGTCCAGATGCTCAATATTTTTTAAGTAGCGGTGAAATTTACCGATCAGCTTCCCTTCGCGGATCTTGAAAAGTACGCCGCATGCTTCTGATATCTCTTTATCTACATGAAGAGCAAACAAGTCGCGATCTACTTTTTTATCAGCTACCATCTTCATTTTCTTGCTGTACTTTTCTACAGCATTAAGGCTGTCGCGGATCCGCGCGGCCTTCTCATATTCCAGTGCATCAGAAGCAATCTGCATTTCTTCTTTGAGGTCACGCATCAATGCGCTTGTTCGCCCATTCAACATGCGCTCTACTTTTTCAATCGTTGCCTGATACTCTTCCTTATCCCAGTCGCCCGAACAGCTCTCCAGGTAATCATCAAAACAGGAGTGCCACTTGGGTACACTTTTAGTACGATCAATATTTTTACGAGACACAGCACAGGTACACAAATCAAAAGCTTTGCGAATGGTCTCCAGCATACGCTTCATATGCTTTACGCTGTCATACGGACCGTAATATTTACTTCCGTCATTAATAACCGTTCGGGTAGAAAATACCCGGGGACGCTCATCATTAGTCACACAGATATAGGGATAAGTTTTGTCATCACGATACATAATATTGTACCGCGGCTGATGCTTCTTAATGAGGTTATTTTCCAAAATCAGGGCTTCCGCTTCAGAGTCTGTGACAATCACCTCCAGATCGTCAATCTTGGAAACCATCACTTTAATACGCCCATCATGTCCACGTGAATCCTGAAAATATGAACGAACCCTGTTTCTGAGCCGCTTAGCCTTACCAATATAGAGCAGCCGCTCCCCACTGTCCTTAAACATATAGACCCCGGGTTTGGTCGGCAGGTGATCGACCTTCTCCTGCACATCAATATCCGTTGTATTTTCAGAGCTCATATAATTTTATTTTTTGCGATACAAATATAGGAAGTAGGATTTGTCATTCCGAATTTACACGGGAGATGAGGAGCCTGATTTAGCAGATCGCCACGTCGTCTTCGCCATACGGCGAATTCTCCTCGCGATGACAGCCTTTTGGTTTAGTCTTTAAACTGACCTCTGAAGTATTAATCGGAATAAAGATGTGAATGGAACTTGTGTCAGTTTTTGTACCGACAATGAAATAAGCTAGCGAAGGAATTAATTCCTTTGCCGGCATAAAATACTTTTTATGTACACACCCCGTCCGCCTTTTGGCGGACACCCCTCTTGATAGAGGGGACTTATTTCAGATTTCTCGTCACACGCACATAAACTCTATATTTCGGGGTCCTGGGAATGACTTATAATTTGATTCAAGCCCAACATCTTGTATAATCGTTTGAATCAATTGTAAAAAGAGGACTTTGCAAAACCCAAAAATCGAGTCTGTCATTGCGAGCCTGAGAAGCAATCTCCCGATCAAAGTTCCAAAAGGGAGATCGCCACACTTCGTTCGCGATGACAGTTAGGTTTTGCAAAGCTCTCAAAAAGTCTGTTTATGTCTAAACGTAAAGTCATATTTTTGGTTGGCTTGCTGATTATACAGCTCTGCCTTATTTGGCCTATTTATCCATTATTCTCGACCATAGAACCGATGATTCTGGGACTGCCTTTCTCCTTTGCATGGGTCGTTTTTGTGCTGATTGCTGCTTTTTCCCTGTTGCTCTGGTATTATTTAAGTGACCCAAAAACTAAGACCCGGGGAAAGCAATAGATGGCCGACTGGATTATCATACTTATTATCTGTGGTATTTATCTTGCCATCACTCTGGCCATGGGAATCATTCCCGGACTTAAAGTCAGTGATAGCGTCAGCGGTTATGTGGCCGGCGACCGCAGCATGAATCTGCTTATCCTCTACTTTGTGATGGGGGCTTCTATCTTTTCTTCCTTTGCTTTTTTAGGCGGACCCGGGTGGGCCTATTCCCGCGGAGCAGCTGCATTTTATATTATTGCCTATGGCATCACCGGCATGATTCCGCTCTACTTTTTTGGCCCAAAAGTACGCCGGCTTGGTGAAAAGTTTGGTTTTGTTACGCAGGCCGAAATCCTGGAAGACCGGTTTAACAGCAAAGCACTATCGGTGATTTTAGCTGTCGTCAGCATCATTGTTTTTATTCCGTACCTCACGCTGCAGATGAAAGGTGCCGGCTATGTATTAACGACCATCAGCGAAGGAGCTATTCCCGAATGGCTGGGAGCTGCTATTGCCTACCTGGTTGTGCTCATTTACGTGTACTTCAGCGGAGTAATGGGGGTTGGCTGGACTAATACCTTCCAAGGTATTTTTATGATGATTATCGCCTGGTTTATTGGCATCTACCTGCCCTACAAATTCTTTGGAGGCGTAGGCAATATGTTTACAGAAATTGCCCAAAGCGATATGTCTGCCATGCTTACTGCTCCCGGCCTGGATGCCGGTGGCAAACCCTGGAACTGGTGGGGATTCAGTTCTGCCGTAGTTGTTTCAGCCATTGGCTTTTCGGTATGGCCTCACTTTTTTATGCGCGCTTTCGCAGCCAACAGCGACAAAACCATGAAGCTGACGGTGGTACTCTATCCTACATTCCAGCTCTTTATGGTTCCTATTTTGATTATAGGTTTTACGGCTATATTGGTATTTCCGGGCATTGAGCAAGCCGACACCATTCTTCCCTATGTTCTAACCCAAATTGATTTACCGGTTATTATCATAGGGCTGGTCTGTGCAGGAACCCTGGCTGCATCTATGTCTTCCGGTGATGCTATTCTGCATTCTGCAGCATCCATCGGGGTGCGTGACGGACTCACAAAATTTCTACCGGGCAAATATAAATCCGATTATTCCCAGCGAGTGTATATTCGTATTATGGTGATCGTAATTAGCTTGATTGCCTACTATTTTGCCGTCATTTCTGATATGGATATTGTTTCGCTGCTTTTAGGATCGTATGGTGGTGTGGCACAAATTTTCCCTTTGGTATTCTGTATGTTTTACTGGAAACGGGCCAATGGCAAAGGAGCACTGGGCGGCCTGTTGGGCGGGTTGATCGTCAACACGTTTTTATTGATTTATCCCGAGCTTAAACCCTTTCCGCTGCACGAAGGCGTCTATGGACTCATAGCCAATATTTCCCTACTGGTAACTATTAGCCTGGCCACAGCTCCTGAAGAAGAACACCGTGTTGACCGATATACTTCAGCATAATGGAATACACCAAAACCCATCCAAATATTCCCATCATTTTTGAGGACAATCACATCTTGGTGATTAACAAACCCCACAATGTGCTATCGCAGGAAGACCATACCGGTGACCCGGATGTACTAAGCTTATGCAAGGCATATCTCAAGAAAAAACATAACAAAACGGGAACTGTATATTTAGGATTGGTACACCGGCTGGATCGTCCCGTTGGCGGACTGATGCTGCTTGCAAAGACTTCTAAAGCAGCATCCCGACTTTCTCAACAAATTCGCGACCGGCTCATTCAAAAAACATACTGGGCGGTGGTGTGGGGAAATGCACCCGCCAATGGCATGCTCACTCACTACTTGTTCAAAGACCGAAGCCGGAATATCGTTACCACTGTTCCCGCAGATCATAAACAGGGCAAACAAGCTGTTTTATCGTTTGCCAAGCTCAAAGAACATAAAGGTCAATCGTTGCTTTCTATTCACCTGCAGACCGGGCGCCCCCATCAAATTCGCGTGCAGATGGCCCAAGAAGAGCTTCCCATTTGGGGTGATTACAAATACGGAAAAGATAACAAACCTGACGGGCGCACTATGGCATTGCGAGCTACTGAACTCATCCTTGAACATCCGGTTACCAAAGAAGAGCACCACTTTACACTGGCGCCGCCTGATGCCGAACCCTGGGATAAATTTGATACTTCGTCTTTATTAAACGCGTGACCCATCAATATGAAACCTGATCAAATTAGTCAGACTGCTGCCTTTATTGCAATCAAGTTTTATGGGCTGACTAAAGATGAACCCTACCGTTCCCTCTTTGATAATGAAACCATTGCCTTTTACGACCATCTGGTTAAAGATCTTCCTGCCCCGTTAAATCGCTACCATAAACTTTTGAATAAAAAATGGTTAAGGCCTCTCTTTCAATGGTCAGAAGAACTGCTTCTTCCCGGTGACCTGATGCACATCCTGATGCGCAAATATTATATCAGTACCATGGTGGATAAACTGAAAGGAGAATACTTGCAGCTTGTTGTTCTTGGAGCAGGCTTCGATCATTTGTCCGCCAGATGCTCTGCAGAGGGTATGACCTGCCTCGAAATTGATACTCCGCACATGGCTGTGCTAAAGAAAAAACTGCTTGCCAAACAAAATGCCTTAAATGAGAACATCAGCATCCAAGAAGGTTATTTTCTGGAGCAAAACTTGATGGACGTACTCAACGGTTCGAATATCACCCCGCATAAGAAAACGATTATTCTGGCAGAAGGCTTCTTTGATTACCTGCCGGAAATGAAAGCTTCAGAAATTCTTACTCATATCTCTGACTTTTTTGAAGGTGAAGTCCATTTGATCAGCACGGCCTTTGCTTTGCAGGAATTCAACGCATTTCATCGGTTTGTTTTTAAAACAGGCGTACGCATGGTAGGCGAAACCCTGCTGCTTAACCACAGCCTTGGCGATTTTGAACAACTGCTTGAGAATACCGGATTTGAAGTGCAAGGAATAATCTCAGGCAACCAAATGCAGCAAGAAGTCATGAGACCTAATGGAATTACACTGCCTATTCTGACAGGGTTTTACTTGGTTCAGGGCAGGCTTAAAAAAAGCCGAAAAAAAGATCAGAAATTGGAACACTCGACTTTGGGCTAATGTTAACTGAGTAAATCCAAGCAAAATCATCTAAAACTCACCTCCTGTGGGTCACTCACGGCTAACAAAACGAGAAGCACTAGATCTCATCACCCCTGTTGTTGATGGAGAGGTTGATGAGTCTACCCGTGAAGCATTTTTCAATTTTATTAAAGAAAATGCTGATGTCCGCAAGCAGTATGAGTCTGAGAAGCGTATTAAAAATCTCACCTCCAGCCGCTGTCCCTATTACAAGGCTCCTGATTCCCTGAAAAATCGCGTCTCACATATTATCAGAGAACATCATCTTCAGGATGAGGCGATCTCAAAAACGCATTTTCAAGACTATCCAACATCCGGTATTTCAAGTGCCAAAAATGATGATACCAATAAAAAGTACTCATCTTCCACCTTTTCAAATATTGTGTATGCTCTGGCCGCATCACTGATGGTTTTTGCAGCTTTTTGGGGGCTTATTTTTTCTCAGCAACAAGGGCCACTTTCTTATGATGTGGAGGAATATGTATATCAGCACTTTACCAAGAACGATGGAAAGATGATTGAACCATCGATTGCTACAGCCAGCTTGGCCGGTGCCGAGGTTGAGTTGTCTAACAACTTTGATTTCTCCATGACCATCCCTCCACTGAAAGATGCGGAATTTAAAGGTGTGGTTTACACTGATTTCGTCCCCGAATTCAAGTCTCCCTTATTGGAGTATTATCTTCCCGAGGAGGACCAGTATATTTATATTTTTGCCTTTAAAATTCAGGACTTAAAGAAATTTGGCAAACTCATCCGAAATCAGGAAGCCATTAAAGAATGCCTGAAACCGCAAGACTTTCATATCGAAAATGTAAATGGCAAGCATGTTGTTTCGTGGAAATGGAATGACACCTGGTATGCGGCTATCTCCAATCACCACGGCAAAGAGTTGGCTTCTCTGGTAGAACCGCTCAATTATTCTGCAGAAGAATAGCTTTTCTAAAAGTTGATGGTAGCAGAAATCATCGGCACAAATCTGCCCTGTTCCTGTCGAATATTGGGATTTAGCCTCACATTATAACCAAGTGCACTATTATGCTCGTTTACCGATGCTTTGGCAGATATGTAGTTATAGACCATCGTTCCCAATATAACTCCGGCACCAATCAATACTTCCGGATCTTCGATAGATACCTTCTTATCATCCCAGTCCAGTGACCTGGAAACGTCTTTACCCAAAATTTCCCTTGTAGCATCCGTCATCAAAAAATAACCGGTGCCCATACGGGCTAACACTCCCAACCCACCGCGAAGATAATCTTCAGCATAAAAATTCCCGCCGGAGGGTCCCGCAACAATGCCATATATAACGAGATAAGCTCCTGCTGTTTCAAAGGTATTATTATCCAACAGGTAATTGGCTGCAAATCCCAGCAATATGGGAGTTACCGTATTGTTAAAAGCGATACTGCGGGCCTGAGACACATCCTTGAGCTGACGCTTGGTCTGACCAATTTCTGCCTGGGAATAGCCTGTTTGGGCAGCAAAGAGAAATACTGCCAGAAGTAATAGCCTGCCGGATGTCTTTTTCATAGTTCATAAATATGAGAATGTAATAGTAGAAATGAAAGCGATTTTGACGAGTGATGAGTAAGAGATTACTTAGTACTGATTCTTTACAGCTGGCTGTGGTGTTGAGATGTTGACGATGGACCACCGACTACAGACCACCAAACCTGACCTCACTCATTACTCATCACTTCCCTCTTCTCCGTCTTCTAAGCTGCGGCGGCTCCGTGAGTTCACCCGGTAGATTCTTCCCCGCCTTGGCGCCCAGCTCCTTCAGCATTTCCACCTGGCGAACTACATTGCCATGCCCGGTAGAT
The DNA here is from genome assembly GCA_034521755.1 of Balneolaceae bacterium. Taxonomy (GTDB): domain Bacteria; phylum Bacteroidota; class Rhodothermia; order Balneolales; family Balneolaceae; genus JAXHMB01. The sequence continues at coordinate 297,243 of JAXHMB010000003.1, forward strand.
AAGCGCGTCATAGCCTGGTCGTAGCTTTCCTGAGTCTGGCGTATGCGCTGACCGATATCCTGCATACTTTCCACAAAGAGCACAAATTTATCATACAAAGCCCCGCCGCGCTCAGCAATCTCCACCGCGTTTTTGTTCTGATATTCCTGCTTCCAAACACTGTCGATGGTAGCCAATGTCGCCAGCAGCGTAGAGGGACTTACAATCACGATATTCTTTTCAAAGGCCTCATAATAAAGGTCACTGTCATACTGCAGCGCCAATCCAAAAGCGGACTCAATAGGCACAAACATGAGCACAAAATCCGGGCTGATATTGGAAAAAAGGTCCTGATATTGTTTACTGCTAAGATTCTTTACGTGAGACCGAATAGAGGCAATATGTTCTTTTAATGCCTTGTCCTGCTCTTTTTCATCATCAGCATCAATAAATGAATCATAGGCTTTTAGAGATACTTTTGAATCAATGATAATATTTTTGTCATCGGGCAATCGAACTACCACATCTAAAAATTGCTGTCCGCCCTCTTTGGTTTTTACCCCAACCTGGGTGTCATATTCACGGCCTTCGGTAAGCCCTGACTTCTCAAGAATACGCTGTAAAATGACTTCGCCCCATCGTCCCTGTGTTTTGGAATCGTTCTTGAGCGCCTTCGTTAAACTTTTTGCCTCTTCTGTTAAATTTTTATTCAGCTCGGCCATTTGCTTAATCTGCTCTTTAAGCGAGGTCTGTTCCCTCATCTCTTTTTCGTAGGTCTCTTCCACTTTCTTTTTGAAGGCTTCCATCTTTTCGCCGAGAGGCTTCAGCAGCTGATCCAGCTTTTCTTTGTTCTGTTCGGTGAACTTTTTGCTCTTTTCTTCCAGAATCTTGTTGGCAAGGTTTTCAAACTCATCCTTGAAGCGCTCCTGCAGCTCCTTCATCTCGTCTTTCTGCTCGTTGAGCTTCTCTTGCAGATTCTTGTATTCGGTTTCTATCCGGGCCTGCTCTTTCTCGGCCAGATTGGCGCGCCGTTCGTCTTCTTCCTGCTCCTGCTCCACTTGTTCCAGCTGATTAGCAAGGTTGGCATTGCGCTCCTCCAGCCGCGACTGTTCACTTTTGGAACGAAAGTGTGCGATGGCGTAGCCCAGGGCCAAGCCAATAATAAGTAAGAGAATAGAAATAAATTCCATGCTGAGTATTACTGACGTTTTGTTTTCCTGAAGGTAGAAAGTTTAAAGAAGAAAGTTTAGGACTTTCTTAGTTTAACTTTTAAAGATAAGTATAGAGAGTGACACATGGTGTCAGGTATTAATTTCTTGGTTAATCATATATCGGCCTTTGAATCGTTAGCGGAAAAGGGATGACACGAGAAACGAACGTTTCAGTAATATTTTCGTTTAGCAATACATCAACAGTTAAACAGAGATTTTAAATAAGAATATAGCTTTATGAAGATTGAAATTTACGCAGTATGCCCCTACTGCTATATCGGCAAGCAGCTGTGGGAGCCTTCCCTCAAAGAATTTGTTTTAGAAAGTTAGTACCCCATATTTTTATCCCTATTAAGCCCAACCTCTATTTCATGGAGATCCTTCGACTTCATCCGCCAGACGGCGGACTGCGCTCAGGATGACGGGCGTTGTTATCGTTTATACGCTGTATAGTATTTAAAAAATAATCCGGCCTTGAATCATGAGCGAAGATCCGAGGGCGAAAAGGATTATTTCGTACCGGCTCCGTTGAGATAATAGATCCTACGGGAAGGACCATCGCAAAAATCCAGCCCAGTAAGATTTATTAGATACTAAGCTACTTTATGTAGTCTTTTGTGGTCATCCCCCTAACCCCCTTCTGATTCCATTTCATTATTTTTGAAACTATACTGCCAAAAGGGGGACTTTGCCATTGGCCTTGATTTTTTGGTTCCAGCTTGCTGGTCCCGATACTGCGGGATGGATCAAGCCAAAAGGTACAATAAAAGTATTTCTTAAAGATCCTGATCCATCGGCTGGCTCCGTGGAATGCCACTGTGTGACCAGGATGACATTTTTATATATGAACGTTTCGGTACTCCTTTTGATTAGCAATACATCAACAGTTAAACAGAGATTTCAAATAAGAATTCAATTTTATGAAAGTAGAAATTTGGTCAGACGTAGTATGCCCCTACTGCTATATCGGCAAGCGGCGACTGGAGTCGGCCCTGCAGGAATTCGATCACGCAGAAGATATTGAGATTCAGTGGAAGAGCTTTCAGCTGCAGCCCGATGCCGAGACCAAGCCGAATATGAACGTAGTAAAGCACCTGTCTGAAGTAAAAGGCTGGCCCATTGAACAGGCCGATCAGATGACCCGCCACGTCACCGATATGGCCGCCGAAGAAGGCCTGGAATACAACTTTGATCAGGCGGTAGTGGCCAATACTTTCAAGGCCCACCGGTTCATTCACTTTGCCCAGACCAAAGATAAAGGCGGCGAAGCCAAAGAGGCCCTGCTGCGCGCCTACTTTACCGAAGGGCGAAATATTGACGACAATGATACGCTCGTGCACATGGCCGAAGAGCTTGGACTGGAAGCAGAAGAAACGAGAAGCATGTTAAAAAGCGACAAGTTCAGCAATGCGGTAAAGCAGGATGTGGTTTCTGCGCAGAATATGAATATTCGCGGAGTGCCCTTCTTTTTATTTAACCGCAAATACGCCGTATCGGGTGCCCAGCAAAAAGAAACTTTTCTGAAAGCACTTAACAAAGCGTGGAGTGAATGGAAAGAGGAGCAGCATCCGGTATAGATCAGCACTGATATATACTGTTAACTGACACACCCCGATCAGCATTCGCCAAGGGCTTACTTCGCCGAAGCAGTATGGCTGCATGCCAAGAATTAAGGTCCTCCAGGAGGGGTGGGTCAGACACATCTCAACCAAAATTTGCCCTATCATTTACACACCCCGTCCGCCACAGGCATGACACTTCCCGAGTGACGGACAGGTAAGTAGGGAACTTTATACGGTCATGGTTTTATTTTTATAGGTTTCACTGTTCTTCGTATACAGCGATTCACCAGTTTGAGGCAGGGGGATGTCTCAGACGACAGATGATGGACCACTGACCACCGACTACTGGCTATGGCAATGAAAGTTAAATACCGGCCTCGGAATCATGAGCGAAGATCAAAACGGCCTTGGATTTGGTGCTGAAACCCGAGGAGGCGGCCTGTGGCTTTTGTTCCGGTTTTTGCCCTGGCCTACTTGCACAATAGCGGAAGGATCTTCAAAAGCCACGGCTCCGACGAGATCGAAGCGTTTACCAGAATTCGCAGTAAGCCTACAGTAGCCTTGCTACTTCGGCATAGTAAGGCCCTTGATTATTCATCCCATTTTGTACGTGTCCTACTATTGCGATCAAGCAAAAGGGATAGCAATAAGATTGAATCAGTTCCAAGACACAAGTGTTGCAGCTTTAACATACCCACCCTATTTGCTAAAACTTTGTAGTGCCCCCTATAGAGGATATTTTCGAAAGATGGGTTACTTACATCATACCTTCTGATCCACTCTTCATCTTTCCATCGATGGAATACTTGCCCGGACCCAGAAGGAATACAGAAAGGAATATCACCAGATAAACCAAAGCCATTTCCATGCGTCCGAATGGATCGCTGATATGCACAAACAAGAAGGCTACAGACATGTTGACGATCAGAAAGATAGCTGCCGCCCGAGTATAGAAGCCAACCATGATCAATATAGCGCAGATTCCTTCTGCAAACGCAGATAGAATAAGCGATACTTCAGGACCGAGTCCAATGGGATCAAACTGAGCAGGAAAGTTTCCGGTAAATACATTGGTAAGCTTGCCCCAGCCATGGCCAAGAAACATAAAGAAGGCAGTAAACAATCGAAGAATCAGCAGAGAGATATCGGTATCTACAAATTCTTTGAGATCAGTAGATTTAAGTCGTTGTAGCATGATGAGACCCTTTTCATTAAAATTAAAATGTGTGGGTACAACGATATAAGGAAAATTGCTTTTTGACAAACATAAAAAAAGCCCGGCATTGAAGCCGAGCTGTCTTTATTAACTGATCAAAAAATGAGGAACCGGAATCCTCTTTCTCAGTCGGTAAATTTTTATTTCATCCTTTCGATTCCAACATGGGGTGCTTATACGTAGAAAAAATAGCAAGCACCGGGGCTAAAAAATATATACCCGGAGCAAGCAGCGGGGTTGATCCCATAATACCGGCCCACACATTTTCCATTAAAGTATACGTGGGATGAATTTCTATTGAAAAATCATAATTGGCCATAAAATGCTGGTACACCCCTACAAAACTGGCGGCTGCTATTACAATCATCGTCCATCTGAGAATGTGTAATGATTTTGCTGAGGGAGACAGACGAGCATAAAGTATTACAGCCACACCCATGCCGGAACATACAAAAGGAATCCACTGCTCCAGCTCTTTGGTGTGTTCCAGAATAAGAAGCTCAATTGGCATACCGAGCAATATGAACCCGGCAGTGCCAATCAAAAAGCCTCTTAATTTCTTTTCTATAGTTGTCTGTGACATGAAACGATCAGCAACCAAGATACACTTTGGCTACAGCCATCTCACTTTCATCAATATATTCAGAAAGCGCATTGATGAAGTCTTCCTGGGTAGCATAGGGGCGACCGGAAATAAGTGCTTCGGCTTCTTCAGCATCAAGGCCCGGAATCTGCATCATCGTTGCCGCATCACTTTCATTTGCTTTAATGGGAACATAAATATGCTGTTCATAAGCAGCTACTTGTGTTGAATCGACATACTTGCCGATTTCTTTGCGGAACTGCTGTATGCTTGCATAGGGACGATACTCCTCAAATTCATGCACCATGTTATCCCCTACATCCGGGATGGTTTTAAACTCTTCTTCAGTGCCCTTGTTGATATCAATTTTAGCTGTTACTGTATCTGCCATCATAGAATCTGCCGGGGCTTCAATACAGTCAAAAACCTGCGCAGTCTGTTGGTCCTTTTTCTCTTCTCCACTGCATGAGGCAATCGTCAATCCTATTAAAAGTGTGCCTGTTATAATTTTCAGCTTACTGTTAAATCGTTTCATTCTACTCTTTATTTGTTTGATTTGATGTTTTTTTTAACAGAATTCTCAATCCTTAGATCTTCCTAACATACGTTAGATGCTTCTAAAATACCCGTTTTTTACCTGATTTTTTATGATTTTATGGTCAGAAAATAATCAAATAAAAGACCATGATGAAACTACCAAATTATAAATTCGTTTTCGAATATTATCCTGACCTGTCGCTTCGCCTGGACTATATGATTGATGATTACGAAGAACTTATGCTGGAACATCAAAAATACTGAACAATTTACCTGTTCAGCTGATTATTGATGTAATCTTGGATGCCCTCAAAAAGTGCATTAACCAAGTCTAAAGATCCTGCATCTTTATTTTTATAAAATGACTGTTCGGAAATTCCCAGACTTTTGGAAATTTCTTTATAGTCTATTCCCGTTCTTATCAAATGCATAAGCGCTACGCGATTGGAATTCCAGCTGCGAATCTCTTTGGAGAGCAAGTGAAGACTATTATTAATAACTCGAAGCTCGGGAGTATCTTCATTCTCCATCGTAATTCTGAACAGGCTTTCTCCTTTTTTCAATGTATCAATGCCTTCTCTGGCCACATGAAAAGCCGGGCCATCCATGCCCAGCACCTGTTCTCTTTCAATAGAGGTAGCTATAGACCCGATTCCCACCGAAAAACGAACCATAACCGGATGAAGTCCCGCCATAATATGCCACACGTCATCAAATAAATAGTCTGCACTGCTCAGCACCGCCTGAAATTCATCCCCCATCGTAATGCTATACTGCGAAGTGATCGCTCTATCCTGCTCATTAAGCTCATCCAACCCTTGCCGCAGCTTCTCCTGCACAATCTTGCGGTCTGAATCATCAAGTTGTTTTGAGCCTTCTATATCGGCTGTTAAAACAAGATATTTATCTTTTTTCTCCATCACCTAATATTTAACCATTTTAGTTTAAAAAATCAATATTAAACCTATATGGTTGTTTAATTATTTTTTCAACCTTCCCGGATTAACTAAACCTCTTGCTCAAAATAAATTGTAACAATAAGGGTAAGCGACACTCTTTTTACATAAATCATGAAAAACAAGACAGCATTATGTTAAATGACATCGCTCAAAAAATCAGCTTTTCTATTGGTCACTACCGGGCTATGTTTCGGGAAGAGGATATCAAGAAAGAAGGGGTCATTACACTTTTTGTGCTGCTTTTTCTACTGTTTGTTTTATAGTCCCCTCTTCTTGCTATAAAAGAGCTATATTAACGGCATAGCAGATCTTTCGTTACTTTTAGGCAGCTATTTTTTATACTATTGCAAGCACACTCTAAAAAGGCGGGATTGGCGATGTCCTACAATGAAAAACTTGAAGACTGGGTAGATCACTACTTTATTGACTATGAGGATCTGACCAAGAAGAAGCAAATGGGTGGCGTTGGGTGGCTGCTCAATGGCAATATGTGCGTAGGTGTCTATGAAGACCTGCTGGTGATTCGAATGGAGCCTGACCTAAGTGAATCACTTGTTCAAAAAGAAGGCATCAGCCATTTTCAACAGGCAGAAGAAGAACTTGATCAGTTTATTTCGCTTACTTCAACTATTTATGAACACCCCAAGGCATTGCACAAGTTTTTGAACCATGCTTATGACTTTACCGGCACCCTGCCTCCTAAAGAACACGATACCCCCTCCCTTGATGAAGATGATATAAAACAGCAGTCCGGGGAATGAATCCTGCCTATTCTCTGTACTAATTATTTCTCAATGAATACATAATAAACGATGACTAATACAAAAAAACTGGGCGGGCTTCTGGGATGGCTTTTGCTTTGTTTCTCAGCCGGAGCTATAGGGGCCTATTTTGAACCCGGCATGTGGTACGAGTTACTGGCAAAGCCCGCATGGACTCCTCCGAACTGGGTATTCCCGGTTGTGTGGCCTATTCTCTACGTGTGCATGGGAGTAGCTGCCTGGATGATCTGGAAAGAATTTACATTTGAGAAAGCTCAATATGAATTGCGGTGGTTCTTTGTACAACTGGGGCTAAATGCAGCATGGTCATGGTTGTTTTTTGGCCAGCACAATATTGGCATTGCCCTTGCAGAAATCATTATGCTCTGGGTTGCCATTTGTTTTACCATGATGCTTTTTTGGAGAAGAAATATCCGGGCGGGTTACCTAATGGTTCCCTATTTACTTTGGGTATCGTATGCCCTGGCGCTTAATTATTCCATCTGGCAGCTCAATTAAACAGCTACCACCTTGGGTCTCATACTTTTGGATAACTCCTGCCCCTTTCCTATCGTTAACCCATACCAAGGACCCAAATCAAAGTATTAAGGTTGAAACTTTCCAACACATACGACTATATCATTGCCGGGGCCGGGGCTGCCGGACTTAGCCTGGCATGGCACTTGGTTCACTCAGAACTAGACCATAAAAAGGTGCTCATTGTGGACCAAAACCTTTCACCTGCCAATGATAAAACCTGGTGCTTCTGGTATAAAGGCGACCCACCTTATGCTGAAATTATCCATAAGTCATGGAAGCAGACTGAGGTATATATCCGCGGGACTGAAGTCAACGAAACATTAACACAATTTCCTTATTACTGTATTCAGAGCGGTGATTTTAATCAATTCGTTTTGAAGCAATTAGATAAACACCCCAATATTGATTTGCTGGAATCTCCCATCCGGGAAATGACCGGATCTATTCGGGGGGCTACCCTTTCTACTGAAGACCATAACTTTGAAGCTGATTATATTTTTCAAAGTTGCTTTTCACCCCAAAATCTTGATAAATCAGATATTCGGTACCCGTTAATTCAACATTTTCTGGGCTGGGAAATTAAAACCGATAAACCTGTATTTAATGCAGACTCTTTTATACTGATGGATATTGATGAGACGTACGATAGCGGAATGGCTTTTATTTATCTGCTTCCGTGGTCTTCTAATAAAGCACTGATTGAATACACGATTTTTTCTCCCTCTGTTGAAGAGGCCGCACTCTATGAAAAAAAACTGGAGCTCTATCTTTTTAACCGGTTTAAGCTTAAGCGATTCAACTATAATATTGAACGCACCGAATATGGAGAAATTCCCATGCAAGATACTCCTTACCTGCCAACTTATGATCAAAATATCATCAATATGGGAACGGTGGGCGGACTTACGAAGCCAAGTACCGGCTATACATTCTCTCGCATTCAGCATCATGCCCAAGCTATTGTTGAGTCACTCATAAAAAGTGGGAAACCAGCTTTACCGCCAAAGTCCGATTTCCGTTATCGCGCTTATGATTTATGGCTGCTGCAGATCCTTTATGACACCCCGCACCGCGGTATTTCGGTTTTCCATGACTTATTTACAAAAAATTCGGTAGATAGCATATTCAAGTTTCTGGGCGAACAAACATCATTTTCCGAAGATCTAAAGATTATGAGTTCTGTACCCTATGCTCCCTTCTTTAAAGCCATTTGGGAAACGCGAAAGCGGCTGTTTGAGATTTGAGATTTGTGTCACAACCTATAGCACTAACTACTATCCGATATTTTTTCGGTAATATCTCCGAGGGGCGGGTCAAATTTTTCATCAAATATTTCGAATGGTACTGCACCACCCACCGCATCTTTTACGCCGCTGTCTTCAATCACCTGTTGATAGGTTTCGTAGCAATCCAAAGCATCGAGAAATTTTTGCCGGTCTTCATCATTGGTCTCTACCCAGCAGTCGATGTCTTCTTTCTTAGATGATTTCAGGTTAAATTTACTCTCCACTTCGTCTTCACTATAGTGTGTATATAACGCTAAACGTTTTGGATAGGGACTGCCCTTTTCTTTCAATTCACAAAATACACGTTTGAGCACTGCATGAGAAACCAGATGATCTTCAAATCCGCTTACCCCATGTACGGCATATGTTACTGCTACATCCGGCTTAATTTTATGAATATGATTTTTGATGACCTCCTCTATTTCGATGGGATTCATTTCCTTGAGTCCGCTGTCGGGCAAGTTAAGAACAGTCATACCGGTCAGTCCCAATACCTTCTCTACACACTTCATCTCTTTGTAACGAATTTCACCCATCTCCTCCTTGGCTACCCCCAAGCGGTGGCGCTGTTTGGTTGCCTCTCCCTTGGTAAGAGTCAGTAAATATACTTCATGGCCATCTCTTAGCTGAGCAGAAATAGCGGGCGCCGGACCAAAAGATTCATCATCGGGATGCGGAAAAACATAAAGAATTTTCATAGATAAGTTTGTTGAATTAAATACCTATTTGATCTATCCAACACTTAGTACTTCCTGGAAATTTCCTCCGAAGAAATATAAAAGTCCCAGTTGCTTTGATACTCTTTTTCCGGTTTTTGATCCATCAGCACATGACGCACCATATCAACAGGAATAGTACCGTTTTGCAGCACAGTATCGTGAAACTGTTTTTCTGTCATTGATCCATTCGTCACAAATTCATGGTGCAAAGCACGGAATTGAAGTCCCCCTACCAGATACGCAATCTGATATAGCGGTCCATAGTTTCCTGTAAAAGATCGCCTTACTTCGGCCTCAGCATTGGCGTATTCATGACCAACTTTATTCACAAGCAGGTCAATACTTTCCTGTGGACTCATTTCTCCCAAGTGGTAGCTCAAAGAAAAAGTTATGCGTGCGCTGCGGTGCATTCTCCAGAAAAGCATGCCGATTCGTTCTTCCGGAGTCTCGGGAAAGCCCATATCCCAAAGCCTGAGCTCCCAGTACAGTGCCCATCCCTCAACCCAAAAAGGTGTATAAAACATATAGCGATGTGATTTATAGCGGCTGTTCATAAAACCTTGCAGATGGTGCCCGGCAATAAGCTCGTGATGCACCGTAGCTTTCGAAAAGTTTGGATTATTCCCTCTCATGCTCATCATTTTGGCATCATGCTCCATCGTGTTGGTTGGGTATGATATGAGAATAACTTCACCGCCCAGAAAAAATGGAGAAACAAGCTGTCTTTGGGGCGACATCATATTCATACGCCAGGTGTTCTTTGCCAACTCAGGGATGGTAAGCAGATCTCGCTCTTCCAGAAATTGTGTGGCGCCGGTTGCCAGATCATAAATAGCTTCGGGCTGCTTTCCCGCAGGAACATAGGTTTCCTTTACATGCTCCAGTGCGGCACGCCAGTCATCACCATAGCCCAGATCGCGCGAAGCCTTTATCATCTCATTCTGACACCATTCAAACTCTTTATTGGCCAGTTTGATCAGTTCTTGGGGCGTATAATCAATCATCTCATACTCCAGTCTCTTGATGATCTCATCCCGGCCTATCGGATTACCAATGATCCCGCTGCCATCATCTTTTTTACTTTGATCTTTTCTCCACTCTTCTAAAAAAGAAATGTAGTTGCCCAGCAGGCTGTCTGCCTTTTTATAGGGCTTTTCTGCCCACCATGTGACATCCGGATCATAGCCGTCATAAAACTCATAGGAATCCTGAAGCACCTCACGCAGATTCTCCGCCGCATCAACAGCCTTGCGTGATTGATGATACGTCAACCTATCTGCCTCTTTCAGCTGCTGCTCATTTTCTTTAATCTTGTTGGATAAGTTGTTCAAGTCTTTAGCCAGTGCCTGACCTTCAATATCCGTTCCTACTCTTCTTTTTTGCTCAAAAGAAGATATAATAGAAGCAAATGTTATGGTATTACGAACATCATTCGTTGCTTGGCGATCAGCTCGCAACTCATCCAGATCACGTTTGATATCTCTCTGAAGTAATACAAAATCGATGCCCTCTGCGGTGTTAAGCTCAGCATACGTTATCTTACTGAGTTTGGTCAGCCAATCCTGATAAAAAGTCTCCATCTTATCATAATAAGCATCCGTAATTTCCAGTTTATAGGTGCGGTCCAGGCTTCCTATATCTGCACGATATTGATTGATAAGCGGAGAAATACGGCTGGGATAATCCGGAGTTTGGGCCTCAACAAGAAAAGGTATGAGCAAAGCTAAGAAGAATAATAGTGAACAACGGTTGGCAAAAGCTTTCATAAAAGGCTTGATTAATTGAATTTACTCTAAGGTGGTTAATCTTGATTTTTGCTTCAAGCCTGAAATGTAAATAAAATAAAAAAGCCTGCTCAGTTTCGTCCGAGCAGGCTTCTGTTTGATTTATTAGTTACTACGAGCAGCCGGTCGTGGAGCCGCACGTAATACATTTTTGACAGGTTCCATTTCGAACCATGGTCATACTCCCACATTCGGGACAAGAGTCCCCGGTATAACCCAGTTCTTTAGCTTTTTCATAGTCACTTTCATAGCTGTCTTCCGCTTTGCCTTTCGCCTGTGTGCCGTTGTCGGCAATAGTTTCGGGTTGAGGCTGCGGCTGAGCTTTAGCCTGCACCGATTGCGATTGTTGCTCTTGGTGCTCAGCTTCTTTTTTCTCAATCTCTGCCTGTTCTGATGGACGCAGTTTCCGCGTCAAAATCTCTTCGGCCGGAACATGCGCCAGATCATCTCTTCCGAGATAGGTCACGGCAAGCTCACGGAAAATGAAGTCAATAACAGAAGTCGTCATCTTAATATGCGGACTTCCATTTACCATGCCACTTGGCTCAAACTTGGTGAAAGTAAAGGCATCCACAAACTCTTCGAGCGGTACACCATGCTGCAGTCCAAGCGAAATCGCAATGGCAAAGCAGTTGGTCAGACTACGGAAAGCGGCGCCTTCGCGGTGCATGTCAATAAAGATTTCTCCCAGCTGACCGTTTTCATATTCGCCGGTTCTGAGATACACGCTTTGTCCGCCTATCTTCACCTTCTGTGTGTAGCCACCTCGACGGTGCGGCATACGCTTGCGTTTCGCCACATACTTATGGATGATGCGTTCGGCTGAAGCCAACACTTCATCTTGTGCCGTTGCTGTATTTTCGTCAAGGTCATCCTCATCTTCCAGCTCTTCAAAGACATCGCTGAGGCTGTTTAGCGGCTGACTTAATTTAGAACCATCACGATACAGTGCATTAGCTTTAAGCATCAGTTCCCAGGATTGCATATAAGCATCCTTGAAATCTTCTACCGTTGCCTCATTCGGGAGGTTAATGGTTTTGGAAATAGCTCCTGAAATAAAAGGCTGCGCTGCTGCCATCATGCGAATGTGTCCGCCGGGCTTAATATATCGTGTACCGGTTCGGCCACAACGATTGGCGCAGTCAAATACCGCAAGATGCTCATCTTTGAGGTGTGGAGCCCCTTCTACGGTCATGGTACCACAGACATAATCATTAGCTTCCTGAATTTCTTCATTGCTAAAACCCAGATGCTTAAGCATGTCGAACTGAGGCTTTGAAAGCTGATCTTCGTTAACTTCAAGTACCTCCTTGCAGAAGTCTTCACCGAGTGTCCACTGATTAAATGCAAATTTGATATCAAAGCTGCTGGGCAGTGCTTCTTCAATAGCTTCAAGCTGTTCATCACCAAAGCCAAGCTCGCGCAGCGTTTCTTCATTAATATGAGGACAGCCTTCGAGCTTGGCATGGCCTTTAGCATAGTTAATGATATCATCACGCTCTTCCGGACTATATCCCAGATTTGTCAATGCTCTTGGTACACATTGGTTGATAATCTTAAAATGTCCGCCACCTGCCAGTTTTTTGAATTTAACCAGCGCAAAGTCCGGCTCAATACCTGTTGTGTCACAGTCCATAACCAAACCAATAGTGCCGGTCGGGGCAAGAACCGTTACCTGCGCATTGCGGAAGCCATGCTCTTCGCCCATCTCAACAGCACGGTCAGATTCTTCGCGGGCTGCTTGCAACAGATAATCGGGACAAGTGCTGGCATCAATACCCATAGGCTTGATAGTCAATTCTTCATATTCATCAGGATCTACATTATAAGCTGCACGCTTGTGGTTGCGTACTACTCGCTGAATATGTTCTTCATTGGCATCATATCGCTCAAATGTACCGAGCTCTTCAGCCATTTCAGCACTGGTAGCATATGCACCCATATGAATGATAGAAGTCAGCGCACCGGCAATAGCACAACCGTCTTCACTATCGTAAGGCACGCCCTGTACCATCAGTGAAGCACCGAGGTTTGCATAACCCAATCCAAGCGTTCTGTACTTAAAGGATAGTTCCGCAATTTCTTTAGAGGGAAACTGCGCCATCAGCACGGAGAGCTCCAGCACGACCGTCCAGATGCGGGATGCATATCGGAGTGATTCTACATCATACTCATTGCATTCCTCTGTTTTGAAATATTTCATCAGGTTGAGAGATGCCAAATTACAGGCCGTATTATCCAGGAACATATATTCTGAACATGGATTACTGGCATTAATTGGTCCGTCTTCAGGACATGTGTGCCACTCATTAATCGTATCATGATACTGGGCACCCGGATCGGCACATGACCATGCTGCGTAGGAAATATCATCCCAAAGCTCGCGGGCTTTCATCGTTTTGCATGGCTCAGGCTCGCGCCCGTCTTCAGCAGCGTCACGCTTTTCTGTTCTCCAATATAGATTCCATTCCTTATCCTCTTTTACAGCCGTCATAAAGCTGTTGGGAATTCGAACAGAGTTATTTGAATTTTGTCCGCTTACCGTGTTATAAGCTTCGGAATCCCAGTCGGTGTCATAGGTATCAAACTTAAGATCAGTAAAACCCTGTTCTGCCAGCTGAACCACACGTTCTATATAATTAAGGGGAACCTGGTCTTTCTTTGCTTCCCTGATAGCCTGACCCAGTTCTTTGTTTTTAAGCGGATCACGACTTACCGCGCCGTTAAACGTACGGCCTTCAATTTCTACCGGTTTGTGGCAAAGATTGATAATTTTCTTCAAGTGACTTTCCAGAACCTTGGACCCGGCAACAATAGAAGCCACTTTTTGCTCTTCACGAACTTTCCAGTTTACATATTCTTCAATATCCGGATGATCCAGATCCAGCGACACCATTTTTGCAGCTCGACGAGTAGTGCCACCTGATTTAATAGCTCCGGCAGCTTTGTCCCCGATCTTAAGGAAGCTCATTAGTCCGGATGACTTTCCTCCCCCACTTAATGGCTCTCCTTCTCCGCGTATCTTCGAAAAGTTACTTCCCGTTCCCGAACCATACTTAAAGAGACGAGCTTCACGCACCCACAAGTCCATGATGCCCCCTTCATTAACAAGGTTGTCATCGATACTCTGGATAAAACATGCATGCGGCTGGGGATGAGTGTAAGCATCTTCTGATTTTTTCAACTCACCAGACTTGCCATCTACATAATAATGTCCTTGTGCAGGACCATTTATTCCATAAGCCCAGTTCAGTCCAGTATTAAACCACTGGGGACTGTTTGGTGCCGCCATTTGATTGGCAAGCATATAACAAAGTTCATCATAAAATATCTTTGCATCTTCTTCAGAATCAAAATAGTCATGTTTCCAGCCCCAATAGGTCCAACAGCCGGCCAGTCTATGAAACACCTGGCGTCCGTCAGTCTCTGAACCATAGCGGTCTTCTTCATCAAGTTTTTTAAGAGCTTTTTCATCGGCAACAGATTTGTGCAGCCATTTGGGCACTCCCTTTTCTGCTTTCTTTTTTAATTTTGCCGGCACCCCTGCTTTACGAAAATATTTTTGCGCTATAATATCAGTGGACATTTGCGACCAAGACTTCGGTACTATAACCTCGTCCATCTTAAAGACTACTGAACCGTCGGGATTTTTTATTTCCGACTTTCTGCTTACAAAATTCATTTCCTCGAAAGGACTATCCCACTCTTCTTTTGTGTAGAAACGTGTAAATTTCATTGATAAACTCCTATATATTAACTTTGATTCTGAATACGATAAAAAACTTGATAAAAAGAAAGGCTTGCCCTAATCAAGCCGTCTTGTGTCTTGACAATATAAAGGACTTTTAGAGGTGTGCAAGTAAAAAATGAAATACTTTTCCACAAATAAGGGAAGTTATCAACATTCAAAAAGAGGTGTAAACCGGAAACCAGTTAAAGTCCGATAAAGAATAAATTTTATAATAGGTATTGTGATAACGAAAAAATATATCGACCAGAAACGAAGAAGCTTCAATATGTCTTTTAGGGAATAAAAACAGTGATTTATATATGAAATAATAGAACTGCTGATTCTATATCCTCACTCTTATAGTTTTCCACATACCTTCAATACTTAGATCAAATATTTTAATTTCAACACTCACAAAATGATATTTATTTTTATCAAACGACTTTTTAATAATTAATTATTTTAATTAAAATTAATATTTTATAAATACATATATAAATATTATAAAATTTATAATTATACATTATATCTATGCATGTATAAATTATTTCAAGCATAAAAAATTCCCTTTGAGAAAATTCTCTCAAAGGGAATCTAATATAATATCAATAAAAGATGGGTCAAATAGGGTCTCAGAATATCAGAAGCCGTATGACAGCTTTAAGAAGAACCCTCTGCCCCTGGTTTGATATCCATTGATTTCTACATAATTAGCATCAAATATATTTTCGACTTTCCCAGTCACAGATAATTGACTATTGATTGAATAATAAACATGAATATCTGTAAGGTTATATCCGTCTACCTGTGTCCGATCCTGTGCACCGAAAGGACCCAGCGAGGAGCTGTAGAATATATCATCACGGGAACCCACAAATTTGGAACTTGCTGAAACTTTCAGCGAAGCAGCCGGGCGATAGCTCGCCTTTAGCAAAGCAGAAATTTTAGGACGCCTGGTTAGTCCTTTAATCTCTTCCTTATTATCTACAAATTTTCCATTCCCAAATAATTGTACATGGTTCCCCCCGGTGTAACTTTGGTCAATATCATTGGGACCAAAAGCCAGCGTTGATTCTGTAACACTAAGTCTTCCACCATAAGAGAATTTGGGTGACGGCCTTACATTCAGGTTTACTTCAATCCCTTTAATATCCTGTTCAGAAATATTGATGTACGTATCTCCCAAGTACTCATTAAAGGTTAGATTAGGAACAGAGGTGTTGCTATCCCATAGATATACATACTCAATAACATCTTCTGCTATTGTCCGGAAAAGAGATATTTCGAAGTCAACGTTGTCGCCCAAAAACTGCTTAAAGCCGGCTTCGTAAGATATCGATTTCTCCGGCTTCAAATTAGGGTTCCCCAATGAAGTAAAACTACCACTTTGCTCCGGCGTATTGAGCTGGTACAATGATGGTGCATTGTAACCTGTCGTTACAGCCCCATAAATCATCGTATTATCAGAAACCCATACTTTAGGATTAATCTCATAGGTGAAATGTGTCCCGAACTCATTATGATCTGCAAATCGTCCCCCCAGGGTTAACGAAAACGGTTGCAAAGATGAGGTAAGCAATCCGCCATTCAGTTCTACATGAGCAAATGCACTATTTATACTTTCTTGAAGATCAAGTGAATCAAGATCTGTTGTAGATTCAAAGACTCCGAACTGAGACCTTGAATATACGTAGGTGCGAAAATTCATTTTCTGGATAGATGATTCCAGTCCAAATGATGCTTGTATAAAATTAGAAGACACCTGTCCTGTCAGCTCGTTTTCCAACAAACTTCCTTCGGCATCTGTCTCTACATAGGTGCCGTCATAATTACCCTGTGCATCCACAAGAGAAGAATCATTTTCAAAAAGACGATTTATATTGGAGTAAGCTCCGCTGTATTCCAGCTCAAACTGCTCCGAGAATTGATAAGCAGCACCGTAATTAAACAGGTTGCGGTCGAAATCTGTTTGAGCATTGCTATCGTCATTAAAAGCACCCTGATCTACATCAACCGTTTGATCTTCCCTGCGGTAGGAGGCAAAAACATCCCATGTTTCAGTTTGGTATCCCACTTTAGCCAAGAGGTCCAGTTTGTTAAAATTATCTCGGTCCTGTGGATTAAATGCCCCGGGGGCAGTTGCTGTATCTACGGTAGCGTCCAACCCTTTGCTGTAGTGCTGTGAAAGTCCAGCATTCACATAAAGGCCATTTTGCATTGCATAATTAAGCGAAAGGTTGTTTAAGGTCGAAAATGTATCGCTGCCATAGGTACCATTTTTTGTACTGGCATTGAGCCCGAAGCCCTGCTGCGTATTTTTCTTCGTTATAATATTTACTACTCCTCCAATTGCTGACGAGCCATATAATGTACTGTGTGAACCCCTGACAATCTCAATACGCTCTACCCCGAGCAATGAAATTTCGGACAAATCAACCGCATTGTTTACGGTAGAGGGGTCGCTGATACGAACCCCGTCAATCATTACCAGAGAGTGGTTACTGTTGGCATTTCGGATAAATCCCTGCTGAAGCGAACCGGGGGTCTGACGGTTGCCAACGATGTGAACGCTTTGTTCTTCGGCCAGCAGGTCAGCTACACTTAAATGAACAGACTGTTCAATTTCCGCGCGGGTGATGACGCTAACATTACGTCCCACTGTTTTAGGACTTTCGGCATAACGACTGGCACTAATGATAACTTCATCCAGCTGATAAACTTTGCTGGTATCAATAGTTTGAGACATGGCAATTTGAGGCAGGCATAGAAAGCCTGTACATATTGATGCCACTGCCAGGCATCGTAATAATAGATTATTCATAATGGTAAATTAGGTTACAAATGATGATTAAAAACATCATTCGTACCTTGGGAGATGCTAAGAAAAGATAAATACTTCCGCCGGCAGGCGGAGGTATCTACACTTCGCCTTTTTCCCGAAGGCAACGAATGTACATGCAGTGGCAGGTCTTCTGGCTTATTCCATTTTTGACAACCTTCCCCCCTGCATATAAGTACAAACTTACATGCGGAAGTGGTTAGATTAGTATCAAAAATTACACCGCACTTATGTGCGGGGAACTTACAGCATCGGGAAATGCTCCGGATTTTCTACCGACACCAAAAATTGGCAGGCAGAGCACCGGATTCCCATTTTAATCCGCCAACCGGCGGAACCAATGCACGAACAAAATATAGGATGTGATGAGGTTAATTCAAAGGGTTTTGCAATGATATTTTAAATCTCAACCAAGGCAGTCATTGCCAGCCTTTACATGAGCCTAGCAAATAAAAGGCGTGGCAATCTCATAGAACCAAGCGCTGATCATGAGATTGCGTCGTCACTGCGCTCCTCGCAATGACAAGTGGTGGTGAACTAAACCAAAGACTGTCATTGCGAACGGAACCTTTCGAAGAATGGTGTAGTGAAGCAATCTCCGAGAAACGAGCGTTGAATGAAAGATTGCGTCGTCGCTGTGCTCCTCGCAATGACAAGTTGGTATTATGGGAGTAAATCCTCATACAAATCCTTCCACTCGGGATTCATCTCATTCACTAAATCCAGCTTCTTCTGCCTTGGGCCTGCCTTCATTTGTTTCTCCCGGTCAATAGCCTCATGGATGCTGCCGTACTCTTCCAGGTAAACCAGCTTTGTAACATTGTATCTTTTGGTAAAACCATCTACCAGTTTATTCTTGTGCTGCCACACCCGTTGGATGATATCTCCGGTTACCCCGGTATAAAGTACCGTATTGTTTTTATTCGTGAGGATATAAACGTGGTAGGCTTTTTTCACTTATTTTATTTTATAGTATAATAAAAAGCTGTCATTGCGAACGGAATGAACATAAGTGAATGGAGTGAAGCAATCTCGCAGAACCGAGCGTTGATCATGAGATTGCGTCGTCGCGGTGCTCCTCGCAATGACAAGTTGGAATAGCGACAGCCTGCAGGATAAGAAATTCTACCTTTTATTCCGGAGCCATTTTATTAACGCCTCCATAGAATAAAACTCTTCTTTTTGGTCGCTTGCCCTTGTAAGCCATATATACGAACCATCAACTTTTTTGGCCTCGATCCGGATATCAGACTTACCTGTTTCATTAATTCGATATCCTTCCCGTTCCAGTGCCCGCCGTGTCCAAAAGACGGGAACGGTATCGCCGGTAAGTGTGACTTCTTTTCCGTTTAGCTGATGAATGTTGAATGATCCGGTCTCCCGGTCAAAATCAAAGCTGTCCTGCCGGAACACATGCTCGAACGTTCCATCCAATACCAAATCTTCGGGCACACCGCTCAACAAACCCTGTTCCCGATTCATCAGCCAGATGCGATCACCTGCTTTTAGTGCCAAATCAAGTTCGTGGGTGGAAAGCAATATTCCTTTGCCGGTTTCATGGGCCAGCTTTCTAAGCAGCCTGATAATCTCTACCCTGTTGGGCAAATCAAGATGAGCAGTGGGTTCGTCCAATAAAATGACAGAGGTATCCTGAGCCAGGGCACGGGCAATCATTACTTTTTGACGCTCTCCGTCACTGAGCCTGCTGATATCACGGTGTACAAAATCATGCAGCCCGGTAGACTCAATTGCCCATCGCACTTTTTCTTCATCTTCCCTGCTTAACGAACCCAACCATCCTGTGTAAGGGGAGCGTCCAAATGCTACCAGCTGGTATACCGAGAGATTCCCAATCGTTACTCTATCTGTAAGTACCGTACTAAGGTAATGCGCAATCTTTTTGGCTGAGAGATCAGATACATTGTTCTCAAAAAGCTGTACCTCTCCTTCCAGTTGGGGCAACATACCTGCCAAGGTCTTTATCAGGGTGGATTTCCCCGATCCATTCGGACCCAGCAGGCAGATAAGCTCTCCCGACCGCAATCCTATATTTAAATTTTTTGCAACAGATATAGACTCCCCACCCTTTCTATGATATCCAATCTTTAAATCCTGTGTGCTAAGCACTTTTTGCATCTGTTGTTCCATCAGAAAGAAGCTTTGAGATTGCGTCGTTTCAGAATGACCCAAATCACCACCGGAGATCCTACCATGGATGTTACCGCGCTGATGGGAAGCGTAGTACTGCTACCCGGAACCTGGGCAATAATATCACAGGCCAGCATGAGAATGGCTCCCATTAAGAACGTAGCGGGAATGAGAATACGGTGCTCATTGGTATTCAAGAGAGACCGTGTGAGATGCGGTACCGCTACTCCTACAAATCCAATAGGACCACAAAACGCCGTAATGCCACCGGCCAGCAGGCTGGTACTTACGATAATCCAAAACCGGGCAGTATCCACAGAAAGGCCCATGCTCTTGGCATAGTTTTCACCAAGCAATAAACCGTTGAGCTGCTTTGAAAGCCCAAAAGCAATAACACTTCCTACTGCTACTACCAGCGTTAAGATCCAAAGCTGGCTGCCTGTTACGCCACCCAGACTTCCAAAAGTCCAAATCAGGTAATCACGAATTTGTTCGGGCTGACTAAAATACTGCCAGATACTTACCAATGCGATCGTAATATTACCAATCATCAGACCAATGATAAGCAGCGTAACGCTGTCCCGAACGCGTGTAGAAATAAGCAGGATGAGAAAAAGTACCGCTCCCGAACCGATGCTTGCTGCACCAATAATGAGCCAGCTGCCCGCGCTGCTCAGCTGCTGTATAGCAAAAACACTGGTTATGGTGCCGGCAGCCAGCATCACCACGGCTACCCCCAAACTGGCTCCCGCAGATATACCCAATACCGAAGGACCGGCCAGCGGATTGCGAAACAAAGTTTGCATCTGAAGTCCGCCTATGCTCAATGCGCTTCCCGCCAAAATAGCTGTCACAGCACGGGGAAGGCGTATATTTTGTATAATTTTAACCCACGCCTCATTGGCTGATTCACCCAGGAATAAAATAGAAACAATATCAGAAAGTGGTATTTCAACCGACCCCAAAGCGACGCTAAATAGAAAAAGAAGCAATACACCTCCCATCAGCAAAAACAGGTAGCTCATATTTAAAGTTGTATCCGGCCAGCGGGTATTTGATTCAGGACGATCCATCACTCAATTTTTTGGTAATAGTAAAAGGTGTGTTCCGGCTGAATTTCCGGATGCAGGATATGAATCAGGTCTGCAAGCAGCCGTTCGGGGTGTACAGCGCCCGACTCCCAAAAATCGTTGCCGCCGGTTGGGCCCATTCTCTTGTTGTTATTGTAAATCTGTCCGGTTTTAAAAGATTTAAAATCCTTAAAGCGCTCGTCTTTGGCTAAAATTTCTTCCTTTGATTGAGCGGCACCGGGGTTGAGCCAAACCTCAGCACGCAGCCCTACTTCGTACACCGTTTCAAAATCTTTTCGGAGCCCCCCGGTAGATCCATTTCCGAACCATGCATAATCGGCGCCGGCATCTTTCAGATATTGAGCCGTAAAACTATCACCGCCGGATACAAACCATGCGCCTTTATACGGCAGGTTATTAATCACCAAAGGCTGGGCACTCACCTTCTGCACTTTACTTTTTAATCGATTGTATTCCTCTGCTACTTTCTCAAATTTTTTGTTCGCCAGCTCTTCTTTATTCAGCAAAGCTCCCATTACCTTCACCCACTCTGCCTTGCCCAGCGGCGTGGTTTCCAGCCATTCAGAATTGATAAAAATACCAATGCCCGAATCCATGAGCACGCGGTAGTCGTCAAACTGCGAAGACTGACCGGCAGAAACCATAACCAAGTCAGGATTCATAGCCAAAGCAACTTCTTTATTGAATTCACCAGATGGAAAGGAAGTAATTTCTTCATCTTTCAGCCCTTCTCTAATAGCGGGGTTATACGCGTATTCTGCTCCTACCATGCCTTTAATTACTCCATTGGCATTCAGCATATCAGTCAATGCAATGTGGGTGGTTGAAGTAGCAATCATGCTGCGAACAGGAATCTCAATAATCTGAGCATTGCTAAAAGTGGTATCAAGTGAAGTATTCCGATGTTTCAGAACATACTGCAGGGTATCCGTTTGATCCTGAAATGGATTTAAAATTTTGAGCAGTTTGTAATTTCCGTGGTAGGATATTTGAAAGCCCTCTGCATACTCAGCTTCCACCCGGACCTGAAAATCAGGTGATGAAGAAACCCGGATTGATATATCATCCTTTGGGGATTCTTCTGCATTACAACTGAGTACAAAACACAGCACGACAAATAAAAGGTAGCGATATGGGAATGATTGTAAAGTCATAGGTTCAGCCTTTCTCCCGAAAGCTTTTCCTTCATCAATGCCGGCAGGTCTTCTGGCTTATCCCATTTTGATAACCTTCCCTTCGCACATTTTTCAATATTGCGAAAGTGGTTCAGGTAAGATCAAAACATTTAGCGGACTTACAGCAGCGGGGACTGCTCCGGATTCACACCGGATTCCCTTTTAACAATTCATCAAAAATGACAAATTGACCCTCATCGAATCAGTAAGTAAAATTTATATTCAATTAACGTTCTAATAATAATGCAATTGAAGCTCATAAACCAATGATGAAAGGAATACCTCAAATATCTGTGCCTATCGCTATGTCAGCAGGCAGCACCTGTTCTTTTTTACCATGTCCACCGGTACAATGTTTTTGATTTTTGCACCCAATGCGGCCCGTTTTTTTTACTATAGATTCTCATGGTAACCAAGGGCCAAAAAACACGCTGATGAATTCGTTCAGGGTAAATATATTCTGAGATTCCGACAGCCGTTTCTGTAATCTCCTGCTTTTTGTCATGCAGAAAAACATCACAGCCAAAACGCTGATAAAAAGGGCCATTATCCAGTAGCGATGACTGCTGAATAACAATTTCAAACCGCTCATTTTTAATTCCAATCTTGCGAGCCGATTTCAATCCAAACAGTGTGAGAGATTCATCTGCCAATTGAATTTGGTCCAACACTTCAGCCACACTGCCGGCTTTATGATCAATAAGCCATGCCTTGTGCTGCTCAGAATCCTTTTTATTCATGAGATAATACACAAGCGTATAATGCTTAAAATGTGCCCGTCCCCAGTACCAGTCTACAAACTCTTCTTTCATCGGTTCCGAACCCGTGTTGTGATCGTGATACCCATTCCCCTTAAAATTAATACTGATTGATTCTGAACCCCCGCCGCCAATTTTCAGGATGCCTTTCACTTCCGAATATGGTTGAACCAGATTCCAAAAATGCCCCTCTTCTTCATGTGGTTCAGAGCTAAATAATGCATGTGAAAATACTCTGGAAGTAAAGGTGAGTTCTGCCTTCAGACTGTCGCCGGATGGAAGTACTTCCTCAAGCCGAAGCTCATAAATAATCTGCTCATCCTTTTGAAAGCCCCTCATTAAGTTTTTGCCAATCTTGACCTCAGGGTTTTCTCCATTAAAAAAGCAGTTCTCAGTTTTAAACTCAGTAAAACTGTAATAAATGGGCTTATCCCTGTCGTAAATAGAAATGCTTGTAGCCGGATATTCATCTGCAGTAGCCGCAGGACTAGAATCAATCCCTTTTATATAAGACGGTGAAAAGGGATTGCCCTCATAAAAGATGATGACAATTTTATATCGGCCGGAATTATCAATAGCGTCAAAGTACCACCATTCGTATGCGCCGGGCTGTGGCTTTGGATTTTGTACATCTTTCGTAAAGTCTGAAATTATCTGCATGGTGCTAATTACGTATTTGGAACTCAGAGCTGCAAATGATTTGCCGGCCAATGGAGTTCCATATATATCTTTATAATCACGTACTATCCGTGTACATTATACTATGATTTACCTGCTTTACATAGCTTTAGCTTATCTGCTCATCACTTCTTTTGTGATGTTATGGAACAAAACAACCTTTTCGCCGCTTCGTTCTTTAAAAAATTATGTATTGCCCACCGACACTCCAAAAGTGAGTATTTGCATACCCGCCAGAAATGAAGAAGGCAATATTGAGCGATGTGTCCGATCTGCCCTCAACCAACAGTATCCAAACCTGGAAGTGCTGGTACTCGATGATGATTCCACCGATGAGACTCCCCGTATTTTATATGACTTAAAAGAAGAATATCCCTATGAACTTATCCTGCTGAGCGGGAAACCCAAACCTGACGACTGGCTGGGCAAACCATGGGCATGTCAGCAGCTGGGCGAAGCTGCTTCGGGCAATGTCATTATATTTATTGATGCCGATGTATGGCTTGAACCTGATACGGTAACCCGAACTATACGCACCATGGGTGGTGATGTACTGGATTTCCTCACTATTTGGCCGCAACAAAAACTAGGCTCATTCTGGGAAAAGACTATTGTTCCGTTAGTGTATTACGCACTTACAACCCTCCTGCCCTTTGCCTATGTTAAAAAGCCCCCAAAATGGATTCCTTCTGTTCTCCGGCAAAAAACAGGGCCGATGTTTGCGGCGGCATGTGGACAGTTTATGGCCTTCAAAAGATCAGCGTACGACAAAATTGGCGGACATCAATCTGTAAAAGATGAAATTGTGGAAGATGTAGCCCTTGCTAAAAAGATAAAAGGAAACAGCCTCATTATGGATATGTATAATGGCATTTCATCTGTCCACTGCCGCATGTACAATTCTCAACAAGAACTCTTTGAAGGGTTTCGTAAAAACTTTTTCGCCGGTTTCAGTTATAACATTCCTTTATTTGTGGGGATGGGACTGCTGCATATTATCGTTTTCATTCTGCCTTATGTTGGTTTAATATCAGGTTTGCTGTCAGATAACACGTTAATGACCGTGCTGTCTGCTTCAGCCATCCTTATTGTGATGTTGCAGCGCTTAATTTTGGCCAAGTGGTTCAAATGGAAGCCTATATACAGCCTCACACATCTCCTTGGAGTGATTTGGTTCCAACGGCTGGGTGTTACTTCACTTCAGGATTTTCTTGGCGATGGGAATACAACCTGGAAAGGACGAGATATCTCTCAAAAAAAGAAATAATCACAGTTTATTTTTAAGTGAGAAGTATCCATATTAAAGCAAGATGAAGTCCGCAATTTCCAAATACCTTCGGTACCTAAAGATTGAGCGAAATGCTTCGCCTCACACCATCACTTCGTATGAAACGGATTTGGGACAATTCCTGAGATTTGCAGCAGCTTTTTTTGAAACTGATGAAGATGATGTATCACTTGAACAGGTTGAGCGTTTAACCATTCGCCTGTGGTTGGGAGAGCTTTCGGATCAAGGACTTGCCAAAAGTACCATTGCACGGAAGGTGGCTGCCATCCGTTCTTTCTTTAAATACTGCTTTAAACGCGGCATGGTTCAGCAAAATCCGGCGCATCTGCTTATTGTACCGAAGCAGGACAAACCCCTTCCCAAAACGGCAACCCCCGAAGATATTGACCGCATGATGGACATTGCCGATGGTGAAAGTCCGGGTGACATTCAGGACAAAGCTATTCTTGAACTTTTCTATAGCACGGGAATCCGGGTTAGTGAACTTGTTGGCCTGAACACCGGCGACTTTAATATTGATCTCAAACAAATAAAAGTGACCGGTAAAGGGGCCAAGCAGCGTATTGTTCCGGTGGGCGGCCAGGCACTAAAGTCTTTGCAAAAGCATTTAAATACCCGAAAGGAGCTTTTTGGAGAACGTACCGATGCCGATGCTCGTCAGGCCATGTTCCTGGCAGCAGGCGGACAGCGCATATACCAACGGGCTGTGCAGCGCATGGTAAAAGATTTTTTTACAAGAGTGAGTGAAGTGACTCAAAAAAGTCCGCATGTATTGCGACATAGCTTTGCCACCCATTTATTAGATAAAGGTGCAGACATTCGAGTTATTAAAGAGCTGCTGGGACATGCCAACCTCGCGGCTACACAAGTTTATACACATACAAGCGTTGAACGACTCAAAAATGTTTATGAATTGGCACATCCGCGTGCCAAAAATTAAGAATCAAATAGGAGTAACTTATGAAGACTACATTCACAGCAAGACATTTTGAAGCCAGTAAAGACCTTCATGCTTATGCCGAAGACTCGGTTCAAAAACTTGATCAGTTCTTTGATCGCATTATTACCTGTGATATTATATTACAACCGGTGCCTGATGATGAGGAGCCGCAGCAGGCAGAACTAAATGTAAAAGTGCCGCAAAAATTGTTGAATGCTAAAGAAAAAGCACCATCTTACGAGCAGGCTATTAATAAAGTAATTGATAACATTGCACGGCAGCTCAAAAAGTATAAAGACAAACGATTCGCTAATTACTAACTCAAAGCATGCCCTTTTCAGATAATAACCCGGTCCCCAGAAAAGAGAAAATAAGTGTAGACTATCTGGTCGGCAAACTTAAAGAGCGGGTCAATATAAAACTCAGTGCTCTTACTGCAGAAGACTGTTGCGAAGACCGGTATGTAACAGAAGCTGATCTGCACCGGCCGGGCCTGGCCCTGGCCGGCTATGTTCAGCTTTTTACCCATCAGCGTATACAGGTTATAGGCAATACTGAGACACAGTATTTAAATTATCTTTCTAAAGATGATCAGAAAAAAGCCTTTGCTAACATTGTTGAGTTTGACATCCCGGTAGTTTTCCTCACCGATAGCAATACCCTTCCTGATTATCTCCTTGAAATTGCCCAGAATGCAGGAATCCCCATTTTTAGTACGCCGGTAGAAACCACACGGGCGATGTATCTTATCAGAGACTTCCTGGAAGATCAGTTTGCCCTGCAAACCATGGTTCATGGATCTATGGTAGATGTATATGGAATTGGCATTCTTATTGCAGGAAAGTCGGGTATTGGTAAAAGTGAAGTGGCGCTGGACCTTGTAGAACGCGGGCACCGCCTTGTTGCTGATGATGTAGTAATGCTCACAAAAAAGAGTAATGTACTCATGACCTCAGCCACAGAAATGAACAAGCATTTTATGGAAATACGGGGCCTTGGCATCATTGACGTCATGTCTATGTTTGGCATTCGGGCAATTCGCTATCAAAAAAGACTAGAAGTAGTTCTGGAGCTTTCCTTGTGGGATGAGTCAAAAGACATTGAAAGAACAGGACTCAACCAAGACAATACTTCGGTTCTGGGGGTTGACATACCACTTATCAACCTGCCAATCACACCCGGGAAAAATATTACAGTAATTGCCGAAGTGATTGCTATGAATTATTTGCTTCGACATTATGGTTATAATGCAGCTGAAGCATTCCAAGACAAGGTAAAAGATTCCATAGCGCGTAAAAAACGGGAAGCCGGTATGCCCAAACGGGCTATAGAGTATTTTGAGGGTGATATGGAATAAATCACCTTGATAAACCAAATTTTCTAATACTGATATTTATTCTTACTTTCTGTTTGATTTGTAACAAATGGACGGTGAGTCTCTCTTTCAATAAAAAAGCGGAATAGATGGATTTAAAGAATTTCTATTATTACGATGAGGACAATTGCGATTTTGTCCATGTAAATTACAATACGCTCGAGCGTATTGTATATACGGCATGTGTATGGATTGTTTGTGGGGTAGTACTGGCCGGAACAGGTATTTCCATTCTTTCTTCTTCTGTGGGCACACCCGCAGAGATTGCTCTCAAAGCTGAAAACCAAGAGCTTATCAATCAGCTTGAAAAAACCAAAGACACCATACAAAGTATCGATAAAAAGGTAAATGAGCTTGCCAAGGCTGATAATGAAATGTATCGATCGGTTTTAGGTATGGAGCCTATTCCTTATGATGAGCGCAAGGCCGGTACCGGTGGTGCTGATGTGTATTCCGATTTCAATGTATACAGTGAAGAAACAGCGGACATTTTAAAATGGACAGCTCAGAATCTGGAAAGCCTGGAGCGAAGCATCAATATTCAACAGCTCAGCTTCGAAGAAATCAAAGAGTATTACAATAATAACCAGGAAAAGATGAAGCATATGCCTGCCATCAAGCCAACTTCCGGGATTGTATTAAGCGGTTATGGCATGCGGTTTCACCCAATGCTGGGGTACCGAAGAATGCACGACGGTCTTGACTTTCGCGCCAATGTTGGTGAAGAAATTTATGCTACCGGTGATGGAACCATTAAAATGGCGCGCCGAAACGGCAATTATGGGCAGCTGATTATTATTGATCATGGTTTTGGGTATGAAACACGCTATGCACACTTGTCAGCCTATGCAAAAGGTATTAAACCGGGCGCCAAGGTTGAGCGTGGGGATATGATTGGCCTTTCCGGTGAAAGCGGCCTGGCCGAAGGTCCACATCTGCACTATGAGGTTTATAAAGACGGCAAAGCTATCGATCCTATCAATTATCTGTTTGCCGATACCTCTCCTGAAGAATTTCTGATGTATAAGCAAATCGCCGAGTCCAGCGAAAAATCGATGGACTAAGACATTCAAGGCTCCAGTTTTGGAGCCTTTTTTATTTGGCAAATATCCTGCATATTCTCTTTCCTAAGTTCGCTTTCACTAATTCAAATAACCTGCTACTATGAAAACCGTTTCAAGCTACATCCCTAAAAATATATTCTTCACCCTCCTGCTTGTATTAGGGCTGACTGTTTCTTCGATAGCGCAAAATAAGCAGATATCAGACTATAAAGATGAAGCCAACAAGCTTATCGAAACCATCATGGCAGATGATGAGTCCTTTGAATATCTGACCTACTTTGCCGACACCTTTGGACACCGGTTCAGCGGCTCCGAGAGCCTGGAGAATTCTATAGACTGGATTTTAAAAGAAATGCACAAAGATGGATTTGATTATGTAGGCACCCAAAAAGTGATGGTGCCGCACTGGATACGCGGTGAGGAATCGGCAACCATGACTACTCCCCGAACCAAAAATTTGCCCATGCTGGGGCTGGGCGGCAGTGTTGGCACGCCGAAAGGGGGTATTGAGGCAGAAGTGCTGGTGGTAAGCAGCTTTGATGACCTGAAGAAAAAAGCCAAACAGGCGGAAGGCAAAATTGTGCTGTATAATGTGCCTTTCACCTCCTATGGACAAACCGTGCGTTACCGTATCAACGGAGCTGTTGAGGCCGCCAAAGTAGGTGCTGTGGCAAGTCTTATTCGCTCGGTTGCGCCCTATTCCATGAAAACGCCGCATACCGGAACTTCCAGTTATGCAGAAGGCGTCAATAAGATTCCCCATGCTGCTATTACACTTGAAGATGCAGGATTGATTTCTCGTATGAGTGATCGTGGTGAGACTATCAGGATCAAACTGGAGATGGATGCAAAAACACTGCCTGATGTCGAATCCAGAAATGTTATTGCTGAAATAAAAGGCTCTGAATATCCTGAAGAAATTATTGTACTGGGCGGCCATATTGATTCCTGGGATGTGGGACAGGGCGTAATGGATGATGCCGGCGGCTGCCTCGCAGCCTGGGAAGCTCTGCGCGCAATGAAAGAACTTGGCCTCCAACCCAGGCGCACTATTCGGGTGGTAATGTGGACAAATGAAGAAAACGGGCTGCGCGGCGGCAATACCTATAGAGACAGCGTGATGGCTGACGGTTCGCTGGACGATCACGTACTTGCCATGGAGTCAGACAGTGGCGTTTTTGATCCCCTGGGTTTTGGATTTACCGGATCTGATGAAGCTTTTGAAATGATTAAAGAAATAGGAAAACTGCTCAAACCTGTCGGTTCAGACAGCATTACACGCGGCGGCGGTGGTGCAGACATCGGCCCTATTATGCGTGAAGGTGTGCCCGGCATGGGCTTGCGGGTAGACGGCAGCCGTTATTTCTGGTATCACCACACGGCCGCAGATACTATTGATAAATTGGATGCTGAGGAATATAAGGAATGCATTGCCACAATGGCTGTTATGGCCTATGTGGCAGCCGACATGCCGGAAAGGCTGCCACGGTAGTCCTGTCTACTTACAGTCATATCTATTATAAACGATAGATCTTTCGCTTAATCTAGCAGGGATCACAAAAGATCTCTCCCTGTCGGTCGATTTGATTTTATTAATTGGTTTGTGTAACAATTTCCCAAATGAAGATTCCTTTCACTCTTCTTCCAGAAATTTGGCCTTGAGCTGTTCGGCAGCGCGGATGGAGTTTTCGAGCCAGGTCAGCTCCAAATCTATTTTTTCCTCATCATTCAGTTGCCATTTAATATCAGAGGAACGAAGTTTTTTAGTAACCTCATACAAACACAGTGCTGCACTCACAGATATATTATAGCTTTCACTAAAGCCATACATGGGGATCTGTACATACCCGTCTGCCTGCTTAATCGCATAGTCCGAAAGGCCATCAAGTTCCGTTCCAAAAACAAGAGCCGTCTTGTCCGTTAATTTAAAATCACCAATATCACTGCCCTCTACGTGCGGTGAAGTAGCTATAATCTGGTATCCTTCATTTCGCAAATGTTGATAACAGGCGGCAGTGTTCTGGTCCCTTTCTTTATTATATTTATGAATACTCATCCACTGATCGGCACCAATAGTTACAGATTTGGTGGGGCGAAAAGAATTATCATTTTCAATAACATGTACATCCTGCACACCGAAGCAGTCGCAGCTGCGCAATACAGCACTCGCATTTTGCGGCTGATAAATATCTTCAAGCACCACAGAAATATACCTGGTTCGCTGATCCAGAACTTTCTGCATCGTTTCCCATCGCTCTTCTGTTACAAAATCTCTTAGATATGCGATCAATTTTTTCTTTTTAGTGCTGTCCATCCTAAAAATTAGCTGTTTAACGCTGTACAATTTACTTTGGATATAGTATAATGCTGTTACATTTACCTTTCCAAAAAATATGGAGGTCGTTATGCTGATTGCAGATATCTTAAAAGAAAAAGGGCACCAGGTTTATAGTATTTCACCTGACAGCACAGTCTATGAAAGCATCGAAAAGATGTCGGAAAAGAATGTAGGGGCACTTCTGGTTATGGAGGGTGAAAAACTCGTTGGTATTATCAGTGAGCGTGACTACAGTACTAAAATTATCTTAAAAGGACGCACATCCAAAGAAACGAAGGTTCACGAGATTATGACTTCAGATGTGCATTGTGTCACTCCTAAGGATAATGTTGAAACCTGTATGAGCATGATGACCAATGAAAAATTCCGTCACCTGCCTGTGCTCGACCAGGATGAAAACGTAGTAGGCGTCATTTCAATTGGCGACTTAGTAAAGGCGATTATCTCCCAGCAAAAAGGAGAAATAAGCACACTTCGCAACTATATTACATCCGGCGGTGGCTATCCGGGCTGATTAATCGTCGCAGCGCAGCACAAAACCTTTTTTACGGACCGTTTCGATGTAATCGTTTTCTGTATGGTCTCGAATTTTCTTGCGCAGGTAGCTGATATATACGTTGATATAGTTGGTCTGGGTATCGAAGTGAATATCCCAGACGTTCTCTGCGATCTCTTCCTGGTTTACAATCTTATTCTTGTTCTTGAGCAGGTACACCAGCAGGTTGAATTCATTATTGGTAAGGTCAACCTTGGTTCCGTTCACCGTAAACTCGCGCTCCAGCATTTTTACCTGCAGGTCTCCACAAGTAAGTATCTGTTCAGCTCCCCCATCCGAACTTCTGCGGGTGATAGCTTCTACGCGGGCCATTAGCTCTTCGGGATTAAAGGGCTTGGTGAGATAGTCATCGGCTCCTACCTTCAGGCATTTCACCTTCACGTCTGTTTCCTGTTCGGCTGAAAGTATCAGCACAGGCGTTGTTATATCGTGATCACGAATTTCTTTACATATTTCAAAGCCGTCTCCATCGGGAAGACCTAAATCCAAAATGATGATATCAAATTTATTATTGAGCGCATAATCTTCACCTTCCTGAGCAGTGGTAGCAACCCTGACATCATTCCCGTTTTTTTCAAGAACAGCTTTTACTAATGTCCTTACCGACGCATCGTCTTCGACAACAAGTACATCCATAGTCAAAAATTATTTAAACGTTATATTTCACCCCTGAAACCTAATTCATCAAATTATAATGATATCGTCATTAATATGCCAAAGTTAATAATATTGAACTTCAAAAAAATTTAGTTGCTATAACCAAGAGTGTTGAGCCACCTCATTGTTTCAATTAAATAA
Organism: Balneolaceae bacterium; assembly: GCA_034521755.1. Taxonomy (GTDB): domain Bacteria; phylum Bacteroidota; class Rhodothermia; order Balneolales; family Balneolaceae; genus JAXHMB01. Next base: position 329,158 of record JAXHMB010000003.1, read on the forward strand.
GGTTTCGTGAGCTTGTGGCCTTCATCAATTTCTTTGAAGCTTACCTTGGCGCCCCATGATTGAAGTTGTTCGGCTGATTCTTGCTGGGGCGCGCTCTTCACACTTTGATCTTTTGAGCCGTGCAGAGCCAGCACATTCATGTGATCATACTCTCCTTTGCGGTCTTCAAAGACTTCTGTTTTGAGCCGGGCGCCTACTACCATTAAATCATTGACGTGCTTCCAGCGTGACAATCCAAAATAGCCCGCCAGGTAGCCGCCCATGGAATAGCCGAACACTCCCAGCCGGCTGACCTCAATATGCTCAAGTAAATGGTCGATAACTTCCTGTATAAATTCCGAAGCCAGCTCCAGAGACTTCACAAACTGCTGCTGTTCGCCATCGTACAAATACCACGCCCTGCCCCACTCCGGCACCTTGCGCTTGTGCTCTTCATCATAGATAGGATACGGCCCCTGTATGAACAGGTGGTAGGCTTCCAGCTGCAGCATATCGCTCACATGGTGCTGAAAAACTTCAATATTCTGCTTGTAGCCGTGCAGATAAACAATGAGCGGCTTCTTGCCCTTGGGCCCTGACTCAATAAGCTTATAGGGCACCTCAATTTTAAACGATGTTTTTCCTTTGAGTAAAACTTCTTGCATGGTGTTTTGTTTAAGATTCTTTAGTCTTTATTGAATATAGAAAATTTTATACCAGTTACTAGCTACCAGCCTCTAGCTACTAGTACAAATTTTCTATTGGTATTTGCGCTTGTTGGCTGTTAATTTAGAGCAGCAAAAATTTTGATCATCGCTAACTTATAGACTTTGTTATGGCTGAAGTAAGAACCGACTGGACCAAAGAAGAAATTACCGAACTATATCACAGCCCTCTCATGGAGCTGATGTATCGGGCAGCCACCGTACACCGCGAGCACCATGATACCGGCGAAGTGCAAGTGTGCACGCTGCTCTCCATCAAGACCGGTGGATGCCCCGAAGATTGTGCGTACTGTCCGCAGAGCGCCCGCAACAACGCCGATGTAGAACCGGGCAAAATGCTAGATGCCGATGAAATTCTGGGCGCCGCTAAAAAAGCCAAAGAAGCCGGAAGCACCCGCTTTTGCATGGGCGCTGCCTGGCGAAGTGCGCGCAAGACCAAAGATTTTGACAAAGTGCTGGATATGGTGAGTGCAATCACCGATATGGATATGGAAGTATGCTGTACGCTGGGCATGCTTACCGACGAGCAGGCTGCCAAGCTAAAAGAAGCCGGCCTGTATGCCTACAACCATAACCTGGACAGCAGCGAAGATTTTTATAACCGAATCATTTCCACCCGCAAGTACCAAGACCGGCTGGACACGCTCAACAAAGTGCGCAAGAATGACATCAGCGTGTGTTGTGGGGGGATTATCGGGATGGGCGAAACCGACGACGACCGTATCGAACTGATCCATAACCTAGCCACCATGCCTACCCATCCCGAGTCGGTACCCATTAACGCACTCATTGCTGTTGAAGGCACGCCGCTGGAAGATCAGCCCAAAGTGCCCTGGTACGACATGGCCCGCATGATTGCCACCGCCCGCATCACCATGCCCGATTCGATGGTGCGCCTTTCAGCCGGACGTGTAAACATGAGCATGGAAGAGCAGGCGCACTGCTTTATGGCCGGAGCCAACTCCATCTTTACCGGCGAAAAGCTGCTTACCACCGACAACAACGAGCTGGAAGAAGACCGGCGCATGTTTGACATTCTGGGTCTTACCCCGCGAAAGGCCTTTAAGGATGCCAAAGAAGAACACTTGCCAGAAAAAGTTGAAGCTGCGGAGTAGTTGCTGGTTGCTGGAAGGTGTTGTTTATTACGAACAATCAAACTTATAAATTATAAGGCATCCACTAGGCTTTTGACGCCTTTTCCACCTTTCCTTAACTTGTGGTTAAGCTATACAGATAACATATATTATTCATTCATGTTATCCATATAATTTCTAGCATGGGTATTGTACAAATAAGACTATGCTATATTCAACCTCGTTAATATTAAAATCAGGTATAATGAAATATCTAAAGGTACACTTACTGATTCTCGGAATTATCTTTCTTTTTTCTTGCAGCAAAAATGATACAAGCGATTTATCAAAAAGCGTAACCAACAGCGAGCAACCCAATGAAAAGATTAAAATTTTAAATTTTGGGACTTTTCACATGGGTTTTACATCCGATGCCAACAAAACAGAATTTGATGAAGAAGACCGGAAGAATCAGCAAAGAGTTCATGCTGTAGCCCAAAAGTTATCCGACTTTAACCCAACCGTAATTTTGGTAGAGCAAGAACCAAAATACAACGAAAAGATCCAGCAGGAGTACAATAATTATGTGAATAACCCTGATATGGTATTCGAAGAACCTTCCGAAATAGAACTTTTGGCCTATGAGCTGGGAAGACTGAGTAGTACAGAGAGAATTTATGGTATTGATCACAAAATGAGATACAACTACCGAATTGGACAAGAGATTAATAATCAGATAGATCCTGAATGGCACGATAAATATTATAAAGATCCTCTAAGCTTTTATCCCTCTGTAAATATTGATAGGGATAGTTTAAACTTGTTGGGAAAGCTTACATTGATGAACCAGGACCGATATTTGGATTTTCTTATCGCCGTAAATGCAGACATGCTTACACATGCAGGTACCGAAGATGGGTATGAAGGCGCTGATGAAGCGGCAAAATATTATCAAAGAAATCTAAGAATGTATTCAAATTTAAATAGAATAGATCTAACAGAAGATGACAGGGTTTTCATCTTGATGGGGGCAAGTCATACAGCATTTTTCAGAGATTTTATAAGTAGGGATCCAAAATATAAAATGGTAAACACGTTTAAATATCTGAAGTAAAGATTACTTGGCAAGGTAAACCAGAGGAGATTAAATTATCGCAAAGATCAGAATATGCATTTTATCCAAAAAAAATAAATAACACTAAAAGACGCCCTATAACCAGCATATTAAGTGGGACGTGCCTCACTCTCCTACGCTTCAAACCCAAAGCTTCGGTGAGCAGGCCCCTACCGGTTTCGATTTTCAGTTTCCGTAGTACATTTTATAGCAAATTCAGCGCTGTTTTGCACGCCCCTTAAGCGCCGGGCCGTTAGAACAACCCGGAAATCACCCCGTCATCATCTACATTCATTTGAACCGCTGCCGGTACTTTCGGCAAGCCTGGCATCAGCATCATGTTGCCGCAAATAATAACCAGAAAGCCTGCACCGGCCGAAAGCTGTACGTCACTCACCGTTAGAGTGAAATCTTTGGGAGCGCCCCGCAGGGCGGGATTGTCTGATATTGAAGACTGTGTTTTAGCAATACAGACAGGAAGATTGCCATACCCCAAGTTCTTAAAACGTGCCAGGTTCTTCAGGGCTTTCTTTTCAAAGTATATATCATCAGCCCCATAGATTTCCCGTGCCAACGTAGCCACTTTCTCTTCGATGGTATCTTCCCCATCATATAGCGTAATTTTTTGGGGATCTTCATTAGCGTCGGCCAGCTCAGCTACTTTTTTAGCTAACTCCTTAATTCCCTCTCCCCCTTCGGTAAAAGCTTCGTGCGGTGCACACGGCACATCCACAGATTCACAAAAATCAATGATCTCCCGGATCTGTGCGGGCTTATCGCCTTCAAACTTGTTGATGGCAACTACTACGGGCACCTTGAATTTTTTAAGGTTCCGGAGATGTGCTTCAAGGTTTTCAAGTCCTTTCTTTAATTCCTCTTTATGCTGTCCGCTTTCCTGCGCCTCCTCTACCGAGGCTCCACCGTGGTATTTAAGCGCTTTGCAGGTAGCGACCAGCACCACAGCTGATGGCCAGATTCCGGAGATGGGACTCACAATATTGAAGAATTTTTCAGCACCCAGGTCAGCTCCAAAGCCGGCTTCCGTGATCACATAGTCGGCCAGCTTCAACCCAATACGATTGGCCAAAATACTGCTGGTTCCATGTGCTATATTGGCAAATGGTCCGCCGTGAACCAGCGCTGGATTATGTTCGGTAGTTTGCACCAGGTTGGGCATGATAGCTTCGTTGAGTACCACTGCCATGGCTTCGTGGGCTTCAAGATCTTTGGCCCGCACTACTTCACCGTTCTTGTTATATCCCACAACAATACGGCCTAACCTTTCTTTGAGGTCAGAACGCGATGATGCCAACGACAAGATGGCCATGATTTCAGATGCTGCAGTTATGAGAAATCCCGATTCACGCGGGATACCGTTTACTCTCCCTCCCAAGCCTACTACAATATTTCGCAGCGCCCGGTCATTCATGTCCATGGCCCGGTTCCAAAGTGGGTTGGTAATATCTATTTCCAGTTCATTGCCCTTAAAGATATGGTTATCCAGCATGGCCGCCAGCAGGTTGTGAGCCGTTCCAATGGCGTGGATATCCCCATTAAAATGAAGATTGATCCTCTCCATCGGTATCACCTGTGAATATCCGCCACCGGCTGCACCGCCCTTGATACCAAAAACGGGACCGAGCGAAGGCTCACGCAGGGTAACCATCGTTTTTTTGCCAATTCTATTCATGCCCTGGGTCAGCCCAATGGAAGTCAGTGTTTTACCTTCACCGGCCGGGGTGGGCGTTATGGCTGTTACCAAGATCAGTTTGCCATTGGGACGATCCTTAAATTTTTCAAGCACATTCAGCCGTATCTTACCGGTGTATTTGCCATAAAATTCAAAGTTCTCTTCATCCAGTTCCAGCTTTGCCATAAAATGGCGCATATGCTTCATAGGGGTTTGCTGGGCAATCTCAATACTGTCTAGCATGATATCCATCTTTTTATCCCGCTTGGTGGTGTTTCTGTCAACATGTAATCCGGATGTGAATTTTTCATTAATTATTGAAAAAAGATTTATTGGGTAACTTTTCAATTGTAATTACATTGCCATTAAACGGTTCTTCATAGTCTTATCAGAATGAAATATCATCTGGCTATATTGATTTTTTCGGTACTTTTGGTCGGCAATCCCCGCTCGACAGATAATGCCAATGACCCATCCCCTTCTTCTTGCGAAGAACCGCTTACGTGGCGTATTGCTTCTATTGATTCTCGTTTTGACCTTGATGAAAAAACTCTAAAACAACTGGCAAGTGAAGCTGCCAACTTATGGTCTAATGCCGTTGGGCAAGAAGTTCTGGCATACAGCGACAGTGGAAAAGTTGCTATCAATCTTATATACAGTAACGCCCAAAAATTTACCGATGATGAACAGTCGCTTTCCGAAAACATCAATAAAAAAAAGCTTCACTATGAAACTCTGGAGCAACATTACCGCCAGCTTTCTTTCAGATACAACCAAAAACTGATAGAGTTTGATGAAGTAAATACCAGGCTGCAAAAAACACAAAAGGAGTATCAGCAAATAGCTTCCAGGTGGAACACAGGGATGGTCGTTTCAAAAGAAGAGAATGAAAAGCTGGATAAACTTAAAGATAAAATATCCCGCCTGCATAAAGAGTCTGAAAAAAAACTGACTGAGCTAAATGCATTGATTGTTAGAATGTACGAGCAGTCAATTGCCGTAAATAATCTTGCCGACCGTATCAATGAGTTGATTTACCAACACCGGGAAAAATTTCGTTCTAAGCAAACTTTTCATCAAGGGGCGTATTTTAAGGCAGCTGAAAAACGAAAAATAAATATCTATCAGTTTGATGACCTTGACAAGCTGAGATTGGTTTTGGCCCACGAAATGGGTCATGCCCTGGGACTGGGCCATGTCAATAATTCCAGATCTGTGATGTACTACTTAATGGAATTTCAGAATGCCCGCAACCTACAGCTAAGTCAAGAAGATATTGATGCTATAAAAAAGAAGTGCAGATCTTAAACAGCTAAGTAATAAATATTCTTTGAGAATTCATAAGGAGTGCAACCTTTCATAAAAATTTTAGAACACTTATCCCTTATCTCTTGTTTTTTAATAAGTTTTCGTGTAAGATATAAATGCTATTTAGGTAACGGCTTAGGGATATAATCAAGAAGACTACAAACACTTCTATAAGAGAATCCAAAATCCGTATTACTTGCTTATGATGGTGTGGGATACCTCATCCGGGCAGAATAGCATTTAAAAACAAAGAACTACATACCCATGTAGTTCTTTACTGGCGGTAATTATTTATAATCAAATTACTGTTATACAACTACATTACATTTAACACATACAATATGCTATTATGATACGATTAAGAAATATATCAATACTTTTGAGCTTGGCAATTATGCTAATCGTTACAGGCTGTAACGACAACGGCGGGGCGCCTGTTAATAAGGAACCAATTGTTCCACCTACCACAGATGGACGTACAAACGTTAACTTAGGATGCGTAGAACTTTCTGACAGAAATGTAGATGGTTCCACTTGGGATCATGGTCAAATTGATGGAGACATAATTACTGTAAAAGCTAATGACACTGAAATTCTATCTAATCATGAATTAGATGGTCCAAGTAATGCTACCAATTTCTCATTCAAATTCGATAACAAAGGGTTCAACTACATATTGTTGTTCGCCCATAACGAAGGGGATATACCACCAAATACTGCCACCATTGAATTAAATAATCAAGAGTTTATACTCTCAGCAAATTTATCGCAGAATGGTTATGTGAATATAGTAGTTCCCGGGGGCGGAGTTACCTGTGCTGATGCAGGAAACGCCTAAACTTTAATATACATTCACTTGTCAAAAGCGAGGGAAAGATATTTTCCTCGCTTTTTTTATGTCTAACAGCCTGCCCCATACAACTTATACTTGAGCTTGTATCTTATACTGCTATATTGCATTTAAATAAAATTAAGTGCTATGATTCGCTTTGCTAAAGAAGCCCATCTCCGGGATATTGACCGGATTTATAATCAAGCTATTGAAGATGGATTGCGTACTGCCCATCTGGAGCCCCTGGATCCAAGAGAACGCAGAGCCTGGTTTAACAACCATAATCAAGGCAGCTTCCCTATTTTTGTTTTTACAGAAGATGGAAAAACGCTGGGATGGCTTTCTCTTTCTCCTTATCGCCCGGGACGAGGTGCTTTGTCTGAGGTAGCCGAAGTAAGCTACTATGTGGATTATAATCACCACGACAGTGGTATTGCCTCTCAGCTTATGGAATCAGCTATAAGCTTTTGTGATAACACCCCACTAAGAATCTTAGTAGCCATTTTGATCTCCGGAAATAGTGCCAGCATTGAACTGCTGCAAAAGTTTGGGTTTGAAGAATGGGGACGCATACCAGAGGGCATCCATTATGATGGCCAATTTAAAGACCATGTATATTGGGGAAAAAGGCTCAGCCGGCAGGAATCTAAATACTAGCTGAAGACATCCTTAATCTTTGAGAAGAATCCTTTACCGGAATCATCTTTGTTTTCAGCAGCAAAATTTTCATTACCCCGCAGTGCTTCAACATGCTCGCGTTCTTCGTCAGAAAGGTCTTTAGGCATAAACACATTGACCCGAATATATTCATCGCCAATACCCGAATTATTCAGGCCTTCAATACCCTTGCCTTTCATGCGCAAGAGCTTGCCGGGTTGCGTTCCTTCGTCAATTTTAACTTTAGCTTTTCCTTTAAGAGTAGGAACTTCTACTTCAGTACCCAGAATGGCATCCGGCATGCTTAATACAAGATCATAATAAATATCATTGCCGTCACGCTCAAAATGTTCGTGCTCCTCTTCTTCTATAAGCACTACCAGTGCCCCAGCCGGACCGCCGCGCTTGCCGGCATTTCCCTGGCCACGCAGCGTAATGTAATTTCCTTCTGAAACGCCTGAAGGTACTCGAACTTTTACCGTTTCCTTTCCTTTGTAACGCCCTTCGCCATGACACTTACTACATTTGCTGGTAATGATGCGTCCATCGCCATTACACTCGGGGCAGCGCTGTACATTTACCATTTGTCCCAACATGGTTCGTTGTACCTGGCGGACTTCTCCCTGACCGTTACAAGTGCCACAGGTTTGAAAATCCTCCTCAGTCTCAGCACCGGTACCATTACATTCATCGCATTTTATCTGTTTCTTAACTTTCAGCTTTTTCTCTGTGCCAAAAGCAATCTCTTCCAGACTCAGGCTGATCTGCAGTTTCATATCATTACCCGGCTGACCGGCCGACCGGCGGCCGCGTGAGCGTCCGGCTGCTCCGCCAAATACATCAGCAAAATCGGATCCAAAAATTTCACCAAAGCGGCTGAAGATATCTTCGAAGCCTACATTTTCAAATCCGGCTCCGCCTCCAAAGCCACCATTCATACCCTGGTGGCCAAATTGATCATACTGCCGCCGCTTTTGCTCGTCACGCAATACTTCATAAGCTTCAGAAGCTTCCTTAAACTTCTTCTCAGCTTCCGGATCATCAGAATTACGATCCGGATGAAACTTCATCGCGCGCTTGCGATAGGCCTTTTTAATTTCTTCTTGGCTGGCGTCTTTACTGACTCCTAAAACGTCGTAATAATCGCGTTTAGACATGAATTAAAACCTGAATTTATTCGCTTACAATTACTTTTGCGTGTCGGATGGTACGATCTCCAATTCGGTACCCGTTTTCGATGACTTCAAGCACTGTATCGCTTTCAATGCTATCATCCTCGGGCTTCTTACGCATCATGGCGTCATGTAAATCTACATTGAAAGGAACACCTGCTTCATCAATACGGTGCACATCATGTTTTTCCAATACTTCTTCAAATTTCGAGGCTACCAGATTTACACCATCTAAAAAAGTTTCATTGACATCCAGTCCTTCAGATGCCTTGAGTGTACGGCGTAAATCGTCATTAACAGATAGGAAATCTTCCAAGGCATTGGCTTTAGCCGTTTCATAAATCTGAGTGCGTTCTCGTTGTACTCTTTTTCGAAAGTTTTCCAGTTCAGCAGCTTTTCTCAGCTTTGCTTCATTCGCTTCGGCAAGATCTTGTTCCAGTTCACTGATTTTTTCATCCCTGGCTTCGAGCATTGCTACCAGTTCATCCTGCTCAAACTTCTTGTAGGCCGATTCCTGCTGTTCTTCTTGTTGTTCTGCCTGAACCTGCTCTTCAGTTTCTTCAACAGATCCCTGCTCTTTAGCCTTTTCGTTAGTATCGCTCATGTAAATGCTTACGTATTGATTAAAATTTCAGGTTTTTCTTTGACTTTAAAATATGCAAATAACATGCCATTAATAATATGCTGACATTCTGCTGTTAAAGTTACGGATACTGATAGCCTAATGTAGATTCTATCTAGATTATTTCGTTCGTCTTCTTCGTAAAAGAATTCCAGCATATTGCCATCAGGATCAGAAATGAAGACAAATCGACCGCGTTTTCTGTTTGCCGGTCCGCTGAGGATAGTCACTTCATGTTCTTTAAAGTATTTAGCCATTTCATCTACCTCTTCGGGTGAATCAAGGAAAAAGCCGAAATGATCTACCCGGTAATCACGAGAGGAAGGGTCATAGGAAGTTTCTGCTTCAACAAGTACAATCGTATCTTCTTCACCTACACGATATACAGCCATGCTTTTGCCCATTTTTCGTACCAGCTCAAAGCCCAGCATCTCACCGTAAAACTCTTCCGCACGGTCGATATCATTGACTCGTATAGTAATGTGATTTATTCCGGATGGTGTAAAATTTGGCATCTTTTTGTATTAGATTATTTCTTTTAGTTGCTCCTGATAATAAGCTTTTTAGCTGTTATCTTCATCCGACATCATTAATTAATCTGCTTACAGTGGCTACACTTTTTTTAGTTGCAACGCCCATCGGAAATTTGGGGGATTTATCCCCTCGTGCTGTAGAAGTGCTTAAATCGGTCTCCTATGTTGCCTGTGAAGACACCCGCACTTCAGGCGTATTGCTTAATCATTATGACATCGATGCCAATACTTTTGCTTTCCACCAGCATAATGAGCATAAAAAAGTTGAGCATGTAATGAACCTCCTGGACGCTCACCAGGATGTAGCACTCATTTCTGATGCAGGCATGCCCGGTATTTCTGATCCCGGTTTTCTGGCGGTGCGCGCTGCTCATCAAGGCGGTCATACCGTTTCTGTCATCCCCGGACCTGATGCCGCCACTACGGCACTGGTTGCCAGTGGACTGCCTTGCGACAAGTACGCATACGAAGGATTTCTTCCTCAGAAAAAAGGTCGCCAAAAAAGATTAAAACAACTCGCTGAAGAAGATCGCACCCTTGTTTTCTATGAAAGTCCACACCGACTACTAAAGCTGTTGGATGAGATTGAAAAATACATGGGCGATCAACGCTTTGTTGCAGTAGCTCGCGAGCTGACTAAAAAGTTTGAAGAGGTTGTGCGCGGCCCTTTATCCCATGTAAAGCAAAACTTTCAGCTGCGGGATGAAATCAAGGGTGAAATTGTCGTAATTATAGCTCCTAACGATTACGAGGAATGATTTTCTGGATGCTGGATGCTGGATGCTGGATGCTGGATGCTGGAAAGTTTTTACTTTAAATAAAAAACCAAATTACTTTAATGGTTTGATAGCTTAATTTTTTTGAAATGAGATACTTTAAAAAGCTTTGGAATAACAACTGGGCACTTTCTATAAGCATGGGCCTTTTGCTGGGATTAAGCTGGCCGCCCCTGCCCTTCCCTTTTTTAGTATTCCCTGCGTTTATTCTGCTATTTAGAATTGTTGATTTAAGTTCATCAGCCAAAGAAGCAGCCTATCATGCTTATCCGGGATTTGTAATCTGGAATATCATAACCACCTATTGGCTGGCGATGGCTACTGTGGCAGGCGGGATTGCAGCTATTCTGGCAAATGCTGTGGTGATGACTGTTCCTGTGATGCTGCAATATCATGTACAAAAACATTTTAAGCGCTGGGGACCTGTGGCTTTGGTCCAGTCTGCTCTCTGGGTAAGTTATGAATATTTACATCACCAGTGGGACTTGGCCTGGCCATGGCTGACCCTGGGTAATGCCTGGTCAAATGTACCGGAACTGGTGCAGTATATTTCAGTGACCGGTTATTGGGGCATATCCTTTTGGATAGTATTGGCAAGTGCTTTGGCTTATCAGGCATACAAAAAGAAGGACCGGCTAGTGACATACGCTGCGATTGGCACCGCTATCATAATGCCTGCGCTATCGCTTATTCAGCTTAATTTTGTGGAAACAGAGAGTAACCGGCATTCTGAAATTGTTGTAGCACAGCCTAATTTTGATTCATACCAGAGCTTCGGCGGATTTGATTCAGCTCAGGATGCACTCGATATTTTAATAACCATTTCAGACTCACTTAAAACTGAACAAACAGATTTGCTGGCCTGGCCGGAGAATGGTATTCACCCTGCGCTTCATTCAAAGTCAGTTCGCCGCAACGCCGATCTCACTAAAAACAGGCTGAAAGCCTCTGGCTTCTTCCTGGAACGTAACTATCCTTGGCGGGGCTACCTATTTTGAATATTATTCTGAGCAAGAAAAGCCGGCACTGCCCATGTGGTCAGGCCAAGACTACTACTTACCCTATAATTCGGCCATTGGTTTTTACCCGGACTCTACCATGCAGATCTATCGAAAGTATAACCTGGTGCCCATTGTTGAACGGGTGCCTTTCGTTCATGCGCTAAAAGCCCTGGATGTGCTTGATCTTGTTGACTGGCAAAGTGCTCAAGGGTACGGGAAAGGATATGAGGCCGATCAGTTTAAGACCAATGGTACCAAGACTCCCGGGCTTGTATGCTATGATTCTGTCTTCCCAAGCTGGGTTCGGGCGTTTGTCAACAATGGAGCAGGATTTATAACCGTGATCACCAACGACGGCTGGTGGGGTGATACCAGCGGTCATACCCAGCACTTTGCCTACGCCCGTCTGCGTGCGCTGGAATTCCGCCGTTGGGTGGTACGCAGTGCCAATAATGGCATTTCAGGAGTTATTGCCCCGGACGGCTCTGTAAAAGTTAAAACCAACTACTGGGAGCGCACCGGGTTTCGATATGAAGTGCCCATCCTTACCCAACAAACATTTTACGCCCAATACGGTGATTGGCTGCCTTACTTCTTGTTAGTTATTTCTTTTACAAGTATAGGATTTATCTTCTATAAAAGTTTTAATTCGAACGAATACTCACAACCACATTAAAGCGAAGGTCATGATCAGTTCGGGGAAATACTCCTGTTGATTTTGGAATAAGCTTGCTGTAGGTGTACTCAAAATTGGCTTTAATCGTCTGCGAAAACTGATAGCCTATAATTGATGAGGCATTAATACGCGATTGTCCACCGGTAAAGCTTTTCGAGAAATCATAGATACTGGGATCTTGGATGATTGTTGAAGGTGGCTGCTGCAAGGCATTATCCAGATCAGAATCCAGCGTGTACTTCTGTTCTGTATCTTCAATATATCCGGCATTCAGGGTGATATCCAAAGCATTTTCAATTCTGGGGAAGAAAGGAAGCTTAAAGTCACGAATGGTATAACTGAAGCTAACTCTCAATCCTTTGGAAATTCGTTCAGTAATAGTCGTATTCGATAAAGCTAGGCTGCTTAACTTACTCAATTCATACTGAATATTCGTTCTCAGGTTGGAAGCCCAGGTAATGTTAAATCCAATCAACGGCATAAACCTTTTCTCTATGTTGATGGAATTTGCCTCATATTCAGGCCTGTTATTGGCAACGGTATAAGAACCTAAGTTCAATGGAGGAAATGAACTGGGATCACTATTAAAGTTATATCCCAGTCTGTAAATGCCATTATAGCTGTGATTTATAGAAGCACGAGACATAAACTGCCCAATGATAGGAATCATCTCTTCCAGACCGGTCCACGTTATTTTCCAGCCCGGCATAGGAAAAGGAGTAAAGTTACGTTTTCCGATGGCTCCGGTAGCGACTCCCAAGTAAGCACTTCGGAAATCGTTCTGCAGGGAATTTTTCCCCAATACAGATTTTCCGTCGTTATTACCCAAAGCATCACTGAGCGTATCATTCTGGGTATTAATATCATCAAAAGCTGTAGCAAGCTGACTTCTGAAAAGCGACTCATACCCTTTGCCAAAAGCCCATACACTGGAGCTTATATTACCGGTTTGTGTGGTAACTTTGGTGCGCGACTGATCAGGCTCAATAGTCGTTGACCTGGAGCGGGTGACATCCCATTGCGTATTCCAAGTGAGATCAATGGAGAAGTTTTCAAAAGGCCTAAACCGAGAGCTAATTGTCAAATCATCTGAAAAGCTCTTATTTGAAGGAAGCTGCAGGGTAGAATTATCATTGGGATTCTTGATAAGCTGACCAAAACCAATATGGTCAGTAACACCTGTTCTATAGGAAAAAGGCGGTGAATAGGTATCGTCTGACTGGTTAAAAGCATCGAAGAACTGTGGACCTCCTGCATAACCGGATTGTAGAGAATTTTTTGATATGCCAAAAGAAATATCAAATGACTGTATACTAAGCAATGCACGCAAAATCCCCCGGCCCAAACCGCTTATGTCTTCTCCCAAATCTTCCTGGCTATACCCTGCTGAAGAAGTATCAGAAGGCGCCTCTTGCTCAGTCTCATTCCGCGGATTGGTTAAATTCCGATACCACTCCATTCGATTAAACAACTCATTAAACCCAAAATTGAGGGACTGATTAAGAGAAAAATTATTTGATAAATTAGCCCCCAACTGTGATCCAAAAGGACTATTTCGCCACTGGTAACCGCCGTTATAATTAGCAGAATAATTAACCCAGCTTACGGCGTCAATTTTTCTAAGATTTGGCTGCCAACCGGCTGTGTAAGACTCACTGTAATTGCTCCTCCGCGACGAAAGCGTATCGGTGATAACACCCTCAAATACTTTAAAAGTGGGAATCACCCTAAAACGAGTGCTATCTACAGTGCCGGGCTGCCCATTTTGCTCTACTCCTGACCTGGATAGATCAAACACAGAACGGCTTTGAAATGTAGTTTTTATAGAGGGAGTCAAGTTATAGCCAAAGCCAAAATTGGTGTTATAGGTAAAAGTGTGTGACTGTTGCAGCGAGGAAAGACTCTGATTGTTAAACGACCGCCTTCTTCGCTCATCATATTCGCGGTTAATGCCAAATGAAGCATTGAGCGATGCCGGAGTGTAGCCAAGCTTCAACCCTGATACTGCTTTGAGTACGGGTACCTCCTCTAAGAATCCAAACGGCCTGAACAATTGGGTATTCCTGAAGTTCATGTTATACCGAATCGAACTATTATAATTCCAGTTGTCTCTGAATAAGTATTCCGGACTTCGTCTATCCGTAGTGTTATAGACAAAGTTTAGTGTGGTTTGATCCAGTGTATATTTTGCAAGACCCGTCTGAGAAAATTGTTTTGAGACATTGGAAATATTCACAGAATAGCTTTCTGAAAAAGTCTGGCTTTCATGAATACGTTGGCTTATCAGCTGATCTTTTTCGCCTTCATCTAAATCATTCCGGGCATTTACAGCATCTTTAAACTCTGAAAGTCGAACATCACCTTGGTTGGGTAAAAAACGAGGTGTAGAAGTAGATTGTCGTGCGGAAAGCGAGACCGGGATATTCCATCCATATCGAGCCGGCAAAAATTTGTGGAGGTTTACTGATGTGTTCAAGTCATAGGAAAATATATCCGCTTGGCTTCGCTGCCCCAATCGGGAATTGAGTGCCCCAAAACCGTCTGTCTGTTTAGCCACATTGGCATTTACTGTTGCAAAGTCAGCCAGCTTTAGTTCTGCCTTTCCATTGGCAGCCCATCCCTTTTGATTATCAAAACCGGACACTCTAAGCTCGTTGAGCCATAACTCAGCATCAAGAGACTGTACGCCCTGACCCGGGTTTGCCGGATCATAAGGATTTTTTATACCCATCCCAATCTCTCCTATTCGGTCCAGCGAGGGATTTCCTTTTATCCCAATCACAGTTCCTTCCGGGGCTTCGTCTAAAATATCTCCTCGTTCAAAAACCTGGCTGGGATCTGTAACCTGCTGATCGCGCAGTTGTTTTAGCTGATTAAATGCTCGTAATAAAATGTTGACGCTATTTTCATCATACAGCCAAACTTGTTCCGCTTCCATCTCGCGCTCAGCATCAGTCAGCTCATCTACCGGTTTATTCGCAAATGGATAATCAGGGTCTGTTGGTGAAACAGGTTGCCGATATTCGTAATAATTATTAACGAGATCTGTACCAAAGCGAAGTACAAGTTCAGCATCGCCCCTGTTGTCAAACCCTTCGCCATGTACAAACATCCGTACATTGGAATAATTTACCATGTTTAGTCCCCCGGGATAAACGCGTTTGACCATTCGTATTTCATCGGGTCCAAGATCTTCTACATCAAGCACAATAGACTGTTCGTTGGCCACTGTCTGGCGTTGCCGACTTCGATCGGTAGCACGGATCGCTCCTTCAGGCTGACGATATGGAATGGGAACCCTGCGGCTATTTTCCTCAATGTTTACAGAAGAGATGCTAAAAGGAGCTGTGGTGGTTTGCTGCTCATCTACGCTTTCTGCATTTCTCCATTGGCTACCAACAAGTTCAAACGTGGCAAAACGAAGTGTAAATGGTTTCTCATAACCAGACAACCACACTCTTATGTATGATATATTCTGAAAGTTCTCAATATTACCCACTTTGCGAACAAAGTCCTGCAATGGAACACGAATTTGATACCAGCGGTCCTGCTGATTATTGCCCGGCACCTCATCAACAATAAAGGTACCCGGAGAGCCTATGGACAAAGCACTGAAATCCGCCGGGTTGAGATCTACTTCATACTGGAAGTACGAATTGTTTTGCTCTACAATGGAGGGCGTAATCAACCCTTCTGTATCGGGCTTGTTGGTAATGGCCCTCGACTCTCCCTCATTGGGAGGCGTATTCCCGTCATGGTAGCCATAAAGCCGGTGGAAACGTTCGTTTAAAGGCAGGGATGAAGTCTCACCCTCACCATAATAAACATAGTCGTCGTTGGAGGGATCGTTCACAATCTTCTGAAATTCTGAAGAACCTGATCCGTAGACAGTTTGCATGGCATCAATAAAGTCTGGGAACAACACCGATTCATTTTTGCCATCAATACCATCCGTATTTGGAGCGCCCCGTCGAGCCCAACATCTTCCTGCGCCCTTCTATTATTAGAAAATTGTCCCTCTGGCGGGGGCGGTGGAATGGGTATAAATGATCGCACTTTTCCATTAAGGTTATCAGTTTGCAAATCTTCAGGCCTTCTAGTCAAACCATCTTCACTGTTAGTACTGAAGTTTGGAATGATATCTTCCGAAACAACCCCCACATCAATATACATTTTCCCGTTATAGTCCTGGAGATCCTGTGCGGTAGGTGTTTTTGCTCCGGGCAATATTGGCTGAACCCAAAATTCCAGAAACTCAATATTATTTTGTGTTAAGTCTTCCTGTCCCGATGGCAATGTAGTAACCATTCCACCCCAGGTTCGCTCCGATTCATTCTCCAGCAGATTTTTTAAATCCAAGTTATAGTTATAAGGACCTCGATTTGTGGGATCATAATAGACATCAAGGGTTGAAAGGAAGTTTTCTTCTGAAAGTACGTCCCTGTTCGGGAATACATCTGTCACCCTAACCGGCTGCGTTTCCGGTGTCTGCGTTACTCCTCCTAAAATATCCTCAATATTTCGAGGCACAGTGTACCAGGAAAATTGACTTCTGAGATCTGATCGGGCAATTTTATCATCCAGCGTACCGGGCGGATTTGCAGGAGGATTATTGCCAAAGAAATTTTGATCAGGTGCATATCCCGGAACAGCCGCCGGGGCTGCAGGCAAACTCCATCGTGAAGGATTCATGAAACTGAGGCCAATATCTACCCCCTCAAAGTCATCAATAAATGAAATTCCATTTTCTTCGTCCTTGAATAAGTCATTTCTATCTATGGCATCTTCAACCGCATTGGTTTGAGACACACCGGGCCTTAGCTGTGCAAATTCACCGCTTATAGAAAAGCTGGACGGAGCACTGGTTTGCACTAGCGGAATCTTATCCACAGCACGAGTAAGCCAAGGGGTATCAAAGCGCGCATTGGCATCAAATCCAATTACGGCATTGTTTACAGGCTCATCACCAATTCGAATCTTATCCTGTATAGGCTTTTCCTTAAGTCTAAAATACGTGCCCCCCAGACTTATATTATCAGTAAACTCATATTCAGCACGCACACCTGTAAACGTTTTTTGCTGAATTTGAGTAAACTGGTTCTGTTCAAATTTGATCTCTATTTGTTGTCCTTTTCTAAGATATTGATCATCTAAAATTGTAACACTGCCAATAGAATAATCAACGACATAGTCGGTGCCTTCCTGGAGCTTTTGTCCATTGGCATAAACTTCAACAGAACCTTCTACCAGACCAAAAGGCAATGAATAATTAGCAGAAACACTTCCCTTTGAATTACCCTCAACTAAATAAAAATTGTTCTTTGAAAGCTGACTGGCATTAATCTTCTTTTCATTATAGAGCTCGTCAAAAGCCAGATCATCAATTCTATCCTGAGGCAGACCAGAAGTAGCCAGCAAATTTCTTATCCGTGAACCAAAAGGTTCGAGGTAGGGGAACACAATTTTGCCATTCGCCGGATCTAACGTTCCGGTACTAAAGTCAACCTTGTTATCAGGATTTATAGCTCCTTGATTGTCTACCCTGTCTAGTCCTAAATCCTGGAGCATAATGGGGCTTCGCTGCGGTAGTGAACTACTGGGTACGTTTTGTTCCGTATATTTAATATCAAGCTCAAGCCCATCAGGAGTAATATTGTTAACCCCCAATGAATAAATATTTTTCATCATCAGATCCCAGGCCGGATCTGTTGTAGTTACTGTCTGTGGTCGAATAAGCTTTAGGTAAATACGGCTACCACCACCCTGGCTGGCATCTCCCACGCTAACAATTTCTCCGGTCTGTGGATCAGTATATTTAAAGGATACAGCCAAGGCCTGTCTTGAACCCAGATTTCTTTTTAAAGAAATATATCCCAGCAATCTATTTAGCTCAAAGTCTACCCCTTCTTGTAACGGTATAAAGTATCCCTCTACAAACTCAGATGGGTCTACTCCAAAATCACTTGCCGAAACAGAAACTTCCGGATCGCGATACTGATCTAATGTAGCATCATTAAATGCATCCTCTTCTTCGTCCGGTAAAGCATAACTTCCATCTTGATTTTGAACGACTCCTAAATCCACCATAGAAATAGCCTGTCGCTCACCGGCAAAAGACTGTGTTGATTCCCGAAGAATCCAAACTCTCAACTCAGATATTTGAAAAGCTTGTCCCAGCTGCTGAGGATTGGACATATTTGCTTCAAATTCCTGGAAATTGTAAAAGTCGAGGAAAAAGTGTCGATCGTATTCATAATCTGCCGGTCTTATTGAAAGCTCCTGCTCCTGGGCACCTCCTTTTATTGTTTGGGTTTGCCCTTCACCCTCTTGCTGAGAAAGAACACTTGTCAATCTCAGGGAACCAACTTGTGCAATTGACTTTATTCCAAACAGTGAGCTACCACCCCGAATCAGCGAGTTTCCCGTTTCCATCGATACGTTACCAAGCTCCAAACGCTGCAAAATTTCATCTTCATATCCTTGGTAAACAATATTGAGGCGGTTTTCAAAGTCAAAAGCCCGCTCGGTATCCCAGTCTGTCTGTATGGAAAGCTTGTCTCCAATCGTACCTTGGATATTGAGCTTCAAGCTCTGCTCAAAAGTAGGGTCAATCTGGGTTTGCTGGTCGGGAGGTATTTCCGGGTTTTCAGTTTTTTGGATGGAAGCACCAAGATTCATATTAGCCGTACCATTGACGCTCAAATTCACTTCCGGCTTCCCAAAGATAGATGAGAAGGTCGATTCCTGACCTCCGGGTATATCAAATTTAAAATCAAGCAGGCCACTACGCTGTTGTCTGTTATTTTCAAATTCGCGGATTATAGAGTCCCAGTTCTGCTTTTTTGCATGCTCTCTGTTTCGATCAGCATATTCTTCAAAAGACATAACGTAAGGAAGGGCCAGAGGTATATTATAGAAGAACTTCTGGCTAACATAG
Organism: Balneolaceae bacterium; assembly: GCA_034521755.1. Lineage (GTDB taxonomy): Bacteria > Bacteroidota > Rhodothermia > Balneolales > Balneolaceae > JAXHMB01. Next base: position 348,253 of record JAXHMB010000003.1, read on the forward strand.
CGCCCAAGTGAATCTCTTTGAATAAGGATCCGCTTATTTGTATTGGGAATATGAAACAACAAGGATTCATGTTCGGAGAAAGGGTAAGAAAAAACATCAGTCTTATGTAAAAGAGAAGTAGAATCAGGTACAGTAACTGCAGTGGTATCCGCCTGTGCATACGCTGACGAACCCATGCACAAGCTCATAACTATCGCTATGAACAAACAGATAGCAAACCTAAGCCGGTGGAGACTTATTCTAAACTGCACGAAACCTTTTTTCTAAATTTCTAAGTTATACAAAAAGTTTGTAACTATGCTGAATAATAAAAGGATTAGGTTAAGCTGATCTGTAGTCAGCAATAAGTATAATATTTATTGATCATTCTTAAAATAAGAACTTCCCAATATTAATAAGGCTTTTGCGTTTGGCAAAAAAGCAGTATAGCCCTAATTTTGTGGTATTCAAATCTAAGTATTTCCTTGTTATATGTTCAACAAACTACAACGTGATATTTTAAAACGGCATGCCGGCCCTTTTCTTTTCTGTTTTTTTACGGTCATGTTTTTGTTGTTAATGCAGTTTTTAATTCTGCATGTTGATAAACTTATAGGCAAAGGCCTTCCATTAGGCATAATTATTGAACTCATACTTACCAACCTGGCCTATATGGTGGTTCTGGCCGCTCCAATGGCTGTACTTGTTGCCTGTTTAATGGCTTATGGTAAATTTTCTGAATTAAACGAACTAACAGCCTTGCGGGCAGCCGGAGTAAACCCAATACATGTTATACTTCCTGTACTTATAGTTGCTGCATTTTTAAGTGCCGGGCTGGTCTATTTTTCTAACTATATTTTGCCAGACGCCAATCAGCGGGCAAGATCACTTTTCATTGATATAAGACTTAAAAAACCCGGTTTTGACTTAAAATCAAACGAGTTCTATGATGGTATTAGTGGCTATACTTTTTTAGTCAAAAATGTAGATAATGAGGCTGATTCTTTATACGATGTAACACTCATTCAAGAACCATCTTCAAAGCAAGAAAAAGCATACATCAAAGCAAAAAAAGGTTCTCTAGAAAGTGAACAGGATGGTCAAACTTTAACATTATACCTTTTTGATGGATCTATCCTTCGTTTTCTGGATAAGCGGGAAAAAAATAGACTCGTAGAAGTCCTTGAAAAAACAAATTTCGATAAATATAAAATAAGCTTTGACTTATCTGACTTAGCCTTCTCCAGGTCTAATCCCGAGCAAAGAAATAGAAATGATCGCACCATGAAAATGGAGGCCATGCTGGCCGTAGTGGATTCACTAGAATCTGAAATCGCTGACTCTAAGCAGAAAACTCTTAAATCTGACCGAAAGTCATATCTACTGAAGAGCAAAATAGAAATCGAAATTTAAGGTTGTATTCTTCAAAAACAGAAGATTCTTTCAACTATAGCAGTAAGTATGTTGTATTAAACTTACTCAAATCAAAAGATCATAAAAATGATCTTTCTAATTTAGCATTACAGAAACTACGCAACATAAAATCAGGCCTGGATAATTTAACGGTTAACATAAAATGGCGAACAGAGCGAATAGCTCGTTATATGGTCGAAGTTCATAAAAAATTTTCTATACCTTTAGCCTGTATCGTTTTCGTATTGCTGGGAGCACCTATTGGCATGTATACAAAAAATGGAAATCTGGGATACGCCGCACTTATCAGTACCATATTCTTAACTTTTTACTGGATCTCTATAATACAAGGTGAAAAACTGGCAGACCGCCTTTTTATAAGTCCATTTACGGGAATGTGGTTCTCAAATATATTGCTTGGCCTCATTGGTCTGTATATGGTTATCAGACTTTGTACCCCATTTAAGTTCTCTAATCTCTGGAAAATATCATGATGCCAAAAAAAATAGATCGGTACATATTTTCCAGACTTTTGACTATCACTATGTTTGTGCTGCTGGTTTTGATTTTTATTTATGTAGTGATCGACTTCTCTAATAATAGTGATGCCTTCACAGATAATGGTGCAACCATAAGTCAAATCTTTGGTGTTTATTATCTAAATTACATTCCTGAAATGGTTAGGCTTGTTATGCCGGTTGCTGTCTTTATAGCTTGCCTGTTTTTGACGGGAAGAATGACTGATAGACTTGAAATAATTGCATTAAAAGCTGCCGGGGTTAGCCTATACAGATTAATTCTTCCTTATCTGGTTTTTGCAATTCTGATGACAGTTACCATCAGCTATCTGGATGGATTTATCATTCCAGACTCAAATGCACGTCGCCTCGCTTTTGAAGAAGAGTATCTCAGAGGCGGCTCAGAAAACCTGGACAGAAACCGGATTTACCGTCAAGAAGCATCTAACACAATCTTAAATATCAACTACTTCAATTCACAAGAACAAATTGGGTACCGGGTTGAGCTTGTCACTTTTCAGAAAGATTCTGTTAAAAAGACTATGAACATTAACCGAATGATTTGGCAAGATAGTACAAAAACCTGGCGTCTAAGAGATGTAGAAGTTAAAGAATTTACCAATACGGGATTTCGTCTATACTATAAACAATACATTGATACTACACTGAGTATCCTCCCAAGAGATGTTGCAAGAACCACTTCTGATATCTATCAGCTTACATACCCTGAAGCCCAGAACTATATAGCCTCCATTAAACGAAGTGGTGCCAGTGGTATTGAGGATCCTCAGGTTAAATTCTATGGAAGGCTGGCTTATCCCCTGGCAATGATTGTAGTAACCACCATTGGATTTGCCTTGGCCGCGGTAAGAAGAAAAGGAGGGAGAGGATTTTATATAGCAGCAGGACTTACTATAAGTTTTCTGTATCTGGCTTTCTTAAAAGTGATTGAACCTTTTGGAGCTAAAGGAACCATAGATCCACTTTTAGCTGCACTACTTCCCCATCTAATATTCTTTGTGCTTGGAATTGGTCTGCTTATCAGTACCCGTAAGTAAGTTAAGATACCGAGTAATTCGGAGACTCTTTGGTAATCTGTACAGAGTGAGGATGACTTTCTTTATAGGCTGCCGCAGAAATTTGTACAAACTCAGCTTTTTGCAGCTCCTCAATAGTTGCTGCCCCTGCATAACCCATTGCTGCTCTAAGTCCACCCGTCATTTGGTATACCACCTCATGCAAATATCCTTTATAAGGAACGCGTCCTTCAATACCTTCAGGTACCAGTTTTTTTAAATCATCTTCAACATCTTGAAAGTACCGATCCTTAGAGCCTTTCTCCATAGCCCCTATACTTCCCATACCGCGGTAGGATTTATATTTTCGGGACTCGTAAATGATAGTTTCGCCCGGACTTTCATCAACTCCGGCAAACATAGAACCCATCATTACAGCATGCGCGCCACCGGCAATAGCCTTGGGAATATCACCGGTTTGTTTAATGCCACCATCAGCGATAAGTCCAACACCTTTATTTTGAGCATATTCTGCTACCTCCATGACTGCACTAAGTTGCGGAACGCCAACACCGGTAACAACTCGAGTTGTACAAATAGAACCCGGACCTACACCTACTTTTACAATATCTACACCTGCATCAATCAGAGCTTTAGCAGCGCCTTTGGTAGCTATGTTACCGGCAATAAGATTAAGGTCAGGAAATGCTTTTTTAACTGATTGAACCATATCAATAACCCCCTGAGAATGACCATGAGCTGTATCTATGGTAACTACATCAACTCCGGAATCAACCAAGGCTTGTACGCGATCCATGGTATCTGCTGTAACACCAACTGCTGCTCCTACTCTCAACCGGCCCATATCATCTTTACAGGCATTGGGAAAGTTTCTCTTTTTTTCAATGTCTTTGAATGTAATAAGCCCAACCAATTTCATGTTGTCATCCACAATGGGCAACTTTTCTACTTTGTGTTCCTGCAGCATTTTTTCGGCTTCCTCAAGCGTAGTCCCTTCCCGAGCTGTAATAAGATTGTCGCGTGTCATAATAGACGACAATCTTTTATCCACATAATGCTCAAATCTCAGGTCACGGTTAGTAACAATTCCAATCAGCTTATCATCCTTCTCAACAATAGGGATACCACCAATTTTGTGCTTTTTCATCAATCCACGTGCTTCTTTAACCGTCGCATCTTCGGGAAGCGTAACCGGGTCCACTATCATCCCGCTTTCACTTCGCTTTACCATACGGACCTGATCGGCCTGATCTTCGATGGACATATTTTTATGCAGCATAGCAATGCCACCTTCGCGAGCGAGAGCTATAGCCAACCGGTATTCCGAAACCGTATCCATTGCTGCGCTTATGATGGGAATATTCAGTTTCAAAGTTGGTGTAAGTTCTACACTGGTGTCTACATCCCGCGGCAAGGTTGTAGAATGTGCAGGCACCAACAGCACATCATCATAGGTTAGCCCTTGTCTGGTGATGCGGTCAAATGGAGAGGAGTTTTTCATTATAGAAACAGCAAAATTTGGATTTAAATTTTGCTGTTAAATATACGAAAAATGCAGCCTAAGTGCTTAATAGAATTTTTATTTTCTTCTCCTTCTACAGATAAAGGCTACAGCTTCTTTATTTTTAAGGCATCAATTGCAGTAGACAATGAGCAGATGCCATCCTGAAAACAATTTACCCAGTAAGTAACACTTTCTCTGCGTTTTTTTACATAAGGATCACAGCTTGAGAATTGCCCTTGCAACTCATTGACCATAGCTGCCACATCATCTTTAATTTCCATCTTCAAAGCATCGGGCAGATCTCCCCACCCCATAAGTCCAAACATTTTCTGAAGCTCTTTATGCTCTTTTTCGGCCTCAATAAGTACCTTGCGAAGTACGGGCTCTACATCAAAGGTGTTAAGTTGGGCGGCATTTTGTACAGTAGTTTTCATAGCAGTAAGTGTTTTGTTGATGTTCACTCACAGTATAAAAACAAGGGGTGACATCTTAATGTCACCCCTATTTAAGAAAATCTGTATTTAGTGTTGAAACACCTTCTATTCCGGATAAATAGACTTTTTAGCAGCAAGAAGAGTATTCTTCATCAGCATGGCGACGGTCATTGGGCCAACGCCGCCGGGCACGGGAGTAATCCAGCTTGCCTTTTCTTTGACGCTTTCGAAGTGGCAGTCGCCTACCAGCGAATATCCTTTATCTTTCGTTTCATCAGCTACACGATTAATCCCGACATCAATAACTACTACACCTTCTTTCACCATCTCTCCTTTAATAAGGTTGGGTTGTCCTGCGGCCACCACCAGAACATCTGCTGAAATTGTATGCTGCGTTAAGTCTTTAGTAAACTTATGGCAAACAGTGGTAGTAGCTTTGCCCTCTCCTTCTTCTTTATTAAGCAAAATAGAAATGGGCCTGCCCACAATATTACTGGCACCGACAATCACCGCATGTTTACCCTTAGTAGGAATGCTATAGTGTTTAAACAGCTCCATGATTCCTGCCGGAGTACACGAACGGAAACTGGGTTCCCCGACTGTCAGACGTCCCATATTCATGGGATGAAAACCGTCTACATCTTTGCGATAGTCTATGGACTCAATTACATCATGCGAAGACAAATGACTGGGCAGCGGCAGCTGTACTAAAATTCCATCTACGCTATCATCATCATTCAATTTGCCAATAGTCTTTTTAAGCTCTTTGGCTGAAATAGTATCCGGCAGACGCATGGTATCTGTCTTTATACCCACCTCCTTGCAAGCCTTGGTTTTGGCTCCTACATATACATCAGAAGCCGGGTCAGTGCCTACCAACACCACTTGCAAAAATGGAGGTCTGTTGTCCTCTGAAACCCAGTCCTCTACATCTTTCCGAACCTCATTCCTGGTCAAAGCTGCTACTTTTTTCCCATCAATTATTTTTGCTGACATTATTCAGTTTTAAGTTATTGAATGATTAAGTTTACCGTTCAATATTATATTTCTTCATCTTGTTGTACATGTGGCTGCGCTGGATGTCTATTGCTTCTGCCGTTTGAGAAATATTCCAATCGTTCTCTTCCAGCTTCCGAAGCAAAAATAAGCGTTCTGCCGCTTCTTTAAAATCCTGGAATCCTTCAAAATTATCGGTCATTCCTTCAAGATTATCTGAAGATTTTTTACCCGAAATATTTAATAGCTCGATATCTTTACGGGTAATTTTTGAATCTTCAACCAGTAAACCCAGACGCTCTACAGCATTCTGCAGCTGGCGCACATTACCAGACCAGTGCTGCTCTTTCAACGCTTCCAAGGCTTCCTCAGAAAAAGATACTCCCGCAAAAACAATATCTTTTTCAGCAAGCTTCTCTAAAAATTGTTTCGCAAGAATAGGAATATCATCGGGACGTTTATTAAGTGAAGGCACGTGAATAGGAATTACATTAACACGATGATACAAATCTTCCCGAAAGTTGCCTGCTTCAATCTCTTGCTGTAAATCTTTATTAGTTGCTGCTATCACACGTACATCAACCTGAATTTTCTCAGTGCCACCCACTCTCATAATAGCATTTTCCTGAAGTGCCCGAAGCACTTTTGCCTGTGCATCAGCACTCATATCACCAATTTCGTCCAAAAATAAAGTGCCATTGTCCGCTTGCTCGAACTTCCCAATACGCTGCGATGTGGCTCCGGTAAAAGATCCTTTTTCATGACCAAAAAGTTCGCTTTCCAGTAATTCAGATGGTATTGCCGCACAGTTGACGTCTACAAAATTCCTCGTACTTCTGTTGCTTTTTTCATGAATCCAGCGTGCTACCAATTCTTTGCCTGTTCCATTTTCTCCGGTAACCAATACTCTCGAATTTGTTGGAGCAACTTTATCAATAGTCTTTTTAATCTGTTCTATCTCTTTGCTTTCTCCGATGATCTGCGGAACCTGAGGTAGTTTGGAGCGCATGCTTTTATTTTCTTCAGAAAGACGGTGCTTATCTAAAGCATTGCGCACACTTACGAGAAGACGGTTTAAATCCGGTGGCTTTTCAATAAAGTCAAATGCACCGAGTTTTGTTGCTTCCACAGCAATCTCAATATTTCCATGGCCCGAGATCATTATAACGGGTACATCTAATCCCGACTCGTTCATTTCTTTTAGCACTTCCATACCATCCATGCCCTTCATCTTTATATCGAGCATCATCAGATCTATGGATTTTGTAGAAAGAATTTCAAGTGCTTCTGATCCACTTTCCGCCTCAAAGATCTGGTAGTCTTCAAATTCCAGAATCTCCTTCAGAGAGTTTCTGATACTTTTTTCATCATCCGTAACCAATATGTTGGCTTTATTGTCAGACATATTTAGTATTTCGAATAAAGGGCTTTGATCAGCTTTTCATGGAGATAATCAATATAAGAAGTCTTACTTGTATAGTTGTTGGTAACTATACTAAAAGTCAACTTCTGCCCGGATTGTGCCTTCATATATCCACTTAGCGCACGAACACCTGAAACATAACCTGTTTTACCCATCAAGCTATTGCGAACAGGATGATTTTTAAATCGATGTTCTAAAGATCCTTCCATACCGGGTTGTGAAAGTGTGTTTGTATAAATGGAATCGGCCTTCATATTATAAAGTAATCCGGTCAGGTCTGCTGCTTTAATAAGCGTGGCAGGCGACATGCCAGAACCGTCTGTCATTTCGATATTCGTAGTATCCAGCCCTACCGAATGAGCATATTCTTTAACCATGCTTATTCCCAACTCGGTGGATCCCTGTGTTTTATAATATTCTGCCGCTGCCGTCTTCAACAGCATTTCTGCATAAAAATTATTGCTTCCCTTGTTGACCTCTTTCAACAGGTTCTTCAAAGGTTCAGATTTATGTTCGGCCAATATCTCATATTCATCTAAATCAGAAATAGGTTGCTGATTTTCAATTAAAATCCTCCCATTAACCTGAATTTGTCCATCCTCTAAGTATTTCTTAAAAGTATCCATGAAATATAACGGAGCATTCAAGACTGAAAGCGATTCTTTTTCATAGTAGCCCTGGGGCAACGTACTTCGCAGAATAATGGTATTGGTGCCCGGAATACGACGATAAAACTCATCATACTCTGAGTTAGATGGTGTAATGACCTGTTCATTGATAAAGTTTACATAATCAGTATCAAACGGAAACCACTGTATTCGAGGCGTTTCTCCTACCTTGTCATTGGCAAATACTTCAAGGTCAACGGCATTATCATTAAAGGAAAGCGCACTGATTTCTACCCCATAGTAAAAGGAAAGATCCTCCCAGCTCCATCCTTTGGGATAAGGCTGATCATCAAGATAAGCTGCGTTCCCTATCAGGTTACCATCAATTTTATAAATACCAAGCGAATCTAAAGTCCGATAAAACTTGTCGAATACGTGAAAGCGATCCCCATCATAAAAATCACCGCTGATTGATGGATCTCCACTTCCATTAATGACAATATCTCCCCGCCATGTTTGGCCTTCCTGATAACCCAACCCGTACATGGTTGTTGTATAAGTAAAATCAGGACCTAAATGATTTAAAACGGCTGCAGAGGTAAGCAGCTTAAGATTTGATGCAGGCCTTATTAGTTTAGCCTTATGATAGTTTTCTAAAATACTGCCCGTGCTATCTCGTACTACGATTGACCAAAATGCATCCTGAGCAGTACTATTTTCAACAACAGACCAAACTTTATCAGATATATTTTGTGACACAGCCGGAGCTGCCATTGTTGTCCAGCACAGAAGCAGGTATAGGATGGCTTTCAAATGTATCTGCTTTCTGAAATTCATAGGTCAATTCCCCATTGTATTAGCTCAACCGCCAAAATGAGCTTCCTCTTCTTGTTTAAACAGCTCAATAATTTTTTTTGATGAATCGGCCTTTACCAGCTTTTTAGTAAATGCACTATTATTCATTAAACGTGAAATGCGGCTCAACATTTTAATATGCATTCTGTTACTTGATTGAGGTCCTACCAGCAAAAATATCATTCTGACAGGTTCTCCGTCAATAGCCTGATATTCAATACCTTCTTTCAGCAATGCAAATGCTGCATAATTATCATCTATGGCAGCTGTTTTACCATGGGGAATTGCAAGCCCTTTACCTACCCCGGTGGACATGATTTCTTCCCGTTCAAACACTGCATCACGAATGGCCTGTAACTCCTCATCCGAGACCTGAGACGACAAGGAAGATATAACCCTTTCCAACGCTTCTTTTTTATCGGATACATTCAGATTGGGCAACACATTATCTTCATTCAACAAGCTGATAATTTTCATTAAAGGCGATTTTCTTCATTTACTTTTCGATTCATGCCAAATATAGTCATCGTATAAGTTTTGATACAATTTATTTAGAGATAGTTTTGAACAGACATTTACTTATAGATGAATCCTATATCTTCTACCACAAATTTTGTAAACTCTATCCATGAATTCTGTTAAAGCAATAGCAGCTGTTTTTTCCAAAGACTTACAGACTGAACTACGTTCACGGTATGCTCTAAATACCATTCTGGCATTCGTAGGTGCTTCCTTATTACTGATCCTATTTTCTCTAAAAGCAGAACAACTGCCCCCTACTGCCCAAAGTGGACTAGTCTGGATAATCATACTTTTTGCAGCACTCTCAAGCCTTTCACGCTCTTTTGTGATGGAAACAGAGCGGCAAACCTTTGATTTGCTGAGACTAAATTATGAAGCCTCAGAAGTTTTTATTGGCAAGCTTTGTTATAATTTTGCCTTTGCTCTGTCGGTAAACATCCTCACTTTTTTATGCTATCTTTTTTTACTGGATATTCCAATAGTAGATATTACTGCTTTAATACTGACACTTGTATTAGGGACGGCAGGGTTGTCGGGAGTTGCAACTTTGTTGGCAGCTATTGTTGCACAAGCAGATAGAAAAGGTGCCATATTCTCGGTACTGGGCCTTCCACTATTATTTCCACTAATCCTTATTTTAGTGCGAACTACTAAAGCGGCACTCCTGGAAGGACTAACACAAAATTATCTTAACGATTTTTGGGCTCTTTTTGGTTTTGCAGGTGTTACGATAAGTGCAGGAATTTTACTTTTTGATTTTATTTGGGAAGAATAGATGGCTGATTATCAAAATTTAGATTTTACTTTTGGAGACCAGAGGCTGGTTGGACAACCTTTGGCAAGAGAACATATTCAACGTATCATCGAATCAGGCAGAATCAGCCATTCTTACCTTTTTTCCGGACCAAAAGGCGTAGGAAAAACAGCTTTTGCACTAGCCTTTGCTGAAGTAATAAATGGAGTTAGCAACCTAACTGATTTGGCTGATCAAGCCTTCTCAAAAAAATCATCCTGGTTTACTCATCCTGACATCCACACTTTTTTGCCAGTACCAACCGGCGTTACGGTTGATGAGCTACGTGAGCGACTAGAACTGCTAAAAAAAGACCCTTATGAAATTGTTGATTTCAGCTTACGTCCCTCTCTAGCAGATGATGATAGTTCTAAAAATAAACAGGCATTTTATCCCATTAAGTATTTTCATGAGGAAATTCGTCCAAAAGCCTTCTTAAAACCCAATGAAGGACGGAAAACGGTCATTATCATGACCGGCATAGAAACCATGCGAAAAGAGGCGGCAAACGCATTCCTCAAACTGCTGGAAGAACCTTCAGAAAACCTCATGTTTTTGCTTACCACTAACAATACAGAGGCTTTACTGCCGACTATTATTTCACGCTGTCAGCATATCCAGCTTACGCCACTCAAAACCAAAGAGATTTCGGATGCTTTGGTAAACTACGATTCATTACCAGAAGAAGACGCCAATTACCTGGCTCGCGTTTCGGGTGGCAATTATGCTATGACCCGTTTCTTTGATTCGGCATCACTCAAACAAACACGGGAAGAAGTCATCGAGTTCTTGCGGTATTCTTATTCTCATGATGCTGTAAAAATCATAGAAGTTTCTAAAAGCTGGCAGAGCGATCACAACATAGAGGGGCAAATTGCATTGCTCAATATCATGGAAGTTTTCTTGCGTGACCTTATGGTTTACAGAAGTACTCAAAACAGTTCACTCATTACTAATGCAGACCAAATTGAGGCCATCAAAAAGTTTTGCGAAGCTCTCAAAGATGCACGAATTGAAGATATGATTACCCACGTGAATAAGGTTAAACCAATGATTCAACAGAACGTACAGGGCCGGCTGGTATTTACAGCCCTCGCATTTCGTTTTTTTAAACTTATTCGCGGTCTTGATCCGGAAATCACTTCACATGACTCCTGGAAACACTTACCCGCACTTTCAGAATAACAGTTATGACTAGAAGTAATATTATACCTTTCACTAAAATACAGGGTACCGGTAACGATTTCATTATTATCGATAATAGAGAAAACCTTGTAACGATTGAGCAAATAATTGAGCTGGCTCCAAAAATGTGTCATCGAACATTCGGCATAGGAGCTGATGGTATCATATTACTAAATAATCCTTCGGATCCTACACTGGATTATACCATGGTTTACCGTAATGCAGACGGCAGCAATGCCGGAATGTGTGGCAATGGCGCCCGATGCCTGGCTTTGTTCGCCAATGATCTCGAAATGGGTTCTGAGTTAACCTTCAATGTTCATAAAAATATTTATAAGGCGAAGATCATCGATAAAGAGAATATACAGATCAGTTTTCCAATGAAAACCGAGGTAACTGAACTACAGATAGAAGGCCAACCAACTTTATATCAATCACACCCCGGCACCGAACATGTTGTGCTATCTATTGAGCAAGACTTGTTAGAAAACGAAGAGTACTTGAGAGCTACCGGGAAAAGATTGAGAAATGCTGAGAAATTCCAGCCACCAGGTACCAATGTAAATTTTATGTATGGTGGAAGTGCCGATTCCTTAAAACTCCAAACCTACGAGCGTGGTGTTGAAGATCTTACTCTTGCCTGTGGAACCGGTGCTATTGCCTCTGCTCTTACCTGGCACCATATTCAAGGCAATGAGACATTAAAGAATAACTGTACTGTTCGTGTAAAAGGAGGCGAGCTCACTGTTGAATTTTCTTATGACAAACATAACAATAAATATCAGAACATCAGGTTGGCGGGACCTGCTGAACGCGTTTTTTCAGGAGAGTATCATGTATAGAATAGTTGCATTCTTTTTGGCATTAAGCCTGTTGGGCTGTGCTTCGTCAGGCAGCATCCAACAAGTCAACAATACCCAAAACACTTCTAAAGACCTATTTAAACTGGAAGTGCAGCAAGCACCGCCCAACCATATCCAAAGCATTCAGCTTTATAGTACAGGATCTAAAAACAATCCGCCCATTATTGCTCTTAACTCATCTCAGAAACTGGTACTTGAATTTGACCATCTCACACAGTCAGCCAGTCAGTTTAAAATTAAAATCACACATCGCAATAAGGATTGGGGACAAAGTTCCTTGTCTCCAAATTTTTACTTAGACAGTTTTAATGAGTTTTATTTTGGCGGCGGCTTAAAGAGTTTTAGTCAACGTCCTTCTTTTTTTCATTACAGTTATGAATTCCCTAATGACCAAATATCTTTTGAAGTAAGTGGTAACTACCTGATTGAAGTATTTGATTATCAATCTAATAAACTGCTCTTTTCACTACCATTTTTTATAACTGAAAACAGGGGACAACTATCAACCAGAGTTAATAGATTATATGCCCAGCGCTCAAATTTCCGATTAGAACACCAGTTATTTAGCCGTTATCTATATCCAGCTTTTATAGAGAACCCACAATTCAATCTCTCCTTTTCTTATGTACAAAATCAGTTTTGGGGACGTACAAAAACAGTATCCATATTTGATACGGCCACACCCGGAGAAGTGAACTTTCACTTAGGCAGAAGAGAATCATTTATAGGTGATTTTGAATTTAATGCACTCAATTTGGCAAATATCGAAGCCGACGGGAAGCAAATAGTCGAAGTACAACAAGATGTAATCCCGCCAAAAGTTATTTTGCGACGAGATATTGAGAACCTGGATCCACCTCCCCGCTTTTTACCTGACCCCAGGCTGGGTTTAGCAATTGATGATCGAAGTGCCTCCTATGCTCGTGTACAATTCAAGCTTGAAGCGGATCAGTCTATTTCGGGAAGTGAAAGTATATATCTTGTTGGAGATTTCAACGAATGGATGATTTCTGAAAAAAACCGGATGAAACGCAACGAAAGTTCTGGATTATGGGAAGGAGAAGCATTGATAAAACAAGGATTTTATGCCTATAAATATGCGATTGTAAAAAATGGGGCTATCAATGCACTAAGCCTGGACAGAGGGTTTTCTGAAAACAGTCAAAACTATCTCACCTTTATTTATTATAAGGATCCCTCAAGAAACTATGACCGACTTTTAAAAGTGGTGCAAACCAAATCAAAATAAAAAGGAACTCCAATTCTGAAGTTCCTTTTTGAAATTTGAAACTATAAAACTAGAAATCAATTCCTATCGAGATGTAGTGAACAGCATCTCCACCAAATCCATCTCTATAGTAAGGCCAAGCCACGTCATATCTTAGTGGTAAGCCCAGTAATATAGTACGCAACCCAAACCCAGCACCAATTAAAACATCACCCTGTGGGGCAGGAAGTACTCCATACTGATCCCGATTTATATCAAAATCAGCAGGTTTCTCTGAAAGAAAATCACCATTACTTTGATCCAAGAATATTTTATTGTTATCTCGTACCCTAAAATCCAGCTCATCTTCATTAGTGGCATATACTTCACTTGACCCATCAATAAAGTTTACTTCAAATGGTATACTTTGTCCCCACGCCGTACCTGCATCAACAAATGCTGCACCTGTTAAATTATACAATGGAAGGATGGGAATCGGGCCGGGTAGTATCGCAGCAAATAATGGGAACCTAAATTCAGCATTGGCTAGAGCAAATCTATCTCCACTGTATGGCATTGTACCCATATCCACGCAGCGGTAAGGCTGGCTGGGTAAAGAAGGTGTCACCTAATTTATCAATAGGTAATGAATTCCCTTCAAATCGAGAGTTTATCCAACCTAATCGGCCACCCAGAAAAAAGTTTTGAGAGTCTTGTCCATAAGAGGCAGCCCCGGAGCCTCTTACTGCAAATGTATAACCGCTGCCCAGATTAAAATACTTACGAAAGTCCCCTAATACAGAAGCAAATTCGAGTGATCCAAGAGGAGGGCTACCGGTTACACTTAAAGAATATCTTGATCCCGCCCTCGGAGTAAGGAACCCTGGCAACGTATTGTCATTTGTATAAATAATTTGAGGATATAAAAAAGTAGAAGATTCATTTTGTCCCTGACCAACTCCAACTGAACTTATATCCTGATTTAACGATACTGCTGACAAGTTGAAATCAAACCTCCTGAATTTATCTAATGGATATCGGGCTGTAACAGAAGCAGCCAGCGTACTGAAATCTAAACACACTCCCTGCAAAAGTCTGGAACTGGCTTGATGAATGAGATACATTAAACAGCCAGTTTGTTCTTTGTTTTAAGTATGCATACTGTAAAAAATAATTACTGTTACGCAGATCAAAAACCAGGTTAGAGCCAAATGATATTTGGTGATTCCCGAGCAAGTCGCTGAAAACGATTTGGGTAAGACCCGTGGCTCCAAATGTAGTCGAAAAGTTCCCCCCTGCATAAACAATGTCTGTAGAAAACTTCAGTCTATATTCTCTAGGCTGATATCTACCATCTTCTGTTCTATTATTCTTCAGAGCAAATACGTCTTCTTCTAAGTATTTTGCCGTAAATGTGGTGTCTTCAGATACTTCACTATCAAATACATAATTTCTGAAATCAATTTCTTGCTCGGCTGTTTTTGTTGTATCTGAGATGGTGGAATCACTTTCAGCCTTTACACCTTCTTTGCCAGCCTGCTTATTATTCCTAGTTTGAAGTTTGACTCAGCGATTCTGCATCTGAAACCATATATGCATATGTAGAAGTGCCGGCAACAGCCAGCATTTCTTGAAGATAACCTACAGCAGGTACTCGTTGTGCTTCGGTCTCATTAGCTCGCCGCTGGGCCCAGTGATTATCAGTAAGCTCCGTATCCTTTTTTCTGGAAAAGGGAGACCGAACCAAGAATACATCGGTATATCCTTCGTTTATAGAATTCACCGCAAGCCGGCTACCATCAGAACTTATTGACATTTGCAATACACCTGTCTGAAGATTGGTTAAAGGAGCTATTGTTCTATCAGAAAGATTTAACTCATAAACATTGGGGATTCCATTTTTATCTGAAATATAAATGAGTCTGCCATCACGAGTAGTTGCAGCCTGATATTCATTCCATTTAGGCGTTTTGGTTAATCGTGTTGCTTCTTCGGAACCCAATTCAACTGAATAGATATCGGTACTATACATGTAATCTTCAGCAAGCAGCTTTGTATTTCTTTTTAACTTGTTAAGTGAGACATTATCACCACGTGCTGAAGTAAAATAAATGGTTTTAGAATCTGCAGACCAAGCAGGTTCATAGTCTGAAATTACATCATTTGTAACATTGCTAAATTCACGGGTTTCAATATTGTAGACAAATATATCCTGAAAAGGTCCGATACTTCCATCAAAAGCTATTTTGTTCCCATCGGGCGACCATGCCACAGAACCCATGGCATCAAGCTTGGGAAACTGAACCTTTTGTACATTCCCGGTTTCATAATCAACAATAGCCAGATTATCAGACCCTTTGGTTTTTGTTGAAAGTGTAATTTTGCTACCATCGGGCGACCAGCTCAGATTAGGTTCGAGAATATTCAATTCTTCAAAATTGATATTATCTCCACCTTTTATAATGGTCTTTATTTTTTCACCGGTAATAGCATTTATAACAACTACATCAAGAAATCCACGTTCATTGGTTATGAGAGCTACCTTATCTCCCTGAGGGGATACCGATGGACTTGTATTATAAGTACCTGCTTTACCTCTTTCAGTCAACAAAGTAGCAAAGTTCCCTATCTGCTCTCTCTCTGCCACCTCTGGGAGATACCTTTCTCTATAATAATCTTTCCATCTGGAACTCAACTCACTGACAGAGAGACCTAAAGAACGGCGAAAAGCCCCTTCAATGCTTCGCAGGTTTCTCAAATTCTGCATAATTTCACGAATTTTTTGACGGCCATACTCCTCTACAATAAAGTTCCAAAGTGATTGACCTCCTCGGTAAGCCAAATATCCCTGTAGCCTAGAAAGGTTAGGTAAATAATCATTAATGATTGCATCACGAATAAACATATCGCTGTTTGTATCCCAGCCGTTTGCCTCATATTCTGATAAGCCTTCACTAAACCATAAAGGAATTTGAAGTCTAACATTTCCACTAATTAAGGACTGTGCGCTACCTCCATAAAACATATCATTTATTACAGCATGTACTAGCTCATGCTGTAGAGTACTTCTAAATTCAGTGTAATTTCCACTGAAAGGCATGGTAATTCTATTCTTAAAAAGATCAGTTACACCACCAATGCCTTCAGCACTCGTAGGCAAAGAAACAACATTGGTTTGAGAAAAGTCATTATGAGAATCGTAAATAATTACTTCAATACGATCAGCAATTTGATGGCCAAAATCTTCACTTATTTGCTCAAGTGAGGCCTCAAGGTTAATCGCTGCAAAATTTGCCAAATCATAGTTCTTACTTTGGTAGTAGTACACATCAAAGTGCTCAGACTGAATATACTTCCAGTCAAAGTTTTTATATTGAACCCTGTTTTTACCAAAAGAAAAGTATTGGGCGGTAGCTTCCCCTGCACTACTTACAAAAAAGAGTATCAATAATAATATTGTAAGATAGTTTGTGGAAGAATAAAGAGACTTTTTCATAATGATAAAATTATAAATATGTCGGTTCAATTAAGTATCAGCCAATTTTAAATCAATTTGGCGCTTTTCTTTATCTGTATTAACGACTGTAACTCTAATTTCTTTCCCTAACTGATATTTTTTTCCATTAGAACGTCCTACCAAACAGTGTCGTTTCTCATCATACTGATAATAATCATCCGTTAAATCACTTACTCTTACCATACCTTCGCAGTGAATATCTTTTAGATCAACAAAGATGCCGCTTTCCATGACGCCACTGATGACCCCATCAAAACTGTCACCGATATGATCACTTAAATATTCAACCTGCTTCAGCTTTATGGAATCACGTTCGGCACCGATGGCTGATCGTTCTTTCTCACTGCAATGGGTACCATGTTTTTTAAGCTCGGAGTATGAGTACCCCGGCTTGCCAGCAGCGTAACTTTTAAGCTGACGATGTACAATCACATCAGGATAACGTCGAATAGGACTGGTAAAGTGTGCATAGTTCTTAAATCCAAGTCCAAAGTGGCCAATATTATCAGGACTATATTCTGCTTTAGCCATTGCTCTAAGCATCAGGTCATTAACCGTAAGCTCAAGCGAGGTATCTTCAACGTCCTTCAGTAACGTATTGATGGCTTTTGAACTAACAGTCTTACTATCTAATCGAAAGTCAATGCCAATAGGCTTCACATTTTCTTCAATGTTTCGAAGCTTTTCTATGTCCGGCTTGTCATGGATACGATAGAAAAATGGAAACAAGTCTTTCGTCTTCTTCTTATTGGATTGTTTCCGCAGATTTTCAATATGAATAGCTACCGTACGATTGGCCATTAACATACATTCCTCTACCAATCGGTGTACAAACAATCTTTCCTTCAGCTTTACATCAATTGGCTTGCCATTTTCATCTAAAACAAATTTTGGTTCAGGTGTATCAAAGTTAATACTTCCTTCCGTGAAACGTTTGTCAATAAGAGTATGCGCAAGCTTAGCTGCAGACTGCATTTGGATACTAAATTCACTTTGCGCACCGTCTAATACTTCCTGGGCCTGTTCGTAAGTAAATCGATGTTTGGAATGAATTACCGTTTCTTCAATACTGTAATCGACAAGCTTACCATTGGGGGCAATCTCCATAAAACAACTGTAGGTCAGTTTGTCTTCGTGTGGACGCAGACTGCAAACACCGTTACTTAGTTTTTCTGGCAACATAGGAATTACTCTATCTACCAAGTATACACTTGTTGCACGATTGTAAGCTTCGTTATCTAAGATTGAATTTCGAGGCATATAATAAGTAACATCTGCAATGTGTACTCCCAGATAATAATTGCCATTGTTCAATATTTTGATACTTATGGCATCATCAAAATCTTTGGCGTCATCCGGATCAATGGTAAAAATAACCTCATCTCGCAAGTCTTTACGCCTGGCAACTTCTTTTTCTGGAATCTCATAAGGAATGTCTTCTGCAAAGTCTTCAACTTCTTTTGGAAAAGGCGCTTTAATCTGGTTTTCGGCAAGAATAGATAAAATATTAGCATCATTGGTGCCTTGTTCACCCAGAACCTGAACTATTTTAGCTTCAGGCAAAGATTTAGGATGAACCCAGTCCACCAGTTCAAAAATAACCTTATCTCCGGAATTGGCGTCATGTATATTCTCAGGGAGAACAAAGAAATCCGTGTGGGCTGATTTCTCATCAGGTTTTATTAAGAAATTTTTCTTTCCCTGTTTCACCAGCGTTCCAACAAAAATTTCTCTGCCACGCTCCAGGATGTTAACAATCTTTCCTTTGCGTCTGTCTCCCTTTCCTTTATCCTGAAATAGTTTTACCTCTACTTCATCATCCTGAAGAGCTGTTCCCAAATGTTTATTACTTATAAGAACGTCTTCTTCAAAACGATCACAGATTAAATATCCCGTACCTCGTCGGCTAATATCAATTTTGCCAATTACAATACTCGAATCCTGTGGCCGCTTTTTTCGGTTATCTTGAGAACCATTAGGAGAAAGCTGTATGGCACCACCCTCTTTCTTAACGATTAAATCTTTGTCGAACAAACTATTTATCGCACCCTTTAGCTTATTATTCTCCTTTTTACTTTTAACTCTCAAGATATTTTTCAGAACTCCAAAAGGCAGTACTGCCTCCGGATTTTTCTGTAGTATCTCTAAAATTATATCTTCAAATGTTTCTTTGTTATTACTTGTCATTAAATAAACTTATCTATTTTTAATTATCTTTTTCTGATTCGTCTGAGGCCAATTCTTCTTTATCCTCTTTCGTCTTTTTATTTCCAAAAAGCTTCCCAAATGTATTTCTTATTTTTCGGCTCAGACTTTGCCAGGTATTAAATTGTATTTCTGCTTCAAGACCCAAGCCATCTACCGTAGGCGTAACTTCACCGGTTTGCGAACTACCCGAAACCGTTCCTAACGTCTGATCCTGTCTATGAAAAGCTGTAATTGAGAGACCTTTATTAATTCTATATGTCGCATTTAAGTCTCCAATACGATCTCCAACTGTCGCTTCCTGTCCGCCGGTTATCTGGCCTTCCCTCCGTAAAATCAAACGATCGTTATATAATCGTAACGCAATACCAAGATCAACTTCGTTGTAAGCGTTTAAGTTGAAATCAATATCAAACCGACTTACATCACTATTTAGCAAAGAATTAATTTGATTTGATAGAAGCGGACTTATAACCTGATTGGATAATAACGGGTTAATAACCGTTGAACTTCTTGTCAGGCTTTGACTCAAGCTGGTTGTTGCCTGATTATATGATTCGGAAGGAATAAACTCTCCAGAAAGCAGAATACTTGTTGCTTGAAGTATTTTCTCCTGCTCATCCCGGTTAATCTCATTAATTGCAAACGATAACGTTGAATTGGAAGATAACTCAAATTCATTGGATAACCTAAAATAGTAATTGTTCTCTACACTACTCACTGTACCGGCAATTTCAATAACCAAATCAATAGGAACACGCTGAATATCCTCATCATCTTCGCTAAGGTCGCCGCGGGCATTCAGGTTAGCTATGTTAGGACGTGCATTATAAATTGCATTTATATTTAAACGAGCATTTCCGGGATTCCCTTCCCATGAAATACTACCTCCTCTTTCAAGTGAAAGCCTGCGACTTATAATTTCGCCACTTACAAACTGATACGTTCCACCGGTAACATTGTAGCTTCCAAACATTTGCACATCTTCATCCTGCATGGTGATGCGAACCTGACCGGTACCTTGTGCTGTAAGTACATCTCCGGTTACCGGATCAAATATTAAATCAACATTGATATTCTGGGGAGCAATAAATTGAAGGTCAAGATCGGCACGCTCGGTAAATGTAAGATCATCCAATGCCTGTTCTAATCTTTCTTCGTCCAACTCAGTATCTCTAACTTCGTCGCTGGTAAGGTTAAGCCGGCCGCTTGGAGAAAGATCAAATTCGTCAACAAATTTTATGAACTTAGAGTCTTCATTAAGCTCTGTTTGCTCTAATAAGGGAATAGAAACCTTGGAACTCTCGGTTACTATAATAGGCTCAACGGTTTGGATAAACATATCTGTATTTGAACCTGTAACTCTTAACAGCCCTGTTCCAGATACATTACCATAGAAAGGAACATCCGGATCAAATGCATTATTTAAAAACTGGAGTTGGTTCAACCGAAAGTTGATATCTAAATATGTAATCGGATCAAAGTTGTTTAAGTCAACGGTGCCCCAAAGTAGTCCGGTGCCTCCTTTGGTGTCCGTTACATTAACTGAATCCAAAACCACGCCTTTATCCCTATCAAGTTCTACGGGTCCGCTTAAGAAGTAATTAGTATTTAAAAAGCGGGGTTTCGTAAACACATTCTGTGTTTGAAAATCAGCGTGAAAGTCATAGTCATCAAGATTCCCGCGCAAATACCCCGTACCGGATGCCTGCCCCTCCATAGAATCAAAAACCTTATTAGCAAAAAGTGGAATGACCCACATATCTATCTGGTTAAAATCAATGTCAAAATTATAAACCGTATCTTGTGATACATCAGAATTGGGCGGCACAAAATATCCATCAATTAAAATATTTTGCCCGATATCATCATTTTCAGACAAGTACTCTCCATACTTTGTAGAATCTGTTATCACTCGAATTTGTGTATCAAAACGTTCATTTTCAGAATTATAGGTGCTTGTAAACCTTGCATCACCAATCATGCGGTTATCCAGGCGAAGTCGGCTTATATTCAGATCACCCTGTATAGACGGACGATTAGTTAACGACCGGGTTTGGAAGGCACCGTTCACTGCACCCGCAAAGCTGACCCGCCCATCTATCAAATCTGATATGCGCTCTAACCTTATATCTCTTAAGATATACTGCAGAGAATCGCTTCGATTTGGGCTGAGTGTACCACGTATCTCAAAATATTCACTTAGATTCTTAAACCGGAAGTTACTGAAAGTAAGCTCATCTTTTCGGTTATAACTAAGTTTTGGGCGTCCCTGGTTTTGCCACGCATAAACATCATTACCGAGAAAAAAGGAATCGACTTCAACCGCCAAAAGACTATCACTTAAAACTGTTTTCATTGCCAAATCCATGCTGGCATTATCTGAAATACTTCCAATGTGCTGATGAATACGTAATGAGTCTTCTTTAAAAGCCACATCAATGTTTACAGAATCCATATCAAATATTGACGTATTCAGGCGCCCGAGCTTTGACTGGAAATCCACATTAGAAAACTCTTTAAGCTTTCTGTTACTCTGGAAGCTAGCTGTAAGTTGAGCTGAAGCGTCATACGTTTTCCACTTATTGTAAAACAAAGTATCGGACTGCATGCTTGTAGAGAAGAGCATTCTGGATGAATCTGTATTTACATTAAAATCCAGTTCCAGATCGGTCTTTAAAGTTGGCGCTTCAGGCCAGTATTTTTTTATCAAGCTCAAGTCTTTCGACCTAAAATCTCCATTTAAAACCATCGGGCTGATCTTTTGCTGCATCAAGCTGTCTTTTTGTGCAAAAGAGCCAACAGAATCCAAAAGAATTTCTTCATTAAATCTTTCTGAGAGATAATTTCCCCAGTGGCTTGCCATTGCCAATAAATTTGACGGGACAATATCACCAGTTACATCCAAATCAAACATAGAGCTGGTTAAACGAAAGGTTCTGCTTTCCTGATCTGGCGAATCTAAATCCATATACAGCTGATGAGGATTGAGCGTATCACCATTTACAATAGACTCTTTTACATCAAGATTAGCGCGGCCCTGAATACGGTCAGCTTCAAACCCTTCCAGTTCAATGTTATAATCAAAATTGAGCTCGCTTTTCGGCATGTTGCTTGACGCTGCATATGCCGCTAAGTTTATTCCTTCTGCATTTCCTTTAAATGCCAAAGAAGGAATATCTGAATTCAAATCTATCCAACCAGATCCATTAACATTCTGGCTACCACTTCTATATATGTACTCCTGTTCAAAGAGCCCGCTTACTAATGATGATTTAAGTTCCAGCCTCTCAATATCAACATTATTTATGGTACTGTTAAAAATCGTAGTAGAAAGATCCATGAAAGCATCAGATATATTTGTACCTATACCAGTCACCGATGTATTAAAGTTAAGATTGGTAGTATCAATAGTTGAAGTAAAGAATGGCGTTGCATTTACGCTAGTACCTTCAACTGATCCTGCATATCTGAATGGTTCTTTGAGCTGTGAGCTGCCTTTAAGGCTTACATTTCCAAACTTGCTGGTAAGTTTCAAATCAACATTTACTGAATCCAGGCTGCCATCAGCACTTCCTTTTACAGCTAAGTTATTTAGAATCTCCAACTCTCTTTGATCAAGACTGCTTGTTAGTATTTCCAGGTCTTGCTTTCGCATGGAAAGCTCAGCAATTTCTAAATCATAGCTCAGGTTATCGATGGTTGAAAGATTTTTAAATAACCCATCAATCCGGAAATAACTTTCTCCTACACCTAAAGTGAATTGATCTAAATACAACGAATCTATAACTCCTTCTGTCTGAATATCAAAGACAATAGGCTCCAAAAGAGAAGGAGCATTGGGGAGGATATCCGAAAAGTCATTTAATACCAGTTTGGAGGAGTTTACATCAACATTATATTGGGCGTTTTGAAGTTGCTGACCCACTTCTTGCTTAAAAAGATCTACTCCTTCTATTTCTCCATTTAAACTAATCTGGGAGTTCCCTGCTTTAAAAGTAAAGCCATTAAACTCAAGATATGTATCATCATTATAGATCTGTCCTATAACACTTAGGTCTCCGGATTTCACATTTTGGACAGTAGCTGTAAAAGATTCAAGATCCCAAAAACGCTGCTGGGAGGTTATTTCCAAAAACATTTCAGCATTAATATCAGTAATGCGCAGCGGCTCGGGTAAATTCAATTTCGATGTATTTCCCAAAAGGCGTTCTACATAAATTCCACCTCCTTTGATGGAAAGCTGTGGAGCTACAATTTCTATATTTGATACCCAACTGGCTTCCAGACTTCTATCAGCTTCTTGCTCTCTTTCCAAACGCCTGAGAATGTTGAAAAGTGAGTACCTCTCATCTTTATCTTGGTATAGATTAATTTGTGGATTTTCAAGTGAAAAGCCGGTTATACTTATTTTGTTCTGGAAAAGACTCAATACATCTATATTAGCTTCAGCACTTTGGAGGTAAGCAAGTGTATCAATTCTTGAAGAATCCTGATAATTGGGGGCAGTAATAGTTACCTCACTCATATTCAGGGTAAATGGAATAAGACCATCAAGTTGCCCAATCTTTAACTCTGCCTTATACGTTTCTGAAAAATCATTTTCAATCCAGTTAGCCAGGTAGTTTTTAGTTGACTTCATCTGCATCAGCCCCATAGTAGTGCCGAGAAAAAGGACCATTACAACCAGTATGGCTAAAACCATCCTCCAGAAATACTTCCAGCTTATATGTATCCAGCTTAAAAACAAGTGCTTATTTTTTAGTATTCAGTTTCTTAAATGCAAATTCCCAGGCATTGAACAAAAGGTCTTTATCCTCACAACTAAACAAAAAAGGACTCTCCCAGTCACTAAGCAAAACAAGTCGGATAACCCCATCTTTTACTTTTTTATCTCGGCTCATAATCTCAACAAGCTGGGATATCTCTATTTCATCAGTATTGATTGTTAAATCATATAACGATAGAAAGGGGTCAAAACGTGCATTATCTATATTTGCGCCTTTTATTTCTGAAGCATACGTACCAGCCAACATTCCCAGAAATACAGCTTCGCCGTGAGAAACAGTACCATAGCCTCCGTACTTTTCGAGTGCATGGCCGAAGGTATGGCCAAAATTTAAATACGCTCTCACTCCAGATTCCAATGTATCCTTTTCAACTATTTTAGTTTTTATTCTTGCACAATCAGTAATCAACTCAGCCCATTGTGGTGATGGCTGCAATTCTTTTTTAATTTCATCCTCTAAACGCTGAAATAAACTTTCATCTTCTATAGCAGCATACTTCAGCATTTCAGATAAACCATTTATCCACTCCTTTCTTTCGAGAGTTGTCAGGTAATTAATATCAGCAAAAACTGCATCAGGCTGATAAAAAGCACCAATCAAGTTTTTACCTGTAGCGTGATTAATGCCTGTCTTCCCGCCGATAGAACTGTCAACCATAGCAAGTAGTGAGGTAGGCATATGAATTAAAGGGACACCACGCAAAACACTTGCCGCCACGAATCCGGCTAAGTCACCCGTTACGCCGCCGCCAATTGCAAGGATGGGAGTTTTACGTTCAATGCCTGATTTTAACGTTGCATCCACCAACTTGTTCCATTCCGGAAAAGACTTACTTTTCTCTCCTTCGGGCACATCAAAAAATTCAACATTGTTAAAAAAAGTATTGCATCCTTCTTCAATAATATCAGCATGAAGTTTCCATACTTTTTCATCAACAATTACAAACAGTTTCTCCTTGGAATACCGAGTGGCGCAAAAGTCGTTAAAACTATCCCATAGGTTTTGTCCAACATGAATAGGATATGAGGCCTGTGTGGAGGTGCTGACCTTAATGATCTGAGACATGATTTTTAATTTTACGAATCAATTTATCTGATAACGAATCAACATCGTCAAATTTACTGCTATCAATTTGGATTACGGCCTGTTCATACAGCGGCATCCTTTGCTGGTACAGTGCCTTCAATTCTGCTTGCAAAACGTCTTTGCTTTTAGGACTACCCCCGTCATCCAATAGAAGCGGACGTTTAGTATTATTTTTGATACGCTCAAAGATAACAGAAAATGGAGTCTCAATAAATATTAAAAGCCCATTAAGTTTAATATGGTCAAGTATGTGTTGATCCTGTAGAGATCCTCCCCCAAGAGCTATAATACCCTTAAATGTACGGATTGCCTTACGTATTGCAGATCTTTCTAATGCCCGAAAAGCATCTTCTCCTTCATTTTCAAAAATTTCGGGAATACTTAAACCTTGCTCGTGTTCAATAAACTGATCCAAGTCCATAAAAGACTGTTCCAACTTTTCAGCCAACACTTTACCAATTGTTGTCTTCCCCGCTCCCATGAACCCGCAAAGAAAAATACGATCAGGTAAATTGGTAATCATGCTTAGTGTTTATTTGGATTAATTGGAGGTACCATTTCTACTTGTTCGCGTTCTACAACAACAGCTCCCGGGGCAGCCCCTTTAGGTTTTCTCACATACTTGCGTTTTGTGTACATTACTGGTGCAGATTTCATTCCTTTAGCCTTTGAGTAGTAGGCGGCATATCCCGCCGCCTTTAAAATCACGTTCTTGGGAGGGTAGTCTTTTTGATTGCCCATGCGAATAACCACATGTGAACCTCCAACTCCCCGTGCAT
The DNA here is from genome assembly GCA_034521755.1 of Balneolaceae bacterium. GTDB lineage: Bacteria > Bacteroidota > Rhodothermia > Balneolales > Balneolaceae > JAXHMB01. The sequence continues at coordinate 373,967 of JAXHMB010000003.1, forward strand.
GCAACCAAACATCTTCTTTGTGAGCCAAACTGGTCAACTCGTCGTTACTTTTTGCATTTTTACCTATCCAAATCTCATACTTTCCTTCTTTAAATTTTCGATAGGGTGAACTAGCCTGGCTGTCATCTTCTACTCCGTAACCAAACTTCTTAAGCTGTTCTTTGTGATCTTTCATCCACGATTCCAACTCAGGCAAGTGCTTAATCTCGTTAAGCTCTTTCAAGAGCCCTGCAGACTCCTCCGCTTCTTCTTCTGTCTTCGGAATCCGGCGCTTTGCTTCCTTATAAGATTTTTTTGACGACTTTGCTTTGTCGTAATAGTATTCTGCGTTATCAGTGATTGACTTGCCTTCTTTAAGTGGAATAGTAATGGGCTCATTACCCTTGTAGAAATCTTCTACCGTAATCTCTTCTGTGCCGGGCTCTACTTGTTCATGAGCATGTGCCATCAACAAGTGACCAAATTTTTCGTATTCATCTGCTCGCTCCAGGCTTTTATCAGCTTGCCGGAGCTGCTCAAGCTGGCTTTCTTTTTTTGCCACAGTCCTTTCCAGTAATCGCTGTAGCCCCTCTTTTTTGTTATGCAAACGCCGCAAATATACCGCATTGCGATAAGCATGCAACACAGCAGCATTTACCGTATCAAAGGTTCGGTCGTTCGGCTTATCTAAGATTTCTTTTGACCACAGACACAGATCACCTGTTTCCAAAACTCTGGGATGGGGATTAGCTTCTAAAGCTTGAGTAATTCGTTCGGTAAACTCTTTAACTTCTTCGATCTCCATATCCTCAACATTATGCTGCTCTACCAGATATGGCAACAGGTTGCGAGGTAAGAGTGGATTAAAACCTGCTATTTGATTTTTCGCACTTTTGCGTGGGCTGACTTCATCCTTAAAGTTTGGAACAAATGGTTTTGGTGCTTCTTTCCCAATCGCCTCTTCAGGATTTTTAAAAGCATCTTTAATTATTCCCTCCTCAACCAAAAAGACATTGGGCTTATTGCTAAACAGTTTAAATAATAACCTGCTCTTGTCTTCGAAATGAACAGACAATAGACGATCGTATTTAGCTAACGAAATGCTAACAATTTGTTTGCCATCCAAGGGCTTAAAAAAATTGAGCACATTACTCTTTTTCGGTGGACGATAATCGTCTAAAAAAATAGCCGTTTCATTAGGATTGGTACTAAATACCAATCGGTATCGTTCTGAATTCTGATGGATGTAAATCTCCAAAACGTTTTTATGCGGACTTATAGAAAACTGAAAAAAACCACCATCAATTTTTTCATTTAATTCTCTATTTAAGTAAATTAGCGTGTAATAATTATTCATGTTTGTTTAGGAGTAAAAAGCAACATTTAACTTAAAAAAATTAAGGCGATTCATGACTTATCCGATTTTTAATTCGGTCATAAATCGAATCGAAAATGAGCTTAAAGAGAGAAACATTCCTATTAAAGCATTTAAAACCTGGAATGAAGATAGAATAAATGCTACAGGTCTGGAAATAGTAATTGACCTTTCCAACAAAGCAAATTTTCTTAAAGCATTATCATTTAACTTCGACTGGGATCGCTTCAGGGAAACAGTGTTAGCAAGACAGCTTGAAGGTATGGAAGAACACCCTTTTCTACAGGAAGAAAATATGGTAAGCACCTCTATTTCTCCAATTATTGATATTGAAGTTTCATGGCTGTTTGATGAAAACAAATCACAACCTCAAGTTCAGCCCGGACATCATGGCGACAAGATTAGTAATGCCAGCAATTGGATGGAAGATATTAGTAAACAGGTTAATGATCTCTTAAAAGATGATGATATCATCACCAGGTGGCATGTTGAAGTTGAAGGAAACGAAAGTGATAAATATTTATCGGCTATAAATCTAATCTCATATTTCCAATATACCCTGGAAAATTTAACAAGCTTAAATGAAGTGCATGAATTTGTTGGGAAAAATCTACAAGACCTGCTGCAAAAATCTAACAAAGTCTTAAAAATTTCAGACCGAACGTTGGAACAACAAGCTGCATAAAAAAAGGCCTTCTTAAAAAAGAAGGCCTTTAAACAACTGCCAAATAATTACTTTTTCTTGTGCCGATTCTTACGCAGTCTTTTTTTACGCTTATGTTTTGCAATTTTTTTTCGCTTTTTCTTTTTACCGCTTGGCATAACTTCACCTCTAATTTTATTAGACTTAACAGATATTCGTTTTTTCTACAGCATAGAAGATAACAATATTTCTGCCTTTATGGAACAAATGATTTAAGTATCATCCCTCCTCTTCTTCCATCATTGCCTCATTTACTGATTCCTTAAAATCTTTAGACATCTTCAGAACGGGCACATATTGTTCAGGGAACAATTACCTCCTCATTTGTTTTGGGATTTCTGGCTACCCGTTGAGCCCGCTTTACAACTTTAAAACTACCAAAACCCCTCAGCTCTATATTTTCACCACGCTCCATGGCATCAATCACTGTTTCCATAAAGCCATTTACTACGGCTTCAGTCTCTACCTTTGTCAATCCTGTTGATGAAGAAATTATATCGACAATATCAGCTTTCGTCATAATTAGTCACCATTTTATCCTGATTTTATATTTAACCCTAATGAATTTAGACTACAATGTATAAAATGTTTTCAATTTAAGTGATTTTAACGTTTTTTTAACTGGATTCAACATAAAAACTTTATAAGACCCTAGAACATTCAAAAATCTTTTATACTTTCGGGTTTTAAAATTAAACGAAAATAATACTAGCTGGCCAACATGGAATTATTTGAACAAGTGATAGAGTTTCTCGAAAAAATAGTTTGGAATACCCCGGCAGATTTTCCTGCCATGGTAGTCATCCTGCTTGCCTTTGGGGTTTTTATAACCTTTAGACTTGGATTTATACAAATAAGGCGATTCGGCCATGGATTAAAAGTTGTTACCGGTTTTTATGACGACGAAGAGGATGAAGGGGATATTAGTCACTTTCAAGCACTTACTACTGCGCTCTCGGCCACTGTAGGTATTGGTAATATTGCCGGTGTAGCACTTGCTATTCATATTGGTGGTCCCGGCGCTTTATTTTGGATGTGGATAACAGCCATTCTGGGAATGGCCATTAAATTTACTGAAGTAACACTTGCTCAAGAGTATAGAAGTACCAACATAGACGGCACCGTTTCTGGCGGACCTATGTATTATATTGAACGCGGGCTTGGTGCCAACTGGAAATGGCTGGCTGTAGCTTTTGCAGTTTCTGCTGCAATTTGTGCATTTCTGACAGGTAATGCCGTTCAGGCCAACACGGTTGCCGACACCATGCAAACTGATTTTCAAATTGCAAAATGGATAACCGGGCTAATAACTGCCGGAATAGTTGCTGCTGTAATTTTGGGAGGAATTAAACGAATTGGTCGCGTTACCTCAAAACTAGTACCAGTAATGGCTGTATTATATGTATTGGGGGCTTTCTTAATTCTCTTTATCAACTACGATGCCATATTTCCTGCTTTTGCAACTATCATTAGTAATGCCTTTAATCCAACAGCAGGAGTACTGGGAGTTGGAACAGGAGCTTTTATTGTCACACTGAGCTTTGGTGTACAGCGCGGTATTTTTTCAAATGAAGCCGGTCAGGGATCGGCTCCTATCGCCCACTCTGCTGCAAAAACCGACGAACCTGTACGCGAGGGTGTAGTGGCTTTGCTTGAGCCGTTTATTGACACACTCATTATATGTACCATGACTGGCTTGGTAATTGTTTCAACCGGTGCTTGGGATATGCATCACAAAAGTGAAATAAATCCAAGAAATGATTCATTCTCTTACACAATTTCCAGCCAACCCAGTAATTCTGATGTCCCCGTTCTCTATTTCAGTGATGGGCTGCCAGAAAATGGGAATATGTTACACTATAGTGCTCCTGTTGATACGCTATTTACTGATAAAGAATTCAGTCAACCCTTTACCGGACGCATTACGTTAAATACAACTAATAACGATTCAATCTATACAGCCTCGACAGTCACTTCAGAAGACGGGGGTCAGCTAACAACTCTATATGGAGGTATAGTTCAAAATGGTGCACCTCTTACTTCAGCAGCATTCGAGAAAGGATTGGCACCTTTATTTCCTGGCGGAGGATATCTTGTAACCTTTGCGGTCTTACTCTTTGCCATATCAACATCCATCAGCTGGAGTTATTACGGAGACCGTGCTGCACAGTACCTCTTTGGGTTTGAATCTATCTTTTGGTACCGGCTTGTTTTCGTGGGTATGCACTTTTTAGGTGCTGTTGCCACACTGGCCACTGTTTGGGCCTTTGGCGATGTCATGCTTGGACTGATGGCGTTCTTCAATATCTTTGCACTGTTCTTGTTATCAGGAAAGATTTACGAAATTACCCAAGACTACTTTGCCAAAGATCATGATAGTCCTGACTCATAATTACTTCGCAATATGGATGGACACTCATTCAAGAATGTCACATTAATTGAACATCCTGTCATCTCGCGGGACCTCACTATCCTGCGGGATGTCAATACCAATATTGCAGACTTTAGATCTGCAATGAAACGTATAGCTACTATTCTAGCTTATCATGCTCTTCTGGAACTGCCGCTTAAAGAGTTTGAAATTCAGACTCCAATACAACAGACATCGGGGTATGACATTGATCAGGATATTATGGTAATTCCTATCTTGAGAGCTGGCTTAGCACTAACAGATGCTCTAATACAATTTATCCCAGATGCCAAGGTAGGTCATTTGGGCATGTATAGAGATGAAGAAACACATCAGCCGGTAGATTACTATTCCAATATTCCCCCAAATGTAGAAGAAGCGATGGTTTTAGTAGTTGATCCCATGCTGGCCACAGGTGGCAGTGCCCATGATGCACTTTCATTTCTTGAAAAATCAGGTGCTACACATTTGCGTTTTATTTCTTTGATATCGGCACCGGAAGGATTAAAATTCCTGGAAAACAAGCACCCCGATGTACCCGTTATTACTTCTGCCATTGATGATAATCTTAATGATGATGCTTTTATAGTTCCCGGACTAGGAGATGCAGGTGATCGATATTTTGGCACCACATAAAACACTGTACACTTTTTTATTTGCCATTCTTTGTGTGGCAAGCGTGGCTGGTTCATGCACTGAACTCTCTAAAGAGGACTCGCAAAAAATTAATAAAGCACTGCGCGACTCCCTTACCTCAACAACCGAAACCTGGGATGTTGATATGGAAATTATGGAAGAAGGGTTCAAAAAAGTCCGACTCACAGGATCCTATGCTGCTACATTTAACACAAAAGAAACTAAAGAAACCCGCATAAAAGGACCGGTTCACATCGATGTTTTTGATTCTACCGGAGCAATTACCACAACAGTAGATTGCAATCGAACTATATATAATGCAGAGAATTTCGTATTTGAGTTCTTTGGCAATGTTAGGGTTAATACAAAAGACAACCGCCACCTGGAGTCTGAATACCTTAAATGGAAACAGGGCAGTGATAAAATTTCTACACCTGAATTTGTAATCATTACTACCCCATCCGACAGTATAGCAGGAAGCGGCTTCGAGGGTAGTACCGACCTTACCAATTATACAATCAAAGAACCCAAAGGAAGGGTTATCGTCAATTAATGAAATCTCGTTTATTCCATATTGGGTTAATTCTAGTTCTTGGGTTAATTTTTTTGAGCACCTATGCTCAAAATGCCTATAGCCAAAACAGGGTGAATATCTTAGAAGCTGATCAGATTATAGGAGGCACTGTAGAAGGCAAACGGGTACAAAAAATTCTTGGAAATGTACATCTGCAAAGTGAAGACTTTGAAATGTTTTGCGACAGTGCCTACCAGTTTGTCAATGAAAGTGAGATTCGCGCCTATGGAAATATCCAAATTAATACGGAAGATGAAAAAATATGGACAGATTCTTTAACCTACTTCACAGATGTAGATTTTAGTCAGCTTCGTGGCCGTGTAATTATTGAAGCTGACAGTACCACCCTCTTTGGCAATAGCGTTGACTACCGTTTCTCAACCAAAGTAGCCCACTTTATCGATCAAATTAGACTGGAAGACAAGGACGGTATATTAAAAGCGGACTCCGGATTTTATTACCGGGAACCTGATAGCGCTACTTTTCGTGGAGAAGTGCAGCTCTCTGATACCACGCAATACATTGAAGGTGATAGTTTATTCAGTAATCGCAGTACGGATTATTATGAACTCTATGGTGATATATATGCCAACGACAAAGAAAATAACACCTTGCTTAAAGGAAATTATCTGGAGGCAGATTCAACCGGCAGAAGATATCTAAAAGGAAATGCCTGGCTTAGAAATGTTAAGACAGATACCGTCCGGACAGATTCGTCAGTTGCCGACACTTTATCTCCCAAACCATCTGCCGATACAACACTTGCTCGATCTGACAGCCTCACTGCTCTCCCAGACTCTATTCGCTTCACTCAAAGGGAACCTGAAATAAAATCTGACACTACACACATCAGGTCAAAAGAAATCTTATTGCTGAAACAACAAACTCAGCCAGACACTACAACCATCATTAATGCTTATCAAGATGTGCGTATTTGGTCTAATAAATTTTCTTCTGTTTCTGATACTGCCAAGTATAATGATGCTCTGGAAATGTTTGAGCTTTGGTCAAATCCCAAAGCATGGCATAATAATATTCAGCTTACCGGTCCCTATATAAAAGTAATTCTTGAGGACGGAGACATTCACCAACTCATTTCTTATACCGATGTGTTTGTTGCGCAAGAGGATACCGTACTGAACCGTATAAACCAGCTCAAGGGGGATACGCTAAATACCTATTTCACTGATGGAGAAATTTCAAGGATGAGGCTCAACGGCAATACTCATATTCTACGTTTTACTAAAGACGAAGCCGGCGATCCGGACGGCGCACTCGATTCGACCGCTCCTACTTCTATTTTTTACTTTGAAAATGGAGAGCTTGTTGAATTCAGGCACCTGGGAGCTATTGAAGGAGACTTTCTGCCTGAAAGCCAGTCTTTAAGCAACAGAAAATTAGACGGATACAGTTGGAATCCCAAGCAACGCCCTACCCGGCCGGAAGAAAAGATGGAGCCTCGTTTCCCTCCTATCCCCGATGAACGACCCTTTGAGTTACCCCGCAGATATCAGGCACATATTCAAACAAAAAATAACTAGCCGGCTTCTTCGAGTTCACTCGTTTGCTTTACTACCTGTTCTTGTTTTTCATAAGGAACCGGAGCATACTTGGCAAAAGAGCGGGTATAACTGGCACTACCCTGCGTCATAGACTTAAGTTTGGTAGCATAATGATCCAGCTCTTCGAGAGGAACCTGGGCCTTAATCTTTTGAATGGACCCTTCCGCATCCATGCCCTGAATTTGTCCGCGCCGCGTACTGATATCACTCATCACATCGCCCATATATTCTGCAGGAACGGTCACTTCAATATCATACACAGGCTCCATTAACTTGGGTCCGGCTTGCATAAAACCGTCTTTAAAAGCCATGAGTGCTGCTGTTTTAAAGGCCGCCTCATTTGAATCTACGGAGTGCATAGAACCGTCATACACTGAAATACGAATATCACGAACCCGACAGTTACTCATAGGTCCATTTTCCATCTTTTCCATGATACCTTTTAAGATGGCGGGCATAAAACGATTGTCAATAACTCCACCCACTATACAATTCTGAAAGATAAGCTTGCCGCCCCAATCAAGTTCTATTTCTTCCACATCACGGACTTTCATATCTGTCAACTCAGGCATATTATCCCGCAGCGGTTCCATCAGCATATACACTTCAGCAAACTGCCCCGCACCACCTGACTGTTTTTTATGCTTATAGTGTGTCTTAACATCTTTCGTAATAGTTTCTCGGTAAGGAATGCGAGGCTGAATAAATTCAAAATCCAGCTTAAATCTATTTTTTAATTCATACTTAATTACTGCCAGGTGTTCTTCCCCTTGCCCATGGATAATAATCTGCTGTAACTCCTGGCTGTGCTCAACCTGCATAGACGGATCCTCTCTCTGCAGCTGGTGTAGAGCATTCCCCAGTTTATCTTCATCGCCTTCTGTTTTAAGCTTGATAGCTGTACGTATTACCGGCTCGGGAAAATGAATCGGCTCCAAAGCGATATGGTGTCCTTTTTCATGCAGCGTATCATTCACCCCGGTATCCTTAATCTTAACTGCTGCGCCAATATCACCCGTTTTCAATTCATTAATCTCAACCCGCTTTTCACCGTTTGTTAAGTACAAACCCGACAGTCGTACACTATTATCCGTCGAACTATTTATCAGGTCCAGTCCTGGTTTTACCGAGCCGCCATAAACTTTAAAATAAAGAAGATCGCCTACATGAGATTCTGCACTGTTTTTAAACATAAACATTACCGGCTTGCCATCTTCTTTAAGCACAAACTCTTCCCCTTCCGTTGATTTTGGAGGGTTGGCTTCCAAGGGGTTTGGTGACACATTTCCAAGAAACCCCATCACTCGGCCGGTGCCCATATTGCGTTCGGCACAACAGCAAAATAAGGGATAGATATCCTGATTAAGCAATGATTTCTGCAGGCCTTCGCTCATCTGGCTTTCAGTTAGCTCACCCTGTTCCAGGTATAAGTCTAAAAGCGTTTCATCGTTTTCTGCTACCGCTTCTACCAATTCATTATGAAGTAGGTCAGCCTGTGCTTTTTGAGAGTCCGGGATGGGCAGTTTGTCCGGCTTGCCACCATCTTCGGGGAATTCATACATAGTCATTTTTAAGACATCAATAATAGCGTGGAAGTCTTCACCCTCGCTGAATGGATACTGCACCACTACTACACCACGTCCAAATCGCTCTTTTGCCATATCAACTGTTTTCTGAAAATCAGCCTGAGCTGAATCCGGCTTATTGACTATAAAAAGCGATGGAATACGATAGTTCTGAGTGTATTTCCAAAGAGCTTCAGTACCTACTTCTACCCCATATTCTGCGTTCAGTGTAAAAATAGCGGTATCTGCAACCCGAAGTGCACCTACAACTTCGCCCACATAATCACCCGTGCCCGGAGTATCAATCAGGTTAATCTTGCTGCCTCTCCAGTCCAGATTCAAAAATGATGAAAAAACAGATTTCTCTTTATCCTTTTCAATCTCGTGGTAATCCGACATGGTATTTTTCTCTTGAATAGTACCCCGACGCCTGATTGACCCTGATTCAAAAAGCATGGTTTCGGCAAGGGTAGTTTTACCTGATCCACTGTGTCCCAGCAATACCACATTTCTAATCCTTGATGATGGGTAAACTTTCATAACGACCTCCTATTTACGACGTGAACAAAAGTAACGAGCCAACGGTCCTATTAACAGTCAGCTGTTGATCAGTAAGTAATAGAAAAAAAAGATTTGAAGCCAAAATTTTTTATCATTGAGCAACTTTAAAAAGTAGAACACTGATCGCATTTACATGAAAAAGATATTGCTTATCCAAACCGGTGGAACTATCGCCATGGATATTACCCATGGTAAACCCAGCCTGGATCCCTCAAAATGGGCAGAGGTTATCTATAAGGAGATACCTGAACTTTCCGAAATTGCTGAGATTGAGATGGAACAGCTTTTCTTTGAAGACAGCTCTGATATCAATAGAAGGCATTGGGCAAAGCTGATCACTTTTATTGCTGAAAAGTATGAGGCCTATGATGGGTTTGTAATTCTGCATGGCACCGACACCATGGCTTACACTGCTTCGGCGTTATCTTTTGGACTACAAAATTTAGACAAACCTGTTATTCTAACGGGGAGCCAGGTCCCTATGAGCAACATCAGAAGTGATGCGCGGCGCAACCTTGTAAACGCAGTAGAAATTGCCACCCTCCCGCTCAACGAAGTGGCCATTTGTTTCAATGATTTCGTTTTTCGGGGCAACAGGGCTACTAAAACAAGCATCGGTGATTTTGATGCTTTCGCTTCGCCTAATCATCCACCCCTTGCAGAAATTGGACTCAATATTGAGCTCCATTACCAAAAAAATAATTCTGAACAATCTCTCAGTTTATATCCTGAGTTCAGCGATGAGGTCTTTCTGCTGAAGCTCTACCCAAATCTAAATCCAAAACTTTTGGAGAAGGCCGACCTGTTCTCAACGAAAGTATTAATTGTTGAAGCTTTTGGCAGCGGCAACTTTCCTCTCAAAGGAGAACAGAGTCTCCTTCCCTTTTTCAAGAAGTGCATAAACAATGGCATGTTACTTATTATCACTTCACAGGCTGATTTTGATTCAGTAGATCTCAGCAAATATAAAAGCGGCAGACAAGCCCAGAAACTGGGAGCCCTCAGTGCAAAAGATATGACTACGGAAACTGCTCTCACTAAAATGATGCATTTACTTGCAAATTACAGCTCAATGGATGAGATTAAAGCACTGTTTCAACAAAATTTAGTCGGTGAACTGACGGAGTAATTATGTTTTTTGTATTTGATATTGAGACCATTCCTGATTTTGAATTTGTACGTTCGGTTCTTGACGAACCTGAAGATGATCAGGATGCTATGATGCTGCAGGCCAGTGAAGATCTTGCTCGCAATAAATCCGGATTTCTGCCTCCCATGTATCATCGTATGGTTTCCTGGGTGGGGCTGTGGATTGAAAATAACGGGGTGCCCAAAAAGAAGCATTCCTGGCATGGTGAAGATGAAGTAGAAGGCCTCAACCAGCTTTTTGATGCGCTAAGCACCTATAAAGACTTTGGATTGATTCACCATAATGGGCGCGGGTTTGACATCCCTGTCATCACCTATCGCGCCATGAAACACGGTCTGCAAATGCCGGTACGAATGAATGACTATGAAATACGCTACCGCTATGGCAAGCACAACGTAGACCTGGTTGATGAGTTCAGCAATTACGGTGCCAGCTCATGGCCCAAGCTCAAACACCTGGGACTGCTCATTGATATCCCTTTTAAACAAACCGGTGCCGGCAATGAAGTGCTGGAAATGTATCAAAACGGTGAACTGGAGAAAATTGAGCACTACTGTTATGAAGATGTGATGGCCACCTATGTTATCTGGCTGCATCTAAAATATACGGTAGGTGATATCTCCAAAGAGATCTTTGATAACCTTCAGGAACGAGCCATGGGCAAGCTGGAAGAAATTCAGGATAGTTAACAGTTAAATATGCTCACCATCTTCGATCATTGAGTTTTTGGGGACAATCACAATACCATCCACTACATGATAAGAACCATAATCACCGTCTTCCAAGTGATCACCCCCGTTAATACGGACGTTATTACCAATTTTGCAATTCTTATCAATGATGGCATTACTGATAAAACAGCCTTCTCCAATGCCCATTGCGGGCATTTCTGCCGTGCCGGCATCCAGCTCTTCCCTGGATTGAAACACATCATTACCCATAATAATGGAATGCTCTACAGTTGTGCCTTTTCCAATACGCGAACGAATTCCAATGACCGAGCGCTCAATTCTGCTTGCTTCAATGAGGCAACCCTCTGCCAATACCGAGTGATCAAAAGTAGTACCCGAAAGTTTAGAGGCAGGAAGCAGCCGAGCCCGGGTATAAACAAACTGCTCATTGTCATACAGATTGAAAGGCGGCAGATCATCCGTAAGACGCAAGTTTGCTTCAAAGAATGATTTTATGGTTCCGATATCAGTCCAGTAGCCGTCAAACTCATAGCTGCTTACCTTAAAATCAGCTGAGATGGCATGAGGAATCAACTCTTTGCCAAAATCTGTAGCATCGGGATTGTTATCAAAAAGCCGTGCCAGCGCCTCTTTCTTAAAAACATAAATCCCCATCGAAGCCAGGTAATCACGTCCTTCTTCACTGAGGTCGCGTGTTGTATCGGATTTCCATTCATCCAAGACATCAGGTGCAGGCTTCTCAATAAAACGTTTAATACCCCCATCAATCCCGGTCTGCATGATACCAAAATCAGGAGCTTGATCAGCTGTGACCGGGATATTGGAAACCGTAAGGTCTGCCCCGCTCTTAATGTGCTTGTCTAGTATATCATGATAGTCCATTTGGTAAAGCTGGTCTCCGGATAGAATCAACACATGTTCGTGCTTGTGATTGGCCATATGATGCAGCGACTGGCGGACAGCATCAGCTGTGCCTTGATACCAATCCTTACTCTTTGGGGTCTGTTCGGCAGCCAGGATATCTACAAAACCACTGCTAAAGGCATCAAAGTTATAGGTGTTTTTTATATGCCGGTTGAGGGAAGCCGAATTGAATTGAGTCAGTACATAGATACGACGCAGGTCCGAGTTCAGGCAGTTAGAGATAGGAATATCTACCAGGCGATATTTTCCGGCAATAGGTACTGCAGGTTTAGAGCGTAATTTGGTAAGAGGGAAAAGTCGTGTTCCCTGTCCTCCACCCAGAATTACCGCAATAGTAGAATCTCGTATATCCATAATTGACATCACTTTTTGTCCAATACTTCATTATACATTGAAATGTACTGCTTTGCAGAAGCATTCCACGAAAAATTCAATTCCATGATTCGTTTTCTTAACCGATCCATTCTTTTGCCGTTTTCATAAAGATTCAGGGCTCGTTCTACCGCCTCAAACGCAGCTTCTACAGAAAATTCTTCAAAGACAAACCCATAGCCTCCTTCCTCATTGATATCAACTACTGTATCCTTAAGTCCCCCTACATTTCTTACAATGGGAATAGTTCCGTACCTCATAGAATACATTTGATTCAAACCACAGGGTTCGAACCGCGAGGGTATAACCATAAAGTCGCTACCGGCATAAATGTGATGCGCCAGCTCTTCGTTATAGTCCAGAGTAGCGTCAAAAAATCCCACGTACTCTTCATTCATTTGATGAAAACGCTCATGGAGTGCAGGATCACCGGAGCCAAGCACGATAAAGTTGACTTCTTTTCCAACGGCAAAAAATTGTTTGAATACATCCGGCAGCAGATCTGCTCCTTTTTGATGTACCAATCGACCAATAAACGAAACAGTGGGATATGCTGGATTCAGTTCAAACCGAGCACACAATTCTTTTTTATTTGCTGCCTTTCCATCTGTCCGAGTTTGTATAGAATAATGATGATCTAAATAAGAATCCGTTTCGGGATTCCACACTTCAATATCAATGCCGTTGATAATACCCATAGATTTCTGCTTTTCACTTTGAAACAGCAATTCTAACCCGTTGCTGTTTTCAGCAAGCTCTTTCATATACGTCTCAGAAACAGTGGTTATCTGCCATGCACACTTGAGGCCGGCTGCAAGGCTATTAAGTTTTTCATTCCACTCCAGCAGTCCGGCTTTTTGCAGGTTGAAATCCGGCAGCAGTTGCCCCTTGGTAAAATCATATGTACCGTGATAATTCGCATTGTGGATGGTCAGGACCGTAGGAACTGCCTTTAGCTCATCATATTTAAAGCACTCAGTCATCATAAAAGGAATTAACGCTGTATGATGATCATGACAATGGACCAGGTCAGGTTTATCTTCCTTTGAGAGAATCCAATCCAGTACCGCTACCTGAAAACTGAGAAAGCGCTCCAGTTCATCCCAATAACCTGAACCGGTAAAAGGGTCAACATAAATGCCCGGTCTCTCAAAAAAGTCAGGGATATTAACCACAAATAACGGGAAGCCCATCTCGTTGCCTTCTAACACCTGAATAGCATATCCAATTGTTTCTCTACCAATATTTGCTTCTCCCTCGAAGACAGTGGTAAAATTGTGAGCTTGAATCCAGTCAGTAGCATACTTAGGCATTATTACCGAAGCATGTACTCCCTGACGATTTAGGTACTTGGGCAAAGCACCAACTACATCAGCCAGCCCACCCACTTTGGCAGCAGGAAAACACTCAGCACTTATGTGTAAAATATCCATGTTAAAAGATACTGTAATTTTTACGGCCCACAATGTAACTAACAAAAATATAGCACGTAACGGTAATCCTTTTAGAGACCTTTGCAAAACCTAACGGTCATCGCGTATGAAGTGTGAACCAAGACAAAAAGGCTGTCATTGCGAACGGAGCGAGTGTAATGAGCGAAGTGACGCAATCTCAGAGTAACAAGCACCCAAAGGGAGATTGCTTCGTCGCTGTGCTCCTCGCAATGACAAGCTCGATTTTTTGGGTTTTGCAAAACCCTATTTTATTAAGTGGAAGTAAGAAAACTTTAAAGTAAAAGTCTTTCTTTCTTCTTTTGAAAATGATATGTTCAGCAATTAATCGAAATCAAAGAGATGATATGCCAGTAATAGAAGTTAACGGGATCAACAAATCGTTTGGGGAAACTCAGGCTGTCAACAACGTAAGCTTTGAAGTGCCCAAGGGGCGTATCTTTGGACTTGCTTGGGCCTAACGGAGCAGGTAAAACGACCGCCATTCGCATGATTAATCACATTCTCATTCCTGATTCCGGATCAATAACTATTAACGGTATTGAAGCCAGTCCTGAGACCCAGAAGATGGTTGGATATATGCCCGAGGAGCGGGGCCTTTACAAGAAAATGAAAGTGGGCGAACAGCTTATGTATCTTTCTCAGCTGAAAGGATTAACTGCTGCCGAAGCAGATAAAGCTATAAAATATTGGCTTGATCGTTTTCAGGCCGCCGATTGGTACAACAAAGAAATTAATGAACTTTCCAAAGGAATGTCTCAGAAAGTGCAGTTCATTGCCACTATCGCTCATGATCCCGACATCTACATTTTTGATGAGCCCTTCAGTGGACTTGATCCTATTAATAGTGAAATGCTCAAAGAGATTGTGATTGAACTGCGCGACAAAGATAAAACCATCTTGTTTTCCACTCACCGCATGGAACAGGTTGAACAGATGTGCGATGACATCTGTCTTTTCAACAATGGTAAAGCGGTATTGAAAGGTGATCTGAGAGAAATTAAGAAAAAGTTTGGGAAGAACACCATCAACATTGAGTTTCAGGGCGATCCCGGATTCCTGGACGATCTTGACGGTGTTCGCATTAACAACCGTTCTGCAAATTTTGCTGAAATCCGTGTGAAAGATGATCAGGATATGCAATCTATTTTGAAGCACGCGATGCAATCGACTGAAATCTACAAGTTTGAACGTGTAGAACCATCACTGACCGAAATATTTATCTCCACTGTAGGAGAAGACAATATCAATCCTAAAGAGCTGGGCTAGAAACTATGTTTGATCTTCGAAAATTGTTCATCATTATTAAGCGAGAATACCTTACAAGGGTTCGCACCAAGGCATTTATTATTACCACGATTCTCATCCCTATCGGCTTGCTTGCCGTGCTTGCAGCTCCCGTTCTACTGCAACTTATGGAATCCGATACCGCCTATGAAATTGTAATTAAAGATGAAACCAACCAGGTTTATCCCCGTCTGGCGGAGATAGATTCTGTACGCTATGTAGAATCTCAGGGTCGGTCTATTGAAGAGTTGCGCACTGCTATTACCAAAAAAGAAATTGAGGGATATATTGTCATAACTGAGGAAGGCATTACCTCGGGTGAAGAGTTTGAGCTTATCTATAGTGGAGGAGGAGGAATTTCTCTGGTCGGCGATATTACTGATGATATTCAATCTGTTATTCGAGAGGTGCGTCTGGAACGGGCCCAAGCCTCCAAAGAGATTATGGCCATTTTAGAGACCAGGCCAAACCTGAAGACTCGAAAACTAACAGCTGAGGGTGAAGAAGAAGAATCTAACACCTTTGTGCTCTTTGCCTTTGGCTACGTAATGGCATTCATCATTTACGCCGCTATCTTTGGTTATGGAAGCTATGTGATGCGCAGTGTCGTTGAAGAAAAAACCAATCGTATTGTAGAAATTGTAGTATCATCTGTTAAACCATTCGAGTTGCTACTTGGCAAAGTGCTGGGTATAGGCGCACTTGGCGTTACCCAATTTGTGATATGGGTAATTGCCGGTGCCGGAATTATGGCCTTTATTGGTCCCCTGGCCGGCATGTTTATAGATCCTGCTTCTCTGGAAGCTGGTCAAACAGCAGCAGAAGCTTTTAACATACCTGACTTTTCAGCAATTGGTATTGATGTAGGTATTTACTTTATCCTATTCTTTTTGCTGGGTTATCTTATCTACAGTGCAATATTAGCTGCTGTAGGTTCTGCCGTTGATTCTGAAGCCGATACCCAACAGCTGATGATACCGGTTACTATCCCTGTTATCCTTGCTATCGTCATGCTCCCAAAGGTTGCCACCGATCCGGATTCTCTATTTTCAGTGATTAGCTCTATCATCCCGTTTTTTAGTCCCATATTGATGATCGCCCGCATTCCGATCACCGATGTACCATTTTGGGAAATAGGCCTTTCTATTTTATTAATGATCGGAACCTTTCTTGGGTGCCTGGCATTGGCAGCCAAAATTTATAAGACCGGTATTTTGATGTATGGCAAAAAGGCGTCGTTCAAAGAAATTGCAAAATGGATCCGGCAGTAGGTTTAGTTTCCGTTTAAAACCTGTTCCATCGCTTTATGCACCCGGGCATCGTATTCATCCTGAATATGTGCTGAAAGAACTTCAGTGATGTTTAAGCCTGGAATATTTGGCAAGCCAACTACAGTAAGAAAACGAATGCGCGGGTCTGTATCATTAAGCAGCTCTTCTGCCCTGCTTCTCCAGTCTTCGGTAACCTTGTCATGCTGAATTAATACTGCTAAAGCTGAAGCGCGAATGCTATAATCATACACATCAGATAGGTAGTATTCTGCCAAAGTTACTGCCTGATCTGTAACACCCATATTGGCTAACTCCTGAATAGCATAAACAGCTTTAAATCCGGCAGTATCCTGTTGAACTATCGTATTTACAAAACTTTTAAAAGTAGTTGTATCAGCTATACTACTATAAACATTGGCAGCATTTTTAAAGTCTTTTAAAGAAGATGCTCCCGTTGCAAAAGATCGAATAGAGGATACAGCGGTTTCATTTTCCGGATAGTTCTGCAATGCCATCAGAGCTGCTAAACGAACCTGATCATGGGGACTGTTTATCTCATCCAGAAAAACTTGCTCTGTACCGCTGGCCCCATCTGTAACTTGAGCAAAAGAACGCAAGAGTGCAGCTTGCACCGCTGGTTCCAGTTCTTGATTTAGGATATCACGGATAGCCAACTGTAGGTCGGGATTATCTGAGTGGGAACCCAGCTTTCCCGCTGCTTCTGCTCTTTGTGAAACAGTTGCTCCATTTCGCACTTCATAAATTAAATACGATGCCGGTTTGTATTGATCCAAATCAATATTCGGCTTAACAGAAGAATCAATATAAGCTGTCTCTGCAAGTGTTGGCACATTAACAAGTACCGAATCCTTCTGCCCGGTGAATGTGACTTCAGAAGTGTCCCTTGAATTTGCCGAAACGATAACAAAAGGTAACGTAATCAGTTCTTTAACTATACCTTGCTTCGCAGTGAAGGTCAGCTTCAATTTTCCTTCCTGCTCGTCCAGCGTATAATCAACTCGATAACTAATCGAATCTGATTGGGTTGAGGAGCTATTTCTTTTCTGAAAAGAGGGCAGTTTGAAATACGGCTGACCATTTTGTTCATACCAATAGGTAGCATAGTCTGTTGATGAGTAAACCCCGCCCTCCCATCTGGCAATTTTCCGGATACTGTTTAAAACTGTTATTCTCCAATTCAGATCAATGTTTTTTTCAAAATTTCGTTGCCATAAGTTCCAGGCATCTGCCCCATAATGATCATAGGTTGTCTTAAAAGAGGTTTTGGGTGAATCGGTGATTCCCAGAGGCATTCTCTTATCCGTTAACTGAAAATGCAGTCCGGAGTTTATTAATGGATAGAAATCGGCATCTGACCACTGCTCCGGTCGTTGATGCACTCCAAACCATTGCGCATAGATACCGCGATGCAGTTGTGCTTCCAAACTGCCTTGGTTCTTATATAAAAATAATATCCCGGCTCCCCATGAAATCGGCTCCCAGCTATGGTCTTTAAGTACTGCTATATTTAGTTGTTCAAAAGGAAACTCCATCCCTAAATACCGTTCCGTCTCCTTTAAAATTTGATAGCTTCGCTCAAGCAGTTCTTGTTGCTCTTCATCAGCCAGCAGGTTCTCTTCAATATTTAGGGTAATGTTTTTTATCCCAAAAGAAGTTTCTCTGCTTTTGAATTTGCCAGCTGCAAAAGACAGTGCCGTAGCCGGGACTTCATTTCCAGTCTTAAAAGTATAAGTAACCGAATTAACGTCATTAATTTCTTCACCGGTTTTACTTCCGGTGGCAACCAGACGATACCCGGATGGCACCGTAATATTCATAGTGCTGACAAATGTAACTCTTGGATGATCAATAGTGGGCAGCCAATGGCGTGTACTTTTGGGAACTAACGATGTCCAAAGCGTACCGCTTTCGTTCTTAAGTATGCCAAACTTTGGTGATGAGCTATAATCAATCACCACATCGAAAGATTCTCCTGCCGCAGATGAATCTGCCAACGGTATAAACAGGGAGTCGTTGTGCAGTCTGAATTCCACTGATTCTTCATTAACCGACACATTCTTTATTTCCATATGTGCGGCATGCATTATCAATGAATCCAATCCTGCTATTTTGGACTTTAGTTCATAGTTAGCAGAACCAACCAAACTATAATCTTCCGGATTTACATCCAGGTCTAAGTTTAAGCTGATAATATCAATGCTCAGCGTTGGATATTTTTGATAGTCGAACTGCTGGGCTTTAAGAGTTGAAATACCGACTGCAAAAACTAAGACAATTGTTAAAACTGATTTTAAAAACCTGCCAAGCATAAATTGATTTATTTGGTTGTCCTTCCTTTTCAATACTTTAAAATAAGAATCCATGATCTACCCGGAAACTTTTTTGTAGCTAAACCTCAGCCATCTTCAAATGTTTCATGAAGAGAAAACTCCCAGGACATCAGAAAGCAATTCTTTGCTGCATGAAATACCATTGCCGGTATGAATAGTTTCTTTTCCGTGTACATCACAGAAAATACCGCCGGCTTCCTGCATTATGTTAAGTAACGGAGCTGCATCCCAGATATTCAAAACGGGATCGAACATGATATCTGCCCGTCCGGTAGCTACCAGCATGTGTCCATATGCATCGCCCCAGGTTCGGTTAATTCTTGTTTTGTCCAATAACGCCTGGAATTCATTGCCGAACCCAAACTCTGAAGAAGTAGTTGCATCCGTAGAAAGAAATGTGGCCTCATCCAACGAATCACATGGCCGGACAGAACAAGGCTTCCCATTCAATCGTGTGCCTTTGCCTTTAGCAGCATCACAAAGCTCACCAAGTGCCGGGGCATAGATAACCCCTGTCACAGGCTTTTCATCAACTAAAACCCCAACTAATGTAGTATAAAGTGGTACACCGTGAATAAATGACTTGGTACCATCAATGGGATCCAAAATCCACTGCACAGAACTTTCTTCATTGGTTTTTCCATGTTCTTCACCAAGAATTCCATGATTGGGGAATAGTCTTTCAATTTCTTTGCGCATGACTTCTTCGGCCTGTTGATCGGCTATAGTAACCGGAGAATCATCATCCTTTCGCTGTACTTCAACATTTTTGTTAAAATAATTGAGAGTATGGTCCCCACCCATTTTGGCAATCTTAATTGCAGCATCATGAACTTTAGCTAAATCAAATTCCATATGGTAAAGTTATGCTTTGTGGTTATTTTTGAGCCGAAATATAGAATTAAAATCATAGAAAACAGAAGTGGACCCGCAAGAAATTACCAACCGCTATCATCTTGATGTTTACAATCGATTTCCAATTACCCTGGTAAAAGGAAAAGGAACCCGTGTGTGGGATGATGATGGAAATGAATACCTGGATGCACTGGCCGGTATAGCTGTTAACAGTATCGGACATTGCCATCCTAATGTAGTAAAAGCTATTCAGGAACAAGCTGAAAAGCTTATGCATATTTCTAATTTCTATTATAGCGAACCGCAAGCCCGGCTTGTTGAACTTCTTGCTAAAGTATCTGGGTTGGATCGTGTATTCTTGTGCAATAGCGGAGCTGAATCTATTGAAGCTGCCTTAAAACTGGCACGAAAATATGGCAAGGTTAATAAAAAACAGGGTCCCGTTATCACCATGGATAATGCCTTTCATGGCCGTACAATGGCAACTATTTCGATGGGAATGGAAAAGTATTCCAAGGGTTATGACCCCCTTCTTTCCGGTTTTATGGAAATCCCAATGAATGATATTCAAGCGCTGGAAAAAGCATTTGAACAAAATCCATTGGCTTTAATTCTTGAGCCCATTCAGGGATCAGGTGGCTTGCATATTGTCAGCCCGGAGTTTGCAGACAAAGTACAAGAGCTCTGCAGACAGCATAATACGCTTCTCATCATTGATGAGGTACAGACCGGGATGGGCCGTACGGGCAAGATGTTTGGCTTTGAACATTTTGAACTTGAGCCGGATATCATAAGCTGTGCCAAAGCTATGGGAGGAGGATTTCCGGTTGGCGCAATGATGGCCAAAGAATCTGTAGCTTCAGCAATGAAACATGGTGACCACGGTACCACTTATGGAGGTAATCCCCTGGCCTGTGCTGCAGCTTTTGCTGCTTTACAAACAATAAGAGAAGATAACCTTCCAGATGAAGCTTCAAAAAAAGGCAGTTACCTGATTAACCAAATTAGGGAAAAGACCAAGGGCCTGGACTGTATTCATGATATTCGCGGTAAAGGCCTGATGATAGGAGTTGAGTTATCATTTCCGGGCCGCCCTGTTGTTGAAGAAATGCTGCAGCGTGGCGTGCTTTCAAACTGCACTCACGGTAATGTGATGCGCCTGGTTCCACCGCTGATAATTTCCAGTCAGGAAATAGATCTGCTGGCAAATACTTTATCAGATTCAATTAAAGCTGTTCAATAAAAATATTATCGAAGCGTTATAGACTCTGCTTTTGGCATAATGAAGGCATTAACATAAATTGGAAAATTTGAAACTTTTAAAAAAACTATTATTTCTGAGCCTTACAGCAGCCGTGCTAAGTAGCATTTCTATTGCTTCATTTGCCCAGGAAGCTGACTCAACCAAACGCAGCTTCTTTATAAATCCAAAGCCGGAAGGTTTTAAAACAAAGCCACATTCTGAACGCCAGACCGGATCGGTTTACCTGCCTCAAAGCGGAGTGTTTGAAGTGCCCGAAGAAAACCCCTATTACCAAATCCCGTTCAAAGGACAGTATTACCTGGATATTGCTGTTGAAGCTTATCGTGAAGAACTCAAAAAAAACCAGTCTGCAGGCTGGTTAAACAAGTTTTTTCAAGCTATTGCCCCGTTTATAAATAACAAATTCCAGTTTGGGCATTATGCGATATACGACATGCCCGTTGTTGAGAGAGATAATGCGCTTTTCCAGTCACATACCAATGATGAGTCCCGCCAGTAATTTGCTTATTCTGATGATAAGCCTTCATTACAATTTTTATGAAGGAAGATGAAGATAGATTGATTACCCAAAGATATGCTTAATTGCCTTTTGAGCTATTTTAAGATCTGCGTCTGTAACTTGAAAATGCATTGTTGCTCTGATATTACCTGACCCGAATGGTACCATACGCACGCCTTGATCTTCAAGCTGCGTTAGAGCACTATCCACTTCACCATTGTCTACCTTAAAAATAATGATATTGGATTCTACCGATTCCAAATCAATGGTTAGTCCTTCGCACTCATTAATAGCATGTGCTAGCTCTTTTGCTCTTCGGTGATCTTCTTTTAGCAAGGAAAAATGATTTTCTACAGCATAATCAGCGGCGGCAGCCAAAATCCCAACCTGGCGCATCCCTCCGCCCAGCATCTTTCGAAAACGCCGGGCCTTGGTAATATTTTTATTTGATGACAACAGCATTGATCCTACAGGAGCACCCAGCCCTTTACTAAAACTGACGGTTATAGTATCGGCTACAGTACCAAAAAAATCAGGATCTATTCCGGTAGCAACAATAGCATTCCAAATACGAGCACCATCAAGATGCAGTCCCAAATCAAGCTCATCTGCTTTTTGTTTTATTCGGGCTAACTCTTCTTTAGAATAACAAGTCCCTCCTCCCTTGTTGGTGGTGTTCTCTACCACAACGACACTGGGCAATGGCTCCCAGTCATTACCCCCTCTCATGGCTGACTGTATGAGATCGGGATTCAGTTTGCCCTTGGTTCCCTCAACCGGATGAATCTGCACTCCTGAAATCAGGGAAGCTGCTGAAGTTTCATAATTGAATATATGTCCTTTATGGTCAATGATGACTTCCTCACCCGGGTTGGTCAATACTTTTAATGCCAGCTGATTGCTCATCACCCCACTGGGCACAAACAGCCCGGCTTCCATACCAAACATAGCAGCTATCTTCTCTTGAAAAGCATTCACTGTCGGATCTTCACCAAACACATCATCCCCCACATTCGCATCAGTCATTGCTTTAAGCATTCCGGTCGTTGGGCTGGTAACGGTATCGCTCCTGAGGTCAATCATGGCTACGTGTTTTCGGTAATGTTCTTATAATAGGTATTAACATCAATGTTGGTGCCGCAAACAATAATCCCTACTTGTTTACCTTTTAGCTCAGGAAGGTGATATCTCAATGCAGCCGTTGCCGATGCTCCCGCCGGTTCAACAGCTAGTTTCATATCATTAAATAAGAGCTTCATGGTTTCTGCCATTTCTCTATCTGATACGCGTACAAGCTTATCCACAAATTTTTGACAAAGTCCAAAGCTGTAAGGAGCAGCATGCGGAGCACCCAGACTATCAGCAATAGTATCAACCTTTTCAATTTCTTCAGGTTTGCCGGATTCAAAACTTCGGCTCATGCTGTCCGCTCCTTCAGGCTCAACTCCAATCATTTGAACATCCGGATTCAATTGTTTCATACAGGCTGCGATACCTGCCATAAGTCCACCGCCACCAATTGGAACAATGACAGCATCAAGATTTTCTACCTGCTCAAAAAGTTCAAGGCCAACGGTTGCCGTACCCAGTGCTGTCTGTGGACCTTCAAACGGGTGAATAAAACTTCTTCCTTCTTCTTTTTCAATTTCTTTTACTTTTTCAAAAGCTTCATGCACATTTTCTACCAAAACTACTTCAGCTCCCATTGATTTACAACGATCTACTTTTGCAGCATTCGCTGACTTAGGCATAACCACTTTTGCTGTTGTATTAAGCGTTTTTGCGCCATAGGCTACCGAGATAGCATGATTGCCGGCACTTACCGCTGTCACCCCACGTGAAAGCTCCTCATCCGATAAATCAAACATGTTGATAAGAGTGCCTCGTGCCTTAAAGCTGCCCCCATACTGAAATAACTCCAGCTTTAGAAAAAGCTCGGTGCCTTGCCCAAAAACATCAGTAACCACGTCACTTTTCCATTGCCAAACGGGTGTATAACGAACTTTATCACCCAGCTTTTCCCGGGCATTGCGAATCTCGTCAAGTGTAGGAATAGATATATCAGACATCTTTAACAGTAATTGCTTTAAGTGACTACTTTCTTTGATAATAAAAAAGGCAGTCTCCATTTGGAAACTGCCTTTCACAATTTAACAAGCTTTTATTGTGTAAACCGGATTAGTCATGCTTATAGAATCCTTCGCCTGTTTTATCACCCAGCTTTCCGGCATCTACCATTTTAACCAGCAGTGGACATGGACGATATTTGGGATCTTTAAACCCTTCATACAATACATTCAGGATATCCAGACAGACATCCAGTCCAATAAAATCGGCCAGTCGTAATGGGCCCATTGGATGCGCCATACCCAGCTTCATAACAGAATCTACATTTTCCGGAGTCGCTACGCCTTCATGTACACAGTAGATAGCCTCATTAATCATGGGCATGAGCACACGGTTGGAAACAAAGCCGGGATAGTCTTCAACGGGAACAGGCGTTTTATTCAACAAGCGTGAAGTTTTTTCAATCACTTCATAAGTTTCATCATCCGTTTCAAGGCCTTTTACAATCTCCACCAGCTTCATTACGGGCACAGGATTAAAAAAGTGCATGCCGATAAATTTCTGTGGACGAGAAGTGGTAGCTGCCAGCTTGGTAATAGAAATCGAAGAGGTATTAGAAGCTAAAATAGCTTTTTCAGGAGCCGCCTCATCAATAGTTGCAAAGACTTTTTTCTTAAGCTTAAAGTTTTCAGGAATAGCCTCTACTACTAAATCTACATCAGTAACCCCTTCTGCTGCATCAGTAAAGGTGGCAATACTTTCCAAAGCCTGAACTTTTTGCGCTGCTTCGATTTTCTCTTTTTGAACCATTCTTTCAAGGTTTTTGTCGATAGTGCTCAGCGCTTTCTCAGCAAGCTCTTGTTTGGTTTCTACAAGATTTACCGGAATGCCATGCATGGCAAATACATGGGCGATTCCATTTCCCATAGTGCCACCGCCAATAACTGCTACTTTTTTAATATCCATAAATAAATTTGAGTTTTGCTTTCTTAAATTTGTATTGAGTGAGAGTATCGATTTTAATTGGTTTTTTCAATCTGTAAAGACTATATAAATACGTTTCAAGTTTTGTACATTCCACCAACTTTTTATTTAAACATTTAGCTGCACATGAAGTCGCTTCTGAGAATTCTACTGCTTATCCTGATTGTGATTACAGGAATCGCGGGCATTGCCTTTTACTGGACATTTTATCGTCCACTGCCCGACTATGATACAAGGATTAGCCACCAGAAACTAAATGAAGAAGTTAACATACACTGGGATTCATTTGGAGTACCACATATTTATGCCTCAAATGAGTCTGACTTGTATTATGCATTGGGGTATGTTCATGCCCAGGATCGGCTATGGCAGATGAATCTAACACAAATTGCTGCACAAGGACGTTTTGCTGAATTTTTTGGGAAAGAACTGATCGAGTTTGACCAACATCAGCGAACCATTGGGTTCTGGAGAACAGCTAAAAAAATTGAAGCAAGTCTCACTGATGAGAATAAAAAAATACTGCAGGCTTATGCAGATGGGGTTAACAACTACATTCAAAATAATAAGCGTGACTTACCCATACAGTTTGCGCTGGCAGATATGGAGCCTATTACATGGACCACCACCCACTCCATCGCCCTGGCAAGACTAATGGCGTGGGAGCTTAATATTGCCTGGAAAGTGGAGCTGAACTACAATGTATTGAATCAACTATTGTCAGAACGAAAATTCAGAGAGCTTTTCCCTAATGACAAACTATATACGGGCCTCCAGCCCCAGCCCAATACTAATTTATTGAAAAAACTGACCCCATTCTTAGCAACTAACGAAAAGCTCAGAAAATTAATGGGTAGTCAGGGAAGCCATGTAGGCAGTAATGCCTGGGCAGTAGATTCATCCAAAACAGATACCGATTATCCACTGCTGGCCGGTGATCCTCATTTGGGGCTTAACATGCCCGGTAAATGGTATGAAGTTCACCTTAACTTGTCCGGCCGCAATCTTTCGGGGGCCACTATTGCAGGAGCTCCAGCCGTGATATTAGGCCAAAATGATGCTCTTACATGGTCGCTGACCAATATTATGCTTGATGATACCGATTTCTTCCAGGAAGCAGTAAATCCTCAGGATTCTACAGAATATGTGCTTGACTATCTTGCCGGAGAACCTATCCATGAATCCTTTACGGTTCAACGTGAAGTCATTAAAGTGAAGAACGAAGACGACACTACCTTTACACGTCGGCTTACCAAACACGGTCCGGTAATTTCTGATGCCTATGACCTGCCGGACGAATTCAACAACCAGGTTATTACCATGCAATGGACCGGGCATGAAGTCAGTAATGAGTTTGGAGCCCTCATTGATATGGGCTGGGCTACATCAATGGATGAATTTCAGGAAGCGGCCCAAAACTTTAAAGCTCCGGGACAAAATCTTGTCTATGCCGACACCGCCGGAAACATTGCACGATTTTCTCTGGGCAATATCCCCATTCGATCAGGAAACCCCATCCTTATTCGAACAGGATGGAATCCATCACAAGACTGGCAGGGATATATCCCATTTGAGGAATTACCTCATACCATCAACCCGGATAAAGGCTGGGTGGCCAACGCCAACAATCCCACTGCGCCAAGCAACTATCCCTACTATATTTCTGTTTACTGGGAACCCGATTCGCGATACAATCGCATCACCCAGTATATGAATGATAACAATATCCTCACCTCCGAGGCTTTTCAGGTAATGCAAAATGATTCGTATTCTGACTACGCTTCAAAAATGACCGCATATATTCTGCCTGTGCTTAAAGAGAACCCGGGTCAATTTTCAACAGCCATTTCCTACCTGGAAAACTGGGATTTTCGATATGAAACTTCGGAAACTGCGGCCTCCATTATGGATGTCTTCCTGCTTCGATTTACCCGAAACACACTGGGAGATGAAATGGGCAAAGAGGTGTACAATAATTTTATTCGTTTTACTTCTCAACCAACGCGTGCAATGCTTCGCTTTTTAGAGGACGGCAGCTCATTCTTCGATAATGTAACTACAGATTCTACAGAAACAGAAAATGAAATTATTGTTCAAAGTATGAATGAAGCACTGAGCTTTTTAAACGAAAAATTCGGTTCTGAGCCTTTTGAATGGAGATGGGAAAAACTTCATACCCTCACTATTGAACCACCGTTATTTGGTCAAGCTGCCTCAGACTCTAATGCCTCTGCCTCATTAAAACTGATTGTGAACCATCTGCTCAGCAAAGGGCCTTATCCTGCCCGGGGACATCACATGAGCATCAACAATGGAGAATACCTCTGGAATGAGCCTTACAAAATGATTCTTGGTGCTTCTATACGTCGTATCATTGATTTATCAGACATGAGTCAATCCCTCTCGATCATGCCAACCGGGCAGTCCGGTAATCCGCTATCTGAATATTATGGTGATCAAACGGACAGCTGGCTAAATGGGCAATATAAATTTATCTACCAAGACAGCTCATTCTTCAATGAAAACCAATACCGCACCATGAAATTTGTACCAACCAAATAAAGCATCATAATTTTGCAATCCCCAAGCCGTTGATTCCACTTGCTGATACAATTATGTTATCGTTTATTACAATCGGTTTCAGCAGGTTAAAATCAGACAGTTTAAATTGAAAAATTTTGTTGATGACAAGCAATTGCTACCACTGGAAAAAATATAATACCCTCTTGTTGATCTTGGGATTTGCCCTTTTTCTGCAAACATGTTCTTCCTCTAAAAAAACGGCTAAACAACCTAAGCAAGGTATTGAGCAGGAAAGTGTGCTTGCAAATATTGAGAAAGACTCTACCCAAAAACTTACCAAAGCAAGCCCCCCCGAGAAGATAGAGAAACTAAGCTCGCCAATAGATATCGATCGGATGATTGTCGGCATGACGCTGCGTGAAAAGATAGGACAGCTGTTTTTTGTAGATGCCTATGGATATTACAAAAGCAATGATGACGAAGCCTACCAGGAATTAATTACTCAGATCAAAGAAAACCATGTTGGCGGACTTATCTTTTTTAATGGTAATATTTATGGTCAGTCGGTATTAATTAACAAACTCCAAAGAATCAGTAAGATACCGCTTTGGATTACCCAGGATATGGAATATGGAGCCGCAATGCGCATCAGCGGTACCACGCGATTTACACCTGCCATGGGTGTAGCTGCTACGCAAAACCCTGATTACGCCTACTGGATGGGAAAAATTACGGCACAAGAAGCCAAAGCTGTGGGGGTACATCAGATCTTTGCCCCGGTATTGGATATTAACAACAATCCGAATAATCCTGTTATTAATGTCCGGGCATTTTCGGGAAATCCACAGATGGTGGCAACATATGGCAATCGTTTTATAGAAGGTGTAGAATCTGAAGGGCTTGTTGCTACCGCCAAGCATTTTCCGGGTCACGGCGATACCGGCACCGATTCTCATATTTCACTCCCGGTCATTGATTACAATTATTCCCGGCTTGATTCTGTTGAATTAGTGCCCTTTAAGTCGGCTATCCAAAATGGGCTTCAAAGTATCATGAGTGCACATATTTCTTTCCCACAGCTAAGTGATACTCCTGATGTGCCGGGCACCCTTGATAAAGGAATTCTTAATAGAATTTTGATTGACTCCCTCCGGTTTGATGGCATGGTGGTTACGGATGGACTGGAAATGAGTGGAATAAGTTCACACTTTTCTCCCGGGCGCGCTGTAGTTAAAGCCTTGAAGGCAGGTGCTGACCTTATGCTGCTTAGCCCTGATGAGGCTACGGCTATCAATGAAGTAGTACATGCCGTAAGAACAGGGGAAATTTCTGAATCACGGATTGAGAAGTCTGTTAGAAAACTGCTTCAGTGGAAGAAGCAACACGGCTTATTTGAAGGCACAGAGATTGATATTGATGCACTAAGCGCTAAAATAAACACACGCAAGAATCGTGTAATCGCTGATGAAATAGCCCGCGGTTCAACAACCCTACTGCGTAATAAGAATAATATCCTACCCATTCGTCCATCGAAATTTCCCGAGGTACTGCTTATTTCTGTGGCAGATGATGAGTCAGGCAATACAGGTTCTTATTTGGCAAGAAGAATCCGTGACTATCATCCGAATGTCAATTTCCATGTTTTTGACAACCGCAGCAGTGAAGAAGAGAAACAGGCAATGCTTAAGGATGCCCAGGATGCCAGCCTTATCATTATTGGCTCTTTCATTTACGTACGTTCGGGACAGCCCGTACAACTCGATAATGATCAGCTCAACTTTCTTAAAAAGCTGCCCTCAGACAAACCTAAAGCACTACTGGCTTTCGGAAATCCTTATGTAGTTCATGATCTTCCGAAAACAGATGTCCAGTTATTGGCATGGTCTGCCAACAGCGACCAAATACGAAATACGGCACCTGCCCTGTTTGGCGGAGCCTCCATACACGGAAGACTTCCTATTGAAATTCCCGGCATGTATCCCATTGGACATGGCATTGACCTTCCTCAAACTACTATCCGGTTTGATGAACCTGAAACCGTAGGTTTTAATGTTGATTCATTGCGCCGCGTTGATAAAATCATGAGGGAAGCTGTTTTTGACTCTACCTTCCCGGGAGGAGTAGTCTCCGTACTTAAGGATGGCGTTATTGCTTATCAAAAAGCTTTTGGGTATCAAACATACGATAAAACTGAAAAGGTGGAGACCGGTGATATTTATGATTTGGCTTCCCTCACAAAGGTTATAGCAACAACCACTGCTACTATGAAGCTGGTGGATAAAGGGAAAATTAACCTTGATGATAAAGTCAGCCAGTATATTCCCGAATACAAACAGGGAGAAAAGAAACATATTACTATTAAAAATCTATTGCTGCACGAATCCGGACTACCTCCCTTTCGTGTGTATGTTGATTCTCTTAAAGACGAAATCTCGATTATTGAAGCTATTAAAAATGAACCGTTAACCTACAAGACCGGCTCAAAATATGTGTACAGTGATCTTGGATTTATATTGTTAGGAGAAATTATTGAAAAGGTTACCGGGACTACCCTCGATAAGTATCTGCGCAAAGAGTTTTACTATCCCCTGGGACTCAGCTCCACCTTTTTTAACCCCGCCCGTTTTGGCTCCTGGATGAAAAATAGAATTCCGCCCACCGAAATTGATACGGTCTATCGCAATAAGCTCATTAATGATGAAGTAAATGATGAGCGGGCGTACTATCTGAATGGTGTAGCGGGACATGCCGGGCTGTTTTCGAATGCATTTGACCTATCCGTTTATGCACAGATGCTGTTGAGCAAAGGCACCTATGGTGGACGAGAATACATCAACTCAAAAACGATTACTAAGTTTACCAAACGGCAAACTGACATCAGTGACCGGGGATATGGTTTCGACCACAAAAGCGAAGGTTTCAGTACAGCAGGCTCTTTGGCAAGCCCATCGACATTTGGACATACCGGTTTTACCGGTACCAGCATTTGGATAGATCCGGAACGAAATATGGCTATTATCATTTTGACCAACCGAACCTACCCGCATCGCTCATATGGCAAAAATATAAGTAAAGTAAGAGCCCGAGTTGCTGATGCCATTATATCTTCCTTAATTTCAGAATAATGACTTTAAAAGATCTCCAAACATATAGCTACGTACCCTATTCAGAGACTCCCGGTATTAGCGTGGTAAGAAGTCAGGGGGATGGATTTTTCCCGGGCGTTCGAATTGAAAATGCTTCGTTCCCGCTCACTATAAACTCACTGCAAAGTGCTCTATTTAATTGCATTAGTGAGGGCGAAAAGCCCAAAGCAGCATATATCAATCCTGAGCAAAGTTGTAATATTGAATTTTGGAAATCAGAATATGGTTTATGGATATATGACCTGGAAGAACTGGATGAATCCAAATTTACCCCTATTTTGATGCAGATAAAATCTGACCAAACTCCCAAAAAACTCCATGAGCTCTTAGGCCAGGCGCAACCCATATATTCCGATTTCCCGGTGTCGGCTCTGCTGGAAACAGAGCAGGGGTTTATATCCGGGGTGAATATTGAATGTTCGGAATGGAGCTACGGACTTTGTGCTGAACGTGTTGCTCTTTCAAAAGCACTAGCATATGGTATCGAAACCTTTAAGGCGATACATATCCACACTAGAGATGGAGAATTCAGCAGTCCATGTGGGGCTTGCCGGCAGGTTCTTGTAGAGCATATGAAAGATCAGCAGGTTCATCTGTATCATGCCGATGGGACAAACTCCCAACACTTTACTTCGGACCTCCTTCCCTATAGTTTTCATTCATCCAAGCTAAAGAAAAAATAAACCTCCTAGTATTCATGCAGTATATTGCCGCACTGGATTACGAACACCTTGATAATGGCATTTTCCTCTCTTCGCTTGCCAAGAGCATATCACAGCAAAAAGAGGTTCGTCCAATCATCATTCACGGAGACAGCAAGTATACCGAGCGTGTTATTCAAACAGGCGTAATGCGCGAAGATGCTGTTGTGCGGAGCATCAAGGACTTAAATCATCGGCTCATTGCACTTTTTGCTGATGAGGGTATTTCTACGATTGGCATCAATGGATATCAGCGTGAGTTTATCAGCATACAAGATGATAAAATAAGTATGGATAAGAAATATTTTAACAGCTTGCCTGAAGAACCGGCCCTGTTGATCTCCACACTGGTACTGAATAGAGATCATAACCAACCACAGCCGATATCATTAACTCGTCTTGCTACCTTTTTGAGAAGTAACCTACCTGCTGAACAACTGTTCGTTTTCTCCAGGTCGGATTCAGATGAGATAATGAAAAACAATGAACTAAACGACCGGGCTGCCTGGAAAGAATTGGAAAAATCTTTTATAGAAAACAAAATCCCTGAAGAGTTTCACCGGTTTAATGAGAAGATGAATCTTACTACAGCTCAGCATTTTCATAAGGTCCCTTCTCTCGAATCTACTATGCAAATTAGCTAAATAAGCAAAGACTCAGCCCTTATATCAGCAAAAAACGACCGATTTCTTCCTTAAAATCGATAAAAACAACGATTATTAACTAAAAAGGGCTTTTTTTACTTGACACGTCAACAGCTTATACCTAGATTCGAGCATTAGGTGATGGCATTTAGCTTAACACCGCTTGAATTTTAAGTTTAAACATTAATTAAACGGAGTTATATAATGAGCCGATATGATGAAATGAGCGAACTACTAGATCAACTAGAACCAGATATTAATAAGTTCTATAACAAAGGCAATAAAGCTGCCGGTACTCGTGCTCGCAAAACTCTTCAGGCAATGAAGAAAAAAGCACAAGAGATTCGTCTTGAAATCCAAGACTGGAAAAATTCTGGAAGAGTAGATAATATCTAATTTCCATTCTTTTTAAAAACAAAGAAGGCCGCTCGTTAGGGAAGCGGCCTTTTTTTGTATCTATTCATTCTGCATTTCCCCTCCCTCTTTTTTCATTTCTATCTTAAAAAGGATTTTCTCATATTTATTTAATCCAGAAACTTATCTATGAGGAAAACTATGGCTCTCACTGCAAATCCCGTCAGCTGGTTTGAAATCCCCGTTACAAATATGGACCGGGCTAAAACCTTTTATGAAAATATATTAGATGTAGAACTCGATATTAATGAAATGGATAACTTTGTAATGGCCTGGTTCCCCATGGAGGAAGGAGCATTTGGTGCTGCGGGTACACTCATCAAAGCCGACACCTATATCCCTTCTTATGACGGCTCTATGATTTATTTTGCTGTAAATGATATTGAAGCCGTACTCAACAGAGTAAAAAAGGTAGGTGGAAAAGTGTTAAACGAAAAGATGAGTATTGGGGAACACGGTTTTGTCGGCCATTTTGAAGACAGCGAAGGCAACCGGGTAGCTTTGCACTCCAATAATTGATGAATACTTTCTCTTAGAAGGCTTTGCAAAACCCCAAAATCGAGCTTGTCATTGCTGTAGATGTCAGTGCTAAAACTGAAACATCAGGGTCAGCCGGGGAATAATATCCGACTTCGGTGTATTGCCCTGGGGATCTTCCCCATAAACAACCGTTTCGATATTCGGCATCAGGTGTACATTCGGATCTAAAGCAATATCAACACCTGCCAGTAAAAAGGTTGACTCTGCCTGGTCGCTGAATGGGATATAATCGATACCTTCTCCTCTGGGATTCGGATCAAACATGTGGTCAACCCGAAAAAATCCTTTCAACTTTTCAGACAGGCCAAAACTGGTAAACACGGAGGCAATATCCAGGTCTAAATCCTGTCCCGGCTGAAAATTTTTCTGAACCTGATGTGCATAAAGCAACCCTACATTAAAGTTATCAGCCTGATAAGCTGCAAAGACCTGACCGGTATAAACATCCCTGTTATTTGGCAGGCCATTGTAGTCACCATAGCCCTCCAGAATAATGTTTTCGGTTATTTCATAGCTTAGAGCAGCCAGCACCTTCTTTCCCTGGTTAATTTCATTACGGTTGCTGTTTCCATTGCCTACCATCACATGATAGTTCCAGGAAGTGCCCAGTTCTCCTTTTGCAGCTACTCCAAAATCGCGGGAACTGCCCATACGCTGTAAGTCCAGCGGAGACTTTTCCACAGAACGATAGCCCCAAACATCTTCAACCAGCCCCCATGTAGGCGAACCGGAAATACCGGCATAAACAGCATGATTTTCGCTGCTCCACTTTAAGTAGGCATCTTTAACATCAGGTACCATCTTTGAATTCGTGATAAAGTCACCTTCACTGTTCATTTCAAAGCGAAGACGACTTGAAAAAGAATCGCTGATTTTTGTTTCAAAAGTGAGGTAAATACGGCGAAACCAAAATCCATTTTCACCCTGAAGGTCAGAGTTATGATTTTGCGGAATCCAGTAAAAATCACCAAATGCCTTGCCAGAAACTTTACTTTTTTCGCCAATAGATATCTGGCCAAATACTGTGGAAGCGGCCAAAAGAAAAATAATTGGACATAGCAGTGCGATACGTCTCATACGTGTGCTGATTAACATTGGATTTTAGTATGCTGATCTATTTTAAAGTAACTCCCTTATTTCAGGAGTATTTATTCCTGTTCGGTACTGTCCTTATCCCGCGAAGCGTTATTCTTATTTTTTTTGTGCTTCAAAACTTTTGCTTCGATATAAAAAATAATTTCCTCGGCGGCATTCTTGGTCAAGTCTCCTACCCGCTCCAGTTTTCTTATAATCGAAAACAGATATAAGTACTCCTTAATATTATTTTTGTCCTTTTGGATAAGCCGGCTTGCAGCTTCAGAAGCTTCCCTGTTTATTTCATTCAATATTCTATCTTTAGCAAATACTTTGCGGGCCAGTTCGGTGTCCTCAGCAATAAAAGAACTAAAAATATTGCTCAGCATCTGAATGGCAACTTCATACATTTCATCGATACGAAACTCTTTTATCACTTCCTCATCAATAGGCCCGCCAAAATCCAGAATATATTTGGCGATGCTATTGGCGTGATCACCGAGCCGCTCCAGGTCGGAGTTAATCTTGAAAGAGGCAATTACAAAGCGCAAATCAACCGCGACCGGATTAAAAAGGGCCAAAATATTTTCGCAGTCTCGATCAATTTTTAGCTCAAGGGCATCAACCCTTTTCTCATTAGCGGTTATTTCGTGGGCCAGCTCTTCATCAAAATTCATGAAAGCTTCTCTGCCCTTTTCAAGCTGGGTTTTAACGAGATACATTAATTCCAACAGATCATCGTTTAATAGGCCGATTTCTGTGTCTAGATTTGCCATATGCTGATCTTAGTGTTTTTAAAAATTACCCGAATCTACCGGTAATATAGTTTTGCGTACGATCTTTTTCAGGATTTGTAAATATCTTTTGGGTGTCGCCATATTCTATCAGGCGACCCATATACAAGAAAGCCGTATTATCACTCACACGACCGGCCTGCTGCATGTTATGTGTTACAATAACAATCGTATATTTTTGTTTAAGCTCGTTTATTAACTCTTCAATCTTTCCTGTCGAAATCGGATCAAGAGCAGAGGTTGGCTCGTCCATGAGCAGTACATCCGGCTTAACGGCAAGAGCACGAGCTATACACAAGCGCTGCTGCTGTCCGCCTGACAGTGACAGCGCCTGTTTGTTCAGATTATCCTTCACCTCATCGAACAAGGTGGCATCCTTAAGAGATTTGATTACACGCTCTTCAATAAAATCTTTGTCCTTGATTCCCTGAATGTGCAATCCATAGGCTACATTATCAAAAATGGATTTTGGAAACGGATTCGGTTTCTGAAAGACCATCCCGATTTTTTTTCGTAGTTCTTCTACCTTTACGGATGGATCGTATATATCTTGATCGTTAAACAAGATCTCACCATTCATTGTAAACCCGTCGATATAATCATTCATCCTGTTGAAAAGTCGCAGAAAAGTAGATTTTCCACAACCGGATGGACCAATAAATGCCGTGATTGAATGGTCTATAATATTCAGACTAATATTTTCTATGGCCTGAAAATCACCATAAAACACATCTATATTTTTTGCCCGAAGCTTATAATCAGTTGTATCAGGATTAAGTTTAGGCTTTGTCTTTTCTTTGGTTGCTTTGGGATTTTGGGATTTTACGTCCATAAGTAATGTTATTTACCAATTCATTTTCTCTTGCCACTTGTTTCTCAAATATACTGCTATACCGTTCATCGCAAAGGTAATAAGCAATAATACAATAATAGCAGCTGCTGCATTAATTACAAATTCATGCTGGGGACGCGTAACCCAGTTGAAAATCTGTATAGGCAGTACTGTAAACTCATCCAATGGTCCACTGGGTGCAAAAGGTACGTAAGCCAGCGCACCCACCACAATAAGTGGTGCCGTTTCTCCCACTGCCCTTGATAAAGCCAAAATCACCCCCGTTAAAATGCCCCCAAATGATGCCGGAAGCACCTGATTCCGTATCGTCTGCCATTTGGATGCACCCATTGCATTAGAAGCATCCTTGATAGAGCTTGGTACTGCCCGAATGGCTTCGCGCGTAGAAACAATAATAATAGGTAAAATAAGCAGGGCCAATGTGAGCGAACCTGCTAAAATGCTATTGCCCATTCTCATCATGCGCACAAAAATTTCCAGCCCCAACAAACCGTAAATAATGGATGGTACCCCGGCCAGGTTTGCAATATTAATTTCAAGGAAAGTTGCCAGCCTGCTTTTCTTCCCATATTCTTCCAGATAAATACCGGCTCCCACCCCCAGAGGAAATGATATAATCGTTGTAAATACCAGTATCCATACGGTACCGATCCACGCTGTATATATACCCGATTCTGCGGCAAAACGAGAGGGAAGACTAAGCAAAAAGTCAATATCGAGACGCTGAACGCCCATATACACTACAAATCCCACAAATACAGCCAAAATGAGCAGGCAGGAAACGATTATACCGATTCCACAATATCTAAATCCTTTATCAAAGAGTCTGCTTTTTTGAGCGTTATTCATACTTTTCCTGATATCTTGATTTAATCCAATAACTGATATTGTTCAGGATAAATGTAAATACAAAAAGAGTGATACCGGCCGCAAAAATAGTTCTGTAGGCTGTAGATCCATGCGGTACATCTCCGAGGCTTACCTGCACAATGTAAGAGGTAATTGTTTGTATGGGTACGGTAGGATCAAACGAGAAACGAGGCTGCATACCGGCCGCTATAGCTACGATCATTGTTTCGCCTACCGCCCGGGACAGTGCCAGTATGGCCGAGACTATAATACCGGATGAAGCTGCCGGAACCATCACTTTAAAAGCCGTTTGAAATTTTGTCGATCCCATACCAAAAGAAGCCTGCCGCAATGAATTGGGAACAGCATTAAGCGCGTCTTCACTCAAAGAAGACACAAAAGGAATAATCATAATACCCATCACCAGACCCGGAGCCAGTGCATTAAATCCCGCGATGCCGGGAATAAAAAGTTTTAAAAAAGGAGTGACAATCATCAGTGCAAAAAAACCATATACAACCGTGGGAACGACAGCCAGAATCTCTAACAGTGGTTTTAAAACACGCCGCAGTTTACGATTCGCATACTCGTTGAGATACACAGCTACAATAATTCCAACCGGCAGAGCAACCGCAACAGCAATAATCGTGGTAAGAGCAGTACCTGAAAGAAGAGGCAAGATGCCATAGCTTTTATTTGTAAAGAGTGGCGTCCATTCTGTAGATGTAAAAAACTCTATGAAAGAAACTTCACCAAAAAAAGTAAAAGCTTCTACAGCCAGAATTAAAATAATCCCAATCGTGGTAAACACCGTAATTATAGCACATGCAGCTAATAACTTTTCAATTATCTTTTCCTTAATTCTCATGCTATAAAGAGTATAAAAAAATCTGCCGCCTTTATATCAGCAGCAGATAATTAAACCTATTCTGAAGTGGTAATAGTTGAATCTGATTGCGAATAGAACGCTTCAAATCGATTTTTTTGAATTTGATATATCGAATCAGGCATGGCTACATACCCTACTTCTCCGGCTACTTCCGAAGCTGTATCCAAATAAAAATTCACAAACTTTTGAGGATTGGGACGTTGAGCAGCTTGTTTTGTAACGTAAATAAAAAGTGGACGAGATAATGGTGTGTAAATGTCATTGGCAACCGTCTCAACAGTAGGATAAACAGGCTCCTTATCACCATGTTTGATAGGTACTAGCTTTAATTTCTCGCTGTTCTCTTCATAATAGGCCAGCCCAAAAAAGCCCAGTGCATTTTTATCGGTACTTATTCCCTGAACCAACACATTATCGTCTTCACTGGCCGTAAAATCACCGCGGCTGGCACCGCTTTTACCTACAATAGCTTCCGTAAAATAATCAAATGTTCCTGACGCTGTCCCTGCTCCATATAAATTGAGCTGTCTGTCAGGCCATTCTTCACGGATATCATTCCAGTTGGTAATATTCCCTTGGGCTTCCGGTTCCCAAATTTTCTTAAGTTCTTCAACGGTTAAATAATCAACCCAGTCATTATCGGGATGCACCATAACCGATAACCCATCATAGGCAACCTTTAGCCCAATATATTCAATGCCATTTTGTTGGGCTACTTCAGCTTCACTTTGCTGAATTTCTCGTGAGGCGTTGTTGATATCAATATCGCCACGAATAAACTTTTGAAATCCTCCGCCGGTTCCCGAACGTCCTATCGTAACACGGACATTAGGAGCTTCAGTTCTATATTCTTCTGCGACAGCTTCCGTCAGCGGATATACCGTACTGGACCCATCAATATTTACTTCGTTGGATGGACCGCCCGATTCACAGGAGGTTACAAAGGCTGCACATAGAATTGTCAGAGCTAAATACTTTTTTATCATTGTCTCAATTTTAAAATTAAACTAATACGTGATTAGTGTGCTGATTTTTTAACGCCTAAATGTAGTAGAAAAATGGGACGCTAGTATTAACTCAATATTAAGATTTGCCAAATATTATCTCTTCAAGATCACAGCCAGGAATTTTGATAGCTCTGTACTTTGAGGTCAACCTTGAAAATAAATAAAACACATCTTAAGCCTATTTATTTACAAAACACAACTTTAGAATTTTTCAGGCCACCTGTAATACATCAATCCCCCTCCTGCTCCGCCAAGCAGCAGCTCAATATTGCCATCACCATTGATGTCTGTGAAAGTGTGGTGTTGATAATGTTGGAACATCTAATAAACGTGGAAGAGATTCTAAAACAAATGAAGGCTTTTGTGGAGAGCCAGTGTTTCGATAAAAAAACAGTCCTTCATTTTGTGATCCTAAAAATAAATCAAGGTCGCCATCACCGTCTACATCATGCAGGACCGGAGCACTTCTGTGCTTTACCTGTACATTGGGAAAAGCTTTTTCCTGAAACACAAAATCAGGCTCTTTTGAGCTTCCTTCATTCCTGAGGTAGAAAATAGCACCACCCGATTCCCCAACGACTAAATCCAAATCCCCATCATTATCCAGATCGCCAAGAGCCGGGGCACTGTTGCTAACCCGATTTAATGCAACAAAAGAAGAATTTACTTTTTCAAAACCATCTCCTGTATTTTTATAATAGGCAATGCGTCCTTTCCAGGTGCCCAGCAACAAATCATCCAGGCCATCACCATTGAGATCGCCCAGTGCCAGTGCATAATGATAAGCTTCCGGTAAATCTAACGGCTTTCTTTTATGAAACGAGGTTTCTCCCTTCACAGTTTGATTTTCAAAGCGATAAACACGAGAAGTATTTTGCTCGAGCGGATCAATCTTATTGGCCAATAGCAGATCGATATCTCCGTCTCCATCCAAATCACCGCTTGCCGGGTGCGATTCATTACCTACATCAATCATATTAAGAAACTGGCGCGTTCTCAGGTTGAAGTTACCTTCATCGCCCTGTTCATAAAAGTAAAAATTTTCTGCAATGGTATTGCTGGCATTGTAGGCGCCACCCAAAACTCCTACAAACAGATCAATGTCACCATCTTGCTCCCAATCGGTAAAAGCCGGAGCATTATATCCGCTGGATTGCATTGGACTGGACAAAGGAAAGGGTTTGGGTTCTCCCTGAAGTTCCGGATTACTGCATGAACCTTCGTTTTCAATGAGCAATAAACCCGGCTCAAAAAAGTCACCCCAAAAAAGATCCTGATCGTTATCCTTATCAATATCATAAAAAGCCAGCGTATTGGCCCCGTGCATAGTGCCAAACTGTTTTACGATAGAGATTCCTTCAAACTCCTCGCTAACCAGCTTAAACCGGGGAATACCACGACTATCACGCCCCGTTGATTCATAACGTGTGACCGTGCCATCAAGACGGCCTACAAACAGATCAAGCTTCTTATCGCAATCAATATCCGTGACGTTTGGGATATTCTGCCGATCTGAAAAGAGAGGCGCTCCATCTACATCTTTAAGTGAATCTGCCGCAAGGACAAACTCAGGATTGCTGCCGGTTCCTTCATTACGATAATATCGGATATAACTGTAGGGTTGTTCGGCAAGCAAGTCCATATCGCCATCCTGATCCATATCGGCAAAGCGAAACCATTCACCGATATCAAGATTTTGAAATTTATCGGTTTGCCACTCTAATGGAGATTCTGAATCAGGTGACGTGTTCTCAAAAAATATAAGCTCGTTCGAATTCTCCTGTACAAAAAGATCCGAATCACCATCACTGTCAATATCAACAAACTGGGGACGAGGCGTGTTAAATCCACCCAAAAAAGGATGATCAATCTCGGTCCCTTCCTCATCAAATACCGAAAAAGGGTTGATAATGCGCTTTATTTCCTGAGATCCGGAGGCTTGGTCATTAACTGCTTTTTGTGCTGTGGTACAGCCCGCAATAACTATGAAGGCTATTAGAAAAGAACTGGTTAAAAAACGGTAAAACATGATCAATTTTTGTGACTGGTTACCATGCGTTTGTACCAAGTCCGGTGGGATATGCGCCGACCTCAATAATCTTTTCAATTTCACGCGTCTCGGTATTGATGACGGCTACTGTACCATTAGACGATGCGCCGTATGTACCATTTCGGTTATTGTTTGAGATATATAGGTACCTTCCATCAGCAGAAAGTGCGCTTCCATGCGGCTGAGCCAGCCCTTCACCTTCTATCACAGCATCAACTGTTTGAGATTCCATATTAAGCACGGTAACTGTATGAGCTTCTTTATTACCGAAATACACATATTTGCCATCAGGCGAAAATACCGGGTGCCAGGGCTGGGCATTAACATCAATAGATTTCGTAACTTTGGGAGAAGCAGGATCGCTGATATCCATAATCAGGGCCTTGCCGGTTACCTGTCCTGTAGCTACCATGGTCTGGCCATCGGGTGAGATGGCAAAATCTACAAAAACATGGGTGGCTCCTCCATATCTTGTCAGTTCTGTTTCGCCTGTTTCGTTATTCAACGACAAAATTTGATTTGTTGCCAAGCTTGCTATAAAGGTCCATTCCCCGGATGGAGTCGTTGCAATAGCATGTGGACGAGCAAAAAAAGTAGAAATCTCCTGCTCCGTTTTCATCTCTGTGCGGTTAATCAATCCCAGGCTTTGAGGAGGATTCACCGCACTCATAGACCGGCCAACAAGCAATGTGTTTTTTGCAGGATGCAAGTTTAACAAACCGGGAACCTCCATTTGGGCTTGGCCCACCAGTTCATTATCACGATTGAATTTTAATACGCGATTTTCACCGATAAGAGTAACGTACCAGTGCGAGCCATCCGGTTCTGCAATAATATGGTGTGGCTTGGCATTCGCAGAGAATCCAAGCTCTTTCAGGTCAACATTTGCTGTTATCTCATTGGTTTTCACATCGATGACCGTCACTGTTGCTTCACCCTGATTGCAGACATAAATACGCTGCCCATGCTCTGTCTGACTTTGCTGACCCAATGACACCGAAAGTCCAACAAGTAAAATAAATACAGCAGTTAAAGCCGATCGGAAAAATGTAGTTAGAAAATGTAGCATACGTGTAAGGTTTGAGTCAAAAACTACTAATGAATAGCAAAGAATCATGAACAACTGCCCGCATATAATAACGCAGGCAGCTATCCAGGATTATAGTTATTAATCGTTCTTCACATCTAGTACAAACAATCCCTCAGACCCACTGGTCATAATAACAACACCACTTTCAAAGAATGGATAATTACTCCAAGTCCCTGCGAAACCGGGTGTGTCCTCTCCAAAAGGTTCAGTATCAAAGAAACCCATTTTCTCCGGTTCAACAGGATTGCTTACATCAACAACCTGAAGTCCGCTCACATAATTGGACTGATACATGGTATTGCCCTTGATATACAAGTTGTGATCGGATGAAGCATTGTCAAAGAAATATTCGCGAGCAAACTGTGGGTTGTCCAGGTCAGACACATCCCAAATGAGAGTTCTGGTGCTGTCTACATTACCGGTTAACTCGTCCAGCTCATCATTCGATATAAAATACTTGTGGTCTTTTGTCAGCCAGCCCTGATGTACATATCCATAATCCGGATACGACATCGTGGAAAGAGCCTGTGGATTTTCCTTGTCCTCTACATTGGCAATGCTTATAGCCGTTTCATTGGCACCAAAGCAAACTTCATCACCCTGATGATCTTCATCCGGTCCATTGTAAATAACACACTGGGCATCATGCGTATATCCTGTGCCGCTTCTACCTGTTGAAGGATCTGAAAAACAGCCGGCAAAAGTTGGATTTGCCGGATCCTGAATATTCACCATATGCAAACCTCCGCCGCAGGTTTGTCCGCCGCCACTGCTGCCTACAACAAATGCGTAACCTGTTTCCGTGTTAATCACCACGTTATGCGCACTGTGGATATTATCGTAATGAGCTACCTGCTCCAGTTCCAGAGGCTGCCCATCAAACTCACGGAGATCGGTAAGGTCTACAACCTGCATGCCGTGTTGACCGGCATTGTCAGAAACTACATAAACATGGTTTTTGTACACCTTCATATCTCTCCAAACACTTGCGCGAGCACTTTCAGGCTTTTGTAAATTAGCTACATAAACAGGATTTGTGGGATTACTGATATCTACAAATGAAGTTCCATCCATACGACCTACGATAGCATATTCTTTACCGGTCTGTGGATCAGTCCAGCCCCAAATATCATTAAGATTGACACCCCGCGGACCACCAATAGCCTGAATGGGCATAAAAGAAAGAAGGTCAACATTACTGCATCCAAAATAAGAAGCTTTCCCATCAGAGCATTCAACTTTATTTCCTGTGATAGGCTCGAGTACGGATGTTCCTTTACCGATTACCGTGGTTTGAACAGTCCACATACCATCAGCAGTTCCTCTTTCCATAATGGCCGCTGTTCCTGCTCGATAATCAGCACCTACAAGCCCAACCACAGCAACCTCATCATTTACTGCTATGGTACCGGCGAACTGATCGCCATTTTCTCGTTCAGGTCCATCTACTTTAGAAACACCGGTCCAGCCCTGGCCGCTACTGTGTTTCTCAAACTGATAAAGTGCTCCTTTTCGGCCATCAGCACCGGGTGCTCCTATCCATGCTCCTGATTCTACCAATGCTATAGATGAACCAAAACTATAACGCGGCGCACTGTCATAAGCAACAAGGCTTCCGATTGAAGACCAGTTGCCGGTCTCTGAATCTTTCTGATAAACGAATACAATTCCTGATCCTGCCGCATGCCGGGGAGCGCCAATAAGCAGCTGATTATCGGTCAATGCCATAGCTGTACCGAATTGTGCATTTTGATCAAGTCGGTCACTGCTCAACGCAGCATTACTGGTCCATGCTCCATTCTCATTGTTATAAAGATAAACAGCTCCTCCCTGCTCTTTCGGAGCACCCACCAAAAGGTCCGTTCCATTAAATGCCAAAGAAGAACCAAAAGCTAACCCTTTTGTAGTGTCGGGATTGGCAATTCGAGCCTGCTGCGACCAACCATTATCTCCGCGCTTAAACACATAAACAGCACCAACTTCGTCCTGTTCTTCGGGCGCTCCTACAAATGCCCAGTTGCCATGCAGCTTTACGCTTGCACCAAAATCAATTCCGGACTCACCATCCGATAAATTCAGGGAAACTGTTTGGCCCCACGAGCCATCATCTCCTTTCTCAAAGACAAAAGCTGCTCCGCTACCGTCTTCTATATTTGGGGCACCGATCAATATCCGGTTTCCGTCAGCTGATAAAGAAGATCCAAACCCATCTCCTACTTCCCCGTTGGAAGCAGATAGATGAAGCTGCTGAGACCATCCGTCAGCAGATTTACTATAAAGATATACCATACCCGGTTGATGGGCATTTTGTGATTCACCAATAAAAATAGATCCATCAGCAACTTCGACAGCACGGGCAAATCCCCGCATATTTTCGAAACTGCCGGAGGATGTTGTCTGAGCTATCACTGAATTGAAACTAAAAGATAACAGAAGTCCGAGGAAGGTTAGAACAAGTCGTTGCATAAGAGTTTTGTTGGGTTGATTGTTTTTCATAGCATTAATGAACGATCATAATCATTAAAAATTGAGTAAGAAGCAAAATCAGCATAACCTTTTAAAATACTTTATAAGCCGATTTTCAGCTTATGCAGAATAACACTTTGCGTTATTAACCATTACAGGATTTACAATGACAACAAATTACACCACTCCATCCCAAACACACATTGGGCATATCCATTTAAAAGTTTCAGACTTTGACCGTGCTCTTGGATTTTACCGAGACCTGTTGGGCTTTGAGCTCACCACGATGTATGGAAATCAGGCTTCTTTTCTCTCAGCAGGTGGTTATCATCACCATATTGGGCTGAATACCTGGCACAGCAAAGGCGGTGATCCCGCACCAAAAAGCAGTCCCGGACTTTATCACACCGCCATATTATACCCTACCCGGAAAGACCTTGCTGAAATATATGACCGCCTTCGAAAGAACAATTATCCTATCACCGGGGCCAGCGACCATGGTGTTTCTGAAGCTATTTATTTGGATGATCCGGACGGAAATGGCGTAGAATTATATCGCGACCGCCCAAAGGAAGAGTGGAATTATCGGTCCGATGGGTCCATAGAAAGGTGACCCGGCCTTTAGATTTGGAAGATTTGTTGCAAGAGTTAAAATAGTAACCTCTATTAGCCCCTTTGTATCTTGTTTAGCTTATTAACCTTATTTACCAACAGCTCAATAATATTAGTGTAATCTTCAAAAACGCCGTCTATTCCATCTTCATCTATAAAGTCAAAAGGTGGTTCATATAAATTCGCAATTTCCAGGTGACCATTTTGAGTATAAAACTCAATCATCTGTTCAATAAACTGTATTTGATGTGAGCTAAGCCTGTTATCTTGTAAGAATTCTTCAAATTCTTTAATCACTGTCTTTCTTTCCAGACCGGATACAGACCTTACAAACTTAACCAACGCTATTTCTTTACCTACTATTCGATGAAATTTTCAGGTTCAATGGAAGGATCTGATTCAAGCAAAAACTTTTCAAGTGTTTTCAAATCCTTATCAGTAAGCGGTTTAGCCTTTCTAATCTTCTCGATAATAAGATGGTTGCTATGTTCTTCTATAAATTTCCGGATTTTTCGGAGATACCCTTCTGCTCGTTTATTATGGGTTCGCCAACAACAGCATCTTCAATTTCAGGAGCTGAAAGTTCATCTTCGAAATCGGTAAAAGCTACGGTCCGGTCATAGTTATTGATCAAATGCACCAAGTTTCTTAATGCTACTCTTATCTCATCCAGTTCATTAACTTCCGGT
This sequence comes from Balneolaceae bacterium, assembly GCA_034521755.1. GTDB lineage: Bacteria > Bacteroidota > Rhodothermia > Balneolales > Balneolaceae > JAXHMB01. Next base: position 418,840 of record JAXHMB010000003.1, read on the forward strand.
GATTCCCAAAATTCTTCGTTCATGGCTTTTTCTACAAATGGCAAAGCTTTTTCTACTGCCGGGATATGCTTTTTCTGATATAACTGCTCAGCCGTTTCCATAGCACTTTCTTTAAGCAGACTTTTGGCTAAAGTTCCATCTAAAACCTGGTGCTGTAATCTCAACATTAATAAATCGAACCTTCTGGTGCGCTCATCCTCTTCAATATTGGGAGGAATTACCTCCGAAAGAGTTCGTATTATTTCATTCCTTTCATTTGACTTAAGCCGATTCCATATAGCACGATCTTCAAGCTTATGCGCTAGTTTGAGATGTGGTCGAACCTGAATACTTTGATGATCGAGATTAGAAATCTGTTGATGCAGTAAATCCAGCAGCTCCTCTTTATAACTTTGCAGAGAGGCATCGTGCTTATAGGGATTATTATCCAGTTTACCCGCCAAGGTTAAGCGTTTTTCAAAGATACGAGCTGTTACCGACCTGCCTGAAACAGATTCATGCCCTTCCGGATTTTCATCGAAAAACTCAAAATTCCCGCAATAGTCAAAAACCAAAAAATGCTGCTTATCCATACTCGGACCAAAAAGATTGGGTCTTAGGCGTGTACCCCTGCCCATCATTTGGTTAAATTTAGCTTTAGATCGTACAGGCTTAAAGAACAAGGTTTACGCAATCCGGAGCATCAATACCGGTGTCCATCATATCCAACTGAAATAGCAATAACAGGAAACTTTTTGGGCTCACAAAATGCATCAATCAAATCTTGTGACATCTCAACCTTGCCATGAATAACTTTGGCAAATTTACCGGCATAGGCGGGGTATATTTTATCGAACACTTCGCGAATAAACGTTGCATGTCTTCTTGATTTTTGGCAAAAATAATCGTATCCCCCAGCCGGTCACCGCCTTCTACCTTCACCCCAAAATCCATAAGCTGCTTCAAGACTTTCTCTACGGTATCCTCATTAAACAGAAAAGCATTAATTTTTTGTGGATCTACATAACCGGGACCACTTTCCAGGTCGGTGTCTCTTAATCAAATCATCGTAAACTTTCTTTTCATGATCCGATAGTTCTGCATAAGTAACGCCATGTGTGATGATATTGCCCGTTACTTTTACTTTTTTAGGAGGCACCAGGTGCTCATCTTTCACCGCTCTTTCCAAGCCATAGGCATACGTTGGATTACCCTGCTCGGTATTGAACAGATCATAGGTGTCGTGATCTACATCCTCTTTTGGAGTTGCGGTAAGACCCAACAGTAATGAATCAAAATAGTCAAATATAGCCTGATACTTATTATAGACGCTTCGGTGTGCCTCATCAATGATAACCAAATCAAAATGGCCGGGGTCAAACTTTCGGCGTCCTTCCTCGAGCTTCTCAATTTGATTTAGCATGGTAGGATAAGTGCTGAATACCACGCGGGCTGCATCATCATTTTTTTCCTCAACTAAATTAACAATTGGGACTTCCGGAAGGTGCATTCCATAATTTTTATACGCCTGTTTCACCAAGGCATTACGGTCAGCCAGAAAAGTACTCGTTTGCGCCCATTTCTTTTTGAGCAATAAATCAGTTAAAGAAATAGCTGTCCGCGTTTTTCCAGTTCCGGTTGCCATCACCAATAAAGCCCGGCGATGTCCCTCATCAAACCGTTCACCTACTTTTCGTATAGCAGCAATCTGATAATATCGATCTGTAATACTTTTATCGACCTCAGCCAGTTTCAGTGATTCTTTCTCTTTTCGCTGAAAAAATAGTTTTTGAAGACTATCTTTGGTATAGAATCCTAAAATTTTTCGGGCCGGGTACTGCTCGTCATCCCAAATCCATATTTCGTAGCCGTTTGACAAAAAGATAACGGGGCGGACTCCAAACTCCTCCTCCAGACAATCAGCATACAGTTTAGCCTGATGCATACCTTCATCATAACTGCGGGTAGTACGCTTGGCCTCTAACCAAAGCCAGAGGTTTGCCATTGTCATCCCACAATACATAATCCACGTAACCGGTACCGGACGGATTAGGCATCCCTGAAACTTTATATTCCCGTACATTCTTAGCTGCGGGATCCCAGCCGGTTTCCCTTAGCATTACATCAATAAGCAGTTCTCGTGTTTCAGCTTCGTTATAGTCATGATGATCGGCATACGTACGCGTTTGCAGCCGCATCTGCTTGATCTCTCTGTTGCGCTGCTGCAGTGCCTCATCTTTTGTTTCCAGAGATTGCTGCAATTCACGAAGCTGCTCAGCGCGCTGCTGCATTTGCTCTTCCAATTCTTTCAGGCGTTCTTCAGATCTCTCTTCTGCCCGATTCTACAATAGGTATTTTATCCGGCTCAAAATCTATTTCAGGCTTCGGCTGCTCATCGGTGGTGTACGTACGGTACAGCCAGTACATTACATGAAATACCTCACGGCAAAGCCGAAGAGCGTCATTTTCTGTTACTCGCTTGCTATCGTGAAGAGCGATATTACCCATCTTTCTGATGGCCTTGATCTTTTCATAGACGGTATAGCCTATGATCTTCTTAAAAGCCATCTCATTGGTAATGTTATACAGGCTCGTATCGTAGGGAAGCTCTAAATCCTCATCGTGTTCATACATCCATAGCACAACCTGTTCAACCAGGTAACGGGCACGGGCACAGGCCCCTCTTGGATCAAACCGAACCAGCTTTTCCACCGTCCTGGCATCGTCAACAAACTCCGTCCAGTCGTCATGTAAAAAGTTAAAATTGGACATACTGTTGATAAATGTCTTTATGCTTTGCTCTTAATGTAATTAAATTAAAACACTACTTCGTCCACCCTTTTGAGGCCTATCATAAATGCTTATCAACCTTTTTATTCACCAGCATTGCATTAACAGGCCAAATAAGTTCACGAATATGTAGTACTGCTTCTTTAAGTGTTTCCGGACTCTCAAAATCCGACACTTTGTTTCTGTAAGCATTCCATTGTACTAATTTATCTTCATTGTTATAAAACTTGTCCGTTAAAGCAGTCGGCGGTTTAACAGGCAAAGCCGTCTTTCTGCGTTTAAAGGTTTGCTTGATAGCGTAATATTGCAACAACTCCATGAATGGGCGACGGGTATCTTTTGACTGATTGAGCAGGCGCCGGTGAACTGAAGCTGCCATATTTTTGGGTTTAGCCATGACCGAGTGCCTCCAGGTACGGTTGTATCACCCGTTCTACGTTACAAAGACGGGCATACCTGATGATGTCTTTGTACGTGGCCTTTTTTTGAGAAATCCCTCTTTTCAGTGCTTCAATAGCTGGATCTTGCCCTATTTGATTCCGGAATTCGAAACAGTCGGCGATCGTTTTGGCCGGCTCAAAAACCTTGATTTCTACGCCGTCAATCTCATGGATTTGAACTCCTGCTTTCAGTGTTTCATCTGAAAATCGATACACCTTTAGCGGCGGATATTCCATCTTGGGTTCCCAAGAAGCATGAGGCAGTGCAATGTGTACCGCATGCGGTATTTCGTCTGTCAGGTCGTGTATGGCAAGGGCTGAAATAAGGCAAATTCTTGCTTCTGATACTTTCTTTGCCACCAGCACCAGATCGGGATTGCTTATGGGATCTCCCTCAGCCAGATGATACAGACCACGATCCATCCTATTCAGTATTCCCACATCACGCATGTGGTACAGCGTACGCTCGTGAAATACCGGCCTCTCTCCCGCCTCAGAAGTACGCATAATGCCCTCATGATCCTTAAAAATCTTACGGGCTTCTTTTATTTTTGAATCTGAAACATACATAACATGGATATATTCCTATATATTTGTTAATAAGTATATAGGTTTTTATCCATATTTACAATAAAACCTTCCCTTCCAAGTAGTTTAGCTGTTAAAAGATAAAAGGGATACTTTAAAATCGGCCTCGTATTCTTTGCGGAGAGCAAAAGCGATCAGAAGTATTTCGCTCAGGTAATTACTTTATAAAATGGTACAACAGAATGAAGACCATTGAAATACTTCCGCTTAAAGCACGAAGCGGATAAAGAATACGCAGCCTTGACTTTTAGTTCCTTTTGTGTCAAGACAAAAGGAACAATAAAGATAGATTAAAATTACTCTCGGGAGCAGAATTCCCTCGAAACCTTTGCCCCCCTGCATAGTGTACCATGATTTACAGGATTTCAGGATGGATATGATTCTTTTATCACACAATCATCTTGGCCATTTCATCCCGGCAGAACTTCTGCTTTGGTGCGATTTCGATTTTTTGTTTTGGTTTTAGATCCATTTTCACACAGATTTATCCAGTATTGAAGACAATGAAACACCCTTTGGGGGTTAGCTAGGAACTCCATCAGTATCAGGTTTAGTAAGTTTTAGCTCACCTTTTTTGAAGATTTTCTAAGTTGGAATCAGATATCCATGCCATTTTCTGTTGGTCCAGGCAAAAACACTACATGCTTTCTAACCTTTGAATCTGTTTCTGTCTTGAAGAGTGCTACATAACTCCGAAGCTTTTGGGGTTGTGTAATAATATTAATTCCTTCCATTTCATCAGGATAATCTAACTCCAGTGACTTCAGATTCTCTATAATTTTCTTCAGGATTTTGAATCTGCTCTCTTACCTTACTGCATATTAGAGTTATACATAATGGCAAAACCGAATTCGCTATATAACCACAGATAAGCAATTCTAAGCAATGCAATTTCAGCTTTTCTTCTTTTATATAATCCTGTAACAGTAACGTCAATTTTGTTTATGTCTGGTTTTTTATCCCTGAATAATGCATCAAAATCATCAGTGGTGTCGATTTGCCTTACGGGCTTAAAAATGAAAACCAGTGCATGTTATGTACATTTCACCACCAGTATCATATCTGCCATCTACAAGAAAACGTGCAGGTCTGCTTACCTCACTATCACCTTTAAGAAAATCCTGTGTCAGAAAGTGTTCTGTAAGGTGACTTTCCAATTCACTGCCTTGGGTATTATTACAGATCTTACAAGTTAGAATCTTAACAGATCCCCCAAGCTTTCCGGGTGGAAAATGTTCCGCAGTAAGCTGATCAATATATTCAGGTGAAAAGGCTCCTTTATCATATATTTTTTTACATAAGGGACATACGTAACCACTTGTTCTCTTACCTTCAAGATTAACTCTTGAATGTTTTTTAACCAATTATTAAGTTTTGGCGCATATAACTCAAAGATTTTTTCTTTGCTCAATTTTCTCGACTTGTTTCCCATAGCTTTATAGCTTAGCCAAACGCCTCCTGCACCAACGACGAAAACAACTCTTCTGATTTTATTAAGCTACTTTTCAACTTCTTTTTCTCATCAATTATTTGTGAATAAACTTTTTCGAAATGAAGAATTAAATCTTCTGAAGGGTTAATAACATCTAAATTCTTAAGTGGCTCTTGAGTAATTTTAGGCTGGCCAGAATAATCAGCGTACTGGTTAATATTAAGAAGTTTAAGAAGAGTGTAGTAGAAATTGATCTTATTTGGATATGCAAAATCTTCAAGAAAAATGGCATTATCAGTTATCCAAGATTTATTTTTAATAGAATGAACAACACCACATTTCGCGCCAACTCTACCAATAATTAAAGTAGGATAATCAACAAGAAAATCATCATAACATCCACGAACCCCATTTCCACCATACACAGGGAATTCAAAATTATCATCTAGTAAATCTTTCTTAATATACTTTCCACTTTTAAAATTGAAGAGCGTTTTCCCTTTCTCAAGCTCCCACCCCTTCGGATTCGTAACAGGATCCCCAAACATCTCCAAAAACACGCTCTGAATCAGCTCGTCGTATTTGGCGAGCATTTCCTTGTCGATGTCGATGAGCCGCTGCGCCCGGTCCAGCTTCGCCACAATGGCTTTCTGCTCGGAGAGGCTGGGGAGGGGGATTTTAAACTTAGCAAGTTCTTTTGTACTGATATTCGGTTGAGCCACACTCTTGATGCCTTATTTAACAATGTCAATCAGTCAATTTTTGAGACATAATAACTCAGGTACTTGTACGATCTTAGACTATTTCAGGCTCTTATTAAACTAACACGATTGATCTAATAGTGACTTACTTTCAGATTAGAATATACCAGTCTTACCAGTAGTAGCACCTGACAAGGCAACAAGAATATCTCCTCGTCTTATTTGATAATTTTCATAGTCTGTTCATGTAATTTCAGTAGATACTCTTAATCGTATTTTCTGAATCTTCATCAATCACTGAATATTGAACGATTTTAATAACTGGTACACCTAGATCTTCATTACAGTCTTTGCTTTTGATAGCGATACCACCATTTAAAACTTCTAGCAATTTCACCTAATTCAACTTCTTCAAACCATCCCCTCCAATTCATCCAGCAGTTTCAGGCGTTCTTCGGCAAGCTGTCGCAGTCCGGGCTGACCGTCTTTTCCGTTGATGATGGTTTTGGGATCGTCGTATTCCACTTCTTCGTATTCAATCTCCTTGTAGCGGTTGATGGAGAGGTCGTAGTTTTGCTCCACGATTTCCTCTTTGGGCACGAGGAAGCTTCGGTCGGTGCGCTTGCGGTCGGTTTCATCATCCAGATTCTTGTACCGCTCAATGATGTCGGGGATGTCGTCGTCTTCAATTTTATCGCGCTTGTCATCCAGCGAGTAGCCGTCGGCTTTCATGTCGTAAAACCAGACGTTCTCGGTTCCGCCCGAGTTGGTTTTGGTGAAGATGATCACGGCTGTACTCACTCCGGCATAGGGTTTAAACACCCCGCTCGGCATGGAGATCACGGCATTCAGCTGCTGATCTTCCACCAGAATGCGGCGGATCTCTTTATGCGCTTTGGAGCTTCCAAACAGCACGCCATCGGGCACCACCACCGCCGCCCGGCCGCCGGTTTTCAGCGCCCGCAAAAACAGGGCAATAAACAGCAGTTCGGTTTTCTTGGTCTTTACGGTTTGCAGCAGGTCGGAAGCCACGCTGTCATAATCCAGTGAGCCCTTGAACGGCGGATTGGCAAGAATCAGGTCGAACTGATCCTCGCAGTTCATCAGCTGTCGGATGAAAGCGAATCTTTGTAGTCAATGGTAGCGCCGTCAAAGCCATGCATCACCATATTCATATTCCCGATGCGCAGCATGGAGTTGTCAAAATCATAGCCGGTAAACATCTCCGACTGAAAATGCTCACGGGTTTTATCATCCACCATGGCCTTGGCATGGTTGTCGCGAATGTACTCTCCGGCTGCCACCAGGAATCCGGCCGTACCACAGGCAGGGTCAGCGATATTCTCCAGCGGTTTGGGCTGCGTCAGTTCTACCATCATCTTAATGATATGCCGCGGGGTACGGAACTGCCCGTTTTGTCCGGCCACGCTCAGTTTGGAGAGCATATATTCGTACATATCGCCTTTGGTGTCGCGATCTTTAAGCTCCAGCTGATCCATCAGTTCCACCACCCGCGCCAGGGTAGAAGGCTTTGGGAAACAAAAACATGGCACCCTCCATATGCTTGCGGTAGGTGCTGCCGTTTTTGCCGCCCAGCTCTTTGATAAAGGGAAACACTTCATCCCGAATGCGTTTCAAACATCGCCTCCGGGATCAAGCTGCTTGAGATTCTTCCACCGCAGATGATCCTGATCCTCCGAAAACGTAGGATTCTTAATCGGATTTCCGGTGCGTTCCGCTTTCTTTTCCTGCCGCGTCTGCTGTTCATCCAGTCCTTTGATAAATAAGAGATAGGTCAGCTGTTCAATTACGGTAAGCGGATTAGAGATCCCTGCCGTCCACAGCGTTTCCCAGATTTTATCAACTTTGTTTTTTAGTTCGCCTGTGAGCATGGGTTTTCAGTAAATTTATTTATTCGTTCTACTTGCGTTGATTATGTTTTCGTATCTTCACATCAAAATTATTCGGCTGAATAGTAACATTTTTGTTTTCTGGATAAAATGGATTTTCAATCCTCCAGACTTTTGGCTTTACCGAAAGAACATCAAAAACGATAAACAAGTGATAGTTTTGTTTTAATTGCTTAGCAGTATTCAATTCATTGATACTCAAATAGAAGTTTGCATCTCCGGGTTTAGCCTTTGTCGATTTTACTTCTATGTATTTTGGATTGCCGTCTTCATAGAATGATTTAATCTGGTATCCCTGATAGTCATAATCAGCGGGCTTCACCTTTTCAAGAAAGTTCCTTTTTCCCTTTATTCAATAGCTCTGACCTTTCCATATCAAGAACAAACTTTTCTCCCCTGTTACCTAAAGCCTTTAATTTTCTTGCTCTCTTCAAATAATCCGGATTTGATTTTGAACTACCCTTACGCCTCGAAGGCTCGTTATCTTCAGCGTTATTACTAAACTCCAAATCAATCCATTCAGGTTTAGCATTTTTAGGAAATACCGGGCTGCGATAATCGTCCAATGAATCTTTGTCCTTTTTAGACGTTTTCTTTTTGTCCGTAGGACTTAGTGGATAAAAATCATATAAGAAAACGGCAAAGAGATCTATAGACCATTTTATGATTTCATCTTTATTTTTGAATTCAATCAACACATCTCTTTGTAAACAGGATCAGCTTTTATCAATTCAGGAGGTGAGTCGATGTTTAGCTGTACTAAATAATGTTTGAGGTGTTCGTTTGAAAAAATATTCAAATACCGTTCAGGATAATAGGTAGATAGAATCTTTCCTTTAAACATCGGAGAAATTTTGTTCTTCACTATTCTGTCTAAATTTTCTTCTTCTCCATCTTTCAGCAAATTCAGTAATTCCTGTCTGACATTCTCATAAGCTTCTTTAACAGAGTTGCAATTTTTTGCAAACCTATACTTCTCTTCTTCCTCCGATACAGTCTTTCCATAGTAAACTCCAAACTTGAAAGCATTAGAACCTAAAATTCGTCCCAGTTCACTTAGATCTCTTTCAATTATATAGCAAAAATTTTCGCCTCTTCCCTCATCCTTATTACCTATAGCATACATTTCGATAGGCATTTGTCTTATAAAATCAGGGTTGAATTTTTCCACAAACTTATCTCGAATCTTATATAGCTCTTCTCTTTTTTTAACTAGGTTTTCTTTTTTATTCTCGAACTTTACTTGTTCTATTTTGAGTTGGTCATCATGCATAATGGGTTCTATTTAATCTAAGAAGTTAAGATTTAACCCATCCTAATTTAACGTAGAAATTTTCCTGCTCGTCCCATCCCACAGAAAACTGTCCTAAATGAATTTTTACAGTCTTAAAATCAAATCTGTTTATACAAACCTCCGGCAGATCTAACAATGATTTTTTCACAGATTCACTTAACCCCTGTGCTGAAATCACCCAAGTTCGAAAAGGTACTAGATTGATCTCCCCTTTGCTTGTTTTACATATCTCAACACTTGATCAGAAAGGCTTTTTTGCCAACTGGCAAGCCATTTTATTTCAACAATAGACATCCCATTTTCTGGATGAAATCCTAAAAAATCCGGTGCTTCTCCTGCTTTCCCAGTATGGTACCATATATAGCCTTCTGTATTAAAGAAAGAATTTGGCCCTGATGAATTAAGGATTAAACTTTGTTGAATATCTCTGACTTCATCTAACCCAAGTGCTGTTGTTTGAATACTTGACGGAGCATCTTTTTTAATTAACCCATCATTAGCATTTCTAAATGGTCCGTCATGCCATTTATCTGATTCTAAATTTATTTCAACCTCTTCAAAATCGTTGGTACCAATTAATTTCCATGTTTTCATAACAATAAAGATTAAGAACTAAACCCAATCCCATTCACCGCCATCTTCCGCTTCAAACTCCCCGCATTACAAACTTCAGCTAAGGTCATGGGTTGAGTGATTTCAATTTCTTTTTCCAGATGATGGGCCAGTGACTGCGCCTGTGGAATGCTTAGTTTGGTGAACTCATGTATCCCCTTCAACCGGCCTTCCCGAAGCAGGGCCGGATCAATATCATCTAACTTGGTGTTGAAAGTGCAAATAATATTCAACTTAAGAAAGTCGGCCGGAAAGCCATCGGTCAGGTTCAGCAGGTTGGAGACCGCATTGGAGTTATCCGCCTGTCGTTTCATGAGCACCGTTTCGGCATCTTCAATGATCAGCACACTTCCGGGATGATCCATCAGCACCCCAATTAGATCAGGAGAAGCCAGCTGATCGGCAAAGCCCGGTGTGATGTAAATGGCTTTGTTTTTAACCTGACTTAATATCGTTTTGATGAAAGAAGTTTTGCCCGTTCCCGGCTGTCCGTGCAGCAGGTACAAGCCGCTGTCTCTTTTATCATTTATAGAAGTAATCATTTCTTCCCGAAGTTGATCAACTTCAGAGCCCAGAAATTTGGTCAGATCTTCTTCATAAGGAGTGAAATCTCTGAATTTGATATGCATGGAGCCCAGTTCACTTTGCAGGAACCCGATCTCGAATTTGGTCTCCGTTTTCTGCAGATCCTTTAATTCTTTTTTGAACCGCTCAACGGTTTTGACATTGCTCTGGTGATCGAAGAACATTTGAACTCCTTCCTGCTCGCTGTCATAGCGAAGTGTAATTCCGTGTTCCAGGTGTAGAAAATAGGATCGTTCATCAAAAGAAAGCGGATGATCATCCATCCGGGTGATTCGGTTTTCCGGCAGCCATTGGTATTCCTGTTCAACCTGTGTGATCCATTCTTCTCCATTTTTCCGAATCTACATTGGCAACATAAAATTTACCGGGAATCTGACCTCTTCTTAGCATGAAGACTTTGTCCAAAAATAGCAAAATGAGAGAGGGCTTTAAGCTTATCCCCTATGGTTGGTTGATTTGTTTTCGGTGAATTCTTGTCATTCAAACTCCTTATTCTAGTTTACTGCTAATATATTTATTACCACTGACAGATCATGTCACCCCAATTCCAGAGAATTCTAAACAATTCCAACGTTACGAGCATGGGTAACAATCTTGGCAACACACCCACAAAAATGGAGTAGGTTTGAGAAAAAGTTTTTTGAGGCAATTTTGAGAAGTTTTCAGAAGGCGCAGATTACCTGGTAGCGAAATTTTTGTGAGTGTTGTACTTTTGTTGTACCACCCCATCATAAAAAAGCCCCAAACACTTGTTTAAACAGCGCCTAGCGCCCAACGCTCCCGGGTATCCCGAATTCTCGGGAGAACCTACGTACGTCCCGACAGCTGTCGGGATAACAGCCGCTTGCTCTATTTGAACAAATCCAAGATGGTTCAAAAATAAAAAAAGACTGATCAGCCTTCGCCAATCAGTCTTTCCAGTTTTGTGCTCCCCGGGTAGGATTCGAACCTACGACCCAGCGGTTAACAGCCGCTTGCTCTGCCTCTGAGCTACCGAGGAATAAGTCAATAAATTAAGTCCTTTTTAAGAGAGCACAAATATAAAGATTCATCACTACTCAAGTCAAGATTAATTTGGACTTTTTTATTGTCTATCCAAGAAATCAATACTCAACGTTTTCAAGAATCAGGCCCTTGGCAGAAGCCCCGTGTCCGCTTTTATCTTTAGAGGGATTATTGAGCAAATCAGCAAAGTGCTCTACACTTCGCTTTCCCAGTCCTACCTGAACCATGGTACCCACCAGGCGGCGTACCATGTGGCGCACAAATCGATTGGCCTTTATTCTGTACCTGATCAATGGATCATCAAACTGAAACTCCGAAACAAAAACCTCACAATCTGTGCTTGGCTGTTCTTCACTGGAATACGTAAAACTTTCAAAATTATGTGTGCCCAAAATCATAGCAGCACATTTTGCCATGGCATCCGTATCCAGGTCTCCCAGCACCATTTCTGCATATCGGTCATGAATTGGGCTGGGACGTGTGATTATTTGATAGCGATACTGACGGGTTTTTCCATAAAAGCGAGCATGGAATTCTTCTGGTACTTCTTCCATATCCCACACCGCAATATCTTTGGGGAGCACGCCCAAGAGACCAAATAACAGCTTCTCTTTTTTTAGGGGTTTATCAAAGTCAAAATGTGCTACCTGCCCTTCGGCATGCACCCCGGCATCCGTCCGCCCCTGTCCAATAATATCTATAGGCTGACGCAAAATTTGTGCAAGGCCTTTTTCTATTTCCTCCTCAACCGTATTGGCATTGGGCTGCTTTTGCCAGCCGCTATAGTTGGTGCCATCATACTCAATTAAAATCTTATAGCGGGGCATACTAAAAGGATACCTTCAAATGAGCAGCAATACCTTGAGTTCCATAAGCCGGACTAACCCCAAGTGATGTAAAAGAATTACCAGCTCCAACTTTCCGTGCCCGATTATAGGCACTGATACCACTGATCAACCTATTCACAACCATTAACCCAATTAGAGCGGGCAGCTGCTGATCAATACTTTCGAAGCGGCTGCGAATATTATTGTACTTATTACGATCAGAATCATTAGACCACTGCCAACTGTTTTCAGGCGTATCGGCGATAAGCTGATCCCAGTTTCGTGCTCGTGTCTGAAAATCATTATAGGCATCAAGACTGTTAAAGTTTCCTACAGCCAATTGAAAACTTCGACTTCGGTTTTTGATAGCAACACCGGCCTCTTTCACAGCATAAGCCTGCCAGTTCTGCTGAAGATTATTGGAATGAATATTGAGGCCGAAATAGGAAATGAGCAGTGCAACTTCGGCACCCAAATGAACTTGACCGCGTGCCCAGTTATTGGAATCTACATAATGATGTCCCCACCCCGGCACGGCAAGAGACCGTAAGAAAGCACCGCGCGGATTCAGATCTTCTGAAGCCTGTTGAGCAAATCCCACAGTTACCGGAAGAGTTATAAGAAAGGTTAAAAATATACTTTTCACGGAAATAAATTAGCTGGATTTCTTGCGTTCTCTATCCCAATGTCGGAAAATTGAGATGCTAAATCCAGCCATCAGCAAGAAAGTACCCAGCCATACCACAGAAATGAATGGTTTTTCTTCAGCTACGATCAGCACCCACTCCTCTTTGAACTGCTCATCAATGCCGGTTATTTCGAGTTTAATCGAGCCTGACTCCGGCTCCACACTCGTAAATCGTACACTAACACCCTGCTCACCAAACTGCTCGGGCGGTGAATAAGCCCAGCTTTTCCCATCCTTGTTATAAATGGCAAACAGCGGGTGAATCTCGGCTTTAGTACCGGTTGCTTTATGGGTGATATTTAAATGTGCCTGTACCGATATGATGGTACTGTCCGGCAAGGCAAGACGCTCGGGATCGATAGATTGGAAATTTTCAAATGCAATATCGTAAGCACCCAGACTTACGGTTTCTCCACGCTCCAAATTCAAAGTCTGTGTTGTAGTTGAATCAGATTCTGAGACAGATGATGTATCTGAAACCGGCTGAGCCTTCTTCTCATTTTGTTCGTTCACCCGTTCTACAAACGAACTTCCTGCAACATATAAATATATATCGCTCATCAATCCGGAACGCACGTCGGGGTCTACCGACCACTGAATGGCACTGCCACCGCCTCCGCTGTTCATCGGATAGACTTGAGGAGTTAAGTAGAACTGTTCTCCTTCACCGGTAACCGGCTCAACTTTAATGCGGTATTCCTGCTGACCCGGACGCTCTTGATCTTCCAGCGTATATCCTTCATACGTCAAAAGGTATTCATTGTTGACGACTTTGGCTTGGTCCAGCTCCAGTTTCAGAAAGTTTACTGTTTGCCGGATAGGCATACCTTCTGCATCAGTAGCTTCACCGCGCTTAACAGACTCGTTAAAGCTGCGCATGGAATCATCCAGCATACTTTCGTTATAAGCTGATGAAGCCAAAATACCCAAAAGTAAAACGCCAAAACCAACGTGTGTGAGCGCACCGCCAATAAGCCTGTAATTTTTTCTGATCAAACGGTATATAATTACGCTGTTTCCAATTACTGCAAACCAGCCCGCAAGGATGTATATCATGTAGTAAAAATCACGGACATTGCCGATCATGATCGTCGCCAGCGTTACTACACAGGTCACTGCAACCGGCCAGGTTAGTTCTTTTGCCAGTGACTCTGCCGTCTGCTTTTTCCAGAAAAGATACTGCCCCAGCACCGTCATAATAGCTGCTATTATCGCCATGGGCATCGTCCAATCGTTATAAAAGCTTATTTCAGGCGGTGTCGGATTCTCTGTAAACAATTTTCCAATGATGGGTGAACTTGTCCCCAAAATAATAATCAGCCCGATTAAAAAGAGCATCATCGCCCCGGCAAATGTCATAAACTCGCGGCTTAAAAACTTGGACTCGGTAGTTTGGCTTGGAAGATCTTTATATCGATAAGCCAGCAACCCTACTCCTACCAAGGTTACAACCGCCATAAATACCACAAGCTGTCCATATAATCCAAGATCCACGAAGCTGTGAACCGAGGCATCAGCTAAAATCCCTGAGCGGGTCAAAAAAGTTTCATAAACAATAGCCACATAGGCCAGAATAGCAAAAATGATGGATGCCTTTTGGGAAGTTGAACTCTTCTTCTGGATAATCATGGCATGAATGCCCGCCGTACCCAGCAGCCAAGGAACGAATGACGCATTCTCAACCGGATCCCAGGCCCAGTAACCGCCAAATGAAAGGGTGACATAAGCCCAATAACCGCCTAAGAAAATAGCCGTTAGCAAAGCGACATTAGCTCCCAACGTCCAAGGCAGGGCAGGATGAATCCACTCATTATATTTCTTCTTCCAAAGGGCAGCCATGGCAAAACAGTATGGCACGGTCATCATGGCAAAACCTACAAACAGGATTGGTGGATGAATCATCATCCAGGGACTCTTCAACAAATCATTAAGCCCCTTGCCTTCAGCTGGTACAAAATCGGGATTTGCCTGTAAAAATGGGGCGTTGGGCATTTCCTGTGCCAGCGTTCTAAATGGGGAAGCCCCCAGTGAAAAATCACCAAATGATATGCCCGAAATCATGGACAACAGGAACACATTGGTCATGGTCAAAAAGAAAAGCACCGGACCCCGATAAGGCTTGCGGGTCCATTTCATCAGTCCCAACCCAATAATAATGGATATGAGAATCCACAGCATGAAACTCCCCTCTTGTCCGCCCCAAAAGGCTGAAATCAGGTACTTTAGCTGTAGATCGGAACTGGTATAATTGAATACATAATAATAGCTGAAATCGTGACTAAGTATTAGGTTCAGCAGGATGGCGGAAGCGCCCAAAAGTAACACGCCCTGTAGACCAAACACCCAGTTTGACCACTTAAAATAGCGGTTATCGTCATTTCTGGAATACAGAAAGTATCCAACCAGAGCTAAGATACTGCACAAAAAAGCTCCATTAACCAGAATTTTACCTGCAATGCCAAGCATATATATTAGCTCTTATCAGAATTGGCTTTGGTGAACTCCGAAGGATCGGCATTATTGTATTTCGAAGGGCATTTCATCAGCATATCATTTGCATAAAAAACACCATTTTGCATTTCGCCGATGACGACCAGCTGATCAGCCTGTTCAAAATTGTTCGGTTTTGGCTTGGGGTAAATCACGCGCCGTACATTCCCGGACTGATCTTCCATATAGAAACTAAAATTCTTTGACTCAACTGAGAAACCATACTCTTTGCTGTTTTCCCATTTGCCTACTACGTGAGCACTTTCCATGCTCTCAGCTTTTTCAAAATCAACATAGGTACTGATGCTGTTGCCAAAGTTATACATCAACAGGGAAGTAAATCCCACAATGGCAATAATTCCAATAATCAGTTTAGGCTTCATAAGCTTAATTTGAGCTGTTTTGTTGTTCGAGTTGTTCTTCGAGCTGACCAACTTTTTTATCTACACGAATAATAAAATACAGTAAGACAAACCAGATAACCAAGCTGACAGCAAGCACTACCAAAATGAGATCTCCTGAGGCCATAGCCTGAATAAACCCACTGGATTGTTCCAGGTTGGCAGCGGCATCCCACTTTTCCGAGTAATTATTCGTAAGCGTATCTACCGCTGTCGAGTCGGTCTGAGTTTGTACTAGTAAGTTAATCATGCTGATGATTCGTCCAGCTGAACTTTAAGATTTTTGTATCGATTCATGATATTATTTAACCAAATTGCCAGGCCAATAAATCCTAAAACAGCCGGATAAAAAATATATCTGAGTTCCGGAGCTGTAATTTCACTAAATGCCGGGTTTCCTTCGGCACCCGGATGCAGGCTTGGCAACTGCCGTGGGATAATATAAAGTAAAAATGGGATTGTTGTGGCAGCAAAGACATTAAAAACGGCAGCAATCTTTGCACGCTTTTCTTGATTGTCAAAAGCCATACGCAATACAAAATAAGCTACATAAATCATCATGGCCAATGCCGAGAGGTTCATCCGTGGTTCGGCCAATGTCCACCAGGTTCCCCAGGTGAAACGAGCCCAGATAGAACCGGTAATAAGTCCACAGATACCAAAGAGCAACCCAATTTGGGTAGCAGTCTCAGCTTTTCTGTCAATGGCTAAATCCGGGGTATTCAAATACTTGATACTGTATACCAGGCCGGCGGCAAAACACACCGCCATGGTAAACCACATGGGCACATGTAAAAAGAGGTTGCGTGCAGACTCTAACAGGATGGGTATCTCCGGAATAGGAATCAGAAATCCGGCAATAATGACACCGGTCATCCAAAAAGCTACAACATATTTCCAGGGTTTTAATTTCATACAAACATCAAACAATTGTGAATAAGCTGGTAAATATACGAAAACTCAAGAGCAAAACTTAGTACAATACTGCTGCCCTTTCACTGAATTTTGGTTATGTTACTGCTGTTATTTGAAGTAATTATGAAATAGCTCATTTTCTTATGACTGAAGAATCAACCTCCAAAAGTACAACCCTTTCGCCTGACTGGAAATATTTCTTCTTTTCTTACTTTTTTTCTGTACTCGCTATACCTCTGGCGGGTATTGGATTCATTGCACTGTATTTTGTCAGAAAAAAACATAAGAGCATTACTTATGAATTTTCTGACAAACAAATCTCATCACTGGATACCAAATACAGAAGAAACATTGATCTGGTAAATATCGAGAAAGTAAGTGTCCGGCAAAATTGGCTGAATAAAAAATTCGGGATAGGAACAATAGTGCTGCAAACTTCTGCATCTGAGATGGAGCTGCTGGGTATAGAAAATCCCGGCAAGATTAAAACTATTCTCGAGCAAGCTATCCATGCCCAAAAAGAAGCATTAAAAAAACAAAAAGAAAACAAACCCCGCGAACCTGAATTTGAGCCCGGAAGTATGGATAAAATGGAATACTTAACCGGGCTTTGGCAACAGGGTCTTATTTCTGAAGAGGACTTCGAAAAGGAACGCAAGCATTTTGAATAGTTAGGTAACTTTCAGCTTTTGCTGGTCAGAATAAGAAAGGTTCAGTTCGTCAATAACCTTCTCTTTGGTAGGCTTTACATAGATAAAATAACCGGTAGCTATAATCATCAAAACGAAATAGCGTAAAACTACTCCGGTTAACAAGTATCCTACGCCTGATATTATAGCGGCAGTTTCAATGAGCATAAACCGAATCAAACTTGCCAGCCGGTAAGCGGCCAATTTCTCCTTAACCGGCATCCCACGCTCTATATTAGATATTCTATTTTTGAATAAGAAATCCGACCCTGCAATTAATACTATCAGAATTAATATTGTAATGTAAATAGAATTATGGGGTAATAATTCCGGAAAAGATATGGAGAAAACAAGTTTTATAACCAGGCACACACCACCAAATAGAACCACACCAATTACCAGCGCCAGATGCAGTATTTTAAGTTGATAAAAAGAATTCGTGTCATTCATATTACTTGTTTATTCTTTTTTAGATTATATAAACCGATTTTAAAAAATTTAACGGCGCCTTTCTAGTTTCTTCGATCTTCTTTTTGTAACTATAGATTCTACAATTTTAAATGCAACAATATATTTTCTATGGGACTTTTCAATCATAAGATCGCCAAAATAGCCGTACTGTTCATCATATTTCTCTGTGGCTTTCAGATATCTACCTATGCTCAAAAGGCTAATTTTGAACAAGCCGAACGGTTTTCTTCTCAAATGATGGATAAAATGACCGGAAATACTTCTGTTTACCCCAGATGGATTGAAGATCAGGACCGCTTTTGGTATTCCTATGAAACCGGTGAAGGCAAGAACTGGTATTTTGTAGATGTCCCAAAGAATTCAAAACGCCTGTTGTTCGACCAGGAAGAAATGGCGGCACAGCTCAATGAAATATTCAACAAGCCCTTCGACAGTAAAGATTTACCGCTTAAGGAATTCGAATACAATGTGAAAAAAGGCCTCTTCACCTTTAATGTGGACAGCATCAATTTTGAATATAAAATTAGCGGCAATGAGCTTATAAAAGGCGATTCTGTAAAAAAAGAAAAACCTGACAACTGGAAAACCTATTCGCCCGACAGTACTTGGATTGCATACGCAAAAAACCACAATTTGTATATCATGTCTGCCGATACTTCGGATACCACTGAACACCAGCTTACTGACGATGGAGAAAAATGGTACAGCTTTCAGGCTGATGCCAGCGATACCACGAGCGATAAAAAACTGCGGTCTATTGCCCGGTGGTTTGACGATTCAGAAAAAATATATGCCCGACGCGACGACATGCGCGATGTAAAAGACCTATGGGTTATCAATGAGCTTAAAGAACGTCCTGAACTGGAGACCTATAAGTACCCGATGCCCGGTGATAAAAATATTGGCAAGAGTGAAATCTGGTTCTTCAACCCAGACAATAAGGAATCGGTTAAGATGCAAGTCCCCGAAAAAGAACATACCTATATTGATGGGGGTTATTTTAATGAAGGAGGCATCTACCACGGCCCCGGTTCAGATCATTTATACGTATTGCAAAGAACACGAGAATATGACCATGTTGATGTACTGAAAGTCAGTACCAACACCGGAGAATCGGAAGTATTGTTCTCAGAGACCAGCAAGCCTTATATAAACTGGGAGTTTACCAAGCTGGCAGAAATTAACGGCGGTGAAGAATACATCTGGTGGTCAGAACGCACCGGATGGGGACAACTTTACCCTTATGATTCTGAAGGCAACGTTAAAAACAGAATCACAAAAGGACACTTTGTAGTTGGCGATGTAGTTAAAATAGATACTACTGAACGTGAAATTTATTTTGAAGGATATGGCCGTGAAGCCGGTGTAAATCCCTATCATACTCAGTTTTATAAAATCAACTTTAATGGTAGCGGCATGAAGCGCCTGACTTCCGAAAATGCCAACCACAGTATCTCAGAGTCAGATAAAGGTAATTTCTTCGTTGACAATTATTCACGTCCCGATATGCCAACAAAATCTGTTGTGCGTAATGCAGAAGGGAAAATAAAAGTTGAACTTGAAGAAACGGACCTTAGCCGCCTGAAGGAAGCCGGATGGAAGGCTCCGGAAGAATTTAAAGTTAAAGCAGCAGACGATGCCACCGACCTTTATGGTGTAATGTGGAAACCTTTTGATTTCGATTCCACAAAGACCTACCCCGTAATTACCTATGTTTATCCCGGGCCGCAGGTTGAGCCCTTCCCAAGAAGTTTTTCTCTTAATGGGCGCAATACTTCCCTTGCTCAGCTCGGTTTTATAGTTGTGGCAATGGGGCAGCGCGGAGGCAGTCCGTTACGATCAAAATATTATCACAATTATGGGTATGATAACCTTCGCGACTACCCGCTAATTGACAACAAGTATGGCATTGAGCAACTGGCTACCCGATACTCTTATGTTGATGACAGCAAAGTGGGAATTTTTGGTCACTCCGGCGGCGGATTTATGAGTACCGCTGC
Source organism: Balneolaceae bacterium (assembly GCA_034521755.1). Taxonomy (GTDB): domain Bacteria; phylum Bacteroidota; class Rhodothermia; order Balneolales; family Balneolaceae; genus JAXHMB01. Next base: position 438,657 of record JAXHMB010000003.1, read on the forward strand.
ACTGCTTACCTACCCTGACTTTTACGATGTTGCCGTTTCTTCTGCCGGAAACCATGATAACAATGTCTACTATCACGGCTGGAGTGAAATTCATAATGGCGTTAAAAAAGAAACAAAAAAAGTTAAAACCGACAGCACAGAAAGCGACTCCGTAAAAGTTACCTGGGATGCTGATATTAAAACCAATATGGAGCTTGCGGAAAACCTGAAAGGTAACCTATTGCTCGTACATGGTACGATCGACAATAATGTGCATCCGGCCAATTCAATTCGCATGGCTAATGCGTTAATCAAGGCAGGTAAACGATTTGATTACATGGTGATGCCGGGCAAGCGACATGGATTCGGTGATTATAACCCCTACTTCGTCCGTATGATGTGGTACTATTTTGCCGAGCATCTACTGGGCGACAAGCGAGATATCGTTGATTTTAATATACCGGAATACGACGAATAACTCTTTTTAAAATTTCTAAGCCTGTAGGCAACACCGCTTACAGGCTTTTTAATACTGAGAAAGTTCGGCGCTATCTGCAGAAAACTCTGAGCTGTAATCTTCTTTATAACTTAGTTTGTCCTGGTATCTTTTTTCTTTACGAGCCACAGTAAAACTCCAGATAATTCCTGTAACTGCAAGAAGAGTGGCAAACACTAAAATCAGTTGCTGTATGGTAAATAACCCATTTTCAAGAAGTGTAGAGGCAATAAGTACAGAAGCAGATTGTGCCAGAGTAAACAATAACCATTCTGTACTGAATATCCTGCCTCGAAAAGTATCCGGCGTCCGGCGCTGAAGAAGTACGGTACTCATCACCCAGTTGGCTCCGGAAGCAGTATGAGCTATAAAAACGAAAATAAGCATAATAATTATACTGGTCGTTAAGCCCACAATAGTATACGTAGCCCCGGTAAATATCATGCAAAAGCCCATACCTTTAATCCAGCTGCTTTCATTTTTAAAAACACGTCTTCCTATTACCGGCCCTATCCCGGTACCAATCCCTCGGGCTGCATATAGCAATCCAAGCCCCACACTGCCCATCAGTAAAATTTCTTCCGACACAAGGATAAGCATGTAGGTCAATGCTCCTAAAAACATGGTAAAACACCCCTTCGCCAAAGTGGGTCGCATAACATGAGCATTGTTAAATAAATATTGAAATCCCTCTTTAATACCTACCAGCGGGTTTTTGGTGCGCTCCAGTTCCTTGGCACTCATTTTTTCTTGTGGGATGGTGGCACGATAGATAAACCATGCAGACAACCCATAACTGGCAGCATCAATAATGAAGACAAGATCTGTTCCCAGCCAGGCTGTTGCCAACCCGCCAACTCCCATTCCTAAAGTAAAAATAACGCTCCAGCTCATAGCCGAAAGCACATTGGCATCAACAAGTTCTCTTTCGGTGGTAACATTGGGAATCGAAGAGGTTTTGGCAGGCTCAAAGATAGCAGACATTACCATCTGCAATGCTGTAAGTACATAAGCCAGCCAAAGTGTTTCGTAGGAGTTCACTAATATAATTCCTGCAACTAAAATTCCCCGGGCTATGTCACAGAACATCATCAGGCGTCGACGGTTAAATCGATCAGTGATATAACCGGCAAAAGGAGAAAACGAGGCCAGACTCATCATTTTGACCACAATGATGAGGCCAAGTAGAAATTCTGAGTCAGAGTATTGCGTAATTACTGCGTATACAGCCAAGAGTCCGAACCAGTCACCAAAGTTGGAAACAATCTGACTAAGCCACAATCTGCGATAGTCGTGATTGGTGGCAACCAGGTCTATGTATGGGCGTAACCTTTCAAGCATCGGTTTTGATAGTATTCTATCTCATATAAAGATGAGGAGTTATGCTGTCCGCCGGCTGGCCCTGTGGAATGCCACTGCGTGGCCACCCGCCAGTTGGCGGATGATTCCACAAGGGCTGGCGAATCAGCATCTATAGTGATAATTCATTAAAAAACCTGAAGACTTATTTATGCTGAGGATCCTGAAATAAATTCAAGATGACACTTTCTATTTAGCTTATTCCTGTACTGCCAAAACCGCCACCTCCCCGTTCCGTATCCGGAAGTTCATCAACTTCTTCAACAAACATTTGCTGAATGGGTGCGATAACCATTTGGGCAATACGGTCTCCATGACTAACCGTAAAAGATTCTTCTCCATGGTTGATAGCCAGTACTTTAAGCTCACCCCGATAGTCAGCATCAATAGTACCCGGAGTGTTGAGCATGGTAATGCCATTTCGATAAGCCAGTCCGCTGCGGGGACGAATTTGTGCTTCATAACCTTCAGGCAACGCCATTTGAAGCCCGGTAGCAATAAGCTTACGTTCACCCGGTTCTAACTCTACAGGTTCTTTCAGGGCTGCTCGTACATCCATGCCGGCGGCAAATGCTGATTCATAAGAAGGGAGTTCTAAATCTGAAGCATGAGGTAGTTTCTTAAACAGTACTTTTTTCATTATCGCAATTCTTTGGTGTATTCAGTTAATTTTATTTTTACATTGCCCAGCCATACTTTAACATATGCTTCAAGTGGGACACGCAAGCCATCCGTCAGGTACCATGATTCAAACCTACCTTTAAACCCAAATGGGCCTTCAATATCTGTGCTTCCTTTGGAATAAAATGTTTCTACCTTCCCTTCAAAAGCATCATATTTTCTCCGATCAATTTCTGTTGTCCCGTGAATATTCAGGTACCCTTTTTCATACTCAATATAAATGGGCATATCCAATGAATCCCGGGTACCAGCAAAAGTACGCCCCATCAGAAAGACAAGCTGACCAGATCCCCCGCCCTCTTCCAGGTCGAGGGTATCGGCAGGTTCATCCTTAAGTTTGGCATACACCTTTTTGTCTTCCCAGCTAAAAGCATAGGTCATGTCTTTATATTCTTCTTCATCTATATTGTCCCGCCAATAAAAAAGCTCTTTGGGCATAGAATCTTCCATCACAAAAAAGCTGTTGTAATGATTTATTTCTTTGCCTACAAAAGGGATAGATGAGTTCGACGTAATAATAGTCTTCATTAACCATCCGGAGGTATTCTGCACGGTATCTCTATATATTTGTACCTTCACGTTTCCCAGCCTAAAAAAGCTATATCTTACTTCATATTTAAATGTCTCTTCCCAGGTTAGCACGCTATCAACAGATGGGGGATCGGGATAGAGCTGTTCTTTCGTTTCCTGCGCATTAACTTCAGCTGCAAGAGCAGAAAATAATAATAGAAACAAAATGTTTAGTTTATAATGATAGATCACAGATAATACCGAAAGAGATTGAAAATTTTATTTTGTAATTTGATGAAAGAATTTCACGTTTTATTATACAATGAATTTTAAAAGACTGATAAAAATTATTTAAAAAAATCGTTCATGGCTAATCTTCCATTTTTCCGCTTTGTAATTATGCTATTATGTTCCGGGCTCCTTATTTCTTGCTCGAAAAGCAATGATCAGCGCAAATTTGAAAAACAGGCTTTATCTTTTCCTGAGAATATCACGGAATATAATGCCAATGGACAACCGATAGAAAATCGAGACGATCCTGATGACTGGCGCATTGGACCCGATTTTAGCGGCTTAATCAAAATTCAAACACCTGCCCATCCAAATCCTGTTAATTTAAACTCCTCTATCACTATAGACATTGATGTGGCAGGTTTTGAAGCTATAAACGGATTAGAAATATATGTTTTTCGGGATCCTGCAAATCTGATTGGACCTATTTTTATCAGTGACCAATCTCCGTTACCTCCCGGAGTAACAACGGTTATTTTAGATCCTTCCCAATTTGCACAATCAGGTTCGGGATCACAACTATACCGCATCCTTATCTATGACAACAGGGAAAATCTCATTTCCTATGGCGACCTCCAAGTAAACTAAGGTTGTGAAATTGAGTCTCACCGTATATTTTCAGGCTTACATTTTATTATGGGCAAGCATAAAGTATCTACATCCGAACGACAGGTTTTAGAAAAGCTTATTTTCCCTGAAAGCTTCCGTATTATTATGGAAGAAACAGGATTAAAGTATGGCGAGCTCAGAGATGATCTCATCAACCTGCTAAACTTTGGATTTGTAGAAGCCTACGAGCAAGACAATAACAAAATATCACTCACCAGCTTCTACGACTCTGACAACCTGCAAGACTTTACTTTCAGAGCAACAAAAAAAGGACTCTCAGCAATAAAAGTAATTCGATCATGAAATTTGAAGCTTCTGTTAATGACAATACCCACGAGCTGGAACTGGATGAAGATAATAGCACCGTAATTTTTGGTGATGATTCCCAAGACTACTCCTTTCACCGGCAAAAAAACGGTCGATACTTACTCCGTGTGGGAACAAAGTTGTACAAAATTGATAATGTATCATATGAGAAGCACACCATTGCATTTTCAATGAATGGCAACTGGTGCGAGGTTGATGTACGAGACGAACGAGACCTGCTGCTCGATAAACTCGGCTTTAAGACTAGTGCAGAGCTTGGCGAAGGTCAGCTTAATGCTCCCATGCCGGGTAAGATTCTGGAGATCATGGTTAAGGAAGGCGATGAAGTAGAAGCCGATGATCCTGTTGTCATTCTTGAAGCCATGAAGATGGAAAATGAACTTAAAGCTCCGGTTTCAGGCATTGTTACTACCATTGCGGCAGAAACCGGTGACTCTCTCGAAAAAAACGCATTAATTTTAGAAATAGAAGCAAGTGGATAAATTTGTAATTGAAGGCCCTACCCCATTAAAAGGTACTATTCCCATAAGCGGTTCAAAAAATGCAGCACTCCCATTAATGGCTGCGGCACTGCTCGGTGATTCACCGACAACCATTCATAACGTACCTAAATTGCGGGATATCTATACATTTAACAATGTAATTCGAGTAACCGGTGCCAAAGTAGACTTTGATGAAGCAAATGGCATTCTTACCATTGATCCAACACACATTTCTCACCTTGAGGCTCCCTATGAGTTAGTTCGCAAGATGCGAGCTTCGTTTTATATGCTGGGAGCTTTATTGGGCAAATATGGTGAGGCCAAAGTTTCACTGCCCGGCGGTTGTGCCTGGGGACCCCGCCCGGTAGACCTGCACCTTGAAGGCCTCAAAACCATGGGCGCCAATATTGAATTGGATCAAGGTTATGTAATAGCTGATGCTAATAAAACGCTCAAAGGCGGTACTTATGAACTTGATCCCAGTAGTGTGGGAGCTACCATTAACCTGCTGTTGGGTTCGGTCCTTAAAGCCGAAGAGTTTGTTATAAAAAACGCTGCCAAGGAACCTGATGTAGTTCTCTTATGTAAAGCCCTGCAAAAAATGGGAGCTCACATAGAGGGTATTGGAACAAGAACATTGAAGATCAATAAAGTAGATTCATTAAGCGGAATTGAAGTCCATAATGCACCGGATCGCATTGAAACCGGTACGTTCATGATTGCAGCAACAATGCACCCTCGGTCAGAAATAACCCTGACCAAAACTGATCCTGAAGACCTGGGTGCTTTTACTGAAACGCTTAAAAAGACCGGTGCTAAAGTTGATATAAATGGTTCTGCCATAAAAGTCACTGCACCCGATAAGATTAAACCCACCTCCATCAAAACTAAAATTTATCCCGGATTCCCAACCGACCTGCAAGCTCAATGGGCAACCATGATGACCCAGGCAGAAGGCACATCAACCGTAACAGACACTATCTATTTTGATCGATTTAGTTATGTACCTGAACTCGTACGACTGGGTGCAGATATGGAAGTAAACGAGAATACAGTCACGATTTCCGGTAAAACCCCTCTTAAAGCAGCTTCCGTAATGAGTACCGATTTAAGAGCAAGTGTAAGCCTGGTACTGGCGGCAATGGTTGCCAAAGGGAAAAGCGATGTGCTTAGAATCTACCACTTGGATCGCGGATATGAAGACCTGGAAGAAAAGCTCAGCGCTGTAGGCGCTCAAATAAAAAGAGAAAATCAGGAAGCTTGATACACTTTCTGCCAAATTTGAACGTAGTACATGTGCGAACTTATTAATTAGCATTTACATTAATAGTAAAGTACTTGTATATTAAAGATGAATTTTTAGCGTATTCAGAGCTATTAAAGAAATTATAGGTTTCATTTGCAGTATTTTTGGAAATCACGAGCCATTTTTAACCAATTTTTAGCACACCTTACTCATTTATCAGCTTTATTAATGAATGCAGAAGGTATTTTGTTGACCTCAACAGGTCGTGACTATACACTGTTTGATGCGCCTTCCTCTGAGTATTCTGAGTTTTATCTATCACATTTTACGCATAATAAGAATATTAATTTAGCGGTTGCTGAACCTCCGCTTACTGCAAAGACTTTTTACACTGTTTTTTCAATGATGAAATTACTTGAATATATAGCCCTACGTGCTATTCCGGAGATCAGCGACCGTATGAAACGGATCTTTTCTAATGAAAAATCAAATTATCATACACGCTTCGGGCAAGCAGAATCGTATTGCCCTGATCGAAAACGGGGAGCTTGCACAGCTCTTTATAGAATCTGATGAAAACCAACGTACTGTTGGCAATATTTATGTAGCAAGAGTTCATAAGGTAATGAGCGGTATTCGTGCTGCTTTTATCGATATGGGTACCCCTAAAGATGCCTTTCTCCACTTTTCCGATGCCGGAGATCACCTCAAAGAGTATGTTCAAATGCTCAATGGGCCGGATGCTCTTTACAAAAATGTTCGCGAAGAGCTGAAAAAAACCAATTTTGATAAGCTCTCAAACTACGAAAAACAAAACTGGGCCGGCAAGATCTTACGTCGCGACCAGAAGCTTTTGGTACAGATCGTTAAGGAGCCTATTGGTACAAAAGGACCGCGTGTTTCTACAGATATTACTATTGCAGGCCGTTTTCTCGTGCTTATTCCAATGGGCGAATATATTGCCGTATCTAAAAAAATAAGCAACTATAAAGAGCGCCGACGTCTTAAGAACACGGTTGGCTCTATGTTGCCCGACGGCTTTGGAGTGATTATTCGAACCGTTGCACAAGGACAAGATGAAAAAGCTATTGAAGATGATATGCGTAATGTGCTTAAGAAGTGGGAGCACATCCTTGAAAAGCTTGAAACTGCAAAACCTCCTGCCCTGCTTTACAATGACCTGGACATGACAGAAAGCCTTGTTCGTGACCTTTTTGCAAAACAATACGATCGCGTATTGGTTGATGATCATGAAACCTATAAAAAAATTAAATCATACGTCAGCCAGGTTGCTCCACAAATGATCCCCAATGTTGAACAATACAAGGGACGTGAGCACATCTTTGACCATACGAAGATTGCCAAAGATGTAGATTCAATTTTTAGTCCTCGTGTACGTATGCCTTCGGGTGGATACCTTATTTTTGAGCAGACTGAAGCCATGTATGTAGTTGATGTTAACTCAGGACCTTATGCAGCTAAACAGAGCCAGGAAGACAACTCTCTTAAAACCAACCTTGAGGCAGCAAGAGAGGTAGCCAAGCAGCTCAGGCTTCGCGACATTGGCGGTATTATTGTAGTTGATTTTATCGACTTGCGGCATGATAATAATCGCAAGAAAATTTATGACGAGCTTAAAAAAGAATTCAAAAAAGATCCTGCCAAAACCAATGTCATTGGCATGAGTGACTTTGGAGTTGTTCAAATTACACGTCAGCGTATCCGCCCAAGCGTTGTAAACTCTGTTTCCAAAGTATGTCCAAGCTGTGCAGGAACCGGAACAGTAGTAACGAAGAATACCATTGTTGCTGATCTTGATGCCTGGATTAGCAAATTCAGACACACAACAGATTACAGAGCTATAGATATTTATGTAAATCCATATCTCAAAGCATTTCTAGACCAGGGATTCCTTAGCAAAAAGTGGAAATGGATGTTGAGATACTTTGTTAAAATTACTCTTATTGAGGATGAAACTGTTTCTTTAAACGAATATAAAATTACCCTTACCGGTTCTGATATTGACATAACTGATGCTGTAATGCAGGATCAGGATCTGGAAAAAGTAGTCGGGGAAATCAGTGAAGAATATGACAGCATAGGTCCTTCTCAAAATGGAAAAGAAGAGCTCGACTATTATAAAAAAGAGGACCGGGCTGAACTGCCACCCCGCCCCTCATCTGGAAAACAATAATAGTTCTAAGTCAAAGCAGCACAACTAATCGGATTGGATTGAGAAACAAGCTCAATTCCAAACAAAATATTATTTTGCATGGATTTTAAGTTAGAAGCAACAACAGTCTTAAGCATTATCCATAACGGAAAAGCAGTAATTGGCGGCGACGGGCAAGCTACCATGGATAAAACAATAATGAAATCTACCGTTACTAAAGTCCGCAAACTTTATGAAGGCAAAATTGTAGCCGGATTTGCCGGCTCAACAGCTGATGCTTTTACACTTTTTGAGAAGTATGAAGAAAAGTTGAAACAATATAATGGAAATCTTCAGCGCGCCGCCGTAGAAATGGCAAAAGAATGGCGCAGCGACAAGTTTCTGAGAAAGCTTGAAGCACTCTTGATAGTTATGAATAAAGATCAGGCTTTGCTTATATCGGGTCAGGGTGATGTCATAGAGCCCGATGATCAAATACTTGCTATTGGAAGCGGCGGCTCCTTTGCACTTTCAGCAGCCCGGGCACTCAAAGAAAATGCACCTGACCTTTCTGCGAGAGAAATTGTCGAAAAATCACTGAATATTGCTGCCGATATATGCATCTACACGAATCATAATTTGAGTATTCTAGAAATTGAAGAATAACAGCACTATGCAAAAAGTTATTGAAAATAAAAATCTAACACCTCAGCAAATTGTTGCTGAATTGGAGAAGTATATAATTAGTCAAAAAGATGCCAAGCGCTCTGTAGCTATTGCATTGAGAAATCGCTGGCGAAGAATGAATTCGGCTGAAGAAATCCGTGATGAGATTCTTCCCAATAACATCTTGCTTATTGGTCCAACCGGGGTAGGTAAAACTGAAATCGCCCGGCGGTTGGCAAAACTGGCAAAAGCTCCTTTTTTAAAGATTGAGGCATCCAAGTTTACCGAAGTAGGCTATGTGGGACGTGATGTGGAATCCATGATCCGCGACCTTGCTGATATTGCTGTAAACATGGTGAAAAGCGAAATGCAGGAGCGTGTACAAGAAAAGGCGAAAGAAATTGTTGAAGAACGTATTCTGGATATCCTCATACCACCCGTAAAAAAACAAAACGGTAATAATTCACCCGGCTTTCAATCCGATGATGATTTTAACCCGGAGAACGCAAGCGACAAAGAACTTAATGAACGCACGCGGGAAAAGTTCCGCAAGAAACTCCAAAATGGAGAACTTGATGACCGGGAAATTGAGGTTGAAGTAAAGTCGAGCAGTAAATCTCCTACCATGCAAATATTTGGGCCTCAAGGAGGCATGGATGAAATGGGAATAAATCTCCAAGAGATGTTCCAAAATATGGGTGGTAACAAAAAGACTAACCGCAATGTTACCATTGAGGAAGCCCGTGAACTGCTACTGGATGAGGAAGCTGAAAAACTCATTGACCATGATGCTGCTGTACAAGAAGCGCTGGAAAGAGTACAAACGCAGGGTATCGTTTTTATTGACGAAATTGACAAAGTATCAGGCTCATCCAATGATGGAAATAAAGGAGGCGGTGGCGGCCCCGATGTAAGCCGTCAGGGTGTGCAGCGTGATTTACTTCCCATTGTTGAAGGCAGCAACGTCTCCACCAAATACGGCATGGTAAAAACCGACCATATTCTATTTATTGGCTCCGGTGCCTTCCATGTATCAAAACCATCAGATATGATCCCTGAATTACAGGGACGTTTCCCCATTCGAGTAGAACTTAATTCGCTTACTGAACAAGACTTCTTTGATATCCTGACCAAGCCTAAGAATGCTCTCACTAAACAGTACCAGGCTATGCTGGAAGCAGAAGGAGTAACTATCGAATTTACAAGTGAGGCAATACGTGAAATTGCATCTATTGCAGCGCAGGTAAACGAACGGGTAGAAAATATCGGTGCCCGCAGACTGCATACCATACTTTCATCCCTCTTGGATGAACTGCTTTTTGCAGTACCCGATGATATCAGTTCCGGTGAAATAAACATCGATAAAGAATATGTGAACAAACAGCTTGACGATATTGTTAAGGACAAAGATTTAAGTCAGTATATCTTGTAATAATTTTAAAAGCCCGATTTCTTTAAAATTCTTTGCACGCTATGTAAATAATCTGCAGATTTTATCGTTGACCTTATGCAACAAATAAATAACAGGTATTTTTTATGAGCTTGAAAAAGTTTTTAGCCCCCAATATCACCGTCATTCTTGCCCTATCAGTCTTCTGGTTTGCAGGTGTTGATAGTGTAATCAAAAGCCCAAATACGGATCGGCAGAATCTTGAAAAATATGTGGAAACACAACAGCGTATTCTCGACAATTACGTTGACCAGGTAAGTCTTGAACAGCTTTTTAAGAGTAGTGTTAAAGGACTTGTTTCTAACCTTAAAGACAGTACCCTTAAACTTTCCGGCACTCCTGCCGATACTGTTTTTGGAGACTTGAATATTGACGGGCTGCGGGACTCTTATGAAAACTTTGAACAGGCGTATCTGTACATTTCAAATAATAGCCCGGAAGAAAATATGACTGCTCGGACGGAAGATGCCATAAAAAGTATGTTCCGTTCTCTGGATCCACACTCTGTTTATATAGAGCCTGAACAAAGTGAAATGATTGATGAGGAATTTGCCGGCAAGTTTCAAGGTATTGGTGTACAGTTCAATATCATTCAAGATACCATTACTGTAATAACGGCTATTTCCGGGGGACCAAGTGATCAGCTTGGTATTCTATCAGGCGACCGTATTATTGCCATTGATGACAGCAGCGCTATTGGCTTTACCAATGAAGATGTTCGCAATTCGCTAAGAGGACCCAAAGGATCTGAAGTAGATGTCACCATTAAACGCCCTCATGTTGATGAACTCCTTGAATTTACAATTGTTCGTGATGATATCCCCCTTTATACCGTAGATACATCATATATGCTGGATGAAAAAACAGGCTATGTGAAGATCAATCGTTTTGCAGCCACCACACATCAGGAGTTTATGGATGCCATGAATGAAATGAAGTCTAAGGGCATGGAACGTGTAGTGCTCGATCTTCGAAATAATCCCGGTGGCTATTTGTCTCAGGCTTATGCCATTGCCGAAGAATTTTTCCCCAGAGGCACAAAACTGCTTTCCACAAAAAGCCGCCATAAGCGTTACACTCGTGATTATTATTCTCGAAAAGAAGGCAAATTTCTAGAGGAGCCTGTCATTGTTTTAGTAAATGACGGTTCTGCATCAGCTAGTGAAATTGTAAGTGGGGCTATTCAGGATCATGACCGTGGATGGATTGTAGGTCGCCGTACATTTGGAAAAGGTCTCGTACAGCAACAGTATGGGCTGGTTGATTCAAGCAAGATACGCGTCACCATATCCAAATATTATACTCCCTCCGGCCGGTTGATTCAAAAACCTTATTCCGAAGGCGGTGAAGATTATGCCTATGAAATTTATCGTCGTCAGGATGATGCGGTAGGCGATGTTATGGAGTTTGTCAATCATGTACCTGACTCTCTCAAATACTTTACCGATGCAGGAAGAACAGTCTATGGAGGCGGTGGCGTTGTTCCTGATAAGATCGTACAACAAGATACCACTCAATCTGCAGCTTTGGTTAACTTTATGCGCAGAAAGCGCGTGGGCTTCGACTTCGTAAGAAAGTTTTTAGATGATAATGGAGATTCATTTCGAGCAGAGTGGGAGGAAAATTTTGATGCTTTCCGCACAGACTTCGAATGGACTGACGAGCAGCTTGGCGAAGTCTTCACCATGCTAAAAAATAACGATGTTATAGTTACAGATACTGTTTCTACACCAGACTTTAAAGACAATACATTGTTTATCCCTCCAGGACACTTCGAAGAAGTTGAATGGATGCCAAGAGGTGTTATGAAAGCTGAATTGGCACGACAGGTTTGGGGAATGAAGAAATACTATCCTGTCTTCAATGATGTGTTTGATGAAACGCTAAAAAAAGCAATGAACATGTGGGATGAGGTAAGAAAGCTGGAAGAATTTGCCAGCAATAAACAAAAAGAATCTTCCACAGAAGGCTAGTCGCCAGATTTTTTAATAACGCAATTCAAAAGCTTCTCAAGTTTCCTTGAGAAGCTTTTTTATATAAACTGACTAAGGAAAGTAACAACAGCTGTTTCTGCTCGCAAACGATGCTTGCCCAAAGAAATTTTTTCTCCACCTGCTTCAAGAACTTGTGAGATTTCCTCTTCAGAAAACCCCCCTTCCGGACCTATTAATAATAGAAGATTTTTTTCTACCTTATACTGTTCAAAAGATGGATTATTGTCCTCAATCTTTTCATGAGCTACCAGAATTTTAGCGTCACTTTGAGCTAAAAGATGATTAAGATCTGAAACTACTTTTATGGAAGGAAGCCAAGCCTGAAGACTCTGTTTCATCGCCGAAATTGCAGTAGATTCAAGACGGTCCATACGAACATTCTGTTTTACGGTATGCTCACTTTTGAACAAAATAATTTCAGCGACTCCTAACTCAACGGCCTTTTCAATAGCAAATTCGAGTCGATCTCTTTTTTTGATGATACCAAGTCCCAGTATTAACCTGGGTGCAGACTTCTCTATTTCTTTTGATTTACGGATTTCAACTCTAAGAGAGTCTTTTTCTATAATTTGAACAATACCCTCATACCGGCTTCCCTTTCCATCTACAACTACAATATCATCACCTTCTGAATATCGCAATGCTTTAGAGGCGTGACGAGCTTCCTGACCTTTCAATTCAATAATGTTGCCAAAAATCTGCTCGGGTGGGGCATAAAAAATATTCATGGCTATTTATTTCGAGTCATCTTTACGCTTATAAAAAGCTCCCGGCTCAAAAACTGTTTCACCGGTTTTTAGAACAAGCTCAACGTAAGGGGTACACATCCTGCAACCACAACTGCAAAACCTCTCTTCTCGAAGCTCTTCAATTGTGGAGAGGCCTTGCTCTTTAGCATATTCTTTAATCTCTTCAAAAGAACGATCATGACAGATACACTTTACAACGTTCAGAGCCATAAAAGATATGCTTAACTTTGTTTAAAGTGCTTTCCAAGCTTTAGGCCCTGACCTTGGTAATTGCTTTTAATATCCGAACCGTAAGTAAATTCAGGTACTTCTGTGTTGGGTTCAAACTTCATGCTGCAAAAGGTTTGGCCATCTTCAACTAAAAATGGAACATCATGCGAACGAACTTCCAGAACAGCATGGGCTCCCCGGTCTTCCGTTGTACCGCCAAAACCACTGTCAAAAAATCCTGCATAGTGTGTTCTAAGCTCCCCGGAGCCTGTATCATAAGCAATCATTTCTGCTGCCAGGTGGCTTGGTATACGACATCGTTCTTTGGAGGCAAAAATATAAAAAGCCTCAGGCTCTAATATAAGATGATCATCCTGCTGGCCATATATGGGTTCCCAAAAATCACCAACATTGTAGTGGTTGATATTTTCAAGGTCAATTAAATCGCGGTGTTTCTTGGCACGATAACCCACAATCTCACCACCTTCACCATGAAGGTTTACACTCATAAAAAGTCCATTGTTGACCTTAACTTCATCCAGATCCACAACAGAACCATTCTGTTCAAAAAGTAACGGTTCAGCATGGTGCATCCGCAAAATATCCTGATCGGAAAGCACAGTATAACCATGACGAACTCGAAGCTGGTTCAATCGCTGTCCGGTTCTAACCTTGATCGGAAAAGATTTAGGAACTACTTCCAAATAGAGCCTTCCTTTATAACCCGATTTAATCTCCTCAAAACGATGAGAATAATCTGTCACCACGCGCGTAAAAATATCAAGACGGCCGGTAGTACTTTTGGGGTTGGCCTTAGCAGTAAGATGCTCCTCCGAAATAATTCTAATATCACTTTCTGATTGCTTCCCGTTAAAAAGCCCCTTTTGAGGTGAAATCTGGGACGGTAAATTCAGCTCTTCAAGCAATGGAATGATATATACGCAGTTAGTTTCAAGTACTGCCCCATCTTTAATAGAAAACTCGTACTGCTGTAGTTTATCCAGCTTTTGTTCCACCGTTTCATCCTCCGGCAAAAAACTAGAACGTACACGATACGCTTTTTCTCCAAGCCGCAAATCAATGGAGTTGGGCTGATACTGATTTTCTTTAATCGGATATCCTTCCTGACTCCTTATAATTCCCGCTTCTACGAGCAGCTTCAGCTTTTGAACCGGGAGAATACCCTTGGTTCTTAAATAAACTTCGTTTGACATATTACTCACTTTAAAAACTATTATTTCAGCTCCGCTCCTGCCATCTCATGTATTTTCTTCCATTCTGCTTCAGTTACAGGAGTAATGGAAAGGCGATACCTGTTTAAAATCACCATATCCTGCAATGACTCTTCTTCTTTAATAGCATCACGGGTCACCGGGTTATCAAATTTCTGTACAAACTTTACATCAACCAGTTTCCATGTTGGATCCTCTTCACTGCTCTTTTCATCAAAGTACTTTGAATCAGGATCAAACTGTGTTGGATCGGGATAAGGTTCACTGGCCACCTCCATAGTTCCCACAATTACCGGCGGTTTTACATTAGAATGATAAAACAAAATACCATCTCCTACTTCCATTTCATCTCTCATAAAATTGCGCGCCTGGTAGTTCCGAATTCCATCCCATGGCTCTGTCTGGTCACGCTTAAGATCATCAATACTGTAAGCTTCCGGTTCAGATTTCATTAACCAATAATTGCGGTTGCTCATAATAAATAAAAACTTGTTATTAAGTTGCTTTTGATTGCAGTAGAATATAGGAATTCAAAAACCGGAATTCAGGAGATTCTGTCAAACTAATTTTTAGGTCTTCTGTATAAAACTTCGCAAAATGTGACTTCCCTTTTCTATCATTGCGAGCCTGTGAAGCAATCCCCATTTTATAAAAGAGAAGGAGATTGCCACACTACGTTCACAATGACAATTATTTTTGCGAAGTTTTTGTAAAAGTAATAGCTATGATTGATATTTTATTTTGGAGCGGAGGCAAGGATTCGTATCTGGCCCTTCAGTTTTTTCTTGAAGAATACAACTCTAAAAATCTTAAACTACTCACCACCTTTGAAGAGGAAAGAGAAATGGTGCCTCACCAAAAACTTCCCCTATCAACGATTAAGGAACAGGCAAAATCACTGAATCTGGATCTCATCACGGTCCCTCTCCCTAAAGACTGTCCTAACAAAATTTACCTGAAAGAAGTAGAAAGTGCTCTTAGAAATGAGCAGGAAGAAATTCGCTATCTCATTTTTGGTGACTGGCACCTCGAAGACATTAAGTCCTGGAGGGAAAAAGTTTTTGGAGAAATGGGCTATAAGTGCCTCTTCCCTATTTGGAAGAAAAGCTTAAATGAGCTGCTCCCTATCCTGCTCTTTAAACCTGTAGAGATTCGCGTCAGTGCTGTTTTAGATGAATATCAAAAATATCTGAGAATCGGAGAACGATATAACCAGCAACTTATCCGACAACTGCCGGATAGCATTGATCCTATGGGAGAAAACGGTGAGTTTCACACGGAAGTAATCTTCAAAGACTTTCCAAAACCTGAATAACTATTGGGCATTATATCTGTCAACAAACCAAAGTACTGTCTCTCTAAGTTGCGTTTTAAAATCAGTTTTGGGTTGCCAGCCTAACTCATTCTTTATTTTAGAAGCATCAATAGCATACCGGAAATCGTGACCCGGCCGATCAGTAACAAAAGTGATGAGCGACTTGAAATCACCTTCAGGTGCCCCGCCAACCTCTTCATTTAATATTTCGCAGATCAATTTTACCAGTTCTATATTCTGCCACTCATTATCTCCACCTACAATGTAGGTTTCTCCTGCCTTTCCTTTTTCAAAAGCAAGTTGAAGAGCTTCGCAGTGGTGCTTCACATAAAGCCAGTCACGTACATTTTCTCCCTTTCCATAAATAGGAATTTCATTGTGTTCAACCGCATTCCTAATTACAGTAGGAATAAGCTTTTCATCATGCTGGTGTGGGCCAAAATTGTTAGAACAGTTGGTAGTAACCACATTCATCCCATAAGTATGGTGATAAGATCTGACAATAAAATCACTGCCTGCCTTGGAAGCTGAATATGGTGAATTTGGAGCATAGGGAGTCTTTTCAGTGAAGAAACCTTCATCTCCCAACTCTCCATACACCTCATCAGTAGAAACATGCAAAAAGCGTTTATCCTTCCACGCTTGTTCATCTTGCTCCCAGAGTTGGCTGCATTCCTCAATTAAATTGAACGTCCCCACTACATTAGACTGAATGAAAGGCTCCGGCCCTTTAATAGAATTGTCAACATGAGATTCTGCTGCCAAATGAAATACGCCATCGGGATTGAACTTTCGAACAATATCTCTAACTGCATCCCGGTTAACCAGATCTATTTTAGAAAAGCTATACCGGTTAGAGTTCTTTACAGAATCCAAGTAACTCAAATCTGAAGCATAGCTCAGCTTATCAATATTCAAAATTTGATAGTCAGGGTAATTCTCATGAAGATATAAAATGAGATTTGAACCAATAAATCCCGCACCGCCGGTAACTAAAATATTCATCATTATTTTTTAAAGTCGATTAATCTTCAATTTAGTTTTATTCTCGTCCTGTGAAATACGATTTGAGCCTTTTCTTGATATACATCTTACCATAATGGGTCTTTAAATACTTTTCTCTTTTCAAGGCATCATCTTTGCTTTTGCAGGCTTCAAAATAAATCAACCTTAACGGTTGCCTGTGCTTCGTAGATTCAACTTTTCCGGCATTATGAAGCTCAAATCGTGATCGCAAATTTTCTGTATACCCAGTATACCAGTTTCCATCTGTTTCACTCTCCAACACATATACATAGTAAAAATCCATAATAGAAAATTTCGATCATTTCACGGGATAAATCCCGCACCGCCGGTAACTAAAATATTCATCATTATTTTTTAAAGTCGATTAATCTTCAATTTAGTTTTATTCTCGTCCTGTGAAATACGATTTGAGCCTTTTCTTGATATACATCTTACCATAATGGGTCGGCATAAAGTCTAAAGATAACAGGTATTTCAAAGCCTTCATCACGTAAATAAATCTTGTTTAGAGATTTCTTTTAATAAAGGCTGTTTTTGATCCTTTTCAGAAATGATGGGATCACTGACTTCCCAGTTAATATCAAGCTGTGGATCATTCCACCTGAGTCCTCGCTCACCATCAGGATTGTAATAATCACTACACTTATAAGCGACAATAGCTTCATCCGACAGCACTGAAAACCCATGGGCAAAACCCTTTGGTATAAACAGCTGATGTTTATTCCCATCTGACAAAACCCTCGAAGTATATTTGCCAAAAGTAGGAGAACTTTGCCTTAGGTCAACTGCTACATCTAAAACTTTGCCCTTTACCACCATAACCAACTTATCCTGTGGGCTTTCAATTTGATAATGCAGGCCACGTAAGGTTCCTTGTTTTGACATCGATAAGTTATCTTGCACAAACTCAATATCAATATCACGATTATAGAACAGCTCTTTGCGGTAACTTTCCAGAAAAAAACCCCTGCTATCCTGATGTACTTTGGGTTTTAAGAGAAGCACATCTTTAATTTCTGTTTCTATAAATTCCATCCTTCTTAATTATTTTTAAGCTGTTCAGTGAGATCTTTTGTTCCCTCCTTCCAATGAAGGAGCTCAATCTCATCCAAGCTCTCTATTTTTTGAGTGTTAAGTTTCGAAAATTTTGGCCTTTCTGCTTTCGTAGGATACTCCGAAGTGGGAATAGCCTGAACATCGATATTTTTGTCAGCACACTCAAATATAAATCGGGCAAAATCAGCCCAGCTTGTAATTCCACGGGATGTTATATGATATGTTCCTGAAAAGCCTTTTTCCAAAAGAACATGGGTGTTCCTTACAACATCAGCAGCAAATGTTGGGCTTCCCCATTGGTCCCCTACTACCTTAATTTTATCTCTATCGCGGGCCAGCCTAAGCATCGTTTTCAGAAAGTTTTTCCCATACTGCCCACATAACCAGGAAACCCTGATGATCAAATAATCGCATCCTGATTCTCTTATGGCCTCCTCCCCTTTCCATTTGGTTAATCCATAGTAGTTGATAGGCGCGGGCTTAGAATCTTCATGGTATCCTTTGGGAAATTGATCTTTGTCAGAAGCCTTTCCGGGAAAAACATAATCTGTAGAAAAGTGAACAAACTTTATCCCTCTTTCTTTACAGGCTATTGCTAAATTTTGAACCGCCCTGTGATTGACGAGATTAGCTTGTTCTCTCTGTTCTTCAGCTTGGTCAACAGCCGTATAGGCAGCGCAGTTAATAAATACATCCGGGTCTTCCTTCTCCAGTATCACCTTAATTTTGTCCTTGTCTGTAATATCAAACTCTTTCGAATTGAATGCTGAATAGGGTTTATTGCTCTCCCTCAGATACCTTTGCCATTCTTTCCCAAGCTGACCATTTGATCCTGTTAATAATATTTCCATAGATTTTAAATTCTCTACATATAACATAAGCATTCGAATAACAATCTATTCTTACTTTATCCTCGTATTCTTTTGCTTACGGGGTTCTTTTATTAGGAATTTATAATCCAATATAGTCTGTATTGACCCTTCTTTAAAGTATTTTAATTAATTGTCTACAGTCCTATTCATATCTTTACATATAATCATTTACCCAGAAGGTTTAAATAGGCTCTCAAAAAAAATAGATGGAATTTAAAAAAACATTACATAAAGCGAGCCATTGCTTCATCTTAAGTTTTTTGCTTTTGCTGTGCATGCATCAATTTGCTTTTGCCCAGCAAATTGATCCTGCAACAGGTGGCGGGTCTATTTCAGCCGATAACTTTAACAGCG
Source organism: Balneolaceae bacterium (assembly GCA_034521755.1). Taxonomy (GTDB): domain Bacteria; phylum Bacteroidota; class Rhodothermia; order Balneolales; family Balneolaceae; genus JAXHMB01. The sequence continues at coordinate 457,713 of JAXHMB010000003.1, forward strand.
GGACATTTACTAATCTGTCGGGACCTGTTATTACAGAAACTTCCGCCGGCCAAATCTCATTGGGATTTATTGAGTTTACTGCCCCGGCCGGCTATGAATGGGATACCGGGGGTACTGCTCCAACAGTAACTGTAGATTTAGCACCTGGTAACAATGGCAATACAAAGCTTGCTATACAATTTGACAGCCGTACAGCTTCAAAGATTATCTTTGAAGTTACAGCTACCAGCGATCAAGGACCCCGAAGACCGGGAGAAGCGACCTTCAGTGGATTGAGAATACGTCCGACTACAGGTTCACTGCCAAATGATGGTACTATAACAAATACAGGAAGCAGTGCCCCTACCGGACAAACAAATTATGGGAGCCTAAGCATGGTTGCTGGGGCACCCAGTAAAATTAGAGTTGAAACTCAATCGGATGGATCCGGTACTGTTGTACCTGCACAAGATTTAACTGCAGGTAATTCACTTACCGTTTATTCAATATCAAGAGACCAAAATGACAACTTTTTGCAAAACATTACAGCGGACAGCTGGGACATTGCCAATGGAACTGAAGGAGTAACTTCCGCTGATATCACTCCGGCAGGCGATAATAAAAGTGCCGTATTTTCATCATCGGATACAGGTACCGGTGAGATTCAATCTGCTGCAAGCGGCTTAACAAGTGTTAACTCTAAAACCATTACAGTTAAAGCTGCGGCTCCTAATGCTATCACCATCAATACACAACCCTCTGCAACTGCTACTGCAGGACAGAATTTTGCCCAACAACCCATAGTTGATGTAGTCGATGTATTTGGCAACAGGGTTAAAGACAATAATACTATTCAAATTGTAGCATCAAGGTCTGCAGGTTCCGGTACATTACAGGGCACCAAAACCATAACAGTCATTCAAGGTCGGGCAACATATACTAACTTAAAGCATAACATTGCTAATGATATTGACATTAAATTCAGTGCCTCAGGTTTCCAACAGGTTACTTCTAATACTATAACTGTTAATCCTGCAGCAGCTTCACAGCTCGCTTTTAGCGTACAACCTCAGAATGGAAGCAGAAACAATGCTCTTGATCCCGGACCAACCGTACAAATACAAGATCAATTTGGCAATGATGTAGCTCAGTCTGGTACAGATATTACTATTACTAAAGCCTCCGGGCCCGGCAATATTACCAATAGCTCTACCACAGTAGTACCAACAGATGCCAATGGTGCTGCCCTTTTTGACAACCTCGTTTTCGATACCAATGGTACCTACACTATCGATGCTTCTGCTTCTGGCCTTACCAATGCTACAAGTAATTCCTTTGAGATATTGAATAGTGGTGAGCTTGCAAAATTCAATATCACTACAACAGCAGATAATCCTATTGGGACTCAAACTGCAGGACAGTCTTTTACAATTAAAATACAGGCCTTGGATGGTACGGGCGCCTTACTGGATGGCACCGGACAACCGGAATATACGAATAAGGCTTTTGTCTTTTCTGTGGGAAATACAGGAACCGGACTCAATGATAGTACTGCGAACTTCTCAGGAGGAGAAATTACACATAATGTAACCCTTGAAAATGCAGGAGATTTTGAGATTTCTGTAACCGGAGAAAATGCATCCGGAAACGATATTACCAGCCAGAGCAATACTTTTACAGTAAATCCAGCTGCTGCAAATGAAGACAGTTCCATTATTGAAGTTGCACCATCTTCTATTGTCGCTGATGGCAGCAGCACTGCTTTAGTCACCGTAACTTTGAAAGATGCGTTTGGCAACCAGCTAACAACGGGTGGTGATAATGTGGCCATTTCCACAGATGCAGGTACCCTGCAAGGTTCTGTAACACCTAATGGGGATGGAACATATACCCAAAGCTTGCAATCAAGCACTACTGCCCAAACGGCTACCATAAGTGCTACCGTAAATAGCAGCGCCATCACTTCGGGTAACCCAACGGTGGATTTTGTAGCAGGCGGACTTGATAAATTTGTTATAGAACAAGCCGGTGGGGGTAATATTGGAACTCAAGATGCCGGGCAGCCATTTAATATTCGAATCACTGCACAGGATGTTAACGGCAATACCGTAACGTCTTTTAATGGATCAGTCAATATCACGTCTAATAGAACTATCGGTTCTGGGGGTGGCTCAGTAAGTTTAACAAGTGGTATAGTAGATAATTACGCAATTACCATAAATGGGGCCGGCCAAAATAATGTCACTATTTCTGCAACTAATACTGTCGGTACCCAAACCGGTACCAGTAATGCCTTTACCGTTAATCCCGGAGCTACAGATGCAAGCGAAACCACAATAACTGCTGCTGACAGGTTTATAGAAAATAACGGAACATCTACTACTACAATTACCATTCAGGCTAAAGATCAATTTGGAAACAATCGATTAAGTGGTGGCGAAACTGTCACACTTTCCACAACTGCGGGAACATTACAAGGTTCTATATCAGACAATAGCGATGGAACATATACACAAACTCTTCAGTCATCGACCAATGTAGAAACAGCTACTCTATCCGGTACAATTGGTGGAGCTAATATAGACGATGATGCATTAGTATCTTTTGCTGAATTTAACACCTGGACCAGTGGCGGCGGAGGAGGGCCAAATCCAACCACCTGGGATGATGCCGGAAATTGGACTTTGGGAGTTCCAACATCCAATCAAGCGGTTTTTATACCCACAAATCCAGCCGATGCCAACAAATTTCCAATTATCAAAAACAGCGATCCCACTATTGCATTTTTAGTTGTTGAGTCCGGTGCAACCATTAATGTAGACCCGGGTCAGTCTATAACAGTAAACGGTGATGTATCCGGCGATGGAGCACTCATCGTTGATGCAGGTACAGCCACGATTGGTGGAGATATTTCTATTGCAAATTTAAGTGCAGGCAATTCAACTGTAACGCTAAATGGAAGTGAGCAACAGCAAATTCCCGGTTCTCTTATTACAGATATTCTTAACATCGAAAATACCAGTACAGAAGGAATTACTTCGGATGGTTATGTGAATGCAGATACGAGACTGACTGTTACAAACAGCACACTGACGATGGAATCAGGTTCCACCCTGGAGATATTTAACGATATAACCGGTAACGGTACTTTAAAAACTGATGACGCAACTGCTCTTATTGGCGGTGACATCACTGTCAATAATGTGGACTTTGCAACATCAGATGTAACTTATAATGGTACTGCAGCACAAACCATCAGCAATGCAAAAAACTACCGTAATCTATCTATTACCAATACTACAGCCGGCGGAGTTACACTGAATGATACTACATCAATCTCACAAGCTTTAACGATCAACAGTGGAGCTACCCTGAGCGCAGTGGAAGATATTAGTGGAGGTACGCTCAATGCTGCAGGGGCAACCCTTAGAATAGCCAAGGATGTCTCATTTACTTCTGTTTCAAGTGCGCCCTCAACGGTAGAATTTTTTGGCGGTAATCCCCAAGTTATTGGTGCTTTCAATCCTTTCAACAATCTTACTGTAGACAAAAGTGCTGACCGGGTAGTCTCAAATGATGATGTAATAGTAAATGGCACGCTTACTCTTACAAGCGGTGATTTAGTGATGGGCAGCGGAACCAATCTGTTAGCTCCAAATCGATCGCTTACAGGCGGTACCATACGCTTTCAGCGTGACCTGTCCTCACCCGGATGGTATGCTCTCTCATCACCTGTGGCATCAACCTATAACGACCTTCTGGATTCGATCGTAACACAGGGTTATCCCGGAGCTTTTTACGATTCTTCTGTCTCACCAAATGATACCCTGCAGCCCAGTGTCCTCTATTATAATGAAACCATTGAAGGCACGGATAATCAGCGCTACCGAACCATAAACGACGCTTCAGATCCTATTGTAGAAGCAAGAGGCCACTTTGTATTCGTTTTTGGAGACGTGCAGGACGACTCCCGCTATACTAATGCAACACCAAGCACACTCGAGGTCGGAGGAAATGAGTTCACAGGTTCCGGTTCTGAAGTCAATTTTAATGTAACCTATACTGCAGCTGCCGACACTGGTTGGAATTTGGTAGGAAATCCCTATGGCGCTACGATTGACTGGGATGACAGCTCTAACTGGACCAAAACAAATATGGATAACACCATTTATGTATGGGACCACACGGCAAATGGTGGAAATGGAGACTATTTGGTTTGGAATGGATTTACCGGTTCTCTGGGCAACGGACTTATCGCCCCTTTTCAGGCATTCTGGGTCAAGGCTTCTTCAGCAAATCCTGACCTAAGAGTCACAGAAGATGCAAAGACTACCGGCGGCATATTCCGAAAACAAGCCTCCACAAGAAAACAAGATCAAAATCCGGTCATTGAGCTTCAACTTGACGCTAAAAATCTTGAAACATCGGCCTTTATATCTTTTTCTGAAGGGGCCAGTCGATGGAAAGACCGTCAGGACGCTTACCGCCTGACTCCATTTACTGACACCTTCCTTGAATTTTTTAGCAGCTTTGATGACGGTACGCAATTAACCATCAACAATTTGCCTAGAAAATTTGGTCAGACCATTGAGGTTCCACTTTTCGTTGGAGGTTCGGAAGGGAATCAATCTATTACTGGCAATTACACAATCTCCTGGCCTAACCTGGATCAAGTGCCCTCAGAATGGGAAATCATTCTGATAGATCAAAGAACCAATGAAGAGATAGATATTCGAAGGGAATCATTCTATTCTTTTGATGTGCGTGCTAAAAAGAACGGCGGAAACAATAATGCGAAGGTAAAAGGTCAGTACACAGTGGCATCTAAATCAAATACAGATAATGCCCGATTTACGCTTCGTATCAATCCCGGAGCGGATGCCGGACAAATACCATCAACTTTTTCTCTTGGCAATAATTATCCCAATCCTTTTAATCCAACTACAACCATTCCTTTTGATCTGCCCCTGCAAAGCAAGGTTACGATTTCGGTTTATAATATTATTGGTCAAAAGGTGGCAACCATTGCCGACAGGACATTTGAGGCCGGGTCTCATACTGTAAAATGGAGTCCTAATGCTTTAGCTAGCGGTGTTTACCTTTTTATTCTTCAAACCGACCAGAAGAGATTCACTCAAAAAATGACATTTATTAAGTAACAATATTTTTCACGTTATAAAACTTAAATCTTAGATAATTGTAACATATAAATACCAATACACTCTTTATATTACTAGGACAACTAAATCCGATTTACTTCTAAATACGTATTTATAGTGCAAAAAGCTTTAATAAAGGCAATTGGAATTAACATTAAAATTTTCTAATATTTCATATAATATCATCTAACACTACACGCTATGATTGGATATTCTGAAGTTTTACAGACACTGGGAGCAATGGTGATCTTCTCTTTCATCTTGCTTAATGCCAATAGGCTTGTCCAAAGAAATACTGTTTTTCAGGTTGATGCTGAACTTGAGCAGGAGGTTGTTGCCCTGGCCCAGGATATTATCGAAGAATCTCGCACTAAAGAGTTTGATGCCAATAGTACAGGAGATCTGCCACCAGTAAATATTCCCGGTGATTTCACAGATCCGAACGGTTTGGGTCCAGCGGGTACAACTTCAGAAGATGAGCGGCATGAGTTTAATGATTTTGATGATTTCCATAAGTGGTCGGACACCATTACAACAAAACAGGGTGATTTTGATGTAAGCTGTGAAGTTTACTACGTAGATGAACCCGATTTTTCAACCAAGGAGAATTACAGAACTACCTATAAGAAAATAGAAATTACCATCACCAGTAGTTATCTCACTACAAATGATGGACAGCGTCAGTCTTACGTCTTCGACTATATAAGAAACTACTATGCAGATTAACCCAACTTCCTTATGAATATTGGTATAGTTACAAGTTATCTTGTTGCAGGCATCATTCTATTATCTATAATTATGATGAACGTGAGTTTGTCTAACAGCTCTACTGAGCTCACATTGACAAATATGAAGCGTCAACATATGTCCGGGATTACCCAAACTATTACCAGTGACTTCAATAAGATGGGATATAACCTTACAGAACTCCTTGACCCTATCTTTTTAGCAGCAGATTCAAATAGAATCTCTTTTCGTTCTAATATTGATAACAGCAGTGATGGCTCAGTAGAAACCGTAACCTGGACTCTGACCACTACAGAAGACAGTAATTCTGAGAATCCAAATGACTATATCTTAACTCGCAGTGTTGACGGTAATACCATGGAAATTAAGCAAGGCGTCACCCGTTTTTCTCTCAGATATTATGATACCTATGGTGCTCCGTTAAACAACAATATGGCAATGCCTGTGAGCTCATCTGACTTTGACCAAATAAGACAAATTAAAGTTTTAATAGAACTGCAGAGCAAAGAAATGATAAATACAAACACCAGTGGAAGCAGCTACTATGTAAAGACTTTCTGGGAAAAACGGCTGTCTCCTCCGAATTTAGACAATTAACTTAAAATACAACTATTATGGGACGTGCAATGCTAATCATATGTTCTGGAGTGTTAATCTCTCTTGGATATATTACCATGTCGACTTCAAATACAGGTCGGAGCTTGGCTCAACAAAGTTCTGATTATGCTAAACATATAACAGCCAAGAATGCTGCTCATACAGCCATTCAGATTGCCTTTAACAAAATGAACGATGATGATACCTGGGCAGGAAACCATCAGGGGCGAAATGATGCCTGGGAATCCACCATTGAAGGTAAAGAAGTTGTGGTTTTTCTAGACAAATATGTTGAGGGTGCAAGCTTTTGGGATCCTGATACTATTGGGATAGTTGCGGAAGCTAAATTTCTTGGTAAAACAGAATTCATTCGAAGCCTTTATTTAAAAAATAACTTCGATGATTTTGTCCCCGAATTTAATTCACCGCTTTCTATAGCAACCGATAATTTTTCATTCTCTGCCGGCGGTAGCTCTTCAATTAGCGGCAATGCACCTGATGGGTGTCCAGAAGATAAACCTGCTGTTACGGTCAATAACCTGACGGACCAAGTCAACGTTGAATCAGAACTTGCAGGTATAGATGCCGAAGGTACTACACCTTTAGTTAAAAACGATCCGGACTTAAACTACCAACCCACGGATGAACTTATTGCCAGGCTTAAAAACAGTACCGACGTTCAAACCATTTCAGGTAATTATAAAGGAGAAATGGGAAGCAAAGAAGATCCCGGGGTCTTTTTTGTTGAAGACCAGGCAAAACTTACGGGAGGCATAAGTGAGGGCTATGGCATCTTGGTAGTTCGAAGTAACGGGGGCTTAGCTTACGAAGATGAAGACGGGGCTACACTTGATATTGCCGGTAATTTTAAATTCAACGGACTGGTAATATTTGAAAATGCCTATGAATTTAAAGGAAGAGGTACTCCTACGATAAATGGATCTGTATTAGTAGGTACAACTCAAGAGTATGATGATAACGGTGGATCAGCGATAGATATTAATATAAACGGTAACTTACATTTACAGTACGATTGCAAAGGAGAGGATTATGCAAAAATGGCAGCCGCACAGTCCATTGGTCAAAACAAGTTTACCAGAATTGTAACCTACCAGTAAGAGGTGCTTATTTTAGAAAGGTGCTCCAGATATCTCTGAAGCACCTTTTTTTGTTACCTGTCATCTATATTAGATACTTTCTATTAAGAAAAGCTAACTAGGAATAAATAGAAAAAATATAGAATATAAAGATTGAATATATAGACATTAGACATTTTGTACTCTATGTAAGAAGCAGAGCTTTTTACCTCAACATGAAGTCATCAAGGTTACCATTTTGCAAAGCTATGATGAAATATTATATACACTTGGAGCAATACTGATCTTCTCCATGCTTACTCTTCAAGTCAATCGAATGTTCATAACGAGTGAAAAAAGTTCTTTAGAAGGCGAAGTTAAATACAATGCTATTGCAGTGGCTCAGGATCATATTGACCAAATAAGATGGATGTCGTCTGAATCAGAGCTTAATGAATTTGTTAATGACTTCCCTAAAATGATAAATGTAGAAACAGGTTCAGGCACAACGCTCCCCTATTATGTAGAAATTAATGTGGAAGATGAATCAATATCAGGTTCAAATGTAAAGAACCGGCACATTACCGTAACGGTGCGAAGTAGTTATTTGGGGTGGGGACGAGACCCAACGGTCGATAATAATAATTATGTTAAAGCTGATTTTATCAAAAGTTTCGCAAACTAATATTTAACTAAGATTCAAACCCTATTATGAATACGGGAATTGTAGTAAGTTTTGTTGTAGGCGGATTGTTTATGATCGCTCTTTTAACCCTCAACAACCGGGTAATGCTGGATTCTACAAAATCTAATGTGGACTTAGCTAATAAACAGCGACTGGATGGAATCCGGACACTCGTAGATTATGACTTCTCCAGTATTGGATCAGGTAAGGGGGCAGAAATTACAAGCTTTTCTTCAAAAAAAATTGAGTTTAAAGCTGATCTTGAAGGAAATGGTACCAAAACAGTAATTTGGGAATTTAAAGATAATGACAGTGTAGATAGAACTAAAAATCCGAATGACTATAAACTGATAAGAACTATTAAAAACAAAAGCGGATCATCTATTGAAAGCCAGCTTGAACTTGCTGTGGTTGACTTTAAAATGACAGCATATGATGAAATCACAGACGGATCACCAACCACGCAGGTTAATGACATTGAGAGCTTTCTTATTGAAATTGTGTATCAATCAGCAGAACCAACCGGTAAAGGCACAGATGGAAATGATTATTATCCAAGTTCAAGGTGGAGAAAGTACATAGTGCCCAACAATCTTCAGTTAAATACAAAGATTAAATAATACTTTAACTTTCCTGTTATGGGACGTGGATTACTAATTTTAGTAGCGGGATTTGTTGTTTTCACTGGATTGGTGCAGCTGAATATTCAAAAAAGACAGGCGATAATACCTGAACGTAACGCTGAATATTTTTCAGAATCTCAGCTCCATAATATAGCAAACAGCCTTGCAGATTATGCCGTAACTGAAATACAAAATAACGGAACCTGGGATCAGGGATACTACCCAAATAATTTTATGGGAGCTGAAGGCAGTGTAGAAGTATTTACTTATGATGACTATAAAGCAGGCAATTCCAGTATCCCTTCAGATCATGGAATTACATACTGGAATGAGTTTACCGTGTTAATTGTAAGCAGGGTACAAAAGAACAACTATCAATCTTCTACCCAGGTCGTTATGACCAAAGACTCATTTTCAAGATACACCTACTTTACAGATTCCGAGCCAAGCAATATTTACTTTCATGATGGGGATGTGATGGGAGGGCCTGTGCACAGCAATGGTACCATCAAAATTGCAGGTTCTCCAACCTTTAAAGGGAATGTCACCAGCCCAAATATGTGGGAAGGACACACCAGTTATGATAATGATCCAATATTTGAAGCTGATACGAATTTTAGCGCGGATTCCATTGATCTTTACCAGAGTGCCAATATTGAAGACCTCAAAAATGCTGCAACAAATGGTGGATTGAGATTTAACAGCGATATTCAGGCATATTTCAAAACCCAGGTTTCATTTGATGATACACTGGGACTCGTAGATATTGCACAATGGAATGGCAGTTCCTGGGATACTGAAACAACCTATGACCTTTCCAACATAAACGGCGTTATTTCTACTACCGGCAAGATATATACAAAGGGTGAAGTAAAAGGAAAAGTTACGCTTCATTCCGAAAAGATTGTTAAGATTGAGGGCGATTTAACCTACCATAAATATCCGCTTGATGATCCTTCTTCTACCGACCTTTTGGGCATTGTAAGTGAAAAGGATGTTATAGTAGATAAAGACGCACATGAAGATGTAGGAACAGAAGATATTAATATACATGCTTCAATCATGGCCATTGATCAATCATTTTACGTAGAAAACTATTCAGATACCAATGAAGGATATCGGGGTACTATTTACCTTTTGGGAGGTCTCCAGCAGCAAGTGAGAGGGCCTGTTGGCACTTTCAACAGTAGCGGACCCGCATCCGGTTTTGACAAAGATTATTCTTATGATCAACGACTTCAAACGATCATCCCTCCTGTATATCCCAGAGTGAAATTTTTTACTAGAGTGTCATGGAAAGAAAAACCAGTAACAAAAATTAATTCATAACATGAGGCTGCTTCATTTTTTAACTTCATTTTTTGCAGCAATGATTATAACAATTGCTGCACTGCCTTTGGCCGCGCAAAATACCGTTACCTTTAAAGTAAATCTTACGCCGCAATTGGAAGATAGTATTTTTGTGCCCGGCCGCGATATTGCTTTGCTGCAAGGTAACCTCTACCCTCTCACTCCAACACATCGATTTCAACTTACGGAAGGTTCAGAAATTGATAGCATCTATACCGTTGACGTAAACTTCCCATTAACAGCAATTAATAAAGAGTTAAAATACACCTTCATCCTAAAAACACCGGAAAAGGAAATTACAGAAATGAATCCTCGTTTTTTGAGAATTAAAAAAGGTGACAGAGAACTTGATGCTCTTTATTTTGATACCTTTGCTTGGTAAACGCCCTACCTATTATCTATGAATTTTCAAAGGCACTAAAATATTTCAGTGCCTTTTTTTACTACTCTTTTCTTCAAGAATCCTGAACATCTTCAAACGGAAAATTAACTCTTCTTAATTAAAAAATTATAACTGGGAATAACGCTCAATAACCGAGATTTTATAAAAAAATAATAGTAATGAGAAAAGCATTGAAAGACTTGGTTATTCTATCCTTTTTGTCCCTCGGGGCATTGCTATATCCTCTCGGCAGTTTGGCTCAATCTGATGTAAGTGTAAGTATTAACGCCAATATAATCAGCAGCATAGATCTCATAACAATACAATCTATACAATTATCCAAAGAAGAAGCTCAAGACAACATCATCACCATTGATCCTACAACAAGTATCAATGCCGGAAAAATGATTGCTATTGGCACACCAAACTCCGACATCACCATAAGTTTTCTGGAGCGGAGAGAACTTACAAGAAACCAGGGAACTGAAAGCCTGATTTTTAACTATGCCGTAGCAGGGAATGATCAGGATGATCAATCCTCGGCTCAAATTCTTGACCAGGAAAACAGAGATTTTTCGTTTAATGATGAAGGCAGGTTTTATTTGTGGATTGGTGGAAGTATCGATATTTCTACCGCCACACCTGGAAATTACTCCGGTGATTTTACACTCGAAATCGAATATATATAGTGAAATCAATATCTCTCATATTATCATTAATTTTAGCACTGTCAGCTACAAGCCTTAGTGCCCAGGAAATTGACTTCGGGCAATATGGCAACTATACCCTTACCGTTGGAGAGCTAAGTACTGAGGACCTTGATTTTGGTACTATTGTAAGCGGATCAGGAATATATTCCATTGGCATTAATAATGGGAAGGTGGTTACCATCACCGGAGTAGAATACCTGGATGTAATTGTTGAGGTTACGGCCCAATCTGAGCTTTATTTAAACGGTAATCCGGGAAATGCCGGTAATCCACAAAAAGCGATTCCTTTTACCCTGGAGGCAGCTTATGCTAACAACGTGGGAACCCCGAATGTCGGGCAGGCGAAGTTTTTGAATGTATCCGGAAACGCACTTATCACACAGTTCCCAATTTTAGAACGGCAGAATGTCCCTCCGGGTCCTCCTCCACCGCCGCCAACCAATGCCTTCGATCAATCCAAAGTGGAAGATACTGCGTACTTATACCTGTATGGTTCAATAAACGTTGGTAATGTTGATGCAGGATCCTACTCCAGCGAAATTACAGTTACTATCAACTATGATTAACGATCATAGCTCCAAACATACTTCAAGGTTACTTATTTGCTGTTGGTTGATATTAACTTTGCCAATGGCGATGAAAGCCCAATTTATTGATTTAAACCTGGAAATAGAGCCTGAAGTAACGATAGAAACCCAAAGAAGCCTTACATTTGGAACAGTGGCTACAAATACAGGCCGGCACAGTGTTGGCCTGGGAGATGTTAATATGGGAATCTTTAGTATTAGGGCCCTTGAAAGGCAGGAATTAATTATCTCTATGGATAAGCCAAACTCACTTTCTCACAACAATCCTGCAATCGGCCAAACGATCCCTATCGAACTATTTGCCCGCTATGGATTCTCTTATGACAACTTTAGAGATTCTAACATTCTTTCCGGACCTACTAACAACATTGTAATGGAACCAGACCCGGAATCAGGCCCTTGGAATACCATGTACATCTTTATTTATGGAGCCATTGAAATTAGCAATATTCCTACCGGCATATACAATACCCAAGTGGTTCTGAATGTAGAGTACCTATGAATATTAGAGAGATCTTAATTAATGCAATCTAATTTTATAGGCTCCAGATTATGGTTAACTTTGGTATAAGAAATTTAAAAAACTTACTAAAAAACAAAACATACTTGTTATGAAAACTTTAAAAACAATAATTCCAGCACTTACTTTTATCATGTTATTCAGCTTTGCCGCTAATGCGCAAACTGCTGTAACAGCTACTGCTGATATCCTTCAGGATGTTGCCTACGATGTAGATAACAACATCAGCTTTGGTGAACTAGAAGCCAGTTTTGGTTCTGCAACACTTGATCCTACTAATACCTCTGGTGACTCAGGTGTTAATGGAACTGCAGGAACCGATTACAACGCCGGCCGAATTAACATCACCGGTTCTGGCAGTAACGATGTAACTGTTACTTTGGATAACGCTTCAGTAGATTTAACAAATGGTGGTACTTCAGATGTTCTTTCTCTTTCTGTCACGCTTTCTCAGGCTACTGATGATGTAAATACCGACCGTGGCGGTGCTTCTTTCACCAGTGGTAACACTGTAACACTTAGCAGTGGTGCAGCTACTCTGTGGATTGGTGGAACTCTTACATCTGCTGACAATGATGGTGGTGGAATTGCTACAGGGACTTATGAGAACACCACAGACCTGACTTTTACTTTAGATTACTCTCTGTAAAAGTTATCTAAGAATATCAAAAAGCTTCAGGACTTATTGTTCTGAAGCTTTTTTTTTAGGCATTTTGTACAATTTGTTTATTATTTGAACTCAAAGAATTACTTTGTATAAAATTGTCGGTAAATAATACCTATTCCATGAAAACAAACAATGCTATTACAACTGTAATGAAAAAGGCCCTTGGCCTGCTTATTATCCTGTTTTGTGTTCAATCCTTTCAGGTTAGCTACTCTCAGGTAAGCATCGCTCCTACATCCCTGTTTTTTGATAATCAAAACAGGTTTGGATCACTGGCCATAAGCAATGGAGGAAACCAGGCACAGGAAGTTTCAATTAGCATTGAATTTGGTTTCCCTACTTCTGAAGACGGCAATATTGTTATCAGCAGGGATTCCGTTCTTGCTTTGGAGAAGTCAATGGCTGACTGGATTAAAGTCTTTCCACAGAGCTTTACTTTGGAAGGACAACAACGGCAGGTTGTAAGATTTGTATTACGTGCTCCACAAGATGTAGATCCCGGCGGATATTGGGCAAGAGTGAAAGTGGCTTCGAACCCCGTTTCCCCCCCTATTGAATCAGTTGGAGAAAATCAGGTTGGAGCCCAAATAAATTTGGTTGTAGAACAGGTAATCGCCGCCCATTATCGCACTCCAAATGCCAATACCAGTGTAAAAATTAATGAAATCAGCTTTGAGCAAAGAGACGAAGAAAACAAAAATAGTATTCTAGGTATAGAAATGGAGCAAACAGGAAATGCCCCATTTGTAGGATCTGTTTCTTTATCTATCACTGATCCATCCGGAAAGACTGTGTATCAAACAAGTACAAATAACTCAGTCTACACTAATATTACCAGGTCATTCCAAATTAATACCTCAGACTGGGAACCCGGCACCTATTCAGTATCCGGTACCATTACATCTCAAAGGCGTGATATCAACTCAGATAAACTCTTGCAAATTACTCCTGTAAACTTCAGCAGACAGATTACAATTGAATGATAAGGCGCCATTCATAAAATATTTTTTAATACTCCCGGCAGTTTTTCTGCTGCTTAACATTTCTATACCCTCTTTCGCTCAACAAGCTGACCAATCTCAGGCTACAGAAGTATATCTCACCTTCCAGTATAGAGGTGTTTTCAATGTCTATGTCACTGCCTACTATCAAGATGACAAGTTTTATTTGCCTGTTTCTGAAATCTTCAATGCTCTTCAGATCAATCAGTCTGTAGATCAGGGCAACCTAACTGTATCCGGTACTTATCTGGGCGAAAAAGAATATTATTTTGATTTTAGCCCACCAAATCCCAAGGCTCAGGCAGGGAGTCAAGAAGTACTCCTTAATGCTGAAGACTTTCTTATCAAAGAAATTGATTATTTCGTCCGTCCGGAAATTTTTGATACTCTTTTCGAACTAAATTTCTCCATCGATTTTAACAACCTAAACTTAAGTCTAGAAACAACAGACAAGATGCCGGTTGTGGCGCAGTACGAAAGAGAACAAAAACGCCAACAGCTGGATAGAAATCAGACACAGTTACAACAGTCATATTACCCCTTACAATACGACCGATCTTACAATGCCCTTGACGGTGCCTTTTTAGACTATAATATTTCGTCTATTTTTACCGGTAATACTGAGCTATTCTTGCTTAGTAACTCACTTGGAGTAGAACTGGCCGGAGGTGACCTGCAAGGCAATACCTTTGCTGCATTTTCAAACAACCAAAGTTCATTTACCACCAACGGGCTTCGCTGGCGTTATGTACAAAGGGATAATGAATACTTTACAAGTGCTATTGTTGGGCAAACCAATTCTGAGGGTATGGGAAACCGGTCAATAACCGGGGTAAAAGTGTCGAATAAACCGGTGGAACCCAGAATTCTATTTGACAGATATGTTGTAGACGGTACCGCTCCCGCCCAATCCGAGGTCGAATTATACCTGAATAATCAGCTGGTTGATTTTCAGGAAACTGACCAATCAGGGAATTACCGATTTGTCGTTCCTCTTACTTATGGCAGCACAAACTACTCTGTACGTATTTATACTCCCGAAGGCAGAGCAATAAACAGAGAAAGCCGTCTGCAGGTACCCTTCGATTACCTTCCCGCCGGAGAAGTAGATTATACAGCCAGTTTTGGACAGTTAAGCAATCCCTTATTCGGAACAGCAAATGATGAGGGATATCACGCTGAGGGTACGGTTTCTGCAGGCCTGAGCAACTGGCTGACAGCCCAAACTTCGGCGGAGTATATAACTACCTTTCACGATCAGCTGCCTTCCTTTACGGGAACATTAAATGCAAGGCTTCTATCAAAATATCTGGTCAGTGTTAATGCAAATACAGAGAATTTTTACAGATTCACCTCCAGTGTGGTTTATAGCAGCGGGGCAAGCTGGAACCTTTCCTATGATTATAATCCGGGGGAAAGCAGGCTGTTTAATGCAGGCGGAAATGATCACCAGGCCCGAGTAAACCTGTTTACACCTTTCGTTATTGGCAATGTACCATTGAATATGCGCTGGTCATCAACCTATTTGAAAAATGGCCCTACCAGTTTGGTCAGATATCGAGCCGATCTCAGTAGCAGAGTGGGAAAACTTAATATAAGATTTGGCTACCGAGATCAACAGATCACTCCATTGAAATTTACAAATACGATATCATCTCGACTAACCAACTCATATACTTATTCACTGGGACGAACTCAAAACATCCCCAAGCTAATTAGAGGGGCCTTCTTACGCGGACAGCTTTCTTATTTACCCGGGTTCAACAAACTGGAAGAGGTTGAATTTCAATTTTCCAGAGAATTTTTGAATACAGGCAGAGTACAACTTTCATATAGCCGCAATTTCCTGCGGGACTTTAACTCGATCAGCCTAAATCTAACTCTCAACTTCAATAAGGTTCGCAGTAATACCACTTCCAGAACCAATGGATCTCAGTTTTCTATAAATCAAAGTTTGAGAGGATCTGTTGGGTACGACTCCTATGAGGATCAAATTATTTTGAATAATAGACAACAGGTTGGGCAAGCAGGTGTCGCTGTACGTCTTTTTGTGGATAACAATAATGATGGTGCTTACCAAGATTCACTTGATGATGTTATCTCTGAGCCGGCAGTACGACTTGAACGGGCCGGCGGACGAACTTTTGTTGATGACGGGGTCAATTACATTACTCAGCTTCTTCCCTATTATCGTTATAACATACAAATCAACAAATCTGCACTCAGCAATCCATTATTGGTACCGGACATTGATAATTTTTCAATTGTTACAGATCCAAACCAATTTAAAAAAGTAGAAATACCTTTCTACCTGTCAGGTGTTATTTCAGGTCGTGTTGAACAGCTACAAAGTGATAGTACGCTAAGAGGCCTTGGTGGAGTTCGGGTAGTTCTTGAATCAAGTTTTGATGATCAAACAAACAGAGATCCAATAATAAAAGAGTTGCGAACATTCTCTGATGGCTCATTTTATACTTACGAAATTCCACCCGGTCAATACAGGCTCTTTGTAGATCCCAATCAATTGGACTTTCTGAATGCTACTTCCAGGCCTGATACCCTTGATTTTGAAGTTGAAGCATTAGCCCAGGGGGATTTTGTTGAAAACCTGAATTTTGTCATCGAGCCCAATGACCTGGAATTTGAAGAAACCATTGTTGCCCAGAACCAAGATACGAACAAAAAATCTACGGGAGCTATACCTGATCCTAGTCCTTTTCTTCAGTGACTCTACCAGGTTTCAAATTCAATTGAGCAGTTATGCTACACTTGAACTGGCCGAAAATGCAGTCAGCAGAGCACAAAGTCTATTTAATGAAGAGTTCACTACCATTTTTAATAGAAAAGCTAATTTGTATGGGATTAGAAGCAAAATATACAAAAGCAGAATTGATGCTTTAGAAGTACTATTTAATTACCAAAAGAGTGAGTTTTCAGAACCTGCGTTGGTTGTGATAAAAAACAGAGATGGAAAAAGCACAGAGGCAACATATAATGCCATACAAATATCAGCCTTTAGAACCTTATCAAGAGCTAAGAAAGATGCTACTTTATCAAGCATCAAATTAGATACAGAAACATATATCCATAAAGAGGAAAGCACTGGCTGGTATAAGGTACATATACTTAAGGCCAAACCTTATGGTGAGCTAACTCAAAACCTGCAAAGGATTAAGCAAAAGGATTTCTTTAGTGATGCTTTTATCAACACCTATGATACACAGCAAAACCTAAATAATATTGCTGCAGCTGAAATCACTTTTAAATATCAGGTTCATGTTGAAGGTGTTACCGAAGAATCGGCTCAGGCATTTAGGTCGTCTATTATGAATCCTGAAAATACTGACAGTAATATTTTACAACCTAAAACTGATTTGATTGTTTTTGAGGGTATCAATTCCTGGAATGAAGTCGTTCGCTTAAAAAGGAATCTTTCAAAAGTATCAACAATAGGAAGGCCGGTAATCGTTATTGTTGAAGAATAATATCGGTTCTGCTATAAGTAATTGATAGTAGCATTAATCTTTCCCCTGAACATCCCCTTTCTCGCTACAGCATTATCTGTGACTTTTCCTTCTATCACATAATTTCTCATCCCATTTGAATTCTGCTGGATTTCAGAAATTGATGTGGCAATCTTTATAACTTCTCCACTTTTGTTGGTAATCTGGATCTCTTTATCCATGCTTACCAAATAGTCTTGGCTTTTGTCGCTTTGAAGGCTTAACCCTCCAACGGCTATTGTCTCACTCATCAACATCAATCTTCTTATTCATTTCAGAAGAGACAACACTGCCGCTAACAACATTTACGCTGACATTCATAACTGCTGTATTCTGAGCCTCTGCTTTTGGAACAACGGCCAATATTAAGGCCAGCAGTACAAACAGTGTTAATAATATAAATGATTTTAATTTAGTCATAGTCACTTTGGTTTTAACAACCTGTGACCATAATATTAAAAATATTTAATATTAAAAAATTCTAATGTTCATTAACGTTTTCTAATATTTAAAAACGGCCATACAGATCCCAGAACCTTGCTTTTACAAATATTAGAATTTTAGTGAATTGAATTATTAGATTTGTATAAACAAAAAAAGCCTCGATTCACATAAGAATCGAGGCCCGATATTAAAGAATAAGATAAATCTAGAGGAGCATGCCCAGTGGGTTCTCAAGTAGTCCTTTAAGCGTTGAAAGAAATTCAGCCGCTGTAGCGCCATCTACAATTCGGTGGTCGCTGGAAAGCGTCATTTTCATACGTTTGCCCGGTACCACTTCCCCGTTTTCGACAACGGGCACATCACGTATCGCTCCTACAGCTAAAATACAGGCATTGGGCGGATTAATAATGGCTGTAAATTCTTCAATACCAAACATGCCGAGATTACTAATAGTGAAAGTACTGCCTTCCATCTGCTCAGGCTGAAGTTTTCGATCTCTTGCCAATCCAGCCAGCTCTTTGGTCTCTGCTGAAATCTGAGCCAACCCTTTTTGGTCTGTATGATTAATCACAGGAGTTACTAATCCTTCATCAATGGCAACAGCAACCGCAACATTTACATCTCCGTGCTCCAGAATGGTATCTTCCTGCCAAGAACTGTTTATAGCAGGATGACGCCTGAGCGCCATTGCTGAAGCTTTTACAACAATATCGTTGAAACTGATCTTCACATCAGAGGTCTCATTCATCTGTTTTCGTGCTTCCCAGACATGCTGCATATCAACATCGATCGTCTCATAATAATGCGGATTGCTGAACTTGCTTTCTGCAAGTCGCTTGGCAATCGTCTTACGCATTTGCGAAACGCGGTGTTCCTTGTCTTCTCTGGAAGATAGTGGCAGAGCAGCAGGAGTCGCTGCCGATGCATCAGGTGTATAACTTTCAATATCCTTCTTTATAATACGCCCTTCAGGACCTGAACCCTGTACATTGGATAGCTGAATACCTTTCTCTTCAGCCATTTTTCTGGCCAAAGGCGAAGCTTTGATACGGCCGTCATCAGTGGATGAAGTTTTTTTCTTTTGAGAAGCTCCATTTTGTTCTAATTCTCCAAAAACCGGATCAGCAGTATCATTACTGTCCGTCGATCTCGTCATCTTCTTTTTCAGCTTCTTTTTCATCCGATGATATCGGCAGAACTGCCGGTATTGGCATTTTCAAGCAGCTCGCTAATATCTTCCCCTTCTTCCCCAATTACAGCCATTATGTTGCCCAGCGGAACGGCGTCGCCTTCCTGAGCTAAAATCTTAAGAATGGTTCCGGCATCAAATACTTCAACTTCCATCGTTGCCTTGTCGGTCTCCACCTCAGCAATGATATCACCGGATTCTACCTGATCACCTTCTTCTACATTCCACTTGGCGATAACACCTTCTTCCATGGTATCGCTGAGCTTGGGCATTTCAACTTTTATAGCCATTTTCTAAAATTTTGAATTATGAATGTTAAATGTTGAATTCCATCAAGGATTATACATTCAACATAAAAATTTAGCATTTAAAATTATTTTCTATATGTCACCGTATTTATCGCATCAATAACCTGTTCCGGGCTTGGAAGCCATTCATCAAAAAGATTTTTAGCAAAAGGCGCACTGGTATCCGGCAGTGTTACACGCTTAATGGGTGCATCCAGATAGTCAAAAGCTTCACGCTGAATCAAGAAACCCACCTCGGCCGCCAGTCCGCCAAAGGGATGCGCTTCATCCACAATCACACAGCGGTTGGTTTTTTTGATGGATTTAACAACAGTTTCCATATCAAGTGGCTTTACCGTTCGGGGATCAATAATTTCTACTTCTACACCTTCTTTGGCCAACTTATCTGGCTGCCTGCTTGGCTACATGATACATCTTACCGTGTGCAATCACCGTAACATCACGAACCCTCACGTTTGACCTTAGCCTTACCTATCGGAATAGTAAAATCGTCTTCTTCGGGCACTTCACCTTTCAAGCCGTACATTTGTTCGGATTCCATAAATAATACCGGGTTATCATCCCGTATCGCCGTTTTTAACAAGCCTTTGGCATCGGCCGGCTCGGAAGTGTAAATAACTTTAAGACCCGGAAAGTGAGCATACATGGAGTCATACGAAACCGAATGCGTAGCACTTAACTGACCTGCCGAACGCATTGGGACCACGAAACACAATAGGAATACTCACCTGTCCGCCCGTCATATATCGAATCTTTGGAGGCGTGGTTAATAATCTGGTCGGCTGCCAAGCACGGCAAAGTTAAAAGTCATAAATTCCACAATAGGCCGCAGCCCGTTCATGGCCGCACCTACACCGATACCTGCAAAACCCAGCTCGGATATAGGAGTATCCATCATTCGCTTGGGACCATATTTGTCCAGTAAACCTTCGGTAACTTTGTAGGCACCGTCGTATTCGGCTACTTCTTCACCCATTACAAAAATATTTTCATCCTGTCCCATCTCTTCATCAATGGCAGCTCTTATTGCTTCTCTGAATTGTAATTCAGCCATGTTCTCGTAGTTAATTCTAAATTATCTTTTTAAAACAAAATTATACTCTTCAATAAGATCTAAACCTATACTAAAGATATTGGAAGCTGGAAGTTTGAGGCTTGATAACTTCGAGCTTCCAGCATCTAACTTCCAAACTCTAAGTATGAAACGGATAATCATCTTCAACAAACACATCCTCGTACAGGTCATCACTTCTCAGGGAAATCACTTTCCTCAGCAAAATCAATAGCTTCCATTACCTGATCTTCAACATTATCCTGAATCTGATCTATTTTTTCCTGGTCTGCCAAATCATTATCTAAAAGATAATTTTTAATTCGCTCTACAGGATCCAGTTTTTCATATTCTTCAAGCTCTTCTTTGGTACGATATTTCATGGGATCAGACATAGAGTGTCCGCGGTAACGGTATGTTCGAATCTCTACAAACCAAGGCATGGAGTTTTCGCGAACATCTTCGGCAATCTCTTTCATCTTTTCATAAACAGAAAGCACGTCCATGCCATTAATGACCGCTTTCTTCATCTTGTACCCGTCAGCACGGTCAATAATTTCACCTACCGAGTGGCGGTGAACAGCAGTCCCCATGGCATAGCCATTATTTTCAACAGCATAAATACAGGGTAACCCCCAATTCTGACTCATGTTCAACGTTTCGTGCAAGGCACCCTGAGGCACCGCACCATCACCTAAAAAGCAGGCCGTAACCCGTCCATTTTGCTTATACTTATTGGCAAAAGCAATGCCGCCTCCCAATGGAATATGTCCACCTACAATGCCGTACCCTCCCCAAAAATGTTCCTCTACATTGGCAAAGTGCATTGATCCACCTTTGCCACTTGAACAGCCTGTTTCTTTTCCATAAAGCTCGGCCATACCCTCCTTGGGAGACACACCACGTACCAGTCCCCAGCCGTGATCGCGATAGGCCGTAATAATATCATCATCATCATTCAGGGCATATACTGTACCAGTTGATATCGCCTCCTGCCCCATATACAAGTGCAGAAACCCACCAAATTTACCCTTTTGATACATCTGCATGGCACGCTCTTCGAAGCGGCGCTGCAGGTACATCTGGTCAAACATATCAACCATGTCCTGGTCTGAGAGACCAAGATCTGTGTGGGACTTGTCCGTTGGATCAGGCAGTTCAGTACTGCGAACGATTTGTCCATTGGTACGAATGCCTGTTCCGGATGGTGTAAATGTAATTTCTTTTTCTTTTTTCTTTGCCATAATCAGTTACCGCGGCTGATTACTGTTACAGTACCATCAATTTCAATTCTTAATTATAAGCGTATTGCAAAGATCTGAAAATATACCGAATTTTCAGGTAAAGATTACAGGTTAAATCTACCGATGCAAGTTGAATTCTCTAAAGCCGTTAACGAATTAGCCATTCAATCATGCTCTGAGATGATTTCAGGTAGCCTGTTCAATAACACTCATTCCAGCTTCTCGGGCTTACGTCCACCTGCAGTGGCCAACTCAGGCTGCCCCCCTCCACCTCCACCAAGCATTTTGCCAAGTTCTCCCACAAGAGAACCTGCTTTCAGTCCCTTTTCTTTAATAAGGTCTTCTGTAACCGCAGCTGCTACATAAACCTTTCCTTCTTCTTGGTTCTTAGATCCTAAAATTGTTACTGTGCCTTCCTTCAATTTTTTCAAGAGATTCATATCCCAGCTGCTTCAACAGATCCATATCCGCACTTAGAGACTTCTCCGGATACCAATTTAATGCCACCTGTCTATACTCCGTTGGCGTTATTCATGAACTGATCAAGCTTTGCCAGCACTCTGCTGATGCTGTAGCTGTTCAACTTCTTTTTCCAGCTGTTTGCGTTCTTCAATAAGCTCATGAATATCTCTTCACCAAGTCTTCACTCTGTCCGATTTGCGATCGTACTGACTGCGACCAGCTGTTTTCTCAGCTCCGTAAATACTCGGTCGGCACTTTAATGCCGGCCACGGCTTCAATTCGTCGGATTCCCGAAGCAACCGAAGATTCATCAAGAAACCGAAAGTAGCCAATCTCACCGGTAGCATCTACATGAGTGCCGCCACAAAGCTCGACAGAATAATCCGCGTCAAATGTAATAACCCGCACCTTTTCTCCATACTTTTCTCCAAAAAGCATCATAGCCCCACGCTCTTCGGCTTCTTTTATAGGAACATCACGTTCTTCTTCTTTTGGAATATTTTGCTGGATACTTTCTCATTGACAATCCGTTCGATCTCATCCAGCTGGTTCAGTAGTAACCGCTTCAAAATGCGAAAAATCAAAACGCAGGTGATGTATCATCAACCAGCGATCCTTTTTGAGCCACATGATCGCCCAATACTCTGCTTGAAGTGCCGCATGTACCAAGTGTGTAGCCGAGTGGTGCTTTTTGAATTTCTTGCCTGTCGTTCAGCATCTACCACTGCCTCCCATTTACCTTCCGGATTTTCGGGTAAGTTTATCAACGATAGTGAACATATCCCATCGTGAATTTTTGAACATTCAGCACACGCAGATGTTCATCACCATTGGTAATAATGCCGGTATCGGCAACCTGTCCACCACTTTCGGCATAAAAGGGCGTTTTATCTAAAACAAGAGTACTCCGTTGATCATTCTCCTTTACGCAGTGCATTCGAATCTTTGCATTTTGCAGACAGTGCATCATATCCCACAAATTCAAATTCATCGGCCTCTGTTACGGTAATCCACTCACTGCTTGAAGACTGATCAACATTAAACTTACCGGCAGCCCGAGCTCGCTCTTTCTGCTCCTGCATACGTTTCTTAAATCCTTCTTCATCGACTTCAATACCTCGTTCCCGTGCCATAAGCTGGGTAAGGTCAATGGGAAAACCATAGGTATCATGCAACTTAAAAGCATCTTCGCCCGAGAGCTTCTCTTTGCCTTTTGTCATTTCATTAAACAGCTCAATACCCTGTCCCAATGTTTTTAGAAAGCTCTGTTCTTCCGATCGAACTACGTTAATCACATAATCCTGCTGTTGAATAAGCACGGGAAAAACATCTTTGAACTGCTCGGCCAGTGTCGGTACTAATTTGTGGAAAAATGGTTCTTTAAGATCAAGCTTATCCCATCCATACCGTATAGCGCGCCGCAGAATTCTTCGAATTACATAACCCCTGCCATCATTACCGGGCGAAGCTCCATCAGCAATAGAAAAGCATACTGCTCGGATGTGATCAGCGATCACCCTCATCGCAATATCGATTTCCTCATCTTTACCATATGTTACATCAGCCAAATCACCAATATGCGTAAGCAGCGGCTCAAAAAGATCAGTATCATAATTTGATTTCTTTACCTGTAAGACTGCACAAATACGTTCAAAACCCATGCCGGTGTCCACATGCTGGGCAGGCAGTTTTTCCAGGGAACCATCTCCCTGACGGTTAAACTGAATAAAAACCAGATTCCAGATCTCCATAACCCTCGGGATCATCCATATTCACCAATTCGGCACCCGGCTATTTCTTTCCGCTCTTCATCCGGACGCAAATCAATATGGACTTCAGAACAGGGGCCGCATGGACCTGTATCACCCATTTCCCAAAAATTATCTTTTTTACTGCATTTAAGGATATGTGCGTGATCAATGCCGGTCTCAGACTTCCAGAGATCAATAGATTCTTGATCTACGGGTAAGCCATCTTCATCATCGCCTTCAAAAACAGTGGCATACAGTCGATCCGGTTCAAGTCCCCACACATCAACTAACAGCTCCCATGCCCAGCCAATAGCTTCTTTTTTGAAATAATCACCAAACGACCAGTTCCCAAGCATCTCAAACAGTGTGTGGTGATACGTATCATGGCCAACCTCATCAAGATCATTATGCTTGCCACTTACACGAATACAACGCTGGGTGTCTACAGCCCGCTTCCAAACCTTATCATCTTTCTTTAATCCGGATTCTTCTCCCATAAAAATGGGCTTAAACTGGTTCATCCCGGCATTGGTAAATAACAATGTTGGGTCATTCTTTGGCACCACAGGTGCACTCGAGACCACAATGTGATCTTTCTCTTCAAAGAAATTGAAAAAATCCTGTCGGATCTGAGCTGAGCTCTTTATTGACATTCTGGAACTTTTTAGGGTTAAATTATTAAGCTATCAAAAATAGGAAAAAATACGTTCTAACTCATCTTCTAAGAAATATTGACAAAAATAAATCAATAACGGATAATGCCATTGGTAAATCGATAGTAAAATACTTTGAAATCTCATCCAGATTATGAAATCATTAGTTAATTATTTTCTTCGTGGACTCCTCATTATTTTTCCGCTGGCAGCTACAGGATATATTTTTATTGCAGCCGTTAGATGGACTAACTCAACGTTCAATAACCTGCTCTTTGAATGGCTTAGCGTAGATATACCCGGATTGGGAATTGTTACTGTGTTTTTTGCAATAGCAGGTTTGGGATATATCTTTTCAAAAGCATTTACAAAACCTGTTTTACACTACTTTGAACGGCTGCTCATTAAAGTCCCCCTCGTAAAAATTGTTTATACCTCTATTAAAGAACTGACAGAAGCTTTTGTAGGCGATAAAAAGCGGTTTAATCAGCCTGTAATTGCCCAATTAAGTAAAGATGGTGTACGAAGGATTGGTTTTGTCACCCAGCAAGACACCTCGCAATTTGGGCTTGATAACATAGTTGCTGTTTACTGTCCACACTCATACAATTTTTCCGGAAATCTCTACCTGGTTCCTAAAGAAGATATAAAACTGCTGGATCTCAACTCTACAGAGGTAATGAAGTTTGTTGTTTCAGGAGGTATTACAGAATTTATCTCAGAGGAGAATGGCCAGTAAGTTAATAAACCTCTACAAATGATCTGGATGAAGGCTTTACGTATCGTTTCAGGTCATTTTCATCCCACTCGTTGGGTTTCTTATCCGCTGCAGGCTCCCGTATGTCTAGGTATTCCGTAAGCCCCTTGTTTGCCAATGCAGTGTAGATACCCGCCTCCATACCTTTGAGTCCGCAGATATATAAAAGTGTATTTTCTTTAGCCAATATTGGGTCAAGCAAATCCGCATCATCCATAAGACAGGTCTGTACATACTTTTTGCTGCCATCGCTTCTACGATCTTCTCTGGATATATATGGCAAATAGTGAAAGTTCTCGTGTTTTTCTGCCAAAGGTTCAAAATAGTCGGCATATAAAAGATCTGTGCGATAGGCACAACCGAAGACTAGTACAATTTCATTGTCAAAATCATCTTCCAACAATTCTTTTATCATCCCGCGATAGGGTGCAATGCCCGTGCCGGTAGCAAAAAAGATATAATTGAAATCTTTAGCATTCTCGGGTAATAAAAAGCGACGTCCACTTGGACCTGTCATCCTTACTTTATCTCCTGGCTTAAGATCTGCCAGGTAGTTTGAACAAACTCCGAGATAGAGCTTTGATCCATTCAGCTCCTCTATGGTTCTTTTCACTGTCGTTGATACCAATGTCGGGTCCCCTCCTTCACCATTGGATGGAGAAGAGACAGAATATAATCTTAACTTATAGGGGCGTCCCTGATCATTTTCACCCGGTGGTAAAATACCAATAGATTGACCTACTCTTATTCTCCCTTCTAATTCAGTTCCTGAAATGTCAAAAGTTATATGGCGTACAAAATTGGGGCTTGCTTCCTTAGAGCAAATCCGATTTTCAACTATAGGAACCTCCACAGGATCTTTGGGAGTATAAATATTGAGTTCTACTTCGGGGAGCTTAATTTCTGACATAAATGCTGTTAAAACTGCAAATTATTACCTGTTCAAAACGGCCTTGAATTTGTAAAGGTTCATATAAAAATACAAGCACTAACTTTGTTACGTAGCAATAAAAAAGCCTGTTCCAAAAGAAACAGGCTTAGCCCGGATTATTCACCAAGAAATTTGGTTGTGCACAAGGCGAAGAGGAAATGGTGACGCAAGGGTAATAGAGTACCCTGAGTAAGCTATTTTCACTTCAACACAGTGCACGAGAAAATTTCGTAGTCATTTACCACAACACTCAAATTTGAGCTATCCCCATTTTCCGATATATGGAATAGTATCAGTGGTTTAACTTCTATTTTATACTATTTGGTAAATAATTCGGGTTAGCTAATATCCAAAAGCCATTTCTTTTACTGATTGCTAATTCGATATCGGATCAACTCTTCGACTGTAGGCTGCGTACCTCTTTCTTCTATCAATCGTTCAACCATGGATGTGCTAACACCGGTATCTCTTAAACGAATAAGTTCATCTTTGGTAAGTTCTGTATAACCAAGATCATGCATGTTGCTGGTATAGAAAGCCGTTACATCATGCTGACGAAGCTGAATAAGCTCTTCAATCGTAAGATCATAACCTAACTCTTTCATCATTGCTGAAAACGTTGCTGATACGTCATTTTGGCTCAAACTCACCAGTTCTTCTAATGTGAGATCAGTATAACCCAAATCACGCATTTTTGACGTAAAAGTGGCTGTTACGCCCTGCTGTCTCAGGTCGATAAGCTCTTCTCTTGTTAAATCAGTATAGCCCATCTCTTCCATCCAAGAATCCATTCCCTGTAATAATTCCTCATCAGGCTGATTGACCCATGTACTAAATTCTTCAAGTGGGTTGACAGAAGTTGTAGATCCGGCAAACTGGCTACCCGCGTAAAAAAGGAAAGAACCCAAAAAAGCAACCAACAAACCATACCTTAACCAGCTTGGTGAATAGATTCCAAGCTTTGAAAGCATACCTCTCCTCCGGGACAACCTTTTTTCAGAAATCAGGTCTCCGTCTTCAAGGCTACTGAGCTGTTCTTTCAATTTCTTGAACTTGGTAGTCATATCTTATCCGTTTGATTGCCATTCCATACAATCCTTACGAAATATAATAAGCTAAGATTCAGAATTCCTAAAATTCAGGAGGCAAAATTAAATGATTGGTCCAAGTCGTGAATCGAGATTGGCTTTGTAAGAAAGGCTAGATAGTCAGACTCTTTAACTCTGTTCTTATTTTGTTCATCAGTATTACCGGTAATATAAATAACAGGTGTATTTGTTTGCTTTCTGATTTCTTCCATTGTTTCAATACCATCCAGTTCTCCCTGAAGGCGAATGTCCATTAAAATTAAATCAGGAGTATTTTCAAGCACTAAATTAACGGCCTGTTCACCTGAGGTAACTGTGCCAACAACTTGATGACCTAATCTTTGTACCATCTTTTCAATTGTCAAGGCGATGATGAGCTCGTCTTCTACAATAAGTATTTTCTTAGATTGGTTTTTCAAAAGACCCTGCGTTGTTAAAAAGTTAAAGTTCCCTCATTCACATTATTATGATTATATGAAAAACATTTTGTTACAGAAGAAATATTAGTATTTATTAATAAACGCCCTAAATCTATCTGGGAGTATATTCTACTCCTTTTTGAAGCCTTACAAAAACACCTTTTGACGTCTTTATCTTTACGGGAAGAGATCTGTATGAACCTCCAGAAATAACTCTGGATACCGAGAAATGTAAATGCGGGCCGGACGAAAAACCTGTATTCCCTGAAATACCGATTACCTGCCCTTTTTGAACACGTGTTCCGGGATTAACTAAGACCCCATTTCTTTGTAAATGAGCATATTCACCAAAAGTGCCATCAGCATGCTCGATATATATATAATTTGCTTTATCTTCGTATTCCTTAGATGGGCCTCCCTCTGAGTATCCCTCCTCTGTACGTGCCACAACACCTCCTCTCGCTGCTAAAATTGGAGTTCCTGTTGGCATCATAAAATCTATTGAATATTGCCAATTACCAGTGTGGCTAAAAGAACCGTTATGAGACTGGCCTACTTTAAAACTTTGATTATTCTGATAAGGAAGCCTATAAACATAAGAGTCATCATGACTTGCATTAACATTACCCACCACCCACTCAGAACTTATAGATACTTGCAAGCCTTCATTCTCATTTTTTTTGTCAACACTCAGTACAGTTTCCTTGCTTTTTGCTGACAATACTACCTGGACCGGCAAGTGTTTTCTGGGCTTAAAGTTACTTCCTGAAATATTTACCGTTAATGTAATGGAGTGAGGATTGTCATTATAGGCAACAATCTTTAAAGAATTACCTACACGATTTGTTGTGACATTAACAGAATTATTCTGAGCTAATGTCTTTTGAGCCAAACCGCCCAGGCCCAGAAGAAAAGTGAGTATAATTATGAACCAGCTAGCAGCTAATTTAGTTATTAAATAACCTGGACTGCATTTCATCAAAGGCTTTTCCCTCCTTTTTGCCCTTAACAAAATACATATCAATTTTTCCACGGCCGGTGACATCCAGCTTACCTCGGTATTCACATTCAAAATATTCTTTAACCAATTCATGAGTCCGGGCAGAAATATTTACTTTACCGACCTCACCAATGTTTTCCATTCTACTGGCTAAATTAACAGTATCACCCCATAAATCATATGTAAACTTTCTTTGCCCCACAACTCCCGCAACTACACTTCCAGAATGCATGCCTACTCTCATTTCCCATTTGAAGGAAGAGTTTTTATTTCTCTCCTTCACAAAATTAAGCATTTCACAAGCAGCAGCTACGCACCGTAAGGCATGGTCTTCTTCTTCAGAGGGAATTCCACCAGCGGCCATATAGGCATCACCAATAGTTTTTATCTTTTCAATACCATAGTCTTCTATAATTGTATCAAACTTTTTAAAAATTTCATTCAGCTCACTAACCAGCCGGTCTGCCGACATACTGGAAGCTGTTGAGGTAAATTCTTCAAAATCAGAAAATAAAATGGTCGCTTCTTCAAATCTTCTTGGGGTGGTTTTTCCTTTTTCCTTTAGCTCATCAGCCACCTCTTTGGGCAAAATATTGTAGAGCAGCTGGTCACTCTTTTCTTTCTCTACCTGTAATTCTCTGGTTCTGTTACCAACCAATTTTTCCAGTTCTTCTCTTTTTTCCTCTATTTTTTCTTTCTCCTTTCTTTCCTTCTCTACACGGTAGGAGACAAACCAACCGACCACTGCTAAACCAAAGGTTACATATATTGTATAAGCCCACCAGCTTAACCATGGTGGCGGCTCAATATTAAGTTTTAACTGTGTTCCTTCATTATTCCAAATACCATCTTTATTCGCTGCTCTTACTTTTAAGTTATAGGTTCCTGACGGCATGCTGGTAAATGAAATAAATCTTCGGTTACCAATTTGCTGCCAATCTTCATCAAAGCCCTCCATTTTATAGGCATATGCGTTTTGATCAGGGGCTGCATAATGAAGTCCTGCAAATTGAAATGAAAATACTTTTTCATTATAAGACAAGGTAAGTTCATCGGTAGTGGTAATTGATTTTTCAAGAATAGAATTATCCTGAATTGGAACGGGCTTGTTGTAAATTTCAAAATTAGTGAAAACGACAGGCGGTACATTTTCATTGGTTTCTATGCTATCGGGTTCAAAGCTTACCAAGCCATTGATACTGCCAAAATAAATTTCTCCATTCATTCCCTTGTCAAATGCACTAAATCGAAATTCCTCACTGGGCAAACCGTCTCCGGCATCATAATTTCTGGTAATCCCCGTTTCAGGATCAAAGTCACACAGCCCCTTGTTTGTACTTAGCCACAGATGCCCCCGGCTGTCCTCAACAATACCGTAAATAACATTGTTCGGCAAACCATCCGCTGTAGTAAAACGTTCAAAAGTTTCAGTATCGGGATAAAAACGATTTAAGCCATTTAGGGTACCAATCCAGTAGCGTCCTTCAGAATCTTTATAAGTTACATTGATAAAATCACTGCTGATGGAAGTATCATCGTTGGGATCATGTGCATAATACCGATATTCCTTCTCATTTAATGCATAAATGGCTAACCCAAACCCATGGGTACCTACCCATAAAACGTCATCATCATCCTCATATACAGACCATATTTTATTATGTGCTAATCCAGCTTTTTCATTAGATTGGCTTTTAGAAATAGAAAATTTTCCAGTCTCCTTGTTGTAGATACTAAAGCCATTATTCAATGTACCTATCCAAATATTCCCTTCCTTATCTTGCGAAATTGTAGTAACAATATTACCCGAAATACTATTGGGGTTTTTAGGTTCGTGTCTAAATCGTTTAAAGCTATCGGTCGACGGTATGTACTTACACAATCCATTTATCGTGCCTACCCAGATATCGCCTGACCTATCCTGGTAAATTGTATTTACAAAATTGTCACTTAATGAAGTATTATCATCAGGGTCATGCGTATAGTAAGAGACCCCTTCTTTATTTGGACGTACTACATTGATACCTCCACCATGGGTTCCTATCCATATATGACCATTCTGCATTTCTTTTACAGCCCAGACATTATTATTTGAAAGGCTTATTTCACTATCTGCATTACTGTCATATACTGTAAAACTCTGTGTAGAACGAACAAATTTATAAAGGGCATCATCTTTGGTACCTACCCAAAAAACACCTGAGCGATCTTCGTACAAGGCAGTAATAGATTTGTTGTTAAGATTAGGAGCACCCTTTAATGCAGTAATGTTAAGAAACCTATTATCTTCTCTGTCGAAGCGATTTAAGCCATTTAAAGTACCTACCCAAAACTCTCCATAGCGATCTTCAAACATGGTATACACCCAGTTATGGCTAAGGCTGTATCTATCTTCAGTATCACTTTGAAAACGTTCAAAAGTCTTTGTTTCTCTATCAAACTTGTTAATACCTCCACTCTGAGTGCCTATCCACAAATTATTATTCTTGTCTTCGTAAATAGAAACAATCCAATTATCGCTTAAACTCTGAGGATCTCCCGGAATATTTGCATAATGTGTAAACTTGTCTTGTGTTCTATCCAACCGGTTTAACCCATTGTCCTGAGTACCAATCCAAAGCATTCCTTGACTATCCTCAAAAATAGCAGTGATCCACTCTCCTTTTAATGAATTATCATTTTTCTCGGGCTGATGCTTTAAAAACGTCCCTGTACTAGGTTGATAAATATTAAGTCCCATACGAGTACCAACCAAAATCACTCCTGACCGATCTTCGAATAATGCTGTAACATAAGAAGTAGATAAACTCGCAGAGTCCTGCTCATCTACCTTAAAACGAGTAAATTTTTCTGTGACCGGATCAAATTTATTTAAGCCTCCCCCTTTAGTTCCCACCCATAAGTTTCCATTTTCATCCTCTATAACATCACTTATAGAATTATTGGATATCGAATTAGGATTGCCTGGCCTATTTTTAAAAACCTTGAACTCATAGCCATTATATCTGTTCAAACCATCTTCGGTAGCAAACCATAAGAACCCCCGGCTATCCTGAAGAATCTCATTGACCGTACTTTGAGACAAACCATCTTCAAGCGTAAGGTGAGAAAAACGCATTGAAATGTCTTGGTCTTGTGCAGAAGCAGGCGCAATTGAAAACCCTAGCAAGAACAGAAGTAAAAAAATCTCACGAATAATAGCCAACCTAATCATTTTGTCCTTTTCCCTTAACTAATTGAAAATTACGTTCGCCAAAAAATAGGTTTGAGTCAAATATTTTTTTTAATAACTCGTAAAAATCCATCTGCATTTTTGTTGTAAATGAGCAAATGTAATTATATCATTTCAAATACAGCCTAAATTAGCTAAAATATTTGTTTATGGATAGCGAAACTCTGACACTAATCTTCCTCATTGGGGGCGTTGCGTTTATGATTTTGGAAACTCTTATTCCAGGAGGAGTTTCTTTTTTTCTTGGTTTTAGTGGATTATTGGTAGGTGCGCTTCGTTATTTTGGCATTCTGGTTGAACCAGGAAGTTCTATCATAACCTGGCTTGGCACTTCTATCGGACTTATTCTTCTATTTCGACCGTTACTGATGAAATATTGGGGTGGTGAAAGTTTTTTTAAGCTAGCTGATGAAGATCTTGAAGCCATGGACCAAATAGTAGAAGTAGTAGAACCTGTGAATGCCGAAGATAACTCAGGACGAGTTCGTTACCAAGGCATCTCCTGGCAAGCTCGCACCATGGAAGGAACATTAGAATCCGGAGCCAAGGCAAAAATCAAATATCGAGACAACGTAACCTGGGTAGTAGAACCTGTTGATGAGCTGGAAGACTAGCTCCCTATTCATCTCAAAATCAATGTAAATTATCAATTATGTGGACATATCTTTTAATACTTATAGCACTGGCAGTATTTATCTTTATCAAAGTTTTTATCATTGTAGAGATGAGGGAAGAAGTTATTCAGGAACGCCTTGGCAAATACAAAAAAACGCTAAAGCCCGGCTTTCACTTTTTAATTCCATTTGTTGATCGACCAGCCTACCGTCAGGAGATGCGCGAGCAGGTGGTTGATGTTCCAAGCCAAACCTGTATCACCAAAGACAATATAGAGGTTGAGGTTGATGGTCTTGTCTATGTGAAAGTCATGGACTCATACAAGGCCAGTTACGGCATTGGAGATTACAAGCTTGCCTCCATAAACCTTGCCCAAACTACCATGCGTAGTGAAATTGGTAAAATTACGTTGGATGATACATTTTCTGAACGAGAACAAATGAATGAAAATATTGTCCGTGAAATTGACAAAGCTTCTGATCCATGGGGCATAAAAGTTCTACGATATGAAATCAGAAATATTCGTCCGTCTGACAATCTTATCAACACGCTCGAAAAACAGATGGAAGCCGAACGTGACAAGCGCGCCGAAATTACCGAATCTACCGGTACCCGCGATTATAAAATAAATGAGTCTGAAGGTGAGCGTCAGAGTGCGATTCTTATTTCTGAAGCCAATCGCCAGAAACGCATCAATGAGGCCAAAGGACAAGCTAAAGAAATTGAACTTGTTGCCACTGCTACCGCTAAAGGCATAAAGAGAGTTGCTCAGGCTATTGCCAAGCCCGGTGGTGATTTAGCCGTTAAGACAAAGCTTATTGAGCAATTTATTGATCAACTAGGCAGAGTCATTGATAAATCGAATGTATCGGTACTGCCGACTGAAACAGCAAACCTCAAGACCTTTTTTGAGGGCGTAAGCAAAGTGAGCGAGCACACACCAAAAGCTGCTGCAAAATCTCTAAACATCAAAGGTGATCTCTAATGTTTATTAATTACATAAGCCAAGGCCTACTCGGACTTTTAAGTATTTATGTACTCTTTAAGTTTATTCAATCCATCCAGTTAGTACCTACACAAAAGGCATATATAGTGGAACGATTGGGAAAATACCAAAAAACACTGGGTCCCGGCTTTCATGCACTCCTTCCTTTCTTTGATAAAGTAAAGTACCGCCAAGATTTAAAAGAGGAGACTATTGAAGTACAGCCCCAGGAATGCTTCACGAAAGATAATGTAAAAGTTGAAGTAGATGGCGTTATCTACATAAGTGTGACCGATCCGGTAAATGCAAGTTATGGGATTACCAATTATCGTTTTGCGGCCGTTCAGCTTGCTCAAACCACTACCCGATCTATAGTTGGTACTATGAACCTTGACGACACCTTTGAAGATCGTGCTCTCATCAACAAAGAAGTAGTCAGTGTACTTAGCGAAATGGAGCAGGCATGGGGTATCAGGGTTCACCGCTATGAGATTAAGAATATTTTTACTCCGCGCACTATTCAAAATGCTATGGAACGTCAGATGACTGCCGAGCGCGACCGTCGGGCAACCATTGCCAAATCTGAAGGTGTAAAAGAATCCAGTATTAATGATGCGGAAGGTATGAAACGGGAGATCATTAACGTTTCGGAGGGTGAGATGCAGCGCCGCATTAACGAAGCTGAAGGTGTGGCCGAAGAAATTGAAGCCCTTGCTGAAGCTACAGCGGTATCCATAGAGCAAATAGCAGAAGCACTTTCCAGTGAAAAAGGAAAAGAAGCCATGCAAATGCGGCTTGCCGAAAGATATATTTCTCAGCTTTCTAAACTCGCACACGAGAAAAATGATGTCATTATTCCCAAGGATGTAACCAACTATGATGCCATCATGGCCGGACTTTCACTGGATAAAATTTCTATTGTGCCTGAAGAAAACTCTGAAGAAGGATAGAAACCTCAGCATATGAGGTAATAAAAACATACTCCATAATTTTCTAAACTTTACCCTATAATTGCTAACGCTTCTATCTCAACAAGCATGTCTTGATCAATCAACCTACTCACCTCTATCATGCTAGTTGCAGGACGAATGTCACCAAAAAATTCTCCGTGTGCCTTTCCAATTTCTTCCCACTGGTCAATATTTGTCACATAAATTCGTGTGCGAACTACATCTTTTATTTTGGCTCCCGCTTTCTCCAGTGCCAACTCAATATTTTTGATCGTTTGAACAGTCTGCTTGTACGGATCATTTTTACCAATAATCTCTCCATCTTCGTTCGTAGCTGTTGTCCCTGATACAAAAATTTGGTTGCCCGTTTTAACCGCTCTGGAATACCCTACCATTGGCTCCCACCTTGTTCCCGAAGAAATATTTTTTCTGCTCATTTTTTTCTTATTGAATTAGCATTTCATACATAATAAAAAAGCCCGACCACAAATGTGATCAGGCTTTAAAATTCAGATTGTGAATAAAGTATTACTTACTTAGTTCTATACACAAACTTACCTTTACTTACTTTGTGTACTGTTTTGCATTTGTATTTAGACTTGGCTACTCCTATAGGAAATAGTACCGGCCAGGCAAAAAAGCCTTCAAAAAAACTGTAGAAGCTTTTTATACCCTCTTCAAGAGGTGACATGCGATCCTGATATCCTCGTTGAGTGATACCAAATATTCCCATTACTAATGAGATGGCAAGCCAGGCAGTGAGTAAAAATATTGCTGTATTCATTTAAATATTTTTGAGATGATGTTATTTAGAATTTGTTTATAAACTAAGATACACTTTCTGCAGCTTATACGTTCCAAACGTTTAAGCTTTTTATATTAATTTCTCCTCATGTTTTCAGTTATTGAAATACAAAAAAGGCTCTCCTACCATTTGGTAAGAAAGCCTTTAGTAAATAGTGGAGGTGCGGGGAGTCGAACCCCGGTCCGAGATGGCATATCGTTCAAGTATCTACATGCTTAGTTACCGAATTAGGTTTCGCCTGAAGCGATGCTCAGTAACAAACAACTCCAGACTAGACTGTTTTAATCTCACACAACATCCGACAGACGGCGAATGCAATGTTATCCTATCATAGTCGACGTTCTAACGGCACTGACAGGCAAGAAGCCGAAAGAACGGCTAAACTGCGTTACGCAGCTAAGCTGTAAGAGTAATTGTTGTCAATTACATATTTGCATGATGCTTTTTTACGAGTGACATCGCGCAAACTCGGCATGCAACCTGCGATTGTACTCATCCCGTCGAATCCGGTACACCCCCAAAATGTGAAAGAACACTAATTCTTTAGAACTAGTAATATAACAAAAAACAGGGGCACAAACATTCATTTCCAGTGGCTGGTTACTAGATTCTGGTATCTGGATACTAGTTACTTGACCAAACATAAAAATTAAAAATTGTAAGAAACTTATAGTTCAACGGTCTTACTATTTAAAAGACATTATGAGTTACAAAAAGTTAGAAATATGGAAACGTTCAAGAAAACTATCGATTGTCATTCATAGGATGAGTCTGAAATTACCTAA
Organism: Balneolaceae bacterium; assembly: GCA_034521755.1. GTDB lineage: Bacteria > Bacteroidota > Rhodothermia > Balneolales > Balneolaceae > JAXHMB01. The sequence goes on from JAXHMB010000003.1 coordinate 493,968, forward strand.
GTTTGAACTTTACGAGACCGGTTCTCAAATCAGGCGGTCATCTAAATCTGTGCGTTCAAATATAGTTGAGGGATATGGACGCCGAGCTTACAAGAATGATTATATCAGATTTCTAACCTTTGCACTATCATCAAATGATGAAACTATCGATCATTTAGAAACCTTATTTGAAACAAATTCCCTTAAGGACGAAGAACTGTTTAAAAATATCCACCTGGAATTAAATGTCCTGGGAAAAATGATCAACAACTTTCTAAAATCCATTAACTCGCAACATATTAACTAAACAGATTACTAATTCACCAGCATCAAGTATCCAGTACCCAGCAAAACCAGTAACTAGATAACCACTTCGCTTGCCGGCATTCTCAGGTTATAGCTCGAACTCATCACTCTTCCATAAGCCCCTGTATTGGCTATAAGGACAATATCCCCCTCTTCTGATTCAGGAAACAACCGATCGATACCCAGTTTATCACCCGATTCGCAAATAGGGCCTACAATATTAACGACCTGATTGGCAGGTTCGTCTATCTTGGTCAGGTTCACGATGTTATGTCGCGCACCATATAATGCCGGACGAATAAAAGAGTTCATCCCTGTATCGATGCCGACATATCGTACATCTCCTTTTCCTTTAAGCTGTGTAATCTTTGAAAGCAGTACACCTGCTGTGGCTACAAGATAGCGGCCCGGTTCAACCCATAACTCGTATTGCGGATGAGCCTCTTTAAATTTCTGCAATGATTGATCAACCTCATCCATATTTAATGAAGCCTGAGTTTCGTTTTCCCGGATTCCAAACCCTCCGCCCAAATCAAGAATTTCTACTCCTCCTAAGTCTTCTGCAACTTCATGTAAAATTTCGGCTATTTCTTTCCACTGAAAAGGATTTTTAATACCACTGCCAATATGTGCATGTAATCCCCTAACCTGGGCGTCAATTTCGTCTATGATGGTCTTAACTTCAGAAATTTCAAACCTTGGAATACCAAATTTAGAATGGACACCCCCTGTTTTTACATGCTCGTGATGTCCACTGCCGTGCCCGGGATCAATTCTTAAAAAGAACGCTTTATTGGTAAATGCTTGCGGCCATTTCTGAAGCGGATAGATATTATCCAGCGTCACGTGGATACCATGTTCAAAAGCTCGGCTGTATTCTTCTTTTGGAGCAAAATTGGGCGTGAACAATACTTTATTACGATCTATATCAGGAAATAGACTGAGAATATGCTCTACTTCACCAATGGAAACACACTCGAATCCCAGCCCTAAATTGTAAAACTGTTTCAGTACTTCAACATTGGCATTTGCTTTTATAGCATAAAAAAACTGATCTACTGCTTTGAGTGAAAAAAGCTTCTTCGCATTTTGGACCAGTATATCTTTGTCATAAACATAGATAGATCCCTTTTCTTCAGCGAGGCTTATTAGCTTATCTTTTTTGGATTTCCACCATGCCTCAAAACTATCCTCTTGGTCTGAAGGCTCAACCATCAGTTCACGCCACGTGGTTCCAAATGATTGCTGATTCCCAGAATGAGAAATTACCTCTTCATGAAGCTTCCGAACCAAACGATCGGCTTGATCACTGGCTACCACAAATGTAAAATTAAGATCATTAGCCGCCTGACTTACCAAATAAACTTTATGTTCCTGAAATACCTCAAAAGCAGACCCAAGGTGATGTAAAATTGTTCTTATTTTCCGCCCTATCAAACTCACCACAGAAGTTGACTCAATTACATCTACATTGCAAATTGAACTGAGTTCTTCAACAAACTCTGTTCTAACGTCCTGAAAATGTGCATTCAGTCCGGGATCCAGAGATACCGTCACATTAGACTGTGATGTTGAAACCAAGTCGATAGACAATCCATACTGCTTAAAGACCTCAAAGGCACCAGAGAGAAATCCAACCTCCTGCCACATACCCAGAGATTCCATGCTCACCAAAATAACGTTAGAACGCACCGCCAGGGCTTTTACCAACGCATCATCATCAGATGCTGCCAATGAAATAATGGTCCCATCCAAGCTTGGTTTTTGAGTGCATTTAATATAGATCGGAATTTCATTTTTTTGCGCCGGCAAAATACATCTGGGATGCAATACCTTTGCCCCATTGGTAGCAATTTCCTGGGCCTCTTCATAACTCAAGCGCTTTAAGAGCCTGGCCGATGGCACTTCTCTTGGATTGGCCGAAAACATGCCGGGAACATCCGTCCATATCTCAAGTCGTTGAGCGCCAAGCTGCGCCGCAAAATAAGCTGCTGAGGCGTCCGATCCGCCTCTTCCCAGCAGTACTGTTTTACCTGATTGATCTCTTGCAACAAATCCCTGTGTCAAGATCACATCATCATATTCCGATAACTCTTTTGCCAACTCATCGTTGTAGTCGGTATCACAAATGGCATATAAAATTTGTGATTGTGGTGTAGCATTTTTTTGTGGTGTAGACAACAATAATTCACGAGCATCTTTCCATGATACATCTATACCGTGTTTAGAAAGAAAAGCAGCACCCAAAGTAGTGGACATCAGTTCTCCCAAAGCCATCAACTTGGCCTGTACCCTAAAACTCACTTCTTCAATAAGAGAAATGCCTTTCACCAGCTGGTCAAGCTCTTCAAAATAAGCAGCCAGCAGTTCTCCAGCATCAAGATCGAGTTCTTTTGCCAGATCCTTATGTTTTTGTTTTATCTCACCAACAAGTTTATGAGAGTCATCTCCACCTGCGCTGTCAATAATTTCTTGAAGCTTATTAGAAATACCACTCAAAGCAGAGTGAACGACAATTATGCGATAGTCATTTTGCCTACGTTGTTCAATTACATTGAGAATATGATCCCAATTTTGTCGGCCTGAAACACTTGTTCCACCGAACTTTAAGACAATCCAATTTGGTTGATTTGTTGACATCAGAAACTTTGATAACATTAAATAAGTACAGCTTGCAAATATAACAGACTTTAAGCTTTTAGTTGTTAAAAATTTGGTAATTTCTTTTCGTAATCATACTCAAATCACTTTCATGGAAAAGTACGTAAAGCTTCTAGCTGTTTTACTGGTCATTGTGTTGTGTATTCCGGCTGAATTGCCGGCACAAGATTCAAATTCATTTACTTTGGCTCGGATTAAATATCGCGGAGGCGGTGATTGGTACAATGATCCGTCATCACTAAAAAACCTGATTGAGTTTACTCAAGCCCAGGTTCCTATTGCTATTAATCCTGAGTATGAAGATGTCGCTTTGGGAAGCCACGAATTATTTAAATATCCTTTTGCCTTTTTGACAGGCCATGGAACGATCAGTATAAATCAGACAGAAGCTGCAAACATTAGAAGCTATCTTAACAACGGAGGCTTTTTATACATCGATGATGACTACGGCCTTGATGAACATTTTCGTGGGGTTATTAAGGAGATTTACCCGGATGAAGAACTTATTGAACTGCCTTTTGACCACCCTATTTATCACCAAGTTTTTGATTTTCCTGACGGACTTCCAAAAATTCACGAGCATGATGGCAAGGCTCCCAGGGGCTTTGGACTTTTCAAAGATGGCAAATTGGTGCTCTTCTATACTTATGAATCAAACCTTGCTGATGGATGGGCCAATCCGGAGGTGCACAAAGATCCCGAATCTGTCAGACAAAAAGCCTTGCAGATGGGCAGCAATATTTTAATTTATGCCTTGACCAATGGAAGGTAGAATTTAATGTTTCGTGAGAAGCGAAATTTCCTGATATTTGATCAAACTTTTAACAACTTCAGTCAATCATGATTTTACCAATCGCCAGCGACCATGCAGGTTACGAAGCCAAAGAAAAAGTGAAAAATATTTTAGAAGAGCTGGGTCACATGCCACTCGATTTTGGTACCCACTCTGATGAATCTGTCGATTATCCTGACTTTGCCGTTCAGGTAGCAGAAAGTGTCAATTCCGGGGAGCATGAGCTCGGTATTTTGGTCTGTGGAAGCGGTCAGGGTATGTGCATGACAGCAAATAAATTTGAAAAGGTACGAGGGGCCTTGGTCTATAACGAAAATTCTGCCCGGCTGACACGTCAGCATAATAATGCTAACATTTTGTGCCTGCCGGGAAGAGAGCTCGATAACGATCAGCTCAAGAAAATTGTACAAACCTGGATTGAAACAGAATTTGATGGCGGAAGACATGAGCGTCGGGTCAATAAAATCCATTCATTAACTCAGAACAAAGACTAATAATGAAGTCACTATCAGAACAGGATACAGCCCTTTTCAAGTTGCTGGATGAAGAACGCCAGCGACAAAATGAGAATCTCGAACTTATTGCTTCCGAAAATTTTACTTCACGCGCCGTTATGGAAGCAATGGGCTCTACACTAACCAACAAATATGCCGAAGGGCTTCCGGGCAAACGGTACTATGGTGGCTGTGAGGTAGTTGACGAAGTTGAAGATCTGGCACGCGAAAGAGCCAAAAAGTTATTTGGTGCCGACTGGGTAAACGTTCAGCCACACTCAGGAGCTCAGGCTAATGCGGCTGTATACCTGGCTTTTATGGAACCCGGAGAGACATTATTGGGACTTGACCTGTCGCACGGCGGGCACCTCACGCACGGCTCTCCGGTAAACTTTTCGGGTATCTTATACAACTCAGAATTCTATGGCGTTGACAAGAAATCCGGCCGTATTGACTTAAATAAAGTACGCGATAAAGCTAAAGAGGTTCAGCCAAAACTGATATCTATTGGTGCTTCTGCCTATCCGCGAGACCTTGACTACAAAGCATTTCGAGAAATTGCTGATGAAGTTGGAGCTTATCTGTGGATGGATATGGCTCATACTGCGGGATTAATTGCAGCTGGTCTGCTTAACAATCCATTACCGCACTGTCATGTGGTAACAACTACTACCCATAAAACACTGCGCGGCCCCCGAGGTGGAATGATACTGATTGGCAACGACGGTGAGAACACTCTCGGCGTTACTGCCCGAAAATCAGGTCGTACAAAAAATTGGAGTGAAGTTTTAGATTCTGCAGTCTTTCCCGGTACTCAAGGGGGTCCGCTTATGCATGTAATTGCATCAAAAGCTGTTTCTTTTGATGAAGCACTGCAGGATGATTTCAAAACGTACCAGAAGCAAGTTAAAAACAATGCCTACGCTTTAGGAGAAGCCTTCAAAGAAATGGGGTACAACCTGGTGAGTGATGGAACAGACAACCACCTGATTCTAATTGACTTGCGCAACAAAGGGTTGACTGGGAAAGTGGCCGAAGAATCACTTGACCAGGCCAATATTACACTCAACAAAAATATGGTTCCATTCGATACAGAAAGCCCTTTTGTGACCTCCGGTATTCGTATAGGCTCACCGGCTATGACTACCCGCGGGCTCAAAGAAGGTGACTTCAAAGAAATTGCCCAATTAATTGACCGGGTGCTGCAAGCACCTGCCGATGATTCTGTTATCAAGAAGGTGCAAAATGAAGTCAAAGAATTATGCGAACAATTTCCACTTTATAACTACGTAACTGCATAGTTGTAGTTAAAATCACAGATGAGTATTTCAGAAGAAAGGCAAATAATGACTCAGGATCCGCCGAAGGCCAAACCGCCTAAGGACAGGACCAATAATATGTCTTTTCTGGACCATCTTGAAGAACTTCGCTGGAGACTTATAAAAGGTTTTGCCGGCGTCTTGGCAGGAATAATAATTGCTATCTTCTTTGGTGATTTTTTAGTGAATAAAGTCATGCTCGGACCTACGCGGGGTGATTTTTTTGTATATGATTATCTTGGTATTGAAGCTATTGATCTAACCCTGCAAAGCAGAAAACTGCCCGGACAATTTTTTACTTATTGGGGCACCCTCATTTTATGTGGCGGTATTATTGGCTCCCCTATTCTTTTTTACCAGCTTTGGGCTTTTGTAGAACCCGCCCTTGAAAGTGGCGAAAAATGGAAAAGCCGTATAAACACTCTTTTTATTACCGTTTTTTTTCTGATGGGGGTTAGTTTTGGATATTTTATCCTTGTTCCCTTTGCCCTACAATTTTTCAGCCAGTTCCAGATTTCAGATGTCATTCATAATGACTTTGATATCAACGAATACTTCACTTCACTTTCTATGTGGGTGATTTCTTGTGGAGTAATATTTCAACTTCCTGTGGTAAGTTACTTTCTTTCAAAATTTGGCCTTCTAACCCCTGAGTTTCTTAGAACCTATAGAAGACATGCTATTGTTTTTTGCTTCATTACCTCTGCTGTATTAACTCCTCCTGATCCGGTTTCACAAGTACTTATTGCTATCCCCTTGCTATTGCTTTATCAATTTTCAATTTGGGTTAGCAAAATTGGAGTGAAGCAGCGAAAGCAAGAATTGGATAAAGCCTTGGGATCCAGTTAAAAGATCACGCTAAAAATTATTTTCTAACACGGCATTAAACCTTTACCTTTACAGGCTGATAAATAATGAAATTATTCACTTATTATAGCTCAATATTCTGATCTTTAAGACGTTACTTTCTTATCGAATCAAATGTTTAAATCATATAATTTTCTGAAACAATGAAATTTGCGAAGTTTTTAATTCTGCCACTTGCTGTGATGCTAATCCAATCCTGTTCTGATAACGCTACAGGAGGAAGAGTTAACTTTGATACAGCACCCCCACCGTTTGATACCACTACCGCAATTATTGACAGCACTGCAGAGGATGGACTTCAAATCTATATTTATGAGGAAGGAAACGGGCCTTTTGAAGTAGTGAGCAATGATGCAGTGTCTTTATATTTTACAGGCAGAACCACTGATGGGACTATTTTTGACAGCTCTTACAGAAATGGAGCAACTGGACCGGTTACTTTAAATAACTTAACCCCTGTTTTAAAACCGGGATCTTTTGGTCCTATTTCACCTTTAATTGAAGGTTTCAGACGTGGGATTATAGGGATGAAAGAAGGAGAACGAAGAACTATTGTTATTCCACCAAGTTTAGGTTATGGCGAATCCCAATCCGGAGAAAATGGATTCGACCTCAGAAATGATACGCTGATTTTTGACTTAGAACTTGACAGGATTATTTCTCCCTAATCAATATATCTCCGATATATTTTCTCTGACAAACCGGTTAGTATTTCATAAGGTATTGTGCCTAAACAAGCTGCCCATTTTTTTGCCGTTAATGCCTTAGCATCTAATATCTCGACTGGAGTATCAATACGATAGTCATCTTTTCCCAAATCAACCATACAATAGTTCATGGTTATGGTCCCTATAACCGGATATTTATTCCCGGCTATCTTCACCTCAAGATTGCCTGACAAATTCCTCCTTATACCATCTTCATAGCCTATGGGTATCACTCCAATATTCGTTTCCTTTAAAGCCGTCCATGTAGCTCCATAACTTACGCTTTCACCTTTCCCAAGAGTTTTTACCTGCACAAGTTTTGACCTCAACCTAAGTACGGGTACAAGTCCGTCAACTACTGTCTCTCCCGGTGAGTAGCCATAAATCCCTATGCCGGATCTCACCATATCGAAATGCGTATTAGGATAAAAGAAAATCCCTCCTGTATTAGCAGCATGGACCAGAATATCATCAGAGAATTGCTGTTTCAATTCATCAAACATTTGATACTGTTTTTCAACTTTGGCAGATCCGGGACCATCTGCTGTAGCAAAATGTGTATATAGTCCGGTTAGGTTGATCATATCATATTTCTCAACCATTTGAAGAGACCTTGCTATCTCGCTAGGCAAAATTCCCAACCGCCCCATACCGGTGTCAATATTCAGATGGTAATTGGCCCCATCCTTGAGCAGATCAAAATGGGACAGATCGCTAATAGTAGCCGTTAGGTTATATCTCACATATCCGTTTACATGGTTTTCTTCAGGTACTCCAAACACTAAGATAGGATTTTGAATACCTGATTCCCTGAGTTGAATACCCTCTTCCACAGTATTAACCGCAAACCATTCAACCTTATCAGCTAAGAATCTCGCGACTTCTATGGCTCCATGTCCATAAGCATTGGCTTTTACCACAGCCATAATTTTAGTGTCATTGCCAAGATGACTCCTAATCACTTTTAAGTTTTCCTCAAGGGCAGAAAAAGAAACAGTTATTTCGGCATTATGTGATATTGATTTATCCATGGACTAAAACCAAGTAGTTTTCAGATCTTTCAAAATAACTTTGGCAGCATTGTAACCGGCTGCACCAAATACGCCGCCGCCCGGGTGACACGAAGCTGAGGACAAATATAAATTTTTAATGGGTGTTTCGTATTCACTCATTTCGGGTATCGGGCGAAACATAAACATTTGGTCGAAGCTCATTTCCACATGCATTACATTGCCTTTTAGTAATCCATGTTTGCGTTCAATATCTAATGGTGTTTGAATGTACCAGTCAATGAGCTTGCCTTTCATATTGGGAGCATACTCTGTTAATACCTCATAAATTTTTTGAGCTTCCTGCTCACGAATATCATCCCAGTGCAATCCATCTTGCAACGCATAGGGATGCCACTGTGCCCATAGAAAAAGGGTATGTCCACCACTTGGGGCAACCGCAGCATCAATTTTGGAAAAAGTCATAGCTAAAACAGCCGGATTCTCCGGTGGTTTGCCCTGCAAATAATCACCAATGGCATTATTCATATACTGAACCGAGGGAGCCAGCAATTGCATGCCGTTATGAATGTAGGGATCATCTGGGCAGGCTGTATATTCCGGCAATTCTTCCACAGCACAGCGGATAACCATGCCAAAGCCATTACCTACATTAATATTTTTAACCTTTTCATACATGCCAGGATCCAGGTGTTCTTTACCGACCAGTTTCATCATTGTTGTCTGTACATGAGCATTAGACACTATGGTATCAGCTCTGAATATCCGACCGTCTTCTGTTTCAACACCTGTAGCTTTTCCCTCTTCGATCAAAATATTCTCAATCGGGGCATCCGTAATTATCTCACCTCCATGAGCCTTTAAAAATTTTCCCATGGCCTGAGTTAACATACCACTTCCGCCTTTCGGATGTTTGGCTCCGCTTTGGTGCAGCATGGACTGCCAGCCCGCAAAATCACCGGTAGCAGGATGATCGGGGGTTGGGCCGGACTGTGCCGCAAACCACATAATAGCAGCCTTTAAATGCGGACTTTCAAAGGCGTCATTCACAACTTTTCCATAGCTGCTTAATATCTTCTGAAGTCCGCTTATTTGTTCTCCTTTTTTAAACATGCCCCCATCCCTGATCTGACCCTTTGCCATCTCAGTAATAATATTCTTACCACTGGGTGGAACCATAAATGCTTTCAAGACTCCTTTATTGATCCTACCCCAGAATTCTACAAAATTACGGTAGTTCTCAACATCTTCAGGAGCTACTTTAGCTATTGATTTCAACGTGCTATCAAGGTCTTTAAAGAAGTGGATCACCCCCTTGCCGTTTGGCAACGGATATGACATAATTGGATCCATCTCAATATATTCAAGCCCATACTTTTGGAGCTCCAGTTCTTCTAAAATTCCGGTTTGATGAATCATAATATGAACTGAAGAACCTACATCTATTCGAAAGCCTCTTGGATACCGCTCACTCTCAAACATGGTTTCGGTAGATACCGCTCCACCAATATTAGACTGCCTTTCAATAACACAAACAGAATACCCCGCTTTAGCCAAATAGCATGCGGTAACCATTCCATTATGACCTGACCCAACTACTATTACATCGTAATTATTCATTGTTAAAGACTAAGTGTTTTTATAACATTGTGTGAAGCAATTCTACAGCTTATTTAATAAGTCCATAAGAACTCAACTCATTCCCGAAAGATGAAATTTTTTAAAAATCTAATTGCCGCGACTTTAGGAACTTTACTTGCCCTTTTTCTGGTCGTTATTGTTCTATTTATATCTATAATTAGCAGCTCTGGTGAGCCGGAACCTTATATCAGAAGTAACTCTATTCTAAAAATGGAAATCAGTGGAAATTTACCCGCACGGGCTATGCAAAATCCATTGGATGAATTCCTGAATCAAACTAATAATAGCGTATCAATAGAAACCTTGAAAGAAAATCTTTCGAAGGCAGCCGTGCACGATAATATAAAAGGCGTGCTCCTTGAAATTGATTTTGTATCAGCGGGATGGGCTAACCTTGAAGAAGCTCATAGGGTTATTTCTGCCTTTCGGGACAGCAGTGACAAGTTTATTTATGCAAAAACCAATGATATTGGCTATAACGAGCAAGGGTACTTTTTGGCCACGGCAGCTGACTCTGTATTCTCCCCTCCCGAATCCTTTTTTGAATTTGATGGATTCCTCAGCCAGATAACGTTTTATACCGGCTTGTTTGAGAAAATTGGCATTGAAGCTGAAATTGCACGCCACGGTAAATACAAAAGTGCTGTTGAACCTTATTACCAAAAAGAACTTTCGGAAGAAAGTGAATATCAGCTCAACCAACTTATAGGTAAAGTCAGTTCTACCTTTGTCAACGCTGTACATAAAAAATCCGGGAAAACAGTGGATGAAATTAATGCATTGTTGAATGAGCAGCCCCGGATGATGGTCAGTTTTGCCTATGAAAATAACCTGGTTGACTCACTTCTTTATGACCACCAGCTGGAATCACTGGTTAAATCCAGGATAGGGATAGAACAAGATGAGAGCTTCCACATGGTTTCCAGCAGCAGATATGCCAAGGTATCGACACAGACAGCCGGACTTAAAACTGAAACTACCAGTGATAAAATCGCCGTTATTTATGCCTCCGGAATCATTTTGCCGGAATTAAACCAGGGTGCATTTGGCAACCAGCAGGGAATTACGGCCTCCTTTTTTGAAGAGCAGCTCAAGGAAGTTCGTGAAGATGATGATGTAAAAGCTCTGGTAATCAGAGTCAACAGTCCGGGGGGCTCGGGTAGCACTTCTGACGAAATATGGAATATGATTGAGCAAACTAAAAAAGAAATGCCGGTTATTGTCTCTATGGGACCAACCGCTGCCTCAGGCGGATATTATATTGCCATGGCTGCTGATTCTATTGTTGCTGAGCCCACTACAGTAACGGGCTCAATTGGTGTTTTCTCTACCAAGTTCAACGCTAAACAGCTCTTCAACGAAGAATTGGGGATTACATTCGATGAAGTGAAGTCACATAATCATGCCGACTGGCTGTTGCCCAGTGGAGGATTTTCACCGGCCGAAGAGAAAGCATTCCAACAGTTCGTTGATACGTTTTATGATACCTTCATCACCAAAGTAGCCAATGCAAGAGGCATGACGAAAGACGAGGTTGACAGCATTGCCCAGGGCCGCGTCTGGACAGGTGCAGATGCTAAAGAACAAAACCTGGTAGATGTTCTCGGAGGTATGGATAAGGCTCTTGCAATTGCTGCAGAAAAAGCCGGGATTGAGCAATATGATTTATCCATTTTACCCAAGAAGAAAGATTTACTCCAAATACTGATGGGTAATGCACAGGTAAAAGTTCAGTCGTTATTAGGTAACAGTTTATTGAATAATAATCAGCTAATGGAAGCAAACAATCACCTTAGAATACTTAAGCAACGTGGTGTATTAGCATTACTCCCTTACGAAATTGCAATTCAGTAGCTTATGAAAATTGGCAGGTTTACAGTAGAACAACTTAGTGAAGGACAGTTTGAATTTTTTCCTGATGGGACTATCAACAGGCAGCCAATTAATAAGGAGAAAGAAGACCTATCAAAGCTGATATCTAAGAAGTCTTCAGAACTGATTGGCATTAACCCAGTTTATATTACAGATGGCACCTTCCACATATTATTGGATACAGGCCTTGGCTGGGGACTTGATTCGGGAAGTGCCTACAAAAACGTTTCCAATGTAGTTACAAACTTGGAAATATTTGGAGTTAAACCTTCTGACATCACCCATATAGTAATTAGTCATTTGCACTACGATCATTCTGCAGGCTCCAGCTTCACCAAAAGTGCCCAAACAGTTCCTACATTTCCCAATGCTCGATACTATATTCAGCAATCTGAATGGGATTTTGCACTGAAACAGGTAGAGAATGGAGCGAAACACTCTAAATCGTACACTCCTGATGATCTATACCGCCTTTATGCAGATTCATATTTTGAAATGATTGATGGTAAAGAAGAAATCATACCAGGCATAAATCTTATAAGTACAGGCGGACATACCCCCGGCCATCAAATCGTCAAAGTCCAAGATGGTGAAGATTGTGCCTACTTTTTGGGAGACTTGGTACCATCAGAAGATTATTTAAATCAACACCTCAGAAGCAATAATGATGTTGATCCTCTTCAGACCAAAAAGGCTAAAACACTGATTCTTAAACAAGCACTCAAAGAAAAAGCCTTTATGTTATTTTATCATTCAATATATACAGAGCCGGGCAGGCTAGCTCAAAACGAAAACAAAGAATTAATACTTAGAGGTATTAAAAAGAATTAACTGATTTCTGAAAGTAATGTACGCGTTTCTTTTTCTTTTTGTCTGAATAGTGTCGCAACGTATAATTGACAACGCGCCCTATAAAAATTATGATCAGAAAAGTCTATCCGATAATAAATATTATCGTTCAGATAATCAGTCAAAAATCTTACTCCCATAATAAAAGCCATATAGAATCCAGCCTCTGGTATGCATATTCAATTCTTTACGGGTTAAAATACTCCCGGCACCCTCCAGATAACCTCTTAGATATGACTTATATTTTGCTTCGGCAATACTGACTAACTCAAGGTTTTGTTCGTCTTCCTCTGCCGTTACAACGCCGCGACCTGACGCCATCTCCGACGTCAAAGAAAACATAACCCGGCATTACGGTATCCAGGTCAATAACCGCGTAGCCTTTTTCGTCTTTATCTAATAACACGTTGTTAAACTTCGTATCGTTATGTGTTACACGTAGAGGAAGATCCCCAGAGTCCGCTGATTGATAAAGATTGATAGCCAGTTTTTGGTACTCTTCAATCATGTTTACCTGGTCTATGGCTTTTTCGATACGATGGGAATCTGCTTCAATTAATGCCTGGTTAAACTGCTTTAGACGGACATTAATATTATGAAAATCCTGAATTGTAATATGTAACTTTCGAGGGGAAAAATCTGACAAGTCCTTAAGAAACAAACCAAACATTTTAGCTGCTTCAAATGCCTGTTTCTTAGTTTCGGCCTTATCATACGAACAGGCATCACCCAAGAATTCAAACACTCTCCAATATCTGTCTGCGTCTTTATAGAATAACCGACCTTGCAGAGTTGGAATAATGCGAAGCACCCCCTGATGATCTGAGCTCGCTTTTTCTTTAATGTGGCTTGTTACTTTACAGATGTTATCCATAAGGGCATCAACATCAGTAAATACTTTATGGTTAATCTTTTGCAAAAGATAATTCTTTTCATAACTCTCTTTTGTACTGACTTTGTAAGTTTTATTGATATGTCCCCCTCCAAATGGTTCAATCTTTTCAGGAACGCCGAATATCTGAAATTTTTCTACGATTTCAATAAGGTCAGACATATTTTATCCCACCAAACTTAAAGGATATATTCCTTGTCGATGCTGTTTCAATAGCTGTTTTCTAACATATTTTTTATCCTCGGCGTAAGTTACCCCAAACCATTCCGAAGAAGTTAGCAATACAGGAACCTTAACCCCCATATCAATCAATTCTTGTAACACTTCAGGAACATAATATTCTGCCTTAAGGTCTTGTTTATTTTTTTTGCAGAAAGAAGCCAAGCCTTTTTCTATGATGCTAAAAACCGGAGGCGTAAAACCAAGCAGATTCATAGATGCTATTTCCTGACCACTTAAATGATGAACCATGTTATCTTCTTCATAATAAATCTGATCAGTTTCTTTAATAATTTTAGTGCGTTCCTTAATTGAAATAAGATAACCGTCCTCATCCGTTTCACATATCCCTCTTGATACTGATCCATAAGGAGATAAAGTTTTTTCCAATTTATATCCTATCATGCATGCAGCTATTTCCTCTTTTGATATTTCAGACAAATGCTGAGCCATTATGTTAAAAGAAGTCCTGCCATAGAAATCATCAGCATTAGCCATTGCAAATGGTTGGTCAACAACATCTCGGCAAACCCATAGAGCATGTGCTGTACCCCATGGCTTATTACGGCGTGCCGGTGGAGTCAACCCCAGGGGCAGGTCAGTCAATTCCTGGAAAACAATTTCTGTATCAATATCAGAATTAATGCGGTTCAGAATAGATTCTCTGAAATCGTCCTCCATATTTTTTCTTATCACAAATACTACTTTCCCAAATCCGGCTTTTATCGCATCAAATATGGTATAATCCATGATAGTTTCACCAAAAGGGCCAACAGTATCGAACTGTTTTAGCCCCCCATACCTGCTACCCATCCCGGCTGCCAAAATAATGAGTGTAGGCTTCATAAGATTTCTACAGTTCTCCAATTCCAAAAATCGGCTCCCGGGTAACCCATTGTCCCTCAGTGAAGTCAGGAATAGATTGAGGAGCTCCTCCATTTTGAATAGAGATTTGGGATAGCGGCGTAATGGATCGCAACACAGCACCATCATAAACATCCAATACAGGAGCTTTTTCCTGGCGAACACTTTCCACAAAAGCACGGTCCAAAAAGTAGTCCATACCCCCATGGCCTCCACCTTCTGCGATTTCAGCATATTTTTTCCACAAATGATGATCATATTTTTCCAACCATTTTGCAGCATCATCCCATCGATGTGGATCCGACTTTCCCTCTACATAAATCCTGCGAGTATGATAGTCAAAATCGGTCAACCCGTTTACTCCCTGAACTCTGAATCCGAGTGAATAAGGCCTTGCCGTATTGGTGTCATGCGTAAGGATAATCGTTTCACCCCTCGCAGTTTGAATTGTTGATGTAACAATATCTCCCAACTCCCAATTTATATCATAATAGGGATGATCTTCTCCACCCTTGGGATGCTCCTTAATGTAATTTTTAAGTGATCTGGACTTTGTTGCCACCGACGAAATACTTGTTAGCCTGTTACCTCGGTTCATATCTGCCATTGTTCCTATTGGACCTAGTCCATGAGTTGGATATAAATCTGCATTTCTACTTTTAGAATGATTGGTACGCCAGCGTGCTTCGCCATAGGCTCCAGAACCCTCTCCAAAAGCAAGTCCCCCTTCACCATCATTAAACTTAATAGCTCTCAGATCGTGCAAGTATCCCCCTCTAAAATGAAGCAGTTCGCCAAATACATCATCCCGCACCATGTTTAGTACAGCCATTACGTCCCTGCGATAGCATACGTTTTCAAGGAACATAAGGTGAGTACCCGTTCTCCTGGTGTGTATTGACCAGCTCCCAGCACTCTTCAACAGAGAAAGCTCCGGAAACTTCTGATCCCACATAAATACCCTCTTCCATTGCCTTGATACAGATAGGAGTATGCCATTTCCAATCTGTAGCCATAATCACTCCATCCAGATCTTCTTTTTCAAGCATCTCTTCATACGAGCGCTCATGCTCAGAATAAACCTTGGGAGATTCCAGTCCTTTTTCTTCGAAAATTTTCTGAGTTTGTTTAACTGCTTCAGGGTCAATATCACAAATAACCGGACACTCAACCCCTTCATAATCCAGGATATTACTAACATGATTCCTACCTCTCAGCCCCGTACCAATAAAACCTATTCGTATGGTATTGTCCACCTTCTTGTTAGCACGCAAGACGTACGGAGCTCCTAAAATAGTTCCAGCTGTAGCTAATGATCCCGTTTTAATAAATGTTTTCCTATCCATAATATTATATTATTCCATGTTTAGCTTTGGCCATAATTTCATTAATGAGTATATGCAGCCCACAACCATCACTGCCAGTATGCTGCCAAAAAGAAGATTACCATACAGGAAATTGCCTATTGCAAAAAGGGAACCATAAACTCCCAGACATCCAAGTAAGACACTGAGTAAACTGCTTGGCATATCCCATTTATGTTCCATTTGTTTTAAATCGATACCTCTTTCTGAAGCCACTTCATTAACTTTCCTCCAGCCCGGTCCACCGGGATTCACTTCCTTGCAAAATGCTATCAGCACATCCATTGACTCTGGCTTTGTCACAAAAGTAGTAATCACCCAAACTACCGTTGTTACAGCAACAGCTATCAATAGTTTAACGGAAGAAGCATTTAAAAGAGTAGTAGCTACTGCTTCGTCCGGCACTGCAAACACAAGGATAAAAGCCATAAGAGTAGCAGATACCATCGCCGCTATTTCTGTCACCGCATTAATGCGCCACCAAAACCATCGCAACAGGTAAATAGCACCTGATCCAGCTCCCGAGAGCAATAAAATATCGAAGGCCTGGGTAGCATCTTCTAATATAGTAAGTGCCAGTATGGCTGATAGAATCATCAGCACTGCCGTTGATATTTGTCCCACCAACACCTGTTCTTTTTCGGTAGCTTCCGGGCGGATGAATCGCTCATAAAAATCATTAACAATATACGAGGCACCCCAATTAAGGTGGGTACTTAGTGTGGACATCACTGCCGCAATCAGAGATGCTACAACCAAGCCAAGCCAGCCGGCTCCGAGTTTTGTAAGCATTACAGGATAGGCGACATCATCTTTTAAATATTGATCTGTAATATTGGGGAATTCAGATTTTATGGAACCCAAGTCCGGATATAAAATAATGGATGCAAGTGCCACGATAATCCACGGCCAGGGACGCACCGCATAGTGTGCAAAGTTAAAAAGCAACGTAGCGCCGACAGCATTTTTTTCGTCTTTTGCAGCCAGCATACGCTGGGCAATATATCCGCCTCCCCCCGGCTCCGCACCGGGATACCAAACGGCCCACCACTGTACTGCTATAGGAATAATAAACATGGTTACTAAAACAGATGGATCAGACACATCAGGCATAATACTAAGCTTTCCCTGAAGTGCGGGATGATTAAATAGATTTGACAGTGAGCCTATCTCAGGCTGACTAACAGCTACATAAGCTGCATAAAGAGCCCCTACTGTTGCTATCCCATATTGGAAGAAGTCAGTCCAGATGACTCCCTTAATTCCTCCCAGTGATGAATATATAATGACCACCAAGCTTACAATGAGCACCACAGTAAATGGCTGGAGGTTCAGCATAACACCTCCAATTTTAATCGCAGCCAGTGTTACGGTACCCATAATCAGACAATTGAAAAAGATACCCAGATACAAAGCTCTGAATCCTCTTAAAAAAGACGCAGCCTTGCCTCCATATCGTAATTCATAAAGTCCAAGATCTGTCGTAACTCCCGACCGTCTCCAAAGTTTGGCATAAATAAAAACAGTAACCATGCCGGTAATAAGAAAAGCCCACCAGGCCCAGTTTCTTGCAACCCCTCCTTCTCTCACAAAACCGGTAACTAAATTGGGAGTGTCAGCAGAAAATGTTGTCGCCACCATTGAAATGCCCAACAGCCACCAGGGCATTGAGCGGCCTCCCAAAAAATACTGTTTAGTATTTTTACCGGCTGTCTTTGAAGTGATCCATCCAATAGCCAATACAATAACAAAGAAAACAGCAATGATACCCCAATCCAGATCCGATAATACCATGTAAGGCCGATTAATTTTAAGCGTTGCCGAGAATTCTACTCAGCTAGGATATCTGATCTGAGGCAAAAATGCCAAAAAAATATAGATATAGAGAAATGCGGAAAGCGCTACTGTTTGTTCATCGAAATGAGAAACTCTTCATTGTCTTTTGTGCCTTTCATCTTGTCGAGCAGAAACTCCATAGCCTCAAAAGCATTCATGCGATTGAGATACCGACGAAGCAGTACCACCTTTTCGCGCTCCGTTTCAGGCACAATAAGTTCTTCACGACGGGTTCCACTCTTAAAGACATCAATAGCCGGGAAAATACGACGGTCAGAAAGATTACGATCCAGGACAATTTCCATATTACCGGTTCCCTTAAACTCCTCAAAGATCAGGTCATCCATACGAGAGCCCGTTTGTACGAGCGCTGTGGCCAGTATAGAAAGACTTCCGCCATTTTCTACATTACGAGCAGAACTAAATAGCTGACGTGGTTCTTTAAGTGCTTCAGAATCTACACCACCTGACATTGTACGACCGGAATTGGGTGCACAAATATTATACGCACGGGCCAATCGTGTAATAGAATCCATCAGAACCAATACATCGTGTCCACTTTCGACAAGTCGCTTTGATTTTTCAAAAACGATTTCTGAAAGCCCGATATGATTCTCCGGCTTCTCATCAAATGTAGAAGCAACAACTTCGGCATTTTGCACGGTACGCTCCATCTCCGTTACCTCTTCAGGCCGTTCATCAATAAGCAGAATTATAACCTTCGTTTCAGGATTATTATCATTTACTGCATTGGCGATATCACGCAAAATAGTAGTCTTACCTGTTTTAGGCTGAGCAACGATAAGGCCTCTCTGCCCCTTGCCAAGCGGAGCAAACATATCTACAACACGAGTGGTGTATTCATTCGATTTATGCTCGAGTTTAAAACGCTCATTAGGATATATAGGAAGCAAGTCTTCAAAATCCTCACGATTATCCATATCGTGCGGTATTTTGCCATTAACCCCATCCACCCGCAACAGGGCAAAATAACGCTCACCTACTTTAGGAGGACGAATAATACCAATCACACAATCGCCCTGTTTTAATCTAAATCGCTTAATTTGTGAAGGGGAAACGTAGATATCGTCCGGGCTGGCCTTATAATTATAGTTCACAGACCTCAGAAAGCCATAACCATCAGGGAGAATTTCAAGTGTACCTTCCTGGATAATATATGGGCCTAAGTCATCCTCAATTTCTTCAAGGCGTTCAGCCAAAGTGGGAGCATCCGATTCCGGCAGGATATTATGAACACTGTTTTTCTTCTTTTTCTTTTTTCTGCCAGAATTTGAGCTTCGAGAATTGCGGTTATTATTTCCGTTACTCCCGGTATCATAGGGCTGTGTGTGATGAGTACCGTCCTGCTGCTTTTCCTTCTCATCCACCTCAGAAAGCACTTTCGAACCTTCTTCAACAGATTTCTTGATACGATCAATAAGCTCATGCTTTCGAAGACCCGAAGGCTTAATACCCTGGCTGCGAGCCAGCTCTTGGAGCTCCTTGACCGATTTTTTTTCAAGGGATTTTAAATTTTCAATGGTTATTCCATCGGTTTGGTTATCCGACATAATGATCTAGGTAATGCGTTTTATTGAGATGAATAAAGGTTCTAAAAGTCTTATACAATGCTGTAAAAGAATTGATCTACTCAGGTAAATTTGGAAGAATCAAGTAGATAAGAATTAACGATTGGTGGCAAATGCTTTCACCCATCGATCAACCGTTGAGTAAAAGTAAAAACTTCCTGCAAAAATTACTAATTCTGATTCAAATTCTTCAAATAACTTCTGTTGAAGCTCTTTCTTTACAGGCATTATACTAAAATCAGGGAGGTATTGACGTACTGTATCAACAGATGCTGCCCGATTTGACTCTGTTGTATGATAAAATATTTTCTTGAATTCCGAAAATTCTTTTCCAACTTCTGAACTTAGCTTATCCTCCATAATAGAAAGCACTAAAATCGTGTCCTTAACCGGCTTGATGGTTTGTACCATAGCTTTCATCGCACGTACCGCTTCAATGTTATGTGCCCCATCAAAGTACCAGTCATAATTTTCATTCAGCTTCTCAAACCGACCTTTATTGGGATACATTTCTGCACTCTTATTAATTCCCTCTGCGAGGGAAGCTGACGTTATAGGAAACCTTTTTTGAAGTACTTTAGCTACTTGCCAAGTCATGGCAATATTATAAGCCTGAACAGGTGATATACAGCCCGGGCTAAATGTAATTTCTTCATTGCCATCTTTGATAGAATAAATCCCGGAGTCAAAGCCTGGGGCAAGTTCCGAAGAGCGGAATACTTCGGCATTCTTATCCGTTGCAATTTCATCAATAACATTTTTGGCCGCTCTTTCTAAATGACCGATAATAACAGGTGTATCTTGTTTAATGATTCCTGCTTTTTCAGCTGCAATCTCTTCAATAGTTTCCCCTAAAAGATCGGTATGGTCAAGCGCAATACTTGTAATAACTGAAACCATTGGAGTGATAATATTTGTGGCATCCAGCCGCCCTCCCAAACCTGTTTCTATAATTGCCAGATCTACATCCTGTTTGTTAAACCACCAGAAAGCAATGGCTGTGCTCAGTTCAAAATAAGTAAGATCAGATTGATTAATCTGACGCTCATTTCCATAAAAAAATGAAGCCAATTCCTGATCTGTTATCTGGCAACCATCTATTACAAATCGTTCTTTAAAATCTTCAAGATGAGGAGACGTGTACAGCCCAACTTTATAGCCTGCTTTTTGATAAACAGATGCTAATAATCGACAAGTACTCCCCTTCCCATTTGTCCCCGCTACATGAACGTAGTTTCCTTCTCTGTGAGGACCGCCGATATCATCACAAAACTGACGGAATTTTTGAAGATTAAATCTGGCAGCTTTATTCCCCTCGGACTGAAACTTGGGGATAGCCTCCAAATAGCCATACACATCTTCTATATCATTAAACAGCATTCGGGAAATCATGGGTTCAAATTTCATTCTTAATGTTAAGGTATGTACTTTAACCATGTTTTAGAAATGACCAGATTAAAAATATGCTCTACAAAAACCTGTTGAAGCCTCTTTTATTTAGTATGGAGGCCGAAAAAGCCCATGACATTACCTATGCTTTTGCACAACAGGCCGATAAATATTCGATCCTGAAGTTTCTAATTAAGGCAATTTACAACTACCAATCTAAAGAGCTTAGTCAAAGCTTTTGGGGAATCACATTTCGCAACCCAATAGGCTTAGCGGCTGGTTTTGATAAAAACGGACATATCCCGGAAACTATTGAAGCAATGGGAGCCGGTTTTACAGAAGTTGGAAGTATTACAGCAAACCCGAGTACCGGAAATCCCAAGCCAAGATCTTTCCGATTACCGAATGATGATGCGCTTATAAATCGCATGGGACTTAATAATGACGGGGCCAAAACTATTGTCAAAAGGCTCAAAAACAAATCCCTGTCTATACCTTTGGGCATTAATGTAGCAAAAACTCATAATCCTTCAATCATGGGCGACAAGGCTATTGAGGACTACGTATTCAGCTTTACGGAAGCCCAAAAAGTTGCCGATTATATTACTATCAATATTTCATGCCCAAATACTGCCGAGGGTAAAACATTTGAAGATCCTTCGATTCTTGATGAGCTGCTTGCTGCTCTCAATATCAAGGCAGATGCAAGTATGGTGCCCTCTCTCGTTAAGTTCTCCTGCGACCTTAAAAAAGAAAAGTTAGTAGAGCTGCTGGATGTCTGTGAAAGTCATAGAGTACACGGATATGTTGCATCCAATACTTCTTCAAAAAGAGAGCACCTGCAAACTGACTCTGACACGTTAAAAAACATAGGACAAGGTGGACTAAGCGGAGTTCCCATTCATCAAAAAAGTGTGCAGCTGGTTAAGTGGATCAGCGAAGAAACAAAGGGGCAAAAACCAATTATAGGAGCAGGCGGCATCAACTCATTCGAAAGTGCTTTGAACATGCTCAAAGCCGGGGCAGATTTGCTGCAAATTTATACAGGCTTTATTTATGAAGGGCCCGGCCTAGTTAAGGATATAAATAAAACTCTGACCGGATACCTGCGTGCTCGACAAGCCGATTCTCTATTGCAGCTGCCAACCCATAATTATTAGAGGCCTTTGCAAAGACTAGTTCTCTACAGGAAAGCTCACCAAGCATTGTATATGTTCAATACTGTTCTCAAACTCAAACGGATAGAATACAAGGTGATTATTTATAGCAGTATTATACGCCGACTCAAGTGAAGATAACGTACTCCTTGATTGCAGTTCAAAGTCTTTAACCTCACCCGTTCGTGAAATAGTAATTAAATACGATATAGAACCGGATAAGCGTTGGTTCCCAAGCTCTTCGGGCAGTTTAATATTACTCAAAAAGGCATTCATATCAGGCTTCACACGTGCTTCAACCCCCAATTGAGAACAGCTGGCGATAGAATCTTCAGGTGTATTTGCTGCAAGAATATCATTCAGCTTATCGACCTTCTCTTTATAAGGCTGAAGCTCAAATTCAGTTAGATGCTCATTTACAAGTATTCGCACACTGTCCCAGTATGCACCGGTAAAAGGATTGACATTCCTTCTTTCAACTAAGATACTATCTTTCCTCCAGTACTGATGATAGGCCGTTGAATCAGTATTAGCCTTGGCCCGATTTAAATATCCCTGTAGTGCCCGAAAATGAATGTGAGGTGCTAAATTATTCGCCGCATTTTCTAGTGCCAAGGTACGGTACCTTCGGGCTTTCACCATCGTAGAATCTTGTGTTTTTTCTATATCTTGAAACTGTTGCAAGAGGGGGTCTTCACTTTCACTTACAGATGAATTATCTGGATTTTCTTGCTCCTTAATTCTTTGTGCATAAATGGTGTCTTCGTGTTCAGTCAAAATCTGTTTTGAAAGCACATCTGCTTTTGCAGTCTGATCATTAGATTTATATACCTGATACAATGCATACTTTGTTCTGGCAATCAATGCTTCATCAGCATATTCACTATCAATCACTTTGGTAAAATAAGTCTCAGCGCTATCCGGCATATTTAATGTCAGAAAAAACAGGTTGCCAATCTGATATTGTATATTAGCTTTTTCTCTGTGTGCCTGCCTCTTTTCTTCAGCCGTTCTAGGAATTTCACTTACATCTATATTCAATGCTTCATCGCTGTAAGCGGCGCTGACAGAAGGGACTTCTGAACCGTTTATTTCAGGTATCTCTTGTTCATTTGTATTCCCCTGGATGGCTTCAGCCCGCCGCCAATTATCAACCAGTGGCCTGTTACCCCAAATCGCTTTAAAATTACTGGAAGCAGCGGATGCCAGCTGGGCATTTCGGTAGTTTAAGAAACCAAAATTATTTCCACGACCCGTATCTTCCCCTCCTTCAATATTCTCGTCTGGTACATTTGATAATACATTCCGCTCAGATTCGTCATCTTCTGCCAGCCGGTTGATTCGATTGCGCCTGATAATTTGCAAGGTAGAATCCAACTCTTCCTTGTTTAAACTTCCCAATGCCAATAAACTGTCAACATCTTGTTCCCTGGATTTTAGAGAAGCATAGCTTCCGTAAGCTGATGCCATCGGCGCGCCTGCTTCACCCTCAAAATTCTGCCCGGATACTGCCGATGAAGAGTCAAAGTAAGCTGCTGCAATTTCATAATCGTTGTAATAATCGCTGTATATTTTACCAAGTTGGTAATAGGCCTTGGATTGAATCTCAGGACCGGGTTGATTAACCGTTGAACCAAGTAATTGTTTATACCTTTTCTCAGAACTTTCGGTTCTACCAAGAGCCTGCTCTGTCTTTGCAATTTGAAAAACAATCTCACTCATTCTTTCAAAATTTTTATCATCTTTAGACATACTTGAAAAGATATAGTAAGCCTGATCAAGGTTACCCGCCTTGCGTGCAATTTTTCCTTTACTTAACTCTGCCCAATAGCTGTACTGATAATCAGTATAAACTGAAGTGACTCTGTCAAAAATAAGATAGGCCTGATTGTAGTTTTCTAATTCCTCATGTACTTGGGCATACAAAAAATAGGCCCTCATTTTTAATGATCGGCCATCAAGATTAGATACCGAAGGTTTTAACTGGTCATGTGCAGCCTGCCAATTTCCAAGCATAACATGATGTTCAGCAATTAAAACCCGAGTCTCTGCTTCAAACTCAGGTTCCCATTGCTTCTCCAACACAGTTAACTCTTCTTCTAAGAAAGAAATACCTTCACTGTGTTGATTCAGATCCAATAATGTGCGCCCCTTCCAAATTACAGACTTCTGCCTCAATACCGGGTCTTGGGCAACCTCATAAAGTTCCTCAAACTTTTGTAATCCAAGATAATATTCTTTCCTGTAATAATATGATTTCCCCATTAAAAAAAGTGCGTTATCCACCCACTTGGAATCAGGGAACCTTCGAATAATTTGTGCTCCCTTGTCAATCGTATTCTGAAACTCTTCTGCAGCTGTTTGTGGGAGCTCCAAGTGCACCCGAACAGGTTTATCCGGATTAATAGATATATTTTGGCTTAAAACCTTTTTCTGTCCTGCGTGAAAGCTTTTTTCAGCATTATAATAAGTGTTATAGTGAGCCCTGAAATTAGTCCAGGACTGCTGAACAGCTCCACCACAGCCTGCAACAAACATTGCCGTCAATATATAGGGTAACCATTTCAATATATTGTGGAGGTCATTTTATCACTATTTAATAGTACTTACTTTAATCATATTGGTGCGGCCGCGTTTAGCAATAGGCATTCCCGTGGCAATAATGACACGGTCGCCCAAATCAACCATCCCATTATCTTTTAAGTACTCTTCCATTAGCCTTACACTTTTATCCGTATCAAATATTTCATCAATTTTTACGGGCCGAACGCCCCAAACCAAAGCCAGCTGTCTGCGAACTTTATCACTTTCTGTAAAAGCAACCAATGGTACCTGCGGACGAAATTTTGCTATTCTCCTTGCTGTACTTCCCGAATGAGTAATTGTACTTATAGCTTTCGCATCTACATTTTCTGCAAGCATTACGCATGAATATGCAAGCGACTCTATAATTTGTTTCTCTTTCCACTCAGGTTTTTTGTACCCAAGGCTATTGTAAATATGAGAAGCATTCTTCTCAACAGAGCTGCATATTTTATCCATCGCCTTTAATGCTTCAATAGGATATTCGCCGGCAGCCGTTTCTCCAGATAACATTACTGCATCAGTCCCATCCAAAACAGCGTTAGCCACATCAGAGCTTTCTGCTCTGGTAGCGCGGGCATTCACCATCATTGACTCAAGCATTTGTGTAGCCGTAATAACCGGTTTCCCTGCTTTGCGACAGCGATCAATTATTTTTTTCTGTACAAGAGGTACGCGCTCGCTTGCTATTTCTATACCCAGGTCACCACGTGCCACCATAATAGCATTGGCCTCTTCAATAATATCATCAATAACTCCAACAGCTTCGGGTTTTTCAATTTTGGCAATAATGCCGGCTTCACTGCCGGATGCCCGTACCCGCGAAATAACATCTTGAATATCATTGGCAGATCTTACAAACGACATCGCTATATAATCTACCTGTTGCTCCAGCGCAAACTCAAGGTCTTCAATATCTTTTTTTGTGAGCGATGACATTGACAATTTCACTCCCGGGAGGTTTACGCCCTTTCGGGATTTTAACTTGCCGCCAACAATAACCTGGGCAATAATTTCGCTGCCCTCTATTTTTACAACTTTAAGTTCAAGCAGGCCGTCATCCATAAGAATACGATCTCCGGCTTCGGCATCTTCCGACAGTTTGCTATAATCTATCGGAACTACTTCAGATGTTCCCTCCTTTTCATTATCTGAGGTAAGCGTTACATAAGTCCCGCTTTCCAAATGCTGAGCTCCCTCCTTCATGTTGCCAACCCGAATTTTGGGGCCCTGTAAATCTGCAAGAATAGGAACAGGAATTTCATACATCGCCGAGATCTTGTTTATCAATTCAATAACCCCTGCATGTTCTTCATGACTCCCATGAGAAAAATTAATCCGGGCCATGTCCATCCCATTTTGGATAAGCTCCTTTATTCTTTCTTCAGTATTACTGCTCGGACCCAGGGTGCAAACAATTTTAGTACGGCGATCTTTTAGAAACATAAATTTAAATTTAAAACATTTTTGAGAATATCAGAGCAATATGTGGCTGAACTTATAAAAACATTTGATACCCTAATAAACTATAAGTTAAAAATTAACTTTAAGACTTTTTTACTTATTCCAAGAAATTACATTGACAAAAGTAATATTTACATTATCGTAGGAGTTAAATATTATAGATAATATATTTACAATCAGAAACGGTATTTCAAATAGTTATTCAATGATTAAGATTAGACCGCAAAACTTTAACATAAATTTAATTTTAATTTTTGTGCTGGTTTTTCTTGCAAGTTGCGCGCGGCAATCCAATCCTGATATAGGCCGGGGCTCTACCTATCAATTTGTAGAAGGTTATCCGGAGCTTCGCTTTTCTACTGTAGGCTTCATTAATGAACAAGGGATTCCAACTCTAAATATTACAGCAAGCATAGTTTATGGCAGCCTCATATATAAAGAGGTAGACTCTGAACAACAGGCAAATATAGGTATTGAAATTCGAATTGTAGATATGTCTGAATCAAAAGAAAATAGGAGCCCTGTTGAAACTAAGCAATACAGTTATACCTTCAGCCAAGATGATACAAACATCATTAACAGTCAGGACTCATTTGACTTCCAGGAACAAATAGAAGTATCACCCGGAAGCTATAAGATATATTTTACTGTAACCGACCAGCATTCCGGAAAAACTATAGCAAGAACTGCAACATCATCTATCCCTGATCCCAATAATAATGAGCTGGCTCTCACTGAAATACGAATGCTCGGCAAAGATATGGATGCAAGTTCTCCAGAATGGATTCCCATTAATACCTATGATGTAACAAGTGCAATTGATTCTTTGAGGTTCATCTTTCAGGTAACAAACAATAAATCTGAGGAACCCCTTTCCATTAGCTCAGAATTAGTACGTTTTAGGTCCGACTCATCTATTGCCCGACCCATGCATTTTAACAATTATTCTCCCTCAAGCATAACCTATAAGGGTGTCGACTATTCTGAAGAAACAATTATACAAGAACGGCAACGTCAGCTTTTACAAGAAGGAAGTGTACTTATTGAATTTAGATTTGCTAAACAGCCGCGCGGCAACTACCGGTTTCGGGTACAATCAGACAAAGAAGAAACCCAATTATTTAAGGCGCGGGATTTTGGTGTAAAAAGCAAAAATTATCCGGCTCTTAAAACAGCAAGAGAATTAGCTCGTCCCCTGGCTTACCTGATGAACGATAAAGAACATGATGCATTAATGTCTATCTCTAATTCTGATTCTTTAAAAAAGGAAATTGACAGATTTTGGTTAAAAAATATTGGCAACCAAAATAAAGCGGTCAATGTTCTAAAAATGTATTACGAACGGGTTGAAGCAGCAAATAAACAGTTTTCATCGTTCAAGGAAGGATGGAAAACAGATACAGGTATGATTTACATTCTGTTTGGGCCTCCCTGGCAGGTAGAAAAATCCGAAACAAATGCGATGGGCTTACACTTACAATAGTAACGATCCGGACTATAATTATTATTTCCAGGCATCAGATCTCAAGTCTGAATTCTACCCATTTGACAACTACCTGCTGATGAGGCAGCAACAGTATTTTAGTATCCAGTATAATCAAGTACAGCTTTGGCTGACAGGTCAAATCCTAAACAAACGACTTTAGCGCAAGCAACATCGATTACATACAATTTGGTAGTGTGCTCTGCCTTTTCTTATGATTAAAAAATAAAATTTACCCAATCTGCTTTCATAACCTAAAAAATATGCGCTAAGAGCAGCAATGGCATAATTTTATTAGGTTTTATGAGAAATTTTTTTGTTTTTTTGTACCGAAAAATTACCTTTATTAACAGTACTGTTTAAGTCAGTACAAGCTGGCTGCCACATTTGTAAACAGTGCGTTAAAAAAGCAGAAGGAAATTGTTAAACTTTGGGTCATTACTTGCTCTCTTAAATGTGGCCTCAGCAGGTCTAAAGCCCATTTTTTTAGCCTTTCTACTGCTTCTTTTCAAATCATAATCAAATAATGAGGTTATTTATGCTTAGAAAGCTACTCAACTCAGTAGTCATTGTTCTGGTTTTTGCGTCTATTAGTTTCGCACAGACCGGCTCATTGACAGGAACTATAACTGATGCTTCCTCAGGCGATGTCCTCCCGGGTTCCAACGTTCTTATCGTTGAACTCTCGAGAGGTGCACCTACCAATGCGGATGGTGTATACGAAGTACGAAACATCCCTGTAGGAACTTATACTGTTCGCGCTTCCTTCCTTGGATATAGCGTTAACGAACAGCAAGTAGAAATTAGTTCAGGGGAAAACACCCTTGACATTCAACTTCAACCAGACACCTTCGGTCTTGACGAAATCGTTGTTACCGGTGTAATTTCCGGAACTCCGAAAAAGAAGCTTGCTTTTACAGTAAGCAGCGTCAGCTCTGAAGAACTCGAAAAAGTACCTGCCAGCAACGTTGCCGGTGCTTTGCAGGGTAAAATGGCCGGTGTAAAGGTTATTAACAATACTGGTGCTCCAGGCGGTGCCGCTTCAATTCGTTTGCGTGGTTCTACTGCAATCGGAGGCGGTAGTGGTGGAGACCAAGATCCTCTCATCATCGTTGATGGTGTGATTCTTGAAGGTACACTTGCCGACATCCCTACCCAGAGCATCAAGAACATTGAGGTTCTGAAAGGTGCTTCTGCTGCATCACTTTACGGCTCCAGAGCTGCTAATGGTGTAATTCAGATTTTCACCAACCGTGGCAGCTAAGGCGCAACCGGGTAAAACTAATGTAGTCATTAAACGAATATGGTACTTCGTTCTTAAGGCAAGCAATGGCCTCTGCGAGAAAGCCACAGCTTTACTCACAGCTCAGGAAGTTACTAATGCCGGTGGTAACCCAGCAAACTACAGCCTAGATCCAACAGGCAGTTACATGGTAGACGGTAATAACAACCGTATCCAAGCTGCTGACGGTATTGCTGACAACCCATACGGACAGACTTTCGATCAGTTAGACCGTGTTTATGATCCGGGAACAACGTTGAATAACTTTGTTTCTGTTTCACAATAATGAGACATCCAACTTCTCTCTTTCATTCTCTAACTTCAGAGAATCAGGAGTTGTTAAGTATACTGACGGATACAACCGACAAAACGTACGGTTTAACCTTTACCAAAACATTACTGAAGGTTTAGATCTTTCAGCCAGTGGTAGTTACTCACAGTCTACAAACGACCAGGTAACACAGGGTCCGGGATCTCCTTTCTGGGGCGCTGTATTTATGCAGCCTAACTACGACATTCTTGCTGATAACGAAGAAGACGGATCTCGATTTAATGTAAACGCTGATCCCTATTCTGTAGAGGACAACCCTCTGTATAGTTTAGATCAGGAAGAGCGTACTACAGATCGTAACCGCTACTTAGGAAATATGCAACTCAAGTATCGTCCTATTCAGCCTGTATTGCTTGAAGCCAGCTACAGTATCGACCGGACCAATTCAGTCTATGAGCGATTTATTCCCAAAGGAATCCTTTCAAGTACTGGTTTTTCAACCAGCTCAAACTCAGGTCAGCTGCGTCGTTCTACCTTTGAGAACGTTGCTCAAAACATGAGCGTTACTGCCGGATACGATGAACGTTTCGGTGATGTTAACGTACGTGTTAAAGCAAGTTACCTCTATGAGGACAGTGATTTCCAATCATTTGGTGCTACCGGTAACGACTTCGCCATTGGTGGAGTTAAGTCCTGGGATGCTATCCAAAGCAGTGGTACAAAGAGCCTGGACAACAGGACCACACAAGTACGATCCGAAAACATTTTCGGTATCGTAGCTCTTGACTACAAAGACCGTTATATCTTTGACCTGTTGGTTCGTCGAGATGGTTCATCTCTCTTTGGTGAAGATGAGCGTTATAACAACTACTTCCGTGCTTCCGGTGCTTACCGTATCACAGAAGATGTTGACATACCTGGATTCAATGAATTGAAAGTACGTGCCTCTTATGGTACTGCCGGTCTGCGTCCTCCGTTCTCAGCACAATACTTAACATACAACCTTAGCGGTGGTAACCCATCCAAGAATACCTTGGGTAACCCTGAATCGAAGCCTGCTCTTTCAAAAGAGCTTGAGGTTGGACTTAACGCTGAGTTCCTGAACAGGTTCTCATTCGAAGGTTCTTATTCAACAACTACTGTTGAAGACCAATCCCTTAACGTACCTCTGCTGCTTTCGCAGGTGGATTCAACTCCAGATGGGAAAATGCAGGTACTATCGAAACCAACACTATTGAAGCTTCTCTTAACGCGCAGGCTATTCAGCAGCGTGACATGAGCTTGAGCTTCGGAGTTATCTTCGATCGTACACGTCAGGAGATTACCGAACTGGACGTTGCACCTTTCTTCCAAGGGCCTACAACACAGAATGCTGATGTATTCTTTGTGGCCGAAGGAGAAACATACGGTGTAATGTACGGTACTAAGTGGGCTACGAGCATCGATCAGCTTACACAAAATCAGATTGCAAATGCTGGTGGACAAGCTGCTCTTAGCGTAAACAGTGACGGTTATGTTGTTACCGGAGAAGGAACACCTTCTGAGGCTCCTATCAACAGACTTAACGAAGATGGAGATTCCATTATTAAGATTGGAGATGTTAACCCTGACTTTAACGTAGGGTTCTCAAGTAACTTCAATTACAAAGGTTTTGGACTCTACATGCTTTGGGACGCCAAAATTGGCGGCGATATTTACAACCAAACAAAGCAGTGGTTGTTCAGAGAAGCCAGACATGGAGAAGTAGACCAAGCTGGAAAATCCGACAAGAAGCCGGAAAACTATTACAGAGCTTTCTATAACACCAACAACCCAAGTTCTTACTTCGTGGAAGATGGTACGTATATTAAGCTGCGTGAAGTTTCTGTTTCTTATAGATTCGGACAAGATCAGCTGGGAAGCCTTGGCAACGTATTTGAGAGCATCAATATTAGTGCCATTGGCCGTAACCTACTTACTATCACTGACTACTCAGGTTACGATCCTGAAGTTGCTGGTGTAAATGGCGACCCGACAAACTTCGCCTTTGATGGATTTACATATCCTAACTTTACATCAATTTCTGGATCTCTGGAACTCAGATTCTAGATTTAATTTAAAAAGAGATTACTTATGAAATCTTTAAAATATATCTTAAAAACTAAGCATGAACTCCTTGGCTTGTTTGTACTTGCCGCAGGTTGCGCAGATTTAGCGGTTGAGAATAAAAACTCACCGACTACAGCCCAGGTGTTATCTGAACCTGCCGATATTGAATCACTGGTACAAACCGGCTTTGTAGGCTGGTGGCAAGCAACTACAGGCACTTATGTGGCTGGGTTGCGTGTTGGATCAGACGTTTATTCCTGCTCGTGGGGTAACTTTGATATGAGAAACCGTGGTACAGAACCACGTATCCCATATGACAACAACCCTACTGCCAGTGGCGATGCAAAAGCAATGGCTGAAGACCCATGGTACGGTCTTTATGGAAACCTGGTACAAGCTAATGACTACCTTCAGGCTATGGAAGAGCAGGATTTAACTATTCCGAGCCCTGATGCACCAGCAGTTTCTGATGAAGACTACACTACAATGGTTACTGCTGCAGCCAGACTGCTTCAAGGTTTAACCCTTGGCGATCTTGGACTGTATTTCGACAAAGCATTTATCTTTGACGAAACGACTACCCAAGACGAGCTGCTTAATCTTCAATTTAGCTCACCTGCAGATGTACTTGCAGCGGCAGATGCTAAGCTTGCAGAAGCAGCCAACCTTGCCAGTGGCTTACCGGCTGCTGTAACACTTGGTGACGGCTATATCAGCGGTTACGATGGTATGACCATGAACGATGAATTCGTTCAGCTTGTCAATACACTGCGTGCCCGTTATATGGTACTCGGTGCTCGTACACCTGCTGAAAATAGCGCCCTTGACTGGAATGCTATTAAAGGATTCGCTGCCAATGGCATAGACTTTGACTTCTCTCCTGTTGGCAACTATGAATTCTGGTTCAGCTATCCACTGCTTTACAGTGATAGTGCCTTAGGTAACTGGGCACGTATGGACCAAAGTATCGTTTGTGAAATGGACCCGAGTCAGCAATGTACTTATCCTACAGATGGCACCTTCCTGGACAAGCATCATCTAACGATGATCGCCTGACATCTGACTGGGTACATGATGCTAACATTCCTTACCCGGCATCTCGTGGTTTGTACTTCTATACAGAATACGAGCCAAACAGATATCCACAAATGTCCTTCTTTAACCCCAACGGCGCGGTTGGCCCTATGCCACACGTCTTACAGGCTGAGAATGACCTGATGTGGGCTGAAGCTGTTGCACGTACCAATGATGCAGCTAACTATGCAGCTGCTGCTCAGGCCGTAAACAACACGCGTGTTGGTCGCGGTAACTTATCACCTATGGATGCAACAGATTTCACTGCAGGTAACGCCATAGATATGATCCGTTACGAGCGTGAGATTGAGTTATTTAACTCTGGCTTCATGCAGGCTACAGGTGACAGAAGAAGATTTGGAGAACTGCAGACCGGTTCATTGATTCACTATCCGGTACCTGCTAAAGAACTCCTGATTCTTCAGCAAGAGCTGTACACTTATGGTGGTGTGAATAACACTGATCAGGATGGTACTGCCGGTAAAGTCGGAGAGAATCCATTCGATATTAAGCTTACTAACGTTAAGGATCTTGACATCCCAACGAAGCAATAAGCTTTAATTCACTAAGATTTAAAAGGGCACTTTCTTCGGAAAGTGCCTTTTTTTATTATCTTATGTTAACACATTGAAAAATGAATACACTTATACAATTTAACAAGTATGGCTATGGAAACTTTCAAATTCTCGAACAATATTAAATTTAGCAGCCTTGCACTTTTCCTATTGGGAATTACTTTCTTTTTAGGCGGATGCTCAGCAGGATTGAACAGTGGAATTGACAATACTTATACCCTTACACTGGGAGATGCTGAAGAACAGGGCGTTCAGGAGGTTGTAACAAGATTAAGGAACAATCACCATTATGAAATTGAGCGGAATGATACGTACACCAGCGGAGAATCGCGTGTTACCACCTATTGGAAAAAGAGTCCTCCCTTTTCTAAGGATCCCAATTACAAGGCACAACAGGTTGAAACACGTATTATACTAACTACAAGACTACGGTCCAGCCAAGGTTACCGGCTATTTCGTATCAAGTTTCAGGGTGAATACAGAGCACTGATGCCGACTGAAACCGGTGGAAGTGAATTTCAGAAAATGCCTTTAACTGAAGAAGCAGAAGATTACTTTAAAGACATTGCTTATGACCTTAAGGATCAAGTCTCAGGCAGTAGCCGTGGTTTCTAGGTTAAAATAAATAGGGACTTCAAAAGGCTCACAAATAAATGTGAGCCTTTTTTATTGGCATCCGGTTTCAAGTCAGCATGTAAACTGGCATATCTTACCTTTTCTAATTAACGATGTTGCCCTGCCTGTCAATTATAATATAAGATTGGTCTGCAGGCATACTTACATTCATCTCTTCGCCATTTGGCCAAATAATAGAAACAACATCAGGCACCTCGCTATACCCCAGAATCTGGGTAGATGAACTCTGACTTAAATAACCGGATCCAGCCTTTATCTCTCTGCGATACGAAACAGGATTGCCATCTTTGTATAATCTCAACTTGGCTCCAATTGCTGAGGGGTTCTCTGATGGTCCCTCCAACCGAATACTGATCCCCCGGGCCGAACCATTATTGGCATACAGTTTAGTTTCTGATCCATTTTTGAGTGACCACCAATCAGGTTTGCCATCTCTGTTATAATCACTTACAGCCGAGCCTCTTTGCTCACCGTAAATTTCAATGCCCGATGAATCTGCTGAAATCGCATTAAAGCTTCCTGTACCATCACCCAGCATGAGCAGGCCCCGCCCTGCATCAGCACGCGTATCTTCAATAGTACCGGCAAAGAAATTCTGGCTTATAAAAAGATCTTCCTTACCGTCAGTATTAAAATCTGCTACATTAATTCCAAAGCCTGTTGTAAGTTGTGCTTCAAGTGGTAATTCAACAGGAGAAAAGCTTCCGCCCTCATTAAAAAAGACAACAGAAGAAAATGTATTGGCGCTTACCCAGCTAAAATTCTCAAGGCTTATGCCTAAAATTTGATCTATGGTTTGATTGCTGTATTGTTCATGGCTTTGATTCTGCTCCTTAACAAGGTAAATTCACTTCCCAATTTGCTTAAGTCTTCTAAAAGGAACCCAACCCCGAAGCTCATTACTATAGCCTGCCTCTATAATGCTTGTTGGTTTTGCAGCATAGGAATAATAAAACAATCTTACTTCTTTGCCTGAATCCCTGATAAAGCGATAATACTTATTATTTTTGCCTGCATTGGTCAATACCAGATCCATTCTGCCATCATTGTTGAAATCACCGGTATTCACACCATTCCAGAGTCCATAATAACTGCTGAGTCCCCACGATTCTGTAGCATCAGAAAATGTGCCCTCGTTATTTATCAACAGAAGCGGCGTATTCCATTCACGAGCCAGGATTAAATCAGGCCAACCGTCACTGTTAACATCACTGAAGACTGCCCCGCTAATCATGCCAATAGACTGCAGCCTATTTGATGAATCATACCGATACTTGCCATCTTCATTCAAAAGAAGCCATGAAGAGGCAGGAAGCAGGATATTTCAATGGGTAAATCTTCCTCCTATGAAGAGGTCCAAGATCCCCGTCTTTATCATAATCTGCAGAGGCCATCGGTCCCAAGGCTTCTTTTCTATTCAGTAAAATCGAAGCATCTATTTCTGTATCAACTGATCCGGTCATTTTGGCCATGTTTACCAAAATAGAATCCGTTGATGTCTCATAATTAAATGGAGCCATCAAGACTGTAGATTTATCCTGTTGGTTTAATGCGAGCACAGAATTTACATCATTCTGAGAACCGGCTTGCTGAGAAATTGTTTTCTCGACAAAGGTATTCCCATTATTATTTTCAAAAACAGAGACACTGCCCCCTTTACCTGAACCGATAATCAGCTCGTCAAAGCCATCGTCGTTTAAATCTGCCCAACTTATCCCCGGCCCTGACTGGCTCAACCTATAGGGCAATAAAGATTGCTTTTGCTCGAAATCATTGAAATACTCTTCTGTATGAGTATGGTCCAAACAGCTCACTCTTATCAACAAATAAAGGCTGCTTTCCTGACGAGTTGGAATCAGACTCTTTTGGTTGTTGGGCCGACAGGTCAGATTTACTGAATTCATAGATTCGATTTGCCTGCAGGTTATCTATTGTTGATACCGTGCCATCGTACCATGTAATTTTAATGCTTATAGGCACAGATGAAGCTGCAAAAGAATATATCTGTTCAGAGCTGGAGAGGTAAGTACCTCCTCCACTTACTTCCTTTGATTGTCTTATCCCGCCGGTCACTTCAATGGTAGATCCTATAGCCTGTGTATTGGTACTGTCTCCTATCAGTCTTACACCAATTCGGTCAGCTCTTGTCGTGTTTTTGAAAAGACCCGCTTTCCCATTTAATCTATTCATAACCAAATCCAAGTCACCGTCATTGTCAAAATCAGCTGTTGCAAGACCTTGTGAAATATCTTTTCCTTCAAATCCCCAATCAGCACTTTTATCAGAGAACGTTAAGTCCCCATTATTTTTGAAAACAATATTTGTCTGCTCCAGTGAAGGATATTGCAACATAACCTGGGTAGGATCAATCTGATTCTGAGCAATCTTTCTTTGCAACTCATTATTGGCATCCAAATCCTGGCTGTCATAATAATTGCCATTCGTAATAATAATGTCTTCATGTCCATCAAGATCTACGTCAGCAAAAATTGAGCCCCAAGTCCAGTTGGATGACTTTACCCCTGCGTAGTCCGTAATATTTGAAAAAGTAGCATCCCCTCGATTCAACATAAGCGTATTACCAACATACTGCGGCCGATTCTCAATTGCACCTACCGGCTCCGGCAGTGGGATCATGGTACCGAGGTGTTTAAGCTTATTACTCTGTTTTTGAGCCAGCATTTCTGCTATGAAAATATCCGTTGAACCATCCTTATTTAAGTCGGCATTATCAACTGACATTGAAGAAAGACTGGTGTGTCGGACAGCCGTTCTTTCCAGTGCTTTAAATGTACCGTCTTTTTGATTGATCCAAATTCTATCCGGACTCTCGAAATCATTACACACATAAAGATCTTGATATCCATCATCATTTATATCAAAAAACTTGGCATGAAGACCCCAGTCCTTAAGTTCTCCAACAGCATTTCCCGACTGATCTTTAAAAATCCCCGAATCCATAGTCTTTTTAGTAAAATTGCCTTTACCATCATTTATATAAAGCAAGTCTGACTCACCTGTTTCAAATCTAAGTACAAACTCCCCCCTCTCTTCCAGTACATAATGATCTTTAAATTGCTCTCTAATAGAAAACTCATCTCCTTCTTGCTTCACAATATCATCAAACATGCGCTTGGTTGGATAAATGTCTTTAGCTGACCGTGCTTTATAATTTGTGATATAAATATCCAGGTCACCATCTTTCTCAATATCTGAAATGGCAATAGAATGGCTCCCATATTTCTCCGATCCCGGAAATGGATTAGATTTTTGAGTAAAATTTCCTTCCCCATCATTTATAAACAAAGTGTTTCCATTAGCTAAAGTGGTTACAATCAAATCTAAATCACTGTCACCATCTATATCGGCAAACGCTACACCGGTAGAGTACTTGCCATCCATTGAAAGTCCTGTCCCTGCCTCTTGAGTGACATCCTGAAATTTCCAATTACCCTGATTTAGGTAAAGCGCATTGTTTCCGTCAATATTAGCAAAATATACATCCGTCAGACCGTCATTATTGATATCACCTGCAGCTACACCCGAACCATTAATAAGAACCCTGTTTCTGCTGACCTGTTCTTTAGTTACTACGTTCTCGAATTGAATACCTGAATTAGCCGGTGCGATTTCTTGAATACCCTGTTGACTCAGAAAAGGACCATCCCATTTCAACTGTCTTCCAGCGGTAGCCATCTTCTTCAACCCATTCCTTCGGTGTTTGAGAAGAACAAGCGTTAATTAGTATTACCGTTATAAATAACAAAAACAGACTTTGGGTTAACTTATACATATGCAGGCCTTAATTAATGGTCGGTGTAAATTTAAAGAAGTGAAAATAATAATAGTTCATGTAAATCAGAGAAGGAAAAGACTTGAAAATTATTTCAACCCTATTATCAGATAATACCTAAATATTGTAATTTTTGCTATCCAACTACATATGACGTGGTAACTGAGAAGGAATTCGAACCAGCACTTCATAGTTTAAATAATTGGTCATTTCACTGAACGAGGCTACCGTTATCTCTTGATCTCCCTGCCGGCCTATAATTACAACCTCATCTCCTTTCTTTGTTTCGGGTATATCCGTCACGTCAATCGTAAGCATGTTCATGTTTACCAATCCGGCAACAGGGGCACGTTCTCCATTGACCAGCACAATGCCCACATTTGTGAGGTTACGGCCAAAACCATGACTGTAGCCAATGGGCACAGTGGCAATGATTTGATCCCGGCTTGTGAGATAGGTATTGCCATAGCCAACAAATTCTCCGGCCGGTACCTCTTTAGTGCTCATCACTTTGCTTTTCCAGGTCATGATACGCTTTAAAGGATCTTTGTGCTTCTGGTCAATGTCTTCGTACTTCTTTACAAAGTTCATATAAGTTTCACGATTAGGCCAAAAGCCATACTGAGCAATTCCTATGCGCACCATGTCCATCGTGGTCTCCGGATAATTCAAAGTTGAAGCAGAACAGGCCGTATGCTTTATTTTGGGACGAATACCCGCCTCTTCAATTTCTTGACAGTACTTCTTGAAGTTTTCAATCTGCTTCTTCACGCGCACATGATTACTTACGCTTTCAGCTCCGGCATAATGGGTACATAAGCCATCCACTGAAAGATGCTTCTCATTTTTTTTGATCAGCTCAATAGCTTTATTAAGCATGCTGTTCTGCAATCCAAGTCGATTCATGCCTGTCTCAAGGTGCAAGTGCATACGTGCTTTTTTGCCTACCTCTTTAGCTTCCCTGATTGCAGCTTTTAGCCTGTCCAGCTCAAAAATATAGAAGGATATATCTTTTTCAATGGCCCAGTCCAACTCGGTGTCTTCAATCATGCCCATGATCATAATATGACTGTCCGGTTTTATCTTGGCTTCACAGGCTTTTTTAGCCTCATCAGCACTGAATACACCAAAATGCCGGATACCGCATTCTTCGGCCATAGGCACAAACTGTTCAATGCCGTGACCATAAGCATTTCCCTTAATAACCGAACAAAAGATGGTGTCCCCTCCGATATACTCCTTTAAAAAACGAATATTTTGTTCTAAAGCTGATTTACTCAGCTCAATATGTGAGGGATGAACCATTACTTCCTATTCTTTTGAATTTTGTTAATAATTCCTACGAACATTTCTACACCTGCAGGTATAATTTCATCAGGGAAATCATAATCTGAGGCGTGCAAGCTGGACTGATTGACTCCGGAGCCCAGTCCAAACATCGCACCGGGAATCTGCTTTGTAAAATGCCCAAAATCTTCTGACCAGCTAAACGGGGTTTGCTTGCGCTTAATGCTCATGCCCTTATCCTCAGCCACTTGCCTGATAATGGAGGTCATTTCAACATCATTTTTTGTAGCTGCAAAAGCTTCTACCCATTCGGTATCAATTGCTAAATTGTATGTAGCAGCCAGTCCTTTGGATATCTTCGAGGCTTTCTCTTTCATTTTTTCCAATAGCTCATCATCATAGGTTCTCAGCGTTGCCATCACCTCGGCATATCCCGGGGATGTACCAAAAGCTCTCTCACCCAACCTGGCATGAATAACGGTAACCTTGGCAGCATCATCCAGGGAAGCATCAAACTGTGGAATCGCTGAAAGAGATTGTACCAGCTGCGCCATGGCAAGTGCCGGGCTTTTACCCTGCTCGGGGTGTGCGGCGTGGGACGTTGCTCCTTTAAAGCGAGCAATAAAACCTACCGAGGCAGCGGCAAATACGTCCTCTTTTACTACAACCGTATTCTTTTCATATCCGGGCAGATTATGAAGGGCAAAAATATAATCAGGCTGAAGCTCCTTAAATTTTTCATCCTCTAAAACCTGCTGTGCCCCTTCTCCGGTCTCCTCTGCCGGTTGAAAAAGCAAATACACATTCCCGGCCAAAGCGCTTTGTTCTTTAAGATGTTTTGCCACCCCACAGATAATTGCCATATGTCCATCATGGCCGCATTTATGTCCCGTATCTTTATCACTGGACTTGTATTTGAAATCATTTTCCTCTGGAATAGGCAGGGCATCCAGCTCGCACCGCAGCATCACTGACGGGCCATCCTTGCTACCTTTGTAACACGCTGCAATTCCATGGCCACCAACTCCTGTTATCAGCTCATCAGGATTTGTAGTGGCAAGAAATTCTTTAATCTTTTTTGCCGTCTTTTTTTCCTTTCCCGAGACTTCAGCTAATTGATGAAGCTCCCGGCGAACCTTTGTAAGTTCTTCCATAAATTAACTTTCTGTGCAAGCTTAAATAGAAAAAAGCAGCTTCCGGGGCTGCTGCGTTCACTTTCCAAGTAACAAAAATCAGAATAAATTCCCCAGGACCAATTTAGGGTCCGGATAGGTCTCCAGAGCTGAAGCATGGTCAGCATCAGATACCACCCCGGGCATATCTGCTTCTTTTGGGTCTTTCCAGCTCAACTGAAAATGCAGGTGCGGAATCCACCCACCGTTCTCTTCTTTGGCACCCAATTCTCCAATTTTTTCTCCGGCTGTAATCAGATCCCCTGCTTCTACCCTTTCCGGTGAAGCCTTGGAGAGGTGTCCATACAGGGCAAACAACGTCTCATCACCCAGCTCATGTACCGTAACAATGGTACCGCCATAATCGCCCTGCCGATCATTATCTCCGGCATAGGCCACTTTCCCATCGCAGAAAGCATATACCGGCTGGCCGGCATCAGCCCAAATGTCAATACCCATGTGAATATAGCGTTTTCCTTCAAAATGAGGAGCCAAATACATGCCCTTTCGCTTTTCGTTGTATCCACCGGCACCCCACTCTATGGCCTCAAGTTTTTCTTCATCAGCTCCATTACTTAGATCTACCTGTTGCATTTTTTTAGGATAGTCCATGATTGGGGCAAAAGAAAAAGAAGAAAGGTCCGTTCGCTCACTCATTCTACAATCTTGTCAATATAATCGGAGTTCATTATCCCCAGTGCTCCCATGTATTTCATGCGAAAGCGAATAAAATCACCGACTTGGTAATCGTTTTTGTTATCTCCCACATCCAGAATGAGCATGTCGGAGCTGGCATCGGCTATTCGAACGTCATCATGCACATTTATCAAGTGGTCCGGATTAATATCCAGGTAACCGATATCCAATATAGCCCGGTATGAGGTTTCTCCATATTTTTCTTTATCAATAGATGTTACCTTGCCCTGTGGGTTTTTGCCCAGATCTCCGCTGGGCACTTTGGGCTTTTCAGCTATTTCTATGACTTGCGAATAAAGCTCCAGCACATCGTTATGCATGCCCGGGATCGTTCCATCTGCAAACAAATCTTTTCCGAAGAAGAGTGCTTCCCCCACCCTGAAGTGGTTGATGCCTTTGGGCAGCTGGTTCCTAAGCAAGAGTGGAATGGTAACCGTAGTCCCTCCCGACACCAACGGGATATCTTTATCAAACTGCAGTTCAATAATCTGCTTGTACAAGGCCAGCTGAATAAGTTTGTCTTCATCCGGCATTAC
Organism: Balneolaceae bacterium; assembly: GCA_034521755.1. GTDB lineage: Bacteria > Bacteroidota > Rhodothermia > Balneolales > Balneolaceae > JAXHMB01. The sequence goes on from JAXHMB010000003.1 coordinate 534,716, forward strand.
TCCATGCATGCAGTTTAAATTAGTACCAATACCAATGACTTCAAGCGCCGGCAAATCAAAAACCTTTTCATAAAAGTCGATGAGATCATCGCGCATCACTCCTTCGCGCAGATCTCCCATCTCAATCATTACAATTACTTTGTGCACGGTATCCTGCCGCTGGGCTTCCTCAGAAAGAGCATGCAGGGTGGATAACTCGGTATTAAGGCTGGCGTCAGCATACTTAACAACCGATTCAATAATATCTCTTGGGGGCGGTTTTATATAAATGGTAAGAACTTCGGGATCAATCTCTTTTATTTTTTTAAGATTGCTAATCCTGGAATCATGCATTTCACCAATGCCCAGGTCGACCACCTCTTTCAAGAAATCGGCATGGCCACAAAGCAGCTTCGTAGTGATGCCCCATTTAATATCATTCTCCTTAAACATATTATCCAGAAAACGATAATTATCCCGGAGCTTGTCGCGATATAACTTTAAATAGGCCATACCTACTTGTTAAGTCTCATTTCTAAATACTTGTTTGTAAATCCGTACTTTTCATAAAGGTGAACAGCCGGATTATCAGGTTCAACATGCAGGGCTATATCACCTTCTGTGGCTTCGATAATACGCTCCATTAACTGCTTGCCAATACCCTGCCCCCGGTACGAAGCATCCACGGCAATATAAACCAAAATATGCTCGGGAATAAAACCGCCCATATTTGTATGATTGATGATAACTGAGCCTACAATGTTATCGTCATCATAAGCAACCAGGATAAAACCATCCTGGCCTTCGCCATCTCCATAGGCATAAGCTATGCAGCGCAGTATACTTTCCTTTTTATCACCATACTCATCGAGGTGACTATAAAGGAACTCAGCAATGTCGTCACGACTGAATCCTGTCGGATTCTTGTCATCAGATTCAATTATGGAATATTTAATCATATAAACTGCTAATCGTTGAATTTTTATCCGGCAATAGCTTCTTCTTTCTGTTCTGTTTTCTTTTCATCTTTCTTATCACTGTCAGGTACTGCCAGCGAAACAATAATAAATGCTATTAGCGATGCCGTAATTCCGAATACATTTGGATCGAGGCCAGCTGGTAGTTGCTCTAAACCAATACTTATTGTTATCCCTCCCTCAATTAAATACGGTATAGGTGGAACGTTAATTAAAAATTCTAAGGGTATTGCTATTTGTAGAAATAGAGTTGTTCCGCCACCTATCAGCATGGCCGCTATCGCACCAATACTGCTGCTCTTTTTCCAATATAAAGCACCTATGATAGGTACGAATAATCCTGACACCATGAAAGCATAAGAATAGAGCATAAGATCAAGGACACTGGTCATGGTTGTGGCAATCAGTAAAGCCGTAAGACCAATAATGAGAGTCGTAATTTGTGAGAACCTGAGGAAGGTATCACTTTGGTGATCCACATCTTTAAAATACCCGATAATATCGGAAACAACATTGCCCGATGAAGCCATCAGGCAGCTATCGGCAGTTGAGAGTATAGCTGAAAAATAGGCCGACATCATAATGCCCATCAGACCTACCGGCAATACCGTTCTCAATAACATTGGCAAGCCGGTTTCGGGATCGGTTTCAGAAATATTTTGAGCACCCAGATAATCGAACATCCCTTGACCGGCACCCACCTTAGCAAACAGACCGAGTAATACTCCCATGAATGCCATTACAGGCCATTCAAATAGTCCGGCCATATACCAGGCTCTCTTTGCCGTTTTCTCATCATTACAGGCGTATATTCGCTGGTAAAGCGTCATACCTACAAACCATATGGGAATAATGGTAACGGCCCAGTAAACTACATTTTGCCAAGTGATATTAGTCAGTGAAAGTAACTGCGGATCGACTGTACTGGTGATGCCTTCCCATCCGCCTACGGCGGTGTATGAAATCGGAATTCCGATAAATATTAACCCTGTCATCAGTAGCGCCCACTGAAGAGTATCTGTATAAATGACGGCCTTCAGGCCTCCCATCACGGTATAAACTACTGCAATGGTACCCATGATCAACAGGGCGGTATTCAGTTCAAGATTTGCAAAGGTACCGGTTGCCAGCTTGGCTCCTGCCAGTATTTGCGAGCTGGTAAAACCGGCATAACCTATGGCTGATATGATACCCGCAATTAAAGCTACGCGCGCATTAAAGTAGTATTTGAAAACTTCCGGAAAGGTATAGGCCTTATCAAAAGCCCGGTTACCCTTTACCTTCGGTATGAGAAAAACGGCGGCAAGCCAAGCACCAATCAGACCGGTAAAAAGCATCCATGAACCCGACAAGCCCATAGTAAATCCAAGCCCGCCCAGGCCTATAGAAAATCCGCCGCCTACATCTGTTGCAACTACCGAAAGCCCTACATGCAGGCTGCTCATATTACGGCCGCCTACATAGTAATCATCAGCTCCTTTATTCCTTTTGAGGAAGAAAAAGCCAAAGCCCAACATGAGTATCATGTAGAGCACAAAAATGGAGAGATCAATCCAATGCATAGAAAGGCAAGTAAATTAATCTACCGGTTGTGGTAAAAAATTGATTATGCTTAAATTTTTTCCGGTTACAATGGATTTACTTCAATATACCGGTTAAAGCCTGCTTATGTCAAACCACATTTCCCTAATATTTTGGTACTTAATATTTTAACCTGTCAATGGAACCTGCTATCTTAGAGAAAAGATTAAACTGACTTTTTTCTCATGATCACTACTAAAGAATCCATTGCACTTGAAGACAAATACGGCGCTCATAACTATCATCCCCTGCCCGTGGTATTATCCAAAGGCGAAGGTGTTTTTGTTTGGGACCCGGAAGGCAATAAATACTATGATTTTCTGTCTGCATATTCTGCAGTAAACCAGGGACATGGGCACCCTAAAATTATCAATGCTCTTAAAGAGCAATCAGAAAAATTGACACTTGTGTCTCGTGCTTTTTACAGCGATATGCTTGGCGTTTATGAAGAATATATGCACAATTATTTTGGCTACGACAAGCTCCTGCCCATGAATACCGGCGCTGAAGGAGTAGAAACAGCCATCAAGTTATGTAGAAAATGGTCGTATGAGAAAAAAGGGCTCACCCCTGAAAAAGCTATGATTGCTGTGGCGAAAGGGAATTTTCATGGAAGGACTACCAGTATCATTTCTTTTTCTAATGATCCCGTAGCGCGCAAGAATTTTGGACCGTATACTCCGGGATTCATGTCGGTTCCATACAATGATTTACATGCTTTGGAAGAAGCCCTTAAACACAAAGAGATTGCCGGTTTTTTAGTTGAGCCTATTCAGGGTGAGGCCGGAGTAATAGTACCGGATGATGGATACCTGAAAGAAGCCTATGAACTCTGCCAAAAATACAACGCTCTCTTTATTGCTGATGAAATACAAACCGGGATTGCCCGCACCGGCAAACTGCTGTGCGTGGATCATGAAAACGTGCGTCCTGATATTGTCATTCTGGGAAAAGCTTTATCCGGCGGTGTGTATCCGGTTTCTGCTGTACTGGCTGATGATGAGATCATGGAGTGCATTCGTCCCGGTGAACACGGTTCAACCTATGGCGGCAATCCCCTGGCTTGTGCTGTAGCCATGGCAGCTTTGGATGTAGTAAAAGAAGAGAAGCTGGCTGAAAATGCTGAAAAGCTTGGAAAGATCTTTCGTAAAGGAATGGAGAACCTTTCTCAAAAAACAGATCTCATAAAACTGGTACGGGGCAAAGGGCTGCTTAATGCTGTGGTAATTAACGACAGTCCCGAGAGTAACACTGCCTGGAACATATGTGTACGCCTTAAGGAAAATGGGCTGTTGGCTAAGCCAACACATGGGAATATCATAAGGTTTGCCCCTCCGCTCGTAATGACAGAAGAACAGCTTAATGAGTGTATCGATATTATTTCTGAAACTGTAATGGAATTTGAAAACGTAACTGTTTAATGGAACGCGGATGCCGCGGATTGTATGGTTGGGCACGGATAAAATTAAGGAGATAACTTAAATCCAGCGTCATCAGCCCAATCAGTTTCAATCTGTGGCACAAAATAGGGTGGTAAGATTCTTCCAATAGAAATGCCCTCGAGAACCTGCGTCCGCCAGCCGGCGGATATGAGCCCGACGAGCTACCGGTCGTACTTCTTTTCTATCAAATCCCAGATAAACTTCCGCCCTTTAGCCGTCTTCAATTGTTTCTCTCTCCTCATTGCTTCAGCTTTCGTTTCGAACTCTTCGGTATGCACAATTTCCCAGGGCCTGAATTGAATCGTCCATCCTTTCTTTCCAAGTTTGTTATGAGAAAGCATGCGTGCATCCAGATCAGAAGTGAAGCCTACATATATTTTATCATAAGAAGGGGAATACAATGCGTAAACAGTAAACATAAGCTCAGAATAAAAAAAGGCCTTAGCACCATGCTAAAGCCTTTTGATAGTGGCGGGGGCATCCCGAGGAATTGGGAGAACCTGCGCCAGCCGGACGGCGGATATGAGCCCGACGAGCTACCGGTCATACTTCTTCTATCAAATCCAGACCAAACTTCCGCCCTTTAGCTGTCTTCAATTGTTCCTCTCTCCTCATTGCTTCAGCTTTCGTTTCGAACTCTTCGGTATGCACAATTTCCCAGGGCCTGAATTGAATCGTCCATCCTTTCTTTCCAAGTTTGTTATGAGAAAGCATGCGTGCATCCAGGTCAGCGGTGTAACCGACATATATTTTATCATAAGAAGGGGAATATAATGCGTAAACAGTAAACATAAGCTCAGAATAAAAAAAGGCCTTAGCACCATGCTAAAGCCTTTTGATAGTGGCGGGGGCATCCCGAGGACTCTGTTAGACTTACCATCTATTGAGAATGGGGAAAATCTTACCATTTTTAAAATACCAGCCCACCGGAGACAGGCTAACCCGAGGAAGAGAGTTAGACTCTATGTCCCGAATCAGTCCCTCCGGTTGTTGGTATTACTCAAACCTAAATAGCATTCTAGCTGAAAACTATGAACAGAGTCAGGTCCGGTAATACCGTGCTGGTAATTAAAACATAAACCATTGAAAGATGAGAATTATTGATGTCTACGACAAATCTTAGCAATACAAAATACTACGTTGGAATCGATATTTCGAAAGCAACCCTGGATTGCTGGATTCGACCGGCCGGGAACCATCTGTGCTGTAAAAACGAACGCCAGTGGATTTGATCAGCTGTTACAATGGATGGGCGATCAAGGCTGCACGGTGGATAACACCGTTATGTGCATGGAGAACACCGGCATTTATGGAAAACGGTTGTTGGTGGCTCTCACTGAAGCCGGCTGGCCTACTGCGGTTGAGAAAACCACCGTAACCGATAAGGTCGGTCCCGAGCACGACCGCAAAGAGGATGAGTTCGATGCGAGTCTTCTCGCTGAGTACGCGGATCGCTTTGCTGACCAACTTCATATAACCACCCCACCCGAAGAGGCCTTAGACCAGATAAAGCAACTCTATAGCGAGCGACGTCGACTGGTGCGCCAGCGGACAGCGACCAAAACCAAGCAAACCCAGTCGACCCAGCAGCCGCATTGCCTACAACTGCTTCGACACGGATGGAACCGGCAGCTGGAGTTCCTGGACAAACAAATTGAGACCTTGGAGTCCCGGATCGCCCAAATTATAGAAGCCCACGAGGGGCTTTGTAGCTATTTTACGCTGTTGCAGAGTATTCCTGGTGTAGCTGAAGTAACAGCTTGGTTATGGTTGATTCATTTTTATGGGCAACCAAAGCTAAATCCAAAGAAAATTGCCTCTCGATTTGGAGTAGCCCCGCACACTCACGAGTCAGGATCTTCGGTCCGCGGGAAAACCAGATCGAGTGGTCACGGGGCCTCTGAAATGCGTTCAACCATGACCCTGGCGGCCCGTTCAGCCAGTACGCACTATGATCGTTTTAAAGCCTATAAACAAAAGAAACTCGATGAGGGAAAATGTTGGCCTGTTGTACGAAATAATTTGGTAAATAAATTAATCACCATAATGTGTGCCATATGGAACAGCGGCCAGCCATACGATCCGGATCACACCTCACGATTTGACCGGGAGAAAAAAGCTGCATAATACTTGCAAAAGTCATAGCATTCGGGAGAACCTGCGTCCGCCAGCCGGCGGATATGAGCCCGACGAGCTACCGGTCGTACTTCTTTTCTATTAAATCCCAAATAAACCTTCCGCCCTTTAGCCGTCTTTAGTTGCTTCTCTCTGTTCATTGCTTCAGCTTTCGTTTCGAACTCTTCGGTATGCACAATTTCCCAGGGCCTGAATTGAATCGTCCATCCTTTCTTTCCAAGTTTGTTATGAGAAAGCATGCGTGCATCCAGGTCAGAGGTGTAACCGACATATATTTTATCATAAGAAGGGGAATATAATGCGTAAACAGTAAACATAAGCTCAGAATAAAAAAAGGCCTTAGCACCATGCTAAAGCCTTTTGATAGTGGCGGGGGCAGGATTCGAACCTGCGACCTTCGGGTTATGAGCCCGACGAGCTACCAGCTGCTCCACCCCGCGATATAAATTCATTTATTCATCGCGAACATTTGAACCTGCGTCCGCCAGCCGGCGGATATGAGCCGGATTTCAACATCAAATCAGACCCGCGATGTAAGACTCCAATAATAAGGGTTGACATAGGTACTTGTCAATACTAAATTAACTATTCTTTTCTGAACCAATAACAGATTTAAAACCACTCATATCCTTATGGCTATTGATACAAAGGTCAATCCTCAGCAAGTACATAAAATATTAGATAAACATATTCTTACCGATGGATATGATCTTGTGCTTGATCTTGAAAAAAGTGAAGGAATTTACCTATATGATTCAAAAAGCGGCAACCGTTACCTCGACTTTTTCACTTTCTTTGCTTCCAATCCTCTTGGGATGAATCATCCGCGCTTGGCTAACGAAGAGTTTATCCAAAAAATTGGAAAAGCTGCCGTCAACAAGCCTTCAAATTCTGATGTATATACAGAGGCCATGGCTGAATTTGTAGATCACTTTGACCGAGTGGGTATTCCTGACTATATGCCCTATTCTTTCTTTGTTTCAGGTGGTGCCCTAGCAGTAGAAAACGCTCTTAAAGTAGCATTTGACTGGAAAGTGCAAAAGAATTTCCAAAAAGGGTATCGACAGGAAAAAGGTCATAAGGTACTACACTTTGAAAAAGCTTTTCATGGCCGATCGGGTTATACCATGTCACTCACAAACACAAAGCCGGGCAAAGTAAAATACTTTCCAAAGTTTGACTGGCCGCGTGTGGTAAATCCGGTTATGAAGTACCCGGAAACTAAAGAACACATCCGGCAGGCTGAAATGATGGAACAAAAAGCCATAGCTCAAGCTGAACGCTACTTTGAGATGTATAAAGATGATATTGCATGCATCATCATTGAACCTATTCAAGGGGAAGGCGGCGACAACCATTTCAGGCTTGAATTTCATCAGGCACTTCGGGATTTGGCTGACAAACACGAAGCATTGCTTATTTATGATGAGGTACAAACCGGAGTTGGGCTGACCGGTAAATTCTGGGCTCATGAACATTATGTAAAACCTGATATTCTGGCCTTCGGTAAAAAAGCACAGGTTTGTGGAATTCTCTCAAATACAAGAGTGGATGATATTGAAACAAACTGTTTTCATGTTTCTTCAAGGATAAATTCTACGTGGGGCGGCAACCTCGTTGATATGGTCCGCTTTGGACGCATTCTCCAGGTCATAGAAGAAGAAAACCTGGTAGAAAACGCCGCTTCCGTTGGAGGATATCTGCAAGAAAAAATTATAGCACTCTCTGAAGAATTCGAACATTTCACCAATCCTCGAGGAAAAGGACTTTTCTGTGCTATAGACCTGCCCGATGCTCATGCAAGAGATGCTGTAGTTAAAGAATGTTTCAACCATAATCTTATGATCTTATCTTGTGGAGAACGCAGCATCCGGTTCCGTCCCCCATTGACAGTACAAAAAGATCATATTGATGAAGGCATTGAAATCATCAAGAAAGCCTATAAAAAAGCCGCCGACAGATGCCCCGTTTTAAAACGAAATGTTGGAGATAACGGACATTAATTAATCCTGTTGTCAGTTATTGCTAACCGGCAAGATCAAACCATCTGATGTGATTCAGGCTGTATCGTTATTTCATTGAGTACTGAATCAGCTGGCTGATTGGCTGCATAGTAGATGGCTTTGCCCACTTCTTCGGGCGTAAGCATTTTATCCGATTGTACTCTCATGTCAACGAGCTTATCATCCCAGAACGGAGTATCTACACCGCCAAGATGCATCAGTGTGAATTTAATACCACTTCTCTTGTTTTCTTCAATAAGTGATTTGGTAAATCCTGTGACTGCAAACTTGGAAGCTGCATAAACCGATGAGTTTTTCATCGGATATTTGCCCAGAGTACCCGGCAACATTATTACCCTACCCTTCTTTTCAGTTGCCATATGACGTACTACCGTTTGTGTAACCAAGAATGTTCCATACACATTAGTGTTAATAACTTCTTTGGCATTATCCGGTTTAATATCCAACAGTGGCTGTATTAGGCCACGGCCAAAAGCATTAACTAATACATCGATGCTTCCAAGATCTTCATTTATCTCTCTTACCATTGTTGAAACCGAAGCCAGGTCTGTTACCTCAACTCCTATCACAAAAGCTTCGCCCCCATTATTGTTAATCTCTTTGGCAACTTCCTCTGCTTTATCCTGATTACGGGCAGCCAGAACAACCTTAGCCCCGGCTTGACCAAACACTTTGCCTGCTGCACTTCCAATTCCGCCTGATCCTCCAACAATAAGTACTACTTTACCTTTCATAAATAAATTTAACTATGGTATTTGAGTTAATGTGTCTATTCAATTTTTCTGCACTCTATTTCGTTCACCAAATAAAAAAAGGCTCCGCTTGGAGCCCTTTAAAAATTTAAGTTTGGAAATATTTTATTGAGTCATTGCAGAAGGAATAGCAGACTCATAAATACCGGATAAATCTGATATATCTATTTTGATGTAATCATCAATATTGAGGGATTTGCCAGAAACAAAACCTAATTTTTGAACTGGAATTCCGGCACTTTCGAAATGCTCATTCACTTTTTCTTCTTGATCAGAGGGACAAGTGACTACAACACCAGACTGTGCTTCACTGTAAAGGATATCATGCTCACTATTGCCCAGATCTTTGACAGATAGTTCAGCCCCCAGACCTGAATAGATGGCCATTTCGGCCAAGGTTACCGCCAAGCCGCCGTCTGATATATCGTGTACTGCATTGACCTTTCCTTCACGAATGCCCTCCAAAAGTGCATTCTGCAATTTACCTTCAAACTCAAGATCAATATATGGTGTGTCTCCCATTGTTAAATCATGAATAGCGCTCAGGTATTCAGAACCTCCTAATCCATTTCGCTCAGCTCCAACAAAGAAAACGGTATCGCCTTCTTCCTTGAAGTTTGGCGTCATCGTATGCTTCTCTATATCTTCAATCAAACCGAGCATTCCGATAACCGGTGTTGGAAATACTGCTGACTTAGGATTTTCATTATAAAAACTCACGTTACCACCTGTTACCGGTGTATTAAACTGGCGACAGGCATCACTCATACCGGCTAAAGCTTCTTTAAATGTCCAGTAAACTTCCGGTTTATACGGGTTGCCAAAGTTAAGGCAGTTCGTGATAGCCATCGGTTTCGCACCGCTGCACACCACATTTCGGGCTGCTTCTGCCACGGCAATTTGTCCACCGCGCCGCGGATTCAAATATACATACCGACCATTACAATCAGTCTTCACGGCCAACCCTTTGTTGGTACCTTTAATTCGAATCACCCCGGAATCTGAGGCACCGGGCCCGTTTACGGTATTGGTTCGCACCATGGTGTCATACTGTTCATGCACCCATCGTTTGGAAGCAACATTTGGTGAGCTCAGCAGCTTATTGAGAATTTCATTATGATCCGTGGGATGGTCCAGTGAATCAACATCAAAGTTCTGGGTTTCATCCAGGTATTTTGGGCGGTTTGCTTCTCGTTCATAAACCGGTGCTCCGCCACCAAGCACCAGACTGTCTGCAGGGATATCAGCTTTTATTTCACCATCTTTGATATAAGTGACATTTTCGCCCTCAACAACTTCACCAATTACAACAGCATTCAGATCCCATTTTTCGTAGATGTCAATAATCTCTTGCTCACGTCCCTTCTCTGCTACCACCAGCATACGCTCCTGACTTTCAGAAAGAAGCAGCTCATAGGCCGTCATGCCATCTTCACGGGCCGGCACTTTATCAAGATCAAGCTTCATGCCGCATTTGCCCTTGGCACTCATCTCAGATGAAGAACAGGATATACCGGCAGCACCCATATCTTGCATACCCACTATGCCGCCATTTTTAATCGCTTCAAGCGAAGCTTCTAATAACAGCTTTTCCGTAAAGGGATCTCCTACCTGAACACTTGGACGCTTATCTTCACTTTCTTCACTAATCTCTTCAGAAGCAAAAGTGGCCCCATGAATACCATCACGACCCGTACTTGATCCAACAATGATTACAGGATTACCTGTCCCTTCTGCAATAGCTGAAGCTGTTTGGCCTTCCTTTACAATACCCACACTCATGGCATTAACCAGTGGATTAGCCTCATACTTTTCATCAAAATAAATTTCTCCTCCTACCACCGGTACTCCAAAAGCATTGCCATAATCAGCAATACCTCTTACAACTCCATCCAACAAAAATCGAACCCTTGGATTATCAAGCTTTCCAAAGCGAAGTGAATTGAGGCTGGCAATTGGACGTGCTCCCATTGTAAAGATATCACGGTGAATACCTCCTACGCCCGTTGCTGCTCCCTGGTAAGGCTCAATAGCCGAAGGGTGATTATGGCTCTCAACTTTAAAAGCACAGCCTAACCCATCACCAATATCAACGAGACCGGCATTTTCTTCTCCTGCACCCACCAAAAGCTGGGGGCCTTCATTAGGGAGCTTTTTAATTTCAAGTATGGAGTTTTTATATGAACAGTGCTCGCTCCACATTACAGAATAAACCCCAAGCTCGGTAAAAGTAGGGGTACGCCCCAAATACTCTTTTATCATTTCAAACTCTTCTTCATTCAGGCCATGCTCTATAGCCAAATCAAGATCTACTGTGGGTTCCTCGATTGTTTGTTGAGACATCCGTGGGTTGGTTATATAAGTTATCAGTTATAAAATTAGACCTTTAATAAATCAATAAGTCGTTCAAAATCATTAAATACAAAGTCAGCCTTTCGGTGTTTTTCAGGGTCACCGTTTGATGTAAACCAGGCAACTTTCCATCCATAATTAATGCCGCCAATAACATCAGAATTAAATGAATCACCGATATACAAGATATCGGCAGGCTGTAATCCTGTGAGCTCTGTAGCGTGATCAAAAACTTTATGATGCGGCTTCAACACTCCAACATCTTCAGAAATTACCAAATGACTGGCCTTGTCATATAAATCAAACTGCTCAAATTTCTTTTGCTGCGTTTCCGAAAAGCCGTTAGTCAACACCCCTACGCTATAGAACTCCCGGATTTTATGAAATGCCTTTTGTGCCCCTCTTATCCATTGCCAATGATTGCGGTAGCTCTTCATATAATAAGTGCCTACCTCTTCATATCGAAAACTGTCAAGCGAAAGGGAATCCAAGGTTTGTTCAAATCGATTGCGCTGGAGCTCTTGTCGCGTGACTTTATTCTTACTGTACAGCTTCCACTGTGTGCTGTTTACTTTTTGGTAGGTATCAATAAGCTCTTTTGAGCTGATTCCATTAAACAAATCGAAATGATTATGCACATCTTTGAGTCCTGCCTGTTCTGCACTCTTGTGATCCAAGAGTGTATCATCTAAATCAAAATAAATAAACTTGGGTTCTAGAAGCATAACGACATGAATTTAAAGGGCTAAAGATATGGAACTTATGCCAGATCAAAAACTAAGATTATAGATAAAAAACCATGTATCATTTTTATTGCCATTTCGTATATTTTAGCGCTTTCGAATTATTAACTAATGTATTTTTTTATGAAAAAGAATTTAATCATCGGTTTAGCTGTAATCCTTGTCCTTGGCTTTTATGCTGTAAGTGTAAATAACAGCCTTGTACAAAAACAGGAAACAGTCAACAACGCATGGGCTCAAGTAGAGAATCAGTATCAGCGACGTTCAGATCTTATTCCGAATCTTGTAAATACTGTTAAAGGTGCTACAAATTTTGAACAAGAAACGCTGACCAGCGTGATTGAAGCGCGCAGTAAAGCAACTTCAATTCAAGTTAGCGCGGATGACCTGAATGATCCTCAAAAAGTAGCTCAATTCCAGCAGGCACAGCAGCAGCTTTCCGGAGCCTTGTCGCGATTATTGGTTACTGTTGAGCGCTATCCCGAACTGAAGGCAAACCAAAACTTCAGAGACCTGCAAACACAGCTTGAAGGCACCGAAAATAGGATTTCAACGGAACGTAAACGTTTTAATGATGCCGTAAGAAGTTACAATACTTCTATTCAAAAATTTCCGACGAACCTGTTTGCGGGCATGCTTGGATTTGACCAAAAAGCTTATTTTCAGGCGGATGAAGGTACTGACGAGGCTCCTGAAGTTAATTTTAATTGATATTTCAAGTTTACTCAAAGCGGCTTTAAGCTGCTACTATTTAACCTTGTGCAAAATTCTTTAGGGATATGAGCTCTAAAAACTTATTGACACCAGAACAGGAACAACACATCATTGCTGCTATTGCAGATGCTGAAAATCAGACATCAGGGGAAATTCGCATCCATATTGAACAACACAGCAAGCGCGATCCTTTGGTACGCGCCGCACGCATTTTCCATGAGTTGGGCATGGATCAAACGGAGCTTCAAAACGGTGTTCTTATTTACATTGCCAGTGAAGATCACAAAGCAGCTGTTTATGCAGGCAAAGGCATTCATAAACAAGTTGAAGATCCTTTCTGGAATGATGTGTTAGAGATTATTCTCCAGCACTTCAAAAAAGAAGAGTTTGAACAAGGTATTGCAGAAGCCGTCACCAAAGTTGGTAACAAGTTAAAGGAACTGTTTCCTTATCAGCGCAAAGGTGTGAATGAACTCTCAGACGAAATAAGCTATAACGACAACAAAGAAGAAGAGGAATAAATAATGACTAGGTCTTCATCTTTATTTAATAGCTATCGAACGTATGTTCTTCTGCTCTGTGTTTTTATTGCGGCCCCGGCGTTGCTGTCGGCACAGCAGTATCGGTCAGAACCTGTAGGCATGGTTAATGATTTTGCCAACATTTTATCTTCTTCTGAAGTACAAAGCCTGGAAAATAAACTTCGCAATTATCGAGATACTACAACCACAGCTATTGTCATCGCCAGCATCTCCGATTTGGAAGGCGTTTCAATAGAGGAAGCTGCCACAACTATTTTCAATGACTGGAAAATATGGCATGAAGATCAGTACAACGGCGTACTTATTCTCATTGCTCCTAACGAACGCAAAATGCGTATTGAGGTTGGATATGGGCTTGAAGGAGCTATTCCTGATGTGATGGCAGGAAGAATAATACGGGATGTATTGACTCCTCAATTTAAAAGAGGAAACTTTTATGCAGGATTGGACCGAGCCACTGACATCCTTATCGATTTGGCAGAAGGAGAATTTGAAGGCAATATTTCGAGCACTACATCTGCCAATGAAGACGATGTTGCTTCTGTCATAGTATTTATTCTGTTCATAATTTTTGTGATTTACTCCATACTTAGAAAAGGCGGCCGCAAGGGACGCCAAAGAACCTTAGGCTCCGGTGGATTTATCTGGCTGGGTGGCGGTGGCTTTGGGTCCGGTGGCGGCGGAGGTAGCAGCTTCGGTGGATTTAGCGGTGGCGGCGGCTTTGGGTCCGGTGGCGGCGGTGCCAGTGGCGGCTGGTAAATAAAAAGCTCTGCAAATTGAGAACCAACCTGCAGAGCTTTTGCGCCGTTAAAGCGTAGCAATTCTGTTATTGCATCACTGTTTCTTTTGATTGTTCATCATCATGCTTTGGCGTGCTCGGTGTCTGGTTTTGGTATTCCTCAAGCGTAAACTCATCTACCTGAACCACATCAATACGCGCATCTTCAGCTTTTCTTATTAGCTTGGCTTCTTCTTCAGAGATAATGCCCTTTTCAAGAGCCTCATCAATTACAAAACGAGGCTGTGTTTTGGGAAGTTCTTTTTTCTTGGTTGCTACGTGAATCTTCTTATAAACGTGCTCAGCATCTTCCAAAGCATTAAGCCCGTATTCGTAGCGGCCCAAAGCATCTTCTTTGTCATCAGAAACAAATATGCCTTTTGTCAGTCGATCTCTTCTTTCACCGGTCTCCTGCATGGCTTGAGCTACTTTGCTGCCCAATTTATCAGAAGGCATGCTGCTGATTCTGTTCATTCGAGACCACAAGGCAATCGGTCCGCGGAATAGCCAGCTTAAACCCGGGACTTTGATTTCTTTGTAGATACCATCAAAAGCTTCCTGGATTTTTGCAAAACCGTACTCCATCGACCACTTGAGGAATATCTCGTCTTCTTTCGGGCGACCTTCTGCTTCAAATCGACGTAATGTTGCTGTAATGAGGTACATCCAGCTGAGGATATCTGCAAAGCGGCCGCTTATCTTTTCTTTAATTTTGAGTCCGCCGCCATAACTTCCAAGTGCAATGTCTGCCATAAATGCAAAGGAAGCTGAAGTCCAGGACAATTTTCTATAATACTTGGCTGCAGTTCCGCTTACCGGTGATGAGGCAATAGCCCCGCGGGTTAATGACATAAGCAATGCACGTGCTTTATTACGCCCTACATGACCAATATGCTTCCAGAAAACATCATCAAATGCTTTAAGGTCTTTTCTGGTAAGGGCATCGATTTCATCATATGCATAAGGATGACAGCGAATAGCTCCCTGACCAAAAATCATCAGCGACCTTGTAAGAATATTTGCTCCCTCTACTGTAATGGCAATAGGAAGTGAAATATAACCGCTTGCAAAAATATTACGCGGACCGCGGGAAATACCTGCCCCACCCTGAATGTCCATGGCGTCATTGATAATTTCACGGGTAAGCTCGGTAAAATTGTACTTGGCTATAGCTGTCACTACAGCAGGCTTAACACCACTGTCCAGACCTCCACACGTGTATCTTCGCCCGGCTTCCATCAGGTAGGTAAGCCCACCCATTTTGGCCATCGGTTCTTCAATACCCTCAAATTTGCCAATATTAATTCCAAACTGTCGGCGAATGGCTGTATAAGCTCCAATAGCCCGAGAGGCTAATTTAACGCCCCCGGTACTTTGTGCGGGAAGGGAGATACCACGTCCAACGCCCAGCGATTCCATAAGCATGCGCCAGCCTTCTCCGGCCTGTTCGGCACCGCCAATAATTTGATCTACAGGAATAACCGCATCATCTCCGGTAATAGGGCAATTATAAAAAGGAACACCCAGCGGATCGTGACGTCGACCCAGAATAATTCCATCGGTATCACTTGGAATAAGAGCACAGGTAATTCCAAGGTTTTCTCCTTTTCCTAAGTAGTTTTCAGGATCTTTAAGTTTAAAAGCTAATCCAATCACCGTCGAAATCGCTGCCAGTGTGATATACCGCTTCTCAAAATTCAGCCTGATTTTCAACTCTTCGTTATCATCCTTGAATATCACGCCCTCTGCGGTCATGGCCCCGGCATCAGAGCCGGCAGTGGGTTCGGTAAGCCCAAAGCAAGGCATCTCTTCACCGGTAGCCAGCTTTGGCAGATAATGATCTTTTTGCTCATCCGTTCCATAGTGCATCAATAACTCTGCCGGACCTAATGAGTTGGGTACCATCACAGTTGTCGCTAATGGACCGCAACGTGAAGCAAGCTTGGTAACAATCGCACTGTGTGCCGATGCCGAGAACTCAAGTCCGCCATATTTTTCAGGAATAATCAGCCCAAAGAATTTATTTTTTCGCATGTATTCCCAGGTTTCATCATCAAAACCTTTGCGCACATAAATGTCCCAATCTTTAACCATTGAGCAAAGTTCTTCAACCGGCCCATCAAGAAAGGCTTGTTCCTTTTCAGTGAGCTCGGGATAATTTTCATTAACCAATCTTTTCATGTCCGGTTTTCCTGAGAACAGTTCAGCATCCACCCACGTGGTGCCTGCCTCAATTGCTGTTCGCTCTGTCTCAGAAATGGTAGGAAGGAAATTCAGCGCGTCAAGCAATTTCATAATGCCGTTGGTTACCAGCATCCGTCTAATTGGCTTGATATTAAATATTAAACAGAGCACACCATAAGTTATAAGAAGCCATGCTGGTGCATTTACACCCCAAAGTGTTGCAAAACCGGCAATAGCCCAAATCCATAATGGTGCTCCCCAGAATGCCAGAAGTGTTGCCGCAACAATGAATCCAACAATAATGGTCCATGTCGGATATTGCATCAAAAATCCTAAGCTGTTATTTAAAAATTCCATATTGTTCACCGTAGATTAGTTAGCTTCAAAAAATTAGTTGGCATCCAGAGCTGTACGTACATGAAATCCCTGGATGATATGTTCAATGGCATCTTTTATAAACTCCTGCTGATCGATTCTGTTATCCAGCCGCTTTGATAAAACTACTGACATTACACCATGCAGCTGAGCCCAAAAAGTGTACGCAGCAATACGCGGACGAGGTTCATCAAGTAAGTTTTTGCTCACCCCCTCCTGTAGCGTATCCGTTACAATTTCGTATCCTCTTCGAGCCTGACGAAATTTTTCTTTTGGATACCTGCTCATTTCATCTGAACTGACCATATACAGGATTTGATACTCACGCGGATTCTTCAGCGCAAAATTTACATACACATGCGCAAGTGCTTCCAGTTTTTTAATAGGGTCAAACAAATCCAGAACAGCATCTTGCAATTGGTTATTCAACTCTTCAATGGATTCTTCCATCAACGTGTGGAGAAGATGATCCTTGCTGTCAAAATGCAGATAAATACTGGTTGCGGTAACTCCAACTTCACGCGCAATCTTCCTCAATGAAAAATTGCGATAACCCTCTTCAAAAAGTTGACGCCGGGAAGATTCAAGTATTTTTTCCTTTAAATTTTGTTCGTTTTCTTTGGACATAAGCTCATAGGTTAACACTGTTAACCTATGAAATAATAATTTATTGCCAGAAAAGCAATACAGGCCGTTAAAGAAAGAATAACCAACTATTTTATTTAACACTTAATACCTATCAGACCGTTCAAGGGAATAACCGGAAGTTTGAACTTAATGAAGTGAATAGTTTTGCCAGCCTCTAAATGCTTTTTCTCATAAAATGTCTGAATTGTCAGCATCGGATCATCCGGTCTTTCAGCATAGACATCCTCCACGATATCTAATATTATACATTCTGTCTTAGAAACCACCTCTTTAGTGAAGGTAAATAATGAATCACTATCTGTCTTAAAGTTTATGATCCCGTCTTTAGCCAGAACCTTTTGGTAGATAGACAAAAATTTAGGAGAGCTAAGGCGCTTACTGCTATTACTGTCCCTGGGATAGGGATCCGGAAAAGTTATCCAAAATTCGTCAATTTCTTCCGGAGCAAAATATTCGTGCAGGTGATCGATATAAATACGCAAAAAACGAACATTTTCCAGCTTCTGCTCCAGAGCCCTTTTAGCACCTTTCCAAATGCGGGCTCCTTTAATATCAATGCCAATGAAGTTTTGATCGGGATTTCTCCGTGCAAGTTCGAGGGTGTACTCTCCCTTTCCACAGGCCAGTTCTACTGTTATCGGATGGGGATTTTTAAAGACTTTTTCTCTCCATTCCCCTTTCGGCTTTTTATTCTGTTCTGATTGGAAATCAGTGAGTTCTAATACATTCTCAAATTCACCGATTTCTTCAAAGCGCTGGAGTTTGTTTTTAGACATGAAAAATTAAAGTCTTGGATTACCGGCTAAGGCGAAAGGCGCTTTATGTTCCACTGGTCATCAGCCCTGAAGTATTTAAGACGATCGTGCAGGCGTCCCTGCCTTCCCTGCCAAAACTCTACCGATGAAGGCTTAAGAATATAACCACCCCAAAATTCAGGGGTAGGGATTTCTTGGTTATCGAATCGATTTTCCATCTTCGTAAAATTTTCTTCCAGCTCTTGCCTGGATTCAACAGTCTGGCTCTGATACGAAGCCCAGGCTCCCAGCTTGCTTTGACGTGGACGCTGTTCGAAATAGGCCTGAGACTCTTCCCTGCTGAGCTTAAAAACCTGTCCTTCAATTCGCACCTGCCGTTCTAAAACAGGCCAAAAGAAACACAAGGCTGCATGCGGGTTTTCTTCCAGCTCCTGCCCCTTTCGGCTCCCATAATTCGTAAAGAAACGGAATCCGTCTTTTTCAACACCTTTAAGCAGTACAATGCGTGATGAAGGCTTTCCATCTTTACCGGAAGTGGAAAGGGTCATAGCATTGACTTCCATAAATTCTGTTTCCAAAGCCTGGCTAAACCACTCCGAAAACTGATCCATTGGATCGGAAGCGACATTGTCTTCTAACAATTCTGCGCGGTCGTATTCCCTGCGGATGGATTCTATATCATCTTTTCTGCTTGTGCCCATGGTTAGTATCAGCCAAAATATGCTGGCTCATTCCCCTTTTTCCATTTTATGTTGCAGCCTACACTTGGCTTTTGCTCTTCTTTTTCTTTGCCATCAAACAGAAATTCAACAGCCTCTCTGATATCTTTTCCGTTCACCGGTTTATCATTCCCGGGTCTGCTGTCATCAAACTGTCCGCGATAAACCAGCTTGTAATGCTCATTAAAAAGGTAAAAATCAGGAGTACAGGCTGCACGGTAATCTTTAGCAACTTCTTGTGTACCGTCATACAAATAAGGAAAAGAAAAACGTTTTTCGCGTGCTAAGTTAGCCATTTTAACCGGGCTGTCATCAGGATAATTCTCTACATCATTAGAGCTGATGGCAACAATACCAATCCCTTTTTTTTGCAGATCGCGGGCAGCAACCACAAAGCCTTCCAGAATATGTTTAACAAATGGGCAGTGGTTGCATATAAATACAACCAATAATCCTTTTGCATTGTCAAAATCACTAAGAGAAACAAGCTGGTTGTTAACAGTATCAAAGAGTTTGAAGTCAGGAGCTTCAGTTCCCAAGTCTAACATTGTTGAGGGTGTTTCAGACATATCACTTTAGATTATTTAGTCAATATTTTGTTGTAAGTAATGCTAAATTTTGTTTCTTGAATATATTAAATGAGCAGCGAAGTATGAATTTTTTACTCATAAATTAAAACAATGTTAATTGTCCTTTCTGAGGACGCTTAAAATCACCGGTATTTAAAGAAAAGTCTTTCTTGTTGAAACCCAACTTTTTGGTTTGCACCTCAAACAGGCTGCGTATCTGTTCAGCGAAATTACCTTTACCGTGAAAACGCTCTCCAAATTCAGCCTTATTTAATTTTCCATCTCGCATATCTCGTATTCTGTTCAGCACTTTATCTTTTCGATCAGGAAAATGCTGCTCCAACCATTTAGGGAAAAGCTCTTTTACGCCATAGGGCAGCCTCAAGATAGTATATCCGGCCATGGTAGCACCGGCATCCCTTGCCGATTCCAAAATACGGGCGCACTCATGGTCTGTCAGTCCCGGTATGATGGGAGCTACATTGACACCCACAGAAATACCTGCTTCGGCCAGCTCTTCAATGGCTTTCAGCCGGCGATACGGCTGTGAAGTTCTGGGCTCCATAACTCTTGCAACATCTCTGTTTAGCGTAGTAATTGAAAGTGTTACATGCGTGGCATTATGCTCAGCCAGTACCTTGAGGTAATCAATATCGCGTGTTACCAGATAGTTCTTGGTAATGATAGCCACCGGATTCAAACATTCGGCAAATACCTGCAGGCAACTTCTCGTGATTTCCAATTTTCTTTCAATGGGCTGATAGGGATCCGTTACTCCGCTCATAACAACAACCCGGGGAACCCAGTTTCGGGAAGCAAATCGTTCTTCCAGTTTTTCTGCAGCATCATATTTCACCATAATTTTAGATTCAAAATCCAGACCTGCCGAAAACCCCAGGTACTCGTGTGTAGGCCTGGCATAACAATAAATACATCCGTGTTCACAACCGCGATAGGGATTCAGGCTGGCATCAAAAGGAATATCCGGACTGTCATTTTGGGAAAGGATTTCTTTGGTATCATCGCGGTACAGTTGTGTTTCAGGTGCAGGCTTTTCTCCCGTTTCTTCATCCAGATCGTAATCGGTGTAATGGCCTTCAAACCTGTTGCCGGGATTGTCTGAAGAACCGCGTCCACGTATGGGATTGTGCTCTGATTCCGTCATTGAAATGAACTGTTTTTAACTATCACCTCAAATTAACATCAAAAGTGACAACATAGTGTCATCTCAATTTTTGCCCATAAAAAAAGCCCGGTTACAAAACCGGGCTTAAAAATGAATAGAACACAATTTGACTTATTCATCCAGACCTACAGATGAGCAGTCTACATTAGTCGAACTTGTTGCATTTCCTGACCAGCATACTCTTTGGCCCTGAGCAGGATCATAATAACCTATTTCTTGGTCTGTATCCCAATAAACAGTAACCGCTTTAGAAGAGTTATACATCTCGTGGATATCGCCATTCTCAGAATAATATATGATATCCGTAACCTGTCCCTGACCATCATAAATCTTTATATCAATCGTTCTTTCTGAGTTGCTTATGACCTCCCAATCAGATTTGAGAATTGGGGTTTCAGCACCCGTATCATCAAAAATAGTATTAAAGGTCCAGTCACCTTCGTTTCCATTTGAATGAACAAAGCCTGAAATCATATTATAATCATCAAAACTATACTGTGGACTGCTAAAGGTATAATACATATCCCAGTAGATGCCATTAGCTACTTCTTCTGCTGTTAAGCGAATGCTAGCACTGGTACCCTGATAGCTATAAGAATATTCCCATTCCCATACACCGTTATTAAAGTTAGCATTTGATCCCTGGGCATTTTGAAAAAACGGGGCATAAATCTGTCCCAGGTATGAGAAGCTGCTAAAGCCTAAAACAGTGTTCTTAGCATCATCAAAATTAGTTGATGATGACTTTTCCGCAGTTACCTTAGATGTCCCTTCAAAATATGATATATCAGGTTTTGAATTTTCGGCAACAGACGATGGAATTGCGGGAGCATCTCCTTTTGATCCGGTACCATTGTCTCCACAACTGATGAGACCAAAGGCCAAAACGGCAAATGACAGTATGTAGCTTAATCTTTTCATAGTACTCTTTTTTTAAAAGTTAATTTTCTATTTCTCTAAAATACGATTTATTTGATTAAATAGGCTCAAATAACTTTTCTATTGGTTAGACCTCAAGCCTACCTATTCCTTACAAACCTTTTTAATTTACATAAACTGTTTTAATATTTACAAACTCTTTGATGCCCGCCTCTGACAGCTCTCGTCCGTATCCTGACTCTTTTATACCACCAAAAGGAAGGCGCGGATCAGATTTTACAAAGGCATTTACAAAGGTACAACCCGCCTCGATATCCTCTGAGGCAATTTTTTCCGCTTTTTGAACATCTTCAGAAAAGATAGCCGCCCCCAACCCATATTTTGTATCGTTAGCAACTTTAATAGCTTCAGCTTCGTCATTTACTTTAATAATTGACAGAACCGGGCCGAAAAGCTCTTCATTATAAGCCGGCATCCCTTTTGAGACCTCTGTTAAAATTGTTGCAGGATAATAAGCTCCGTCACCATCCGGCTTTTCTCCCCCTAAAATACAATGGGCACCATTCTCAATACTTTTTTGTACCTGTTCATGAAGCTCATCACGGAGATCAACTCTTGCCATAGGACCAATATCTGTATCTTCCTCAAATGGGTCGCCCACCACTTTACTTTTCATTGATTCAACCACTTTGTTAAGAAAATCATCATAGACTTGTTCAACGACGACTAACCTTTTAGCCGCAATACAGCTTTGCCCACTGTTAATAAGCCGGGAAGTAACGCAGGTTTCTGCTGCTTTATCCAAATCGGCGTCTTCAAGAATGATATAAGGGTCACTGCCTCCCAATTCCAGTACGGTCTTCTTTAAAACGCTCCCGGCTTTCTCTGCAACGGCTTTTCCGGCCCGGGTGCTCCCTGTTAACGTAACAGCTGCTATGTCCGGGTTTACAATCAATGCTTGTGTCTGATCAACATCGGCAATGACTGTACGAAAAATGCTCTTGGGTATTCCTGTATCGTGAATAATTTCTTCAATTTTTAAAGCACAGCCTGTTACATTGGGAGCGTGCTTGAGAATAGCAGCATTGCCTGCCATCAAAGCCGGGGCAGCAAATCTAAATAGCTGCCAAAAGGGAAAATTCCAGGGCATAATGGCTAAAACAGTACCCAAAGCATTATAATGAATATAGCTTTTGGTCCCATCTGACTCTATCTGTTCATCAGCTAAAAAGTCTTCTGCATTATCGGCATAATATTCACAAACCCAAGCGCACTTTTCTGCTTCAGAGACTCCCTGTGCTAACGGTTTACCCACTTCATTAGCCATCAATTTTGCCAATTCTTCTTTTTCTGCTCTTAAGGTAGCAGCTACTTTTTTTAGTAATTGAGAACGATAAGCAAAAGATTTCTGAGACCAATCTTTTTGAGCTTCAGAGGTTTCTTGCACAATAGATTTGAGCTCATCATTACTCATTTGTTCATATTCTTTAATCAGATCGCCGGATGCAGGATTAACAGACTTCATAATAGTTATAGTAAATTTGTTAGTAAGATGACGTTTAAAAAGCGAACCAGAACTTCCTAATTATAAAAAACAATTAGTTAAGCTATTCCATTTACCAAAAAGACTTATAATCACCTTTACTTTTAAAAAAAAAGAGCCTGCCATTTAACCGGCAGGCTCTTTTTAAATCATATTTAATTAATTATTAACTAGGGAGAGGGTACACTAAATGAAAAGAAGGCTTCTGCCTGTCCCTTTTTTGTACCTAATTTAAGCGTAAAGTACAGTATAGTACCCGGCTGTAGGTTACTAAAACCTGATCCTGAAAGCTTAACCTTATATTGAATATTTCCTTTTGATGTAGCAACAGCAATATTCTGATAAAGCGATGAAGCATTTACAGAAACATTATTAGGATCGATACCAGAATAACTCCCTCCTGTACAAGTAGATATATTCCGCATCTCCTGCACGGCTGCCGGATCTGGATTATTACTGAGATCTGAGGCTGGTCCCAACCCGATCGAATAGATGGGCGAATCCATATTATTGGCTACCGTACACACACTATCTCGCAAAGCGGTACTGTTTGGATAACCGTCGGAAAGTAATACTATTCCTCGCTCATGTGACTGAGTAGGCTTTTCCTGTTCGGAATACTCCAAAACTTCAAGCAAAGATGGATATGTAGGTGTACCACCACTGGATTCTACGTTATCAACAGAATCTTTGAGGGCTGAAGTATTATTAGTGAACTCAGCCAAAAGTTCTGAATTGGATAAAAAGGGCCGATTAGGATTGCCTTGATAGGTAAATATACTGATATCAAAATTGCTTGCATTTTGTGCAAACTCATCCACAAAATCCTTTGCTCCCTGTACTCGAGTACGATTGGGGTCATTGCTACCCATACTGCCGCTGCCATCAATATCGAGAGAAATTGCAAATGGGTCATTCCCCGGCTGATTAACTGTGCTTGATATAATATCAGCAGTTATATTTGATACGGCTTTATTCTTACCAAACACTACCCGGCTGTTCTGTCGGGCAATCTTACTACTTGCATCTCCCGATAGTGAGTCGAGTGTTATCTTAGCATCCACTACCCCCGAAAGTATGCTATTCCTATCTTCATCTAAAGGTGTTCCTAACACATCAAATTCTCCGGTATTCAAAAAGTCCGAAGACACCTGCGTACCAACCACTAAGGCTTGGTCGACCGGTATTTCTTTGGGGCCGGTGCTGTTGTCTCCACAACTGATGAGGCCAAAGGCCAAAACGGCAAATGAGAGTATGTAGCTTAATTTTTTCATAATAGATTTCTTCTTAGTATTAATATTAGGCTGTGTACTTAGTAATGCGAATTATTTGATTAAATGAGGTCAAATAATTCGCATTACTAATAGTTAGACCATTACCTGCACTATTCCTTACAATATTTTTTAATCAATATAAACCGTCTTGGTATTTATAAATTCTTTAATATTCATCTTAGACAGCTCACATCCGTAGCCTAAATGTTTGATACCACCAAAAGGAAGAAGTGGATAAGATCACATAATTGAAACTCATTTTCAATTTTCATTTTCTACGACTGCTTCATTAATTTTCTTAAAGGTTTTCCTCAGTAACTCTTCCTCCATAATCAAGGGTGGTGCAATTCGAACTAACGTATCAGAATGAAGGGTCCACCCAAGAATTATACCTTTATCAAAACAGGCTTCCACTACTTTTTGTGTTAATCCTTTATCTGAGAGTTCCATTCCAAGCATCCCTCCCTTACCTCTTATTTCAGATATACCTGAAGCAGTCAGCATCTCCCTTGCACATTGTTCAATCATTTCCGCTTTTTTATCGTAACCACCTTGCAAAAGCTCATTTAAAGTGGCATGAGCAGCAGCACAAGACACCGGATGGCCGCCAAAAGTCGTTACATGGTTTAAGGGTGGTTCATACATGAATGATTTAAAAATGTCGGAAGATGATATAAATGCTCCCATTGGCATTCCTCCTCCCATAGCTTTAGCAAGACATAAAATATCCGGTACTACTTCATAATGCTGAAAAGCAAATAAGGATCCTGTCCTAAAAAAACCGGTCTGAATTTCATCAAAAATCAATAATACACCGTGCTCATCACATTGCTGCCTTACTTTTTGCAACCATCCTTTATCTGCAGGAATGATCCCTCCTTCTCCCTGAATAGGCTCCATGATTACTGCAGCCGTCTCGTCATCTATCACCTCAAGATTCTCAAAACTGTTGAAGTCCAAAAAGTGGACATCCGGCAACAGTGGCAAATAGGGATCTCGATAGACATCTCTTCCCGTAACGCTTAAAGATCCATGGGTGTCCCCATGATAGCCATGATGAAAAGCAACAAACTTATGCCGGCCGGTATATTTTTTAGCCAGCTTTAGTGCTCCTTCATTTGCTTCTGTTCCACTATTCACAAAATAAACTCTGTCAAGTTTTTCAGGCAAGGTTGAGGTAAGCAGCTGTGCATATTTCGATTGGCTTTCCTGGATAAATTCACCATACACCATCACGTGCAGGTGTTTGTCAACCTGCTCTTTTACTGCCTTTACAACCTTAGGATGACGATGTCCCAAGCTGCTTACTGCAATGCCGGAAATGAAATCAACATATTCTTTACCATCAGTTGTATAGATAAAAGGGCCCGCCGCTTTTTCAATTTCAAGAGCCATAGGTGAATCACTGGTTTGAGCAATATGCTTATAAAAGTAATCTTTATAATTCACAGTCGTTTATTTAAGCTGACGTTTAATGTCCATTTTTTATATTAAAAGATAACATAAATCTTACAAGTGCTTAAGAAGATATAGCGGAAACTCTACTCTTCAATTAACAGTTGACTTAACCATATCACTGAAATCACCATTTATTTCACTTAAGCGATAAAAAAGCTATAATTAGCTGTAAATAAATTAAAGTAATATCTCGAATGACGGACACCGCTACAAAGAATTATTTATACTTCTTATTAATTATTCTATTGGCTGGGTTCAGCTATCTGGTCATTAATACTATACCTAATTCAAGTGTTTCAAAAACAGCCCGTCTTGGTCAGGATACCCTGCTGGAAGAGAAAAAGGAATCTGATAAACTAAGTAAAGAACAAACCAAGAAAGCCCGGAATGAATATTACTTTACTCTTTTAAGAGATCCCAAAACAAATACCATTCCTGATAACATTCGCGCGCGGGAGTTAAATCATGCTCGCTCTGTTCCTACCCTGCAAGAAGTTAACCGGAGGTTAAAAGCCAAAAATCCTAATTTTAAGCCGGCCCAAGATTTTACCTGGCAGCTTGCCGGTCCGACCAATGTTGGTGGAAGAACTCGTGCGCTGGGCATTGATCAGCGTGATCCAAGTATTGTAATTGCCGGAGGCGTTTCGGGTGGTATTTGGCGATCAACTGATAATGGTAACTCATGGACACTTAGAACGCCTGACGCAGAAAACTTTAGCGTATCATCACTTGCCCAAGATCCTACCAATCCTGATACCTGGTATTATACTTCAGGTGAATTAATCTCCTCTTCGGCTGGAGCCCCGGGTGCTCCCTACTCTGGTACAGGAATATTTCGATCAACTGACAATGGTATAAGCTGGACAAGAATTCCAGGTACTGAAGATGATAACACCCAGTTTGATTCCCAGTTTGATTATGTAAACAGAATTGCTATTTCACCTACAACAGGAACGGTTTTTATAGCCAGTAATGGACTTGGTATTTTTCGATCACCAGATGGAAATACATTTAACGACCTTAACACTTGCGCGGGGTGGAATGACATCTACATGCTGATGTAGCCGTAGCCAGCGATGGTACTTTAGCAGCAGTTTTGTCTTCGGTAGACGCTGTTAAAGGAAGCGCTACGAATAATCCCGGTGTATTTATTTCAACAGATGATGGTCAAAGCTGGACTGAAATTACGCCGGCTGATTTTCCTTCAGCACATGCCCGAAGTGTTATTACTTTTGCCCCTTCTGATCCCAATATTATCTATACATTGACTAAAAAAGTAGCATGATGTCCGCCAGACAGGTTTCAGCATGTTTGATATCTCAGGAGGACTTACGGGCAACCCGGCTGACTGATCAAGTTCTTTGCGGAAACTTACCCAATTTTACTGATGGACCCGTTGGTGGAATGAACCTACAGCAATGGATATAATATGACGGTTAGAGTTAAACCTGATGATCCTGACTTTGTGTTAATCGGCGGTACAAATCTTTTCCGATCAACAGATGGTTTTGCCACAGCACCCAGCGACAATTCGCAAAGTGAAAAGAATAAATTTTGGGTTGGAGGTTATGCCAAAGCAAATGATATATCCCAATATCCGGAACAACATGCCGATCAACATGAAATTGTATTTGATCCATCAGACCCTAACCGTGTTTGGGTTGGCCATGACGGTGGGCTTTCTGTTTCTAATGATATTGCAGCTTCATCTGTTACATGGACTGATAAAAACAACGGATATGTGGTCACTCAGTATTATGATGTTTCCATCCCTGAAAATGAAAATGACAACAGGTTGATGGGGGGCACCCAAGACAATGGCACCACCTTTTTTGAGTTTGACCGGCAACTAAGCGAGACGTTGGATTCACAAGATATTTCATTTGCCGACGGGGGATACTCATTTTTTACTGACAACTATATTATTGTTTCTAATCAGAACAAATGACAGCAGAAATAATAACAGGGTAATCTGTTATGGATGTAACCAAGACTTTGGATGAGTCCATTTAGTATTATACACCCTGCAGGATGTCAATACCAGTCTATTTATCAACCCCTATGAGATAGATTTTCAGAACGAAAATATTATGTATTATCCTGCTCAAAACGAACTCTGGAGAAATACAAAAATTGATGAAATTACAAATCAGGAAAATAACGGTACAACCAAAAATTGGAGAGAAGTAGATTCTGCCAAACTGCCTTCCAAATATACGAAATATACGATATCAGCACTTAAATCAACTAATATACCGGCTGACAACCTCTATTATGCAGGCTCGGACCCATCTGATACTGCCGGGAGCGCCTGTAATAAAGCGTCTTGATAATGCCTCAGCAAACTCATCAGGTCCTGTAGATATTTCAATACCTAATGTGCCAAACGGAGCATTTGTGCATGACATCGCTGTCAATCCCACAAATGGCAATGAAGTCCTCGTTGTAATGTCGAATTATAATATTGTGGGGCTATACCATTCCGTTGATGCAGGAAACAGCTGGGAAGCTGTTGAGGGCAACCTAACAGGAGACAACAATCCGGGGAGCTCCAATCCAGGCCCATCAATAAGGTCAGCTGCAATTATCCCAGCCGAAGGTGGGTCCATATTTGTGTTGGGAACCAGCACAGGAATATATGCGTCACAAAATTTAGATGGATCTAATACCATGTGGGGCAAAGAATCTGCCAGCATGATAGGTTCCTCTTTAGTAGAAAACATTGATTCTCGTTTTTCAGATGGAGACATCGCCGTTGGTTCACATGGCCGTGGCATTTTTGTGGGATCTTTCCAAGGCGAAATTAACTTTAATGCTCCTGACAATTCAACTGTTTCCCAGAACTTTCCAAATCCGTTCTCAACTTCTACAGATACTAATATACCAGTAAATTTTGCCAACAGAAGTAGGGTCACTATAAATATATATAACATAACCGGAAGAAAGATTATGCAGCCGGTTATTGATCAGATATATCAACCCGGTCCTACAAATATCCCAATTAATTTTAATTCAACTCATGCAAGTGGAATTTACTTATATCAAATTATTGCCGAACCCACTGATGAGGGTAAAAAGTTTGTAGGCACCGGCAAAATGACTTTTATCAATTAGTTGACTTTTGTCGCCATAACTCAATCAATTCTGTAAATTCGTCCTGCAGTTCCTGGGTACTATCCTCGGCATACCATTTATGCAACTTTTCTGCCCATTCTTCTTTAGTAATTGAATCATCATCTTTCCACTCCATTGCTTTTTCTTGAATCACAGCAGGACGCGGTCCCCAAGTGCCAATTTCTTCCAGAGTATTAGCATCAAGACATATGAGCTTGGGAATTGACCGGCCACCATTGGTTAAATATTCATCCATAATATCTAAATGCTTGTCCCGAAGAATAAAACGTATATCAATATTAGCAGAAGTTTCTGCAATTTTATTAAGAACAGGTACATTTTGAGCTGCATCACCACACCATCCTTCTGTGAGCACCAGCCATATCCACTGACTGTCAAGGGCTGAAATTTTTCTCAATAATGTATCATTGAGCTCAGTACGCTTATCTAACCTATTCATCCGCTGTATATTCATTCTCGTATAATGAAGGATCTCATCAGAATCATCCCCACTAGTCGTTTTACCCTCCTCTAGTAGCTCATCAATAAGCTTACGATATTCTGAATACGACATAGATTCTTCAATTATTTCACGGGTAATAACAGAGGCTTGCTTAGTAGTCATAATATAAAATTACGTAATTGGTATTTATTACACATAAGACGCTGTATTCATCAGCTATCTTACTACAAAAGCACGTCTAAGCCCCATTCCATTCCAACCAAAGTATGTTTTATAAGCAATACAGAAATCAAAAAAAGCACGAAAGCCAATGAAACAATAAACTTTATTCTCATCACCATTTCATAATCAGTTCTTTCGGCTGTCAATCTTTTTAAGAGATTGCCCACCCAAAAACCTGCTGCTATACCAATAGCGAAAAAACCAAATGCCAACCAAAAATGCTGTTGCAGCATGGTTAAAAAGATAAGAGCTAAACCTCCGAAAAATGCTGTCTGAAAAAATCTTATCACTGCAATAATTCCATATCTAATAGCAAAGGTCTCATCGCCCTCGTTCAATATCTTCATCCAGCTGGTAGATTTGTGAGATTGGATACAAACTCAAAATAATAAGTGCTACCCCAATGCTTGCACTTAGAATTGGCAGCGTAATTGTATCCGATCCGGCAGCCAGATAGCCAAGGAGCAGTGAATTAGTGCCCGTACTAACCCCTATGGCAATGAGGCTTTTTATAGGTGTGCCCTTCCATCGGGCATGAGGTGTCGAGTAAAGCCAAAAAAACAGCATGCTGATTAAATAAATAACAACAAAAAGATTGCCGGCCGGAATAGCTATAATTAACCCAACGAACTGTAAAATAAGCGAGGCAGCCCACATCCATCCTGTCATTTTTGGCGGGTTCTTAAGACCCCCAATCGGCCCCTCATCTTTATCCCAATAGGAGTTAAAGGCAGTTGCACCACCAAATAAAAGCAAGTGTACATTGGCAAACTGAACAACATACATTGGCCAGTTCATGTCTTCAGCCAAAAAGCCACCTAGCAAAAATCCACCGGACAAAATAAACACCTGATAATGCCATCTTAGATGCAGGAAAAAATGCCAAATCTGTGTTGGTATGGGAAGGTTTCTATCTGTTTCCAAGAAAATAGTTTATTTGCCGGATTGCCTTAAGTCTATGGAATTGCACTTATCAATCCAATAAAAGAATAGTATATTTGAAGCCATGCAGAAAACCGAAAACATAGCAAATTTCATTCATACTAAACTCGAACCTGAAAAGTGGCAAGGGCTTAAAAATTCACATGAAGAACGTATTTCTGAGCTCATTGATGGTTATATGGCCCGACGCCAGGAACAGGCTAAACATCCGGTGCTGGATTTTTTGTTTGAATACTATGCATTTCGTCCCTCTTACCTTAGAAAATGGTCCCCCGGTTTTGGAGTGCTTCTAAAAGGTGCCACCCGATCTGATACACCTCAGCTTAGTGAACTTATATTCACAGACAAAGGTGCATTTCTAAATCCTGACTTACTCCCTGATAACAGGAACAGTGCCATCCAATGGATTTTAAAAATGCTGAAAAACTCTTTAGAAAAACAACCATCATTTGGATGTTTTGGCATGCACGAATGGGCCATGGTTTATAAGCAAGACCCTGACCAGGTTCGGCACAACCACCTTCCTTTACGCATGAATAAAGAGGAGTTGGCTGAGTTTGTAGAATCCCGCCCATTGGTCTGTACTCACTTCGATGCCTTTCGCTTTTTTACAGAACCCGCGAAGCCAATGAACAAGTTCAAGCTTTCCAGAGAACAGTTTGCAGAAACGGAACAACCGGGATGCCTGCATACAAATATGGATTTGTATAAATGGGCTTTTAAAATGTATCCGTGGATTAGCAGTGAACTCATTCGCGAAGCTTTTGAGCTGGCCGTTAAAACACGTTACTTCGATATGAAAGCAAGTCCCTATGATCTGTCAAGCTATGGACTGGAGCCTATCAAAATAGAAACAGAAGAAGGGAGAGTGGAATATTCAAGAAAACAGATAGAGATTTTTCAAAAATCTCAGCCCATCAGAAAAAAATTGATCGAACAGTATACATTACTTTCAGAGATTCTAAAGCATTAAGTGCTTCAGATCCTGAAACAAGTTCAGGATGACACTTTTTGTAAGATATGCAAGGCTTGTAGGTCTTACAAAGAAAAGTTATGGGTTATCATAATCGAATTGGCAAGAATGGGTATGTTTATATCCTTTCAAATTGTAAAAGAAATATGTTCTATATAGGAGTTACAAATGATCTTGAATATAGAATCTTGCAACATAAGGAAGGGAAGGGCTCAGCTTTTACAAAGCGATATAAGTTAAAGTATTTAGTTTATTTTGAAGAATACCCTAATATCAAAGAAGCTATTTCCAGAGAAAAACAACTAAAAAACTGGCACCATAACTGGAAAAGAAATTTGATAAAAGAATCGAATCCCAGCTTAAAAGATTTAGCAAAAAAATATTTAAAATAACACCCTTTGTGTCATCCTGAACTTGTTTCAGGATCTGGATTGGACATTTTATATAAGTTTCTATCTGAAATTTACCTATTTAAACAGGCAAAGAAATCTTCCCAAAATTGACGCGGCGCCCGATATTCTGTTTTGGATCCATAAAAAAGCCATCACCTGAAAGCAGTTCATTGGCCAGCACCGCAAAACTAACAGCCTCTTTGGCATCAGGGTTGAAGCCAATCTCTTCAAACGAATAAATCTTTTGATCACTTAAAAGATCACGAAGCCAATCTACCAGCTGTTGATTATTTATTCCTCCTCCACTTAGATAGATCTCTACTTCAGAATCTTCGGCAATTTCGAGTATTGCATCAGCCAAAGATTGAGCCGTAAACCATGTAAGAGTGGCTGTCAAGTCCTTTTTCCCTATGTCTATATCATTCTCACTGATTATACTTTCTACCCAACTCAGATTAAATTCTTCAGGTCCGGTAGTCTTTGGAAAGGGCTTCTTTAGATAAGGGTGAGCTATTAAGTTTTTAAAAAGTTCGGCATTTATAGTTCCCTCAGCAGCCAACCTGCCACCTTCATCAAAAGGTTTTTCAAAATGCTTTTGCACAGCACTGTTAATTAAGGTATTCCCCGGTCCGGTATCTCCGGAAATACTGTCCCTTTTTGATTCTAATGGCGGTAGAAATGTGAGATTGGCAATACCTCCAATATTAACCAATACACGAGCCGATGAAGTATCTCGGAAAAGCAATTCATCTACAAAAGATACCATCGGGGCTCCCTCTCCTCCGGCAGATGTATGTTTTTGACGAAAATCGCTGACAGTGAGGATGCCCGTCTTTTTAGCAATGTGATCTCCATCTGCTATTTGAAGTGTCGCATTTGGCATGCCTTCTTGCTGATGCTGAATCACAGGAGCATGATAGAGCGTCTGGCCATGGCTTGCAATGACATCCACATCGAAAGGCTCTATTTCCCATTCGTGCAATCTTTCCAATACAAGATCAGCATGATAATCACCCAGCCAGGTATGAGCAAGGCATACCTCCTTCAAACTTACCTCTTCTACAGAAACAATCGATTTCAACTTGTTACTGACTTCATCCGGATAAGCAACCGTAGCAAAGTGTTCCAGTTCCAGCTTTGTGTCTTTGCCCGTGCCGGTAATCCGACATAAAGCAATATCCAATCCATCAAGAGAGGTCCCGGACATCAATCCTACAATCATTTTCTGATGCTTGGAGGCTATTTTATATATCTGCTCAATAGAAGAGTTCACTGTATCTGCTCATTTTGTATTTCACATTGCGTATTAAACACTACGTTTCTATGTTCAGTCCAAAGATGATTACCAAATTACCCATACGCAATTAATTTTATGAGTGAACTTACCGATCAGGATTACGAGGACTACGAAGAAGATCTCAAAATTTTAACTGATACCCTTCGTAAATGTTTTAATGCCGAAAAAGCTCGGTATTATGTAGCCCATAACCAAGATGCCCTGTTCATTGAAATCGACGGACTTGAAACACTGGATAACCAAACTATTTCTGAAGTAGCTGAAGAGGTTTTTGCTGAGCTCGATCTTGATTTTGATGAAATCAGCCTGCTGCCATATAAGCACTAATCATTCAGTTCGTTAAGCTGATATTTTAAGATCATCCAACCTATTCGTATTTTCGCAGCAGAACTTTATTAATTGATTTAACCTATGGAAAGTACCAACACCGGCTACGAACTTCGATGTGTAGAAAACGGTCATCTTAATGATGAGCAAAAAACAACTACTTATTGCACAGAATGTGGAAGTGTTCTCCGTGTTTTATATGAAGAGCCCTCAGAAAAGATTCAGTATCCGCTCAAAGAAATTCAACCTGAACCTCTTAAGAATTATCCCAGTACGTTAAAGAAGCTCACCCGCCTTTCTGAAATGTATGGAATCGATTTGTGGGGCAAGCTGGAGTTTGAGCATCCCACCGGCTGCTTTAAAGACCGCGGCAGTTATATTGAAGTACAAAAAGCCCTGGAGCTGAAAACTGATGCTATTTGCTTAGCCTCGACGGGAAATATGGCGGCATCGGTAGCAGCTTATGCCTGCTATTTTAATATTCCCTGCTTCGTATTTGTACCCGAAAAAACAGCAGATGCCAAAATTGCCCAGGCCACCATCTATGATGCAAATGTTATTCGTATCAAAGGATCATTCAGTACCTGCGAAGAACTGTGCCGGGAATTTGCGAAATCCGGCAACTATTACCTGGCCGGTGATTTTGTTTTTCGTGAAGAAGGACAAAAATCTTTCACCTATGAACTAATTGAGCAAGGAGGGGAAGATTTCGACTACATGTTTGTCCCTATCGGCTGCGGCACTAATTTTGGAGCAATCTGGAAAGGCTACCAGGAAATGAAAGCCGCAGGGTTGATCAGCCAAACACCTAAAATGGTAGCACTTCAACCAGAGCACAGCTCTCCCGTGGTTGAAGGGATCTTCAAAAAAGAAAAAATTATCAAGAAACAGGTTCAGACCATGGCCAGTTCGGTGGCTGTTCCCGACCCGGTTGATTTTTATAAAGTATTGGAAGGTATTGAAGAATCTAATGGCACTGCTTTTACAGTGACTGAAGATGAGATTTTAGTTGCCCTAAAAGAACTGGCAGAAAAGGAAGGATTGTTTACCGAGCCTGCCTGTGCCGTAACCCTGGCTGCTATAAAAAACAATGTTGAACTGTTTAAAGGGGAAAAGTGCTGTCTGGTACTGACCGGTTCCGGACTTAAAGACACAAAAGTTGTAGCCAAGCATTCTCTTTCCTCACCGGTCCTCTCTGCAGATCTGAACAAAGTGATCAACTATATCGACTCAGGATTTATTGAAATGCAAAAAGAATCGTGGGGTAAATCGCGTGATACGTTTATGGCAAACCTGAAGATGGACGAAGATCACGAGAAGCTGTATGAAAACTATGTTTCCAATATCAACAGAAAAGGGAAAACACTTAGTAATAATGAAATTGAAGTACTCCAGTCGATTGTCTTTAATGAAGATCTGGATCTTGACTATCCCGCCGATGTGCTGGACTACAAGCTGACCATGCGCAAACATGGCTTGGTACATGCAGCTGTAAAGCTCAGTCTCAACGGCAAAGAAGTTATTTCTGAAGCCAAAGGTGTTGGTCCGATTGATGCTATTTTAACAGCAATAAAATTTGAAACAGATAATCTGTTGCCGCTGGAAATAAAGAATCATGAAGTAGAAATTCTCAGTCCCGATACCGATTCACTGGTAGTTGTAACCCTAACCCTCGGCAACGACGACAAAGACCAGGAGTGGGTTTCAAAAGGGGCATCGCCAGATACTATGGAAGCCGTGGTACAAGCCTTCACGAAAGGACTGGCTATTGCAATGAAAAATAAATAGCAAAGCTAATTTACTTTCTTCTTGTATTTGTCTTTGAGCTGGTGCTTAAATTCCTTCATAAATTTCTCAACTTTGGGTCGGGATACATTATAGATGTAGGAATTATTGGGATGCCTCTCATAATAGTTTTGGTGATAGTCTTCTGCAATATAAAATTTGTCAAACTTTGAAATCTTCGTCACTATAGGCTTGTCATACTTGCCTGATGCATCCAGTTTTTGCTTCCATTCTTCAGCTGTCTTTTTCTGTTCTTCCGTCTCATAGAAAATAGCTGAACGATACTGCGGGCCAATATCCGGGCCTTGTCGATTGAGTTGTGTAGGATCATGCGATCCATAAAATATTTCAACAAGTTCGCTATAAGTTACTACCTCCGGATCATAAATTACCCTGACAGATTCGGCGTAATCGGTTTCTCCACCTGCAACTTCATTATACGTTGGGTTGGGCTTGCTGCCTCCGCTGTAACCGGAAACAACTTCACCTACGCCTGCTACCCGTTCAAATACAGCCTCTGTACACCAAAAACAACCACTGGCAAAATATGCCGTGTCCGGGTTAGCTATTTCCATTTTTGTGTTCGTTTCAACATTCTCAGGGGCTTCTTTTGCCGAACAGGTAGAAAAAAACAGTGAGGCAGATATAATGAAAAACGCAAGCTTAAATAAAATTTTCATAATGTGTCTTTTAATTAACTTTTAAAAATACATAGCAAAGGAATGCAATCCCTTACATATCTATAACGAAATACGAACAAAAAAGATTAATAGATGTACTTCAATAATCTCATTTCTAAAGTCCATATTTCGACTTTGCTACATTTCATTCCGCTGCGCTCAATATGACGTTATATACTTACCTGAGTACATCTTCAAGTTCAAGGGATGCATCACTTTTTTCATCGCGATATTTTACAATCAATGGGCAAGATATGCTGAGCCCGTGATATTCTGCAAAATTGCCCGACATCGGTCGAGTTCCGGGAACTACTACTGCTCTCTCAGGTATCGCTGAACCTTTTTCTAACTGTTTTTTATGCACACAGTCGTATACCGGTATGGATTTAGAAAGTGTTACTCCCGGAGCAATCACTGCACCTTTTTTTACCAAAATTCCTTCTACAATGACGGAACCCGCACCTACAAAACAATCGTCCTCAATAACAACCGGTGCTAATCCAACAGGTTCTAATACCCCTCCCAACTGTACTCCTGCAGAAAGGTGTACATTTTTACCCACTTGTGCACACGATCCTACAAGTGCATGAGAGTCAATCATAGAACCTTCATCCACATAAGCACCTACATTTACATAGGCAGGAGGCATAATGATTACTCCGGAAGCTATATAAGCACCGCGCCGTACTGATGAGCCTCCCGGCACAAGGCGCACGTTATCTTCTTTGCTGAATCTACGAGGCGGCAGGTTATCTTTGTCAACAAAGCCATCATAGATACCACCATACTCCGTATTTTCACCGGCACCAAAAGAAGCTAATATAGCTTCTTTAACTTTTTTGTTGGCTTTCCAGGTATCACCTTCAGGAGTTGCTGCCCTGATTTTTCCTTGCTCTAATTGTTCTAAAGTTTCTTCCCAGTTGATATCGCTCATAGTTTTTAAATAAAGCTTTAATTTTAAATTACACCTCCCGTCTCAGCACCAAATCAATGTGCTGAGCCATCCTCCTCAAGGAGGGATTTTTAGGTCTTAATTTGTATCCTCAAACCATTCTTTAATTCGATTGTCAGCCTCAAGAAGATGGCCGGTGCTTTCAAGTTCATCATCTGTTAAAGGGGGACGCAAAGTCGAAGTCTTTATCCAGCCCTTTTCTTTTAATAACACTTTGGATGGGATCGGATTTGATGCCGAAAAAAGCGCATCTGTACATTCTGGCCATAATGGCAACAACTCAGGACCTCGACCTGCCAGGCACCAATCCAGGTAGCGGTGTGTAGCCTCGGGCCAAACATTAGATGCCACTGAAACCAATCCGTCACAGCCTGCCATAGCAAAAAATGGAGTCAACGGATCATCACCACTGAATACTTTAAGCTCGGGAGCAGCTTTGCGAAATTCCTGGTAATCATTAATGCTTCCACTCGCTTCTTTTAATGCATATAGATTTGGATGAGATTTGAGTGTCGAAAGTACTTCTGGATTCATCTTGACTCCTGTACGTGATGGTACGTTATAAACCATACAAGGCTTATCCGCAGCATCCATCAACGTTTTAAACCAGTGAATCTGTCCTTTAACATTAGGCTTAGCATATAGAGGAGTTACCAATAAAAAGGCATCTACATCAAACTGCTGACAATATTCTATCCATTCCAGCTGCTCCTGTAGATTAAATCCACCAATCCCTACCATAATGGGTACATCTACATTTAAACTGGCAGCAGTTTTCACTACCTGTTTTTTGTCCTCCAGTCCAAGCGCCAATCCTTCGCCGGTGCTTCCCAAAATAAGCACGCCGTTGTCAGCTTCATCCTGTTTGTGGATTAATGAAGCCAGATCTTCTAAATCCACATCTCCATTTTCCTTCATTGGAGTGACTAAAGCTGTCCAAAGTGTTACATCTTGTACTTGCATAAATGATTTTATTTATTCGCTATATGATCACAAAAAATTACATGTCACCCTGTCCGTCGACTGGCGGATCAGGGTCTTTAGCTACAGATGCTGAAACAAGTTCAGCATGACACATTAGGTATATTATTCAATTCCTAAGTGCCTCGGTACTTCCGTGGCAATTACATTATCAAAAATTGATTCAATATCGTGAAAGCCAGGGGCTGTCGAATTTTTCAGTAGTTGCTCGGCCGACCAAATAGCTCCTTTTGCAAAAACAGCCCTTTCATGTGCTTGATGTTTTAACCAAATTGACTCCGATTTCGTTTTCATATGCAGCTTGTGTATACCTTTAATGTCTCCCTTTCTCTCAGAAGTTATCTCTGCATCTTTGTCTAACCATTCTTTCCAGGAAATAGCCGTGCCACTTGGGGCATCCAGTTTGTCGGTGTGATGCACTTCATGAATATGGAATTCAGGGTCATCCAACAACTCCGACCCCTTAGAGATAAGTTGAAGGCACCTTCGAACAATATTCATCCCAAGGCTAAAATTAGACGCTTTCAACCACTTCAACCCTCTTTCCTTGAGCTGCTGATCTAAATCTGGCGGCCACTCATAACCGGTACTTCCCCATACAGCCGGAGTTCCTGATTCCAAAACTGTATTAAATATATTATCCACCGCAGAACCCGGCACAAATATGATGGAGACATCGGCTTGCTGTAGCGCTTCAAGGGTCGGTTTATGGGTTGAATTAAATGGCCCAATTATATTCTTATCATCAATAAGCTCTACAACTTCACCACCGGTTTTGCCTGTACCTATTACTGCTATTTTCATGACTTGCATGCATTTAATCAATAATCATTGAACTTCAAGTATAAGCTTTTCGGGCGGGCTTTTCATACCTCTTAGTAATAATTTGCACTATTGCCTCTGCTTCAGTTAGATTCCGAATTCATTTACAACAAAATCAGCCTTATGGAATCTATTGTCTTAGCTACACCTCTTTTTACGAACGACGCCGTTGTCTTAGGCATTCTGCTTTTAATCCTTGCTGCAATTTTTATTACCTCCAACAGTGAGAAACCCGGCTGGCAAAAGTTCTATACGTTTGTGCCCTCTCTGCTTTTGTGCTATTTCATCCCTTCCATTTTTAATTCTTTAGGCATTATTTCAGGTGAAGAGTCTCAGCTTTACTTTGTAGCTTCTCGATATTTACTCCCTGCCAGTTTGGTACTGCTCACACTTAGTATTGACTTCAAAGGTATTGTTGGCCTCGGCCCAAAAGCAATTATCATGTTTCTGGCGGGTACGCTTGGTATTGTCATCGGCGGGCCTTTAGCCTTGCTGTTATTCTCCTATGTGGCTCCTGAAGTAGTTGCAGGTGCCGGACCTGATGAAATTTGGCGCGGCCTTTCAACGGTAGCAGGAAGCTGGATTGGCGGTGGGGCTAACCAGACGGCTATGTATGAAATTTATAAGCCAAGCGACGAACTGTTTTCAGCTATGATTACGGTTGATATTATCGTAGCCAACATTTGGCTGGCCTTTTTGCTATACGGCGCAGGCATCTCTGACCGTATTGATACATGGTTCAAAGCCGATGCCAGTCCCATTACACGGTTGCGTAAAAAGATTGAAAATTATAAAGCCAGTATTGCAAAGATTCCTACGCTGGCCGACATAACTACTATTTGTGCGGCAGCCTTTGCTATTACAGCTATTGGGCATATCGGTGCTGATACTATTGCGCCCTGGATCCGGGAAAACGCTCCCGGCCTCCGCGACATGAGCCTAAGTTCTCCTTTCTTTTGGTTGATAGTAATTGCAACCACCGGTGGGCTTGCACTTTCTTTTACCCGAGCCCGAAAGCTTGAAGGTGCAGGGGCATCAAAAATTGGAAGCCTGTTTTTGTACATCCTGGTAGCAACGATTGGCATGAAAATGGACGTGCTGGCCATCTTTGAAAATCCCGGATTCTTTCTCATCGGGTTTGCATGGATACTCATTCATGTGCTCATTCTGTTCATTGTTGCCAAAATCATTAAAGCACCCTTTTTCTTTGTAGCCGTAGGAAGTCAGGCTAATGTAGGTGGGGCGGCTTCAGCTCCCATTGTAGCTTCTGCCTTTCATCCGGCCTTAGCCCCGGTAGGTGTTTTGCTGGCCGTTTTAGGTTATGCTCTTGGAACTTATGCTGCTATCTTCTGTGCAGAAATAATGGCAGTGGTTGGCTAAAAAGAAGTGAAATGTTAAATTTTCGTGGTGTAACTCTGCGTTTCCTTTAGGCTGATCTGTGGTAGTTATTTCACAGAGGTCTACAAATAAGTACAAAGTTCCACAAAGATTTCAATGTCTTTTCACCTCTTTTAAACCTGATTCCGTTCCCAACTATCCGTATATTTGAAGCCGAATATAAAACTCAATTATTTGCATGCGCATACTGAAATTTCTTGGTGCATTTCTAGGCACTCTTCTGGTTATCCTTCTGATTGTCTTTGGGTTCAATATGAATGCCCTCATCACTCTTTTTGAAAATTCTGAGGACATCCAGGAAGGCTATGAATGGGTCGAAAAGACATATTCACTTAAAGGACTGACGGAATATATTGGTGCACAACCGGAACGTGTTTCTATTGCTTCTTTATCTATAGAAAACCCGGACTCTTCATTGCTATA
The DNA here is from genome assembly GCA_034521755.1 of Balneolaceae bacterium. Lineage (GTDB taxonomy): Bacteria > Bacteroidota > Rhodothermia > Balneolales > Balneolaceae > JAXHMB01. Next base: position 575,097 of record JAXHMB010000003.1, read on the forward strand.
CAATGAGCATACTCCCAGAACGATGGGACGCCTTAGCAATTTCTTTGTGATTACAGAATACATACGCCAGTTCGAAAAGGGATTGCTTAATCCGGATGAACAGATTTCGCTTGATGAGATTGATAAATATCAGTTGCCCTACATGGATGCATCTACACACGAAGACGTTAAAAATATGCTGGGTGATCAGGGCAAAATATCCGAGCAAAATACCGTAGCACTGATTGATCTTGTAGAAAAGTCAGCGCAATACAATGATCTGGCTATTGCTGATTTTTTATATACAAAGGTTGGACAAGAGGCAATTATTGATCTTTTAGACCGACTTGAACTTGAAGATACAGAATTACCGCTGCCCTTCTCAGGTTTGTATATCACTCTCAAACCTTCTCTGCATCAAATAAATAAAACGGAAGCCTGGATGGATAGCCTTTCTTCAATGCACCGCTCCACTTTTGACAGTTTAGTGGTCGAGAACACAGATAAGTTATTTAGTGATCAGGACTTTAGAAGCAAGGTAAAAACATCTTTTGAAGACGACGAAGGGCTTGGTATTGCCTTTAAAAAGCTTCGTGATGCATTGGCATTCTTTCCCAAGACCACGGCTATTGAAATGGCCCGGATTATGAAAAGACTGATGCAGGACAAGCTGATATCTAAGAAAGTCTCCCGGCAGGTTAAAGAAATTATGTCCTGGCCACTGGATGGCGATCGACTGAACAAGGATTTTAACCAATATGGCGCTATTTATGATAGTCGAATGGGCTTGGTAAATGGTATAGATTTCGGTCAATCCACCTATTCGAATGAACCTTTTGCTCAAGCTGTTTTCTTTGATGAACTTCAAATTGCTTTTTGGTTCCACATGAGCAGCAACCTGATGCACCAGGATTTTCAGCAGCGACTTATCTGGGATCCTGCACTTCGCGAAGCAACCGGAACACAAATTTCAAATAGCAAAGATTGACCATGTCGAACTATAAACTACTTTACTTAATTTGGTTACTTCCTGCTGCTTTTCTTTTTCTGATTATTCACCAAGCGGCTGTCTTTTATGGCATAGTTGACACCTATGACAATGGCACAAGCTATACCGCTGAAGTGGTTGATTTTGAACTCAAACAAATTGCTGCTCAAACAAACGGATATATCGTACTAAAGTTTAACACCTCTGACGGGAATCAAGTACAGCAGAAACTTTCATTACCTGTTGAAATGGCAGGAAATCTTCAGGAAATCCGGGTAATTCCTATCCGGTATCAGAAAGGGGCTTTTCAGAATATTGTAATGATGCCTACCTACAGCACCCAAAAAGGACTGATTTTAACAAACCTTGCGATGGCGGCTGTGGGATTTTTGATTGCTCTCTTTATTACCTATCTCGTTCACAAATATGTTGGTAAAAAACTAAGCAGTACAGAAGAAAAACTTGTAATTGAACGGGTTGATCATGACGACTAACCAGAAAGGCACGCTTTATCTTGTTCCCAATACACTGGGAAAAACACCTGAAAATAACACCATCCCTGAGTACGTATTGAATATCATCCGCGAGCTGGAAGTCCTGGTAGTAGAAAACATTCAGACGGCTGTTCGATATTTACAGTGGGTTGGAGATACCATCCCTGAATACAAGATTGATTTTCGAGTACTTAACAAGAAAACTCCAGCCCAGGAAATTGCTTCGTTCATTAAACCGCTAACCGAAGGCAAAAATGTTGGGCTTTTGTCTGAAGCAGGATGCCCGGTTGTTGCCGATCCGGGCTCAGAGTATATCAAGATGGCACATGCCCGAGACATTAAAGTTGTGCCTCTGGTAGGCCCCTCTTCCATTTTACTGGCACTGATGGGATCAGGATTTAACGGGCAAAATTTTGCCTTCCACGGATATCTTCCTATTGAAAAAGCAGACCGTCAGCGCGCTATTCAACAGCTGGAACAAGAATCAAAAAAAGAAGGGCGTACTCAAATTTTTATGGAAGCACCACACCGCAATGATGCTATTGTCAAAGATGTCACCAAATTCTGCAAAGCCGACACCCGTTTTTGCACTGCAACCAATCTTACCCTTCCAAGTGAGTCTATTATTTCCAAACCTGTTTCTGAGTGGCAAGAGAATAAGCCAGACTCTATTCATAAAGAGCCAACCATTTTCTTGCTACAGGCGTAAGTATATATAGAATCATTCGTCCCTCTGGGACTACATTGTTTTGCTTTTAATATACCCGATGATAAATCATCGGACTAATTTCTCTATACTAAATTTTAAAGAAAATGCAAGAAGAGATTCTTCCTTTCTGGTCTATAGTATTTTAAACAACCTGACGATATTAGGGTAATGATTTATCATTACCCTATTTGAAATTACATAAAAAAGTCCCATAGGGACGAATGAATCAACCTAATCAAACACATACGCCTCATCAAAAGAGACATTATATTTTTTCAACAAGCCCAAGTATTCTTCTTTAAAAGTTTTTGACTGGTGATGCTCTTTCTGATTTTTAATATAGTTTACAACCTTTGGAATCATTGATTCACTTACACTGAAAGCTCCATATCCTTTCTGCCACCGAAATGTTCGGTCTCTAAAAAAGTTATCATTGAGCCATTTTGATGAACCACCTTTTAAAAGCTGAATACTTTTTGACATGCTCACTGTTGATGGAATAGCTATTAAAGCATGTACATGATCTTGAACTCCTCCAATAGCTATGGGAATCATATTATTCGCTCTGGCTATTCCTCCCAAATAAGACCATAGTCTTGATTCAAATTTATGTGAGATAACTGGTTTTCTGTGTTTGGTTGAAAATATATAATGAATATAAATTTGTGTATAGGTGTTTCCCATGTCGATGTTTGTTAAATCGTTTTATTGTATGACCACACTAGAAAACATTCCTTACAAAAGATTATCATTTGTCCCTCTGGGACTTGGGCTCTACTTATATCAATACATCTGATGATTAATCATCAGGCGGAAACACATATTATGCAGTAGTCCCGTAAGGGAGGCGGTCGGATCTTTATACATAAAAACAAAAAAAGCCCATCCAAACGGACGGGCTTTTTATCAAGCTTAATTATCTAATCACACGTCATTCAGCGTCCTCAAGCATATGCAGTATATCATCATAATGATGACTGCTGGCCTGATCTTTCGCTGTCCAACCCCGATCGTCCATCACATCAACATCACTGTGATGATTAATCAATAGTTGAACAATTTCATTGTGTCCATTACTCGTAGCCCAGTACAATGCGCTGGTTCCACGGTTATCTCGATTATTTACATCAGCACCTTTATCCAATAAAAATTGGACAACCTCAAGGTGTCCATGTTTGGCGGCTTTCATAAGAGCTGTGCGGTCGTGTTCATCACTCGTATCTACTGCAATACCATCACTAACCATACTTTTGACGATATCGATGTCTCCATTTTCTGCTGCATCGAGAAAGGTTTCCTCATTTTCTGTCATAAGCTATACCTCTTCGTTTTATATATTTAGATGGGACTATTTTATTGTAATTGATTCCGTTGTGATAATCAAACGGCAAAATCATTTCTAATAAAAAAAGGAGGCCACATTTATGCAGCCTCCTCAAAAATCACTGCAAATGTGCTTACTCCAAACCGAGCTCACTCACCCCTTGCTGAAAGGTCACATCTACAGGTATAGATTGTTCTGCCAATCGATCCAGTGAAGCCTGCAACTGATCTCCCATAGTACCATATTTTTCAACAAAGGCTGCCACGCCCTTATAATCTCCATCTCCCTGGAAAGTGAGAATCTTTTCGGAGAGAGCGTTAGTAGCTTCGGGTATTTTTTCAAAGTTTACGCTGTACGTTTGAGTGTCTTCATTATATGTAAAGGCCCCCATCTCTTTGAAAAAATTAAAGCGAATAAGATTGGCTTTGCCGTGAGCACTTGAAGACCCAAATCGGATAGATCTGAAAATACTGGTGATAAATGTCACATAATTATCTTTGATGTCTCCTTCGGTAACCACACCATCTTCGCGTAATTCACTAACCATATAAAGCCCAAGCACATCGGCTTTGCCTTCTTCCAAGGCAGAAGCATGCTCTTTTAAGGCTTCTCGAACAGTACCCTTTCCATTAATTGTATTTTTGATACCCAACCCATGTGCCACCTCATGAAACATGGTATTGCCAAAAAACGCATCGAAAGTAATATACTGACGCTGGTCTTTGTCTATAAGAACTTCTGAAATGGGTTCAAGAATTTTGTCATACTTGGCGCGCATGGCATTTTTTAGCTGGAGCCTGCGTGTACCTTTCTCAAGTTGTACTTCCTCATCATTCGGTAAATTAATAGCAATAGTTTTCGACCCTGCATTTGCATCACCCGATACGTAAACAACATCATAGGCATTCAGATCAGAGTCACGGCCCGGCGTCTCCTGTTTATATTCATCAGCAACCGGCAACCCTTTCTGAAGTTCAGGCAAGACCGTTGCATATTTTGAAAGCCGATCACTCCACTCTTTATCTTTGATGAGGACAAATGTTTCGTGAGCTGCTTTATATCCATAAAGCTGATCTTCATAGGTCTCGATGGGCCCAATTACTACGTCTATGACATTATTCTTCATATCCAGCCAGGCAAAATCACTGGGCTGATAGTCATCAGTAAGCAATGCTTTGGCACGGAGGTTTAAGTATTTCTTCAAGCCGGGATCCTCAGCAAGTTCTGCTGCTTCTTTTAGCTTATCCGATGCCAGTTGATGCTGTTCTGAAAAGGCCTCATGATAAGGAACTGTCATAAGGTTCCCATTATCATCACGGCGGACAAGCGTGTACAGATCGTCTTTCGTTTCAGAATCCCATGCTTCAAACTCTTCTTTGGTCATATCAGCTGGATAAAAATTGGCGCCTTCAGGTTTAGGCCCAACCCCTTCTATAAAAGGTTCATTGCCATTCAGCCGATCCCAGGGACCGTAATTAATTTGAGCAAACTGCCTGGCTTCTTCACTATCCAGCATTTCCATCAGCTTTGATTTGTCTCCGTAGGCTTCGATCCAAAAGACTTCTTCCATGGCTTCAGCAGCTTCAATTAGCAACGGAATCATTTCCTTTTGGTTATCTGTAAGCCCCGAAAGATCACTGCTTAACATAAAAGAGGTGTATTGGTTAAGACGATCTTCAATAGACATTTTATCAGCATTTGAAGTATTTAAGGAGCAACTTTGTAGCATTGCTGCTACTCCGGTAAAAATTACTATGACAGACAAATAACCTATTAGTTTCTTCATTTTGTGGTAATTTAGTTTGAGTATAATATTAAGCTATTTAGAAACTTTGGAACTGGGCTGATCAAGTATATTTCTTTCATTGAGCTCTTTCCAGATTAGCTCAGTCATATCACTCTGAAAAGGAAACTCATAGCGAATATCCAGCACGTAAGCCTTCACTTTCAACTTGATAACAAATTTTCTTTCGTGAATTTCATTCGTTGCTATCACAACCACCGGCTTTTGTAAGTACACATAGCGAGATGATACAGCTGCTTTGTATGCAATACGCTTTACTTTTTCGATATCAACATGCACAGGAAGAAAAATTTCCGTTACAACCTGACAATCCAGCGCACTGGAATTTGCATTCGATACTGCTTTTGTCATAAGATCCCCATTGGGAATAGTCACCATAGAATCATCGGGCGTTACAATGCGGGAAGAACGCAGGCCAATCTGCTTAACTTCCCCATAATAATCACCCACTTCAATTTTATCACCCACCTGAAACGGACGATCTAAAATGATGATCAATCCTCCAAATACATTTTTTAAAATATCCTGGGAGGCAAATCCTACTGCTATACCAATAGATGCCAACACCGTAATTATAGTTTCGAAAGGAGGATCGATAACCCCTGCAATTATCACGTACAGCGAAATTGACCATATGGCAATACGGGTTATGGGGACAAGCCGTTTTATGGTGAGCCGGTATTTCGATGCTTTTTCAGAAAGATTATCAAGTATTCGAACCACAAAACGATTTAAAAAGTAGGCGACAAGCAGGATAAAAATCGTCAGAAAAATAACGCCGGAAGTTATCAGCTCTGTTATTTCCGAAATTTTACCAATTGTTGAATCTTCTTCTAAAGAGCCTGAATTGCTTGAAGCTGTGTCGACCTGAACCGTACTCGTATCACCGGATTGCTGCATAAAATCATGTAGCGCCATCTGCTGTTGCTCAACAAGTCCGCTTAGTAAAAATCCTGTCAGAATAAGAACAGCTATTCGTCTGTAATTTTTCATGGTTTTCTAAACTAAGTGAATAATATTTCGCTCTTTTAGTACTCTACCCACCTGGCGATACATAAGCTGATTTATTGCATATTGCCCTTCTTTTTCTTGTAATAAGCCCCGGGTTTGCAAACGGTTAAAAATCAGTCGACTTTTTTCTTTTTCAAATTGAAGAATTGCAGACAGTTGCACCGGCGTAAGCGTATCATGCAAGAAGAGCGTCGCCAGCGTAAAAAGCACTTCAGGCTTAAGTTCTTGTACTGCTTCCAGCATGGCAAATTCAAGCGGTTTAACATAACAATGTGTTTCATCAAACTCCCGGATAGATCGTATCCAGAAAATCATGGCTATAGAGGCGTTTCCTTCTGCCAAATCCGTCAAATTCTCAAAATACTCTTTCTTTTAAAATATTCCTGGGTGCCTCTTCTTCACGATCCAACAGCTTGCGGTAGGTCCTGCTTTTCAATTGCGACTCATTCGGCTCAAACATCAGCTCATACCCGCTGGAACGATGTCTGTTCATAATTACAGATTCAATCTGGGATCTATCCAGCCTGTCGCTTTGCATAATATGAGAGAAGTAATCCCCCAGGGAATATGTAACGTCTAAAAAATTCCAGGCATACCGGGAACAGCTTACAATCCAAAATATATTTTTTTTGGTTTCCGATATGATATACATCAGATCCTGAATGGCCTCATAACCATGAATATTTCGCAGATATAGATTTTGCAGGCATTCTACCACTATCACCTTTCCCTGATACGAAGTGTTTAGTTCTTCAACTACCTCTTCTTTGGAAGCAGTATGTTCTAATCCCAACTCATCTTGCATGAGCTGCAATAACTGATCGCTTGTCCAATAGGTTTTCTCCAACGCAAGCTCTTTGATGTCTGTTTCTCCAAAAAACTCATCGAAAACCAGGCTCAGATAAGTTGATTTGCCACTGCCTCTTTCTCCTATCACCGCAAAAGTGGCCGGGAATCCATCCGTCCAGCTTTCGTAGCTTTTTTTCATCAGGTTGAAGCTATCTTGTACCGTTATGTAAAATTTGCGATCACCTGCTATATCAAAATTGAAAAGCTTGCGATAAATATACGGCAGCTCTTTTATCTTGGCATCTGTTTCAGTCAAATAGGTGGCAATGTCCATCTTTTTGACTTCTTGCTCTCCTGCTTCTGGAAAGCCCAAGAACTCACGTCCCTCTGACCAGTACTGTTTTATTTTTTTCCATACAAAACGACTCAAAAGCATAAAGCGGTCCTGAAGTCGGGCCCACCGAGCCTCAAATTTGGTCCGCCATCCCTGTGCTGTTTCTTTAACCCGGTATTTTGCATCTATCAGCTGCAACTCCGAGGAATCACCATCCTGAATAAGCCGCAGCATCCTTTCAACCAAATCATCACTTTTCTCAATTACAGCCTGCTTAATGGCTTCCTGTTTTTGCTGAACCGTTTCATCGATTTGATCAATTTTAGCAAGCGTTCGCTCAATACCCTGTCCAATAACTTCTTCCGGATTCCCATTATCCGATTCTTCTGCCTGATACAGATCAATTGCTGATTCAAAATTAACCTGAATAATTTTTCGCACCTCTTCAATATTTGAACGTTGGGTTTGCAAAAATTCTTCATAGTTTTGAGCCAAAGACTCCAATTCATGTAACAATTGCTCCTTAAGTGCTCTTACAACCAGCAAACGCCATTCTATTTCTCGATTAGATATATCAGGTGGGGAATCCTCCAAATCTACTTCATGCAGAAATTGCGCTTTTTCTTTTAGCGTATTTGCTTTTAGAAAAATCTGCTCTGTAAATTGCTCTGATTCTTTTGCCAAATAACGCTCTTTTATGGCTGTATCCAGCTTTTCAAGGGCTTGCTCTAAAATATGATTTAATTTGTTTTTCGAATCCTCTGCATAAGAGTCAAAGGCTTGGAACTGTGCCGACTTTGACTGTGGAAGCTCATCATACCTTTTATTTAACTCATCCCTTACTTTTTCCAGCACCTCATTAAAAAGAACATTAAAATGCTCATCCAGCCTGTTGTTATGTTCCTCACCCTTTTCCTTAAGTATTCTCTTAAACTGCAGAAATTCTGCAATAGTTGAGGTACGATCTGACATCAACTCCAACACAGACTGCCACCGCTCTCCTTGCTTTACGAGCTCTTTTTCAACCTTTTCGGCTTTTTTATCTACCAGCTGCTCAGAATAAAACGATGAACGGTGTTCTATCGTCCCGGTTTTTTGGGCGATATTGACAAGCTTATCAACTATTTCTTTCTGTAATTCATCAACCTCTTTTTTTATACCTTCCTTGGATTCTTTGAGCTGAGATATTTCTGATTCTAAATTCTCAGCTAAACTTTCATCATTATAGATTACATCTTCATCGTGATTACTAAAAAAGTCAGTGGCTGAAATCCAATAGCGAAAATCACTGTCCATCCATTTTAAAAACAGTTTTCGCTCGTCCAGCAAATGGTACTGTACCAACTTTTTAAAAGGAATATCCTGTTTCCACTGTGCAGCTTCTTTAGCAGGCGCCCCCCATATGTTTCTAAATTTATTACCCGCCCCTGTGCGTTTTTTTTCAATATTTCTAAGCAGCCGTTTGCCGGTTTTCAAAGCTTTTACCAGAAGTGTATCATCTGACTGGCCAAGAAATCGCTCCTCGCTTTGTGGTATTGTCACCTGCTCATCCAGCTCGCTGGTGACTTCCTGAACCCATGTCGTATACACTTTTGATACGCCATTTGCAGAATCAAATTTATGTTGCAGCTCGGCCAAATACGATGCAACAACGTTGCCGTCATCTTGCGCATTACAAGCTTCCTTCCCATTCTCCAAGATATTCAGAAGCTTACCATAATAACTTTGTCTGTAGGCAACTATTTTTTTTTGGAGAGATGCCGTAACTCCTTCAATGCGATCTTCTAATTTTTTTTTACCCAAAACAAAAAACCCGTTGAATATTGTTATATAGATATACTCATAATCTTCATTAAATGTAATTCGAAAATTTCATCTCTTAAAACATAATTTTAACCCATATTTATTCTTAAGAAATTATTAATTACATTAAAAGAGCAATAAAAGCTTATTAACATCTACAAAAGCCTAATAAGCGCCCATAAAGTGACGGTTCAGCAAAATAACAGCGAAAATTCGTTGAATTATACCCGATTTATTGCGGGGTGGCTCCTCTTTCTCTTCTGTTTCCTATCTGCTTCTCAAGTTTTTGCTCAACAAAATATACTCAATAGGGTTTCTGCTGTTGAACGAAGCGATGGTAAGGGCTTTGTAGTACGATATCATCTTTCTGAAAAAGTTGACTCCTTCCGTGTATATCAGCCCAGTTCAGACTTGGTACAGATGACACTCTACAGCGACAGAATTGATACAACAGACATAGGACTTGCTGAAACCAATGATTTCTATGATGAGATTCGGTTTTATGACATTCCTTTTGGTGTAGGCGTTGATATTTATATAGCTAATAACCAGCCCTACGCAGCTAATGCTTATCCTGATGGCACGAGCAATGACTTATTGCTTGGCATGACCAAAACAACCCAGGAAGAAATTGAATTTTTAACAGAAGGGTTAGAACCGGTTATTTGGTCAAAAATGTCCTCACAAGCTGATAGTATGATTGTTCAGCAAAACCGGGATTCCAATACCCCTCCTGTTTCAGGTCCAACACCAAGCGATGATTATTATAGTACCGTAAAAGACAAAATGAAGTTTGATACAATTGTTATTGATCCCGGACATGGTGGACATGATGTAGGTGCTATTGGTTACAAAGGAATTTATGAAAAAGATATTGTACTGAATATCTCCAAGAAAGTAGGAGAATACATTAAAAACAGCCCCGAAATGGAAGGCGTCAAGGTGGCATATACCCGCGACGATGATACATATATAAATTTAGAAGAACGCGGACCTATGGCCAACCAGATGGAAGGAGATCTTTTTGTTTCTATTCATGCCAATAAATTCCACTCTCGGCAACCCCATGGCACTGAAGTTTACTTTTTAGGACTTGAAAGAAGTAACTCTGCACTTGAAGTGATGAAGCGCGAAAATAATATTCTCAATGGAGAAGAATCGTTTGATCCTGATAAAGTGCTTTCACCTGAAGAACTGCTCACTTATGAGCTGCAAAACAGTGGATATATTGCCACAAGCGAGCAAATTGCCGCAATGCTTGATCACCAGTTTAAAAATCGCGCGCAGCGCCGAAGCAGAGGCGTAAAGCAGGGTCGTTTTGTAGTGCTCTACCAAGCTTCGATGCCGGCAATTTTGGTTGAAACGGGTTTTATCAGTAATCCAAGCGAACAGCGTTTTTTAGCAAGCGACTGGGGACAAACTATTATTGCTTCAGCTATATTCAGAGCCATCCGCAATTTCAAGTTGGATTACGAAAAGAGTCAAACCTATAATAACACCAAATAGCATTATTTTGAATTCTGTAATTATTGGTGTGGCGGGTGGAAGTGGATCAGGCAAAACTACGGTTGTAAATCATATTATTAAAACTATTGGTGAGGAAAACATTCTTCTTCTCCAGCATGATTCTTATTACCGAGATCTAAAGCACCTGCCATTTGAAGAACGAGCAAAACAAAATTTTGATCACCCTTCTGCTCTGGAAACAGAATTAATGATACGTCACATCAAAGCGCTGAAAGAAGGTTATCAAGTTGAAATACCTATCTATGACTTTAAAAAACACACACGTAAAGAAGAAACGAAGTCCGTTGAGCCAAAAAAAATTATTCTGATTGACGGTATTCTCATCTTCAGTGAAAAGAATCTCCGTAAACTTATGGACATTAAGCTTTACGTTGATGCCGATGATGACATCCGCCTGCTTCGACGCATCCAGCGTGATATCTTAGAGCGGGACCGCATCCTTGAAAGTGTACTCACCCAATACCAAGAATTTGTTCGTCCTATGCATCTGGAGTTTGTTGAACCCAGTAAACGCTATGCAGATATCATCATTCCAAGAGGGGGTAAAAATGAAGTAGCGTTAGAAATGGTAAACGCACTTATACAAGAGAAAATCAACTTGTAACTAAGAAATGTACTCCATATAGCGCTGCATCCCTTCAAAAACCAGCATGGGCCTTACTTTGCTTTCATAATCTAAAATCGAAGCCATCCATTCAGCGTCTCCACCGGTAAGAACCACATCAAACTCATCGAAAGAAGACTCATATTCACTGAGGTATCCCTCAATACTTTTTTTGACCATTCCTGAAATTCCCCATTGCAAACTTTGCTTCGTTGATTTTCCGGGCCATTGTTTTGGAATAAATCGTTGCACATGCGGCAAGTTTGGAGTAAACTTTCGCAATGACTTTTCAATAACACTTACCCCGGGCATAATCACACCCCCTCTGTATATTTCATCTGCCGACATATAATCAACCGTACAGGCTGTTCCGGAATCAATTACTACCACAGCCTTGCTGGTATGCGAGATAGCACCATAGCATGCAAAAAAACGATCAATACCCAGTGTTTTGGGAGTTTTATAGTCAAGCAATTCCAAAGGAATATCTGAAGGCTCGAGAATGTGATGTGTTGCTGACTCTAACCGATCAACGATAAGATCTGTAACGTCAGGCACTACACTGGCAATCACTACATGTTTAAAATGTTGCTGGGATTTATTGATCCAGTTAATTAGCTCACTGGCATTAGTTACCTCAACGTTGTTCGGGTTCTTCCACTGCATACCTTCTTTATAAGCAGCCTTAATGGAAGAATTCCCAATATCCAGAAAAAGCGTAGTTGATGACTGTGGAATGAAATTGCTCATTTGATTGCTGTTAATTGAGTAATATCTTAAGCTTAATATCTAAAAATTTTTACTTCTATGAATCTCTCCTCAAAAATAGCCATTATAACTGGTGCAAGCAGCGGTATCGGTGCTGAGTTTAGTAAATCACTCATTGATAAAGGGGCCAAAGTCTATGGACTGGCTCGAAGTATTGACAAACTAAACCAGATCCAGTCACAGCTTGGAGATAACTTTATACCTGTGAAAATGGATATCACTGATCATAATGCCATCGCCCAGTGGGCAGAGAAAGCCTTTAATGAAGATCACCAACCGGATATACTCATCAATAATGCGGGACTCGGCATTTTTGGCAACGTAGATGAACTTTCAGTTGAGGATTGGGAAACGATGATCAGTACGAACCTGTCAGGCATTTTTTATATGACTCGTAAGATTGTGCCACTCATGAAAAAGAATAAAACTGTGTGTCACATCATAAACATTGCTTCCATTGCAGGAAAGATTGGCAATCCTCAAATTTCCGGATATAATGCCAGCAAGTTTGGAGTGAGAGGTTTTAGCGAAGCGTTGTTTAAAGAATTACGATACGATGGTATCAAAGTCACCTGCTTCTATCCGGGCTCTATTGCTACCAACTTTTTCAGCAATGCTGATGAAATGGATACCCATCCCAATATGATGACGCCCCAGGATATATCATCTACACTTCTTCATGTACTGGAAACTTCTGACAACTATCTGATCAATGAAATAGTAATGCGCCCGCGCAATCCTAAACCACCGGAAGAACAATGAACAGAATCTGGCTCATAGCAATTTTTTTTACCTTTATTGGTGGAACATTAGGCGGGTGTAAAACTCAGGAAGAACCACCTGAAAACCTCATACCCGAGGACACATATATTGATTTAATGGTGGAATTTCAGCTGTTAGAATCCTACAGAAATTCTATGCCCGCAGATAGCGTTGCCACCGATTCTCTAAAAGAGGTGATCTTCAAGAAATACTCCGTCTCAGAAGATCAGTTTCTGGATAGCAAAGAGTACTACGAGCAAGACTACAAAACACACATTAAGCGTGTAGAAAAAGCTATAGAACAATTACGTATTGACCAGGTTCAAGAAGATTCTACCGCTAACTCAGACAGCGTCAAACAAAAACTACCTCAAATAAGGGGCTAGCCTTTTAACCTGTATTTGGCTCCTTTGCTCTCAACCCTCTCCTCTCTAATCATATAGGAAAGCACTGTTTTTATTCGTGATTTAGACCAGCTTACTTTTGAACTAATTTCATTAATACTAAGAGATGAATTATTGAGCGTACTCGAAAGTGTTTCTAAGTCTTGCTTTGTAATAATATCCTCTTCCTTGGTTCCTTGAGAGATACAGTTGTCACAGTTGCCACATGGGGGAGGATTCTCTTCTCCAAAGTAAGTTCGAATATATACCTCCCGACAGGTATCTGTCTCAACATACCTCTGCATATATTTCAATTTTTCAAGCAGGCTGTCGCGGTGTTTTTCCAGTTCCTTTTTCCCGAACGGAAGTACTTTCTGGCGTGCCTCAATCACTCTGACCATCGGCATTTCACCTAACGCTTCGTAGGTAATTAGATGATCATGGGCCTGCAGTATCTGTAAACCTTTTAGAATCTTATTGGATGAAGAATCCAGCTTTCGCTCCAAATAAGATGTTTCCAGATACTTCATCTCATGAAATGCCTCTGCTCCAAACTGGCGATAAAGTACATCTAAAAACTCAGCTTTTTGCTTCTGATTTATCTCACGAATACGTTCCCTAACCACATCTTCATTTACAATAAACTGAAGACCAATCTGAGAGGTGATATTCTCGGTTAATTGTATAACACCCAGTTGATTCAATACTTTAAGCGAAGAACTTACTACTTTAAACGAAAGTCCTGCTCTTCGTTTCAGAGCCGAAAGTGCAACCTGCTCTGTGGTGTCCATTTCAGACCCCAGGGCCAGGTCAAAAGTATCACATAAAGAATCATAAACTTTTTGAAGCTGATCTTTTTCAGGGTATGAATCCTTGAGTCTTTTTTCAGCAATCACAATGTCAGCAGGAGCATACAACAGCAGTGGAAAACTCTCTTCTCCGTCACGGCCCGCACGTCCTGCTTCTTGGTAATAAGCTTCTAAAGAATATGGCATGGTGTAATGGATCACATATCTGCAGTCGGCCTTATCTATGCCCATCCCAAAAGCATTAGTAGCAACTACAAGGGGCGTTTCTCCGCTGATCCACCGTTGCTGTATAGCTTTCCTCTTTTCTGCCTCAACCCCTGCGTGATAAGCTTCCGTTTTGATATCCAACTTTACCTGAATCAATTCAGAAAATTCTTCACAATTCTTTCGGGTTCCTCCATAAATAAGGCCCGATCCTTTTTGAGAAGCCTTTTCTACAATTTGCAATAACCCCTTTTGCTTTTTTTCTGTTTCTGTAACCCACCATTTCAGATTAGGACGATCAAATCCCTTGGAGATTATATTTGGGTCTTCAAAGCCAAGATTCTCAATAATGTCCTGCCTTACCTCCGGGGTGGCAGTAGCCGTCAGTGCAAGCCAAGTGGTATCATCCGCAATGAGTTCTAATGAAGAACGAATTTCACGATAGCTTGGACGAAAATCATGCCCCCACTCTGAGATACAGTGAGCTTCATCAATAGCTACAAGATCAATATTCAACTTTGGAAGTTCAGCGTTCCAAAGTGTTGTCTTCAAGCGTTCGGGAGCACAATACAGAAGCTTGTACATCCCGTTTCGAGCATTTACTAAACGCTGTTCAACCTCCCACGAAGAAATAGTACTATTAATAAAAGTCGCTGATACACCACGGTCCTTCAGCTGTTGAACCTGGTCCTGCATGAGGGCCACCAGCGGTGAGATAACCAATGTCATTCCTTCGAAAACCGTGGCAGGCACCTGGTAACAAAGTGACTTTCCCCCGCCCGTTGGAAATAAGACGACGGTTTCATTCCCATCCAAAACCGACTGGATAGCCTTATCCTGCCCCGGGCGGAAAGATTCGTAGCCCCAAAACCGGCGCAAATTTTCTAAAGCTTTATCAAATGGCATTGTGCTCATGCTGTTAAATGTATGAAAAGAAAATCAACCTCATAATGAATTTAGGATATCAGAACCAAAATAGTTAACCAACTTATGTTGAGTCTAAGTGTGTCATCATCTACTTTGTATTAGTAGAAATTAAAATAAAAAGATCACTCATGGATAAGAAAAAGTTTGCTCCCGAAAGCCTGATGATGTCACACGGTTATAAACCTGAACTATCCGAAGGTGCAATAAAATGCCCCATTTTCCAGACTTCAACCTTTGTTTTTGAAAATGCTGAACACGGTAAAGCTTTTTTTGAAGTAGCATATGGCCTTCGCGAACAGGAGCCGGGCGAAGAGCTTGGCCTCATTTACAGCCGTCTAAATAACCCCGATCTGGAAATATTGGAAGACCGGCTTTGTGTTTGGGAAAATGCCGATGACTGTGCGGTATTTGAAAGCGGGATGTCTGCGATAACCACAGTTTTGCTGGAGTTTCTTGAGCCGGGTGACCTGTTGCTGTACAGCCGTCCGGTTTATGGCGGAACCAATCATTTCATCACACAGATATTGCCTAAGTTTGGGATAAATGTACTGGGTTTTAGTGCAAAAAATGATGCTGATCAAATAAGACAGATGCTGCAAGAAAGTGGCCTTCAAGATAGTTTGGCAATGATATATGTAGAAACACCGGCCAATCCAACCAACGATCTCATTGACCTGGAAGCATGCAGCAAAATTGCCGATCAATATTCCACCAATGATAAGGAAGTACTGATGGCTGTTGACAATACCTACCTGGGCCCCATCTGGCAAAACCCACTGGAATTTGGAGCTGACCTTGTTCTTTATTCTGCTACAAAGTTTTTAGGTGGTCACAGTGATGTTATTGCCGGTGCCTGCCTTGGCAATGCAGAACTCATGAATCGCGTAAAAACCATGCGGACTTTTTTGGGTAATATGGCAGGCCCATGGACGGGATGGTTGCTAATGCGCAGCCTTGAGACTTTAAAAATAAGAATGGAGAAACAGGTTCAGAACGCAAAAAAAGTAGCTAATTTTTTAAACGATCATCCCAAGGTTGAAAAGGTTTATTATCTTGGTTTTTTAGAAAGTGAGAATCCTGAACAGTACAAAGTATTTAAAAAGCAGTGTCTCTCAAGCGGGTCCATGCTCTCTTTTGATATTGCAGGAGGTGAAAAAGAAGCCTTCACATTTTTAAACAACCTTGATCTTATCCACTTGGCTGTTAGCCTTGGAAGCACTGAAAGCCTGGCTCAGCATCCTGCAACCATGACTCATGCCGACGTTGACCCGGAAGAAAAGACTGAACTGTCTATTACCGAAAAAATGGTTCGTCTTTCCATAGGCATCGAAAATGCGGATGACCTGATCTCGGATATTAGTCAAGCCTTAGGGAAAGTATAAATCTGTAATTAAGCTCCCTCTCCCACCAGTGCAGCCTTCATATAGGTGCGGCGCATTTCGGCAATAGCTGAAATAGAAATGCCTTTCGGGCAGACTGCTTCACATTCCGCAAAGTTAGAACAGTCTCCAAAACCTTCTTCTTCCATTTGCTCTACCATAGCTACGGTACGCTTTTTGCGTTCAGGTTCTCCTTGAGGTAAACGATTAAGATGAGCCAGCTTGGCTCCGGTAAAGAGCGAAGCTGAAGAATTCGGACAGGCTGCCACACAGGCACCACATCCAATGCATGTAGCGTAATCAAAAGCGGTATCCGCTTCGTATTTTTCTACCGGGATAGCATTTGCATCGGGAGCAGAGCCCGTTTTGGCTGAAATATATCCACCGGCTTCGATAATACGGTCAAACGCACTGCGGTCC
This sequence comes from Balneolaceae bacterium, assembly GCA_034521755.1. GTDB lineage: Bacteria > Bacteroidota > Rhodothermia > Balneolales > Balneolaceae > JAXHMB01. Next base: position 592,115 of record JAXHMB010000003.1, read on the forward strand.
ACTACCAGATCTTTGATAACAGGAAATGCTTCGGCACGAAAAGGCTCTACCGTAATAGTATCTCCATCACTATAGTTACGCATATGCAGCTGACATGAACAGGTCATTGCTTTGGGGCCGTGCGCCTGGCCGTTAATCATCAGGTTGCAGGAACCACAAATCCCTTCACGGCAGTCGTAATCAAACTCTATAGGCACACCGCCTTCTGCAAGTATCTGTTCGTTGAGCACGTCCAGCATTTCTAAAAAGGACATATGCTCGTTGACGGTATCCAAGGTATAATCAACCAGTTTGCCGGGCTTCTCAGGACCTTCCTGGCGCCAAATCTTTAAGTAGATTGTGAATGTATCAGCCATTTTGTTATTAGTTATTTGTTATTTGTCATCGGGTTTTCCCCGAATAACAATTAACTTTAAACAGTTATTCTATTTATAACTACGTTGTTTTAGTTCAACAAATTCGAATTCCAAATCTTCTTTATGCAGCTCTTCCTGCAGCTGTCCGTTTACACCCTGATACTCCCAAGCTGCTACGTAAGAAAAATCTTCATCGTTGCGGAGTGCTTCACCCTCTTCAGTCTGATGTTCTTCACGAAGGTGACAACCTGCTGATTCATCTCTGTGCAGGGCATCCTCAGCCATTAATTCTCCCAGTTCCAGGAAGTCAGCAACACGTCCGGCAAATTCCAGATATTTATTATAGTTAGCTGCCTCACCGGGAACACGCACGTTTTGCCAGAAATCCTCGCGGAGTTCTCGAATTTCAGCAATAGCTTCTTTCAATCCTTCTTCATTTCGGGCAATGCCTACCTTATCCCACATAATCTGGCCAAGTTCACGATGATACTCAACCACGCTCTTATCACCTTTAACATTCAGAAGCTTATCAATATGAGACTGAGCATTTTGTGCGGCTTCATCAAATGCTTGATGCTTGGTATCCACATCGTCAAACTCTGCATCAGCTATGTAGTTTCCAACAGTATAAGGGATGATAAAATATCCATCCGAAAGTCCCTGCATTAGCGCACTGGCACCAAGCCTGTTGGCACCGTGATCTGAGAATTTTGCTTCACCGGCAACAAACAGTCCCGGAACATTGCTCATCAGGTTATAGTCAACCCAAAGACCGCCCATGGTAGACGGCACCGCCGGGAAAATACGCATCGGCTGCTCATAGGGATTATCGCCTGTGATATTTTCGTACATATCGAACAGGTTGCCATATTTCTCAGAAATAGTCTGACGACCATCACGTTTAATTGCATCACGAAAATCAAGATAAACCGCTTTTCCTGTTGGGCCTACACCTCTACCCTCATCCGTAACAAGTTTAGCATTTCTAGAAGCTACATCACGGGGCACGAGGTTGCCAAAGCTGGGATATTTTTCTTCAAGGTAATAGTCGCGTTCATCCTCAGGAATATCATTTGGATGGCGCTCATCACCTTTTTTCTTAGGTACCCAAACACGGCCATCGTTTCGGAGACTCTCACTCATCAAGGTTAACTTAGACTGATAATCACCGGATACAGGAATACAGGTCGGGTGAATCTGTACATAACATGGATTTGCAAAAGCCGCACCACGTTTATGGCATCGCCAGGCAGCAGTTACGTTTGAATTTTTTGCATTGGTAGAAAGGTAAAATGCATTGCCATAACCACCGGTGGACAATACAACAGCATCTGCCATCCAGCGCTTAATTTCTCCGGACACTAGATCCCGGGTGATAATGCCGCGGGCCTTTCCGTCAACAATCACCAAATCCAGCATTTCGTGACGGGTATGCAAGTCAATTTTACCTTCGTCAATCTGCCTCATCATAGCCTGGTAAGCTCCGAGTAACAACTGCTGACCAGTTTGTCCACGCGCATAAAATGTTCGGGAAACCTGGGCACCTCCAAAAGATCGGTTGGCAAGAAGTCCGCTATATTCACGTGCAAAAGGAACTCCCTGAGCTACAGCCTGATCAATAATTTCATTAGAGATCTGTGCCAAACGATAGGTGTTGGACTCACGTGAGCGGTAATCGCCGCCTTTAATAGTATCATAAAACAGGCGCCAGATACTGTCTCCGTCATTGGGATAATTTTTAGCTGCATTAATTCCTCCCTGGGCAGCAATACTGTGAGCACGACGTGCAGAATCCTGAATACAAAAACTGGTTACATTATATCCCAATTCAGCGAGCGTTGCAGCAGCAGATCCACCGGCAAGTCCGGTTCCCACTACAATTATATCATGCTTGCGCTTATTGTTGGGTGCTACAAGCTTGATATCATTTAAATGATTTGACCATTTGTCTTCAAGTGGTCCTGAAGGAACTTTTGAATCTAAGTTCATAATAGCTTTCCAAGTTTTAATAAAATCTGCCAGGTTTCAAAAATCTGGCAGATTTGTTAAGTCTATTTAATAAGAAATTAATACTCCTTGTCCGCCGGTGAAATAGATATAAAGCGGAATAAATAAAAATCCAACAGCCATCAATACAGCGAAAACAATACCCACGGTGTAAATAGCGGCAGAATACTTTTTGTGCTTCATAGTAAGCGAAGTAAATGCACTCCAAAATCCATGCTTAAGGTGAAATCCCAACAAGATCATCACAAACGTATAACCAAAAGTATATACCGGATTTAAAAAGGTATCAATAACCAATGCTTTAAGATCACGCATCTGCGTACCATCAACAGAAATCATGGCGGTATCACCCAGCTTAAATGTATCAATATGGATTACCAGAAATACCAGTAGCACAATACCGGTAAAAATCATACTGCGAGATGCCCAACTCTGGTGACTAGGCCCGCCTTTCGTCTGATACTTTTCATAACCTTCAGGACGTGCTTTTCTGCGATTCCACCAGATAGAAATACCAATATAGGCATGTAGTAAAAATAAAAATGCCAAGCCCGCTTCCAGTATATACAGTATCCAGCCCAGGCTTTCGAGAGCATACGTATATTTGTTGAAAGCTTGGGCTTCACCAAAAAGTGTCAAATTCCCGGCCAAGTGAGTGATGATAAAAAGAATAAGTGCAACTCCGGTAACTCCGGTAAGAATTTTGCGTCCAACCTGGGATTTAAGCGCTTTAAGAAGTGATGGCATCGCGATATAAAATAAATTAATCTGATCTGTTAAATCTACTGCACCAACGTCGTGGCTGCAGTGCTCGTTCCAAGGCTGTGAAGATGAGGCGAAATCCGTAAAAAGGCAAGGTAAATTGGTTGGTACGTACTACAAAAACCAATTCAGAAAAAGTCTAAATTACATCGATCTGATTCTGAATTCATCCAAAGGCTTTTTACCTTCGCTCTATGAAAATGGCACAAATAACATCAACGTCCACCTTTCGGGAAAAAGGATCCAAATTTATGGGTCACCTCTTCCCCGTAAAAAATAAGGACCAATTTGAGGAAAGACTTGATGAGCTCAAATCAAAGTATCCCGATGCTACACATCATTGTTATGCCTGGAGAATAAACCCGGTTGAACTCGAAGAATTTGCACAGGATGACGGTGAGCCGGGAGGCACTGCCGGGCTCCCAATCCTAAACCAATTGAAGTCCTATGATGCAATAAACACCGGAATTATTGTTGTGCGTTATTATGGCGGTACCAACCTAGGTAAATCAGGACTCATTGAAGCCTACGGCAGAAGTGCAGAATTATGTCTGGATCAAACAAATTTGAAAGAAATACAGCTCATTCAGAAAGTTGAAATTTCTTATCCTTATTCAGAACAAAACACCATTGAGCAATGGATACACCAATTTGAACTAAAAGAGATTGAATCGGTGTATTTGGAAAATGTGACACTCGTTTTGGGATGTCCTCAGAAAAAAGCGGATGCATTTTTAGAAACTGTTCGAAAATCAGCCCATTTAGGCATCGAAGCCAACATCCTTAAAAAGGATTATCTATATATCATCATTTCGCGAAGAATTGGATATGTTCAAGCAAAAGAAATGAAGTGAGTAATCATGAAAATTTACACAAAAAAAGGAGACTCCGGCCAGACTTCCCTTTTTGGAGGCAGCCGTGTCTCAAAATCCTCTGCAAGAATTGAAGCCTATGGAACTGTTGATGAACTCAACTCTGTGATTGGACTGGCTGCCAGTTATTCCCTTAGCCCAAAGGGAACCAAATGGGCCAAAAAGGTTCAGGAATCGCTATTCGTTTTAGGAGCAGATTTGGCAACTCCTCCCTCAATCAAAGACAGGCATCGACAGAATTTGGAGGAGGAAGAAATTGCTTTTTTAGAAGAAGCCATCGATAAGATGGAAGAAGACCTGGAGCCTCTCAAAAACTTTATATTGCCCGGAGGAGCTGAAGCCGGTGCTACCCTGCATGTTGCACGCACAGTATGTCGGAGAGCTGAGCGAGCAACTGTCGCTTGCAGCAAACAAGAAAAAGTATCGGATGAGACCATCAAATTTTTAAATCGTCTCTCCGATTTTTTGTTTGTATTGGCACGCTATGAAAACAAACATGCCGGAACTGCTGAAGAAACATGGCAGCCGGAAAAGAAATAATTAAATATTAATTGAATAAGAATTTTAAAACTGAAAGATAACCTGAAATGGCATTGATGATTTCTGTCTCCGGCATCCGGGGCATATATGGAACTGATCTCACACCTCAAAACTTAACCCGTTTTACTGCCGCTTATGGAACCTGGCTGAAAGGAGGTACGGTGATCGTTGGAAGAGATACACGAGTTACCGGGCAAATCTGTGAAGACCTAGTTGTAGCAACCCTCCAATCGGTTGGCTGTGACGTCATAAAAGTAGGCATCGCTCCAACACCGACCGTAGCCATGGCTGTACTGAAGCATAAAGCGGCCGGCGGAATCATAATTTCTGCGAGCCATAATCCGGCTGAATGGAATGCCTTAAAATTATTGAATGAAAAAAGTGAGTTTCTCGATGCTGATCAGGGTAAAAAGGTGATTGAAATAAGCGAAAGCCAGGATTTTAACTATCAGCAATATGAAGGCATTGGCAGTGTAACAGAAGATAAGCGAGCCCTTGAGCATCACATCAGTGAAATTCTTCAACTTCCTTACATTGATGCTGACAAAATAGCTTTGGCTAACTTTTCAGTTGCACTTGATCCTGTAAATGGAACCGGAGGTGTAAGCATACCCTCACTCCTTGAAGAGCTGGGAGTTAGCGAAGTTCATACTATCAATGAAGCCCCGACCGGAATTTTTGCTCATAATCCCGAACCGCTGCCGGAAAACCTGCAAGATATTTGTACACTGGTTAAAGAAAAGCAATGTGATATTGGAATAGTTACCGACCCTGATACAGACCGGCTGGCACTGGTAACAGATAAGGGCACCCTGTTTGGGGAAGAATATACACAGGCTGCGGCCTTTGATTTTATGCTCGAAAAAAATCCCGGTGCTTGTGCTACCAACCTCTCATCATCCCGGGTGGCCGAAGATATTGCCAAAAAACACGGACAACAATGCCATCGCTCGGCAGTGGGTGAAATCAACGTTGTGAAGAAAATGCAGGAAGTGGATGCAGTAATTGGCGGTGAAGGAAATGGTGGAGTCATCAACCCTGACTTGCACTACGGCCGTGACTCTTTGGTGGGAACAGCTATGATACTTCAATTACTTGCAGAGCGAAATGTTTCTGCCTCAGCATACAGAGAAAGCTTACCAGACTACGTGATGATAGAAGTCTAAGATACAGCTTAAAGACGTAGATGGAGATGCCTTACTTGAAAAAGCCCTGCACCTATTTGGTGATGAAAAGATCGACACTACGGATGGCGTTATCGGACTTTGAAGATGGCTGGGTGCATCTCAGAAAGTCAAATACAGAACCTATAATTCGAGTTTATTCGGAAGGAAAAAGTGTTGATCAAGCAGAAGCACTGGCAAATAGGGTTAAAGAAAAAGTTCTGAAATAGCGGGCTTTTTAATCTGTGAGCTACTTTTATATATTTGGCTCATTCAATAATCATTCAAAAGATTTTATATGATCATTTCAATGACCGGTTTTGGGCGCGGTGAAGCTTCCTCTGATGGCATATCCGTGACCGTTGAGCTCAAATCAGTAAATAGTCGCTACCTGGATATCAGCATTCGCATGCCACAGGTGATACAAGAGAAAGAGCTTGAACTGAAAGAGCAAATTCAGGAACATATCAGTCGTGGAAAGCTTAATGCAAACATTCGCGTTGACAAATCAGACACAGGAGAGCCCGATGTCACTATAAATCCGAAGCTCGTAGAAGGATACACAAAGCTTTTAAACAACCTGAAAAAAGCCGCTGGCATTGAAGAGCCGGTCTCACTGAAAGACCTGATGAATTTCAATGAAATTTTTGTTTCACGGGAACAGGATGAAGAAGTCATTAATACTATTTGGGAGCTGTCTCAAAAAGCTGTGCAGGATGGACTTGAGCAGCTCATTACCATGCGTAAGCAAGAAGGGCAGCAGCTTGAAAACGATCATTGCATGGAAGCTGAGCGATCGATATTGATCAGAAATGTTCACCAGGACAGGAACTGACCCACGGGAAGCCTGATGAGGCCCGGGATAAACTCTTGGAACGTATTCAGTCCTTGGTTGACGATGACTCACTTGACCCGGAAAGGCTGGAGCTGGAAGTCGCTATTTTAGTCGACAAGATGGACATTACAGAAGAGTTGGTGCGACTGCAATCTCATCTTAAATTCTTTCGTCAAGCCGTACAGGAAAATGGTTCTGTAGGACGAAGACTGAACTTCTTGAGCCAGGAAATCAACCGTGAAATCAATACCATTGGTTCTAAAGCCAATAATTCAGAAATATCTCAGCATGTGGTTCATGCCAAGGAAAGTCTTGAACAAATAAGAGAACAGGTACAGAACGTTGAGTAACAACTCTTCCAATAAACTGATTATTATTACAGCTCCAAGTGGAGCCGGTAAAACCAGTATTGCCAAATTTTTGCTAAAACGATTTCCAGAGGTCCGCTTCTCGGTCTCAGCCACTACCCGCAAACCTCGTGAGGGCGAAGAAGATGGTAAAGATTACTTCTTTATCAGCCGGAAAGAGTTTGATGAAAAGATCGAAAAAAATGAATTTTTAGAATGGGAAGAATTCTATGGTGAGTACCGCTATGGTACCCTTCGTTCTGAAGTTGATAAACTGATAGAAAGTGGGTATTTTCCCTTGCTTGACATTGAAGTGAAAGGAGCCTTGAATGTTAAAGGAATGTACGGCTCTGATTGCGTTTCTATCTTTATTCAGCCTCCCTCATTAGAGGAATTAAAAAAGCGCTTAACCAATCGTGGCACAGAAAATGATGAATCATTAGCCACCCGATTAGAGCGAGCTGAAAAAGAGATTACATACGCTAAACAGTTTGATTTCGTTGTCACAAATAACGATTTAGAAACCGCTTGTAAACAGGTGGAAACAATCGTTGGATCATTTATTAATGAATAATATTGAGTTAAAGCATTATGCCGATTAAAACATTAGATATTGAGAAGCTGAATAAGGACACAGGAAATCAGTATGAACTGATTGTGATTATGTCCAAACGCGCTCGTCAGCTTGCAGCACAGGAAAAGCTTCAACTGGACGAAAAACTGAAGTATTTTGAAGGCTTTGAAGACGAAGATGAGTTTTCTTTTAACGAGGAACAGGAAAATATTTCTAAAGAGTTTGAAGCACTTCCTCACGCAACTCAGCGCGCCGTTGATGAAATGCGTAACGGACAAATTTATTTCCGTTATCCTCAAGACGAAGTATAAGTTATGTTATCCGGCAAACGGATTATTTTAGGAGTAACTGGTGGAATTGCAGCCTACAAGGCTGCTTTTCTTTTACGTGCCTTCCAAAAGGAAGGAGCAGAAGTGCGTGTAACCATGACTCCATCAGCCAAACGATTTGTCGGCGTTGAAACTTTTTCCTCTCTCTCAAAACACGATGTAGCTGTAGAAATCTTTCCAGAATCTGAGGCAACCGGTGATGCCTGGATTCGTCATATTGAATGGGGAGAGTGGGCTAATTTATTTGTGATTGCCCCCTGTACTGCAAATACGCTGGCTAAAATTGCTAACGGGCTATCAGATAACATGCTCACTTCAACGGTACTGGCTTCGCGATGTCCTATTCTCATTTGTCCCACAATGGACGGTGAGATGTTCGAAGCTCCAGCCACCAAAGAGAATCTGCATAAAGTACAGGATTTTGGATATCATATTTTGGAGCCGGAAAAGGGGTACTTAGCCAGCGGCCTCGAAGGAAAAGGAAGACTTCCTGAACCTGAAAGTATTTTACAAAAAGCCTCCTCTATCCTCTCTAAAAAAAAAGTTAAAGGACCATTAGCGGGGAAAAAAGTACTTGTAACTGCCGGACCTACCCGCGAACATATCGACCCAGTGCGATTTATCTCTAATCCAAGCTCAGGGAAAATGGGGATAGCCATGGCTGAAGCAGCAAGAGAGCTCGGTGCTGAAGTCACGCTTATTCACGGACCTATATCTGTTCCCCTGCCCCCGAATATGCAAACCATCGCTATTGAAAATGCCAATGAGCTTTTCAATGCTGTCAAGAAACATAAAGAGAGTGACGTCATAATTATGGCTGCAGCTGTTTCAGACTTCACTCCTGCCAATTATCACGATCAAAAAATAAAGAAGAACTCAAGCAGCTCTTCTTCAGAAATTAAACTGAAATCAACTACGGATATTTTAGCATGGCTGGGTAAACATAAATCGAACGGGCAGGTGCTTATTGGTTTTGCCATGGAAACAGAGAACCTGCTAGAAAATGCTACACAAAAGTTAGATAAAAAGAATGCCGACTGGATAATCGCCAATTTACTCTCTGAAAAAGATTCCGGCTTTGAAGTAGACACCAACACTATCCATATTCTTGGCAGGGATAAAGAGAAGAAGCTGTCCGGCACCAAAAAAAAGATTGCCAGAGAGGCCTTAGAGCACATCTTCACACATTAATCCGGATTATTCACCAAGAAATTTGGTTGCAGGCAAGGCGAATGGGAGAATGAGCCGCGGAAGCGTCCCTGCAGGTACGTTCGAGCGTACTGATTCATCGAACGTAGCATGCAGGTAAATTTCGTAGCCCCGGGCAATGACCCAAATGTGGGCTACTAATTATTTTCTGTTATTAAAACAAAAACAATGGCTTAACCGATAAATTATACCACCTTCGTGAATAATTCGGGTTAAAATACCCATTTATAAGTACGGTGAGTTTTGTAATGATGGCAGCCAAGAGCTTCTAAACTTCTCTGCATCAACCAATTCTTTTCACTAACCCATCCCCCTTCTAAATATTCCAGAGAGGGTGCCGCCTCGTATGTGTATTGAATACCTCGGGTAAACGTTAAGGCTTCAAGTCCCATTTTTCTAAATTTGGGTCGTGTTCCATAAACAAGCGTACGCAAATGTTTTGCGCGCCGTTTAAACCAGTAAAGCTTGGGATAATGCCACCATCTTAGCTTGCCTCCTGTTTCTTTAGAAACTTCATTCAGGTCGGGTACACAAACAATAAATGAAGCCGGTTCTCCATCAACAAAGGCCAGCAACACGCTTTCCGGTATAATAACCGGTTTGAGCTTATCTACCAGCTGGATCATTGTCTCTTCTGTAAGCTCCGTAAATTGATCATCCCGCCCCTCAATCTCCTGTTCGCTCCAGGCATCATTATAAATTTCCCGCATGTATTTGGCATCTCTGTAAATATTTTTTAGATCAATGGGACGAAGCTCTATATCATTACGACTTTCAATGCGCTCTGTAATGCGAACCATGCGCTCGGGTAAGGGCTCAGAGAAATCTCGCTTATAACTCCAGTGATCATCGAGCTTCCGGGCTCCTGTAGATTCAAGCAACTTTTTATAATATGGTTGATGATAAAACATCCCATAAACAGGGGGCGCCTCATGATTTTCTACCAGTAGTCCCCAGTAAGTATCGTTCTCCCCAAAGTTAATAGGACCTCGCATAGCATGGTATCCTCTCTTCGTGTGCCAGTCTTTAGCATAGTTAATAATGGCTTCTGCCAGTCCGGCATCATTCTCCATTTCTATAAAACCGAGCCCGCCCATCGTTGGATCCAGCACTTTGTCCCGATCCGGAGTATTCATCACAGCAAACCGGCCAACTACACGCTGGTCCCTTATTACCAAATACCGTTCACATTCACCCTTGTTGAAAAAATTGTTTATCTGGGGATCAAAGATTCGCTCAATCTCAAACTTAAATGGAGGAGCCCACACATCATTATTTTCATAAATACGAAATGGCAGCTCATGAAAAGCATTAATTTGTTCATCCGTTTTAACCTTTTGAAATATGTAACTCATTGCCCTTTAGGATTCACCATTTTACATTTCGTGAGAATATCGAGAAAAAATCAGCCGATTCGTAACTCTTATCTACCATCTCAATCAGATTATACTTAGAATTCCTGATGAAAATAACCTATAATTAATCGCTTTATTTAACTGAAAAGAACCGGGCCTTGAAAGAGAAAAAGAAAAAAAGAATCATTGCAGCATTGCTCCTTATCTCCTGCATCATCAGTGGCTTTTTATTGGCTTACACATCTGCCCCTTCTTCCCAATCCCTAACCTCTTTTGCCAAAGCCGACTCGCTGATCCTAAATGATCTTTATAAGTTCAATGTGCTTGACAATCAAATTAGAGTACAAACTATTACTGTCGACTCCAATCTATCCCGAAAGAAATATACCATCAATGTTCCACCTGGATTTTCAAAAACACAGCTGCATAATGAGCTGAATCGCACCTTTTATGACTATGATGTTCGCACACCGGCTGATGTCATCTTTCCGCATAAAGATTTTCGCATTCATTTACTGTATGATCAAACTGTATTCAGGTCTATCACCTTGACGACAGATCCTGAACTTACACTCAACAGAAATTTTGGAAGTATTCTTGTCGCTTTTGATAAAGTACCGGCAGATGAACTATTAGATCAAGTCATCTCTTTTGGAGAACCCATTTCTATAGCGCTGATTGTTAAAAATCCCATGGAGGCCAACCAGCTTAAGTCTGAACTTCAGGAAAAATATCCTCATGTCCTGTTTTGGCTTCAGGATGAGAATGGTAATAACATTCCGGGATCTATATCATCCCGAATGCTGCCTAAGCTTCAACACTTGCAGGATGCTGTGCCCAACGCCGGAGTACTTAGCTTCAAAAACTTGACAAATGATTTGGTGGATGAATATCGACAGATGTTTTCAAAAACTAATCTTGAATATATTGATGCCAGTAATGCTATATTACTGGATTCAGATTTAGGGCGCGCTGCTTTTATGCAGGAACTAAACAAGTTTGCCCAACAAGCAGCCAGCTTTGAACAACCGACAGCAATTGTAATGGGGAATAAAGAATCTCTTGAATGGCTAAAAAACGGACTCAGTGATTTTAAAAAATCCGGATTAGAAATTGTACCACCCAAACGACAACACTTTAACTGATGATAGATCGCTTTGATACCGATAGGCTCCTGAAACGCTTTGAGCTTACTCGTTTTCCAGACCCCGAACCCATTGAGATTAAATATCCGGTACTTCTTTGTCATGGATATGGTGCCATTGCTTCATTGGTTAAACCCTCCCCTCTTTATGATGTAGCTATGCTAATGCGTACTCATAATGTGCTAGCCTTTGCCCCTAACATTGTGCCCTATGCAAAAATTGAAATTCGTGCAGAAAGCTGGGTGGAAGTCATTAAAACACTTGTAGCCGATTCTAATTATGAGAAGGTAAATATTGTAGCCCATAGTATGGGTGGACTGGATATTCGCTATGCTCTTTCACATTTGGCAATCAGTGATAAAGTTGCCTCATTAACCACTGTGAGCACACCACATCGTGGTACCAGCCTTGCAGAGCTTACCTTAAAAACACCGGACGCTATTAAAGATAAGCTGGCTGATTTTTTAGACTGGATGGGCAACCGTATTTTCCCTGAAGGCAAAAGTGACTCTGTGGGATCAGCAAAACAACTGACAAGAAACTATGTACAAGAAGTCTTCAACCCTAATACGCCGGATTCTGACGATGTGCCCTACTACTCGTTTAGCTCAGCTATTGGTAAAGGCACCAATCAACCTATCACTGTAGTCAATCGTTTTCAAAACAATCACATCTTTGAGCAGGAAGGTATTAATGATGGAATGGTTTCAGTGGAAAGCTCAAAGTGGGGCGAACACATCAAAACCAGCAATCTTTCGCACCTTGAGCAAATGAACCTGAGAATAAAAGAAGATCGCAAGCCGTTATTCCGTACTTTCTGGCTGGAGGTATTGAATCATCTGCAAGAAAAGGGGCACTAGCTCAAAGCTTGATATCATCCGAATTCTTAAGCAGTGTATAGGCCGTCATATCATATTGGATAGGTGTAAGTGAAGCATATCCTTTTTCCAAAGCGTTAATGTCTAAATCTTCTCCTTCATCAAGCAGTTGCAAACGACCGGTCAGCCAGTAGTAAGATCGATTATTGGGATCTACACGACCTTCAAACTCCTCCACATAACGGCTGTTCGCCTGCCTTGTCCATCTTATCTCCTTTAACGGACCGGCGGGCACATTCAAGTTCAACGTTACTCCTTTTGGAAGTCCCTGATTCAAAACATAGCGAATAACTCTACGGGCGGCATCTTTAGAACCGCTTAGATCAGCATCTTCATCAAAATCAGTACAGCTTACGGCAATCGAAGGATAGCCCAGAATAGTTCCCTCAGTTGCTGCACTTACGGTTCCCGAATACAAAATATTAATTCCTGCGTTGCTACCATGATTGATACCACTGACAACCAAGTCCGGTTTTTGATCCAAAAGCTGATCGTGACCAAGCTTTACAGAATCAGCAGGCGTTCCGGTCACGGCCTGTCCATTAAACTTCCCATCAATCTGAAAAGAACGAGAGCGCAATGGTGTTGAGACAGTAACTGAATGACCCACGGCACTTTGCTGTCGGTCGGGAGCAATAATTTCTACATTTCCGAATTCAGAAGCTACCTCAGCCAACGCTTTAATACCCGGAGAAAATATGCCATCATCATTACAAACTAGAATTAAGGGTTTATCAGCTTTACTCATAAAGATATTTTCAATTAAGTTTTGAATATTAAATTATATAACATTCAAAACCTAGAATTCATCATTTAAAATTAGCCGTATTGCTCATCTTCATTAGGGAAATCGCCAGACTTTACATCTTTGATGTATGATTGTACAGCATCTGTCATATCGGTATGCATATCGGCATATCGGCGGAGAAATCGGGGATTAAACTCTTTGTTAAGTCCCAACATATCATGTGTTACAAGTACTTGTCCGTCACAATCAGGTCCGGCACCAATGCCTATAGTTGGGATAGAAATTGCTGCTGTCACTTTCTTTGCCAGCTCCGCCGGAATTTTTTCTAATACCAACGAAAAGCATCCGGCCTTCTCCAGGTTCTTGGCATCTTCAATAAGCTGCTTGGCTTCCGTATCTTCAGTAGCACGAACTTTATAGGTTCCAAATTGATAGATGCTTTGTGGGGTAAGTCCCAGATGCCCCATAACAGGAATTCCTGCATTTACAATTTTGCGAACTGTATCAACTATATATTTACCTCCCTCCAGCTTGACCCCATGTACGCCGGCTTCCTTCATCATTCGTCCGGCACTTATCAGAGCTTCTTTAGATGTAACCTGGTAACTCATAAAGGGAAGGTCAGCAATAACCAACGCTCGATCTACTCCACGTACCACACACGAAGCATGATAAATCATATGGTCCAAAGTCATAGGAACGGTCGTTTCATGGCCGGCCATAACATTGCTGGCAGAATCACCTATCAGTATAACATCAATGCCGGCAGCATCAATAATTCGCGCCATCGTATAATCATAAGCCGTAAGCATACTTATGTTTTCACCGCTGCTTTTCATATCAACAACGGTTTGAGTAGTTACTTTAACGGGCCGGTCGGATGATTTTTGTGTGCTCATTCTTCCTCTCTGGATACAACCGCAGCTGTAGCTTCGAGTTCACAACAAAGCTCGCCATCAACGGTAGCCTTGCCCTCCATCGTTGTAAAATTTCGACGCTGACTTAACAATTTAATTTCCATTTTTAACTGATCTCCTGGAACCACCGAACGACGAAACTTTGCACTTTTTATAGCGGAAAAAACAATCAAGTTTTTATCAGGATCTTCAACACTCGTTTTCATCATCAGCAGACATGCACTTTGGGCTAATGCTTCTACCTGCAATACACCAGGCATAAGAGGGCGACCCGGAAAATGACCATTAAAAAATTCTTCATTAACGGTAACATTTTTGATGGAAACAATTCTATCATCAGTGTATTCTAAAACACGATCAACTAATAAAAATGGATAGCGATGTGGAAGAAGCTCTTTTATTTCTTCAATTGTGATTACTGACATAAATAATTGGATATTAAAATTTCAATTAAATAATCATTTTTACTTTACCGTACCAACGTAAATATATGCAATACCGCCGGTTAGCTTTTTAAATGTTTTGTTGGTGAAACTTCCCGATTGATCCATTAATGTAACAAATTTGTCGCCTGCAGGAAATTCTGCACTCGTTTTAGGTAAATAAGTATAAGCCTCCCGGTTTCCACTGATCAATCCACCTACAGCCGGCATGATAAACTGACTGTATAATTCATAAGGATATTTCATGATTCCTTTGGGCTGACCAAACTCCAGCACTACCACATTTCCACCTGTTTTTACCACTCTTGCGAGTTCTTTAAGTGCTGTAACAGGTTCATCTACGTTACGAATACCAAAAGCAATACTTGCAATATCAAACCGATTATCATCATAGGGTAAGTCCATAGCATCAGCTACTTCAAAATCTACCTGCAGATTCTGCTCTTTTGCTTTATCCGGTGCAAGCTCAATCATCTCTTTGCAGAAATCTGTGCCCAGCACATAGCCCTCTTCTCCTACTTTTTCCTTGAATTCAAGCGCAAGGTCGCCGGTTCCTGTAGCACAGTCTAGCACATGGTCGCCGGGCTTGGCTCCACTGAGCTGTACTGTTTTTGCTCGCCACGCATGATGCACTCCAAATGACAAGATGGAATTCACCCTGTCATAGTCATCTGCTATATCGGCGAACATATTTTTAACCTTTTCACTCATAAATCTTCTCTATTTGTCTTTAATACTCAGGTCATCTAAATGTTCGGTCTCATGTAAATAAACCGGCTCAAACTGCCCGGCAGTGTGTTCCAAATGGTACAAAGCCCCGTTTGAATGCGTAACTTTATGCATGTTTTCGAGGCCATATCCCAGCCATTCTGAAAGTAAAATACGGATTGAACGGCCATGCAAGATAAACAAAATATTTGAGCCTCCGTGTTCCTCAATAATCTTACTTGTTCGAGATAAAATGCGGTTGGAAACTTCCACAGGACTTTCGCCATCTTTGGGTGCAAAGTCTACCTTCCCAGAACTCCATTTGGCATGTATTTCATCCAAATCAGATTGAATTTCTTCAGCAGAATGACCTTCAAGATACCCAAAATCCATTTCATCAAGTTCAGGATAATATTTGTATTCTTTACGGTAACTCCATGCAATAATTTCTGCCGTTTCCATGGAACGCATCAAGCTACTTGAAAAAATGTGATCAATAGATTCAGAACCTAAAAAATCAGCGATGGCTTTGGCCTGCATTCGGCCGTTTTTGTTAAGTGGCTTATTAATTCCCCGACCCTGCATTTGATTAAGACGATTATATTCTGTTTCGCCATGACGTGCTATAAAAATCCTGGTAGTACTCAAACTAGTCTTTCCCTTTTTTTCTTCGCATTGTCATTTGCCACATTTTGTCTTCCATTGTTTGAACTGACGGAGGTGCAATTCCTTCGTAAATAGCATATTTGATGATTACCATTTTCAGGACGCGATCGTTCAAGGAAAGCCTTTGATTATTTGTAGCAGAAAGACGATCCCAAAGCATATTTAACAAACCAATTTTTAACAAAAAGAAAAATATTACTCCTATTCCAAGAGCTAAGTATTGTTCTTGAATGCCCATCATGCTAAGGCCGGTAAATGCAATTACCAACAGATAAGCATCCTTATTCATATATGAAAAGAGTTTACCAAAAAAGCGGTTTACCAGACTGCTTTTAAAATTGTACCAGATCCAGTGAAAGCTTAATGTTGCCAGCGCAGCCAGCCATGGGTTCACCAGAAATAATAAAATCATGAGCAGCGTAAGCGAAAGGCTGTCTGCACTTCTAACCCAGGCCAACGCATCTTTGATAAGAGTGGAAATATCGTACTCTTGCAGTAGCCCGGGAGCAAATTCTTCAATAGCTTCCTGCGTAGTATGAAACCACTGACCGGTTCGGGTAACAATACCCAATTTTGTTTCCAGGAATAGTTCCTTATTTCCACGAGGGGTATATTTTTCCATAGGCAAAAGGTATCCTTCTTTTTGGAAAAAGTGAATTTTTATCACGCCTGGGCAGCCGTTAAAATAATAGTATCACTTATTCCTGTATCAGCCAGGGTTCGGGCAAGTTCAAAAGTAGTTGATCCGGTGGTAAAAACATCATCTACAATTACCGCTCTTTTATCTTTAAATGCTTCCGGTTTATTTACTCTGAAAGCATCTTTAATATTAGAGATCCTCTTTTCAATAGTAAAACCTGTTTGTGTACTAGTATTCTTTTGACGTATTACCGAATCAATTTTACAGATGGGTGTTTTAAGAATGCTTTGCATCCCTTGAGCAATCATAAAAGCCTGGTTAAAGCCCCGTTTTCTAAACTTAAGATAATGCAGCGGTACGGGTACCAAAATGACATCTTTACTTTCCTTCAACGACTGAAGCGCAGGATGCTTCATGGCTCTGCGCGCCACAAGCCTTCCAATTTCATATCCAATACCTGTAAGCCGCTCATATTTCAGGTAATGCATCAAGTCCTGAAGGACTCCCCCCTTGTCAAACTCCCAAAGGGCGTGCTGTATAGATACAATTTCAGGGAGTAACACATCACTGGAAACGTGTTTGTTTTCGGGATTGGCATCCACAAATCGCTCTTCTTTACAAAAAGAACAAAGCTGGCGGTCTCGTTCTGTTGTCTCCAGCCCACAGCATATACAAACGCTTGGAAAAGCTATGCTGCTAATTCCTCTACCAATTTCTTTTGTTGTATTAATAATCTTCTTAAGCATTATTGATCCTATTTTCTGGTATGACTCATTAAAGCTATAAACCTTACATTTTTTCTATTTACAAAAAATTTTCACCACCCATTATAATTACTTAGATTTATCTTAATCTGTGGGATAAATTTGTAGCACTTATAATCTAATTGGTGATTTTTTACTATGGCCTCACTTGGAAATGATCTGGCTTCAATACGTATCGAGAGGGACTTGAGTATTGAAGACCTCAAACAAAAGACGAAAATACCGGTCAGCATTCTCAAATCTATTGAAGATGATTCTATCTTTGAAAGAATAAACGAGAATAATACCTATACCAGAAGTTATGTGCGCAGCTATGCCAAAGCAGTCGGTATTGAAAACGAACGTATTGTCCGCGCCTTGGATCTGGTGCAAAAAGGGCAGTATAAAGGAAGCCTGTTAAACGATACTGATATTGAGCGGCGATCTTCTTTTCAATATGATACCCCTGGAAGCAGACAGGATACGGGTGGCGGAGATATGGTGCACGATCATTCTCCTGAATTTTCCCAAGCTGAAAAAGAAAGCGAGTCCCAAAAGGAATCTTCATCGTCAAGTTCAGCTACTCCTCCATCTATAAATACCGTGGATTGGGCAAATATGGGAAGGAAATTCACTCCCATTGAATCAAAATCACGTATGTGGGTGGGTGTAATTATTTTGGCAGTTTTTGTTGTTGGAGCTGCTGCCGTAGCTTGGTATCAATTCTATGAAGGTGAGCCAACCGGTGATGAGCAGGTAACTCAAAATGAAACAACCCAGCCTGCTGTTAATCCGGATAGCCTGCAACTCAACTTAACTGAACCAGCTTCATCGAGTAACAGTGAGCTTACTCGCGGCAGCGATGGAGCAGAAACATTACCTGATACACTAAGCTTACTTATTTATGCTGCCTATGATAAACTTGAACCGGTGAGAGTCAACACCGATCTCCTTGATAGCTTAAATCCATATTGGATTGAGAAGGGAGAAGCCTTCAGGTTTGAGTTTGTAAATAATATTGAGTTTCGAGGCCAATACAGCAGAATGGCTATTTTATTTAACGGCCACGTTGTCGAAAATTTTCGACAACAATTCCTCAATTCACAGACCGGCATGGTTGAGATAAACCGCTCCTTCTTTGAAGAAGAGCCTTCAAGATGGCTACAGACAGCACCCGACTCACTGAGTGTCCCCCAGCCCATTACAATTAAAGAACGCCCTATTTTTAATTAAACTTTTATTAGGCTCTAATGAATAAGCAAGAGGCTAAAGAACGGGTTTCAGAACTCCGAAATCTGCTCGAACAGGCAAATGAAGCCTATTATCAGGATGCTCAACCCTTCATTTCGGATAAAGAATTTGATGAAGCTCTTAAAGAACTCGAACAACTAGAACAAGAGTTTGGACTGCAGAATCCTGCTTCTCCCACTCAGCGTGTAGGTGGAGAGCCAAGCAGTGACTTTCCGACAGTTCAGCATCCTACGCCGCTACTCAGTCTGGACAATACCTATAATGAAGAAGAACTGAATGAATTCGA
This sequence comes from Balneolaceae bacterium, assembly GCA_034521755.1. GTDB lineage: Bacteria > Bacteroidota > Rhodothermia > Balneolales > Balneolaceae > JAXHMB01. The sequence continues at coordinate 610,889 of JAXHMB010000003.1, forward strand.
CCAACGAGTACAAAAAAACCTGGAGCATACAAACTATACATATCTTGCCGAGCTTAAATTTGACGGTGCTTCAATAAGACTTAGATATGAAAACGGACAGTTGGTTTTAGGAGCTACCCGGGGCGATGGTGAGCAGGGAGATGACATTACCCAAAATGTTAAGACCATCAATGATATTCCCCTCAAACTTCAAGGAAATTATCCCAATGTAGTAGAAGTACGTGGTGAAGCCCATATGGAACGAGAAGCTTTTGCACGCATGAATGAACATCGTGAGGAACAAGGATTGCCTGTATTTGCCAATCCCAGAAATTCAACAGCCGGATCATTGAAAATGCAGGACCCTCGTGAAGTCGCCCGACGGCCTATACGCTTTTTTAGCTTCGATTTATTACTGGAAGATCCCCCTGCAGGCTTAACACAGCACCAAAAAATAGAAATGCTTCAAGAATATTCTTTACCGGTCTGTGAACACTTTAAGCACTGTACAAATATCAATGAGGTTCATACTTTTATTGAAGAAGCAGATCAGTTGAGACATAAGTTACCCTACGAAACTGATGGTGTTGTAGTAAAAATCAACGAAGATCACCTCCGTGATGAGCTGGGAACGACCTCCAAAGCCCCACGGTGGGCTATAGCTTTCAAGTTCGAAGCTGAACAGGCTACGACCACTATCAATGACATCACTTTACAAGTTGGACGTCTTGGTAAGATTACTCCTGTAGCAGAATTAGATCCTGTAGAGCTGGCAGGCACTACTGTAAAACGCGCTTCGCTGCATAACGAAGATGAGATCCTTCGTAAGGATATTCGTGTAGGAGACAAAGTTGTAATTGAAAAAGCCGGTGAAATCATACCACAGGTACTGAGCGTAGTAAACCCCGATAGTGAAGACAGAGGCCAACCATTCAGCATGCCTAACCACTGTCCGGCTTGTGATGAGCCATTGGTTAAACTGGGTGATGAAGTTGCCTGGCGATGCGTAAATCCTCAGTGTCCTCCACAGATTCGGAGTCGTATTGAGCATTTTGCCTCCCGCGATGCTATGGATATTGAAGGATTGGGCGAATCGGTTGTAGATCAGTTGGTTAGTGAAGGATTAATTAAAAATTATGGGGACTTATATGAACTAACTGTTGAGCAGCTGCTGCCTCTTGAACGCATGGCTGAAAAAAGTGCCCAAAACCTGATTGACGCTATTGAAAAAAGTAAGAAACAGCCACTGGACAGAGTTATTTATGCCTTGGGAATACGTTTTGTAGGTAAGACGGTAGCCAAAGATTTGGCATCAGCCCTAGGCAATTTGGATAAGATTATGGAAAGCTCTGAAGAAGAGCTGACAGCAATTGATGCTATAGGTCCTAAAATAGCGGAATCTGTTGCAGCCTTTTTTAACAATGAAAAGAATATCAGGACAGTAGAAGTATTACGATCGCATGGACTCAATTTTGAGATGGAAGAACAAAAGCAGCTTTCATCAGTATTTGAAGGAAAAAAAATCGTACTTACAGGCTCTTTGGAGAATTACACCAGAAAAGAAGCTACCCAGCTTATTGAACAGCACGGGGGTACTACCACCTCGTCAGTGAGCAAAAATACAGATTATGTTCTGGCCGGAGAATCAGCAGGCAGTAAATTGGATAAAGCCAGAGAATTAGAAATCAAAGAATTAAATGAATCCAAATTCCGCGAAATGATTAATAGTCAGCAATAGCGTAAAATTTGAGAAACAAATCACTTTTGGTAAACTCACAACCTGTTGGTATTATTTCTTGCCGGATATCTTTTTAAATGACCGTACGTTGATATCTGCATATGCTTTTGCTTAAAATGAAGGATGAATTATGAGTATTCTGGAAAAATTAGGGTTGGCAAGAAAGAAAAGCCCGAGTGCACCCATTATTGGTGAGAGAAAAAAGCAACAGGAAGCGTCTTCTTCCCTTAAACACAATATATACGTTCGTGCCGGTATTATTTTAGCATTTTTAGTGCTTCTCATTCTTTCCGTGCCACAAACCTCTTTTAAAGGGCCCACAAATTATAGCGTTGGAGAACCATGGCGTGCAGAAGATTTAACGGCTCCCTTCAACTTTGCTATAAATAAAAGTACAGAAGAAATACAGCAAGAAAGAGAGGCCGTACGCCAAACTACAGCGCCTATATTTCATGTCAATCAAAATGCCGATATCATCATGGAAAGCCGCATTGATTCGGTATTCAGAAATATGCAGCCTGTACTTCAACAATATGCCCAGTGGCAGTCTTCTAAAGAAAATAACACAAATACTATAACACAGGATAGTCTCAGCTTTATACAGGCCAAAAGTACTTCGAATCTTGCTATCAGTGATGCCTCTTGGAATACACTTCTTGAGAATTACTGGTTGGTAACAAATGAAGATCAACAACCGGAAACAAAGACTGCACCGGTTAATGAATTTATTGGTAATGATTTGAGAGCTTCCATGAAGGGACTGGTAGAAGAACTTCTCGATGACGGCATCATAAATGTTAACAAAGAAGAACAAAGCTACGAAGAAATTACGATCCGTGATTTGCAGAAGCGTACCGAGCAAAATAAAAATTTAGCAAATGTCAGGGATTTACAGGAAGCTCGCGAATTTGCCTCTTATCGCTTTACCAGAAATTACTATGAAGATGTCGCCAATGCCGCTAATGAAATATTTAGCCAAGTTCTACGACCAAATTTAATCTATAACCAAAGTGAAACCCAGGCCAAAATTAATGAAGCGCTCTCGCAAATCTCTTCATCGAAAGGAGCTGTTGCTCAGGGACAGGTAATTATTCGCCGCGGAGATATTGTTACCAGAGACCGTGCTAACGTGCTTAAAAGTCTGGCTGATGCCCGTGCCCAAAATGCCAGCAATTTGGAACGCTGGTTGCGTTATGGCGGTGATGTGCTGGCCATTCTGGCAATTGTAACTATCTTCTTTTTCTATCTGTATCTCTACCGCAGATCCATTTTTGAAAATAATGCTATGCTGCTGCTTGTACTCATTGCCATGAGTATTATTTGTGTAAGCAGTTCTATTGTTTACGAACTTGATAATATCTCTGCCTATATTGTACCAACTGCCATCACTCCTATCATACTTACCATTATTTTCGATTCTCGGGTAGGACTCCTATCAACCATCACGCTGGCACTGTTAACCGGTCTCATCAACGGTAATGATTTTGAATATGTAACTGCCACCACGGTTGCCTGTAGTCTTGGATTATTTTCGGTGCGGGATATTAAAAAACGTTCTCAATTCTTTTTCACTACTCCGGGCATTGTTTTTCTCTGTTATGCCGTTGTAATTATTGGTTTTAACATGACGGGATTTGAAGGATGGGGCGAATTATTTACTGACCTGCAGTTTTTGGTAATCAATGCCATTTTTATCCTGTTTACATACCCACTGATATTACTTTTTGAGAAAAGTTTTAATGTCACCACAGATTTTACGCTGATCGAACTTAGTGACACCAACCTCCCCTTGCTTAAAGATTTAATGACCAAAGCCCCGGGTACCTTTCATCACAGCTTGCAAGTAGCCAACCTTGCAGAGGCAGCGGCAGGCAATATTGGCGCTAATGGATTGCTATGCCGTGTAGGAGCACTTTATCATGACATTGGAAAAATGGAAAACCCAGGCTATTTCACTGAAAATCAAACCGGTGCCAACGAACACGACAAATTAAAACCGCGAATGAGTGCGCTGGTCATTAAAGCACATGTTAGTAACGGCGTAAAAATGGCGGAGGAGCAAGGACTCCCTGAAATCATCATCGATTTTGTAAAAACACATCACGGGACTTCTACCATCAAGTTCTTTTATGATAAAGCTCTAAAAAATGCTGATGCCGATAAAGATGAAATCCGGGAAGAGGATTTCAAGTATGATGGCCCCCTTCCAAGAACCAAAGAAACCGGGATATTGCTGCTTGCAGATGGTGTAGAAGCAGCCTCTAAAGCTATGAAAGATCCCAACTACCAGAAACTGGAAAACCTGATTACTAAAATGGTAGATGAACGGGTGTACGAAGGTCAGCTAAGTAAGACACCACTTACCTTCCAGGATCTGCGGGCGATCAAAGAATCATTCTTGAATATACTGGTAGGCATTTATCACAGTCGTGTCGAATACCCCGAGGATGAAAAAAAGGAAAAGAAGTCCTCAAAAACACAGCCCGATAAAGAGCCAACAAAAATTGAGCCCAGTGAGGGAGAAAGTTCACCACCGGTTGATGACTATCAAAATTCCTGATGCCAAATATGCACTATGAAAAGGAATTAAACCTTTACTTACAGTTTATAAAGCTGGAAAAAGGCTTATCTCAGAACTCTATAGTATCTTATAAAAATGATCTGACCCGCTACCTGCGGTTTCTTGCTGAAGATTTACGAATCAAAGATCTGGGCGGCGTAACTCTTCAACACATAGAGAATTACCTTGAAGAGCTAAGTGCTATGGATTTATCTGTTAGTTCAGTAGCCCGTAACGTATCCAGTATCAGAAGCTTCCACGAGTTTGCCGTAGTAGAGAAATTGGCTGAGGCTAATCCCGCTGAGCTTATTGAACTGCCTAAAAAAGCAAAAGATTTACCTGAGGTACTAAACCCTGATGAGGTTGCTCGAATTATGGATGCACCGAATCGCGAAACGGATGCGGGAATTCGCAATGCAGCCATTTTGGAATGCCTGTACGCCACGGGAATGCGGGTCAGTGAGTTAACAAGCCTGGAAATGGATAACCTTTTCTTTGAAATTGGCTTTATCCGCGTAATTGGAAAAGGTAATAAAGAGCGATTGGTTCCTATTGGAGAAGTAGCTCAGTCTGCGCTGGAACATTATATTGAATTAGTGCGGCCTAAATTTAAAAGTGATAAAGATCCACAGAAATCAAAAAACAAGATCTTTCTGAGTCAGCGGGGAAACCCATTGTCCAGAATGAGTATATGGAATATCGTTAATGATGCCGCAGTACGTGCCGGGATAGAAAAGAACGTTTATCCGCATATTTTCAGACACTCATTTGCCACACACCTACTGGAGGGCGGTGCCGATCTTCGGGCCGTACAGGAAATGCTCGGACATTCTTCCATCATCACTACAGAAATTTATACCCATGTTGACCGTTCTTTACTACACCAGGTGCATAAAGAGTTTCATCCCAGAGCTTAATATTGGGCAAAATTTTTAGCAGACACTATCAGGTGAATTTCATAGACTCCAATATTTTAGCAACTTCAATTAATTTCTTTAAGGGTTAAAATAATGGCAAGATGAAAGAAAAGTCCGAGATTACCGGCCTTTTAATAAAGATTTGATACGGATCGCAAAAGAGATATAGATGTTCAAAGGCTCGGCATGAAGTAAAAGGACTCATTGACGATGAATTACTTTATAAAAGTAGATGCCGGCTGCTTTAACAACAGCCGGCATCAATAGTACCATTATCTGTTCATATTATTTACGGACTCGGACACGTTCCCCATTGTGGCTGAATACTGGTATTACCATCAAAACCGGAGCCGTCATCAAAAAATGATAGGTTCCGAACCAATCTGACTCACACACCAGCTACTGATATCTTGGTTAAAGGATGAAGCGTTATTAAACATGAAAACCATATCAGTTACACTCGACACATTCCAACCGCTAAGATCTCGGTCAAAAGTATGAAGCGCCATCGAACATATTTCCCATAGTCAGTTACACTTGAAACATCCGACCGCTGATATCACCGTTAAAGGAACTGGCCGTACTGAACATGCTATTCATTCTGATTACATTGGATACATCCCAGCCACCAATATCTTGATTGAAGGCATCTGCACTAAACATGCCATTCATAGCCGTTACAGACGACACATCCCAGCTGCTGATATTACTATTGAATGTAAATGCGCCTGAAAATAAAAACTTCATATCGGCTACCGAAGAGACATCCCAGCTACTAAGATCCTGGTTAAAGGAGCTTGCGTCTAAAAACATCCGGTTCATAGTAGCCACATTTGAAACATCCCAGCTGCTAACATCGGCATTGAAAACCGGTGCTTTCTGAAACATAGAAGACATATCGGAACAGGATACATTCCAACTATTTAGATCCTGATTGAAAGCTGAAGACCGCTAAACATAGACCTCATACTATGTTACATTTGAAACGTCCCAGCTGCAATATCTCCATTAAATCGCTGTGCACACCTCAAACATACCGAACCATACTCTTCACATTCCTTACATCCCAGCTACTTACATTCCCGGTTAAAGGATGTAGGCACCGATTAAACATACCTTTCATGTTTGCTGCACTAGCTTACATTCCAACTGCTAAGGTCACCATTAAAAGTAACTGCATTCTGCTAAACATAGCCAGACATATCAGTTACACTACGATACATCCCAACTACTGATATCTCTATTAAAGGACGAGTTACCGCTAGCACTAGCACTAAAACATGCCCACGCATATCCGTTACGCTGGAGACATCCCAGCTGTTGAGGTCTTTGATTAAAGGAACTGAGCATATGCGAAACATAGCCCCCATGTCTGGTCACACTGGAGATACATCCCAGCTGCTGAGATCTCCATGTAAAAGAACCGGCACCACCGAAACATCAGGACATTCATATCTGTTACAGCCGACGACGTCCCAGTGACTGATGTCTCCGTTAAAAGAGCTGGCGCCATCAAATAAGTTGCTCATATCCGTAATGCCGCTGGTACAGGTCGTCGGGGCATTGGCCGGGGTGATCTGGCCGACGTTGCGCTTGGTGTAGGTAGTACCGTTGATCGTACCGGTATCGCCCACGCTGGCCGCATCGCAAATAATGGTTACTCCATTTTGAGCCTGATAAAAAGGTTTCTCCTGAAACACAGCCGTAACATCTTTTGGGTCATCAATGGTAATTTGCTCCGGGTTGGCCGTGCCGGTTAGGTCCCCCTGCCATTCTACAAACTCCCAGTTGGCATCGGGGCTGGCCGTCAGCTCTACCTCTGTACCGCTGTTGTAGTCGGTGGGCTTGCTGGAGACCACCTGCTCGTCTACGGTTCCCTGTCCGTTGGTATTTACGGTGAGCGCGTACTGTTTCTTTTCAAAGATAGCCGTAATGTCTTTGTCGGCATCCATGGTCACCGAGGCCGAAGCGCTGCTGCCGGTGTAGTCGCCTTCCCAGCGATCAAACACCCATTCGGGGTTCGGGGTTGCCGTAATATCGGCCGTGCTGCCTTTGTCATACACCTGTTCGGCAGGCGACACGCTTCCGCCTTCCGTGGGAGAGGCCGTAAGGGTTAGGGTATATTGTGGAGTGGAATTGTTGGAGCCGCAGCCGGCAAGAATCAGAAGCCCGGCTACAAGTGCAGATAACATGGATAACTTTTTCATAATAAAATCTCGTTTTGAAGAATGTAAATGCTAATGATTAGTAAGAATTTTGCTTAGTCTGTTAGTATATGCGTAAGGCACAGCAAAGAGAGGACATTTAAAAATTTGATAAGAACTAGCTTCTACCAATTCGATTGCAAGTCGAATATAAGGCGGCTGTCAATATAAAGGTGGACCTATCCTATTACTTTTCTGTTAAAGACAACTATCCAACTTTAACAGGGGTGCTCTTAGCCGGGGGCGGTTTCCAGAGCTCCGGTTTCTCCTTCGTTGTAAGTTTCACTGGTAAAAGGGGATTTGATGAACTTTAATATTTTAGTAGTTTATGATAATTAAAAGGGTTTAAAATGAATAGAAAGATGAGAGAAAAGTCCGAGATTACCGGCCTTCTTATAAAGATCCGGGATGGATCGCAGGAAGCTTATGAACAACTCTTCCCTTTGGTTTACTCGGAATTGAAACGGTTGGCCTATGGCAAGCTTCAAAAAGAGCGTGATGATATCACCTACACTGAAACAGCGTTAGTCCATGAAGTTTACCTAAAGATGGTAGACCAGACTACACTCAATGCGAATGACAAAAATCATTTTATGGCTATCGCAGCTCGCTGCATGCGTCAAATTTTGGTAGATCATGCTCGTAAGAAAACAGCAGAGAAAAGAGGTGGTGATAAACAGGATGTAACCTACATAGATGAACTTTTAAAAGCTCGGCATGAAGCCAAAGAACTCATTGACCTTGATGAAGAGCTTGCCAAACTGGCTGAGCTAGATGAACGAATGGCGCAAGTGGTAACTCTTCGTTTCTTTGGCCAAATGACCGTAGATGCCACTGCAGATGCTCTGGGGGTTTCTGAACGAACCATAAAAAGAGATTGGGCCAAAGCACGTGGCTGGCTGTATAAAGAATTGAAAAACTAGTTATTTGTTATTCGTATTAGGTTCTAGAGCTAAATTTGGTGATAGCTGAAAACGAATAACTATTAACCAATAACAAATAACGAAATGGATCAACAAAAGTGGAAGAAAGTTAACGAAATCGTTGACACCGCTCTGGAACTAAAAGGCCAGCAAAGAGATACCTTTATAGAAAAAAAGTGTAAAGATGATGAGGCGCTAAAATCCGAAGTTACCAGACTACTGGAGTCTATTGAGCAATCTGGCACCGAAGGGTTTTTAGAAAATACAAAAGACTTTCCCGGGCATCTGGCCGCCGACTTTTCCAAAGAAGAACAAGAATCTGCTTCTTCGCTGGTAGGAAAAACTATAGATCAATACACCATCACAAAACTCATTGGTCACGGCGGTATGGGTTCGGTATTTTTGGCTGAACGTGCCGATGAAGCCTATAATCGTCCCATTGCCCTTAAGGTAATGCGTCGCGGGATGGATACTCCCTCGAATGTAGCCCGGTTTGAAAGGGAGCGCAATATTCTGGCCAACCTCGATCACCCGAATATTGCACGACTGCTGGACGGTGGAGTCACGGAGGCCGGCCTACCCTACCTGGTCATGGAATATGTAGAGGGAATATCTCTGCTTGACTACTGTGATAGCAAAAAACTAAACATTGATAAAAGGCTTTCATTATTTAAAGAGGTATGCCAAGCGGTCAAACATGCACACACCAATGCCACTATTCACCGTGATCTAAAGCCTTCCAATATTTTAGTTACAGACGAAGGAAATGTAAAAGTGCTGGACTTTGGTATCGCCAAGCTGCTGGAACCCGAAGATCCCGAAAGTACCCTGCTCCAAACACGAACAGGCGCTCGTATGCTTACTTTAGGCTACGCTGCTCCCGAGCAGCTGGAAAGCAAAGCTATTACAACAGCTACTGACTCTTATACCTTGGGCATTTTGCTCTATGAATTACTCGTGGGCGTCCATCCTTTTGATATGGATGACAAAGACCTGACCCAGATTGAGCAGATCATTCGCAGCAAAGAGCCGAGCCTTCCTTCTAACAAATTCTCAAACCTTCCCACAGAAACACAGAAAAAACTTGCACGCAAAAGAAATACTACAGCTGCTGCTATTCTTAAGCTACTCAGTGGTGATCTGGATGCCATCGTGATTAAAGCCCTGCGCAAAGAGCCGGAATCTCGCTACAGCTCAGCCGAACAGCTGCTCGAAGATCTGCAACGCCGAGAGCAGAATTTACCGGTGATAGCACGGGAGGATACCTTTCGTTATAACTCATCAAAGTTCATTCGCAGACATAAAACCGGCATTTCTGTTGCAGCCGGATTTTTGCTGCTCATTATTGGCTTTACTGTTTTTTATACCTGGCAGATAACCGAAGAGCGAAATAAAGCTCGCATTGAAGCCCAAAAAGCCGAGGAGGTTACGGAATTTCTTACGCGCATTTTTGAGGGGAGCAATCCATCGGTACCAAAAAGTGATAGTATTCCAGTTCGGCATTTTTTGGAAACGGGTGTTAAGCGGATAAATGAAATAGAGGAACAGCCAGAAGTTAAGGCAGCCCTTATGACAACGATGGGGAGAGTATATAGCAATCTGGGGCAATATGAAAGATCAGATACATTACATGAAGAAGCTCTAAAACTCAGCAAAAAAATATATAAAGATCCCCATGAAGACCTGGCCAAATCATATGTAATGATGGCAGTGAATGAAAAGGAGTTGGATAATTTTGCTGCTGCAGAGTCACTCTATAAAAAGGGTATTAATATTCTGGAAAAACTCGGAAACCGCCCAGATAGCCTTTATTCAAGTTCATTAAGTAATCTTGCACTTTTATACGAGGAGATCGGAGAGCATCAAAAAGCGATTCCGTTTCACAAAAAGGCTGTAGCATTGGACAAAAAAAATTACCCCGAGGGTCATGAGAAGATCGGTATAAGCTTGAATCACCTTGCAGTAGCTCAGGATAAGAATGGAAATTTTCAAAAAGCACTCAAAAATTATGAAAAAGCCCTTAAGATTCTAAAAAATCAACTGGGAAATGATCACCAAAGAACAGCAATTACAACACATAATATTGCAATTTTATATCGAAATCTTGGGATGATTGACAGAGCTATGCCAATGATGAAAGAGGCGTTAAAGATGAAAAAAGCAATATATGGCAACGAGCACATTGTCGTTGTATCCAGCTTAGCCGGCATGGGGCATCTTTACAGGGAAACTGGACAAATAGAAAAGTCAATTTCCAGCTTTAAAAAAACTCTGGATATCGTTTCCAACACGCATGGAGATTCAAGCATGTATTCCGGCATTATGATGTTCAGTTTGGGGGCAACCTACTTGCAAGATGGAAGTTTTTCAAAAGCTGAGCAACTATTCCGTAAGTCAATACATATTTTAGAACGTGTACTCGGACCGGAAGGCTCATATTTGGCTATTCCCAAACACATGCTGGGTAAGGTCTTTTTGAAACAAGAAAAACTTTCCGAAGCACAAAATGAGTTTCGGGAAACTAAAAGCATATTAATAAAACATTACGAAACAAGTCATCCCTATTATGCTGGCTTGATGAAAAGCTTGGGAAGGCTGAAAATAGCTCAGGACAGTCTTCAAAAAGCCCATTTTTACTTAAACAAGTCGATTGAAGTATTTGAACAAAAATTACCCGATAACCATTGGAAGCTCGCAGAATCCAGGCTTTTGTTTGGTAAAGTGTTATATCATCAAGGAAATTATGATGAGAGCCGCCAATTGTTGCAACAAAGTATACCTAACATCCAAAAGTTCAGAGGCGATGACGATCCTTATGTTAAGAGTTCACGTGAAATACTAAATCTGATCTCCAGTGCAGAATAGTACATTTGTTGATTTCAATTCTTCAGCTCAGAACTTCCAACAGAAGAGCACCAAATACGCAAGAAACTGATCTTGATCCTTCAGCATTCTTTTAGAAAGCTTTTTTTCACAAACAATGTACCATATAAACCTGCAACAGTTTTCAAGCTGCTGCAGGCAGGTCGTTTTTATGTGTGTTCAACCGATGATTTTCAGCTGCCTCAAGAACACATCCTCAAGATGTCATAAATATGATAATGGAAAGTAGTATCGGTATTCTAACAATCGTTTTATACTGTATGAATATTAGGATTTACAAACCTTCTATTAGCAAATATGCGAAGCCTGGAATGGAATAGTGACAAATTTTTCTTCCAGGCTTAAAAACCAACTAATTTGGCACTTGAGTCCCTCCTAATACGCATATACAAGAAAGAGGACTAAAGCAGTATCAAGATGAACCAAAAACGTTGGCAAGAAATGGAACCTATTATTGACAAAGCTTTGTCTTTCCAGAAAAATAAACGCCGGAAGGAATACATAAGGCATGCCTGCAAAAATGATGAGGAACTGCTTGACGATACCATGGCTTTTTTGTCAAATATAAAAAAGGCAAAGGAAGAAGATTTTCTCACCCAATAAATTTATACTTATGCCTAATTAATACCGTTCTACACAGCAGGTAATATTTTTCTATATTCTTCCATTCAGATATTAAACTAATATCCCAGAATTTTGACGCATTTTTTTAGAATTTTCTTCTCTCTCATACTGATACTTTTTATACAAGCAGAAACTTCCTTAGCCCAGATCGGCTGGACAAAAGCCTACGATAATGCCGTAGTCGTTTCAGCTGAAGAACGCGCCGCTGAAGTTGGAAATGAAATCTTGGAACAAGGAGGCAATGCCGTTGATGCCGCTGTAGCTACTCAGTTCGCATTAGCAGTAACGTTGCCACGTGCCGGGAACATTGGCGGCGGTGGTTTTATGGTGATCCGGCTTAGCTGATGGTACTACAACCACACTGGACTTTAGAGAAAAAGCACCTGAATTGGCTACGAAAGATATGTTCATCAAAAATGGTGAGTATGATCCTGCATTAAGCCGCCGATCAGCGCTCGCTTCGGGTGTTCCCGGCGTTGTAGATGGCATGGTTAAAGCCCTGGAGCGGTACGGCAACCTGCCCCTAGAAACGGTAATGGCACCGGCTATCAAATTAGCAAGGAAAGGATATCGGTTATCTTGGGTACAGGCCAAGACACTGAATAATCACGTAGAATCATTCAAAAAATATAATTCGTCAAGAAAATATTTTACCAATACCAATGATGAACCTTACCAAGAAGGCGATTTATTTATACAAGAAGATTTGGCAAAAACCCTTGACCGTATTGCCCGACTTGGCAGAGAAGGATTTTACTCCGGGCGTACAGCAGATCTAATTGTAAATGAAATGGAGCGTCAGGGTGGAATCATCGGTTATCGTGATTTGCGAAACTACGAAAGCAAGTGGCGGAAACCCATTCAAGTAAATTTTAGAGATTATGAGCTGCATATCATGCCTCCACCCAGTAGCGGAAGCATTGCCATAGCCCAAATGTTAACGATGCTGGAGGATTATGACCTTGAAAAAATGGGGTTTAATTCAGCTGAATATGTTCATTTGATTACCGAAGTTATGCGCAGAGCCTTCGCCGACCGCGCTCACTTTTTGGGAGATCCCGACTTTGTGGATATCCCAGTCCAGGAATTGACCGGTAAAAAATATTTGAAAGAACGGATGAGCAGCTTTAATCCGGACAAAGCCAGCAGTAGTGATAACATTGGCCATGGGGAAATTGCAGGCTTCATGGAATCAGCTGAAACTACTCACTACTCGGTAGTAGATAAAGATGGAAATGCTGTTTCAGTTACTACAACCCTCAATGGATCTTTTGGTAATCACCTGGCCGTTGATGGCGCCGGTTTCCTGATGAACAACGAAATGGACGATTTTACTGCCGAACCGGGCGAACCGAACATGTTTGGTCTGATTCAGGGAAAGGCCAATGCCATACAAACAGGCAAGCGCATGCTCAGCAGTATGACTCCTGCTATTGTTACCAAAGATCAAAGAGTGCGCATGGTATTGGGAGCAGCCGGCGGACCACGCATTATTACTGCCACGTTTATGAGTTTCCTAAATATGGCTATATTTGAAATGAATGCTCAAGAAGCTGTTTCAGCACCGCGGTTTCATCACCAATGGCTGCCGGATAAGTTATATATTGAGGAATATGGACTCAGTCCTGACACTCAAAAACTATTAGAGGCTAAAGGTCATACTTTACAGCTAAGGCCAACTGTGGGTAGAGGGCACATCATTTTTGTTGATGATAAAGACAAAAAACACGGTGCTCCCGATCCACGCGGAAATGGGGCTGCCAAAGGGCACTAACCTAGATTCTTGACGCTGAAAACTGGGCATTTTGTAGCAAAGATTTAGATTTCAACATACTTCTATGCTTCGCGGTGAAATCCTTAGAGAACTAAGTGACTTAGTAGCACAAAACTTTAATCAATAAAAATTTCTTTATGGCAAACGATACCGATATGGCTATTCAGTCTATTGAATGGAAAGAAGATCATCTTCGTATTATTGATCAAACCTACCTGCCAAAGCGAGAGGTATATAGCGATATTAAAGATGTAGGCCGCATTTGGGAGGCCATTAAAAAACTGAGGGTGCGCGGGGCTCCTGCCATTGGTATTGCTGCAGCTTATGGGTTTTATATGGGTATCAAAGAACTCCCTGAAAGTAATTTTGAAAGCTTCTGGGTAGAAGCCGAACGCGTAGCAGAATATTTAGAAGGTGCTCGTCCCACGGCAGTAAACCTAAAATGGGCATTGGATCGTATCAAAACTACGATGCACGCCAATAAGGACAAACCTATTAAAGAGATTAAAGAAATTGCGCTGGAAACTGCTAAAACTATTCACGATGAAGACAAGCGCATATGCAAAAAAATTGGTGAAGAAGGTGTTAGTCTTGTTAAGAAAAATGCCAAGATTCTGACCCACTGCAACACAGGCAGCTTGGCTACCGGACAGTACGGTACTGCTCTCTCGGTTATTTTTCATGCCCATGAAGCCGGTAAAAAAATTGAGGTCTGGGTAGACGAAACCCGTCCTCTTTTGCAGGGCTCGCGCCTCACTGCCTGGGAACTAAAAAATGCAGAAATTCCCAATAAGATTATTACCGACTCTGCGGCTGGTTCACTCATGAAACGAGGCGAAGTAGATATGGTCATTGTAGGTACTGATCGTGTGGCGGCCAATGGTGATACAGCCAATAAGATAGGCACCTATCCCCTGGCTGTGCTGGCAAAAGAAAATGAAGTTCCATTTTATGTGGCTGTTCCCCTTTCTACTATTGATATGGAGATGGAAAGCGGAGACGAAATTACCATCGAAGAAAGAGACGGAGATGAAATTACCTCATTTAATGGTTCCGAAGTTGCTCCCAAAAAAGCTGAGACCTATAACCCGGCATTTGATGTAACTCCCCACAAATATATTACCGGGTTTATTACCGAGAAAGGTATTGTTGAACCGCCCTTTGATGAAGGATTTAAAAAGCTGTTTGACTAAAAAGATCCATCGGATATCTTATCCAATGATTATTTAAAATATTAATACCCTCAGACAGGTTATCGAGCTACGTTTAAAAACTGCTCCAATACTTTAGCCCCTTTTATAGCCCCGTGTGACTCATGCCAGACAGCTTCACCATTCTTGATGAGAATAGCCTGTGGTGATTCGTGTCTGATATTTAACACTTCAGCCAATTTGTTTGAGACATTTCTGGAATTAATTACATCCACGAAGTTCATGTCGGCTTGAGGACCCATTTCATCAGCCACATTCTCCAACTCTGATTTGGCAAACCAGCATACGCTGCAACGAGCGCTGTGTTTATAAATAAGCTGTGGCTTACTTTTGGATTGCGCTATGACCTGCTCAACCTGGCCTTCTTCGGTAAGCTGATTCCAGAAATCGGCTTTGGTGTCATCGCCTGAAAATGCATTTTTTATTCTGTCAAGAATACCCATAATTCAATCTCCTAAACAAATTCCAATATCTCGTGCTGTCTGAACCGTATCACTATTCAGTGGCACACCCTTGGTCTTGTTTACAATATCACTGATCGGGATACTGGTTAGCTGGTTATCTTTTAACACTACAATTTTGTTGAAGTCTTTTGCCTGCACACATCGAATGGCTGCCGCACCGAATCGTAAAGAAATCAACCGATCATAAGTAGAAGGCGAACCTCCGCGTTGCAGGTGACCAAGAACGACAGAACGAGATTCTTTGCCGGTGCGTTCGCTAAGCTCATCAGCCACCAGTTTACCAATGCCACCCAGCTGTACTGCTTGGCCTACCGACTTACCCTTGGTAGTGAGCTCTCCTCCTTTTTCCCTGGCTCCTTCAGCAGCAACAATCATGGTGTAATTACGGCCTTTTGATTCCCGTTCATTAATTTTATTAACAATAGAATCATACGAAAAAGGAATTTCAGGCAGCAATATTACATCCGAAGAAGAAGCAATACCCGAATACAAGGCAATCCATCCTGCGTAGCGCCCCATCACTTCAACGACCATCAGCCTATCGTGCGATTCAGCCGTAGTAGTAATACGGTCAATAGCTCCGGTTGCAATATCAATAGCCGTATCAAAACCCAGGGTTACATCACAGCCATAAATATCATTATCAATAGTTTTGGGAATTCCCACCACATTGACACCTTTTTGAATCAGTTTGTGAGCAATACGCATAGAACCGTCACCGCCAATAGCAACCAGCGCATCAATATTGTATTCCTCAAACTTCTCTATCAGATGATCAGAAACATCTCGTGTGCCCCAGCTGCCATCTTCTTTTTGATAAGGCATATCAAAAGGATTGCCGCGATTGGCAGTTCCAAGAATAGTACCGCCCTGCAAAGTAATACCACGTACTGATTTCGCGTCCAGCTTTGTAAATGGTTCATCGGTATAAATAGACCCATAGCCGTTTTCAATGCCAAATACTTCCCAGCCTCGCTTTAGTGCAGCAAGGGTGGCAGCACGGATGGCGGCATTTAGTCCGGGGGCATCACCGCCGCCGGTATTAATAGCTATACGCATATTGTTTATACCTCCTGAAAAACTTCACCCTGCATGCGAAATACTTCTTCTGCTTCTTCAATACCCAGACCCCGCCGCAAAATTTTAGTTCTGTTTTCATCGGTCATATCAAGAATGGTTGTCTCCTGCGCGGGCAACTCCTGTTGATTATCAATGGTAAGATCGACCATTTTATCAAATTCCCGGAGAAAAGGTTCACGTTCGAAATTTTGAAGTGCGCCATCTTCCATGTTAGGCTTTTTGGCCGTAATAGACAGCAGCGGATTGCCAAGCTCTTCTATGATTCCCTGACAAATCGGATACTCAGGTACCCGAATACCAACAGTTTTCTTCTTAGGATGAACCATCAGCTTAGGCACTTCTTTAGTGGCGGGTAGTATGAAGGTATAGGGACCGGGAATAAGCCGCTTCATCAATTTAAAATTGTGATCTGAAATATGAGCAAACTTTGCAGTGCCTGAAAGCGAATCACAGAGCAATGTCAGATGGTCATCATCATCAAGCTGCCTAATCTTTCGTATGCGGTCAATACCTTTTTTATTTTTGTAGTCACAGCCTAGCGAATACTGGCTGTCTGTGGGAAACAACAGTACTGCGCCCTGCCGTATTTTATCTGTAATTTCAAAAATTCGTTTAACATGTGGAGTTTCGGGATGTAGTTTTACGCGTTCTGCCATGGATACTCCTTCAACTTAAGGGTTAGTCATTAGTAATTATTATATATCTAATCAATCAAGAATTGGTAAAAGGAATTATTCTGTTCAAATAGTTGTGATATTAATCCAAAAGAAAGGCAAATATGTTTCATGATTCTTAAATCTATTTGAAGTTTCAATACCCTCTGTTTTATTAATAACATATTGCTGTGGGATAATCAATAACTTTTTTAACCTTTAATAAAACTAATATATATTTATGGAAACCTCTGTTCAAGCACATTGGCTAGGCCATTCAGCTTTCAAACTGGTTAGCCCCAAAGGAAATCATATTCTTATCGATCCATTCTTACAGGGCAATAGCTCCACTCCCGATGACTGGAAAAAGCCTAAAGAAGTTGACTATATTTTCCTGACCCATGGACACGAGGATCACGTGGGTGACACTCTCGAGATAGCAGAACGTACAGGATGCACAGTTGTTTCCCCCGTTGAGTTATCACGGTTGCTTGTCGGGAAACACGGGTTGAATGAAGATCAAGCTGTAGAATTTAACAAAGGCGGAACCGTTCATTATGATGATTTTTCTGTAACCATGGTTTCGGCGAATCACAGCTCTTCTTTTGAAGGCGACTATGCCGGTGAGCCGGGTGGACTTGTTTTCTCATTTGAAGATGATATCTGTATTTATCATCTCGGTGATACCAACATTTTTGCTGATCTGGAATTTTATGGCCAGATGTATGTACCGCATATCTGCCTTGTACCCATTGGCGACCACTATACCATGGGGCCACAAGAAGCAGCTTATGCTACAGAGCTAATCGGCCCTGATGTAGCTATCCCCACTCACTACGGCACATTCCCAGTACTTACAGGTGACCCCAAAGACTTCAAGAAGTTTACCGAAGACATCACCGAAACAGAAGTCTGGATTCCGGAAGCAGGAGAAAACTTCCTGGCTTGATTGCCTCCTCGTCTCATGCTGTCCGCCAGCCGGCGGACAGGGTGAGACAGGTTTTAATTTATTACTCTACCCTGTTGGCAGTAATGCCGACAGGGTTTTTAGTATATTAAATCATTGTTAACATCTAATAATTATGCCTATCGAACCGTTTTTTCTATTATTTTAAAAGAAAACAAGTTTTCAGATCGTGCCTAAAAATAATCCACAAGAAGTAGCCATTTGGCTGATTAATGAAATCAGAAACAAGGGTAAACTGCATAAGTCTGATGCTGTTGAAGGTATTGAATCTGTTTTTGATGGAATGTATATCTGCTTCACCAAGAAAGGCAACAAGTCTATTAATGAAAATGTGCTCAGAAATTTTCGCGAACTTAAGGATGAAACCATCTCTTGGAACGTAGGAGAGCAAGCATGGGTAGCCAGTGGAAACGGTGTAAGAAAAATTAAATCTCAATCAGACTTCCCGGAAATTCCTACAGCAGTGCAGGCTCAAGACGTGCCCGAAGGTGCTGCCCTCGATCATCCTTCCCTCTTTTTAAACCGTGAACTGGGATGGCTGGATTTTAACTGGAAAGTGCTTTATCAGGCTATGGACTCTAGAAATCCACTTTTGGAACGTGTTCGCTTTATAGCCATTACTGCCAGTAACCTGGATGAATTCATTCAAAAAAGAGTAGGTGGATTGAAGCGACAGGAAGCAGCCGGGGTATATGACCTTAGTCCCGATGGCCGTACCCCAGACAAACAGGTTGAACTGGTACGCGAGCAGGCAGCCAAAATGCAGTATAAGATTGCTGAGGTATGGAAAGGCCTTAAGAAACAGATCAAAAAAGAAGCCTCTATTAATATATCCTACTATTCCGATCTAAAAGAAAAAGAAAAGGAAAAGCTAAACGCCTATTTCATAGATCACATCTACCCTATGCTTACCCCGCTTGCGGTAGATCCCGGGCATCCGTTTCCTTTTATTTCGAACCTGAGCTTATCTTTAGCTATAAAGCTTCGCAAACCTAATCGAGATGCCTTTAATTTTGCCAGAGTAAAGATTCCTACAAATCAACCGCGCTGGCTTGAGGTACCAAGCGAAGAATATGCCTATAACTTTGTACCTATTGAAGAAGTAATTCAGCAAAATATTCAGCGCCTTTTCCCCGGCATGGAAATTGAAGGAGTCTGCCTTTTCCGCATTACACGTAACGCCGACATTCGTCGCAATGAAGAAGAAGCTGAAGACCTACTCTCAATGATGTCTGAAGAGTTACGCGAACGACGCTTTGCTGAAGTGGTTCGACTGGAAGTTGAGGCCGGAATAGATGAGGAAGTACTCAAGCTTCTAAAAAACGAGCTCAAGTTAGATGATATTGATATCATTCGTGTTAACGGGCTGCTTGATCTCACAGCTTGCTTCAAATTTGCCAACTTCAATATTCCCAACCTCCGCTACGAAAATTGGACTCCGGTGATTCCCGAACCATTATATCATGAGGGAGAAACCGAAGAAGAGCAAACCATTTTTGATATCATAAAAAAGCGAGACATTCTGGTTCATCATCCTTATGAATCTTTCTCTGCCAGCGTTCGCCGACTTATCGAAGAAGCAGCCGACGATCCCAATGTGCTAGCCATTAAACAAGCACTGTATCGTACCTCTGATAATTCCCCTATCGTGAAGGCATTAGTCCGAGCCGCTGAGAAAGGAAAACAAGTAGCCGTACTGATTGAAGTAAAAGCTCGCTTTGATGAAGCCAGCAATATTGAATGGGGAAAGATGCTTGAAAACGCCGGAGTACATGTAGCCTATGGTTTAGTTGGACTGAAAACCCACGCCAAAGTTGCTCTTATCATCCGTAAAGAAGACGACAAGCATGCCACCTACTGTCATATTGGTACCGGAAACTATCACGTGCAAACAGCAGAAATTTACACTGACCTTGGCTTGCTTACCAACGATCCCGAAATCGGCTATGATGTTACTAACCTCTTTCATTACCTGACTGGGTATGCCCCAAATCAGGAATACAACAAACTTATTGTTGCTCCCAATTACCTGCGGGACAAGTTCAATAAAATGATCGACAAAGAAATAGCAATTGCTGAAAGTGGTGGTAAAGGAAGAATTATTGCCAAAATGAATGCTTTGGATGATGTAGGCATTATCCAGCGATTATATAAAGCGTCACAAGCCGGAGTACAGATAGATTTGATAGTACGGGGGCATACCCGCTTGCGTCCACAGCTCAAAGGTTATAGCGAAAACATAAATGTAATTAGTATCATCGGACGCTTTCTTGAACATGACCGTATATACTATTTCAAAAATGAAGGCGATGAGAAAATTTTTATTGGAAGCGGTGACTGGCGGTTCAGAAATCTAAATGAACGAGTAGAAACAATTGTGCCCATTACGCTTCCGGCTCTCAAAAAAAGAATTAAATTTATACTCAAAAAAGCATTAAAAGATAATCGCCTGGCTTGGGACATGCACTCCGACGGAAGCTTCACACAGCGTCGTCCTCAAAAAGGCAAAAAAGAAAAGAATTTCCACAGCATTTTAATGAATGATGCCTGGAAACGTGCACGTCACTGAAAACCTCTTCCTTATATATAAGGCTAATTAAATAGCTTCAAAATCCCGAATATAAGTACTCCCGTAACAGATACGTACATCCAAACCGGCAGGGTAACTTTCGATACCTTTCTGTGCAGTTTTACTTTGCCTGAAAAAATGAGATAAAAGCTGGTCAATATCATAGGAACAACTACCGCAGAAAGTATGATATGCGAAATCAGAATAAAAAAGTAGATAGGTCGAATAAATCCTTGGCCAGTGAAAGGAGTGCTTCCGTGAAAATTGTGGTAAATGACATAACTGATCAAAAACAAAGTAGAAGTAAGAAAGGCCGTGAGGTTGTAGCGCATGTGTGTCATATACTTTCCTTGTACAATAGCACGATATCCAAAAACAAGTAACACAGCACTGGTTGCATTAAGCAGAGCATTAAGTGCCGGCAGGCTCGTTATCAATGATGAGCTATAGTCGCTCCCGCCTTTAAAATAGATTAGCCAAATCAAAAATATAAAGGCCAAGCTACTTATTAATAATATTACTGCAATAGCTTTAGAAAGACTTATTTCTTTAAGGATGTTAAGAGTAAACTGATCTTCGAAATGTTGGTCCATCTTATATTGTGTCGTTTAAATTTTTTGAAGATTTCAAAGGTACAAATTGATTCACTTGCTTTCTTTTTTAATTCTTTGTTTCTGAAACTACAAATGCTCATAAATAGTTCTGACAAGTTTTCAGAAAGAAATGAAAATTAAACAGCTCATTTATTACGCATTTTTCAGAAATAGAATATATATTAACACTTCTTTTGAAGGGGTATATTTGTAAGTCCAAATGCATTTTATTTAGAATTGGTATAAATATCTTAAAGGTAATTTCCACAGTTCTAAAAGAGTGGGATTTTACATACCTTCATGCCGACCCGGAATTGGAGTTCGGACATCTGCTAACTTAGCAACGAAAAATTTTCTTTAGACTATGGCTCAGATTTTCCCCAAGTGGGCAAACGAAATTCCCGGCCGTATTGCGCTTGGACTTATCATTATTGTGACAGCTTTAATTGCCGGAATTTGGTATTACTTTTCTCCGGAATATACTGATGTCGGCTATGCTCCAACCCAACCAATAGAATACAGTCATAAAATTCATGCCGGTCAGCTTGGCCTCGATTGCCAGTATTGCCACACAAGTGTTGACAAATCAAAACAGGCAAACGTACCCCCAACACAAACATGCATGAACTGCCATGGGCAAATTGACTCACAAAAGCCTGAAGAAATTCAAAAAATACGGGATAGCTGGAAAAGTGGTGAGTCTATAGAATGGGTACGCGTACACAACCTTCCAGACTATGCTTATTTCAACCATTCAATACATGTTAATGTTGGTGTTGGATGTGAAACCTGCCATGGAAGAATTGATAAGATGGATGTAGTTTACCAAAAAGAACCATTAAGTATGAGTTGGTGTCTTGACTGCCACAGAAATCCTGAGAAGTATGTCCGCCCTGTTGAAGAAGTAACAACCATGGGCTATGTAGCTGATGACCAAATTGAAATGGGTAGAGACCTGGTGGCCAAACACAATATTAATCCTCCAACGTATTGCCAGGGTTGCCATTATTAATAAGGTATTGATCATTGAAATAGAATAAACTGAACTCTAACGGAATGAGCGACGAAGTAAAAAGTCCGAATTATTGGAAGAGCTTAAACGAGCTTGCCAAAAATGAAGAATATCAAAAGTTCGAAGAGCGTGAGTTTCCTGAAAACGCGACCGAGCTGGATGACAAGGTTTCGCGCCGCAGCTTTTTGCGTGTGATGGGTGCTTCTGTTGCCCTTGCCGGATTTGCTGCCTGCCGCCGGCCTGTGCAAAAGATTCTTCCATACTCCAAACAACCGGAAGAAGTTATCCCGGGAGTACCACTTTTTTACGCATCAGCCATGCCTTTTCAGGATGCGCTGACCGGACTCGTCATTGAGAACCATGAAGGGCGCCCTACCAAGGTTGAAGGTAATGAACTGCACCCTGCAAGTTTAGGATCCAGCAGCAAATTCAACCAAGCTTCCATGCTGCAAATGTATGACCCCGACCGATCACGAAATGTAACCAAGGATGGTCAGGCTTCTTCATACAATGATTTTGCAGCTTTTTGCAGTGAGCATTTCGCTGACACAGACAGAAATATTGTCTTTATCTCAGAGGCCAATTCATCGCTCACATACAACAGAATTAAAGAGCAGGCATTAAACAAGTTTTCGAACGCTCAATGGGTTACATACGAAGCATTTAGTGAAGATAATGCTATTGAAGGAACCAATATTGCTTTTGGTGAGCGCCTTAGAACAGTCAACCATTATGACAAGGCTGATGTCATCGTTTCATTTGATGATGACTTCCTGAATCCGGCTGCTAACAAAAATAGCGTTGAGAACACCAAGAAATTTACCAAAGCTCGCAAGGTTGAATCCACCGATGATACCATGTCGCGCCTGTATAGTATAGAAAGCACCTTTACAGTAACCGGCTCCAATGCTGACAACCGGCTAAGAGTAAAATCAAGCGAAGTACCACTATTTATATATGCCCTTGCATCAAAACTTTCAGAAAGTATTAGTGGGCTGTCTGCTTTTAGTGGTTATACAAATAAATTTTCGAATCATGATTGGATGCAGCCCCTGGCCGAAGATCTTTTAGACAACAGTGGATCATCTGTATTAACTGTTGGTAGTGAGCACAGTGCCGAAGTTCATGCCGCTGTTGCTGCAATAAATAAAGCATTAGACAATGACGGTGATACAGTAACTTATCACGAGGTATCCCATTTTGATGACCAAAATAACCGAGAAGCATTTGCCAATGTTGTTGAAGCAATGAACAATGGCAACATCGACACGGTAGTTATGGTGGGTACGAATCCTGTATTTACTGCTCCTGCGGATCTGAACTTTGATGAAGCATTAAATAATGTAGAAACATCAATGCATCTCTCCTTGTATGTGGATGAGACTTCCTCCAGTACCAACTGGCACGTAAACCGTGCTCATTACCTGGAAGCCTGGGGCGATGGATATTCTTACACAGGGGCTCGTTCTGTTATTCAGCCTCAAATTGAGCCACTATTCTCAGGTATTAGCGAAATTGAATTTCTAAATACCATCGTATCCGGTGAACAAACTAAAGGATATGAGCTTGTACAAAATACCTGGAAGCAATTCTACTCCACAAATTTTAAAAGCAAATGGGAAAAGATTCTTCATGATGGAATTGATGGAGAAAATATCTTCCCTGCTTCAAATGTGAGTCTTAAAAGACGTTTTTCTGCTCAACTGAGAAATGCTCTTTCCGAAACTGAGGAATCAACCGGAATGGAGCTTGTCATTCGCCCCGATTCAAAGCTATTTGACGGACGCTATGCTAACAATGGATGGCTGCAAGAGCTTCCCGATCCCATGACCAAAATTACCTGGGATAACGTAGCATTGATGAGCAAGAAAACTGCCGATGAATTAGGTATTGAAGCAGCGGGATTAGGTGTAGCGCAAGCAGAAATGCTTTCCATTACGGCTAATGGAACAACCATTGAAGTTCCAGCATGGATTCAGCCCGGACATGCCGATGACAGTATCACTATTACTGTTGGTTATGGGCAAGATCGCTCCGGCAGAGTAGCCAGCGGAACCGGTGTTGACACCTATCCTTTCCGTACAACCTCTTCCATGCTTTTTACAAAAGATATTTCTGTTGAGAAAACAGGCCAGACTTATGAAATAGCCTGTACTCAAGACCACAGCAGCATGGAAGGACGTTCGCTGCTGCGTTACGCTACATTAGATGATTATAAAGAAGAACCTGACTTTTCTAGTTACGACTCTGCTTACGATGCAGAGCTGCCCGGTGAAGCTTACGCTTTTGAAAAAGGTGTAGATGAACCGCTTTCGATTTTTGATGCTATTGATGAGGCGGAATATCCTGACTATGAACCGCAATGGGGTATGTCTATCGACCTCAACTCTTGTATTGGTTGTGGAACATGTACTATTGCGTGTCAGGCAGAAAATAATATTCCGGTCATCGGTAAACGCGAAGTAAGTAACGGACGTGAAATGCACTGGATCAGAAACGACCGCTATTTTGAGG
The DNA here is from genome assembly GCA_034521755.1 of Balneolaceae bacterium. Taxonomy (GTDB): domain Bacteria; phylum Bacteroidota; class Rhodothermia; order Balneolales; family Balneolaceae; genus JAXHMB01. Next base: position 635,554 of record JAXHMB010000003.1, read on the forward strand.
GTGATGTTGACAATCCAAAAGCATTGCACCAACCGGTACCTTGTATGCACTGCGAGCTGGCACCCTGTGAGCAGGTTTGCCCGGTTGCAGCGACTACCCACAGCGATGACGGCATGAACCAAATGACCTATAATCGTTGCATCGGTACTCGTTACTGTGCCAACAACTGTCCGTACAAAGTTCGCCGCTTCAACTTCTTCAACTACACCAAAGAATTTTTGACTGATGGTCAGGATCCTGAAGTTATTCAAATGGCGATGAATCCTGAGGTAACCGTTCGTTTCCGCGGTGTGATGGAAAAATGCTCTTACTGTGTACAGCGTACCAACAGAGCAAAAATTCAGACAGAAATTGATACTAATGGCGCTACTATGAAACCTGAAGACGGTAGCGTTAAAACAGCTTGTCAGCAAGCATGTCCTGCAGATGCCATCTACTTCGGTGATCTGACTGACAAGGAAAGCAAGGTTACCAAAACCAAGCTAAATGAAAGAAATTATCTCTTGCTGGAAGAGCTGAGTACAAGGCCGCGAACTTCGTACCTTGCAAAATTGCGTAACCCAAACCCAAAATTGGCCTAAATCTAAGTATTTAAGATGAGTACAGATTATAAATACGCACCGGAGCCGGCACTGGTACAAGGAGATCACTCCTTTAGCAGCATCACTGACCTTATTGCTAAAACTCCGCTTAATCCAACACCAAAACTCTGGTATCTGGCTTTTGGCGTAGCAAACATACTTTTAATCACGCTTTTAAGTGCTATCGGATATCTGGTTTGGGAAGGTACCGGCATTTGGGGACTTAACAATCCTGCCGGATGGGGTTGGGCTATTATCAACTTTGTTTGGTGGGTTGGTATTGGACACGCTGGAACATTGATTTCTGCTATTCTTTTCCTGTTTCGGCAAGGCTGGCGTACCGCTATCAACCGGTTTGCTGAGGCAATGACTATTTTTGCGGTAATGTGTGCCGGTATTTTCCCGGCTATTCACGTAGGACGTATCTGGGTAATTTACTGGGTATTCCCGGTTCCCAATCAGATGGCTGCATGGCCAAATTTCAGTAGTCCACTGCTTTGGGACGTATTTGCAGTAAGTACCTATTTCACTGTTTCATTGTTGTTCTGGTATGTAGGCCTTGTTCCTGATCTTGCCACACTTAGAGACAAAGCAAAAAGCAAGATTGCAAAAATTTCTTATGGTATTGCAGCTCTTGGATGGACCGGCAGTTTCCGCAACTGGTGGAATTATGAAAAAGCTTATATGATTCTGGCCGGCCTGGCAACTCCACTGGTACTTTCAGTACACACCATTGTATCTTTTGACTTTGCCGTTTCCATGATTCCGGGCTGGCACAGTACGATCTTCCCACCCTACTTTGTTGCGGGTGCTATTTACTCCGGCTTTGCCATGGTACTTACACTGATGATTATTGCCCGCAAGATTTACGGCCTAGAAGACATTATGAATATTGACGTCATGGAGAAAATGAATCTCGTGATGATGGTTACAGGTAATCTCGTAGCTTTTGCATACCTGATGGAAGCATTTGTTGCTTGGTACAGTGGATATATTTATGAACAAGGAATTTTCTGGTTATACGCAACCGGACCCTATGCCTGGGGTTTCTGGATCTTGATGTTTTGTAATGTCGTCACCCCTCAGTTCTTGTGGTCTAAAAAGATTCGAAGAAATATTGTGCTCACATTTGCAATCTCAATTATCGTGAATGTCGGTATGTGGTTTGAGCGATTTATGATTGCCGTAGCTTCACTTTCTACGGATTTCATGCCGTCTAACTGGGATTACTACTCTCCCACATTCTGGGACATCATCACTTATATTGGAACATTTGGTCTGTTTTTCACTTTCTTCCTGCTCTTCCTGCGCTATCTGCCAATGGTGGCAATTGCAGAAGTTAAAGGCGTAATGCCACAGGCTGATCCTCATAATTATGATGAAGAAACAAAAGAATTTATTAAAGAAAACGCTGAACCTGTACCCGCTGAATAACAGCAATAGTATAGAAAGACATTATGGCAACTGACACAAAAAATATACATGGCATTTTAGCTGAGTTCAGAAATCCAAAAGAACTTATTGATGTCGCTGAAAAAGTAGAAAAGTCAGGGTATAACAAGTATGATACCTACGCTCCCTTTCCCATTCACGGAATGGAAAAAGCTATGGGGCTTAAAAATTCTCCTTTGGGCTGGATTGTACTTGGCGGAGCACTGGTCGGTTTAATAGGTGCCGTTACTCTTATGGTTTGGGTCATGGCTTATGAGTATCCGATGAATATCAGTGGAAAACCATTTATTAATATACCTGTTTACGTACCTATTGCATTTGAGCTTACCGTATTGCTCGCTGCTTTTGCAGCTACCTTTGGCATGTTTGCATTAAACAAACTGCCTAAGCTGCATAACCCGCTTTTTAATGTTGATCGGTTCAAAAAAGCATCTGATGATGGATTCTTCATCTGTATAGAAGCTGAAGATGAACTGTTTTCTGAAGAGAAAGTTTCTTCACTGTTTACAGATGCCGGTGCAACACATATTGAAACAGTTTACGACTCGGAATAGTCAAAATTAAATCTTTATAGTTGTTTAAGATCTGATGAAAATTCTAAAATATATACAAATAGCTATCATTGCCATACCGGTTGTATTGGCTTCATGCCGCGGGCAGCGCTCTCAAAACCAGCCGATCCATCCCAATATGAATATGGATCAGCAAAACCGTTTTGAAGCACAGGAAGAAAACAACTTCTTTGCCGACGGGCGCTCTATGCGTCAGCCCGTAGAAGGGACTATTTCCAGAGGAAACTTGCGCCAAGATAAAGCGTATTTCCAAGGTATTAATGAAGACAGCTCTTTTGTAACAAGTATTCCTGTTGATGTCACCAAATCATTTTTGTACCGTGGACAAAAAATGTACAACATTTACTGTGCTCCTTGTCATGGAAAAACAGGAGATGGGCAGGGAATCATTATGACCGGGCAATATGGTTTTGTTCCCGCTCCAACTTATCACCAAGATCGACTTAGAAATGTTGAAGATGGCTACTTGTATTCTACAATAGCCAATGGTATTCGTAACATGTCTTCTTATGCTCATCAAATAGAAGTAAAAGACCGATGGGCCGTTGTTGCTTATGTTAGAGCCTTGCAAAGAAGCCAATATGTACCCGAAAATGAAATTCAAGAATATGATGTAGACCTCGCATCTTTACAACAAGAATACCAAGATAAGCTAGCAGCACAACAAGCAAGAGAAGAAGCAGAAGCCGCAGCATCAGGCACAGAAGAAATTTCTGCCGCTCGTGGTCAACAAATTTATGAACAAAATGCCTGCCAGACCTGTCACTCCAGAGATGGCAGCGATGGAGTTGGACCAACCCATTTAAACATTTTTGGTCGCCAGGAGCAATTGACAGACGGTTCTACAGTAACTGCTGATGAAGAGTACATAAAAGAGTCAATTGTAAATCCTAATGCTAAGATTGTACAAGGTTATGATCCAATCATGGCTCCTTATAGTTTCTTAAGTGATGCAGAAGTACAGTCTCTGGTTGAGTATCTAAAAACATTAAGCGATAACGAGTAAGTATTGATCTAAAATCATGAGTAAAACCACTATAACCGACTCGCTCGAATTTCCCTCAGACCTAAATGTAACCAAACCACTTTTTGGAATTGGTATTGTAGGTCTGATTGCTACAGGCATTGGCTACTTCTTTAATCATGACCAGTTTTTCTTTTCTTACTTAACCAGCTTTGCTTTTTACACCAGTATTGGTCTTGGTGCATTGGTTCTGTTGATGGTTCATCATCTTACACGTTCGCAATGGGGAACTGTTGTTAGACGTATTCCTGAGGCCCTTTCATCCAATATTTGGATCTGGGCACTCTTTTTTATTCCCATTTTGTTTGGAATGCATTCTCTCTACCACTGGACGCATGCCGATGCCGTAGCGGCAGATCCTGTATTACAAGGCAAAGTTCCCTACCTGAATACCCCCTTCTTTATCATTCGCCAGGTAATTTATTTTGGTATCTGGGGATTTTTAGGATATAAGTTATATAATAGTTCTGTAGAACAGGATGAAACCGGAGATTGGGGTCTTGAAACTTTTCAGCGCCGGCTTAGCGGACCGGGCACATTTATTTTTGCAATTACTTTAGCATTCGCCTCCTTTGATTGGCTGATGTCGCTCGACCCTCATTGGTACTCTACCATGTTTGGAGTGTATTTCTTTGCAATGAGCTTCCAGGCAGTGTTTGCCACACTTATTTTGCTGATTTTATATTTACGGAAAAAAGATATTCTTGCAAACACCATCCGGAGAGTACATATCCGTGATTTAGGGCTTTGGATGTTTGCATTTACTGTATTCTACGCCTATATCGCATTTAGCCAATTTCTGTTGATTTACTATGCCAACATTCCTGAAGAAACGGTCTGGTTTTTAGAGCGCTTTAATGGTGGATACCAGTATTTAGCCTACTTCTATCTATTTGGACGCTTTGTAATTCCATTTGTAGTTTTATTGAACAAAAAGGCTAAAGAGAATTTTAAAATTGTTTCCAGTGTATCAACTTTGATCTTAGTATCGCACCTGATTGAATTATACTGGATCGTTATGCCCGTGTTGAATCATCATGGATTTCACTTAAGCTGGATGACTATCACTGCTTTTATTGGTCTTGGAGGAATGTTCTTAGGACTCTTCTTCCATAAATTCAAAAAACAAAAAATGGTGCCGGTTAACGATCCTAAGATCTCAGCGTCGCTGAACAAGCATTTATAATTTCATAAAGAGTTTATAGTCATAAGCTAACTTAATAGTCTATCAGCTTATGCTAGCTGTTAATTAAAATTGATAACAAATGGCAAGCGAAGAAAAACAATACAGTTCTGAGTTTAAAGCCAAAGTGGCACAAGAAGCCTTGGAACAAGGTCAGCAAAATTTGGATGGCCTGTCAGAAAAGTATGACGTTCCGGTCTCCTCAATTTTGATGTGGTCAACAAAGCTTAAAAATAATGATGGAGATACCAGCATCTTTTCTGATTCGGAATCGCATGATTCAGAAGAAGCACACATTGCTGAGGATGAAACTGTAGATGTAGAAGTCACCGACCCAAAAATAGCCGATTCTTTTTCACTCGGAGTGATGGGCGATAAGATGGACTATCGCAAACTGGTTTTCTGGAGTACGCTAGGGATAATTTTAATTGTCATTTTTGTGATAGCACTTGTCGAAATGTACCAGTACAATACTCAGATTTCCAGAGATCGTATTTCTGAAGACAGTGAATACTATGAAGTAAATATGTTACGGAAAGAAGCAGATGAAACGCTTTCAAGCTTTGGTGTTGTTGATCTGGAAGAAGGAGTTTATAGAATACCAATTGACAGCGTGATTTCTGAGATGGCTGTTGATGAAAATGAATAATAAAGTATTATGAGATTTGTAGGACTGATTGTACTTATAATCAGCTTGCTCCTACAGCCTATTTCGACTTTTGCTCAACTAAACAAACAGAAGCCGAAAAACCTGCAGGATGTAGGTATAGAAGAGCATCTTGGTGATACTATTCCCCAAGATCTTGTTTTTGCTACTTCCAATGGAGACTCAGTTACCATTGGGGAGCTGATGGAAGACGGTAAGCCGGTGTTATTAAATCCGGTCTATTATGAATGCCCAATGCTCTGCAGCATGGTAATTGATGCTGTATTTGCCGGTGTAAAAGACTTAAAATGGACACCCGGCAATCAATACAATATAATTACATTCAGTATTGATCCGGACGAAGATTATAAACTGGCTGCTACAACAAAGGACTCGCTCATTAATAAGCTGGGCAGATCCAATGCGGCCGACGGCTGGCATTTTTTGACAGGCAATGAATCGTCTATCAAAAAGCTGACTAAAGCTATTGGTTTTAAATACAAAAAGGTTGATCGTACCGGGCAATATGCTCATACGGCATCAATCATGTTTTTGAGTCCGGAAGCAAAGCTTACACGCTATCTTTACGGAATCAAATTTGATGAGTTTAATATGCGAAATGCATTGTATGAAGCTGCCGATGGTAAAATTGGCAGTGTAGCAGATCAGGTTCTATTGTATTGCTATCAATATGATCCTGATTCACAAAGTTATGTGCCCGTTGCCTGGAGAATTATGCGCGTGGGTGGCTTTGCTACAGCACTGGTTCTGGGTATATTTCTCGGTATTATGTGGCTTAAAGAAAGGAAATCAAATAACGACAAGAAGAAAACTTAACGAATGGAAGCTATTAGAGATTTTTTTCTACCCCCTGCCAAAACAGCTTTAGCTAGTGAGGTAGATGCCTTATTCTGGTTTGTACATATTACCAGTCTGGTACTAATCATCGGTATCCTTATTGCACTGGCATATTTTGTTTACAAGTACCGTAGAAAATCAGAAAATGATGTTACCCCTGTAATCACACATAATAACAAGCTGGAGGTAACCTGGTCTGTAATTCCACTGATTATTACTCTGGTTGTTTTCGGATGGGGTTTTCAAACATATGTAAGTCTCACTACACCACCTGATGATGCTTATGAGGTACAGGTAACCGCGCAAAAGTGGTTTTGGCTTTTTCAATATGAAAATGGTGCACAATCACGCAATGAACTCCATGTACCGGCGGGCAGACCTGTTAAATTAGTAATGAGCTCTCGTGATGTTATTCACTCTTTCTTTGTACCCGATTATCGTATCAAGCAGGATGTTGTCCCGGATCGTTATACCGAAACTTGGTTTAGAGTCGATGAGCCTGGTGAGTCAATTGTATTTTGTACAGAATATTGTGGTACAGATCATTCTAACATGATGGCTAACGTAATCGTACACGAGCAAGAAGAATTTGAGACATGGCTAGCCGGCAATTCCGGGGGTGGTGAAAAACCTTCCGACTTGGCACCGGCTGAATGGGGTGAACAACTGGCCAAGGAATGGGCATGTACAACCTGTCATTCACCTGATGGATCTGAGCTAACAGGGCCAACATGGCTAGGAAAGTTTGGCAGCCAGGAACAACTGGCAGACGGTTCATCAGTCACAGTTGATGAAAATTATATAAGAGAATCTATTTTGGAACCCAATGCCAAAGTTGTTGAAGGTTACGCCCCTGTAATGAATACATACCAGGGACAGCTTAATGACGATCAAATTGATGCAATCATCGAATATATTAAAACGCTGAAATAATATGGCAACTGCAGAAGCAAGCTCAAATTTATCTAAAGTTCGGGTACAAAGACACAAACCTGAAGAAAACCCTAAGGAACATTATCTAAATGCTGAAAGTGGCCTTTGGTCTTGGCTAACCACCGTAGACCATAAGCGCATCGGCTTGATGTACCTGATGGCACTTACCTTCTTCTTTTTAGTAGGGGGATTACTGGCACTGGCCATTCGCATAGAGCTCTGGGCACCGGCCGCAGACTTTATTACCGCTGATACTTATAATCAGCTATTTACGCTCCACGGTGCAATAATGATCTTTCTTTTTCTGGTTCCCTCGGTACCGGCTGTACTTGGTAACTTTATACTGCCTATACAACTCGGAGCTAAGGACGTAGCCTTTCCCAGGTTGAACCTGGCTAGTTTTTATATCTATGTAGCCGGAGCTTTATTTACGCTTTTTGCTATCATTAATGGTGGTGTTGATACAGGATGGACATTCTATACTCCCTACTCTTCATCCATAGGTGGTGGGGTAACAGCTATGACCTTGGGGGTTTTTGTTATTGGGTTTTCATCAATTTTAACCGGACTGAACTTTATTGTTACCATCCACAAGATGCGGGCTCCGGGTATCACCTGGGGTAAACTTCCACTGTTCTGCTGGGGGTTATATGCTACAAGTATTATTCAAATTTTAGCAACTCCTGTATTGGCTATAACAGTACTTCTGCTTGCTATGGAGCGAATCATGGGTATTGGTATCTTTGACCCTGCACTTGGTGGAGATCCCATTCTCTACCAGCACTTTTTCTGGTTCTATAGCCACCCTGCAGTCTACATTATGATTGTTCCGGGTTTTGGTATTGTATCCGAAATTGTCTCAACTTTCTCAAAGAAAACGGTATTTGGCTACTGGGCTATTGCCCTCTCCTCACTGGCCATCGCCTTTATTGGATTCCTGGTTTGGGGACACCACATGTTTGTCTCGGGACAGGCTTCATTGGCCTCAATGGTTTTCTCATTCCTGACCTTCCTTGTAGGGATTCCAACCGGTATTAAAATGTTTAACTGGCTGGCCACCTTGTACAAAGGCTCCATAAAGCTGGATACCCCGCTGCTATATGTGTTCGGGTTTTTCTTCCTGTTTACAGTCGGTGGAGTGACCGGTATTGCACTGGCTTCTATCGCTCTTGACGTTCACCTGCACGATACCTATTACGTGGTGGCACATTTCCACTTTGTAATGGTAGGTGGTATGGTGATGGCATTCCTTGCCGGCCTACATTATTGGTGGCCAAAAATGTTTGGAGTGATGTACAATCAAACGCTGGCAAAGATTGCCTGCTTCCTGATTTTTATTGGGTTTAATGTCACATTCCTTCCACAGTTTGTAATGGGATCTCAAGGAATGCCTCGACGTTATTTCAGCTATATTGATCAGTTCCAACCTTTCCACCAGATTTCGACTGTAGGATCTTTTATTCTGGGTATTGGTTTTATGCTGGTAATCTATTATATGCTTACTTCTTTACTGAAAAAGAAAAGTGTGGGGCCAAACCCGTGGGGAAGTCGCGCATTAGAGTGGCAAATACCTTCACCTGCGCCGCATCATAACTTTGATTACACTCCGGTAATTGTTCATGGTCCGTATGACTATCACAAGCCGATGGCTGACTTCCAGCTCGGATTGGTACAATCAACAAATGGACATGGGCCCGCGCATGGTGCTGAAATAAGTGCAGATGCAACACAAATTGAAACTGACAAATAAGTTATTAACAAGATAAACGAAGTATAACCATGGCAAATCATTCAAGTGCAGGTTCACATGCCTCACATGTGCAACATCACTTTGTTAGTTCAGAGCAGCAATTTGATACAGCAAAGTTCGGCATGTGGGTATTTCTGGCAACAGAGATTCTCATGTTCGGCGGGCTTTTCGCGGCATATATTATCTACCGGGCATGGTATCCCGAACTTTTTACTTTGGCCTCAGAAGAGCTAAATACCCTCTGGGGTGGTGTTAACACGCTGGTGCTTATCGGAAGTAGTTTAACAGTAGCCATGGCCATTAAATCGGCACAGCTGAACCAGAAAAAGAACATCGTCATAAATCTGGGTATAACCGTTGCTTTAGCCTGTGTATTTATGGTGATTAAGTATTTTGAGTACACTCACAAATTCCATTTGGGAATATTTCCGGGTGAGTTCTACACCTTTGAAGGTATTGATCATCCAAAGGCCAATATCTTTTTTAGCCTCTATTACCTTATGACCGGCTTGCACGGTATCCACGTTACCATTGGTATTGTGATAATTTCATGGCTAATGGTAAGAGCCTACAAGGGGCATTTTGACAGTGAATATTATACACCTGTAGAAATCACAGGACTCTACTGGCACTTGGTGGATATTATCTGGATTTTCCTCTTCCCACTATTCTACCTAATTGATTAATTAAAAATATTTGGAGCAATGAGCGGACATCATATTTCAAGTGATAAACTTTTACTTTCTGTAGCTGCAGGACTTTTTGTACTTACTATCGTTACGGTAGGCGTTCATTATCTTGCCCTGCCTAGTCCATGGTCAATTGTTGTTGCCATGATTGTAGCCGTAATGAAGGCAACTTTAGTAGCACTTTTCTTTATGAACCTGTACTGGGATGAAAAGTTTAACCTGATGGTTCTCTTATTTTCTTTTGTATTCTTGGCACTGCTGGTTGGATTCTCAATGCTGGATACATTATTCAGAGAGTTGCCTGTTCCGGGATTTTAAGCCTAAGCAATTAAGCTTTATAAAACATTGGCACTGAGTTTAATAAACTCAGTGCTTTTTTATTATGACTAAGATTTCTGAGCTCTCATTCCTTTTCTTAGAACTAATAGCAATAACACATTCAAAGAAATCATAACAGCAATACCCACCAAATGTAAGACCTGAAAGGCTGGTGGCATATCCATGTAATATAATCCTGCTCCAAGTGCAATTTGAACCATAATCACCAGCATAATTCCTGATGACAGATTCCCAAGCAGCCTCGATTTAGCTTTCCATTTGCCAAAATAAAAGACCACAATACCGGCTAAAAATATGGACCACGAAAACGTTCGATGATATTCATCAATAGCGCCAATTTGAGATAACCAAACCTCTCTGGGTGGTACTGATGCGGCATCTTTAATCAGGTCAATAGCCTCTCTAACTTGTGTTCCTAAAATCAGCTGTAACATGGTAAACAACAATAATATCACTCCCGACCAGTAAAGTTTCTTTTGAAGGTGTGGAGAAATAGAAACTCTAATCTGATCCTCAGAAGCCTTAAACACAGCATATAAAAGGACTGTCATAATTATCATAGCCACCAACATATGGATGGTAATAAGCCATTCGGAAAGTCCGGTTATAACAACCTGCCCACCTAACCATCCCTGAAATAATACTAAAACAAAAGCAGCCATAGAGCTGTAGAACACCGCAGGAGTTGATTTTCGATATCGAAATGATAGGGCAAAAGTAGCTAATATCAGCAACCCGATCATAACTCCAACCAGTCTATTGATATACTCTGTCCATGTTTTAAACACGTTAAACTGAGAGGCATCAAAAGAAGCCGGCAGCTCTGAAGGCGATGTTGGTGGTATCCACATTCCAAAACATTTTGGCCAGTCAGGACATCCCAGCCCTGCCCCGGCAGCACGTACCAGTCCTCCCACGAAAATCAGGAAAATGGTAGCCAGAACGGTTGTTATTGCAACTTTTTGATAGGTATTAAGGTTCATATAAACATCATACTCTTTTATTACAATTAAGCAAGATTGATGAATTCAAAACGCTTACTAATTCAGTAAAAAATTCCGTACATTTAGTGCCTTGAAAACAGGCGAATCCGCATGAAGTTAACTACAGAATTTTCCCTTTCAAAGTTCATTGATACCGAAAAAATGGCAGCTTATTATGAGCTGACCAAACCCGGTATCACTTTTTCTGTACTGGCAAGTATGCTTGTAGGATTTGTATTAGGATCGGGCAGCAGCATTGATTTTATCCTGATGATTCATGCTGCTGTTGGCACCTATTTTATTGCAGCAGGCACGGCCGCTCATAATCAGTTTATGGAATGGCGTCAAGATGGTAAAATGAAACGTACGCAAAAACGCCCGGTGCCCTCGAGTAAAATCAGTCCATCACAAAGTGCAACTTTTTCATTGTCCTTTATTTTGATTGGCCTGATTTACCTTCTCCTTATGGTTAATTATGTAGCGGGCCTTGTTTCTCTTGCTACTACTATCCTTTATCTTGGATTTTACACTCCGATGAAAAGAGTTTCTGTTCTCAATGTATTTATAGGCGCTATTCCCGGAGCGTTACCTCCCGTTGGAGGATGGGCTGCTGCCACTGGCCATTTAGGCAGTATAGGCATGTGGCTTCTTTTTGGCATTGTGTTCTTTTGGCAAATACCTCACGTAATGGCTATTGCATGGGTTTGTAAAGATGATTATAAAAGTGCAGGCTTTCACATGCTGCCAAAAGATGATGCAAATGGTACCAAGGCAGCCATACTCATTATTGCCTGCCTGATAGCTCTATTACCCGTTTCCTGGGGATTGTTTGCCATCGGCATGAGCAGCTGGCTGTACCTGGCAGGTGCATTAGTCAGTTCTTTGGTATTTCTATACTATGGAATCATCTTTGCTCAAAAGCGTGACAAAAGTTCTGCCAAACAACTCATGTTTGCATCTTTTGGATATCTGCCTATCGTCTGGGCTTTTATTTTTGCTGATCAGATTTTCATCTAATCTTGTAAAACTCTTTCAGCTCTTTTCACCGCCTCCCTTTTATTTTGTACTATTTGATTGATCTTTTAATCAAATATTCTGCCATGAAACACTATCTGCGATCCTCGCTTACATCAATCATATTTTTTGCATTTGCTTTAAGCGCAACACCTCTTTTTGCTCAATCGGACGACCCCTATTTCCCCACCCGTCACAAATGGGAAAACAAAGCCCCGGAAGAGGTGGGGATGAATGCTCAAAAAGTTCAAGAAGCCGTAGATTATGCTATAGCCCACGAGTCAGACAACCCTCGTGACTTGGAAATCAGCCTCAATACCAGAACCAACGAGCCCTACAACGAACTGGTCGGTCCTGTAAAAAAGCGCGGCCCTATGACCGGCATGATTATCAAAGATGGATATATTGTTGCAGAATGGGGTGAACCTCAAAGAGTGGATATGACCTTTAGTGTCACAAAAACATTTCTTTCTTCCACTGTTGGTGTTGCGTGGGATAAAGGACTGATCAAAAGCGTGGATGAGAAAGTTCATAAATATATGCCGGTAGAGCACTTCAACTCTGAGCATAATTCCAATATTACCTGGGATCACCTGCTGCGCCAGACCAGTGACTGGGAAGGCACGCTATTTGGCAAACCGGACTGGGCTGACCGTCCGCGCCAGGAGATTACTCAAGAAGTCATCAACCGTGAACGTAATGAGCCGGGCACCGTATGGAAATACAACGACGTGCGGGTTAATGTTCTGGCTTTAGCAGCCATGAATGTATGGCGAAAACCACTGCCGATGGTGCTCAGAAAACATGTTATGGACCCTATCGGTGCATCCAATACCTGGCGGTGGCACGGCTATGAAAACTCATGGGTAAATATTGATGGCGTGAGAATGCAGTCGGTAAGTGGTGGCGGACACTGGGGCGGTGGTATGTGGCTTAGCGCTTATGACCAAGCCAAGCTTGGATACTTGTATTTGAGAAATGGCAACTGGAATGGAGAACAAATCATCTCAAAAGACTGGATTGAAATGGCTCTTACTCCTACTGAAGCTAATAAGGGATATGGGTACATGAACTTCTTTTTGAATAACGATCAAGAACGCCTGCCCAGTGCTCCAAAAGACGCTTATGTATTCTTAGGAAGCGGCATTAACATGGTTTATGTAGATCAACAGCATGATTTGGTTATTATTGGACGCTGGATCTCTGATTATGAAGCCATGGATGGATTTGTAAAACGAGTAATTGAGGCGATTGAGTAACCTTGTATTCTCCGGACGAAAACTCAGTCCGGCAACGAAAGTCCAGGAATAATCACTCATAAATAGCTGGATATTTTTCGGGATTGGCCTCATGCATAATGGCATATACTTTATCAAAGATATCTTCGGCACTTGGCTTGGAAAAATAATCCCCGTCGGAACCATAGGCACCGCGATGCTCTTTAGCCGTCAGACATTCTGCTTCTGAATCCAGGTAGTAATATCCTTCCTGTTCGTCAATCACATTGTGCATCATAAAAGCGGTGGCTCCACCCGGTACATCTTCATCCACAAAAAGTATGCGATTGGTTTTTTTGAGGGATTCAAGAATATCCTGATTTCTGTCAAAAGGAAGCAGCGTTCGCACATCGATAAGCTCTGCTGAAATACCTGCTTCTTCCAGCTCAGGAAGTACTGATTCACAAATATTGCAGGTTGATCCGTAAGAAACAATCGTAATATCTTTGCCTTCTGATACAATATTGGGAATACCCAATAGTACCGTAAATTCACCAAGATTATCAGGCATTTTCTCTTTCAGGCGATAAGCGTTCAATGGCTCTACAACCAGTGCAGGATCATCACCCTGCAGTAGTGTATTATACATGCCGGCTGCATCCGTAAGGTTACGAGGTACACACACATGAATACCGCGAACTCCATTGATAATCATACCCATAGGCGAACCGGTATGCCAAATACCTTCGAGTCGATGGCCCCGTGTACGTACAATAACCGGCGCTTTTTGTCCGCCAAAACTTCGATAGCGAAGCGTAGCCAAATCATCGCTAAGACCCTGATAGCAGTACAGCAGATAATCCAAGTATTGAATTTCAGCAATAGGTCGAAGACCGCGAAGCGCCATGCCTATACCCTGTCCCAAAATGGTGGCTTCACGAATACCGGTGTCGCTCACACGGATTTCTCCGTACTTGTCCTGCATATCTTCAAGCCCTTTATTTACATCACCCAGCTTACCGGTGTCCTCTCCAAAAACAAGCGTTTGTGGATATTTTTCGAATAGCTTATCAAAATTATCCCGCAACACAAGACGTCCATCTACCTCCTTGGGATCATCCGAATATTCAGGTTTAACTTCTTCTACGTTCAATGGAGAATCTGCTGTTTCGGAATAAAGATGCGCACTGTAACGATACTCATTTGCTTTATTGCTCTCTTCCAACCAATCCAATAGTTCCTGACGAGTGTTCAACGATTCTGAACGGGTGACTCGTAACGCTTTCCTGGCCGCTGAGACAATATCTCTGCGAAGCGGAAGCAATGGAGCTTTCATATCCTTTTTGAGTTTAGCGATTTCATCACTATAACTGCTTTCCGAAGCAAGCTTATCAAGCAAATCAGCAACCTGACTCAATTCTTCTTTCATTTCACTCTTAAAAGCATCAAAGGCAGCTTTCTGTGCTTCTTTAGCTTCTTCTTGGGCTTCTTCCTTGATCTTGTTCACCTCTTCTTCAGAAGCAATACCTTCATCAATAATCCACTGTCGCGTTTTATTGATACAGCAGTATTCCTCTTCCCAGTTCAGTCGCTCTTCATCTTTATAACGCTCATGGGAGCCTGAAGTAGAATGCCCCTGGGGCTGTGTTACTTCCTGTACATGAACCAGTACCGGCACGTGTTCTTCCCTGGCTATTTTTGAAGCCTTTTCATAAGTCTCCATCAATGCCTCATAGTCCCAGGCTTTCACGGTCAAAATCTCAAAACCTTCTTCATCTTGAGTACGCTGGAAGCCCTGCAGTACTTTTGAAATACTTTCTTTGGTAGTTTGATACTTCCGCGGCACCGAAATACCATAGCCATCATCCCAGACTGACATCACCATTGGTACTTGCAATACACCGGCCGCATTAATAGTCTCCCAAAATACGCCCTCCGAAGTACTTGCGTCTCCAATAGTTCCCCAGGCAACTTCATTTCCTTCTTTGGAGAATTTATCAAAATCTTTGTTCTTCTTAAGCCCTTCGTGATTTCTATATACTTTTGAAGCTTGAGCAAGACCTAATAGCCGGGCCATTTGTCCGGCCGTAGGCGACATATCCGGAGAGGTGTTTTTCATCTTCGTCAGGTCTTTCCAATTACCTTCATCATCCAGGCTCCGGGTGCTGAAATGAGCGTTCATTTGGCGGCCACCGGAATGCGGTTCAGCTTCAATATTGGCATGGGCATAGAGCTGAGCAAAAAATTGCTGTAGCGTCACTTGTCCTATGGCAAGCATAAACGTTTGATCTCGATAATAGCCTGAGCGAAAATCTCCATCCCGGAAGAACTTTGCCATAGCTATTTGAGGTAACTCTTTCCCGTCACCAAAAATGCCAAATTTAGCTTTCCCGGTAAGTGTTTCTTTTCGTCCAAGCACAGAAGCTTCTCGGCTACGAACTGCCAACCGATAATCATCTAAAATCTCCTGCTTCTTCTTTTTTGTAAACGAGGACTTCTTTTTTTTGCTACTTTTTTTCTTTGTCTTAGTACTTGCCATAATATCTTTTGATTCAGTTAAACCGTAATCACAACCATATACAGAATTTTATTTCTGTCCTATTCCATAAAACCGCCTTTGGTCATTTTGATTGGATCTAACGCCTGATCCAACTCTTCGTCAGAAAGATCGGTCATCTCACGGGCAACTTCCTTAACAGGACGATTTTCCTTAAATGCCCTTTTCGCAATTTTTGCAGCCTGATCATAGCCGATAAGCGGATTCAATGCCGTAACCAATACAGGATTGCGCCCAACCATATCAGCAATACGTTCTTTATTTACCGAAAGCTTGCTCACTGACCGCTCAGCCTGATTGCGGGCCGCATTGGCTAAAATTTCTATCGATTCTAAAAGATTGTGAGCTACTACAGGCAACATCACATTCAGTTCAAAATTTCCCGACTGCCCGGCAACAGTGATAGTAGCATCATTCCCCATCACCTGTGCACAAACCATTGTCAATGATTCTTCAATCACCGGATTTACCTTACCCGGCATAATAGATGATCCCGGTTGCAATGCAGCGAGTTGGAGTTCTCCAATTCCGCTATTAGGCCCGGAATTCATCCAGCGCATATCATTGCCTATTTTCATGAGACTTACAGCAATAGTCTTCAGTTGTCCGCTAAGCTCTACAATAGCATCAACCGTGGACTGGGCTTCAAAATGATTCTCAGCTTCTTTAAAACTTATGTCCAGCTCTTCAGAAAGAGACGCTGCCATTTCTGAGCCAAACTTGGGGTTGGTATTCAATCCTGTCCCAACAGCTGTACCTCCCTGTGGCAATTCATGTACGCGTTTCATCGCTGAATTAATCCGCTCTATACCAAGTTCAACCTGACGTGCATAACCACTGAACTCCTGTTCTATAGTAACCGGCATAGCATCCATCAAGTGAGTGCGACCGGTTTTAACTACATTAGAAAACTCTTTCCCCTTTTCAATAAATGCTTTTCGAAGGTGTTCCAAAAATGGGATCAGATTCTTTTTTACTCCCAGCGATGCGGCCACTCTTATGGTAGTTGGAATGACATCATTTGAACTCTGTCCAAAGTTGACATGATCATTGGGATGAATGACTGTTTCAACTGAATCATCTTTCAATTCATTAGCCCGCTTTGCAATGATCTCATTCGAGTTCATATTGGTAGACGTCCCCGATCCGGTCTGGAAAATATCAATGGCAAAATGGTCATCAAATTTTCCTTCAACTACTTCTTTAGCTGCCTCCTGAATAGCATTGGCAATTCCCGAGTCAAGCATACCCAGATTATCGTTAACTTTAGCTGCATGTTTCTTTACTAATCCCAGGGCTTCAATAAATCCACGACTGAACATAATACCACTGACCGGGAAGTTTTCAACAGCACGCTGGGTTTGGGCACCGTAATAAGCATCTTTGGGTACTTTTACTTCACCCATAGAATCTTTCTCAATTCGAAAATCACTCATAATGTTGTAAAAAGCCTTTTTAATAATAGATTTAGAAATGTGCTTCTTGCTATATTTTCAGGAATTATACAGCACTCAAAGGTAGGAAATTTTTAGGAAAATATTGAGCGGATGAATCCACAAAAATCAAAAAGCTTCTAAAGCTCTTTACGGTACATTCGATACGTTTTTTCGATACTTGCACCAATGCGTTCAGCAACACGCATCATATCTGTATTGGTTTCCAACACCCAGCTCAACTCTGAGGATTTGTATCCTTTGGCTATACCGGCCGAAATAGCCTCCTTATGAAGAATGGCATCAACACCTTTCCCCTGGTATTCAGGCACAACTCCCATAAGGGCCGTACGAATTTGGTTGATATTTCTGCGATGCCACAAAAGTTTAAATATACCTAAAGGAAATAAGGTGCCGTCAATATGCTTGAGAGCCTGATTTAAGTCAGGCAGTGCAATAGAAAAAGCAATAGGTTCTCCATCTACTTCCGCAATATGAGCTATATCGGTATCAAGAATCATCTTGAAATCTTTTGCTGTAGCTGCCAGCTCTTCTTTGGTAAGCGGTATAAAACCCCAGTTATCCTTCCAAGCCTGGTTATAGATTTTACGAACAATCTCTACTTCCGACTCAATATTCTTAAGATCCACTTCGCGAATATGAAGCTTAGGGAGCCGGCGTCTAACAATTTCTTCAGCTCTAAACATGCGATCCATAGAAACCGTAGCCTGTGTTACGCGATAGGCATACATATCCATCGCTTTTTCAAATCCGGCAGCTTTAATCAATTCATCATAGTAAGGCTTATGGTAAGGCATCAAAATACTGGGATCATAGTCAAACCCTTCTACCAAAACCCCAATTTCATCCATCATACTGGGATTTGAAGGCCCTAATACATCCGTATGTCCCCGTTCTGTCAGCCAATCGGATGCTACCTTAAAGAGAAGCTTGGCTACAGTTGGATCATTAATACACTCGAAAAAACCGAAAAAGCCCGTTTTATTGTTATGAAAATCGTTATAACGCCGATCCTGAATAGCAGCTATTCGGCCACAGACTTTACCATTTTGTTCGGCTAAAAAAAGAGCAATATTGCCATTATTAAAGAAGGCATTTTTTTCTTTATCAATAAGCTTTTTTTGCTCCATCTTAAGCGGGGGTACCCAATGCTCATCACCCTCATAATGAGCATAAAGAAAGTCAATGAATTGCTTGCGCTCTTCTTTTGTAGTTACAAGCGTTACACCGTTGGTCTTGGGAGATGCGTCCACTTTTAGTCTTGATCTATCAATGAGTGACCATTTCTGTCAATAATACCATGTTCAATACCTACTTTTCGGAAAGCTTCCAAAATCTGATTCAAGTGATCATCGGTATGAGAGGCCATGTAACTGGTTCGGACTAAAGATTGTCCTTTGGGAACAGCAGGAGGAACTACAGCATTTACATAAACACCTGCTTCAAACAGCGACTTCCAAAAAGTAAAGCAATCGATCATCTCCCCTATCACCACGGGAATAATAGGAGTCTGACTGGTCCAAACATTGAATCCCATATTGCTCAGCTCCTTCCGCATGTAGTCAGAAATTTCTCTGAGACGATCCAGGCGCCAAGTCTCTTCCTGTAAAATTTCCAATGCTTTAAGTACTGTAGCCACATTCGCGGGGGGCATTGAAGCACTGAAAATGTGTGCCGGCGAATGGTGGCGAATATATTCAATAACCTCTTCTTCACCTACGATAAATCCACCCAGAGAAGCGAAAGATTTTGAGAACGTACCGCTAATTAAATCCACTTCATCAGAAAGCCCAAATACTGATGCAGAACCACGTCCCCCATCACCAATTACGCCAATTGCATGTGCATCATCAAGATAAAGACGAGCACCGTATTCGTTTTTCAATTTTACCAACTCTTCAACCTTTGCCAAGGTGCCGGACATAGAAAATACACCATCACTGACAATAATTTTACCAGCATTCTCATCAGCACGTTCTAACAACTTACGAAGCTGTTCCATGTCGTTGTGCTGGTAACGCATGGTCTTGGCATTCGAAACAAGCGTTCCTGTTACAATACATGCATGATTATCCTTGTCTGAGAAAATGATATCATTGCGACCGGCTATTGTTTGGATAGATCCTTCATTGGTCTGGTACCCTGTGCTAAATAACACACAGGAGTCCTTGTTCATAAAATCCGCAAGTTTTTCTTCCAGCTCTAGATGAAGGTCCAATGTTCCGTTCAAATAACGGGATCCTGTGCAGCCTGTACCATAGGTTGAAATGACATTTTGTGCGGCCTCAATAACCCGGGGATCATTGGTAAGCCCCAAATAGTTATTTGATCCAGCCATTATTACTTCTCTGCCATCAATCTGAACAGTCGTTCCGTCAGTAGCTTGAAGAGGCTTAAAGTATGGGTATAACCCCTCTGCCTTTATCTCATCGGCCTTAGTAAACTCAAAGGCTTTATTAAAAATATCATTTTTTCTAAGATCTGATGTAGAATCAGCCATTCGTTTTTCCTTTCGGCTTTTCATAAGTGCTTATCGTTGCAAATATACTTCCATATTAAGCATCAATCAAATTATCAATAAGATAATATTAATTAATGCAACTCTACTAATTTTTGTACTACAAAAACTTCTTAAAAAAACTTAAATACTGCTCCACAATGCTTCTCCAAGCAAATTTTTCTTCTACCATTGATTTGACGTCTTCCGAAAATTTTTGAAGATCAGTATTCAATGATTGATCGATTTTCCGGGCAAATTTTTCCGCATTTAATTTCTGAACTTTAAACCCGTTTTTGCCATGAATAATTACGTCTTTAATTCCTTCCAAGTCGGATGCCACCACAAGTGTTCCGGCTAAATTCGCTTCCAACAGAACTATCCCAAAACCTTCCATGTCTCCCCTAACCGGAATATTAGGCATCACAAAAACATCCGCAGCCGCATACGCTTTTCTCAAAATTTTATCAGTTTGATATCCCATAAGAGCCACTTGTCCTTCCAAGCCTTCTTCCTCGATAACCTTTGCAATGCGATTCCTTTCTGGTCCATCACCAATTATTACATATATAATATCGGACTTAATTTTTGGCATAACGTTTCGAACAAACCATTCGTGCCCCTTTCGTTTTACCAGCCTGCCTACCGTAAGCAGTATTTTCTTATCAGAAGTTGGAATAACCAATAGTTTCTTAAGTTCCTGAAAAGCTTCTTCCTTTGTAAAGGGACTGGAAAACTTTTCTAAATCAATTCCATTGGGTAATACTATCCCTTTGGCTGAATCCAATCCTCGTTTTATACATTCATTTTGAGTAGCCTTAGAAATAGAAATGACTCCATCAAGGGACTGGAAAGCTTTATGAACCAATTGCTGATAGATCCGGTTTGGCCTAATCACATCACGACCATGGGAAATAGCAATCATGGGTACCGATATTCTGCTTCTTAAAAACCAAACAGGAATTGCTGTAGTTATAGAAGAAAATAAAACAAGGTCTGCATCTGTTTTCCGAACTTTTAAAGGAAGAAGAACTGCAATTTTCAAAAGAAAAGCTATAGTTTGGAGCTTGTTAAAATTTTCAGAAACGCTGGCAACTTCGGCAATAACTTTTACTGACTCCCTCCTTTCTAACTCTCTTACCAGCTGAAAGCTAACCCGCTGCATACCACCAATATTTTTATTGAGGTCAGCTTCGTCAGGATGCGTATGTGACACATACAGGATATTCAATACATGAGAAGTTTAAATAAAGTTAGTTACCGAGTCTTATTTTGAACCAGTTTTTCATACGTGTTGAAAAGCAGTTCAAAATGATCATCCATTGTACCCACCTCATTTTTTGCAGCATCCGTACAGGCATTGACCAAAGATTCCCGATCCCGGTTGATAATCCTTTTCAATGCATCAGCTAATGCCTCCGGGTTACCGCCCTGATAGGTTTCTGCGTAACCGGGACTTGCAAGATCTGCCGCACCACCTACTCTTGGAACAACCACCGGAATACCACTGCAAATTGCTTCAGCAACCACAATACCATAGGTCTCTGCAGAAGAACCGTGCACAAAGTAATCTGAAGATGCTAAAATATCTGCCAGCTGATCTCGGTTATCTGTGAAGCCCATAATTTTCAATCCATCTACATTCCGAGACTTAAAATTCACGTATTTGCGAAGAGGTCCGTCACCATAAACCATGAGTCCCATTGGTTGCTCTGCAGAAGCCTTCTCAAAACCCTCAATCATAGTACCTAAACGTTTTTCAGGGTGATGACGGCTAATGGCAATTAGCAGTGTTGCCTTTTCAGAAAGGCCCAATTCATCAAGTAGTTTTGCTCTTAATTTCGGGTCTCTTCTATTTGGGCTGAAAAAACTTTTGTCTATACCAAATGGGACAGGCACCGGATTTTTAACTCCGAAAGTTTCAATTCGATCTGCCAGCCAGTCTCCGCTGACCAAAGTCATATCAAAATTATTACTCAGTTTCTTCAGGTAGTTCCAATAGAAACCAAATAGTTTGTCCACCCTTTTTCTTCCAAGCCAGCCGCTTAGCAATGTTTGTGGATATACTGCAACAGGGTCTTGATGAAAAATAAATGATTTAAGCGCATCTCCCTGCCATCGTGCTGTAAACCAACCGCCTGTCCACGGTGACGACCCTTCTACTACATCGGGCTGTTCGTCATCCAGAATACGATGCACAGCTTTTTCTCTCCATAAAATATAGTATCGGGGATCAACGGGCAATCTTGGGCCTTTTACCCAAATTACCCGTCCTCCATAACGCTCTTCTGTTCCCCAATCTTTGCCCGGAGCAACAATTACGATCTCATGTCCATGTTTAGAACCAGCTTCAAGCTTTTGGTTTATATAAGTTTTGACTCCACCACCTTGATCGGTATAAAATTCAGCTACGTCAATAATTTTCATGCAAAAAAATCTTTAAATAAAATTATCATCTAGAATTTGAAAGTGGGCTTGGGTTCTTCCAATACTTCATGGTAATTATCGAGGAGCTTTTGGTTTACATTTTCCCAAGAATAAGATAATGCTTTTTGACGCGCAGCTTTTGCCATTTTCTCCCGTAAATTTTCATCCATAACAATTTTTTTAATACAGCGTGCAAATTCCTCGGTATCTCTTGGAGGGGCTAAATATCCATTTATCCCGGATTCTACCAGTGACCGGCTTCCGGTAGCGTCTGCAACTACACAAGGCAAACCACTAGACATAGCCTCAAGGGTTACATTTCCAAAAGTTTCCGAAGCTGAAGGAAAGAAGAAAATATCACTGCTGGCATAGGCTCGATACAGTTCATGACCTGTTATAAAACCGGTAAAATGTGCTTCGGGAAGCATATGTTCAAGCTCTTTTCTTGCCGGCCCATCGCCAACAATCATAGGACGGATGGCATCACCTAATTTTTTTACTGCATCTACAAAAGTTTGTAACTCTTTTTCCCAAACAAGACGAGAAACAAAAGTTACCACCTTGTCATCATCCTTGTAACCAATAGACCGACGCCATTCCATATCTCTTTTGTCAGGGTTGAAACGATCTGTATAAACACCTCTGGCCCAAATCCGGATACCCTCATTAATGCCCTGCTTATTTAGTTCCTCAGCCATTGAAGGAGACGGCACATATACATGCTTGCACTGGCTATAAAACCAAACCAAATATTTCCACCCAAGTTGCTTTAGCATATCCAGATTGTAATACTCCAAGTAGCTGGTAAAGTGGGTGTGGTATGATGATACAATTTGAATATTTCGTTTTTGCGCCCACCGCATAGCTCGGAAACCCAACACATCAGGTGTTGCAAGATGCACCAAAGTAGGATCAAATTCGTGAAGCCTTTGTTGAGCCTGTTTAGGAAAACCTGTGGTCACACGATATTCTGAACGGCCGGATACCGGCATCCTCATAGATGGAACCGAAACCAATTCCCCATTATGTTCAAAAGCAGGTTCATCAACCGTAGGCCCAAAAACAATGACCGGCACACCCTTTTCTTCAAGAAAGCCCACTAAACGGTTTAACGTAAGGGAAACGCCATCCCTTATATGGTTGTAATTACCAGTAAAAATTGCTACTCGAAGTTCACTCATAAATTTTCCAATGCACCATTCATATTTGTATCTTCTGATGGTTTAACAATCAATACGTTATTTACAATTTCAGCGCCCAAATATACAAATTTAATGAAAGCCTTTATAACCGGCGGCACGGGTTTTGTTGGTAGCCATCTTGTTGATACACTCATTGAACATGAAGATTATTCTGAGGTTCTATGCCTTGTTCGCAATAACGAAAAATGGCTCAAGGGAAAACCTTTTACCAAAATAAAAGGGGATCTGCATGACCTAACTGTACTAAAAAATGCCCTTTCAAAAGTTGATGTTGTTTTTCATATTGCCGGCCTGGTAAAGGCCCCTACTTATGCTGAATTTGAGCGTGCCAATGTAGAAGCAACAGAAAATATTTTACGTATTGCTTACAAACAGGATGTCAAAAAGCTTGTCGTGTTATCTTCACTTGCAGCAGCAGGACCTAGCCAGGGCCGACCGGTTAATGAGAGCGATCCCATGCATCCCGTAAGTATGTATGGGAAATCAAAACGGCATATGGAACAAATGATACATGAAACTGCTGCTAACTACGATGATATGTCAATCACGATTCTGAGGCCACCAGCTATTTATGGGCCACGGGAAGATCAAATTTATTCCTTCTTTAAAATGGCATCCAAGCGTATTTGTCCTATCATTGGCGACGGTGAAAAACCAAAAATATCTATGGTATATGTAATGGATGTAGTACAGGGAATTTTAAAAGCTGCCCAACAGACAACACCTGGAGTTCATACCTATTTTATATCGGGAGAAGAGATTTATACCTGGAACCAAATTCGTGGAACTACCACAACTGTTTTAGGTAAAAAAGCTATACCAATTTATATTAAGCCTAAGTTCGTAAAAAAAATGGCGGGATTTGTTGAGAAGTCAGCATCATTTTTTGGTTCTTATCCCGTTATCAACAAAGACAAAGCAAATGAGATGGTATTGGAGTGGACTTGTTCAATTGAAAAAGCTAAAAAAGAGCTTGGATACCAACCGGACTATACCCTCGCTGAAGGAATTTCACGAACTATTCACTGGTACAAAATGCATCATTGGTTGTAATCTATCACTATGAAATCAATAAATAGCTACTTTTTTTTATTACTATTTTTGTCAGGCATCACTCTTAGTGCCCAATCTCAGCCACAACTCCAAAAGGACCTTACTTTTGTGATGGAAATTCCATCCGTTATGGCTATGGAAAGCTCTAAAGCTCATATGTATGTGCTTTCTGACTCCGAAGGAATGGTCGTATTTAGAACCAAAGCTGATTCCCTTCAATGGCTTTATTCCTCCACAGGTATGGAACAGCGTGGAAACACGATAACTACAGATATCCGTTTCGCTTATCTGTTTGGATATAACAAACGGCTTACTGTACTCGAACCAACTTCTGTTTTAGGTGTTTATTCATCCACTCTTCTCCCTGAAAAGCCTCTGGATGCCAGTCGTATTGGCCAGCACCTTTATATTGCACTTGGAACCAAAGGACTTGGCAAAATTTCACTCCGCACTCCTGTTTCTGTTGATTCTGCAATTACTTTTGTTGAACAAACAAAACTCAATGACGATGTAATTATTGATCTTGAGTCATCATATGATCAGCTATTTGTTCTTTCTGCTAACGGCACACTTTACGTTTTCAATCAAACCGATGAGGGAGTTTCATTAAGTAAAGAATTATCAATGCTCAGAGACCTTAACAGGTTATTTTTAGTTGATGAAATATTAATGGGTACTGACGAACAAGGAAATATTTATGAAATTGATAACTCTGGAGAGCTTTCAAAACTCGGCTCTATAGGTGAAAGCGTAAAAAAAATAGCTCAATGGAATGATTGGCTGATTATTAAAGGAACATCCAAACGGGTGTGGACCTCCTATCAAAATCGGGCTCCGGTTCTATGGAAAGAGAATCCCGATGCAGGCAACTACTTTACAGTATCTGAAGGTAATCTCTGGCTCAGTGAGTTCAACAAAATTTCAAAAATCATTTCAGGAACACAGCCGATTAAAACTTCTGCAAGCAAGTCAGCTGCTGATTCTTCCACACTAAAACTGTCAAATATTGAAAACCAGGTCGTCCCTTATCCAAAGCCATTAATCTTGTCTCTTAATTTGGCAACAAGCTACCCATCAGACAAAGTTCAGTTCTCTTATCAATCTGATATTGAAAATGCTAAGATTAAAGGCAGTGGCTTCTATTGGCAACCCCTTGCCGAACAAGTTGGCACCCATCAGTTTAAAATCATAGCAACTGCTGCTGACGGTCAATCTGATAGTACAAAGTTTTCTGTTGAGGTTCGTTCTTTCAATGCTCCGCCACGATTTACCCCGCTGCGTCCTATTAGCATACCAATTGGAGAAGAGTTTACACTGCCGATCAAAGCTATAGATTCTGATGGTATGAATCGAAATCTTGTGCGGTACCTTGGTGTTGATCTGCCTGAAGGAGCCTCCATTGATGAACAGACCGGTAAATTTGTATGGCAGCCTACAGAACGACAGGTAGGTGAAAATACATTTAGAGTGATTGCTACTGATCAATATGGAGCGGCCTCTTCTATTGATGTTTCTATTCGTGTGGTAAGTGCATCACGTGAAAGTGACAGTGAAAACTAGCATCAGGAATCTCTAAAATTTAATTCAATCATTTTGAACGAAGAAGCATTTCGATCTAATCTGCTTTCTTGGTATGATCAAAATAAACGTGATTTACCCTGGAGAGACTGCGGCGATCCTTACGCCGTCTGGATTTCGGAGATTATGCTACAGCAGACAAGGGTTGACCAGGCTACACCCTATTTTCATCGTTTTATGGACCGTTTTCCTACCGTTTATGATCTTGCCGAAGCGGATCAACAGGATGTTTTAAGCGTTTGGGAAGGGCTTGGGTACTACAGTCGTGCCCGCAATATGCATCACGCTTCCAAAACAATAGTCAATGAGTTTAACGGCAATATTCCCGACAACTGGGATAATATTAAAAAGCTCAAAGGAGTGGGGCCTTACACTGCTTCTGCCATTTTAAGTATTGCTTTTGCTAAACCGTATGCCGTCGTAGATGGCAATGTAATTCGTGTATTGTCACGCTATGCCGGAATTGAAGAAGATGTGCGCAGTGCTAAGACTAAGAATACCATTCAAGACCTTGCAGATGAACTTCTTGATGCCGACCGACCCGGCGATTTTAATCAGGCGGTAATGGAACTGGGGGCAACAGTCTGCACACCTGCCAATCCTGATTGTACATCTTGCCCCATAAGCACAAATTGTGTGGCTTATAAAAGCTTAAAAACTGACGAAATACCATATAAATCACCAACTAAAAAGCGGCCTCATCACCAGATAGGTGTTGGTATTATCAAGAGGGATGAGCAGGTATTGATTGCGCTTCGTCCTGATGATGCTATGCTTGGAGGCTTATGGGAATTCCCCGGCGGTAAACAAAAGAAAGATGAAAGTATTGAAAAAACTGTTGTACGTGAACTAAAGGAAGAACTTGGAGTTAATGTAACTATTTTCAAGCCTTTTATGAAGCTGAATCATGCTTATTCACATTTCAAAATTACACTGCATGCCTATATATGCAAGCTTGAAAATGGCAAGCCAACTCCTAAAAGCAGTCAACAAGTTAAGTGGATTAGTATCGATGAATTAGAAAACTATCCTTTCCCTAAAGCTAATCGCAAGCTGACCGAAAAGCTGATGAAAACAGACGGACAAAAAGAATTGAACCTATAGTGGCACGCAAGCTCAGGAAAGCATCAACAAAACAACTAAAAGAACTTAAGCCATTTCTTGATATGTGGGTTCAAAAAGTTGAGAAGTCTGCCTACGTTGAAGACGATCCTGTACTTTTTATGCACGCTTTTGAAGAAAAAGAAGATCAGCTTTTAGCCGGCTTTTTTGCTGCTCTTTTTGCCTGGGGAAGAAGGGATGTAGTTATCAAAAAAACGGCTGACCTTCTGGAACGTATGGGAAACCGGCCCGCAGATTTTATTCGAGCTTTTAAAGAAAAAGACCATGATCAATTCAAAAGATTCAAACACCGTACATTTAAGCCGATTGATATTTATTGGCTGATAAGAATTCTCCAGAAAATTTTAGGTAAATATCATTCTTTTGAAAGCTTTTGGACACACTGCTATAATCTTTCTATCGAACAAGAAAAAAACCTTATCGCCGTTTTTAATGAAGAGTTTTTTACTCTTTGTCCGGATGTAGCCCAAAGAACCCATAAGCATATTTCTAATCCTGAAAAGAATAGTTCATCAAAAAGACTGTATCTGTACCTGAAATGGGCTGTTCGTAGAAATAGTCCTGTAGATCTGGGGCTGATGAATTTTATGCCTGCTTCAGAGCTTATGATTCCATTAGATGTACATGTGGCACGTCAGGCTCGCAAATTAGGCCTTCTAACCCGTACTTATAACGATTGGAAAGCTGTAGTTGAGCTTACCCAATCCCTTAGAAAATTAGACCCTTACGACCCTGTTAAATATGATTATGCCCTTTTTGGATTAGGAGTGAATGAAAATGAAATACCAAAAAAATTTCTGCTTAATGATTCATAGACAACGAAAATAATTATTGAGATGCCTGTTACATAAATAATTTAAAATTCTTATATTACTGGTCTGAAATTCAAAGCAAACAATATTTAGTTACATGATTGGAGTAAAAGTAAAAGATAACGAAAGCATTGATCGCGCTGTAAACCGTTTTAAGAAAATGGTTACCCGTTCACGCATTTTGAACGAATACAAAGAGAATCAACAATATACAAAGCCTTCTGAAGAACGTCGTGAAGCATTGAAGAAGAGCATTCGCGATCAACGCAGACGAGACCGCAACGATTATTAAAAAGGCTTACCAAAAGCTTTTAGCCCTTTAATTTTAATTAGAGGGCTATTTTTATAGCATCCTGTACATGTTGAATGGAATGCACATCCAACCCTGTCTTTTTATTCCATTCATTTGCCTTGGGTATAAATACTTGTTTAAACCCAAGTTTTTCTGTCTCACTCATCCGGTGATTTAGCTGGTTAACAGAACGAACTTCCGCACCCAGTCCTACTTCTCCTAAAAATACAGCATCATTAGGTAGAGGCTTGTCTAACAGGCTCGAAACAAGAGCACAAATAACTGCTAAATCTCCAGCTGTATCATTTAGCTTCATCCCACCTGCCACATTTAAGTAAACATCCTGTCCGGAAAACTGGTAACCTCCTCTTTTTTCTAGAACAGCCAGTAATAGTGATAACCTACGATAATCAAAGCCATTGGCCGTACGCTGGGGATTCCCATAATTACTATTTGTTACCAGTGCCTGAACTTCAATTAGCAATGGCCGGGAACCTTCAATGGTACACACTACAGCATTTCCACTAACCTTGCTATTATATTCTGAAAGAAAAAGCTGAGATGGATTGGCAATATCTTTAAGCCCTGTCTCCAGCATTTCAAAAACGCCTACTTCCTGTGCCGGACCAAATCTATTTTTCAGGCTTCTGAGAATTCGATAGGTATAATTATTATCTCCTTCAAAGTGCAGTACTGTATCAACCATATGCTCTAAAACACGAGGGCCGGCAATATCTCCTTCTTTTGTTACATGGCCAATGGCTACGGTAGTAATATTCTGCTTCTTGGCCACCTGTTGAAGTAAGGCCGCACATTCTTTAACCTGCTGAATGCTTCCTGCCATACTTGACAGCTCGGTTCTATAGACAGTTTGTATTGAATCCACAATTAATAAATCGGGATTTAATTTTTGAGCTTCCGAAAGGACACTATCTATATCCGTTTCATTATATATGTAAAGGTTTTCTGTCTCCACCCCCAGACGTTCGGCACGCTGCTTAATCTGTCCGGCAGATTCTTCGCCTGCGCAGTATAAAATTTTGAGATCAGGATTAGCTTTACCTATTTGTAATGTAAGGGTACTCTTGCCAATACCCGGATCTCCGCCGATAAGCACAAAAGAGCCCTGCATAAACCCCCCACCCAGTACACGGTCCAATTCAGGGATATTACTCAGAAATCGGTTTTCTTCCTTGTAATCAATTTCTTTGAGTGGTTTTGGCGGATCGGATTTCTCAAGCCCCTCTACCTTCCCTTTGTGTGACTTCTCAGATTTACTCTCGCGTTCAACCTTATACTCTCTAAATGAGTGCCAGCTTCCACAATTCGGACAGTTGCCCAGCCATTTGGTAGAGGTGTGTCCACATTCATCACACAAATACGTCATTCTTGATTTTGCCAAACTTACTCCTCTTCTGTTGTTTCAACTTCAACATGTCCAAAATTGTCAACTACCGATCGGTTGATATACCAGGTTGTTGCCATCATGCCCAAGCCAATGGTAATATAATAACTGATTATTCTCCATAGAAATACGGCTAACCCAATAAAAGCTTTGCGGTCAATAAGCGGCCCCTGAAAAATAGCAAACAATCCTTCTACCCCTCCACTTCCTCCCGGTGTGGGCATGATCAAAAATGCCAGGTTCATAGCTAAACTTCGCAATACGGACAAAATCTCATTGGCGGGCAACAAACTTAATACTACAATAGTTGGTAATGCAACCCGGGCAAGCCAGGACATTGTTGATAAGAAGAAAGCTTTCAATAAAAAGCTGGGAGGTTTTTTTCGCAGTTCATGAGAGTATTCCTCAAGGTTTTCGGCCTCCTTTTCTACTTTACCTTTCCACCTTCTAAGTATAGGCAAACTGAAAAGCCAGTTAACTACTTTCTTAATGGCAGCCGGATTCTTAAGCACCCCATAAGCCATCAACGCGGCATAGGAAAGCAGACCTGCATAAAGCAACATCATTGAAGCATGCCCCACAAATCCGATATTATTTGGAATGACTTCATAAAATATTCCGGCGACTAATAAAATCGGTATGGCTATAGCAAACCAAAGCTGATCTAACAGTACACTGTACAAAATAATAGCCGTTGACTGCCCCAAATTAAAACCCTCTTTGGTCATAGCGTATGTTGCCATAGGTGCACCACCAATGGTTGAAGGCGTTACAGAAGAAGTAAAATCCCAGCTGAGCATGACTCTAAAAGAAGCCATCCATCCTAGTTGCTTCTCGGATAGATATCTGATTTTTGCTGCTACAAACCAAAGACGCAGAAAAGAAACAATCAGCGCGATAATCAAACCCGGGAGTCTTTTGGGTTTTAGGTGTTCCAGTACACCGGGCGTGTAGGTTAGATAGACAACAATTGCCATCCCGGTCAGTGACAAAACTATAGAGATGAATAAGTATTTCTTTGAAAAATACTTTTGAGGATTCTCCTGAATATTTGGGGCTTCCTGAGCCAAAAGACTTTATTTCAAATTATTGTAAGGCAAAAACTTATCAATTGTACAAATACGAAAATATCTAAAAATAGTTGATTAAAAAACGGCAGATCCAGACAACAAAAAAGTCTTATGAGCACAAAGCCCATAAGACTTCTACTTACAAACGATGAATATTATGCAATAGTGATATTTTCATCCAGGTATACATCCTGAATAAAGTTAAGCAACTTAACGCCTTCGTCCATTGGACGCTGGAAGGCCTTTCTACCACTAATCATTCCCATACCGCCGGCTCGCTTATTGATCACTGCTGTTCTCACTGCCTGGGCAAAATCATTATCGCCAGAGGCTCCGCCTGAGTTAATCAACCCAGCGCGCCCCATGTAACAATTAGCTACCTGGTACCGGGTTAGGTCAATTGGGTGATCGGTGGTCAACTCATCATAAATACGATCTTCAAGCTTACCGTAGGAGTTGTTTCCTCTATTAAGAGCAGGATAACCACCATTATTGGTAGCTTGCTTTTGTTTTACAATATCAGCCTGAATAGTAACGCCCAAGTGGTTTGCCTGTCCGGTAAGGTCAGCTGAGGCATGATAGTCAGTACCATCGACTTTAAAAGCAGCGTTTCGAGTATAACACCAGAGGATAGTGGCCATGCCAAGCTCGTGTGCTCTTTCAAAAGCTTCAGCTACTTCCTGAATTTGCCTGCTGGATTCTTCAGAACCATAATAAATAGTAGCACCCACGGCAGCAGCGCCCATATCAAACGCCTGCTCTACCGACCCAAACATAATCTGATTATAGTTGTTGGGATGCGTCATCAACTCATTGTGATTAATCTTTACAATGAAAGGAATTTTATGGGCATACTTTCGAGCTATAGAACCAAGCACACCATAGGTTGAGGCAATGGCATTGCACCCACCTTCTATAGCCAGTTCAACCAATTTTTCAGGATCGAAGTAAGCTGAGTTGGGAGCAAATGACGCACCACCGGAATGTTCAACACCCTGATCCACTGGCAAAATCGAAAGGTAGCCGGTTCCTGAAAGGCGACCATGATCAAAGAGAGATCTCAAGTTTCTAAGCACCCGGGGGTTGCGATCTGAATTCAACCAGATTCTATCAATAAAATCCGGACCCGGAATATGCAAGTCATCTTTTGAAATAGTTTCACACTCATGCGTGAATAAATCTTCCGCTTCGTCACCAAGTAATTCTTCAATGCTCTTTGCTGCTAATGCCATAGCAAAACTCCTAATATTTTTTCAAATAGTATTTATCAAATTATTGAGAGGCAAATATACAGGATATTCGATGAAATGACTAGCCCATGATATGCCCTATCGAAGTTCATTGACAAGTTTCTTATATTTAGTGTTAATTAAAATAAAATCTTCACTACATGAAAATTGGCCCTATTGACTTAGGAAAGAAACCCCTTTTTCTGGCTCCTATGGAAGATGTCACCGACTCTCCCTTTCGCGTAATTTGCAAGCGTAAAGGTGCCAGCATTGTTTATACTGAATTTATTAGTTCTGAGGCCATTATTCGTGACTCCGATGTAGCCTTACACAAAATGGATTTCCAGGAAGAGGAACGGCCCTTCGGAGTACAAATTTTTGGGGGACGGGAAGAAGCGATGGAAGGCGCAGCAAAAGTTGCTGAGAATAATAATCCTGATGTTGTAGATATCAACTTTGGTTGCCCGGTTTATAAAATTGCTAAAAAAGGTGCAGGTGCCGGATGCCTGCGCGATCTTGATATGATGCAGCGAATGGCTGCAACCGTTGTAGATGCCGTTGACGGTATTCCTGTTACAGCAAAAACACGATTAGGATGGGATGAACAATCTATAAAAATTCGGGAAGTTGCACTTCGCCTGCAAGATGTTGGCATTAAAGCACTGGCCATTCATGCCCGAACCCGCAGTCAAAAATACAAAGGCGATGCCCGATGGGATTATCTCAAGTATGTAAAGGATACGCCCGGACTGGAAATTCCTATCATTGGCAACGGTGATGTTGCCACTCCTCAAGACGCCAAACGCATGTTCGATGAAACCGGCGTTGATGGCGTAATGATTGGCCGTGGAGCTATAGGCAATCCATGGATATTTGAGCGCACTCATCATTATTTGGAAAGCGGTGAACTGCTTCCTGAACCTACTGTAAAAGAACGATTAGAGCTGTGTGCAGAACAGTTACGGCGCTCTGTAGATCACCATGATGAGCGTTATGGTGTGATCATTATGAAGAAACATTACGGGCAATACCTGAAAGGAATCAGAAACAGCCGCCAGCTCCGTGCAAATATTATGAAACACAAAGAAATGCAGCCTATCCTTGAATTGCTTCTAAATTTCAAAGAAGAAGAACTGTTTGCAGTTGCCTAACGGCACTGAGAAGGCTTTGCAAAACCAATGTGTCACCCTGAATTTATTTCAGGGGCTGTTGCAAAAATTGTATTAAAAGCATCTAAAGAACAATTGCTTACAGATGCTGATACGCCAGCCCTTGTGGAATAATCCGCCAGCTGGCGGGTGGCCACGCAGTGGCATTCCACAGGGCCAGTCGGCGGACAACATGACATGGGTGGTTTTGCAAAGCCTTCACTGAATCATTTTACAGGATATTCCGTAGTAAGGCGTGTAAACAAATAAAACACCCCCATTATGATTACACGATTCCTAAGAGCAATTCGAGCTATTTTTATTGGCGGAACTATCGCAGCAAATCCGGTTAAAGGAATAACGGCTTTAGTAATCAGTATAATAATTCCCTATCTGCTTTATGCCTTTTTGGGAGGTGCTGCTTTTGTACTGGTTATAGCCGGAGTTATTGCCTTGGTTTGGTGGATGGCTAAGAAAGACCGATGATCAGTTATAACTTCTCTCTGTTCATATAAGGCTGTAGAACCTCCGGAACCTCAATACTGCCATCTTCCTGCTGATAGGTCTCCAAAATAGCCGCAACCACTCTGGGCAGTGCCAAACCGGATCCATTGAGCGTGTGAAGAATTTCTGTATCACCTTTATCATTTCGGAATCGCAACTGCATCCGCCGCGCTTGGAAACTCCCAAAATTGGAGCAGGAACTGACTTCCAGCCAGCGATGTTGCCCCGGGCTCCAGACTTCTAAATCGTACTTCTTTGTTTGGGTGAAACCCATGTCTCCGGTACACATTAATAAGGTTCGATACGGTAGCTTCAAGTCTTCGAGTAGTGATTCTGCGTATTCCCGCAGGCTCTCCAATTCATCATAAGCCGTATCGGGATGTACAATTTTCACCAACTCCACTTTATCAAACTGATGCAAACGGTTCAGTCCGCGAACGTCCTTACCGTAAGAACCGGCTTCGCGACGCCAGCAGGGAGTATATGCTACATATTTTGTGGGCAGATTATCTTGCTCCAGGATTTCATCACGATGAAAATTTGTTACCGGCACTTCTGCTGTTGGAATCGTAAAAAAGTCATCTCGCGGAATAACATACATCATGTCTTCTTTGTCAGGGATTTGCCCCGTGCCGCGGGCTGAATCTTCATTCACAAAATATGGTGCCTGAATTTCAGTATACCCATTTTTCGTGGCCTTATTGATAAAGAAATTAATGAGTGCACGCTGTAAGCTGGCTATGGGACCCAGATAAAAAGGAAAACCGGCACCAGTCACTTTCGAACCACGTTCAAAATCTATCCATCCCTCCTTTTCAGCAATTTCCCAGTGTGGCTTTCTCCAGTCAGCTTCTTCAGCTTCACCCCAAGTTTTAAACACCTCGTTATCATCTTCAGTCTGGCCTACCGGTACAGACTCATGTGGTACATTGGGAATACGAAGCAGAAGATCATCGCGCCTTTCTTTCAGCGAATTAAGATCCTCTTCGAGATCTTTAATTTCTTCTTTAAGCTTGCTGGTGTGCTCAATAATTTTTTGGGCCTCCTCTTTTTTACCCTGACCCATCAACTGACCAATTTCCTTGGCTTTGGTATTACTTTCATTGCGCAGTGAATCTACCTTCTGCACAAGTTCACGCCATCGCTCATCAGCCTCGAGCACTTCATCAACAGCTTGAGCATTCTTCTCTCCTTTGTTGAGCATCCCCTGTTTTACTTCTTGTGTATGTTCCCGTATATAGGCTACGTCCAGCATTAAAAATTGTATAAAGTTATAATTTACAGCTCTTAAGATAAGGGAGTTTTAGCAAGGTTTGAACCTTAATTTTCTAAACTCAAGTTTTAAACCAAGAAGCTATATTATTTAACTAAAATTTTAGAATCAGTGCTTGACCTCCGAAATAATTAAGTTTATTTTCGACAAAACATAGAAAAATAAGGTAAACCAAACACCTATAATATGAGCCAAGGCTTGGATGAAATCGACATTAAAATTTTAAAACACCTTCAAAAAGACGGGCGATCTCAGCGAAATAAATTGTCAGAGATTGTTCATCTTTCTGTTCCATCTGTATCAGAGCGCATGCGTAAGCTTGAAGAAAAGGATCTAATTAAAGGATATTACGCTGTATTGGACAGTAAGCGTTTCAACTTTGATATTACAGCTTTTGTATTTGTTGAAGTGGATGGTTCAGACAACTACAAAAAATTTGTGGACCAGATGGAAGATGAACCTGAAGTACTGGAATGTCACTCTATAACCGGGGATGGCTCACATGTACTCAAGATTAGAACAGAAAATACGGAGTCATTTGAGAAACTTTTATCCAGGTTTCAAGCTTTGGACGGAGTGCATAAAACACGGTCAAATGTTGTACTCAGTAGTTTTAAGGAAACAATGGAACTACCTATTGAAAAAACGATCGAACCTAAATAGTCTCTAATCTAATTTATTTGCTGTCGTTAATGCCAAACAACTTTTTGCGTACTGCATTTCTTTGTATTGCTACGGTACTGTTTTGTGCAGTGAACTTATCAGCTCAGCAGCAGATTGGTGTTGTATGGTCCATCCCCTCTGATAATCAACAAGCACTTAACGAGCTTGATCGATTTGCCAAACTTGGTGTTACGTTGCTGATAGTAGATACCAGCGTTAAGGAAGAAGGCTGGAATCGAATTGATTCTCTTGATTTCAATGTATACGGTAACCTCCCCATTAAGTATCCTATTGTTTCTACTTTTGCAAACCCTGACAGCTCACTTTTAGAACAAATTAGTAAGGGAGTTAACCAACTTATCGCACAACCTTCTGTTCAGTCTATTGGAATTTTTAGCTTGGGGCAAGCTCAAAGTGCCAGATTTAAAGAAGCAATACAGCCCATGGTTCAACAAATTGATACGGCAACTACTGCTGAGCTTTTTTATACGACGCTTTTTGCAGAATCTGTTCTGACTGATAGCCTGTTTCATTTCAAGCTTTTAAAGATTAAAGATCCTGAGTCATTAAAGGATTCAATATCAATGCCCAAAGTAAAGGGATATGTTTATGATGCTCAAAATAAGCTTCTCAGTCCGGTAAAAACACTGCTTGAACAAGCTAAGTCAGATTCTATCCCGGTCTTTTTTACAAGCAATTGGTTACTTACAACAACTCAAAATAACCCGGAATTTGAAGAAGCACTTCGGCATTATACAACTACAAAAGAAGTGGTTTTTCCATTACCTGAGGAGGCCCCGCCATCAGAAACAAGTCACAACCTAATTGTGGTCCTTCTGCTTCTTATTTTAGGTACATTTGTAATGAATTATCAATACAGCCCCGTCTACAAGAAAACAATTGCACGATATTTCCTGGCTCATAAGTTCTTAGTAAATGATGTCATGGATCGACATATCAGAACTATTTCACCTGCGTTGGTGATTCTTTTCCAGCATATTATTGCCGTGGGGATTGTTGCCTACTGTTTGGGAACTGTGGCAATTTCTGAGGCAGGATGGCAAGCGGTACAATACCACTATTCAGAATTTTTTATAAGTAAAAGCCCGCTAATAAGCCTTTTCTTTGGGGGGTGTATTTTCGGCCTGGCAATCCATCTTTTTTCAATATTTTGGATACGTCTTACCAATAAAAAGGTCACGCATTTCAGCCAAGTTATTTTACTTTACAGCTGGCCCTTACAACTCAATTTTGTACTCACACTCCTTATTACAACGCTTATGCTTTCCAGTTCTTTGCATGGGCTGATATATGTTCTCTCAATAGCATTTGTGATTATATTCCTTGGAGCTTTTATCATCACTTCTTTTGATACTTCCAATTATTTAACCAGCAGAAGAATAGGATTTTTGTTGGCATCAATAGGACTTTATTCAGTTATTTGGATAGCACTTATTACATGGATGCTGTCCAGTCCCCATTTTCTGGATGTATTAAATCTTGCGTCTTCTCTGCCTTAAACAATCTGTTTTCGGAGTCTTGCTACAGGTATATTTAATTGCTCCCTGTATTTACTCACTGTGCGGCGAGCTACTTTAAATCCTTTCTCTTTCAACTTATCTGCTATAGCCTGATCACTCATTGGCTTCTTTTTATTTTCGTTATCAACGATATTCTGCACAGCATTCTTCACTTCTGTGCTGGAAACCTCTTCTCCGCTTTCGGTTTCAATGCCTTCGCTGAAAAAATACTTTAATTCATATACTCCAAAGTTGGTCTGTACATATTTCCCATTTACTACTCTTGATATGGTTGAAATATCCAGATTAACTCTTTCGGCAATATCTTTGAGAATCATTGGCTTCAGGCCTTTACCATACTTAAAGAAATCCTCTTGAAGTGCCACAATAGTTCGCATGGTATTCATAAGTGTATTTTGCCGCTGACGAATGGAATCAATAAACCATTGAGCAGACTCAATCTTACTTTTAATAAAATTCTTGGTTTCCTTTGTTTCAGGATTTGAGCCTTTCCTATCTTTTAAATTCTCCCACATATCTTTATAGGTCTTGGATATGCGAAGCGGAGGCACATTCTGATTATTCAATGAAATTATAAAGTCACCTTCGCCGGTTTCATTGCCTTTCTCATCAGTCTTGGGCTGATAAGTAACCTCGAAATCCGGTTCAATATAATTTTTCGTATCGTCAACAGCATTTCCCGAGCCTCCAGGCTTGGGATCCAGTCCTTTTACGCAGTCAAAGGCTTCTTTGAGCTCATCATCATCAATTCCCATTTTATTTTTGAGCTTGCTGAAATGCTTCTTCTCAAAAAGGTCCCAGTACTGTTCAAGCATTATTAATGCATTATCTCTGCCTGTATCATTCTTATTCATCAGCTTAAGTTGGATAAGTAAACAATCACGCAGGTCTTTGGAGGCAATACCCGGTGGATCTAACCGCTGTATTCTTTTACGAACCTGCTCTACTTTTTTTTCTGATGTTAACACTCCGTGGTTAAAAGCAATGTTATCTACAACAGCCTCAATTTCCCGGCGAAAATAACCATCTTCATCCAACGAGCCTAAAATTTGATCAGCAATCAGTTTTTCTTCTTCATCTAAATCCAACAGGCCAACTTGTTGCTCCAACTCTTCCAGAAGTGATTCATGATACGGATTCGGCAAATCGCGCCATTCTTCACTTCCGGATGATGAAGTGCCATTATATGATCCACTATAGTCACCCTCTTCGTAATCGCTGTTCTGCATAAACTCATCCCAGTCGATTTCCTCATTCTGATCAACAGGTTCAAGTTCCTCACTATTACCTTCTTCCCATTCATCCTTCGGGTTTAGCTCTTCGGGCTGCTCAATTTGGTCTTCAGGCTCGGCTTCTTCAAGCACAGGGTTCATCTCCAGCTCTTCCTTAATGCGCTCCTCTAAAGCAATGGTAGGCAGCTGCAACAGCTTAATATATTGGATTTGCTGGGGTGACAGCCGCTGCTGCTGCGACTGTTTTTGACTCATCTGCTGTCCCTGTCCGGCCTTAAGCATGGCTAGCCTCCTGCACTTTTTCCCGTACTTTTTCACAGGCTTCTACAAACTCATCATACCATTGCTGCCCATACCTTCTTACCAGCGGCTTTTCTAGAAATTCGGAAAGATAAGTCCCTTGTTCTTTTCCATTGTCACAACCATCAGAACATAAACTGGGTACGTATTCAAAATTTGCATAATCAAAATCTAAAATGCGCTTCAGACGAACCGGAAACAGATGGCAACTTAGCGGTTTCTCCCAGCTAATTCGATCCTCAAAAAAGGCTTTTTGAATAGCACATATTGCAACACCATCATCAACATATTGTACAAAAACGCATTCTTTTTCATCCGTGCAGTTTAACTCATAACCTTTTTCACTGTTGCCTTTTATCAGCCCTTCTTCTTTAACCACTTGTTGAGCACGAGGACGCAACTCATCCTTCAAGAGCTTATATGCTTTCTTCAAGGCTGGGAATTCATTTTTACTGACCGGCGCACCAGCATCACCCACCACACAGCAAGCTCCCTTGCAACGGGTAACATCACAGGCAAACTTTGCGGTAGCAATATCTTTGGATAATATGGTGTTCTGAACTTTAAACATCATTTAAAGATACCTTTTATAGCAACTAATATAAATATGAATTATTGAGCCTGTAAGTCAGGTATAACGAAAAGATGGGTAAATAGTTCTAGAAAGCCTGTTGGAATAAAGATCAGGCAAGCTCAAAATTCTTTCCGGCTTTTTGCCTGATGCAGTCCATCATCTCAAGTTCCAGAAGCTTTGCCAGTAACTCATGAGGTGATTTTTCCAACTTTTCGCCCAAGTCATCAATATGAAGCGGGCCATTCTCCAAAGCTTTACAAATAGCTGACGCCTCTTCATCCAGATCCAGGTTTTTCCAAGTGGGCTGTTTAGGTTTGGAAGATTTTTCTCGTGAATCTTTTTGAGGAAGTACAAAATGAGAGAATTCTTCGAATATGTCATCCACCGACTGCACCAGCTTACCGGCTGCCCTTTTGATAAGATGATTGCAACCAATACCATTTGCATTATCCAGCGAATGAGGAATTACAAAAACTTCCCGGTTTTGTGTCAGCGCTGACTGTGCGGTTATCATGCTACCGCCTTTCAGGCCTGATTCAACTACCAGTGTGCCAAGGGTAAGTCCGCTCACAATCCTATTGCGTTCCGGAAAATTGCCGGCATCCGGTGGTGTACCTAATGGGAACTCAGAAATGACAGCTCCTCCCTTTTCAACTATTTCTGCGACTAAACCGGCATGTTTTTGAGGATAAATAACATCAATGCCTGAGCCCAATACACCAATGGTTTTACCACCCGCTTTTAGCGTGCTCTTGTGTGCGGCAGCATCAACTCCAAGAGCCAAACCGCTGGTCACAGTTAATCCACGTTTAGCCAGTTCAAAAGCAAAAGACTCAGCTTGTTCTAGTCCGTAGCTAGTAGCACGACGGGT
The DNA here is from genome assembly GCA_034521755.1 of Balneolaceae bacterium. GTDB lineage: Bacteria > Bacteroidota > Rhodothermia > Balneolales > Balneolaceae > JAXHMB01. The sequence goes on from JAXHMB010000003.1 coordinate 675,599, forward strand.
ACCTACAATGGCTATTCCCGGATTGCTTAACACTTCAACATTGCCTTTCACCCAAAGCAGCATAGGCGGATCATAAATTTCCCTGAGCAGGTCGGGATATTCATCATCCAGATAGGTAATGATAGTTGCCCTAACTTTTTCTGTCTTCTCAATAACTTCATCAACCTGTTCCCAGTCGTTAAAGCTTTGGATGGTTTTGGAAACTTTTGGGCCGATGCCATCTACATTCATCAGTGTTTTCTTATCAAGACGAAAAATTTCCTGAGGCTCTTCGGCGGCCTGCAGCAATAACCTGATGCGATATGCGCCAAGCTGAGGAACTAAAGTAAGAGCTATTAGTTCTCTAAGATGACTTTTCTGATGTAGGTTTGTTTGTTTCAACGGTTTGCAATTGCTCCCAGATGGCTTCTTTCAGTTTATCCATATTGTAGCCCGTAGCAGCCGAAATTTCAACTGTCGGGATATCAATATCTATTTCTTTCTCTTGATCAAGTTTATAATCTTCCTGCAAATCCATTTTAGTGATGGCCAGCAGACGTGGTTTGTCCAATAAATCTTTTCGGTACGATTTCAACTCTTTCAGCAAGGCATTATACTCATATTCAATATCCTGTTGCGAGCTGACCAAAAACAGTAACAAATTGTTACGTTCGATATGACGTAAAAACTGAATTCCAAGTCCCCGTCCCTCATGAGCTTCTTCAATAATGCCGGGAATATCGGCCATTACAAACGTCCTGTAATCGGGCAAAGTAACTACTCCCAAATTCGGCTCTAATGTTGTAAAAGGATACGAGTCAATTTTTGGCTTGGCGCCCGACATCGCCGAAAGCAGGGTGCTTTTCCCAGCATTCGGAAATCCAACCAGGCCTACGTCAGCCAATAGCTTCAATTCAATCTCTACAGTTCGTTGTTCGCCTTCTTTACCACCTTGTGCGTGGCGCGGCGTCTGGTTGGTAGAACTGCGAAAATGCCAATTGCCCAATCCACCTTTCCCGCCTTCAGCAATCACCATTTCCTCTTCATGTTCGGTAATCTCTCCCAACCTTTCGCGACTTTCGGCATCAAAAATCACGCTGCCCAACGGTACTTCTAAAATCTCATCCTCCCCATCTTTGCCCTTACGCTTGCTGGGCTCGCCGTTGGCACCATGCTTGGCTTTTACATATTTGCGATACCGAAGATCTAAAAGCGTATTCAGTTGTTCGTTGCCACGAAGGATAACATCCCCACCTTTGCCCCCGTCGCCGCCATCAGGTCCGCCTTTAGGCACATATTTCTCCCTTCGAAAGTGGACAGATCCTGCTCCTCCACTTCCTGCAGTCACATAAATTTTGGCGTAATCAGCAAAACGCATACTTCAAATTTTGAATTATCATTGTTAAAGGTTGAATTAAATTTTCAATTCAACATCCAAAATTTAACATTTAAAACTATTAAAGGTTCTCCAAAATGAAATCATTCAGCATTTCATACAAATGCTTCCGAGTGTTGCCCCCATAAATACCATGGCTCCGATTTGGATAATACATGGTTTCAAAATCTACATCTTCAGCTACCAGCTTATTTACCATTTCAACAGCATTTTGGAAATGAACGTTGTCATCTCCCGTTCCATGCACAAGTAAGTAGTTTCCTTCAATTTGATCTGCATAAGTTAATGGAGCACCTTTTTTATATCCTTCCGGATTCATTTGTGGTGTCTGCATAAACCGCTCGGTGTAAATAGTGTCATAAAAGCGCCAACTAGTTACCGGGGCAACAGCGATAGCCATGTTAAACACATCACTACCTTGAGCCAAAACCAAGCTTGACATATAGCCGCCGTAGCTCCAACCCCAAATACCTACTCTGGATTCATCAATAAAATCAAAAGTGTCGATCAAATATTTTGCAGCGTCAATCTGGTCTTTTGTTTCATACTGACCAAGCTTTTTATAGACCTGTTTTTCAAAGTCGCGTCCCCTTGCACCTGTTCCCCTGTTATCAACACTGATAATGATATAGCCTTGCTCTGTCAAATAACGATGCCACATTGGGCGCTGGCCCGAATCAAAGCTTTTAGTCACCGTTTGGCTTCCGGGGCCGCCGTAAACATAAAAGAGTACCGGATATTTTTTATCCGGATTAAAATCATGAGGTTTCAACATATAGGCATTAAGTGTAGCCTGAGGCAAATCAATCTTCATAAATTCTTTCTGCGGCATCCTGTAATCGGATATCAGCTCATTTAATGCCGAATTTTCTTCTAAAATACGTACTTCTTCTCCATTAGCTTCGTGCAGCGTATAAACAGGCGGCTCGGATGGTCCTGAATAAGTTTTAATAAAATACTTATAGTCGCGACTCATGTTCACACTGTTCTGCCCTTCCCCATCGCTCATCTTGGTTTTGCCGGTGCCATCTATATTGATACTGTACAAGTGACGCTCCAGCGGTGAATCTTCAGTGCTAATATAATAGAGCTTGTTATTGGACCCGTTGTATCCAATAAAGTGTGTAACTTCCCAGTCTCCCTTGGTAACCTGTCGGATTTTTTTTCCTTCTAAATCATATAGATAAATGTGATTATAGCCGCTTTCTTCACTCACATAAATAAACTGCTTGCCATTTTCCAAGAATCGAAGATCATCATTAACATCAATCCAGGTATCACTGCTTTCCGTTTTGATGATCTCAGTATTACCGGTTTCAACATCTGCCAGCATCAAATCCTGCTTGTTCTGTAAGCGGTTCATCCTGCGAATAGCCAACGTGCCAGAATCTTTGGTCCAATTGATGCGCGGTATATACTGATCAGTTTCTTTGCCAATATCCATCCAGGTCGTCTTATTAGAATCCAAATCATAAACTCCAATCTTCACAATCGAATTTTGTTCTCCGGCTTTGGGATATTTGAAACGAGTTTGTCCCGGATACAACGATCCCCATTCGGTCATAAAAAATTCTTTAACCCTCGATTCATTAAATCGATAATAGGCAATTTTAGTGCCATCGGGCGACCAGTACCAGGCTTTTGCAAAACCGAACTCCTCTTCATACACCCAATCCGTTGCACCATTAATGATTTTGTTGAACTCACCATCAGTGGTAATCTTCTTCTCTTTTTCTGTTTCCAAATTCACCAAAAACAGATTATTGTTTTGAACAAAAGCTGCTTTATCTCCGGTAGGTGAAAGCTTGGCATACTGCTGTTTTTCATCAGACTGAGTAAGTTTTGTGGTTGATCCAGTCTCTAAATTGTGCACAAAATAGTTCTCCTTGGTGCTGCGACGCCATAACTGCTCGACGTCTGTTTTGATAAGCAGCTTGGTTTCGTCTGCAGAAAATTGATAATCCTGAATGTAAATGGGTTGGCTTCTATCGTCTGCTCGTAATTGAGACGTGGCTACCAATACTTCATGCTCACCGCTCAGTATATCATACTTTCGAAGCTCAATATCACTGGAAGTGCGAACCAAGGCAGTATAAAATTGCCCATCTTTCATCCAGTTCACATTTTGAATGCCGCTGGGCGAAAATGTGCCATCAAAAATGTGCTCAAATTCTATGGCTTTTTTCTGTTGTGCCTGTACAGGCTGAATTATCCAGCCAAAAAGAATAAAAAATAGTAATAATTTTTTCATGGTTTGCTGCTTAGATTAAAATAGTAATGTGTCATGCTGATCCACCAGCTGGTGTACAGCATCTAAAGCAATAAATTAGAACAGAGCTAAAGATCCCGATCCACCAACTGGCCCTGTGGAATGCCACTATGTGGCCATCCGCCAGTCGGCGGATGATTCCACAAGGGCTGGCAGTCAGGATAACATGGCTAGTTATTTCTCAAACTTTTTTTGGATCAACTTCAGGAGCTTGGTGAGCTTACTTTTCATCTGTGGACGCGGGACAATGAAATCCAAAAACCCGTGTTCCAGCAAGTATTCTGAAGTCTGAAACCCTTCAGGTAAATCGCGTCCAATAGTCTGACGTATCACTCTTGGACCTGCGAAACCAATAAGTGCATCAGGTTCTGCAATGTTGAAATCTCCAAGCATAGCAAAGCTAGCTGTGACTCCACCGGTTGTTGGGTTCGTCATTAGTGAAATATAAGGTACGCCCTCTTCTTCAAGCTGTGCCAGTTTTGCTGATGTCTTCGCCATCTGCATTAAGCTGAGTACACTTTCCATCATACGGGCACCGCCGGATTGCGAAATAATAATCAAAGGTGTCTCATTTTTACGCGCATGATCAATTGCAATGCCCAGACGTTCACCAACTACCGAACCCATACTGCCACCGATGAAGTCAAAATCCATACAAGCTATAACCACGTCGAGATCATTCATCTTACCAACGCCTACCCGAACAGCATCAGAATGTCCTGTTTTCTCCTGGTACTGATCAAGACGATCAGTGTATTTCTTGCGATCTTCAAAACCAAGTGGGTCAGTTGGCAGAATATCATCGCCAATTTCTTTGAATTTTCCTTTATCAAACAGAAAAGAAAAATATTCCTCACTACCAATACGGAAATGATAGCCGCTCAGTGGATCAACCCAAAGGTTGTCTTCCAACTCACGACGATGTACCGTTTCACCGGTAGTAGGCACTTTAATCCAGACGCCTTCCGGCATTTCTTTGCGTTCATCAGTCTGAATATTCTTGTCTTTTCGCTTAAACCAAGCCATAGATCTTATTTTGATTTAAATGGATTCCGAAAATAAGCATTCTGCTGTGAAGGGAAAAAGTTTTATTTGTTATCAGCTACTTGATTGGAACTGTAATATTTGGGATCAAAACTCTGTATATCTGCTTCTTTTATAAATTGAGCTGATCTATCCAGTTCCTGAAGTGCAAATAATGATTTTGCTGAAATATAAGATTCGTCAAAAATTTTCACTTTCGAAATTGATTTTTTATCCAGCCTGTGAATACCTGTTCCAATGATAGCATCACCATCCTTTACCATCTGCTCAAATTTCTTAATGGGCCTTACTTCTACATTGCCTATTGCCTGAAGCTGATCAGCTTTGACTTCAAACTGCTGATGATACACATGAACCCGACGAGCATCGATAATACTTTGAATCCTTGAAATGTCATCATTTGCAACCACAACACCTGCAGCAAATGAAGCTAAAGTATTAGCAGCCAGTAGTATCACATCTTGTTGGAAAAGCAATCCTTTTATGGCACTGGCACTGATACGCAGCCCGGTATAAGAACCCGGTCCTTCACTTACGATCACAGAATCAAGATCGGGAATTTCAAATTTGTATTCTTTTTTTAGTTCATCAATAAACAAGAACAGCTGCTCGGAATGGGAGCCCCGTACCTCCGTCCGTCTTTCATATACTTCTGCCTTGTCATTTTTGAAAGCGACTGAACAAGTATTCGTAGACGTTTCGAGTGCCAGCTGCATACGTGTTGAATTATCTTTTAATTAACCACTTCCCATTACTAAGCCTTACCCAACGCTCATATAAATCCAGCAGCTGGGGATACACCTCAGGCTCAAATTGTTTTTTAGAGATATCTATATGAAACTCATACCGCAGTGTTTTGCCATCGGTGTCATATGATTCAGTAAAACTGGCGCCTGGCAGCTGAATGGAGCGGTTTTCAGCACCTTCATCAAAGGTAAAGCCATCCGGAAGTTGAATGTTATAGACCAGGTCCAGCTTTTCAGGGGCATCCAGAGTGACGGGCAAATCGCGATTACCTTCATTAAAGGGATTACTCATCAAATAGCCAACTACCATGGGACGAAGCTCAAGCCCATCTGAAAAACTGGTGGCATAATTTGGAAGCATAAATTCGGTATTCATAACTACCGGATTTTCATAATCCTGCAAATTATTTAATTCTTGTCCCCTAAGTTCGATATTGCTATATCCGTCAAAGATGGCTTCACGGATAATGTTGTTTGCTCGTTGTCCATTACTGTACTTTTCACGAATAACCTGAGCCGGGTATCCCGAACTTTCTGATGAAATACTCCCTGAAAGATTACCTTCTTCATCAAGCCGGGCATCGATAGTAATAGAAATATCGAATTTACTCTTTAACGGAGTAATTTCTTTCCATTGGTAATCTTCTTCTTTAAGCATCAGCCCGTTTTCATTGTAAGTAGTGATCGGTATCAAGTTTGGCTGACTGTAAGCAAAACTTGCATCCATAAAATACGGCTGCTTATTAATTTCTGAATATACCAGCTGCCCGTTAAACTGAAAGAAGGAAGGAAAAGAACGGTCAATCTGACCAAATTCACGAGTAGAAATTAGCATTGGATAGGCTTCAATACCGGCACCTCTAAGCATTGCCAACAATGTTTGATTAATTGCTGCCTGGTCGGCTAAATTCCCATTTAAAACCTGCTTATCTGACACATTGCTAAATGGAGACCGGCTGCCATTATAATTCATGGAACTATTTAAATGCCGAAAAATACTGTCTTGTATCGCTTCTTTATTTTTAAACTCTTGCGCAATATCTCGGCCCAATGCTTTTGCCTGAGTATAACCTGCAATCTTCTCCAGCACGTTTTGGTTACGGCGTAGCTCGGCAACCACAAAGTCCCAGCTGTTTTCCAATTTTTGGCGTGGGTTTCCAAATTCACTAAGCTTAAACTTAAGCTTGCCACGATAATCATCAATAGAAGAAATATACGCCTCTTCTTTAATAGCCGGAACATTTTTGGCAACCCAGGTTTCTTTAAGGATAGGATCAGGCTGTGGCACGGTAAAAATTTTCTTAACAGAGCTTGTATCAATCCGCTGGCTTTGATTCTGCAAACGGCCATCAAAATCGACCGGGATGACATCATACCGCAGGTAATGTGGATAGGTTATACTTGCTTTTGCCAAAGCTGTAGGGGCCTGGTGAGCAAGAAAAAAATCAGGAAGCTCTTCAATATATCTGCGCCTAATCTGATACGCATATTCCAGCACCGATCCATCTTCTACATTGGGCATGGTAAACTCTTTTACATTATACCGGGAGTTAATATTGATGGTGCGAACATTACTTTTTGCAAGCGTGGTTTTTTGTCCCTCCGGAGAATGGGTAATAGCCCGAATATTCTGAATTTCTTCAATGCCCCGTTCAAAGTAGTAAGGAATGGCAACCACCGAAGCCTGCTGTACAGAAGCATCGAAAATTTTGATGCGCACATAGTAATCCAACACGGCAATAATGGATCGGTCATCGTTCTCAAACCTGATATCTGCTTCTTTCAGCATATATACAAATGGAGCGGAAGGATCTTCACCATACTCTTGCATTGAAAATAGGGAATCGGGCACAGTTCCAAACTCCAAGGAATCTGATTCCAGAACCTGAGCATTACTTGCAACAGGCAACAGGTAAAAGCAAAGAGCGAGGAACCCAAAAAATATGTAGGCTTGAAATGGTTGTTGCATCAAAAACTTATTTAAATCAGTAACGGATGATGCGAAATTAAATTCTACAGCTAAATCTCGTTGATAACTAACTGTCCTTTATTATAAATGGCTTCCGCACGACCAATCATTTCTTTACCCAGGTAAGGCGAATTATTAGATTTCGAGCGTACGCTCTCTTCTGTAAAGGTCCATTCCTCATCCGTGTTAAATAGCGTAAGATTTGCCTTTGTCCCTTCCTTGATTTCAGGAATCTCCAGATTCAAAATCTCACGAGGCTTGGTGATCAGTTTTTCCAAAACCTGTTGCAGTTCCATCCTTCCTGACTTTATGAGCTGCCGCACACTCACACTCCATGCCGTTTCGAGACCAATGACGCCATTTGGTGCATAGATAAATTCCACTTCTTTTTCTTCTATAGCATGTGGCGCATGGTCGGTGCAAATCGCATCAATGGTACCATCTGCCAGACCTTCAATCATGGCGTCCACATCTTGCTGTGTGCGCAGCGGAGGATGCATTTTAAAATTCGTATCAAATTTTTGGCGGTCAATTTCCTCATCTGTCAAATCGAAGTGATGCGCACAAACTTCGGTCGTAACATTAATGCCATCAGCTTTGGCCCGGCGCACCATTTCCACAGCATTGGCTGTGCTAATGTGTGCCACATGCACATGCCCTCCGGTAAATTCCGCCAGTAAAATATCACGGGCAATCATCACTTCTTCAGCAATTCCGGGGGTCCCTTCCAGTCCCAGCCTGGTTGATACTTTGCCTTCATGCATGTGCCCGGGACGCGACAATTTCAAATCTTCTTCATGGTTAATAATGGGCATCCCCAGCATGGAAGAATATTCCAAGGCTACCCGCATCACTTCAGAATCAAATACCGGGTCGCCATCATCACTGAATGCAACGGCTCCGCCCTCCTGCATATCTGCCATCTCTGTGATGGCTTTTCCCTTTCGTTCTTTAGTCACACAACCAATAGGATGCACTTCCACCGCCAACGAGGCTCAGCCTTACTTTTGACAAACTCAACAACATCCCTTGTGTGAATAGGTGGATTTGTATTGGGCATACAGGCAACTTCAGTGAATCCACCAAAAGCCGCTGCCTTACACCCTGTTTCAATCGTTTCTTTGTGTTCATATCCGGGTTCACGCAGGTGTACATGCATATCCATCCAGCCCGGAGAAATAAAGGCACCCTTAGCATCATGGACCTTTTCTTTTTTACCAGCTGATAAATCTTTGCCAATTTCAGCGATCTTGCCCTTTTTTATGCGGATATCCACCTTCTTTTTGCCATTGTGAGAACTGCTGACAGGCTTCACATTTTTAATCAGTAAATCAGGAGTATGACTCATAAAAACTTTCTGTTATTTTTGTCTGTGAATATAATTGTTTTCAACTGAATTCAATAACTACAACTTTCGAGACTTTAATTCCGAACCTAAATACTTAAAAGCAATCAGCTGTCAGCTGCACTTATATGCCACAACCCGACCTATTTAAGCCATCCGTACTCAGCGTCTCCGAACTTACTAATGATATCAAATCCTTGCTAGAAGGTAATTTTCTAGACATTAAAGTTGAAGGAGAGATCAGTAATGCCAGTAAAAGCCGAAACGGACATGTGTACTTTACGCTCAAAGACGAAGATGCCCAGCTTTCCTGTGTAATATGGCGAAGTACTGCACAACGATTAGGCACCGAACTTACCGATGGACAGCAAATTGTGGCAGGAGGTGACATTCAGGTATATCCTCCACACGGAAAATACCAGCTTATTGTAAAATCTGTGAAACAGGCGGGTATTGGCGCTCTGCAGGAAGCTTTTGAAAAACTAAAAGCTAAACTCAAAGAAGAAGGCCTGTTTGATGAAGTTCACAAAAAATCACTTCCTAAATTCCCGGAGCGTATTGGCGTGATTACATCCCAAACAGGAGCCGCTTTTCATGACATCACTGACACCCTCGAGCGCCGGTGGCCCTTAGCAAAAGTACTGCTTCATCATGCCAGTGTACAAGGGGTGAATGCTGCTCCTGAATTGGTTAAAGCTATCAACTGGTTTTCTGATAAGCAGAACGTGGATGTGCTTATTATTGGACGCGGCGGCGGTTCCCTGGAAGATCTGTGGCCATTCAATGAAGAAGCAGTAGCGCGAGCTCTTTTTGATTGTAACGTGCCCACCATCAGTGCAGTGGGACACGAAGTGGATTTCAGTATCTCTGATTTTGTGGCTGATGCCCGCGCCGCAACGCCTACGCAAGCCGCCATCATTGCTACGCCAGACATCAATGAAATCCGCATGTTCGCCGATGACCTATCCAACAGGCTAACAACCGTTGTTGAAGATCGAATTTCCAATCAAAAAGAACGTATACAGCAGCTGGTGCAATCACATGCACTGCAAGTGGTGCAGCAAAAAGTGGCAAGCAGTCGCGAAAAAGTGAATAGTTTGATAGATCGTATTCGTCATCGGCGCGAAGTCCATTTCATGAAAAAGCATGAAAAACTGAAGGGGTTGCGTCACCGATTGGAGCTGAAAAATCCCAATATTGCCCTTGAACAGGGGTACTCACGCATCTGGCAAAACGAAGAATGGATTCGTTCTGTTGATAAATTTGACGCTGATAAAGAAACAACCATCGAGTGGAAAGATGGAAAATTAGAAGTCAGAAATTAGAAACTATATATGGAAAATATTACCAGACCTCGATACAGTGCACGAAAAATTTGTATAATAGAAAATAAATCACAGGATAAAATTTATTACAAATATGCTTGAGCAATATCGTATTCAAATCGATTACAGAACACGGGAGCAGCAAATTCTAAATGCCCTGTTGGCGCTGGCCACCGGTTGTCTCACACTCATTTATCCGAATTTTCTATATCTGATTGCAGGAGGTTACCTCGTTGCCCTGGGATTATTATTTATCGCCTTCCGAATATCGCCCACGCTTTCAGCTATCCCTATCGTAACAGGAATATTAATTTTTATTTTCCCCGAACTTATTCCCGTTACGTTTGCAGCGTTTTTAGGGTTGTTCGGTTTTGTCCTACTATTCGGATTTCAATTTTCCATTGTAGGAGTTCTTACACTGATAATTGCCTTGCTTATCGTAGCAAATCCCGATTCGGTGGCCTACCTGATTGCCACCTTTCTACTGATCTATTCTGTATCAAATCTTATTCGATTTTATCAGCATTGGAAAGATAGCAGTGCACAGTAAATCTATTGAACTAATAGAAAAGCTTTGTTTAATATCGTGCTATATAAATTATTTTTTGTAGTGTAATCGACTACGTTAAACCAAAAAAAGTCTTGCCATGAAAAACCGAGATGAATCTGTAGAATTACTACAACAGTATATTGAAAACGATAACCTCAGACATCACTGCCATATGGTGGCCATGGCTATGGAGGCTTATGCCCGTAAACTGAATAAATTCCACGAAGAAATTGAAGCGTGGTGGACAGCCGGTCTGCTACACGATTTGGACTGGGAGAAGTACCCCAAAGAGCATCCAAAAAAAGCCGTGAAAGAGATCCTCCCAAAAGAAGGATATCCTGAATCAATCATTAATGCGATTGAAGCTCATGCCCCTGAACGTACCGGACGTGAACCGGAAACTGAAATAGAACGGTATCTATTTGCCTGTGACGAACTTTCCGGATTTATGAACGCGGTTTCTTTGGTTCGTCCCAATGGATTCGCAGATATGCGTGTAAAATCTGTTACCAAAAAACTTAAAGACAGCAGTTTTGCAGCGGATGTGCCGCGTGACGATATCAAAAGAGGGGCCCAATTAATTGATACTGATCTTAACGATCATATTGCATTCTTAATCGAAGTATTCAAAAAAGAGGACCAGCCTCAATAAAAGTTCATCATTCATTCGGGGTTCCCACTTGGGCGGGATAGCATCCGAGCAATTTCAGCGAACTGGCTTCTTGTTCTAATTCCTGAAGTGCCACTTGGATCTCCGGGTTAGCAATATTTCCTTTGATATCCAGATAAAACTGGTATTTCCACGGTTCGTTGGGCTTGGGACGCGATTCAAGCTTAGTCATGTCAATGTCATGATCAGCTATAATATTCAAACAACCGACCAGTGCTCCCTGTTCATGCGTTGTTACCATCAATAACGAAGTCTTGCATGGAATTTGTGGATCAACTTCCACCGGCTGACGTCCAACCACCACAAAACGGGTAAAGTTTTCGGATTGGTTAGCCAAATCACGCTTTAATATTTTAAGTCCGTAAATTTCTGCCGCATAACTTCCAGCAATAGCTGCCTGAGATAAATCTCCGTCCTCAAGCACTTTCTTGGCCGACATCGCCGTATCGATATAGGACTCAACCCGGCAATCGTGGAGCTTCGCCAGAAAGTTACCGCACTGCGCTATAGCCTGCGGATGAGACATAATTCGTCGGATGCGATCAACGGAAATATCCTCCAAAGCTAACAAACAATGAATAATGCGAATCGCTTCTTCACCGACAATATGCAGATCATCATCCGCTAAAAGATCATAGGTCTCATTGATGGAACCGGCTGTCGTATTTTCGATGGGCAAGATGGCGTAATCCACCTTTTCTTTTTTTACAGCTTCGGCAGCCTGACGAAAAGTATCATAACCAAAACATTCAACCTTCTCATAACGCTCTTCAAAATGTCGAAATATAGCCTGATGACTAAATGCTCCGTCTGTGCCCTGGTAGGCAACACTCACTGAATTCTGTTCTGTCTCTTTGTTGTGATGATCTACCAATGAATGGGTTTGAAAACGTACGGAGTGATGGATAATATCCTTAAACAACTGCTCGGCAAAGTAGCGATCGAGTCCGGCTTCGCGGGCCAATTTTGTAATTTTTTCCAAGAGTTCTTCTTCGCGCTCGATATCTCGAATTTGGGTATCATCATCAATTTTTAATTCAGAAACCTCTCGAACAAGCTGCTGCCGTTTGGCAAGTGCTTCTATAATTTCCCGATCCGTCTGATCGAGCAGTTTTCTTATTTTTTCTAAATTCTCACTCATTCCACTCTATACTTCAATTCTTCAATTTTGCTAAGTATTTCACCGCGATCCATCTTTTGATATCGCTCAGGTAATAGCTCTTTAGAAGTACACTCAATAACGGCACTCAGCGTTTGAAGCTCTATCTCTTCGGGATAAGTGGGCGGAATAAAATCAGCCAGTGCTTCATCCAATGTTTCAGGGGTTACCTTACTTTCGCTCTTGGCTGCTGCTCTAAATTTTGCACGAGTCAACGCCGCTTCCATGTCAGCACCGGAAAAGGTCTTCTCTCCTTTTGTAATAAGTTTTGGAGTATATTCTTCAGAAAGTTTAAGCCCGGTCTTCTTTTTCATAGCTTCAAAAAGCTCTATCCGCTCCTCTTTAGTATAAGGAGGAAATAGTGCCAAGTGTTCTTCTGCTCTACCCTGACGTTTTAAGTCCACCGGCATCAAATCGGGACGAGCAGTCATCAAAAACCAGATAATGCGTCCCCTGTTTCGGGTATCACTCATAAACGTAGCAATCTGTGAGAAAACACGACTGGAAACTCCGCTATCACCGCTGGCATCGCGATCGCCCAGATAGGCATCGGCTTCATCAATCATTACGGCAACCGGCGCCATAGCTTTGAGCAGGCCCAGAATTTTTTCCAGGTTACCTTCTGTAACTCCCTGCCACTGGCTGCGAAAATTTTTGAGCTTCACCATGGGAATCCCTACTTCACTGGCAAAGCAGGTCACCAAAAAGGTTTTACCGGTTCCAACCGGACCACACACCAGATAACCCATAGGCAGCACATCCTGATTCCCTTTTTTGAGCGCCGTCACAGCCTGACGTAAATGCTTTTTCACCTGCGTATGTCCCGCAACATTATCCAGAGTATAATCCGTTTCTACAAACTCTAACAAGCCATAGGCTTCTGCCTCAATCAGTTCCTTCTTGGCTTCTGAAAGACGATTATAGGTAATCTTTTGATTATTTTCCCGCGCATTAGACAGAATGCTGCGCAGGTTGATAAAATTAAGACCCGCTGTTTGCTGAGCCAGCACTTTTCGACTTACATCAGAATATTTTTTAAATGCCTCAGCATCCATTTCATGGTTAACAAATGCTAATCGCTGATCTTCATTGGGGATGCTTACTTTTATCTCAGTGGTATATGGGTTCTGCACCAACGTCTTATTGAGGTCTGCCATATTCTCCGAAATCAGCACGGTCGTAAAATCTGATGCAAGGAACATGGGATCATGTGCCCATCGCGACAAATAGACCAACGAGGTGCGGTCGTCTGTACCTGTAGAGCCGGCTTCGTTCATAGGCACAATCGTTTCGGCATAATCAACAATCAGTGCAGCACTTTTTTTATCCTCAAGCCGTAGACGAAAATACTGCTCCAGCAATGAAAAAACACGTACCGGGTCTTTGGGCAGTTTATTGGCATAATCCGTACCCAATAAAGAATCACGGCCGGCAATCGCCTGATTAAAATCCTTTTGGCTTTCCTTATCACGGAAATAAATGCCCGAAGACCGATCATAGAAAACCACAAAATCACGGGCTCCAAAGAACTCTTCAGACAAAAACGTCTTCAGCCTGACAAACTCCGTTTTATCTTCACGCTGAAGGGGAACCATATCGTGCACATTGCCATGCAATATAAACTGATTTATGGTTCTGCTTAAATACTTCTGAGCAAATTGCTGTGCCCATTTTGGATAATGATCAAACATACTATGTCTTCATTTTACAGTTGTTGTGCACTTATTCCATGATAACAATTTTCACCGTTTCAATACGGCTGGGCGATGCTTTACTTATGATAATTTTATTTCCTTCAATCAACAGCTCTTCATTGACTTTGGGAATACGTCCCAGCGAATCAATGATATATCCCGCAATAGTTTCAAAATTGGCGGTCTCTTCCGGGAGTTTTAATTCGGGGTATTCTTCTAAAATATCTTCAATCTCTACACCGCCACTCAATATGTAGGTGTTGCCGGAAAGCTTTTTCATGATATGGTCTTCGGTGTCATACTCATCCTGAATATCCCCAACCACCTCTTCGAGGAGATCTTCAATCGTAATCATTCCCGCAGTGCCACCATATTCATCAATCACTACAGCTACAGAAATATTGGACTTTCGAAATTCAGAAAGCAGGTCTTTAGACTTCTGTGACGAAGGTACCAGCTTGATAGGTCGCATTATTTCCATCAGATTTTCGGGATTATTAAACAAGTCGTAGGCAAAAATCACCCCGATGATATCATCAATCGTTTCCTGGTACACCGGCAACTTAGAAAAGCCTGACGAGATAAAGATTTTCAGTGTTTCATCGATGCTGGTATTTTTTTCTACAGCTACAATATCGGTACGCGGAATCATCGATTCTTTTACACGCTTATTGGACAGCTCCAACACATTGTGCAAAATCTCGGAATCTTCCTTGTCAAGGTCACTGCCTCCGCTGTCACGCAGTTCTTTAAAAATAAGCTCTACATCCTGCCGCCGAAAAATCTGTTCCCGCTGAACTGAATCAGGGTTTATCATTTTTATAAGCACATTGGAAGCAATATTGGCAATCCATATAAGTGGCTTAAATAGCCAGTTAAAAATACGCTGGGGTACAGCAACAATTTTAAACCACCAGTCAGCATTGATACGGAATAAGGCTTTGGGCAAAATTTCACCAAAAATCATAATCACCACCGATGCAATAATCGTCTGAATAACCAACAACGTGACATTCGAGGGCCCAAAACCCAACCAGCTTTCGTAAATACCCGTAATCGGTTCTACAAGAAAGAGGGTCATCAGCGTAGCGTAGGCCACGTTTACGATGTTATTACCCACCAGCGTTGTGGTTAAAAAGGTTTCCGGACTACGTACAAAATAATTAACAACTTGACCCGTCCAGGACGTCTTTCTCGATTCAATCTCCAGCTTAAGCCTATTGGCACTCACAAAAGCAATTTCAGAGCCAGAGAAAAATCCACTCAAAAAAATAGTGAGAACTATAAGTAAAAATTCAGTCATTTAAGATTCAGGTGATAAGGTATGAAAGAAAATTACTTCCCTTCGAAGTCTGGTTTTCGCTTCTCCAAGAATGCACCGGTTCCTTCCTTAAAATCTTCGGTATCACAAAGTTGTCCAAAAAGGTCTGCTTCAATTTGAAAACCGCTGGATTCATCAGCATGATAAACTGCCTTGATAGCATTACTAATTGCCAAAGGGCCATTCCCCATGATATTGCCAATCAATTCGTTCGCAGCTTCTTCAGCTTCTTCAGCTACAGCGTTTACCAATCCCATTTCAAGAGCTTTCTCGGCCGAAATCTGATTGCCGGTCAGTATCATTTCGAGTGCGCGTGCACGACCCACTATATGAGTCAGGCGTTGTGTGCCTCCATATCCTGGAATGAGCCCTAAGCCAACTTCAGGTAATCCAAACCGGGCATTGGGCGTAGCAATACGCATGTGACAAGCCATCGCCAATTCTGACCCTCCTCCCAAAGCATAGCCATTTACCACTGCTATCACCGGTTTCCGGGTATCTTCTATAGATTGAAAAATCTGCTGTCCCTTTTGGGAAGCCATCCGGCCTGATCGCTGATCCAAATTACTCAATTCTTTGATGTCGGCACCGGCAACAAAAGCTTTTTCCCCGGCGCCTGTAATAACCACTGCTTTAATATCTTCGTTAATGTGGACTTGTTTAAAGGCCTCGGCAAGTTCATTAAGTACTTCATCGTTCAAAGCATTGAGCTTGTCCGGGCGGTTAACAGTGATTGT
Source organism: Balneolaceae bacterium (assembly GCA_034521755.1). Lineage (GTDB taxonomy): Bacteria > Bacteroidota > Rhodothermia > Balneolales > Balneolaceae > JAXHMB01. The sequence goes on from JAXHMB010000003.1 coordinate 691,803, forward strand.
GGTTATACCCTGTTTATCTGTTTTGAATGTAATGGTTTTGAAAGAGTGGCTCATAAAAGTGATTATCCTTTAACGCGTTTTGAAGTATTGATTTGCTCATCATCAGACTTTGATTCTTTCTCTGATTGAGCTTTACTAAGTTCGGCATCTAAATCAATATCATCAAGTGTAGAATACGTTGGAAGGATGTCTTGATCAAGATCATCGATAAATTGAGAAGTTTCTTCTACTTCTTCAAGCAGATTGTCCAACTGAAAACCAATTTCTTCGGGATCACTCATAGTCATAGACTGCTCATAAATGTAACGAACAGCATCTTCAATGGTTTCCAGGTGTGTTTCGCAAATAAGATATTTTTCATTGGCGATTTCAAATTTCTTCAGCCTTTTCTTTAAAATGGCAATACGTCGAGTTCGTGTTCGCTTCAAACGTTCAGAATCAAGTGTATCCAACTTAGCCTCCTCACTGGCAACCTCTTGCTTAAGGCTTTCCTCAACCGAGGTATTCATATAGAGACGGTAACGTTTGTGCAAATCGAGCAGGGTAAGGTAATTAGAAATAAGCTCTTCAATCTTATTCCGAATATTTTCAAGCAAACCTTGTGAACTGTATGGCAGTTTATCAAAGTTAGCTTTAATCATCTTAGCCAAGTGCTTAAGCACCAGAAACCGCTTCTTGCTTTTTTGATCCAGTTCCTGAAATACCGTACGATCATTATTGGCAGGGCTTCGCTCCCTTAGCTTTTTAAATTTTACGCTCTTACGAAATCGAGGAAGTCTTGGCACAATTCCCAGGTACATCAGCTCCACTCCAAACGACATAGAAAGAATCAGCTCAGAAAGAAGGCCGATATCGGTCACAACCAATGCAGATATGGTAGAAGCCAATAACATCCCCATGTTAACAGGATGTAAAAATGCTTCTTTGGTATAGTTAATGGGTGAGTCTTTTTCCATATTATTCGGGCTTATTCTTTTCTGATTCCTTGCCATCAACAGACTCTTCTTGGTCTAAACCAGGTTTTTTGCCTATAGTCTTGTTGACTTCTAAAGAATCTGCCTGCTGTTCGATTTCGCTGTATAATAATCCCATTTCAATTTTAGCCTGTCGTAATGTTTCCTTCGCTTTGGCCCTTTTCAACTCCTCATCATGTTCCTGTTCTTGTAAAGCATCACCATCTGAAAAAGCCAAACTATCCATGGCTATATCAAGGCGTGCTTCTACATTGGCTATTTTACTTTTCACTTTGTATAAAAACTCATCAAAAGTGTCGGTCAGCTGAGAAGCATCCATATCATTAAGCGCATCCGTAATTTTTTTAGACCGCTGAGAACGGGCAAAGCGTTCTTTAGCTTCCTTTATCTTGCGATAATGCTCCTTATACTCCTCTTTAAGCCGATCTCGTTTTTCTTGCCCGTCAGAACTCATGACCGTATTAATTAGGATTTAGACTTTTCTTTATTGCCAATAGTTTTACCTGATTCTTTTTCACCGGAATCACCAGCATCTTCGATATCAATCTTTTTATCTGATGTACCAACCTGTTTTTCCTGTTCTTCAGTCTCATCAGCCATTCCCATTTCAGACTTAAACTGTTTCACTAGCTCTGATGCTCGAAGTTTTTCGGCATTAGCCTCAATCTCCATCGTTTCAGTATCAATGCTGTCGAGAGCCAACTCCATGCGAGCTTCATTTTTGGCTGTTTCTTCATTGAGACGATTCAACATTTCATCATGGGTCTGATCCAGCCCGCCCACTTCAAACTGCTCAAGCGCATTGGCCACTTTACCCTGCCATTCTGCTCGTTCGCTGGCACGTAAAGCTTCTTTGGCATCCTGGATCTTGCGATCTTTTTCACGAATAAAAGCCTTTTTCACTTTAAGTGCTTTCTCATAAGCGTTCTCTGCAAATTTAAGCTGCTCTCGTGAACTCTGTAAACTCTCTTTAGCTTTCTCCAACTGCAGTGCATACCCTTCGGCAATATCATCACGGTCGGCCTGTATAGCTGATTTAATTTTAGCAGTAAGATCTTCAATTCGCCTCTTATATTTCTTTTCTTCTTTTTGAAGCATCATCATATTGGCTTTAACCGTAGCGATATTTTCGTTCATTTGGGGGATCTGATCGTTAAGATCCCGGATATTTTGCTCAAGAATAAGCTTGGGATCTTCCATTGAACTGATAAATCCACCGAACATCGACTTGATTGCTCTTATAAATCGTTTAAACATGATCTTTTCCTTTTTATTTATGCCCTTGCCCTAAATACAATAAAGGCTTATTTGGCTTTATTCGTATTAAATAAAGTTATGTTATTTTATTGATATTGCAATTTTTGAGGGGAATTATCCTAAATTTTTTGGATGCCCTCTTTATCCACTCTATGAGTGATGAGCTGAATACCACCGGGTTCGCTTTCTGTCAGCTCTACAGATTCTTCTATTAACCCTTTGGCTGTGTCAATTGCTTGTTTCTTGTTCGTAAAACCTGTAGCTATTGTTTCACCTTTTTTTACACATTCCCCAATTTTCTTGTTTAAATAAACACCAGCCTTAAAATCGATATCATCTTCTTTAGTTCGTCGGCCGGCTCCCAACTCCAACGATGCCATACCAATATTATAGGCATCCATTGATTTTATAAAACCTTCTCCCGAAGCTGTTACCTCAAAATGATACTCCGCTTTAGGATATTTCTCCGGCGATTCCAACATTGATACATCACCACCCTGTACTTCAACCAATTGCTTCCATTTTTCCCAAGCCTGACCATTTTCAACCGCCTGACGGCTTTTCTCCACTCCTTCTTCGATAGAGCCAACTTTGTTGCCTAAATAAATCATTGTACCTGCAAGCTGATGAGTTATTTCCATTACATCTCCAGGCCCGTTGTCCTGTAAAGCTTCAATAGATTCCAGGACTTCAAACCAATTACCCACTTGTCTTCCAAGCGGCTGTTCCATATTCGTGAGATAAGCGATGGTCTCCTTCCCAAATTCCTCTCCAATATTTACCAGCGTCTGGGCAAGCTTGATGGCACTTTCCTGATCTTTCATAAAAGCACCGGATCCAAACTTCACATCTAGTACCAACGCGTCAATACCTTCAGCCAGCTTTTTACTCATAATACTGCCGGCAATATATGGTATAGATTCTACCGTTCCGGTGACATCACGAAGAGCGTACAATCGCTTGTCTGCCGGGGCAATATCTTCGGTCTGTCCGGCCATCACCATATTACATTTTGCCAAAATTTCTTTGTAACGATCCAGGGTAATATCAACAGTAAATCCCGGGATGGATTCCAGCTTGTCGAGTGTGCCACCCGTATGGCCAAGTCCGCGACCTGAAATCATGGGTACAGGAACACCATAACTGGCAACGATCGGTGCCAAAATCAGCGATAGCTTATCTCCCACTCCGCCCGTAGAATGTTTATCCACTTTTTTACCGGGAATATCACTTAAATCCAAAACCTTCCCCGAATGAAGCATAGCTTTCGTTAGAGCTGCAGTTTCATCTTCATTAAGCGGGTTCAAATAACCGGCCATGAGGAACGCACTCATCTGGTAGTCAGGAAGCTTGTCTTTGGTGTACTGCTCAACCAAAAACTGTATTTCCTCCTTTGATAACACTTTGCCATCCCTTTTCTTTTGGATAATTGTAACAGGATTCATGTTTTTCATTGGAATAATTCCCCGTTCATATTGCCTTCAATTGAATTATATTGGTTTGAATGTAATAAAAATCGTGCTGTATATTTGTGATCAAAGTAGCTGCTGATAAATATTTATTTGAATTAGAAGAAATGGTCCCCAAAGAGGTTGATTTACACCTCTACGATCCGGGGAAAGGCTTTCCTGGTAATTTAGGAGAAATAAAAGCTCTGTTAATTCGAACGGTTACTCCTATCAATTCCGATACTCTTCCAAAGCTTCCTGATTCCTTATCCTTTATTGGCACCGGCTCGGCAGGTATAGATCATATTGACCAAGAAATACTTAATAAAAGAGGCATTAATGTTTCTAATGCAGCGGGATGCAATGCTCGGTCAGTAGCTGAATTTGTCTGCACCACTCTGTTATTTTGGGCCAGCCAAAAAGAGATTTCACTTCGCAAAAAATCGATTGGAATAGTAGGGGTAGGAAATGTAGGCTCAGAGCTCAACAGTATGTTACAGAAGTTAGGTATAGTAACCATTTGTTATGATCCACCCAAAGAAGATAGAGACACGGAGTTTAAGAGTTCTACCATTGATGAAGTGTTAGATACAGATATCATAACATTCCACACCCCACTTATAAAATCAGGTAATTATCCAACTTATCACTGGCTGGATGAAAAAAAGCTTACTCATTACCAGTTTGATTTGGTGATAAATACAGCACGCGGTGGTGTTATCGATGAAAGTGCACTACTTGATGCAAAATTTAACGGAAGAGTAGGAGACTTTATCATTGATGTTTGGGAAAATGAACCGGTATTCAATGATGAAATAGCCCAAAACGCTTACCTCTTTACACCGCATATTGCCGGCTATTCTATACAGGCCAAGCAACGTGCCACCTCTATGATTGTTGAAGCGATGTGTCAATATTTTTCTATTCCATATACTCATCCAACTTTTAACAACAATAGAACAAACATTCCGGAAATAAACACCAGCACGTATTCTCTGGCAGAGGTGCTTCTCAATATTCATCCCTTTAAAAAATACCAAGAAAAACTAGCGACTCTGATTGGCAAACCACCACAGGAGAAAGGGCGGGGTTTTAATAGATTAAGAGCTCAATTTCCTTTACGAAATGAATATCAGTTTTTGACTATTGACCAACACATTATTGACGCATATCCGGTGCTCAACAAGTTAGGCATCAGTGCCAAATAACTGCAAAGCATTTTGCGTAGTTACAGCTTCCATCTCTTTAAATGAAATATTCAAAACCTCAGCAAGCCTTTTGGCCGTAAGACGCACAAATGCCGGCTCATTTCTTTTGCCGCGATTAGGTGAAGGAGCCAGGTAGGGCGCATCGGTTTCGAGCATCATTTTTTCAAGCGGCAGTTCGGCCACTGTTTTATCAACACCACCATTCTTGAAGGTAAGAACCCCACCAATTCCCAAATGCAGTCCTAAATCAATAGCTCTTTTGCCCTCTTCAACCGATCCGTTAAAACAGTGCCATATACCCGTCAGAGAACCATCCTGTTCTTCTTCAATAATGTTGAGCATATCTTTTGTGCTTTCCCGATTGTGTAAGATAATCGGTTTTTCTATAGATTTTGCCACGTTACAATGAATCCGCAAACTTTCTTGCTGTTTCGACTTGTATTCATCACTCCAGTAATAATCCAACCCGGTTTCACCTACAGCAACAATTTCATTCTTATTACAATGATTGAACAGCTCTTCTTCATTAGTTGTAATTCCATCATTAATCTCTGTAGGATGAATGCCGGCCATTTTATAAAAAGTGATGCCATCATGGCTTAGCTTATCCATCTTCGGTAATGAATCAAAATTGATAGCAGGCATATAAATCTGCCCAACCCCGGCCTCAACAGCGCGATCCAAAACCTGATCAATATCTTCCTCAAAATGCTCTAAATAAATATGACAGTGAGTATCTACTAACAAATCTAATCTCCTTTTTGAGTATGAAATTCTATCAGCCGGTCCATGGGCTTTTTAATAAAAATGCCCAACGATAATCCTTCTTCTTTTAATATTTCTTTAATTAGATCCTGATGTGCATAAGCTACCGATCCCACAAAGCTGATCTTATGATTCTGGGCATTTGTGTATTTCTTCACAACACGAACAACAAACTCCTTAAACCCATTCTTAAGCATTTTTCTTACAAATGGATGATCGCTGTGATCGCCCAAAAATGAAGCATAAGACCCTACAAACCTGCTTTTTTGGGATTCTCCATACGCTTTCAACATAATGTAGTTTAGCGACATGTTATACTCTGCTTCCAGCTTTTCTTCAAGATCTTTTGGCAGCTCTTTTCGAAAGTATGCATTGATAAGTTTTTTCCCGAACCAGCCTGCACTGCCCTCATCACCCAGAATAAAAGCTAAAGAAGGAATATGTTCAATAATCTCTCTGCCATCATACAGGCAAGAATTTGACCCTGTGCCCAGAATACAGGCAATACCAGTATCATCCAGGAAACAAGCCTGCGCTGCCCCAAGTAAATCATGATGCACTTCAAGATTTGCATCCGAGAAAACTCCGGCTAGAGCTTCATGCACAATAGTATCTTTCTCTGGGCTATCACATCCCGCACCATAAAAATAAATGGCCTCTACTTTTTCTTTAGAAAGCTCAGGTACTAAACTTTTGCTCAGCACATCTTTTATGCTGCCCGGAGTATGGTAATAGGGATTCAGGCCTTCAGTAATAATTTTTCTTTGCGAATCCGGCGTCACCTGACACCATTCTGTTTTTGTAGATCCGCTATCTGCTATCAGAATGCTCATAAATAATTATTTGAATTGTCAGCCTCGAAATTAAACAATTTTAGGCACTTCCTTCAAAAGTAGATCAGGCTTAGAGAGTGACCATTTTTCTGATTATAATTACCCTTCTGCAAGTAATGATTAAAACAGAGATTATATGAAATTGACCTACAACAAGTATCTCAAAATCGATGAACTTCTGGACCTGCAAGAATATCGTTCCGATCCTGAAGAGCATGATGAAATGCTATTTATCATTATCCATCAAACATATGAACTGTGGTTTAAACAAATACTACATGAATTTGATAAACTCCAAGCTGACCTTGAAAGTGATAAGCTTTGGTCAGCAATGAAAACCATGCGACGGGTGCTCACTATTCTTAAAACAATGGTTGCACAAATCGATGTTCTGGAAACTATGACACCGCTTGAATTTAACAGCTTTCGCGGCTTTCTGGATGAAGCCAGTGGGTTTCAGTCTGTTCAATTTCGAGAAGTCGAAATTTTATGCGGCCTTCGTTCTACACACATTTTAGAAGCACATGCAGACCAACCTAAATATGTAAAGCGGATGGAACAAAGAATGGAAACTCCATACCCTCTGGGAAAGCTTCTGTACGTATCTGCAAAAAAATGATTATGAAATTGAAATGCCGGAAAGGGTAAATGAAAATGGTTTGCTTTATGAACCTTCTGAAAAAAATCAACAACAACTTATTGAGATTATGAAAAACGACCCCGAAACGGCGATGCTGTGTGAACTGTTTGTTGACTTCGATGAAGGAATGCAGGAGTGGCGATACCGGCATGTTAAAATGGTAGAGCGTACCATTGGTAATAAAATGGGCACTGGCGGCTCCGATGGGGTAAGCTATTTACGCAGTACGCTTCATCAGCGCATATTCCCGGATCTTTGGGAAATCAGATCAGAAATTTAAACAGCATACAGCCTTACAGATTTAATAATTATGCACAATATAGATGACTTAGCTAAATCACTTCAGCCTCACTATTCACATTTTGATGTAGGCAATCGCCTGCTCTTTTCAGGCCATTCACACCAAGCCTGGCCGGATGTTGCTCTTGAAGGACTTAAAGAATCATTTACCGTAGCCGCTGATAAAGTTGATACCAAATGGGATACTGCTTTTGAAAAAACCGAGATGCTGCGCAATTACCTTCGAAACTTCTATGACGATCCCAATGGATATTACTGCATGGGCGAAAACACCCACCTGCTGTTGGTTTCCTGGCTCTCCAGTTATGATCTAAAAAATAAACCAAAAGTTATTACAACCGATGGAGAGTTTCATTCAATGTTTCGACAGCTCCACCGGCTTACAGAAGAAGGGCTAAAAATGAGTTTTGTGGATGCAGAGTCTGATAATATTGTTAATGAGATCAAACAAAAAATTGATGATGAGACCTGTGCCATTATGCTTTCGCGCGTATACTTCGAGACCGGGCTCATTAACCAACATATTCCTGAAATTGCCGAACTGGCTCGAACAAATAATATTCCTCTTCTTATTGATGACTACCACGGCACAAATGTTGCTCCAATTTCACTGCGTGATGAAAACATGGAAGACGTATTTGTACTTATTGGCGGATATAAATACTTGCAATGGGGTGAGGGAAATTGTTTCCTGAGATTTCCAAAAAATTGTGACCTGCGTCCGGCTATTACAGGTTGGTTTGCCTCTTTCAGCACACTTGATGAACCCCGCGATAATCAGCCGGTCAAATATGATGATGGAAACCAGCGATTTGCAACAGGCACCTACGATCCCTCCTCTCAATTCAGGGCAGCAAAAGTGGTAGAGTTTTTTAATGAACAGGGACTTACTCCCAAAGTTCTTAGAAAACAATACCAGCAACAGGTTGGATTGCTTAAATCATTATTCGAGGAAATGAATTTTGACCCGAGTGTCATAAAACTGCGGCATCAGCGTCCACTGAATGAGAACGGTGGGTTTCTTGCTTTGCAATCACCCAAAGCAAGGGAAATTCGGGCATCTCTTTTAGAAGATGACGTATTCACAGATGCTCGCGGTGACATTTTGCGGATGGGTCCGGCTCCTTATATCACTACAGAACAAATTGAAAAAGCTATGACGGCATTGGCATCAAGCGTCAAAGAATTATCCTGATCTGTAAGGAAATAACAGTTCATCGGTCTTACTATTAAAATCAGTATAACTCTGTGTCTTCTCAGTGGTTCTCAATAAGACAGTTATAACATCAAGTTTCGCAGAGTAATCACATAGTAACACTGAGACCGGCATGAAACCAGACAAAATAACAGATAATATTATTGGTTCAGCTATTGAGGTGAATAAAAAAATAGGGTGACACGATGTTGTCAGCTTTAATTTATATATTCACCCAAAAGAAAAATGACAAACTTTAAAACACTGAATTATGTCCGACAATAAAGATCGCGAAAAGGCACTGGATATGGCCATCGGCCAAATTGAAAAACAGCACGGCAAAGGCACCATTATGCGTTTGGGTGATGAAGCCATAAATGATGTTGATGCCATCTCCACCGGTTCTATTATGGTTGACTATGCGCTGGGAATTGGTGGTGTGCCGCGTGGACGTGTTACCGAAATATATGGTCCGGAAGCCAGTGGTAAAACTACATTAGCTATGCATGTTATTGCAGAAGCCCAAAAGGCCGGAGGCTATGCCGCTTTTGTTGATGCTGAACATGCTTTTGATCCCAAATATGCCAAAAACCTGGGTATCAATACTGACGAACTTATCATTTCACAGCCTGACAGCGGCGAACAGGCACTGGAAATTACCGAAACATTGATACGCTCTGCCGCACTGGATGTCATTGTCATTGACTCTGTTGCTGCGCTTGTACCTCGCGCAGAGCTTGAAGGTGAAATGGGAGATTCTCACATGGGGCTGCAGGCTCGACTGATGTCACAAGCTATGCGTAAGATTACAGGCGTTATCAGTAAAACACAAACATCTTGTATTTTCATCAACCAAATTCGTGAAAAAATTGGAGTCATGTTTGGAAATCCGGAGACTACTTCCGGCGGACGCGCACTCAAGTTCTATTCGTCAGTCCGTATAGATATTCGTCGTATTGGCTCTCTCAAGCAGGGTGATGATGTGGTAGGTAACCGAACCAAGGTTAAGGTTGTAAAAAACAAGGTTGCCCCTCCCTTTAAAGTGGTTGAGTTTAATATTATGTATGGCAAAGGAATATCACGCATTGCCGAAATCCTTGATCTGGCTGTTGAATTTGATATTATTCAAAAACGTGGCAGCTGGTATCGCTACGATGGTGAACCTATCGGACAGGGAAGTGACAACGCTATTGAATTCCTGGAATCTGATCCTGAACTCATTGACAAAATTGAAGAAAAAATTCGCATGGAAATGGATCCTGATCAAGAAGCTCCAAAAGATGAAGAGAAGGAAGCTGATGACGATTCCGAAGAGGAAAATGACGATTAATCTTGTCGAACGAACCTGATCATATTTTACCTGCAAAAATAAGCTCCATCTCTGTTCAAAAGAAAAACAAGGAGCGATACTCTCTTTTTGCAGATGACAAATTCTTGATCGGTGTTTCTGAATCAACGCTTATTGATCTCGACTTAAGGAAGGGCGTCCTCGTGACGCCTTCTTTATTTCGAAAAATTCAGAAAGCTGAAGGACGGTTTGCAGTTAAGTCATACATGATGAAGCTCTTAGCTCGTCGCGATCATGCACGCAGAGAACTTTATAACAAGGCCATCAAAAAAGACTATCCAAAAGAAACAATCACCAGTGTGATTGATGAACTGGAAGAAATGGGATATATCGACGAGAAAGCCTTTGCTCAAAAATATGCTGCAGATAAAAGCCACCTGAACCAGTGGGGACCCACTAAAATAAGAGCACATCTTTATAAGAAAGGGATCAAGGAATCATACATTGATGAGGGTATCCGCAAAACCTTTGAGGACATTGACTTAAGAGAAATGTTTTTTAATTTGGTTTTAAAGCGGAAAAGACGATTTTTAAGAGAAGAAGATAGCTACAAAAGAAAGAAAAAAGTGTTTAATTATCTCAACCAAAAGGGATTTAAATCAAACTCTATTTTCAAACATCTTGACGAACTGATGGAAGCAATCACTGATGAGTAATATTACGCTCGAAAAAGTAGTAAAGTTTGTGCTTGGCACTGCCGGTCTGGTTGTAATTGCCATGATACTATACAATTATGGCACACTGGTGGGCTATGCCATTATCGCTATGATTTTGAGCTACATTCTGGACCCTTTTGTAAACCGGATGCAATCTGCAGGTATGAATCGAACTCTTGCAATTGGACTCACCTTGAGTACACTCATCTTAGTATTCGTTTGGATCTCCACTAATATTATTCCAATAATTGCCAACCAGATGGTAGAGTTGGCCGGACAATTGAACATTCAGAACATCCAAAATATTGCATCACAAATAGAAAACAGACTGGTTAAAGATTTTACTTTTTTACCTGAAGGTTTTCTAAGTGCCAATCTAACTACCGTAGCCAAAGAACTTCTGGACGTTGGAGAACTCCCTTCGGCGCTAAGCAACATCATTGGAGTATTCACCAACATTTTTTCAGCAGTACTGATTATTCCTTTTGCCACATTCTTTTTCCTCAAGGATGGAAGCAAAATCCGCCGTGATATTCTTAAGCTGGTCCCTAATAAGTATTTTGAAACAGTTTTAAGTTTAATTGACAAGATAGAAACCCGTTTGGGTATCTATTTCCGGAGTGTACTGCTGCAAAGTATTCTTGTGGCCTTCTTTTCCTGGCTTGCATTGACCCTGGCCGGGCTAAACAATGCTCTTTCAGTAGGTATTGTTGTAGGGCTAGCTAATACAATCCCTTATTTTGGCCCTGTCATTGGGTATATCCTTTCAATTATCGTTTCTATAATTGAAGTTGGAGATTTTACCCTGGTGCTGCCTTGTGTACTGGCTATCTTATTTGTTCAGGTTTTGGATAATGTAGTTTTTCAACCCTTTATATTTTCTCGATCAGCAGATATGCACCCGGTGGCTATTCTGTTTATTATTATGATTGGTGCAGAAACTGCAGGAATTCTGGGTATGCTTATTGCTATTCCAATTGCAACCATAATCAAGATTACAATCAATCAGATTAGCTGGAGCTTCAATAACTATTATATTTTCAGAAATAGACCTGGAGCCTCAGAATGATTACAGTAAATCTTAGTTCCCGTCTATTAATTTCGGTTTATCTATAGTATCTTTGCGCAAAATCATTCAGTCAATTTAGTATCAGCAATTTGAAACATATTGTTGTTTTTGCTTCCGGTTCAGGAACCAACTTCCAAGCAATTATAAATGCAGTAAATTCCGGTCAGATTAATGCGCGGATCAAAGGCCTGATTTCAGATAATCCTGACTGTAAAGCATTAGAAAGGGCAAAACAAAATGATATTGAGATAAAAGTAATCCAGCCGAAAAATTTTGAAAATACTCAGAGTTTTGGCTCAGCCCTTATTAGCACTTTACAGACATGGAAAACAGACTTGATTGTACTGGCAGGATATCTAAAAAAAATTCCAGTTTCGGTTATTCACGAATATGAAAATCGCATTATTAACATTCACCCCGCCCTGTTACCTAAATTTGGTGGCAAGGGATTTTATGGTTCCAAAGTACATCAGGCTGTTTTAGATGCGGGAGAAAAGGAATCTGGATGTACGGTGCATATAGTCACTGAAGAATATGACAAAGGACCTATCCTTGATCAACAAAAAGTGCCGGTTTATGAATCAGATGATGTAGAAACACTGGCCCAAAGAATATTACAGCAAGAACATTATTTACTTTCTAAAGTTATTGGCGAACTCATTGAAGATTTAAACTCAAAATCATAACCCAAACGTGGCCGTACAACCTCTTTCCGAACTTCCTGAATCTCCTTTAAAAATTAACCGGGCACTATTATCGGTTTCTGATAAAACAAACCTCATTCCCTTGGCAAAAGCGCTCTATGAAGCTGGCGTTGAGCTCATTTCAACCGGGGGAACAGTAAAAAAAATCAGAGAAGAAAATATACCTGTGAAAGATGTTTCCGAAGTTACAGGATTTCAAGAATGTCTGGATGGAAGAGTCAAAACACTTCACCCCCATGTACATGGGGGTATTTTAGCTCGGACCAGTTACCAGCCTGATGTAAATGAAATTGACCAGCTGGGCATTAAGCCTATTGAGTTGGTGGTAGTAAATCTATACCCTTTTCAGGAAACAGTAAAAGACCCGGAATGTACCCCTGCTGTTGCCACTGAAAACATAGACATTGGTGGGCCAACCATGATTCGTGCAGCAGCTAAAAACTTTGCCCACGTTTGCGTACTTACTAATCCATCACAATATGATGGATTTATTGAAGAACTTAATAACAAAAAAGAAATCAGTTTTGGTTTACGTCGCGAATTGGGGCGCCAGGCATTTAATCACACTGCATATTATGATGCCCATATTGCCAACTATTTCAATAATGAGCTTTGTAATGATGAAAATCCATTTCAGGTAAATATTGCTTTACCAAAAGCACAAAACCTTCGATACGGGGAAAATCCCCATCAAAAAGCGGCAGTCTATGGAAATCAAAATGAGTTTATTGATTGCTTCCATGGCAAACAGCTTAGCTATAATAACTTCATTGATGTTGATGCTGCCCTAAACCTGATAGCAGACTTTGAAGGGAATGACCCCACCTGCGCTATTTTTAAACATACCGTGCCGTGTGGTGTAGCAACAGATAACAACCTCAGTAATGCTTGGGAAAAAGCCTTTGCTACCGACACCATGTCTCCTTTTGGCGGCATTGTTGTTGTGAATAAAGAACTCGACTTGGAAACAGCAAAAGCAATAGACGAGATTTTTACTGAAATTATTATTGCACCTTCTTTTACCAATGATACCCTTAAGCTGCTTCAAGAAAAGAAAAATCGTCGGTTAATAAGACTCAAAAAGCCAATAAATGTTGAAGGAAGCCGACAATTCAAATCTATTTTTGGCGGTGGGCTAAGCCAAGAAGCAGATATCACACAAATTAATTTTGATGATTTCGAAACAGTTTCCAATAGAAAGCCTACAAATAAAGAAATTCGGGATCTTTTATTTTCATGGAAGGTTGTAAAGCATGTAAAATCGAACGCTATTGTATATGCTCGTGATGGACAGACTATTGGCATTGGTACCGGCCAAACCAGCAGAGTGGAATCATCAGAAATTGCTATTGCAAAAGCCAGGCAAGAAGGATTATCATTGAAAGATACAGCTATTGCATCTGATGCTTTTTTCCCATTTGCAGATGGCGTAGAAGCAGCAGCCGAAGCCGGTGCCACTTGTGTCATTCAGCCCGGAGGAAGCATTAGAGATGAAGAAGTTATTGAAGCAGCCAATAAGCATGATATGGCAATGGTGTTTACCGGAAAACGCCATTTTCGACATTAGTTTCATAATTAATTTTATTAAACTATTACGGACGTTTCGAATTGTTTATTTATTTGCATTAATTCGCAAATAGATCAACAAAATTGTATTTTCTTTTTTAAAAATTCGCCAGGTAATAAAACCTACTGACAGTACACACCTATGAACATCAATTTAAAAACAGAGAAAAAGTCAAAACCTAAAAAAGGATTGTTTGACTGGCTTTACACTGATATCGCTATTGATTTGGGTACAGCAAATACGCTTATCCACTCCCGCAATGAAGGAATTGTACTAAATGAGCCTTCTATTGTTGCTTTAAATATGCAGAATGAGCCTGTAGCAAGCGGACACGAAGCCCGCTTGATGCATGAAAAAACACACAAGAATATTCGAACAGTTCGCCCTCTTCGTGACGGTGTTATTGCTGACTTTGAAGTCGCAGAACAAATGATTCGCGGCATGATCAAAAAGGTAAAAACCAAGTGGTATTCAAGCACCCGAAAAATGGTAGTATGCGTTCCAAGCGGTATTACCGAGGTTGAACGACGTGCTGTCCGCGACAGCGCCGAACATGCCGGTGCCAAGGAAGTATACCTGGTAGACGAACCTATGGCTGCTGCCATTGGTATTGGATTGAATGTGCATGAACCTATAGGAAACATGATTGTGGATATTGGTGGCGGTACTACTGAAATTGCTGTCATTGCTCTTTCGGGTATCGTTTATGCGCAGTCGGTCCGTTTAGGTGGCGATGAGTTAAATGAAGACATCATCAACTATTTTCGAAGAAATCATAACCTGTTAATTGGTGAGCGTACTGCTGAAAATATTAAATGTCAGATTGGATCTGCTGCTCCACTCGACGAAGAGTTAGATATGGTAACCAAAGGCCGTGATTTGGTTAATGGTGTTCCAAGAACCAGAGATGTGACCTCTAAAGATGTCCGAGAGGCAATTTCTGAGTCAGTTAATACCATTGTTGAGTCAATCACAAAATCACTGGAGCAAACGCCACCCGAACTTTCTGCTGACATTTTGGACCGGGGAATTATGCTTACCGGTGGCGGTGCCCTGCTAAAAAATCTGGATAAATTGATTATGGAAACGACAGATCTTCCGGTTCATATTGCTGAAGATCCACTTACTGCCGTAGTGCGCGGTACGGGTGCTATTCTTGAAGACCTTGATTACTATCGCACGGTAATCTCTTAAGATGGGGAACAAAGTGAATGCGATTTCGACTTCCAAAGATAACTGATGCCAAAGATCATTTAATTACTGCAGTTTTTTTAATAATTGCTGTAGTATTAATGGCAGGAAGATATCAGGGAGGAATCGATAATCTTAGAAAAGTTTCCATCACATTTTTCAGTTACTTGGAAGAGCCTCTTTCAAATATTAGAGTATATCGACAGGCTTTAAAGACCAACACCTATCTCCGTAAACAAAATGTTCTTCTTTTAGATGAACTAAGCCGCCTGCGTGCTGCGGGACAAGAAAATCAACAGCTAAGAGAGCTTTTGCAGTTTAGCAGTGAGTCGGACCTTAGCCTCTATCCGGTACGCATTGTAGGCAAGGAAATGAATCAGATCAATAACTCGCTTACTATTGATGCGAGCACTGAAGAAGGCATTGAAGAAGGGATGCCGGTGGTCTCTGCTGATGGACTGGTAGGAAAAGTAATATTAACTGCTCCGGGCTATTCACAGGTAATGCCTTATTTTCATACCCTTTTTCGGGTTAGTGCGAAATTACAAAAATCCAACGCCTATGGAATCATTTCCTGGGATGGAGAAAGCATTAACCGACTTCAATTAAATCATGTACCACAAACCGTGCCCGTCGATACCGGAGAAGTAGTGGTTACATCGGGGTACAGTAATCAATATCCACCTGACATTCCAATAGGTAAAGTAGTGCGGATTGAGCCTCAGGAAGGTCAGGAAACACAGAGGATTTTTATTGAACCTAACGTAAATCTATTTGAAATAGCTGAAGGATTTGTAGTAAAATTCACTCCTGATACCACTGTCCAAAACCTCAACAATCAATACGAGGAGTTATTTAAATGAACCTGGAGAGGCTTAAAGATTTTACTATTGGCTTGGGGTTTGTAATAATACAACTCGTGTTGTTCAGACACCTCAAAATATATGAGATGCAACCCGACCTTGTGCTTATTTATCTGCTCTGGTTTGCATCCAAAAAGGATCGGACAACAGCGGTTATTATGGCGGCAGCACTGGGTTTTACGCAAGATGCCATGCTTGACTTATGGGGACTTAACATGTTTGCAAAAACTCTTTTGATCTTTTCAGCATATAATTTTATTCCAAAAAGTTCAGGAGTACGTTTACTGGTTGGGCAGGTTTTCTTGACCGTTGTCATTGCTTCAGTAATTCATAATTTGATTTTCCTTGGTTTAAATTTCGCTGTTGAAAGTTATTCGGGAGAACTTTTGTTCTGGAGCCAGCTTATAGGCAATAGCATTTATACAGCAATCGTTGCAGGATTCATACACTTGTTCAGGACCTAGCTAAAGTATGCGTCAAAGAAAAGCACAAAGAACAAAAACATCTATCAGAGTATTGCAGGTTGGAATACTGGGACTTTCTCTGCTCATATTCGGGCGTCTTTTCCAGCTCCAAATAGTAGACTATGACAAGTATGTGCCATTAAGTAAAGAAAACTCTCTTCGGCAGGAGATTGTCCCCGCAGCCCGTGGGCTAATATTTGACCGTTATGGCAAACTTATTGTAGATAATGAGCCCATCTATTCTATTAGTATAACTCCCGCCAGCTATGATAAAAAAAATACTCCCATTCTGGCCGATATAATGAACACTCCTGAAAAAGAAATAGAACAGAGAGTTCAGGAAGCTACTGATTATTCATGGTATCGGTCTTCGCGCCTTTTTACTGAAATAGATTTTAAAACATTTTCCATCATCCAAGAAAATATCTGGAGACTGCCGGGTATCAGCCATCAGATTGAAAGTAAAAGGCACTATCCCGTTGACAGTATGAGAGCATCTCATATTTTAGGATACTTGAGAGAAGTTTCAGAAGAACAGTATCAACAAACAGATAGGTATCATCTTGGAGATAAGGTAGGTAAAAGCGGGCTTGAAGTTGCTTACGAAAATCAGCTTAGAGGTACAGACGGTGCCCGCTATATACAAGTCAACGCAATGGGACAATCAATTAAACCTTACAATAATGGTGCCCTAGATGAAGCTCCTGAAAAGGGCAGTGATCTATATACTACACTTGATACCGATCTCCAGATTCTGGCTGAAGACTTAATGCAAGGCAAGCAGGGATCGATAGTAGCTTTGGATCCTAACAATGGATCGGTACTTGCAATGGTGAGTGCCCCACAATATGATATCCGCCGGCTCTCCGGGCGTATTGACAGCGAATACTGGCAATCTATCAACGCTGACACCACAAACCCGCTCTACAACAGGGCTATTTCAGGACGTCAGCCCCCAGGATCAACACTTAAGCCTTTAATGGCTATGATGGGGTTGGAAATGAACCTAATAAATCCGGAAACAGAGATTAACAATCCCGGCTACTATTACCGTGGAAGAAGATATAATGATCTGGCTGATCCCGGCAAGTACAATGTCACTAAGGCATTAGAACAGTCAAGTAACACGTTTTTCTTTTGGTTGATGGATCAGATGGTAACAAAGAGAAGTATTAATGAATGGCATAAACTGGCATCGGACTTCGGGCTTGGAGAATTGGACCATATTGATTTGCCTAATGAATCAAAAGGTATCTTACCTGACAGCACGTACCTTAACCGGGTACTGGGCAAAAACAGATGGGGCGTTGGAGATTTACTAAACCTTGGTATTGGACAAGGATTTATTTCTGTATCGCCACTGCAAATGGCGCTGGTTTCATCGTCAATTGCAAATGGCGGATATCGCGTCCAGCCTCATATAGTTGAAGCTATACGAAACAACAATGGTTCTGTGCAACAAACACAGTCTCAAAAAGAAAAAATTGCGTGGGTTAATTCTTCCCAGATTGAAATTGCCAAAACAGGAATGAGACGAGTAGTAGAAAACGGAAGCGGCCGCTTTTATGCCGACTTAGACAGCATCAAGGTTGCGGGCAAAACCGGCACTGCTCAAAATCCACAAGGTATAGATCATGGTTGGTTTATAGCATTTGCCCCAATGGATAATCCCCAGATAGCTGTTGCTGTGCTTATTGAGAATGGTGGCTTTGGATCTATTTCTGCAGCACCTATAGCTTCCCTGATCATCGAAAAGTATCTCTCTGGAGAGATAAAACGAAACTACGTTTATAACTATGTAAAAAACTTTAAACCAAGGGAAGCTAATTCAGGACAGAACGACCTTCCTGACAGCTCAAATGTAATACTGGAGACTCAGGAGGTAGATGATGAATAGTTTACGTGAATTTAACTGGACACTGGTATCATTCTGGCTAGGGCTTGTTGTTGTAGGATTAGTAGCTATTTACAGTGCTACGCAAGGTCCGGTGTCACAGTTCCTGCCGGAATACATTCAAATTAATTTCCTTAAACAGCTCATTGCTTTTGGAATTGCCGTTGTAGTACTTATTGGAATGCAATTTGTTGCTCCCAGAAATTTTCAGGAGGGCTCTTATATATTTTATGGGCTTTGTTTGCTACTCATGGTGATTACTCTTCTATTTGGAAAGGAGGTTAATGGAGCAAAAAGCTGGTTGGTGATTGGTCCGCTTAATCTACAGGTCAGTGAATTAATGAAGGTTGCAACGATCTTGGCAGTAGCCAATTACCTTACAAGCAGGAGAGATATTTCAGCTGAAAATCTTCGCTCAGCCCTTACTGCCGTACTGTTAATTCTTATTCCTACTGTTTTGGTTATCATGCAAAATGATACGGGTACAGCTATCGTATTCCTTGCATTAATTCCGGTAATGCTTTTTTGGTCAGGCTTACCTTATGGTGTATCCCTTTTCATAATTTCACCCGCTATTATTGGATATCTGAGTATCGTTGAATGGTACTGGGGTCTGGTTGCCGCTGTCATTATCACACTTATCATCTTTATGGTTCAGCGAAGAACCTGGCTGACTTTTGCATCTTTTGTTTGCGGAATCCTGATAATTATCGGTGTGCAAGTTGCGCTGTTTCAAGTGTTACAGCCTCACCAAAGGGCTCGCATTGAGGCTTTTACCAATCCTTCTTTTGATCCTCAAGGTGCTGGGTGGAATGTTATACAGGCTAAAACAGCAATTGGTTCTGGAGGATTGTATGGCAAAGGTTTTATGGAGGGCACACAAACACAGCTCAAATTTCTTCCAGAGCAGTGGACTGATTTTATTTACTGTGTAATTGGTGAAGAGTTTGGATTTATAGGAGCCAGCATTGTTTTACTTCTTTTTGTAGCATTAACATTAAGACTCCTGAACAGTGCAGGTAATCACAAGCATCCTTTTGCCCAGATGGTCATTGTTGGGGTGACAACTATATTCTTTATTCACTTCTTTATTAATGTTGGAAGTGCTACAGGTTTACTTCCAGTAATAGGCCTTCCCCTACCCTTCGTAAGTTATGGCGGGTCAGCAATGCTTACCAATACTTTGATGCTTGCCATTTGTCTAAATCTGGATTTCTATAAACGGCAGTTTAGTATTTACAGATAGTTCCCGAAAATCTATATCATTCATAGATAAGGCCAATTTATTTGGGGCTTATATATTACTTAATTTTGCAGATCAAAAAATTAATAATCCCCAAGAACTTTCATGCCCTCTAAAAAGCTAACAGTACCAAAAAACTTCCTTTTACTTCTGGGTATTATTTTCATTGCTTTGAACCTGCGCCCCGCTATCGCCAGTGTAGGTCCTCTAGTCAGTACTATAAGAATTGATACTGGTCTGTCTAACACACTTCTTGGGTTGCTAACAACTCTGCCATTACTTGCTTTTGGAGTTATTTCTACGCTAACCCCTTTGTTTACAAAACGTCTTGGTATTGAAGGGACTATTTTTGGCGCACTTTTACTCCTTACAGGGGGTATCCTATTACGTGTAGTTCCTTCAGACATCGCTCTTTTCAGTGGGACACTTTTCATAGGTATAGCAATAGCATTTGGCAATGTACTGCTACCCTCTTTGGTAAAACGTGATTTTCCTACAAAATCGGGTTTTATGACCAGTATTTATTCAAGTATGCTTGGTATAGGTGCAGCTTTTGGAGCAGGTATCAGTGTGCCATTAGCTAAAGGAGCTGGTTTAGGATGGAGATGGTCACTCGGTGCCTGGGCTTTACTTTCCATCATTGCTTTACTTATTTGGATACCCCAACTTCGAAAGCAAACAATTCCCAAACAGACACGAAGTTTTACTAAATCACTTAAGACACTTCTAAATTCCAAAGTTGCCTGGCATGTTGCGATTTTTATGGGGCTTCAATCACTGGCTTTTTACGTGATATTAGCCTGGCTACCTGAAATTCTCCAAGATAGAGGCATTGGAGTAGCCGAATCAGGATGGGTACTGTCTCTTTCACAGGCTACCGGTGTATTAGGCACCTTTTTAATCCCAACCTGGGCTGAGAAGATTTCCAATCAACGAGTTATTGTCTGGCTTTTAGTTGTTTTGGAAGTTATAAGCCTGATTGGACTTATGATTCCGGATGCATTCCTGGTAGGGCTTTGGGCTTCTTTGATTGGATTTTCCCTGGGTGGCAGCTTTGGATTGGCACTACTATTCATCGTCCATAGAACAACAAATGCGGAAACAGCAACAGAGCTATCCGGTATGGCTCAATCTGTTGGCTACTTGTTGGCCGCCATTGGACCAACCCTGTTTGGAGGAATACATGATATTACAGGAGCCTGGTTTTTGCCTCTCATAATGCTTTTAGTCGTAGCTATCACAAAGCTTGTCTTTGGCCTGCAGGCTTCCAGTTCAAAAGTTTAAGTGAATTCTTTTTTTGTTCTAAGCTTAAAACTGCGCCGATGATGCTTGGTAATGCCAAACTCTTGCAGCCCCTCAAAATGCTTTTTAGTTGGATAACCTACATTTGTATCCCATCCATAATGTGGATACTTATCATGTAGATCAATCATCAGTTTATCTCTATAAACTTTGGCAAGTATGGAAGCGGCACCTATACTCATAGAACGATCATCCCCCTTCACTATACAAGTATATGGCAAAACTGTACTTCCATAGCGATTCCCATCTACCAACAAGTAATCAGGATTTGCCTCTTTGGTGTCGGTGCATTTTTGCATTGCTTTTATAGAAGCCCAGAGAATATTAAGCTCATCAATCTCTGAAGGACTACACCACTGTATTGTCCAATATTCAGCCTGCTCTTTAATAATTTCAGACAAGCTTTCCCTATCTTCCAGACTCAAGCTTTTGCTGTCTTTAATCTCGGGTATTGAAGTTTCCGGTTTAAAAATGACACCAGACGCTACTACAGGTCCTGAAAGACATCCTCTTCCCACTTCATCAAGTCCCATCACACGCTCATATCCTTCACCCCATAATTTTTTTTCAAAAAATAGTCGCTCGTTTTTCATGTCAAGTTTTTAACAGGGAATTACTTTTAGCCGGTGATCGTTGTTAGCATAAAGATAAAGCTAAAGTTTTTTTTATGCATTTCAAGTATCTGCAATGGGATGAAAAATATGCCCGCAACAACGGAAAGAATGCTTTTGATACTTTGTGGGATTTGTTCCAGGAATTACTCACTATTTCCAGTGGTGATGTTGCACAAGCTCTAAAATGGCTTACCCAGCTTGATGATGAGTATGACATTACCGATCAATTTGACGGGGAATATGGCTTGGGTGATTTTGTAGATGAACTTGAAGAGCGGGGTTATATCAAGATGGACGATGATGAAAACATGCTGGTGATTACACGTAAGACCGAACGAAGCCTGCGCCAGCGATCACTTGAAGAAATATTCAGAAACTTGGACAAAGGAAGTGCCGGAGGACACAAAACCGATTTTAGCGGTAAAGGTCTGGAGCAACAGCCCGAAACCCGGCCATGGCAGCCAGGTGAAGATATTGGACATATCGACAGTGTTGGCACTATGATGAATATGCTTAAACACAGCAATATTGATCAGTTTAACCTGCAAGAAGATGATTTGCGAGTGCATGATACTGATCATCACACTTCTATGGCAACAGTATTACTCATTGATTTGAGTCACTCTATGATTCTTTATGGAGAAGACCGCATCACTCCCGCAAAAAAAGTTGCTATGGCTCTTTCTGAGCTTATTTTAAATAACTATGCAAAAGATTCTCTGGATATCGTCGCCTTTGGAAATGAGGCATGGAAAGTTGAAGTAGAAGATCTGCCTTATTTAAAAGTGGGGCCTTACCATACTAATACACAACAGGCTCTCGAACTTGCCCGGCATATTTTGCATCGCAGGAAATATACCAACAAACAGATTTTTATGATTACCGATGGTAAACCCTCCTGTATTATTCAAAACGGGAAAATGTATAAAAACAGCTTTGGACTGGATAGAAAAATTGTTAACAAAGTACTGGATGAAGCTGTAAAATGTCGCCGCGATCAGATAGACATCACTACTTTTATGATTGCCCAAGACCCCTATCTGCAAAACTTTGTGCGCGAACTCACTGAAGCCAATAAAGGTCGTGCCTACTTCGCATCTCTCGATGATTTGGGTGGATACATTTTCGAAGATTACATCCGAAACAGAAAAAGAAGAATGCAATAAAAAAGGCCGCCCCAAGGGCGACCTTTTATTTTTAAAGTATCTAACCGTAAAATCAAATACCCAGCTGTCTCATAACCTGATCTGTGATATCGTACTTATTCTGAGCATCTTCAGATACGTATAGAATAATCTCATCACCTTGACTTGTCGTTGTATTGAGCACATAGGTTAGCCCCATGTCAGATGCTACAGTGTCAATGGCCTGACTGATTTGCTGCATCAATGGACCAACTAACTCTTGTTGCTTCTGTTGAATTTGCTGCTGAAATTCTGATTGAGTTCGTTGCAATTCAGCTTGAAGCTGACCAAGTCTCTCTTCTTCTTTTTGTTTGGCTTCTGCAGAAATCACTTCTTGCCGTTGCTCAAAATCAGCTACTTGTTGTTGAAAGTTGGCCTGCTTTTGCTGAAACTCTTGGCTTTTGCGATCAATAAAGTTCTGCAAACGCTGCTGAACTGCTTTCATTTCTGGCATTCTGGAAAGAATAGCCTGAGGGTTTACATAACCAATTTTCAGATCATCACTTTGTGTCTGTGCAAGAGCAGATGAAATGCCAAAAGTTGAAAAGAATATTGCGCAAATTGCCGTTATTAAAGATAGTCGCTTAAACATAGTGGTAAGTCAGATTAATTTATTGGAGTCCTAATTATCTTGTAACTGTTGTAATACTTGTTCAGTAATATTTTGCTTCTGATCGCTGGAGAAATAAACAATATTATCTCCCCGGGTTGTACGTTCATTAAGCACAAAATCTAAGCCATTATTTTCTGCAACTGTACTTGTTGCCTCATCAATCCTGTCATAAATAGGTGCTAAAAGCTGTTGCTGCCTTTGTTGAATCTGAGTTTGAATTTGCGATTGGAAATTCGTCAACTCCTGATTCATTTTATTGATCTCTTCCTCACGTTGTGCTTGCTGCTCCTGTGACAAAGAGGCCTTATTATTCTCAAATTCTGTTTCCGCTTCCAAAACTTCAGTAGCGCGTTGCTGAAACTCCTGTTGTTTTTGAGAAACAAAATTATTGAGTTCCGTAGCAGCACTATCAGTAGCTGGAAGCTCATTAAGCACTTGCTGCAAGTTCAGATATCCAACTTTTATTTGCGCCATGCTAATCATGGTAACAAAGAAAAGTAAGACTGTTAGTACACTTAAAAATTTCTTAAACATCAGACTATTTATACTTGTTGGTTTAAATTTACAAAAGGCCGAGTATACTATTTTTTAGCTTTAATTGCCTGTTTCATCAATAGAAATACCCAGCTCTAGTAAAACTTTGTTATTCAAATTCCACTCTGAATTTGAGTAAATTAATGTATTACCTTGTGACCGATCAAAGATAAAGTCGAAATTATCCCTTTCTGCAACCACAGAAATGGCTTCATATACTTTTCGT
Source organism: Balneolaceae bacterium (assembly GCA_034521755.1). Lineage (GTDB taxonomy): Bacteria > Bacteroidota > Rhodothermia > Balneolales > Balneolaceae > JAXHMB01. Next base: position 715,895 of record JAXHMB010000003.1, read on the forward strand.
TGTATTGGCTCCAACAATTCTTGTTGTTTTTGGAAATATTCACCATTAGAACCAAATTTTTGTTCTAAGAACTGTTGTCGCTGTTCAACCTTACTTTTGATTTCCTCTTCCTTTTGTTTACGTATTTCTTCCGTATATAGTATTTCTTTTGAAGAAAAATCTTCTTTAAGGTTATCAATTTCTTGTTGCATAGCCTTAAGTTGATCCCGCCATTGCTGGCTAACTAAACCTAACTCCTTTTCAACATTCTGGTATTCAGGTAGCTCAGACAAGATCATATCTGTATTTACATAGCCAAACTTCTGTCCCTGAGCCTGAATATCCGAGTACAGGAAAAAGCAAACAATCAGTATTGCTATGTACGTATACTTTTTCATTAAAATGGAGCTCCTATATTAAACAAAAACTCCCATTCGACCCGGTAATAACACGAGTTCCAAGGTATGCCGTCTAAGTCTATAACCATAGCTTAGATCTACAAGACCAAGTATTGGGAGGAAAATACGAGTTCCCAGACCTGCAGAACGTTTCAGGTTAAACGGTGCATAGTCTTCAATATTCAAATAAGCATTGCCAGCATCAAAAAATACATAGGGTATAATCTGTACCTGCTCTTCTGCAATAGCTTTTATTCTCAACTCAGTTGAATATTTACTGTAAAGTCTGCCACCAATAGATTCACCATCCTCTCTGGTGATATAGCTGCCTGTTGATCCACCAGGAAATCCACGCATATCAATATTATCTGTGAGGAACGTTTGTCTCTGTTGCAACTGGGTTCCACCAAGGGCAAACCGCTGGAAATTACTTCGCTGCTTGTCACCCAAATATCCCAAATATCCAAATTCAGCTGTATTTGTAAGTACCAAATTACCCTGTTACCAAGGTGGTGTGGTTCTGATAAGAAGTTTTTAGCTTATAAAACTGAGAAAAATCTGGCAATGGTGGTGCGATCTCACCAGAGATAAGAAACTTAGAACCTGTAGTAGGCGAAATAGGGTTATCAGTAGAATTTCGCTCAATAACCTGTTTGATACTTAAAATATTTGAAGTTCCCGCTGCCAAAAATGAAGCACCCCCAACAACATCATAAAGTTGATAAGACAAAACAGTTTGCTGTGTAAAATAGTCATCTGGCCATTTTAATCTTCGACCAATTGAAACACTGCTTGAAAAAAGCTCATTCCTAATATTAGAAAAGTTTTGCAGATTATAACTCAAACTTACTCCTAAAGAGGTGGGACGACCGGCAAGCCAAGGCTCTTGAAAACTTAAGCTATAAGTTTGGAAACCACTACCAGTAATTTGAACACCAAGTGATAATTTTTGACCGTCTCCTGATGGTATGGGATTCCATCCTTTTCCTTTTACTGCTCTCCCCAAAGAAAAATTATTGAAATTCAATCTTGCAGATAAAATTACTCCAATACCTCTACCACCAAAACCTCCAGAAAACTCAAAATTATCTGTGCTTTGAGATTCATCAAGTTCATAGCTGACATCAACTGTATAATCTTCTCTATCAGGGTTGATATCAGGTGTTATGGCTTCCGGCCGAAAGTATCCCAGAGAACCCAGTTCTCGAATAGTTCGAATAATAGCTGCTCGGTTATATTTTTGGCCCGGCATTGTACGAAGCGTTCGTCGAACTACATCATCGTGGGTTTTGGTATTGCCAGAAAAGGAAACTTCTTTGATAGTTGCTATTTCATCCTCAATAATATTCAGATGGATATCTAAAGAATCTTTACCAACTACTTCGAATTCTGGTGTTACCTGAAAAAATAGATATCCTATATTCTGATAGAGACTGGTTACATCACTACCACTTTTTTGATTAAGTTCAAGATTGGTGTTAAATTTCTCCTGATTAAAAATCTCTCCCTTCTCAAATCCTAAGGTTTGAGTAAGCTGTTCATCGGTATATACCGTGTTTCCGTCCCATGTAATATTGCGGACTTTATATTGTGGTCCTTCAGTTACTTTCACATTTACTTTTAGACCCGTTTTTTCATTTGTGACAAAGAAAAACTTGCGCTGGATGTAATCAAATGTATAAACAGTATCACTTTCTATCCTAAAATCTATAAAGCCATTTTTATTATAGAATGCTCTAAGATTTTCCATCGCCGTTTCAAAATCATCTTCTTTATAAAGTTTTTTAGAAAAGAACTTCCACCACTCGTCCTCTTTAATTTCCTTTAACTGGCGACGAAGTTTCGCATCTGTAAACGATTCGTTCCCTTCAAACGTAATTTCCTTTATCTCAAGCTTTTCTCCCGGTTTTATATCAAAAAATAATGTTACCCGATTTCTTACTTCATCCGTTTCACTAGTGGATACTTCAACTTCGGTAAACCAATATCCTTCCTCTTCGTAATAATCTTTTATGGTCCGTATAGCTTGAGCTTTGGATGCCTCAGTAACGGCAAACCCTTTTAATAGATTTATTTGCTCTCTAAGATCTTTCCGCTGAGAATTTTTAACTCCACGAATTTTATAAGCCTCAAGTTTAGGTTGTTCTTTCACCTGTATTTCTAAATAAATACCGCTTGAAGTAGTACCCGTTTTAATAATTTTAATATCCGAAAATAACCCTGTCCTGTTAAGCTGCTTTATAGCATTGGGAATGTCATCTCCGGGATAGGTGATTTGAGTTCCTTCTTGTAGACCACTGGTAGAAACAACAAAAGAAGGCCTTGTTGTTGTTAAGCCCGAAACTTCAATACCTAAAATTTCATATTGCTGGGGGGTTACCTGCAAAGGATTTTGGATCTCAAACCTAACCGAGGTAGTATCCTGGGCAAAACCTAAAGATGAACTTAAGAGCAGACTCGCAAAAAATAAAAGTAATGTCTTTTTAGTGTTGAACAAGTTTCTAAACACGATTAAGCTTAATATTTGATTTGATTGATTAACTGGTCAGCTCTTGAACGTATGAGTCAGTGGTTTTCTTTTGTCCGTTTTTCGCCGATACTTTACCAAACCTACGTTCTCTTTTTTGATATGCTTTAATAGCCTTATACAATTCATTTCTCCTAAAATCGGGCCAGTAAGTTTCAGTAATGTAGAGCTCTGAATAAGCCAGCTGCCATAATAAAAAGTTACTAATTCTATATTCTCCACTGGTACGAATAATAAGGTCGGGATCCGGTATTTCAGCAGTTGACAAATGAGCACCTATTAACTCATCATCAATATCTTCAGGCTCAAGGTCTCCATCTTTAACCTGATGGGCTAATTTCTTTACAGCCTCGGTGATGTCCCATCGTCCAGAATAACTAAGGGCTAGACACAAGTGAAGCAGATCGTTATCTTTGGTAAGATTCATGGCCTCTTTAAGCTCACGCTGGCAAACACTTGGGAAACGATCAATCTGGCCAATCGTACCCAACTTAATGTTATTTTCATTCAGGTTGTCAGCCTCTTTACGCAGAGAACGTACAAGAAGCCGCATTAAAGCATTTACTTCAGGCTTAGGGCGACCCCAATTTTCAGTAGAAAATGTATATAATGTCAGATACTTAACCCCCAACTGAGCACAAGCTTCCGTAATATCACGCACCGAATCAACACCAGCCTTATGGCCGGATGTACGCAAACTACCACGACTTTTAGCCCATCGTCCATTACCATCCATAATTATTGCAATATGGGCAGGTACTTCTCCGGAAGCAATCAGTTTGGACTGCAATCCCTTGTCATTGCTTCCCTGTTCTTTATTTGTGAGTGATATCCGCTTCAACTTCTTTTAATCTGTTTATTTAAGCTCACTATATTAGAGTTTTATACCCGTTATTTCAAGCTTAATAGCATTATAATTTGTCGATTTTCTCAATAATCGAAAGCATATCCAAAAGTGCCAACGCAGCTTCCGCTCCTTTATTCCCTTTGTCACCAATGAGACCCGCTCGTTCTCTAGCCTGGTCTACATTATCTGTCGTTAAGATACCAAAAGAAACGGGCTTATTCGTATTAAGATTTAATTTTGCAATGCCATTGTTAACAGCAGTACAAACATAATCAAAGTGAGGAGTATCACCCTGTATTACAGCTCCTAAAGCTATTACACCATCTACCTTTTGCAATAGTTTCTGGGCAGCGAGTGATATTTCGTAGGCACCGGGGCAGTGAACCACTATAATCTGCTCTTCTGTATAACCTTTTGATTTAAGTACATCGATTGCACCATTGAGAAGAGGATCAGTGATAAATGAATTCCACTGGGCTACAACAATCCCAATTTTAAAATCTGTTTTCTCATAATCTGCTTCAATGTTTGTTATAGCCATGCTATGCTGAAATACTTTTTCGTTGATTTGTCATTTGTCTCATTCGATAAACAACTTCGGTATTAATTGTTACCACCCCAAAATACTTTTGATAATCTCTATTGCCACCATGAAAATCACTGCCTCCGGTCTTTATTAATAAATTGTTTTCGGCAAAGTCTTCCATCTTTTTTTGAAGCTCATAATTATGGCTGGGATGCATAACCTCAATACCATCGATTCCCATCTCTTTAAAAATATCCAATTCTTGAATGGAATACATCTGCCCGGGATGTGCCACAACAGTTGCGCCACCGGCAGCTTTAACATGTTCTATAACTTCTTCTGCTGAATAATATTCATTTTGGATGGGACCCAAGGCCTCATTGCTCAGGTAACGTATAAAAGCTTCTTTGAATGAAGCAACATATCCTTTGTCAACCAATACTGCCGCAATATGTGGTCTACCAACATTACTGCCATTAGCTTCAGCTTTTACCTCATTGATATCCAAATCCAAGCCCTTGTTCTTTAGTTGCTCAATAATCCATTTGCCACGTTTAACCCTGGCTTTCTTATGAGCGGATAAAAGCTTATTTATTCCCGGATCATCAATATCAAAACAGTAGGCCAACAGATGAGCCTCCTTACCTTTAAAATCACTGGTGATTTCAACACCGGAAATAACTTCCAATTCTGTACTTTTGGCAGCCTCTCGAGCCTCCCTAACACCTGAAATAGTATCATGGTCGGTAATAGCTATAACATCCAGGTTGTGTTTAACAGCTGATTCAACAATTTCGACAGGCGTCGATAATCCATCGGATGCAGTAGTATGTATATGAAGATCAGCTTTCCCCAATATATTAATTACCTAAAATCTGATTGTAACGATTGGCATTATTTATAATACTCAAAGCTTCCTCAACAGCAACATCAAAATTTAGAGAGACTTTTGTTTGAGCAGTAGTGCCCTGATAGCGTGATACTAATTCCAAGTAAAGGATTTTCTTAAGTGCTTCTCCTTCTTCTTCAAAATGCTGTTGCTTCTCTTTGGCAATAGCACTTTTCAACGCATTAACCTGTGCTTTGATATTTTGATTTGCCAATCTTTTCTCCAGTTCCTCCAAATGTTGCTGGGTCTGTGTTTCATAATCAAAATCTTCAGCTTCTAGATATGCCTCAAATTCAACTAAAAGCTTTGGCGATAGTTCTTCATAACTTAGCTCTTCATTTTCAGATACATACTGATTAGCAAATTGGAAAAAGTGGCCTTGCTGACGTAACACTGTTTCCAGCAAGCTGGGTGATTGACTTTTTAGTTCAATATCAGGAGCTATTCCTTCACCATCATAAACAGTACGGCCATTTTGTGTTTTAAATGATTTGCGTAGTGAATCCGGGCGATTTACTGTTGTATTATTTTCATCATGAGTGTAGGTAACAGACTGGATACTTCTTCCACTGGGAATATAATATCTTGATACTGTAAGCTTTAATGATGTATTGTAAGACAGAGGCTTCACAATTTGTACTAAACCCTTACCAAAGCTTTGCTCACCTACAATTACCGCTCGATCATAGTCCTGCAAAGCTCCGGCCACGATTTCTGAAGCACTTGCACTTCCTCCATTTTGAAGTACAACCAATGGAAGTTCTGCAGCCATTGGAACCTCTTGGGTTCCAAAAGAATTGTTATGTTCATTAAGTCGTCCCCGAGTCTCAACAACCATCATACCCGGATCAATAAATTTATCTACAATACCTACTGCTTCCTGAAGAAGACCCCCGGGATTGTTTCTCAAATCTAAGACAAGTCCATGTAAGCTCTGTTCAGCTTGAAGCGTATCAATAGCTTCTTTTACCTCGTTAGCAGCAGATTGACCAAACCTATTTAGCAAAATATATCCTACATTTTTGTCAGGACCTATCAATCCATTATAAGTAATATTTTTTGTTTGAATTCGCTCGCGCTTAAGCTCGAAAGTCAGCTGTTGCTCCACTCCATAACGTTCAATCGTCATCGATACTTTAGTCCCGGGCTCACCATTAGTCAGGTTTTGAACTTCTTCTGGCGCCAGCTCATCTACAGAAATACCATCAATTTCACGTATGATATCTCCTGTCCTTATACCTTTTTTATAGGCCGAATATCCCTCTAAAGATGTAATAACAACAGTTTTTCCTGCTTTTACTCCTACGTCTAAACCTACGCCACCATAACCACTTCGGGTGATAATCTCCATATTTTCGTTTTGAGACTCATCAATAAAAATAGTGTAGGGATCGAGCGTGCTAAGCATAGAGTTTACACCCTTACGCATCAGCTTTTGCGGATCTACTTCATCCACATAATTCAGCGATACCTCGCGGTACACTTCGCTGAAAATGGTGAAATTCTTTTTGATCAGAAAATATATATCCGGATCACGGACAGCGCCTATCAGAGCTGTGGCAAATACAACAATACTTACAGCTCCAATAATATATTTTCTTAAACGGCGCATAATTATTGAGGATTGTTGATCTTCAGCTTTTGCCCAACATAAATTCTTGATCCTGATATGTTGTTTGCTCTTTTTAACTCCTGCACTGACACACCAAATGCATTGGCAATTTCAATTAAGGTATCGTTCTTGCGAACAGTATACTGAACGGTACCATCGTTATCGGCAGATGCAAGATAGGCCGTAGTTACATCTTTTCCAGATCGTTGTTCACGCTCAATCTGCTGCTTCTTGGAAAAAGACATGCCTGCAACCTGGCTGTAATAAGACTGTTTAGACTCGGGGACATAAATAGTCAGTTTTTCTCCAACCCGAATAAAATCTGATGTGTTGTTCCACGATCGGATCTGCCATGCCCTGATGTCATACCACTCGGCAATATGTCCTATAGTATCCCCACTCTTCACAGTATAATAAATTTTGGCTGAGTTAGCCGGCACATTAGAACTGGAAGAAGAGTTGCGAGAAGAAGTAGTAGTTCCTCGGGGTTGGTTAGTTGGACGATTCACAGAAATTTTATCCATACTGCCCGGTGCCAGCGGAACAACAATCTTTTGTCCGGGATAAATTATGCTTGAAAGATTTTCATTTGTCTCATAAAGTCCTCGAACTGATGTACCATACTTCTGAGCAATATATCCCAAAGTTTCTCCCCGCCTAACGGTATGCATAGCAATATTTTGGCTACGACTCTCTTTGGGGATGTCTTCATAATTAGACACAAACTGCTCTTTTTTATCAACCGGCAGCTTTAACGGATATTTTGTACCCGGTGGTGTAGCCCACCGCAGTAGTTCAGGATTATATTCCTTCAATTTTTCTGTAGTAATTCCTGCTGCTTGGGCTAGTTTATCCAGAGGCATCAATGGATCAACTTCTGCTACCTCATATTCATATTTAGCAGCCCCATATTCTTTCTGAAAACCAAATTCCTCGGGATTCATTTTTATCATGGTTGCAGCAATAAATCCGGGCACATATCCCCTTGTTTCACGTGGGAGATAAGGATATGCTTCCCAATAGTCTTTGGTACCACCGGCACGGCGAATAGCTCGCTTTAACCCACGCGGACTAATATTATAATTAGCCATAGCCAGGTGCCAGTCGCCCCAAATATTATAGAGATCCTTTAAGTGGCGAGCTGCTGCTCTCGTCGCCTTTTCAGGATCACGCCGCTCATCAATCCACCAGTTGCGTTCCAACCCATAAACCGAGCCTGTTGCACCAATAAACTGCCACATCCCTACCGCTGCTGCCCAGCTTCTTGCCGTTGGATTAAGTCCTGATTCAATCATTGACAAATGAATCAACTCTGTAGGCACACCCTCATCTTTAAAAATCTTTCTCATCATGGGAAAGTATTTTTCAGAGCGCTCTAGCCAAACTTCCATTACTTCCGGTCGCTTTAAGGTATAATACACCAAATGACGACTTACCTGTCGATTTTGTACCAATGGAACTTCAGTTTTGGGAGTGGTGATGTTCTCAGGTAGCACATATCCCTCTTCCAACAGGTTTTCATCAGAGTTATAGAGTTCTTTCTGAATTGCAAAAACCTCACCTTCAACTTCTTCAGCAGGGTTCTTAATACCATAAAATTCCCAATACTCAGCCATAGCACGGTTCAATAACAGCTTCATCTAAATCGCGGATCTGACTGATACTTCTTTCGGATAAGTATTGGCAATTGCACAGCATTGAGTGATTTAAGATGCGCTCAGCCTTAATGGTTATCATCCTGCAGTCGTGTGCGTTCAATTCGCACTTATATGCTTTTTATAGATATCAGAAATGCGCCCCATTACATCTTTCTGAAAATCATCAAGTTTTTTTGTTTGACGGACATCCTTCCTGGAAGCTTCATATCCCTTATGTAACAATGGATTGTTGTAAGGAAGTAACCTTGCCAGGGACTTACCTCTTTGAGTTTCAACTTTGATGGAATCATCATGCTGAGCTTGTACGGAATATAATCTGAGCATCAAAAGCAAAGAGTAAGCGGAATAGTATCTTTTCTGCATTGGGACGATAATTGTATTTCTTATATGTATTTGAGTTATAAAGTACGCAAAATAATAGTTAAATTGTAGCGACAACCATCCAGCATTCAATATTGTACATGCCAACGTCATTAATAAAGGCTTAGCATATACTCGTTTCACCTGTATTCGCTTGAGGACCATCCTTGAACCAGCGGCCAGCGGCGGCCTGTTCCAAAAGATTTAGTGCTGACTTTTAATCCGGGAACTGCCTGAAATCGCTTGTATTCATTTCGGTCTACCATCTTCAGCACTTTTTGGACGGTTGATTCATCAAATCCCAGATCAATTATTTCTTTACTGGAAAGCTGCTTTTCAATATAAGCTTCCAAAATAGGGTCTAGGATATCATAATTAGGAAGGCTGTCCGCATCCTTTTGATCAGGACGTAATTCTGCGCTTGGCGACTTATTTAAAATATTATTAGGGATAATTTCTTGTTGGTAAAATTCTTTATTGAGCCAGTGACAGATATCATATACTTCAGTTTTGTAGACATCTGAAATAATCGCAAGGCCGCCATTCATATCTCCATAAAGTGTACAATAACCTGTAGCCATTTCTGATTTATTCCCGGTATTTACCAGCATATGTCCAAACTTATTGGAAATAGCCATTAACAACACACCGCGAATCCGGCTTTGTAAATTTTCTTCAGCAACACCAAAACTGGTATCTTTGAATTTGGACTTTAGTACTCGTAAATACTCTTCATACAAAGACTTTACAGGGAGTGTATCTAACGCGATGCCCAAGTTTGAAGCCAGCTCCACAGAATCTGTAATGCTTCCTTTTGAGGAAAATTCTGAAGGCATCGTCACTGCTAATACATTTTCCTGACCTAATGCTTCTTTTGCTATACAAGCAACCAGCGCCGAGTCAATGCCTCCACTAAGCCCAAGAATTACCTTATCACTAATTTTGGTCTTCCCAAGATAGTCCTGCAAACCCTTAACTAAAGCCCTGAATATTCCCTCCTGTTTCGTTGGAATCGTTGCAAATGGTGGCCCAATATTTTTAACCTGTTTCTTTTCGACATCCCATTCTACATCAATATGAGCTTCTTTAAATAATTCAGCCCGGGCAATCACATTTGATTTTGCATCCAAAACCATTGAATCCCCATCTGAGACAAGCTCTGTATTAGCACCCACTTGGTTGGCATAAAAAATAGGAACATTAAGTTCTTTGGCATGATTCTGAAGCATTTCCTGCCGGCTGGCGGGTTTCGTTTTTGTAAAGGGTGAGGCCGAAATATTAAAAATGGCATCTGCTCCAAGCTCAACCAGTTCTTTGGCGGGATTTATCTCATAAGTGTGATACTGAACATCGTTTTCATTATACCAGATATCTTCACAGATCGTAATACCCAATTGGGCTCCCTTAAATTCGACGCATTCAAATTCAGTATTCTCCTCAAAATAACGCAACTCATCAAATACATCATAGGTTGGCAGCAGAGTCTTATGTACTTCAGCAATCAGCGCACCTTTATGAGCCAATAATGCAGAATTGAAACACTTGCGTCCAACGTCTGAGGTGTTTTTTGTAACTCCGCCAAAAAGTACAGCTGTTTCAGAAGTTGCTTCTACTACTTTTCTATTGGCCTGATAATTGGCTCTGAGAAAAGCAGGTCGCTCCAGCAAATCCATAGGCAAATAGCCACAAACTGTGAGCTCTGGCAATACCAACAGCTCTACTTCATCTTGCTCTGCTTTTTCCAATGCTTGGAAAATACCGGAAAGGTTGCCTTCAAAATCACCTATGATTGGATTTAACTGCTCAACTCGAACTTTCATTCGCAAAGAAACCTACCTCTTTCTTTATTTTTTTTGATAAACTTTTTCACCGGCTACCCAGGTCTCCAATACTTCGGTCTGCCAAATCTCTGAGGTAGGAACCTCAAAAATATCGCGATCAACAAGAATAAAGTCAGCCCACTTTCCTGTTTCAAGAGATCCGAGCTCGTCTTCTTGGTGTGCAGCATATGCAGCATCAATAGTAAATGCTCTAAGTGCTTCTACGCGTGATAACTTTTCTTCAGGATACCATCCCCCTTCCGGATTGCCTTGATGATCTTGACGAGTTATAGCTGAATACAAACCGAAGAAAGGATTAACATGCTCAACCGGGAAGTCGGACCCAGCTGCAACCACTGTACCCTGCTCCAGGAATGTGCTCCACGCATATCCTCCTTTAATTCGATCAGGGCCTACTCGGTCTTCAGCCATATTCATATCACTTGTGGCATGTGTCGGTTGCATGGATGCAATAATATTCAGTTCTAAAAATCTTGGAATATCCTCCAGTGAAACAATCTGTGCATGCTCCATCCGGTGACGCAGCCCTTTATTTCCAAGGCTATCTTTTACTCGTTCAAAAGCATTCAGAACTACCCGATTTCCGCGATCACCAATGGCATGAATATTAGTCTGATAACCTTTTGAAGCGGTTTTCATAATCATTTCAGTCATCTCATCTTCTGATTCAAACAATAATCCCCGGTTGTCTGGATCATCAGAATAAGGCTTAATCATTGCAGCGCCGCGACTTCCAAGAGCGCCATCAGCATATAGCTTAACACTTCGAAGAGCGAGCTTATCATTGGCATAAGATTCAATTGGGCCGTTAGAAGAAAGCTTGTCAAAGGTATCTCCTGCCCCACTAATCATCCCATAAATCCGGGTTTTGAGTTTCCCCTGATCCGCAAATTCTTTATACAAATTCCAGGCATCAACACTAACACCGGCATCATGGACACTGGTTAAGCCATGAGCAGCCATTTTTTGCAGAGCTTTTTCCAGCGCCAGCCGCTTTTCTTCATCGCTTCTGGGTGGCAATTCTGATCCAACCAAACCCATTGCAGCATCCACGAAAACTCCTGTTGGATTACCCTCTTCATCCCTGATAATCTTCCCGCCTGCAGGATCTTCAGTATCTTTAGTAATTCCGGCAAGCTCCATAGCTTTTGAATTGGCCCACCCGGCATGTCCATCAACGCGACGCAGCCATACGGGTCGCTCGCTTACAGCCTGATCAAGTTCTTCGGCTGTTGGAAACCTGTTAACAGTCCAACGAGTATGGTTCCAACCGCGTCCCTGTATCCAATCTAGATCAGGATAACTTTCAGCGTAAGTAGCAATAGAATCCAAAGTGGCATCCAGAGATTCTATTCCGGCAACATTAATATCAATCTCTTGAAAACCAAGCCCCATCACATGACCATGGGCATCAATAAGTCCGGGAAGCATTATACGGCCTTCCCCGTCAATAACATCAGCGGATGAATATTCTGAGTTCAAAGTTTGATGTTTCGATGTTTTTAAAACTTTTCCATTCTCAAAAGCTATACTGGAAAAAGTAACCAGTTCGCCGTTGGCAATGGTATAACCTTTTACATTATTGATGACTTTTGTATCGTTCATTTTTTGGCAGCCGGAACCTAAAAAAATTGCTGCCAGAAAAAAGAGTATATATGATTTAAATTGCATGCTGAAAGTTATTTAAGGCTAATTATTTATCTTAAGTTATCACAATACAGCAAGTATTAAAAAAAGATGACCGTTCATTAATACTTTTTACAATCAAGGCTTTAGATATCTAACCAGGTGATTAGGAACCACTTTGTATTTATCTAGGTCGTCAATTGAAATCCATTGTAAATCTTTCAGAAGCTGATGGTTATCTTCAAATTCCGGATCATTTCCAAGTTTAGGATTTCCCCCTATTTTTTCAACCCGATAGTAAAGTTCAAGAGCATGGAAAGGAGGCTCTATAAGCTCATTTATAAATTGGAATGATTGCACAGCAACTTGTAATCCTGTTTCTTCCTCAAACTCTCTAACAAGACACTCTTCAATAGACTCTCCAAACTCCAGCTCCCCGCCAGGAGGCATCCAAATTAGACGATCAGAGACAGAAGAATGAATTTCTACTAAAAGGATAGCATCATTTTCCATCAAAAGACCACATATACGAGGCCGGATGCGATCTTTATAGTGCTCATTGTTATGCATCAATGGCTACTTCAGCACCTTCTTTGGGAATCTGCATATCATGCTTTTTGGCGTGTACTAAACTGGCTTTTACAAAATCTACAAACAGAGGCTGTGGATTATTTACCGTACTGCAAAGCTCTGGATGAAATTGAACGCCCACAAACCATGGATGGTCTTCAATCTCAACAATTTCAACAAGGTCTCTTTCAGGGTTGAATCCAACCAGCTGCATACCATCTTCCACCAGCTTATAACGCAAGTTGTTATTAACTTCATAACGATGGCGATGGCGTTCCTGGAAAAACTCTTCTCCGTAAGCCTCATACGTTTTTGAGCCTTTCTTCACCTTGCAATCATAAAGTCCCAAACGCATAGTGCCGCCTTTCTCTTCGATATCTTTTTGTTCTTCCATCAGGTCAATAATGGGATATTCACAATCCTCATCAAACTCAGTGCTGTTAGCATCCTTCCACCCACAAACATTGCGAGCATATTCAATAACAGCACACTGCATGCCCAGACAAATTCCAAAAAATGGAATGTCATTAACCCGTGCATAATTAATGGCTGCCACTTTCCCTTCAATCCCGCGACCTCCAAAACCGGGAGCGACCAAAATTCCAGAGACACCCTTTAGTTTTTGTTTAACATTTTTTTTAGTCAAATCATCAGACTGTATCCATTTGATATTTACCTCGCAGCCATTAACTGCTCCACCATGAATAAAAGCCTCAACAATAGACTTATAGGCATCATGGTGCTCTACATACTTGCCTACCAAGGCAATACTTATTTCTGATGACGGGTTTTGCACCGCTTCTACAAAACCGGTCCAACGATCCAGTTCTGGTTCTGTAGATTTCAAGTCCAGTTTTTTAATGACCCGGGTATCCAGCCCTTCATCCTGCATGAGCAGCGGTACCTGGTAAATAGTTTCAGCATCAAGAGAAGCGATTACATCTTCAATCTCAACATTACAAAACTGAGCAATTTTCTTGCGGATAGACTGATCCAGCTCATACTCTGACCGTGCCACAATAATATCCGGCTGCAATCCACTTTCTGAAAGCGTTTTAACGGAGTGCTGTGTCGGTTTGGTCTTTAACTCACGCGCCGCTGATAAATATGGAACAAGGGTAAGGTGGATAGAAAGCGTATTGGAACGCCCCACATCATACCGCAGCTGACGCACTGCTTCAATATATGGTAAACTTTCAATGTCTCCGACGGTACCCCCAATTTCTACAATTACAACATCGTAATTGCCGGATTCACCAAGCGCAGTAATGTGTGATTTAATTTCATCCGTAATATGTGGAATTACCTGAACCGTTTTACCCAGATAAGCTCCCTGACGCTCTTTGGAAATGACATCATAATAAATGCGTCCGGTTGTAACATTATTTTCCTGGGAGGTTTTGATATCCAGAAAGCGCTCGTAATGCCCCAGGTCAAGATCTGTCTCTGCCCCATCCTCTGTCACATATACTTCACCGTGTTCGTAGGGGTTCATCGTGCCCGGATCAACGTTGATATAGGGATCTAATTTTTGGATGGTAACTTTAAGGCCGCGTGCAACAAGAAGACGGCCGAGAGATGCACAAATAATTCCTTTCCCAAGCGATGATGTTACACCGCCGGTTACAAAAATATACTTAGTAGCCATTGAGCGCTTTGTTAGATTGAGGTTTCTCTAAAATAGAATCTTTCCAGCCATCATTCAAACAGGAAAAGTAATTTTCTACTCTCTTTCTCTCGTTTCAAGCACATCCCAAAGCACATCCGGCTTGTTCGTAAAAATACCGCTGACTCCAAGATCCAAAAGCTTGCGCATGCGCACTTGCCGATCCACCGTGTACACAAATATCGGGATGTTGTGTACTGAAAGGTTGTTCATTCTTTTTTTGTTGAGCTGACGATAGCTGCAATTAAAGGCATCCGCTTTATATTGTTTCACAAGATCTGATGGAAGCTTTTTCCCTGATTGCCTTTTTTCATAGAGCAAAGCCGTTGACATTTCCGGAGCCAGTTCTTTCAAGTGACTCACTGCGCGGTAGTCAAAACTGGAAAACATCACATACTCTTCCATGCCATACTTTTTTACCAACGCTATGGCCTTTTCTTCCACTCCGTTACGCAGTTCGTTAGTTACCGCTTCGGTTTTGATTTCAATGTTTAGAGCAATCTTACCTGCAGCATAAGCCAGAACTTCTTCTAAAGTGGGGATTTCTTCTCCTGCAAACTTTTCATCAAACCATGATCCCGCATCCAGCTCTTTTAGTTCACTGATCGTATTTTCACTGACCAGCCCCTTGCCATTTGAATGATTATTCAATTTGGCATCGTGAAAAGCTATCGGCACACCATCCTTAGTTAGTAAAACATCCAGCTCTATCATTTCTGCATTCATCTCAACAGCTCCTTGGAATGCAGCCATAGTATTTTCCGGGTAATAAGCACTGGCCCCGCGGTGGGCTATAACTACAAATCCATCAT
The DNA here is from genome assembly GCA_034521755.1 of Balneolaceae bacterium. Taxonomy (GTDB): domain Bacteria; phylum Bacteroidota; class Rhodothermia; order Balneolales; family Balneolaceae; genus JAXHMB01. The sequence goes on from JAXHMB010000003.1 coordinate 731,206, forward strand.
TATTGCTGTCATATAATTTTGGGAGGATGAAGTCTGGCTCACTCACAGTTTATGCATTTGGTAAAGAAGAAGAACACAGAATAATAGATACAATAAATATTGTAAACTTACTTATGGACGACTATTGATCCTTCTTCCATTTTAAGAAAGAAATAAGTTCGTTGATCTGTTTTTTCTGATACAAAATAAGGCCAACATTCACACCGAAGACTGCAAAGATAATATAAAAGAAAGTCTGACCAAGCTCTGTGATATTATAGTAAAACGAATAGCCAAAAAAGAGAATGGCTATAACATTGATAATAATATGCCACATTTTTGCACGATCTCTCTTTTGCAGAGCTTCTATTTTCTTTTCCGGAGAAAGCTCAAGCTGATCTTTCTTAAGGTGAATATTTAAATAAGAATGTAGCCGTTGCTGCTCGTTTTTGTCGTACAAGATTAACCTAATTTTTCGCTTCCATAATTCGTTTCATGGCATCCCTAAGCAACCTGTTGGGATCGTTGCTTTGATATGCAACAGAATATAAAAAGAATAAACCAATCATGGTGGAAACACTGGCAATCATACTCAGTGCAGTAGACAGCCAAAGCGGCTGTAATAATCCCAGCACAGAAAGCAGAATCACCGAAAGGCTGAGAAAAATAAGAGAAACGCCGGCAACCATGTGCAAGGTATTGACCGAATGAACTTGGTCAATTGCGCCGGTTATTTTAGTTTGCCGAGAGAAAGAATTGTCGACATCTTCAGATCCGGACGGCATAAACGGATCTTCGTTATAGTCCTTTTTATTCATAAGCCTATGTCCCTTTAAACTTATTAACTACTTTATATAAGTTAAATTAAATAATGAACTTTTCAACCACTTGGAGCTAAATGTCTGAAGAATTTGAAAACATTTACATTTACGGAAAGAATAGTCTCGAAGAAGCCCTGAAAAACGAACCCGAACGTATCGAAAAAATATTTATAAAGGATACTCATAAAGATTCACAGCATGAGAATATCTTTAGTTTAGCATCTTCTAACCGGATACCCATCTCACATGTTCCGGGAAATAAACTTTATGAGCTGGTAGGCAATGTAAATGACCAAGGCCTGGTTGCCTTAATGAGTGCTATTGAATACCAGGAGTTTGGAGTATGGATTGATAAAGTGGATACTTCTGCCTATCCGGCTGTTCTTATTTTAGACGGAATTGTTGACCCTCATAACCTGGGAGCCATTCTTCGTACAGCAGCAGCTGCAGATATTGCTGCTGTGCTTGTTCCCAAACATGGACAGGCTCCCATCAATGCCACAGTATTTAAAACTTCTGCCGGCACTGCAGGTAGAATACCCATTGTCCGTATGGGCAATCTCAACCAGTCGATCATGAAGCTTAAAGACATAGGCTTTTGGATAGCCGGACTGGCTATGGATGGAGATCAAAAACTTTGGGAACTGGAAGTGGATCGTCCCCTGGCTTTCGTACTTGGCAACGAAGGATCAGGAATCAGCAAAAAAACACTGGAGCACTGTGATTATAAAATCACCATTCCCATGGCCAATAATATTGAATCACTTAATGCTTCGGTTTCAGCAGCTCTGATAAGCTATGAATGGAGAAGAAAATCAGTACAGTAAATAAGGCTCTCTCATCTTCTTAAACTCTTTTACTTCCCAATTGGAGATAAGATCCTCTATTGATTCAATATTTATCCCCGACAAATTCTTTATAAATGGCTTAATCGCAGCACCCTCTGTTGAATGGTACATCAGCTTTAATAACTCAACACCGAACCGTATAGGATTAAGCTGCTCATAATCATCTACTGAAATGGTAACCCCATAACACTGCTCATCTTCAAATTTGGGATAGAGAGATTTGCCCGGCATAGATTGGGGAATGAAGGTTGTTTTAGTCACAGCTACGGAAGGAAACTGCTCATTCAGCATTTGTATATCTTCATCAGTTATATTTGTAGTCGGTGAACCAATGGTCAAGAACGGATTTTCTGTACCTCTTCCCTCAGAGATATTGGTTCCCTCAAATAGCACCGTTCCCAGGTACACATAGGCATGCTCGAAAGTTGGCAAATTGGGCGACGGCGGGTGCCATGCCAGTCCCGTTTCGGGCCACTTCATGGAACGCTTCCAACCTTTCATCGAAATCACTTTTAGATCAGGTTCTTGTTTGAAATTAATCCATTTTTCACCAACCATCATTTGTGCCAGTTCACCCAGCGTCATTCCATGGGCCATGGGAATAGGATAAGCGCCTACAAAAGATTTGTGCTCTTCTTGCAGCACCCAACCGGCAATATATTCTCCGCCTGCAGGATTGGGCCGATCCAACACCCACACTGCTACATCGTTCTCTGCAGCTGCTTCCAAAACTAAACCAAGTGTAACATTATAAGTATAGAAACGAGCGCCCACATCCTGCATATCAAACAACAGGACATCTACATTTTGGAGCATCTCAGAAGTAGGCTTTTTAGAATCACCGTATAGAGAATACACTGGAAGTCCTGTTTCCTGATCAATACCATTCTTAATCACTTCTCCGGCCCCTGCTTCACCCCGGAATCCATGTTCCGGAGCAAAAAGTGCCGTGATATTAATTTGTGTGGAAAGTAGTGTATCCAACATATGGATTCCGTTGACCCGGGCTGTTGGATTCATCACCAAGCCTACTTTCTTGTCCTTAAGTTCAGATAGAAAGTCTTCAATCAATACTTCAGCACCAACTTGTACTTGTTGATCATCGGGATGGCTCTTTGAAGAAGTACAGCCTATAACCAGTACAATCACTGAAAAAGTTAAAAGTAGTCGTTTCATAATCTTAAATATAAAAAGGCTCCGAAGCGAAGCAACGGAGCCTGATAATTTTTTAAAACTGAAGCATTACGCTTTGTTAGCTACAACTTCAGCTTCGGTAAAGAAGTAAGCAGCTTCAATTTTACCATTCTCTACGGAATCAGAGCCGTGGATAATATTTTCTCCCACACTGTCAGCAAAATCAGCACGAATGGTACCTTCATCAGCTTCATCCGGGTTGGTAGCCCCAATAAATGTTCGAAAATCTTCAATTGCATTTTCCTTTTCCAGGATCATTGGCACACAAGGTCCGCTGCTCATAAATTCGCAAAGCTCATCATAAAAAGGACGCTCCTTGTGGACGGCATAAAACCCACCAGCTGTGTCTTTAGTTAGTCTTGTCATTTTCATTGCAACAATATCAAATCCAGCTTCCTGAATTCTTTTTATCACTTCACCAATCAGTCCTTTTCGCACACAATCAGGTTTCAGAATAGTTAAAGTACGTTCTATAGCCATGTTATTAGATATTAAAATTTTGTAACATTTAATGTTCTAGTGTTCTTTTAGTATAGATTTAAATATAAGGGTAATTACCCAAACTCCCGAAGAATAAATCATTTGTTGCGTACAACAACGGCTATTATGGGGACAAATAAGAAGCAATTACATTATAAATGGAATTGGCAGCTCCGGTCGAGACCGCACGAGCTTTGGGAATTAGTCTCAAATACAAACCGGCTCTTCAAAAATTTGAACCTGCCTACTGTTCAACCCACTGATATTTCGTATGAAATCAATGATGGACACCTCCAGCTTTCCTACAACAGTATTAAATATAATGACGCGTGGATAGAAGAACCTTATGAATGGGAATATCCCTACCGCTACAGTGTAAAAAGGCATTATAAAAACGGGGGCTACGAAGAAGTGCGTATCCATGTTGAGATGTTTCCAAACAGTCAGGGCACACGGCTTCAGTATCAAATGTGGCTGACCCCAAAGAATAAGCTGGCTTATTATTATACCAAGATTAGACATAAGCTTTTTCTGCGGGCAAAGTTGAAGTCAGCTTTTAAAAAGTATGCTATTCTGGTGGAAAAAAATCAGCTGCCCTATCAATTTGAGAATACCTCAAAAGTAGATCGAGGTTCTATTGTCAAGCTCAATGAAACAAAACAAGAGCTGCAAGAATCGACTCAAAACCCTGTAATTGCCCAAAAGATTTGTGATTATATCAGCAAAGCTGATGACATCGACCTAATCCGTATTGAACCTCATAAGCTGGCACAACATTGGGGTGAAGAACTAAAGGATGTCATCAATGGCGTCTTATATGGTGTAAAAAAGGGACTCCTTAATTTTAATTGGGATTTGTATTGCCCTCGCTGCCGAACCATTCAACAGCGGTGCAAAACACTTAACGAAGTCCATGAACCCATTTTTTGTCACGATTGTAATCATGAGTTTAGTGTGAACTTCAATCAGTCATTACAACTTAGCTTCCGGCCAAATCCGCTGATTAGGAAAATAAAAGATGAGTTTTACAGCCTGGCAGGCCCACAAGAAAAACCACATGTCAAAATTCAGCAGTTTATAAAACCCGAAAAAGCCCGCTATGTCAACACTTATCTTGAAGAAGGCACCTATCAGCTTCGCTGCTCAGAAGCAGAAGGTATTGCGGTATTCAAGGTCACTGAAGAAGGACAGGATACTGTGAATGTACGACTCACAAATTTTGGATTAAACGGGGTAGCTGAAATTTCCAACCGACCCAACCTCATTTTTGAGAATCAGACTCGTACTGACCAGATTTTTGTCCTTGAAAAAGTTGAATGGAATGATAAAAAACTTACAGCCTCGCAAGTCACTTCACTCCAATTATTCAGAGATCTTTTTGCAAATGAGGTACTTCCAAAAGGAGAAAAAATTGCTGTTGACAAACTTACGCTCATGTTCACAGATATTTATGACTCAACGGGCATGTATCATAAAGAAGGTGAAGAACATGCCATAAGCAGAGTTATGGAACATTTTGAAATACTCCAAGATGCTGTAGCCAAAGAAGATGGTGCGCTGGTTAAGACAATCGGTGATGCTATCATGGCAGTATTCAGTAATCCGGATAAAGCATTTAAAGCATTTATCACTGCACAGGAAATTATTTCTAAAGACCGTCGCTTTGATAAATCTCTTAAACTAAAAGCAGGCATACATCACGGAAACTGCGTGGCTGTAAACCTAAACAACAAAATTGACTACTTTGGCTCAACAGTCAACATCGCTTCCCGGTTGGTTGATGCAGCTAATGAAAATGAGATTATCATCTCAGAAGATGTTGCCAGCAATGAACACATCCAACAGTTACTGGATGAAAAATACAGTCACTTTAATATCCAGCAGGAGTATGTGCCGCTAAAAGGATTTGACGAGCAAGAATTTAAACTGCAACGCATCCATCTTGAGCAGTCGGCCCTGCGCCTTGTTGTATAGCTTACTCTTATAATGGACTGAATTTTCCTTATCATTGATGTACAAGCCGAATCAACCACAGTAAGTTTTGTATGTCAAATAAGTTAGCTTCCGAAAAGAGTCCTTACCTGCTGCAACATGCCGACAATCCCGTAGATTGGTACCCATGGAGTGAAGAAGCTTTTACTAAAGCCCAGCAAGAAGATAAGCCCATCTTTCTTTCTATCGGCTATGCAACCTGCCATTGGTGTCATGTAATGGCACACGAGTCATTTGAAGATGAAAATATAGCTCGTTTAATGAACGAAGCTTTTGTAAACATTAAGGTAGATCGAGAGGAGCGTCCAGACATTGACAATGCCTACATGACTGTTTGCCAAATGCTAACAGGCAGTGGCGGTTGGCCGCTGACTATCATCATGACGCCGGAGAAAAAACCTTTCTATGCCGCAACATATATTCCAAAACAAGGACGACACGGACAGCCCGGCATGGCTGAGCTCATCCCCAGAATTCATGGACTTTGGAAGAATGAACGAGATAAAATTTTGGATTCATCTGATGAAATAGTCCAGGCTTTTCAAAAATCAACAAAGTCTAAGACCGGTGAAGGAGTAGCCAAAGATATTCTGGAAAAAGCATTTGGTCAGTATAAAGCTAACTTTGATAATAAATATGGTGGCTTTGGACATTCTCCAAATTTCCCAGTCCTCATAATCTCATGTTTTTGCTAAGATACTGGAATCGCACCAACAATAATGAAGCATTGAATATGGTTGAACAAACGCTAACCAATATGAGGCATGGCGGTTTGTTTGATCAAATTGGATATGGATTTCACCGCTACTCAACCGATCAGAAATGGCTGGTCCCCCACTTTGAGAAAATGCTCTACGATCAGGCTATGCTGATTATGGCCTACACTGAGGCCTGGCAGGCTACAAATAACAATCTTTTCCGACAAACAGCTCAAGAAATTATTGAATATGTGTTAAGAGATCTGCAAGATTCTGATGGGGCATTTTATTCTGCAGAAGATGCCGACAGCGAAGGTGAAGAAGGCAAGTTCTACTTATGGAGTATTTCAGAAATAAGAGATCTTTTGCCTGCCGCTGATGCCGAGCTGGCTATTGAGGTTTTTAATATGACTGAAGAAGGAAATTACGAAGACGAAGCTACGAGACAACGAACAGGCAAAAATATTCTGCATCTAAGTAAACCTATTGTTGATTTGGCAGAAGAACGAAATCTAAGCAAGGAGCAACTTTCATTAAAACTACAAAATATCAGAACCACCCTTTTGGAAGCCAGAGAACATCGGGTCCGCCCACTGCTGGACGATAAAATTCTTACAGACTGGAATGGGCTGATGATAGCTGCTCTGGCTAAAGCAGGCCGGGCTTTTGATGAGAGCAGCTATATCAATGAGGCCAAACGATCTCTTTCATTTATCAACAAAACGCTTTTAAGTGAAAAACAACTTCTACATAGATATCGTGACGATGAAGCTGCTATACATGCTCATGCTGATGATTACTCTTTTTTGATATGGGGATTATATGAGCTCTATGAATCAACCTTCGAAACTGAGTTTTTAAAACAAGCACTGAATTTACAAGAAGATTTCATTGCCAATTTTTGGGATGAAGAAACTGGCGGATTCTTTTTTACTGCTCACAAAAGCGAAAAACTGCTAGGAAGAACCAAAGAGGTCTATGACGGGGCCCTCCCTTCTGGTAATTCGATTGCTATGTTAAACCTGTTGAGGTTGGGACGTATCACCGGGAATACCGACTGGGAACAAAAAGCAGATTCTATGAATAAATTGTTTTCAAGTCAGGTGTCACAGGCTCCAACAGGATTTGGTCAGCTGCTACAGGCTTTGGATTTTGAGCTTGGCATATCCTACGAAGTTACTATTGCGGGCAAAAAAGCTGCTTCTGATACTCAAAAGATGTTGAAAACCCTTTACCATTCCTTTTCGCCCAATAAGGTTGTTGTACTGAATGATCCGGATGATTCTGAGATAAATAAACTGGCTCCTTACACAAAGAATCAGGCTATGAAAAATGGAAAGGCTACCGCTTATGTATGTGAGAACTACAGCTGTAAAGCGCCGACAAATGATCCAAAAATCATGCTTAAAGAACTTACTTCGCCTTCAAATTGATCACCGAAATGTTGGGCGGAGCGTTATACCGCACGGGCCCCAGGGTAAAACCCAGGCCGTTATTTACGTTAATCAGCAAATCTTCAAGCCAATACGGGCCATTAACATATTCTGTTTCCATATCTGAAGCTGAAAAAGCCATAAACATAAATGGCACCCGAATTTGGCCTCCGTGAGTATGGCCGGTCAAAAAGAGCCGATAATCATTTTCCTGTGCCTCATCAATTAAAATATCTGATGTCTGATGGGAAGCTAATATTTTAAAGCTCAAGCCCGGGTTTACTTTTGTCAATGAATCCACTTCTTGAGGATTGGCTCTTTTGCTATATACTTGCGTAATACCTGTCAACAATAGGCTATCTTGCTTGATGCTGATAATTTCATTCTCATCTCGCAACAAAGGAATACCTCTGTCTTCAAGAGCGGGTTCAACATGCTCTAGCCCGGCCCAGAAGTCATGATCACCTACTACCGCAAAAGTGCCATACGTTGATTTTACTTTTGAAAACTCCCGGGCAGCCATCTCAATATAGTCAGTCCCGTAAGAAATAAGGTCGCCGGTAAAAATGATGAGGTCAACATCCAGTTCATTTACCCTGTTTACGTAGTTTACAATCTCTTCAGCGCCGGTATATCTGTCGCCCTGAATATCAGTGATATGAACAATTTTTAGCCCATCCAGTGATTCAGGCAAATCTTTTATAGCTAAATCAATCTCATCAACCTGTACCTGAGTAGTGTTTAAATAGAGCTTAACACCAGAAAAAATGAACACCAATAAACCGGCAATAAGCAGTGCTCTAAAATGAAAAGTATTAATTTTTTGCTCTCTCCATCTGCCAAATTTTCCTGCGATTATTTTAGCCACATCAAATAATATGACCCATGTTAGCAGTTGGTAGCTAAATACCAGGCCAAACCAAAACCAGTAAGTAATCCATTTGGGTACTTGCATCATATCTACGTGGCCATACACCCAAAAGGTTGACAAACCGGTAAGAGGCAGCATATAAAATGATACCAGAAGAAGTGCAGGAAACCACTTTAGAAGAGATTCCTTGAAATTATAAGAAACTGCTTTAGTAAGACGCCATCCCAGATAGAAATGAGAGACCGCCATCAGGCCGGAAACCACCAACGTCATGCGAAGAAGCCAAGGCAAAATAAGTACGGATTATGCTTTTTTTGTTGTATTATTTGGATTCAAGGCTACTGGATTTTTTAGAATTGAACAAATTTCTTTTCTTCTATTAAATCCACATAGCCATTAACTGCGTACTTGCAAATGGAGCATAAAACGTGATTGTCTTTACCATACTTGCAGCCATCGGGAAAATAACTCACGGTAATTCCGATGACGAAAAAGAATTGATGAGACGAATTAAAGCTAAAGATGCTGAGGCTTTAGAAGAGCTTTATGATTTATACAACAGGCTGCTCTTTGGCATGATCATTTCCATAGTAAAAAAGCGAGAAGAAGCCGAAGATGTTCTCCAGGAAGTGTTCGTCAAAATCTGGGAAAGAGCTAGTACTTTTAAAGAAGGCCGTGGCAACGTGTACAGTTGGATTGTCACTTTAACTAGAAATAAAGCTATTGATCGTATCCGTTCCAAGGGATACAAAACGCAAAAAAAGGCTTCTCATCTAGTTGACGAGCCCGATTCCAACTTTACTTTAGAAGGAGATCATTATGACCCGCTTGAAACTACCATATTTTCGGACCGAGCCGAGCTGGTACAAGAAGCTTTAGGTGAAATTCCGGAAAGTCAAAGCAAAGTATTGAAAATTGCATACTATCAGGGTATGACCCAATCAGAAATTTCCGACCACCTGGAGATTCCCCTGGGAACTGTAAAGACAAGAATGCGACAAGGAATGATAAAATTAAAAGACATTTTAGGAGAACATATCTCTCAACATGACTGATCAAAACAATAATAATGAATCATTTGAAGAACTTTGTGCAGGATATGTTCTTCATGCTCTAGATGAAAAAGAGCGTGAAGAATTTGAAGAGCTGTTACATAATGCTTCAAAAGAACAGACGGAATTATTCCACCAAATGTATTCTGTTGCTAACCAACTTGCATTTACAGTGGAAAGAGATGAACCTTCTGAGAAAGTGAGGCAAGAGCTGATGAAGAAAGTCAGGGTAAAAAGCAAAGACTCTTCGGCAGGTGTAACGCCTATTAACGATCAAGATAAAGAAACCGACACTTCCGGCAATCAATTTTTTGCGATTGCTGCGTCTATAGCCCTGTTTATAATTACGCTCAGCTTGGTTTTCTATTCCTTTAACTTAAGCTCACAGCTTAACAATAAAGAAGAAATTATCAATCAAAAAGAAGCACAAATTTCTGAGCTTAAAAGTGAAGTTCAACGTAAGGATGAATTGCTTTCTATATTGGAATCCAGAACGGTTGAGATGGTACTTATGGCAGGACTGGATGTTAATCCAGAGGGCTATGGAAAGATTATTTGGGATGCTGATAAGCAACAGGCACTTCTTCAGGTTTCAAATCTGCCTGCCGTACCCAGCGATAAGGACTATCAGCTTTGGATCATCAAAAATAACCAACCGGTAAGTGCAGGAGTCTTTGCTGTTAATGATCCTCAAAAAGACTCTTTCTTTAAGATCGAGCAAATGGCTAAATCATCTAAAGAAGATACCAATGCGTTTGCTGTCACTATTGAACCTAAAGGCGGAGTACCTCAGCCTACCGGTGATATGTATCTATTGGGAAATCTAAATGAATAGATATTTTTACTTCTGCTTTTTGCCGGACTGACTGAATCGTTGGAAAAGGTACTGTTGAAAATTGTAGACCTTTATTCCGGCTGGAACTTCAACTTTAGCACGAGCAGAACGTGTTTCGTCTACTTCAGTAGCTTCTAAATACCCACTGAGTTTGTTTCCATTATAAAAATTAGCTTTCAGAGGAAAATAACCTTGTGCTAATAAGCCCGTTGGGACATCTTCTCCATCAAAAAACGTTTCTGCCGATCGTACTAGTGAAGAAAGATCGGTTTCCAGATCCTTGGTCATCCATACTTCTGTATATTTTTCAGGATCGTCCTCATCTCGAAACACAAACTGCTCGCAGGCCAATCCGTGTATGCTTTCTGTCTTACCTGTACGCTTAAAACTAAAATCGTTGGATTCTTTCCCTGTATCTCCGGATTCTTTTCCAAAGAACTGCTGCATGGCATCCACATCCGCTTTGGATATTTTTAGGGCTGATTCGTCACCGGTAAAGAAAACAACATCTTCCATATCCATTCGAACCAAGATCCCTTCCGTTTGAAAGTTGCGGACATCATAGGTCTTATCCCCTTCCAGAAAAATTCGATTTAGGGCAAAATATACGGTAAACTCTTCGTCAGATTCGGGAACGCCATTCTCAACATCAAACGTAGCATATTTAATTTTACCCTCGAACTGAGCAAAAAGAGTTGTTGGTATAGCGGTTATCAAACAAAAAGCGAAAAGGAGGTAGACTGATTTTTTCATTTTTCAAGAATTTGATTCCATTTAAAAATCTATAACGCAATAGGAGTATACAAAGTACGTACTCAAGATGTTTCAAAATTTAAAGAGGCAGCTTAGTCGTTGCTAAACCATCTCCAGGTCTTCCATCTCTACATTTACCTTTTTAATCCAGCCGCCGGCTACAACATCGTTACCTTCGTAGCATACCACAGCCTGTCCGGGAGTAATTGCTTCTCTTCCGGTTGGAAAAGTTACCTCAATTTCATCTTCTCCATGCTGCGTAAGATAGCCAACCGCACCATCATCGTTATAACGAATGGCACCCGTAATCTCCATCTCTTTTTCGGGTACTTCAGCATATTTTACCAAGTTAATTTCTTTTGCCCGGCATGTAGTGCTTACAAGGTCTTTCTTTTCGCCAATAGTAATAACATTTGTTTCCGGATTGATATCCGTGACATAAACGGGGTATCCCATTGCCAGGTCCAGCCCGCGACGCTGGCCAATTGTGTAAAATGGATAGCCTTCATGCTCTCCCACAACATTTCCATCCTGATCTACAAATTTTCCGCCACTTACTCTTTCATCAAGGTTATCTACACGATCACGAAGAAAGCGTCGGTAATCATCATCTGGGACAAAGCAAATTTCATAAGAATCAGGTTTGTCTGCCACCTTGGTAAGTCCCCAGTCTTCTGCCATTTGGCGAATTTCGGTTTTTTCATAACTGCCCAGGGGGAAAATAGTTCTTTCCAGGTGCTCTTGTTTCACTCCCCAAAGAGCATAAGATTGATCCTTGCTGGGATCCAGTCCGCGTGAAATTACATATCGCCCATTTTCTTCACGCACGTTGGCGTAGTGTCCCGTGGCGATGTAATCACACCCCAGATTATCCGCCCTTTTCAACAGGGCCGCCCATTTGATATGAGTGTTACACAGCACACATGGATTTGGAGTATGACCGGTCATATAATCTTCAACAAAACGATCGATCACCCATCCGCCAAACTCATCCCGAATATCTACAATAAAGTGTTTAAAGCCATGATTCACGGCTATTTGACGCGCATCATTCATTGACTCAAGCGTACAGCACCCGGTCTCCTTGTCAGATTTACCACCCACCCGGGAGTAATCCCACGTTTTCATGGTAATTCCAACGACATCATAACCTTGTTTTTTGAGCATTACAGCCGCAACCGAAGAATCTACTCCTCCGCTCATGGCAACTAATACTCTACCTTTTGAACTCATGAACTTATTTAAATTGCTTTTTGGTCATTCGTTATCTGTATAAAATAAGCATTTTTTATGTAAATCTTATGAAGGGAGGGTAAAGGAGATTACATATAAAGATAAGGCTTCCAGTCTTCCTCTACTCCACCAAGCAAAGATTGAAAAAAGGTGATATGAATCGGACGGTAGGGTTTACAGTCCAACGGCATGTCGGCTTCATCAGGAGTACGGTTACCCTTATTCACATTACACGTATCACAGGCGGTAACTAAATTTTCCCAAGTATCTTTGCCGCCACGGCTTCGTGGCAATACATGGTCAATGGTCAGGTTTTTCTTGGAACCGCAATACTGACAGGTATTAGCATCACGCTTCATAATATTATGGCGCGATAACACAATTTTGTTATAAGGGATATTAATATATCTCCGCAATCGAATTACCGATGGATAGGAATACTCTTCAGTTACCGTACGAATTTTTTTATCCGGATAGTCATGTAGCATCTCAGCTTTGTCCATAAACAAAAGTTTCACAGACCGGTGCACCGAGCACACACTAAGTGGCTGATAGTCTTTATTTAAAACAAGTACGCTCGCATCCATTGTTGATTAATACCGCTTTATGCAAATTTTAAGCAATAACCGAACAGCTGACTAACATATTATGCTGTACGAAAAACTATAATGTGTAGAATCAACAGCATATTTTGCATAAATGCAACAAAAAAGGCGCTATCGTTATGTTAAAACAACACCTAAGATGCATTTATCTATTTCATTATAACAAGTTCTCAAAAAATCAGCAGATACCTTTCTCAATTTCAGCATTAATAGCTATAACAAATTGCTAAAAAATAACCTGAGAGACTTTTTCATTCACAAGTATTTACTTCGACAGTGTACTTAATCTCTTAATGATTCAATTAATTTTTCATACCTTTAGAGACATCTTTTTATGCGTTTTTATTTTTAATTGTCTGTATATTAATCGCGTTTTAAATCATCTAAATTTCAATTAATTCTTACTGATTTTCATGCCTTACAATAAGAACATGTACACCACCGGATACTATAAGGAACCCGGGCCGAAACTGGACGAAGACTCTCCATTTAAATCAATGATGGAACGGTTCCGGTTTGCCGCAGAAATTTTAGAGCTGGATGAAGGCATGTTTCAGTACCTGGCAAGCCCGGTTAAACAGGTAATTGTTTCAGTGCCCGTGGTAATGGACTCCGGTGAAATCCGTGTTTTTGAAGGATATCGAGTTATCCATGATAATGTACTTGGCCCATCCAAAGGAGGTATTCGTTATGCGCCCGATGTAACGATCGACGAAATAAAAGCTCTGGCTTCTTGGATGACCTGGAAGTGTGCCATTGTAGATGTGCCTTTTGGAGGTGCCAAGGGCGGTGTTCGATGTAATCCCAAAGAACTTTCTAAAGGGGAACTGGAACGACTGACCCGCCGCTATACTGCCAATATGCTTGAAGTGTTTGGCCCTGACCGTGATATACCTGCTCCCGACATGAATACCAATGAACAGGTTATGGCATGGATCATGGATACCTACAGCATGAATGCCCATAAAACAGAAACAGCTGTTGTAACCGGAAAGCCTATTATTCTGGGTGGCTCACATGGACGTAAAGAAGCAACCGGGCGCGGGGTCGTTACTGTAACGCTTGCCGCACTTAATAAAATGGGCATGCTACCTAACAAGACCACCGTTGCCGTTCAGGGATTTGGAAACGTAGGTTCGATTTCTGCCAAATTGATGTACGAACAAGGAGCCAAAGTTATCGGTATCAGTGATATTTCGGGTGGCTACCACAATAAAAATGGCATAGATATTCCTGAAGCCATAAAGTATGTAGATGAAAATGGAATACTCGAAGGTTATGAAAATGCCGACAAGATAACCAATGAAGAACTTTTGCAGATGGAATGCGATGTTCTAATCCCTGCTGCAAAAGAAGACCAGATCGGTCGCCATAATGCAGCTAATATCAATGCCCGCATCATTTCGGAAGGTGCCAATGGTCCTGTTACTGCCAATGCCGACTCAATCCTTGAAGAAAAAGGAATTATGGTGATTCCCGATATTCTGGCCAATGCCGGCGGTGTAACTGTTTCCTATTTTGAATGGGTACAAGACAGGCAAGGTTACTTCTGGACAGAAGAGCGCGTTAACCGCCGCCTTAATCGCATGATGAGAAACGCCTTTGACAACCTCTTTCAGGTGAGCGAAGATTATGATGTAACGCTCCGTCAGGCAGCCTATATCTATGGCATCAACAAGGTAGCAACGACATTAAGAATGCGCGGAATCTACGCATAGACAAATTGCGTATTATAAAATGACGGCATCTAAACCGGCACAAGCCCTAATTACCACATGACTGAACAGGATTCAAAAGAGCTGATTCTGAAATCTGAATTTGACGAAGTTCAGAAACTTGAAGGCTATATCAATGAACTTCAGGAGTGGCTGGATTTCAACGATAATGAATACTCCCGCATCATGCTTACTCTTAGCGAAGCTGCTACAAATGCTATCATTCATGGTAACAAAGAAGACCCTTCCAAAAAGGTATACATAAACTCCTCTGCTGATTCCGGCACTCTCAAAATTTCGGTAAAAGATGAAGGGGCCGGCTTCAATCCAGATGAAATAAAAAATCCTCTAAAAAAAGAAAACCTGTTAAATGAAGGCGGACGTGGAGTCTATCTGATCGAAGAATATGCTGATAAGCTGTCATTCAACAAGAAAGGCAATGAGCTGCAAATGACGTTCAAGTTAAACTAGTTAACCGCATTTGCTACCGATCCGCCCAGTCTCAACAGCTCTGTCTCCGCTACTTTAGCTTCAAACCGGGCTTGAATCAATCGGCTCTCAGCATTGATGAGCGTACGCTGCACTTCTCTCAGCTCAATAGAGTTTATACTTCCCAAACGAAAACGTTCCAGCGCAATCTCTAAAGATTGTTCAGCAAACGTAAGGTTTTCTGCTTCCAGCTTTACCAGCTTCAGTGAATTGAGATAACTTTTAAATTGACGTGCCAAACTGCCTTCAACAGCTTGTTCTTGCTGTTCCAATGCAAGCTGCTGATTTTTCAGCTGAATTTTTGCGTTTTGAATCCGGCGATTTACATTAAAACCATCAAACAAACTCCATCGGGCAGTAACTCCATAGTTAAAACCGTCTGTTTCAGTAAGTGCCAGAAATCCAGCATCAGATTCTAAACGACTGTAACCATATCCGGTACTCAAATCAATTTCCGGAAACCGTTCTGCCTGAATCTCATCAATCTGGAGCTCAGCAACATCTTGGTTGGTACGTTCTATAGCTAAATTGATATTATTAGACATCGCCTGTTGAAGCAACTCCGCATAAGCAAGGTCTTCATTGATAGATATAGTTGGATACACACTAAATTCAATATTGGTATCTCTTCCCAAAACTTCATTAAGATTAACCTTCGCATTATTGAGCCGAACCTCTTGCCTTATAACTGCCGCCCGGTCGGCATTGAGATCAGTGCGGGCTTGAAGCAAATCATATTCTGATCGGGATCCCAAATCCAACTGGGTTTCTGCAATGTCTATCCGCTCCTCAGATATTTCCACCGTATTTTGTAACACATCATAAATTTTCTGCTGACGAATCACATCATGATAAGCTGTAATAATTTGCGCTACGTTATTTTCAATGCTTAACTGCAGTTGCTCCTGACTAAGTTTCTGAAGTTCTTCCAACTTTTCCCGTGTAGTGAACATCTTCAGTCCATCAAAGATAGTCCAGCTTAGCGAAGCCGAGGCATTGGTGCTATTACTCTTTGCATTATTTGTAGTCTGATTTGGAATTCCACTCTGCGCAGCAAACTCCTGACTGTTA
The DNA here is from genome assembly GCA_034521755.1 of Balneolaceae bacterium. Taxonomy (GTDB): domain Bacteria; phylum Bacteroidota; class Rhodothermia; order Balneolales; family Balneolaceae; genus JAXHMB01. The sequence continues at coordinate 747,275 of JAXHMB010000003.1, forward strand.
TTTTCATTTCTATATATTCTAGATCCCGTTGCTGAAAGTGATGGCAAGAAACCGGCATTTCCAAGAGAATTATTATTTACCGCTAACTCCGATTCATTTCGGGCAATACGAATTGAAAAATTATTCTCCATCCCAATTTGTACAGCCCTGTCAACAGACAGAGTATCCTGAGCATATATATTGCAGTTCAAAAATAATCCTGCGAAAAGAACCACTAAAAACTTTTCGGAAGCAAATTTCATAATTGTATTTCCTTTAAGCATTGGCAGGTTGAAGTTTCTCTGTTTCCCTAATCAATTCTTCGTCAATAATATCATCTTCCGATTTAATGGGTGAGAAATACGAGTAGATAGCCGGAATCACATATAACGTAAGCAGGGTACCAATAATCAGCCCACCTATAACTGCAACCCCCATTGACATCCGGCTTTCTGCACCGGCGCCTATTGCAAGGGCAATGGGTAAAATTCCAAGGATGGTAGAAAGGCTCGTCATAAGGATAGGACGAAATCTCGCTACGGCTGCATCCTGGATCGCTTCAAGAAGTCCCAGACCGGCCCGTTGCCGCTGGTTGGCAAATTCTACAATAAGAATACCATTTTTTGTGACCAGACCAATCAACATGATGATACCAATTTTACTAAAAATATTGAGCGTAAGGTCAAAATACCACAGCGAAAGCAGCGCGCCCGACAAAGCAAGCGGAACAGTAAACAGAATAATAAACGGATCTCTGAAACTTTCGAACTGCGCTGCAAGCACCAGGTAAATAAGAACGAGAGCCAAAATAAGCGTAAAGTTTAGACTGGAAGCACTTTCTACAAAGTCACGGGATGGGCCACTCAGGCTTGTAGAAATAGACTGATCTTCTAATACTTTATCTGCAATCCGATCCATGGCTTCAATGCCTGCTCCAATAGTTTGGCCCTGTACCAATCCTGCTGAAATAGTAGCAGATGCAAATCGATTGAAACGGAAGAGCTGCGGAGGACTGCTCTCTTCAGAAACTTCAATAAGATTATCCAACTGAATAAGTTCTCCCCTATTATTTCGAACAAATAACGATTTCAGGTCCACCGGTTCATTCCGATCTTCACGGCTCACCTGACCTATCACCCAATACTGTTTGCCATCACGAATAAAGAAACCAAAACGTTGTCCACTGAATGAAAGCTGTAGCGTTTGCGCAATATCTACGGCTGATACTCCCAAAGAACGAGCCCGATCACGATTGATCTGTACTCTCAGCTCTGGACGGTTAAATTTGAGGTTTACATCAGCATAAGTAAAAATAGGCTCGTTGTTAGCCTCCTGTAAGAATTGGGGAATAACTTCTTTCAGCTTTTCAAGGTTTGGTGCCTGTAGTACGTATTGCACCGGCAGCCCCAAACTTCGCGTGCCAATACTTTGTGGCTGAGAAACAAAGGTTTGCGCGCCGGTTAATCCAGCCACAACACCCGACAGATTATCAGCTATCTGTTGCTGAGAACGCTCACGTTCTTCAGGATCTTTTAAAATCGTAAAAGCAAAACCAGAGTTGACAGAACTCGAAGCACCAAATCCTGGTGAAGTAACGGAAATCACCGCTTCTGTTTCTGGCACAGTATCCTGGATGGTAGCCACCAACTTGTCCATGTACTGATCCATATATTCAAATGAGGCGCCCTCCGGACCCTGCGCAAACATACGAATGCTGCTTCGGTCTTCGATAGGTGCTACCTCTTCAGGCAAATAGGTTCCTAAGCCATAAATAAATAGTCCCGCAAAAAGGATGATAGCAAATGCCAGCCACCGGCGGCTCATAAAAGCTTCCAGGCTATTTTTGTAGGCCGCATTTAACTGCTTGAAAAACGGCTCCGTTTTATTGTAAAACCAGCTGTGCTTTTGATCTTTCTGCAAAAACTTGGACGAAAGCATAGGGGTAAGAGTAAGTGCCACAAACGTTGAAATAACAACAGCACCGGCAATGACTACCCCAAACTCTCTGAAGAGCCGGCCGGTAACACCACCCAGAAAAAGAATAGGCATAAATACCGAAACTAATGCGAGCGATGTGGCCACTACAGCAAAAAATATTTCCTTTGATCCCAGTATTCCGGCCTGAACCGGCTTATATCCCTGCTCAATTTTTGCATAAATATTTTCAAGCACTACAATGGCATCATCAACAACCAGGCCAATCGCTAACACAATAGCCAACAGGGTAAGTACATTAATTGAAAAGCCTGCAAGGAACATGATAAAAAATGCACCAATCAGCGCAATGGGAATAACAATAATGGGAATAAGTGTCGTACGCCAGTCACGCAGAAATAAGAAGATGATGATAATCACCAGAAAGAAAGCGATAAAGATGGTCTGCTGCACTTCAAATATAGACTTGTCAATATACTCCGTTGAATCAAAACCGGTAGCTACTTCAATATCAGGCGGCAAGTCTCTTTTAATATTTTCCAACCTGTTGAAAATTTCTTCAGAAATAGCCAACTGATTGGCTCCCGGCTGTGGAACAGCTACAACCCCTACCATAGGTACGCCGTCACGCTTTAAGATGGTACGTTCGTTCTGGGCACCGAGTTCTGCCCGGCCAATATCCCGAAAACGAATGGTATTGCCTTCGGCTTCTTTAATAATCAGCTCATTAAACTCTTCAACCGTTTGCAGCCGGCCCATAGTCCTCACTGTAAGCTCGGTAGTGTTTCCTTCAATGCGACCTGAGGGCAGCTCCACATTTTCACGACTTAATGCATTACGAACATCCAGCGGGGTAAGATTATAAGCAGCCAGTTTAATCGGATCCATCCATAAGCGCATAGCATATCTTTTGGAGCCCCAAATTTGTACACTGCTAACTCCCGAAATGGTCTGCAACCGTTCCTTGAACATATTATCAGCAATATTAGTGAGATCCAGCAAATTGCGCCGCTCGCTATTCACGTTTAAGAATACAATTGGGAAGGCATCGGCATCAGCTTTGGAAACGACCGGAGATTCGGCATCGGGAGGCAGACCGCTGATGGATCGGGAAACACGATCGCGCACATCATTAGCAGCGGCTTCCAAATCTACATCAATATCGAACTCAACCGTTATCGTACTTCTCCCTTCACGACTGGTGGAAGAAAGTGTGCGAATTCCTGAAACACCGTTGATTGATTCCTCCAACGGCTCAGTAATTTGAGATTCAATTACATCTGCATTAGCTCCAATATAGGTCGTGCTTACGGTAATAATGGGCGGATCAACCGAAGGGTATTCGCGAACTCCCAAATAGTTAAATGAAATAATCCCAAACAGCACAATAACAATAGACATTACTGATGCCAATACCGGGCGGCGTATGCTTAATGAAGAAAGACTCATAAACTTTACTTATTCAATTTCATTGATTTCCACAGACATACCTTCCCGCACCTGCAAAAAGCCGGTTGTCAGCAACGTATCTCCGGGCTGTACCCCTTCTGTAATTTGAACCTGATCTTCGGTACGAATACCCGTCTGTACTCTCTGTTGCACTACTTTGCCCTGTTTATATAAATAGACTTTTTGTCCCTGCAGCTCGGGCACCAGCGAAATTGTTGGAATCATTATCGCATCATCAATAGTTCTGAGAATAAGTTCTAAATCTGCAAAAGCACCCGGCACCAAAAGCCCTTCTTTATTATCACTCAAGGCACGTATTTGCAGTGTTCGCGTTTGTGATTCAATCTTTGGTTCAATGGCATAAATCTCACCCTCAAACTCTTTGTCCGTTCCCTGCACTGTAAAAGATATTTTATCTCCTTCCTTTACCATGTTCACATACCGTTCAGGCACAGAAAAATCAACTTTTACAGGGTTAATATTTTGGAGGGAGGCAATTCGTGTAGAGGGTGATATGTAGCTTCCTTGACTTACATATTTAAGGCCAACCACTCCATCAAAAGGTGCTCGAATTTCAGTTTTATCAATCTGTGCTTTAATGAGCGCAACCTCAGACTTCAACACGTTTACTTCATTGAGCGTAGCATCATAGTTCTCTTGGCTGATCCCTCCTTTTTCTAGCAATTTATTTTGACGCCTTTCCAATTCTGTGGCCAACTTAAGTCGGTACTGTGCTCGTTGCAGCTGGGCTTTAAGTTCACTGTCATTTACTTTTAACAACAGCTCGCCCTTTTTTACTTTTTGACCTTCCTTAAAATAAATCTCTGTTATTTTTCCGGAAACTTCGCTTCGGAGCTCTACCTCTTCATTTGCCAAAACAGTTCCTGTAGTAAAAATTTTATCCTGTGCTTGTTGTGCCTGTACTATGGTCACATCAACCTGCAAAGGAGGCCTTGATGATTGTTGTGTAGCATTATTATCATCGGAAAACATTGGCTTAACCTTGGGGTAAGCCAATGCACCCAGAACTAATAAAATTACTGCGGCGGTAAGTACCTTCTTAAATGTGCTGCTCATGTGTTACCTGTTTGTATTTCTATCGTGCTAAAGAATATTTTTAAAGACTTATATATTACAAGATAGTTGCCAAAGAGACATTTTTTAACGCAATAAGAATTGTTAAAAAAAGAAAAGGCGGTGAGCTGGTGCCCACCGCCTTTTTGATAAAAGTTCCTAAACTAAGAAAGCTGAGCTTCGAGCTGCTTTTTAAGTTGTGCTTTAGGTACAGCACCTACAATTTGATCAACAACTTCGCCGTCTTTGAAAATAAGCAGAGAAGGAATACTTCTGATGCCATACTTAGAAGAAATCTCGGGATTGCTGTCTACATCAACTTTTCCAATCTTAGCCTTACCCTCGTATTCACCGGCCAGTTCATCAACAATAGGACCAACCATTCGGCATGGACCACACCATTCTGCCCAAAAATCTACTAAAACCGGTTTATCTGAACTGATTACATCTTCTTCAAAAGTGTCATCAGAGAATGTTTGTGCTTTACTCATAACTAATACCTTTTGTTACTGCTGTTAAAAATTGTGCTTCTTTCAATTTCAATTTTAATATCACGGATTTCCGCAAAAAAATCATATCGTTTCTCGTTATAGAAGACATCACGAAAACTTATCTTACTACGAGGTTTTTGCCAGTGCTACGGCATCTTCACCTACCAACGATTTTAGTCCGCCAAGTAATTCCTCATTTGGATCAACCACAAATTTACGGACATGCATAGCAAAAGGACGCTTGGCTTCTTTACTCAATACATTAAATCGCACACTGGTTTTACCACGATTGGATTTGAAAAGCTCAGCCATTTCATGCAGTTCGTCCTCGGTGACCTGATTCGTATCAATATCAACCTTGAGCTCAATTTTATCCTGAAATTTTTCTCTCATACTTTCAATGCGTTCAAAAGAATTGGCAATAATTTTGGGTTGGCCGCTTCGGGTGTCAATGCTGCCATCTATAACAACCAGCGTATCTACCTGAATCATACCCAGATTTCGATCATACGTATCGTTAAATGCAATTACTTCAATCGTGCCATGCAGGTCTTCCATCTGCAAGAAAGCAAAAGGACGTCCTTTTTTATCAGTAACCCGTTTTACATTTGTAATGATACCTGCACAACGGACATCTGTACGGTCATTGAGGTTTTCAAGCTCAACGGGGTCCAGTGTATGCGAACAGAATAACCGTATATCTTCGCGATACTTACTTAAGGGATGCCCGCTCAGGTAAAACCCAATAAGCTCCCGCTCTTTATTAAGCCGCTCAATATTTGACCATTGTTCAATAGGTTCCAGTTTCGGTTCCTCAATAGCTGAGCTGCTATCGTCGCCTTCACCAAAGAGATCAGACTGATTGGAATCTTCCATTTCCTGAACACGAGAGCCATAACTTAAGATCATCTCCATATTTTCAATAAGCTGCCGACGATTCGGATTTAGCGAATCAAAAGCCCCGGCCTGAAACAGGCTTTCGAGCGTTCGTTTATTGCTAACCTTCGAATCCACGCGACGGGCAAAATCATAGACCGACTTAAACTTGCCATTCTCTTTTCGCTCCTTAACAATTTCTTCAACCACATTTGAGCCTACCCCCTTGATGGCTTCCATACCGTACTGAATGCGCCCGTCTACAGCAACAAATTTACCGGCACCCGTATTGATATTTGGAGGATCAACCGTAAGGCCATCACGATAACAGGCTTCAATAAATTTTGAGACTTTATCGATGTTGCCCATGTTATGGCTTAGCACTGCTGCCATATATTCTGCAGGATAATTAGCCTTAAAGTAGGCTGTCTGATACGCTACAACCGAATAAGCTGCGGAGTGAGACTTGTTAAAACCATAGTTGGCAAACTCGGCCATCATATCAAAAATCTCCTCAGCCTTCTCCTTCTCAAGACCATTATCTATGGCTTTGCGCACAAATATTTCCTGCTGCTCTTCCATCACTTTGCGCTTTTTCTTACCCATGGCGCGCCGCAGCAGATCCGCTTCACCGAGCGAATAGTTGGCAATCTTTTGAGCAGCTTTCATAATCTGCTCCTGATAAATCATGATACCGTAGGTGGGTTCCAGCAACTCCTCCAAATCGGGATGCGGATAACTCACTTCCTTTCTTCCATGCTTCCGATCAATGTATTCCGGGATAAACTGCATGGGACCCGGGCGATACAAAGCGTTCATGGCAATAAGGTCATCCAGTGAGGTGGGCTTTAGATTTTTGAGGTGCTTCCGCATCCCATCCGACTCAAACTGGAAGGTTCCAATAGTCTTACCCTTTTGATACAGTTTAAAAGTCTCTTCGTCATCAAAAGGAATTTCATCCAGCTCATATTTCTTGCCGTGGTTTTCCTCAACATATTTGATCACAGACTTTAAAATAGAAAGGGTTTTGAGCCCCAGAAAGTCCATCTTCAGCAAGCCACACTTTTCAGCACTGGGTCCATCGTACTGGGTAATCAGTTCCTTATCCTTCGACAGTGCCACCGGTACATATTCATTTACTTTGCCCGGAGCGATAATTACTCCGGCAGCATGAATACCGGTCTGCCGCGCCGAACCTTCCAGGGTGCGGGCAAAGCGCATCATCTTTTGAATCTGAGGATCGGGATGTTCAAAGACTTCCTTTATTTGCTTTGCTGATTCAGGATTCTTGCTGGGATTAAGCACGTCCTCAAACTCAGTAAGCGAAGGGTTGTCCGGAAACATCTTGGTGATGCGATTGACTTCCTGCAGCGGTACCCCAAGCACACGGCCCACATCACGAATGGCCGTTTTGGCTTTCATGGTGCCATAGGTTACAATTTGCGACACATTGCTGCGGCCATATTCTTCAACTACGTAATCAATTACCTCCTGGCGGCCGGTGTCATCAAAATCGATATCAATATCGGGAGGACTTACACGCTCAGGATTCAGAAACCGCTCAAAAAGCAGATCATACTCCAGCGGATCAATGTTGATGATACCAAGGCAATAAGCTACCACAGAACCGGCTGCAGAACCTCGTCCCGGTCCGACAAACACTCCACGTTTACGGGCCTCTGTGGTAAAGTCCTGCACAATCAGGAAGTAGCCCGCAAAGCCCATCTTTTTAATAATATTCAGCTCCTGCTGTATCCGCTCACTGACTTCCTGAGGGATTTCTCCATAACGCTTTTTTGCTCCCTCAAGCGTAAGGTGTTTCAGATAAACATCCATGCTATCAAAATTATCCGGGATACTGTAATGAGGAAGCAACAGCTCTGAGCTTAGGTCGATCTTGTCAACCTTTTCAATAATTTCATTGGTATTTTCGATCGACTCCGGCAAGTCGCTAAAGAGCTCCTGCATTTCTTCCGGAGTCTTCAGGTAAAATTCTTTATTGAGGTTATTATTGTCATCGGTAAACCTGAACCGGTTGGGATCGTTGATGTCAGCGTTGGTTTGCAGAGCCAATAAAATATCATGAGCTTCCGAATCCTCGCGTTCAACATAATGGCAGTCATTGGTTGCCACCATTTTTACATTATACTCCCTGGCCCACTTCACCAGGACTTCATTACAGTGATTCTGATCTTTAAGCCCATGGCGCTGCAGCTCAACATAATAGTCATCACCAAAGAGATTTAGATACCATTCAAAAATGCGTTTGGCATTCTCTTTATCTCCCTCTAAAATATTCTGATTGATCTCACTTGCCAGACAACAAGTTGTAGCTATTAAGCCTTCAGCGTGTTCGGCCAGCAACTCTTTATCAATACGGGGTTTGTAATAGAGCCCTTCGGTGTAACCCAGCGAGCAAAGTTTCATCAGGTTTTTATAGCCCGTCATATTTTTGGCAAGAAGCACCTGGTGATAACGTGTACGATCCTGACGATTGTCCATACCTGATGGCGTCACATAAAACTCGCAGCCGATAATAGGCTTCACATCATTCTGGTGTGCTTTACTAACAAATTCCGGCACCCCAAACATATTACCGTGGTCGGTTATAGAAATCGCCGGCATGCCGTGATTTTTTGACTTTTGGATCAGCTGAGAAATACTGGCTGCTCCATCAAGCATGCTAAATTGTGTGTGACAGTGAAGGTGTGAAAAATTCATTCAGGAAGTGGCTGTTTAATTCTGCACGTTGTTTTGCAACTAACTGTAATTAAAAATAATTCTGACGAAATTGAAATCTAAAATAAAATATTTTACAGCCCAAGCTCGTATCTCTCAAGTGCCTTATGTTGTGCCCCCTCAGGTGAAAGGCGACTCTCAAAAAGAGTAAAATGATTAACCGTAATTTTTTCAGGATAGGCAAAAGGTTTTCTTAGGATTCGATAAGCTTCAACTTCACCATCTTTCTTTACTCTGCCCAGTGTGATGTGTGGAACAAATGTACGCCTGCCTTTTTCAAATCCTAATTTGAGGCAGGACTTTTCAACTTTCTCCTGAAGTTGGAAAAGTTTTTTTGATTTCGATACCCCAACCCATATCACCTTTGGATTTCCCTTTTTGGGAAATTTTCCAAGTCCTTTTACTGAGATGCTAAACGAGGGGCTTTGTAAATTATTCAACCTGTATTTCAGATCTTTGACACGATCAACAGTAGTGTCTCCTAAAAACTTGAGGGTAATATGAAGCTGTCCTGTGGCCTGCCATCGTATTCCTTCTGCCGGATCCTGAAGAGATCTAAGCTCATTTTTTAAAGCATCGGGAAGTTCTATGGCTATAAAAAGCCGCATCAAAAATAGGATACCTCAAAGCTTGAAAACTCACCGGTAGCTTCTTCAATTTCTACATCAATATCATCAACCCTGCCGGCCCCCGGACCTTGCTCAAGATGATCAACCATTTCGCGAAGATGATCTACGGGACCTTCAAGAACTGCTTCAACTCTTCCATCCGGTAAATTTTTCACCCATCCCAAAATACCTATCTCTTCAGCATGGATTTTGGCGAAGTGACGGAACCCTACCCCCTGCACCCGTCCTTCAATAAAAATATGTGCTCTTTTCATAACTTTTTATACTCTTTGATCGATGAATCTTTGCTCTCAAAATTCGTTCGAAGTATAAGAGTTTTCAACCCGTTTTAATAATCCTGATTTTATAAAGATTTAATGTACTATACTTCTTATTATTGATCTTTAAATATAACTGAATTAACTGTTTTAAATGACTTTAACTCAATTATCATACGTAATAGCTGTTGACCGCTACCGCCACTTTGCCACCGCAGCAGAGAAATCTTATGTGACTCAGCCCACATTAAGCATGCAAATACACAAGCTTGAAGATGAGCTGGGTATAACTATTTTTGACCGGTCAAAGTCTCCGGTAGTTCCTACCGAAATCGGTGAAAAGATTATTGAAGAAGCGAAAGAAATTCTCAAGCAGTCCAAGCATATTGAAGACTTGGCATCACTGACCGAAGACGAACTGCACGGGACCTTCAGGGTTGGCATTATTCCCACCATTGCTCCATATCTTCTTCCATTATTTCTGAGAAAATTCACCAAGAAGTATCCAAAAGTAAAACTCATTTTTGAAGAGGTAGTTACTGAAGAATTGTTGCAGCTGCTTGACCAGGATCACCTGGATGTAGGTATTATTGCTACACCGGTTGAACAGGGAAATATATTTGAAGAAGATCTCTATTATGAGCCTTTCATTGGCTATGTTTCTAAAGAGCATCCGCTGGCAAAGAAAGATAAACTCTCTGTCGATGACCTCGATATTGCCAACCTCTGGCTGCTGAACGAGGGACATTGCTTTCGTGACCAAACCGTGAAGCTTTGCAAAAAACAGCGTAAAGAACTGCTGGATAATTCTAATATCGAGTTTGAAAGCGGCAACCTGGAAACACTTAAGCAATTAGTAGAACAGGATTTTGGCATGACGCTGCTCCCCTTCCTGGCTAAAAATCAGATTGATGAGCAATGTGCCCGCGCACACCTGCGCTTTTTTGATAAGCCGGTGCCGCGACGCAAAATCCGCATTGTCTATGGACGTGAATACTTAAAACAAAATATCATCAAAGCTTTTAAGGCAGAAATCATGGAAGTTATTCCTGAAGAACTGGCCCGGGAAGAGGAAGGGCTTTTAGTTGAGTAACTCACCACTTTAAATTACGTACTGCATGCTGTTAATTGTCAAAAAGCTTCCCTACCTTTGATGCTTATTTAAAATAGATTCCTGTACAAATCATGGACCACAGTTATCTCCTCTGGGGAATATTCAACCTGTTTATCATTATCATGCTTGTTGTTGATCTCGTCGTTCTTCACAAAGAAGATGAAGAGGTTAGCATCAAGGAAGCCCTTTATTGGACCGCTGCATGGATTGTTATGGCTCTTCTTTTTGGTATTGGAGTCTACTACTACATGGGCACGCAAACGGCCCTGGATTACTATACTGGATATCTGATAGAAAAGTCGCTGAGTGTAGACAACATATTTGTCTTTTTACTGGTCTTCTCTTATTTCAAAGTTCCGGCCGAATATCAGCATAAAGTCCTTTTCTGGGGAATATTCGGTGCTCTCGTTATGCGACTTATTTTCATTTTCACGGGTGTTGCCCTGCTCGAACGATTCGACTGGATTATTTATGTCTTTGGTGGCTTCCTGATATTTACCGGTATAAAGCTTGCGAAGGATAAAAACAAAGAAGTTCATCCTGAGAAAAATCCGGTTATAAAACTGATTCGAAAATTTTTCCCCATCACCAAAAATTATCATGGGCCAAACTTTTTTATTCGGCGCATGGGTAAACTCATTGCCACGCCGCTGTTTGTGGTACTGATAGTTATTGAAACCACCGACCTCGTTTTTGCCCTCGACTCCATCCCCGCTATCCTCGCTATCACCCGTGATGAGTTTATCATATACAGCTCTAACGCTTTTGCCATACTGGGTCTGCGTGCTCTTTATTTTGCGGTATCAGGGATTATGCAGCTTTTCCACTATCTGCACTATGGACTGGCTCTTATTCTGATCTTTGTGGGTGTAAAAATGACAATGGCTGAATTCTATCATATTCCAACCCCCTACGCCCTTGGGTTTATTTTGGTCACGCTGACCGCATCAATTGTTCTATCCATCTACTTCCCAAAAGAAGAACCGGCTATTGATCCCGAAAAATTTCCTGACGAATAATGGACTGGGCATCTTTTTCCATAAAATGGTTTACACTGTATTACCCCACACTTGGACTCATTTTTTTCTTCCTGGGATGTTATTCACTCGCAAAAACCCAAAAAGTTAAAACTTATCTCATTCAGCAAGCCGAACAGGAGAAGCCTCCGCCTGCATTACGCAACCTCCTCAAATACTTCTTCCTGTTTACCATTCCCACACTCATCCTCTCTTTTATCCCCTTTTCATGGATTGAACTTCTCTTTTCGCTTTGGAGTTTGACCATTATATACGTGGCAGGCATACAGCTTGTCCGATGGGAGCAAACACGCATTATTATTATGGACCATGCCAAACGTCTTCCTCAAACCATCAGAATTACGGGTGCCACAATTGTGGCAGTGAGCCTGGTCATAATGGCACTCGGATATCTTGTCATAAAGCGAATACCTTCACTTTGATCAACATTACCGAATAAAAGATCAACCGGAAACGGCTGAAACTAAATGAAAATCCTCCCTCTATTTTTGTAAAAAGCCACCAGACTACTTCAAGCAATCTGATGACTAAAAATCATTATTTCATATACTGCTTGAACCAGCGAGCTTGGCGGGTATGGGGTCGTATTCTAACGCTTTAATGACCCAAAGAATCCAATCACAGAATGTAGTACTACCGTAGCGAGGGAATTAATTCCCTCGCTATTAAATATGACTTCGTTTAAACTACTCTTTCATATACTGCATAAACCAACTCATAATGCGGTTGGGCACGTCGGCAATAAACTTGGGCTCGCGCGGTCCGTGCGGCGTACGCGGATATAGGATGAGCTCCGTTGGGACTCCAATTTCATCAAGTGCCCAATAAAATTCTTGTCCCTGAGATGTGGGCACGCGCACATCTTCCGCACCGTGGATGATCTGAGTAGGGGTTGATATTTCTTTGAGCCTGTACATGGCAGAGTGACGCTCATACACTTCTTCCATCTCTTCACTTTCCCAGTAGTAACCGCCCATGTGCCCTACCAGGTATGAAGGGATGTCGGTAGTGTTCACCATGCTGATTAAATTGGGAAGCCCGGCGCCCATACTTACCGCATTAAATCTATCAGTACGAGTCACAATAAATGACGTCATGTATCCACCGTAACTCCATCCCATCTCAAAGAGATTATCCTCATCGGCTACGCCCATATCAAGCACCTTGTCAACGCCGGTCATTAAGTCCTGGTAATCGCCAAAACCCCAGTCCTGCACGTTGGCATAGCGGAAATCTTTGCCATATCCGGTGCTTCCCTCGGCATTGAGGACGCAACACCGCAAATCCTTCGGCCGCAAAATATTGGATGGGATAGATACTTCCCCCGCCGGTCCAGGTTTGCAGGTATGCTCCGGCCGGACCGCCGTGCACATTAAGGATGAGCGGAACCTTGTCTCCTTCTTCATAACCTGCCGGGTAGGTGAGCAAGCCTTCTATTTCCATGCCGTCTTTGGAGGTCCACGTCAGCAGTTCTGTTTTACCCATCTCGGGAAACTCAACGTCGCTGTAAATATCGGTGAGCTGTTTTTTGCTAAAATTCGGATAGGAACTGAGGTAGACATTGGGAGGCGTTGACGGCTGCTCAAAGGTAAAAACCAGATGCTTGCCATTGTCAGACAAATCATAGTTGCCATACACTCCATCTTCTTTTGTAACAAGCTTTGGAGAACTACCGTCAACGGGCAGCTGATAAAGTGCTGTGTAGGTCTTTCGAACCTCAGAAACCAACAGGTTGTCTCCACCGGGAGCCCATTCGACAATTCCTGTGCTGCGATTGGGCGTCTTTGCCAGTGCCGTTGGAGTACCTCCCTCTGCAGAAATACGATAAATGTCAGACAGACCAATGGGCTCTTCCTGTCCGCCGCTGGACTGAAATACCACAAAACTGCCATCTTTAGAAAACAGAGGACTCGTATCTGCTCCCTCCCAGTCTACCAGTAATTCAACAGCCCCGCTGTCGGACGGTACGGTTGAAATATTAGATTCCCGCCCGTCATCAATTTTCGGTGTGGGCTGATGGGAAAATACAATGGTCTTGCCATCCGGCGACCAGTCAAACGAAGTAACCTGAAAATCACCCGCTGCAATTTGTTTGGTGGTATTTTCATCCAAATCCTCATGAATGGTTTCTACATACAGGCGGCTGAAGTGGTAGTTCTTATCAACCAATACCACATCACGCTTTTCTTTTTCACGTTTTTTCTCTTCTTCTGATTGCGGATCGGTCATGGTATAAGCAATCTTGCTGCCATCAGGCGACCACTTATAAGAGTTCACACCGTTTTCGGCATGGGTGATCTGTTCTGCCTCACCGCCATTGAGGTAGATACGATACACCTGGTTGTTTTCTCCATTTCGTGAAGACGTGAAGGTCAGCGCTTTGCCGTCGGGTGTAAACCGTGGGTTGCTCGCTGATTTCTCACCTCGGGTAAACTGGCGGTTCATACTTCCATCAGTTGCCATCACCCAGATATGCGTTCTAAAACTCGATTCGGTTTCGCTCATCAATGTTTCCCGAATTTCGTAGGCTACGTATTTCCCATCCGGCGAAATAACCGGATCATCTACTTCATCCAGCTGAACCATCTGTTCAGGCGTCCATTCAAAACCAGTGGTGTCCTGGCTTTGAACAGCTGTTGCAAAACATAGTAAACATAAAACCAATGATAACTTTCTGATAATCCCCATAGCAGTACCCTTTTGTTATTGTGAAACTACAATAAGCAAACTGAAAAGGAGACAATCAATTTAAGCGCAAAGAATTTTAACAGAGTGTATGTTGCTAAAAGGGAATACTCAAATAAGGCTTTTCATGCTTTCTGTCTTTTTGATTAGCTTCTGGATAGCAGGATCTTCGAAAAACTAACATAATATATTAATGCTGACTTGGAAGAAATGCGGGAATGGTCATTCAATGGTTTCCATTAATAATTCTACATCCAACATGTAAAACTCAACATTAAATGAGCAGCTGGTCCCTCAAATCTATACCGCCTCACGACTGGTTCATTTGTCTGGACATCAATGAATATTTTGACCACGAGCATGAACCTGAAAAAGTATTTGAGGAAGGCTTCGTCCGTCCCATTCCCTTGGATGATCGTGATGTTATTGTCACTTCATTTTTCAACGGTGACCCGGAAAATCCCGAATTCCATTTTGAAAGTGAAGAAGCACTGAACAAGGCTGAAATTGAACAAGCGAACAAAAGCCTGGCCCGTATCTTCGGCACAAATATTGACTTGCGTCCCCTCTACGACCAAGCCGCAGATGATCCCGTGCTCGGAGCAATGCTGACCGATTTATATGGCTTCAAGCGTATGGCGCGCGCCAATCTCTTTGAAGACACCATCAATCGTATTATTGAAATGCGCCTTTCACATAAGCCTACGGCCAAAAAAATGGTCTACAACGTGCGGGAAGCCTATGGCTCGCTGCTCACAGCCAAAGGACAAAATCTGGCAGCCTGGCCGCGCCCTCATCAGCTGGTAAAAGCCGATCCTATGAGTATCCGCAATCTGAATCCCGGCCCTACCAAAAGAAAGGGAGAATACATCATCGGGTTTGCAGAAGATTTGATGTCCGGTGAACGAGATCTGCATCACCTTGAGACGTGTCAGCCGGAAGTGTTCTACAATACCATCTCAAAGGTGCGCGGCGTGGGCCCTACCTCTGCCCAGCAGCTGATGCTCTTTCGCGAACGCACCGATGCGGTCTTCCCCAGCAACAAAAGCAAAGGACAAGAAAAGGGACTCCGCAAGTGGATCATCATGAATTATGGCGGTGATCCGGATACCATTTCAGAGGAAGATTTCCGGGACATGATTGCCAACTGGGAAGGCTACGAAGCAGCAGCCATTGAATTTATGTTTGTGAACTGGGTGCTCAGCGAAAAAGAAAAGAAGCGCAAGAAAAAAAATAATTAGCTGTAAATTTCTACAGACGTAAGGAATTTTCTATCTCTTTTTGATCAAGGTAAAAGGCGCAAAGAATGTTTAATTAACTATTCAGTAAATTTTAATCTCTCATCTTGCTACTACTAAAGTCCGATTTTACATAGTAATACTTACATCCTTTAATCTTACCACTATTGCAATTACTGCATTATTTGTTTAAATAATTAATCAATTATTCACCACAGAAACCACGAAATTATGTTTATGCGACTCACACTGTTAACCTTTGCCTTCATCCTCTCAGGGCTCGTTCAACCTATCACTGCCCAGGATACAGAACTTCCATTACGAAGTGACAACCTGGAAGTACTGACTCATGTTCCCCTTGGCGCGCCACTTAGCGTAACCGACGTTGTTGTTGAGCAGGATATGGATCGTCCCTATGCCTATGTTGGAAGAATGCAGGCCGAAAAAGGATTTGATATTATTGATCTTTCCAATCCTGAAAATGCAGAAGTGCTGTACCGCTGGCGCGTTGAAAATGAAGAACTGCACCAGGGACTTGGCGGCATGGACCCAAAGTATTTTAAATATAAAGACCGCTACTATGTAGTGCAGTCGCTGCAGTTTGGTCAGGGCGGGCCAAACTTTGATGCCGGTGCTGTAGTGGTAGATGTAACCGGCCTTCCTGACACCAACAAGATAAAAACCGTTGGCTATGTGCGTCTGCCGGAACATCCGGGTGGTTTTCACAACATTTTTATGTATAAGCACTCAGATGGGCGT
The DNA here is from genome assembly GCA_034521755.1 of Balneolaceae bacterium. Classification (GTDB taxonomy): domain Bacteria; phylum Bacteroidota; class Rhodothermia; order Balneolales; family Balneolaceae; genus JAXHMB01. Next base: position 763,537 of record JAXHMB010000003.1, read on the forward strand.
CCCCTGCTTTTTGCTACCACCAGCGGCGCGAATGCCCATGTTTTTGACCTGGGCAAGTTTGTGGATGGTGAAGATGACATCCTTGCAGGAAAAGTACCGGTACCTGAATTACCTACCGGCCCCAAAGGTGCCCCCGGATTTTATCATGATTTTTATGTAGGCTATCATCCTGATACGCAACAAGACCGCTTTTATGGCGGGGGTACCGGCGGTTATTTTGTATATGACGTCACCGATCTTTCAAATCCGGAATTGTTGGTTACTATTTCAAACATACCGAGCGTGCCCTGGGGACATACGTTCACACCTTCACCCGATGGACGCTATGCCGTGGGTGAGACCGAGTACCAGCATCAGCCGCTGCGCATTTTTGACATGAAGCCGGCCCTGGATGGTGAACGTTCCAACATCAGTAACCCAATAAGCACCTGGAATTTTAACTGGGAAAACCTGGTGCACAACCATGAAGTCCGCTGGCCGTATCTCTTTGTTTCAGGATACGAAGATGGGCTGATTGTGGTTGACCTGTTGGATCCATCAGAACCTACCACCATCGCCTATTATGATACCTTCCTCGGCGGACATCAGACCGGGATGTGTCGGGCCAATATTTGTAATGGTGCTTTTGGCGTTGATGTACGAAATGAAGACGGCCTCATTGTCGTTAGTGATATGGGAACCGGTTTCTGGGCTTTCCGTCTTGATGAATTTGAAGGCTGGAATGGCAGAAACTGGGGCATGCCGAATATCTCCAGTGCACAAGACTGGGATAACGGTCCTGCTAACAACTAATTTTACTGCATCTTTTTACGATGAAAATAAACTGTTTGATATGGGTTCTGGGCTTTTTTGCCTTCACTGCTGTGGAAGGGCTTGCACAGCCTTTCCATAATGCAGAGGCACCCCTGCTCTCCTGCAGCGATCCCGGAACCGAATATTATACCATTGAGCTTGTGACCACTAAAAAGATACCGGGTACCGGGCAGGCAAAAGGCAAAGCAATTATGTCTTTTGAAAAATCGCCATTTGGTATATCTATCTCAAAAGACGGCACCTTTGTTCACAAACTCAGTATTCAGATTACCAACCTGCCCGAACCACAGGACGCATCATACGTAGCCTGGGTTACGACCCCAAACCTCGACAAGATTAAGATGCTGGGTGTGTTGGATGGAAACCTCAAAGCCTCCGGAACAGTTGAGTGGAATAAATACCTGGTAGTCATTACCAAAGAATCATCCAGCCAAAATATCGGCGGGATGTGGCAAGGCCCCATTGTGATGAGAGGCATGTCAAAAAGCGGGTATATGCACACCATGGCCGGTCATGGGCCGTTCACCCGAGACCCCTGCGCTAAATACGGATACTAATAATCCCATTGATGTTTGATTCATTGAATACCAAGCTCTTATCTGCCCTCTTCCTCACGGTCCTTTTTACAGCCCTGACTCCCGATGCCTGTGCCCAGCACGAGATGCATCATATGAACACCGATACTGCTGACGGTAAAGCAAGCTGGCGCATGCCTCCCATGAATATGGAAATGCCCATGATGCCCGGCCTCGGCAATGAGCTCCCGCCGGTGCAGCCTTTTTTGCCTGGCATGGGACTCGATATTAACGACATCCCCGAAGCCGTTCCCCGTAAAGTACTCACTCTCAGCGATGGTGATTCCCTCACCCTCAATGCCTCCATCGTCCGCCGCACTATCAATGGCAAGGATTTTATTATGTATGGATACAACGGGCAGTATCCCGGACCAATGATGAAAGTGAAAACCGGTGCAACCGTGCACGTCACTTTTAACAATGAAATTGAATTTCCCACAACGGTTCACTGGCACGGACTGCGCCTCGACAACCGCTTCGACGGCATCCCAAACGTCACACAGAAACCCGTGAAAGTGGGCGAATCATTTGAATACGAAGTGTACTTCCCCGATACCGGCATCTACTGGTATCATCCGCATGTGCTTGAATTTATTCAGCAAGATCTCGGACTCTACGGCAACATGCTGGTGCAGCCGCACCGCGAAGACTATTACAGCCCGGTGAATCACGAACAGGCCCTGATCCTCGATGATATTCTCATTGATGAAAAAGGCATGCTGGCTTACGGAAAGGATGCTCCAACCCATGCCCTGATGGGTCGATTCGGCAACGTGATGCTGGTGAACGGAAAAACAGATTACAGCCTGGAAGTGAAAAAGAATGACGTGATCCGTTTCTACGTCACCAATGTGGCCAACACACGGACCTTCAACATGGTGTTCAACGGGGCGAAAGTGAAAGTAGTGGGCTCGGACGTAAGCAAGTTTGAGCATGAAGAATTTGTTCAAAATGTGCCCATTGCCGTGGCCGAGCGATATATTGTAGAGGTGCACTACGAAGAACCGGGCAGCTATGCTATCACCAATACCATCCAGGCTATCAACCATTTTCGGGGTGAGTTTTATCCCAAAGTTGATACGCTGGGTATGGTTCACGTTTCGGATGAAGAAACTGACAATTCACACGTGGAGGAATTTAATACCCTGCGGGAGAATGAAGACGTCAAGGAGGATATCTCCCAGTACGAAGAATATTTCGATAAGCCCGTAGACCACCGCATTGACATGACCCTCAGCGTGGACGGGCTGCCCCTGCCTATCATGCAGTCCATGGAAATTGATACGATGTACGTGCCACACATTGAGTGGAATGATTCTATGCCCATGATGAACTGGCTCTCTACCGGCAAACAGGTGAAGTGGATTTTGTTCGACCCCGAGACCGGCAATCAAAACATGGACATCAGCTGGGAATTTGATAAAGGAGACGTGGTAAAGCTTCGCGTGTTTAACGACCCTGACTCTTTCCATCCCATGAATCACCCTTTCCATATTCACGGACAGCGATTCCTGGTGCTGTCTATCGACGGCGTACCCAACAGTAACCTCGTCTGGAAAGACACTGCCACTATCCCGGTAGGCTCTACCGTAGACCTGTTGGTGGACATGTCGAATCCCGGCGACTGGATGATGCACTGCCACATCGCCGAACACCTCGAATCGGGCATGATGTTTATCTTCACCGTCAACGAGTAATTAGCCCTTTCTCAACAAGTAATAGAACACGGATTACGCGGATAGTGCTAATCTGCGCAGATTTTTAAGGTTTACAGAAAAAAACAACGGCCTCGAATTGTATGACGAAGTATAACAGTCCCCTCCTAGGAGGGGTGCCGAGAAACGAAGTGGGGTGGGTCAAACGCTATAATGTACACACCCCGTCTTCCGTGCAACCACACACACAGAATCCTCCCCCCTTCTCAAGAGGGGAATTTTCAAAGGTATCAAGCATTCATCCAATTCGAGGCCATATTCTTCAATAAAAAGCTGTCATTTCGAGCGAAACGTAGTAAGCATGGCAATCTCCAAAATTCGTAAACAATGAAGTTTACCGCCAAGGGGTCCGGGAGGAGCGCAAAACCGGCCTCAAGATGACCAGATAGTTTTAGAATGTATGCCTTTGAAAAGGAATGATTTAAAACATCCGGCCTTGTATTCAGTGCAAAGAGCAAAAGATAAAATGGGGGTTTGGGGAGAATTGCGGGTCCCGAGTACTCGGGATTGGTCACAAAAAATGAACATAACTAATAGCAAGTTTGCAAAAAAACTATTAATATCATTTAACCCCTCCATACTTTGTTTTACCCCAATTTTTGTTATAATTGATATAGGAGCAGTTGACTATTTTAATTTTGTGTCATCCTGAATTCGTTTCAGGATGACATGAGTTCTTAAAGAAAAATCACCTATGGACTCACGGCTACTGTCACTCAAAAAAACGATCGCATGTTGCACCCTGCTGATCTTCAGCATCAGCGGTCTTGCTGTGGCGCAACCCAACGCCGAGAAGTACAAAGAACCATTGGCGGCACTCAGCTCCTGGTTCAACGGGCATGACGTAAACTTTGCCCCCCTCCTTGACGACCAGCGCTTTGAAATCTACCACGAAATCGGCGATAAATTCCGGAAGTCCGCTGAACGAAAATCTGTTGATATAGACCGTTATAAAATCATTCTGGGCTTTGAACAGAAAAGAGCACAGATCCGTGAGTTTATGAATACCCATGCCGAAGAGCTGGCCAAAGCCGAAGCGGAATATGATATTCCCAAGTACGTGATTTCTGCCATCATTGGCATTGAGTCAGACTTCGGACAAAATTTCGGAGACTACAATCCTTTTAATGTATACGTTTCCATGTATGCCGTAGGCTACCGGCAGGACTTTGCGCGTGCCCAGCTGAAAGAACTGCTCGAATTTACCGAACGCAAAAATATGGACGTCTTTGAACTGAAAAGCAGCTACGCGGGGGCCATGTCCGCCGCCCAGTTTATCCCCTACTCCGTTAACAAATGGTGGGTAGGCGAAGACCTCTGGGATATGACCAACAACATCCATTCCGTAGCCAACTACCTGGCCTATTTTAAAAAGCGTACCGGCAGCCTCGAAAAAGCCGTACTGCGCTACAATCCCAGCAGCCTCTATACCCGTGCCGTGCTCGACCTTGCCAAAGAAGCCGAAGAAAGGATTAGTGCCGGGCAGTAATTGCTTTTAAGATAAGAGCTTTTGAGTTGGTTGTACAGATTTAGAAAAGAAATGCAGATCTTGCTGCCAAACCAATATAATTAAAAAGAGCCTGCCCTAATGCAATAGGCAGACTCTGGTAATTATCTTATTTAAAAGGAAATTATATTAATTTGCTACAAGAAAGACTTTGTCCACAACATGTACAACGCCATTAGAAGCATCCACTGATCCTAAAATTTTGGCCCCGTTTACGAATACCTCTCCGTCCTTTTCTTCAGACTTAACATAGTGCCCCGTAGCCAGATAAACATTCATACCATCCGCAAGCTGATCTTTACTCAGATTTGCCGGTGATGCATGAGATGTTAAAATCTTGGCAAGCTTGGATTTGTTTTCAGGCTTTAGCAGATCTGCAACAGTACCTTCAGGAAGTGCCTCAAACGCCTCATTGGTTGGAGCAAAAACCGTAAGGGGCCCTGCGTTTACTAATATATTCTGTATTTCTGCTGCTTCTATGGCCTTAGCCAACGTGGTATGATCAGGTGAATTCCTCGCAATCTTAAGAATATTTGCTTTAGACTCCTCATCCACAACTCCGGCCTGCCCTGTCGTTGAAGCAGTTGTTGATTTATTTGTTGTCTGAGTACCAGATCTTCTTTCATCAGTATTACCACATGAGATTAAAACAGCAGATACTGTCATTACAATAGCAATACTCATTATCTTATTAATTATAGTCATAGTATTATTGTTTAGTTAGTTGTTAGTACTCTATTAAATATTTTAAGATCTTTTTATCTTTTATTAAGAATACCAAAAAAAATGCTGCTCGACAAATAAAATTTTTCCCTATTTGATTTTTCATATCTAGGAATGATGGGTAGGCGAAGACCTCTGGGATATGACCAACAATATACACTCGGTAGCCAACTACCTGGCCTACTTTAAAAAGCGTACCGGCAGCCTCTATACCCGTGCCGTGCTTGAACTGGCCAAAGAAGCCGAAGAAGGGGTTAGTGCCGGGCAGTAAATAGAACACGGATTACACGGATTGAGAAAATTTTCGCAGAGCTAGTTTTTGTCAATCGGACATCCTGTCCGATTATGTAACAACAAGTTTATAAACTTGTGACACTGCGGTGACTGGAAATTCAACTATACCTGAAACTCAGTTAGACATCGTAGTTCAATTTAATGACTCTAACTAACGGTGTATCTTCTCTATCTAGAACATAAATACGATCTTGGTCGTCCATCCCAATAATTTTCCAACTTAATAAATTACTGACCCCAGGTTCAGTAGACATTTCCTCTTTAAAAAAAGTAATATACTTTTTGGGTTTAAATTCAGAATCATACAATTCTGCACCACAAATACTCTCATCTCTTATCTCGCAAGTTTATAAACTGGCAGATAAGGCTGACCAAGTATTGATACGCGAGCCGTATATCAACAAACAAAAAAAGCCCCACTCCGACAGTTGTCGGAATGAGGCTTGAAATCTAGCGTATCTCAGAAGCTAGGCGTTTATAAACGGCTGGTTTACATCATGCCGCCCATTCCGCCCATGCCTCCGGGCATTCCGCCGCCCATGCCGCCTGGCATTCCGCCGCCGGCAGGTCCGTCATCGTCATCATCGCCTTTGCTTGGCTTGTCAGTGACGAGGGCTTCGGTTGTCAGCATCAGGCCGGCAACAGAAGCAGCGTTTTGAAGCGCTGTACGGGTTACTTTGGTTGGGTCGATTACACCTGCTTTAATCAGATCTTCGTACTTTTCGGTACGGGCGTTGTAGCCGAAAGCGTCTTTGCCTTCAAGTACTTTCTGTACAACGATAGATCCTTCAGCTCCTGCGTTATTTGCAATACATCGCAGCGGAGCTTCAAGTGCACGACGAACAATAGTAAAGCCTACTTCCTGGTCGGCGTTTTCGCCTTTCAGGTCGTCAAGGACACTCATTGCACGAAGCAGCGCAACACCGCCACCGGCAACAATGCCTTCTTCAACAGCAGCGCGGGTAGCGTGCAGTGCGTCTTCAACACGGGCTTTCTTCTCTTTCATTTCTACTTCAGAAGCAGCACCAATGTTAAGCACAGCAACACCGCCGCTTAGCTTGGCAAGGCGTTCTTGCAGCTTCTCGCGGTCGTAATCAGAAGTGGTAGATTCAATCTGTCCTTTAATCTGATTTACGCGGGCTTTGATGTCATCATCTTTGCCTTGTCCGCCAACGAGTGTAGTGTCATCTTTGGTGATGTTCACTCGGTCAGCAGTACCCAAGAAATCAAGCGTAGCGTTTTCGAGCTTGTAGCCGCGCTCTTCAGAAATAACGGTACCGCCGGTCAGGATAGCGATATCTTCAAGCATCTGCTTGCGACGATCGCCAAATCCGGGCGCTTTAACGGCAGCAATCTTAAGAGAGCCGCGCAGCTTGTTAACAACCAGTGTAGCCAGTGCTTCGCCTTCAATATCTTCAGCGATAATCAGCAGCGGCTTGCCTGTTTGAATTACTTTTTCAAGAATTGGAAGCAGATCCTTCATGTTGCTGATCTTCTTGTCGAAAATCAGGATATAAGGCTCTTCCATTTCTGCGGTCATAGTCTCAGAGTTGGTCACGAAATAAGGTGACAGGTAACCGCGGTCGAACTGCATACCTTCTACTGTTTCGAGGTATGTTTCGGTACCTTTGGCTTCTTCAACAGTGATTACACCGTCTTTGCCAACTTTTTCCATCGCGTCGGCAATCAGGTTGCCAATTGCTTCGTCGTTGTTTGCAGAAATAGTACCAATCTGAGCAATCTCTTTTTGGTCGCTTATTTCTTTGCTCATCTTACCGAGCTCTTTTACAATTGCGTCAACAGCTTTCTCGATGCCGCGCTTCAGTTCCATCGGGTTGGCACCGGCTGTAACGTTTTTGAGTCCGGTTTGAATGATTGATTGTGCCAATACGGTTGCCGTAGTTGTTCCGTCACCGGCGTTGTCGCTGGTTCTGGATGCAACTTCTTTTACCATCTGAGCGCCCATGTTTTCACGCTTGTTGGACAGCTCAATTTCTTTGGCAACAGTAACACCGTCTTTGGTTACAGTTGGTGCACCAAAAGATTTTTCAATTACGACGTTACGTCCGCGCGGTCCAAGGGTCACTTTGACAGCATTTGCAAGCTTGTCAACGCCGTTCTTCAAGGCATCGCGCGCTTCCATATCATAATGTACTAGTTTAGCCATAGCTATTAATAGTTTTTAGTTGTTTGTGATTAATTTTTTTTGAATAAAGAGACATGCTTAGGAAACGATTCCAAGAATGTCAGCTTCACGCATGATTAAATACTCTTCGCCATCCAGCGTGATTTCAGTACCGGAATATTTTCCATAAAGTACTTTGTCGCCTTCCTTAACTGACATGTCAATCTTGGTTCCGTTTTCAACTTTTCCGGGTCCTGCAGCTACCACTTTTCCTTCTTGTGGTTTTTCTTTTGCAGAATCAGGTATGATGATACCCGAACTGGTTTTTTCTTCAGCAGGTTCCGGCTGAACCAAAACACGATCGCTTAATGGTTTGATTTTAGATTTAGCCATAAGTATGACTCCCTAATTTTAGGTTAATAGTTGCTTGTTATATTTTAAAAGTTTCTGATTCGGTTTGCTCATCAATGAGTTAAACCAGAAATCCGTAAAAATTTCCTGAAGCTCCATAGCTTCGTCTTGTGAGTATGTATATGAGCAAGTACCATACCAAAGATTGCAAGATAAGCAGATTTATTTTTGAAGCGGTTAAAAATCCTTGATCAGAAAGTTCTTTATCTAAAACCAAAATGATCCAAAAAACCAATAATGAGTCATCCTGAACTTGTTTCAGGATCTATAACAGCCTCTATACCCTATAAATCTGGATCTTGAAGTGAATTAAGAATGAGAATTGCTTTTGTAGGGAAGCTAAAACGGACAAACCCTGTTCGCCGAAATTTCAGGTCAAAATGCCACGTTCTTCCAGCAGGGCTGTCAACTTTTCATAAATGTCAGGAGTCCATGCTTCGGGACGCTTGTCATAATCGAAGCCCTCGGGCAAATCTTCTTTCGGGATGATAGGCTTAAGCGCATTGCTCAGTTTTTTTCGACGCTGGTTAAAGGCGGTACGCACTACCGTTTTGAGATGGGCGTCGGTACAGTTAAGCGGACCTTTGTCAAAGGTCAGTTTTACCATAGCGCTGTCTACATTGGGCGGCGGGTCAAAGCAGTGGCGCGAGACGTCGAACAAAATTTCGGGAGTACTCATCAGTTGGGTCTGCACGCTTAGTATGCCATAGTCTTTGGTGCGGATGTCCGACACAATGCGCTCGGCAACTTCTTTCTGCATCATCAGAATGGCTGAGGCCAGCAGGCTGCGCGACTCCAGCAGCGAAAACAGAATCTGGCTGGTAATGTAATACGGCAGGTTCCCGACTACGTGCGTCTTCTCCTTGCCAATAGCCAGTTCGTTCCAGTCTACCTTAAGAACATCTAGATGATATACCGGAAGTTTGGGATATTTTTCTTTAAGCACTTCAATAGCACGCTGATCCAGCTCTACCGCGTGGACGTCATCAAAATCCTGGAGCAGCACTTCGGTCAGCGCTCCCGTACCGGGACCAATCTCTATCACCCGGTCTCCTTCCCCGGCCGGAATGGACTCCGCAATTTTGGCGATAATATTCTGGTCATTTAAAAAATGCTGACCAAGACTCTTTTTAGGGCGAATCATTGAATTAGTAACTCAATTAATAGTTAACTGCTTCTGCATCAAGGCAAAAAGTGAAAGGGTTTCCCTTCTGACGTTTCACCTTTCACTTTTGCCTTTGCTTAACAAGCTTGCATAAATTACCTTATTTATCATACTCATTAAATAGCAGGGTAGATATATGGATATCACTCCACTGGAGACCGAACAAATCGGGATAAAAACCCTTGAAAAACGGCTCATGAAGTCGAAATCAAAGGTATCGCTTAAAATTGGATTGCCAAAAGAAATATCCAATGATGAGCGCCGTATTTCCCTCACTCCGGGAGGCGTTTCGGTACTCAAAGCCAACGGGCACGAAGTGTTTATTGAAAAGGGCGCCGGGGATGAAGCAAACTTCACCGATACCGAATATGCCGATGCTGGCGCCGAGATGGCCTATGGCCCTGATGAGCTATACAAAAAATCAGAAATGATTGTGAAAGTAGCGCCCCCTGATAGGGTTGAATTTGAACTATTGCAGCAAAACCAGATACTGCTCTCCGCCCTCCACCTTGGCAATACTACCGAAGAGCTGATGAAGATTCTGATTAAAAAGGGCATCACCGCTATCGGGTATGAATTTATTAAAGGAGAGGATAAAGAATTTCCGATCGTCCGAATGATGCATGAAATTACCGGATCTATGGCGGTACAAATTGCCGCTCACTATCTCGAGAAAAGCGATGGCGGACAGGGGATCATGCTGGGCGGTATATCGGGCATTCCTCCGGCGACGGTAGTTATTTTGGGAGCGGGCATCACCGCCGAATACGCTGCGCGCACTGCCCTCGGCTACGGCGCCCAGGTATTTGTAATGGATAATGATCTGGCAAAGCTTCGCCACCTTGAAAATGCACTCGACCGGCGCATCATTACGGCCACCGCCAACTACCAGTATTTATCCTCAGCACTGCAGTATGCCGATGTTATTATTGGCGCCGCCATGTTTGAAGGGGAACGCGCCCCGGTATGGGTCAGCGACACGATGGTAGCCAATATGAAATCGGGCAGCGTCATTGTGGATACCGTCATTGATCAGGGCGGCTGCGTGGCCACCAGCCGGGCCACTACCCATTCAAATCCTACCTATATGAAGCACGATGTAATTCACTACTGCGTACCAAATATCCCGTCAAATGTAGCACGTACAGCCACTTATGCACTTAATAATGTGCTGGTGCCCTATCTTTTAGCCATTGGAGATGCGGGCGGCATTCAGCAATGCTTGTGGTCGAACACAGCTCTGAGAAATGGTACGTACGTGTACAAAAAACACCTCACCAAAAAGGCGCTTTCAGAAATATACGATATGCCCTACCGTGAAATAGAAATGCTTATCGCCAGCCAAATTTGATGCTGGATGCTTGACGCCGGAAACTAGTGTACTCAAGACTCACTACTCATGACTAAAAGTGAACTCAGTTCCAAAAACTACAAACGCATCTCGGTCATCAACTGGATACTCACCGTACCGTTGATCATACTCTTTGGGTGGCCCTACTTGTTCATGGCAGACTTTTTCAACCTGAACGTAACACTGGCTTATATGGGGGCTTTCCTGTTTGCTACTCCTTTTATGCTTACCATCTTACACGGACATGTGACGATGGCACTCGGCGCCGCCCACCGGCATTTGTATTATCAATGGATGGAAGAAAACTCCCTCACCTATGGACTCCTTTTCCACCCCATGTTTATCAGTACCCGCTTTAGGCTGATTTTAGTGATTGTCAGCTTAATTTTGCTGGTCGGTGGCTGGCTTATCAAATTCTAATACCGCTATTTGTAGAATATACTTTGCATTACCTAGCGTCCCATGCAGTTCATTAATATGCCTGTCCGCGTTTTACTTCTTCTACAGCTTCGGGATTCAGCAGCGTAGAAATATCTCCCATATCATCTGTTTCACCGGCTGCTACTTTACGGAGTATGCGACGCATAATTTTCCCTGATCGTGTCTTAGGGAGGTCAGAGACAATCTGGAATTTATCCGCTTTGGCAATGGGACTAATAATTTTGGTGATTAAGTCATTGACTTCCTTCTTAAAAGCTTCGGGGTCTTCAATCCCATCATCACAAATGGCAAAAGCATATACTCCTTCTCCTTTTATATCGTGAGGATAACCAACTACTGCTGACTCTACTACTTTCTTGTGTTCATCAATAGCATTTTCTATTTCTGCCGTACCCAGGCGGTGACCCGATACATTCAGCACATCATCCACACGGCCTGTAATGCGATAGTAACCATCTGAATCGCGTCGGCAGCCATCCCCGGTTAAGTAATATCCGGGATATTTATTGAAATAAGTTTTCATATAACGCTCATGGTTGCCCCATATACCGCGCGTCATTCCGGGCCACGGCTGCTTGATCACCAGGTTACCCTGTGCCTCGATTTCTGTAATCTCGTTGCCGTCATCATCCATAAGCGCAGGCTCAATACCGGGCAGGGGGAGCGTTGCAAAACCGGGTTTGGTTGGCGTAATACCGGCCAGCGGTGATATCATCATGCCGCCCGTTTCTGTCTGCCACCAGGTATCCACAATAGGACAATTACCATTACCTATCTTCTCATCATACCAGTGCCATGCTTCTTCATTGATGGGTTCACCTACGGTTCCCAGTACTTTCAGTGAGCTTAAATCATGCTTGGTTACATGCTCAATATCTTCTTTCATCAATGCCCGAATGGCAGTAGGTGCTGTGTAAAAATGGGTGACTCCATATTTTTCACATACCTTCCACAAACGCCCCGCATCAGGATACATAGGCGTACTTTCAAAAATGACGCCTGTCACAGCATTCAACAGCGGACCGTAAATGATATACGAGTGACCGGTAATCCATCCCGCATCGGCGGTACACCAGTACACATCATCCTCATCATTAATTTGAAATACGTTGCGCAGACTGTAGCTGGTATAAATCATATAGCCGCCACAGGTATGCACCTGCCCTTTGGGTTTTCCGGTAGATCCTGAAGTGTAGAGAATAAAAAGTGGGTCTTCAGCGTCCATAGGAACAGCTTTGTGCTCAGTGTTCGCTCCATCCATCAGGTCATGCCACCATTCATCGCGACCTTCTTCCCAGTTAATGTCGTTACCTACACGCTTGCACACAATTACGTTTTCTATAGTGGGACAGTTTTGAAGCGCTTCATCAGAAATCTCTTTAAGAGGAACCAGCTTGGTACCACGCTCCAGTCCATCGTTGGTAATAAGCATCTTGGCATCACAATCCTGAATGCGATCAGCCAGCGACTGTGCTGAAAATCCAGCAAAAACAATAGAATGTACGGCTCCAATTCGAGCGCAGGCCAGCGTAGCAATAGCAATTTCAGGTGTCATTGCCATATAAATCGCTACACGGTCTCCTTTTCCGATGCCTTTGGATTCCAACACGTTGGCAAATTTGCAGACTTCTTCGTGCAGCTCTTCATAAGTGAGAGATCGCTTCTCATCATCCAGTTCATTTGGCTCAAAATAGAAGGCTACCTTATCGCCGTGCTCATCCAGATGACGATCCAGACAGTTCTCAGTGATATTGACTTTGCCGCCTTCAAACCATTTAATATTGCCTTCCTTCATACTGCCGCTGTGCACTTCGTCCCACTCTTCGTGCCAGTCAAAAGTTTCGGCATATTCAGCCCAGAAGCTTTCTTTATCAGTGATGCTTTTTTGATACACTTCCTTGTATTCGTCAAATGATTGAATCGTAAATCCCATAACTCTAGTATTTAATTACAGTTGACACCTAATATTTAATTGATGACTTCTAAATAAATCAAATTTCCTTGTTCTTTAAAATTCTTATTCATGTAACGTTTCAGAAAGATTTATGCTAAATGATTAGTGAGAAATTCCTGTTACTATCTGTTACTGAAATAAATTCTTTCTCACGGAATGAACAAGAACGCCGGAAAAACAATTGAAAACTGGTTTGACCAACAAGGTTCGAAAGCCTTTGATTATCAGCGTGAAGTCTGGAAAGCGGTAGTAAATGGCAAAAAAGGAATTCTCCCTAGCCGGAGCATTTCAGCCGCATCTATTTTGTACCCATCAATGCCCTTGAATTGATAGAGGCAGCTATATAAAGACGCCGCAATTAATAAAACAGCACCCTAAAGCCGAGATCCCGTTCTAAAGCCCTATGATGTGCTTGTTCAACACCTTGTAGCACTGGGCATTTCGGATGGGTTTGAGCTTGTTTATGGAGAAAACGTAAAATTAGCAATCAGTTTACAAATATAGGGTCCGGCATTGATTCTTCAGGGAGGTTTCCTGCTTGTTTTTGATGCTATTTTATATGCTGTTCACAATTCACACAGCCAGACTTTACATAACTTGCTTAATAATATTAGTATCACAGGAAATCAGCTCAATATCTCTATTCTACTGTAATCAGCGGTCCCACTTCCTCTTAAAACAGTGATGCAAACGGCTAATAATGCGTGATTTCTTCGTCCGTACATTTGCTCCGGTAATCTTAAAGTGCTTGCTGGCCTGCTTTGTGGTTGCATCGGGCTTATCAATAAAATACTCTATAAAACGACGGGACTTATCCTGTAATTCTTCCAAACATTCAGCCAAAATACGCTCTCGGTCCTGATCAAGCAGGTTTTCTATTTGCTGGGCAGGCTTCATAATATAATCCGGATCGTCATCTTCAGCTGACTGAAAACGATGTTGATGCTTGCTATACCTAAGATATTCATTTCTACAAGCCCTCAACAAATAACTGAAGATATATTTCTCTTTTCGAATGTTATCCTGAATTATTTGCTCATATACGTTTAGAAAAGCCTGATGAATACATTCCTCAGCTTCTTTTTCTTCAGCATTCATCGTAACCTGCAGGTAGTCCTTGAGTCTGGGCAAAAGCTCTTTTAACAGCTCATTTGCTTTGCCCTGCTCATTTTCCTGAAGCGCAAATACTAATTCCGAATAATCTAATCGTTTGGTGCTCAATGGTTAAGAAAGCCTTCGTATTGTAGATAAGTGAGATATTAAATTGTTGTTTAAGTCTAACTCACTGCAAAATGGATTAATAAATATATAAGTCTGCGGGTATCATCCAAAGAAGAATAAACATTATTTTACAGCGGCTGTTGGACAATAAAAGCAATCTTGCCTATATCTAAAAAGGTTTTATATTCATTTAATAAAATTATCATTAATAAATTTACATGTTATACTATATATTTTTTAAAATCGAAAAATATGTATATTCATATAACTAATTAAAAAGTTATTTACGATTTTTGTTACAAAAAAATTTTCTGGGTCTTTTTACTCAGACAAGCATTTATTTTGTAACATTTATCATTCAAAAGACTCTTTATATCGGGGTATGGTATTACTGTCTTTAGAAATATCACTCTCAAAACAACTTAAAATAACACAACTAATAATATAACAGGTACACTATTATGAAATCGCTCTCTACTAAATTACTCGCTATCACTTGCATTTTCGCTCTTGCCACCGGATGCGCTTCGGTCACCGATGCCGGACTGGACCAACAAGAACCACAGGTTCAGCAGGTAACGCCTCCGAACGCTGACCAGGGATTCGGCACCGACAACGATAATAGCATGGATCCGATTCGAGATGAACCGATCCTCGACTAAATAATCTATCATTACACTCTCTTAACCACTAAAATTATACAGGTACACTATTATGAAATCGCTCTCTACTAAATTACTCGCTATCACTTGCATTTTCGCTCTCGCTACCGGATGCGCTTCGGTCACCGATGCCGGACTGGACCAACAAGAACCACAGGTTCAGCAGGTAACGCCTCCGAACGCTGACCAGGGATTCGGCACCGACAACGGTCAATAGCATGGATCCGATCGTGGATGAACCTATCCTCGACTAATTAAAAACGTAAATCTGCCAGGCGGCCCAGTTCCCTGTTTCAAAAATCATCTACAGAGTACTGGCCCGGTACCAAATATCGGGTTGAATTACTATTTCAATCCAAATGCAAGATTTGTAGATTACTATAGCTTGTATCTATAAATCTAGGTACCTCATATGTATTTACTTATCATTGTTTTGGGTCTTTTTTCGTTACCTGAAGCAGCTCCGGATACTTCTGTTGCTGTACAGGGTGAAAAACAGGCACAGATATATATCAACAATATAGAATCAGACAGGAATACCTATTCCAACCTGTGGGCGCTAAGCGTTTTGAGTAAAAGCAGCACAGCTAATGGTAAATACATAGCAAAATACTTAGCTAACAGTCGCTTTAATAAACAAATATATGACCATTTCCGGGACACCAGCCTGTCCCATCATCAGCTTTTGAGGAGACTCACTTTTGATATCGGTTCTCCTCAATTGCTAATAGCCACATTATTAAGCACCGATGACCGAGAGGATAAAAGAAAAACTGTTTCTCAGTTTGAAAACAAATTTAGCCTAAATTCCAGCCAGGAAATAAATTATCGGGAGATTGTTGATGCTATAACTTCCGGGGATAACATTAACTCAAGCTTAGTGCCGGTAAATCAAGAACCTTTTATCCACTTTATCCTTTTCTACGAAGGAGCCGGTTATCTGAAATCAGAGTTCATTTCTAAATTTGCGGATTTCTGGAATGAGGTTGGTTTTAAAAGTACTAGCTCTAATCTTACACATTCTTTTCTTTCAGCTGCCCTTGTTCGTGCTAACTTTATTCTAAAATTGCATGAAAAAAACCTTCAGCTTTATTCACAAATAATGGAAGATAAACTGCTTCCCAATTCCTCTTATCGATTAAACCTTTATCGGGCATTAGACTATTCCATATACCGGCTTGGATACTATGATAAGAGTTTAAATATTTCTAGAAATTTCACAGTCCCTCTAGCAGCTTATCTTGGCAGAGAAGATATCAAACTAAATGCTCTAAAAAATCAGGCTGTCAGTCTATATAACATTGGAAAAATTGAAGAGTCCAGGGATATTAATCTTAGAGTACTGCAAGAAGCTGAAGAAAAAAATATTCCGATCAATAAATCCAGTCTATATAATAATCTGGGTATAGGATATTGGATGAGTGGTAAGTTCAATAAATACCTGGAATGGCAATTTAAATCTTTGGAGATTGCAGAAGAAGAAAATAATATTTCCCATCAATTAAGCATTCTCAAAAATCTTTATGTCTATTATGTAAATATAAAAGAAAATGACGCAGCATTACGCTATTTAAATAGAGCTAAAAAGATCTCTGCTAATATGAATAATGAAGAAGAACTTGCTAAAGTTTTTATTTCAGCTGGAGAATTTCAACGTGATGTTAAAAATGACTTTAGTTTAGCACTCGAGAACTTTGAAAAAGCTGATTCTCTTTTGGGAGAAAATGCAAACTTTACATTTCAAAAGAGTCTTTTATTTCAGAAGGCAAAACTATATAGAAAACATCAAAACTATGATAAAGCCCTATCATTTTTTAAAAAAATTCAAGAACTACATCAAAGAACGAGAAAATCCATAGTAGCTATTTAGATGCATTAGTAGATGAGGCTGGGATCTATCTCCAAACCAATCAAATATATTTAGCAAAAGAAATAATTAAGAACATACAAAAAGGCTCTCTTGATCAATCTACTTTCATTCAAATTGTAAAAGCAAAAACTGTAGAGGCGAATTATTTATCGCGTACGGGTAACTATGAAAGAGCCTATGAAATACTGCAGCCTGTTATTGAACAAGTGATACCACGTGCCAAGGCAAGTACAAGTGTAGAATCAGGATTCTGGAATATTGAGCCTGAATACCTGGAAGCCTTTGACGTAATGGTTGACCTGCTTATCAAAACCAACCGGAATGAGGAGGCCATAGAAACGCTTGATAAGCTTAAGACAATTAATGATCCCGCCCTGTACCGGAACCCGATGGTAAAGTCCAGCTTGCTTAATGAGGCCGAACTTACCCAATATCAACGATTGACGAATGAACTGGATGCGCTTCGCCGACAACAACTGGTAGCTTCTGATGAGCGAAAACCCATCATTAAAAGAAGAATAGACCGGTTAAACATTCAAAAACAAGCCCTGGATCAAAAAATATCCAAGCTTACAACTAATCAGTCTGTCTCTCTTAATGATATTCAGCACCGACTTAGCGGTTCTGAAGTTGTTCTGCATATCACTGAACTTAATGACTGGTATTATATAGGCAAGGTCACTAAACGCAGTACAGAGATTAACAAAGTGCGGCTTGATTCAACCAATCGGTCTCTCTTTAAAGATGCCATTACGAATCTTTCAAACGGTAATACAAATCTTAATCAACTATATAAAATTTCTAACCTGTTAGAGCTTGGTGAGCTTCCAAAATGGATTACAACCATTACTATTGTTCCGGATAGCTATTTATTTGAACTTCCCATTGATATCCTTCCTCTTGAACGACCTGCGGAAGAATACAGCTATGGTGAGGCCACTTATTTTGTTGAACGGTTTAACACGCATTATGTAACCTCTATAAACGATTTTATTGCAGATACAAAGTCAAATGCAGACTATGCGTTTGGTTTTGCGGGATATGGTCTCTCAACCTTTGATGATAATAAAAACAAAAACCTGGTCCCCCTTCCCTTCGCCAAAAGTGAGGTTAATAACATTGCAGCTAATCTTAGCAGCCTGAAAAACCGTAAAGCTTTTATAGATGAAGAATCATCAGAGTCAGCTTTTAAAGCTTCCGCTCCCCATGCAAGAATCCTACACCTGGCCACCCATAGTGAAATCTCTGAACAGGACCCGCTTTATTCAACTCTTTATATGAGCTCGAAAAGCGACAGCTCTGATACCGATTTCCCGGGACAAATTTTTGCTTATGAACTGTTTGAGCTGAATCTTAATAATGAAATGATTATGCTCAATTCCTGCGAATCGGGATCAGGGTCCTATCTGCAGGGAACCGGTATTATGGGTATCAGCCGGGCATTAAGGTATGCAGGAGCTAAATCATTGGTTCTTAACCTTTGGTCTGTTAATGATATGATGGCATCAGAATTCGCTATTAAATTCTATGATTACTTAAATCAGGGTAAATCAAAAACAGAAGCATTGCAGCTTACCAAGGTTCACTTCATCAAAGAAAAGAATGCAAATCCTCATTTCTGGGGACCCTATATGCTGATTGGCGATAAGTCTCCAATTATTGAACCTTATGAGAAAGCCAATTTCTATTTCGCGGCTTCCTTTATGCTTTACTTTGTACTTTTCGTAGCCTTCTCCTTATTTAAGCGACAAAGCCAGTTAAAATAATTGCCAATAAAAAAAGGCTCTGAAATAAATTCCAGAGCCTAAAAAGTATAAAACTGTTCAAGTTACTTTGCTGTGGCCAATGCATCAAGGTAGCTCTTGGCAACTCGGCGATAAGCACCATTAAGATCGTAAGCTGATTGAATATTCTGTTGTGCCTGACTAAGTCTGTCAAGCTGAAAGTATGCATTCCCCAAATACCAATACGCTTTTTCAAGAACCAGCACATTTACCGATTCTTTTGCAGCAATCACATTTTGAAAATACTCTGTCGATTTCTGGTAGCTGCCCTCATTATAATAAAGAGATCCAAGATTTAAATTCAGCTCAGCCTTCCATTCAATATCAGAAGCTTTTTCAAGCTCAGTATTTAAAAGAGATACTGCCTGATCAAACTTTCCGGTATTAGCCAAAGCTATAGCATCACTTATTACCTGTTTATCTTCTCCATTATCAGATAATGTCCCGTCAGCAGAACGATAATAATCAAGTTCAATACTGGCTATAGGCTCAACAGAAGCCGAGGAATCCAGTCCGGGAATATTAAATACAGACAACACGGTTACCAATACAATAATGACTGCTGCGGCACTGTAACTCCAATATCTCCGAACTTGTGCCTTCTCTTTTTGCTTTTTCTTATTCTTAACAGCTTCTTTAAGATTAGCAACACTCTTGAGATAATCGAGATGGTATTCATCTTGAATAAGCTCTATCCAAAGCTCTTCAATTTCTTTCTCCGAGAGTTGACCATTTACATATCGGTCAATCTTCTCTTCAATGTCGTTATGTTCTATGCTCTCAATCATTATTCTAGCTTATATTTTAGTTTAATATCCTTGCATCAAGATACTAAATGAGAATTAAAAAACTTGTTTATTAAGATAATCTAATAATATAATATATAATTGAATTGAAATTAAAATACTTAACACAAAAATATTATTATGGAATTGCATTTGATTATCCATTTAGGGACTCCTCGTATAAAGCTTGATGAGTAACTAATTAAAACTACTGATTGGGGAAAAATTCACCTTTACCCAACCAACCTTATTTACAAGAGAACTTTGTTACCTAATTGTTACAAAAAAAATATTTTTTTTATCAACCTATTAATATGACCTAAAAACTGCTTTTTGTACCTTTAAAAGCATTCTTTTTAGAATAATTTTTGAATTATGGGTCAACACACGGTTAAAGTCTTAATACTAACATTTCTCTTTAGTTCAATCTTTGGGTGTGCCAGTGCCCAGAAGAATCCTGGTGTTTCATTGGACAAAAAAATCGGCCAAATGCTAATGATAGGCTTTCGCGGAACATCTATTAATCAACAAAGCCCGATTGTAAAGGATATAGTTGATAATCATATAGGAGGAGTAATACTCTTCGATTATGATGTGCCTGCTGATACCAGCATCCGAAATATCGTCTCTCCTAAACAAGTAAAAAAACTCACTTCAACCCTTCAGGGTTATGCCGATATTCCTCTTTTTATTTCCATAGATCAGGAAGGCGGAAAAGTTAAACGTTTGAAGCCCAAGCACGGGTTTGATAAAACGGTATCAGCGCAGTATCTGGGAAGCTTAAATAACCGGGACAGCACCCAATACTATGCCCATAAGATGGCTCAAACTCTTAAAAACTTAGGTATCAATACAAACCTGGCCCCGGTGGTTGATGTAAATATAAATCCAGAGAACCCTGTAATTGGAAAACTGGAACGCAGCTTTTCGGATAACCCACAGATAGTTGCAAAACAGGCCAAAATATTTATTAAGGAATTAAACAAAAGGGGAATTCTAACATCACTCAAACACTTTCCGGGCCATGGCAGCTCAAAAGGTGACTCTCATTTAGGAGTAGTGGATGTCAGTACCAGCTGGCAGCCAAAAGAACTCATACCATATCGAGAGATTATTGAAGAAGACTTAGCTGATATGATCATGACAGCTCACATCTTTAATACAAAGCTGGATTCTACTTATCCCGCGACCCTTTCAGAACCTACCATAAATGGATTATTGAGGGATAGTATTGGATTTGAGGGCGTAGTTGTTTCTGATGACCTGCAAATGGGAGCCATTCGCAAAGAATATGGGCTCAGAGAAACCATTAAGCTGAGCATTCAGGCCGGAGTAGACATGCTGGTTTTTGCCAACAATTCTGTTTTTGATGAAAATATTGCTTCAAAAGCTCATAGAATTATCACTGAACTGATAGACGAAGGAATTATTTCGGAGCAACGAATTGATCAATCATACCAGCGTATCATGGGTTTAAAAAGAAAATATCTTATTCAAGAAAATTAAAAGAAGGTTGGAGAGTTGAACTCCCTCACGACTAATATTTGGAAAGGGTACCTAACAAGTAATGAGTGACAAGTAATATTTACCCATCACTCATTATTCATTACTAAAGCTTGTTACTTCCCTCTGTAAGGCACGCCTTCTGTTATCCAGTCCGGAGCTTTTTCACCTCTTAGATAATGATCGAAATACTCTTTCATTTTAATAGCATAGTCCAGCCTGTTTGCATACTCCTGCAGGTGATGCGGCTCTCCTCGATACTGAAGAAATACAGCATCTTTCTCGAGACGGCGCAATGCCAGATATAACTCTATTCCCTGATACCAGGGAACCGCAGTATCTTCATCACCAAACATAATCAGCATGGGAGTTTCAATACGATCAGCATAAAAGACCGGTGAATTTTCGATATAGCGTTCAGGATATTCAAATAAACTCCCTCCCAACCTGCTTTGGGTTTGCTCATATTGAAATTGTCGGGCCAATCCTGATCCCCAGCGAATTCCGCTATAGGCGCTGGTCATGTTGGAGACAGGTGCACCAGCAATGGCAGCATCAAAAATATCGGTTTGTGTTACCATAAAAGCCGTCTGATAGCCGCTCCACGAATGCCCGTGCAGTCCCAGCTTGTCCGGATCTGCAATACCCATTTCAATGAGCTTATGCACTCCCGGCACCAAGCTTTTGGTCGAAGCGAATCCCGGTTCTCCTACTTCAAAGCGAATGTCTGGTAAAAACACTACATAATTATCACTTACCCACTGGGGCAATGTGGGACGATCATCATTCGTAATGCTGTTAAATTCATAGGCTCGCTGTGAGAAAAACCGATAATAATAAATCAACACCGGGTATTTCTTTCCTTCTTCATAGGTATCGGGTTTGATGACTGCTCCCTGAATATCTTTGCCGTCAAGGCTTTTCCATTTAATAAGTTCAGCTGTTCCCCAGTTGTAGGTATCATGCAAATCCATGTGCAGACTGGTAAGCTGTTGGGTATTTTTAAAACTGATGTCGTCACTTAACCATACATTGGGGTACTCGTCATAGCTTTCCCTGGTGTATAAGAAACGATTACTGTCTTCAGCTTTTGCAATGAAGTCAAACTTTTTGGGTTCTTCCAGTCGTTTTTGTGTGCCTGTCCTATTTAGCCTCAGCGTGTAAAATCCATAGGTCTTTTTCTTCTCATAATATCCTTCAAGCAATAATTCTTCCCTTTTTCCATAGGCCCACTTTTCAGGATCAAGCTGTTGGATACGGTAACTTATTTGCCGGTCTCGTCCATCTTCTGTAAGATTAATCGGTTGCCCTCCGTCTGTAGGAAATTTCCAAATGTCGTATTTGTCATAAATTAGCACGGCATCATCACTTTTCATCCACCCTGCAACTCCATAGCCCTGTGCCGGAGATGGATAATCATGATCTTCGTTATAAAAAGGGATGTCCAAACTCTCCGTCAAGTTTGTATAAACGTCTTCGTTAATATCATAGAGATGCCAGTTTTTGTCTCTGTAAAAGACGACAAAATTCCCGCCGGGGGACAGTTCTGCACCTGAACGCAATTTTTCGGCTACTTTCGTTCTTTCACCTGATTGTAAATTCACTACAAAAACATCATCAAAAAAACCTGACCATGTCATCAATTTACGATATGGAATATTCGAACTTCCCAAGGCAACATTTGCATTTTCACTTACATCAACATCAGGCATCTGTTTATCTGCCAGCTGAACCCACTTGTTATCATTGATATGATAAACCGCTCGATAAAGCTGATTCTTGCGGTAGTTCCAGGTGTTTTTTTCATGCGTCTTAATGAGCGGGTCATCCCAGTGCCAAACATCTACCCCTTTCTCATCCAGAATCTGTTCCCGATCATAAATATCAATAGACTCTGTAGTGTCTTTTTGGGCATTTGCCTCTATAGCATTAACCATTTCCTGATCCATAAATCCAAAGTAGAGACGCTCACCATCCTGTGTCCAATCTAAATTGTTATTGCTTCGCAATGCCCATCCTCCTGGTGTTTCTTCATGGCTGACCAATGTTTGCAGTTGCTCGTTTTTGGCATTCCACAGATGTAAATTAGCATCACCCGGTTCAAAATCATCATCCAGTGTTGACTCAACAAAAGCCAGACGCTGAGTCCCATCGTCCCAGCTCAAATTGTTATAAAATCCATGTTCCTGTTGATGAACTGCTTGCTCTGTCCTAGCATCGGAAAGATCGCGCACATATATTCCATTTTGGGCGGAAGTATCTACTACTGAATAAGCTAGATGACTTGAGGTACTGTCAAACGACATCGATGAGACAAATGGAATTGACAACTCAGACCCATCAGCCAGGTTTCTTACAATAAGCTCGGTACCCAGCTGCTTATTCTTTGATTTGAGGTCTTCAATTTCTTTGGATTGGTACCGATGGATAGCCAACCACTTGCCATCATTGGAAAATGTAAAAGACTGCACACTGTCCATTGAAATAGTCTCACCGGATGTTGTATTCAACAAACTCATGCCCTGACGACCTGCTTTTCCATTTTTAGCTTTTAACTGCTTCGCCAGCGGTATTTCTATTTCAGCACCAACCCAGCGTCCATTCTTTGTGATTTTAGGATTATTACCTAACTCAATGGTAAACATTTGATCATTACTGACACTTCGGACACGGACTTCCCCATCACCGCGATCCGGCCAAACACTATAAACAATCCACTCTCCATTTGCCGATATTTGGGTATCTGAAATATCCTCCCATTTCATGACGTCCTCAAAGGTAAGCTGTTTATTTTGAGCCAAAGAACTGCTAAAACAAAATAAACTTATAAATATCAACAAACGTGATATACCTGCCAAATGATCGCATATTGAATCTATTCATAGTAAAAAGATATTTTTGTAGGTGATATTTGAAACAATCTTTTCCCGATAGCAATGGAATTAACTAATAAATATTTTGAATTAATAACATGATTACTAGCTTTTTGAATCATTTTACGTAATACTAATCATAAACACAGCCTAAGTTTCCATGGGAAAATCATATCCTGCTTCTTTTGAGTACTTTATACAACAGTTTGAAAAGGCTATACAATCAAGCCAGGATTTTTTTCGAAGAATAGACGAAACGATCTTCTCTTTAAAACCCGGTAAGGATCAATGGTCGATTGGGGAATGTTATAGCCACTTGATCCAAACAGGGAACCTCTATCTTGAGAAAGTTACACAAGGAATGGAAATGGGCAACCCCGGTGAAAGCCAACCGGAAAATCCTCTGTCGCTGCGCTTGCATATGAAATGGTTTGTACAATATCTAGAACCACCGATCTCAGTTAAGTCAAAAGCACCGGGAGCTTTTCATCCACAAAATGGATCGGCAATTAAAAAAGAAGAAATTGTGCAAGATTTTCTTGACCAGCAAAATGCCTTTCTAAAACATCTTAAAACTGCTCAAAAGAATCATATTGACCTAAGCAGCATTAAAGTTTCAAATCCCCTGCTTTCTTTTGTCGGTATGACTGTAGCAGAATGTATTGCCGTTACAGAAGCACATACCCGCAGACATATGGAACAAGCTAAAAGAGTTTTTGATCAGATTTCTTAACAAAGAAAAAACATGTTGTGTTATGCTGATCAGCAAACTTCCTGAACACAGGATGACATATAATTATGAATTCCTTTTCCGTTCGGGATATTCATCATAGGGAAACAAAAACAAGCCATATGGCTCCTGCCCCTTTTTATCGACTGACTGGTGATGATTCTGGTGGGCACGCCGAATCAACCGCATTATCTTGCTGTCGCTCTTGAAAGGAACAAAACGCTTGTGGGCAAATAAATCATGGATGACAAAATACAAAATGCCATAAATGGCAATACCTAAACCTATTGGAAAAGCCACAGACATCAATGGGTTAGCTGAGCCCCAGTACATCAACCCAATTGAGACGGCAGCAAAGAACAACGAAAAAATATCATTCATCTCAAAAAGTCCGTGATGCGCTTCATGATGCGTCTGATGAATTTTCCAAAACAAGCCGTGAAATAAAAACCGGTGCACCAGATAAGATACTACCTCCATACCGGAAAAACCGAGAAGCGTCCACCCCATAAAAGCTGCTATATCCATATATAATTCTATTAACTTTATCGTTGCTCTAAAATGTCTAAAAATTTCCTATATCAAAACGGAATTTAATACGTATAGTTCTTTGTTGCGATAGTGCACTAACAATTGACAGCTATGGATGAGTTTCAAATAACCGATATTTATTCGGGCGATATAGAACGGTATAAGCATGACAAGGAAGCAAAATTTTCTAAAGAAACCGGTTTTCCTTCTCCGGCCCGTGATCATTATGAAAAAAGACTCTCGCTGGACGAACATATTATTCGTCGGCCTGCAGCTACTTTTTTCGTCCGTGTAAAAGGCAACGGACTCAACAATATCGGTATCTATTCGCAAGATATTCTGGTAGTTGACAGATCCTTGAAACCATTTTCAGGCTGCCTCGTGGTAGTAATACTGGAAGGTGAACATACCTTGCGAAGATTGGAAAAACGTAAAGGCACCATGTTTTTATGTACTAAAGAAAACCAGAAAAATGCCACAGCCATCACAAATGACCTGGATTATGAAATATGGGGTGTGGTTTCGCATTCTATCCACAAGCACATATAGCGTATGTTTGAAGATTTAGACCTTGAAAAATTACAGACGAAGTTGGACATCACCGAGATAGCCTGCCATCTGTATGTAAAAAATAATGGGAGCTTCACCTTTAAAGACATCGCCAAAGAACTGGAGTTAGATCCGGCCGAGATCTTCGATTACTTTCCCAATAAAAAAGCAGTGCTTCAATTTTATTATGCTTCGCTGGTAATTCGTTACCGTTTTATGATTGAAGAGATAGACGATTTTGAAACGTATTCTCTCAGCGAAAAGCTTTCCAATTTTACCTATGCCTCATTTGATATGATGAAAGAACAACAAGAGTTTGTTGAGGCTACCTTCAAATCTGAGGTCGTTCATAACTTTTCTACCACTGGTTATGAAAAATACATAGAACAGATGCTCAGACATTTTTTCAGAAACGACACCCGTATTTCAGCCAGCAGCTCTTTGGTCATGCGTCCACTTTTCTTTCAACTGCTGCGTAAGAAGTATTTATACTTGATAAACTTCTGGCTTGATGACGACAGCGAAGGGAAAGAACTTACTATGGAGCTGACAGATAAGCTCACGGCTATGATACAGGAAATCATGTACAGCCCCGTTGTGGATAAAGGATTTGAGCTGATCAAATTTCTGGTAACGAATGGTATCATCACCCGGAATATTCCCTTTTGGGACACTATCACTTCAAAAATTGAAATACGAGATTAATGAGCGACGATTTTCCCTCATCAAAACTGGACCGCGGTAAGATTTTTGCCAAGACCGGCTTAAAGTTGGGTACCAATTATGCCAAACGGTATTTAAAAAAGAAGTCCGGCAAAACAGAAACTTCCGATGAGGCCCGAGAATTTCATTCTGAAAATGCGAAAGAAGTTTTTAAAGAATTTACCAAGCTTCGCGGTACCGCCCTTAAAATTGCCCAATCCCTAAGTATGGACCAGGGTATGCTGCCTGAGGAGTTTGCTGAAGTAATGAGTGAAGCCCAGTACAGCGTCCCTCCTATTAACAAAGCACTAGCCCGATCTATAATTAAGAAAGAACTGGGTGATTATCCCGAGAAGGTATTCACAGAGTTTAGCTCTCAGGCGATTGCAGCAGCATCAATCGGGCAAGTACATCAAGCCCGGCTGATGTCCGGAGAAAAAGTAGCTGTTAAAATTCAGTATCCTAACGTTCGAAATACTATTGAATCAGATCTCAGCATTGCCAAGACGTTATTAAAACGTTTTATCAAAAAAGGGGCGAATATTGATGAATACTTTGATGAGATTCAAAATACGCTTTTTGAGGAAACGGATTACCTGCAGGAAGGCAAATACTTGGATTACTTCCACAACCGATTTGATCAGGACCTGATCGTTACTCCGGTATGGCACGAAGAGTTTTCTACCCAAAAAGTTTTGACCATGGGGTTTTTAGAGGGACAGCATCTTAAAGAATTCTTAGATGAAAACCCCTCACAAGAACGGAAAAATCATTTTGGGCAGCTGCTCTGGGATTTCTTTCATGAGCAAGTACAGCAACGTGATTTTATCCATGCAGATACGCATCCGGGCAACTTTTTACTTCGTGAAGATGGCCGTCTTGGAGTTATCGATTTTGGCTGCGTAAAGAAATTCCCACCGGAGTTCAGCAAGATGTATATGCAGCTATTGCCTACCCACTTAGAAAAAAGCGAAGCTGAAATTCGTCAGCTGTACATTGACTTGGACATTATAAGAGCAAACCCGGATAAACCCGAAAAAGAAGAACAATTCTTTCAGTTTTGTAAAAATTACGGCAATACCTTTGCTCGCCCTTATCTAGATGACGCGTTTGATTTCGGAGATCCAGACTTCAAAAAAAGATTGAATGAGTTTGCCAAAGAGCCGCCCATCATGGATGAACCGCGGGGAGACAAAAACTTTATCTACAGCACTAAAGTGCATTTAGGTCTGTACAGCCTGCTCATGAAACTGGAGGCCCAGATTGATACTTCGCGAAGTAAGGAAGTCGCTTTTCGCGTACTCGATGAAATGGAATAGATAAGAGGGAGTCATTTCAAACCGAAGTTCGGAATGCCCCTTAGTACAAAGCCTAATTATCCATCGCATTCAAGTACTTGTAAAAGTCACTGTTTGTCGAAAGAATTATAGAGGTCTGCTTATCAAAGACATTTTGATAAGCTTCCATCGATCGAATAAAACTATATAAGCTTCGTGAAGAGCTGGACTGATCGTAAGCATTGGCATAAATATTAGCTGCTTGGGCATCTGCTTCGCCCTTTATTACCTGAGCCCTTCTAAAAGCCTCTGACTGAATGGACTTCAGCTCGCGTTCTTTCTCACCGTTGATGCGCGCCGCCTCACCCTGACCTTCAGACCGAAATTTATCAGCAATACGATTCCGTTCACTGATCATGCGATCATATACCGTCTGGCGAACATCTTCTACATAGTTGATGCGTTTGAAACGGAAATCGAGGATAGCTAAACCTAAATCCTTGGCCCGCTCGTTAGCAAGCTTCTGAATTTCTATTTGGATAGAATCACGGCCTACTGAAATATTTTCCAGTGAATCTTCAACTATCTCTATGGTGGTGGCATCTGCATTGGGAGCGCGATTGGTGGACCGCACTACCTCTACCAAATCATGCGATGCAATAGCATTTCGGGTTTCTCCATCCAGAATGTCATCCAGCCGAGACTGCGCGCCGCGTTCATCACGCAACCGCTTAAAGAACTGTAACGGATCGGTAATTTGCCAGCGGGCATAGGTATCTACAAAGATGAATTTTTTATCTCGTGTAGGAACCTGATTACGGTCGCCATCCCATTCGAGATAGCGCTTGTCAAAGTAGTTGGCTTTTTGAATAAATGGGGTTTTAAATTTCATGCCCGGCTCGGTAATGGCTTCGCCAACAGGATCACCAAACTGAGTAATGATGACCTGCTCGGTCTCATCAACAATGTAAAATCCATCGAGAGCGACAAGAGCTGCGATTCCAATAAGTACAAGTAAAAATAATCCTTTAAAGTTTTTCATTGTGTAGTTCTCTCTTAATTATCGTTTGATGATTGCTTATTCGAGTTGATAACCTTGGCACCATCCAACTGCATTTGCAGTAATGGAAGCACACTATTACCATTTTGATCGGTTACAATCTTGTTACCGATCCTTGGCAGGATATCTTCTAATGTTTCAAGATAGATACGCTGCTTGGTAACTTCGGGCGCCTTCAGGTATTCCTGGTATAGGTCATTGAACCGTGAGGCATCACCTCTTGCTCTGTTTACACGATCAAGCGCATAACCTTCTGCTTTTTGAATGGTTTCCTGTGCTTGACCTCGTGCGCGGGGAATTACTTTGTTATAAGCAGATTTTGCCTCGTTGATCAAGGTCTCCCGCTGCTGTTGGGCTTCGTTCACCGCATTGAAAGAGGGCTTTACAGGATCAGGCGGGTTGATATCCTGCAATACAACCTGCTCAATAGTAATTCCTGTTTCATACTCATTGCAAATCTTTTGTATGATACGTTCTGCTTCGGCAGCCACTTCAGCACGTCCAACAGTGAGTACCTCATTTACGGTACGGTCACCCACAATCTGCCGCATAGCTGCCTCCGAAATATCGCGCAGGGTTTGCTCAGCATTGCGTACTTTAAAAAGAAATTTATATGGATCCGTGATTCTATACTGAACTACCCATTCTACATCGGCAAGATTAAGATCACCGGTAAGCATTAGGGATTCATCCGTATAACCGGCCTTGGCATAGCTGGAACGAACGCCAGAACTTGTAGTGCGGTATCCAAACTCTTGCTTGAGCTGACGCTGCACAGGTACGTAACGTACATCTTCAACAAATGGGATTTTAAAATTCAGCCCCGGATTAGCTGTTCGTGTGTATTTACCAAATTGTGTAATAATGCCGACTTCTTCTGGTTGAACGGTAAAGAACGATGAGAATGCCACAACAATGACAAGTATACCAACAATAATATACCGTAAATTGCTACTGAACTTCTTGAATTGTGGTGGCACTTCCATATTCGGGAAGTTTGTATCAGCCATAAGTATTTAGAATTAGATTTGAATTGATGTAATTTTGCCCGTAAATATATGAAATATTAGCCCCGAGTTATATTAAAGCTTACGGACAGGCTTTATTATTGTTACTTAAGATTCAATGTTGCAATACAAAGAAAAAGCCGACAGCTAAACAGCCATCGGCTTTTGGAATTAACGTATTGCACTTTTTTAAGCCGTTTCTTCTTCGCCGTCAAAAGCTTCAAATACCATGGTTAGATCTTTTGCGATCTCATCTTTTGTGCGGCCTTCAATACGGTGACGTGGAATCATTGCTTTGATTTCACCGTCTTTAAAATACGCAAATGCCGGTGAAGAAGGAGGATATTCGCTAAAATAGTCACGTGCGTGAGCCGTAGCTTCTTTATCCTGTCCGGCAAAAACAGTTACCATATGATCTGGTTTGTGTTCACCTTCATTCAGGGCAATCTTTAACCCGGGACGTGCATTCCCTGCCGCACAGCCACACACAGAATTGATGACCATCAGCATGGTTCCGTCATTATATTCGTTCATTGCACGATCTACATCATCAGGAGTTTTCAGTTCTTCCACACCAAGATCTGTAAGTTCTTTTCGCATCCATGAAGTATCAGGGCCTACGCCAAATCCAAATTGCATAACAGTTAAGTCTTAGTTCAATTTTAAGTTGTTTAAATATAACGGTTTTATATGAAGCTTTGAAGTACCACAATAAAGAAAGAGGCACTCATAGAAGAGCGCCTCTTTAAAAGATAAACGGATACTAATTAAGCAGCATCATTGTAATTTTCATTCACCTGATCCCAATTTACCAGGTTCCAGAACGCTTCAACATAATCGCCGCGTCTGTTCTGATAGTTGAGATAGTAGGCATGCTCCCAAACGTCAAGGCCCATAATAGGTGTAAGACCGTCCATAAGCGGGCTGTCTTGATTTGCTGTTGAAAGTACTTCCAGGTCACCGCTGTCATTTACGCACAGCCACGCCCATCCAGAACCAAATTGACCGGTTGCAGCATTATTGAAGGCTTTTTTGAGTCCGGAAAGTCCACCAAATGTATCATTGATGGCATCAGCTACATCACCCGTTGGTTCTCCACCACCATTTGGTGAGAGAATGGTCCAGAACAGATTGTGGTTGGCATAACCACCGCCGCTGTTAATTACAGCCTGACGCTTGTCTTCAGGCACTTCATCAATTCTTTGCAATACTTCTTCTACTGATAAATCTGCAAAAGGATGACCTTCGAGTGCAGCATTTAGTTTATTTGTATATCCCTGATGATGTTTACCATGGTGAATTCTCATCGTTTGTTCATCGATATGAGGTTCAAGTGCATCATAGTCATATGGTAAATCAGGTAGTGTAAAAGCCATAACAGTAATTATTTGGTTTTAAAATTTGTGAAAAGTCTGTTGAAAATATCTATAAATTATTCTTGTTCAACAACTTAAAGTCGTTTTATATCCGTAGTATTGTAATCAAATATGGATGAAATATCGTTCCAAAAATTATTGCACCATCTATTTAATCTTTTCATAAATCATTAATGAAGAAATCCTTATAAAATTCTGCTATTTTGTGGTCAGTATAATTCAAAATTAGAATAACCGGTTGCTTACTATGGCCCAAGATTATGACGTAATTATTATTGGAAGCGGACCCGCAGGCTTTTCGTGTGCAATGCAAAGTGCGAAGTTTGACAAAAAAGCGCTGGTTGTTGAATCCGACGAAAAGTACTTGGGTGGTACCTGGATAAATACAGGCACCGTTCCCAGTAAAGCTCTTCGGCAAGCTGCCAAAACGATCCTTGAATTCAAAAGGCAGTTTGGCGACGATGGCGAAAAGGCCTACGACCGGTTTCGCATGATCGATTTATTGCAATACAAAGATCAAATCCTGGAAAAAGAAAACCGCAAGGCCAAGGATGATCTTATCAAAAATAAAGTAGATGTGGCCCGCGGCACCGGTAAGATAGCAGATGCACACACAGTAGAAGTAGCAACTCACTTTGGAACTACAGAAACCTATACTGCAGATTACATTCTTCTTTGTACCGGAAGTAGCCCGGTAAAGCCCAAGAATTTTGAGCTTGACCATAACAGAGTGTTAGACTATGAATCGATTTTAAATATCACCCACATTCCCCGCCGGCTGGTAATTGTCGGTGCCGGGGTTAATGCTATGGAATATGCTACAACCTTTGCAGCACTGGGTACCAGGGTTACCGTACTAACCGACAGAAAAGACTATTTTACTTTTTTAGATACTGAAATTAAGGAGCATCTGGATAAGATTTTAAAAGAAAAAGACATTGGTGTAATAACCGATGTAAATGTTGAGTCCGTGAAAGATGCTTCCCTGAGAACAACAACCGAAGTTCACTTTCGTCAAAATTCAGGTGACAAGCGTTTACAGGTAATAGAAACCGAACATGTCTTGTATATGGGAGGAAGAAAGCCCAATACAAAAAAACTTGGACTTAAAAAGGCGGGAGTTGAAACAGATGATAAAGAGTTCATCATTATAGATGATTCTTTCAAAACCAATATAGACAGTATTTATGCCGCCGGTGATGTAGCAGGATTCCCCAGGTCAGCTTCAGCTTCATTTTCACAGGGACGACTTGCTGCCTGTAACATGTTTGGTATTCCGGCACTTGACGTACCCGATCAAATTCCCTACGGCATCTACACTATGCCTGAAATATCAAATATTGGGATAACTGAGCAAGATGCAACAGCTATGGGATTGGATGTGACCATTGGACGTGCCTTTTTTAAGAATAATGCAAAAGCAGACATGGCCAATCATCCGGAGGGGCTGCTTAAGCTTGTCTTCAGTACCGATACCCTCAAACTGCTGGGTGTACATATCATTGGTGATCAGGCAACAAATCTCATTCATCTTGGACAGTCCGTAATGTCACTCGATGGAGATGTACGCTACTTTATTCAACATGTGATGAATTATCCTACCCTAACAGAAGCTTACAAAATTGCCGCCTTTAATGGGGTCAACCGAGTCTATAAAGCAGGCGTAAAGTATAAGAATATTCTTAAAGACAAAGAGAAAGAGTAGCAAGCTATACGTAATGAATAGCCATGGTTAAACCTTCGGAATCTTCGGGGGGATCTTCAGGAAGTGTTAGCATGGTACTGTCAAGACTTTTTTTTGCGTAAAGAGCAAGCACCATTGCATCCACAATATCATCCTCATCAACCTGGTTGCGGCGATACTCTTCTTTTATATCACGGAAAAAATCATCAGCATACTTGCTTTGCTTTTTGAGCAGCCCTAGCCGGTGACGCAATCCTTTTTTTGTGGCTTTTTTCTGAAGGATAGAGCTCCCGCCATTCAGTTTTTGAAATAGCAGCTCAGGATGACTCTCAAAGACTTTTTCTTTTAGCTCATCATCAGAAGTCAACAGTTGGTCAACTATTTTAATATTTGGCATAATGTTCCATGCCTGGATAGATATTTTCTTATCTGTTATTTCATAGCTGGTCATGGAAGCTTCGGCATAAGTTGGAGCATGCAAAGCGGGACGAATAGGCGGGTTGAATACGCTTGCCTGATAATTCGGGCCCAACTGATCTCTCAGTTTTTCATCACACTCACGCACATACTTCTCGTCTTCCAAGCCAATAGGCACATCAATAAAAATGCGGTCAAATTTTTCCAAAAACTCTTTAAATTCCTCATTAGATTCCAACAACCAATAGCCTGCACCTTCTTCATCCAGACTGATAGCAATCCAGCCGGCTCTGCAACCGTCAATACCTAATGTCTTCAAAAGCTTATCCTCTGTTAATTTTTTTCGATGTTATCTTTCAGCTGAATATGCAGCTCGTCAAGCTGCTCTTGACCCACCGTATCCGGACTATTGTCCATGGTGCTTTGAGCTTTTTGATTCTTTGGAAAAGCAATCACATCACGCAAGCTGGTTCCGCCAGCCAAAATCATAATAATACGATCAACACCTAATGCAATACCTCCATGCGGCGGTGCTCCATACTTGAATGCTTCAAGCAAGAAGCCAAATCGTTCTTCAGCCTCTTCTTCATCAATGCCTAACAACCCAAACATCTGCTGCTGTAGTTCCCTGTTATGAATTCTTATTGATCCTCCGCCAATTTCATAGCCATTTAAAACAAGGTCATAGGCCCGGGACCGAACTGCTGCAGGATCAGATTTCATCTTATCAATGTCTTCGGGATTAGGTGAAGTGAACGGATGATGTAAGGCATAGTAGCGCTCATCTTCTTCGTCCCACTCAACCAATGGAAAATCTGTAACCCAGAGAAAGTTAAATGCACTTTCATCAATAAGCTCCAATTTTTTACCCATCATCAAACGCAGCGTGCCTGTCTGTTTGTACACCTCGGGAGACGGGCCGGCAAGAATAAGGACCAAATCTCCCATTTGAGCTCCGGCCTCTTTAATCATTGTATCAATTGTTTCTTCTTTCAAAAACTTTTCAACGCTGCATTTTATCCCATCCTCCTCATTAAGCTTGATGTAAATAAGGCCTGCAGCCCCTGTTTTTTCTTTGACTTCATCCGTTAAACGGTCAATAGCACCACGACCCATATCTCCTTGCCCTTGAACAGTAATACCCAACACCGCGCCGCCATCCTTCATTGTACCGGAAAAAATTTTAAAATCAGAATTTTTAACAATCTCCGAAAAATCTGCGATTTCCATTCCAAAGCGAGTGTCAGGCTTGTCCGAGCCGTATCTTTTTATAGCCTCATCATAAGTCATGCGCGGAAACGGGGCTTCTACCTCAGCATTTACGGTATCGTTCAGCAACTTGGTCATCAGGCCTTCGGTCATACCAATAACATCATCTTCATCCACAAAAGACTGTTCTACATCAATCTGGGTAAACTCAGGTTGACGGTCAGCACGCAGATCTTCATCACGGAAACATTTTACAATCTGAAAATATCGATCAAAACCCGAAACCATAAGCAGTTGCTTGTAGGTCTGCGGACTTTGTGGAAGTGCAAAAAACTTACCTGGATTTACCCGGCTGGGTACCAAATAATCGCGTGCTCCTTCAGGCGTACTTTTCATAAGTACGGGCGTCTCCACTTCTACAAAATCATGGTTATGATAATATTCTCTAATAGACTGATACGCATCAGAGCGAAGCATCATTTTACGCTGGATATTCGACCTACGAAGGTCCAGATAACGGTACTTAAGCCGTACTTCTTCACCCGTTGTAATGTCATCTTTAATCTCAAACGGGGTTGTTTCTGCCTCCGAATAAATAACTAGTTCATTGGCTGCGACTTCAATAGCGCCGGTAGACATTTCGGGATTGATATTTTCTTCACTTCGATCTTTTACTTCACCCCTTATGCCAATCACAAACTCTGTCCGAAGCTGTTCAGCTTTACTGTGAAGATTTTCATCAGCCTCATTAAAAACAACCTGGGTTATCCCGTATCGATCTCTGAGATCAATAAAGATTAGTCCGCCCAGGTCACGACGTGATGCTACCCATCCATTTAGTACCACTTCTTCGCCGGAGTGTTCGGGCGCTAGTTCACCACAAGTATGTGTTCGCTTCATCAACATAAATCTAAAATCCTTTGCTATGATTTTGTTCTTTTAAAAGCTTGAAAATAAGTATAATGTAAACCAATCGCTTACTGTATCTAAAAGAATATAATGTTCATTAATCTGTTTCTGATAAATCTTGCATCAAGCCTGGCATTAACGGGATTAATATGGTTTGTGCAGGTTGTGCACTATCCCTCCTTTTTAAAAGTAAACAGTGAAAATTTTCAGCCTTTTCATTCCTTTCATGTCTTCCGCACCGGGCTTGTGGTTATTCCCTTCATGCTGGCCGAACTTATTTCGTCGATAATATTAAGCTTGGGCAATTTTCCGCTGGGATATATTCATCAAGTCGGTTTGGGCTTGGTTATATTAATCTGGCTTTCCACTTTTGCTATCCAGGCACAAGCACACAGAAAAATCAATTCTGATGCCAACACTATAGAACTCTCAAAACTGGTAAAAACCAATTGGTTGCGTACTATTTTGTGGTCATTAAAGGCCCTTATAACGCTATACGGGTTGAATTTGATGCTTCAATAGCAATTAATAAATTCCCTTATTACATTAGTTATTCATCTTACAGATAGTCCTAGGAAGATCATCTTTAGTTGACTTCTCATACCGGGCAATTAAGGGGCAACCCATGGATACAATAAAAGTTCTTATAGCTGACGATCACGAAATTCTTCGATATGGCATAAGTACGTATCTCGCGTCAGCTGAAAACATTGAAGTAGTGGGCGAAGCATCTGCAGGTGATGAGTGCATTGAGCTCTTCAAAGAAACGGATCCCGATGTTTGCGTCCTGGACATCAGCATGCCGGGCAAAGGCGGTGTTGAAATTACCAAAGCTATTCGTGCTATTGACCCCAAAGTAAAAGTGATGATTTTTTCCATGCATATTGACAAAGAAATTCTTGGCAAAGTGCTGGAAGTCGGTATTGATGGATATTTATTAAAGAACACCGAAAAAGCGGACCTTCTGCATGGTATTGAGTCTATTGCCAAAGGACAACAAGTATTCAGCGATCCCATTTCACGCATGATCACACAATCATTTCTCGAAAAAGATCAACATTCCACAGAACCGGGATCTGTTAACATTACCAAGCGAGAGCTGGAAATCTTACAGTTAATCGTTGAAGGGTTGACCAGCCAGGAAATTGCTGAAAAACTATTTATTAGTCCTCGTACGGTTGATACCCACCGCGGCAATCTTATGCAGAAGCTGGAAATCAGCAATGCAGCGGGACTCGTTCGCTATGCTTTGGAAAATGATTTAGCTTCTTAAATCTCCAATCATTCATATCTACGTAATTTTACGTAGACAAAATACCGATTTCTCTCTATTGAACTATATCCGGCTACAACCTATGTTAGTAGTGCAAATGGGGTAATAGCCGTCTGTAGATGATATTTAGCAACCCGTCCTTGATTGGAGGGTTGCTAATTTTTTTTTATAGCAACTCTTTAAACAGAAAAAGCCATACATAAGCTGTATGGCTTTTTCTGTTTGTACCGTGGGGCGGAATCGAACCGCCGACCTCCGGGTTATGAATCCGACGCTCTCACCAACTGAGCTACCACGGCATGTAATTCAAAGGTTGGCAAATATAAGACTTTTATATTAAAACTTTAAGAATTTTTTACTGCCAAATATCAATAGACATAGTTGATATCTATGTTTTTATGCTCCATTCTTTGAACTGTAAAACCACCAAAACTAATTTTTGAGGCTCCTTTTATTCGCCTTATTTTTAGTCTTTAAAATTTAGCTTTAAATCTCTATTTCAGACTCATGGCAAAGAAGATCACCGACAGATCAGAAGATTACTCACAGTGGTATCAAGACGTAATTCGTGAAGCAAAACTGGCCGACCATTCACCCGTACGCGGCTGTATGGTTATCCGTCCCAATGGGTATGCCCTATGGGAAAACATGAAAGCCCAGCTGGATACCATGTTCAAAGAAACTGGCCATGAAAATGCCTACTTCCCGCTGTTTATTCCAAAGTCATTTTTGTCTAAAGAAGCCCAGCATGTTGAGGGCTTTGCCAAAGAGTGTGCGGTGGTCACCCATAGCCGACTTAAAAGCGTAGAAGGAGGCGTTGAAGTTGATCCTGAATCCCGCCTTGAAGAAGAACTCATTGTTCGCCCTACTTCTGAGACTATCATATGGGACTCTTATCGCAATTGGATTCAATCTTATCGAGACCTTCCCATCCTTATCAATCAGTGGGCCAATGTAGTACGATGGGAAATGCGGACACGGTTGTTCTTAAGAACTATGGAATTTTTGTGGCAAGAAGGACATACTGCCCACGCCACTAAAGAAGAGGCCGTTGAAGAAACCAAACGCATGCTGGAAGTGTATCGAACCTTTGCCGAAGAATACATGGCTATGCCGGTTACTACCGGAGTTAAAACAGCAGCTGAACGTTTTGCCGGTGCAGTCGACACATATTGCATTGAAACACTACTACAGGATAACAAAGCACTGCAAGCCGGCACCTCCCATTTTCTGGGACAAAATTTTGCCAAAGCTTTTGATGTCAAGTTTCAAAACAGCGATGGCGAACACGAGTATGTCTGGGCTACCAGCTGGGGTGTTTCTACGCGTCTGATTGGCGGACTAATCATGACCCACTCTGATGACCAGGGACTGATTATCCCTCCAAAGTTGGCACCCAATCAAGTTATCATCGTTCCAATTTGGAGAAGTGATGAAGAGCAAGCTAACGTATTGGAATACTGCGATGGCATCATTGAAGAACTAAAAGAATACGATATTCGAGTAAAGCTTGATGACCGCGAAAACCAAAACCCCGGCCGCAAGTTTGCTGAACATGAAGCAGCAGGAATTCCACTGCGTATTGCCGTAGGCCCCCGCGACCTCGAGAACAATAATGTGGAGCTGGCACGTCGTGATACGCTGGATAAAAATATTGTTGATCGCAATGGACTTGGCAATAGAATCAAAGACCTGCTGAATCAAATTCAGAAAGATTTATATGACTCGGCGCATCAGAGGATTCAAGACAACACTCATACTGTAGATTCTTACGAAGAGTTCAAGCAAGTGATTGAAGATGGTGGATTTGTCTATGCTCACTGGGACGGTACTGCTGAAACCGAGGAGCAAATCAAAGAAGAGACCAAAGCTACCATTCGCTGCATTCCGTTTGAAAAGGAGGAAGAAGGTGAATGTATGGTTACTGGCAAACCTTCATCACAAAAAGTACTTTTCGCGAGATCTTATTAATCGCTGAACTTTATGAATCAAGGTGAAGTACCGCTGGTCGAAACCCAAGCTGAAAAGCCTACGCGTGATTCTCTTGCCCGTTTAATTTCCGATATCTTTAATCCCCT
This sequence comes from Balneolaceae bacterium, assembly GCA_034521755.1. Lineage (GTDB taxonomy): Bacteria > Bacteroidota > Rhodothermia > Balneolales > Balneolaceae > JAXHMB01. Next base: position 802,111 of record JAXHMB010000003.1, read on the forward strand.
GTTTCTGCCACCTCTGATTTTTTTGATCATTGGCTGGAAAACACTAGCAAGCTCTCATATTTTTTGGGTATCAACTGGAATTTCCCTGCTTTGCTATACCATTATTCCGCTTGGTATTGTATTCTCTTTGCTTAATAAGGGATATATTTCATCCTTAGATGCGCCAGAACACTATACACGAAAACGTCTTTTCAGCTTTTGTATTTCCAGCTCGGCAATAGGTAGTATTATTCTTTTCTTCGTATTTAAAGATATCAATTTATTTCTCGCAAACCTGACTTTAATCTACCTGCTTAACCCAATAATTGGACTACTTATCAATCTAAAATGGAAAATGAGCATCCATGCCGCTTCTCTGGCTATGGCAATTACCATCCTATTTTATTTCATTGTCATGGAGACATATTTTTCTGTAACAACAGTCTTTTATTTGTCCTTATGTATGCTTTTGCTACTTTTAGCTATGATCTGGGCTCGTCATCATTTAAAGGTTCACACATTTTCTGAACTTTTGGGTGGTACAGTTACAGGAGTTATGTTGACCCTGTTGGAATTGGGTCTAATTATGTAGGAAGCTAGCTTATTATGAGTGACGTAACAGTTCCATCAGAATTTATTTTAGCTACGGCTAAACAAAGTCAGTTAGTCGATGCTGCTACCATAGCTGATTTTGGCATAGAGGGCTTTACCCTTATGGAAATTGCCGGCTATTCCACAGCTATGCATCTCTTGAAGGATTTCACAGAAGATAATCACGGGATATTTCTCTGCGGCAAGGGTAATAATGCCGGAGATGCCTTAGTGGTTGCTCGATATCTTATTCAGCATGGCATTAAGGCAACCATTGTATTTTTAAGTGGAATTGATGATTTAAGTGACAATACCCAAAAAAACCTACAGTTGCTGAAAGCCATAGATGAGAAAGATGCCTCGGCTGCTGAGCTCACGATCATTCCTTCATGGAATAATTTTGATATCCATACTAAAGCCAATTTCATTATAGATGGGCTGCTGGGTACAGGACTTAGCTCAAACCTACGAGGGGATTATATCAAGGCTGTCGAATGGTGCAATGAATCAGAACTGCCTGTTTTTGCTATTGATATTCCGACCGGGCTTCATGCTGACTCCGGGGAAATAATGGGCAGCGCTATACAGACCCAAAAAACCTTTACTTATGGAATCCAAAAACAGGGTTTATATCTTAATGAGGGTTATGCCTGCTCAGGGAAAATTATATTCTGTGAACTTCCTTTCCCTAACTTTTTGAAGCAGGATTGCAATACCTTTTTAATTGATGATAAATGGATTAAACCAGATGCCCGGAACTTACCCAAACATAAATACGAGGGTGGTGTACTGTATGTTATTGCCGGCTCTAAAGGCCTAACCGGAGCAGCAATAATGGCTGCAAAAAGTGCCTGGAATGAAGGGCTGGGAGCTGTAATACTCATTACCCCACAGGGGAACCTCATGCCTTATGAAGAAAACCTTCCCCAAATCATAAAGAAGACAGTTGGGAAAGATCGTGATTTGCATTTTAAAATGGATCACCTTGAAGAAACGCTGAATATTGTTCAGGAGAAAAACGGCGCTGTACTTATTGGACCGGGCCTAGGCAGAGATAATGATACCGTATCCTTTGTGCAGTCTTTTTTAAAAAAGTTTGAGGGTAAGGTCGTATTGGATGCTGACGCACTTTTTGCACTTTCAAAAATGGATGAAATCCAAAGGCCCGAAAAAAGTGACTGGATCTTAACTCCTCACCCCGGGGAGCTGTCAACCCTGTTGAAACTAAATGAAACAAAAGACCCCGGCCGAATACAAGCTGTTCAGGAATTTGCTCAATCAAAGAAAATCACCTTGGTTTCCAAAGGATTCCCGGTAGTAGTTGGAACTAAAGACGGAAACGCCTATTTAACTTCATACGATACAAGACAATTTTCAAGAGCCGGCTTTGGTGATGTGTTAGCAGGAAAAATAAGTGCTTATTGGGCCCTTAAAAATAATGCTTTGAAAAGTGCTGCTTTAGGATTACTTAATGGCAAAGATAAAATGGAAACACTTGGCACTGAAAATCCAACATATACTCCAGAACCTGCAGATTTAATATGAACGCAGCAATATTCAACTATTTATCAAAAAACCGCGCTGTACTGCCACTGCTTATTTCAGTGCTTACACTTGCTACGCTGGCACTAATGCTTCTACCATTGGACAAATATGTTCAAGATTCTATTTGGTCATACGATAAAGTTGGCCACCTTCTCATTTTCGGTTCGTGGACTTACTTGATGGGACTTTACCAGATGATATACCACTCGGGTAAATTCAGCATGTTTACAATTTTTATAATCGGTGTAAGTTTTGGTATTACCATTGAGTTTCTACAATATTTACTGCCATTAAATAGAAGTGCAGAACTTTTTGATATTGCCTTTGACAGCCTTGGAAGCTTTCTGGCAGTGATTCTACTTTCAAAAAGTGCTTCTTCAATTCCCAAAAAGAATGATTAAAAAGTTACAAGTGAATATAATTTATCTGCGATGCGTACGTTAGTTAAAAAGATTAGGAGAGAATTTTTTTTTATTAACAAAACACATTACTTTAAAGGTATAGACCTAATTAAGCATAAGACTTTAGCGATATGAGAAAACAAAGAAAGAAACCCAAATCCGATCTAAGAAAGTATTATACCGTTTTTCTAGAGCTCGGTCTGGCCGTTGTTTTACTACTGTTTATTGTAGCCCTAAAAATTGATTTGCGAACTTCCCAATCACAGACCGATCTAACGCAAGAGCAGGAAGTAGTGGAAATGGAGGAAATTGAACGTACCAAACAAGAAGAAACTCCTCCACCTCCCCCTCGTCCCAAGGTACCTGTAGAAGTACCTAATGATGAAATTATTGAAGATGAGGTATTAGATATTAGTGCGGACCTAGATCAAGATCAAAAGTTGGAACTGCCTCCTCCGCCTGAGGAAGAAGAGGAAGAAGAAGATTTTTTCCGCGTAGTAGAAAATATGCCACAACTCAAAGGTGGACAGTCGGAATTACATTCTTGTATTAAGTACCCTGACAGAGCTCGAAGAGCGGGAATTGAAGGGCGTGTAACAATACAGTTTATTGTTAACGTAAACGGAGAAGTAGAAAATCCGCGAGTTTTAAGAGGAATCGAAGGTTTGAATGAAGAAGCACTTAGATGTGTGAAGCAAATGTCATTTACACCAGGACGACAAAGGGGTAAACCAGTACGAGTGCAATATGCACTACCTGTAAACTTCCAGCTCCAAAATTAAACTTAAAGTTTTTCATTTTGAAAGGCACGATTTTTATCGTGCCTTTTTTTATTTTAGGATGTTGTGGTATACCATTCTTTGAAAGAAACCAAAACTTCTTTCAGATTATTATATCCTACCTTTGATACTGCTTTTTCTAATGAGACCCATGCAACCTTTTGAATATCCTCTTCAACTTCAGGAGTAAAATCGTTTTCTGTTGCAGTTTTCATTGCATACCAATGAGTTGTTTTCCCATAATCTACTCCGCTTTCTTCATATTCATGATAAGTGGTTGTTAGCTTGCCAAAACTTTTGGGAGTTGAGCAACCTACTTCTTCTTTGACTTCCCTTATTGCACACTCCTCAATATCTTCTCCCTTTTCCAGTTTCCCTTTGGGTAGATCCCACACTCCTCTCCTATAAATGAGCAGTACATATATGTCACCTTTCTTAACCTTAAATAAAACACCGCCTGCTGCTATAATCTTTTCCAAAGACTATTCCTCTTCTTTGTTATTTAACTCTGGCGCATCACCATCTCCTTTCTCTCTTTCTTCTGCGTAGTTTAGTCGCAAGTTGTTAAGAGTCTGCTCAAGATAGTTTTTCAACTCTTTGGGTAGATTACCTTCGGTAAACTTTTGCAGCATGATGAGTGTATCAATGGCAAACTTTGCCGATTTTAATTCGCGCTCAACTTTGTCTGTATTAGGATTCTTAATCTTACCCATCCCCATCATAGCAATCTGCTGATGCTGCTGAACAAGCATCATAAACAACAGTTGATTCTGCTGGTCACCTGAAATTTTATCTCCATTAATATTCAAATCTTCCATATCCATAATTGTAAGTATTTAGTTGGTATAAATGCAGTTTTAACTAACAGTAAATAAGAGCTGTTAATTTCAAAAATAACAGCTTTAAAGTTTAGTTTCTTAAGTGTACTTTAGCCCTTCATTGATAACCAAAATGTACCATATTTATGGCAATCCTTCATCCATTTAAAGCACACAAACCATCAAGCGAAAATGTCAAAGACGTTGCCTGTGTTCCTTATGATGTAATAAGTGCAGATGAAGCAAGAGCAATGGCTGAAGATAAAGAAAATAGCTTTTTGCATGTCATACGCCCTGAAATTGATCTGCCTGAGGGAACTGCCTTCAATAATGATGCTGTATACAGGAAGGGGAAAGAAAACCTTGATGAATTAATTGAGAATGAAGTCCTGATTCAAGACCAAGAGCGTGCTGTTTATATTTACAGGCTTACGTGGCAGGGCCGAACTCAGACAGGAATCTTTGGCTGTGTTTCTGTTGACGACTATAACAATGAAGTGATACTGAAACATGAGCTTACCAGACCTGACAAAGAAGATGATCGAACTCGTCATATCCTCACTCAGTCGGCTCATGCTGAACCTGTAATGATGACATATAAGGATTCGGCAGAAATTGATGAGGAAGTGGAACGAGTTATTGGACAAAATACCTCCCTCTTTGACTTTACTGCAGAGGATGGTGTACGACATGAAATTTGGAAAATCAGTGAAACACAAGATTTGGAAAAGGCTTTTGAAAAGGTATCTCATCTGTACATTGCCGACGGGCATCACCGCTGCAAAAGTGCATCACGTGCAGCTGAAAAGCTTCGGAAAAAGAATCCTGATCATACCGGAGAAGAAGAATATAATTTTTTCCCAGCAGTGCTTTTTCCAATGTCTCAAATGGAAATATTAGCCTATAACAGAGTTGTATTTTCTATTCCGGACGATTTTATAAGACAACTCAATAAGAAATTCGAGATTGCAAAAAATGCAGCTCCTACTCCACAAGAAAAAGGCAGAGTTTCAATTTATACAGGAGATTCCTGGAAGGAAATTCAGCTTCCAAAACCCAAAAATCCAACAAGCGTAGAAAAGTTGGATGTCCATAGGCTGCAAAGATATTTACTGGAACCAATGCTGGGAATTACCGACCCGCGCCGAGATAAAAATATTTCTTTTGTTGGCGGCATTCGCGGAACAGAAGAACTGGAAAAACTGGTCGACTCAGGCAAAGCAGAACTGGCTATTAGTATGTACCCTACTTCAATTGAAGAATTGGTAGAAGTATCTGATGAAGGACAGCTAATGCCACCAAAATCAACCTGGTTTGAACCCAAACTTCGTTCAGGACTCATCGTTCATACATTCTAACCCAACCAAACACAGTACAATGAAACGTATATTTAACTTCAGTGCCGGACCTGCAACACTTCCATTAGAAGTCCTAGAAAAAGCTAAATCGGAACTAACCGACTACCAATCTATGGGACGCTCTGTGATGGAAATGAGCCATCGAAGTCCTGCTTATACTGAAATTGATCAGCAGGCCAAGGCCCGGCTCAATAACTTACTCGGTTTGGGTGATGATTTCGAAGTGATGTTTCTCCAAGGTGGAGCCAGCACTCAGTTTATGATGGTTCCCCACAACTTTTTAAGCGAGGGACAAACAGCAGATTATATAGATACCGGACGATGGTCTGCCAAAGCTATTAAGGAAGCTAAGATGTTTGGGAATGTCTCCGTTCCATTCAGTAGTGCAGAAAATAATTATGCCAACGTGCCTAAGCAGGATGAAATTCAACTCAATGATGATGCTGAATATGTACACTTTACTTCGAATAATACAGTTGCCGGCACTCAGTTTAGCCAAGAGCCTGTTACTAATGGCATACCACTGGTATGCGATGCGTCTTCAGATTTTTTATCCAAGCCTATAGATATAAAAAAATATGGGCTGATTTACGCCGGGGCGCAAAAAAATGTAGGACCGGCAGGAGTAACGATTGTAATTGTACAAAAAGATTTTTTAGGGAAAGCAAAGACTGATATTCCTACCATCCTTAAATATCAGACCCATGCAGAAAAGATATTCAACACCCCTCCTACTTTTAATGTATACATGGTAAATCTTGTACTAGAGTGGATTGAGAAAAAAGGCGGCCTCAGTTATTTCAAAAAATATAATGAAGAGAAAGCATCTCTTTTATATGAAGAGATCGATAAGGATGATTTCTATATGGGGGCAGTTGCTAAAGATTCCAGATCACTCATGAACGTAACTTACCGCCTGCCATCTGAAAAACTGGAGCAAACATTTCTTAAAGAAGCAGAACAACAAAATATGACTGCTCTTAAAGGACACCGGAGCGTGGGTGGAATTCGGGCAAGTATTTATAATGCTATGCCAATAGAGGGTGTGCAAACGCTGGTAAACTTTATGAGAGACTTTAGAAAAGCAAACAGCTAGATTTACAAAACACCAATTATGGTCAAAAAGTGATCAACAGTATTGGGCACAAAAATTACCAGATAAACGATGCCCCAAAGAGCTCCTGCAATATGAGCTTCATGGTTAATCTTTCCCCTTGCCTGTTTACTTTCGTACATGCTATAAATCAGATATAGCACCCCAAATACAAATGCCGGGATTGGAATAGGAATAAGAAAGAGATAAATACTCTCCAGGGGGAATAAGAAAATAAAGGCAAAAAGCACGGCACCCACAGCACCGGAAGCTCCCAAGGTAGCATAGCTTTCGTTATTCCTGAACTTTATTATCGATGGAATCCCTGCTACAATCAGTCCTGTAAGATATAGACCTGTAAAATATTCCGGGCCCAGAACCTGTTCCATAACCCTTCCAAAAAAGAAGAGCGTAAACATATTTACAAAAAGGTGTCCAAGATTGGCATGTAAAAAACCTGAAGTCAGTAGTTCATACCAGGTATTCTCCTTTACCAATCTTGATGGCTTTAGATAGCCCCATTCTATAAGCCGAGGATATAAAAACAAAGCAGCCAATGAGATGATGCTCGTTACCACTATCAGATAAAAAGTAGCTGAAGAATAAAAATCGATCTGTTCCATAGGGTTCTATTAAATTGACCACGAAAATATATAAGAGATGACGATAAACCAATTTTTTCAGTATCAAATAATATAACTACAACTGGCCTTTCCCTATTCTTATATTTCTATTTTTAGAGCGTGTAGCTCAGTGGCAGAGTCCCCAGAACTCGGGATAAAGAATAGGTCGCTGGTTTAAATCCAGTCACTGGCTCTTTTATATTCCCATCAGAAAAAGCTCTATATCTAACATTGCCATTACTAACAGAAAATTTATTCTTTTCAAATAAATTGATGATATTTAGCGTCAATATAATCTAATCATCGATTATTTCATGAAACGCTGCTGTAAAATATTTCTGGTTTTTTCCTGCATCATTTTGTTGGGATATAATCAAAATTTGCTTGCCCAGGATAATAATAAACCGATAAAAATAGGACTTGCATTAAGTGGAGGTGGAGCCAAAGGCTTCGCACATATCGGTGTGCTCAAGGTTTTGGAAGAAGCAGGTATTCAGGTTGATGTGATAACCGGCACCAGTATGGGAAGTATTGTAGGTGGTTTTTATGCCATTGGCTATACCCCACAACAGCTTGAAGAAATTGCTTTGAGCAGAGATTGGGATGACATTTTTAATTCGGTTCCAACTAACCGTTCTCAACCACTCATCCAGAAAGTTCAAAATGATCGTCTTATTTTATCTTTCCCTTTTAATAAAGGGAAGATACAACTGCCGCAAGGATTGATAGGAGGTCAAAGAATTGAACTCTTCCTTGATCAATTTACTTTGCCTTATCACGATGTGAGAGACTTCAAGAAATTACCCATCCCTTTTGGTTGTATTGCTACAAATCTTGCTACAGGGGAAGCTGTACTCCTCGACCATGGACTTTTACCGGAAGCCATACAAGCCAGCATCGCAATTCCCAGTGTGTTCGAGCCTGTAAAAATAGGCGAACAAACTTATATAGATGGAGGTGTAGCACGTAATATACCTGTGTCTGATGCTAAAAAGATAGGAGCTGATATTGTTATCGCTTCTGATGTTGGCGAACCTGTAGAACCGGTAGATAGTCTTGATACTTTTGTAGACATACTCCTCCAATCTGTAGGATTTTCAATGCTTCAATCTGATAATATCCAAAAAGAGGAAGCAGCATTAGTAATACGGCCTGAAATTTCAGAATATTCTAGTTTTGACTTTGACAAAGCTGCTGAACTTATCAAGATTGGCGAAGAAGCAGCTAGAAAGGCCTTGCCTAAAATAAAGGAAATAGCCCAGTTACAAGAGCCGACCCAAAGGAATATCCCAGAGCCATTTAGTACACTGCCAAATAAAATTTTGATAGATAGCATACAAATAAACGGCACTGATGAGTATCTGAGACGGAGATTCAGAACTTCACTTGAAATAAGAGAAGGACAATATATTTCTGTGAATCAACTTAAATCGCAAATGGATGCAGCCTATACAAGTGGCAGTTTTGACAGCATGAATTATCGTTTGTTATCATCTGCAAACTCAGAAGGGCATACACTATCAATTACAATTTCAAGAGAAAAGAAAAACGAGGTTGGGTTTGGAGCACGGTATGACAGTCAATATAAATCTTCCCTTCTCTTCAGCGGCACCTTTAATGATGTCTTTACTTCAGGTGATGCCCTTTTTTCAGATTTGAGACTCGGAGAACAATTACGACTAAAGGGAAACTACTATCTTCCTTATTCCCTTTTCCCGGCTTCGGGTCTGAATCTTGAACTCCAGGCCATACGAACACCCATCAATATTTATGGCGGTGGACAAGTTTTGTCATCTTTAGATCTGGAAACCATATCTCTTGATATTAGTTCAGGCATCGAATTTTTGAGAAGCATAAGCCTAACCGCAGGGATACATGCCGAGGCATTTAATATTAACCAAGCTATTGGTGAAGCACTTCTTTTCGAAAATGTGAACGGCATTTTATCAGCTCGGATGGAACTACATGCTGATTCATTCGACAGAACATACTTCCCCTCCAAAGGAACCAGATTTTTGATCAGACACGAATTATCTGATAAACTCTGGGGAAGCGGGCGTACTTTCTCCCAATTAATTGGGGACTGGGAAACCAGAATACCTTTGTTTAGTACTTTCTCATTGATGACCCGAGCAACTGCTGGACGAAATTATGCATCCAGCTTAAACCTGCCTTTGCACTATCAATTCTTTAGCGGAGGAGCCATACCTGTTGCCATATTTTCTGAAAGACAATATCCCCTATTTGGATATGAAGTGCAGCGCTTAAGAGGTCAGAACCTACGTCGGCTGGAAATCGGCGCACAGTTAAAAATATTAAAAAATACGTTTCTGCAATTTAAATGGAATACTGCTGATATTTCTAACGATTGGACATGGAACATTACTCCATCCGACTTTAACTCAGGTTTTGGCCTGGTAGGAGGCACGCAAACCATCATTGGGCCCATAAAACTAATTGTTACCACTCAGGATTTCGAGAAGGGATATACTGTTAGGCTAAGCGCTGGACATACATTTTAAAAGGTCACTCTATTCTTGATAGACTAAACTTTACAATCGATCTGCTTTCAATTCTTGAAGAGCAGTAAGCAATGCTTCATACTCTTCTCGACAATCCTTGCAGCGATTGAGATGATCTTGTACTAAAGGCATAGCCTTGGCCGGAGTCTTTCCTGCCAGTTCCATTTCAATAAATGATTCAATTTCATCACAACATTCGGAACAACTCAATTCATCAGGCCTTGTGCTAATCACTGCCTTTAGCAATTTTTTTATGATATTTTTATTGAGTGTTTTCATTAATCAAATTAATACCAATCATTTAACAATTATTGGATGTTTTTAAAAATACTTGTCTTACGTGTCAGACAATTCATTTAACATTTCTTTAGGATCAATACCCTGTACCTCAAATTCATTACTCAACTTTTTCCGAGCATCATAAATTAATTTATATAGGTTATTGCGATTGGTACCCATCTGTTCAGCTACTATACTAACCGGCAAGCCGTGTACCATTACAGCATTAATTACTTTACGCTGCTTTTCTGTTAAAATATTATCAATGGCTTTTTTAACTTTCTCCATAACCATTTTCTGAGCAGCCGTAAGCTCAGGGTCAGGTTCATCAGAGGCAAAAATATCGGAAAATATTTCACCTGAATCGCTATCAGGATTAGGACCCTTCAAATCATTAATAGAAATATTTTCCCAACGCTTTCTTCGTAATACGGTTAAACCCTCCCTAACCGCAATTTTCATAGCCCAAGTTGTAAATTTACTCTCTCCCCGAAAAGTCTGTACATTATCCAGGATTTTGAGAAGCCCATCCTGTGCTACATCCTCCACAAACTGATCAAGTTCCCGATCAATATATTTGGCAAGAGCTGGCTTCAATCCTCGAATCAAAATCGAACGCAAATGTTTCACAGCCTCACCATTGGCTGGTTCACTTAGCAATTTTACCCACTCTTCATTACTGTAAGGTGGTGTTGCCTTTTTTTCAGCTTTATTTTTAAACCATCTGATCATTACCGTACGCTGTTTAGCAATCCTTTATAGCTAAGAGAACGATTTTATATAAAAGTAGAACTCAACCTTTCATAAAAAATCGAAAAGTATTAAAAGCTTTTATTATGATTTCGTTAGATTGACAAAGGGCTTTAGCTTTATTATTCAGCCTGATTAAAATACAACTATTTAACATAAGGCAAAATACATACCATGAAGTAGATTTTTGCAGCTCTGCACTATATATTTGTCTGAGCAATTTCAATAAACCAACCACCTACATTGTTATCCCTGCAAAAGATATTAACCCTATTGAGCACCAGCTTATTGCTTATTTTTTTGACTTCGTGTGGCATGACGGGAAGGGTCAACAAAAAAGGCAGCATACCTGCAGGCAAAGGCGAAACCATTGAAACTGGTGTAGCCAGTTGGTATGGGCCTAACTTTCATGGCAAGCTTACGGCAAATGGAGAAACCTACGACATGAATGGACTTACGGCTGCCCACCGTACCTTGCCTTTTAATACTGTGCTAAGAGTTGAAAACCAAGACAACGGCCAATCTGTAGTTGTACGTATAAATGACCGGGGGCCTTTTGCCAAAAACCGAATTATCGATTTATCTAAAGGTGCTGCCCAAAAAATTGATATGCTTGGTCCCGGTACAGCCAACGTCAAGCTTGTCTTACTGGAAGGAGATCTGGAGAACTCGCGTACAACAAATCTCAAAGTGGCAACTTATACGGTACAATTAGGATCTTATCAAACAGAAAGAGATGCCCTGAACCATGCTCAAAAAATAAGGAATGCCCGAATCGAAGAGATAAAGCTTGATGGAGAAACCATTTATAGGGTGTATTATGGAATTTATACTGATAAAGATAAGGCAAAAAATAAAAGAAACGAGCTGCGCCGCAATGGTTTTGACTGCTTTGTAAAGCAGATTCAAAATGATTGATTTTTCAGGAATTTTTTATCCCTCCTTTTTGGTTTAGCAACTTCTTTTATTAAATCCTATGACTTCATCCCTTTTTTTTATTTATGAAGAAAAAAATAATTGTAATAGGCAGTGGTTTTGGAGGTCTTGCTACTACATCCCGCCTTCTAGCTAAAGGACATGATGTTCATCTTTTTGAAAAAAGAGATAAGCTTGGCGGCCGTGCCTATGTTTATGAGATAGATGGGTTTACTTTTGATGGTGGCCCGACTGTTATTACTGCCCCCTTTCTTTTTGATGAGATTTTTGAAGCGGCCGGTAAAAATCGAGAGGACTATATAGAGTTTGTTCCCTGTGATCCATTCTATCGTATTTTCGACAAAGACGGCAACAAGTTCGACTACAATGGCAACCATGACTTTGTGTTAAGCGAAATTGAAAAATGGAATCCTGCTGATAAAGAAGGCTATACCAAATTTCTAAAATCTACCAAAGCTATATTCGATAAAGGATTTACTGAGTTGGCAGATAAGCCTTTCCTTAGCATCTGGGATATGCTAAAAGTAGCCCCGGACCTCATTAAGCTTCAGTCTTATAAAACCGTTTATAAGTATGCAGCACAGTTTATTGAAAATGACTTTCTTCGCAAATGTTTTTCCTTCCACCCGCTGTTGGTCGGTGGAAACCCCTTTCAAACTACGTCTATTTATGCGATGATTCATTACCTGGAAAGAGAATGGGGAGTACATTACGCCATGGGGGGAACGGGTTCTATTGTAGAAGCAATGGGCAAACTTATTAAGGAACAGGGTGGGGAAATTCACACCGAAGCCGAAGTAGATGAAATTCTGATTAACGATAGTGACGCCTATGGTATCCGCATGAAAGATGGGACTGAACATTACGCAGATGCTGTAGTTTCCAATGCGGATGTAGCCTTTACCTATAGGCACATGATTCCTGAAAACAAGCGCCGTAAATACACCAACCGGAAAATAGAAAATACCAAGTACAGTATGTCACTGTTCGTAGTCTATTTTGGAACAGACAGGCGCTATCTGGATTCCGATCTGGCTCATCACAATATTATTCTGGGTGAACGATATAAAGGGCTGCTGGAAGATATTTTTAATAAAAAGATCCTGGCTGATGACTTCTCGCTTTACCTGCATATGCCAACGAAAACAGATCCATCATTAGCACCCGAAGGCCACGAAGCTTTTTATGTGCTGTCTCCCGTTCCCCATTTAGACAGTGGTACAGATTGGACCCAGAAAGCCGAGGAGTACAAAAAGAAAATTCTCGATTTTTTGGAGGAGAATTATCTACCGGATCTAAAAAAGCATTTGGTTGTTGAGCATCATATTGATCCCTTGCACTTCAAAGAAACGTTGAACAGCTACAAAGGATCAGCTTTTTCGGTGGAACCTATTCTCACGCAATCAGCTTGGTTTAGGCCTCACAATAAGTCAGAAGATGTAGGCAACCTTTATTTTGTGGGCGCCGGAACCCACCCGGGAGCTGGTCTGCCGGGCGTGCTTTCTTCAGCAAAAATAGCTGAAGATCTGATTGGAAGAGCCTAACTGTTTCTTATACTTTTCAATTATGAAAATGGACAAAAAAAACGGCGCTTCTGAAAGGCACTTTTTGGGACAAAAGATTCAAAAGAACCTGCCAAAGCATGTAAATTATCTCGACCTAAAAACTGGAAAACTTCACCGATTATGAGCTCGGCTGGTTAACAACTAGGATCTCTTTATTGTATGCTGGATCTGGATGAGTTAACTAAATCAAGATCGACCACAGCTAAAATTACATATTCCCTAAGCTTTCCTGAAGCTTATCCCAGTCGGCAAGAAAACGTTCCAGTCCACTGTCCGTTTTGGGATGATGCAATAGTTGATCAATCACTTTCAGCGGCATCGTTGCAACATCAGCACCGAGTCGGGCTGACTCCAACACGTGCATTGGGTGACGGATACTGGCAGCCAAAACCTCCGTTTCAAAATCATAGTTGTCATAGATCTGAACGATATCAGCAATAAGCTGCATGCCATCGCTGGATATATCATCCAAGCGTCCAATAAATGGAGAAATGTATGTAGCTCCTGCTTTGGCCGCAATAAGTGCCTGGGTTGCTGAAAAGCACAACGTGCAGTTTGTTTTTATCCCTTCGTCAGAAAGGCTGCGAATGGCTTTTATGCCATCTTTAATGAGCGGCACCTTAACCACTACATTATCAGCAATCTGTGCCAGATTTCTGGCCTCTGCCATAATATCTTCGTACTTCGTAGATACTACTTCAGCTGATATATCGCCATCGACCATATCACATATTTTTGCAATATGCCCTTCAAAATCTTCTACTCCAATTTTTGCACAAAGACTGGGGTTTGTTGTCACTCCATCAAGAACGCCCAAATCGTTGGCTTCCTGAATTTCGTCAAGGTCAGCGGTATCAATAAAAAATTTCATTCCTGTATTGTTTTAGCGGTGAATTATTAAGTGCCTTAAAATAACAAAAATTGCCTCTTTTTTTAATTTAGAAACACTGAATTTTAATCAATCATATAGGGTTGCGTTCATAGCTTGCTTACTACTGTTTGTATTCACTTTCGAACCTTTTGCAGATTTAATAATACATAGGTATGAATAAGTGTTAGATTAAATCTTTCAAGAACTGTTATCCTTTAAATTGATGGCCGCTTTACTTATAAGCCATCCAAATGTAAAAAGTATTTAATAAATGGTTCTTCCGTATTTTTTAAACCTTTTTTTGAATCATTCATAATTAAAAGCCGTACTAGGTTTCCTTTTAAATCCTCAATATAAAATTACTACAGTGAGAAATATTCATTTAATTATTCTTTTGGGCACATTCATCATCCTTCAGGCTTGTGGAGGAAATTCAGAATCCAACCAAGAACGCTTTCAGCGCTTTCAAAATGCGCGGGGGCAACAGGCAACCAGTGTAGAAACTATTACGACAGAACGTCGAGATATTTCTAAACAAATTCGTTCTTTTGGAAATATAGAGGCACAGGATATTGTACAGCTTACTCCTCAGGTTAGTAACCGAATTACAAAAATTTATGCCGATCTGGGAGACACCGTAAGTCAAGGGGAACGACTGGCAAAAATTTATGATATTCCCTTTCAGGATCAATACGAACAAGCAATGGCCCAGCTTGAGCAAAGCAGAATAAATTTTAGAAGAGACAGCGCTCAGTATGAACGACAGAAAAAACTATACGATCGTGATTTAATCAGTTCCACAGAGTTTGATAATGCCAGTGCAACGTACCAAAACAGCAAGTCTCAGTTGCAGGCATCACATGCCAATCTAACACAAAGCAAAGAAAATTTAGAAAATACGGTAATACGATCACCTGTTTACGGCGTTGTGCTGACCAGAAATATTGCTGAGGGTGATTTAGCTTCATCAGGCCAGGTAGCTTATGAAATTGCCAATCTCATCGGCTATGAAACCCATGTTTACCTGCCACTGCAAGAATGGAGAAATGTTAATGTAGGTCAATCCGTAACGTTCAGAGTATCAAATGAGGATGATATTTCTGCACGCGGACGAGTAGCGAGGATCAGTCCCCGAATTGATCCAACCACCGGATTGGGTGAAGTCGTTATTGCACTTAACGAGAAGGATGATTCTATATACCAGGGAGTTTTGGTTGAAGCTGTAATTAATGTAGAAACACATAATAACGCGATTGTTGTACCTCGATCGGCCCTTGTTGAAAATGTACAAACATTAATTGAACCCGAATCTAACACTATTCAACTCACCCGCACGTATTCTGTTTTTGTAGTTCAAGATGATTCATTGGCTATTAAGAGAGATCTTCGACTGGGCATTGAACAAGGTGATCAGGTTGAAATTTTGGCTGGGCTTAATGCCGGAGAAAAGATTGTTGTAACCGGACAAAATGGACTTAATGACAGCACAAAAGTTAAGATAGCCGGAGGCAATCCTTTTCAGCAAAATCAATCTGTTCCAATTGAAGATGCCCAAAACCTGAATGAAGAACAGCGAAAAAACCGCCAGCAGGTCGATAGCGACACAAGCTCAACAAATTCAAACAGTAGTAATTAATAGGTTTTATGAAAGCATTAGCAAGAAAAGCTGTTGAGCGTCCGGTAACCTTTTTTATGACCAGCCTTATCGTTATAGGCTTTGGTCTATTTGGCTTATCCAACCTGCGATTAAATCTATATCCTGATGTCAACTTTCCTACCGTAACAATTTATACGACCTATGAAGGCGTAGCTCCCGAAGATATGGAAACCCTTATTACGCGTCCCATCGAAGAAGCAGTGGGAAGCATCAGTGGTGTTCGAAGAGTTCGTTCTCTTTCGAGCCAGGGATCTTCAGTAGTTAAACTCAATTTTAACTGGGGAACAGATCTTTATATAGCAGAATCTGATGTGCGCAAAGAACTTGATTTTGTACGTCGCCAGGTTCCTGATGATGCTGAACAACCGATCGTGTTTTCCTACGATCCCAATCAAGAACCCATTGTAGTACTTACGCTAACTTCTGATATCAGAAGCCCCCGTGAGCTCAGAACTATTGCCAAACAGCAAGTTGAACAACGACTGGAACGAATTCCGGGCATTGCCTCAAGCGAAACTTCCGGAGGATATGAACGGCAAATCAACATCCAAATCAGCAATAGCCAGATACGCTCGTATGGGCTAAGCATTTCTACTATTGCCAGTAAGCTGCAACAGGAGAACATTCAGGTTCCGGCGGGTGAGCTTATTGAAGGGCAAACTATTTATTCGCTTCGTACTATTGGAGAATTCCAAAATGTGGACCAAATCCGTAATACGATTATTGCTGTTCGTAATGGGCAGCCCATAAAACTCGAAGACGTTGCTGAAGTAGAAGATGGTGTTGCCCAGCCTATCGGCAACGTACATATTGACGGAAAAGATGGCGTCATTATTAACGTGTATCGGCAGAGTGATACCAATGTAGTAACAGCAGCTAATCAAGTAATCAACAGCCTTGGTGGTTTTGATGATATTCTGCCAAAAGATGTCAACGTTGATGTGCTCACCAACAAGGCAGAATTTATTAAAATGTCTATAGACAACCTACTGATGACCGGGCTGCAGGCTGTAATACTGGTTGTTTTAATTCTGCTGGCATTTTTGAGGAGTGGGCGCTCTGCTCTCATCATTGCTATCTCCATCCCCATATCAATCATTGCCACATTCAGTATTATGGACTGGGCCGAACTCAGCATGAACATCATTTCGCTGTCCGGGCTTACCCTTGCTGTGGGTATGGTGGTTGATGATGCCGTGGTAGTACTTGAAAATATTTTCCGTTTTCGTGAGGAGGGACACGATAGTGAAACAGCAGCCATCAATGGCGCTCAAGAGGTAGCCGTACCGGTAGTAATTTCTACGCTCACAACACTTGTGGTATTCATCCCAATTTTATTTGTGCCGGGAATAGCAGGTTTTCTGTTCCGTGACTTGGCACTGACCATCTCTTTCGCGCTCTCGGTTTCATCTATTGTAGCACTGACTATAATACCTATGATGAGTTCTCAAATTCTTGGCGGCATTACCAATAAAGATGCTTCTAAATCTTACCTGGGCCAGATGCTGGAATGGAGTCGAGGCAACGTATGGAAACGCATCGTAGCATCTCCACTTATACTAACTGGCGCACTTATCTATCCTATTGTTTGGTTATTCAAATTCTTAGGGAAAACACTTGGATCATTCTTTGGAAACACCATAGGACCTGCTCTTACACGATTCCTCGACAGCATTGAAAATTCTTACCAACGTACGCTGGACTCACTTATTGACCGGAGCGGGTTGGTAGTTATTTCAGCCTTTTTTCTGTTCTTAATTACCCTTCCGCTGTTCTACACACTTGGCGGTGAGTTCTTTCCCAGAGTTGATGAAAATGCCTTCACCCTTGACGTGCAAAGAGAACCGGGTGTCAGCATCTTTGAGCTTGAGCGATCTATTTCGCAGATAGAAAAAATTATTGGTGAAGAAGTTCCCGAAGCACGGCTGGTTGTTTCTGACTTTGGAGACAAAGAAGGCATTGAAGGCGCCGACAATCCCGGTGGTTACCAAGGCACCGTTCGCATTGAATTGGTTCCCCAAGAGCAGCGCTCACGATCCCAGGCTGAAATTACCTCTTCTTTATTAGAAGAGCTGGAGTCCGTTCCCGGAACAGAGATCAAAGAAGTGCGCGAAGATCCACTCAGTCCTGATGGAGAAAATGGACTGATTGTACAAATCTTTGGCTATGATCCAGATACTAAACAAGAGCTTTCAAATGCAGTAAAAGATCGGCTTCGTGACATTGATGGCATCATTAATGTATTCAGTTCTGCAGATGAAGGACGTCCCGAATTAAGAGTCACGATGGACCGCGAGCGTATTTCAAGGCTGGGCATGTCTACCTCGCAAGTAGCTACTGCTTTAAGTAATGCGGTAAAAGGTAACCTTGCTACTACCTACGTTGATCAAGGAGTTGAATTTGAAGTTCTGGTTCAGCTAAAACCAACCGATAAATCTACCACAACAGATCTCAATAACCTTCAGGTTGAAACACCTGACGGTGAATATGTACCGCTTGGAAGCCTAGCAAAGATTGAAAGATACAGGGGCCCGACCAATATTGTGCGTATTAATCAGGAACGTGTTACTGAAATTACGGCTGAGCTTTCTGATATTGACCTAGGAACTGCTTCCACAAGAACAAGGGCATCATTAAATGAAATTCAGTGGCCGGAAGGATATCGATACGAAATCGGTGGAACGGCTGAAGATCAGGCTCGCTCTTTCAATTACCTGATGATTGCCTTCATGATAGCAGGCATCTTAACCTATATGGTAATGGCTTCACAGTTTGAAAGCTTGGTTGAACCTTTTATCATCCTTCTAACCATACCGCTGGCCTTAACGGGAGTGCTACTCATGCTCTGGGCTACCGGAACTTCAATCAGCGTTACTTCCATGGTGGGGCTTATTCTACTAACAGGTATTGTAGTAAATAACGGAATTGTAATGATCGACTACATAAAGATATTGCAAGCCCGTGACTTTAGCCGTGCAGAAGCTATTGTTGAAGGTGCAACACGAAGATTGCGCCCCATTCTTATGACCGCTTTTACGACCATATTATCAATGGTTCCTCTGGCACTTGAGTTGGGTTCCGGTTCAGAAACATGGAGTCCTATGGCACGAACTGT
This sequence comes from Balneolaceae bacterium, assembly GCA_034521755.1. GTDB lineage: Bacteria > Bacteroidota > Rhodothermia > Balneolales > Balneolaceae > JAXHMB01. Next base: position 820,993 of record JAXHMB010000003.1, read on the forward strand.
TATTGGCGGACTTACTGTTTCAACTATTTTAATGCTTTTTGTCGTACCCTGTATGTACAATATTATCAATTCACTTGTTGAAAAACTAGGTTTTGATGCAGTGCATAAAGAAGATCCAATTGCTAATCCTAAACTGGCTGAGGCATAATTATGAAAAAGTTCAGCATTGCCGGGAAAGTACTAAAGCGACCCATTACGGTAATTATGATTACCCTTATCGTAATCGGGTTTGGTGCATTTTCACTCTCAAATTTAAAGGTGACGCTCTATCCTTCATTGAACATTCCCATTCTTGCTATTTCTAGTGGATATGGCAATGTGGCACCGGAAGATATTTCCCGCCTCATTGTGGAACCTATTGAAGGAGCGGTTTCTTCTATTGAAGGCATTGAAACCATGGATGCCAACATCAGCAAGGGAAGTGCGTTTATAATTTTAAGACTTAAAAGTGGCATAAATATTCGCAATACTGAACTTAAGGTTAGGGAATCCCTTGGAAGGATAAGGAATGAGCTGCCAACCGAAGCTTCCGAGCCCGTTATCTTCCAGTTTGATCCGGAAAGCAGGCCTATCATGCGTCTTAGCCTGGAAGCAGAAAACAAAGGATTGGATGAACTGCGCAGGCTCGGGCTGGAGTTTATTGAACCCCGAATAGAACGGCTGCCCGGCGTTGCCTCTGCAGAGACGCGTGGGGGTTTAGAGCGCAAGATATTTGTAAATGTAGATCCCATGTCCCTTGCCCAGCATAAGCTGGTGCCATCAGAGATTGAATCCGCATTACGCAGCAATAATGTGGAAACGCCTATTGGCAACATCATTGCAGGCAAAGACAGTTACAGTATCAGGGCTCAATCAATGTATAAAAACGTTGATGAAATCAGGCAGACCATTATTAAACGTTCTGAGAATGGAGTACCCATTCGCATCCGTGATGTTGCACAGGTAGAAGACAGTTTTGCAGAAATTTCTACCATGGTAGAAATAAATGGTAAAAACAGTGTATCGGTTGATGTGCAAAAAAAATCGGATGCCAATACCCTTGATGTTACCAATGCTGTAGTAGGCCAACTTTCAAACATTAACGCAAATCTGCCGGCAGGTGTAACACTCGATGTGCTAACCAATGATGGTGACAACGTTGAGAATTCTATTTCCAATCTCACTCAATCTGCTATTGCTGCCCTTGTAGTTGTAATTATCGTACTGCTCATCTTTATGGGTGGATGGCGTATTTCACTGGTAGTCGCTGCCACTATTCCAGTTTCGGTAACAGCCAGCTTTGCAGCATTATATGCGGCAGGACTTACACTGAATATCTTAACGATTACAGCCCTTGCCCTGGCTATTGGACTTCTGGTTGATAATGCCATTGTAGTATCTGAAAGTATTGCCCGAAAGCTGGAAGAGGATGTCCCTAAATTCCAGGCTGCATTGGAAGGTACCAACGAGGTGATCGGTGCACTTCTTGGCGCAACACTTACTACACTCGGTGTCTTCGTTCCCATTATTGGCTTATCAGGAATACAAGCACAGTTTTTCGTAGAATTTGCCATTACTATAAGTATTGCCATTGCCATCTCATTTTTGGCTTCAATTATATTAGTTCCTGTTCTTGCCTTGCTGCTATTAAACAAAGAAGAATTTGATCGCAAAGCTGCTTCATTCACTGCTATTCATAAACTGGAAAAATGGTATGTCCGCACACTTCGATGGGTCATGTTTAAAAAGTGGGTTGTGTTAATATTCGTAGCCGGTATTATCGGAGGCTCATATTTCATTTACCAAAACCTTGATTCTGCATTTTTTACACAATCTGACTCAGGCTCTGTTTCGGTGAGTATTGAGCTGCCAACCGGCACAAAACTAGTTAAAACAGCTCAAACAATCCGTGACTTCAGTAAAAAAGTACAGGGCATGGATGAAGTTAAAACAGTTATTGCGCAGTTTGGTCAAAGAGGCTGGTCATCTCAAACCAACCTGGGAGAACTTGATATAACACTGGTTGACCAAAGTAAACGTGATGTTAGCACAACAGCCTTTTCACTACGTCTTCGCAGAGAACTTCAGGCTCCCGGTGTTGAAGTAAATGTACGTGGTGGAGGCGGAGGTGGCTTCGGTGGTTTTGGCGGCGGTGGAATTCGATTGAGTCTTATCGGCCCTGAAATTGAAGTGCTTCAAGCTATATCAGATAAAATAGAATCTGTCCTCATGCAAAGTCCCAATGTCATCTCTGTTGATAACGGACGCACCGATCCTACCCCAGAGCTCCAGTATATTGTAGATCGTCAGCGCATTAGTCGTATGGGGAGTTCTTTGAGTCAGGTTGCCAATTCCTTGAAAACCCAAGCCCAGGGAACACGGGTGGGCTTCTTCAGAGAAAAGGGCCGTGAAGTACCTATTGAAGTACGGGTATCTAAATCGGCAGTAAAAAGCCGTGAAGATCTATTCGATCTTGAACTGATACAGGTAAATGGACAACGAGTACCTGTTGCTGCATTAGGTAAATTTGAAAGCGTGCAGGGCGTAAGCAACATCAGCAGAAGAGATCGTGAAACCGTACTTGATGTAAATGTAGAAATTGACGGTAATGCCAATGAGTTTCGCCAGAAAATTATTCAAGTCATCCAGGAAGAAGTCGTACTTCCGGATGGTTACCGTTATGAATTTACCGGAACAACCCGCGATGCCGATGAAGGAACCAATGAAGTGCTTTGGGCTTTATTTGCCGCACTCATGCTTACCTATATGATTATGGCCTCACTGTTCGAAAACTTTAGAGACCCATTTGTCATATTCTTTACGATCCCACTGGCCTTTTTTGGCGCCCTCGCGGGGTTACTGATTTTCAATACAGCACTGAGTGCCACTGCCTTTATTGGCATGTTTATGCTGGTAGGCATTATTGTAAATAATGGTATTGTTCTGGTAGACTACATGCACCTTTACACCAAAAACAACGAGTTTTCAGACTCACTGTTTAATAATGTATTGGAAGCCTGCAAACGGAGAATGCGCCCCATTCTTCTGACAGCCTTAACGACCATCTGCTCCATGATTCCATTAGCCATAGGCATTGGAACCGGATCAGAAATATGGACCCCTCTGGCTCGTGCTGTGATCGGCGGGCTCTTCTTTGGCTCAGTGTTGACACTTTACGTAGTACCTGCATTTGTGATGGGTATCAGTAAAACCCGCAGACTGGCTATTAAAGAAGAAGTGGAGAAATAAGTATTTCCCTGAACTGAAATTTTTTAATAAGCGCGGGAAATTGCATATTATTACTGCAGATCGTGCGTTATATAAACGTATCATCTAAGAGTTTAACTAATTATTGTATAGAAAAGAGGAAGATTTACCATGAGCAAGTCAAAAGATTTTACACTAGGATTACTTTCAGGAGCCCTAATTGGTTCTGTTGTAGCGTTACTTTATGCCCCGGATAAAGGAAGCAATACCCGCGATATGCTTTCCTATCGATTAAGCAACTATCTCGATGAGCTAACTCATTTGATTGACAAGCTATCGGATGAAAAAGAAGCTATTTCAGAAGCGAAGAAACAGGGAGATCTGGTAGTAGAAGATGCCAAGCAAAAAGCAGAAGATCTAATTAAAGAAGCCGAAGACCTACTTGGTTCTATTGAAGAAACAAAAGCATCGGAAGTTAAAAAACAGAAATCCTGATTACTTTTTATCTTATTGTTGAAACTAAAAAAGGCCTCCGATTGGAGGCCTTTTTTATTAATACCATTGTCAGGAAAGACTATGATTCATCCTCCTCAACATCAGCGGCTTTTTGAGCTTCTCCCTCGCCATTTTCTTCTCCGGCGCTAAGCTGCTCAAATACTTTTGCCACTTCTTCTTCGTCCTCATCAAGTTCGGTTTTAGGCCCAACAATAAGATCCTCATACTTACGGAGACCGGTACCTGCAGGCACTTTGTGTCCTACAACTACGTTCTCTTTCAGTCCCATGAGGAAATCCTTCTTAGCTTCAACCGAAGCCTGTGTAAGAACTTTCGTAGTCTCCTGGAAAGAAGCAGCTGACAACCAGCTTTCTGTTGAAAGTGCAGCTCGTGTAATACCCAGCAATATAGGCTTGGAAATAGCCGGTTCTGCTTCGCGGGTTTCGAGCTCGTCTTTTCCTTCTTTAATTAATTCATTATTGATTTCGCGAACTTCCCGACGGTCGAGGATGCGTCCCTGCTTGAGCTCACTGCCTCCCGGATCGGTAACAACGAATTTGCCAATAAGCTCATCGTTCTTATTGTTCACTTCAAAGCGATCAACTTTATCCCCTTCAAGGAACATAGTATCGCCCGGATCAGTAATTTCTACTTTCTGCATCATGGTGCGTACAATAACCTCAATGTGCTTGTCATTGATGGCTACACCCTGCAAACGGTAAACTTCCTGAATCTCGTTTACGAGGTACGACTGTACCGCGTATGGACCGAGAATATTGAGGATTTCCTCAGCAGGGATAGTACCGTCAGACAATTGCTGACCGGCTTTCACATAATCGTTTTCTTGTACAAGGATGTGCTTGGACAGTGAAATGAGATACGTCTTTTCACTCTTGCCATCCTTACTTTCAACGATTACTTCCTGTTTACCTCGTTTACGTCCGCCGAATCGTACAATACCATCAATTTCAGAGACAGCAGCAGGATCACTTGGTGAACGAGCTTCAAAGAGCTCAGTAACACGCGGCAGACCCGCTGTAATATCTTTCGATTGACCGGTAGATCGTGGAATCTTAGCCAGAACCTGGCCTGCAGAAACATCTTCTCCGTCATCCACTACAATATGAGTATCAACGGGAAGTGTTTTCTCACGAACACGATCGTCACTGCCTTTAACCATCAAAGTTGGTACCAGTGAACGATCTTTAGAATCGATAACCACTTTTTCGCGGTGACCGGTTTGAGAGTCCGTCTCTTCCGAGAACGTAATATCTTCCATGATATCCTTGTACTCGATGGTACCGTCGATCTCAGCATAAATATTTGCATTATAAGGATCCCACTTACAGAGTGGAACTCCTTTCGGTACTTCGTCTCCTTCTTCAACAAGAAGTTCTGAACCATAAGGAATATTATAGGTGGTAAGTACTGTATTCTCTTCATCAAGAATTTTAATTTCACCTGCACGACTAAGTACAATGTTGTGTACTTCTTCGCCATCGTCATATTCCACAACGCGTACATTTTCAAATTGTACGGTCCCTTCAAACTTCGTTTTGTGCATAGACTCTGACTCCATACGAGAAGCCGTACCACCCACGTGGAAAGTTCGAAGTGTAAGCTGTGTACCCGGCTCACCAATTGATTGTGCAGCAATAACACCTACTGCCTCACCAACCTGTACCATTGTTCCGCGTGACAGGTCACGGCCGTAGCATTTAGAGCAAACGCCCCGTTCTGTCTCGCAGGTCAGTACCGATCGGATCTCCACTTCTTCGATAGAAGTTTCAGCAATTTTCTTGGCTACTGTCTCATCAATCATCTGATTGGCTTCACAAATGTGCTCATCAGAGATTGGGTCATAAATATCATGCAGAGAAACGCGACCAAGAATACGATCTTCCAGACTCTCGATAACATCCTCGTTATCCTTGAGGGCCTTCATTTTCAGGCCGCGAAGCGTTCCACAATCAACTTCATTAATGATGATATCCTGAGAGACATCCACCAGTCGACGTGTAAGATAACCGGCATCGGCTGTTTTCAGTGCGGTATCGGCCAAACCCTTACGAGCACCGTGAGTAGAAATAAAGTATTCAAGAACCGTCAGCCCCTCTTTGAAAGAAGAAAGAATGGGATTCTCAATTACCTCATTACCTGACTGCATGGAGCTTTTCTGAGGCTTCGCCATCAATCCACGCATACCGCCAAGCTGACGAATCTGCTCTTTAGAACCACGAGCACCCGAATCAGCCATCATAAATACCGGGTTAAATCCCTCACGGTCGTTAGTCAGTTCGGTAAACAGTGTTTCAGAAACACGGTTTGTAGTGCTTGTCCATTTGTCAATAACCTGATTATAACGCTCATTATCAGTAATGAAACCCATCTCATAACGTTCGGTGATTTCAGAAACTTCATCCTGAGCTTTTTGAATCAGGTCTTTCTTTTCATCCGGAATTACAATGTCTTCCAGACTAAATGACAAACCACCGACGGTTGCTTTCTCAAAACCAAGTGATTTCATTTCATCAAGGAAATCAGCTGTTCTGGCTGTACCTACAGCAGCATGAATTTCAGCAATTACACCTCGCAGTTCTTTCTTGCCAAGCGTACGGTTTTTGAATTCGATCTCTTCGGGCAAAATCTGATTAAAGATAACCCGACCGGTTGTGGTCTTAATTATCTCATGCTCGAGTTCGCCTTCTTCATTTTCCTGAGGAATACGAACGTTGATTTTTGCATGCAGGTCAATCCGATTTTGGTCATAAGCGATCAAAACTTCATCCATGTCGGCAAAAGTTTTTCCTTCGCCTCGCTGATCGTTGGCCATTTTGGTGAGGTAGTAAATTCCCAAAACCATATCCTGTGAAGGTACCGCAATAGGTCCGCCACTGGCAGGACTTAACAAGTTGTGAGAACCAAGCATCAGTACAGATGCTTCAAGTATCGCATCATGACTCAAAGGTAGGTGAACCGCCATCTGGTCACCATCAAAGTCGGCATTAAAAGCCGTACATGAGAGTGGGTGCAAACGCACAGCTTTTTCTTCAATAAGTACCGGCTGATAAGCCTGGATACCTAATCTGTGCAGTGTCGGTGCACGGTTAAGCAGTATAGGGTGTCCGTCAATCACATTTTCAAGAACTTCCCACACAACTTGATCGCGTCGGTCAACAACTTTTTTTGCACTTTTCACGGTCTTCACATAACCGCGCTCAATGAGGCGGCGGATTATAAATGGCTTATAAAGCTCTACCGCCATTTCTTTTGGAAGACCACATTGGTGCATTTTCAGTTCCGGACCTACAACAATTACTGAACGGCCGGAATAGTCGACACGCTTACCAAGCAGGTTTTGACGGAAACGACCACTCTTGCCTTTCAGCATATCACTGAGAGATTTCAGAGGTCGGTTGTTACTCCGTACTGCGTTAGATTTTCTTGAATTATCATACAGTGAATCAACCGCTTCCTGAAGCATGCGTTTTTCATTACGCAAAATCACATCAGGAGCTTTAATATCAATAAGTCTCTTGAGGCGATTGTTGCGAATGATGACCCGGCGGTATAAATCGTTCAGGTCGGATGTCGCAAAACGGCCACCTTCCAAAGGCACCAGCGGACGCAATTCCGGTGGAATAACCGGGATAACACTTTGCACCATCCACTCGGGACGGTTTTCCGTGTGCTGATTCGCTGCTCGGAAAGATTCTATAACCTGCAGACGCTTCAATTTCTTTTTCTTACGCATCTGAGATGTCTCATTGCGCACTTCATAACGCAGGCGATAAGCAAGACTATCCAAGTCTTGAGCTGCAAGAAGAAGCTGAATAGCTTCAGCACCTTCTTTAGCTACAAACTTTTCTTCATCGTCATCATCAAGCTCCCAATGGTCTTCGGGCATCTGATCCAGAAGGTCATAATACTCTTCTTCTGAAATAAGATCCCCACGCTTATAGCCAAGGTCGCGGGTCATTCCCGGATTGATAATTACATACGTTTCGTAATAAACAACCTTACTCAGGTTCTTAGAAGAATACCCAAGAAGGTAAGCAAGTTTGTTTGGCAGAGATTTAAAATACCATATATGTACTACGGGAACAGTCAGGGAAATATGACCCATGCGTTCACGACGTACAGCTTTACGTGTTACTTCAACACCACATCTATCGCAGATGATGCCTTTGTAACGAATTCTTTTGTATTTACCGCAATGGCATTCGTAATCTTTAACCGGTCCAAAGATCTTTTCACAAAAAAGACCATCCATTTCCGGTTTAAATGTGCGGTAGTTAATTGTTTCGGGTGTAAGAACTTCGCCATGCGAACGAGACAAAATGGTCTCTGGTGATGCCAGTGAGACACCAATGCTGTCGAAGTCTTTCGAAACTGTTAATGTATTAGTAGTCGGCAAGGTAATACCTCCGGGTTGACTTTATGTAACAGTGTAAAATTCTTGTTCTGGGTTGACTAATCAATGTGAACTTCAAGACCAAGTCCCATAAGCTCACGCAGCAGTACCTTAAATGACTCTGGCACATCGCCTTCAGGTAAGTTTTCACCCTTAACGATTGCTTCGTAAACACGGGAGCGACCTTTCACATCGTCACTCTTTACGGTAAGCATCTCTTTGAGAATGCTTGATGCACCATATGCATACAGTGCCCAAACCTCCATTTCTCCGAGACGCTGACCGCCAAACTGAGCTTTACCACCCAGCGGCTGCTGTGTAATTAATGAATATGGACCAATAGAACGGGCATGCATCTTATCTTCAATCAAGTGATTGAGCTTAAGCATGTAAATGTATCCAACCGTTGTTTTTTGATCCATCGGCTCACCGGTACGTCCATCATACAGAGTAACACGACCATCTTCCGGCAGTCCGGCTTCTTTCAATTTGTCTTTAACCTGCTCTTCAGAAGCACCATCAAAAATTGGTGATGCAAACTTAACACCCAATTTCTTGGCAGCCCATCCGAGAATGGTCTCATAGATCTGACCAAGGTTCATACGAGATGGTACACCCAATGGGTTGAGGCAAATATCCACAGGAGTTCCGTCTTCCATATATGGCATGTCTTCAACAGGAACAACTTTAGCTATAACGCCTTTGTTTCCGTGCCGACCGGCCATCTTGTCACCCACCTGCAGCTTACGCTTCTTGGCAACATAGACTTTGGCTTTTTGAATAATTCCCGGTGGAAGATCATCTCCAACCTGAATCTGATACTTTCTTCGTTTGGCTTCGGTATCAATTTTTCTGCGCAGATCGCGATAGTTAGAGAACAGCTCCCGAACGTGAGCAACAAGCTCATCGTCAGTTGCCCAGTCAATATTTTCATTAATATTAACAGGATCGAGCTCTTCAAAGTCAGACTTACGATATTTCTCACCCTTAGGGATCAGCTCAACACCGTTGAAGTCATAAACCCCTGGTGAGGTTTTATCTCTCAGCAGTGAGTAGAGTTTGTCTACCATCTGGCTGTTGAGTTCATCAACTTTAGCAGCATGGCGTTCATTTTCCTGCTCAACCTGTTTTTTCTCTTCTTTTCGAGATATCTGCTCATCGCGTTTGCGGCTGAAAAGCTTGGTATCAATAACGGTTCCATGCACTCCGGGTGGCACTTTCAATGACGCATCTTTTACATCACCGGCTTTGTCACCGAAAATCGCACGGAGCAATTTCTCTTCGGGCGTTGGATCAGTTTCACCTTTTGGTGTAATTTTACCAACCAAAATGTCGCTTGGGCCTATCTTAGCACCGACACGAATAATACCCTGTTCATCAAGGTCAGCCGTGGCTTCTTCGCTAACATTCGGTATTTCACGAGTCAGTTCTTCTTCGCCACGCTTGGTGTCACGAACCTGTTGTTCAAATTCTGTAATGTGAATAGAGGTGTATAGATCATCCTGAACAATACGCTCACTCACTACAATAGCATCCTCAAAGTTGTAGCCTCTCCAAGGCATAAAGCCAACAAGCAGGTTACGACCCAAGGCAAGCTCACCGCCATCAGTTGCACAACCATCAGCCAAAGTCTCACCTTTCTTAACTTTGTCGCCAACATCTACAATAGGCTTCTGGTTAATAGTAGTATCCTGATTGGTTCGTTCAAACTTTGTAAGTTTATATTTCTTAATACCTTCATCAAAGAAGGTAAGCTGCTCTTCTTCTGTTCGCTTGTACTTCACGTGAATTTCAGTTGAGCTTACATACGTTACCTCACCGTCTTCTTCTGCTGTAATAATTGCACGGGAGTCTTTTGCCGCACGATGCTCCAGACCAGTACCAACAACTGGTGCTTCAGGTCGAAGTAATGGCACAGCTTGGCGCTGCATGTTTGATCCCATCAGTGCACGGTTGGCATCATTATGCTCTATAAATGGAATTAAGGCAGCTGCAACCGATGTAATTTGATTAGTGGAAACATCCATGTATTCCACTTCTTCAGATGTTGCAAGCTGGTAGTTCCCATCTCTAAAACGAGAGAATATGTTCTCATTTTTAAATACTCCTTTATCATCCAATGGAGCATTCGCCTGAGCAATAATCGTTTCATCTTCCTGCTCAGCGGAGAGATACTCAATATCTTTCGACACCTTACCATCTTTAACCTTTCGGTACGGAGTCTCAATAAATCCAAAGTCATTCACTTTAGCATGTACGCAAAGTGATGATATCAAACCAATATTGGGGCCTTCCGGTGTTTCAATCGGACAAAGACGTCCATAGTGCGTGTAATGCACATCACGAACCTCAAAACCGGCACGCTCTCGTGTCAAACCACCGGGGCCAAGAGCTGACATACGACGCTTGTGAGTCAATTCAGCAATAGGATTTGTTTGATCCATAAACTGTGACAACTGGTTGGTACCAAAGAAGGTGTTGATTACACTTGAGATAGTACGTGCATTCACCAAATCTTGTGGTGTAAGCTGCTCGGCATCACGAGAGTTCATGCGCTCTTTTATAGTGCGAGACATACGAGCAAGACCAATAGAAAACTGTTGGCCTAATTGCTCACCGATAGTACGAATACGTCGGTTACTCAGGTGATCTATATCATCTACCTGAGATTTCATGTTCTTAAGGCGAATAACCTCTTTCACAATTGCGACAATATCTTCTTTCACAAGATAGCGGACATCCATATCCACATCATCCTGTTTCAGGCGTTTGTTTAGACGGTATCGTCCTACTTCACCGAGGTCATATTTTTTGTCGCTAAAGAACAGTCGCTCTAATACCTGTCGCGCTGTTTCAGGATCCGGCATTTCACCGGTTCTGATTTGCTTATAAATTTCTCCTAAAGCAGTCTCTGTGCTGTGCGTAGGATCTTTACGCAGTGTATTCATCATTACATCACGCTCAGATTCTTCCGGCTCCATGGTTTGAACCTGAACTTTCTCAACTTCAGCTTCCTTAAACATGCCGTAATCATCTTCAGTAATCTCATGATCACGTTCCAGCAGAACTTCACGATTAAGCGCTTCAGAAACCTCACCGGTTTCCTCATCAACCACTTCCTCCATCTTTTCTTCGATGATATCACTGGCCAAACGTCGTCCTACCAGATTCTTCTTAAAGTCTTTCTTTGTTCCAAACTCAAACGTTTCGGTCAGCTCAAACAAGTTGAAAATTTCTTCATCCGTAGAATAACCGAGAGCTCTCAGCAAGGTAGAAGCCGGAACTTTTTTCTTGCGATCGATATATGCCCAAAGCACATCACGGATATCTGTAGAAAACTCGATCCATGAACCTTTAAAAGGGATGACGCGAGCATTATAAAGCTGAGTACCATTAGGGTGTTCATTCGTTCCAAAAAATACACCCGGTGATCGGTGTAACTGACTTACAATTACACGTTCTGAACCATTGACAATAAAGGTACCTTTCTCCGTCATCCAAGGCAGATCGCCAAGAAATACTTCCTGTTCAATAGTTTCAGTTGCTTCATCATCGTCATCTACAGCAGAAAGACGCATTTTTGCTTTCAATGGAACCGCATAAGAAAGACCACGCTCCTGGCATTCTTTCATGCTGTATTTTGGAGTATCTACACTGTAGTGAATAAACTCCAGAATATGCGTTTCCCGAGAATCCTGAATTGGGAAGTTTTCGTTAAATATTTTTTGTAGCCCTTGATTCTTTCGGTCTTCAGGGGCAATATCCAGCTGGGTGAATTCACCAAAAGATTCTAGCTGGATATCCAAAAAGTCAGGATAATCGAGCACATGTTCCGTACTGGCAAATGTAAGACGATCGGTAAAGGGGATTTTCTCCATTTTGCTTGTTTTACTCAAAGGAACCTCTCCTTTAAAAGTTAATTAGATGGTGATGAGCCAAAATGCCACATAAAAGTTGCATCAAATATGAAGTGATTTTTGGCATGCAAACAGACGCCAATAGCCAATACCGATTATAACGATATTGGCTAGCGTCAAATTGTACACAGATTATAGAAAATTACTTCAACTCTACTTCTGCGCCAGCTTCTTCAAGCTTAGATTTGAGATCTTCAGCTTCGGCTTTGGCAACACCTTCTTTAATTGGGTTAGGTGCACCGTCAACCAGTTCTTTAGCTTCTTTCAAGCCAAGACCGGTGATGCCGCGAACTTCCTTAATAACTGCGATCTTCTTTTGACCAGCAGATTTGAGAATAACATCAAATTCTGTCTGCTCTTCTCCGCCGCCATCGCCGCCAGCTCCGCCGCCGGCAACAACTGCAGTAGCAGCCGCAGGTTTGATATCGTATTCTTCTTCAAGAACTTTAGCAAGTTCGTTTGCTTCTTTTACTGTTAAGTTGACTAATTGTTCAGCTATGTCTTTAACGTCAGCCATGTTATTATTTCTCCGATTGATCTTTGTGTATGAAAATTTGTATTAGTTTATTCTTCGCCTTTTTCAGCGATAGTTTCAACAGCGCCGGCTATATTTCTACCGGGAGCATTAAGTGCACTAACTACGTTGGAAACAGGAGCAAGCAAGAGACCAACAATGTCTCCGATAACTTCGCTTTTGCTCTTCATTGATGCCAAGGTTTGCAGCTCGTCTTCACCGTAGAAATCTCCATCGATGATTGCAGCTTTAAACTTTGGTCGTTTATTTTCCTCGTAAAACTTATTGATCACTTTGGCCGGTGCGGCCAGCTCTTCTTCAACAAAGGCAAAACCATTTTGCTCGGCAAGGTGCGGATATAAATCTTCAAATCCACCTACCTCATCCATAGCACGTTTCACCAAGGTATTTTTATACACCTTGAAGTTAATATTACCTTTGAAAAATTCGCTACGCAGTTCATTAATTTCAGAAACTGACATACCCGAATAGTTGGCGATATAAACAGCGCCGGCACTGTTCAGGTTTTCAGTAATTTCTTCAACAACTGCTTTTTTCTTTGCTAATGTTGCCATTATTTAATTTCCTCGTTTTAAATTCCTAAACGGAAATTACAGATGAACGACTCAGTTGAATACTTGGTCCCATGGTTGAGCTCATGTACGCACTTTTAATGTACAGGCCCTTTGCAGATGCTGGACGCAACCGCATTACCGTTTTCAGGAATTCCAAAGCATTTTCACGAAGCTCGCTGGCATCAAAACTTGTTTTGCCTACCGATGCATGTAGAATGCCGTATTTATCAACACGGAAATCTATTTTACCGGCTTTGGCTTCTTTGACAGCTTCACCAACTTCGTTCGTTACTGTACCACTTTTGGGATTAGGCATTAGTCCACGGGGACCTAAAACACGGCCCAGCTTACCAATTTTGCCCATAACATCCGGAGTGGCAACAATAACATCGACGTCAGTCCATCCTTCTTCAATTTTTTTGATGTAATCATCAAGACCTACATGATCTGCGCCCGCCTCTTTTGCTTCTTCTTCTTTGGCTTCGTTCACCAAAGCAAGAACACGCACCTCTTTACCTGTGCCGTGAGGCAAGGTAACAGAACCACGCACCATTTGATCGGCATGCTTGGGATCAACTCCAAGGCGCAAATCTAAATCTACTGATGCATCGAACTTTACGGTAGAGGTCTTTTTGACGAGATCACAAGCTTCTTCCAGAGTATATTCTAAATCCTCATCGAGAAGTTTTGCAGCGTCCTGATATTTTTTTCCTCGTTTTGCCATAATTCTAACGATTCCTCTATTTATTTCTTAAAACTCTAAGACCCATGCTGCGTGCAGTACCGGCAATCATTTCTGCTGCCCGTTCTACCTCGTGTGCATTAAGATCTTCCATTTTCTGTTCTGCTATATCTTTACACTGCGTCCAAGTTACCTGGCCCACCTTATTACGGTTGGGTTCTCCGGAACCGGACTTAATATTTGCAGCTTTCTTTAGCAGTACAGCAGCTGGCGGAGTTTTAGTTTTGAATGTAAATGACTTATCCTGAAACACAGTAATTTCGACAGGTATAATAGTACCGGCCTTTTCTTGTGTAGCAGCATTAAAAGCCTTACAAAACTCCATAATATTAATTCCAGCCTGACCTAATGCAGGACCTACCGGAGGAGCAGGGTTTGCCTGTCCGCCTCGGATCTGGAGCTTAAGAACTGTGTCTACTTTTTTTGCCATTATAATTACTGCTTGTACTTAAATGTTTAATTCTACGCGTAATAGCTCACTTTTGCATCAAGTGATTTTTGTGGTCAAGTTGCAGGTTCTACCTGGTTCACATCAACTTCAACCGGGGTCTTTCGACCAAAAATACTTACCATGACCCGTAACTTGAGTTTATCAGAATTAACCTCTTGTACGGTGCCATCAAAATCTTTAAACGGTCCATCAATAACTTTAACAAGATCCCCTTCATCATAAGGGATTTCTACAACGCCACCCTGTTCCATCATTTCCTGGTTATCTTGCACGCGACCAAGAATGCGATCAACTTCTTTCTTGCGAAGCGGGCTCGGCACTGTTTCATTCTTACCTTTCAAAAAGCCAATAGTTGACGGTGCTCCCTGAACCAGGTTATTTACTTCTTCATCATAGATGGTTCGGAGTAAAATATAACCCGGGAAAAAATTCTTTTCCCTTGTCTTCTTCTTTCCCGATCGTATTTCAACTATGGTTTCTGTTGGTATGAGGATCTCAACAATCTTGTCTTCCAGACCCTGAAGCTCAATTTCACGCTCCAAATATTCCTTTACCTTATTCTCGTGGTTTGAAAAACAGCGAACCACATACCAGCTATGTTCTCTATCTTTTGTCATGAATAAACGGCCTCTAGTATTGTACTGTACACTTGATCTACCCCAAAAATGAATGCAGATAGAATTATAGTAAATACAACAACTACAATCGTATAATCGACAAGTTCTTGCTGTGATGGCCAGGAAACCTTTTTCATTTCCTTTCGCACATCTTCTAAATAAGCTTTTATTTTATTCATGAATACAATTTATTCTTAACACTTGTACGAGTGGAAGGACTTAGCCACATCCGCCAGCCGGCGGATTGGAGTCCGTTGCTCCACATTAAACTTGGCAGAGCAACTTTCCACCTACTCAATATTTAAAACCTATCAGCACGGGTGGAAGGACTTGAACCCACAACCTACGGTTTTGGAGACCGTTGCTCTGCCAATTGAGCTACACCCGTAAATACGCCAAGAGAACAGACCCCTTTGAGATCTATTCTCCCAACGAATTACCCAGCATAAGAAACTCAAAAGCTTCTTAGCTTAAGCTCACTTATTATTCAATAATTTTAGTTACTACTCCGGCACCAACGGTTCGGCCACCCTCACGGATCGCAAACCGAAGACCTTCTTCCATGGCTACCGGTTGAATCAAGGTCACATTCATCGTCACATTGTCGCCCGGCATCACCATCTCTACCCCTTCCGGCAGCTCACAAGAGCCGGTCACATCCGTGGTCCGGAAATAAAACTGCGGGCGGTAGCCCTTAAAAAACGGGGTATGTCGGCCGCCTTCGTCTTTGCTCAGCACATATACCTCGCATTCAAATACTTTGTGCGGGGTAATCGAGCCCGGCTTACACAGCACCATCCCGCGCTGGAGGTCTTCCTTGTCAATCCCGCGCAGCAGGATCCCGGCATTGTCGCCTGCCTGGCCCTCGTCCAGCATCCGGCGGAACATCTCAATACCGGTTACCACCGAGGTCATCGGATCTTCAATGATGCCTACAATTTCAATTTCATCGTTCAGCTTTACCACCCCGCGCTCGATACGTCCGGTGGCTACCGTCCCACGACCGGTAATCGAGAAGACATCCTCTACCGGCATCAGGAAGGGCTTGTCCACGTCCCGCTCGGGAGTAGGAATGGTCTCATCCACGGCGTCCATCAGATCCAGGATCGCCTGCTCGTGTCCCTCTTCCCCGTTGAGGGCGCCCAGGGCACTGCCCTGGATGACCGGGATGTCGTCCCCGTCAAACTCATAGGAGGAAAGCAGCTCGCGAACTTCCAGCTCGACCAGCTCAATCAGCTCTTCATCGTCCACCAGGTCGGTCTTGTTCATAAAGACTACAATCTGGGGCACCCCTACCTGGCGGGCCAACAGAATATGCTCGCGGGTCTGCGGCATCGGACCGTCGGTGGCCGCTACCACCAGAATCGCCCCGTCCATCTGGGCCGCTCCGGTTACCATGTTCTTTACGTAGTCGGCATGGCCCGGGCAGTCTACGTGCGCATAGTGACGCTCCTCAGTCTCATACTCCACATGGGCGGTGGCAATGGTTATCCCACGCTCACGCTCCTCGGGAGCATTGTCTATGTCGGTAAACTGCTTGGCTACCCCGCCATAGTGCTTGGCCATCACTGTCGTGATCGCCGCCGTCAGGGTCGTCTTGCCGTGGTCCACGTGACCGATCGTTCCTATGTTTACATGTGGCTTGTTTCGCTGAAATGTCTCTTTTGCCATGAGAAAATAATTTTCAATTATTGTTTAAAAACACATCACTATTATTCGCAACACTTCGTGAGCCGTTAGTCGGAATTGAACCGACGACCCCTTCCTTACCATGGAAGTGCTCTACCCCTGAGCTATAACGGCTTATGGTGCGATTCCCAAAAAGGGCCGAGCGGGCGACCAGAGTCGAACTGGCAACATTCACCTTGGAAGGGTGACACTCTACCAATTGAGTTACGCCCGCTTATTTAAATTTCAAATAACATTGATCAAACCATCAGAAAGCTTACTGCAATTTGAAATCTGCAATTTGAAATTTAAACAGTGTGGGGGGAGAAGGATTCGAACCTACGAAGGCTTACGCCAACAGATTTACAGTCTGCCCCAGTTGGCCACTTTGGTATCCCCCCGGCTTTATCAAAATTTCAAATCAGCTTCTTCTATTTATTTTCCAATATGCCTAAGAGCCAGCGGCCGGATTCGAACCGACGACCGGCTGTTTACAAGACAGCTGCTCTACCCCTGAGCTACGCTGGCTTATCGAAAAACAAACTCTAACACGTACCAATCTTTAGCGTATTGTAAAGATGGATTGCCAGACTAAAGCTGAAAGACTGGAAAGCTAAGCATACCTTTAATTTTTGTCAACATTCAAATGACAGAAAAAATAGATTTATTTTGAGACATCGGAATCTTGCTTATTCTCCTTTTTCTTTTGATAATAGCTCATAACAAGCTTTCCAATCACGAATATGGCAATAACAATTAAAATCAATCTCCCATAGATAGAAAGATACTCACCTATGATCTGCCAATTCTCGTGCACGATCCAGCCAAAACCAAGCAAAATTCCGTTCCACAAAATTGAGCTTATCGCAGAACAAAAAATGGTCGTCGACACCCGAGTATGACTAATGCCCGCGGTAAGTGAAATCACTGAACGAGTGCCTGCCAAAAAACGGTTGGCAAGGATTACTCCCTGTCCCCATTGCCCCATCCAATCTCGAACCTTGTTCATATATTTAAGTGGAATAAAACGCATCAACCAAAATTTTTCTTTTTGTTCTTCAATACTGGTTCCCCAATGGCTGCCAAGCCAGTACATTGTCATAAATCCAAACACAGAAGCAATGGTTGTTATAAGAAAAACAGGCATCAAATCTATAATAGATTCTGCAGCAAGATAGCCTCCAAATGCAACTAAAACATCACCCGGGATAGGCGGGATAATGTTTTCGAAATAGGCAATAAAAAGAAAAACAAGATAAATACTGAGCGGAGGCAGAGTCTGCATCCATTGAACGATATCTTGGGTAATCTGCTCTAGCATATCATCAATTACTATTTTCCAATAAGTGCTACAGCCTGTGCTGAAATTCCTTTTTCCTTGCCTTCAAAACCTAATTCTTCTGAGGTAGTAGCTTTCACATTTACCATCTTAATATCTATGCCCGCGTCTTCTGCAATGTTAGCTCGCATGTTCTGGATATATGAGGCAAGCTTGGGCTGTTGAGCTATAACCGTTGAATCAATGTTGATAATATGATATCCCTTTTTAGCAATGAGCTTCATTACTTCACGAAAAAGTACTCTGCTATCAACATTTTTATACTCCGGATCAGTATCAGGAAAGTGCTTGCCAATATCTCCCAAAGCCAAAGCCCCTAGTAAAGCATCACAAATAGCGTGTAATAATACATCGGCATCAGAATGGCCAGCCAGTCCCAAACGATGTGGTATTTCTACACCGCCAAGGATGAGCTTTCGTCCTTCAACAAGTCGATGTACGTCGTATCCGATACCTATGCGAATATTTGAGCTCATATCAGTTTTCTTCGAATAATTGCCTGGCAAGTTTCAAATCCAGCGGGTAGGTAATTTTAAAATTCATACGATCTCCTTCTACCATCTTTACCGGATAACCAAGTCGCTCTACCAGCGAGGCATCATCGGTCCCAACAAAGTTGTCCTTCCGCGCCGCTTCGTATGCTTCAACAAGTATAGACGATTTAAAAGTTTGTGGTGTCTGAGCCTGCCACAAATTGCTTCGGGATGGTGTTTCCTCTATGAGATCATTTTCGGAGGTCCGCTTGATTGTATCCTTTGCCTTAACTCCCAATACAGAAGCACCCATTTCTGAAGCGGTATTGCAACATTGTTCTATGTGCTCTTCCTTAACAAATGGCCTGACAGCATCATGGACAATCACATATTCACAATTACCAATATGCTGTAAGGCATTATAAATTGAGTGCTGACGTTCGCTCCCCCCTTCTATTACTTTAAGGGTTTTTCCTTGCGGGATATCATCTGAAATCAATTCCTCAACTTTTTCAAGGTATCCTGAGGATGTAGCAACAATAATTTTTGAGAGCCTCTCAAGTATAAAAAATTTGCTGAGTGTATGCTCCAAGATAGTCTTACCGGCAATTTCAATAAACGGCTTGGGAGTCTCTGTATTTAAGCGACTCCCGGATCCTGCTGCCGGAATGATTAAAGCAAACTTGTCCAAATCTTAAAGCATTAGCATTGCATCTCCAAAGGAAAAGAAGCGGTAATCATTTTCTTTTGCTTCTTCATAAGCTTCCATCAAAAAGTCATATCCCGCATAAGCAGCAGCTAACATCAACAGAGTTGACTCGGGACGATGGAAATTGGTAATAACCCCTTCAGTGATTTTAAAATCATAGGGGGGATAAATAAACTTATCTGTCCAACCGGTCCCCTGCTTGGAAATCCCGCTTGCTGTTACACTGGTCTCAATAGTTCGGACAGCCGTAGTGCCACAGGCTACTACCTTATTTTCTTTACTCTTAAGAGCCTTATTAATTTTATCAGATGTTTCCTGTGAAATATAGTAGTTCTCAGAATCCATGCGATGCTTGGTAAGATCTTCGACCTCAACCGGACGGAATGTTCCCCATCCGATATGAAGAGTAATTGGCAGAACTTCTACTCCCTTTTTCTCGATTTTCTCAACCAACTCTGGCGTAAAGTGCATCCCTGCAGTGGGTGCAGCAACAGCTCCCCGTTCTTTAGCAAAAATTGTTTGGTACCGTTCCTTATCTTCCGGAGTTGGGTCTCGGTCGATATATGGTGGTAGCGGCATTTCACCAATTTCATCCAGGCGTTCATAAAGCTCATCACCTGTTCCATCAAAAAGAAATCGAATAGTTCGGCCCCGTGAAGTTGTATTATCAATCACTTCAGCCATTAAATCTTCACCAAAGTACAGCTTATTGCCAATCCTTATTTTTCGGGCCGGTTCAACAAGTACATCCCACAACATATTTTCAGGAACCAACTCACGCAGTAAAAACACTTCAATATCAGCATCTGTTTTTTCTTTCTTCCCTTTGAGGCGCGCCGGAAATACCTTGGTATTATTGTATACAAGAACATCCCCCTCATTAAAATATTTGTGGATATCAGAAAAGGTTTCGTGCTTTATAGTTTCTTCTTCTGTATCCAATACCATTAACTTAGCAGAATCTCTCGGCTCTACCGGTTCTTCAGGTACGTTGTAATCATCTGTTTCAAACTTAAAATCAGTTAGTTTCATTATCGAAGTGGAGGACTTGTGTTTTAAATTAGACTAATTCGTAAGGATTCAAAGCTTGTAAATATACTCTATTTTATACCGCAGGACAAGTTCCAAAATTGCAAACTTCTTCCTGTTAATTTTAAACCTCTTGGTAAATCTTAAAATTATTTTGTTTGCTTTACCTTAGGCTACCACTTTAGTATACTTTATTAATACAAATTGCGTTATATTATGCTATGATCTTAAGCGTTTAACTAATGTGAGTATGAAAAAATTAAGCAAAATATCTGGTTTCTTTCTTGTTCTATTCTTATTGAGTGCGAGCATTAGCTATGGACAGTTTCGCGATCAGGAAACTAAAAACTCTGATTTTACCGGCAATGTTATCAAGCAAAATCCAGCTGAGGGTGCAAATTTCAGCAACCTTTTTAACATGCAGATGAGTCACTCATATAGTATGACATTTGCAAGCTTTGGCGGACAATATCAAAGCTTGAATGCCTATACCAATACCATGAATTTTTTCTTCACGGACAAGCTTACCGGTGAGGTAGCTTTTTCATTGCTGCATTCGCCTTTCGGCAACAGTGTTATGAACAACCAGGGAACACTGGGAACAGAATTTATTTTGCGCAATGCTGAATTGAATTATCAGTTCGGTGACAAAAGTAATATAAGTATTCACTTTAGCCAAGTCCCTTCTTATGGATTTGGCCCCGGCTACTACTCTCCTTTTTACAGAAACTCCTACTTTGATCAATATTGATTGAGCTTGTCTATTAATGACTGCAAATAAGAAGGAATCAAATAACCAGGCGCTTAACGCAGTAATTGGTTTTCTAAGTCTACTGCTGCTATTGCTGGTCTTTGGGCTTTTTACACGTATTGTATACCCACGAATTCAAACCCAGAGGGCTGAGGAAAAACCGGAACTTATTGGCGAAATCATTCAGCTTGAAGTGCTTAACGGTTGCGGAGTATCAGGACTTGCCAATGAATTTACCTCTGCTCTTAGGAAGAATGGCTTCGATGTTGTACAAACGGGCAACTTCGACAACTTTGACATGCAGGAAACGGTTGTGATTTCAAGAACATTTAATACAGAAAACGCCCGACGTATTGCCAATGCTTTGGGTATCAAAGAAAAAAATATTTTAATAGAAGCTTCAGAAGACTTTTACCTAGATGCGACAGTAGTTATTGGCTCTGATTATAAATCACTAAAACTAAATTAATTTTTACTATATGCCCCAAAAAGCTCAAAAGGAAGACCAACAATTCAAGACTGTAAATGACAGGAAAACAGCCGACTCAGAAAAACTGATTGAAGCAATTACAGAAGGACTGCTTGACAAGAAAGCTGAAGACATTACCATTTTGGATATTCATGAGCTAACAACTCTTGCAGACAAATTTGTGATTTGCCATGCTGCCACAGATGTACAGATAAAGGCCATTGCCGACAGCGTAGTTAAGCAAACCTCAGAACAGTTGGGAGAAAAGCCTTGGAAAGAAGAAGGACGAGATACACGCCGCTGGGTAATTTTGGATTATGTAAATGTTGTAGTACATATTTTTAAGAGGGAACTTCGTGAATATTATGCACTAGAAAAGATGTGGAATGACGCAGAAATTATAAGAGTCAAAGACGAAAAATAATTATGAGATTGCCTGCTTTACTGCTGGTGCTATCAGTTTTTGTAACCAGTTGCATATCTTCAGAAAAGAACACCGATAATATGCCATCTTATCAAAACCTTGTTGAAGTAGTCCCGCCCGACAGTAACCAAAAAGAATCCAAAGTTTATATTGACTCTGTAGAGATTGTGAGTCATAAAAATGCTAAAGCATTTCTGATTCAGGGAAGCTTTCCTGATGGATGTACCAAACTTAAATCTGCCAGCCATAACATGAGTGAGGGAACCTTTTTTATTAGTCTTAAAGCATGGCGCAATCCCGACAGCATGTGTACCCAGGCATTAACTCCCTTCTCTTTTATTTATGATAAAGTAGCCCAAGAAAATATTTCAGGTCTTTCCTCTGTCGATGTCAACGGCAAGAGCTATTCAGTTCAATAATATGCCTTTACGCATACTCATTACCGAGCCTATAGTCCGTTCAGTTATTGAAAAGCTGCAAAAACGCTACCAGGTTGATGTAGGGAATCGTGGCGATTTTAATACGGAAGAACAGCTGGCTGAAGTCATCGCTGATTATGACGCCCTCTTGCCAATGCTGTCTAATCCTATTACTTCTAAGGTTATTGAAGCAGCTGATAAACTCAAAGTTATTGCCAACCATGCAGTAGGCTATAATAATATTGATCTGGAAGCTGCAAAATCGGCAGGTATAAAAATAGCAAATACACCCGATGTACTTACTGAAAGTAGTGCTGATTTTACCATAGCTCTTCTACTCAATACGGCCAGAAAAATTTGTGAATCACAGCAATACTTGCGAAGCGGCAAGTTTAAGGGGTGGGAGCCACTGGGCTTTCTGGGGATGGAACTAAACGGCAGAAACCTTGGGATATTGGGGATGGGCCGAATTGGCACTGCTGTTGCGCGTCGCGCTAAAGCTTTTGGGCTTAACATTTTATATCACAACAGGTCTAGAGTTAAACAAGATGTAGAGGAGGAACTACAAGCTGAATATATTTCATCTGTTAATGAACTTGCAAAGAGATCAGATATCTTAAGCCTAAACTGTCCACTCACTGAAGAAACACATCATATCATCGATTCAGAAATTTTAGACCTAATGCCAGACCATGCGTTACTTATCAATACAGCAAGGGGGCCTGTGATTGATGAGGAGGCCCTGGCAGAAGCCTTGCATACCAGAAAGATTGCGGGTGCCGGCCTGGATGTCTTTGAAAATGAACCGGAAGTTCATCCCCGGTTGCTTTCTGCTCCTAACTGTGTTATTACTCCACATATTGCAAGTGCGACTACACAAACCCGTAAAGCCATAGGCATGCTGGCAGCTAATGCAATTATTGGAGTGCTTGAAGGTAAGCCGGATGCATCTATTCCAAACTTGATTCAGCTTTAATTTCGAATCATATTACAACCACTTCCAATTATCCGGCTGTTTCATGAAACAATTCCCAATTACTTTTGAAAACAATGCCTTTAAGACCTTGGGATGGACCCTGGTTGGCTTGTTGATACTGCTTATTTTGATGGAATCCTGGAGGTTCCTTTCAAAACCGGCAAATCAAACGATAGGTCCCCAGGAACAGCTTGAAAATGCCGGAGTAACTTTTCAAAAAAAACAGCAGCGTTTTTTAAGGCAAACTCAAGAACTGTCAGAAACACTTACGGCCCAGCTTAGAAATGGTGCCAACACCTCCCGATTGTATCAAACCATAAAATCTTATCCTGAATTCTGGGGCACTAAACTACTAAGGGATGGGGACCCTATTGTTTGGGATGGCTTTGAAATATATCCAGAAGAAAGTGACAGGAATGTAGCCAGTTTACCAGATTCCATCTCAACGCATATAAACAAGCAGAACAATGTTGTCTACTTGCAATATGACGCTCAGTTTAATATCCAGTCTGATACTAATAATGTGGTTCCCTATCACTTAAGTACAGCTGTACGTATCGAGCAAAGTAATGCGCTGCCCATTGGGGACAAAAGTGAATACAACCTTGCAAATCTAAATATCCCTCAGAATACAGCGAGTATTTCATATAACTTTTTTAATACTTTACCTGAAAATACTGACAACTATATAACGCTCCGATCTACAACTGGAGATTCTGTTGGCATCGCTTATATAAGGCAGGCAGAGTATAATAATTCGTTGCAAAAATGGGAGAATAACAACTGGTTTTGGCGATCCATTTACATCGCCTTTTTCTTTGTTTGTATTAGTATTGTCCTCTCGCAATGGGCTGAGCGTACATCAAAATGGTCTGCTTTATTTTTTGAACTCTCTCTGATTGGAATAGGCTGGTTGGTTTTCTATTACCTGGATATCCCATCCCGATGGATTCCCGAACTGAAAGATGCAGGTATTAATACTACAACAATTGATTCTTACAAAATTTTAGGGAACTACTTGAAGGCCGGTTTCTTTATTTTCTTAATAGCAATCAGCTTATTCCGCAAACTAAATATTGATGTCAATCCTGTCAAAAAACATCAGTTTCTCTCGACAATATTTATCGGCTTTTTTATCGGTGTTGGAAATTTACTGGCCATCCTTACGATCATCTACAGTTCATTTAGACTTATTGAAAATACTTCCCTGCAGGTGTTAGATCTAAATATTATTCCTTCTTTTGGAACTATATTGGTGTTCATTGCTCTTGGGCTTGCCTTCTATGGGCTTGGACTTGCCCTGGTTTCTATAAATCAATTTATCATTCATTCTCGCAAAGACCACGGCAAACTTATTTCTACCCTCATTGCCATTGGTTTTATAATGGCACTCTTGGTCGCTCAAATATTTGTTCCTGAAATACTGAGGTTAAATTGGGCTGTTTTTTTGTGCCTTGGCAGCTTCGCAATTATTTACTTCATCAGCTACTACAGGCTGCAAGCCTCTCTACTATCGAACCAGCTTTCTACATTACGAATTTTAGTCTTAAGCAGTGCCCTGTTGGCTTTGGTTATTACACCTATCATCTATTATTCTTACTTAGAAAGACAAGATCAGAATCTCAAAAAAGTCTCTGCTGACTTTGTTCAAAATACTGATGACTTTGCACGTGATCTTACGAGAAAGATGCTTGAGGAGCTGGAGCAAACGTTGAAGGGGATTTCTCCTCAAGATCTGGATTCTCGAGTTCCATATATACAGGGAGAGTTTACCAGTACCGTTGAGGACTTATTACCTGCCAACAAAAGAACCTACTCATTGGATCTTCAGCTCATTAAGCCTCGGGGTGAGCTTGTGGCAAATTATTCCACCGATTTAAACTCTCCGGACTGGGTCAATATTTTCGACCTTCAACGACTTTCGGCAGCTGTTTCTATTGAACAGATAACAGGCAGAACCAATAGACCGATCGTTCAACAACCCGAACTCAGAAATCAAGGCAAATATGAAACTTTCTACCGGGGATGGATTCCAATTTTTGAAGGCACTTCAAGTGATATTGTTGCATGGATTTTATGTTCGGTTTATAAGGAGCGACCAAACTTTAATAAACCTATCAGGGCAGTGCTGGCATCACTAACCTACGATGACTGGAATCAATCGTATGCCATGGCAGAATACCAAAATAATCAGTTGCACAGATATGCACAGCAAGGCATTCCAAGCTACTATCCACAGTACAATGATCTTCTTAAAACTGAACAGCAAGCACTTTTGAATAATAGCCTTGTTTATTACACAAGCAAGAAGAGACAAAATACTTATCGCAACTTGCTGACCAAAGAAGAGCCTGATCGGGTAATAAAAATAAGTACGGTGAGCCCAAACTTTAGAAACATCCTGTTCACCTTTTTTAAACTCAACTTTGTCTTTCTTGCTTCAGGTGCTGCTTGTCTGGTTGTATTACACCTATTGAGGATCAAAAAGTTTATTTTTTTAAATCAGCACCAGCGATTCAAAAATCGCATTCTGGATAATTTCTTGTTGGCTACCCTGCTATTTTTATTAATGCTTGTATTTGTAACGCACTATGCCATTGAACAACAGAACAAAGAAATAGTAGAACAAGAGCTGTTCAAAAAGCTTGAAAGTTTAACGGAGTCAACAGAGAGCAATAAGTTATTCCAGTCAGGTCAGCGCCTGAGCTCTTCCTTTACCCTGGATTCTCTGACAGCGCCCCTAAATGCAGATGCTTCTTTTTATAACAAAAGAATAGTTTCAGAATCTACGACCCCACAAATCTTTCAGCAACACCTACTTAGCAGCTCCCTGTCCTTTCCCATCTATAACAGGCTTTACAATATCCAAGAAAGGGACGCATTGCAAAATGTTCAGCTGGCTTCGCAAAATCTTTTAATTGGATATCGTTCCGTTCTTTCAGCCAATAACGAACCCATAGCAGCTATTGCAATTCCTACATTTGTGCAATCACCTAAGTATGACCAACAGCTATTGGAAACCATCAGCTATTTGGTAGTTTTATACCTGTTTGTTTTCGGGATATTTATTCTTGGAACAGCATTAATTGCTCGTCAGCTTACAAAACCACTACATCGTATTCAGCATGGTCTCGACAAAATTTCTACCGGTGATTTAGATACGACTATCCCCGTAACCAGCAATGATGAGATCGGTAATCTTGCTGAAGCTTACAACACCATGGTATATCAACTCAAAGAGCTGCAGAAAGAACTGGCTCAAGCCGAACGGGAAGCTGCCTGGAAAGAGATGGCTCAGCAGGTGGCTCATGAGATTAAAAATCCACTGACTCCAATGAAGCTGAATATTCAGCATTTGAAACGCCAGCTTAAAACAAACCAAGTAAGTATAGAAGAGCTAAAGCCTAAGATCGAACAAATCACTCAAAACCTGATTGATCAAATACAGTCCCTAAGCAACATTGCTTCAGACTTCTCCAAGTTTTCACAACCGCTTGACAAAGATTTTACAAAAGTAGAGGTCAATTCCATACTTCATTCTGTTAAAGACCTCTATCAGAATGATGAAAATATTATCATCCACACTGAACTGGCTGAAAATGAAATAGAAGTAAATGGCATACCGGATGAGTTGCGAAGAGTCTTTATTAATATCATCAAGAATGCCTTTGAAGCTATGCCCGAAGGTGGAAAAATCACTATCCGAAGCTACACCAAAAAAGACAGTGCTTTTATTGAAATTGAAGATAATGGAGCCGGCATCAGTGAAGAGGACAAGTCAAAAATATTTGTACCCAACTTCTCTACAAAATCAAGCGGTACAGGTCTTGGACTGGCTATCTGCAAGAAAGTTATTGAAGCTCACGAAGGGAATATTTCATTTGCATCCATCAAAAATAAGGGTACAACATTTGTAATTAAACTGTCGTTGGCAGAGTGAAATTAAATCTCTTTCGCTCCTTACTTTTGCCCGCCAATTTTTGTACTATAAGCGATTCTATTTTAACAGAACAGCACCAGTTTTTTGATTTCTTTTCTCAAATCCCAGAAGTACAGTCTCCTCAAGGAATCCAAAATAACGCTAAAACTTGGACTCCCTGTTATTGCCGCACAGCTACTGCAGATGTCCATGAACTTTGTGGACACCGTGATGGCCGGGAACCTGTCTGCCGAAGCGCTGGCTGCAATTGCGGTAGGCGGAGCTGTTTTTATTCCCATTATTATGATGGCTGCCGGAATCCTAATGGCAGTAACACCTATTACTGCTCAATTGGTTGGAGCCCGCAAGTTTGATGAAATTGGTATTACGGCCCGCCAGGGTATTTGGCTAAGCCAGATTTTGGCGATTCCTGTATTTTTTATCATCAGAAACCTGGGCATCGTCATGGAGTTGATGCAGGTAACTCCCACCATCATCCCTGTTGCAGCCGGCTATCTTGATGCCATCTCCTGGGGCATGTTCCCGCTTTGTGCTTATATGTCGCTGCGGTTTTTTAATGAGGGCATGTCTGTAACCAGGCCCAGCATGTATTTTGCTCTTATTGGTGTTTTAGTAAACATTCCTGCCAACTATGTGTTTATGTATGGCAAGCTGGGAATGCCCGAACTGGGCGCGGTTGGCTGTGGATATGCATCAGCTATTGTAGGCTTTGTGATGTTTGTTGGCATGCTCATTTTTACCATGCAGCATAAATCATTTCAGCGGTTCGAAATTTTTTCAAGTTTTAAGAAACCGGAGTGGAGCTATCTTAAGGAAATCCTATCTGTAGGTATCCCCATTGGAGTGAGTTCTACCATGGAGGTTACCATGTTTGCTGTGGTCAGCCTCTTGATGGGATCACTAAGTGCCATTGCTGTTGCAGGACACCAGGTGGCCATCAACTTTTCAGCTATGACGTTCATGGTTCCTTTTGGACTTTCCACTGCTATTACTACCCGGGTAAGCAACGCCATGGGGAAAGGATCACAATCTGATGCACGCCACAGAGGTATCGTTGGTATTGCTCTTTCTACCTTCTTTATGAGCATTACTGCAGTCATCATGTATACGATGCCGGAACTTATCACGAGTATCTACACGCAAGATCTGGATGTGCAAAATGTTGCCGTAAGCCTTCTCTATATGGCGGCAATCTTTCAGGTATCCGACGGCCTGCAGGTAAGTGGATATGGAGCTCTTCGTGGACTTAAAGACACTAAAATTCCTATGTATGTAAATCTAATAGCCTATTGGATCATCGGGCTCCCGGTTGGATACTATCTAGGCATCATACAAGATCTTGGACCGCAAGGTTTATGGATGGGACTTATTGCAGGATTAACTGTAGCAGCTATTTTGCATAATTCAAGGTTTTATTATCTCACCAAAAGCCAGAAATAGCATACATAACTTTTCTTTTTGAAAACGAAATTTTTACACTACCATTTTAGTATAGATATATCTTATCCCTTAATACATTTATAATCTATGGGCGTTTATTTGCATAAAATCGCTACTGCTGTTCCTGACCAGTCTTACGAACAGTCTTTTCTTCGTGACCAGATGAAGAAGTATATCAGCAATGAAAGAACTACCCGGAGTATCATTCATCAAATTTATTCCAAATCAGGGATTGAAAAAAGACACTCGGTCATCAAAGATTTTCACGCTAATGGAGATCCCAGATTGTTTTTCCAAGATGATGGATCTTTTTCTACTCCCTCTACCGGAACTCGCAACGAACTATATTCCAAACATGCCAAAAAGCTGTTTGTTGATATTGCCAGAAAGCTTTTAGAGAATCAAGATGATATACAAAAAAGTGAAATTACTCATGTAATAACGGTCTCATGCACTGGCTTTTTTGCACCTGAACCGGCTTATGAAATTGTCAAACAGCTGGGACTCTCTGCTTCAACACAGCGATTTCACTTGGGGTTTATGGGCTGCTTTGCAGCATTCCCGGCTTTAAAAATGGCTAAATCTTTTTGCGAATCCGATCCGCATGCAAATGTCCTGGTTGTTTGTCTTGAACTATGCTCTATACATCTACAGTCTTCACAAAAAACAGATAATCTGATTTCTGCCTCTGTATTTGCCGATGGCGGTGCAGGAGCACTAGTTAGTTCAAAAGAACCATCTTATCCGCACTTTAGTCTTAACGAATTTGCAACTTCTATCGCTGATAACAGTGAAAAAGATATGGCATGGACAATCGGAGATACCGGCTTTGATATGGTCCTCTCTACTTATGTACCGGAAATCATTGAATCAAATTTGAAGAACGCTGTACAACCCCTTGTAGATACTTACTCCACTAACCTGAAAGACATAAAGCATTGGGCACTACATCCCGGCGGACGTGCAATTCTCGATAAAGTTGAAGACCATTTTAACCTTGATAGTCAACAACTGGCATCTTCGCGAGCTACCTTAGCAAACTATGGAAATATGAGTAGCGCTACCGTTCTTTTTGTTCTTAAACATCTTCTGGAACAACCGGCTCAAGAAAACAAAGAATCAACGTTAGCCATAGCCTTTGGGCCGGGACTTACTATTGAAAGCGGACTGCTCACAAAAATCAGCGGTTAAATAATGCCATTCTTTCTAACAGACCGGGCTGAAAATGCAAAAGAACTAATGGATGACCCGAATTGTGATCGGGAAGAACTTTTTAATACCTACCGTCAGTTTGGTGTTATAAACTCGCTTATTTCTCAGTGGTCAAAAATATACCAGCAACATATAATTCCTATATGTAAAAATCTGGATCGCCCATGTACCCTTCTGGATATCGGGTTTGGTGGCGGCGATATCCCAATCAATATTGCTAAATGGGCACAAAAGGACGGACTAAAAATAGAAATTACCGCTATTGAAACAGACAAACGTGCATACAAATATATCCAGGATATTACCCCGCCGGATAACATCGTATTCAAGCTTATTTCTTCAACTGAACTCCTGGCCCAAGGGAATGAATATGATATAGTCATTTCCAATCACTTATTGCATCATCTGGATCAATCAGGCTTGGCTCAAATTCTCGAAGAAAGTAAAAAGCTGAGCAGGCATGCCGTACTATTCAATGATCTGGAGCGAAGTGACATTGCATATGGATTGTTTAATATATTATCCCGACCCATTTTTAGAAGTTCGTTTATTACAAGAGACGGGCTGACTTCTATCAAAAGAAGCTACACCAAAGACGAGTTGCGGCAAGTCGCTCCCAACGGTTGGAAGGTTCATCGCCTGTTCCCTTTTAGACTTTTATTGAGCTATAGTCATGAGTGATCAAACCGACACATACCAAGTTATTATTGTGGGCGGCGGGCCGGTTGGCCTGTTCCTGGGATACTGCCTTGAGCATCTTGGCATCTCTTGTATCATACTTGAAAAAAGAACAGAAACTATAACACACTCCCGTTCTTTGGGAATTCACCCCGTTTCTCTGGAACTCTTCCAGAAATTAGGCCTTGCCGCTCCTTTTGTTGAAAACGGGATAAAAATATTTAGGGGTATTGCATGCAATGAAAACGGAAGGCTGGGCAGTATTTCTTTTAAAGATGAGCCCCTGCCCTTCAACTTTATTTTATCTATTCCCCAGTTTAGAACAGAAGAACTTCTGGAGCAGAAACTTAACGAACGTAACAGTAATATCCTGCACCGTGGAGCAACATTGATTGATATTGAGCAACAGAGTGATGGCGTCTTTGCCACTTACAAAAAGAATGGAAAGAAATATCAGTTAAATGGAAAATTTATAGTGGGATGCGATGGCAAAAATAGCAAAGTCCGCCAATTGGCAGAAATAGATTTTGAAGGTTCCATGTACCCCGATACCTATATGATGGGTGATTTTACAGATAACACTGATTTTGGCAATGATGCCGTGGTTTATCTCCACAAAAAAGGTTTGATCGAGTCGTTTCCTCTGCCCGGGAAAATGCGCAGATGGGTTGTAAAAACGGATACTTATATCTCTGATCCCACTAAACAATCAATCGTTAAACTGGTTGCAGAAAGAACGAACCATGACCTCCGCGAGCAAAAAAATGTAATGATAAGCACTTTTGGCGTACAGAAGCTTATGGCTGACCCCTTATTCAAAAATCGGGTCATTCTTGCCGGGGATGCTGCTCACATCGTCAGCCCTATAGGCGGGCAAGGCATGAATCTGGGATGGGTAAACTCTTGGTTTCTGGCCAAAAAATTTAAACAGCTGTTTGATGGTAAGGTAGATCGAAAAACAATGCTACGTAATTATGCTTCTGAAGCTAAAAAGAATACCCGAAAAGTTGTATACCGTTCAGAAATAAATATGAAGCTAGGAAGGAAAAAACAGCTGCCTGTACTTAGAAATGCACTTGCATGGTTTATGCTGAATACCCCACTTAGAAAAGTAATGGCCAAGCTGTTTACCATGCGCAAGCTGGACAAATGGCCCATATAAACTATTTCTCAAACTCAATTGAAAAACTGGTTCCTTCTTCTGCCTCAATTTCTACGGTAGCATTAAGCTTCCTTAACAACACATTAATAACCCATGTACCAACAGAGTTTGCATTCTCAAGGTCAAAATCTTCCGGAATCCCAACACCATTATCCGCCACATTTAAAGCAACAATATTGTCTCTTTTATGCAGTAGCTCAATATCTATTTGCCCTGTTTCAACATTGTTAAAGGCATGTTTGTAAATATTAATCATTAGTTCATTCAGTACTAATCCACAAACCATTGCTTTATCAGCTGCAATGTTTATTGTATCTGCCGTAAGATTTATATCAACCTGTTTTCTTGGATTTGTAAGTGTCTCTGAAATTTTCTCAGTCAGCTTGCTCAGGTAAAGCCCCAGCTCAACCTTGTCAAAAAGCCCCTTATCACATAAAAGGTCATGAACTTCAATCATAGACCGAATACGAGAATAGGTATTTTTCAGAACATATTTTGCGTGCTCATCTTCCACTTCATTAAGCTCCATTTCGATAAGAGCCGTGATTGTAGAAAGATTATTTTTTACACGGTGGTGGATTTCCGTGAGCAACACTTCCTTTTCTTTGAGGCGGTTTAACAGGCGCTCCTGCTTTCGAGTTCGCTCAATAGCTATAGTAACATGTGATGCCAAGGCCTGGAAAACAGGTATATCGTGCGGTGTAAAATCCTTATTTTTTCGTTTATTCAGCGCCTGCATAACTCCAATGGTATTCCCCTTTTTGTTTATAAGAGGAACACAAATAATATTACGAGTCTTAAAATTTTCTGCTAAATCTCCATAAAAGACCTCACTTTCCTCCAAATCATTCGAAAGATAGGGACGCTCATTTTCAACCACCCAGCCACCGATACCTTCATTCTTTGGAATACGTTTACCTTTTATTTCATCTTTAACCGGACCCGTTGGCAAACTGACAAACAATTCTCCGGTATCTTCATCCAATAACATGAGAGAACTGGCCTCAGACTTCATCACCAGCCGTACTGCTTCCATACTTTCAGAAAGAAGGGACTTTAATTCCATTGTGCGATTAATACCCTCAATCGTCTCTAAAAGTAGATGAATACTTTCGTTAGAGTGGTCTTTAAGCTCTATTTTTTTTGTAGATGATTCTTCAACTAATGATTCCATAAACTAAAATTTACAACTAATTCTGATCACGCCCCTTTGGGTGATTTGCCAACGCAGGTTCTATTATTTTGCTAAATCGATATTTACTGAATTTATAAAAAAAAGGGTAAAGTCAAAAAATTCAGTCAGTTAATGTATAAAATAAAAAAGCCCGGCTTTTAACCGGGCTTCAAAAAATTGATAATTATTATGTTTATGAACGCTGTTTTTTATCTGCCTCATGGTAATCTCTTAACACATAATGCAGGATACCTCCATTGCGGTAATAATCGATCTCTACTGGAGTATCAATGCGATTCAACGTGGTAAAAGTGATGGTTTCTCCATTGGCTTTCTTTGCATCAACCTTCACTTCCTGACGTGGTTTCAGATCATCGCTAATATGAATATTAAATACTTCTGAACCATCCAGGCCAAGGCTGTCAGCAGATTCCCCTTCTTTAAACT
Source organism: Balneolaceae bacterium (assembly GCA_034521755.1). Lineage (GTDB taxonomy): Bacteria > Bacteroidota > Rhodothermia > Balneolales > Balneolaceae > JAXHMB01. Next base: position 854,214 of record JAXHMB010000003.1, read on the forward strand.
GCAGCGGAAGCACACCCATACCAACCAGGTTAGAACGGTGAATGCGCTCATAAGAAGTTGCAATCACAGCTTTAACACCGAGGAGGATGGTTCCTTTAGCAGCCCAGTCACGAGATGATCCGGTTCCATACTGATCACCTGCCAATGCAACTAACGGTGTCCCTTCTTTCTTATAGCGTGTGGCAGCATCATAAATAGTTGTGATTTCATCTGATGGGAAATATTTAGTGAACCCACCTTCTTTGCCCGGTGCCAACTGGTTCTTAAAGCGAACATTGGCAAAAGTACCGCGCGTCATCACCCGGTCGTTTCCACGACGAGAACCATAAGAGTTAAAATCAACAGGTTCAATACCATGGTCAATCAGGTACTTCCCCGCAGGACTGTCCGCCTTGATGTTTCCAGCCGGAGAAATGTGATCAGTAGTGATGGAATCACCCACTTTTACCAACGCACGAGCACCCTGAATCGGACGAATAGGCTCAACTTCTTCACCCATGTCCATAAAGAATGGTGGTTCCTGGATATAAGTAGAGTCTTCTTTCCACTCGTATAGCTCTCCGCCGCCAACGGGGATGGCATCCCACTCTTCAGATTTAAAAATATCTCCATACTGTTTGTCGAACAATTCAGGACGGATAGCATTATCCAGATGCTCGGCAATTTCTTCAGATGTCGGCCAAATATCTTTAAGATATACTTCATTGCCATCTTTGTCTTTACCCAGTGGCTCATTTACTAAATCAATATGTACCGTTCCTGCCAGTGCATAGGCCACAACCAGCGGCGGTGATGCCAGGTAGTTGGCTTTTACATATGGATGAATTCTACCCTCGAAGTTGCGGTTTCCGGAAAGAACGCCTGCTACAATAAGCTCACCGTCTTTCACCGCTTTCTCTACTGCTTCGGGCAGCGGACCTGAGTTACCAATACAGGTTGTGCATCCATAACCAACCAAATTAAAACCAAGCTTGTCCAAATAGTCAGTCAGCCCGGCTTCGTCAAGATAGTCAGTAACGACACGAGAACCCGGCGCAAGGGAAGTCTTTACATAAGGAGGGACTTCCAACCCTTTTTCAAACGCTTTCTTAGCTACGATTCCTGCGCCCAGCATTACGCTTGGGTTTGAGGTATTGGTACAACTGGTGATAGCGGCGATAACAACATCACCGTGCTCCATTTCAATTTCCCGGCCATTTTTAAAGATTCCCTTATTGGCCAGCTTTTCCTGCGCCAGACTGAATCCCATAGTAGGATCATCACTCGTTAAACTATTCTCAAATGTAGACTTCATATTTGGAAGTGCAATACGATCATGCGGAAGCTTGGGTCCGGCCAGTGATGTTTCCACATCGTCGAGGTCCAGCTCAAGATTATCGGTATATTCGGGCTCGGTCATTCCATCCACTCTGAACAAACCCTGTGCCTTAAGGTAATTTTCTACCAGCTGCACCTGCTCTTCAGCACGTCCGGTGCGGCGCATATATCTGATGGATTCCTCATCAACAGGAAAGAAGCCCATGGTTGCACCGTATTCCGGAGCCATGTTTGCGATAGTAGCACGGTCCGGCAAACTCATATTGCCCAGACCATCACCATAAAACTCTACAAACTTGCCAACCACCCCATGCTTTCTAAGCATTTGGGTAACTGTTAAAGTAAGGTCGGTTGCCGTAATACCTTCGCGAAGCTGGCCGGTTAGTTTTACGCCCACTACTTCAGGCACCAGCATATGGATAGGCTGTCCAAGCATGGCAGCTTCTGCTTCAATACCACCTACGCCCCAGCCTAAAATGCCGAGTCCGTTAATCATAGTTGTGTGTGAGTCGGTACCTACCAACGTATCGGGATAGGCTACGGTTGTACCATCATCTTCTGTGCGGGTAAATACACCTTTTGCCAGATACTCCAGATTTACCTGGTGAACAATACCGCGTCCGGGAGGTACGACTCTAAAATTATCAAACGCTTTTTGTCCCCACTTCAAAAATTCATAACGCTCGCGATTTCTTTCAAACTCTTTTTCTACGTTATGCATAAAAGCATATTCCTGGCCAAAGGTATCTACCTGTACCGAGTGGTCAATCACCAGATCAACCGGAACCTGTGGATTGATGGAATCAGGATTACCACCCATGCGCTCCATGGCAGAACGAAGCGCAGCTAAATCAACGACTGCCGGGACACCCGTGAAGTCTTGCAGTACTACCCGGGATGGCTTATAGGGAATTTCACCCTGCGGATTCTTAGCATTATAATCGGCCAGAAGCTTGATGTCTTTTTCAGTAATGGCATAGCCGTCATGCTCACGCAGGACAGACTCCAGCAAAATACGGATGGTGAACGGCAGCTTCTCCATATTGCCATAGCCCATATCCTCCAATTTTTGGAGGCTGTACAAATGGCCGGTGCCTGTGCCGGTATTAAATTCTATCTTGGTTCCTTGAAATTTTTTGTGGGTGCTCATCGGGATCTAGATCTTCGTTAAAACTCTATTGGATTCATTTTATACTCTTTTTAGGAAGAACAAAGTTAGCACTATTTTTCCATAATATCTTATAGAAATAGAGAGAAATATTACTAAGCAAACCATTGCTAAGTAAACAAGAGTCACTTAAGAAATTAGATATAATATTTCTGGTAATTTGTTATTGCACATTTTCGAAAAGAAGCCTATTTTGCGGGACTTCATACAAAAGCAATTTTTAAACAATTACAACCGTGGACACAAACAGTTTTAAGACCTTTTCCGCCAAGCAAGGCGACATCGACAAAAAGTGGCTCCTTGTTGATGCTGAAGGAATATCTTTAGGTCGACTGGCAAGTAATGTTGCTACGTTTCTGAGAGGAAAGCATAAACCTACATTCACCCCTCATATGGATACCGGTGACAATGTTGTTGTCATCAATGCTGAGAAGATTCAGCTTACCGGAAAAAAGCTTCAGCAGAAGCAGTATTTCCGTCACACTGAATATCCCGGTGGTGAAAAATTTACTTCAGCGGAAGAAATGATGGAAAATGATCCTACCTGGATTATTAAAAACGCTGTGAAAGGAATGCTTCCCAAGAACAAACTGAGCAGCAAGTTGATGACCAACTTACGCGTGTATGCCGGTCCCGTTCATGAGCAAGAAGCACAACAACCCGAAAAAATTGAGCTTTAATTTAGCATGGAACAGAAAAACTTTATAGGTCGAAGAAAAACCTCGACGGCACGACTTTATATACAGCCGGGCAGTGGAAAGTTTCTCGTAAATAACAGAGAGCTGGATGATTATTTTGCTACCCAGGCACGACGAAATATTGTAACCCTGCCAATGGAAGTGACTGAAACTGAAGGACAGTTTGATATTAAAGTTACGGTAAGCGGCGGCGGTTCTACAGGACAGTCGGGTGCTATACAGCACGCTCTGGCCCGTGCCCTTGACGATTATAACGAAGAATTTCACACTGCGCTTAAGTCACGAGATCTGTTAACACGTGACGACCGCATGGTAGAACGCAAGAAATACGGACAACCAAAAGCCCGTAAGAAGTTCCAGTTCTCCAAGCGTTAATATTGCGTTTCGTTTTTCTTTTCGACTTTCAATCTTAATCAATCACACATACGCAGCGACCTAGTGCGCCGGGTGTTCATCTCGAAAATTTCGGGATGGATTAGCGCCGGGAACGACCTGTGTAGCGGATAAACTCAAAACCAAGTACATATACTATGCCTACTGCACCTAATCTAGAAGAACTATTGAAATCCGGTGCCCATTTCGGACACCTTACCCGCCGATGGAATCCTAAAATGAAGGAATTTATCTTCATGGAACGAAACGGGATTCACATCATCGACCTTAAAAAGACAGAAAAATTTTTCCAGGAAGCACTTGAGGAAATAACCAAACTTGCCCGTGCCGGAAAAACTATTCTCTTTGTGGGAACCAAAAAACAGTCACAAGATATTATTAAAACTGAAGCCGTCCGATGCGGAATGCCTTACATCACCCATCGGTGGTTAGGCGGTATGCTTACCAACTTTTCTACGGTTAAGAAAAGCCTTAACAGAATGGAAGAGATTGACCGTATGGAAAAGGACGGGACCTTTGAAGAGCTGACCAAGAAAGAGGCTCTGATGCTGGATCGTGAACGTGAAAAACTGGAACAGACCCTTGGCGGTATAGCCAACATGAATCGTCTGCCCGGTGCCCTGTTCGTAGTAGATACCATTAAAGAACATATTGCAGTGAATGAAGCTATCAAGCTGAATATACCGATTGTTGCTATGGTAGATACCAACAGTGATCCTGACACTCCGGATTATATCATTCCATGTAATGATGATTCTGCCCGTACTATTCAGCTGATTGCCGGCAAAATTGCTGACGCTGTCATTGAAGGAAATGCAGAACGTGAAGCTCAAAATGAAGAAGAACTCCTGGAGCAGGCAACTGAAGAAGCCAAGCAGGCCGAAGCCAAAAAGAAAAAGAAAGCTATCGGCAAGCGTCGACGACGCAAAAAAGCTGAAGAATCACTTGAACCCCAGGATGATTCCGATGCCGGTTCTGATTCAGAAGAAGAATCTTCATCTGACGAAGAAGAATAACAATCATTTTATAACCTGAACATTTAAAACAGAGCAGCTCAACATGAGTATTTCTGCAAAAGACGTTAAAGAATTACGAGAACAAACCGGGGCTGGCATGATGGACTGCAAGAAGGCCCTGCAGGAAGCCGATGGCGATTTTGATCAAGCTATTGAAATCCTCAGAAAAAAAGGACAGAAACTTTCAGAAAAGCGGGCTGACCGTGAAGCCAACCAAGGGCTTATTGTGACCAAGGTAAGCGATGATGGTTCTAAAGCAGCCGCACTTGAAATCAACTGCGAGACTGACTTTGTTGCTCGCAATGAAGATTTCCAGCAACGTGCGGAAAATTTCGTGAACATCATTTTCGAAAACGAAATTGAATCTGTGGACGAGCTTCTTGAGTACGAGCACGAAGGACTTACTATTGCCGATCACCTAAAAGACATGGTGGGCAAGATTGGTGAGAAAATTAAGATCAACCGGGTAGTTCTTGCTAAAACCGATGGTGAACTTATCTCTTATATACATCCCGGCAACCAGCTGGGTGTGTTGGTAGAGTTTGAAGGCCCGGTAAACGACGAAGAAGTGGGCAAAGATGTTGCCATGCAGGTTGCTGCTATGAAGCCCCTTTCTGTAACCCGGGATGGCGTAGACAGCACGATCGTTGAAAAAGAGCTTGAGATTGCCAAAGACCAGCTTCTCAACGAGGGTAAACCCGAAGAGATTGCTGAAAAAGCTGCTCAAGGAAAGCTTCGTCGCTTCTACGAAGAACGAGTTCTACTGGAACAAAAATTTGTTAAAGACAACAGCCTGTCTGTGCAGGATTATCTGAAACAACAGGATACGCCTCTTGTGAAGTCGTTTCATCGGCTTCAGCTGGGCGATGATTCCTAGCAATTTTTTTTAAGCTAAAGGCTACCAATTCGGTAGCCTTTTTTTTATATATAAACGACTTATAATTCTTTACTAAAAATACTGTGGGCAAAAAATACAAACGAATACTACTCAAACTAAGCGGTGAAGCACTTCTCGGAGAACAGGGTCATGGTATTGATGGGGATATCCTTACCCAGTATGCCAACGAAATTAAGGCCGTTCATGACGAAGACTATGAATTATGCGTAGTAATTGGCGGAGGTAATATATTCCGTGGGGTCAAAGGAGCTACGGAAGGTATGGATCGTGTACAAGGTGACTACATGGGGATGCTGGCCACCATGATCAACAGCATGGCTTTCCAGGATGCTTTGGAACGTAAAGGAGTACATACCCGACTGATGTCAGCTATTCGTATGGAAGAAATTGCCGAGCCTTATATTCGTCGCAGGGCTATCCGCCATCTTGAAAAAGGCCGCGTTGTGATCTTCGGTGCAGGAACCGGTAATCCTTACTTTACTACTGATACAGCAGCCGCTCTGCGCGCTATTGAGGTTGAAGCGGAAGTTATACTTAAAGGCACCCGCGTTGACGGCATTTATGACGCCGATCCTGAAAAAGAACCGGATGCAAATAAGTTTCAGACAATTACCGGCGATGAAGTATTAAGCAGAAGACTCGATATTATGGATTTAACAGCTTTTACCTTATGCCGTGAAAATGAGACCCCGGTCATCGTTTTTGATATGAATAAGATAGGCAACCTGAAAAAAGCACTGAACGGCGATGGCGAAGTAGGCTCAACTGTTATTTGGGAAGAAAGCTAGATTTATTAAATTCATTTTGATGATCAGTTTTCTGCTTAAACACTTAACTACATAAAAAAGATTATGATACCTCAGGAGTTGCAATCCATAATTGATGCGGCTGACAAAAAGATGGATGAAGCCGTAAAGTATTTCAAAACAGAATTGTCGCACGTAAGAGCCGGCAAAGCACAACCTTCATTGCTTGACGGTGTTAAAGTTGATTACTACGGCAGCCAAACTCCACTTAATCAGTTGGCCAATGTAAGTGCACCTGAGGCACGGATGCTTACCGTGCAACCTTATGATAAGTCAGCTCTTGAAGAAATTGAGAAAGCAATTATGTCGGCCGGGCTGGGATTAAACCCAAATAACGACGGCAATATTATTCGTATTCCTTTGCCTATCCTTTCAGAAGAACGTCGCAAAGATCTTGTAAAGCGCTGTGGTGAAATGGCTGAAGATGCACGCATCAGTATTCGCAATACCCGTCGCAACACTAATGACGAAATTAAGAAAGAAGTAGAGAGCAAGTCTCTTCCCGAAGATTCAAAGTATGAAGCTGAGGAAGAAGTCCAGAATATTACTGACAGCCACACGAAGAAAGTAGACGAGCTTCTTGAGAAGAAGGAAGAAGAAATCATGACTGTTTAGATAAAGCATTGATTAAAACACCGGTGGTCATTTCAATTAAAATAACTGTATATAGTTTTTAAGATTTGTTATTTGCCATTTAAAATAAGAAATGTATATATCCGAGCTAGAATTACAGGGGTTCAAGAGTTTTGCCAACAAAACGCGGGTGAAGTTTGACAAAGGTATCACCGCGATTGTAGGTCCCAATGGCTGCGGAAAGTCCAACATTGTTGATGCTATGCGCTGGGTGCTTGGTGAGCAGCGTCCTACCCTATTACGGTCATCCAGTATGGCTAATGTAATTTTTAACGGTACAGCCAAAAAGAATGCTCTGGGTATGGCTGAGGTTTCCCTGACCTTTATAAACAACAAGGGACTACTGCCAACCGAATATAGCGAAGTAACCATTTCGCGCCGCCTGTATCGCTCGGGGGAAAGCGAATATCTTATCAACGGTGGAACCTGCCGGCTCAAAGACATTAACGAACTTTTCATGGACACCGGCATGAGCTCTGATGCCTATTCGGTGATTGAGCTTAAGATGGTAGAAGAAATCCTCAATGATAAAAACAACGACCGTCGCAAGCTGTTTGAAGAAGCGGCCGGTGTTACCAGCTACAAGGAAAAGCGAAAAAAAACCTTCCGCAAGCTAGACGAGACTCAAAAAGATTTACAGAGGGTTGAAGACATCCTGGTTGAGGTTCGCAAGAAAACCAATTCACTGGAAAAACAGGCAGAAAAAGCTGCCAAGGCTAAAAAATACCGTGAGGAGCTCGAAACACTTGATAAAGCACTCAACAAGCACGAGTATAAAAAGATTAAAGAAGAGCTCAAGCCGCTTGACGAACGCATAGAAAATGCTGACAAAGAGAAAAAAGAGATTCTGGCCAAAGCTGAAGAGCTTGATCAGGCTGAAGAAACCGCACGGAACAAGCTCAGTGAAAAAGAGCGCAACCAGGCAGAGGCACAGCGCCGGGTTAGCCAACTGCATTCTAAAATTCGTGATACCGAAACAAATCTTCGTATTACCAAAGAAAAGATTGCAAACGAGAAAAGTGTTATTGAGCAATATGATAAAGATATTGAACAAGGTGAGCAGGATTTAAAAGATTTGCGCGATCTTTTTGAGAGCAGCAAGCAGAAGCTTGAAAGTTTTGATAATGACCTTCAAAAAGCCGCACAAAACCTCAAAGATTCAAAAGAAAAGTACACGGCCATACAGCAACAGTTTTCTGCCGAACGTGAAAAGCTGAATCAGCTTGAAGAACTGCATGACAAGACCAACCGCGAACTCAGCAATTTACAAACAGAGCGTATTCGTATAGAGTCCAAGCTGGAAAATACAGAGGACGACCTTGCTCGTATCGGTGATGAAATTGAAGATCTGCAAAAAGAGATTGAAAACTTTAAAAAGGAAAAGAAAACTCTAAGCCAAAAGGTAGAGAAGCAAAAAGAAGCACGTGACCAACAGGAAGAAAAGCTCAAAGAAGCACGTGAAAAACGGGAGTCACTGGGCAATCAGCAGGATAAGCTTAAAGACACAATTCGCAGTCATCAGAGTAAACTTGATTCCGTCCAGTCAGAAATTGAGCTACTCACCAATATTGCCAACTCCAATGAGGCGTTCCCTTCCAGCGTACAGTTTTTACTGGAAAATCATCAACAGAATTTTGACCTGCTTGATGTGGTTTCTAATGTATTATCGACTGATGAAAAGCATGCTGTAGCTTTGGAGGCCGTACTGGGAGAAGCTCTTAATTTTGTGGTGGTCAACTCTCTGGAGGATGCGCGCAAAGCTGCAAACATTTTAAAAAACAACGACAAGGGCCGGGCTACATTTATACCCCTTGATCAGCTTACCGGCTCCTACGATGTAGCAAAAAATGCTCTTTACTACCAGGTGGAATCTGACAAACAGTTTGATGCTGTAAAGCAGCTCCTGCTCGGCAATGTTGAAGTATTTAACTCAGTTGATGAAGCTTATAATACCATCAAAGGCTCTCGTAACATTGGAGTGACTTATGACGGAGAGGTAGTAACCAGCTACCAATTCTTGCAAAGTGGCAGCAAATCCAAGAATGCCGGCATTCGGGTGGGACTCAAAGATAAAATTGAGAAGCTGGAAAGCCGTGCCGGTAACATTCGAGCTGATATTACAAACTCCCAGAAAGAACTGGCTGAAGTACAAGAGGCTTATCAGAACATCAACCCGGCGAAGCTTGAAGAAGAGTTAAAAGTAAAGAATCGGGAGCTGCGTGAACTTGAAAACCAAGTCAACAGTTTTGACTCCAAGATTCAGGTCTACGAAAAGAATATCAATGAATTGAATAACCGCCGCGAGAATCTTACCGGCAGTGAAGGTGATGCCAAAGAGAAACTGGAGCAGCTGGAACCCAGGAAAAAAGAGCTTCAGCAAAAACTGGAAGAGCTTGAAGAGAAGCAGGAAGAAAAGAAAGAGCTGCTCGATAAATTAGAAGAAGAACGTTCTATTGCTCAAAGCAGGTATAACGAAGCTCAGCTAAAACACCAGGATCTCAAAAACAAGGTTGAAAACCATGAGCGTGATATTAAACGCGCAGAAAGTGGAATCCAAAGTGTTAAAGAGCGGCTGAAGATGCGCTCTGAAAAATCCGAAGAAGCCAAAGAACGTATTGAACGGTATAAAGCTTCTATCGAACAATATAAAGATGAGCTCGAAGAGTCCCGTGAGCTTAAAAAAGAAGCTGACAAAGCTCTGGAAGAAGCTGAAGAGAAGTCGGGCAAACAGCGTGGCTCTATCAATGAGATTGAAAAAGAACTCAAAGAAGTACGCCGCCGCAAGGAAGTAAATATGGAGCTGGTGCACCATCTGGCCATGGCCAAAGAAAAGTTTGAGATGCAGACAGAGAATCTTTCAGACCATATCTGGGAAACATATGGTATCCTGATGGACCAGATTGATGCTGAGCTGCCCGAAGATAAAGAGCCCGAAGAAGTTAAAGAGCGTGTTAGCTGGCTGCGGCAAAAGCTTAACAGCTTTGGTGAAGTAAACCCGTTGGCTATTGAAGAATATGAAGAAGAAAAAGAACGCTTGGATTTCTATGAGGAGCAAATTGGCGACCTGCATCAGGCCGAAGAAGAACTCCGTGAAACTATTGAAGAAATTAATAAAACAGCTACAGAACGCTTCAATGAAACCTTTGAAAAAATCCGTACTAATTTTGTAGATGTATTCCACACACTCTTTAATGAAGATGATTTCTGCGACCTGCTCATTGATGAAGATGCCGAAGATCCGCTTGAAGCCAGTATTGAAATCAAAGCAAATCCACGCGGTAAGCGCCCATCAACTATAAATCAGCTTTCCGGCGGTGAAAAAACCTTGACTGCCATTGCGCTGCTCTTTGCTATTTACCTTGTAAAGCCCTCTCCTTTCTGTGTGCTTGACGAGGTGGACGCCCCCCTTGATGATGCCAATATTGAACGGTTTTCCGCCATGATTAAACGATTCAGTGAAGAAACCCAGTTTATTATTATCACCCATAACAAAAAGACGATGAGCAAAGCGGAAATGATGTACGGTATTACCATGCCGGAGACCGGTGTAAGTCAGCTGGTAGGCGTAAAACTTGATGAAGTAGCCGAAGTGTAAATGTTTGTTCTTGCTGGAGTGTTAAGCCTTTCTGATTGTATGATGTTTCTCTGAAAGCTTCGTATATTTAAGCTTATGGCTAGAAAAAAATTCGACATCCCTGAAATTTACCAATCTCCGATTATCCGCAAGGTGAAAGATGCCAACAAAGTGGTTGATCCGCGCAAGAAAGATCTTGAACCTGACCTACTCGATTTTGGCCCCGTACAATTCTATGTGCCCCGGCATTTTGGCTTTTGCTATGGCGTAGAAAATGCCATCGACATTGCCTACCGCACGGTTGAAGAACATCCTGACAAAAACATATATCTGCTCAGCGAGATGATTCATAATCCTACGGTAAATGAGGATCTGCTGGATCGCGGAGTCAAATTTTTATTTGAAACAGATGGCAGCGAACTTATTCCCATTGAGTCGCTGAATGAAGATGATATTGTAATCGTGCCGGCCTTTGGAACCACTATTGAAATACAGGAGAAGCTGAAAGAACAGGGCATAGATCCGTACGAATTTAATACCACCTGCCCTTTTGTAGAAAAAGTCTGGAAACGCGGAAATCAGTTGGGTAATAAAGGTTACTCGCTGGTTATACACGGAAAACATGAGCATGAAGAAACCCGGGCCACTTTTTCCCACAGTGCCAGCCATTCCGACTGTGTTGTAGTATTAAACCCGGAAGAGGCGCAGATTCTGGCAGAGATTATGACTGAAAAGCGTCCGGTTTCTGATTTTGATACATACTTTGGCCACAAGAGCACTGAGAATTTTGATCCACTGGAAGACCTCAATAATTTTGGTGTGATCAATCAAACCACTATGCTGGCTACTGAGACCCAGGAAGTGATGGACATCCTAAAAGAGGCCGCCGTCCAAAAGTTTGGAGAAGCTGAAGTTCTCGATCACTTCGCAGACACTTCAGACACGTTGTGTTATGCCACCAACGAGAATCAATCTGCTACTCTGGCCCTGGCTGAAACAGATGCCGATCTGGCAATCGTGGTAGGCGGATATAACTCATCCAATACCATGCATTTGGTAGAAATTCTGGAGCACAGCTTTCCCACCTATCATGTGCGCGATGCCGAAGAGTTTGATTCGCCTTCTTTCATCAATCACTTCAATCAGTGGGATAAAGAAATAAAGAAGACCTCAGACTGGCTGCCAACAGAGAACCAGCCGGTTAAGATTGCCATTACCTCGGGTGCCTCATGTCCTGATGTGCTTGTAGATGAAGTGGTATTGAAGATCCTCTCCTTTTTTGACGAGGCACGCAATGTGGACGATGTTATCGCTCCCTTTGAAGAAAAACTGGATGAAGTCGCCTGATCACTAATTATCCAGGATCATAAAATAAGCAACCTTGCCGGGCTGCGCAGAGCGAATTTTGATATTATATTGGTCTCCTGCCAATAGCTCAATTCGAGGTTCTATAAATCCGCTTGAATCGCGCTGAATCTGGCTATAATCAACATAGGCTGTAAACAGATTTTGCAGATCTCTGACTTCATTGTACTCGTCAATAGGTACATTATACTTCACCGTGACAGATGAGGGGCTGAAACTAACACTTCGTCCGATTGGAAGATTATGTGTTTGAATAAATACCCGGCTCTCTGCCTCGGTATATTGTTCAACTTCTGCTTGATAAGTAACTTCCTCAGTTGAAAGCTGAATCAAGTTTCCGGGCTCTTTCAGAGAAATACTTTCCGAGATATCTTCTTTGACATTATTTATCTGAACTGAATCAGTTGGCCAGCTTTCAACACCCTGAAGCAGCGAGCCTGCACCACTTATAGTTATGCTATCCGGTTGAACAGACGGTGTACTTACAAAATCATACTGGCCCGCAAAACTTACTTCAGTATTTGAAACTACCGGCACTTTTTTGGTTACGCGCGCTTCCAACTCCGGGTTTAGAGTAAGGGGTTGTACTTTCTGAACCATTACGTTGGGCTGCGCATTCATCTGCTGCTGAATCTGATCAAACAGGTTTACTTCATCCCTGACGACATCCACATATATACGCGGCGGATTATTGTAAATATTAATAAGCTTCCACCCTTCTCCAGTTATGCTTACGGTAGCAAATGAGGGGAGGTCCTCAGCCAGTGATTGATCTGCGGGGATGTTTCCCAGTGAAATAGGCAGGTTAACATTGAGGGTATAATTCCTGCTTAAATTTATCATCAGCCATAAACAAATGGCCAAGATAAGCGCAACAATAAATACAATAATCCTCTCCTTCCCGGCATCGGCATGCTTATCTTCGCTCAGCTGAAAAAATCCACTCCCTCTTTCCAGTAGCACTTCTTTAAATTTGTCGAACCTGCTTTCTGCCATGAATCTGTCTATTAGTTTATCCGAATATAGAGGGGGAAAATATCCCAGTCAATGATTTCAAGAACGAACCACAATTTCTTTAATGATCTTTTCACCGACCTGTTCATTCAATTTCTTGGCAATGCTGAATCGCTTCATATGAATTTCCTGCCGCCAGGCTGGATCATGAACATTCACCACAAGGTTGCCATGCTCAAATCGTACATTCTCCGTCTGCTCTGCAATCTTTTCTCCAACCGTCTCACTCCACAGAGATAAGATCATACCGCGCTTCAACCGCTTGCGGTGGGGCACATTGTCCAAATATTCTTTTACCAGCTCACGAAGCGATTTTGGCGTATTTGTGTTAAAGCGAGCCATAGTATTAATCAATTTAGAGCCGTCATCAGTTCAACATTACCCTGTTCTACTTTATACCTTCGATTTTTTTCTCCATCAAAAGTAATATAGTCTTCAAAAGGTATGGGATTCGCCGATGTTATGAAAGTTTGTCCGGCATGCTCAATAAGTGCCTGCAGCAAAACTTCGGTACGCTGGGCATCCAAGTCTCCAAAAACATCATCCAGCAAAAATATCGGAAGGTCATCCAGCTCATCCGAAAAATACAACAGCTGAGCCAGCTTTAAAGAAAGCGCAAAAAGCCGGTGCTGTCCCTGAGATCCAAACTTGCGAAGCTCTAAATCATCCAGATAGAATACAATCTCATCGCGATGCGGACCTACCGTTGTGATCTCACGCTCCAGTTCATTTTCAAGCGCTTTGTCCAGCTCTTCTTTGTATCGCTGCTCAACTTCTGCAACATCCTCAGAAGGTTCACAAAAAGTTTGATACTCCAGATGCGGACGGTGTTTCATGCCGGATATCAGCTTGTACTCTTTTTCCAGATAAGACTGAAATCTATTTAGCACTTCTGTTCTTTTAGCTACAATTCTTGAGCCGTATTCAACCAGCTGCACATTCCAAGGTTCCAGATAGGAAAGCATAGCCTCCCGCGGACCCCTAAATTCCTGCAGCAGTTTATTCCGCTGTTTACGGGCTTTTCTAAAGTCCATTAAATCCCGAAGGTACTTCGGTGAAATTTGACTGATAAAAGAATCAATAAAAGACCGCCGCTCTGCAGGTCCCTCACTGGTCAGTTTCTGGTCATCGGGAGCCAGCACTACCACCGGAACCATGCCGATAAGATCAGAAAGGCGATCCAGCGGGCTCTCATTTACAAAAATCTTTTTGCCTTCACCGCGTGAATAAGAACAACCCACATCAAAGCTTGATCGGATGTTCCCTTCAAAATGCCCTTTGATCATAAAAAAGCTTGCATCCTGATTCACCACATACATATCGCTGGTGCTGTTAAAACTGCGCGTCATGCAAAGGTAATGTATAGCATCTATAAGATTGGTCTTTCCTGCTCCATTTGGACCAATAATAATATTCATATGCGGGGCCCACTCCACGCTCGTATCTTCATGATTGCGAAAATTTTGAAGCCTGGTATGCGTGGTAATCATGTCATTTGAACTAAAGAAGAGCTTTATCGCTCACTAAAAACCAAAGGCATCCCGACCCATAAATATAGCATTGGAGCCCAGTTGCTCTTCAATTCGCAACAGCTGATTGTATTTAGCAATGCGATCGGTTCGACTCATAGATCCTGTCTTAATTTGTCCGGCGTTGGTAGCAACTGCCAAATCAGCGATTGTAGTATCTTCGGTCTCACCGGATCGATGAGAGATCACCGCCGTATAATCATTTTTATGGGCCATCTCAATGGCATCGAGTGTTTCAGTAAGCGTACCTATCTGGTTCACCTTAATTAAGATGGAATTGGCAATTCCTTCCCTGATACCTTTAGCCAACCGTTCGGTATTTGTTACAAAAAGATCATCACCTACAAGCTGAACCTTACTGCCAACAACATCAGTCAGTTTCTTCCAGCCTTCCCAGTCGTCTTCGGCCAAACCATCTTCAATAGAAATAATCGGATATTTTTCTATCCATTCACTCCAAAACTCAACCATACCATCCCGGTCACGCTCAGAGCCATCACTCCATTTAAATTCATATACTCCTTTCTCATCATTATAAAATTCAGAAGTTGCCGGATCCAAAGCCAGAACAATATCTTCACCCGGGGTATAACCCGCTTTCTCAATAGCTGTAAGAATAACTTCAACTGCTTCTTCATTAGACTTCAGGTTTGGGGCAAAGCCTCCTTCATCACCAACAGCCGTACTGTATCCTTTCTCCGAGAGAACATTCTTAAGGTTGTGAAAAACTTCAGCACCTGCTCTAAGCGACTCTGAAAAAGTGGGCATGCCACTGGGCATAATCATAAATTCCTGCAGGTCCACGTTATTGTCGGCATGTGATCCCCCATTAATGATATTCATCATAGGCAACGGAAGTACTTTTGAATTGACGCCTCCTATGTATCTCCACAGCGGTAAATTTATCGCATTAGCAGCCGCATGAGCGGCAGCCAGAGAAACGCCTAAAATAGCATTTGCTCCCAGCTTTGATTTGTTATCAGTACCATCCAGCTCAAGCAACATGTTGTCCAGCTCTGTCTGGTTAAATACTTCCATACCTCTGAGCTCACGATCAATCACAGTATTAATATTTTCTACCGCCTGCTGAACTCCTTTGCCAAGAAACCGGCCTTCGTCGTTATCACGCAGTTCGACAGCTTCATATTCTCCCGTAGAAGCTCCCGATGGAACCGCTGCCCGCCCTACAACTCCATTTGTTAGAATAACTTCTGCTTCAACGGTGGGATTACCTCTTGAATCAATAATCTGCCGACCCAGAATTGCGTCTATAAAACTCATGTATGTACCTTTGGTTGATAGCTAAAATTCTGCGGTAAGGTACAAAGTTTTTTAGAATAGATTAAGCAGAATCAGCCCAGGATTTTAAAAGTCTGGTTTGGCGTAATTAATTAAACACAATTACCATAATCCACCAACAATTATTGAGATCTGAGGTGTGCCAAAAAACTTTTTAGCCGGAAACCCTAGCTCATTCGATGTATCAACAAAAATATCACCTCCAAAGATAAGATTACCCATTGAATCCCGGGCAGGCTTATTTGGCTCTAATATTTGAATGCCACCAGCGAAGTAATAGAAAAAGTAACCAATCTCAACGGTTGTCTGGGTTTTAAATTTAGTACCCAGATCAACCCCAAGCTTTATTTCTCCGGCACCACCCCATGTCGTATAACCGTCTTTCCAACCGGTCAAGAAATCATTAATTGGCTCTGCAGGTACTACAAAACCTTGATTCTGAACCAAGGTCCTAAACCCATTATTATCCTGATCATTTAAATAAGGGAAAACAAAAGCCATGGCCGGCCCGGCAGAAGTTGATAAAAAGAATCTGAAATTGTCAGCTATCTCATTGGCAAAAAGACGCTTTTTAAGTCCAACTAGAATTGGGAAAGCAAAAGCACGATTATACTTATTAGGTATAACCCGGCGTCCGGTAAAGAAGTCCTGAAAGTTCTGTTCACTAACATCTCTTAATCCTGTCATACCCGCTTCGAGCGTGATTTCTGTATAACGCCCAACAATACGAGCATAATGTCCGGTCAAGCCGATGCCAAAGTTGTTTATTTGCAGATCAATACCCCAGCGGTTCGTAAGACCCTGTCCATAGGGAGTAAGCGGATCCGGATTTTTAACCACTTCCGGCTCTTTCAGCTGAGCATAGCCTTGCTGAGAAGGAACCACCAAAAATACTATAACCAATAACAGGACAGGCAGAGACAAAAGTTTGAAAAATTTAGAAGAACTTTTCATATCAGGATAAATTATTGCATTGCTTTTTAAGAGACTACAAGTATCAATTATAACTTACTAACACATAAAAAATTATATCTGTTTCAAGATAAAACAAATTTATGCTTCCCAAACCCTATTTGAAATTTGATTCTTATTCAATAATGGCGTTTATTCAGGCTGTTTAGGAAGATAGCACATCATTTAATAAGAAGTATATTATTACATTATGAAATCTGTTAGCAAGTATGTTATATATGGACCTTCGAGCACACTTCGAAGTATGCCTTCAAAACTATTTGAAAGCCAAGAACCTAAATACTTGTATAAGTACGAATCATCTGAATCTGGAGACTCTGTTGATGTAGCCGTTTACGAAGAATACGAGAAACAGATCAATTCCAGCGTAACGCTTACCTGTATTATTGAGTTTACCGGAAAGCAAAGCCGCATTGAACTGAAAAAGACCGGTGGACGTATGGGGTTCCGTGGCAGTTCTCTTGATGAAGAAAAGCGAACCATTGATGATGAGGTTACTGACTTTATCCTTGATTTTTGCAAACGTTTTGGGTTGACCGTTCAGGAAGTTCAGGAACAAAAACCTGAAAAGGAAGACAAATAAAAGAAGATACCGGATGAGCACTGAGCTCAAAGAATGGACAGTTCTTTCCATGTTAGAATGGGGAACTGATTTTTTTAAAGAGAAAGGCATTCCCAATCCACGACTTAGCATTGAATGGCTGCTGGCCAAAGTTTTGCAAATCAAGCGGCTTGACCTTTATCTAAAATTTGATCGGCCCCTCTCCCGGGACGAGCTTGACGAGATTCGTCCACTCGTAAAACGACGCGCTGCTCATGAGCCGCTTCAGTATATTATTGGCTTCTCAGATTTTGTAAATGCACGCATTGAAGTAAATCCGAATGTGCTTATTCCCCGCATCGAAACAGAGCAGCTGGTAGAGATTATTCTGGAAGAACAACAGGAGCTCGAAGAGGCTTCGGTACTTGACATTGGAACCGGTTCAGGATGCATTCCCATTGCGCTAAAAATGGAACGACCCGACTGGGATTTACATGCTCTGGACATTTCTGATTCAGCCTTAGAATTAGCAGCTAAAAACGCTACGGCCAACAGCTGTACTATTTCATTTCTGGAAGGAAATATTTTAGATCCCAAATCACTGCACTTTGACCAGCCATTCGATCTCATTGTTTCAAACCCACCATACGTTTTGCCCGAAGAAAAGGAAACCCTCGAGAAACAGGTGATTGAACATGAACCCGGTCTTGCACTTTTTTGCGATGATCTCGAGAAAATGTATCGAGGCATCATAGATTTTTCAGAAAATAATCTTAAAAAATCCGGACACCTCTATCTGGAGATTCACGAAAATTATTCGGACCAAATTATCTCTTTTTTCGATGATAAAAACTGGTCGGCAGAGGTGTTGAAAGATTATGAAAACAAACCTCGCTTCATCGTTTCTGAGAAGCTTTTTTGAGCTACTCGCTACTTAATTTATGAGTGCCTTTTCAACATCAAATAACCTGAATATTAGAGTTTTTTAATTATGTGGAAAACTTGTTGAAAACTTTTTTCTCAGGTGTCTCCCCTTGTTAGGTCTGGGTAAAATCAATGTTAGGGCAAGATTAAGGGCTGTCAAGTACTTTTTGATAGAAACATTAAAAAAATACTAATTATATGTGCCCCAATAACTTATACTGTTTAGAGAAATGTGGATAACTTTTAGATAACCCATCAAAAAAATTTTGACATCTGCCTTCGAAATTATCATCTTCATTTCAGCCACAAAAAAGATCTACCAAATTTTGTGTGGATAACTGCAGGGCTTCTTGCTTTGAACATTTTTTAATTTTTTAGGAGGTCATGGGATTTTGAGTTCGATTTCTGCTGAAACTGCATGGGAGCAGTGTCTCGAAATAATACAGGATAATATAAGCTACCAGAAGTATAAATCTTGGTTTGAACCGATCAAGCCAGTAAAGCTTGATAGCGACACCTTAACTATTCAGGTGCCCAGTCAATTTTGGTATGAATGGCTTGAAGAACATTATTATGGAATGCTTCGCTCTACGTTGGCAAAAGTATTAGGCGAAGATGGAAAATTGGAATATTCAATCGTGCTGGAAAAATCAGATAATGAATCCGAAACTCGCTCAGTACGTCTACCTCAACAACCGATGCCGCCATCACAAGATCAGGATATAAACAGCTATTCAGAATACAGCCCGGGGAAGATTGAAAATCCCTTCGTAATTCCGGGTATTCGCAAGACCAAGATTGACTCCAATCTTAATAAGAATTATGTCTTTGATCGATACATTGAAGGTGACTGTAATCGATTGGCAAGATCGGCCGCTATGGCCATCGCTGAGAACCCGGGAAGCAACTCCTTTAATCCCTTCTTTATTTATGGGGGAACCGGCCTTGGCAAGACCCACCTGATCCAAAGTATTGGCAACAGGATTAAGCAGGAACACGGCAACGATATTGCAGTGTTGTATATATCGTCTGAAAGTTTTACTAATGAATTTGTGCAGGCCATCAGGAATAACCGGGCCAGCGAATTCACTATGTTCTATCGTCAGATTGATGTACTCATTGTTGACGATATACAGTTCTTCAGCGGCAAGGAAAAAACCCAGGAAGAGTTTTTCCATATTTTTAATTCGCTTCACCAAGATGGAAAACAATTGATTTTAAGCAGTGATCGCGCACCTCGAGAAATTGCTGATATTGAAGAACGACTTATCTCCAGATTCAGCTGGGGACTCAGTGCTGATCTGCAAATTCCTGAATACGAAACACGTTATGCCATTTTGGAGCGCAAGGCGGCCGACAACGGCATCGAGCTTGCTCACAATATCCTGGAATTTATTGCTCACAACTTTAAGTCTAACGTGCGCGATCTTGAAGGTGCCATTATTAAACTGCTGGCTCACGCTTCACTCCAACATGTTGATGAACTGGACATACAGATGGCCAAGCGCGTACTGAAGGATATGGTCAAGGAATCAAACACACAGATTTCTATTGAATCCATCCAAAACTATGTGTGTGAATACTTTGGCATTGACACTAATAAGGTTCGGGAAAAGACACGCAAACAGGAAATCGTGGAAGCGCGCCAGATAGCAATGTATCTGTCCAAGCAGTTCACCGACTCCAGCCTAAAAACGATCGGGCTTCACTTTGGCGGACGCGACCACTCTACCGTCATCCATGCTATTTCTACCGTGGAAGAACGCATGCAGACCAGCCCAAAGCACCAGCGCATTGTCGATGAGCTTCACCAAAAGATTGAAGTTGCAACATTATAACATTCATGAATACGCTTACTCTCAAAGGGCTGAGCTTCAACGCTAAACATGGATATTACGAGGAAGAACGTAAGATCGGCAACGATTTTGAAGTAGACCTCACTTTTAAAGCTGACCTGAGCGGGGCCGCCGAGCACGACGACCTAAGCCAAACCATCGACTACCAAAAGGCTGAAGCTATCGTCAAAGAAATCATGTTTGGTAATTCCGTCAAGCTGATTGAAACGCTCTGTCGTAATATCGGGGCCTCACTTTTTGAAGAATTTGAAGAAGTTTATGAGCTGCACGTTTCGGTTCGCAAACTCAAACCCCCACTCGAAACCACTACACAATATTCAGAAGTCAGTATGTCATGGCAAAGGTAATTGTAGCAATTGGTTCCAATGTAGGCGATCGTCACCAGCACCTGGTGGATGCCAAAGACTTTCTGCAGACTTTTTCGTCCGACTCCGTTCAATCTTCTTCTATTTATATCACCGAGCCGGTAGGTCCTTCAAGCAGGTATTTTCTAAATGCAGTGGTAGGCTTGCAAACGACTACCGCCCCCTCTGCTCTTATCAAACTCTTTAAAAAATTTGAACATGAGCACGGGCGCTCGGCCGACCAGCCCCGTTGGAGTGCCCGCACCATCGATCTCGATATTATTTCCTATAACAACTTGGTGATTCAAAAGGAGAATCTTATTATTCCGCATCCGGAATTTGAGAAGCGGCTGTTTGTTTTAATTCCTCTACAAGAAATAGATGCTGACTGGGAAAATCCCAAAGACGGGACTCACATCAACCGGCTTATTGAAGAAGCCGAACCGCTGCAACTGAGAAAAACTGAACTTGACTGGTAGCATGGAGAATCAATTTGATTTTATTGCGATTGAAGGCGTGATTGGCGTAGGGAAAACCTCCCTGGCCAAGCTGCTTACCAAGCGTCATAACGCCCGATTGGTGCTTGAGCAATTTGAAGACAACCCTTTTCTGCCCAAGTTCTACCAAGATCGCGAACGATATGCTTTTCCCACCCAGATGGCTTTTTTGGCCAGCCGATTTAAGCAGCAACAGAGCATGCTCAGCAAAGACCTTTTCCAGGATCTGACAATCTCGGATTATATCTTTGAAAAAGACCGCATCTTTGCCCGGCTAAACCTGCAGGAGGATGAGCTGGCCCTTTATGATTCTATATTCAATATTATGACCGGGATTTCTGCCAGACCGGACCTGGTGATTTACCTGCAGTCTTCTGTAGACCGGCTTATGGAAAACATCCGGCAGCGCGACCGTGAGTATGAGCGACATATTTCCCGTTCGTACCTGCAGGAACTTAGCGACGCTTATAATCATTTCTTCTATCACTACAATAAATCACCGCTGATAATCATTAATACTTCGGAGATTGATTTCGTTAGTAATGAAAATCACTTAGATTACATCGAAGAACAAATTTTCAAACAGCCCATCCGAGGCAATACGCATATAAATATTATTCCGGATTAAGATGCTTTTTAAAACGCTGGCCTTTTTATTTGTACTGTATTTGATAATACGGGTTGTGCGTCGCTTTTTTCTTCCCTCCGGCGGCAACAGGCAAAGTAATGCTCGTTTTTTCTACCAGGCTTTTCGAAACATTCAGAAACAGCAGCAGCAAAACCGTAAACAAAAAGGCGACAAAAAAAGTGGCAAAGACCGGTTTGATGAAATTGAAGAAGCTGACTTCGAGGAGATCGAAGACGAAGAATCAAAGACTTCCGACTGATTCTTCACGCAAAAAGGCCCTTCCCTAACCTCTTTTCTCCCATATTTTTACTCTGTAAATAAGGTATGCTTTCGTGCATGAAAACTCTTATTTTATAAGGCATTATAATCTACAAACCATCAAAAGTTATCCATGAAGTTTGAAGAACAACTAGAAGAAGGACTTTCCCTGCTGCGAGAAGGCGACTATGACCACGCAATTGACATATCCCATCAACTGCAAAAGATGGAACCTGATCAAGCTGACGGCTACCACCTTGAAGCCATGGTGTTTCAAAAGCTGAACCAGTGGGAAAAAAGCATTAAGGCTTTGGAAACCGCTATCAAGCTTGAAGAAAATCACAGCGGCTACTACAACCTGCGTGGTTTTGCCAACATGCAGCTTGACAATCTGGAAGATGCCAAAGATGACTTTGAGAAATCCATAGAACTTGATGATTCGCCGGCCGCTCATCGTAACCTGGTGCTCTACAAAATTATGAGCGACAACGGAAACGAAGCTATTGAATACTTGTTGAACCGTATTAAGCAAAATCCCAAAGACGTTGAAAACTGGATCTTGATGGGTGACCTTATGCAGCGCGCCGGACAGGGAGCCAAAGCCCGCACCTACTACGAGCAGGCACAAAAGATGGATCCCGAAAACGATTACGTGAAGGAGCAGCTTGCTGAAATGTGATCACTAAATTTATCCAAAATAAATTTCTTCAGCATAAACCCTTATGAATGAGACCATTCTTATTATCGATGATGACGAGTCCATGCACCTCATCCTGAAGAATATACTGGATGATGAGTTCTCCCTGCTGCAGGCTCGCGATGCCCAGGAAGGCATTGACATTCTTTCAGAAAAACAGGTAGACCTCATCCTGTCAGACATTCATATGCCCGGCCTGTCGGGTCTGGAATTCCTGGAATCGCTGATGAAAGACGCTGAAAAAAAGCGTATTCCTATTCTCATTATGACCAGCATGCCCACTCCCGAAAAAGAACAAAAAGCACTGGATCTGGGTGCTGCCGACTTCATCCGAAAAGATCTTTTCAATACCGACCGAGACGAAGTACTGGACCGGATACGAGCCAAGATTCTCTCAAATTTCGATTATCCCGAGCTTACCGGCAAGGTTGACATCGACACTAAAAAACTTGGGAAAATTTTGATGGCTGAAAGCGTATCGGGTGATTTCTTTACCTGTTCACGCAAGTTTTGCATGGAAATTCTTAATGGATTTGACCTCAAATACCTCTCGCAGTGGTCGGTCATAGGAGAAAATGTTAACCAATTATTGTCAGCCGGAGAAAAACAACAGCGCAAATACAGCGCCCAAGAACTGGTAGAAGAGCCTGCCTTTAAAAACCTGATGGGAACCAAGGAGCCATATCTCTGCAACCATATTTCAGAAGAAAAGTGCGGCATTCTGGCCGAATTTTCGGAACAGGAAGGACTGCCGGCTGAGATTGCCATCCCGCTGTTTGCACTGGGTGAAAAAGAGTATTTAAGAAATAATCATCAAATACCGGAAGATACCGACATTTTCGGGCTGCTGATATTTAAGCGCGACAAGCTCTTTACCACCAAAGAGTATGAAATGATGAAAAAGCTATTTGCACGAGCCGGCACCATCTTCTGGCGATTGTATCAAGAGATATAACCGAATTTTTAATCCTTTCGGCTTGCCTTTTGAGGCTATAAAACGCTATATTTGAAGTCTTCACATGTTGATTTCGATACGTTTGAACTCCTTAGAGTATTTACGTTTTCGAGCCCTGGTGGTCCTCCTGCTCCAAAGAATTCGGTGGACAGGCGGAATGGTTAGTTACATTGACATATTGATTTAAAATAATGCGCAAGGCTTAACGAAGTCTTGGCGTAGTTAAGCCCTGGTGGCTCTCACTCTAATGTTTTCTATGAAAACTTACTCCCTCAGTAAATTTTAAAGAGAGGCACTTCGTGCAAAACATATATTTGCCCTGGTGGCGGAATTGGTATCCGCCAGCCGGCGGATTGAGAAGTCAGTTCCCAGAACTGACCAAGATGCTTGACATATTGATTTAACGATTTGCCCTGGTGGCGGAATTGGTAGACGCGCTGGCTTGAGGGGTCAGTTCCCATCTCGGGAGTGCTAGTTCGACTCTAGTCCAGGGCACTGCTTTTAAACCCTTGTTCTGATTTTCAGAGCAAGGGCTTTTTAATTGTTGCCAGCCATAATACTATAAAGAAACATTGTCCCACATAAGACGATATTAAACTCCCTAAACACAGCTCTCCTCTTCAATTTCATATTGGTATGACGTAAAAACTTATGTATAAATCCGGCTCAAATCATCCTATAAACCAATTTTATTTATGCTAACTTCAATCAGACCGATGTGTGTCTCTCTAAATCTCTCTTTCTTTAATCATTTCCACCAATTCCCCATCCTCATATCGCCCTTGCTTGGTAATATTGCCCTCTTCGTCATATTCTGTCATAAGTCCCTGTTTTACCTGATCTCCGGTGTAAGAATGTTCAACTGAGAGCTGCCCATTCTTGTGCCACAAGCGAACATGACCCATTCCGTCTTCACTTTCAGTAGGCGGGATATTTTCGTAAACTAAAATTCCATTTTCATACATTTTCTTAAGCAAAGGTTTATTTAGATATATCCCATGCTTTTGTCGAACGATGTCTCCGTCATCATAATAAATGACAGCTCCCGTTTGTATCCCTTCTTGAAAAAACTGCTTCATATGCAGACTGTCCGTATCAGAGTAGTAAATCTTTTGAGTCCCCGTAAAAGGCTCTCCGGAAGAAGTGTAATAGGTGTCAATGGGCTTCCCAAGTTCTTCAGAGCGCTTGCCATCCAAATGAAGTTCTACATCACTGTAGGTTGTTTGAGGATTCTCAAGCTCATATTCACGCTCCCGGCTGCAGAAGGTAAGGATGAGCAGTGCCATGATGGGCACCAGCACCGCGGCCTTTGTACCAGATCGACTAAGAGAAAATTCTTTAACCATCATTTTAAATCTTTTTTTAGTTAACGAAAAATTTAAGTGGCTGGTAAATTGTTTCATAGTATTTACTTTATCTTTTCGATGAGTTTTCCGTCTTTAATAGTAAC
The DNA here is from genome assembly GCA_034521755.1 of Balneolaceae bacterium. Classification (GTDB taxonomy): domain Bacteria; phylum Bacteroidota; class Rhodothermia; order Balneolales; family Balneolaceae; genus JAXHMB01. The sequence continues at coordinate 879,046 of JAXHMB010000003.1, forward strand.
GGATCTGGCCTCTAATATATCTCTGGTCTTTAATATTTCCCTCTTCATCATATAAAGTGGATTTAAGCTTTTGAACACCGGATGAATCTCTGGCAAGGGATGATTCCATCAAAAGGTCTCCATTTAGGTTCCACCATTTCTGATACGTCCATTTTTTTCCATCTATGGTATATCCAAGAAAAATCAGTTGACCATCAGGTCCGTAACTACGTTGACTGTTGTCAGTGTATTCACTTCTGGTAAGCATTGTTTTTGTCGTATCATAAACAGTTTTGGCGACATACCCTCCATTTTCGAATTGGTAAGTTATATAAGAGACATTTCTTTTATCCATGAGTTCTTCATTGCGATAAATTGTTTTGGTAAGAATGCCTTCATTGTATACTTCTTCCCATCCCGTTTCATTAGTGTTACTATTATAAAATCTTCTGGTCCCGGTAAAAGGTTCGCCATTTTCATTGAGTATTATGGGGTAAGATGGAAACAAATCGCGGTCGTGGAATTTTTTCTCTTCTTTGGCATACAACACCGGCTCAGATTCATACATTTCACCTTCTACACCCCCCTTGAATTCATAAGCTACGAGCCCGTTTTCTGTATTTTGATTGGTACAGAACATCAAGGATAAACAAAGGACTACAGGCGCTATAAAAATCTTAATTGAGTTTGAACGAGTGCGGGAGATCTGTTTTCCCATCATATGAAGTCGCTTTTTGGTGAGTGAGAAATTGATACTGCTGGTTGTACTCAAAGGTTTATTCCCGGCGCAGGCCCGAATCAGCATTTCTTGATAATCACTTGGCGATGAAACCTTACTCACTACAGATTCATCCGCTATAAACTCATGATTCAATTGAATAGCCTGTTTGTACAGATACATGAATGGATTAAACCAGAAAATAACTTTCAGAAACTCGACGAATAGAACATCAAAAGTATGGAGCTGGCGGACATGGGTTAATTCGTGATCCAGAATTTCAGTTTCAATCTCTCCTTTTTCAAATAGTTTTTTCTCAAGAAAAATGAACCTGAAAAATGACTGAGGAGTGATAGACTCATTCAGCAATACCAGCGTGGCAGGGCCTGTTTTTTGATGAGTTCCGGCTCTGATTTTATTCCGGATTTCTAATAATCCACCTACAAACCGGATCATAAGAAATAGAGTGATCAATCCATACAAACCAAACAGTATATCTGCGGTGCTTATAGTTCCTTCGGTTTCTGAAGGTGTAGCTGGAGCTATTTCAGTTTTGGTTGCTGTTGCAGGCTCAGAGACTATTGCTGATTCAACCGATTGGCTTACGACCTCGGCCGGCGCATTTACCACTCGTTCCATGTGCTGCATCTTCAATCCGGCAATAGACTGTTCCGGGTTGACCTCAAAAGTGATCACCGGTGCCGTAAGCCCAAATGCCAGAGCAAATAGCAAAAAGAACCGATTGAAGCGGTGCATTTTTTCATTTTCAAGCAGCAGCTTGTAAACCCCGAAAAGCAACCCAAGCAGTAACGTAGATTTCATTAGATAGATGATCATTGTTTTTTCCTCTCTATTTCTTTTTCAACTAACGTTTTTAAATCTTTCAGCTCCTTCTCAGAAAGCTCTGTTTCGGATGTAAAGAACGAGGCAAACTGGGCAGCTGAGTTATTAAAAAATTTCTTGATTAGTCCATTTACATGTTTCGAAAAATAATCTGATTTCTTCACCAGCGGGAAATATTGCCGGGAACGACCCATTTGTTCATAATCCACAAAACCTTTCTCGGTCATACGTTTAATTAAAGTGGCAACGGTAGATGGAGCCGGTTTAGGATCAGGATATTCTTCAAGCAGATCTTTCAAGAATGCCTTTTCCAGCTTCCAAAGATACTGCATCAACTGTTCTTCCGATTTCGATAGCTTCATGTTATTCTACATTATTAGAACTATTTCTACAAATGTAGAATAAAAAATAATACTTCCAAAATTTTCAACAATCATCTACTTAAGTTTTACTTTACAAATTCTTACTTCACAAAGGAAAGAACTCATAAAAAATGATCGTAAAATCTTTGATAAAGTTCATAAAAAAGGCCAGACACAAGCTTGAAAAGCTCGTTAAACTTTAACTCAGATGTATAATGAGCACATCTTTAGTCTC
>JAXHMB010000004.1:0-888381 GCA_034521755.1 Balneolaceae bacterium
GTCCGGTTTGTAAATCAACCCTGCCTACATTACCCTGCTGAGACATCGCAAAAGCATAACGGGCGTTACTGGAGTCAATCACTACATCAAAACCATCTCCAAAGTAAAGCTCTTCGAAATAAGCATTCCGAATTCCGCCCTGTCGCCATACATAAGCCGGCCCCTGCCACGAGCCATTATCCTGCATGCCTCCATATACATTGTAGGGATACTGCATATCTACATTAATATGATAATATTGAGCCACGGGAAGATTTGTCACAAATCGCCAGGTTTCACCTCGATCGTGCGATATGTTCATTCCTCCATCATTGCCATCAATTATAAATGATGGATCATCAGGATTGATATAAAACGCATGATGATCCGGATGAATATAATTGTAGTAGGGATATACGCTTTCAAAAGATTCTCCGCCATCTTCACTTACTGATAAAAACGAATACAAGCTATAGACCCTGTTTTCATTCTTGGGATCTACATAAATTTCAGCATAATAAAAGGGACGATTTCCCATGGCATTATCTTCAGACATTTTAACGGTCTCTTCCCATGTATAGCCTCCGTCATCACTGCGGTACATTGCATTATCTTTGGACTCTACCCACGCATAAACACGATCCGTATTACTACGGGCAATGGCCAGGCCTATACGTCCCAGGTTCCCTTCAGGCAAGCCATCCTCAGAAGTGATTTCTTTCCAGGTCTCTCCACCGTCAAGTGTCATATATAATCCGGACCCTTCACCGCCTGATTCAAAAAACCATGGCCATCTCTTGAATTCCCACATTGCTGCAAACATTTTGTTTGGGTTATGCGGATCCATGACGAAATCGCCAATACCGGTATTCTCATTTACATATAATATTTTTTTCCAGGTTTCACCGCCGTCTGTTGTTTTGTATACCCCGCGATGCTCGCTGTCGGCCCATGCAGTTCCCTGAGCTCCCACATATACGATATCGGAATTTTCGGGATGGACAATGATGCGATGTACATTTCTGACCCCTTCAAGTCCCATCAGTTCAAAAGACTTACCACCATCAATACTTTTATAAACGCCCGCGCCGCTGCTCTGGCTGTTTCGGGGGTTTCCTTCTCCGGTTCCCACCCAAACAATACTTGGGTTTTTCTGGTGAATATCAATTGCACCAATAGAATGAGCACCATAATCATCAAAAATGGGCGTCCATTTAATCCCTCCACTTGTTGATTTCCATATACCGCCCGAAGCTGTCCCCGTATAGATAATATCAGTATTACTTCGAACTACATCTATAGCCGTAACACGTCCACTCATGCCGGCAGGACCAATGTTTCTTGGCTGCATTGCTTGCAGCTTTTCCATATCCAGCTGCTGAGCAGAACTATTAAATGTAAATCCAAAAACCAAGAATAGGCTCAGCGCTAAACATGCAGTTAATTGCCGTAATAAAGAAAAGTGCTTCATAATTTTTGTATTGAGTTATAGGTAAAACTTTTTCACTAGAATCTTAGCTTATTAAATAGGTAAATATATTTCAAAAACTGTATGTAAAAGATTGTTCTCAAAATATCTCAAATTAAAAAGCCCTGAATATTCGTTCAGGGCTTTTTAGAAATCTACTAAATTTAGATTTTATTCATCAGGATTTAGAATTTTATCAATTCTTGATACTGCATCATTGAGATGTACTCTTGTTGCTCTGTCTGCAGCATTTTCATCCCGGATATCTCTGAGCAATATTTCTAACTGCTCACGTACTATTGGACGAATATCAGACTGGCTGACATCGACATTAAGAAGGAAGAACCGTCGGAACTGTGGTGGAATACCGGATGGTATAGTAGGTTCTTCGGTCATCAAGTACTCCATTCTTTCAATGTAACCGCGCTGTAAGTTCCTGCGGAACACATCGATTGATGGAGAGTTGCTATCCAGCTCACTCCAAATGGCCTGTCGCAGGTCGTCCATCATCTCAAACGGTGTATAGGTACCATCACCGGATCGTTCCTGCCACTCAATAAGCCGGCCCATCATTTCAGGCGAAGCTACACTATTTAAGAGGCTGGTTTGTGCACTGCGGACATCATCAACCACGCTGCTTTCATTGATACGGTCAAGCACCTCGTAATTTAACATCCATTCCGGTGATCCCCAGCCGTATTCAGCAAGCCAGTCCATAGCTCTGCGCTGACGATCTTCAGAAACAAATTCATATACAGGGCCTTCCTGGCTGTAGGTTTTATCTGTTCTGTAAACGCCACCCAGATTATTGTAAACATGTCCTGTATATCTTCTCCACTGGGCAACTACGTTGCTATAAATCTCATCCAGCTCATCATAATTGGCTCCATCACGATTGGTCCACTCCAGCAGGTTATTTGTAATACGTTCGAGGTTGGCAACGCCTAATTCACTTGCTCTCATGGCATCGTTGGTTAGATCCTCGGTTTGCACACGTGGGTCATTGCTTCCATTACCAAAGAAGTACCTTGGGTCATCTGCTCTTTCTCGTGTCCATTCGTTGAGTGTAGCTTCTATTTCTTCATCACTCATATCTTCGGGAAACCAGGAATAGCCCCATTTGGCAGCCCACTTGTCATATTCACCAACAGCCGGGAAAAAACTTGTTACCCCATCACCGGGCTGTGCAACATAGTTAAATCTTGCGTAGTCCATAATGGATGGTGCTGTACCATGTGAATTGGTGAACTCCGGTGATCTGAGATCTTCAACCGAATAGGCAAAACTGGAACCCATGTTATGAGGAAATCCCAGCGTGTGCCCCACTTCGTGAGCCGATACAAACCGAATGAGTTCTCCCATCACCTCATCTTTAAACTGTACATTTCTAGCCTCCGGATTTGCTGCAGCAGTCTGAACAAAATACCAATTGCGCAGCAGATTCATCACGTTATGATACCAGCCAATATCACTCTCCAGAATTTGACCGGTTCTGGGATCATGTACGTGAGGCCCGTAAGCGTTCTGAATGTCTGAGGCAAAGTACCTGATTACAGAGTACCGAACATCTTCGGGACTCCAATCCGGATTTTCTTCTTTGGAAGGAGGATCTTTAGCAATAATAGCATTTTTAAATCCGGCAGCCTCAAAAGCTTTTTGCCAGTCTTCCACTCCCTGTTTTAAATAGGGACGCCATTTTTGAGGTGTAGCAGGATCAATCCAATATACAATAGGATTCACAGGCTCAACCAACTCCCCATTCATATAAGCTTCTTTATCTTTGGGAACCAATTTATAGCGGGTTACATACTGTACGTCTTTTGCTTTGTGAATATCTGCATCATACTTGGTTTGACGTACACTAAAAAAGCCCACCCTTCTATCAGAAGAACGAGAACGCATCTCATCCTGTGGCAACAAAACCATACTATGATTCATCTCCATTGAAATAGTTCCTGTTGTCGAATTAGAAGGCGGATCCTGTGCTTCATAGGTAAGAATACTCCGTGCTTCAATATTTAAAGGGTAACTGTTAATGCTTTCAATAAATGTACGGTCTCCATCAAGCCTGCGTACGCGGTATGCCTCTCTGCGATTGTCCGAAAGTCCAAAAGAAGGAACATCTGTATTGTAAAGAGAGCTCACATCAATAACTACTCCACTGGAATCTTTACCCAGCGACTCAATTTTGAAGGTCTTAATAATCGGCTCGAAGTTAGAATTTCTAACAGCCTGGTATACTGCTTCAGAGCTATCTGCAACATTTTCGTACGATACATGGCGCAAAAGAACCTGATCTCCTCTCCGCTGCCAGCGCACAGTTTGAGTATTATTCTTTTCACCGCCATATCCCATATTGTCTGCCGTCTTTGCAATACGTGATACGATCAGCATTTCCCTTCCCAAAAGCGAATCGGGAATTTCATAATAAAACGAGTCATCCACTTCATGAACAGAAAACAATCCATCATCAGATTCTGCATCTTTCGTGATGACTTCGGAATATGGTTTCATTTCATCGTCACCACCTCTTTCGGGGGCGCTTTGAGAAGATTTGTCCTTAGAATTTTTTGTAGTAGTCTGTTGGGTTGAAGCACAACTGGAAATAAGAACTGCACTCAACAACAAACAAACCCCATATAGAGAGCTTTTAGAGATGAAGTTATTCATAATATAAGTTATTGGTTGAATCTGGTTTTAATAGCTATTAACAAAGTAGTATAATGTGAGGCTTGAAACTCAAAGTTTCAAGTGATGGGAACCAAATGATTGTAAAAAGATTAAAGAACCAATTTCTATTAGTTGTATCATGTATATTGTTTGATTCCACTCATTATATTAACTTTATTGAGTTTGATTTTAACATCACTTTGGAGTCCATTTGGAACACCTCATTCATTTTATAAAAGACCTTAAGCAGACAGGAGCCATTGCTCCAAGTTCTAAGTTTTTGGCTAAAGATCTTGTTGAACAGCTCAGTGAAGACATTTCTTGTGAAGAATGTCCACCCCTGAATATTTTAGAGATTGGTCCCGGTACCGGGCCTTTGACCAAACAAATAACCAAATTGCTTCGGCCAAAAGACAATTTAGATATTGTAGAACTTCAAGAGCATTTTTATAACACCATTTATCAGAAATATCAGTGCGAAAATGTTTCCGTGCATCACAAGGATATTATAAACTTTAGCTCTGACCAAAAGTACGATTATATATTTTCAAGCCTGCCCTATGAAGCAATGGGCAAAGAGTTAATTAAAAATATTTGGCGAACTAAGCTGGAGCTCTGCAAACAGAAAGCGTATATCTGCTACTTTAAATACGTGAGTTTCAGAAAATTTAAATCCAATTTTGAACGAGAGATTGTGCAACGTTATCAAAGAGACAAAAAAATAGTTTTCTTAAATTTACCTCCCGCCAAAGTTTTCACACTTGAAATCCATAATCCAACACTTAGTGCATCAAACCTGGTTGAGAATGTAGCCTGATTCTTTTCTTTTAGAAAATCCAGAACAGAAGTCCGTTTATAACAGAAAGTACGATACCAAAGAGTACGGCCCACCCAAAGTTTTCCACTTCAAAATCTTCCATTACACTGTCTATTATTACAATAATGAAAGCATTGATGACTAGCGTGAACAAGCCCAGGGTCAACAAATTAATAGGCAGGGTGAAAAATACGAGTATTGGTTTTAGAAATGTGTTAAGTACTGCCAGTCCGATAGCTACCAAAATGGCTGCAAAAAAGTCTTTTACCACCACTCCTTTTAATAGGTAACCCGCCAAAAAAACTGCAACACTGTTTATGAGTAGAGTATAGATCATAGCTAAACCATTATTTAATGTTCAGCTATTGATTACGGAAGATCGAGAAAAATGTTTAGCTCTTTTTTAAATTGGAACGCTCTTCCTTTAAAAACTCATACGCATGAAGGCATCGTTGCTTTACTTTTTTAAACCGCTCACCAAACGTTTCAAGGTTTTCCTGGTTCTTGGCATCCGTTTCTATTTCTTCAATGAGCTCTTTAGTAGTAGCCATCCCCATATAGTCAAGATTGGGTTTAAAACGGTGAATCTCTGATGCCATTTTATCCCAATCCTTTTCCTGATAAGAACTTTCGATATTATTCAGCATTTCCGGTGCCTTTTCTAAAAAAAGATCAATCAATTCCAATACCATTGCATCATCGTCCATCGAAATGCCTCGTAAATAGGTAAGATCTACATGTTTGTTTTCAGCCACTTTGCAAAAGTAAAGGTTTGGGAGTAGGATTTATTTGGGAATAAATTAAGCATAGATTGGCAATGTTTCAGAACTTAATTTATTTCTGTACGATACTATAAATGCAGGCAGTTGATTATCCCGTCAATAAAACAATCCCCACAAGTACCAGCACCGTGATTTTAAATATTATAGCCTTCCATTTACTCATTAAAATGTCCCCAGAAATACATTCGACCTTTTTAGAACAGGAAATATTTATGTACTAAAAAGAATAATTAATATCAAGTTATCCACATAAAATTTTAATTATGCCGAAATTAACCTGATGGTTTCTTGTACTTTATAAGAGACTGTAGAAAGGAATTGTTACAAATTTGTGGTATTAAAAGGAAATTAATCTAGTTATCCACAGAATTATCCACACGCATTGTTCATAATTGTTTATAACTCGAGCTCTGACTACTCAACCGTAACACTTTTAGCCAGGTTTCTAGGCTGGTCAACATTGCAACCCCGGTTAACTGCAATATAATATGAAAGCAGTTGGAGTGGGATTACCGTCAATAATGGAGAAAGGCAATCTTCGGTTTCAGGGATAGAACAATAAAATTCTGAGAGATCAATAACTTCCTGGTTACGCTCTCCTGCAATAGAAATAATTCTTCCTTTTCGGGCCTTCACTTCTTCAATATTACTGATCATCTTGTCATTTGTATGATCTGTTGCTGCAATAACCACCACCGGCATCATCTCATCGATAAGTGCAATAGGACCGTGCTTCATTTCTGCGGCAGGATAGCCTTCGGCATGGATATAAGAAATTTCTTTCAGCTTAAGAGCACCCTCTAAAGCTACCGGAAAGCTATACGTCCTTCCCAGATATAAGAAGTTGGGAGCATAAGTAAACAGCTTCGCCATTTCTTTGATATGCTTGTTGCTTCTAAGAATCTGCTTGATCTTGCCCGGTATTCTATCTAATTCTTCAATCAGCCTGTTGCCATACTCTTGCTCAATGCTCCCCTTCTTTTGAGCCAGCATAATAGCCATCATAGCAAGTACCGTAACCTGACCTGTAAATGCTTTTGTTGAAGCTACCCCAATTTCAGGTCCTGCATGAATATATACTCCTGCATCTGTTTCGCGTGCAATGGTTGATCCCACTACATTACAGATACCAAGAACCAATGCACCCCGTTCTTTAGCAGCACGGACTGCGGCCAGCGTGTCGGCCGTCTCTCCGCTTTGAGAAATCACCAGCATCACATCATCTTCGTCCATCAATTGTTCTCGATATCTGAATTCTGAGGCATATTCAACTTCTACAGATTTCTTAAGCAGGTGCTCAAACAGGTATTCACCTACAAGTCCCGCGTGCCAGCTGGTACCACAGGCTGCAATAATAATACGATTTGCATCCTGAATTTTGTCAATAACATCAACCAGGCCACCCAGCTGTATAGAATGATTTTTAACGTCCAGCCGGCCCCTCATACAATCAGAAATAGATTCCGGCTGTTCAAAAATTTCTTTAAGCATAAAGTGCGGATAGCCGCCCTTTTCAATTTCATCCACGCTCATAGCAAGTTCATGCACTTCTTTGGTAAGCGCTACATCATCAATGGTTTTAACCTCATATCCGTCAGAGGTAACTATCGCCATTTCGCCATCATCCAAATACACCACCTTATTGGTATACCCAACAATGGGAGAAGCATCTGAGGCAATAAACATTTCTCCATCACCAACGCCTAATAGCAAAGGAGATCCTTTACGGGCAATAATAATTTGATCGGGCTCATCTTCATGTACAATAGCCAAACCATAGGTTCCTACAATCTGCTTGAGGGCAAGTCGCACTGCTTTTTCAAAACTGACTTTGCTGCCGTCCTGATAAATCTCCTCAATAAGTTGTGCGGCTACTTCTGTATCCGTATCGGTATAAAAAGTACGGCCCTTATTCTTTAATTCTTTTTTTAGCGATCCATAATTTTCAATAATGCCGTTATGAACCAGAGCAATTTTTCCGGATTCACCTACATGGGGATGAGAATTCACGTCATTCGGGGCACCATGAGTAGCCCAGCGCGTGTGACCAATGCCCAAGGTTCCTTCAATAGGATTCTCTTCAAGCATTCTCTTGAGGTTAGACACCTTGCCCTTGCCTTTCTTGATTTCCAGCTTTCCATTGACCATGGCAATACCGGCAGAGTCGTATCCACGGTACTCCAAACGCTCCAAGCCCTTGATAATAATATCACTGGCCTGTTTTTTACCCACATAACCTACTATTCCACACATAAAATTTGTACTCTATAGATTGTTACTTTGTCTGTATCTTAATGCTCTTAATGATTTCTGAAAGTTATCATTATTGCGTGACTAATAAAACTGCAAATTGATGCCGTATTCTTAATTACTTGTGCTATGCAACTTTGTTTCTTTGAAGATGATATGTGTAAAAATTTTCACCCGCTGACACTCACCCGGCCCGTGGACGATCTTCGTATTGGGATAATGACTATCGCCCAAAAGTGGGAATATGCCTTAAACGCTTCATCCATACATAGAATTGTACGAGAAGATCTTAAATCAGAATTTCCTTCCCATCAATTGGATGCCTCCAAGCCCTGTTACTTTATTAATTCAAGGTATGTACCCGAACCCACACTGCTTGAAAAAGTCCGTGACTTGAGTCCGGGAAACTGCCTGCAGAATGCTGAAAATATCATCGTGGCTTGTATAGATGGAGAAACCGCTAAAGACTGGATGACAAAAGGCAAACCCAATTTTAACTCGCTGTTTATACTGGAATCGCAGGAATTTCTTTCTATTGAACAGCTCTGGGATTTATTTAAAATAAACGGCGGCCAAATAAAGCAGGATATTGAACTTATCCAACCATCAAAAGGTGGCGGGCAAATTTCTGAGCATGCCATCCTGCAAAATCCAGAAGATATTTACATTGAGGGCGGCGCCACTATTGAAGCCGGTTGTATTTTAAATGCAGAAAATGGCCCTATCTATATTGGGGAAAACGCCACCGTGATGAATGGAGCACTATTGCGCGGACCGGTGGCCGTGTGTGAAGGAGCAACCATAAAGATGGGTGCTAAAATTTATGAGGATACGACCATTGGCCCGGTTTGCAAGGTAGGAGGTGAAGTCAATAATTCCATCTTCCACTCATACTCTAACAAGGGACACGATGGATTTCTAGGGAATTCCATTATAGGGCAATGGTGCAATCTTGGTGCAGATACAAACACCTCCAATCTCAAGAACAATTACAGCACCGTGCGCATTACGGAATGGGATTCCGAAACAGAGATTGAAACCGGCGAACAATTTTTTGGCACCGTAATGGGTGACCACACAAAAACAGCTATCAATACACAGCTTAATACCGGCACTATTTGCGGGGTGAGCTGTAATATTTTTTCCAATGATTTTCCTGCCAAGTTTATCCCATCGTTCAGCTGGGTAGGGCCTAATGTCATTCAACCCTATAAGCTGGACAAAGCCTTTGACGCCATGCAAGCCATGATGGCGCGCCGCGATACAGAACTTACAAAGAGTATTAAAAAAAATAATAGCAGGTTCGTACAAACATAATAAGTGACTCTTACAAATTGTGGCAACCAAAACTTTCTAAAGAGTGCCACAACCTTATTCGTATTATTAGTTTTGAATGAGCAAATCCCGAAGTATCGGGACCAGCAAGCTGGAACCAAAAAACATGGCCCTCAATGTTTCACATTAGGAAACCTTTCGGTAAATCAGGTGTGACAGTTGCAATACATATTACAAGCTGCTGAAAACAAGCGGTGCAAAGAAATAGGCAGCCAGTGAAATCAAGAACATAAACAAAATATTAAGCCAGATTCCGGCCTTGGCCATTTCCGGAATTTGAATACGCTCACTGCCATACACAATAGCATTGGGTGGGGTTGCTACCGGCAGCATAAAGGCACAGCTTGCAGCCAGCGCAGCAGGTAATGCAAACAGCAGCGGATCTTCTCCTATTCCTATCGCAACGGATCCCATGATAGGTAAAAAAGCAGCTGCGGTTGCGGTGTTGCTGGTCATTTCTGTGAGAAAAATAATAATGGCCACAGTGAGTAAAATAAGGACAAACAAAGGCCACGCTTGCACAGGCAGATACACCGCCTCCAATCCATCATAGCTAATCCTGTTTCATTGATAGAGGAAATCTAAGCCCTCCTTCCGGAACAAAATAACACGCCCCACGGCCAAAGCCTGCGCATCTTTCCAGCTGAGAATTTTATCATACCCTCCTTTTTGACTCGGAATAAGAAAAAGTGCCAGCGCTCCCGTCATAGCAATACCGGCATCCGATAAGCCTGAAATCCAATTGGATAGTATTGGGCGCGTAATCCAAGCCAGCGCTGTCAATACGGAATCCAGCGAGCTACTTCTGTCTGCTAATGCATATTCCTGCCAAGATCATTGATTTTAGATCGTATCAGTCCCGAACCACCGGGAAGCTCCCGCATCCGCACCGGATATACCATCTTGGTAAGCACAGCATACATGAGCGGCAAAGTAACAATCACCAACGGGATACCCAGCACCAGCCACTGGGCAAAGCCAATTTCCACTCCGTAGCTGTCTGACATAAACCCGGCCAGCAGCGCATTGCGGCAGCGGCGTGCCAATCAATGTACCCATGCCGCCAATATTACACCCATAAGCTACACCCAAGAGTAACACCAGCTCAAAATTATGATTATCGGAATCCGGGGCTTTCTCCTGATCACTCAGCTTTATCACAGAAAGAACAATGGGCAGCATCATAAGGGCCGTGGCTGTATTGCTTACCCACATACTTAAAAAGGCTGAAGCCACCATAAAGCCAAAAATGATGGACTGAGGCTTGGTACCAACGGTATGGACAATATTCAGGGCAATGCGGCGGTGCAGGTCGCACTTTTCCATAGCAATAGCAATGATAAACCCACCCAGAAATAAGAAAATAAGGGGATGGGCATAAGGGCTTACCGTATCCTCAATAGATATCACGCCCATAATTGGGAACAGTACTACCGGCAACAGTGCCGTTGCTGCAATGGGAATGGCTTCAGCAATCCACCACGTCAGCCCATCAGTCTGGCTTCCGCCGGCATTCTTCCAGGCTTCATGTGATAGTCCTTCCGGAACCGGCACCATCAAAAACAGTGCAAATAAAACCAATCCCAGCCACAGGCCAATGGTTTTTTTTGAAATATTTAATGGCATACTCTTTGAATTAACTGATTCATTTCATCAAAGTCATAACAAAATAAAACGAGTATGCTCATAGTACAATATCAATTGAAGCCTGCAAAAAAATAATAGGTAATGGGACTTAATAACCCTACATTGAGTTCTTACTTTTAATTACCCACCTACCTGGTATATTTTTTGGAATGACGCGTTAGCCCAACTCCTTTCACTCTATACAACCTTAGGTGTTCAATAAATACAGTTACAGTTATGAAACAAGGCAAAATAAAATTTTTCGATACACAAAAAGGATTTGGATTTATCGCACCCGATGACGGTGGCGATGACATTTTCGTCCATAAAAATAATGTAGAAGATCTGGGCTACAACCAGGGATTTGAAGATGGCGAAGCCGTAGAATTTGAGGTTGAAGAAACCCCTAAAGGCTTAAGCGCAACAAACGTAAGCAGTCTGGCTTAACACCCTTTCTGCAAATTTTAAAAAGCCCCGCATTCCGGGGCTTTTTTATTTCCCACCTTTTTTTGCGAAGCCACAGAATTTAACCACAAAAAGAGCTTCAAATTCGTTTTTAAAACTCCTATATTTGTAGCTTTGAATGCCCGAGTGGCCCTCCTGCTCCAAGGATTCGGAGGACGGAAAGCCATTCAGGTATTTGAGATTTAAGAAATGCGCCTAGCATAACGAAGCCTTGGCGTAGTTATGCCCGAGTGGCGGAATTGGTAGACGCGTGCGCTTCAGGTGCGTATGTCCTTTGGACGTGGAGGTTCGAGTCCTCTCTCGGGTACTTTAATTAAACTATAAGTTATTGAGCAAAAAAAGCTTAGATTTCTAGTAGTACAACTAAGGTAAAACAAATTATACCCTAACTAAGATTATCTGTTATATACCTTACCAGATTATAATTAACTCTGGTGCTTTTTGTATTGAATAGTTTATTATTCTATCGGAAAGTTCTTCAAAACCTGAGTTACGTAAATCTGTAAGAAACTTATTCCACGGTTAGCTTTTTTCTTTATTTTCTGGATACGTTTTCCTCCTTAATCGCTTTCAAACAATTGATAAGTTCATCTTGTATTTTTTTTGATTCCTTAGTTATGGAAATTGCTTCTACAATTTCTTTCAATGTCAGACAGGGCCGATTTGAACTCTCTTTCGTTATAAATATGCTTGTCTCCAATTGAGACATAGCCAGTTTGAATTGATTTCCTTGGATATTAAAATTAGACATAATTACTAACTATTTGTGATTTATAGTATTCCAATATGAGCCTGATCTCCTGAGATTTCACCTTCAACAAAATAAACAACATTTAAAAATGTTTATTTACATACCTTAGAAGTAAAGTTATAGCCAAATTCTATTCTACCTGATGATTTTGATGACAACTTATTTAAAACTTTTTCCATAAATGAATACAACCTATTAGATGAAGATATTTGCCCGACAAATCCTTCGGTCAACCTATCATCTGAAGCAAGAATACTGGCAAAGCCATCATGGATAGTTAGTAACACTAATTCCATCTGGGATGCGAGTGGGCTTGGCAAATAAAGCACTTGAGTTTAAACTTGCTGGATTCATCATCTCATCTGTAATTGCCAAACTCCTTTCCGTTTTCAATAAACTCTCCAATATCGGCAGCAACATTTAGATGGGTTTCACCAATTTAAACTTGCATCCATGATGCTATGAACAGCATCATAATCCCGATTTGACTGCAAGCGTATCGAAATTGTAGCTACTTGCTGGCGCTTGACCGACAAACCTTGTGGTCAGCTCGTTACCTATAGTTGGCATACTAGTTAAATTATTATCAAATACATTTGTAGCACTAATTCTATCCGGGATGCGAGTGGGCTTGGCAAATAAAGCACTTGAGTTTAAACTTGCTGGATTCATCATCTCATCTGTAATTGCCAAACTCCTTTCCGTTTCAATAAACTCTCCAATATTTCCAGCAATATTTAGATGGGTTTCATCTAGGTTTACACCTGCATCCATTAATTGTCCAATAGAACTGAAAGGAACGTAGTCAAGCGCCTCATCACTATATCTTAAATAAACTACTTTAACTTTATCCAGAACCTTATCATTATAAAAAAAGTCTTTCAGTTTACCCTCAAGCGAGGCCCTAAATAGTTCCAAATAAATGTCCGAAAAATGTCCTCTTTAATAGTCATTTGTTAAAATGGTCTTAAGTTTAAAATTATAAATACCCAAGAAGAGCAACCCCTAAACTAACACTTAGCTGTGTTTTACCTGTGCTTCTCTAAATTATTACAACACAATATAGTTATCAAACGTTCCAAAACAAAGAAAAATTGTGCGAAATTATTTATTGCAAAGAACTAAAAACGCTGCTTTATAATTTTCCAAACACATGATTTAAATAAAGTCAATTATTTTAATATGTCTTTACATTAATAACCTTATTTATAACTCAACCATCATTGCTTAATTAATGTAAGGGTAATAAACTATTTTAATGTTATTAGCACCACAGCAATGTGGTATCCATTATTCTTGACCATAAATTATATTGAAATGAAAATACCAGAAGATGGTCTCGGAATGCTACCTAAATTGCTGAAAGAGATTTATAGAAAAAGAGCCTGACCCAAAATACTAGTAATTGGCAACTCTTTCAAATCCGCAAGAAGGAATTATAACAAAAGATAATCAGCGACTACTTGATGTGTTAATAATGAAATAAATAACACATTAAAAAAATTAACTACCCTTATACGCACTTCTAACTATACTAAAATATAATATTTATTGGGTTAACACTTTCCCAAAATTTATTTTAGGTTTAAATTTGTGTATTCTTATTTTCATTTAATTATTCATCAAAAAATATCTTATGGGAACTTCTAAGCGATCTACTCTTTTCTACTTTCAATAGTTATTCTTATTGGTAGCTGTGCAACCACTCAAAGCATTTCAAATGAAGTCCGTACTAAGGTTTATCAAGAAGACTTTAACCAAGTATTTAAGGCTATAGTACAAACTTTAAGTGATGCAGGTTACATCATTAATGATGCAGATTCAGAAAATGGAATCATGAATACCGATTACTCCCAAGCTTCAGAATGGGAAGCATTTTGGACGGGCGATGAAAGGACAAAGGTCAATGCCTTTTTATCTAGAAAGAAAGTGCTACCCAAGTACGTTTGACAGTCAGCGTACAGAGTAAAGCACCGTTAACTGGATGGCAAAATGCTAATATGACCAAATCCCGGGCAGAGGAATACTACCAAAAACTGTTCCAGGAAATTAGTAGCAACTTATAATCAGATTTTCACATAACAACTAATATCTTCCAACACCACTCCATGTATAACAGAACTTTGGGTTTATTGACTTAATATCCATTCACCCACTTCTTTCCAGAGCGTATCGCTGAATTTATCCTTAAAAAAGCCGAAGTGGGCAATAGGTGATTCAGAGTATTCTTCAGCCCGGTAATGCTTTCGGGTGATATTTGCAGATGGGAAATAATTCAAAATGTTATCCACTCCTTTCCTGGGGCCCAGTTTTTGATCGTCGCTAAAACTGACAGACAGCAAAGGCACATTCAGCCCGGCATAGCGCTCAACATCTTTTACGGGAATATGATCAAACAGGTAATTGCGCGAGCGGCCCCACCGCGACCACTGCCGGGTTACCCCCGCGGGCACATCAATAGTAGAAAAGCCTATTAAACGCGCCGGAAAGTGCGATCGGCCTAACACCATCAGCGGCATAAGATACCAAAACAGAAAAATACCCGGCTTCCAAATGCCGGACCAGTTTCTCCAGTGGCCGGACGTAACCGAAAGAAATACTGCTGCCTTCAACTTTTCTGAGGAGGGCGCCAGGCCCAGAATTTGTCCGCCGGCACTGTGCCCTGCAAAATACAGCTCCTGTGCAGAAAGCTCATGCAGCGCATACTGAAACATAGCTTCCAGGTCTTTACTTCCCCACTCCTGCATGCGCATGTCCTGTGGACGAAAATCCTCATCCTGAGATCTAAAAATACCGCGGTAGTCAAACGTAACAACCTTGAACCCTTCCTCTGCCAGGTAACGGGCAAATTTAAAATAGGCATAGCGGGGTACTCCCAGGCCCGAGGCAAAAACGAGCACCCGGCCCGTTTCTGCGGCAGGGCTAAAAACCGTGGCAGCCAGCGGGAACCCATCTTCGGCCGATACAGTCACATTTTTCTTGGTAATATTTTCCATATCCTCGCTTATTATACAAAAGAAAACGGAACTGTCATCCGAATTTGTAAAAGGGCCGTCTTGCTGATCATCCTTATTTTATCCATATTTCCTTCTGTATTGGCAAGTAGCGCGAAATCAAAACCTTAGCGAATCCCTCCACTATGATTAATGCTAAATTTCACGGGTACCTTGATATTCTTACCGTCATTTTCTTTGCCCTTGCTCCAACATTTTTTGAGCTTTCGGAGACCGGCGCCACCTTAAGCTATGCGCTGGCCGGGATACACCTTGCCATGAGCCTGCTTACCGACTTTCCAATGGGTCCCATAAAGGTTATTCCCATTAAAGTACACGGCTTTATTGAACTTTTAGTGGGTATCTTGTTGGCCAGCGGGCCGTGGATTGTTGATGACCTCTTTTCGGGAGTGGGCACTATTGTATTTTCCATTGCAGGCGGGATGATCCTGGTAATTTGGCTGCTCACCGAATATGCAGATATGGTAGAAGAATTGACTTAGGATTTTTCAGCTCGTCAGTAGAACCATTTTGCAGAAGCCGGTACCCGACATCGTACCAATAAAAAAGCGGCCCCGATTTATACCGGAGCCGCCCTTTAAAATTGTAACCACTTATAGTGGCTGAAATTATTTCAGATCGAATCGATCCAGGTTCATCACCTTATTCCAGGCTGCCACAAAGTCCTTCACGAACTTCTCTTCAGCATCCTCGCAAGCATATACTTCAGCAAGAGCACGCAGCTCAGAGTTAGAACCAAAGATCAGGTCATAGCGAGTGCCGGTCCACTTAACTTCCCCGGTGTTTCGATCACTGCCAACAAACACGTCCTGCTCATCAGTCGTAGCCTTCCAGGTTGTGCTCATATCCATCAGATTAACGAAGAAATCATTTGTTAATGTCCCCGGCTGATCAGTAAATACGCCGTGGTCGGAGCCGTCATAATTAGCATCGAGCACACGCATACCGCCCACTAGCACCGTCATTTCAGGGGGTGTGAGCTCCAGCAGGTGCGCTTTGTCTACCAGCAGTTCTTCAGCCGTTGCTTTGCGATTCGTATTGTAATAATTACGGAATCCATCCGCATCCGGCTTCAGCCATTCGAATGATTCCACATCGGTTTGCTCGTCTGTGGCATCCGTACGTCCCGGTGTAAATGGAACCGTCACATCATGACCGGCATCTTTGGCGGCCTTTTCAATAGCAGCACATCCACCAAGAACAATCAGATCAGCCATTGAAACCTGCTTATCGCCGGACTGTGCATCGTTGAATGCTGCCTGGATGCCTTCCAGTGTTTCCAACACCTTGGATAGTTGTTCCGGATTATTGATGTCCCAATCTTTCTGTGGAGCCAGTCGAACGCGTGCGCCATTGGCACCGCCTCGCTTATCCGATTCGCGGTACGTTGATGCGGATGCCCAGGCAGCTGATACCAGCTCTGAAATAGTCAGGTCTGCGTCAAGAATCTTGTTCTTTAACTCGGCAACATCCTCGTCATTGATCAGCTCATGGTCCACCTCAGGAATAGGATCTTGCCACAGCAGGTCTTCTTCAGGAACTTCAGGGCCGAGGTAGCGGGATTTTGGCCCCATGTCGCGGTGTACAAGCTTGAACCATGCGCGAGCAAAAGCATCTGCAAACTCATCCGGATTTTCATAAAAATGTTTGGAAATCTTACGATATTCCGGATCCTCCTTAAGAGCAAGGTCGGTCGTAAGCATCATCGGAGCATTTTTCTTTGACGGGTCATGCGCGTCAGGAACCGTATCCTTGGCAGACTCATCGGTTGGCGTCCATTGCCATGCTCCTGCCGGACTTTTGGTCAGTTCCCATTCGTACTCAAAGAGATTTTCAAAGAAACCCATATCCCACTTGGTAGGATTTTTGGTCCAGGCTCCTTCAAGCCCACTGGAGATTGTATCGGCACCCAGGCCGGATCCGTGGTCGCTTTGCCAGCCGAGTCCCTGTTGTTCAATTGGGGCTGCCTCAGGCTCCGGTCCCTTGTGATCTTCAGGAGCAGCGCCGTGTACTTTCCCGAAGGTATGTCCGCCCGCAATAAGAGCCACGGTTTCGTAATCGTCCATGGCCATTCGTTTGAATGACTGACGGATAAACTTGGCGGACTTTTTAGGATCGGGTTCTGCATTCGGACCTTCAGGGTTCACATAAATCAGTCCCATGTGGTCTGCGGCAAGACGCCCTTCAAGGTTTCCGTCTTCATCGTGGCGCTCATCAGCCAGCCATTCATGTTCAGGTCCCCAGTTAATATCTTTTTCAGGTTCCCAGACATCTTCGCGTCCGCCGCCAAAACCAAAGGTTTCAAGGCCCATGGATTCAAGAGCAACATTTCCGGCCAGGATCATCAGATCGGCCCAGGATATTTTCTTGCCATACTTTTTCTTTACCGGCCAAAGCAGGCGTCGTGCTTTATCAAGGTTTACATTATCGGGCCAGCTGTTAAGAGGAGCAAAACGCTGGTTACCGGTACTTCCGCCTCCGCGTCCATCGGCAACACGATAGGTGCCGGCACTGTGCCATGCCATCCGGATAAACAAGCCTCCATAATGCCCCCAGTCTGCAGGCCACCAATCCTGTGAATCGGTCATCAGATCGTGGAGATCCTGCTTTAGGGCGTTCAAATCCAACCCTTTAAACTCTTTAGCGTAATCAAAATCTTCGTCCATAGGGTCACCCAGCGAAGAATGCTGGCGAAGAATATCCAAATTCAACTTGTTTGGCCACCAGTCTTCATTTTGGGTGCCGCCGCCCGCTGCCTGTCGTTCTGCTTTTCCATGAAAAGGGCATTTGCTTACATCGCCATTCATATTACCATGCGTACCGTTTGAACCGTTCTTACCTTTTTCGTTATCCATCTTAAAACTGATTTATAGATTTGCGTTTGCCTAGGTTTAACTTACTAAATCATTTGTTCAGATTAGATAGATATTTACTATCAGCTGAATTTATCTTGGTTATCATACAATCGAGAAATATTATCAGGAATTGTTAAAATTCTTTTACGAATGCTATCCAAGCTTGCCTTCTACAACTTTTATTCGGTATTTAGAAGATATTAAGATTTAAAAGATATCAAGGGTAATTTTAAAAGAAACTTATTCTGTTTAAGGCTTTATTATACCCATATAAATAACGCAAAGAGAATCCTGTAATATGAGCTTGAGCTTAGGTTTGTTTTTAATCGGAATTACCTTGACGATTTACCTATTCTATAGGCAAAAAATATTCTATAGACAAAAGGAGAGAAGCAGATTTACCATAACCACAGAAGTTAAAAAAGAAAAATTTAAGAGATCAGAAAACATATCCTATGAAAATGAAGAAGCAACTCTTGATATAGAAATCATATCCGATATTCAGCTTACTGATGAATATCCTATTACAATTTCTTCGTTTATCGTTGGTAAACCCTAAATATTTGCCATTATCAATACCCACCTATATTTTAAGATTTTGGCCATTTATTGAAGAGTTACCATTAGATACTCTTGACAAAAGACTTCCTATGAAGCTTAAGCCAAATGATAAAGTTGAAGATGTTAGTATTCGTGGCCTAACAGTTTTTAAAGCATTAGATGAGCAAGGACTCTCTGGTGATATTACACTTATGTTTGGATTTTATGACAAGTACGAAAATGCCTATTACGGCCCACCATTTAAAGTTCAAACTTCTGAGTTAAAAAAAGATTGCGGGAATGGTATTTGGATAGAATGGCCCTTGAGTATAATGTGGTTATAACTCGTGCATTCAAGTAGTTTGGCAAGGTGCCAGAAGATGCCCATCCCAATCATATCGAACATATCCAGCTCTACCTACAATAATATCGCTATTCGAACACCCTGCGCGAGGCCAAATACCGACTGGACCAGTAATGCTCGGATAAAGCACTGATCATCACTCCCTTGGAAGTGGAGGCGTGAAGAAACTCATCATCCTCTACAATAATGCCTACGTGCATGGTACGTCGGCCGGTGCGGAAAAAGACAAGGTCACCCGTACGCAGCGCCCTGCGACGAATGCCGGTACCCGCATTAATCTGGGTAGTTGTGTTGGGAGGAAGTTCTATACCAAAATACTGGTCAAACACAATTTTCACGAATGAGGAACAGTCTACGCCCTTTTGAGATCTGCCGCCCAAAACATAAGGTGTACCTTTCCAATCGCGATGCGCCTGCTCAAGCGATGCTTCGATCTCATCAAAACTGGATACGGCCGCGAGGGTAGGATTGGATCCACCTTTACCGGGCACACTGCCTTTTCGAGGTACGATGCCGCATGCCCCAAGGAGCAGTACAAACCCCGCCAAACATATAATAATTTTTGTTTTCGCCATCTGCTGAAGGTATAAAATGCACCTAAAACTCTCCTTTAAATAATCTATATTTCAGCTTAGAATCACAACTGATAAATAACAGCAGACAAATTATGCAGCTTTTGGTAAATATTGATCATGTGGCAACCCTCCGTAATGCCCGCGGGGAAGGCTATCCAAGTCCGGTTGAAGCCGCCCGGGTTTGTGAAAAAGCAGGGGCCAATGGCATTGTATTTCACCTGCGCAAAGACCGCCGGCATATCCGTGATGAAGATGTTTACGCTCTCAAAAAACACGTAAAGGGGACCCTCGATTTTGAGATGGCCGCTACGTACGAGATGCTCGAAATTTGCCTGGATGTGCAGCCCCATCTTATTACTTTGGTACCTGAAAGCCGGGAAGAGCTGACCACCGAAGGGGGATTAAAAATGACCGCATTATATGATGATTTTGAGCAACGCGTATTTCCAAAAGTACAGGACAGTGGTATTGAAATCAGCCTCTTCTTAGATCCAAATCCGGAAGATATTGAACTGGCCAAAAAGCTGGGCAGTGATGCTATTGAATTGCATACCGGAGCGTACGCTAATGCCCAGACTGATGAAGCCCGTAACCATGAATTGGACCGATTAAAAGAAGCAGCTGAAATGGCTCATGAAATGGGACTTAAAGTCAATGCCGGCCATGGATTAAATCTGAAAAACCTGGGAGATTTTGTAAACACTGTTCCCCATCTGCATGATGTGAGTATTGGCCATGCACTTATTTCTACAGCCGTATTCCGAGGGCTTGAAAATACGGTAAAAGCATTTATGAAGATCATTAATGAGGCTGGATGATGGCTGAAGAGACGCAACATAAATCAGGATATATTGCAATCATTGGCAAGCCCAATGCAGGAAAGTCTACCCTGATGAACCGTATCCTCGGGCGAAAAATTTCTATCACTACGCACAAGCCGCAGACAACGCGCCACCAGATTCTGGGCATACACTCCGAAGAAAATCTGCAGATCATTTTTCTGGACACACCCGGTATCATCGACCCTAAATATGAGCTGCAGAAAGCCATGATGCGGCTTGTAGATCGTGCGCGTAATGATGCCGACCTCATCCTGTTTATCGTGGATGTCAATGACATCCAGATCCCAAACCGGATTTTTAAAACCTTTGCATCCATCAACAAACCGGTGGTGCTTATTGTCAACAAAGTGGACCAGGTGAATATGCCGGATGCCAAAGCTGTAGCCGCCGAACTCAACGTGGAGTATGATTTTGAAGAAACCATATACACCTCTGCCCTTACCGGCGAAGGTGTTCCGGAATTACTGGATCACATTAAAGAACAGCTGCCGGAAGGGCCGCCCTTCTATCCCAAAGACATGCTGAGCGAGCAGCCCATCCGCTTTTTCGTGGCTGAACTCATTCGAGAACAGCTGTTTCTGCAATTTCACCAGGAACTGCCCTACTCCTGTACGGTTGATGTGATACAGTATGACGAGCGCGCCGACTTAGACTATATCGATGCCGAAGTGATTGTAAACCGCGACTCTCAAAAAGGCATGCTTATTGGAAAAGGCGGCAAAGCTATTAAAAAGCTGGGGAAAGATTCCCGGGAATCCATCGAGGAGTTTATTGGGAAGAAGGTGTACCTTGATCTCCATGTTAAAGTGCGGGACAAGTGGCGCGACAACCCGAACATGGTTCGCAATTTTGGATACTAATAATCCAAGAAATTTCTATTTTAAAAACTTAAATTTGTACACTCAAAAGGAATGCCTTAACTTAACGGCAGATTATTTATGAAACATCTGTCAAAACATAATACCCCCTGTTGTTGTATGTGTATAAACATGTGCATGCCGAAACTGTATATCGGGGGATAGTTGTTTTATAAGTAATTTTATGCTTAAAGCCCCTCGGTAATCGCTGAGGGGCTTTTTTGTTCTTTACCATTGACCTAAAAAGTACTCTTATCGAGAAAAGCTGAGGGAACAGGCCCGATGACGCTTTAGCAACCATTCCCCACACTTAAATATTAGGTGCGGGGGAAAGGTGCTACATCCTGCTCTGATTTTAGAGAAAGATGAGAATTGAGGCACTCAATAGATTTTAATTTAAGCCTCTTCCGAAATCTTTCTGCTGCAGGATTATTTCGGGAGAGGCTTTTTTATTCACTGTAATATTTGAAATAACAATATTATGAAATCTACATTTAATAACTCGTACGACAAAAAGCTGAGAGCCACTGAAGAGCTCTCAGCAGAAACGGATCTTGCCAAAGAGATACTCGAAAATATTTCAACCATTGCTATAGTAGGGCTTTCCCGAAGTTTTCATAAAGACAGCCAGTTTATAGGGCGTTATCTGCAGAATGCAGGATATACCATCGTTCCGGTCAATCCGGGTGCCGATAGTATCCTGGGTGAAAAAGCCTACCCCGATTTACCAAGTATACCTTTTAAAATAGATGCTGTTGATGTGTTCCTGCCTAAAAAACTCATCCCAAAAGCAGTTGATCAGGCTATTGAAATTGAACCCCGTGGTATTTGGCTGCAGCTTGGAACCGGGAAAAATCCAGATGAAAAAAGAAAAGCCGATCAAGCCGGAATACCACTGTTTGAAAATCGCTGCATCAAAGTAGATCATCAGTTTTTAATCAGACCCAAAAAAGAAAACAAAAATCAATAATCCCACTATCATGAGTACCAAAGAAGAACGATCGCTAAAATTTGAAACCCTGCAATTACACGCAGGCCAGGAATCTGATCCAACTACCGGGTCACGGGCTGTTCCCATTTATCAGACCACTTCTTACGAGTTTGATGACACCGAACATGCCGCTACACTCTTTGCCCTCAAAGAATTCGGTAATATTTATACACGTATTATGAATCCCACTACCGATGTCTTTGAAAAACGTATTGCTGCCCTTGAAGGTGGCGCTGCTGCCGTTGCTACAGCTTCGGGTCAATCGGCCGAATTTATGACCATCGCCACTATAGCCGGTGCGGGTGACAATATTGTTTCTACCAGTTATCTCTACGGTGGTACCTATAATCAGTTTAAAGTTACACTCAAACGCCTGGGTATAGATGTAAGGTTCATAGACGAAGACAAGCTTGAAAATTATGAATCGGCCATTGACGAAAACACCAAAGCCATCTATGTGGAATCTATTGGAAACCCCGAAGGCAATGTACCTGATTTTGAAGGACTGAGTGATATCGCTCAAAAACATGGCATTCCGCTGATCGTAGATAACACCTTTGGTGCAGCCGGTGCCATCTGCAAACCCATTAAACACGGAGCCAATATCGTCGTGGAATCGGCTACCAAATGGATTGGCGGACACGGCACCAGTATTGGTGGCGTTATTGTGGATGCCGGAAACTTTAACTGGGGCAACGGCAACTTTCCGGTATTTACCGAACCGTCGCCTGCCTATCACGGACTGAATTTCTGGGAAACATTTGGCCCGGATGGTCCTTTTGGCAATATCGCCTTTGCTATTCGAGCCCGAGTAGAAGCCTTGCGCGATATCGGTGCAGCAGCTTCTCCATTTAATAGCTTTTTATTATTGCAGGGCCTTGAAACCCTTTCTCTGCGTATCGAAAGACATGTAGAAAATGCCCTTAAACTTGCCAACTGGCTCAAAGAACATAATGCGGTTGAATGGGTAAACTATACCGGGCTGCCCGAGCACCCGTATCACGAACAAGCCAAAAAATATCTTGAAGATGGCAAGTTTGGCGCTGTACTTACTTTTGGAGTCAAAGGTGGATTTAAGGCAGCAAGAACCTTCATAGAAAATGTGGAGCTTTCGAGCCATCTTGCCAATGTGGGTGATGCCAAAACACTTGTGATTCACCCGTCATCAACAACGCATCAGCAGCTTACGGCCGAAGAGCAAAAATCCGGAGGGCTTACTGAAGATCTCATTCGGGTATCTGTAGGCATCGAACATATCGATGATATCATCGAAGATTTCGAGGTGGCATTCAGCAATTTAACCGTAAGAGCCTAGGAGTTAATGTTATTCCAATTATAAAGTGTGCGAAGCATCAAAATTGTTTCGCACCTTTATAAAATGATTTAAAAATCGACGAGCATTAATTATATGAACTGCAAGCTTCTTTAATACTTTACATTAATGAGCACCATATTTTTTCATACGTTTAAAAATCCCTTTATCACAGAAAACGGAGAGCAACTTTCTGAACCAACCATTGCTTACCAAACCTGGGGCACGTTAAATGAAGCCCGGGATAATGTTATTGTAGTTTGTCACGCTTTAACCGGTAATACCGAAGCCAATGAATGGTTTGGCGGTTTTTTTGGTCCCGGCAAAACGTTAGACCCTGATGAGCATTTTATTATCTGCACCAATGCTTTGGGCAGCTGCTATGGAACCTGTGGACCCGTTTCTGTTAATCCCGGCACCGGAAAACCGTACCAGGCCGACTTTTCGCAAATAACTGTGCGTGATATTGTGCGTTTTGATCAGCTGCTGCTTGACGAACTCCAAATTCGAGGAGTTGAGATGGTTATTGGAGGCTCGCTGGGAGGCATGCGTGCTTTGGAGTTTTCCATTATGGATTCTCGTATTAAATCGGCCGTTCTTATTGCCATGGGTAAAGCCCACAGTCCATGGGCTATTGGCATCAGTCATACCCAACGGGAAGCCATTTATAACGACCCTAATTGGCAAGAGGGGTACTATGCAAAAAGCAACCCTCCCAAGCAGGGGCTGGCACTGGCCCGCAAGATTGCCATGAACAGCTATCGAAGTCCGCAGGATTTTGAAGCAAAATTTTCAAGAAAAAGGCAACAAAACTCCGACCAATTTCAGATAGAATCATACCTCAATTACCAGGGACAAAAAATAGTCAATCGTTTTGATGCCGTCTCTTATGTACGGTTAACACAAGCCATGGACAGCCATGATATTGCTTATGGACGAAAGGGTTTTCGCCAAGCGCTTCGAAAAGTAAAAGAGCCGGTCTTGGTTATCGGAATTGAATCTGACATGCTGTATCCCATAGCCGAGCAAAAAGAACTGGCTCAGCTATTGCCCAATGCCCATTATATCCAAATAGATTCTCCCCACGGACACGACGGCTTTTTGATCGAATTTGACCTTATGAATCAACATATACTGAAATTTAAAAAACAACTAAAGAATTCTATAATCTCCCATTAATTTTAATTATGACTCAACAAGCTTTAAAACAAAAGCCAAAATCTGTATCTGAACAAAAAACAATCCACTTATTTATTGCCGGCACCGGGGCAGTAGGCGGAACACTTGTCAACCAGCTTACAGAACTGAATGCGGCATTTAATTTTTGTATTATTGGCGGCTGTAATTCTAAGACCTTCTTTATCGATAAATTTGGTGCAAGTCCGGATGAAGCACTTCAAAAAATTTACCAGGGTCATTCTACTAATTGGGATATAATTCTCAAACAGCTCACAATACAATCCGTAAAAAGACCGATTTTTGTAGACGCTACCGGAAGTGAGGAAGTGGCACGGCTATATCCCAAAATACTGAACGCGGGATTTAGTATCATCACCCCAAGTAAATTGGCTAATACCTTTGATCAATCCTATTATGACCTGCTTCGACAAATAACAGCGGAACAAGGAGTCCATTTCAAATATGAAACAACCGTTGGTGCCGGACTTCCCATTATTTCTACGCTTAATAATCTCATGGAAAGCGGTGACACTATTACAGAAGTCAGCGGTGTGGTATCGGGCACCATGACCTACCTTTTTAATGAGCTGGAAAAAGGAATTCCATTCAGTGAAGCTATCGTAAAGGCGCGTGAATTAGGTTATGCCGAACCAGATCCCCGGGATGACCTTTCAGGCGAAGATGTGGCTCGCAAATTTATAACAATCGCTCGCGAACTTGATATACCTGTAGAGCGCAGCCAGCTTAATGTTGAATCACTGATTCCCAACGAACTCTCAGACGTAAATCGTGAAACCTTTTTGGAAAAGCTTACAGAAATAGACTCTTATTGGCAGAACAAAATAGCCCGGGCCCATAAAAAAGAGCATACTCTTCGGTACACGGGTAAGCTTGTAAACAAAAATATAACTATAGGCATAGAATCTGTTCCTGTTGATTCTCCTTTAGGTAAGCTGAGCGGTACAGATAATCTGCTACAAATTTTTAGCAAGCGCTACAGTAAAACCCCAATAGTTATTCAGGGACCCGGTGCAGGTAAAGAAGTTACCGCGGCGGGTGTATTTTTTGACATTTTAGAAGTGGCAAAACGGCTTTAATAATTCAGATAATATTGAGCTTATAATAAACTTTCTTTATATAAATGGATTTGAACCTGCTAAACTAGCTCTCCCAGGCCTAAAACCAAACACTTTTTTAGAAACCTTTAATCAAGGTTAGATAGCTTTCACATTCAAGCATCTTTCGGGAAGAGTCTACATATTGGAATCAGCGACAATTAGTAGTAGAGATTTCATTTAGCGAGTGGCTATAACATACATCCCCCGATAGGATGACGGCCTCGGACATTGAGTTGTCCGGGGCTTTTTAAACCTCTTACTTAACAAAAGACAATCATTATGGAAAAAGAAGAAAATCTGATTATTCTAAAAGACGAGCTAAAAACTATTTGTGAAGGACTGGCTGCTCAAATGAATCAAATTGAAAATACAGCTACAACAGAGAGTAAAGATTAAATTCCAAGAGACTCTATAAAATAGAAAGCCGGTGTTTTTACACCGGCTTTTTTTATTGCACCGATATCCCACACTTTTTACCACTTCCTCCCCACATTAATGTAAATCATATCTCAAATGCCATAAATAGGGCGCAAAACTATATTAAAGCCACTTTCTAACCTCTAGCTTCCAGCCTCCAGCACCCAGAAAAAAATTTTATTCAGCTTTTTACACAATTCCCTTGACATATTACACCCCTTTGGGGTACATTGTGGGTTGAAGTGGGAGAATGTGGGAATTCTTGATCCGCTTTCAATATCGATAACAAATACTGAATTCTGGGGAATTCTATATGCCTAGTTTTAAAGGCCAATACGAACACAGCGTAGATAACAAAGGACGCGTTAGCTTCCCGGCCAAACTACGTAAAAGTCTCAACCCCCAGGCCCAGGAACGTTTCACTATTCTACGTGGACTTGAACCCTGCCTTTATTTGTATCCAGAAAATGAATGGCAGAAGGTAGAGGATCAGCTTTCCCAAATCAACAGTTTTACCAAAGAGGGGCGTACTGTAAAACGTAATTTTCTTCGTTTTGCAGAAGATCTCTCTTTAGATAATCAGAACCGTGTAGCTCTCCCTTCGCAACTTATGGAATGGGCCGACATTGATGGCAAAGCCATTTTTATCGGCAGCGGCGAACGCATTGAAGTGTGGTCGCCGAGTAAGCTCGATGAAGTCGATTCCGGACTCAGCTTTGAATCGTATCAAGAACTTTTTGAGCGCGTGATGGGTGACCATGATAGAAATGACCAAACATGAAACAGATTATAAGCACGTACCGGTACTGCTTCAGGAATCCGTAGAACAGCTTATTACGGATTCCGGCGGTATCTATGTAGATGGCACGCTAGGCGGCGGTGGCCACTCCATGGAAATTCTATCTCAATTAAATAATAAAGGGCAGCTCATCGGTATCGATCAGGATGATGAAGCTCTTGCCGCCGCACGTAAAAGAATTGGAACTGATCCACGGTTTAGTTCCATCAAAGGCAATTTCGGGTACCTCTCCAGGTTATTACCCCCAGAAATCCACGGGGAGGTATCCGGAATCCTTTTAGATCTTGGCGTTTCAACCCACCAAATTTCCCAAGGCGAACGAGGTTTTAGCTTCCAGGAAGACGGACCGCTTGATATGCGTATGAGCAATCTCCGTGGCGTCACTGCATATCAGGTAGTCAATGACTACTCCTATGAAGAGCTGCGCGATGTCATCTTTCACTATGGCGAAGAGCGGATGAGCCGACAAATTGCCCGTGCTATTCTGGATGCCCGTCCCATCGAAACTACCGGTGAACTTCGTAAAGTAGTTGAGTCTGTAGTAAAAGGGCAGCATCAAATTAAAAGTGTAGCCCGGGTATTTCAGGGCATCCGTATTGAAGTGAACCGTGAGCTGGATATGCTGCGCAACGTACTGGAAGAATCATTAAAGGTACTTAAAATTGGCGGGCGCATTGTTGCTATCTCTTATCATTCTCTGGAAGATCGAATTGTAAAACGGTTTTTCAAGGCCGGAAACCATGAAGGTAAAATCGAGAAAGATTTTTACGGTAATGATTTATCTCCTATCGAATCACTAAGCGGTGGTATCATAACACCCGGTAAAAAAGAAATTGAACGCAATTCCGCAGCCCGAAGCGCCAAAATGCGTGTTGCCGAAAAAACAGATGAACCGGAGGTGCAAACATGATTGTAAAGTCTCCGCTTAAGAAAAAGAAAACGAAAAGAAATGTGCGCAAGGCTCCCTCTGAAAGATCAAACGGGAGCACCAAAAGCTTCACCAACGGCAGCACAAATCATGGAAAAAGAAAATCAAGCTCAAAGAAAAAGAGTTCTTTTTCAGGCCTAAAACCATGGAAAATCATTCTTGGTGCTTTTATA
The DNA here is from genome assembly GCA_034521755.1 of Balneolaceae bacterium. Classification (GTDB taxonomy): domain Bacteria; phylum Bacteroidota; class Rhodothermia; order Balneolales; family Balneolaceae; genus JAXHMB01. Next base: position 28,108 of record JAXHMB010000004.1, read on the forward strand.
GTTGGTGCTATTGGAGTGCTTTATCTAAGTCATGTTTTTGCTACACAGAAATTACTGCGTGAAGTGAACCAGTTGGAGCGTGAGTATAATCAAGCAAAGCGTACAAACGACGACTACCGGCTTATATATGATCGCATGATTGGTCCGGCAGAAATTTATGGAAAAGCCAAAGATCAGGGATTTATCAATGGTGGTCCGGCAGAAAAAGTGATTGAGGTGGAGCAATGAAAGAACGCACTGCCATATTGAGCCGTATGTTTATGGTATTTGGGCTGATGGTACTCATCCCCTGCGCTATCGTCCTGCAGCTGCTGCGTGTTAATTTTATTGAAGGTGATGAACTGCGCCAGCTTTGGAGCGATCAGGCTATAGATTATATTTCTATCCCTGCCCAGCGCGGTAATATCTACGATGCCGATGGGAGCCTTCTTGTCACAAACTCAATAGCATACAAAGTAGCTATTGACCCCAGATTTAATGGGCTCACACGCGATGAAGTTAAAGAGTTGAGCTCAACATTAGCTTCTTTTACAAATAAAAATAGCAACCATTACCTCAATAAGATTGACCGGGCACCCAACCGGTCTCGATATGTAGTGCTTGAAGAAAGTATTAACACCGAAGCTTTTGAAGCCATCCGGGCACTGGATAACAATGCAGTAATTCTAGAAGAGGATTACCAGCGGCGCTACAGTTTTGGCTCACTTGCCGCCCATGCTCTTGGATTTGTAAACCACAACCTGGATGGGATGATAGGGCTGGAAAAAGAATATGATAAAAAATTAAAAGGAACCGATGGAGTACAGCAGGTGCGGCGCGATCGAAGCGGGCGTATTTTTGCCTATGTTGGCGCTCCCCGCAAACAACCAAGACAAGGCTACTCGCTGCATACTACCATTGATTCACATATCCAGGCTATCCTGGAAGAAGAGCTTAAAGCCGGGATCGACCGGACGAAATCCAACTACGGTTCAGCTATTGTAATAGATCCTAGGACAGGAGCTATTAAAGCGATGGCTAATTATCCCACATTCGACCCCAATAAGCCTGCCTCCTCAGAACAAGAGAACCGCAGGAACTTTGTGATTTCGGACATGATCGAACCCGGCTCAACTTTTAAACTGGTCACCGCCATCACGGCTGTTGAACAGGATAAAGTCTCATTTGATGAAAAATTTGAGACCCCCGAAGATGGCAAACAACTAATCTACGGACAGATGATGCGCGATCACGATCCGCTTGGAACTATGAGCTTCTCGGAAGTGATCAGCAAATCATCAAATATTGCCACCGCTGAAATTGCTATGCGCCTTGGCAAAAATACCTTTTATCAATATGCGCGGAACCTGGGCTTTGGCACTCCTACCAATGTAGATCTGCCCAATGAAGAAGACGGGCGGCTTCAAAAGCCATACGAATGGAGCCAGGTAACACTTCCCTGGATGGCTATTGGCTATGAAGTGCAAACAACACCTATTCAGATCGCGCAAGCGTATGCAGCTTTTGCTAATGATGGAGCAATGATGCGGCCTTATTTAGTAGAAAAAATAACAGATGCACAGGACCATACTATTTCTGAACACCATCCTGTGAAAGTTCGACAGATTGCACAAAAATCAACTCTGGAGAAGCTGTATCCTGTTTTCAAGGATGTTGTTTCTGATTCTGGCACAGCAGAATGGGCACAAGTAAAAGGATTGCAAATTGCAGGGAAAACGGGTACGGCTCAAAAGGTTATTGATGGGCAATATCGGTATAAATATAGAGCATCTTTTGTCGGCTTCTTCCCTGCTGACAATCCCAAATACGTTTGCCTGGTGATCCTGGATGAACCAAAAACAAGTATCTACGGAGGCTATACAGCCGGACCCATTTTCAAAAATACCGCCAAGCGTATTGCGGGCCTCGACAATGAAATTGAAAAACAAATTATAGAAAACGACACAGAACAAACACACTGGGCTTATGCTCCGAAAGTAAAAGATCGCAGTATTGATGAAGCAAAATCAATATTGAACAAGCAGCGCCTTGCCTTCAGTACTGCAGGCTCTGGAAACTGGGTAGTTGATCAGAACCCAAAGCCAGGATCTGAGTTAACACCCGGAGATGAAATTACTCTGCAATTGTCAAACAAAGTTGCGGTCATTGATACTACAGAAATTCCCGATGGCTATTCCATCATCCCCAATTTGGGCGGTATGAGCATGCGAAAGGCATCGCTTTTAATTAACAGCCGTGGCTTTGAAGCAAAACTGATCGGCTCGGGTACCATTTTCACACAGTTCCCTCGGGCGGGCGACATGATGAAGAAAGGAAGAACAATTACCGTCCGTGGCAAAGCAAAATCTTTAGAAACCATAGCAGGTGAATAATACGTGACTTACAACGAACTTATAACATTGTGTAAACCGCTGGATATCTCCGGACCGGAGCCTGCAGAGATCGGTGCGCTTACACAAGATTCACGTAATGTCACTGAGGGATCAGTCTTTGTAGCTGTAAAAGGCTTTGAGGTTGACGGACACATGTTTATCAATAATGCTATCTCCAAAGGAGCCTCTGTTATTATCTGTGAAGAATCATACTACTCAGATGAAGAAGTTTGCATTATTGAGGTGGCCGACACCCGATCGTTAATTGGTCCGCTGGCCCAGGCTTTCCAGGGATATCCTGCAAAAGAATTAAAGATTGTAGGTATTACAGGCACAAATGGGAAAACAACCGTTGCTACGCTCACTTATCAGTTGCTGATGGAAATGGGGGGTGCCAGACCTTCCCTTTTGGGAACAGTAGCTAAACGTATTGAAGACAATGTACTCGATAGCCTGCTAACTACTGCTGATCCTATTGAACTTGCAGAGGATATGCGCAAAATGGTAGACGCACGTTCCACACATTTAATTATGGAGGTGTCTTCCCATGCCCTCGACCAAGAGCGTGAATGGCATTAACTTCCAGGTAGCAGCTTTTACAAATTTGAGTCACGATCACCTGGACTATCATAATACCTTCAAAGAATATGCTACGGCCAAGAAAAAATTGTTTGATCGGCTTGATAATGATGCTTGTGCTGTAATTAATGCAGATGACGAGCAAGCAAAATACATAGCACTCGACTGCACAGCCCGAACAATTGACTTCAGTCTAAGCCGAGACATCACGTATCCTGTAAACTTGGTTTCTAACACTTCAGAAGGGTTGATTATAGAAATTGACGGCGTCACTTTCGAAACTTCTCTGGTTGGCACCTTCAATGCATATAACGTTACGCAGGCTGTCCTCATATGCAAAGTACTGGGATATGAATTTACAACTATTGCCCGTGCACTAAAGTCGGCAACTGGGGCAGCAGGACGACTAGAACGCGTATCAGTTGATAACAATGATAACCTTCCACAGGTCTTTGTGGATTATGCCCACACACCCGATGCGCTCAAAAATGTATTACAAACACTTTCAGAAATTAAAGGAACCAACCAAAAGCTGATGGTTGTATTTGGTTGTGGCGGCGACCGGGATAAGACCAAACGCCCCAAAATGGCTGCAATTGCTGAAGAGTGGGCCGATAAAATTATCGTGACCTCCGACAATCCGCGCAGCGAAGACCCCGAAGCCATTATTGATGAAATCATGCAAGGCTTTAAAGAAACAGGCAACGTTCAAAAAGTTACAAATCGGCAAAAAGCTATTGAAGAAGCCATTGCCGGTGCAGATGAGCATGCAATTATCCTCATTGCCGGGAAAGGACACGAAACATACCAGGAAATTAATGGCAAGCGGCACGATTTTGATGACCGTGAAGTAGCACAACAAGCACTCTCTAACCAAAAAGGCGGAGAGGTGAACTGATGCTATACGAACTTATTTACTGGCTGGAACAAAATTATCAACCGCCCGGATTCGGTGCGTTTGAATTTATCACTACCCGAAGTGCCGTTGCTGCAGCTATGGCACTGTTTATCAGCATTCTAATAGGTGGTCGTATCATCCGATGGCTGGAAAAAATGCAGCTGCGCGAAGTTATTCGTGATGACATTGGCCTCGACACACACTTAGGCAAGGCTCATACTCCAACTATGGGCGGTATTATTATTCTGTTGGCCGTGCTTATTCCAGCCTTACTGTGGATGAAAATGGACAGCATCTATACATGGATGATTATACTCGTCACACTCATCCTGGGCATTGTAGGTTTTGTGGATGACTATATAAAAGTTGTGAAAAAAAATAAATCTGGCTTGAGTGGCCGGTTTAAGCTGGCCGGACAAATTACTGTTGGATTGGCACTTGGTGCCGTACTCTACTTCTGGCCAGAATTCCAGGAGTTTAACACACTCTCAACAGTTCCTTTTTTGAAAAATGTAAACATTAATTATGCCGTGTTGGGTGATGCCCTGGGCTGGGTTATCTACATCCCACTGGTCGTTTTTGTGATTACAGCTACCAGTAATGCTACCAATCTTACAGATGGGTTGGACGGACTGGCTTCAGGTACTTCAGCCATTGCAGGACTTATTCTCGGAATTTTTGCTTACGTCTCTGGCAACACCAATTACTCAGAGTATTTAAGCATCATGTATCTGCCGGGGGCGGGAGAGCTGACAATCTTCTGCTCTGCCCTGGTCGGCGGCTGTATGGGCTTCTTATGGTATAACACACACCCTGCTTCTGTATTTATGGGTGATACCGGCTCGCTGGCACTCGGCGGTGCCTTTGGTGCCATTGCATTGATGATTCACAAAGAATTATTACTGCCCATTATATGTGGGATATTCTTTTTTGAAACACTTTCAGTGATTATTCAGACTACCTATTTCAAATACACCAAAAGAAAATATGGTGAGGGGAAGCGAGTGTTTTTGATGAGTCCCATCCACCATCACTTTGAAAAACGGGGATGGCCTGAACCCAAGATTGTAGTTCGCTTCTGGATTATTGCTGTACTGTTTGGAATTCTAGGACTCTTAACCCTTAAGCTGCGATGAGAGAAGTACAAGATAAACATATCGTCGTAATTGGAGCCGCCCGAAGTGGCGTGGCTGTGGCATGCCTGCTGCATCGCAAAGGGGCCAAAGTCTTTGTTTCTGACAACAGCAAAATTGATCAATCTGTAAAGGATAGATTCACAAAACAAGGTATTGCCTTTGAAGAAGGTGGTCATACTGAAAAGGCCCAGCAAGGTGAATTTGCAGTAATCAGTCCGGGGGTCCCTACTTCAGCTCAACCGGTACAAGAGTATTTGAACGCCGGCAAAAAAGTGTATTCTGAAATTGAAGCAGCCAGCTGGTTCAATAACAGTCGTATTGTAGCTGTAACCGGAAGTAATGGTAAAACAACTGTCACAAGCTGGCTGGGACATACATGGAATAAAGCAAGGAAGGCAAATCAGGTAGGAGGCAACATTGGCTATGCCTTTTCGGACCTGGTAGAAGACAGTGCTCCATCAAAAGATGCCCTGCTGGAAGTAAGTAGTTTTCAGCTGGATCATATCGAAAGTTTCCATCCTCAGATGAGCATGATTTTAAATATCACCCCCGACCATCTGGATCGATATGAACAGGATTTGCAAAAATATGCAGCGTCCAAATTCAGAATTACTGAAAATCAGACCAACGATGACTGGTTCATCTACCATTACGATGACCCTATTATCAAACAGCATGCAGAAGATCTTAAAAAAAAAGACAGTGCACCTCAAATACTGGCATTTTCAAATACAAAGGAAGTGCCAAAAGGAGCATTTGTCCGCAACGAGAATATCATCATAAAAATTAATAAAGAGGAAGAAATTCTTATGCCTATTAGTGAGCTGAGTCTTAATGGCAGACATAATCTTAACAATGGACTGGCCACAGCACTGGCAGCCCGTGCAGCAGAAATAAAAAATGACATTATTCGCGAAAGCCTGCGCACTTTTGAAGGCGTAGAACACCGACTGGAACATGTACGCACGGTAAACGGTGTGAAATATATCAACGACAGCAAAGCAACTAATATTAACGCTGTATGGTATGCGCTGGACAGTTTTAACACTCCCATGGTGCTGATCCTGGGCGGACGCGACAAAGGAAATGATTACACGGAACTGATTGACCAGGTTAAAGAAAAAGTACACACGGTTGTAGCTATCGGAGAAGCGCGACCCATGATTGAAGAACAGCTCAAAAGTGTGGTTCCCCAATTTGAAACAGCAAAAAATATGGATCAGGCTGTTCGCCTTGGAAGAAAATATGCTAAACGAGGAGAAATGGTATTACTCAGCCCGGCCTGCTCTTCATTCGATATGTATGAAAATTATGAACACCGCGGCAATGAATTTAAACGAATCGTAAACGGACTATAAAAATAGTGCTTTATACAACGCCAAATAAAAACGTTTCATCCATACTGGGTACCAGCCCGGATGATATTGATATGCCCAAACAGGGAAGCGACCGTATTCTTCTTGTTTCGGTCGTCATTCTAATGATTTTTGGTGTGCTGGCAGTTTATTCATCTATTGCTTATTTCGCTGAAACCAAACAGACTACTGCAGGAAGCCTGGTTATTAGTCACACGATAAAACTTGGAATCGCCTTCCTGGTAATGCTCATCTTTTCCAAGATTGACTATCACTTGCTGGCAAAATTCAGTCGTGTCGGTATTGTCATAAGCTGGGTACTGCTTATTGCTGTGCTTATTTTCGGTTCCGAAGTGTTTGGAGCAAAAAGATCGCTAAGTATTGGCGGATTTTCATTTCAGCCCTCTTCTGTAGCCATGGTGGCATTACTGATTCACGTTGCCGTGCTTTTGGATGAAAAGCAGGGCTATATAAAAGATGTGAAAAAAGCATTCATGCCCATCATGTTTTGGGTAGTAACTACCTGCGCGCTCATTGGTATCGAAGACTTTAGCAGTGCAGCTTTGCTCATGGGTATGTGTCTCTTACTCATGTTTATCGGGCGCATCAGCATGTTCCAACTGGGCGGACTTGTAATTATCGGATTGATTGGTGCATCGGTATTAGTGATGCAATCTCCCGAGCGACAAAGCCGGCTTGATCATTACGTTCAACAAGTTTCAAATATCAATAGCAGTGAATTTAATGTAGAAGAAGGCTACCAGGCACAACAGGCACACATTGCTATTGCCCAAGGAGAAATTTTTGGTGTCGGAATTGGCAAAAGCACACAACGCGATTTCTTGCCGGCGCCCTACAACGATTTCATTTTTGCAATCGTCGCTGAAGAATACGGGTTGGTAGGCTCCGTATTTATCATTCTTCTTCTAACGCTGATTTTGTTCCGCGGTATTGCAGTCACCGCGAAAAATGCACCCGACACCGTAGGTATGCTTTTGGCCGTAGCATGTACGCTGACAATTACACTATATGGATTTGTAAATGCGGGCGTAGCCACAGGGCTTTTACCCGTAACCGGTTTGCCCATGCCTTTTGTGAGTTATGGAGGCACCAGCATGCTTTTTGCAGGGCTGATGATGGGCATTCTTCTGAATATTTCTAAGCAAGACACAAAGAAACGAGCGGTATTCTATGCATAGCAGCACAACGGACATATCATCACACAGCGGACCAGCCACCGCCGCTATGGGCGAAATAAAAGTGCTCATAGCGGCAGGTGGAACTGGTGGTCATGTGTATCCGGCTATCGCAATTGCAGATGCATTGCGGGAGATTTCTCCTGATGCTGATATCCTGTTTGTTGGAACAAAAAAACACATGGAGTGGGAAGCTGTACCCAAAGCCGGTTATGACATAAAAAGCATTTGGATCAGCGGATTTCACCGTCGGTTTACACTTAAAAACCTATTATTCCCTGTTAAGCTTTTAAGCAGTATGACTCAAAGCTTTGCCATATTATCTGATTTTGATCCCCATGTGGTAATTTCCTGTGGCGGATATGCGGCCGGACCTATTGGATGGGTGGCAACAAAACGTGGCATCCCCCTGGTGATACAGGAGCAAAACAGCTTCCCGGGAGTCACTAACAGACTGCTTGCAAAAAATGCTGCAATGATCTTTACAGCTTTTAAGGAAGCAGAAAACTACCTGCCTAAAGAAAAAATAACGCTGGCCGGTAATCCTACAAGAAAAACACTGGTCAAGACTGATTATGAAGATTCATGCAATCATTTTGATTTTCTGAACGACAAAGAAACCCTCTTGATACTGGGTGGCAGTGGCGGTGCCAAAGCTATTAATGAAGCAATATCGGCCAACATTGATTTTTTACATAATGAACTGAAGCTGCAAATTATTTGGCAATGCGGACCGCGCTATTATGATGAGCTGCATACGAATTTACATACTGATAAGTACGAAAATCTGCGATTGGTTGACTTCATTTATGACATGCCCAAAGCTTATGCTGTGGCAGACCTTGTAGTGAGTCGCGCCGGAGCCCTTTCATGTTCTGAGCTGGCCCTCACAGGAAAACCGAGCATTCTGATTCCATCTCCCAATGTTGCCGGAGATCATCAAACCAAAAACGCACAATCCATGGTAGAAGAAGGAGCCGCAGAACTGATAAAAGACGCCGATGCCAAAGACACTCTTGGCGGTCTTATCGAAAAACTGATTTTTGACCAACAGAAACTGAAAGATATGCAGCAAGCCGCATTAAAATTAGCCAAACCCAAAGCTGCCGATGAAATTGCAAAAAGAATTTTTGAACTGGCAAATGAGCAGGTGAATTGATGAGTAAACAAATCCAAACACAGCCGATTTTTGGACGAACCCGCCATATTCACATGGTCGGTATCGGTGGAATTGGTATGAGTGGCATGGCTGAAATCCTGCTCCAGAAAGGATATAAGATAACCGGTTCGGACGCCCGAAAGGGAGAAACCGTAGAACGACTTATTAAACTGGGAGCTAAAGTCAATATTGGTCACGATGAACAGAATATTGAAGGCGCAGATGTAGTTGTCTATACCAGCGCAGTAAAAGCTGATGAAAATATTGAGACCAAAGCAGCACTCGAAGCCGGGATTCCGGTTATCAAACGAGCTGAAATGCTTGCCGAGCTTATGCGGATGAAATATGGTGTTGGCATTGCCGGCACACATGGAAAGACCACAACCACAACCATGACCGGCCACGTCATACAGGATGGCAGCTTTGACCCAACCATCATGGTTGGCGGCAAGGTACACAGCTTCTCCGAAACCAATGCGGTTGTAGGAAAGGGCGACATTATCATTGTTGAAGCCGATGAATTTGACCGTACTTTTCTGCGGCTAACTCCATCTCTGGCAGTTATCACCAATATTGAAGCTGAACATCTGGATATTTATGACAACCTCGAGGATGTAAAAGAGGCATTTGTTGAATTTGCCAACAAGGTTCCATTCTATGGTGCCGTTGTCTTATGTCTTGATGATCCGAATGTACGAAGCATTATCCCCGAAATAGATCGAAAAATTATTACCTACGGGCTCACACCCCAGGCAAAAATTCGTGCCACCAACATTGACATCAATCACTTCCAAAGCAGCTTCACTGTTATGCATGAAGAAACAGAATTGGGAGAAATTTGCATCGAGGCACCGGGTGAACATAATGTGAAAAATGCACTGGCAGCTATTGCTGTAGGCCTGGAGCTCAATATTGATTTCAAATATATAAAATCAGGCCTTGAGCGTTTTGAAGGTGTTTTTCGGCGTTTTCAGCTCAAGTTTGACCAAGATGATCTTATGGTGATTGACGATTATGCGCATCACCCCACAGAAGTCCAGGCTACATTGAAAGCAGCCCGTGAAGGATGGGAAGACAGTCGTATTGTTGCTGTATTTCAGCCACACTTGTATTCCAGAACCCGGGACTTGTATAAAGAGTTTGGCTCATCCTTTTTTGATGCCGAGGTCTGTGTGATTACAGATGTCTATCCCTCGCGTGAAGAACCCATAAAAGGCGTTACCGGCAAGCTAATTGCAGATGCAGCCAAAGAATATGGTCACCGACAGGTACATTATGTGGAAGAAAAAAATGAGTTACCGGCAAGGCTACAAGAACTGGCACAGCCCGGCGATTTAATCATCACTATGGGAGCCGGTGATATTTATAAGTACGGCGAAAAGTTTGTAGAAGAATTGAAAACCAGAGTAAATAATTAATGAGCAAGAACAAACAACATAATACCGAAAAGGCCGAAGCTCAGCAGAGCTTTAATGCCATCCCATGGATTGCAGGTGCGGTACTCGTGCTCGGCCTTGCTGTTTTGGCCGGTCTTTATTGGAATAAAACCTCTACGATTAAGGATGTGCGCTTTGAAGGAAATTATTTCGTCACTTCTGACGAATTGGGCAAAAAGGCCGAAGTGCCTACAGGTATTAGCCCTGACAGCTTAAATTTTATGGGAATTATTGACCGGGTGGAAAGCATCCCCTACGTACACCATGCCGACATTAGTGTAGAACCAAGCGGCAAGCTGATAATCAAAATCACAGAGCGAAATCCTATAGCCCTGCTCGCAGATGGCAATAATAAGATCTATGTAGATAAAGACGGTATCCGGCTGCCATTGATTCTTGAAAAAACAGTAGATGTACCCATCCTCTATGGGTTTAGCGCATCTCCCATGCAAGACACGCTAAATAGTAATGACTTTAAAGCAGTGCGTAACTTTTTAGTTGAGATGCACCAAAAACCGGTTTCCAATGCAACCATCAGTGAAATTAGCTGGACTAAAAACGAAGGTATTGTAGCACTGACTAATGAAAACGGTGTAAAACTGATTTTTGGCAAAGAAGATTTTCAAACACGATTGCGAAACTGGGAAGCCTTTTATGGAGAAGTTGTCAAAGCAAAAGGTATTGCCAGCATGCGTATTCGGTTAGACCTGCCGATTACAAAGGATCAAATCTGTAACTCAGGAAACGTGATACGTACATTTCGAAGCATAAAGACATGACTAGCAGCGTGGACAAAAATATGGAAGAGCAAGATAGAATAGTCGTCGGTCTCGATATCGGAACAACAAAGGTATGCGCTATTGTGGCATCTATCGATCCACAAGATCGTATTCATATTCTTGGTGTTGGTAAAGCTCCAAGTGACGGCCTAAACCGTGGCGTTGTTGTAAATATTGACAAGACCGTAAACGCCATACAAACAGCTGTAGAACAAGCCCAGCTGGCTTCCGGCATTGAAGTCAACTCTGTAAACGTAGGCATTGCCGGCGACCACATCCGAAGTATGCGCAGCAAGGGTGTCATTACTATCAACAACCGCGATAACGAAATTACAGTAGATGATGTTGAGCGGCTGCTTGAAGATTGTCAGCGCATTATGCTGCCTACCGACCAGCAGATCATTCATGTAATTCCACAAGAATTTGTAGTAGACGGACAAGACGGTATTAGTGACCCTGTTGGAATGAGCGGTATGCGCATGGAAGCGGAAGTGCACATCATCACCGGACTTGTTTCTGCGGCCAAAAATATTTACCGATGTGTGGAGCGTGCCGGTTACCAGGTAGCAGACATCATTTTGGAACCCCTCGCCTCTTCTTACTCCGTGCTTGATGATGAAGAAAAAGAGGCCGGTGTAGTACTCGTAGATATTGGAGGCGGCACAACAGATGTAGCCATCTTCCAGGAAAATACGATACGTCACACAGCCGTCATTGCCATTGCCGGCAAAAAGGTAACCGATGACATTCGAGTGGGACTTAGCGTGCTGGATGATCAGGCCGAGAAGCTTAAGCGTGAACACGGTGAAGCTTACATCAACTTAATTGAAGAAGATGAATCAATTACCGTACCCGGTATTGCGGGACGTCCGCCCAAGGAGATCACCAAAAGTATTCTAGGAAAAATTATACAAGCCCGAATGGAAGAAATCATGGAAATAGTGGCCATTGAGATTAAACGGAGCGGCTACTCCGATGCGCTCAGCGCAGGCGTCGTGATTACAGGCGGTGGATCGCTAATCAACAATGTATGCCCTCTCGCTAATGAAGTACTGGGGATGGACGCCAAAATTGGCAAACCAAGAGGGCTTAGCGGCGGACTTATTGAAGAAGTCAATAATCCTATTTATGCCACCGGAGTTGGCTTGGTGATGCATGCCATCAAAACCGGGGGCGGTGGACAAGATCAGGCAATGGTTCCTTCATCAAGTAAAGGATCAAGTGTAGAGAAGGTAATGGAAAGAATTGCGGACCGCATGAAGAGCTGGTTCAAGGAATTATAATCAATCATAACAATCTGTAGGTACTAAAACCGCAGCAAAATCAATGATTATGAAAACTGATGACAATAATTACAAAAGACGAGACATGCAGAATCCTTCGATTGATGACAAGATTTTGCAACATATAAAACAAAGTCAGTTTCGTGTAACAGAATTTCAGCATAAAGAATATCGAGAAAAACCTCGATACAGAGATAAAGATCAATCAGCAATCGAACAAACAAATAGCAATCGAATACCCGAATTATCGGGTAAATCATAAAAGGAGAACATTATGGCTAACCTTAACTCTCGTTTTAGTTTTGACATCGACGGTCAAGACAATGCGAAAATAAAAGTAGTTGGTGTTGGAGGCGGTGGAGGGAATGCCGTTAACAACATGATCGATAAGGGGCTCAACAGTGTAGAGTATATTGCGCTGAATACCGATGCCCAGGCACTTAAAAACAGTACTGCCGATCTCACTGTGCAAGTGGGAACCAACCTCACCAATGGACTTGGTGCAGGAGCACGTCCCGAGATTGGACGTGAAGCAGTTGAAGAAAACCGACATGAAATTGAAGAGGCTATCGAAGGCGCCGATATGGTCTTTGTGACAGCCGGTATGGGCGGTGGAACCGGAACAGGCGGAGCTCCCGTAGTAGCCGGTATTGCCAAACGCAAAGGCATTTTAACGGTGGGAATTGTCACCACACCTTTTGACTGTGAGGGCCCCAAGCGCATGAAATATGCCTTGGAAGGTATCACAGAACTAAAGAAAAACAGCGATACCGTTATTGTCATCCCCAACGAGCGGCTGTTGGATATTGCCGATGAGAACACCACCCTGATGGAAGCTTTCGACAAAGCAAACCAGGTGCTTTATAATGCAACACGAGGCATTTCAGATCTTATTCTGATGCCCGGCCTCATCAACCTTGACTTTGCCGACGTACGCACCACAATGCTTGATGGTGGTGCTGCTATTATGGGATCAGCCACAGCAACCGGTGAAGAACGTGCCGAGATTGCTGCACGAGAAGCTATCAACTCACCCCTGCTTGACGGTGTAAGTATTCGCGGCGCCCGCAACGTACTGGTTAATATTTCTTCCGGAGCCGACCTGGGAATGCGCGAAACGACTACCGCAACCAGTATCATTCAGCAAGAAGCCGGTGAAGATGCCGAAATCATTCTCGGTACCGTACTCGATGAAAGCTTCAGTGATGAACTGCGTGTTACCGTTATAGCAACAGGATTTGACCTGGCTGAAAATCGTGAGCAGGCAAAAGTGGCTCCTAATTCTTCTAAGAAAGATCAGAAGAAAGATAGCGAGTCATCAAAATTGAATATGCCTAAGGCCAGTGACTTTACCGGACAGACACGCTATTCCTCTACTAATGAGCCTTTTTATAAAGGGGAAAAGAACCTTAAAAACATGGACACTCCAGCATTTCACCGTCGGGGGCTTAAAAATGTTCATGCCCTGAATGAAGAGGAAGAACAAGAACAAAAGGAACAGCAGGCAGAACAGCAGAAAGGTGATACCTTGCTTAACAATCGCCGCGAGCGGATTGATAAAAGCGACACCGACCAGCCTGCATTCCTGCGAAAGATAATGGATTAACCATTATGTACTCTAATTCGATTGCAGTTTCCTTTAACAAGGATCGCTGATGCAAATCAGCATGTCCTTCCCACTCCTTTTGGGTCGGACTTCTTTCATAAGCTACATAGATTGCTAAATCTAAAAGGGAATCCCTTGATCGGGGTTCCCTTTTCTATATGCTGTAATTTATTGAGAAAAGATTAAAGAAAAGCGGGTTTTATCAAAGCTTACGATCTCGAAACTTGCCTTAAGCTGTTTGGCCATTATCCTGATTAATCGCAGACCAAGTGTTGCTTGTTCCTTAGAATCAAAATCTTCGGGAAGGCCAATACCATTATCCCGAAACTTCATCTCAACCATGCCGGCCGATTTTTTTATCTCAATAAAAATGGTTCCTTTGTCCAAACCCTTAAAAGCATGGGTGTATGAATTCATCATCAGCTCATTGAGAATCATTGCAAAAGCAAAAGCACGATCTATATCCAATATCACATCATCGGCACTAATGGTCACATCAATGTTTTGATCATCACGCTTGAATGAATGACGCAACTTGTTGGAAAGCTTAATAGCATAACTTTTAAGATTCACATGTCGAATTGATTCGGTATGAGCCATCGTTTCATGAATCACTGCCATGGACCGGATTCTTGAATGAGAATCTTTTAAAATTTCCTCAACGGGCTTATCCTCTTTCACTTTAAGCTGAAGTTCAAGTAGGGCCAAAACCAACGTTAAATTATTACGTACTCGATCATGGATTTCATCCAGCAGATGATCGCGGTCAGACAAAGCCTCCTTCAACATATTCTCATTTTTTTTCAGCTTTTGCGTCTGCTCGCTAACTGTTTCTTTTAAGTTTCTATTCCACCGGCCCATCAAATAAATACCCCCCACGCTGCATGCTACAACCAAGCTAATAGATATCCATACCACCATTTCAAAAGACTCATTGGCACTTTCCATATTGGCAATCATCTCGGCAGTTAACACCCCGGCCTTCTGTGTCAAGCCTTGTGTGACCAGCGTTTTGGCTGAGAGAATAAATAATATCAGCACAATAGAGACACTGGCTACCGCACTGTATATCCACCCGGTCGATACAATGGGCACAGGAGGAGCCTCAAAATACCGTTTCTTTAAACGTTCGATAGCAGGAGTGAAGAAATACAACAAAGGAGCTATAAAAAGCATCGTCTCCAGAAACATGCCAGTCCACCATCCCCTCCATATATACATTGTATTTTGTGGTGAAAGGTTAAAAAATTCGCTCCAAACAAAAGCACCGAGAGAACTGGCAAGAGATGCTACGATACTTATAACAGTAAAAAAGGCAAAGCTTTTAAGCGATTGCAGACTTATATCAACCGGAACACAATAATAGACAAGAGCATAAATGGCTAAGCCAAAGACAAAAGAAAAAGCAAACAGTAAGGCCCAGTGCGATACCATCAGTGAAGTAAAGGCCATCATAAACATAGAAAGGAATACCGGAATAAAGCCCCACTCGAATCCAAGCCAGAAGACCATAAGGATACCTATAAAAACGGGAACCTGGACTAGGATATAGTTTGTGACGACCGGCTCATCACCAAAAACATTGATATTGGTAAAAGGATAGCCTATCGCAAAAACCGACCCCAGGCTTAGGATGATAAAAACGATCCAGATCCCTAAAAGAAGCTGAACTTTGGAGTCTTTTAGCCCATGTTTAGCCAGCAAAAAATCTAATGTGAGTGGTGTCCACCGCATGCTGTTCTTTAAACCCGATTTATACCTATTTGAACCACTTAATCTATACCACTAATATTAGAATTTTCTGCTAGTATCAAAATTTTTGTTTAGAACACTTCTGCAAGCAGCTTCACAGCCATACCAATGGCAAGCACAGCAAATGCATACTGCAAATACCGGCGGTTTATTTTTATGCCAATTAATGCACCCAGAAAGCCGCCTCCCAATCCCCCAACAGCCAGAGGAAGCGCAGCACCAAAGTCTACATAACCCATATAATACGGTGTCAACGTGGAGGCTTCGGTATTTGTAAAAGCCAATTGCAGCCACCCGGATAATGAAATAAATACAATAGCCAGAGAAGAAATACTTACCGCTTTTTTAAAAGCCTGTTTGTAGTATAGGTTAAGCACCGGAACCATTACTCCACCTCCGCCAATACCGGCAAGGGCAGCCACAAAACCGGCCAATCCCCCGGAAAAAACAGACTGTTTAATATTTATTTCTTTGTCATCTACCTGAATAGATAACTTTTTCATTTGCCCGCGCTGAAAAAAGAGGAAGGAAACATATATCAGCAGCAAGCTGAAGAAAATGACAAAAGCCTGCTGGCTATAGTACGGTGATGTAACCACATACTTTCCTGCAGTCACCCCTACTGCCCCAAGCAGACCCACTTTCAGACCCTCCGACCAGTACCAGTTTTTCTGCCTATATTGTCGCAGTGAACTTCCAAACGAAGCAATGAAGGTACAAAATAAGGATGAGCCAATAGTCAGTACTACCGGATTTTCAACACCGGCATCGCTAAAAACAACAAAAAGAATAGGCGTAAAGAGAATCCCTCCACCCAAACCAAACACTCCGGCAATAATTCCTGCCAGAATGCCCAGTGCTAATAAGACGACAAATGTGATCATAGTTATCAATCCTCTAAAATGAAGTGCAAATAGGTTTGTACTCAAAGCAAGATAAACAAAAGATCTCTCCTCACGGTCGAGATGACTCTTTTGTTTTATATTTCAATTTGCCCCACTAAGTAAGTTTTAGCTTTGCCAGAAATTTCTACCCGCTCTCCCTTCAGGGTACAAAATACATTCCCACCGCGTTTGGATATCTGTCTGGCCGTGAGGTCTTTCTTTCCCAAACGCTCAGACCAATAGGGAGCCAGCATGGTGTGAGCTGATCCTGTAACCGGATCTTCGTTTACGCCCACGGCCGGAGCAAAGAATCGGGATACAAAATCGACCTCTTTTCCCGGAGCGGTCACAATAACTCCACGCGTTTTTACATCGTTAAGCATAAAATAATTGGGATCCACTTTTTTAACCTGCTGCTCATTATTCAGTATTACCATATAATCAACATCCCTAAATACCATCTCAGGTTCTACTCCAAGCGCCTCTATTAATTTTTTTGGCGGTTCAACTTTTTTCGCAAAAGATGCAGGGAAATTCATTTTCAGCAAGTCGCCATCCTGTCTTACTGTTAACGTGCCACTGTTAGAGTGAAACAGGATTTCATCCTTCTCATAATTAAGATGACTAAATAGCACGTGCGCCGTAGCCAACGTGGCATGTCCACATAAATCTACCTCGGCTTCAGGGGTGAACCATCTCAACCGAAAGCCATTTTCCTGCTCTAAAAAAAATGCAGTCTCTGAAAGGTTATTCTCCAATGCAATTTGTTGCAAAATTTTATCAGAAAGCCATTCTTGGAGCAGACAAACAGCAGCGGGATTACCTTCAAAAACTTTTGAAGCAAAAGCATCTACCTGGTATAAATTTAAAATCATAATTGTTTGTTTTAGTAAAGAACTCCTAGTTATAAATAATTGTTTTTTTTGCTCCGACTCAATATTTAACTTTTAGATACTTGAAATTCAAAAAAACGTATCTTAATATAGGGCATCATCTAATTCATTCATCATGTTACTTAAGTGCGCAAAAAACTACATTATTGGAAGCTTGGCGGCATTGGCTTTTCCATTATATCTTATCGCTATTTGGATATCAGTAATTCAAAGTAACGCTGGCAGCCAGGCCGCACGGGTTAACAACTTTTTATCATTCTTTCCTTCAATTCTTCAAGATACTTTTTACTTAACTGCAATAGCAATATTTTGCTGCATTATCACTTTTATATGCTGTTTCCAAGTTCTTAAAAGTGATACAAAATGGCTCCGGATTACAGCTTATTTAATTATGAGTCTGGCTTCGATATTAGCTCTTTGGTTTCTTTTTACCCTAATGTAAACAGAGCTCTAATTTGATTTCAGGATAGCATTTCATCATTTAGCGAAAAGAAGCTTATATTTGATCTATGCAATTTTATCCTGAAAATCTGATCTCTAAAATTGGTTTTGACTCCATTCGCCAGGCAACAGCAAAGCTTGCTCGTTCGCCAATGGGAAGGGAACGCCTCCAAAAACTATTGCCCTATTCAAAAAAGCCTGAAATTGAGCGTCAGCTGGCTCAGACTAAGGAAATGATGGATCTTCTGCAAAATGATGCTGCCTTCCCGCTTGATAAAGTACACGATGTGATGGATTATTTAAATCAATCCAAAGCAGAAGGCAGTCTGCTTTCCGGCGAAGCTTTTCTTGAAATACTAGAAGTCACCGGCACTGCACGAAATGTCAAAAACTTTATCAAAGACCGGCAAGAGCAGTATCCTCATCTCAAGGAAGTGTCTGTTGAACTCATTCCTTTGAAAAAGCTGGAAAAAGAAATTAAGAGTGTACTTACCGAGCATGGTGAAGTCAGAAATAATGCCAGTTCAGAGCTAAGTTCTATACGAAGCAAGCTCAATAAAAAGCGAAACGATCTCCGTACTACAATCAATAAAGTAATGAGCCGGGCCGCTAAAAAAGGGATGACTTCTGATGAAGGAGCAACGATTCGCGGCGGGCGTATGGTAATTCCTATCCAAGTAGAATATAAACGGAAAATTCAGGGTTTTATCCACGATGTTTCCTCCTCGGGACAAACAGTGTACCTGGAGCCGGTTGAAGCCCTCAACATAAATAATGAAATTCGCCAGCTTGAATCTGAGGAAAAACGGGAAATTGAGCGTATCCTGCGGGAACTGACCAACCATGTGCGAAATCACCGCAAAGAAATTACGCAAAACCAGGAGACCCTTACAGACTTTGACATCATCACCGCCAAAGCTGAGCTAAGTATTAAGCTTGATGGATTTGTTCCGGTAATCTCAGAAAAAGAACGGTTATATATTAGAGAAGCGTATAACCCAATTCTCAAACTCAAAAATATTGGGGTACCCAAAGAGAAGCAGGAAAAGGTTGTGCCCCTAAACTTAGAATTAAATGCTGAAGAACGATGCCTGGTGATAACCGGTCCCAATGCAGGTGGGAAATCAGTAGCAATGAAAACACTGGGACTTTGTGTGGCTATGCTGCAGGCAGGATTTGCCATCCCAGTCCGAGACAGCTCTGAATTGCCGGTTTACAATAATATCTTTGTTGACATGGGCGACGATCAGTCTATTGAAAATGATTTGAGCACCTTTTCTTCTCGCTTAAAATGGATGAAAAATGTAGTTGAACACGTAGATGAAGATAGCCTCGTGTTGATTGATGAAGCTGCTGCAGGCACCGATCCGGAAGAAGGTGGAGCTTTATTCCAGGCGCTCATTGAACTATTGATAGAACGCAAAGCCAGAACTTTGGTTACAACACATCATGGCTCTTTAAAGATTTTTGCCCACGATCATCCCAAGGCAGTAAACGGCTCCATGGAATTCGATCAAGAAAGCCTGTCTCCCACTTACCGATTTAAAAAAGGTGTGCCGGGCAGCAGCTATGCCTTCGAAATTGCCCAACGGATGAAACTGGACGAGGGCCTGCTTAATAAAGCCCGGACTTTGCTGGGTGAAGCTAAAAGTAATATGGAAACGCTTATTACTGAGCTGGAAACAAAGTCACAGGAAGCTGAAGATCTAAAAAAGAAATACGACAAACTTAAATCAGAAACGGAAACAGCACGGCATCGTTATGAAGAGAAACGCTCTTCTATTGAAAAAGAGAAAGAAGGAATTCGGGAAAAAGCACTGAAAGAAGCCAAGCAAATTATGCAGTCTGCCAATCAAAAGATTGAGGAGGCTGTAGAGCAAATTGTTTCCAAAGGGGAAAAGGATAAAGATACCATCAAAGAAGCAAGACAGAAGGTCAGCCAACATAAAGAGGAAGTTCAGCAAGAGCTTCATAAACTTGAAGAAAAAAAGCAGCAAAGAAAACAGGCTTCCAAAGAACCTCCAAAAGAAGGTGATGAAGTACGCCTGGAGGATGCCAAAACTACCGGAGAGCTTATTGAAATAAATGGCAAGAATGCTGTTGTGATGGCCGGCGGACTTCGGCTTAAAACAAAGTATCAAAATCTTGTAAAGGTTAAAGATGGCTCAGAAAAGAAAAAAGAGCAAAAGATTAAGGTCAATGTAATAGGCCGTGATACCTCCCGTGTGGTACGAACCCGTTTGGAAATTAGGGGCATGCGCGGCGATGAAGCTATGAGCGAAGTAATGCACTATTTGGATGATGCCATCGCTGCCGGACTGGAAGAAGTTCAGATCATCCATGGCAAAGGAGAAGGGATCCTAAAAAAGCTGGTACATGAATACTTGCAGCAACGCAAAGAAGTAAAAGATTTTGAATTAGCCCCGCTCCAACAAGGAGGGGCAGGTTGTACGATAGTAAAACTTTAACTATATAAGCTCTGCAATAGATTCCCAGCTGCCTTCCGCTTCGGCATCCACTTTAATACCATTCTCTTCCAATTTTCTAGAAATACCTTTGTCAGCGGAAACTAGTCTGGGCTTTTTTAAGTTCAGGTTCTCAAATGCAGCAAGCGTGCGAGTCACTGATCTGCGTGAATGGAAGACAATAATTTCTGGTGGCTCAGCTTTTATCTTTTTTTGATAGTCTGCAAGTTCATTTTTATCAGGCCCCTTCAAATCAAATAGTTCAAGCTCATTAACCTCAATGTCCAACTCAACAAGAAAGCCGGGCACTTCTTCAGTTTTATGGGATCCACAGGGATAAAGTGTAGCTCCAAAACGCTGTAATCTTAACATAAACTCGATGAGGTCGATAGGCTTTTTTTCAGCATAAGTACATATGGCAGGGATACCTTCCGCCTCGAGCAGATCGGAGGTTTCTTCATTCATCGTTAGGTTTACCCGGCCCCGAACAGCATCTGTCTTGTCATATTTATTTACCATGCGAAGAAAAAATGCTGCATTACGCTTATTTCCCAACACGATATTCTCGTAGTTTTCGAGCGCATCCAATTCCTTTTTTATAGCAGCCTCATCTTCTTTTAGTATATACTTTTCCAGAGGTAAATGCATGATGTCTGTATCATTTGCCTCAATCAGCTTCAATGCTGATTCAATATCTTCTTTTGCTGCTGTTATTAAAACTCGTTTACTCATTGTATGATTTTAAAACATATATCCTATTCCTATGTAGAGCTGGTTAGAATCGTCAGAAAATCCCAAATCTGCCCTAAGGATAAAATCCGGACTGAATGCCGAAACGGCTCCGCCCACACCCCAAGTATGCTTGTGACTTTTAAAAATATCCTTAAAACTGTCCTGTCCTGTAAAAACACGACCCCCATCAGTAAATGTATGAGCTCCAATTCTCACACCGTAATTTGGGAGGTGAATCAACCAGGATCTCATCTCCAAGTTATAAGCCAGAGAACTGCTTCCCTTAAAACGATTGAGTGGATAGCCTCTTAGGCTGTAGTCATCACCCAGCGTTGAGAGCTCCCAGTAAGGAACATCACCTCCCGCATGACGTGCTTCTACCCTTCCGGCCAGCGTAATATAATTGAATAAGCGAGCATACTGGCGAAGGTCTAACCGAATCGTTGTAAGGGGAAACTCACTAAGGTATTTGGGAGCATAATTAATTTCCAGCTCCGCACGATTACCAATATGAGGATCAAACTCACTGTCACGATTTTCCCAAACAAAACCACCGGAGAGATAATTAACAAATCCACCATCACTCCCGTTGGGCATTATTTGATTAAAAGAGGAATTTGACTGATTGACATAGGCTATCTGATAATCAAACCCAATACCTGCTGACAAATCAAATTGTGCTCTCCCTTTTTGGTAAACAGGTTTTCTGAACTTTAAATTCAGGCCAAAACTTATGCTCTCAAAAAAGTAATATTCATCGTCCCAAAGCTGCTGGCTGTAGGTGGTATTATTGCCTATACCAAAAAAAGTATCATCCTTAAAGCGATTGCCATAAGCATTTACCGTTGTTCGAATATCTTTTCCAAAAGTGTTGGTCTTTTCATATAGAACTTCTGCATTTATATAACCCTTGGTAGATATAATCCCTTGAATCTGTTTTAGATTATTAAAAGGCTTGGTGTTACCTCGGTAGTCATATCGGCTGAATACACCACCAACCAACAAACCAATGTCAGAGCTATATCCTAAAATTGGAATTATTGCTGTAGATACAGAATCTGCATCAACACTTGTGTCGGGCATAACCTGACTATGCACACTCAGTGCCGATAGCAAAAAGAGTACAACGAAGAATATTTTTTTCAATTGAACACCTTACTTACATTTAGGAGGTTAACGTCCCTTCTTTTTCTAAAATTTCCAGTGTTTCAATTGCGTGACGCAAGTGGGGAATCACAATACTGCCCCCTACAACCATGGCAATATTTAGGGCTTCAACAATTTCATTTTTTGTAGATCCTGCCTTGGCACATTGCTCCAGGTGATAGTCTATACAATCGTTACAACGAAGAACAGCAGAAGCAACCAATCCAAGCAACTCTTTGGTCTGGGTAGACAGTGCTCCTTCTTTATATGTATTCGTATCCAGGTTGAAAAAACGCTTAATTCCCAGATGATCCAGATCTAAAATCTTCTCGTTCATTTCTTCTCGCTTTTGGCGAAAAGCATCCAGTCTATTTTCTTGTTTTTCTGTCATAACTTATGAGTCTGAAATTTTATTAGGCTGCAAAGATACCATTAATTATACATTTCTTTCAATCCGGCTTATAATCTGTAGACATTAGGGATTCATATTTCCATTTTTTTAAATATGTTCTACTTGATTTGTTTTATGTGTTCTAAAACCTAAAATTTTGATGAGTAATCAATCTACATCTAAACATAAGTTAGTGGTACTGGGCGATAGCGTCAGCCAGGGTTTCCAAAATGGTGGAGTGTACCGGACGGACCTAAATTTTCCCAGTTTTCTGGCACAATGTTTCGAGGCTGAAAACCAATTTGACCAGCCCCTTTTTACTGCTCAGGCCGGCATTCCATTAAATCTGGAAGTGTTGGTCCGCGGACTCGGTGAAGAGTATGGCGACACGCTGCAATGGAATGAGCTACTGCCTGCAGTGCATCATTTATACTCCACCCTGAAGCGAGTAAAAAAGTATTGGGAAGGCGGATTCAAATCACTGGAAACAGATCATCCTACTCCCTATCACAATCAGTCTGTTTGGGGCTTTGCCATGAATGATGCCTGGCTGGTAACTGAAGAAGCCTGTCGCGACTTCATCGAAAACCAACCGGAAACATACTCCATTTTTGATGTCCTGCCCGATCACGCTATGTATATAACCGCACGTATGGTGTTGAATCCAACCTTTGGCGAACAACATGCCCAACACACCATGCTCGATAACATCAAACTCTTGCAAAATGATGGTGGCATTGAAAACCTGATTGTCACCATGGGGCACAATAATATTATAGGAGCTGTAACTGATCTGAAGTTTCAATACACTGAAAAGGACGACCTAAATAAGTTTCCTTCAGAAAGAGGCTACACCGTATATCGCCCCGAACATTTCGAACAAGAGTACCGGGCGCTGGCAGAACGTGTAAGTAAAATTGGAGCCGAACGTGTTATCTCACAAACACTTCCATACGTTACCATCCCACCCGTATCCAGAGGAATTAATGAAGACAGTTCTCGTCATGAAGGCGGTTACTTTGATTATTATACACGCTTTTGGATTTGGGACAGTGACTTTGACCCTGATAAACATTCGCATCTCACTAAACAGCAAGCCATTAAGCTGGATCAGGCAGTAGATGAGTACAACAAGATTATCCGCGATGTCTCTCGTGAATATGGATGGATAACCGTACCGCTAAACAAATATGTCAGTGCCATTGCACGCAGAAGATTAGCAGGAGATTTGAAGATTCCTTATCCCAAAGACTTTACCCGAGCCATGCAAAACAATGAAGCCACAGCACATTTGGTGGGAAATAATGGACAGCCCAAACTAAGTACGGATTATCTTCGTATTGATGAGGACTCCGGCAAAGTATTTAAAGGAGGTATTTTTAGCCTGGATGGAATTCACCCCACTACAATCGGCTACGGACTTATTGCACATGTATATTATGAGACCATGGAAAAGCACGGCGTCGATTTTCAAAAACCATTAGACTGGGATCACATTATTGCCAGTGATACACTAATTACCGACCCTCCTTATTTACTGGTAGAACTTAAAAGTCTGTTGCGCTTCCTTTCCATGGAACGACAAAAGAAACTTTCTTTCCTCGGCAACGGAGTACTCGACCAGCTTATGAAACTAATTTCACCCAGAAGAGAAGGGTAAAACCTTTCCAACAAACGTCCTCCAGGCAATCCAAAGATTATTTTATTTCTTTGTTTATATTTAGTCTAAATAGTTATTATATTTGCATTCACATAAATTTGAACACAAAGAACTTAGAAATGAATCTTATAAATAAATCCTCTCAATCCCTTTTTCTAATTGCTGTATTTAGCATGATCTTTATAGGAGCATGCAACATTTTTGACAGTAGCAACAATAATAACAACCAAATTGAAGCTCCTGAAACCTACGAATTTACTCGCGACGGTGAAACTTCTGTTGCCTTCCCGGGACAAGATGACCGGCTGGCTATGGTAGAAGAAATGAAAGCCTATATCGCCACTGCTCATGAAGGGGACGTTCTCTCCGAACAAGCCCTGCTCGATATGTATGAGAATACTGACGGCAACGGCGGTGGAAAATTCTCTTTTACTTCTGATCGTGATCTTAAAAGCAAAACCTTTGTTCTTGATCGCGAAAATGACCTTTTCGAAGGCTTTTTTGCCGCGGCTGCTGCAGCCAGTGAAAACGGACAAGCAGAAAATGGAAAAGCTGGTCTTTTACAACGTGGAGATGGACAAATCTTAGTTGACGAGAAAGGACGTGAATTTACCCAACTTGTTGAAAAAGGATTGATGGGCGCTGTTTTCTACAATCAGATCTTCAATGTTTATCTTACCGATGAAAAAATTGGTCCTGATGTGGAAAACAGCGAGACCGAAGAAGGAGCTAATTACACAGCCAAAGAACATCACTTCGATGAAGCTTTCGGTTACTTTAATGCACCTGCTGATTTTAAATCCGATTGGCCGGATGCTCGTTCCGATGAGCTTCGATTCTGGAGCAAATACTCAAATGGCTCTGACCCATATCTCGACTTCAATAATAACATTATGAATGCGTTCATCCTTGGAAGGACTGCTATTGTCAATGGCAATCAGAGTGAGCTGGACAACCAAGTTAATATTCTCTATGAAGAGCTTGAGCTGCTCTCAGCAGCAACTGCCGTTCACTACATAAACAATACGCTATCAGATCTCAATGATGGTAATCAAGGCGAAGCATTTCATGCACTTTCAGAAGGATGGGCCTTTGTCAATGCGCTGAGATATAGTCCCAATAGAAAAATTACAAATGACCAAATTGATCAAATCTTAAACACTGATTTCGGTCAAAATGGCAACTTCTGGGAAGTTACTCCTGAGGGATTGAACAACGCAAAGTCTACGCTTGTTGAAACTTACCCTGATCTCGAATCTGTTCAAAACCAGCTATAAACATTTTCAACTTTACTGAGCCAAATCCGGTAAATGCCGGTTTGGCTCTTTCTAATCCTGATTCACCATGTTACAATTCAATAAACTTTCTGTCCTTCTTTTACTATTAATTTTTGTGGGAGCCTGTAGCAGTAGTACAAATTCAAACGATGAATCTAGCTTTGATCGGGCAGCCATGCTCGAAAACTATGGTAATAATATTATTGTACCAGCTTTTGAATCGCTGCAAATTTCTGTTGATGAATTGCAAGTGGCAGCACAAAATTTCGAAACTGAACGTACGCCTGAGAACTTAGAAACGCTCCAAGAAACCCTTAAAGATGCCCGGCTGGCATGGCAGGATGTAAGCCCATTTCAATTTGGTCCTTCTGAAGACGTCTTACTACGGGCCTCGCTTAATACTTATCCGGTTGATACCGAAAAAGTTTCGGACCGGGTGTCCAGCGGCGAATACTCCTTTGGCACCATAAACAGCCGCGATGCGTCAGGCCTCCCTGCTCTTGGCTATCTGCTACACGGTGTGGGAGATACCAATGAAGAAATAGTGTCGATGTACACCACCGACGCAGACGCCGAAAACCGCATGAACTATCTTTTGGATAATATATCTTTTATCAAAGAGCAGGTCGATACTGCTACTAATGAATGGCAAGCTTCCGGTGGTGACTATATCGGCATGTTTTTAAGTGAAGAAAATGCCGGTACCGATGTGGGAAGTTCGCTGGGCATGCTTATTAACAGTTATGTTAAACATTATGAGCGCTTTCTGCGTGACGGAAAAATCGGCATTCCTGCCGGAGTTCGAAGTGCCGGAACACCTCGTCCCCTTGCTGTGGAAGCCTATTATGGAGAATATTCGGTTGAGCTAGCCTCTGCAAATTTAGAGCAAGTCGAAAAAATATTTACCGGCGGTGATAACAGAGGGCTCGACGACAACCTCGAAGCGCTCGGAGCGGGAGATCTTTCTGCTGAAATACAAACACAAATTGATGAGGCACAGTCTGCACTCGATGGACTCAGTGACCCGCTTTCGCAGCAGATTGAAGAAAATAACGATCCTGTTCTCACTACCTTCGAAGAGATGCAACACGTGGTTACAATTCTCAAGGCCGACATGACCTCTATTCTTGGCATCACGATCACCTACCAAGATAACGACGGTGACTAACGGCAATGATACCCGAAGCAATAAAAAAACACCTTAGTTCCCGGGTATCCATTGCCCCACTGGCGGTATTTCGATTCCTTTTTGGATTCATCATGCTGGTCAGCATTATCCGTTTTGCCGCCAACGGCTGGATCTACGAGTTGTATGTAAAACCCGACTACTTTTTCACCTACTACGGCTTCGACTGGGTAACTCCACTCGGTGAAACCGGCATGTACCTGCTTTTTTTGGTGATGGGTCTCGCTGCCCTCTCCATTATGCTGGGCTATTTTTATCGCTTCGGTATCGTCATCTTTTTCCTGGCTTTTACCTATGTCGAACTCATTGATAAAACCAACTACCTCAACCACTACTACTTTGTCAGTATTGTTAGCTTCCTGCTGATGTTCGTTCCGGCTAACCGGTACTTTTCGCTGGATGTACTACGCAAACCTTCCCTACGTCGCGAATACGTTCCCGCGTGGACGATCAACATCTTCAAACTGCAACTAGGACTCGTTTACTTTTTTGCCGGCGTTGCCAAACTCAATCCCGACTGGCTGCTCAACGCCATGCCACTTCAAATCTGGCTCCCCGCCAATGCCGACCTCCCGCTTATCGGCCCGCTGCTGGAATATACGACCACAGCTTATATCTTCAGCTGGGGCGGAGCGTTTTACGATTTAACGGTTACCTTTTTCCTGCTCTGGAAACGTACACGAATCCTGGCATATCTGGCCGTGATCGTTTTTCATATGTCCACTTGGTTTCTGTTTCAGATCGGTATGTTTCCGTTTATTATGATTTTATGTACCCTCATATTTTTTCCGGCTGATTTCCACAAAAAAATCATACAAATCATATCCGGGTTCACAAATTATCTTCCGTTTTCACTACCGAAACCAAAACCTGCCAAGAACAAAGATTTTCAACTCAGCAGAATAGGGAATTCTATTATTGGCGGTATTCTTATCCTCCATTTTGTACTACAGCTTTTACTACCGCTTCGGTTCATGCTCTATCCTGACAATCTTTTTTGGACTGAACAGGGATTTCGCTTTTCCTGGCGGGTTATGCTCATGGAAAAAGCGGGACATGCTACCTTTCATATGCGCAATCCCGAGACTGGAAACGAATGGCAGGTTCGGAACTGGGATTATCTCACTCCGAAACAAGAAAAGGAGATGTCCACACGGCCGGACATGATCCTGCAATTTGCCCATCACCTTGAAGACGAGTACCAAAAGAACTTTTCCGGTGATGTAGAAATTACTGTTACATCTAATGTAACACTTAACGGGCGTCGCAGCCAACCAATGATTAATCCCAATGTAGATCTCACCGAGCAAGAACGTGGCTTTGCTCACAAAGAATGGATTTTGCCCTTTAACGAAGATCAACAGAATTGGTTCAAAAATCTACAATAATGAAGTTTCGTGTAATACCCTTTTTACTTTGTGTAATCCTTTTCTCTTTTGATTTAGCATTTGCTCAAAGTTTTACTTTATCAGGGACGGTTACTGATGAAAATGGCGATCCCATCGAGGAAGTGAGCATTTTTGTTTCTGAAGACACCTCAAAAACCGACGGAACGTTGCCTGTTCAATACCAGTCAAAAACCTCTACCAACCAGCGGGGAAAGTATACTATTCGTGACCTATCACCGGGCAAGTATATTATAATAGCCTATTTTCCCGGCAAGCAAACGCAAAGCAAAACAGTACGTATCACAGACAGTCCCGAGGAAAAGAATTTTCAGCTCAAGGGGTTTGAAAGTGAAATGGCAGAGGTTGTTGTGGGTGGAAAACAACAACAAACGAATGGAATTACCCGCCTGCAAGCTGTCGAAGGAGTAACCATCAACGAGAGCAAAAAAAATGAAGTGCTTGTACTTGATGATATGGTCGTAAACAAGGCCACCAATAATAACCGCCAAGTTTATGCCAAAGTTCCGGGGCTCAATATCTGGCAGAGCGGGGATGCCGGCATACAAACCAGCGTAGGCGGACGCGGACTAAGTCCCAAACGAAATTCTAACTTTAATACCAGGCAGAACGGATATGACATTGCCGCCGATGCCCTCGGATATCCCGAAAGCTATTATACACCTCCTGTACAAGCCCTGAAACGTATCGAGATTATTCGCGGTGCTGCTTCACTACAGTACGGAACCCAATTTGGCGGCATGCTCAATTTTGAGTTCAAGGATCCTCCAAAAATCGATCCTTTTCAGCTGAACACGAATCAATCCTATGGCTCATTCGGGTTATTTAACTCTTTTAACAGCCTGGGCGGTACCAAAGGCAATGTCAGTTATTATGGCTTTTACCAGTACAAAACGAGCGACGGCTGGCGGCCCAATTCTCAGCTCGATCAACACACCGCTTACGCTTCCTTTGATATCGACCTGACTGAAAAACTTACTTTGACGCCAGAATATACCCACATGTATTATTTGGCGCAGCAACCCGGCGGATTAACTGACGCCCAATTTTACGATGATCCCAGCCAATCGAACCGGGAACGGAACTGGTTTAAAGTGAACTGGAATATTTTTGCCCTTGATGCGGATTACATCTTTAATAGTAAAACCAGGATCAACAGCCGCTATTTTGGGTTGATGGCCGGTCGTGATGCCCTTGGTAACCTACAGCGTATCGATCGACTTGATAACGGTGGAGAGCGCGACCTGCTGAAAGATGACTTCCAAAATTGGGGCAACGAAACGCGACTAATTCACCGCTATAACTTTCTGGACGGGATCTCTGTTTTCTTAGCCGGTACTCGTTTTTATAACGGCTACACCCATCGCCGCCAAGGTAATGGACCCGATGGCAGCGACCCATTATTTAACTACATTTCTCCCGATAATTTAACAGGATCTGATTTTGACCTTCCAAGCCAAAACAGATCTATTTTTGTAGAAAATATTTTCAATATCACACCCAAATTTAGCATTACTCCGGGATTACGTTTCGAATATATCAAAACCGAAGCCGAAGGATACTATCGCAATATCGTCCGTGATTTAGCAGGCAACATCTTAGTCGATGATCGTATTACCGAAGACCGCAGTCGAGAACGTTCGTTTGTGCTGTTTGGCATTGGATCAAGCTACCGGCCAAGCAGTGAACTGGAGATCTACGGGAACTTCTCCCAAAACTATCGCGCTATGAATTTTAATGATATTCGCGTGGATGTTGGTAACCTCGAAGTGGATCCCAATATACAAGATGAGCGCGGCTACAATATTGATTTTGGTATTCGCGGGCAGGTTGACAACTTCTTCCAATATGAT
This sequence comes from Balneolaceae bacterium, assembly GCA_034521755.1. Lineage (GTDB taxonomy): Bacteria > Bacteroidota > Rhodothermia > Balneolales > Balneolaceae > JAXHMB01. The sequence goes on from JAXHMB010000004.1 coordinate 57,993, forward strand.
GTAACTGCTTTTCACCTCTCCTATGAGGATCGCATCGGGACGGTACTGCGCACCGAACCAAATCCCAAATTTAATGGATTAGTCGACCGGACTTTTCGGTATCGCACTAACATCGCCGATGCCAAAATCTACGGCATTGAATCATTTGCAGAAGCCAATCTACTAAATATTTTTGACTTCGATACAGAAACCCGTTTATCAGTTTTTACCAATCTGGCACTTATTCATGCCACTTATACTGAGTCTGATGAACCCGGCATTGAGGGTAATGACGTAGAACTTGTTCCACCTCTGAATTTCAAAACGGGACTCACTTTTTCTAAAGGCGGCTTTGAAGCCTCCTACCAATTTACTTACGTAGCCGAACACTTTACTGATGCTTCGAATGCACGACGTACACCTACTGCTATTGAAGGCATCATTCCTTCTTATAAGGTGATGGATTTATCAACGAAATACAGTTTTAACCGATTTACGCTGGAAGGAGGCGTTAATAATCTCATGAATGAAAAGTATTTTACGCGACGTGCTACCGGCTATCCCGGACCGGGTATTATTCCGGCAAAGATTCGTAATTTTTACATATCCGTTGGCATAGAAATTTAACCCATCAAATAAAAAAGCCCTGCCAGTATTGACAGGGCTTAAACGTATTCAATGTAAAAGGAACGCTAAATGAGACCCACTTCGCGAAGCAGATTAAGTGTTCCTTCAAGCTGTTCCAGCTTTTCGTAGTCATAGTCGGGACTAAGCTTAAATGCTTTTTCCTCGTCCAATAGGTATTCTGGCAATTCAATTCCTTGGACTACCGGATATTCATTTACTGATTGAGCCGCAAAACGCTGAGCTTTGGGGGACAATAGAAAACCCAAAAATTTCTGTGCAAGTTCAGTGCTTTTTGCAGTTTTTAGTTGGGCAGCTCCGGTAACCAAAGCAAGATTTCCTATATCACCTTCAGCAAAATGATAAGTTTCAAAACTTGCTTCTGGATTAGGTTCATCAACTCCATAGTGTTCATGATCTTCAAAGTATCCCTCAGCACCACCGTATTTCATTTGAATTGGGTAATAATGATTTGTCAGTGCCACATCAATTTCACCGGCACCTACAGCCTGCACCATTGGCGTATTAGAGCTGTATGATTTTGGATTGAGATCCTGCATGCCATTTACCCACTCACGAGCTACGTCTTCTCCCTTTTCTACTCTCAAAGCTGTAAGAAAATCATAGAAACTGGAGTAGGTTGGAGTCCAGCCGATACGTCCTTCCAATTCCTTCATTTTCGGAAGATCCATCACTGATTCGGGAAGTTCTTCAGGTCTGATGCGATCAGGATTATAAGCCAGCACACGAAACCGAACCGTGACAGGTACCCATTTACCGTTAGAGGAAGTATAGGCATCCGGCTTACTAAGCAAAGAATCAGGCAGCTCGGTCAACAACCCCTGTTGATTGGCCGTTGCCAAAGCACCGGTAGTATTTGCCCAAATAACATCTGCCGGACTTTTATCACCCTCTTCATTCAGGACAGCCAATAACTCAGCATCGTTTCCATAACGTACTTTTATATCAATACCCGTTTCCTTTTTAAACTCGTCAACTAAGTTATCAACCAATGCCTGACTTCTGCCTGAATAGACGATGAGTTCATCGGGTGATTGTTCTGAACAAGAAACAAAAATAAGCATGCCTAAAATGGCAGATAAGATTCCTTTCAATAATTTCATAACTCCTAATTCTTCACTTTGCGTTTATAATTTTTTTCTATAGTACTAAAGCAAACAAGCATAAATATAAGACTAATTTAGATTAATTCTAAGCAAGAATCTTTCCTGGTTTTTAAGTCGTAATGAATAGCTCAAAAAAAAATATTGGTGTTTTGGGAGCCGGCATATCCGGACTTTCTGTAGCTTATGAGCTAAAAAATAAGGGCTATAAAGTCACAGTATATGAAAAAGCAGATGAGCCCGGTGGTGTGATTCGTACCAAGCAAGAAGACAATTGGATATTAGAGCTTGGGCCCAATACTCTTCTCATAAATTCCACTCCAGTATCTGATTTTCTTGACAGGCTAGGTCTCAAAGATGACTGTATTGAAGCTAATCCCGTGGCAAAAAAAAGGTTCATCATAAAAAATGGTGAGCCTGTACAAATACCGCTTTCGGCATGGGATTTTCTTTTCAGCAATTTATTCTCTGCAAAAGCCAAATTAAAAATGCTGAAAGAACCATTTATCGGATCGGCTAATACGGAAGAAACCATTGCTGATTTTTTCATCCGCAGGCTGGGCAAAGAACCACTCGATTACGGAGTGAATCCATTCGTATCCGGTGTATATGCCGGAGATCCTGAAAAACTTTCAATAAAACATACCTTTTCTTCATTACATGAAATGGAGCAAAATCATGGTTCCATAATAAAAGGCATGATAGCCAGTCGAAAAGGATCTACCATAAAACGCTCACTGGTTTCATTTAAAGATGGAATGCAAGCCCTTCCAAAGAAAATCGCTTTTGAACTAAGTGATGAACTTTTTTTAAATACTGAAGTTTCTCAGATTGCCAAACAAGACAGTTCGTGGAAAGTTAAAACCCAAAAAGATACCTTTCGTCACGATGCAATAATCTCAACTATTCCGGCTCATACATTAAGTAAAGTTCTGGATATATCTGAAACAAATACGTTAACTGATATCAATTATGCACCAATGAGTGTGCTGCATCTGGGATTTCACAAAGAATCTATAAAACATCCATTGGATGGGTTCGGTATGCTTATCCCAAAAGTTGAAAACTATAATCTCTTGGGCTGCCTCTTTTCGTCTACCCTTTTTGAACAGCGCGCCCCCAAAGATCATGCACTTTTAACCTGCTTTATGGGAGGAGCCCGCAATCCAGAGCTCGCTCACAAACCCAAAGAAGAGCTCTATAAAATAGCCCTTCGGGAACTTCAACAATTACTGGGTACTAAAGGCAATCCCGTTTTTAAACACCATACTTTTTGGAGTCATGCGATCCCACAATACGAATTAGGATATGATTTTTATTTACGTACTATTGAACAAATAGAGAAAAATAACTCCGGGCTTTTTATCAGCGGTAATTTTAGAAATGGAGTTTCTGTACCAGACCGGATTGCTAAAGGAATTGAACTGGCCGAACGCATTGAAAGCTATATGCAATCATGAATTCCAATTCTCCAATTCACCTAAATTATTTTTAAATTCAAGACCTGATAAAAAAGCTTTAAAGAATATCATAAATACAAGAATAACCAAATTACTGATCCCTTATGTCTAACGCTTACTTCAACTTACGGGAACCTGAAAACGAACCGATTTACTCCTATGCTCCCGGTACTCACGAACGAAAGGAACTTCAAGAAGAATTAAAAAGACAAAAATCAAAACAGATTGAAATTCCGGCCATCATTGGAGGAAAAGAAGTAAAAACCGAACGCGCAGCGGATGTTGTAATTCCGCACGATCACAATCATATACTGGGTACTACTTATCTTTGCGGACAAAAAGAAGTAGATATGGCTATTGATGCTGCACTGGAAGCACGTGCCGAATGGGCGGCGATGCCATGGCAAGAAAGAGCAGCTATTTTTATGAAAGCTGCTGATTTGCTGGCAGGTCCATGGAGATACAAAATGAACGCTGCAACGATGCTGGGTCAGTCAAAGACTGCTTATCAATCAGAAATTGATGCTATCGCCGAGCTGGCGGACTTCTTCCGGTTCAATGCATACTATCTGACAGAAATTTATAAAGAACAGCCCTATTCACCAGAAGGCATGTGGAACCGATCTGAGTATCGTCCGCTTGAAGGCTTTGTATTTGCAATCACTCCTTTCAATTTTAGTTCTATTGCTGTAAATCTTCCTACAGCTCCGGCACTTTGCGGAAATGTAGCTTTGTGGAAGCCTGCAACTACTTCTATTTATTCCAGCTATTTTGCTATGCAAATGCTTGAAGAAGCAGGCCTGCCAGCAGGCGTCATTAACTTTTTACCGGGCCGGGGAGCTGATGTCGGCGATCCTGTTTTGGAAAGTGAACATCTTTCCGGGCTACACTTTACCGGATCAACCGGCACATTTCAGCATCTGTGGAAAAGCATTGCCAACAATATTGAAAAGTATAATACTTATCCCCGCATTGTAGGTGAGACCGGCGGCAAAGACTTTATCTTTGCTCATGAAGAAGCCGATGTGGATGCACTGGTTGTTGCAGCTCTTCGCGCAGCTTATGAATACCAAGGGCAAAAATGTTCTGCTGCATCCCGAATATATATCCCCGAATCTATCTGGCCTGAATTTGAAGAAAAGTTTAAGGCTGAAGTTGGCAAAATTAAAATGGGAGATGCCCAGGATTTCACCAACTTTATGACAGCCGTGATTGATCAGCGTGCTTTTGACAGTATTACCGAATATATCGACTATGCCAAAGAAGCAGATGATGCTGAAATACTTATTGGCGGCGGTTATGATGATTCTGAAGGATACTTCATTGAGCCTACCCTGGTTAAAGCAGAAGACCCTCATTTTAAAACCATGGAAGAAGAAATATTTGGTCCGGTACTCACGGTCTATGTTTATGAAAACGATAAATTCGATGAGACACTGGAGATTTGTGATAATACTTCTCCTTATGCCCTAACCGGTGCGATATTCTCTCAAGACCGTTATGCACTTAAGAAAATGACGGATTTTCTGAACCAGGCTGCAGGTAACTTTTATATCAATGATAAGCCTACCGCAGCAGTCGTAAACCAACAGCCTTTTGGAGGAGCTCGAAAATCAGGCACCAACGACAAGGCTGGAAGTGCCGCTAACCTGATGCGCTGGATTTCAGTTCGCTCGTTAAAAGAAACCCAGGTTCCTCCTAAAGATTGGACTTATCCATTTATGAAAGAAGAATAACATAAGCAGATATAAAAAAGCCCGGTTTCATCCGGGCTTTTTTTATGAGAGCATATATACTTCGACTTCTCTTTACCTATTTAAAAGATTAAAGAATAAGTCGAAGAGGGATAATAAAAAGTATAAGATCAGGAGAATACCCTTTAACCCAAGTCTTGTTTTAAGTTATTGAGTGAAGTCTTCAAGGACTCAAGCTTATCTACAAAACTGACTTTAAGTTCTTTCCAGTTTTCTTGTCCCTTTTCTTTCAGATCAGCCAAATCAGACTCCAGCAATTCTTTTTGCTTCTTTATTTCTGTCATTTTTTTCTCAAGTTCCTTATCGGCTTCTCCACTTTCTTCTCCGATTTGTTTCTGAATTTCTTTCATTTCTTCCTCCATGGCTGTAAGCTTATTGTTAACCTCAGTCACAAATTCCTGCTTGGTTTGATTGGCATCGTCCTGCATAGACTCTAATGCCTCTCCTGCTTCCTGCTGTGCTTCATCAACCTTGTTTGAGGTTTCCTTACTGCAGCCGGTAACAACCATCACAGATAACGCTATTACAAATATTGATTTAATAAGTCTCATGACTCCAAAATTTTGAGTTAACATTAATAGTCTTTTCTAACTAAATGGAATTCAGATTGTTCCATAAATTTTAGCAAGATTATTCTGTGAAATTCTTCACGCAAATTGGGATATTAAGTCGCATTTAAATTATTTGAATACACTTTATGAACATAAGCATACTGGGCTGCGGCTGGTTGGGGCTTCCTTTAGCAAAAACACTCATCAAAGATGGGCACAACGTTCACGGCTCTACCACTACCAAAACAAAAATTCAGACACTGAATGAGGAAGGAATCACACCCTATTTAATCACACTGGAACCGAGACTTTCCTGCAACAACTGTGAAGCTTTCTGGCAAACAGAGCTGCTTATTTTAAATATTCCCCCCGGGCGCGGACGTAAAAACGTCGTTGAATATCATACGAAACAGATTCGTTCTATTCGAGAGAGATTAGAGAACTCAACAATTAAAAAAATAGTCTTTGTGAGTTCTACATCCGTATATCCAAAACTTCCGGGGGTGGTCACTGAAGATGATACTATTCCCGGTCAGGCTGGAAGGGACTCAGGTAATGCGCTCTTGCAAGCAGAAAAAATACTTAGGGACAGCGATTCCATCAATACAGCAGTACTGCGATTTGGCGGACTTTATGGATATGACCGTCATCCCGCAAAATACCTGGCAGGGCGTCAAAATCTGGATAAGGGAAATGCACCTGTCAATCTTATCCACAGGGATGACTGTATAAACATCATCCGTGAAATCATTAAAAAACCATTTACAAAAGGAATATTTAACGCGGTTTCGGATGGGCATCCACCCCGAAAGATGTATTATACCAAAGCTGCCAAGGCACTGGGACTTGAACTTCCTACTTTTAAAGATGATGAACAAAAAGACTACAAAGTTGTATCTAACGAAAAACTAAAAAAAGGATTAGGCTATGTTTTCAAGCATCCCAATCCAATGGATATGAAAGCAATAAACGAATAGAGACCTTTGCAAAACTCCAAAAATCGAGCATGTCATTGTTTATATGAACTGCTATTATCACCAACTTATAACTTGTCATTGCGAGGAGCGCAGCGACGAAGCAATCTTACTTTCGGTGCTTGTTATCCTGAGATTGCGTCACTTCGCTCATTACACTCGCTCCGTTCGCAATGACAACCTTTTTGCCTTGGTTCACAACTTCGTTCCTCGCTTGGGCGGGACAAGGCGCGATGACAGCAAGGTTTTGCAAAGCTCTCGAATAGTCTATTAACGACTTTCAGCTTCTAAAGCCAAGTTTTCAATCATACTTGAAAAGATTAGTGAGTGCAGCGGATAAAGGCCATACCAGTAAAATAGTCCAAATAATCCTTTAGGAGCAAAATAAGCAGTTTGGATGAGTTTTGTTTTCCCTTCTTCAGTAGGCAAAGATTGAAATTCCAGCCAAGCCCTGCCCGGCACTTTCATCTCTGCTCGCAATCTTAGTAATTCATTCTCTTTAATGGCTTCTACCCTCCAAAAATCCAGAGCATCTCCAACGCGAAGTTCATCAGCACTTCTACGGCCACGACGGAATCCGACCCCTCCTACCAAGCGATCTAAAATGCCGCGGAGCTTCCATGCCCATTCAAAGGTAAGCCATCCCTTTTCTCCACCTAATGCAGAAAACGTCTTATAAACCTCTTCCTGACTCGCATTCACTTTGCGCATTCTTCGCTCAATATTCATTCCCTGCTTTGATTCTAAAATAACAGGCCGCTCATCTCCCTTGCTGCTTAAAAGCGCATCATTCCAGGTAGTTTCTACCTCCTGCGTATCAATACGCCGAATAGCCAGCCTCACTGCTTTTTCATATCCCATTGGCTCAATATCAGGGAACAGATGCTTGGCTTTATCATCTCTTACCACAACATCATTTTTCAAACCTTCAATCAGCGGACGTGCAAGAGAGGCCGGAACCGATGTCATCCAATGAACCCAATAGGAAGATAAATTGGGAGTTAATACCGGTACCGGAAGCAGGAACCTCTTCAGTCCATTAACCCGGGCATATATTTTCATCATGTCGGCATACGTCATTACATCTTTTCCGCCAATCTCAATTACTTCGTCTTCCGTTTCAGGCTTTTCAATCGCTGAAACCAAATATTGTAAAACATTTCGAATGGCTATAGGCTGCACTTTACTGTATACCCATTGGGGACAAATCATAATAGGTACCCTTTCAGTGAGATAACGAATCATTTCAAAAGACTTGCTTCCCGACCCCACTACTATGGCAGCACGAAACTCGGTAACAGGAATACCCGATTCGCGCAAGGTTTTTCCGGTAAGCTGTCGTGATTTCAGATGCTTGGAAAGTTCATCTTTTTCATGACCCAGACCACCCAAATAAATGATCCGTGACACATCATGCTTCTTTGCTTCCCTGCCAAAGTTTTCTGCTGCTTGAATATCACGCTGATGAAAGTCTTCATTTTCTTTCCCACTCATACTGTGGATAAGGTAGTAAGCAATATCTATGTCTTCCATCACCCCACTCAGGGTTTCAGGTTTTAGCACGTCAGCTTCGATTACTTCGACCTCATCTATCCACTGGCGTCCCTGAAGCCTACCGGCATCTCTGCTCATCACACTGATATCGTATCCTTCCTCAAGTAATTTTGGTACTAGTCGCCCACCGATGTATCCGGTAACACCTGTAACTAAACACCTTTTTCTTTCCATCATAAGTTCTTTAATTGTGAGTGATGATAAACAAAACTTTATGCTAAGCGTTCATTCTAATAATAATCAATTTGAACTGAACTAAATGGCAGATACCAAAGTTATTTTATTAAATACGAACATATTTAAATTCGCCTGTTAAAAATCTCTGTTATGGAATCAAAGTTACACAGCTACGAAAGTGATGAAATTAAAGTCACCTATGATTTAAACCGATGTATCCATGCCAAGGAATGTGTAAAAGGACTCAAGAATGTTTTTGATCCCAATAAGCGACCGTGGATACAACCGGAAAATGCCAAAGCCGAAAATATTATGGATGTCGTACAGCGATGTCCAACAGGGGCCCTCCATTATGAAATGAAGAATCAAGATAAACCTGAGTCAAGGCCCTCAAAAAATACGATCAGTATTGTACCGGATGGGCCTGTGTATTTTCGAGGAAATATTGAAGTACAGGACCAAGATGGAAACGTTATTTTAAATGATACCCGGTTTGCCCTCTGTCGCTGTGGAAAATCATCGAACAAACCGGCCTGTGATAACACTCATACAGACATTGACTTTGAAGCACATGCTTCCTTCGCAAAGTCTTCTTTAAAAGAAGAGAACCCTAAAACTGACGGGGCCAAGCTTATTTTAAAAATGCAAAAAGACGGTCCGGTACTCATACAAGGCTCATACCAGATTTACTCAGAGACCACCCAGCCTTTTGGCTGTTCCAAGACTATTGCACTTTGCAGATGTGGGGGCTCAGAAAACAAACCTTTTTGTGATGGCACTCATAAAGAGATCGGATTTAAATCATAACCCCGAGCACCATGTTCAAACTTTTTACCGCTTTAGGAAGTATTAACGCTCTGATTTCTGTTCTCCTTGGCGCTTTTGGCGCCCATGCTCTAAAAAGCAGACTTTCTGCTGAAATGATGGATATTTTTCAGACGGGAGTACAGTATCATTTTTATCATGCTTTAGGCTTGTTGGCTGTCGGCATTATTGCTTATCACCTGCCGGAGTCGAGCTGGCTGCGATGGTCGGGCTGGCTGATGTTTGCAGGTATTCTCATTTTTTCAGGGAGCTTGTATATATTATCTGCCACAGGTATAAAGTGGCTGGGAGCCATTACGCCCATAGGAGGAACCGCATTTATTCTTGCATGGGTTCTATTGACAGTAGCCGTATTGAAATAATATTGATGGAACACAGATAACACTGATTTATCGGATCTACGCAGGTATAACTATTTATCCGTGCTAATTTTTATAAAGTGTATCATCCGTGTTCTATTCTTAAAACTTAAAAAGCTAATTATGAAAGCTACATGGAATGAGCAAATACTGGCAGAAAGTGATCGTACCGAGATCGTAGAAGGGAATCATTACTTCCCGCCCGAAAGCATCAATAAAGATTTTTTTAAAGAGAGTAACCACAGCACAGTATGTCCATGGAAGGGCGATGCCAGTTACTATCACATAGAAGTAGATGGTGAAGTCAATCAAAATGCTGCGTGGTATTATCCCGACCCAAAAGATGCTGCCAATCAGATTGAAGATCACGTAGCATTTTGGAAAGGCGTTACTGTTGAAGAATAATTCGTAGCTACATTCTTTTTAAGAGGGCTTTGCAAAACAAACGTGTCACCCTGAATTTATTTCAGGGGCTGTTGCAAAAATTGTATTAAAGCACCTAAAGAACAATTGCTTACAGATGCTGAAACGAGTTCAGCATGACATGGGTGGTTTTGCAAGACCCTTCTAAAAACACCCTTGGATATCTTCAAAATAAGATTTGCCTTCTTCCTGTCGAATCCTATATTTACCGAGAACAACAAAACTAAAAACAAGCACTTATGGCAAGATAACCCAAGAACAGGGTATTTTATCCGCTCTAAATTTGGGTAGCTATTAAAGCGCAGTGTCAACTTTTGGCCTAAGCTTTTCTACTTTCAATCCTTGATAAACATCATTGCCTAATTGCTGAAATTCTTATAATTGCAGAACAACAGTTTATGAATATTGAAGAGTTCAGAGAAATTTGCACTTCTTTTCCAGGGGTAACCGAAGGCTTCCCTTTTGATGATGATAATACACTGGCCTTCAAAGTAATGGGGAAAATTTTTGCCATCACCGATGTTGAAAAATTTGATGGCATCAATCTTAAGTGCGACCCAATTAAAGCCGCTACTCTACGAGATCTTTATCCCGAGGTTGAACCGGGATATCACATGAATAAAAAGCATTGGAACACTATTGATCCCCATGGCTACTTGTCTGATGTGCTTATCAAAGAATGGATTAAAGATTCCTATGATCTTGTTGTAGAAAACCTTCCCAGAAAAGATCAGAAGAAAGTTGAGAAGATGATTGAAAAAAAGAAGAAAAAAGAGAAAAGTAACGAAGAGGAGTAACCTTACTCAGACTTTACAAATAGAGACTTAATTCTTCTCATACTCTTTTTTTCGAAACGCCAGACAAACTCAAACTGGCCCAGTATAAATCCATAAAAAAGAAACAAAATCTGGTAGGAAGGGAATACTGTTAAGATCCAGGCAATAACTTTGATCCAACTGGAGGTATTTTCTGTTATACCAAAAAGATCAAATAAAAATTTTCTGACAACAAGTGCCGTCATCCCGGTTATTGAAAAAATAAACAGAATCAGTGCCAGCTGACCATAGGTATGGACACCCCATCTTTTTTTTAACTTTTCTATAAATTCTGACATCTGTTTAACTTTTCTGCAAAACAGCTTCAATTGCTTTTTCTGCCTTGTCAATGGTGGCATCCAACATGTCCTGAGATAATGAGTTTGCTAAAAACCATGACTCAAAAGGAGATGGCGGCAGGTAAATTCCTCGCTGCAGCATTTCATGAAAGAATGCCTTAAAGATTGCCTGATCAGTCGTATTTGCTGAGGCAAAGTCTATGACTTCTTGATCAGTAAAAAAGACGCTGATCATAGAGCCTACCCTATTAATATGCACCGGGACATCATATTTCTCAAAAATGCGGGATAAACCATTAAAAAGATAGGTTGTCTTCTCCTCAAGCTGATCATAATGAACCGGTTTATCCTGAAGTTCACTTAAAAGAGCAAAGCCTGCAGCCATCGCAAGTGGATTTCCCGAAAGTGTACCGGCTTGGTAAACAGGTCCAACCGGCGAAACGACATCCATTACTTCCTGCCTGCCGCCAAATGCACCAACCGGCAACCCTGCACCAATAATTTTTCCATAAGTAACAAGATCAGCTGTTACCCCATATCGTTGCTGGGCTCCACCCTGTGCTACTCGAAAGCCGGTCATAACTTCATCAAAAATAAGAATGGTATCATGGGCATCACATAGATCACGCAAACCATCTAGAAATCCTTTTTGAGGTGGAATGCAACCCATATTTCCGGCAACCGGCTCTATAATGATAGCAGCCACTTCATCTTTGTGCTTATTCAGTAATTCTTTAACACTATTGAGATCATTATAATCTGCAACCAATGTATCTTTAGCTGTACCCTCGGTGACTCCCGGACTGCTGGGAGAACCAAGTGTTAGTGCTCCACTACCGGCCTTTATTAAAAAGGAGTCTGCATGACCGTGATAGTTTCCTTCAAATTTTATGATTTTATCTTTTCCTGTATATCCCCGAGCTACACGGATAGCACTCATACAAGCTTCCGTACCTGAGTTAACCATGCGTATTTTGTCAACACCAGGCACCATATGTTTTACAAGCTCTGCCATCTGTACCTCAATCTCGGTAGGTGCCCCAAAGGAAGTCGACTTGGCTGCAGTTTCTTGCACTGCTTTAATAACCGGCTCATGGGCATGTCCTAAAATCATGGGCCCCCACGATCCTACATAATCGATATAGTCTTTGCCATCGACATCTGTAAGAATGGACCCCTTTGCTTTTTCAAAAAATACGGGCGTTCCACCCACAGATTTAAAAGCTCGGGCCGGAGAATTCACTCCGCCGGGAATAAACTTCTGAGCTCGATCAAAAAAATACTTACTGGTTTCTAGCATCTTATCAATTCAATAACTAATAATTTTTCTTCAAAATGTTAGAAGCTGCCTTTGCAAAATAAGTGGCAATTAAATCGGCACCGGATCTTTTGAAGCCGATTAGTGCTTCCATCATAGCTTCTTCTTCATTAAGCCAGCCCTTTTCAGCGGCGGCCTTTAACATAGCATATTCGCCCGAAACATTATACACAGAAACGGGCACGCTTACATTTTGCTTGACTGCTCTTACGACATCCAGATACGGCAAGCCCGGTTTTACCATTACAATATCTGCTCCTTCCTGTTCGTCAAGTTTGGCTTCTTTTATAGCTTCGGCCACATTTGCCGGATCCATTTGATACGTTTTCTTATCACCAAAGCCGGGAGCAGAATCCAAAGCATCACGGAATGGGCCATAATAGCTTGAAGCATACTTTGCACTGTATGCCATAATACCGGTGTGTTTAAATCCTTGTCTGTCTAACGCTTTTCGCATTGCTGCAATCCGACCGTCCATCATATCCGAAGGGGCAACCATATCGGCCCCGGCCCTAGCATGACTTGCGGCCATTTCTGCCAATACTTCAACTGATTCATCATTTAAAATTTCACCGTCTTCTACGATACCATCATGTCCATAGCTTGAATAAGGATCTAGCGCTACATCCGTCATTACAAGCATGTCCGGAAACTTTTCTTTTATAGCGCGAACTGATTGCTGCATAAGGCCATCGTCATTCAGTGCCTCAGTACCTTTGTTATCTTTTTTGGATTCGGGCACTTTCACAAACAAGAGTAATGACCGGATACCCACTTCTTTGAGCTCTGCAATCTCATCCATCACCAAATCCAGGGTATAGCGGTAATAGTCCGGCATGGATGGTATTTCAACTTTTCCATTTTCCCCTTCCATGATGAAAATAGGAGCAATAAAATCGGCCGGTTTTAAATCATGCTCAGCTACCATATCGCGCATTGCTGCACTGATTCGAAGTCGCCGTCCTCGTATGTGTGGAAATTGTCCGTTTGGCATATTCTACAGTTGTTTAATGGAACACTGATAAAGCGGATTTAGCTGGTCTGCACAGATGCAATATTATTTCTGCTACAATTAGCTGAATCCGTGTAATCCGCGTTCTATTTCGATTCCTTTTTCTTTTCCATAAGCAATCCAGTCAATAGGATTCTTCAGCCGGTCTAGCAAATAAGCTTCACGACTGCCTTCTTCAATCTTAAAATCATAATCCCAGCGTACTCTTGGTGGCAAGCTCATTAAGATGGACTCCGTTCTGCCATCGGTTTTAAGTCCGAACAAAGTCCCCCGGTCATGAATCAGGTTGAACTCAACATATCTGCCGCGCCGTATTTCCTGGAAATAGCGATGTTTTTCCTCAAAAGACTCATCTTTTCGACGTTCGACAATAGGTATGTAGGAATCTAAAAAAGCACTGCCCGTTTTCGTTGTAAAGTCATACCAATCTTCAATTGAGCGCTTTTCTGTTTCACGCAGGTAGTCAAAGAACAAGCCACCAATACCTCGAGCTTCATTGCGATGATCATTATAAAAATATTCATCACATTCCTTCTTAAAACGCGGATATAAATCTTTGCCGTGAAGATCACATGCTTCTTTGAAAACTTCATGAAAGTGAACAGCGTCTTCATCCCACAAATAATAAGGCGTTAAATCTGCGCCGCCGCCGAACCAGCTATCGCGAATTTCATTCATCTTTTCATCTTCATACAGCTCAAAATAGCGAAAATTGGCATGCACTGTGGGTACCATTGGACTCCATGGGTGGATAACCAAAGAGATACCTCCCGCCCAGAACCATCCTTCTTCTACTTCAAAACGCTTACGAATAAGATCCGGAAGTTCGCCGTGTACCGTTGATACATTGACGCCGCCCTTTTCAAAAACTTTTCCTTTATGAATAACCCGCGTATGTCCACCGCCCCCGCCTTTACGCTCCCAGTCATCATGGCGAAACTTTGCCTCACCATCGATAACTTCAAGGGCATCACAAATTTCATCCTGCAGATTTTGGATATAGGCTTCGAATCGAGATTTAAGGGATGGCTTTGAGTCCCCCTTCGAAGGGGGTGCAGGGGGATGATCTTCAACCCATCCGTCAATGGTGCTCTCAACATTTCTGAGATCATTCATTACTTCATCATCGGTAAACCGTAAAACCGTAAAGCCGTTTTCCTCAAGTTCTTTTTGTCGATCTAAATCTTTATACCACTGGCGTTCATTTTCATGGGAATAACCGTCCACTTCAATGATCAATTGCAGCTCCTTACACATAAAATCAGCGATATAGTTCAGTATTGGACGCTGACGTAAAAAAGTATAGCCTTTCATTTTTCCGGCTCGTAAGCATTCACTCCAAAGCCTTATTTCAGCCTTGGTAGAATCTTTTCGAAGCTTCCTGGCAAGCTCTTTTAAATCCTTATTATAACCGTAATTGTCGTATTTAGTAGACATAAAATTATCGTTTTGGTCATCCCCCCTTACTCCCCCTTCGAAGGGGGACTTTTATCTGCTTCGTATTCTTTCACTGCATCAACAAACGCTTGAGCGTGGTCTACAGGAATATTTGGCAGAATACCATGGCCCAGATTCACAATATAGTTTTGAGTTCCAAAGCGATCGATCATACGGGTTACCTGTCGCTTTAGTTCATCGACAGGCAAAAACAACTTTGTGGGATCAAAGTTACCCTGCAGCACAATGTTATTCTGGGTCGCTTCACGAGCATATTCCGGAGTAATAGTCCAATCCAGACCCAATGCCTGAGCATTGCTTTTAAAGCTCAACCGCTCCAGGGCATACCAGCTTCCTTTGGCAAACAAGATCACCGGCACCTCATCAATAGCCTCACAAATTTCCATCAGATAAGGCATAGCCCACTCATTGAAATCTTCAGGACTCAACAGGCCGGACCATGAATCAAAGACCTGCACTACCTGAGCTCCGGCATCAACCTGGGCCTGCAGATAATCGATGGTAGCCTTGGTCAGTTCTTTCATTACATGGCGCGTTGCATCAGGATGCTGATACATAAAGGCCTTTGCTTTGGCAAAATTCTTAGACCCTTCTCCTTGTACCATATAGCAAAAAAGTGTCCAAGGTGCACCTGCAAAGCCAATAAGCGGTACGCGACCGTTAAGCTCTTTTCGTGTCAGCGTGATGGCCTCCATCACATGATTTAGCTTTTGAGGGACATCCTCAGCAAAAATGGCAAAAGCATCATCAACTGTTCGAATAGGGTTACCCATTACCGGGCCTTTTCCTTTCACAAGATCAACATCAATGCCCAGAGCCTGAGGAACCGTTAAAATATCAGAAAAAATAATAGCGGCATCCGGGCCAATTTCATCAATAGGTTGTAAGGTTATTTCACAGGCCAACTCCGGTGTCTCTACCCGCTCAAAAAAGGTATATTTTTTTCGCAGCTTCATATACTGCGGCAGGTAACGTCCGGCCTGACGCATCATCCACACCGGTGGACGCTCTACTTCTTCACCGCGCAAAGCACGCAAGAGTAAATCATTTTTCAGTTCCGGGAAATTATGTTCCATAAATTATGCGAAAGGCTAAGCCAGCTTATTCTTTATCTGCTGTTTCTTGGTTAAAAATTATATCAGCTGTTTTTCTAAGCAGCACTTTTGTGTCAGGCATATTGGCAATTTCTATATTCTGATTCGTTTCTTTCCGGAGTGCTTCTGCCGTCGTCGGGCCTATTGCAAAGAGAGTTGGCAGGCTTTTATTAAATCCTTCACCTGCTTTAAATCCTTCAACAGCGCTTGGACTGTAAAACAATATACCGTCAACAGGTTCTTCAGGTAAATAAACCGGATTTATAGTGGTCTTATATACTTCTACTTCTACAACTTCAATATCTTTTGCGCGAAGCTTATCGGGCATTTCATCCCGGCTCAAGTTTCCATGAAAGTATATAACCGAGTCTATTTTCCCTTCTTCAATAATGAGATCTGCCAGGTGTTCCGCATCCTGACTGTGAGGTATTTTAGCTTCCAGCCCAAGGTCCTGCAAAGCTTCTTGAGTTTTTGAGCCAACAGCAAAAAGCTGCACTTCAGGACGAACCTGAAATCCATTTTTCATCATCTGTTTAATAGCATTTACCCCATTAACACTGGTAAATATCCAATCCGATTTACGATGCTCATTAATCACTTTCAACACAGTATCCCAGTATTCCGGAAACTCAAATTCCAGTGCAGGTTTTATAATGGGTTCCAATCCTAGTATGCGGGCATACTCCAACTGTTGACCTGAAAGAGGTCTTGTTACCAGTATATTGCGTTTGTGTTGTCTCATTAAACTCTTCTTATACTGTCATTTTAATTCTTCTATAACTTTGATGGCTCCTTTTTCCAAAAGAGCCTGCGCGGCAGCATGTCCCAAGCTTCCAGCCTTGCCTACACTTTTTGTATCCTCAAAATCAAACCGCTCTTTACCATCTAAAGTGAGTGCAACTGCTTTTAGATGAACTTTACTATCCTTGATTTGAGCAAAAGCACCCACCGGGGCACTGCAGCCGGCTTCCATATCATGCAAAAAGTCTCGTTCTATAGTTGTGCAAAGAGCCGTTTCATCATGGTTCAACTGAGCAACAATTTCTTCTACATCCTCGTCTCCTTCACGAACCATAACTGCCATGGCACCTTGAGCAGCAGCCGGTATCATCCAATCCAAATACTGAGTGATGTGATGGCCCAGGTCAATCCGTTGTAACCCTGCTGCGGCAAAAATAGCGCCGTCCCATCCCTTGGTTTGTACTTTTTCGAGTCGGGTATTCACATTTCCACGAATGCCCGTAATTTCATGGTTGGGATACCGATTTAACCATTGTGCTCTCCTTCGATTACTGCCGGTTGCAATAACTGCCTCATAACCTGGATCTTCCAAAAAATCAGCACCTGAAGAAGCTACCAGTGAATCTCGGGGATCTGCACGTTCCATTATTGCTGCCACTTTAAGTGGCAGAGGGTTTTCGGTAGGCAAATCTTTGAAAGAATGTACCGCAATATCTATCTCATTGTTGAGCATGGCATCATCCAATGCTTTGGTAAAAACACCTTTGCCTCCCATTTCGGTAAGTGGGGTAGTTAAATCAATGTCTCCGGCTGACTTAACAAAAATAAGCTCGGTTTTATGGCCGAGCTTTTCGAGTTCCCTGGCTACCTGCTTCGCCTGCCAGGTAGCAAGCTCGCTGTCGCGGGTACCTATACGAATATGTTTTGCACTACTCATCTAATGCATCCGTTTCCAGCTTAAACATATCATTTACCACCTTGGTAATCTCTTCCGATTCATGATGATCACGGAGATGTTCAATAGAATAAGCAGCAATTTTGTTTACAATACGGCGGGTTAGATTTTCAACCTTATCTCGGTCAGAATCAGAAATCTTATTCTTGAAAAAATCGAATTCATCTTCCCGGATACTGTCAAATTTGTTGGTCAACGCCTTAATGGTAGGTACTACTTTTTGCTTGCTTATCCAGTTCTTGTATTCGGTCAGTTCATCATCCACTATTTTCTTAACAAGGGGGATATTTTCTTCACGCTTGCGATAGGCTTCATCGGTAACATCACTTAAAAAGTCCATGTTAGCTAAGTCAACAAAATCCAAGTCCCCAATTTCAGGATCAATATTTCGGGGTACAGACAAATCAAGGAGTACTTTAAAGGTTCCCTTATCAATCGAAGGCTGCATATGCTCCATCGTCAATACCGGTTCCTGAGCTCCGGTAGCGACAATTACCAAGTCTGCCTCGGCTACCTGTCCGGGCAATGCCTGCATGTCTGCCACATCCAAATTATATCGGTCAGCTACAAATTCAGCACGATCACGAGTACGATTTATCAATGTAACTTTACGGGCACCCAGGCTTACCAAGTTCTTACATGTGACCTTTCCTATTTTACCGGTACCCACCAACAAAATATTTTTGTCCTGAAGACTATCGAATGTCTTTTTAGCAAACTGCACTGCAGCATAAGCTGTGGTAGCTGCACCTTCCCCAAGCGATGTTTCATTGCGGGAACGTTTATGAGCCCGGAAAACATGCTGCATCAAGCGGTGCAGCTCTCCATATACCGCATCTTCCTGTGAGGCAAGTTCATATCCTTCTTTTACCTGTTTCACGATCTGCAGGTCACCTAAAATCTGTGAATCCAATCCAACCGTGACATTAAACAAGTGACTTACAGCTTTTTCTCCGGTCTTTTCAAAGCCAAATGTATGGAACTCATCAAGAGAAGCATCGGAATAGGTAACCAGCAAGCGTATGAGCTCTTGGGATGAAGCATGCTGTGCAAAAATTTCGGTGCGGTTACAGGTTGAAATCACAAAAAGACTCTCAATACCTTCTCGCTTGGCTCCGGCAATCAGCTCTTCTTTTTGAGCATCACTGAGGCTAAAACGCTCTCGTACTTCAATGGTAGCCTCCCAGTGGTTTACACCTACTACACAAAAGTCATCAATTGTTGGTGTATCTACTGACATGCTTAAGCGCCTACTTTTTGAGGTTCCTGTTCTGTCGAAAACTCAGGCAGCTCGTGTTCCAGCTTATTCACAACTTCATCAGCCAGTGCCTGAATATACATAGGATGGTCATTAAGCCCTTCCATCACAGCGAAATTTTCAAACTCATACCCTTCTTCCTCAAGATCCTCTACTAATTCAACGCCCAGCTCATACAAAGTTTCAATGTGATCGGTGACAAAAGCAATGGGTATCATCAGGAAATTCTTGATGCCATAATTCATATGGCGTTCAACAAGCTCAGCCGTGTTAGGCTGTGTCCATTTCTGCGGACCTACTTTTGACTGGAAGCCCAACCAATATGGCTCTTTGTAGTCGCGCATTCCCATAATAGCTTCCATGGTTTCCTTGATCTCAACGGTATAAGGATCGCCGCTCCTGACTTCAAGCAAAGGTGTACCGTGAGCGCTAAAAATAAGATGCGTTTTCTTGCGTGTTTCCTCATCCATCTCTGCCAGGGCCTCATCAATGCGATTGTTCATGGCTTGCAGGTAGTTCGGATTGCGATGGTAATTCTTTACATGAAATTCTTTCCAGGGTGTGTCATCCCCAAAACGGTCTTCACGTTTTGTTTCCCAGTCTCTGTAACTGCTGCCTGTGGTTGTCCACGAAAACTGTGGATAAAGGGGCAACATCACAGCATGCGTGATACCATCTTCCACCATGTCTTCCATCGTAGTCTCGGCAAATGGAATCCAATAGCGCATACAGGTATACACCTTTACCGTGGCTTCCGGCATCTGGTTTTTAAAATATTTTTCCAATCCGCGACGCTGTTTCTCGGTAAGCCCGTTAATGGGTGAACAGCAATTTGATACGCGCCGATTTTGCCGATTTAAACAATGTTTATTGCCTGTACATCCTTTGGGACAACCGTTAATTTCCATATAGTCTTCTGCAACGCTTGGTGCCCGAAATTTTGAAATCACATTAGCGAATAAATCCTGAAGCTTACCGCCGCCAAGTTTAATAATATCTTCATCTGAAAAAAGATGATGCAAAAAGGGGCGAACGGCATCTTCGGCGGTGGGCCCGCCAAGATTCATTAACACTACGCCAACACGTATTTCTTCTTTTGACATGCAATTAGTTTGATTGGAATTTCAGAATAGCAAGAAACCCATCTTTTATGAAGGAAATTTGAAGAGTAGCAGTCCAGCCTTATTTAGAATACATCTATGAAAGAGGCAACTTAAACCAAAATAAACTCCCTTTTCCTACTTCACTCTCTGCACTGATGGATGAGTCATGAGCGTTAAGAATACTCTTTACCACCGCAAGGCCCAGCCCGGTGCCGCCTTTATCTCGAGAACGTGCTTTATCTGTGCGATAAAATCGGTCAAACAACCGGTCTAAATGCTCCTCTGATATTCCAATTCCGGTATCCTTAACTTCTACGATTGCTTCTTCTGAATTCTTTCTATAGCTCAGCGTCACGGAACCTTCGTTCGTATATTTGATAGCATTGGAAATAAGATTATCAATCACCTGTTCAATTTTGCCCGGATCTCCATAGGCCTTACATGGGTGATGATCTATGTTAAGTGCAATATTCTTTTCAGCGGCTTTATCATCATACCATTCCTGCATATGTCCGGCAATATTTGATAAATCAAATTCCTCTTTTTCAATGAAGTGTTCGTCAGAATCATACCGCTGCAGGATTACCAGGTCTTTAAAAAGACGGCTTATTCGATCAACCTGTTTTTGGGCATTTTTATGATATTTGATGCGTTTTTCTTCAGAAAGGCTTTCCATTTCCAGCATTTCGAGTGAGGCCGAAATGGTATGCAGCGGGTTCCTCAACTCATGCGTAATATCCGCAAAAAACTGACGCTGCTTCTCAGCAAATGCTTTAATTTGTTCTGTATCTTCGCGCAGCTTCATAGCCATTTGATTTAACGAATCGGCCAAAACCCCAAACTCGTCTTTCCGATTTAGATCAATCTGTTGATCTACTTCCCCTTCAGCAATTTGTTGCGCTGTATCTTTCATCTGCATAATGGGCCTTGTAAGGTTCCGGGAAATCCAGATACTCACAACAATGACAATGCCAATAGAAATAAACATTCCATAATAAATGATCCAACGAATGGTTTTGACAGGCTCGTAAATACGATCCTTCAGCTGACTTACCTTGATATAGCTCGCCTCATTAATACTGTTTGGCAAATGTATGTAGCTGATCAATTTCTCCGGATCAGCATTTTCCTGAAGCAGTGGGGTATTATCTCTGGCATCAAGGGATATCTGCAGCTCTTCAGACAAAAATGGAGCAGAATAAATTGAGTCGGGATACGATTCCAAAAGCCGGCCTTCATCACTATAAAGTGTCAACTCATAGCCCGAAGTGGTAGCAATTTCATCAAACCGAGTGCCAAAAGATTCTCCTCCCGGAAGGTTCTCAATAGTTACAGCCAGCCACTGAGTATCGCTATTGATTTCCTTTTTGCCTTCGGCAAACAGATAGTCCCGAATAAACACAATCGAATAACTACTGATGGCGGTGATGCCAAAAATCAGCAGTAGTATTAAAGTCCACGATAGTTTTGAACGAATGGTCATAATTATAATACCGAATGTTGATTACACTTTTACCAACTCTCGATTAAGGCCATACCCAATACCGCGGTAAGTCTTTATAATTTTTCCGGCATCACCCATTTTAAGCCGTAGATTTTTGACATGGACGTCTACTGTTCGATCAAAAACAAAACGGTCTTCTTCGGTGATATGCTCCAAAATCTGCTGCCGGCTAAACACCTGTTTGGGACTTTTAAAAAATAACTCAATGAGTGTATACTCTGTTGAGGTCAAATCCACCTTTTCGTCATCCACATAAAGCTCTTTAGCATCAGTATCGAGATAGGTATTCCCATATTGCAGCCAGTTGGCCTTTTGCGGATTCTGGCGCCGCAACAGGGTTTCAATATGCGCTTTAACCAAATTAAGGCTGGCCGGTTTGGGAATATAATCATCTGCGCCCAACTCCAATCCTTCGATTTCATCTTTCTCCTTATCCTTGGCCGTCAGAAAAATTACCGGTATGTCATTTAAGACCGGGTGCTTTCGTATGCGCTTACAAATTTCTTTACCGTCAATATTAGGTACCATGATATCAAGCACTGCCAGATGAATTTCCCCGGCATACTCATCAATGTATTCCACAGCCTTGTTGCCTTCATGGGCTACAAGCACTTCATAATCATTCATTTCAAGGAAATTGGCCAACATTTCCGCAGGTTCTTCCTCATCTTCTACAAGAAGTATTGTATGTTTGGGCTTCACAATAGTATTATTAACTGATGTTTGCCTGTGCAACTTTATTAACCGTTAAATAGTTGCATGCAAAGATAGCAAAATTAGACTACTATCTGAATTACTCAAACCTGCAAAAAGAGCTTGCCAAACGTTGGTCTATTCGGCATTTTAATATTTTGCTATTTATTTATTCAAGTTATGTCGTATAAAAATAAGGTTATTTGGATCACCGGAGCCTCTTCAGGAATTGGCGAAGCACTGGCTTACGCCTTTTCAAAAAAGGGTGCCAAGCTCATTTTGTCTTCTCGCAGAAAAGAAGCTTTAGAAGAAGTAATGGCTAATTGCCAAGGGGATCGGGATAACATTCATATCCTAACACTTGATCTAGCCCAAACAGAGTCTCTGCCTGATAAAGCCGAAAAAGCAGTCAACATTTATGGCAGCATTGACTACCTGTTTAATAATGGTGGTATCAGTCAGCGGTCAGTTATCATGGAAACCCAAATGGATGTAATCAGAAAAGTGATGGAGGTAAATTTCTTTGGTACCGTTGCCTTAACCAAAGCTGTGCTTCCTACCATGTTGGAACAAGGCAGTGGCCATATTGTAGTTACCAGCAGCGTTATGGGCAAATTTGCGACACGCTTAAGGTCTACCTATGCTGCTTCAAAACACGCACTGCATGGCTGGTTTGATGCTTTACGACAAGAAATGATGGACGAAAATATCAAAGTGACTTTAGTCTGTCCGGGTTTTATTAAAACGAATGTTACCCTCAATGCTCTGGAAGGTGATGGCGGGAAGCACAACAAAATGAGTACCGGACAACAAAACGGCATGGATGCCGATGTGTTTGCAGAAAAACTGCTTCCAAAAATTACTAAAGGACAGCAGGAAATTTATATCGGAGGCAAAGAAATATGGGGCATATATCTTAAGCGATTCTTTCCACGACTGCTGCAAAAAATGCTCTCTAAAGTAGATGTCACTTAACTCCTGCCTATCAGCCAGTTAAATTCCATTTTTTAGTCAAATCAAAAAAACGTATATTATATCATTAAGTAATTATATAATTAATTACCTTATTTCACCATGATACAAAATCATAATGCCATCCAAATTAAAGCAAAGCTTTTTCGAGGCTTTTCTGATCCTTCGCGCCTAAATATCATAGAAGTACTTAGGGAGGGTAAGAAAAGTGTAGGAGAACTTGTCGAAGCTACTGAACTATCCCAGCCTAATGTCTCAAATCACCTGCGTTGCCTGGCTGACTGCGACTTAGTGAAAAGTGAACGGGATGGACGCTATATTTACTATCAGCTCAGTGATGCTCGAATTGATCAAATCCTTTCTTTATCTGAAAAACTGCTATCTGAAGCAGCAAGAGGTGTATTCGAATGTACACGCTACGAAATGAATGCAGAGGCAGTACAAGAATAACTATGGATAAACCCCAAACAGAGTTCACTGTTAAAGGCATGGATTGTGCCGGATGTGCCAAGAACGTTAAGCAAGCCCTGGAAAAAATTGAGGGGGTAGAATCAGCTAACGTACTGCTTTCTTCTGAAAAGGCACGCGTTACTCTTAAAGATCCGCAACCGAAGGTTTCCGACTTCAAAAAAGCTCTGGAAGACATTGGATACCGGATTCCTGAACAAGAAAACACAGCAGGCAACGAAGCAAGCAAAATTGAAAGCTTAGCCCAAAAATCTTTTCAACTTTTTGGGATGGTATTTGGAGGCATCCTTTTTGTAGTAGTAGCCGGTGAATGGCTTGGATTTTTTGAGGCAGCTACAAGATGGATACCTTTCTGGGCTGGGACTTTGTTTGTACTGGTTATAGGCTATCCTGTTTTCAGACAGGTTATAGTAGCTGCCGGAAAAGGATTGATAACACCTCATGCCTTGATGGCTCTTGGAGCAATAACCGCTTTAATTGCAGGACAGTGGGTAACAGCTGCAATAGTGGTCTTTTTTATGCGCACGGGTGATTTCATCGAAAACTACACCACTGAAAAAGCCCGGGATTCGGTACGTTCACTAATAGAGTTAGCCCCTCAAACAGCTACCGTTTTACAGAATGGAGAAGAACGAGAACTCTCCATTGATAAAGTTAACCAAGGAGACCACATTCTCGTGAGGCCGGGTGGAAAAATACCTGTTGACGGCACTGTATTAGAAGGCCATGCCACCGTAGATCAGTCACCTATTACCGGTGAATCCATGCCGGTAGAAATTTCTAGAGGATCAAACGTATATGCATCCACTATTGCACAAGGTGGGAGGCTGTTGCTCCGTGCTGATGCCATTGGGCGGGACTCTACTTTTGGTAAAATAATCAGCATGGTTGAAGAAGCCGAAGCACATAAAGGAGAAATCCAGCGATTTGCTGACCGGTTTTCGGGGTACTACCTGCCCGTTGTAGCCGGCATTGCATTACTAACCTATATCCTGAGTGGCAATATTATGTCAACGGTAGCTGTAATGGTAGTAGCCTGTGCCTGTGCTTTTGCTTTGGCAACACCGGTAGCCTTACTTGCCACAGTTGGATCCAATGCCAAGCGTGGAGTCCTTATTAAAGGCGGAAAATATATTGAAGCACTGGCTGATGCTGATGTCCTGCTCATTGATAAAACCGGGACTATTACTTTTGGACGCCCTGAAGTATCAGATATCATTCCCCTGAACGGCTGTTCAAAAGGAGAACTGTTAGCTATAGCTGCCAGCGCCGAGCAGTATTCAGAGCACCCATTGGGAAAAGCAGTTACCAAAGCCGCCCAAGATCGGTTCCTTACCCTTAAAAAGCCCGATCATTTTGAAGAATTGACCGGAAATGGAGTTAAAGCAAATATCAACGGACAAACAGTGATCGTCGGTAACGAACGCTTAATCACTTCTGATGAGTCTGCCCAAAGACAAATACAAGCACTCAAAGAAAAAGGCAAAACAGTTATCACCGTACAATCTAACGGTACCCTTATAGGACTATTGACAGCCACAGATAGTGAGCGTACCGAAGTTAAAGAAGCCATAAACCATATCCGTTCTCTAGGTATCGGGCACATTGAACTGCTTACCGGTGACAATAAAGAAACAGCCCAAAACATAGCCAAGCGACTGGGGATTGAATACCAAGCAGAGCTTCTGCCGGAAAATAAAATTGAAATTGTAAAGAACTACCAGTCAAAAGGCCACAAAGTTGTAATGGTGGGCGATGGCATCAATGACGCTCCTGCTCTGGCCCAGGCAGATATAGGAATTGCCATGGGTTCAACCGGAACAGATGTCGCAATAGAAACTGCCGACATTACACTTATGAGGGATGATTGGAACCTTGTTCCTGAGCTTTTCAAATCATCACGAAAAACAATGCGGGTTATTAAGTGGAACTTTGGGTTTACCACACTCTATAATTTAGCAGGTTTATCACTCGCAGCATTCGGCTTTTTGCCTCCTATATTAGCTGCTGCAGCCCAGTCTATACCTGATGTAGGAATTCTACTCAATTCATCAAGGCTGCTAAAAAAATAATCCTACCCCAGCTTTTTACGTTTATTCAAATAAGCTAACAATGCAAGATCAAAGGCCTGCTGGGTATCAAGCTCTTCAAAGTCTATTTTAAATTCACTGCAAGCCATCTTAAATCGATGTGTAAACTCAGCTACTTTTTCTTTATACGCTTCCCGCACCTGTGCCGGCATTACTTCCATCTGTGATCCCGTCTCTACATCTTCCATCATAAAACGGCGGTCCGGAAAATCCAGCTCGCGCTCGCTTTTGTGTTCCATCACGTTAAAAAGCAATACCTCGTGGTTGCGATGACGCAGATGCTTAAGCGAAGAGACCAAATCATCATGACGTTCGGCATCTTCAAAAAGATCTGTTATAAGAACTACTAAACTTCGGTGTTTGAGTCGTTCGGCTATCTCATGAATAACTTCTGCGGCAGCTGTTTTTTTCTTCTTTGGAGACTTTTCCTCCTCTTCTTCCAGTCGCTGCTCCAGCTCTCCAAAAATAAGTCGCAGGTGAGAATAAGATGACTTTGCAGGAATAAAACGTTCAACCTTATCACTAAAAGTAATGAGCCCACAAGCATCACGCTGCCGGTTCATCAAGTACATTAGCGCTGCTCCAAAATTAATGCCGTACCGCAGCTTGCTCCACTCAGCAAAATATTTATAATACATAGAGCTGCTGGTATCAAGCATTACATAACAGCGCAGGTTGGTCTCAGCTTCATACTTCTTTACATAATAGCGCTCCGTCTTGGCATAAACCTTCCAGTCCACATGCTTGATATCATCACCCGGGTTATATGGACGATGCTCTGCAAACTCCACACTAAAACCATGATAAGGGCTTTTGTGCAGGCCGGAGATAAAACCCTCAACAATTTTTCGGGCACGTAATTCAAGTGGTGCCAGCTGCGATAACAAATTAGGTTTGAGAAGCATAAGCGTTAAACAGTCCGTTTTCGAGTTTAAAAACTTAACCTACAAAACTAACGCAAGCAATGCGCAAAACTTTTATCTTCGCTTCAAATATGTATCTTTACATCCCTTTAAAAAAGCAAGACTTCTGAACACACAATTTACAATCTATGCCAAAGGTAATTACTTCTGTTGATAAACTGACCTTTACGCTGGCCGAAATTCCTCCCATGCCACTGCCAAAAGAAGCCCTGATGGTTGAACCTACCTACTTTTCAGTTGACTATGTCATCAACCCACACATGACGGATAATATAGGCAAAGTAGATAAAGTAGAAGCCAAAACAGAATGGGGCATCCTAAAAAACACTTTCAATCAGATTGGTATTACAGTACATGACCTTGAAGGCGAAGAAGGGCTACCGGATATGGTATTTTGCGCCAACCAAAGTTTGCCATTCATTGATAAGGACGGACAGAAGCATGTTATTATGAGCATCATGCATGCCGATGAACGTAAAGAGGAAGTATTTTATATTGAACAATGGTACCGCCAAAATGGATACAAAATTCATTATCTGGATAAAGAAGCAATTGAAGATTTTGAGGGCTGCGGTGATGCGATCTGGCATACCGGCAAACGTCTCCTTTGGGGTGGCTATGGATATCGTTCCTCTATTCAGGCTTATGAAACAGTTGCTGAAACGTTTGGCGTACCAGTCATTGCCTTAAAACTGGTTGACGAGTCATTCTATCATCTGGATACCTGTTTCTGTGTACTTAATAAAGATTCGGTATTAATCTATCCTGATGCTTTTACTGACGAGGGCTTGGCCCTGATAAACGAGATTTTTGAAAATGTCATTCATGCCTCCCAATATGAAGCCACTGAACTTTTTGCCTGTAATGCTACCTGTCCCGACGGCAAAAATGTAATTATCCAAAAAGGTTGTACAGATGCTAACAAAAAACTCCGTGATGCCGGCTTTGCTGTCCACGAAATTAGTACCGGGGAATTTCTAAAAAGCGGCGGAAGCGTATTCTGTATGAAAATGATGGTCTGGTAGCATCAATTTTATGCTTTATTTTTGCAGTTCTTCTGCTGTCTGTTAAATTAGGTCATATAAATTCAGACTATGACCTAATTCATGCTTCTTATGCGTAAAAACACGCTCTATTTCGGGCTTTCCTCTATAATAACTCTGATACTCTTTTGGGTGTTGTCCACTCCATTGGGACCCGCCCCGCCTCTTGGTCCTTTTATGAACCCCAACGCAGGATTCTGGGCAAATGCAGAAACAGACTATAACAATGATTTAGAGTTTCAAGTAAACGATGAGGCACTTTCCGATTCCATCCGCGTTTATTTTGATGACAAGCAGATTCCGCACATCTTCGCAGCAAATGACAACGACCTTTATTTTGCCCAAGGGTACATCACTGCACGCGACCGACTCTGGCAAATGGAACTGCAAACACATGCTGCTGCCGGACGCCTTTCCGAAATACTGGGACCCCAAATGCTCGATTACGATCGCTACCGGCGTAGAATTGGGATGGGCTATGCTGCAGAGCAAGCTCTCGAAGGGATGCTATTAGATGAACAAACATTCAGTGCTATCGAAAGTTATGCTGCCGGCGTAAACGCATGGATTGATCAGCTTGACCCAGCTGAATATCCCATTGAATACAAAATTTTGGATTATGCTCCCGAAGAATGGACTCCTGTCAAAAGTGCGCTCCTATTAAAGTATATGACATATATGCTGGCCGGCAACAATGGCGATTTGCGTATGAGCAACACCAAAGCTTTTTTTGGAGATTCCTTTATCAAAAATATTTTAGACCTGGATCCCAACTGGAATGATCCAACTATACCATCAAGCAAAGAATGGGATTTTGAAGCAGACCTTCCCCCAAAGCCAAATGATAGTTTTATCCCTTCAATCGTTGAAGACATCCTGCCCTTTCAACCCGATCCTGCCAACGGAAGCAACAACTGGGCTGTCAGCGGCAGCAAAACAGCGAGCGGCTATCCAATACTGGCAAACGATCCACACCTGAATATGACACTGCCTTCTATCTGGTATGCAGCGCAGCTTAATAGTCCAAGCCAAAATGTGATGGGCGTTTCGCTGCCGGGAGTTCCAACTATTATTGTTGGATTTAATGAAGACATTGCCTGGGGCACTACCAATGTAGGTGCCGATGTCTGGGATTGGTATGAAATAGAATTTCGGGATTCTACCCTATCAGAATACAAGCATGATGGTGTTTGGAAAGAAACAGAAAAGCGTATAGAAAAAATCAACATAAAAGGCGGTGAAACTGTAATTGATACGGTAATCTACACCCATCATGGACCGGTAGTACAGGACTCTGAAAATGAGGTCGGGAGTTCCAACGTCCCCAAGTATCATGCCATGCGCTGGATTGCTTATGAACCTTCCAACGAAACGCGCTACTTTCTGGAAATTAACAAAGCAAAAAATTATAAAGACTATCGCAATGCTCTTCAACATTACGACAACCCGGCTCAAAACTGGGTTTTTGCCGACAGTTCTGACATAGCAATAACCGTAACCGGGCAATATCCCAAGAAGTGGAACGAACAGGGTCGCTATATCAGTGATGGCTCCAATGCAGCCTATGATTGGCAAGGGTGGATTCCATTTGAACAGATTCCTTACATCAAAAATCCTGAACGTGGATTTGTGAGTTCAGCCAACCAGGATCCAACAGACAGCAGTTATCCCCACTACCTGGACGATGACTTCGGTCCTTTTGAACGAGGACGCAGAATCAACGAGCAGCTTGCAAGCATGGATAATATTACTGCGCAGGACATGCAGAACCTGCAGCTGGATACTTACAGTTACCACGCGGCCAAGGTACTCCCCACCATGATGGAAATGCTAAACACTGATACACTATCAGAATGGCACCAACAGGCGTACGAAGAACTGCAAAACTGGAATTACGAAAATAATGGAGACTTGATTGCTCCATCCATTTTTAAATACTGGTGGGATGAGCTTTACAGCGCTATTTGGTCCGATGAATATCAATATGCAGACATCCCACTGGACTGGCCGGCTCGCGACCAGGTTGCATGGTTGGTAGTAAATCAACCCGATTTAAAATGGTATGATAACATCACCACAGATAGCAAAGAAACACTGCAGGATTTGGTAAACAACTCGTCCCATAAAGCAATGTCAAAACTTACCAAAGAGTTTGGAAGCTATGGCGACAATTGGAAGTGGGGCTATGTTAATGAAACAACAATTGGACACCTTGGACAAATCCCCGGATTTGGCAAACCACTCTTTACTGATGGCGGTGCAGAATCTATAAATGCCATCCGTGACAGCCACGGCCCATCCTGGCGCATGGTCGTTGAGCTGGGGCCCGAAATTAAAGCACGCGCCATTTATCCCGGCGGACAATCCGGCAACCCGGGATCTAAATATTATGCAAACATGGCGGTCGACTGGAACAATGGAAAACTCTACCCGCTATGGTTTATGAAGAATGAGCCCGTTGCAAGCGATTCCACCAACTACTCAATAATTATTAAATAATTCTGCTATGCTACTTGCTTTACTTATCGCCATCACAGCCTGGATACTTAGCCTTTTTATGCCCTGGTGGTCACTTGCTATTCCCTGTGTGTTATTTGGCGCCTGGAAAGGAGAAAAAGGAAGCAGTTCATTTCTGTATGGCTTCATCGGTATTGGAGCTCTTTGGTTGATTCAGGTACTTATCATTGACATGCAAAATCAACAGGTTCTATCCTCCCGTATCGCGGATCTTTTTAGCCTGCCACATTCATCCCTGGTTATTTTGATAACTGTAATCATTGGTGGACTTGCCGGAGGATTCAGCACCTTAACCGGTTATTTTGCAAAAGAATTTTTCAGCAATTAGCGCGACTGGTAATTTAAATCCAATCCAATTCTTTTTTCTTTTTGCATCCACCACAGCTTGTGTGTGCCTGAGCTGAGCACATAGGTTTTACCTGCACCAAAAATATAAATTTTGGGTACAAAGAAACCTTCAAACGTGTATTCATACCCTTCCCGGTCTTCAATTTTTTCCTGCTTCCCATCCAGAATGTATTCTACTTCTCGGCCTGAATCATTCTCCAGCGTAAAAACAATTTTTCGGCTTTCCCCATAAAATTCATCGGCACTTACTTCAAAACCTACTCTTCGTTCCCGGGGCATCCAGAAGAATACATTTCCCCTTCCTTTTTCAATAGTATAGACCCGGCCGCTATTAAGAACCGTTACCTGATGAGCATCAACATTCGATTCATGAACAGCATAATCACCCGGCTGCAAGGTCACTGACTCCGCACTATCCACCCTGAACTCTACCGCTTTATGATGATAGTTCTTGAAATGAAACTTATTTTCAAAATTACCCTGTGCTGTCGCCGACAGGCCTACACATGAAATCAAGAAAATGATGCCAACAGCAATTTTGTTTTTCATAACTTAAAGTAGCTTTTAATTAAGAACCTCTGCTTTTGATTAACCAAACAACATCCACGTCTTTCACTTGTGCCTATTGTGGAGAAACAAACCATACCTTTGTTGATCCTTCTCAGGGTAAAACGCAAAAGTATATCGAAGATTGTCAGATTTGTTGTCAGCCCAACAAACTGAACATTTCTTATGACGAATGGAACGAGGAATTTATAATTCGGGCCCTACCCTCGCAGTGAACAGTTCTAAGCTTCAATTTAATTCGCAAATTCTGTTGAACTTAAATTCTTGGATTAGTATCTTAATTCAGTTTTGCGCCAGAGTTAAGATTTCGCGCACAACATGAACCCTTTGAAAATCAAAAAATTGTTTTTTAAAGAGATCTCTAAACACTTAAACTACTTAAAAAGCTGCTTCATAAAACAGCCTGGAGATCCCATTCCCAATATTTTAAGGGTTCATATTTCCCATTCCTTTTCCCAATCCGACGCGGTTTCCGCAGTCGGATTTTTTTTAACTATAAATCTCCAATTTTTAATACAAGAACTACGATCTCATGTCCCTATATCCAAGAGATAAAGCCATAATAGCACTTTCTGACGGAACCATTGAACATGGCTTTGCTATCGGCCAAAAAGGAACCACCGGCGGTGAACTTTGTTTCAACACCAGCATGACCGGATACCAGGAAATTTTTACGGATCCCAGCTACTATGGGCAGCTCATGATGATGACCTATCCCCATATTGGTAACTATGGCACTATGAGTAGAGACGATGAAGCTCGTACGGTTATGGTGGCCGGACTCATTACGCGATCGTTCTCCTGGGAATTTAGTAATCCACAAGCTGATGGCAGCCTGCAAGAATATTTAGAGCGGCATGAAGTTGTCGGTATTTCCGGAGTAGATACACGCAAACTCGTTCGCCATATTCGTTCCAAGGGTGTGATGAATGCGGTCATATCCTCCGAAATTCTTGATGAAGAAAAACTGGTTCAAATGGCTAAAGACTGGGATGATATGGAAGGCCTTGAACTTGCTACCAAGGTAACCCGAAAAGAACCAGAGACCGTACACAGTGACGGCCCTTTTAAAGTGGCAGCATTTGATTACGGCATCAAACAAAATATTATTAACAACCTTGTTGACCGGGGATGCACTCTGCGCATCTTTCCTGCCAAAGGAGATTACCTCGAAGAAATCAAAAACTGGGATCCCGATGGCTTCTTTTTCAGTAATGGCCCAGGCGACCCCAATGCAACCAGCAGCTACGCCCTGGATACTGTAAACTACGTCAAAGAAACCGGGAAACCTCTTTTTGGGATATGTCTGGGTCATCAGCTTATGGCACTTTCTGAAGGTATCTCAGTGAAGAAAATGTTTGTAGGGCACCGTGGAGCCAATCATCCGGTAAAAAACCTAAACACCGGCCTTGTTGAAATTACGACTCAAAACCATGGTTTTGGAGTAGATGAAGAAAAGCTGGATGAATCTAAAGTTGAAGTCACACACATTAACCTCAATGACAAAACCATTGAAGGCCTGAAATTCAAAAATTTCCCGGGCTTTTCGGTACAGTATCACCCGGAAGCATCACCCGGACCGCATGATTCTGACTACCTTTTTGACCAGTTTCTGGACATGATCAAAGAAGGAAAAGGAGAGCTGGTATAAAAGACTGGACAGGCACGGCGCGCCGTGCCTCCACTAAGACATTTTTTCTGAATTTTAATCGAATAAAAGATAACCAATAACCAAATGCCACGACGCGACGATATCCACAAAATTCTTATCATTGGATCAGGACCCATTGTAATTGGACAGGCTGCAGAGTTTGACTACTCGGGCTCACAAGCGTGCCGCTCCCTCAAAGAGGAAGGGTACGAGGTAGTACTGATCAATTCCAATCCTGCTACCATCATGACCGATCCATTGATGGCCGATTCCATTTACCTTAAGCCACTTACTACCGAATCCATCAAAGAAATTGTAGCCAAAGAAAAACCCGATGCTGTACTCCCCACCATGGGCGGGCAAACCGGACTGAATCTGACAGGGGACCTTCAGAAAGAAAATTTCTGGAAAGAAAATGATATTCACATTATTGGAGTGAATATTGACGCGGTGGAAATCACCGAAGACCGGCAGGAATTCCGGAACCTGATGGATAAGATTGACATCCCACAGCTCAAAAGTAAAGTGGCCGATTCTCTGCTCGAAGCGAAAGAAATCACAGAAGAGCTGGGAGGCCTTCCCATCGTAATTCGTCCCTCCTTCACTATGGGCGGCGACGGCGGCGGCATTGTATGGAGCGAAGATGAGTTTGAGCGCAAAGTGCTTCGCGGCCTTGAACTGAGCCCGGTCCACGAGGTGCTGATCGAGGAAAGTATCTTTGGCTGGAAAGAGTACGAGTTGGAGCTGCTGCGAGATCCCAACGATACCGTGGTAATTGTATGTACCGTTGAAAATATTGATCCGATGGGTGTCCACACCGGAGATTCTGTAACCGTTGCACCCTCCCAGACACTTACTGACAAACAGTTCCAGATGCTGCGTGATGCTGCTATTAAAATGATGAACTCTATTGGAGAATTTGCAGGCGGATGTAATGTACAATTTGCTGTTGAACCCGGAACCGACCGTTTTGTAGCCATTGAAATTAACCCGAGGGTAAGCCGATCTTCTGCACTCGCTTCTAAAGCAACCGGATAT
The DNA here is from genome assembly GCA_034521755.1 of Balneolaceae bacterium. Lineage (GTDB taxonomy): Bacteria > Bacteroidota > Rhodothermia > Balneolales > Balneolaceae > JAXHMB01. The sequence continues at coordinate 91,664 of JAXHMB010000004.1, forward strand.
CCCATCGCTAAAATTGCTACCAAGCTGGCCGTAGGCTATAACCTGGATGAACTTCCAAACCCAATTACCGGAGTATCCTCAGCCTGTTTCGAGCCTTCTATTGACTACGTAATTGTGAAAGCCCCACGCTTTAATTTTGATAAATTCCCGGGTGTAGATGAAGAGCTTACCACTCAAATGAAGGCTGTAGGAGAAGTAATGTCAATTGGGCGAAATTTCCCGGAAGCCCTCAACAAAGCATGGCAGTCTTTAGAAGTTGGCCGGGCCGGACTCGGAGCTGACGGCTACGAAGAACTTGACCGTAAAGAAGTGCGTGAACGACTTATCAAGCCTTACTGGGACCGCATGCTGAATATACGCAATGCCTTTAAGCTGGGGGCATCGGTTGAAGAAATTGCAGACATCACTAAAGTTGATCCCTGGTTCCTGCAGCAAATACGCTACATGGTCTCCCTCGAAAACAGAACCGAAGGGCAGTCGCTTGATAATATCTCCAAAGAAGACTTCTATGAACTAAAACAAGCAGGATTTAGTGATACCCAAATCTCCTGGATGTTCAGCCAGAGCAATGGATCCGTTACTGAATATGAAGTGCGTGAAAAGCGCAAGGAACTTGGGCTGAAGCCAGTTTTTAAAATTGTAGATACCTGTGCTGCTGAATTTCCCGCCGAAACGCCCTACTATTATTCTTCTTACGAGGAAGAAAATGAAAGTGAGGTCAACGACAGCAAAAAAGTGTTAATACTGGGCAGCGGGCCGAACCGAATCGGGCAAGGGATTGAATTTGACTACACTTGCGTACATGCCGTAAAGGCAGCTCAGGAAATGGGTTACGAAGCCATCATGGTAAATTGTAATCCTGAGACAGTTTCCACTGACTTCGATATTGCCGACAAGCTCTACTTTGAACCGGTCTACTGGGAACGCGTACTTGATATTATTGAACACGAAAATCCGGAAGGCGTTATTCTGCAGGTTGGTGGTCAAACGGCCCTAAAATTAGGCAAACGTTTTGTTGAAGAGGGCATAAAAATATTTGGTACGCCATTTGAGAAAATCAATTTTGCCGAAGACCGCGGTTCATTTTCAAGGTTTCTGGAAGAGCTCGATATTCCTTTCCCCGAATATGGTACTGCCCGCACGGTAAAGGGTTCTCTGGAAGTTGCCGATCGGATTGGCTATCCCGTACTTATTCGCCCCAGCTATGTATTGGGCGGTCAGGGTATGCGCATTGCCATTAAGAAAGAGGAACTTAAACGCTACACCGAGAAGATTCTCAAGACCCATCCCGAAAACGACTTTCTGATTGACCGTTACCTGGAGCATGCTGTAGAACTTGACGTAGATGCAGTCTATGATGGCGAACAGCTGCATATTGCAGGAATTATGCAGCATATAGAACCGGCAGGCGTACATTCCGGGGATTCCACAGCGGTAATACCAACCTACTCCCTGAGTGATGAAGTCATAGAAAAAGTCAAAGAATACCAAGAAAGGATTGCCAACGAAATGGGTATCATTGGATTTTTAAATGTGCAATATGCTGTAAAAGATGGCAAAGTTTATGTGTTGGAAGCGAACCCTCGTTCAACCCGTACTATTCCATTCTTGGCTAAAGCTACACAACGCCCGGAGGCACGTATCGCTGTAAAAGTGATGCTGGGAGCCAAATTAAAAGACTTCTCAAAAGAAGAACTTACCTCAAAGCTGAATAAGTGGGCAATTAAAGAACCGGTCTTCCCTTTTGGTAAATTTCCGGAAGTAAAAAAGCAGCTCGGGCCAGAGATGAAGTCAACAGGTGAAACTATCTACTTTGCCGAAGACTTCAATGATGAGCATTTTAAAAAGCCTTACGAATTCAAGAATCTGTACTTAAATAAATAGAATTCCCGCTTTCGATAAATTTCCACACAGTAGCACCCAACGTATTTATGATTGATCAAGCAGAAAAAGTATTAAATAATGTATTTGGCTATGATTCATTTCGGCCCCTTCAGCAAGAGGCTATCCAACAGGTTCTGAATAAAGAAGATGCCTTGGTTATCATGCCTACTGGTGGCGGGAAGTCTATCATTTACCAAATTCCGGCAATCATTTTTGATGGGTTGACGGTGGTAGTATCACCTCTTATTTCACTGATGAAGGACCAGGTTGAGCAACTTCATCAGTTTGATGTGCCGGCTGTGTTCCTGAACAGCTCGCTGACGCCCGAAGAATATGAACAAAATATTTCAATCCTTAAGCAGGGCAAAGCCGATATGCTGTACCTGGCTCCCGAGACACTGCTTATGCCTAAAACCCGGGACCTGCTTTCCGAGCTCAACGTTGAATGCTTTACCATTGATGAAGCACATTGCATTTCAGAGTGGGGCCATGATTTTCGACCCGAGTATCGGCAGATGGCCGATGTACGCCGGGAAGACTTTCCTGATGCCGCTTGTTTGGCATTAACTGCTACAGCAACACCGCGTGTTCGCGAGGATATCAGAATTACGCTGGGCATGAAGGATTCAGAAACTTTCCTGGCTAGCTTTAACAGGAAAAACCTCTTTTTAAAAGTGGCCGACAAGGATGATCCTACCGAGCAGGTATTAGATTTCCTCTATACCCGCAAAAAGCAATCGGGTATTATCTACTGTTTTTCTCGTCGACAGGTAGATGAACTCTACGTTGACCTTGTAAAGGAAGGGCACTCGGTTAAACCCTACCATGCAGGGCTTTCTGAAAAGGTTCGAACCCGTAACCAGGAAGCTTTTATTCGGGATGACGTAAATATTATTGTAGCCACCATTGCATTTGGGATGGGTATCAATAAGCCGGATGTGCGCTTTGTAATGCATTATGATATGCCTAAAAATATTGAATCCTATTATCAACAGATTGGCCGGGCCGGCCGCGACGGACTTCGCGCCGACTGCCTGCTTTTGTTCAGCTATTCGGACACCCAAAAAATCCGCTACTTCATCAATCAAAAAGAAGGTGATGAAAAGAAGATAGCCGAACAGCATCTTAATGCCCTGCTCAAATTTTTAGAAGCTGATGAATGCCGCCGCAAACCTTTACTCAATTATTTTGGAGAAGAGTATGAAAAAGAAACCTGCGACATGTGCGACAACTGCATCTCTGCCGATGCAGAGGTAGAAGATTTTACGGTGCATGCCCAAAAGTTTTTATCCTGTATAGCCCGAACCGACCAAAAGTTTGGTGCTAATTATGTTGCCGATCTGCTTAGAGGCTCCAAGTCTCAAAAAGTAAAAGACAACGATCATCTGGATTTACCTACCCACGGTATTGGCATGGAGTGGTCTAAAAACCAGTGGATTCAGCTTTCACGATTGCTTATACGCCAGGATTATTTAAGCAAAGATCCACAGTACGGCAGCTTGGTTTTAGAAAAGCCTGCCAAAATGGTGCTCGATGGCAAAGAAAACGTATTTGGAACGCTTGACCGAACCGAAGCCACCGTAGATAGCGAAGCACTATCACGCACAAATTCTGAAGTAGAAAATAAATACGAAGAGAAGCTTTTTGAAACTCTTCGTGAAAAACGAAAAGAGCTGGCTGACCAAAAAGGCATTCCGCCATATGCCATATTTCCTGATACCACACTTATGGAAATGGCTTTTTATTTTCCACAGGACAAAGAACATATGCTTCAAATTTATGGGGTGGGAAAGGCGAAAGAAAAACGATACGGTAAAATATTCAGAAAAATTATTCGCAACTACTGCGATGAGAATGACCTGGAAGAAAAAGAAAAATATTTGAAGCAACGTGCGGAAGAATCAGCTAAAAAAGAAAAGCATGTACGCATGGGAGAAGCCTTCAATGACGGTCAATCTATTGAGCACTTGGCTGAAGAGTATGGCGTTAAAGACGTTACGGTTTTGCGTGAGCTCAAAAAATATATGGAAGAAGACCATGACCTTCGTGTAGAAGGCATCACAGAAGCCTCTTCCCTTTCACCACGGAAACAAGAAGAAGTTATTGAAGCCATGGAAGAGAGAAATCCAAACCTGCTAAAGCCGGTTTATGATTACCTCAATAAAGAGGTAGGTTATGATGAGCTTCGCGTGATGCAGTTGTACTACCTGGCTAGAGAACGGGTTAAGTAACTCTAAGGGGTCTTTCAAAACCCATCATGTCATGCTGTTAGCCGACTGGCCCCTGTGGAATGCCACTGCGTGGCCACCCGCCAGTTGGCGGATGATTCCACAAGGACCGGCGGATCAGTATCCGTTCCAATGGTGCTTTAAACGCCACATACCTTATTTTGTGCAATAGACCCTGAAATAAATTCAGGGTGACACGGGGTTTGCAAGGGCCTCTTTAAACAACTAAAATCTATAGTTCACATTCAATCCACCCAGCAGAATTGCGCCCTCTCCAACCTCTTCACCCTTTGTTTTAATATTTATCTCTGCACCAAAAGATAATGTAGGAGCCAATATCCACGCTGGGTTGCTCTTTAAGATATCATAGCCTATCTCAACAGTTGGCTGAAGCACTATAATATCTGTCCGGCCCTTTACATCCATTTCAAAACAGGGTGGAACTGTTCCGCAAATTGTCCTTGTATCAACCCAGTCTATTTTTAAAAACCAAAGATCCGATCTTGCCCCTGCAAAAAAACCTGCCAGCTTCTTCCCAAAATAATAACGATATCCGGCCCCAAAACCGAGGCCGCCGCCTTCTTCGTTGTCATGTTTTCCAAAATCCCGGCGGTCGGTGAAGTTGTATCCAAACCTTGCATTCACCTCTTGCTGATTACTGAAACTTATGCCACCCCGGGAACCAATAATAATACCGGCGGGATAAGCTTGAACTTCAACTCCCGCATTATTTGAATCCTGCCCAAAAATATCACCTGCCGACCAAGCCAATAACACGCTTAGAAAAAATATAACTTTTAGAGAATGCATAGAACAAATTTCATATTGTTTAAGAATCAATATGCTAATTTTTTTAGTCGGAACTGAATTCTATTTCGATTATATAATTAATTATATAAGCACTGATAAATATCACATCTCAAATGATCTTTTCTTATCATTGAACCAAATAATCTAAGTCACAAAATTAAACCTATGAGTCAACGCAACCTGGTCATTGCTTTTGGGGGGATGTCGCCCGAACACGAAGTCTCTGTTTTAACTGCTATGCAGGCTATCTCATCCCTTAAAGAAACAGATTTCAAGCTGATTCCCTTGTACGTGACGAAATCAGGACGGTGGTTAACCGGCGAAATGCTTCTGGATCTGGAGAATTACCAAGATCTGGACAAACTGCAAAAAGAAGCTTCGCCATGTACGTTTTCTCATGATGACCTGGGCAAACCAATCCTGCTTGAAACAAAGAAAAGCGGCCTTTTTTCTAAACCTGCTTCTTATCCAGTTTATGCCGTTATTCCTGCCTTTCATGGCTCCGAGGGCGAAAACGGTGCTTTTCAGGGCACTTGCGAAATGTATAATATTCCGTTTGCAGGCAGCGGCGTGCTTGCATCAAGCCTGGGCATGGACAAAGTCAAAGCCAAAGAATTATGTCGTACTCATGACATTCCCGTGGTAGATGAAGTAACTTTTACGGAAAAAGAATGGGAGCAAAATCAGGAAGCGCTGATCACCGCCATTGAAGCCCTTAACTATCCTGTTATTGTAAAACCGGTGACGCTCGGCAGCAGTATTGGAGTGGCCAAAGCTGATGATAAAAAATCATTAATTGATGCTATTGAAACTGCTTTCCGGTATGACGAGCGGCTGATGGTTGAACAGGCTGTTTACCCGTTGATGGAGATCAACTGTTCTGTAATGGGCAGTCCTGAAGAGGCACAAGCCAGCGTTTGCGAGCGGCCTTTGGGTGCTGAAGAAACGCTTTCATTCAAGGACAAATATCAAAATGAGGAAGGTGGAAGCAAAGGCATGGCATCAGCTGATCGCGTAATCCCGGCTGACATCTCTGACGATCTTACCAAAGAAATTCAGTCTTTGGCTGTATCTATTTTTAATACTTTCCGGGCTGCCGGACTTTGCCGCATTGACTTTTTAGTAAATGCCGATACCAAAGATGTTTATTTCAACGAAATAAATACCATTCCCGGCTCATTTTCTTTTTACCTGTGGGAAGAAAGCGGCATTTCTATGAAAGAACTAATGCTCAGTCTTATTGAAATAGCAACAAAACAGCACCAGAAGAAACTAGGCCGCATTCGAAGCTACGAAACTAATCTGCTTAGCGAAAAAGCCGTAAAAGGTATCAAAGGACTTAAAGGTTCGAAAAGTTAACATATCCAGTATAGTATTATAACAAAATAAATTAATGCCAGCCACTTTACGTTATATCGAATCATAAACCATAGTAAGATTTTATTCTTTAAATCATCTATTATACTCTATAAGATTTAATTATATCACTTTAATCCTTTTTTATGTCCGAGAAATTAGAATCTAGCAAATACCTGTTCTTTTGCATAGCCTTGATGGTCGTTGCCATATCATGCAAACAACCGGAAACTATTACTATTAATGCCGATCCGGTTTCTGCTCCCAATACGGATACAGCTTCAACAGATACTGCAACAGCATCTCAGTCAGCTGATTTTATGCAGCTTAATATGGGAGAATTGCATGCCATACATTCACTTGATCCGGTTTTTGCCAAGAATACCAGCACCATGCGAGCTCTGCAGCTGCTTTATGAAGGCTTGGTCAAATATAATGAGGAAGGCAACATCACTCCCGCCGTTGCAAAAACCTGGAGCGTTTCTGATGATTCGCTAACCTATACCTTTACGCTACAAGATGACGCATTCTATCAGGATAGCGACATTTTCCCCAATGGTATTGGACGAAAACTTGTTGCCCGCGATGTGCGGTTTGTGTTTGAGCGTCTGGCTAAAGCAACGGTCCCGCCACATGGAGCTGAACTCTTTATGAGTGTTTTGGGTTTTGAACCTTATTTCCAAGAACAGCATAACGTGTATAATCCGGAAGAGCGAAAATTGCCAACCATACGGGGTATTGCTACCCCAAACGACTCTACAGTCTCATTCCGACTGCAGGACAAAGATCCCCATTTTATACAAAAACTGGCTTCTCCCTATGCCCTGATATATCCACGGGAAGCGGTCAGGAGTAATAATTTTACTCCCATAGGCTCAGGCCCTTACAAGCTGAGCCAAGTTGAAGGGCAGACACGATTTATCTTTTCAAAATTCAAGAATTACCACGGGGAAGCTCCAGGCCTCAACCGGATAGATATCATTACAGGTCAAAGTGAGAGTGAGCTGTTTCAATCTTTTGTAAGGGGTGAAATTGATTTTATCCCGGAAATGGGTCCACAAATGCTAAAAGGTCTGATGGCCGACAGAAATAACCTCAAGCCTGTTTATCAAAATCAATATAAGCTGTATCGAAATAGTGGCCGGCTACACTACATTATGCATTACAATGACGGCAGTGACTACTCCAGAACATCTGCGATAGCACTTGCCCAACTCGTCGACTCTACTACAAGTATTACCGAAACGGGTGACTTTATTGATCTTATGGTGATGCAAAAAGACAGCGCAAATACCGCTATCGCCGACACTACCACTTTTTCTTATACCGAAGATCCTTTTACATCATGGCTTCTTGGTACGCTAAATCGGAAAATATCAGCTCAAAGCGTGATTCAGATGCAAAATATTAAAACACCCACTCGAGATATCGGACTCTACTTTGAACAGTATTTCTCTTTTACTTCGTCTCGCTATATGATCTCCGATACTAACGCCCTTATTAACCTGGTGGTTTATCCGGCTGGCTTATCGAACGGTACAGCCAAAGGCATTCATACTAATACATTTCCCTGGTGGATAGACCTCCGTAATGCAACAATTTCTGACTCTAATAACTAAGTTGACATGAAGCTGGCCGTTATAGCTAATCCTAAAAAATATTCTGTTAAAGAGCCGTTCGTCCATGCACTCGATTGGGCTGATAAACATAATGCCAGTCTGCTTTTTGGGCAGGAGCTTAACCAACTTTACAATGGGGAAAAACACCCGTCGGCTATTGCTGTTGAATCTGAAAAAGAAGCTATTGACCAGGCAGATATTATCATCGCTATGGGTGGCGACGGCACGATGCTCTATACCGCACGACTGACGAAAAGTATTTCTAAGCCTATTTTGGGTGTCAACAGCGGGCGACTGGGTTTCATGGCTTATACTCAAAAAGAAAACCTGACTCAAGCTCTGGAATACTTGAAGTCCGGCAATTACCGGTTGGATAAACGCTATATGCTGGAAGCAAAGGATAGCAACGGTAATATTTTTCACGCGCTCAATGAGTTCCTTTTTTCCAAAAAAGACTCCACTTCTATGGTTACGGTAAGCGCTGAATATGACGATATGTTCATCAACAACTATTGGGCTGATGGGTTGATTGTTGCTTCCCCAACCGGCTCAACGGCCTATAATTTATCTTCAAATGGGCCCATTGTAATGCCCAATACAGATGTAATGGTACTCAACCCCATTAACCCGCACACGCTTACTACGCGTCCGCTGGTGCTGCCTTCCAATAAATCATTGAAAATAACCGTAGAAGAACAGGAGCATGAAGTTCTGTTTTCTTATGACGGCGAAATTTATGAAATTCAGGCCTACCCTTTTGAGGTAGAAATTAAGCGATCCAACTTCACTATTGACCTTATTGAGCTCCCCGGTCAAAGCTATTTTGAGACACTCAGAAACAAGCTGATGTGGGGACAAGATTCAAGAAAAAGACTCTAGAAACTGGATTTTAGATGCTGGAGATTGGAAGTTTTAAAAATTCAATAATGTTAAGAAAGGTTTTATGATTAAGTCGTATAAAGACCTTGACGTCTATAATTTGTCTTATGGATTAGCGATGGAAATCTTTGAGTTGACAAGAAGTTTTCCAAAGGAAGAACAGTATTCTCTAACATCGCAAATAGTTCGTTCTTCAAGATCCATCAGCGCAAATATTACAGAAGGATGGGCAAAACGTTCGTATGAAAATTATTTCAAGCAACATTTAGTTCATGCACTAGGTTCAAATTCCGAAACGGAAAATTGGCTCAACTTTGCCAAAGATTGTAAGTATATTAAAAAGAAGGATTTTGAAAGCTTAATAAGTAAACTAAATAAAATTGGCAAGATGCTTACGAAGTTGCATCAAAATTGGCAAACTTTTGAATGAGTTAATCCAGCTTCAAGTTTCCAATTTCCAGCATCTCAATTTATGACTTTTATAAAGCACTATTAAACGATCTAATTCTTAAATAACATAAAAACTCAATATATATCTTATGAAAGTAACAGTAGTTGGAGCCGGCGGTAATGTTGGTTCAACCGTAGCCTTATCAGTCGCTCAAAAAGATTTTGCAAAAGAAATTATCATGGTTGACATCGTCAAAGAAAAAGACGGAAAGAAATTTTATCCTTCCAAAGGACGCGCCCTCGACCAGTGGGAATCTGCACCCATCGACCTGTTCGACACCAAACTAACCGGAACCGTTGATTATGATGACACGGCCGATTCTGATGTCTGCGTAATTACCGCAGGTGTTCCGCGCCGTCCGGGCATGAGCCGTGATGACCTGCTCGAAACCAACGCCAACATTGTACAAAGCGTTGTAAAGCAACTAATTGAGCATTCTCCAAATACCATTTTAATTGTCGTTTCCAACCCCCTTGATGTGATGGCGCAGGTTGCCTTGGAAACCAGCGGACTGGATTCCAGTCGCGTGATGGGTATGGCCGGTATTCTTGATACCGCACGTTATCGAGCATTTATAGCTGACGAGCTGGATGTTTCTCCAAAAGACATTCAAGCGCTGCTGCTTGGAGGACACGGAGACACTATGGTTCCCCTGCCGCGTTTCACCACAATTGCAGGGATGCCGATTACCCACTTCCTTTCTGATGAAAAGCTGGATGCCATCGTTGAGCGAACCAAAGGCGGAGGCGGAGAACTTGTAGACTTGATGGGTATTTCCGGCTGGTATGCACCCGGTGCTGCTGCCGCACAAATGGTAGAAGCTATTATGCTTGACCAAAATCGTATTTTCCCATGTGCTGCACACCTAAATGGCGAATATGGCCAAAAAGATCTGTTTTTAGGCGTGCCGGTTAAACTGGGACACGGAGGTATTAAAGAAATAATAGAGGTTGACTTAAACGAAGAAGAACAACAACTTCTAGATACATCAGCAGAACACGTACATTCCGTGCTCAGCGATTTTCGCAAGCTGATGGACAAATAAATCGCAATAAATAGAAGAACCTTAGGCTTCTTCACTACTTGCATTTAAGCGAAAAGGCTCTGCAGACCACAGCAGAGCCTTTTTGTGTTTAAAGCATTCTATAAAGAAGGCTTATGTTGCAGCAACCTGTCGGCCCTGGAGTCCCAGTCCTACAAAAGTAAGAGTGCCAACCAGCAGAAGCACAATACTTCCCGTCCAAAAAGAACCTGCCCATGATTCGAAATACGGTTGAGCAAAGACGCAGGCAGCGGCAATAAACACCATCAACAGACTACGGCCAATCTGATAAGGTACTTTGTAGACTTTTCGACTTTTCCAATAAAGGGCAAAAGCCATAGAAACATAGCTGATCAGTGTAGCTACTGCTGATCCCATCATACCGTAATAAGGTATCAGCAGCAGGTTGAAAAGAATAGTAATGCCCGCGCCAAATAGCGTTATTTTGGGCAGTGTTTTGGTTTCTTCTTTGATAAAAATACCTGCTGAAAAATTCATGTACCATCCCTGGAACCAGTATGCTCCCAGCAGCACCGGCACAATATTGAGGCCGGCCCAATAATCCTTGCCAATAATATAGGCATCCAAAAATGGGACCTTAATCTGTACAATCTGGTAGGCAAAAAGAGCAACTGCCAGAAAGCAAATACCGGCCACTACATTGAAATATCTAAACACATTGCTGTAAATTTTCGGCGCCTCGGGATCATCAGCATTTCGCAGAAAAAAAGGCTGCCATGCCATGCGAAACATCTGTACCAGCAACAGCATAAATACCGAAAGTTTATAGCAGGCACTGTAAATCCCAACGATATCCAGTGAGGTGAGATCGGCCCCGTAAAGCTCAGTGACGGTAGCCTGAGACATATAGTGCTCCAAAAAATAACGGTCCATCATTTCATTGATCACAAAACCCAGTCCGGCCGGAATAAATGGAAGTCCAAAGCGCAATGCCTTTTTCATAACAGCCGTATCCCATACTCCTGTAAACATTTGAGCCGTTGCTATCCAGATAACCAAAGCTGTTATTGCTGAAGCAATAAAACTTGCAAAGAATACGGCTTCAATGCCCCATCCCTGCCAAAGAATTAAATAAAATTGAAGCCCTACATTGAGCACAATATTAGCAGTGCGGAGAGTGGCAAAAAACCACTGCTTGCGCACAAGCCTAAGCTCAGCAAAAGGAACCAGCACCATCGTATCAAACCAGAGGATACCCAGCATCAGCCAGTACAAGCTCTCGCTGCCGGTAGTTTCAAGCTTCATCGCAGGCATCAGCAGCGGAGCACATAAAATAAGCAAGCCAACCAGCACAGTAGAGAGCACACCCAGACCAAGTTGAATGGTCTTGAATACATCTTTGGCTTTTTCCCGGTCTTTGGCATAGCGCAGATAGGCCGACTCCATCCCAAAAGTGAAAACCACGTTCAGAAAAGCCAATGTCACATACACCAGGTTGATGATACCATACTGCGATTCAACAAAGACATCGGTATGCAGCGGCACCAACAGGTAGCCCACAAAACGTGCAAGCACGCTGCTGATACCATACACCAAGGTATCTGAAAGTAATTCTTTAAGCTTCTTCAATGGTTATGATTCGTATTTATTAATAAAGTCACCTCGACCGATAGGGAGAGATCTTTGGTAATATGGGCAATTGATTTTACAAAAGATCTCTCGACAAGTCTCAAGATGACTGGTTGTGGAAAAAGGTTCTTCATCCCACCAGCTCTTCCATAGCATGTACTCCCAGCACATAACTATGTTTCCCAAATCCGGTGATAATACCGCTTGCAATAGCTCCCGTCAGCGAAGTAGAACGAAACTCTTCCCGGGCATGAATATTCGATAAGTGTACTTCAACAATGGGAATAGTCAGCAAATCAAGCGCATCACGAATGGCAACGGATGTATGCGTGTAGCCACCAAAGTTAGCAATAAGCCCGTCAAAATCACTTTCTACCAGTGACTGCACGGCTTCAACCAGCTCCCCTTCCAGGTTGCTTTGAAAGAACGTCATTTCATGATCAGGAAAATCATCTATGAGCATCTGCTCAATTTCCTGCAGCGTTTCGCTGCCGTACTGCTTTTCATCACGCTGTCCAAGCATATTCAGGTTGGGCCCATTTAGTACAAATAATTTCATTGGCTCACCTCGCTGCTTATTAACTCCGCAAGTTCTTCCATGCGTTCTTCAGCCACATTTACATTATGACCCAATGCCATTGGCTGGGTCTTAGTGTAAAGGGGTACCAAGTGAATATGAGCATGCGGCACTTCTAAACCCTGAACGATTACACCTGTTCGCAGAGGTTTTAATGCTTTGTCAATAGCGGCCGAAAGCTTTTGAGCAAAACTCATAGCCTCATGGATATCATGCTCCGGCAAATCAAAGAAATAGTCTACTTCTTTCTTTGGAACCACAAGCGTATGGCCCTCAGCAATAGGGTTGATATCCAAAAAAGCAAAGTGGTTTTCGTCTTCTGCTATTTTATAGCAGGGAATTTCTCCTTTAATAATTTTAGTAAATATGGTAGCCATAACTCATCCTTTAGTGCACATTTGTTCAATAATAGCTTTTTGAACAGAGAAAACCATATTTTTTAAGTCCTCAGCTCATCAAGCTAAATGCATTATCCTCATAGACAATTTCTCCTCGTTCAATCCCCCAATCCAGATAACCGATCACCTCTGATAACACCAAAAATACCGCACCATCCTTAATAGCATCGGTAAACATTACTTGCGAAAGCTCAAATAATGAATATGGTTTTTCTGATAACAGTCTTTTAATCCCTTCATACCTTTTCTTTTGATTGCCCAAGTGATGATCTGCTACCTTGCTGATATTTTCAATAAATTTGCCGTGTCCGGGCAGTACCCAACCTTCCAATTCTCTAATCCATTGCAACGACTCTCGGTACTGCAACAAGCTTTTATTGCGCTCTCCACTCTCGGCATCAAAATTTATAAGTGCGTTGGTACTGATATGCTCCAATAAAATATCGCCGCCGAAAATGATACCACTATCTGAATAAAAGGTCAGATGGCCCGGCGCATGTCCCGGTGTATGCCTTACGTTAAATTTCAGTGAACCTGAAGAAAGTACATCCCCTTCGCCTACCCATTCCGGGTTGATATATTCCTGAAACTGTTGCAGCCATTGCAGTTGGTCCACCATCATATCAATAAGCTTGGGTGGAATATGGTGGTGCTCAAAAAACTGCTCGAACAATACGCCATCATCATTGGAAGCAAAGTTCGCACGCTCCTTGTGATGCCCGAAAAGTACAGCCCCGGTTTCATCGGCAAGCTGTGCAGCCAGTCCAAAGTGATCGGGATGTCCATGTGTGAGCCAGATTTCATCAAGGTCGCGAAGAGTCAGGCCCAGATCTTCCATTTGCTCTTTTATCAGTCCATAGGCTGCTTCTGACTTGTGTCCGCAATCCACGAACACGGTCTTCTCGTCATTAATAAGGTAGCAGTACACATCGCCTACGGCAAAAGGTGTGGGAATAGATACAGGATAAATATGGTGGTCTTGCAAGTAGCTGATAAGCAATATTTAAGTGTTCTAAATTTTACAAGCGGAAAGTATCAAAAGTATTACATACTTATAAAACAGGTTTTATGGCTTTTTGAAAATTGAAATAAAAAAATCCCGATTTTGGTTTGAAATTAAATCCCTTAAAGCCGTATATTTGGAATCTGTTTTAGAATCGAAGAATCGGTAGCTCAGGTGGTAGAGCAACGGCCTTTTAAGCCGTGGGTCGAGGGTTCGATCCCCTCCCGATTCACAATGTAATAATCTCTCTCTTAAAAGCCTCTGCCGGTGGAAAACCTCAGAGGCTTTTCCTTTATTAGAAATAGGTATTTTATGGAATTACAGTCCATCATTATTTCGTTACACCTTCTAAGCACTTAACTAGCGCTCCATCAAACTTTATTTATGGCTGAAAACAAGAAGAAGAAATCCCAACAAAACAAGCCCTCACAAAAACCCGGCGGTTCAGCAGGTGGCAATCAAAATTATTTTTTCTGGATTGTCGTAGCAGGTATTTTACTGTTTTATCTGATAAGCTCGCAAGGCGGCATCTTTGGAGGAGGCTCAACCGTTGATTACAGTACATTCCGTTCAGAGCTTAAATCCGGCAATGTTGACAAGGTTACCATCCAGGGGGAAGAAGTCCGCGGCACCTTTAAAACCAGGACAAGACTGAATTCTACATCCACAGACACTACTACGGTAAAAGAGTTTGTAACTTATATCCCGTCATTCGGTGATGATGAGCTTCTCAGTGTGCTCGAACAACAGGATGTATCCGTTAAAACTATTCCAAAAAGCAATATGGACTGGTGGACCATCCTCATCTGGGGGCTCCCGCTCATCTTCCTGATCTTCATTGGCATACAGTTTTTCCGGCAGATGCAGATGCAGGGCAAAAACATGTTTAACATCGGTAAAAGTAAAGCCAAGCTGCAGAATGCAGAAGACGTAGATACTACCTTTGATGACGTAGCCGGACTATCCGGCGCCAAAACTGAGCTGCAGGAAATTGTCAGCTTTTTAAAGAATCCGGAACAATTTGATGCCCTCGGCGGCGAAATACCGCGCGGCGTATTAATGGTGGGTCCTCCGGGCACAGGTAAAACGCTGATGGCCCGCGCTGTTGCCGGTGAAGCCGGCGTACCATTCTTTACCATTACAGGTTCCGACTTTATGGAAATGTTTGTTGGTGTCGGTGCCAAGCGTGTCCGTGATATGTTCAGCAATGCAAAAGAAAAAGCTCCCAGCATTATCTTTATTGATGAGCTGGATTCCATTGGACGAAAACGCGGTGCCGGCTTAGGCGGCGGACACGATGAGCGCGAACAAACGCTCAATCAGATGCTCTCCGAGCTCGACGGTTTTGAAAAGAATGAAGGCGTTATTGTGATGGCAGCGACCAACCGTCCTGATATTCTGGATAAAGCATTATTGCGACCCGGACGTTTTGACCGTCAGGTGACCGTAAACCTGCCCACCCAGCAACACCGTGAAGAAATTCTGAAAATTCACGCCAAAAACAAGAAGCTCGGTGATGTAGATCTCGAAGAAATTGCACGCTCTACACCGGGCTTTAGCGGAGCCGACCTGCGCAATCTGCTGAATGAAGCAGCATTGCTGGCCGCACGCAAAAAAGAGAAAGCCGTACAACAGAAACACATCGACCAAGCCCGGGACAAAGTGATGATGGGGCTTAAACGGGAAGGCATTTCACTTTCTGATGAAGAAAAGAAACTACTGGCCTATCACGAAGCAGGTCACGCGATCGTTGCAGCAGTGATGCCGCATGCAGACCCCCTGCACAAAGTAACCATCATTCCCCGTGGCAAAGCAATGGGCGTAACCCAGCAACTGCCTAAACGCGAAAAATTCTTATATGAAAAAGATTACATGCTCGACCGCATGGCGGTGATGATGGGCGGACGTGCTGCCGAACAACTCGTCTTTGATACCTCAACTAGCGGTGCACAGAACGACTTGCAGCAGCTTACCAAGCTTGCCCGCAAGATGGTGCTGGACTGGGGCATGAGCGACAAGTTTGAAAACATTGCTTTTGGCGGACAGCAAGAGCAGGTATTCCTCGGTGAGCAAATGGGAAGCCACCGGGAGTATAGTGACAGTACTGCCCGCGAAGTGGATGATGAAGTAAAAGCCATCTCACAAGCTGCTTTTAAAAAAGCATTTGATACTATAACTGAATACCGGGATATCCTTGACAAGCTGGCCGATGAGTTGCTGGAAAAAGAAGAAGTATCCGGCAAGGTCATTATGGAATGGATTGAAGAACGCGACAATCCCGATAAGAAGAAGAGGGAGAAAAAGGAGAAGAAAGCCAAAAAAGAAACAACCGACGAAGAAGAGTAATTTTGAGACAAATGCGTCAGGCTGAGCGCATCCTGTCCCGAATACTTTCGGGACAGAGAGAAGTCGAAGCCAAGCAAAAAAAACAAATTTAATTTTAAATCTATCCAATCATGAAAAGTTTTAAAATAGTTTTAAAAAATGGCGTTACAGAAACTATTGAAGCAGCTGACATTGACCTTAACCAAGTGCTTGACCAGGTTGAAGTGAAAGACGAAGACGGCAAAGTGATGGAGGACTACTATTTCAAAATTGAACATATTTCTGCAATCATCCCTCAATAATAAAAAAGATGCTCAAAGAATTTAAAGCCTTTGCCGTCCGCGGCAACGTTATTGACATGGCGGTAGGTATCATCATTGGTGCAGCCTTTACCAGCGTCGTTCAATCACTGGTAAAGGACGTGTTTATGCCAGCCCTCAGCCCCCTGCTGGGCAATGTCGATCTCTCTCAGGCTTTCCTGGTCATTAAAGAAGGAACAACAGCACCGCCTTATGAAACCCTGCAAATGGCGCAAGAAGCCGGAGCTATTGTTATTAAGTACGGCACATTCATTAACGCTGTTATCAGCTTCAGCATTGTAGCCTTTGCCGTATTCCTGCTGGTCAAAAATATCAACAAGCTAAAACGTCCGGAAGAAGCTCCCGAACCTTCCGTACCTAAAATTAAACAGTGCCCTTACTGTTTCTCAGAGATTGCCACTGAAGCTACCCGGTGCCCAAATTGTACTTCTCAGCTAAGCGAAGAAAATTAGTTGCTCAAATACAGTTTAGTAGAGTGCATAAATTGAATTTGAGTCCGCCCATCATTTCTTATCAGGAGCGCGCTTTCGAGCCAGGAACGCCCTTCCGGATTTCTGCTGATATTGTAATAATACACATGCGCTATATTCTCTCTCGATATCGACTCAAAGTCTTGGATTTCCCATATTCTTCCTTCCGTTGCAGACATCAAACTAAGCAGGCTGTCTCTATTCCAAATTTCCTCATGCTCATAAAGCGTAAAATCACCAGTGGTAACCTGATTCAACAATAAGGTATCTGCAGTTGAAAGGGCCGTAAAGAAATTCTGTATAGTCTTTTTCGCATCCTCAGAATCAATATCAGATTCTAGATCGGAACAAGCAGTAAAAAGAAAGACTATCAAGAGAACATGTAGTATTACTAAATGATAAGACTTCATACATATAAGATTAAGGATCATACAAACAAAATTACCATTAATATATACAACACTGCCCCAATACCCGCAGCTGTGAGCGCCAGCGGTATCTGCGTATATACATGATCCATCAGGTCACAGCCCGTTGAGAGCGATGACAAGATTGTAGTATCCGAGATAGGTGAACACTGATCACCAAAAACAGACCCACCCACTACAGCGCCAAAACAAAGCATAAGGAAAAATTCATCCGGCATCACTGCCCAGGCCAGCGGCATAGCCACGGGAAAAACCACAGCGTACGTGCCCCACGAGGTGCCCGCAGAAAACGCCACGATCATGCACAACACCATCAGCAGCGCCGGAAGCGCCACCGGTGTTATCACGTCACCCATCAGCTCAACCACATAGGGCGCCGTACCTACGGCATCGGCCACGCTCTTTAGCGAAACGGCCAGTGCCAGAATTATGGCACCAATGGTAACGCCCTTGCACCCGTCTACAAAGCCGTCGATCACGGTCTTAAGATCCATCCCTTTGGCAAACGCAATAAACATACCGGCAAGCACTGCCAGCACAAACGCCTCGGCAATCAGCAGGGTGGGATCTTCGCGATTGCCCAGGATAAAAAAGTCGTACACGTAAGGTAAAATAGCTACTCCCAGCAGCGTGCCTATCGGACCAAAAAAGTCGAGCAGGCCCGGCTTATAGTTTTCGGGAATCTGCATCTCGGTAAGCTCTTTGGCTGACATCGGCTCTGCCCCCTCCCGGTCCAGCTCCCCGGTGGTTTTGGCCCGCTCAATAGCTGCGCGCATCTTTTTGCCCGGTATATACGGCAGCCAGTTCCAGGCAAACATGAGCGTCATCAGTACCGCAATGATGCCGTAAAAATTGAAAATGATGCTCTCGAAAAAGAACTGAATGCCGGCCTGCGTAGAGGGAAACAACGGGATGGTGCCGGCTACCAGTCCGCCCACATAAATGGGCCACACGTTAAAAGGGATGATGGTGGCGGCCGGTGAAGCGGTGGAGTCTACCATATAAGCCAACTCTTCGTGAGAAACCTTGTGTTTGTCAGAGATAGGGCGGACGGTCGCTCCGGTAAGCACCGTACTGATGGTGCCGCCCTGGTGGAAAATGAGGCCCATCATCCATGTAAAAAAGCGGGCGGATTTGGGTCCCCGTACAATTTTATTGCTGGCCCATTCGGCAAATTTTTCGGCTCCGCCTGTGCGCGTCCAGATGCCAATGAGTCCGCCAAGCGACCACAAATACACCAGCAGAATGAGTGCAAAATCTTCTGTGCCAATGGAGGGAAGCAGAAACTCATCCACCACGTTTACGTTACCGGCAATGACGCCGCCAAAAGCGATGCCCACAAAAAGCGAGCTGATTACCTCTTTGGTCCAAAATGCCAGAATGATGGCGATAAAGGGCGGCATGACCGACCAGAATCCGTAGTGGTCTCCGTACTGCGGAAATTGTCCCTGAAAAAATATTCCCAGCACGATCAGTATCGTGGCAATAATCAGGTTTATGCGATTGCCTTTTGAAAGCTTCGAAAAAAACGATCCGTTGTTGTCTGACATATCGGAGTATTTGATTTTTTTTAATGGTGCAATCTGTATAAAACATCAATACGAATCAAATAATCTTGCGCAGTTTGCAGTTGGCTACTACATCTATATATTCTGTTGATCACAGCAATCACAAGCAGCATGTATGAGTACCACTGATTTACGAGCTATCGATTATGTCCGCAGCATTCTGGGCATGCTCGTATTTTTTATCATTTTTTTGATTGCAACGCCTGTGATTCTGGCACTGCTGATTATAAGTTTTGGGCGTGCCACTAATCTTATTGTAGAACAGGTTGCCCCCCTTATGGTGAAGCCGGTTCTCTGGATTTCCGGCATTGATTTTTCCATCAAGCTGCACAATGATGCCAATGAGATTCCACACCCTGCCGTTTATATTATTAACCACAGTTCTACAGTTGACTTGCTAACTATCCTTGCCCTGGGCCTGCCCCGGGCTCGCTTTGTCGCAAAATGGGAACTGCAATACAACCCCATTTTCTTTCTGCTGGGCCATATTACGGGACAGGTTTTTATCAAGAGGCAAAATTCAGAACGGGCTGTGGCTACGCTAAAGAATGTATATAAGCGCATTAAATCCAATGAACTTTCCATACTGCTGGCCCCCGAAGGCTCTCGCAAACATCCCGGCGTCATCGGTCCCTTCAAAAAAGGGCCCTTTCACATGGCTATGGACTTGGATTATCCTATCGTCCCCATCTATTTTGAAGGCAACCGTGAACTGAGCTCCGGCGGCTCGCTGATGGTCCGTGCCGGAAAAGCTGTAGGCCATGTACACCAACAGATTGACACATCAGGCTGGACTGCAGAAAATATCGACCGGCATATCGCAGAAGTACGACAGCTCTACCTCAACTGGGCCGGCGTTGAAGATGATGATATAGTATAACACCTATGCCTATACAAAATGTCGAAATAAAAGCCCGGTGTAGTAATCCGGATAAAATCCAGGCTATACTCAAAGAACATGATGCCGATTTTAAAGGCACTGACCACCAAATAGACACCTATTTCAATATCCCTGATGGAAGACTTAAACTGCGTGAAGGAACTATTGAGAACAATCTCATTTATTACAAGCGCAGCAACACCAAGCAGCCCAAAACATCCGAAATCAATCTGGTGCCCATGGATCACCCCAAAGCCATGAAAAAACTACTAAGTAATGCACTGGGAGTCTGGAAAGTGGTTGACAAGCAGCGCAAGATTTACTTTATCGACAATGTTAAATTTCATATCGATAAGGTTGAACAACTTGGAAGTTTTGTTGAAATCGAAGCCATTGACGAAGAAGGTACGCTTGGTGAAGCCAGACTTAGGGAGCAATGCAACCACTACCTGCAGCTGTTTGATATTTCTGACAAAGATTTGGTGGCTGTTTCCTATTCGGATTTGCTGGATGAGCAGTTATAATCTCCCCTTGAGGGGACTTACTTTGCTAATTCTTAACAGTCCCCTCCCCGGTAGGAGTGCCGAAGAATGAGGCGGGGTGGGTTGCTCAACTATTTAACAAAAATGCCCTTAACTTTACACACCCCGTCCGCCAACGGCGGACACCCCTCTCTAGAGGGGACTAAAAGTCAGTCTCTGTTTTAGTTGTAAACCGGCCTCGAATTGTGTGCCGAAAACCAAGGAGAAAGCTTGTGCCTTTTGTACCGTGTCCGACACTGGCAGATCAAACTAAAAGGAATAAGCCAAAAGACACCTTGACCCTTCCGCAGCAGAGCTACGGAAGGAGATGAGGAAAGAAAAAAGCTACGGAAGGAGATGGAAAAAAGTGGAGCTACGGAAAGACAATAGAGATGAAGATAGCGAGGGATTTTAATCCCTCGCTATTAAATGTGGATAAGATGAACTGTTACGTTGAGGGGTGCCGAAGAATGAGGCGGGGTGGGTCAATCAATATCTTAACCAAAATTTGCCCTATTATTTTACATTATCAGCTATCCAACTTGAAATAACCGCTTTCACATTCTCAACATTTTTCTGTACTTCACTTTCTTCAAATCTTAAAATTCTACTCCCAGCTTTTCCAATCTTTGTTGCCTTTTCAAATCAGAAACAGAAGCCTCAGGAAAATCATGAGAAGCACCATCTATCTCAATAGCTAACATCAACTCATGGCAGTAAAAATCTACTATATATTCATCGATAGGAACCTGTCTATGAAACTGGTATCCCAAAGCTCTTTTACGAATATGCTGCCACATGATGACTTCGCCCGGGGTCATATTCTTTCTAAGTTTTCTTGCAATAGGTAAAAGGTGACTTTTATAAGGTATTATTTTATTTCTTCCCATAGTTAACACCCCTCTGTCACGTTGTGACATCTCCCCTCAAGGGGAGATGAATATTTTATTTAAAAATATAGCAAAAAATGCCTATCCCTGTATTTTAATCTCCCCTTCAGGGGAGTGGCCCGACATAAGTCGGGACGAGGGGTGTCAACAATTATGATCTGCACCAAATAATCCGTTATTTATCTGTGAACCGGATATTCATTATGGACCGAGACAAGCACATACAGCAGCTTAAAGACAATTCCGAAATTTGGGATTTTATTATCATTGGCGGAGGTGCCACAGGCTTGGGAACGGCTGTAGAAGCAGCTTCCCGGGGATACAAAACGCTGTTACTTGAACAGCACGACTTTTCTAAAGGAACCTCCAGCCGCAGCACCAAGCTGGTACACGGCGGAGTACGCTACCTGCGTCAGGGCAACGTAGCTTTAGTTCTTGAAGCACTTCGCGAACGTGGGCTGCTCATGAAAAATGCTCCTCATCTGGTTACCAACCAATCCTTTATTGTACCCAACTACGACTGGTGGGAAGGGCCTTTCTATGGCATTGGCCTCAAGATTTATGACAAGCTGGCCGGTGATCTCGGTATTGGATCCTCAAAACGGTTATCTGTAGAAGAAACGCTAGAATACATTCCCACCCTGGAACCTGAAGGGCTCGACGGAGGGGTCATTTATCATGATGCCCAGTTTGATGATTCCCGGCTGGCTATCAATTTGCTTCAAACCTTATTTGATGAAGGCGGTGTAGGCCTTAATTACATTAAAGTTACCGGACTCAAAAAAGCCAATAAGTTGATTTCGGGAGTTACCGCAACCTGCCAGGAAAGCGGACAGGATTTTGACATTCAGGCGCGTGTTGTTGTGAATGCTACCGGTGTATTTACCGACAGCATCAGGAAAATGAATAACGAAGAAGTGAATTCTATTATACAACCCAGCCAGGGCGTCCATATCGTGCTGGACAAATCCTTTCAGCCCGGCGAAAGTGCCATCATGGTTCCCAAAACCGATGACGGCCGTGTTCTTTTTGCCGTACCCTGGCACGATAAAATTATTGTCGGAACCACCGATACCCCGGTTGAATCTCCATCCCTTGAACCCAGGGCCCTTGACGAAGAAATAGAGTTTCTGCTGACCCATGCCGCCCGGTATCTCACAAAAGATCCAAAGCCCAAAGATGTACTCAGCGTATTTGCAGGGCTGCGTCCACTGGTCTCACGGGGAGGCAGCGATGATACTTCCGAAATATCGCGCGACCATACGCTCCTTATTGATCCGTCCGGGCTGGTTACCATCACAGGCGGAAAGTGGACCACCTATCGTAAAATGGCTGAAGACACCGTAAATGAAGCAGCTCTTGTAGCAGGGCTTGACGAACGCAAATCAGTTACTGAAAACTTAAGACTGCATGGCTGGCTTAAAAATGCAGAAGCTGCTGAACCCTATGGCATGTATGGATCGGACGCCCTGGCGCTTAAGAAGATCGCCAAAGAACAGGAAGGATGGGACGAACCCATACATCCTAAACTGCCATACAAACCCTCGGAAGTGATCTGGGGTGTTCGAAACGAAATGGCCCAAACTGTTGAAGATATATTGGCACGCCGAACACGTGCCCTGCTGCTGGATGCCCGGGCCAGCATGGAAATGGCCGAACCCGTGGCCAAACTCATGGCTAAAGAAATGAATAAAGACCTGGATTGGGTTGACAGACAAGTTGCCGATTATAAAGAACTTGCAGCCGGTTATCTGCTAGCCTAAGAACGTAAGAAAGCAACTCTACACCAGGTTGCTGCTCGATCCTTTTCGATCGCGCTTTTCA
Source organism: Balneolaceae bacterium (assembly GCA_034521755.1). Taxonomy (GTDB): domain Bacteria; phylum Bacteroidota; class Rhodothermia; order Balneolales; family Balneolaceae; genus JAXHMB01. Next base: position 114,727 of record JAXHMB010000004.1, read on the forward strand.
AAAGAAAATGAAATTTGCGAGCCGTTCTCCGTATTTATTTCAAAGTCAGCTTCCAGTTGCTTAAAAAGAGTTTGGACAATAGTGAAGCCCATCGTTTCCACACTATTGAGATCAAAATCTTCCGGCATTCCTTTTCCATTGTCAGCCACTTTAACAACCAGCCGCCCTTCACTTTCATGGATATTAATAGTGATTTTTCCACCGCTACTATCCTCAAAAGCATGCTCCATTGCATTAGATACAAGCTCATTTAGAATAAGAGCACAGGGTACAGCCTGATTCACATTAACGGAAACGGAATCACAATTTATCTGAACCTCAATATCTTCATCAAACTGTATTGTTTTTCTGATGGTTTTTAAAAGATCTTCTATATATGCCTTAAAATCGATTTCGGATAAGGAATTAGACTGATATAGCTTCTCGTGTATGAGCGCCATTGACCGGATGCGCATTTCACTGTTGGCAAGTACTTTGTTTACATTTTCATCGTCTGAGCTAAAACGCTGGATCTGTAATAAACCTGAAACAACAGCTAAATTATTCTTTACTCTATGATGGATCTCCTGTAATAGTACTTCCTTTTCGTTAAGTGATTGCTGCAGTTCTTTTTCAAAATTCACTCTCTCAGTTACATTTTGACCTACCGTCATCATCATCCGTTTCCCTTCGTACATAATAGGAACTGACTGCAACTCAACATATCGCATATTGTCATCAGCCGTCCATGCCTTGAAAATCCTTGGCGGTGATGCTTCTCCTTTCAAAACATTTTTGATGCGTTCATCAACAACACCAACATTAGCTTCGCCAAAATTAACAAAGTCTTTCCATGGCTTCCCTATCAGCTCTTCCGGGTCATCTATTCCATACAATGCCGCCCCGGATTTATTGATAAACTTGATCTTATCATTATCAATTATTTGGACAAGTGCCGGGTTTTTTTCGATCAGCTGTGCCCAAAATCTTTCTCGTTCTTCTAATTTCTGTCGAGATAAAATGCTTTCAATTTCCAAAAAAAGCGTATCCCTGATTGCACCAATAAGTTCTACCTCTTCAGCTATAAAAGGGCCCTCATCTTCCGTTGGCCTTTCCTCCCGGTATACAACTTTGACTAGTAGATTTTTTTCCTCTATCTCGGTTTCTGAAGTTAAGCTCCACGGCGCATCTCTATACCCGCTGCTTTTAAATTGCTTGCCATCAAACTCTATTATGGCCTCGGTAATTTCCGGATACTGCCATCCATCAGGAATAATGGAAGCTGCTTCTTGCAGTATTTTATCAATATCATCATGCTTTCTTCCTAAACTTCCAATACGATATAAGCAGCTTTTTTCCTTATTTCTCTCCCTTAGCGCATCCTGAGTGTTTATAAGTTCTGTAACATCTTTTTGTATTCCTATAAAGTGCGTTACAACTCCGTTGTCGTCTTCTATAGGAGCAATACTCAGCTCATTCCAGAAAGGTGTTCCATCTTTTTTATAGTTCTTAAGCCGGGCATTACCCTGCTGGCTATTAACGATATAAGAACGAATATCTTTAACCGCTTTCTGCTCCCGATTATCATTTTGTAAAAATCGACAGTTCTTACCGATGATTTCCCCGATGTTGTACCCTGTCATTTTTCTAAATCCTTCATTTGCATAGACAATCGGGTCATCCTCTTGTTGTGCATCAGCTATGGTTACTCCCACATTGGTGGCATCAATGGCCTGCTTAAATAATTCGAGTTCCTCTGTTTTTCTTTTAAGCTCTAATGAGTGTTTCCGTGATTGCAATAACGTATCAATCCTTGAAATAAGGATAGGCGCCGGGGTTGGAACAGGAATAACATCATCTACAATATTCCATGCAGGGTCTAAGGTCCTTGACCATTGGTCTCCTTTTACAAATAGCAGGAAAGGGACCTGTACAGGAGATTTCTGTTCTTTATAAGAAACGATTTCTTTTTTATGTATCTCAAAGGAGGGCTTGTCAATTACACAGATATCAAAATCATCATTCAGCAGCTCATCTTCTGATACTATTATCTCGTACCTATCAGGCAAAAGTTCCATGATAAGCTCAGAGTCGGCAGGATTGCTGAGACACACCATTATTACAGGCTTTGTATTCATGTCGATGCTTCTCAGCAATTGTAAGTTATATGTAGAAGAAATGTTCATTGTATGATTAATATCTACAAAATTATTCTGTTATCTCGGGCTGCCTGTTCAAAATGTTTTTTAAAATTAGTTAACGAACTAAATATTTGTTTTTTACGTACTTGCTAACCTTCTGCAGGTATAACCAACATAGCCTTTTCTATTCCCAAAGGTAATTCGTAGATAAGCCTATTTTCGAGTAGGTAAATTACCTACCGGGAAACTAAAAACACCTACATCCTGCAGGCAGATTAAACATCTTTTAATGTTGAACTTTGTAAAACAAGCCTTACATTTAATTAGGTTTCAGTTAAGATAAAACAGATTAAATTTACCCGATGGCTCATTTCAAGAGGACTAAAAGGAGGTCTATACCCTTTTGGGGCTTGTTGCTGCTTCTATTTACATGTAACAATATTACCTTTGCTCAATCTGCATCCACTTATGATATTATAGAACTGGATAAAGTTAAGGTGGACTCTGACAATGATGGTATGCCTGACTTGATGGGCGACACCGTCAGAGTAGGCGGGAGAGCTACAGTAGCATCAGGGAAACTTCATGAACGATTTCTGCAGATTTTTATTCAGAGTGATACAACCGGCCTTTCTCTTTTTTCCAGAACTATTGATGAAGAAGTAAACCGCGGCGATAGCCTTATTGCCACCGGGGTTGTTCAGCAATACTATGGGCTTACCGAGTTAAAGGTATTAAACTACCACGTTTTCCCGAGCTCTGGCAAAGCATTTGATATGGTGCCGCTGAATAAGGCCATGGAAAACCTTGCAAAATATGAAGGCTCGTTGGTTAGCGGAAGTGGAACTGTTGTAGGAAAGGGTGAACAGTTCAATGGAAAATACCTGATGTTCGCTCCGGATGATAATGCCGAAAATTCTATCATGGTATATGTCACCAACTTTCACTCAGACTATAACCATTTCGATTTTGAATCCATCAGTATAGGTGATGACCTTAAAGTGACCGGTATTTTATCTCTTTACAATCCCGATGCACAAAACCAGGTAGACACTGAGCCTACCTTTAAGCTGCATCTCAGAACTGCACAAGATCTTAATATCATAGGCTTATCCGAAAACCAACTTCTGTTTTGGAGTTCAATTGGAGGAATTTTGCTGCTGATTGTTATAGCATGGATTTTCTCATTGCGCTCAACAGTAAAGAGCCAAACCAAAGATTTAAAGCAGTCGCTGCAAGAAAAGGAAATACTTCTTAAAGAGATTCATCACCGGGTGAAAAATAACCTGGCTATGATGTCCGCCATGTTTGAGCTGCAAATGGACGGAACCAAAAGTGAGGAAGCCCGCCAGGTATTAGAAAGCAGTCAGTCCAGGTTAAAATCGATGGCCCTGGTACACGACAAACTGTATAATACCTCAACCCTTACCGATATCGAAATGTCGCAGTACATTAAAGAGCTGGTTAAGAGCCTGCACAACACGTTCGAAGAAGAAGGGCAAGATATTAAACTAAGCTTCGACTTTGATGATATTTATTTGAATCTGGATCAGGCTATTCCCTGCGGCCTGATCATCAATGAAATTGTAGTGAACTCTTTTAAGCATGCCTTTATAGGAAAAGATAAGGGAGAGATACGGATTTCAATGAAGAATAAAGGCAATGCCCTAGTGCTTACTGTTGCAGATACCGGTGAAGGGATTCCCGATGATTTCAGCATAGAAGAAAGCCATTCGCTGGGCATGATGCTCATTGATACGTTTAAAAAACAGCTGGAGGCCGACCTTAAAATATCCAATAAGAACGGTGCAAAATTTACTTTAACCTTCCCCAAAAAGTAGCCTTGATCTTACACATATTTACATGAGATTGCCACGCTTCATGCACCGGTGTTCATTGCGAGGAGCGAAGCGACGAAGCCTGCCTGCGCGGAGCCTCTCGTATATGGCACGCCATATTACAAAAGCTTCGGCATAGGCAGGCAATCTTCCGATCAAAGTTTCTAAAAGGAGATCGCCACACCTCGTTCCCCGCTTGGGCGGGACGAGGCGTGATGACAGTAAGGTTTTGCAAAGGACTCTATTACTCAAAATCTATAATTACCATTGCGCTTGCTCTCTAAAATTCTTAGATAAAAAGAAACCAAACCAATTCAGATACGGACACCATGAAACGAATTATTTCTATTGTACTGCTGATAGCCGGAGCGCTGCTGCTCTATTTTGGATACCAGGAATACAACTCTTTTGGCTCGGAGCTGGACCAGGCTTTTGGCGGATCGGGTTCAACCGAAGCTATTTTAATGCTTGTGGCGGGAGCCGTGGTCGCTATTCTGGGTGGTAGTGGATTGGTGAAGAGGAAGTAGGTTTTTTAAACCTACTCGGACCTTCAATAGATATCCGGCATGCATGCAATAGCGAGGGATTTAAATCCCTCGCTATTATAAACGGCAATCTAATTTAAATGCTGAGCTCTTTCCCGGCCGGCCGCTGCTTTCCCGATCCGAGACCGGGAATCTCCCCTCCAGGGGAGTGTCCGACATAAGGCGGGACGAGGGGTGTTTTCTAATCTCCTTCCGTAGCATGTCCTTCGTAACTTTAGTGAAGTAGGGGTCTGGTGCGGAAGGCTAGCTTAATCAAGGTTTCTGCTGTGTATTTTTTGTCTTGTTCCATTTTTGGAACGACGCAAAAACGTCCCGAATACTCGGGAAAAAACGTCGCCGGCCCCGTGGAATCCTGGCGTAGCCAGGGCCACAATGTGGCATTCCATAGGGCCGGCTGGGAACCATGGTCCCGGCTGCGACCTCCGGGCGGGATTATTTTGATGGTCCTTGAACTGCCTTGCTTGATAATTAAATAAGACCGGTACAAAATAATCCATCTCGCCCTCTGATCTCCGCCCATGATTCCGAGGCCGGGTTTTTAAACTGTCTTCAGCACCAAATTCAAGGCCGCTTTTATCTTCTTCCATGATTCCGAGGCCGGAATGCTGACTCCGTTTTAATAGCACCAAGCTGAGACATCCTGTCCATCGTCAAATACTCTCAACCAATGGCTGTCATTCTGAGGTGAATGCAATGAACCGAAAGAATCTCCCTGAAACAAGCAGCTGATGATTGAATGAGGAATCTCAAAACCCATCAACTGGGAATCTCCTCCCGAAGTTTTGGGAGGAGGCCACTCATGTGGTATTCCACTGGGTGTGGAGGGGAAAAACAAAAAGGGGTCAAACAATCTCTATTTTGTAATAAAATGATGGCTTTGTATATATATACTCTGATCTTATTAGAAGAATTCTACTTTATGAACAGAAAAGAAATAATAGAGAAGTTTCAGACTTTGACAGTCTGGCAAAATGGAGACCAGCGTGCTCCTCATAAACCTCTGTTGGTTCTTTTAGCTTTAAGCTATCTACAGAATAAGGATCAAAGATTATTGGCTTATCCAAGTATTGAAGGGAAGTTAGAAGAACTGTTGCTAGAGTTTGGAACTCCAAGAAATGCATCTAATACCCATTACCCTTTTTGGAGGCTTCAAAATGAAGGCATTTGGGGAGTAGAAAGGGCAGAGGAGTTGATTGTCAATGCCAGTGGTGATGTTAAGAAAACTGATTTGCGAGAAAAAAATATTTCGGCGGGTTTTACTAAAGAAGTTTATGCGATACTTAAAAATGATACAGCATTAGCTTCAGAAATAGGAATGAATATTCTTGCTTCTCATTTTCCAGATACAATCCATGAGGATATTATTCACGAGACAGGCTTTAATCCAAGTGGACTGCAAATAACGAAACAAAAGCGTGATCCTGATTTTAGACGCAAAGTGCTGCAAGCGTATGAGCATCGCTGTGCGGTATGTAACTTTGATGTACGCATGGGAGCAAAAACATTGTGCATTGAGGCGGCCCATATTAAATGGCACAGTGCCGGTGGTCCCGATACTGTAAATAATGGAATCGCTTTATGTACGCTACATCACAAGCTGTTTGATCTCGGGGCTTTCACTCTCGATAAAAACCGACAGTTTTTAGTATCTGAAAAGGTTGTAGGTACGGACGGTTTTGATTTATGGCTGGTAAAATATCATGGGGAAGTAATTACAAAACCTGTCCGTTCGGTTTATGAACCCAGTGTGAAATACATTGCCTGGAATCAGGATCAGGTATTTAAAATGCCGGGACGGGAGTTGTAATCGTGATTGACAATTATTCTAATCCTATACAGATCTGAATTTTGTTGCTCCATGATTGGAATTCGCTGGGATCAAGCATGGTGTCGTGAGTTATATTATCCAGATTAGTTAATAGCATATAATCTAGCCGACCTTGGTTCTGATATGTGAGCGCAGCTATGTGGTTTTTGAAAGCATATTGAATTTTCCCTTCATCAACTAAAAACCATTTATAATTTTTGCTCCAACTATCTTCAGTAATTGCCCACATATCTTATGATTCTTTATATATGTTTTTGTTGTGATATTCTAAAAATTCTTGAGCTGGGAGAAACTTTTCAGGTAAAGAGATCTCTTTGTTTTCAATTGAATGTAAGTTCTTTCTACTGAATGGGTCTGTAGCCTTATCTTTTAATATTTGGGATACCTTGATTTCAAAATCAGGTGTAATCGTAATAAAACCTAAATCAAAAGCTTTGTCATAAAGAACGGAGAGGCAAAGTCCGTTTCTAGGATTAAGTCTGTTATTTTTATCTTCGCTCCATGGAACAATATGGCTAGCTATTAAAAACTTGGAATAATTCAATCCTGATATACAACAAGTTCTTTTGTAGCTGGATAAAATCGCATTTCGGAAAAAGCTTTGTTTTATCGACGTACTTTGACTTCAGTAGTTTTATCTTTTGAGCTAAAGTCTTCTTCATTTTCTTCAGTTAGAAAATTATTGTCGAGAAGATCCTGAGCTTTCTCTATTGCTGTATCCCAATCATTATGGAATTCATCCCAAACTTCTTCATCTTTTTTAGATGCATTTCCTAAACCAGATCTTCCACTTTCAAGAATTGCAGGGTCGAGACTTGCCAAGTTCGCCATCTTCATAGATAGCGCAGATGGTGTTCTATCAATCTGATTCGCTACTTTTTTAATTGTCGGATTACGGTGATGAATTTTACCAAACTCAAACTGACAATAAAGTGCAAAAGCTATAACTAAATTCATCTTTTGTCCATTATTCCACTCATTTGGTTTAATCTAAAAAGTTATAAAAAGGTCAATTACAATTAATAGTAATCAATTGATTTAATTAAGGAAAAGTAAGTGTCAATTTTATTCTATCTCTTCTCACCCCAATTCAGATCTTCAATATTGCTTTGCAGTTCTTCCCATCGGGCTTGGATGTCATTGAGCTCATCAGCGCAGGCTGTAAAAACGCTGGTAGGCATCGCGGCCGGGACGCTGATCGGCAGAGATAGTCATATAGTACAGGTATTCCATCTGGTCGATGAGCATAGGAGGCTGGTAGCTGCCTTCTTCCGAAGTTTCCAGCTCGCTGTACACCTCATCAATCGAAGTTAACGCTTCCTGCAGGTTGGTATCATCAGGCTGTTCTTCAGAAGCCTTCTCCACCTTGGTGCGAATGGTGTCGATGCGGGCCGAGAGCTTGCTTGCCCGGCCAATCACGTCGCGGATCTGCTTGTTCAGCTCCAGCTGGGCCTGCAGGTCTTCCATGGTGACGCCTTCGGCTTTTACGCGGGGATCCATGGCAATGGTCAGTGGTTCCTCAAAGGTTTGATCGCCAATGGTGAGCTTCACCGTGTAAGATCCGGGCACGGCCGTGGGTCCGGCGCCAACTCCAAAGTAGGTTTCGTTATCATCGGAAGAGATGGTGCGTCCGGGATAGCGCAGGTTCCAGATAAAGCGGTTGTGGCCCTGTTTGATGGTAAGGTCGCCCGCGGTACCGGGAATAGGTCCGGGCGCCATCATGTTGGCTCCGTCATCAGCCCCTTCATCGGTATCTTCATCATCGCCGGAGGTAGCCGCAAAGCTGCGTACGCGGTTGCCGTTGGCATCCAGAATTTCGAGCAGTACCGGCGTTGAGGTGGTATCGGCCAGGTAGAAGTCGATCATGGCTCCGGGCTCGGGGTATTCGGGCGATCCGCTGTTATAGCTTCCGCCGTCATAATCAAAGCGGTAGGCGGTGTCGGGGGTGAACAGGTGGTGCTCATTCCGGTTCAGGTTATCGCTGAGCTGGTGCAGCACGCTGAGGTTGTCCATAATCCAGAAACCGCGTCCCATGGTGGAGAGCACCAGGTCGTTGTGCGTCACGCGAATATCGGTGATGGGTGAATTGGGCAGCCCGTTTTTGATCTGCTGCCAGCTTCCGCCGTCATCAAAAGAAGCAAACAGTCCCCAGTCGGTGCCGGCATAGAGCAGGCCTTCGCGGTTGGGGTCTTCGCGCACGACCCGCGTGGGATAGCCGTTGGGCAGCCCGTTATCTCCGGGGGTGAGGTGCGTCCAGCTTTGGCCAAAATCTTCGGTCTTGTAAATATAGGGATCGAAATCATCCAGCAGGCGCCGGTGTACGGCAATATAGGCGGTGCCTTGGTTGTGTGGCGAAGGCTCAATGGCATCGACGCGTCCGTTTTCGGGAAGATTTTCGGGAGTGATCTCTGTCCATGTTTCGCCGCCATCACGGGTGATATGCACGGGCCCGTCATTGGCTCCGGTCCAGATCACGTCGGGGTTATGCGGCGACACGCGGATGCTGTAGAGCGTGCTGTAATGTTCTTCGCCGGTGATGTCTCGGGTGATGGGTCCGCCGGATGCCATCTGAAACTGCGGTTTGAAAGCGGTTAAGTCCGGGCTGATTTGTTCCCAGGTGGCTCCGCCGTCGTCGGTACGGTGCACATACTGCGAGCCGTGATACACTACGCTGGAATCATGCGGAGAAATTTCAATGGGTGATACGCGCTGGAACCGATAGATGAGGTCAGCGGGATTACGTCCGTACATATACTGCGCGCCTACCCAGTACTGTTTTTCCTGACCGGTTTGCACGTTGTATTTGCCGAAGCGGCCTTTGCAGTTGGCGTACACGGTTTCGGAGTCGTTTGCTGCCGGTACGGCGGGACCCGTTTCACAGCCGCCTACGGTTTGCCACCATCCTTGCGAGCCGGCCGGACTGTCATACGGTGGCAGGCTGGGTACGGCAATGGTGGTGTTATCCTGCTGGCCGGCATAGAGCCGGTAGGGGAAGCGGTCATCGGTATACACCTGGTAGAGTTCGGCTGTGGGCTGGTTGAGCTGGGTAGACCATGTTTCGCCACCATCAAGGGTTACGGTAGCCCCGCCGTCATTACCTTGTACCTGAATGTCCGGTTTCTCCGGATTGATCCACAGGTCATGAATATCGGCATGGGTAACAGGCTTTCGTTCGAAAGTTTCACCGCCATCTTCCGAAACCCAGTAGCGCACATTTCCTACATATACTTTATCCGGGTTTTTCGGGTGCGCGGTGATACTGGTAAAATAGAAGGGCCGCGTCATGATGTTTTCATTATCGCTGACCAGCTTCCAGCTTTGTCCGCGGTCTTCAGACCGGTACAGGCCTTCTTCTTCGTCTCTGGCTTCCAGCAGGGCGTAGACGCGGTCGGGGTTGGCTTGGGAGATGGCGAAATTGGCTTTGCCGGTTAACCCTTGGGGCAGTCCGTTGCTCATTTTTTCCCAGCTGTCGCCGCCATCGGTCGATTTATACAGCCCGTTTTCTTCGGCTGCACCACTGATGATGGTCCACGGCTTGCGTTCGGCGCGCCACACAGAGGCGTAAATTTCATCCGGGTTGTCGGGACTTAGTTCAAGGTCAATGGCCCCGGTGGAGTCGGATAAAAAGAGCACCTTCTCCCAGCTTTCGCCACCGTCTTTAGATCGAAAGACGCCGCGCTGCGGGTTGTTGCCAAAGGGATGCCCGAGTGCAGCAAGATACACCAGGTCGGGGTTCTCGGGATGTGCTTCAATAGCTCCGATCTGCCCGGCTTCTTCGAGCCCCATAAATGACCAGCTTTCTCCGGCGTCGGTTGATTTATACACGCCGCGTCCGCTGGTGACATTGGAGCGGATGCCGTCGGTGCCGGTTCCCACGTATATAATGCTGGTGTCCGATTCGGTGACTTCAATCGCTCCAATGGAGGTACTTTTAAATCCTTGTCCGTCACTGATGTTGATCCAGGTCTGTCCGTAGTTTTCGGTTTTCCATACGCCGCTTCCTCCGGCTCCTCCCATATAAAATTTGTGGGGGTGGGCAGGATGCCCTTCAACGGCGGTTACGCGTCCGCCGCGGGTGGGGCCGGCTGACCGAAATTCCATGTCCTGGAAAAAGATGTAGTCATATGTTTCTTTTTCCTGTGACTGGGCGGTTGCCTCGCTGGAGGTCAGCGGGTTAAAGACAAAAAACAGTAGTGAAATCAGGAAGAATGAAGATGCACGTTTCATAAAAGGTGTATTAGGCTGCGATTAAATCACTAGCAATTAACAAATTCAGCGCTGATAAGTAAAGGATGAGTAGTGCCGGCGCTGTAAAAGTTTGTTTAGGGTTTATTCATGGGTTTCTTTTACCTATTTATTCCGAAAATACTTAAGAGATCGGTTTTTAAAATCTCAAACATAGGATGACAGGCATTGTTTTAGCTTTAAAGATCATTTCTAATATTGACCTTTCGAAACCTTATCTTTACAGCGAACCCACAAGAATATACCTGCTTTCACTTTCCCTTATATGAGAAACGACGACATCATACAAAGCATCCGCTACATGCTGGATATTGACGACGTAAAAATTGCTCACATCCTTAAACTAAGGGGTTACCAGCCCGAAAGGGAAGAGATCATCCATATCTTTGATGACTCCAATCCCGACGATGACCAAAACAATACTGATACCAGCCACGAACTGTTGGCCTATTTTCTGGACGGACTCATTTATCACCTGCGCGGCAAAAGTGACAAGCACCCGCCGCGGCCCATCAAAACACCGGTCACCAACAACATGGTTCTCAAAAAACTGCGGGTGGCCTTTAAGTTGCAGGAAGACGATATGCATGAGATCACTGGATGCAGCCGGTTTTTCCCTGTCGAAGCCGGAGATGAGTGCTCTTTTTCGGAGCGAAGATTCCAGAGAACTACCGCGAATGCGGCGACCATGATAGACCCCCAGACTTCTAAAAGGGTTAACCGACAGAGTAAGAAGCGAAAGCATAGGCAACTACTTAAGCAAATCTACACACCCCGTCCGCCACCTGGCGGACACCCCTCTTAATAGAGGGGATTTTATACAAACCAATTAAAAGAGAATGGCAGCCCTTCGTTTACTGCATTAATTAAAAAGGCCTCGAATTGTGTGCCGACACTTCGTTTTGGACCGTGTCCGACTACTGGCGGATCAAGGCAAAAAGAACAAAACAAAAGACACCTTACCCTTCCGCAGCACGAGCTGACGGAAGGAGACATGGGGAAAAGTAGAGCTACGGAAGGAGATGGATAAAGAGCGGGAGCTCTGGAAAGACGATAGACAAGCCGAACAGAGCGAGGGATTTAAAACCCCTCGCGATTAAATGTGGATAAGACTGAACTGTAACATTGAGGGGCCTTTATACAAACCAATTAAAAGAGAATGACAGGCGTTGATGTTTTAAGGCAAAAAATATTACCATACATTAAAATATTACTTTTTTAATGTATATATGACATAAAAGCCTTATGTTAAGGTCATATTACAAGGCAAACATTAAAAATAGTAATAATTGATGCCCCAGCAGCCCCTATATCACACCAATCCCGATCGCAACACCCCGTGGAACGACCTCCCCGAACTGCCTATTGACGAAGAATTGTACAAAACCGTGAATATTTACGAGCAGCTGGGAAAAGCCAAAGAAGCCCTGGCGCTACTGGCCGGAAGGAGCACCGCCATCCCCAACCAGGCGCTGCTCATCAACAGTATCACCCTGCAGGAGGCCAAAGAATCCAGCGCCATTGAAAACGTGTTTACCACCGACGATGATCTGTACCAGGCCTTCAGCGACCACAAATTTGACGATAGTGTTTCTCCCGCTACTAAAGAAGTGCTGCGCTACCGGGAAGCCATCTGGCAGGGATGGGAACACCTGCAACAGTACGGTTCTTTTGATATGGATTATGTCGTTAACCTGTATCACGAAATCAAAGAAACCCAAGATGGCATACGTCCCCCTTTTGCACAAACTTATATCAGGCAGGGCGGCAGCGGACCCAATGCCGGACAGCGTATCTACACTCCGCCCAAAGGCAAAGAGGTATTGGAGCAAAAGCTGGAAAACCTGATCAATTTTTTAAACGATGATTCCATCCCCCCTGCCGAACCTTTATTGAAAATGGCCATTGCCCACTTTCAGTTTGAAGCCATCCACCCCTTCCGCGACGGCAACGGGCGGGCGGGGCGTATTATCAATATCCACTATATAGCCAAGGCCGGATTAATTGAGCTGCCCATCCTTTTCCTGAGCCGATACATCATTGAGCATAAACAGGAATATTATGATACCCTGGCAGGCGTTTCTCAACAGGGCAACTGGCAAAGCTGGCTGCTGTATATGTTGCGGGCGGTGGAATCAACAGCCCGGCTTACCTTTAACAAAGTGAATGACATACTGGATGCCAAGCAGGCAGTCCTGGAAGCCGTTCAGGAGCAAACAACCTTTCAGCGCCCCGACCAACTGGTCAATGCCATTTTCACTCAGCCTTTTACCAAAGTGAATCACCTGACCGATGCCGGACTTTATGCCGAAAATACCGCCCGCAATTATCTAAATGAGTTGGCAGAGATGGGTGTACTGGAAAAGCGTCAGATCAAAGGACGTCACTACTATCAGAATCGTGAACTGGAGCAGATACTCTCTTATTGATGAAGTTTAGAATTTCCTCCCGCCTGTCCCAAGAACACGGAGTGCATCAAGAAAAAAGGAGAAACAAAAGTTTGAGGCTTCTCCCCTATAACTTTACACACCCCGTCTTCCGTGCAACTTCACACGGAATCCACCCCTCTTTATAGAGGGGATTCCATATTAGTCCCCTCCACCGGAGGGGTGCTGAGGTACGAAGCGGGGTGGGTTGCTCAATATTTAACAAAAATGCCCTTAACCTTACACACCCCGTCCGCCTTTCGGCGGCCACCCCTCTCAAGAGGGGACTTTTAAGATGGCCTCGAATTGTGTGCCGACACTTCGTTTTGGACCGTGTCCGACTACTGGCGGATCAAGGCAAAAAGAACAAAACAAAAGACACCTTACCCTTCCGCAGCAGAGCTACGGAAGGAGATGGGTAAAGAGCAAAGCTATGGAAAGACAATAGAGATGAATATAGCGAGGGATTTAAATCCCTCGCTATTAAATGTGGATAAGATGAACTGTTACGTTGAGGGGCCTTTTTTAACCCATTAAAGCAATATCATCCCAGTAGATAACAGCTTTTGAGAGAATTATTCCGTTAGAAAAATCCTCCCAAACCCTTACCTTTATCTTCCGTTGTGAACAAGCACCCATTGTTCATTCTGTAATTTTTAATATTTAATAGCCTTAGCGTGAGTGACCAAAAAATAATATTCTCCATGGTTGGGGTCAGCAAAATATACAAGCCCCAGCAAACCGTTCTCAAAGACATCTACCTCTCCTTCTTTTATGGAGCAAAAATTGGCGTCCTGGGCGCCAACGGCTCCGGTAAAAGTACCCTGCTGCGTATCATTGCCGGTGATGACGAAGAATACCTCGGGGAAATCTCCCGCCAGAAGGGCGTCACCTTTGGACGGCTTCCGCAGGAACCCGAACTGGACCCTTCCAAAACCGTAAAAGAAATTGTACAGGAAGGCGTACAAGAGACCATAGACTTGCTGAATGAATATGAAGAAGTGAATGCCGCCTTCGGCGAACCGGATGCCGACTATGAGAAGCTCATTGAGCGTCAGGAAAAACTGCAGGAAAAAATTGACCGGCTCGATGCCTGGGACCTCGACAGCAAGCTTGAACAGGCTATGGACGCCCTGCGTACTCCTCCCGGTGATACTTCTGTGGAAGTGCTCTCCGGCGGCGAAGCGCGCCGCGTAGCTCTGTGCCGGCTCTTATTACAAAAACCCGATGTGCTGCTGCTCGATGAACCTACCAACCACCTTGATGCAGAATCAGTGGCCTGGCTCGAACAACACCTCGACAGATACGAAGGCACCGTTATCGCCGTCACCCACGACCGCTATTTCCTTGATAATGTGGCAGGCTGGATCCTTGAACTGGATCGCGGCGAAGGCATCCCGTTTGAAGGCAACTACAGCTCGTGGCTGGAACAAAAACAAAAGCGCCTGGCAACAGAAGAAAAACAGCAGTCAAAGCGCCAGAAAACGCTGGAGCAGGAGCTGGAATGGATACGCCAAAACCCAAAAGGACGGCGGGCCAAGAGTAAGGCGCGTATCAACCGGTACGAGGAGTTGCTTTCTGAAGAGCGCAAAAGTCAGCGCGAAGACATGGAGATTTTTATCCCGGCCGGACCACGCCTCGGCGATAAAGTTATTGAGGCCGACCATGTTGCCAAAGGGTATGGCGATCGCCTGCTGATGGAAGACCTGAATTTCAAGCTCCCGCCCGGCGGTATTGTCGGGGTAATTGGACCGAACGGTGCCGGGAAAACAACGCTCTTCCGCATGATTACCGGTGAAGAAGAGCCTGACTCAGGTACTTTTGAAACCGGAAGTACAGTCGAGCTGGGATATATCAACCAGAAGCGTCCGCTTGACCCACAAAAGACCATATGGGAAGAGATTTCCGGCGGAAAGGATATCGTAAAGCTTGGCAACCGCGAGGTCAATTCGCGGGCCTATGTCGCTCGGTTTAACTTCAGCGGCAGTGACCAGCAAAAAAGATGCAGCGAAATATCAGGCGGAGAACGTAACCGCGTTCACTTGGCTAAGATGCTTAAAGAAGGGGCCAATGTGCTGCTGCTCGATGAGCCGACCAATGATCTTGATGTGCATACGCTCCGCGCCCTGGAAGAAGCCCTGCTCGTCTTTGCCGGCTGCGTAGTAGTGATTTCACACGACCGCTGGTTCCTCGATCGTATTGCCACGCACATACTGGCTTTTGAGGGCGACAGCCAGACCTACTTTTTCGAAGGCAACTATTCGGAATATGAAGAAAACCGCGAAAAAAGGCTAGGGTCGAAATATCACCCCGAACGCATCCACTACAAGAAGCTCATGAGAGATTGAGATAATTAGCAATGGATTAGCTTTTTGAACTTTCCTAGCCAGGATTTCTTAATAGTGCTATTCCATTACATACCTTGCTCTCTTCAAAGGAGAGAATTTTAAAAACGGCCTCGAAAGCATCGTCGGAATTAGGTTATTGGCAGATACGCGGCAGCATGATTTCGCACCGGTAATATATCAAAAAACTATTCCTGCATTTGATGGACCATCGAAATCATGTAGCGTATCAATAATAACCACGACGATGCTTTCGCAGCCTTGATCTTTTGGTTCGTTTTGGATCAAGCCAAAATGAACACCACATAGTTCTATTTTATTACATCCAGCTCTTCTGGTCCCGATACTTCGAGATGGATCAAGACAAAAGCGAACAATACAAGAAACACATTGCTCCTTCCGCAGCAGAGCTACGGAAAGAGATGGGAAAAGGGTAGAACTACGGAAGAAGAGTTAAAGAAAGGGATTTTCTTTGCTAATTTTAAAAGTCCCCTCCACCGGAGGCGTGCTGAGGTACGAAGCGGGGTGGGTCAGTCAATATCTTAACCAAAATTTGCCCTATTATTTTACACACCCCGTCTTCCGTGCAACCACGCACAGAAGCCACCCCTCTCAAGAGGGGATTCCATATTAGTCTCTAGTTTAGTTATAAACCGGCCTCGAATTTGGTGCTGAAACCCAAGGAGGCGGCCTGTGGCTTTTGTTCGCGTTTTTGCCCTCAGTTCACTTGCACAATAGCGAAAGGACCTTCAAAAGCCACGGCTCCGACGGGATGAAGCGTTTACACAATTCGTAGTACAGCCTACGTAGCCTTGCTACTTCGGCGTAGTAGGCCCTTGATCTTTTGGTTCCAGCTTGCTGGTCCCGACACTTCGGGATGTATCAAGAAAAAAGGGATAGCAAGAGACTTACAATTCTCCCAGATTTTTTGCTTGGTGATGCTGATACTTCGGGATTTGCTTATTCAAAAAAGTAATAACTCACATTAAGCCTGTCTTTTATACCGTGTCCGATTACTGGCGGATCAAGACAAAATGAACAATACAAGAAACACATTGGCCCTTCCGCAGCAGAGCTACGGATGGAGAGTTAAAGAGGGGAAACTGAAATACCAGCCGTTGATTTAGTTTCTACTGATTGAAGTCAGGTATATTACCTACTTCAACAATCCATACACCAGAGTTGGGATCAGGCTCACTTGTTTCACCCAGCACTTCTCCATCACTTAGAAGGCGCAGAGTTAAATTTTGTATATCTCCACCAAAAGGAGAAGCCTGCAACTGATATCCTTCATAATCTCCATCTGGTAGATCACCGCTTGCATTGCCAGACTGCGGAATTTGAATTGCCTCCAAAGTTTCAAAGTTGAAGGTATTTCCATCATAGTTACTTTGGGAAAGCTGGACAGATTCTCCGGGTGTACCAACAACCTCGTAGGTGAGATCTCCATCCAGAGATGCTTCACCGCCGCCACTGGATGATCCGCAGGATGCAAAAAGTATACCCGCGGAAAAAATTAACATGAAACTGAAAATAGTTTTTCTTGATGAAAACATAGTTATACCCAAAATTTAGTTAAGTGTTTGTGTTGACTCCTAATTGCTTGAATAATTATTGCCGTCTATATTTATAAGGCCTGAAAACTTGAAGCCAACCAAATATAAAAAACTGTGATTTTTTAAAAAATATCACCAGATAGTTTTAAGAAATTTAAAATATCTGCATACAATGATTCTTGAATCTTCACATAATCGCAGTACATTGGAATACATTTCATAACTCAAAAATCAGGCTTCCTGCTTATGCGACAGATTGTAAACACTGCCAACGGAAATTATGATGTTCTTGAAGTAGAAGAAGTACCCGACCTGACTCCGAAATCTGATGAGCTCATTATTGAAGTAAAAGCTTCCGGATTAAACTTTGCCGATATTCTTGCCCGCAAAGGGCAATATCCCGACGGGCCCTCCAAACCTTGTGTGATGGGTTACGAAGTTTCAGGTGTAGTAACATCCACGGGAGATGACATCAACAGCCAATGGGTAGGCAAAGAAGTGATCGCCATGTGCCGTTTTCGAGGCCAGGCAGAACAAGTGTGTGTGAAAGAGAAACAGGTTTATGAGAAACCTGCCTCTTTGAGCTGGGAAGAGGCTGCAGCTATACCGGTTAACTACCTCACTGCATGGGTGCTATTGGTAAGCATGGGAGCACTGGATAAAAACGAGTCGGTTCTGATTCACAATGTAGGCGGCGGTGTAGGTATAGCCGCCCTGGATATTGCACAGCATATTGGAGCCACAACTTTTGGCACCGCCAGTCAGCGCAAACAGGAATTTTTAAAAAATCGAGGCCTGCATCACTATATCGATTACCGCAATAACGACTGGTTTGAGGAGCTGATGAAGCTGACCAATGACCACGGCGTTGACCTGATCACAGATCCACTGGGCGGCAAGGAATGGAAGCGAAGCTATAAGGCCTTGCGGGCAACCGGACGTCTGGGCATGTTTGGCATTTCAACGGCAAGTTCCGGTCCAAAGGGCGGTATTAAAGCCTACTGGAACCTGATAAAAACGGCTCTTCAAATGCCTTTCTTTCATCCGCTTTCTTTGCTCAATAAAAACCGGGGTGTTTTTGGCGTAAATCTGGGTCACCTTTGGCACGAACCGGAAAAGGCTTCCCGCTGGACACAATCAATTTTGCAGGGCGTAGAAGAGGGCTGGGTGAATCCCCATGTGGATACTACCTTTACTTTTGAAGAGGCCGGGGAGGCGCATCGCTATATCGAAGAACGAAAGAATATCGGAAAGGTTATTTTGGTGCCATAGCCTTTGCACCAACTCTTTTAAATCAGACAGCGAAGATTTTTAAGACATTCGCTATTATATCATTCATTAGTTTATATCCTGAGACAAGCTCAGGATGACATGAAATTAATTTTTGGGGTAGCAGCTATTATGCAAGCACTATAAAAAGAACCACATCAAAAGCAGAATAATCATTACTACTGCCATAATTTGTACGCTGTAAGATTGCTTGGGAAATTCATATCCACATATAGGGCATACTTCGGCGTCGGCATCCACTTCAACGGCACATCCGGGGCATTCTTTTTGTTCCATAACAGGTTTCTTTGTTTATCTGTTATTTAAAAACAGAGCCAGGTCACTGATGGTTTCAATCCCGAGCTCTTCGGCATGTTCGCGGCGCATCATCAGCGCATAGGTATTTTCAAATCCTAAAGGCGGCATCAAGATCAGCTCATGGATAAATTTTAGCTCCTTTTTCACATAGTCATAAACAGCGTCTGAGCGATTATTCAAGCCTTGAGTAACCACAGAATCTGCGTCCAAAAGCACATGCAATCCGGTTCCGGTGTACTCAGGATAAAAACTTATTTCTTCATTAATAAGTGCATTAAAAGCAATCTGGGTTCCGGCCAGACCGGTACGTAATTCCGCATTGAGCTGCGTGTAGTTTTCTATAAGTATTTTATACATATGCGCCAGGATAAAATGCTCGGTCTGCAGCTTTCCTCCAATTAAGATATCAGCATCACCGCTGCGAGACACCCCTGTTGCAAAACCCTGAGCTTCCAGAAAGTCTTTTGCAACAATCGACTCCTTTTCTCTATCGAAATCTACCCGGTTATTAAGCTCTGTCATTTTCTGCGTACTTATTTTCCCGGCCAGTTTATTAATTACTTCGCGCAGGCCGGGATGAGACTCTAGTACTTCTGCCCGTATTAAAGGAGAACAGTCGTAAGGAGGAAAATAATTGCGATCGTCTTTTAACACCTTGAGATCCAGTGCTTTTATGCGTCCATCAGTTGAGTACCCCACAATCACATCAACCCGCTTGTTAGCCAAAGCTTCGTACATCAATGAAGCATTCATCTCTACTGTTGGAATGTCAAGATTATAATGGGCTTCCAGTCCGGAATACCCATCGGGACGCTCCAAAAACTCCGGCGGCACTCCTGCCTTGAATTCTTTATCAGCAAGTAGTGAAAAGCCGGACCATACGGCAGCAAAAATTAGAAGAACACCCATGCCATACGCCAGCGGTTTAAGAATCTGATGCATATTGCGTTCAATCATTTCTAAAGATTTGTCAAAGATAATAGCCAGTAAAGCAGCAGGCAGCGCTCCGGCCATAATCATCACACCATTATTAAGGGCAATGCCTCTGAAAATGAATTCTCCCAATCCACCCGCTCCAATAAGAGCACAGAGCGTAGCCACACCCACATTTATTACTGTTGCTGTGCGGATACCGGCAAAAATGACAGGCGCAGCCAGTGGCAGCTCCACTTTTTGTAAAACTTGATTGTCTGTCATACCCATTCCCCGCGCCGATTCCACCACGGCGGCATCCACTTCGTCAATGCCGGCATATGTATTGCGTGATAGGCAGCAAAGCATAAAGAAATAAAGCGGTAATAGCAGGGACGGCTCCAATACCCAACAGCGGCAGCATAAAACCAAGCAATGCAATGCTCGGGATCGTCTGAATAATACCCACTGCTCCGAGTACGGGATTGGAAATTTTGCGATATCGCGTACATAAAATGGCAAGGGGAACACCGATAATCACGGCAATAGCCAGAGCAATAAAAGTCAGACCTACATGCTCTGAGGTCTGATCCATCAGCTCAGCTTGGTTTTCAACAACAAAGTTCCAAAGGTCAATCATCGTTTGCCTCCCTGAACCTTGCCTTGTATTCATTCAAAGCTGAGAAAAGGTCTCCGGTTGAGATTCCCAACTCTTCTAAGCTGCTCTGTGAGTCGAACTGCTGATTATTTTCAATGAGCGAAAACAAGCTTTCGTCTTGAACAAGCCGGTTGTCAATTTCAAGAATTTCCAACAGATCGCCAATACTTACACTCATCATCTCCAGCTGAAGCCGATGATTGTCAAAAAAGGAGGCTACAAAAGTATTGGCAGGGCTAAAAAGCAATTCTTCGGGCATTCCAATTTGCTGTATTTTCCCCTCATCTATCAGGCATATTCGGTCGCATAAGGATACGGCTTCAAACACATCATGGGTAACCAATATGACAGTTTTCTCTAAATGATCTAGCAGCTTTTTGCATTCCTGCCGCACTTGTTTTTTTGTGATTGGATCCAAGGCGCCAAAGGGTTCATCCATCAGCAAGATATCAGGATCTGCCGCTAGTGCTCTGGCCAGCCCCACTCGCTGTTGCTGACCACCACTCAGTTCATCGGGATTTCTATGACTAAAATTGGAGGGGTCAAGTCCCACCAGCTGCAAAAGCTCATCACTTCTTTGTTTAATTTTTTCTTCCTCCCAACCCAGCAATCGGGGTACCGTTGCAATGTTATCTGCCACGGTATAGTGTGGGAAAAGTCCCCCATGTTGAATAACATAGCCCATACCACGCCGCAGCTGTTCAGGTGGTTGAGCAAAGATGGAAACCCCGTCTAGATAAATTTCACCTGAAGTAGGCTCTATCAGACGGTTGATCATTTTTAATATAGTCGTCTTTCCGGATCCGCTTGTGCCTATCAGCCCTAAGGTTTCACCCGCAATCACCTCAAAAGAAATGCTGTCAACAGCTAAGGTTGTGCCGCTATATATTTTACTGACTTCTTCAAACTTAATCATGGCCATAAATAAACAAGTGCAGCCCCCTTTTGCAATAGAGCCCCTATAACTGCAAGTAGTATTTCACATAGCTTCAAGGCACCGGACAAAGCCCCAGGCTGATCTGCCAGATGAAGGAGACTACTATAGCAAGAATCAATGCGCCAACGATTAGCTGCTTGGGCAGTGAGGATTCTTCTTCTTTATTATTAATTCTAAATGCGTCCATATAAGATGATTCCTTAGAAATTAATTACCAGAGACCTTTGCAAAACCTTACTGTCATTGCGAGCCTGAGAAGCTCGATTTTTGGGGTTTACAAAGCCCTCTACCAGCCAATTGTTCCCTGCCCTCCTTTAAACGGCCCTGCAATATCATCAGTGATCCAGCCGCCGTAGAAGCTGCCTTCCTGGGCCTGCACCTCTTCTTCATCAACGTAGCAGGCATCCATTTTATGCGGGTAAAAAGCAATATGATCTTTAATGCCTTCAAATCTCTGGTTGGGGCTTGCATAGCACCACGCTGCTTTCTCGCTCATATGGTCGCCCACTGAAATACTGTAGTAGTGCGCTTGTCCTTTCCATTCGCAGTAACTGCTCCCCGACTCCTTCTCAAGGTACTTCATATTTACATCTCCCGGAGGAATATAGTAGACCGGAGGATGGCTTGTTTCAAGTACTCTTTTCGATGACCTGGAATCGGCAATGATCTTCCCTCCAAAAATTACTCGCACATGCTTGTCACATTTTTCTAGTCTGGGCGGTCGGGGATAGTCCCAAACAGATTCCTGTCCCGGACCCGGTTCTTCTCGTTTCATATCATAAAAATCTAAAACTTAATTTTAAGAAGCACAGATATACAAGCACAACAGATTTTCGCCGAAAGAAATTTATTGTTTCCTGCATAAATTCGCCCAATCCACTTCATCCGTTTTCCATTCACCGTTTCACTAAATACTGCATGCTGAACAGATCGTCTTTGTCCGTCCAGACTTTCTCCACCTTGAACCACCTGCTCACCAATGATTCAAATTCACTTAAAGAATATTTATAAGAATTTTCCGTATGGATGGTCTCTCCCTTTTCAAAGTAAATAGCTTCCCCGTTTAGGTGAACCACCTGCTTCGTTTCACTTTTCAGGTGCATTTCAATACGCCCTTTTTCCTCATTATAGAATGCCAGGTGTTCAAAATTATCGATATTAAAATCGGCGTTAAGCTCGCGGTTTAAGCGGACCAGCATGTTGAGATTAAACTCCGCAGTCACTCCTTTTTCATCATTATAAGCTGCTTCCAAAATATCACGCTCTTTCTTTAAATCTACACCTATCAGCATGCCCCCGCCGGGAACCAGCAGTTTTGAAATCGTTTTCAAGAACTTCTGCGCACTTTCAGGTCTGAAGTTCCCGATAGTGGAACCGGGATAGAAAATTACGTAGTACTCGAACGGCTTCTCTATGGGCGGAATCTGAAAGGGCTTGGTGTAATCAGCGCACACGGACTTAATAGGAAGATCCGGGTATTCCTCTTTCAGAGAGCGGACTGTTTTCATGAGGTACTCCTCCGAAATTTCAACCGGTACATAAGCCGAGATGTCAGACATATGATCAAGCAATAGGCGTGTCTTGGTGCTGTTCCCGCTACCCAGTTCAACGATCACCGACTGTTCGCCTATCGCCCGGGAGATTTCTTCGATATGTTCTTCAAGGATGCGGGTTTCTGTACGGGTGGGATAGTATTCTTCGAGTTGGGTGATTTCTTCGAAAAGTTCAGATCCTCGCTCATCATAGAAATACTTGCTTGGCAGCATTTTTTGCTGCTGACTGAGTCCATTCAGAACATCGTCCAGCATTTGTTGTTGCGTAAGGCTTAGCTCTGCACTCATAAGTTCGAAGTATTTAAACAGTTCGGGCCAATCTGATCCCGTTAAACTGCCAGCGGGCATCCGGATAAAAGAAGTTTCGATACGTCTTGCGAATATGGCTTTGTGATGTTGCACATGATCCACCTCTTAAGACGTACTGACTGCTCATAAACTTACCGTTATATTCTCCGAGCGCGCCGGGCAAGGGCTTATAGCCGGGATAAGCATCGTAAGCACTTTTGGTCCATTCCCAGACATCGCCATATAACTGCTTAATTTTATTTTCCCCTTTCTGCAACGGACGCGGATGAAAGTTACCTTGTTCAACGAAGTTGCCTTTATAAGGCTTATCACCGGCAGCGGCCTCCCATTCTCCTTCAGTAGGCAGGCGGGCATCAGCCCAGCGTGCATACGCATCTGCCTCGTAATAACTGACATGCGTAACAGGCTCATTAGGATCTACTTTTCGCAACCCGGACAGTGTAAAGTTGTACCATTCACCATCTTTGTCAATCCAATAAAGTGGAGCGTCCCAGCCCTCTTGATTCACCGTAGCCCAGCCGTCATCCAGCCAGAGCTCGGAACGCTCGTAACCACCATCTTCCATGAATTCTATAAACTCACCGTTGGTTATCAGACGGTCGGCTATTTCGAAAGATTCAAGAAAACGCCGGTGCCGCGGATGCTCATTATCATAGGTAAACTCATGGCCTTCATTCCCAACTTCATAGATTCCCTCCTCAAAGGAAATCCAGTTCAATGATGGTACCGGCTTGCTTTCGGGCAGCTCTATTTCTTTATAGGTGGGTAGTAGCGGATTCTGGCTGAACAAGTACTTGAAATCAGTAATCATCAGCTCTTGGTGCTGCTGTTCGTGATTATTGCCGATTTCTATCACCGGACCAAATTCACTGAGCTGATCTTCCGTAGCTTTTTCTAAAAACTGAAGCACCTGCTCATTTACATATTCACGGTACTCAAAAACTTCCTGCACTGTGGGGCGCGTCAGCAGCCCGCGCTTTGAACGAGTATGCGGTTCGCCTGTTTGCAAATAGTAAGAGTTAAAGATGTACGAATACTGTGGATGCAACGACTCATAATCATCGTACACCTTTTCCAATAGAAATGTCTCAAAAAACCAGCTTACATGGGCCAGGTGCCATTTCGTCGGACTCGTATTGGTCATGGCCTGCACGACAAAATCTTCTGTCTCCAGAGGCTCCACCAGTTCCATGCTAAAATCACGGACTGAGGTGAATCGGCTAATCAAATGATCTTTAGAGAAGCGTTTATCATGCTGGTCTTCAGTCTTTTTTACAGTCGTCTTTTGCATAACAGAAACGTAGAATTAGTATTAAATCTGATGTTATTACAACAGAAAGCTACGTTCCGTTCTGTAAGAATCAAAAAAAATACTTGTCAGGCCGAAGACGAAAGTTTTTATTTTTCTCTATAAAAATAAATCTTCTTTGCCTTTTGGTCCTTGCCGCTTTTTATTTTCACTCCTCTGTCCTGGTTATACTGATAAACGGCGGTCCTCATTGAATTGACACTTTTGTCATCTTTGTAAGGGATTTCTATGGCATCTCCGCCCACCTCAAGCTGATCCAAAGCTTCAAGCAAAGGCTTAAACTTTGATGATCGTTTCTTTGAGGTTTCTATTTTCTCTCTGTCTACAAACTTAATATCCATACCTAATACATGTTAATTATTATCTGCTAGTCAACTATTCATAAGTTTAATAAATAAACTTTTAAATTAAATATAAATTCTAGTGATTTTAATTAATTTACATTTATTAAAATGTAAGAAGGCTTTACAAAAAAACCTAAGCTTGTCATTGCGATCTTGAGAAGCAACCTCCCTTTCAACGCACGTTTACATGAGATTGCCACGCTTCATTCACCGTTGTTCATTTCGCTCGCAATGACTGCCTTGGTTCACACTATCTGCCGGTATACAGATTTGTCATTGCGAGGAGCACAGCGACGAAGTAATCTCCTGATCAAAGTTCCTATAAAGAGATCGCCTGCTAATAGATAATATTACTTAAGGCAGGCTTACAGGGCTTATTGAATCTGGTAGAATTGATCGTAAACATATTCCCAAAATTCAGCCAGGTTAGAACCTTTATTATGCGGGTTCTTCGAAGTAGAAGATTTCATGGCATCGAGGCAGGCTTTTTCTTTCGCATCATAATAGGACTTTAACTGATGAGCCGTTGGATTCTCTATCATCTCTTCGAACTTCTCTTTTTCTTCTTTTGTCCACTTCTTCTTATCCGGCATACAAAAATATTTCGTTTATCTTATCGGTTCTTTAACGAGCTTAATCCGAGAAAAATTTCCTTTTTGTTTAAATAACAAAGCTTTTCTCAAATCTGCAATGCTTAATGGCACCAAATAAAAAAGGACAGCTCCATTTCTGAAACTGTCCCCTAAATGCTGAGTGGGCGATGAAGGATTCGAACCTACGACTTCTTCCTTGTAAGGGAAGCACTCTAAACCGCTGAGTTAATCGCCCTTTTTTCGAGAGCACAAATATAAGAACAATTAAAATGTCCACAAAACATTTTCTATCCCCTGCACCAATAATTCTACCGTTGAACAAAAAGTTGGTTAACACTGTTAAGTTTATCTTGACTAATCAGGTATAATCTTCCATTTTAATCGCATCTAAGTAAAGCACCAACAGCCAGTTACAGTAAACTTTATCTTATGGAAAATCAGCAAAAAACATTTAACGCAGTTCTTGTTGAAGGCGGAAGAATTCCATTTCAGCGATCGGGTACCGCTTACAACGATATGATGGCCTATGATCTTGGGCGCATGGCAA
This sequence comes from Balneolaceae bacterium, assembly GCA_034521755.1. Lineage (GTDB taxonomy): Bacteria > Bacteroidota > Rhodothermia > Balneolales > Balneolaceae > JAXHMB01. The sequence continues at coordinate 140,379 of JAXHMB010000004.1, forward strand.
TAGAGGGACTCATTGCACGGTCTGGCATCCAGGCTTCACAGCTCGACCATGTGGTGATGGGTACCGTGATTCAGGATATTGCAACCAGTAATGTAGCCCGGGATTCTGCACTGGGTGCCGGCATCCCAAATTCAGTACCAGCCCACACCGTTACTATGGCTTGTATCTCTTCAAACAAGGCTATTACCAATGCAATTGATATGATCCGCTCCGGACAGGCAAAAACCATACTGGCAGGCGGTACCGAAACGATGTCAGACATTCCCATACGGCTGCGTAAACCCTTTCGGCAGAAACTGCTGGAAGCGCGGAAATATAAATCTCCGGCCGACTGGCTGAAATTCTTCAAAGGATTGAGTCCTTCTGATTTCCTTCCTGAAATTCCGGCTATTGCCGAATTCTCTACCGGAGAAACCATGGGAGAAAGCTGTGATAGGATGGCCGCCCACTTTGGCATTTCACGCAAGGAACAAGATGAATTCGCACTCCGCTCTCATCAGCTTGCAGCAAAAGCCACCAATGAAGGCCTGTTGGATGATGAGTTGCTGCCGGCCTCCGTCCCGCCCAACTTTGACCCGATTACCCAAGACAATACTTTTCGCGAAGATACCTCTATGGAAAAACTGGAAAAACTGAGTCCGGCTTTTATTAAACCACACGGAACCATTACTGCAGGCAACTCCTCGGCCTTTACGGACGGAGCTTCAGCTACCCTCATCATGGAAGAACAAACGGCGCTTGAACTGGGACTCAAGCCAAAAGCTTACCTGCGTAACTATACGTATGTAGCACAAGATCCCGAAGATGAGCTGTTGCTGGGTCCGGCTTATGCCACCCCAAAAGTGCTGGATTCCATGAACTTGCAGCTGAGTGATATCGATGTATTTGAATTCCATGAAGCCTTTGCCGGGCAAATACTTAACGGTATTAAAAGCCCTCAATTCTGATAAATTTGCCGAAGAAAAACTGAATAGATCACAAAAAGTAGGCGAAGTACCAATGGATAAGCTTAACCTTTGGGGCGGATCGCTTTCGCTGGGCCATCCTTTTGGTGCAACTGGCACCCGCTTGGTTACGACCGCTGCCAATCGCTTGCATAAAGAAGATGGGAATCTTGCGCTGGTTGCAGCATGTGCTGCCGGCGGACAAGGCCACGGAATTGTATTAGAACGCTACAAAAATTAAAAGAATAAAATGAATTATTTAGATATACGAAAAGAAGACAATATTGCCATCGTAACACTTGACCAGCCAGACTCCAAAGTTAATAAGTTGGATGAAGGGATGATTGAAGCTTTCGCTGAACTGATGGATCAATATGAACAGAATGATTCGATAGAAGGCATTGTCATTATCAGTGGAAAGGATGGAAATTTTATAGCGGGTGCTGATGTGGAAATGCTGAAAAATACGCCGGCTCCTGAGGGGATTGAGGAACTGAGCCGCAACGGAAATGAGCTGCTGCTAAGACTGGAAAACTTTGACAAGCCCGTAGTTGCTGCTATACATGGATCATGCATAGGCGGTGGCAACGAAGTAATTATGGCCTGCCACTACCGGGTAGCTTCGAAGCACTCGGATACCGTATTTGGTCAGCCTGAAGTAAAGCTTGGCCTCTTGCCCGGAGGCGGAGGAACCCAGCGCCTGCCAAAACTAATCGGACTTCAAAATGCTTTGACTTATGCCCTGACCGGCAAAAACATGTATCCGCGTCAAGCTTATAAGATGGGCCTGGTTGATGAGCTGACTCATAAAGATGCCATCCTGACTGCAGCTAAAAAAGCTGTGAAAAAGATTAATGCCGGCAAGTTTAAGCGAAAAGATAAACGAAGCTTCTTTACCAAACTGTTGGAAGGTAATCCCATCGGCAGAAAAATTATTTTTTCTCAGGCTAAAAAACGTGCACAAAGTAACACCAAGGGTAATTATCCGGCACCTTTCGAAATCATTGAGTGCATTAAGGAAGGCTATAAAAATGGACTGCAAGCCGGGCTTGAACGAGAAAGCATCGGCTTTGGCAAACTGGCTGCTACCAAAGAATCCAAGGCCTTGGTTAACCTGTTTTTTTCCATGCAGGACGCCAAAAAGAACGACAAGAAAGATCTGGCTAAAGAAGTCAGCAAGATTGGTGTGCTCGGAGCTGGACTGATGGGCTCGGGTATAGCAGATGTAAGCGTAAATAACGGAATGCGCGTATTGCTCAAAGATCAAACAATTGAGCAGGCAGCCAAGGGGAAAGAGCCGATATGGAACGACCTCAATAAAAAGAAAAAGAAGCGCATTATATCATCGTTTGAACGTGATAAAACGGCCAGCATGGTTACTCCCACGGCTTCTTATGATGGATTCGAAAATGTAGAGGTAGTTATTGAGGCGGTCTTCGAAGATCTGGACCTCAAACGGAATATCGTCAAAGAGGTGGAAGAAGTGGTTTCCGATGATTGTATTTTTGCCTCCAACACTTCGTCGCTGCCTATCTCAAAAATTGCAGAAGCCTCTGCGCGGCCGGAACAGGTCATCGGCATGCATTATTTTTCTCCGGTACCAAAAATGCCGCTGCTCGAAATTATTGTCACCGACCAAACAGCCGACTGGGTTACTGCTACGGCTACTCAGGTGGGCATCAATCAGGGCAAGCATGTAATTGTGGTGAAAGACGGACCCGGATTCTATACCACTCGTATCTTGGCTCCTTTCATGAACGAAGCCCTGATGCTGCTGGAAGAAGGCATCTCTATCGAGCAGCTGGACAAAGAGATGAAACAGTTTGGCTTCCCGGTTGGGCCGGCAGCCCTGTTTGATGAAGTGGGCATTGATGTCGCCGCTCATATTACCGAGGTATTAAACCCTATGTTTGCTGAACGTGGCGTAAATCCCAACACGAAACCGCAAGAGCTTTTTGAGGATGACTACAAAGGTAAAAAGAACAAAAAAGGGTTTTATAATTATGAGGAGAACGGTTCCAGGAAAAAGAAAAAAGAACCCAACACGGAAATTTATAAATATTTCGGTGGATCTGACCGTAGGAAAATAGATTCTGAAACCGTGCAAATGCGCATGGCGCTGACCATGATCAACGAAGCCGCCCTGTGCCTTGCAAGAAGACATCCTGCAAAATCCTACGGATGGCGATCTCGGAGCTATTCTCGGGCTGGGCTTCCCTCCTTTCCTCGGTGGACCTTTCCGTTACATTGATCAGCTGAGAGCCAAAGAAATAGTAAACAGACTGGAAAAATTTGAAAAAGAAATCGGGCCTCGTTTCAAAGCCGCCCAAATTTTAAAAGATCATGCTAATTCTGAAAAAACTTTTCATTAGTACAGAGCTTGTAGTTGTTACAATCCTATAAATTCCACTGCCATTTTTCCTGCTCTAAGGGTAGCATTTCTAATAACCCCTAGATTATTTCTTGTAAATGGCATTTTTTTTTTACAAGCTTTAAAAAGCATTATAATTCATTAAGAGACACACAACGCTTTAGGTTCTGGACAGGAGAAAAATATTTTTAGCAACAACCAGAACAAACTACATGAAGAGATTTACAGTATTCATACTGCTAAGCTTTTTTACCATAGCTTCCTGCAGTCTGCTGGGCAGCGGGGGTGGCAATGATAAGGGAGATAAAAAAGAACCCGACATTACCCGCCCTATTGTTTTTGCTGCAATTGACAGTGCCGGAACCGGCCGAGATCTTTGCCATGAAAGCCGACGGCTCGGAGCTAAAACAGCTTACTCATTTTGATGGTACAGGAAGCTCTGCCCAACCCACCTGGAGTCCGGACGGGGAGCAGATTATTTTTTCTTCTTCCAAACAAGCCAGTAGTCTCGGCCCGGTCTTATGGGTCATGGATGCCAATGGAGACAATCAGCGAGTTGTTAAAGACTATGACCCTCCACCTCCACTGACAGGACGCAATGCCGACTGGAGTCCAGATAGTACCAAAATTTCATTTTCCCTTTGCACATTCTGTTCATTTGCTACCAACTATGCTGTCTTTGTATATGATCTGGAAACCGAGCAGCTGACCCGCCTCACTGGAGAATCCTATGAAAGCGGGGACCCTGTCTGGAGTCCGGATGGTACCAAGATTGCCTATGCCTCAAACAAATATTATGTGGATAATGACAGTCCCACCAACGGTCATGATCTGTACATTATGAATGCCGATGGATCTAACCCCCAACGAATTACAGAAAGTGGACTTGTATCAAAACTTGCCTGGAAACCGGATGGTACCAAGATTGCTTACAGAAAATTCCAGAATACTCCCGGGATATACCAGGTAGATATACAAAACGGTGAACTATCCTTGATAAAAGAAGATCCTACGGATGACATCCACTTGCAGCCGCATGCCTGGTCTGAGGATGGTAACAGACTGCTCATAACTTCACGTGATATCGATATTCCCGGAGATCATACCCTGCATATCTATGACACCCAAGACAGCAGCCTGACCGATTTGATCACTAAACCATTTGATGGAAATCCCGGTATTATCGGAGCCGACTGGCTTTGGGTTGAAAAAAATTCCAATAAGTAAAATATGCTATATCTAAAATATAATATGTAAACAAATAAAAACCCCTGCAGGTGGCCCTTCTCCGACAAGAGTAAATAAGCCATCCAACAGGGGCTGGTGTATCTTGCTGCCTTATTCAGGCAACCTTATACACCTCCAATATAACAAAATAAATGGAGGCACAACCATGAATCGTCTCACCTTAATATGCACACTTCTGCTATTCTTTATCTCATCCTGCGAAGGGCCTATCAGCAACCTGAGCGGCACCACAACCGAACCTCTTCCCGAGTCCGTTGCCCCAAAAATATCCTACAGCTCCCAGCCCGTTCAGCCGGATGATATTCGCCGGCATGCCTGGCAGCAGTTTAGAAATACTAACGGCAGCAAGTGGCACATTCGCTGGAACGAACATACAGGGCTTCCGGCCTCGGTGCCGATGGGTAAATCAAAAAAGAAGTATCACGGCAGTCCCAAAAAATCTGCCCGGGCTTTCCTGTCCGACCACCCCGCCCTGTTTGGCATGCAAACCGACCCGGCCACTCTAAAACATAAGCGGAGTAGCACCAATCCCTATGGACTGAAGCGTGCTATTTTTCAACAGCATTATAAAGATATACCGGTACAGGATGCCCAATATATTGTTCATATTTTTAAAGACGGAAGTGTTGGCATGGCACAGGGTACATACTATCCAAATATTGAAGCCCCGTCTTCACCATCGGCTTCCAGTGATCAGGCAATTTCCACTGCCAAAACGGACTTGGGACTAGTCAGTCCTATCGGAGTATCCCATAAGGCGGCCTTGCTGATGTACCTGAAAGAAGATGGCAACTTCACCCCGGCATGGAAAACAACTATTTCTGCAGATGAACCTAACATTGACTGGATGTACTTCATAGATGCTACAAATGGAGCTGTACTTCAGAAACAAAATCAGATTGCCTTTTTAAACAGTGGCAAAGCTTCCAGCCAAGATCCTTGCAATGGAACCTTTGCTACCGGGGAAGGCCTTAGATATTACTTGCATCCCAATCTTTCCTCAATAGAAGAGGTGTCTTTCCCACGGTTATGCGCTACTTATTTCAAACTTTTTGGTAAATATGCTAATGTCATAAATAGCAACATTACCGACATAACCTCAGACTCTGAGCATTCTTTCTTGCCTCAAGCTTACAGTCACAAAGCTGAAGTTAATGTTTACTACCATGTGGATGATTTTCGGCATAACTTTATTGGCCCGCTTGAATATTCAGGTGACCAGCTCGACTTTATACAGATTGATGCTTATGTAGAATCACATCATCAACAATTTTCAGATAGAGGAGCATGGTTCAAACCCGGTGATTTTCAAATTCATTTCGGGGATGGAGGGTCAAGGATTTTTCTCAATGATTCTGCTCTGGAGGCTAAAGTAGTATACCATGAGTACTCTCATGCCATACTATATGATATTAACAGCGAGTTTGATTTAGATTTTGATGATCAGGAGGCTGCCATTTACGAGGGAGTGCCGGATTATTTTGCCGCTGCCCATACCAGGCATCCTCTTATCGCGGATTATGTAGATCCTAACAGTAACTTAATTGAAGTAAGGGACATCACTGATCCCGAATATAATTCACTTGTAGACTATGAAAATGCTAATGGTGATAGACTATATAAGGGCGGTGAACTTTTCTCCCATATACTTTGGGAGCTGCGCAGCGCCATCGGAGCCATACCCTTCGACTTTTTTGTGTTTGATGCCCTGCACGGCTTAGATTCAAACCCAAATTTTCTTGAATTTCGGGATGCCCTTTATACTACCAGTGAAGGGTCATTAGGCGGGTATTTTAGCGATGATATCATCCCCACATTCGCCAGTTTTGGTATAGGCGACAGCACCGATACCCCAGCACTTCCTACCTACAGCGTTTCTATTAGCGGGGCACAAACCACAAATCTTGCTTCCACTGAGACCTGGACGGCAAATGTAACGGATGGTAATACGCCCTATACCTATTCGTGGCAAAAGAAAAAAGAAGGACAAAACTATTTTTATGTAGTGGGTAACAGCTCCAGTTATACCGAAAACATACAAGAAACTGATGACTTTGACCTAAGAATTAAAATAACCGATGATGAAGGCTATGTTACCTACGATACGATCCATGTTACAGTCAATGACAACCCTTTTTAAAGGGCTTCATTTTTAATAATCACCAAATCAAAAGCCCCGGTATTTATGCTGGGGCTTTTCATAAAATGATCCAGAATTTTTTACTCAGCAATGCTATTTAGAATAAATGTGTCAACACATATTCACATCGATCCCAAAATGGAACAAGAAAGCCTAAGGAAAATTCATTTGTTATCTTTCATATCCCAAACAAATTGTACAGAGGCTGCAAAAATGGTATCTTTGATGGCTTTGGAATTATTAACTCAATTAAAGAAAAACCATGTTTAACCTTGCAATTTTACTAATGGGCTCTCCTGAGGGCGGTGCCGGATGGACCAACCTTATTTTTATAGCCGCCATTTTTGCCATTTTCTACTTTTTTATTATTCGTCCACAGAGCCAAAAACAAAAAGAAATCCAGGAAAAGGTTTCTAATATTCAGAAAGGAGACAAAATCATTACCACTGGGGGAATGGTTGCTAATGTAAAAACTGTTGATGATGACTCTGTACTGGCAGAAATTGACAGCGGCGTCAAAGCCCGGTTTATGAAGAGTGCCATTACGGATGTAAACCCCAATAAGGATAACTAAACGTACATATGTCCGGAGATATACAGTTCGATAGCATTGAATCAGCTATCGAAGACATCAAAAACGGCCGCATGGTTATTGTCGCAGATGATGAGGACCGTGAAAATGAAGGCGATTTTCTGATGGCGGCCGAAAAGGTTACCCCCGAAGCCATCAATATCATGGCAAAATATGGGCGGGGATTGATCTGCGTCCCCATCACCCGGCAAAAGGCCTACTCTTTGGACCTCGACTATATGGTAGCCGAAGGCGCAGACCCCGATGAAGCCGCATTTACTGTTTCGGTAGACCATAAAGAACTGACGACTACCGGTATTTCCGCTAGCCGACCGGGCCAATACCATCCGTGAAATTATAAAAGATGATGCCAAGCCTAATGCTTTTCGTCGGCCGGGACACATCTTCCCACTCATTGGAGTTGAGGGAGGTGTACTGCGACGTGCCGGGCATACCGAAGCTGCTATTGACCTGGCACGCATGGCAGGACTCAAACCGGCTGGTATTATTTGTGAGATCATGAAAGATGATGGGAAAATGGCGCGGCTGCCCGATCTGGCAGAACTTGCCGAAGAATTTGATATGAAGTTTATCACCATCAAAGACCTCATTTCTTATCGCATGAAGCATGAGTCACTAGTGCGCAAGGTCGTTGAGGTAGATCTTCCTACCATCTATGGTGACTTTACGCTACATGCTTTTCAAGAACGGCTGACCGGAGAACACCACCTGGCTCTTAGCAAAGGAAACTGGACCGAAGACGATCCTGTGCTGGTGCGCGTGCACTCTTCCTGCATCACTGGAGACATCTTTGGCTCCAAGCGATGTGATTGCGGCGAACAGCTGCACCAGGCCCTGTTACAGGTAGAAAAAGAAGGAACCGGCGTGGTGCTCTATATGGATCAGGAAGGGCGCGGCATCGGCCTGATCAACAAGCTCAAAGCTTACAAACTGCAGGAAGAAGGCATGGATACGGTTGAAGCGAACGAAGCGCTTGGCTTTGAACCTGATCATCGTGATTATGGCGTAGGGGCTCAGATTCTACGCTCGCTAAACATTCGCAAGCTGCGCCTCATGACCAATAATCCTGTGAAGCGCGTGGGACTCAAAAGCTTTGGGTTGGAAATGGTTGAGCGCGTACCCATTGAAGTAGGGGCCTATCCCTGAAAACGTACGCTACCTCAAAACAAAACGTGATAAAATGGGTCACGAGCTAAAACTGGACGAGCTGGACCCGCATAGTCCGAAATTCCTGGAAAGTATTACAACAGAAGAATAAAATGGGAGACGAGAGATAGGAGACAGAGTCTGGATTCCTATGTACTAACGAACAATTCATTTCTTGATATTTTTTCCTTTTTCCGGTGTCCTTCTCTCCCTGTTCCGTTCTTCCCTTATTCTGTTATTTAATCAGCGTCATCCACTTGCATCAAAACTTCAGCGGACAAGTTTTCTTTACTTAATTAAGGTCATCTTTTGCAGGCGGGTGATCTTGGAACCTCCATTTGCCTGGGCAGTGATGCGGAAGAAGTACACCCGGCGGCCTAAAATATTATACACGTTGACGGTCACCTTCATGGCAGCTGGCAATCTATAGCGAATGGTTGTGGCCGGGTTGAAGGGATTGGGATAGTTTTGATCGAGCTCAAACTCGGCGGGCGGGGCTACTTTCAGGCTGATTGTTTTTTCCCAGCTGAAGTCTTTGGCCCGGGCTTTAATAATAACATCTGCCTGCTGATCCACAGGAGCTTCCTCGGTAATATGAAAGGTGTATTGGATCGTTGCCTGCGAGGCCGACTTTAACGAAGCAAGCCTCTTGTTGCCTGTCAGTTCCATCCATTCGGGAACCTCTTCAGCCTTTATAGTAATTTCGTCCAGATCAGAGCCTGTGGTATTAGCCAGCGTCAGCTCCAGGATATTGCCCTTGCTGGCAAAGGGAACACTGTAAACGGTTGCCGAATCGCTGCCGGGCGCTGGCAACTCTGCCCGGGAGCGGGTGTTTTGCTCGTAACCCTGTTTCTTTTCATAACCATGTTGCCCGTGCGTTCCCGGGCCCGCCAGCCAAAACGCTGTAATGATAAAAATAATCTTATTCACGATTCCCTCCATCCTTTTGGGGTTGTTGTAGCTGCTCCAGCAGGTACTGCCCGTTGTAGTACAACAACGCCCACGCCTCGCTGCTGAGCTGCTTTTCTTTCAGGGCCTGTAGCTCGTTCAGAAAGGCCTGCAGGTTGTTGGCAGCGGTTTTCGTGTTGCCGCGCTCCAGTTGGCGACTTACGTTATCCAATTTCTTCTCCAGGCTGCGGCAAATGCCTTGGTTCTCGATCCAGGTGGTATCGCAGGAGAAGGCCAGGTAGGAGTAGAGCGTATCCAGCAGGGCGGTGTGGCCAATATCCTCGGGAAGCTTGCGCGGGCCGATGGTTTTGAGCTTTATTCCATTTGTGCGTTCTCTTAAAGAATCTATAGCAACAGAGAGCTCATAAGGAAGTTCTTCATCAATATTTGGAAAATATATATCGGTTAAACTGGTTGTTATCATGTTCGTTATGGAAGGGATGTGACCGCTTGAAAATTCAAACCCTTTTTGGGTATCGCCTGGTGATATACCTGGAATTAAACCTTCGGTCTTAGACCATATTACTTTGGACATCCATTGTATATAACGACCCGACCAGTTTTCATTAGGGCTTTTGATTTTATTTACTGACGTATCCACGGTTACTTCTGCAGCATACATCGGATGAAATGCCTCCTCCTCATTTTTTATTTTGTAATTATAGATAAATAGATTTAAGCTTTCGTCATAGTTAACAGTAGCTTTTACAGAAGGCTTCACTCCATTTGCCGGGACAAAAAATCCTGTTTCCATGTTGCCATTAGCCATATATTGAATGACATATTCCCCTTTTACCGAATCGAAAGTTATACTCTCAATAATTTGTGAAGCCACAGGCTTTATATTCAAAAGAACTAAGCATGTAGTCAGTAAAAAATATTTCATTGTATTTTCCTTTTTAGTTTTCCTTATAAAAATATATGTGATAGTGCTCAGTTCCCTTTTTATGGTCACCATGAATTTCAGGTTTAGGATTTCCCCCTTTCCTTAGCCAAAGATTTTCAAACGATTCATTAATATATTGGACTTCTCCTCCAATGACTTTACGGTCAAGCAAAACTCCATTTCTTTCTATAGGATATATCGGAAAATTTCTGGCTGTTCTAATGTCGACATCTCTACCTACCCGATGATAAGCATGATAGCTTAGTCGATCTAAGAATTTACCTTCAATATCAAACTTTCCGCCATTCGGCAGGCGGTTATATTGCGTGATATGAGGTGAAGAAAATGACATGCCATGGGAAAATCAGGGGTTGCGTAGCCGATCAAGCAGGTATTCCCCGTTATAATACAGCAGGGCGAATGCCTCGCTGCTGAGCTGCCTTTCTTTCAGGGCCTGCACCTCATTCAGAAAGGCCTGCAGGTTATTGGCGGCGGTTCGGGTGTTGTCACGATCCAGCTGGCGGGCCACATTGTCCAGTTTTGCCTCCAGGCTGCGGCATACGCCCCCGGTTTCAATCCAGGTGGTATCACAGGAAAAGGCTAGGTAGGAGTAGAGTGTATCCAGCAGGACGGTGTGACCAATATCCTCGGGAAGCTTGCGCGGGCCGATGGTGTTTAGTTTTAAGCCTCTTTTATTAATTATTGATCTAAGGCTATCAACTAACATTCTAACCTCTTGGGTTGGTGGAAGTACGAAAGAAAGATCTATTTTTTTAGGTCTTCCAACAGTATAAGCTGAAATACATTTGCGAGAGGATTAGAAGATTTAATCTCAAAGGTGAGTGTATCTCCTCTTTTGATATCTTCATTATATTTAATTTCTATAAGTTCATCATCTTTCCAATTAGAATTACTTTCTCCACGGTGCATAAATCTCACAAATGAATTCTTTCCTTTATCTAATATAAACCAAGGTTCTGATAGGTTAATTTTGCTGTATTGATCCTCTATTTCCAGTTCAAATGACATTATATCCTGACGGCTCCCACTTTTATTTAGTATGCCAAAAGCATAGACAAAATCGGCCCCTTCTTTTTTCACTTTCACCGAATATTGAGGTTCTATTTTCTGGAATTTGGAATCATTAAAGTCTCATATACTTTCCCGGTTCTTTTATCTTTCATATAACCAATTATGTAATTGCCACTTTGAGAATCAAAGTTTACATATGCCTGAAAAGCAGTATCTTTCTTTCTACAGGAGGAAATTTTTCCTGTCCAAATGAAAGATTTGTTATGAAGAGAGTCACTGATATATAAATGAATGCTTTTTTCATAATTTTATGGTTTAGAACATTTCGAAATCGATATGAAAATGACATGCCATGGGAAAATCAGGGGTTGCGTAGCTGATCAAGCAGGTATTCCCCGTTATAATACAGCAGGGCGAATGCCTCACTGCTGAGCTGATTTTCTTTCAAGGCCTGTAGCTCGTTCAGAAAGGCCTGCAGGTTGTTGGCAGCGGTTTTCGTGTTTCCGCGTTCGAGCTGGCGGGCCACGTTATCCAGCTTTGCCTCCAAGCTGCGGCAGACGCCCCGGTTTTCGATCCAGATGGTATCGCAGGAGAAGGTCAGGTAGGAGTAGAGCGTATCCAGCAGGGCGGAGTCACTAATATCGTCGGGAAGCTTGCGCGGGCCGATGGTTTTCCCTTGAATGCTGTTTTCAAAAATATCTGCCCCAACAATAGATTCAAGAGGTGGGGCTTCTCCTTCCGGAACTTTAGGTGTCTCAATATAACCTGATGAATAATATGTTACGACAGAGGGCATTTCTTTACTGGCAAAACCAAATTCATTCCTTTCTTCTTTGGGAGCAATATCAAACTCTCTGCCTCGAGATCCCCAATACACAATTTTTTTTCGCGCTTCTGATACTGAGCCAAGCCACTCAGGAGGAGATGTAATTTGAGTAACGTCAGAATGAATTTCCACATAAAATGCATCAATATTTTGCTCACTTTTTCCTGAGCTAAGTAATTGATATTCATATATATAATTTTCATTCAATCTGCTCGCTGTGCTATGTACAGTGACATCTATTTTTTTTGCACTTGGGAAAACTAAAAGTGTATCCTGAGAATACAGTTTATTGCAATTTATACCTGCAAATAAGAATATTACTGTAAGCATTAGTTTTAGTATTTTTTTCATCACATTCATTTATTGATTTGTATAAATATGGAGATGACTACCCTCATCTAATGGCCTTATATTAGTCACAAAGCGAATTGTTTGTTTTAGATCATCAATATTTAGTTCCCGTTCACACCCTCCATCAACTTTAATGCCAGTTTTACCAATATCCGCATTTATCCCAATCCTATGGGTACGGTGAGGTGTCGACCAGTTATTATTCAGGTCAAAAAGTCCTCCGTAAGGCAGGCTCACATCATTGATGCGAAGCCTGATTCCGGATACAAAGAATCAAACGTGGCTGCAATGTTTTGAAGGGACGCCACCAGGGTTTCCGTACCCCAGTGGTTGCTAAAATGCGAAGAAGTTAGGCTTTCAGGGGCTCTGCAGGGATCATTGGTTCCGTTGTGGTTATCTGGTGCTCCCACCTTTTCATAGAAAGGTGAATCCGGAAGTTCCACCATTCCCGGCACGCGTACCTCCAGGACGCCTTCGACCCGCAGGGTATCGCCACGGGTATTCACCGTTTTGGCCACAAGCCGTACCTGCCCGCCGAACTGGGGGTGCGATAGCGCAGCCGGAGTTCACCGTCACTATTGGTGGTAGTCGCTAATTCACCCCGGGCCGAGTCGGCTTCTTCAATATTAGTAATCCAGCCCATCAGCTCTGAGGGAGGCTTTTTCAAATCATTGTTGGCGTTGTGATTATGTCCGCCGGAGCCTTCAATCCACTCGGCTGAAATAATAACAGGCTGGTCGGGCACCGGCTCCTCGCTCCTGGTTACTTCAACCAGAATTTCTTCAATAGTGTTTTTTACCTGACTGCGGTCAAAATTAGCCTGGGCGCCACCAAAGGGTATCGTCGGCCAGAGTTCCTTTTGATCGGGTAGGTCCATAGTAATTTCCAGATCTTTACTTTCTTTAATCACCAGTCGTCCGTAGCCCACCTCGTAACCTGTTTTGCCTTCTTCCGATGCTGCCGCCACGGCAGATTTCGTCCGAGTTAGCGTTTGGGGGCGGGGGTTATTCAGGTACTCTGCCAAGGCGTCTTGTCCATCGGCCTTGAGCCCGGCAATAATTTCCTGCAGGTGATTGTCCTCAGGGCTATTTGATGCAGATGGGGTCCGCTCCGGGGCTGCCGAAGTTCCGGCCCCGGTTGTTTTTTGGGCGGCCGCTGCAACCACAAAGTCCCGCTCGTAGGTAATGTCCGTGCCCAGGTAAAACCACACCTCGGCTGAGTCGGGCTCAATATCCTCATGTGCCACATACTTAAAGCCGGGGGAAATATAGTTTGCCCCCAGTCCCAGCTCTTCCCCGTCTTTGCTAACCAGATGCCCAAACTCCTGACCTTTCCTGACGATGACCACAAAAAACTCGTGATCGTCCGGAAAATACTGGCGCTGTCCGTCCCGGTACTGGAAATAGGGTTGTACTGTCGTGGTATCACCGGGGGCAATGGTCATAGGCTCAAAGCCTACTTTGAGGGCTTCCCGGCGCAGCCGCACCTTCCCTTCGCCTTCTATCCGGTAGGGCGGGTAGGGTGACTGCAGGCTCGTTTGGGCATGGACAGGCAAAGAAGAAAAGCCCGGCTCAAAACCCAATTCATCTACGGTGTTGGACACAAACAGTACCGGCTGGGGGACATTGCTCAGAGAGGCACCCTGCTGGGTGCGGTCGGCCGAGAGGAGCGTGCCATACTGGCGGGCCTCTTCGTCAATCCATACGTCAAAGCGCTGGTCATCGGGAAAGTTTTTGTTGCGTCCCACCCTTGTCCTGCCGCTAAAATATACATATGAGGTATCTCCATAAATGGCGGCATAGGGCAGGGCATCGATGTCAATTTCATTGGGGTCGGCCGGCATCAGGCCTTCGTGAAGCCGAATTTGAACATCCCGGAAGTTTAAGTCGGTCCAGTCCTCAAAATATAGCCAGGTGTCTTGTTTGTTTTCGCCATACAATGGCCTGCCGGAAACAATATTGTGGGAAGAGGTAATATAGAACCGAAGACTGTCTCCGGGTGTTACCGGGCCAATACGAATATTCTTTCCAACCGAATCCTGTACATTGCCAACCAGTCTCTTTTTGTAAGGCTTTTCCATATACAAGCTTTTGGCGCCCGTTCCACTAACGTCCTGGATTTCAATATATCCCCATTGCTCATCCAGGGTTATCTCTCCCGCTTGCTTAAATGGGTTCCCGTAATAATGTAACACATGAGAAGGGGGAATTGTGGCTCGGCTGGAATCTATCTCTTCATTTGTTAACCGTATAAATGCTCCCCCCAGATTACTCTCATCTTCGGGCGGTAGCTTATAGTCATTGTCTGCATTATACAGATAAAAATTCAAGTTGGTCCATTGATCAAAGCTGCCCAAATCAATTTCTTTTTGAGAATATGAATAGTCCGCTACATGGCCCAGCCCTTCTTCCCAAAGATCAAACAAGCGATAACCCAGAAAGAAATCAACGGTAACTGAATATCTGCCTCCTATATCAAGATAGTACCCTCGCAATTCCTGAGCTTCTTGTTGCACATATTTTGCCTTGGCACTTGTAGTATCGGCCAGCTCCATGGTTTCTTTAATCGTCACCTGAGCATTGACCCGAACTGGATTTACCATAAAAACAAGGCTCATAATTAGAAGACAAGCTATTAATGGAAAGCTCTTGATGCTTATCAACCCCTTACATCTCATAATTCAATCTATGCTTAATTCTCTTGTAGTTACTGCCAAGAGAACCCGCAAGGCTAATTGTTACAAATAAATGTAAAAAAGTTTAAAAAGAAGTGCTTATTGGCCGTCTTTCAACTCAGGATTATCAGCCTCTAAAATCGTCTCTTTTACTTCATCTTCTTCCCCATAGTGCAGGATACGCTTGTTAAAAACAATCAAAGAAATGATAGCAGTACTGATGGCAACATCAGCCACATTAAAAATATAGGGAAAGACCGGGTACCCCTGAATTTCCAAGGTGAAATGAATAAAATCAACCACGTGCCCTTCAAGCATTCCCCCGTATCCTTCTATCTGTGCCATTGCCAAGCGGTCGATAATGTTGCCCAATGCGCCGCCTAATATAAGGCTCATACAAAAAAGATAGCCTGTATTCACTTTATGCATGGTGTTTAAGATATAGGCCAAAATTCCCAGTGTGGCAATAATAGCTATTACACTTATCACCGGAGTAGAAATCCAGTTCATGCCTAAAGCCATACCCGGATTTTGGGTATAATGAAAAGCCAGCCAGCCGGAAATGATTTCCCAGTTTTGCAAAGAAGGGGTTGTGCGTACCCAATATTTGGTAAGCTGATCAACGATGACTACAACAATAGCCGGAGCCAGTAATACAGATAGTTTCTTGGTATCCAAGATCAAGCGAAGTGGTTGATAGCCAAATGCTATCGTCGTTTAAGTTTTGCTTCAATACTCAGTTGTGTATGTGGAACAGCCTCAAGCCGGCCTTTGGAAATTTTCTTGCCGGTCACTTTACATACACCGTAGGTTTTATTGTCAATGCGCTTAAGAGCATCATCCAGATAGCGCACAAATTTACGTGTGCGGTTGTACAGCATGTAGGTTTTCTCGCGTTCCTGGGCATCCGTGCCGGCATCAGCCATATGAAAAGAATATGCTGATTCATCAGAAGCGTTTTCCATACTGTCACGCAATGAGCTTTGCAGTGACTCTAATTCATTTTCTGCATCTTCCCGCTTTTTAAGAATGATATCACGGAAATATTCCAGTTCCTTGTCGCTGTATGGTGATACGCGCTCTTCGTTTTGTTCTTGGTCTTTCTTTTTAGCGGATGCCATAATACGCACTCACAATTGTTAGTTGGGATTTCTTCTAATGGAAATCGTACAATCCTTATCTCCGATTTCCCATTTTTTAACAAAATCTGATACTTCAAGCTGACTCGTAGAAATTTCTTCTGCCAACGTTTCGCTCTTAATATAATCATTCATAGACTCAACAGCTTCCTCTAATTCTCCGGAGCCGTCAAAGCCAATCGTAATACGGTCAACGACTTCAAAATCAGCTTCTTTACGCATATTTTGAATACGATTTACAAACTCACGAGCCAATCCTTCCTGTACAAGTTCGGTGCTGAGTTCGGTATCCAATGCTACACTTAAACCATTTTCGGTTTCTACCGACCAGCCCTCCAATCCAACACGGCTGATCTCAATTTCTTCACTTCCCAGCCGGACGATACCATCATCGCCAAGGTCAAGTTCAATAGAACCGGTTTGCTCAAATTCAGTGATTTCCCGGGTTGACAGCTCACGAACTTTTGCCGCCACAGGTTTCATTTTTTCACCCAGTTTTTTACCTAATTTTGAGTAGTCCGGTTTGGCTGATTTTTCCACAATCCCGGAATCATCATCTACGAACTGAATTTCTTTAACGTTTACTTCGTCAAGAATAATACCTTTCATAGACTCAATCGCTGTGCGATCTTCGGGATCATCTACCGGCAAAATAATTCTGGCCAGTGGTTGACGAACATTGATCTCGATCTTGTTGCGAAGACTCAATACCATAGATGAAATCTGCCGGGCCAGCTCCATGCGGTATTCCAGCGGTTTATCTATTGCTGTCTCTTCTACTGTTGGATAGAATGACAAATGCACCGACTCTTCATCCTGCTGGGTTACTTCATTCAGTTGCTGATAAAGCCACTCACCCAGAAAAGGTGCAATAGGACTGATCAGTTTTGCCAGGTCAACCAAACATTCATACAAGGTTTGATAGGCTGCTGTTTTTTCCAGGCTTTTACCTTCTTTCCAAAAACGACGGCGATTTCGGCGAACATACCAGTTGCTCAACTCTTCTACAAAAGCTTCAACTTCACGCGCCGCTTTAGTCGGTTCGTAATCATCTAAAAACTCATCAACCTTTTTAACGGTAGTGTTGCTTCGTGAAATAATCCAACGGTCCATCTCCTTTCGGTCAGGCACAGGAATAGTCGTTCCTGAATAAGTAAAGCCGTCAATGTTGGCATACATCGCAAAGAATGAATAGGTATTTACGATCGTATTGAAAAACTTGCGCTGCGTTTCCTGCAGGCCGTCTTCACTGAATTTGAGATTTTCCCAGGGTGATGAATTACTCATCATGTACCAGCGAACAGTATCAGCACCATACTTCTGAATAACATCAAACGGGTCAACGCTGTTGCCTTTGGATTTGCTCATTTTTTCGCCGTTTTCATCCAGAACCAGTCCGTTGGAGACCACATTCTTATAGGCCGGCTCGTCAAAAAGCATGGTACCCAAGGCGTGCAAGGTATAGAACCAGCCACGGGTTTGGTCAACGCCTTCCGCAATAAAATCAGCAGGAAAATTGACTTTAAAATCGTCTTTATTATCAAATGGATAGTGCCATTGGGCAAAAGGCATAGAGCCTGAATCAAACCAGACGTCCATCAGGTCAGGCACGCGACGCATGGTTCCCCCGTTGGGTCCTTCCCAGGTTATGTCGTCAATATGCGGACGGTGTAGGTCAAGGTCTTCGGCATCAGACAGGCCCGCTTTATTCTTTAGCTCTTCGATACTGCCTATTACTTCTACATATTCGGGATCCTCATCACTCACCCAAATAGGCAGCGGCGTACCCCAGTAACGCTGACGAGAAATCGCCCAATCCACATTGTTTTCAAGCCAGGTTCCAAAACGGCCGGTACCTGTACTTTCCGGCTTCCAATTGATGTCGGCGTTATACTTCACCATTTTGTCTTTCACATCCGTTGTCCGGATAAACCAGGATTCAACAGGATAGGACATCAGCGGTGTACCTTTGCGCCAGTCAAAAGGATAGTTGTGCAAATGTGTTTCGTGCTTGTACATCAGGTGCTTATCCTTGATGGCACGTGCAATTTCTTTGTCGGCATCCTTAAACCACTGTCCGGCAAATTCAGGTACCTGATCCGTGAATTTCCCATCCGAATCTATTGGGTTAAACATCGGGATGTCCGCTTTCTTACAGGACTCAAAGTCATCGGCACCAAAAGCCGGTGCGGTATGTACCACTCCGGTACCTTCATCAGTGGTTACATAATCGGCAGATATAACCTTCCATGCCTGGTCTGCGTCAAACTTTTCTTTCGCGTAATCAAAAACAGGATCATAGGTCTTGCCAATCAGCTCTTCACCCTTGTATTCTTCAATGATTTTGAACTCATGGTCAATATTTTCTTCAATACAATCTTTGGCCATGATGTAATACTCCGTACGATCACCCTCAGAAATCTCAATCTTGGCATAGTTGATCTCGGGATTTACAGTCAATGCCATATTTGAAATAATGGTCCATGGCGTGGTCGTCCAGGCTAAAAAATAGGTGTCATCCTCATCATGCACTTTAAACTTCACATAGATGGAAGGGTCTTGCGTTTCTTCATATCCCAAGCTTACTTCATGCGAAGAAAGCACCGTACCGCTGCCCGGTGAATACCACTGAATTTTATATCCTTTGTATACCAAGCCCTTTTCATACAGGGTTTTAAAGGCCCACCAGACGGACTCAATATAATCGTTTTCAAAAGTAACGTAGGGATCATCCAAATCTACCCAATAAGCCATGCGGTTGGTGAGCTTATCCCACAGGTCTTTATACTGAAGCACACTGTCGCGACACTTTTTATTGTATTCGGCAATGCCGTACTCTTCAACCTGTTCGCGTCCCTCAAGCCCCAGCGTTTTTTCTATTTCAATTTCTACAGGCAGGCCATGAGTATCCCATCCGGCTTTACGTTCTACACGAAAGCCTTTAAGTGTCTTGTACCGGCAAAACATGTCTTTTACAGTACGAGACATTACATGATGAATACCGGGCTTGCCATTTGCAGTCGGCGGCCCCTCGTAAAACGTAAAAGGGATGCCTTCCTCACGGGTAGACAAGCTCTTCTCAAAAATATTATGTTCTTTCCACCACTTGAGAGTTTCTACCTCGTGTTTGGAAAAATTAAGTTTTTTTACTTCTTCAAATTGTTTACTCATAAAATCCGTTTAGCACACATTTGGCTTTTCAGAAAACTTCAAATATACAAACTTTTCAGCACTTATTGATACAGCAAGTACTGCAATTTTTTCACTATAATTTTTAGGGCATCTAAGATACAAGTCTTAAACCATCAATTCACATAAATCATCTAATTTTAATATTATAGCGAGCTATAAAAAGCAATGATTTTATAATATGCAAACACATTAAAAGGCATGAAATGGATATATCATATTTTAAGTTCCTCATACCAAAATGCTATATTATTGTGTCTCTTATAGTTAATAGAAGTTTTTGAAAAGCTTCTATTAGCTACTCATAATTTTACATTCAATTTGCGATATGAAGCTTACAGTCGATAAATCCATTACCAAAGAGAATCCTTATAAAATTTGCTTTGTCTGTCTGGGTAATATTTGTCGCAGCCCTACTGCTGAAGGAGTTTTTAGCCACCTGGTGGATGAACGAGGGTTGAGACCATACTTTGAAATTGACTCATCCGGTACTTCAGCCTACCATATCGGCGAATCAGCCAACAGCAAGAGCCAGCAAATTGCTCAACAGCATGGCGTAACGCTTGATTCAAAAGCCCGACAATTTAAAACCTCTGACTTTAGCTACTTTGACCTGATTGTAGCGATGGATGAAGAAAATCTCCGGAATATTAAACAACTTGATGTCCAGGATGAGTATTCCTATAAGATTGAGAAACTAAGAACATTTGACCCACAGCCGGGTGACGGCAACGTACCGGATCCTTACTATGGTGGCATGCAGGGTTTTGAAAATGTATTCCAGATTGTTAAACGCAGCTGCAAGAACATTCTGGACCAATTAAAAGAGCACATAGACTAGCAAATGCTTCCCCCATCTCTTCAGTCATATATCGAACAGGAACTAGGCAGCAAGATTATATCAACCCAATCGGTTTCGGGTGGCAGTATAAATCAGGCAGCCAAAATTGAAGTTAAAAATGTGGGGCACTGTTTCCTGAAATGGAATACCTCAACCAATCCGGATATGTTTAATAAAGAAGCGAAAGGATTAAAGCTTTTATCTTCTGCTGAAACAAATCTTATTATTCCTGAAGTCATCATAAAAGGAAAAACTGTAGATAACATAGGCTTTCTGTTACTGGAATTCCTTCCGGAAGAAAGGAGAACAGCCAACGCCCCTCGGTCCTTTGGAGAAAACCTGGCCCGGCTGCATAAACACACTGCCGAAAAGTTTGGATTAGATCATGATAATTATATTGGCAGGCTTCACCAATCTAATACCCGGCATAAAAGTTGGTCTGATTTTTTTATTGAAGAACGTATTATGCCTCAATTAAAAATGGGAGCTGACTCAGGATATTTTTCTTCTCAAGATCGGCAGGCCTTTCAAAACCTGTTTCGTCAAATTCCTGATATATTTCCTGGAGAACCGCCCAGCCTGTTACACGGTGATCTGTGGAGTGGCAACTATTTTTACACGGACTCAGGCAAAGCAGCTATTTTTGATCCGGCTGTTTATTATGGCAGCCGGGAAATTGAATTATCCTTTACGCGTTTATTCGGGGGGTTTTCAGCAGGCTTTTATGAAGCTTATGATCAATCGCATCCCCTTGAGGCCGGGTTTGACAATAGAATTGACATCTATAACCTATATCCACTGCTTGTACATACAAATTTATTTGGCAGCAGCTATGCCTCTCAGGTTAAATCTATAGTCAAAAAATTCAGATAACGTATGCCCAAACCATTTCAAAGAATTATAAGCCTGGTGCCCAGTCTTACAGAACTGGTAATAGATCTGGGTTTGAAAGAACAGCTTATGGGACGTACCCGCTTTTGTGTTCATCCCAAACCGGAAATAGAAGATATCGAGATCGTTGGAGGTACCAAGAACCCCCGACTGGATAAAATCAAGAAGCTGAATCCCGATATCATCATTGCCAATAAAGAAGAAAATAAAAAGGAGCATATTGAAGCCCTTCGAGAAAACTTTTCTATCCATCTCACAGATATTGCTACCATTGAAGACGCGCTTATTACGATCCATGAATTAGGTAAAGAGCTGGGAACTCCAAAGAAAGCAAGAGAACTGAGTTCCAATATTCAATCCGCCATGGAGGATATCCCTGAGGAGAACATACTGCGAACGGCTTATTTCATCTGGAAAGACCCATGGATGACTGTTGGCAATGATACGTATATCCACGATGTACTTACTCACTGGAAGCTTGAAAATGTTTTTGCCGATCAAGCACGCTATCCAAAAATTGATATGTTTGATTTAGCGGAAAAAGATCCTGAGCTAATTCTGCTTAGCAGCGAACCCTATCCCTTCAAAGAAAAACACATTAAAGAGGTAGAGCAGGCTTGTCCCAATGCCAGGGTTTTACTGGTAGAAGGTGAGTGGTTCAGCTGGTATGGATCGCACATGCTGCATTCATTCAAACGATTGAATGTCTGGAGAAAAGCTATTTCATGACCAAAGTATGGATGATCCGGCAAATTATTGTACTATTCATTTGTCATTCACGTTTTTGTTTTGAAGCGTAATTCTTTACAAGCACAATGTATCGGATCAGTTTAGCTATCTTATTAGTTGCTTTCACACTTACTGCAAAATGTTTTGGGCAAAATGCCGAACAGCAGAAGGTGGCTGGACATACAGCATATATAGAAGGCATGGAAGCTTTTGAGAATGAAGAATACCAGGACGCTATTCGCTTGCTTTCTGATGCCTACACTAAGCTCCCCAACAGCGGCGGCATCAGCTTTGCACTGGCCGATGCCTATATGCAAATTGGGGATTTATCTAATGCTTCCTACTATGCCAGCCAAGCGGTAGACATGGAACCGGCCAATAAATGGTATCGTCTCACTCTTGCAGAAATATACCGGCTTAGGGGACAAAACGATGCCGCCATTAAACAATATAGAAGCATCCTGCAAAACCGGCCCCAAGATGTGCAAACACTCAGACAGCTGGCCCAAACCCTGGAACAGGATAACCAGCTGCTTGAAGCCAATGATATTTATAACAAGCTGCAAAACGGTACTGATGCAGACATTTCTATCAGGTTGAAAAAGGCCAAAAATTATTTAGAGTTAGAAATGAGGGATTCTGTCAGGTTCGAACTAGTGCAAATTCAAGCACTCAATCCAAGTCAGGCAGCAACACTCCAATTAATAAGTAGCCTGTACCTTGAACTTGGCAATGCAGACAAAGCAAAAGCGCTGCTTGAAAAAACGCTAAAAGAACATACCCGTAATCCTCAGATAAGAATCAGGCTTGCTGATATCTACACTACCCAAAAAGAATGGAAAAAGGTAACGGAAACACTGACAGTTGTTATATCTGATTCTCTTGTAACCCCGGAAGAAAAACTTACCGTTGCCCGATATATTTTGTCAAAATACAATGCTGAACCTTCCAATACGAAGATTATCGAAGCTGCTACAGAGCTACTTCACTCCTTTACAATGCAGGAGCCGGTATTTGCCGCAGCACATAGTTTGGCCGCTAAGTTCTATGTCCAAACAGATCAGTCCCAAAAAGCCCTGGAGGCATTAGCAAAAACAACCGAACTACAACCCCTTGATGATGAGGCGTGGAAACAAAGGCTGCAATTGCTGCTTGAGCAAAAGAGATTTCAGAAGGTAACGGAAATAGCCCCCGAGGCCGAAAAAAATATCCCTCAAGATCCTTTTATCCTCTACTTTACCGGGAGCGCTCATTTTGAGCTCGAAGAATATAATTTAGCTGCTGAAAAACTTCTTTCGGCAACACGCTATCCGGCCCGACGCACTTTTAAATCTCAAATTTACACGGCCCTTGGCAAAGCACAAGCGGGCCAATCAAATTTTAATGAAGCCAAACAATCTCTGCAACAAGCTATAAAAATTGATTCGCAGAATGCCGAGGCAATGGAACATTTAGGCAATATTTTTGATAAACTTGGTAACCAAGACCTTGCTAAAGAGTGGTGGCAAAAAGCACTTGAAAAAGACCCCGGCCGCTCTCATCTTAAGCAAAAAATTTCGGGATAGAATAGTGACTAACTTTTTATCAAAATCACTTTTTATTTTGGCAAGTGCGCTTATGCTTTTTTCAGCATGCCGTACTGCCAAGCCCATAGAAAATACAGGCTTCTCACGAAGTGATATCAATGCTTCCGAATTGCTATCCCAGATTCCTGATTATACCAACACCTTACATACCCTAAAGGGAAAAGGGAAAGCGATAGTAAGTGAGCCCGGTAATACCGAGCGTGTAACCATATATTTTTCAAGTTCCCGGGCAAAAAGCCACATTACTGTTAAAAATGGCGTGGGCATTGAAGGCGGACAAATGCTAACTGATGGCGATACTTTATTGGTATATAACAAGATTGACAATTACGCGCGAAAGATTTCCATCAAAGAAGGAAACCTTTCTAAAATTAATAATCTGGCTTCGCTGAACATTTTAGACATGATAAATTTTTCTATTAAGGGAGAATCCATAAAAGATGTTCTGGAAAATGAAAACCATTATTTACTTAACTTGGATTCAGGGGCAAAGGTTTATCTTAATAAGGAAAAAACTATGATTCGGGAAGTGCGTCAGCCAAAAACATCCAAGCTGCCTTATTCAAAGATCATGTATGATGGATATAGCACCATTAATGGGTATGAGCTTCCAAGAAGAATTACTATTATTAGTGCTGATGAGACTTCAAAAGTAGCTTTTTTAGTTCAATCCCTAGAAACGAATCCCCCACTGGAAGAACTGTCAATTGAGATCCCGGGTGATGCAACGGTTTACAATCAATGATTAAGTTAGTCAAACATATCACCTTGTGGGTACTGCTTTGCTTAGCGGCAACTGCTGCAATGGGGCAGGACTATAAAGAGATGCGAGCAGAAATAAAGCAGAAACAGAAAACCGCACGAGCCGAAATTCAGGATTTGAATGATCAGATCGATCAGTATCAAGAACGGCTGGATCTCGCTGAACGTAAATATGAACGTCTTTACAATCAGTATGAAGATCTAAAAAGAGTGATTGCCCTACAGGAAAAGAAGATCAGCAAACTGGTTGAAGAACAGAACCACATTAAAGAAGAGATTGCTGTTATCAGTGATGAAATTGAAACCAATGAAGAACAACTTGCCCAGCTGATTGAAAACTATAAGAAGACCCTTAAGTACATATATAAACATGGACGAACCAGTCAGCTGGCACTTATTTTTTCATCGGCTTCCATCAATCAAATGCTTGTTCGCTCCTATTACCTCGAAAAGTTTGAAGAATATCGCCAAAAACAGGCTGAGCAAATCAAGGAGAAGCAGGCTGAGCTTAAGCTCAATAAAAGCCAACTTGAAGAAGCACAAACTAAAAACGAAGATATACTGGCAGAGATACAAGCCGAGAAAGCAGAGCAGGAAGAAAAGCGAGCCCAGCAAGAAAAGAATGTGGCACTGCTTCAAGAAAATAAAGAACAAATACAGGCTGAGCTTAAGCGGAAGCAACGTGAAAAGGAAAAACTGGATAACACATTGACTTCTTACGTGTTGGAAGAGCAGCGAATCCGCAAGGCACAAGAAGAACTTATTCAACAGCGCGAGGCTGAACGAAAACGCAGGCTTGCAGAAGCAGCAGCGATTCAAGATTCAGCTCGAAGGATTTCTGAAATGGAAAAATACTCGACACCAATTACCATAGCTGAAGAAGGTTATATTTCTGATTCTCGTCTTGAGGAAATTGAAAGCTCTTTTCAATCGCAAAAAGGAAGCCTTTCCTGGCCGGTCGAAAGCAGCACTATTTCAGAACACTTTGGAAGGAAACGACATCCGGTTTATGGTACCATTACTCCTAGCTTAGGTATTGAAATTATCACTGACCGCCGGGAAGAAGTTCGCGTAGTACACCCCGGAAAAGTAATTGCTATTCAACCATTCTCGGGATATGGTGATGTGGTTATGGTAAAACATGGTCGATTTATCACCGCCTATGGCAATCTCAGCCAAGTGCTGGTGCAAAAAAATACTATACTCCAAAAGGGGGATATCATTGGGCTGGCCGGGGACGAAAACTCAGTAAGAGGCAAATCATTATTCTTCCTCGTCCGCGAAAGTAAAACTAACCTCGATCCTGAAAAATGGCTCAGCAGCAAGTAGGTTTTTAACTAATCTCCATCATTGGCAAGGACTCCAATAGTTCGTATTTTCTAGGTCCAAATTAGATATGGCACAATCCTTAAATTTTATGTTATGGATCACTGGCAGCGCGTTTTTGCTTACACGACAGGGTCAATTGTTATAGGACTCATGCTCATCGTTTTCACCAACAATTTTTTGAGCTATATAAATGCGGAAGGCAACACCGGATATATAGCGCTCCTGGCTTATGGTTTTGTGTTTTTAAATTTAGGCTACGGCATCAACCGGCGCTTTAGTCTTAAAGCCAATCGCGCACCGGCTATAAATTATACACTTTCATTACTCACTACTGCGCCTACCCTGCTATGGATTTATACCAAAGACGAAGGGCTTGGAGACAGTATCATTACATTTACCATCACCATTTTATTTTCCGTGCTGCTGGGTACCTATTTTGGAATAAAAAAAGGAAATACACGTAGGTCTGACTATCTGCAGCAGGTTAAAGAAGAGATGCAAGAATCAACGCCCGAAGAGCTTAAACGTTCTCATGATGATCTGAGTAAAAATTAATACTGTCAAAGTTTTTTTACATCATTCCTCCTTCTTATTTATTATTGTAAGTATTGCAATTGTTTGCTAACCAAATACTTACATTATGAAACGCTCTTCCTTTTTCTGCACAGCTTTTATTCTGCTTTTAACAAGCACAACTCTTTTTGCACAACCCGATCGCATTACGGGCGAAACATTTGCCACCCGATCTGAGGTTATTGCCCAAAACGGGATGGTGGCTACCAGTCAGCCGCTGGCCTCTCAAATTGGTATTCAAGTCTTAAAAAACGGCGGTAACGCTATTGATGCAGCCATTGCAGCTAATGCTGCCCTGGGTGTAATGGAACCTACCGGCAATGGCATTGGCGGAGATCTTTTTGCCATCGTTTGGTCAGCAAAAGATCAAAAACTATACGGTATTAATGCCAGCGGACGCTCACCTATGGGCATGAGTTATGATGACCTGAAAAGCGAGTTGGAAGAACGCGACCGCAGTTCTATCCCTGCTTATGGGGTCTTACCCATTTCCGTTCCGGGGGCTGTGGACGGATGGTTTGAACTGCACAACAAACTGGGAAATATGCCCATGAAAGATATCTTGGCTCCGGCCATAAAATATGCCGAAGAGGGCTTCCCGGTAAGCGAACTCATCTCCTATTATTGGAAAGGCAGTGCTCCCTTTTTAAGTCGTCAACCCGGTGCGTTTGAAGAAGAAATGACTATCGACGGGCGCGGCCCTGAGAAAGGTGAGATCATGAAACGCCCGACGCTTGCAAACACTTTGCGAATATTGGCAAACAAAGGCCGTGATGCTTTTTACGAAGGAGAAATAGCTGAAAAAATCGATGCATTCATGAAAGAAAATGGCGGTTACCTTCGCAAAAAAGATTTTGAACAGCATACCTCAGAATGGGTGGAACCGGTATCGGTTAATTACCGTGGCTATGATGTGTATGAGCTTCCCCCTAACGGACAGGGTATTGCCGCGCTGCAAATGCTGCAAATTCTGGAAGAGTATGATATTGCCTCTATGGAGCCCAACAGCGAAGAGTTTCTGCATTTAATGGCTGAGACCAAAAAACTGGTATTTGAGGATCGTGCCAAGCTGTACGCTGATCCTGATTTTGCCAATATCCCTATGGAAAAACTGCTTTCTAAAGCATATGCCAACGAACGCAAGAAACAGATCGGAGAATATGCCAATCGCAATATCAAAGCGGGTGCTTCTATTCTAGAAGACGGCGATACCATTTATCTGACGACCGCTGACAAAGACGGAAATATGGTTTCCCTGATTCAAAGTAACTACCGGGGCATGGGGTCCGGTGTGGTAGTACCCGGACTTGGTTTCGTCTTCCAGGATCGTGGCGAACTGTTTTCCATGGATAAAGACCATGCCAATGTCTATGAACCCGGCAAACGCCCTTTCCACACCATCATTCCTGCCTTTGTGATGAAAGAGGGAAAACCATTTATGAGTTTTGGTGTAATGGGCGGTGGAATGCAGCCACAGGGCCATGTGCAGATTCTGCTTAATGTTATTGATTTTGGGATGAATCTTCAGGAAGCCGGTGACTTTGCCCGCTGGCGTCATGTGGGCTCAACACAACCTACCGATGATGCTGATGCATATCTGGATGATACCGGCACGCTCAACCTTGAATCGGGAGTGCCTTACTCTGTTGTCCGGGGGCTGATGGGCCGCGGACATGATGTGCAGTATGATGTAGGAGGTTATGGCGGCTACCAGGCTATCATGTTCAAAAACGGGGTCTACTACGGAGCTTCGGAATCACGTAAAGATGGTCACGCAGAAGGGTATTAATTTAAAAGGCGGGCAACGCTAGATTGTCCGCCTCTAATTTTGCTAGTTAAACAAATACAAGTCAAAGCCAAGGTTCAGCTGCAGGGCACGGGCGTCTGTTTGAAACAATCGGTCGCCCTCCCATTCATAGCCGCCCTCAACAAAAAAGCCATACTTGTTTTGAAAACGGTAAGCCAACCCAAGACGAATTCCTCTTCGGGAGCGAAACCCTTTACCTTCATTATTTGTATTCGCCAGCTCACCAAGCCCCATATCATTACCCAGCAACAAGTCCATTTCCCCATAGGGCTGCCAGGTTGTAGTTTCAAAGGGATAAGCCCGTACCACCGGACCAACGCCCCATCCGTCCAGAGCAAAGCCACGGGTGCCTCCGGAAACAAAACTGCCGAGAATTTCAAAACCTACCCCCAGATGAGGTGACATCGTACGTACATCACGCAGCTCAATTTCAAAGGTAGAGCCATCAGTCTTCTGCAACGATTGCTTGCCCTTGTATGTGAATTTATTCAAAGCATTAAAATTGGCAGTAATTCCAACAATACCTACATCAGAACGAAGGGGTTTGTTTATTGAAGTATTCTCAGAATCTGAACTTTGTGCTAAGAGAGATGATGAGGCTATTGCCATCACCAATAACAAAAGACTAAACTTTTTAATCATGCCTATAGAAATTGTCAGTATGTTTAAATTATTCAATATTTTAAAAGGGCTTAATTTAGGGGATTATTATGGTCGCAATCAAATTTTAAGTAATCAATTCAATAATTATTAAGATTTACGTTCAGGAAAAGGTTCAGGTGGTTCAACATCAAGAACTTTACCGTCTTCTTTCGGATAGATGTTTAATGTCTTACCGGTAACCTGTTCAAACAGATAACTTTTCCGCATCGCTCCCCAAATTTCCAGCTCCGGGTCACTTTCTGTTGTAATAATCAACGTTATTTCTTCCTCGTCATTGTTGATCTCAATTTTTTTCACATTTTGGAAATGACTGCGGTCAAGCCCATCAGCCACTCGTAAAATCCCCGATAGCTTTTTTACGCGTTGTTTAAGCGACTTGTCCAGATTCTTATATCGTTTGTGGCGCTTCTTGGGCGTTGACCTTCGATGATAACGAGCAACATTGGCCATCAGATCAATTTCATCTTCTTTGAATCCTTTGAGATCAGCATTTCGAATTAAGTATAATGCATGCTTGTGATGCTTTCGGTGCGATATATGATACCCAATATCGTGCATATACCCCGCATATTCCAAGAGCTCTCTATCACCTTCGGACAGTTCGAGCTCAGATTGCAATTCATCAAATAATTTAAGAGCGATCTTGGTTATGTGAGTAGAATGCTGCTCATGCCAATGGCATTTTCTAAGCAATTCAAACACGCTGCGCCGGCGCGGATCCGGAAAATCTGCAACAAGTTGCAAATCCAGCTTGTCCTGCTTCTTTTTTATATAGTCTAGAATCATGCCCTCACGCAGAGCCGATTCTGAAATCTTTACTTTTTCGATACCAAGCTCTTTAATTAGAAAGTCCAGCAATACCATCCCGGGTGCAATAATATCTACCCGCTTTTCTTCTAGCCCATCTTCTTTAATTCGCCCGGTTCGGTCCAGCTTAATAAAATACTTGTAGAAGCTTTTAAATTCTTTAGCATCAAACTCAACTTCATTTAGCGTCAGGGAAGCAGTAATGGAATGATGATCGGCAATCATTGCCGCAATATTTTCCATTGTACCGGATGAACCAACAATTGTTTTCACATTATGTTCCTTCACAATCTCAAGAACATTTGCCAGTTCTTCTTCAAAGAATTTTCTAAGCTTTTTTATTTCATCTTTGGTAATGGGGTCATTATTAACAAACCGGGCAGCCATGCGAGCTACGCCAACTTTTTTACTTACTGAATAAAAGAACTCATCATTATTGGCCACAACAAACTCTACGCTGCCACCACCAATATCTACCATCAATACTGTTTCATCTCCAAGTTTTACGGAATGTTTGACGGCATGACCAATAAGTTCCGCTTCCATTTTTCCTGAGATGGCCCGTGCTTTAATACCCACTTCATCAATCATACGCTGAATAAATATACCTCCATTTTCAGCTTCGCGAATAGCACTGGTAGCATAGGCCAAAATACGTTCCACCCCATGACTTTCACACAAAATCTTGATTTTTTTCAGTGCTGCCAGGCCGCGCTCCATCGCATCGTCACTGAGACGGCTTCCCATCCCTTTCTCAGCGAGTATAACCATCTCTTTAAGTTTGTCGACCGTACGAAAACTGCCATCAGGAAAGATATCAACAATGACTACATGAAAGGAGTTGGTACCCAAATCGATAGCAGCAATGCGTTTGGTAGACGTGCCGTTGGTGGATACGGTCATATGATCAACGTGTTAGCCATGTTTGATGGAATATATCAAAAGTCGAAAGCCTTTCTAAGAGATACCGATATAAGATACATGATCACTTTCTGCGATGCGCCTCTTTGTTTTTCTCTGATATCTTGAGACGAAGATCGCGCCGTTCTTCTGCCTGCTCATACCGCTCTTTTTCAAAATCTGTTTCCGGAATAATTTCGGGAACAGGAACCGGGCGGCCATCTGCATCAACAGAAACAAAGGTATAAAATGAAGTAGTACAAAGCCTGCGCTCACCGGTTCTCATATTCTCGGCCCATACCTGCATGGCTACTTCCATTGAAGTAGTAAAAGTTCGTGTCACTTCAGCCTCAATCACTACTACTTCGCCAAGCTTGATGGCACTTTTAAATTCAACATTATCAACCGATACCGTAACCACGTTTCGGTTGCAATGCCGCTGTGATGATATTGCTGAACATACGTCCATCCATTGCAGCAACCTCCCACCCATCAGATTTCCCAGTGGATTAGTGTCGTTGGGCATTACTATTTCGTTCATTCGTACCCTTGATGCAGCAACAGTCTTCTTATTACTGTCTGTTGATACGGGTGGAGTTTCGTCAAATCTGTTGGTCATAGCTTCTTGTACTCATTAATTTTATCAAGGCTAAAATACGAATTCTGTATCTCTCATCGTATTAATTTCCGGCAAACAACAAGTTTTTAAAGATCGGGTTTTATAATGAATATTTGATGAAACAAAGCGGAACACCTATACTCTACAAGATTTTAATAAAGACTGTATGATGGAGACAAACCTAACTGATATTTCTTCTTTTGAAACACCCTTCTGGTGTTTCAACGGGCATGTTCATACGATTGCCCGGTCTTTCTTTGGTGATAGCAACAAACCTCTCTGCCAACGTATTGAAATCCCCACCCCTGATGGAGATTTTCTTGAGCTGGATGTTATTAATCAAAAAAATAAACAGCCGGTTATTGCGCTTTTCCATGGTTTGGAGGGTTCTACAGATCGATATTACATCATTGAGATGATGAAAGAGCTCTCTGCACGTAATTATTCAGTGGTTGCCGTAAACTTTCGGGGATGCGGCTCGCGGTTAAATAATAAGATGCGATTTTACCATTCCGGCGAAACCCAAGATTATTCCACCGTTTTCAACTGGATAGCCAAAACTTTTCCAACGCAAAAAAGAGGTGCTGTTGGATTCTCACTGGGCGGTAATGCCCTGCTCAAATTTCTGGCAGAACAACATGAGCACAAGCCTGATGCCGCAGTTGCCGTTTCCGTGCCCTACAATCTAAAACGCGGATGCCTGGCAATAAGCCAGGGCTTTAACCGAATTTATGAATATCGTTTTATGCGCACACTGCGTAAGAAATTGAATGACAAACGCGAATGCTTTCCCCAACTGCCAACCTATTCGGGTAGCACCCTTTACAGGTTCGATGATGAAGTAACTGCTCCGGTTCACGGTTTTGATGATGCCGAAGATTACTATGCGCAATGTTCATCTAAAAAGTTTATTCCGTTTATTAATGTGCCATCACTACTAATCCACAGTAGACAAGACCCGCTCTGTCCGGTTGATGAAATGCCAGTTAAAAAAATTAAGGAAAATTCTCTTACTGATTATATCATTACAGAAGAAGGTGGGCATGTAGGTTTTTGGAGCTCTCCCCGCGGCTGGTTAAATCAAACAATAATGAACTATTTTTTGAATAAATTTGATTCATAACATCACAATCAATTTAACGATCTAATATCTGCTATGGTCATTATTATTGGTGCGGGTCCTATCGGACTTGCCACTGCAATTGCACTAAAGAAACAGGGAATTAAAGCAAAGATTATTGAACGGGGATGTGTAGTTAACAGCATCTTTAACTATCCCAAAGACATGACGTTTTTCTCCACTTCTGAAAGATTGGAGATTGGAGGAGTTCCCTTTATTTCTCACGGGTCCAAACCTACGCGCCGCGAAGCCTTGGAATATTATCGCAGAGCTGCCGAAACCCATAACCTGGATATTCATGTGTATGAAGAAGTACAGGATATCAGCGGTGAAGATCATAACTTCACTGTAACGACCGATAAAAACTCTTACCAAGCATCGAAAGTAGTGGTAGCCACCGGCTTTTATGACATCGCTAAAAAGATGAATATTCCCGGAGAGCAGCTGGATAAAGTATCCCACTATTATGATGAGGCACATCCTTATGCCTGGCAAAATATTTTGGTTATCGGTGGCGGAAACTCAGCCGTTGATGCCGCCCTGGAAACCTACCGAACCAATGCCAATGTAACACTGGTTGTCCGATACCCCACCATCAAGGAATCTGTGAAATATTGGGTGAAGCCCGATATAGAAAACCGCATCAAAAATGGAGAGATTGATGCTTACTTTGAAAGTGAGGTTACTGAAATTCGTCCGGGTGAAGTGGACATTAAAACACCAAGTGGCAAAAAGACTATCCCTAATGACTTCGTGCTGGCTATGACCGGTTATAAACCAAACTTTAGCCTGATGAAAAAATTTGGTATTGAACTCACAAATGACAAAAAGAAAATGCCGGTTTATGACGACAAGACCCTTGAAACCAATCGAAAAGGAATTTATGTAGCCGGAGTGGTTTGCGGAGGCATGGATACCAGCAAGCTATTCATCGAGAACACTCGAGTGCACGCCAATCATATTGCTGAGGATATCAAAAAGAAGGGATAAAAAAAGAGAGGGTAAGCGACCTACATCACGCCGCTACGACCTCCTACCGCTGCTACCTTCCGGTCCTGACGGAGTTCAGAGGGAGCTGGCTGCGTAGGGCCTACCCTCGAAGTGCCAAATATACAGGTAATTACCGGTTAGTAGCAAACAGGATTTGCACAAAATTACTTGGAAGTCATTACAAAAACGCCATCCCAATCTGCTTCCGGAGGAT
This sequence comes from Balneolaceae bacterium, assembly GCA_034521755.1. Classification (GTDB taxonomy): domain Bacteria; phylum Bacteroidota; class Rhodothermia; order Balneolales; family Balneolaceae; genus JAXHMB01. The sequence goes on from JAXHMB010000004.1 coordinate 173,696, forward strand.
TTGCTTTCATCTGTTTACATCGATCTATATAAACCAGTGATGGATTTGTGCTTATCAGAGGATTTCCACTGTTCGGCTTAAATGTTTCCAGCTTAGCCGACTGTTCAAAAAGCCGTATCGCTTTATCCCAATGCTGATTTTGATAGGCTTCTGTTCCATCCTCAAAAACAGACTTGCACTCTAGTTGTTGGTCGGTGATATCTTCTTTTAAACCCATAATTTCATAGACCTCTACCGGCTGGGTTCGTCCTTTCACTACAATCTTATCCAGGTACCTGAAAATACAACGATCACCATATTGTTCAGCTTCGTTTTTAGTATCAGCAGTAACCATGGTGTAGACTCCAAAAGATTTTGCACCACTTTCACATCGTGCTGCAAGGTTTACGTTATCTCCCATCATGGTGTAGTTAAAACGGCTGGTTGATCCCATGTTCCCGGTTACCATATTCCCTGTGTTCAACCCTATACGACTGCGCATGTGTTGTACAATTTCCGGCCACTGCTCTCCTTCTTCTTTCCATTTCTCGCGGAGTTCATCCAGTCGCTTTTGCATCAATTGAGAAACGACACAGGCCCGGTAAGCATGGTCTTCTTGTGGTAAAGGAGCTCCAAAAAATGCAACGATAGCATCACCAATATATTTATCCAACGTACCACCCTGATCGGTTAAGATCTCGGTCATAGCAGATAAGTATTCATTAATCAGCTCAACCAGTTTTACAGCTTCCAATTTTTCAGAAAAGGTTGAAAAAGACTGGATATCACTAAAGAAGGCAGTAATATAAGATTCATCGCCTCCCAGCTGTGGATCTTGTCCCGACTCTATCATTTTGTTAACCAAACGCGGTGACACATAAGATGAAAACATGCCTCTTATTCGTTGCTTCTCACGTTGCTCTGCAAAATATTCGTAACTTAAAGTCCCAAGATAACCTACCACCAGAGCTACCATCGGACTTGTAGCTTTCAGGATATATCCAAAGTTGATAAACTCAAAAATAACCAATCCTACTGATGCTGAGCTTAGAAATACAAAAGCAAGGAAGCCCCAGATGCCATTGGTTTTGCGTGTAATAAAAATGATGATCACTACAGCCAGAGAAAGCAGCAAGAGATTTATCAAAGGGCTTGCATAGTGAATGTAGTTGCCTGTTAGAATAGTTTTTATAGCATTAGCATGGGTCTCATAGCCGGGCATAGTACGAGAAAGGGCAAAAGGGGTAGGATGAAAGTCGTGAAGCTCCGGCATGGTGGCCCCTACCAAAACAATCTTATCCTTAAAAACCCCTTCCTTCAGCAAGCCAAAATCGGGATCAGAAAACTGGTTAAGCTGGAAACTCTCATCCTCACTTTCGAGCAAAACTGTTGAATCATCAATAACTGTCTCAAACGAATAGGTTGCGAAAATACCCGGGCCGCCAAAATAGTTGATGACCATCGTATTTTGATTATACTTGGGAATTCTATAATCACCTAAAGAAAAAAAGTCGTCTTGAGTTTGTATTTCAGTTTTTTCTATATCATTGTAAATACTGAGCAGTTCCAGACCAAGTGAATAATAAGTCTTTTCTCCATACTCGCGATGAAGCAGATAGCGGCGAACACCATCATCAATATCATTAACCACGCTAACAAGTCCCATTTGATTAGGATTTGCTTCGGAAAGCAGATTGTTGGGTCCCACAATTTCCTGGCTCTGCGATTGACTTCCCCCACCGCGCTGCTTCAAAGAAGAACTGATTCTGCCGGCCAAGACCACATTTTCATATTTATTTAACGCTTCGGCAAAAATGGAGTCATTGGCAGGGTTATACTGATCCCTTTTATCAAAAATAACATCAATACCAATAGCTTTGGCTCCAGCTTTATTCAGGTTCTCAATAAGTTTTGCATAGTAATGCGTAGGCCATGGATATTTATAAGGAATTTCTGAATCTGCCTGCTGACTAATAGACACCAACACAATCGAGGTATCTTCAATAGCTATGGGGCCGCGAAGCTCAAACAGCTGGTCGGTTATGGCAAGGTCCAGCTGCTGAAAAGGCCTGGAATAAGAAACAACGATAGTAAGAATAATAGATATGACAGCGAGTGCCGGAAGTACCCACCATTTATTCTTAATCTTGGAAATCATGTATTAAAAACTAAAAATATACCGTATCTGTAAAATGCGATCATTAGGAGTTAGCAGACCCTGTGTAGGGCTCGATACGTTAGTGAATCTCATATTTGCTAAAAAAGCATGGTTTTCATCTAAATCATACCGCGCACCGGCACTAAAAATAAATGAATTGCTTTTCGCCTTTACAGGAGCATTAGTTGACTCTTCGTAAATATCATCACTGGGATCATTGGGTGTCCCATTATCATCAACTCCTAAGGAGATAGTTTCAGTAGTATTCTTTGTAAACGCCAGGGCAGCATTTACGTTCAGCTTATCCTCCATGAAATACATAGATCCACCCAGGTTTACCCCTACAATATTAATGTCTGTGAGGCCACCTCCTGTTTCGGTGTTATTAACGCTGAATCCAAACTTCGTATCGAGCGGCATGTCCCTAAACCTGTTCGTGACATTTAGCGAAAAGCTATTACTTTTGGCATCACCAAAAGCAAATACATCGTCATTTGTATTCAACAGTGAATAGTTTACACTGGCATCATGTGTTATTCCAAAAAGATCAAACTGCTGTGAGATGGAAGTAGTAAATTGCGTAGTATTTGCCATCCGGGCATTGGGTACAGTTACAGTATCAGTACCATTAACCGTTTCATAATTTCTTACAGCTATATTTTCTGATCCGGCACCTACAAACGGATTAAAAAGCTCTACCTCATTATCTCTTGTTCGGCTCATTAAACCAAGGCTTACGCGTGGGAGCTCCCGCTTAATAGGATACCAACTTACATTCCCTCGGTACGTTGTTGTATTTGTAGTAGCATCACGTGTATTGGCTACATTATCATCCAGGTTTTCGTAACCTAAGGTTACATAAAGACGATTTTGTAACAATCGAAAACGATCAGTGACGGTAATACCAGCTATATCCCTGCGGGTGGTAGAATTTGCCAGAGAATTAAAATCAGGCCCTACCCATCGATACTTCAACCGAAAATTATTTTTAAAATAGTTCAAAGATAATTCCGATTGAGTTCCGACAATACTGGTTGGGAAGAAAAACTCAGCCGTTGTTTCTGAGCCGCTTACATCAAATCGCAGGGGTAAGGCTGTAAGATTTTCATTAATGATGATAAGCCACGAAAGCTGGTCTAATAAATCTTCAGTATCCTGATCGAGCGTAAAGCCCAAATCATCTGCCCTTTGTGAATTCAAGGGGCCGGCAGAAATATCATCATTCAACAAGCTGATTGCAGCATCACTGCGAAACTGTATTCTATTGTTGTCAAAACCTAACGTAAGGTCAGCTCCAGTAACAAAGTTGCCCTTGGGGGCGGGATTTCCATTCACGCTAAGCAAGTTGGGCTCTGCCTGTAATTTATTACGATCCTGCTGACTCAGTCCTGAAGCTAACTCCTGATTATTTTCCAACACATCATTGTAATTACTAATGACATCAATTGAACTGGTATCATCCTCAACTTTTAACGCATTAATACCAAACTGAAAATTATTGCCTCGTCCAAATGCAAGTCGACCACCAATTACATCACGGTCGTAAGTACCCACACCATTATTTTGAAAACCAAGAGTATAACTGGTATCTACAACCGTTCCATTAAATTCTTGTGGATCAGGCTTAATGCTTTGATAAAGGTTTGAAATACTTCGCCGCATTTTACCAAATAGAAACTGGACATTTACGGCACCATTAAACGGACGGACTGCTGTATTTATACCCTGGATGCGCTGACCGGTAATAGTTAGTGGACTTAAAGTAGGATAAATATGACCCGCTTGTACTTCAAACCAGTTGCCGATATATAACTCAGCACCATATCTATTCTGAGGCTGAATTCTGGGATCTGCCTGAGAAGTTAACAAACCATATGCCGTATAACGCACATTCCCTTTTCTACCTGAAAGCCGGACATTACCACTTAATACATCATTATTATTGCCCGCTATAACCTGATTGCGAGCTGTCAATTCTGCCTGTCCACTGGGTATAAAGCTCTCGGACTCCTCAGTACCAAAAGGATCTGTACTGCCGGCTGCAGCTAGTGTTGCCCGATCAACTACGCTAAACTTCCATGACACAATTTCTTCTTCATTATCTCCTGTTCTTAATCTTAAAGAAGCACTGTGTTCACCAAAAGTCAGCTCTTCAGGTACATATGTAAGGAAATAGTCACTAGCTTCTGACTGTTCAGTAATATTTTTATCATCTAAATAGAACTCCAGCGATTGTGTAGTATCAATTGTACCCTCTTCATAAAATAGGGCAACTGCTAATACAGCATCGTTAGGGGTAATCTGTTCCCCGGGCTCAGGAGAAAGTATGGTATAATCAATTCCACTTTGTTCGCCCGAAGTAACTTGTTCTTCTTTCGGATCTATTACTTCAACACGGATGGGTCCCTGTTCACCAAGATTAACCGGGTAGGTAGCGGTCTCACCATTTGTAAATTGGATTTCGAAATAGTACTCAAGTATAGTAGCATTTTCATTTTCTATAGTGAGATCAGCCTCAAAACTGGATTGTACCAAACGAGCATTTTTTTGCTGATAACTAATGTCACCGTCTATCTTGTAAAAAATAAAGGCATCCTGTACATCTGATGGATTAATACCCGGAACATCAAAAGTAAGTGTTGTAGCAGCCTGCCTTTCAATTCCTGTTGGTGCACGATGTTGAATCTGGTATTGTGCCCAGGCATTTGACACATCCATTGCAAGAAGCAAAGCTATTCCTGTGACGAGATAAAGCCAACTTGCTTTATTTTTCATAGTACACCCCAATTTCTGTTATCCCATAAAAGCTCACGCAATTAGCACATTAATTATCATTTTCAAAATATTCGATTTCTATCTCTCTTAACTGCCCATTTTCATCTCTAAATCTCAGTTTCAGGACTTTAGGCTCAAGGTTCTCATCAAATTCACTGTTTTCCTCTTTGAGCTTGTCTACTTCATCTTCAGAAAGCTCTCCTTTGTCAATAGAACCATCCTCATTTACCTGACCAAATGTGTTTGCTTCCAGATTTATTGTTTCGCCGGTTTGATTCGAAAGCAGCTCTACCAAACCTTCAAGCACGTAATAATAGTCATTAAACCTGGCCCCAAACTGTGTTCCCTTAACAGAAGCCACAGATGAATTGGTAGCTACTTCAAAATCTGAATTAGCTCGTTTGGTTACATTTAAAAATATTTCACCTGTTTCAAGCACAATACGAGCAGTTGTGCTTTTGTCATTTTCAACAGAGCCATTTACAATAAGCTGCGAGTTGGGTTTTACCTGGGCAAAACTTTTGTCCATAAATTGAACCAGAGCAAAACCTTGCGGGTTTGTACTCAATGTATCACCGCTATATAGCGGACTGGCTTTCTGTGCTTCAATTTCCTTCTCAGCGTTCTGAATATTAGCTGTTGGCCTAAACTTTTTTACATACGCCAATACTCTATCTGGCTTGTTAAAAAATTCAGAAGAAACCATCCCAGCTAAAACCACAAAAACAACTACCGATGCAATCAGATAAATAAATTTTGTCTTGTTCATAAAAATCCCTCTTAATTATTTACAATAGTTATTTCGCCATTGTTAACTTTATTTTGGAATTCAATGAGTCGCTGTAACATGGCTGGACCCGAGATCGTCTGCTCATCAATAACTATGGATCCTAACTTAAATCCTCCATTTTGTAACTCTTGCAGCTCTCCACTTTCCATTAACGCTTGTAAAGCAGCACCCAGCTCTCCTCCAGAACTGATGGTAAGCCCGGCACCATGCCCCTTTAGAATAAAACCCCATATTTCAGAATTTCTAATATCTGTTCCACTACTGCTTGACAGTTCCGCAAAAACCTGCCAATAATAAAGTTTTTCCTCTTCCAGATTCTGTACACCGGAAGGAGGCATTTGGAAGCTTGTTCCCTGAATTCGCACATCCAGTATTTCATACTGTAATAAAGATCCTGTTCCGGGTGATCCATTTTCTAATATCGGCTCGGTACTAACGCTACTCTGAATAAGTGTTTCAGGGCCATCTTGATTATTAGCCTCTACAACAATTAATCTATATTGAGTATTGATACCACCCTCCCATCTAAATTCGGGATATGGATTAGTTATTTCGGCTTCTGAACCTACGGCATCACCAGGACTTGTTAAGAAAATATCTCGTACCTCATCAACAATACCGCCGCCAATTTCTGCTTGGGCAGTAGCCAATAACACTCCTCCGTTTCTGCCATTCGCATTTTGATAAATATCAATTTGAATTACATAGCGGTCGGGAGGTAACTTTGTAGAACCCCCTAAATCGTTAACAAATTCTTCGCCCTGTGTGGTAAGCCCCCCATCAAAGTTTATACTTTCTTCGACTCCCGGCAAGCCATTTTCTATTGTATTATTTGTAGCAAAAACGCTTTGACCCGGATCTAAACTAAATGGTTGCCCCTGTTTTTGATACAGGTCGGCAATAAGACCATTTTTGTCAGATTGAAGACTTACATTCAAATATAAATCCTGTGCGGTAGCTTCCGTATCAAGATTTTCAATAAAAATATTGAAAAGATTAGCTCCACTTCCATTACTTGCAATAATATTGGTTAGATTAATAACCTGTGAGTTTGCAAGAGATTCATTGACTTGCAACTCTAAATTGATCTGAGCCTGTTGTGCCGATGCATAATTTACATTAATTGCTGTTATTAAAAGAAGTGCAACACAGCAAGTATAAAGTTTTGTGTAAAGGGCTCTCATATACCCTCCATTTTATTTAATTAAAAATCCCAACTAGTATTATACTAAGTGAAAAGATAATAATCACTTAAATAATCAGATCTTAATCTTATTTAAACGCAAACCAAGCAAAAAAATGATGAATAGACTTTATTTCGGAACTTTTTATTTTTAAAAAAGTTTGAATCCTTTGATAAAAGATGATAACGTGTGCCTTAGTTATTTGACACAGTCATTTAATCTTATGTGGAGCTACGGGGATTCGAACCCCGGACCTTCGCGCTGCCAGCGCGACGCTCTAGCCAGCTGAGCTATAGCCCCATGAGGGCACCTAATATATAGTCTTTACAAAATTAATGCTAACGAAATAGCATTTTTTGTTTCAGATGAGTAGGATCGTTATTTTACCGATTCTTATACTGATTAATACAGATAGCTAGCAAAGAATTTACATTATAAATAACTATCAAAAATAAACCTTAGAGGAGTATTATTACAATGAAAAGAGCTCTCAATCTATTACTCGTATCTTTCTTGCTTTTTGGAGGCGTTGCTCTTCAGTATGGTTGTAGTTCCAGCGATGAAGCTGTACAAACTCAACCTGTAGACACTGACGGAGATGGCCTTACAGATGCCCAGGAGACCGATCTAGGCACCGACCTTAATAATGCCGATACCGACGGTGATGGACTCACTGATGGCGACGAAGTTAACGAATACGGAACAGATCCATTACAAGCTGACACCGATGGTGACGGACTAAATGATGGTGATGAAGTTAACTCTCACAATACTGATCCACTGAACTCAGACTCAGACGGTGACGGACTCAGCGATGGAGCTGAAGTTAACCAACACCGCACAGATCCACTTTCCAGTGACTCGGATGGCGATGGTATCAGCGACGGTGATGAAATTAATGAGCACAATACTGATCCAAATAAAGCCGATACCGATGGCGATGGTTTCACCGATTCTCAGGAACTCGAGATGGGAACCAACCCTACGGACGGATCTGACCCTGCATATTTAGGTGAAGATGCTCTTGGTACCGTAAACTTTGCTTTCGACAAGTCCAACCTTGATGCAGAAGCAACGCGTATTCTTAATGAAAACGTGAAAAAGCTAATGAACGCTGCCAAGTTTAAAATCCGAATTGATGCTTATACTGACCACGTAGGTGGCGACCAGTATAATCAGCGCCTCAGTCAACGACGTGCAACATCTGTTCTAAACTTCTACTTAGACAATGGCCTTTCTGCTGATCGCATAAACGCACGTGGACTTGGAAAAGCTCCTGTGCCTTGCATGGATCAAACAGAAGAACAAGGATGTCGTAAGAACCGACGTGCAGAATCACATCCTTTAAGTCCTTATAAGTATAAGCCGATGAATAACTAAACGGCAGATATTTCGATAAAAATTAAAGGCGAACCTTAGCGGGTTCGCCTTTTTTTATTTAGTAATATCTAATAATACTTCCTTTTCTAGAAAAAGCGCGACACGCTCACATTGACAAGAAAAGCCGGCTTATCCAATCGCTGCGCAAAATCAATACGAAAAAGACCCAACACTCCATTTAAGGATAGTCCAGCTTCCAAGTGCCAGTCGTTGGCCACTCTTGGTACATAACCCTGTTGGGTCAAGCTGCTTAGCTGTGAATTGGGCAGCCAGGTTTTAGCAGCACCCCCAAAAGCAATAACGCCATAATTCCTATCCACAAGAAAATCGAGACCAAGTATTTCGAAAGGAACAGTTCTAAAATTGTGCTCGGCATACGCAGATATAAAGTCTTTACCCTGATAAGGAAACTCACGAATTGTTTTCATGACTCCAAAAGGACTGAAATATCCCAGTGCGGCATCTACGATCCCATATTTTTGTAAGGGGGGAGTACCTGTCGAAGTACCTGCATTCAATTTAATATCCAGTGTATTTGGCAAAAACCTTCGCTTGTAAAAGGTAGTAAGGTTCCAGTCCACTCCCAGCCTGTACTGTACAAAATCAAAATCGCTTGAAACAGAAGCATCAGAATATTCTACTTCGGCTTTAATACGCTTCTGGCCCGTTGCTCCATAGCTATAATCATCATTTAGATTATAGCCCACCGTAGCCTTCAGTGAAGAAAGTGTGCCCTCATTTATTGCCGGGTTTATACGCTGATTATTTTTCGTTGCCAACAAATCATATCCCGAAGTAACTTGTAAGGAGCTGTGCTCTTTGTTCTCATAAACGAGCTTTAAAGATAGATCTGTAGGAGAATGAGTAAATTCCGTAAAGGCTTCAAACCCTTCACTGCGAAAGTAATTGTAATAATTTTGTGCACCTAAAAGATTCGGCAAAACCGTAAATCCGGGACTGTAAATAGGTGAAGAAAACTGTTGCGTTGTTTCGTGCCAATAGCTCAACCCAAGATTCTGTGAAAGGTCATCGCTCAAATCAAACTCATAAGAAGCACCACCTCCCGCATCCCAGCGTTTATTGCCTGTACTATAGCCGGCACTGACAACGGTTTTGAGGTTATCCAGTATGTAATATTCATACTTTAAACCTGCATGCAGTTCATCCACTCTGTTAAAACGTATTTTGGGATTTAAATTTCCCGGTATCTTATTAAAAATTCCCCAACCCCCGCCATCAGAATCATCTTCCTCATCATCAATAAAGCGAGCTAAGAAACCGGTAGGCCTAAATGCCTTCTCCAACGTTGCTGTACTATCCAGCTTGGTATAGGCTTGCTCTTCTTCCTGTGAAAGTGGTACTACATCTACTGTATTTTCAAAAAGTGAATCGTTATTGATAGTTGTAGAATCAACAGTAAACAGGTCGTTATCTTTATATATAGAATCGGGCAGAGTTACATTTACCTTGTAATCTGTAATTCGGGATAGTTGCCGAAATATTATATTGGGGAAATCCAGACCTACCATTGATATCTTAATGTTTCCCTCAATACGCATATCTACCGGGAGCCAGAAATCGCCACCATAGTTGTTATACTGCTGCTGGTAATATGCTTCAAATTTTTTGACCGGTGGTGGAAATTTAACAACTTTATTTGGAGTAAGGCTTACTTCAAGAAGAGCATAAGCTTCACTCAACACGTATACTGTTCCTTTAAAAAGAGGTTGCAGATTTCGGTCTGGGATGACCTCAATTTTATAGACCTGTTTACCATCCAAGGTAGTTTGATCAATAAGTTTAAAATCATAATACCTAAGAGCATCAGGGTGCGTAATACCAACAACTTCAAAACCTGCAACTTCTACATTATCATCATAAAAGTTCGGCACGTAACTTACTCCTGCAAAGTTATCGGCAGCTTCAATATTGGCAGTCTGTTTTTTTGATTTAATGATTTCCCGGTGGCCCTCTTCTTTATCCCAAAAAGCTTTTGAAATGGTTTCTGTGATCATCACAATAGAAGTATCATTAGCCAAGGACTGACGCGTATAGGCATCTGCGCTGTACGTATTCAGCTCGGTCCGCCATTTCTGTTTTCGTTTGATAACTTCGCGCATGATGCGTACTCCGGGATCTTCATCAGTAACAACAATTTCCTCCATCTCTGTGACACTGGGTTGCAAAGCAAAATCCTGCTGCCGATCTGATTCGCCATTTATTTCACGAACTTCAGTCTTAAAACCAATAAACCTAACCTGAACAAGAGCCGGCAGCAAAGAATCCGGAATGCTTAAATTATATTCTCCATTCCTGTTTGTAATAGTTCCACGATAGGTCCCTTCAATTGAAATATTGGCGGCGGGCAACACTTCACCGGTTTCAGCATCGGTAACCTTACCGGTGATATATGTTTGAGCAAACAGGGGTGAGGAAAGCAGAAATAATGCAATCGGCAATAATGAGATAAAACGGCAAGGCATAAACTTATATAATTTTTGCAAAGATGAAGGCCCAGTATACTATTTTAGAGAAGATGTGTTGCAGGACCCAAGTAAACTTTAAATTATTCCTCCCTTTTTACCGATTTATCAACCCTGACGTAGTCAAGTTTATCTATACGCTTGGTTTTATGATAAGCATCTAATCCGCTTATAGTTAGAGTACCTGCTTTTTCAATATCAAAAAAGCCGTCATCCTCAAAACAATCAGCAGGTAACATCAGCTGTTCAATACTTCCAACAATCATATAAGTATTGTTTGTCTGAACCAAGTGTTCTTCCAAAAATTTCAGTCCAATGCGAATATTTGCTTCCTTTACATACGGTGCCTCGCATTCCCCTGAATAAAACGATGTGAGATCAGTCATATTAAATTCTGAAATATCTTCCCGATACTTGCCCGAAGTTTGATGAGCCTGTTGATAAATTTCTTCATTGATATGATTAATGGTATACCAGCCCGTAGCTTTGAGATTATCATAAGTATGTCGCGGCACCAATTTTGGGCGAAGAATACAACCCAGCAATGGTGGATCTGAACCTAAATGAAATACAGAACTGAATATCGCAAGGTTTTCAACTCCTGTTGTATTAATCGTGCCTATTAAGTTGGCACTTTTGAAGCCTGATAATGCATTTATCAGCTTTAGCCTTGGCACCCGATCCATATTATCGATATCATCGCGACTAATATACTTTAAAGAATCCATAAAAAATGACCGTATTAATTTTAGAAATGCTAAGGATAATTAAAGCAAAATAGTTCGCTGAAATTCAGCTTAGGCTTCAATTTCCAACCCTTCAAATTGTTGATTTAATGCTTCCATGTATTTGAAGCCACTGCCGGTATTAAAAAGCACTACTTGATCATCCGGAGAAATCCACTGGCGTTCTCTAAGTTTTAAAGCGGCAGCTAATGTCGCACCTCCCTCCGGCGCAGGAAATATGCCGGTATGCTTTGCCATAAGTTTTGAATATTCAATAAGCTCCCGGTCGGAGACCGCAATGGCATTGCCATCGGTTTCCCGTAATGCTTTTAAAATTAAAAAATCTCCTACTGCTGATGGCACCCTCAAGCCTGATGCAACAGTTTCGGCATTCAGCCATTCATCGGCATGCTCTTTATCTTCATGGAAAGCTTTTACCATTGGCGCACATCCCTCACTTTGCACTACTACCATTCGCGGACGCTTGCTGCCAATCCATCCCATTTCTTCAAGCTCATCAAAGGCCTTCCACATACCAATAAGCCCGGTGCCACCACCCGTTGGATAAATAATAACATCAGGAAGTTCCCAATTGCATTGCTCGGCAAGCTCAAAACCCATAGTTTTTTTCCCTTCAAGACGATAAGGCTCTTTAAGTGTAGAAACTTCGTACCAGCCTTCCTGCTCTTTACGCTCATTCACAATGGCACCGCAGTCACTGATAAGCCCATCAACAAGTTCAACATGGGCGCCATAATATTCGCATTCCAGCTTAAATGCCAGGGGCGTATCTTCAGGCATGAATACGTAAGCATCTTTTCCGGCTGCAGCAGCATAGGCCGAAAGTGCTCCGGCTGCATTGCCGGCAGATGGAATGGCAAATTTTTGTGCTCCCCGTTCCAAGGCAGCACTTATTGCTGCTGAAATTCCCCGTGCCTTAAATGACCCTGTTGGATTAATAGACTCATCTTTAATGAACAAATTAGATAAGCCTATTTGCTGACCAAGATTAGCTACCTTCCTAAGCGGAGTAAATCCTTCACCCAAAGAAACACAGAATTGCTCATCACTTACCGGAAGTAATTCTTTATAACGCCACATGTTAGACGCACGTCCTATGAAGTCTTTTTTTGAAAGCTCTTTGCTAGCTCTGTCTAAATCATATTTCGCCAATAAGGGAGCTCCCGCATCGGATAAATTTTGCAACTCATAAGCATGGTAATGTCGACCAGTCTTTGCACATTCCAAATGGGTTAGAAAATTACTCATTGCAAGATTTGTTTGATAACTAATTCTATGTTCAAGGATAAATGGTACTAAATTTATTTACGTTTATTGGCTTCTAAGTCTTTACTTAACAGAGTTTTACAAGGTGTTATATTCAACGAATATTACTATAAATACATTCTCCTTAAACACTAATTATTCCCGAATTTTTATTCTTTTCTCCGTATATATTTATTAAGTTTAGATTCTTTCTAAATAGATAAATGAAATGTTCTTATGAATCGCAATCTTACTTCACTTGCAATCATTTTGTTGTTAACAACAGGATCTTTTTTATTTCTTTCGCAATGCTCGAAACCAAGTAATCAAAATGCTGACTCTCCACAAAGTGCCAACCAGCAACCACAACAAGAACCCGAATTGGCAGATTACATGGGCAAGTTGCAGTATTATACCCATAAATTTGCACTAAGTATTGAAGCAAAGCATCATGAAGCAGCAGAGTTTTATTTTCACGAAGTACGAGCTTTAGCTGATGTCATTAAAGAAGATGTGCCCGGTTATGAAGGATATGATATAGCACGATTTATGAGAATTTTTCTCGATCCAAGTTTACCCGAAGTAGAAAAAGCCTTGTCCTCAAAAGAATGGAGCAGTATTCGAGAAAAAACGATTGTAATGGTAGATGCCTGCAATAGCTGCCACAATGCTACCAGCCATGGTTTCGTGAAGGTGACTCCGGGATGGGATAACAACCCCTACAACCAGGATTTTAGCAAACAATAAACTTATTTTTTACCGCGGGTCAGTACTCCTATACCAACAGAAAAAAGTGCCGATCCTAAAATAGACCAAATGATGGGAAAGGTTTCTCCACCGACAGTAACTGGAATAATAAAGGTAAGTCCCATCTTTGCTGCCAGCCATTTCCCTATAAGTGCCCCAATAAAACCAACTACTATGGAAATCACACATCCGCCCATAGAATAACCGGCAATACTTTGACCGATACTGCCACATACAGAGGCAATTAGTAATAAAAGTAAAAGTTCAAATAAACCCATGGTATTTTAATTTGTTAACATATTATCTTCTAAAATAACAGCTGATTCCAAAGCTTTTATTACTACTTCATCATCAGGTTCAAATAGAACGCGATTATCAGTGTGCACCAAATATTTCTTACCTTTTAATAAAACATGATAGGTGATATCGTGTCCTTTAAATTCTCGGGAAATAACTTTCCCGCTTTCAGATACTTCTTCAGGTTTAGCCCTTTCAAGCGTCAAATGTTCCGGACGAATAGAGCAAAGAACCCTTCCCGTCGCATCTTCATTAAGGCTTAACGGGCCCAGCTGTGTTGCCACTTCGCGGCCTCCGGTAGCCTCAGCATAAAACAGGTTGGTACGTCCTAAAAATTGTGCAACAAATTTTGTTTCAGGTTTGTAATAAACCTCTTCAGGTGTTCCTATTTGTTCAATCTTTCCATTATTCATCACCGCAATTCGATCTGCAAATGAAAGAGCTTCTTCTTGATCATGCGTAACAAGCAATGCACTCATCCCGGCTTTCTTTAAAATACTTCGAACCTCCTTTCGTGTTGTTTCACGAAGCATGGCATCTAAATTTGAAAATGGCTCATCAAGAAGAATAAGCTTAGGCTTTGGTGCAATAGCTCTGGCAAGAGCTACACGCTGCTGTTGTCCACCGGACAACTCATTAGGGCTACGGTCTTTATAATCTCCCATACCCGTGCGGCACAATACCTCTTCGGCAAATACATTTCGTTTGTATTTTGGAATATCTGTCAAGCCAAAAGCCACATTTTCAATAGCTGAAAGGTGAGGGAACAAAGCATAATCCTGAAATACAAATCCAATATCTCGCTTTTGGGGCGCAACGTGTTCCTGAGGAGATTCAAACACCTTCCCGTCAATGCGTACCTCTCCTTTATCGGCACGTTCAAATCCTCCAATGAGCCTGAGACAAGTTGTTTTTCCACACCCGCTGGGACCCAACAGTGCAAATATTTCATGCTCTTTCATAGAAAAGCTGACATTATCTACTACAGTCTCACTTTCGTTGAAAGACTTTGTTAAATTTGATACTTCTAAAAGGTTACTCATCCTTTTTTAATTCTTTAGTGAATAAAAAGCTCACAAATAATGCTGAAAATAACAATATCGTGAGAGCAAACGGTGCAGCTTGTGCAAATAATGCTTCACCAGTATAACTCCAGACACTCAGTGCAAGCGTGTTAAAACCAATCGGAGCCAATAAAAAAGTTATAGAAAGCTCCTTCATCGCAGATAGAAAAACCAAAGAAGACGCCGCAATAATTCCACCTCTTAATAATGGCAAAGTTACTTTAAAAAATGATTTAGCCGGGGAATAACCCAATGATTGCGCTGCCTCTTCATACTGAGGAGGAGCCTGATACAAAGCACTGCGCAATGGGCCAATACTTTCTGCCAAAAAGTGTAAAGAATATACAATGATCAACAGTAACAATGACTGGTATAGTGCTGTTGAGACATAAAGTGAGAAAAACACAAAAGCTAAAGCGAAGGCAAGAGGGGGAGTGGCATATCCCAAATAGGCTACCCGTTCAATCGGATTACTTAATTTTGTCTTATACCGAACACCAATATAAGCAAGCGGAAGAGCCAATAAAGTGGTCAATCCGGCAGCAGGGGCCGATGCCTTTACCGAGTTCATAAAAGCTTCTATAAGATCACCAAAAACACTGCTTAAAGCAGTCTGGTTCAGCCAAAATACAATAGATGAAACCGGCATTACTATTGCCAAAACAAATAAACTAATCACAAAACCATAAGCCGGGATTTTCCATGAACCCAAACCTAAATAAGATTTGGCTTTTGCAGCGCCACGACCCAGACGGTGAAAAATTGCCTTCTTTAACAATTTATATTCTAATACCAAGGCAGCTGTGGTAAGCCCAAGAAGCATTAATGCCAGCCAGGCAGCATAAATGCGATCATAAGCAGCAATATATTGCAGGTATAGTGCATAACTGAAAGTTTCAAAACGCATCAGCGAAACAGTTCCAAAATCTCCAAAAACATGCAAACTCACTAACAATCCACCGGCCAGATAAGCAGGCTTTAGCTGTGGGAGAATTACTTTAACGAAAGTAGATTTAGCATCATATCCCAAAGAACGAGACGCTTCTTCAATAGACTGGTCCAGACCCAGCAGGGCCGTTCTCAAATTCAGATACAAATATGGAAACGTACACAGTGTAAGGACAAGTAAGGATCCCCAAAAACCACTTACCCTTGGTAAAAGGATACCAAACCATTCATAAAAACTTCCGTTTAATCCACCCAAACCTAAAAATCCATAGGCCATCACATAACCCGGTATTGCCAATGGTAAAACGCCAAGAAGTGTGATAGCTCTTCGGGCTTTGATATCACATCGAACAGACAAATAAGCAAGTGGCAAGGCAATCAGCGTATCCAGCAATAAGACGCCTCCTGCCAAGAGCAATGTATTACCCAGCAACCTCAGATTTCTATATCGAAAAACGATATCCATCAGTTGATCGGGCGATGCATCAAAAGCTCTGATCAACAGGTACACCAATGGCAATAAAACTCCAATAGCAATGATGCATGCTATAATCAGCAAATACCAGGGAGGTGACTTTTTATTTGGTGTGGCTCCTAAAATGGAAAGCGTAATTAAATCAGATTCAATGAATTTAGATCAAATCTAAATATATGTATTTTTTGGCAACTCCTCACTCTATAAATCACCCCAAAATAACCTGCATAATTTATTTTATTAGGATGTTTTAGAGCAGTTTCTTTTTTTGTAACATATTAAAGGGTATTTAGAAGCAAATAAAAATAAAAAACATTATGAGACAATTAATCATTTTTACAGTATTAGCTGCTACTTTAATAGGTTTAATGAGTGCATGTGGGCCAAGTGAAGAAGAATTGCAGCGCAGAGAACAAGCCAGACAAGATTCTCTTGAACAGGTTAGGCAACAACAGATTGAGCAACAAAGACTTGACAGCATAGCTCAAGCTCGACAAGACAGTATTGATGCTGCTGAAAAAAAACAAGAACAGCGCACCCAAATTGAGTTTGATGAAAATGGAAGTTTTACGGTTCAAACCGAGGCATGGCGTTCAGAAGTCAAAGCAAAAAGACAAGCTGAAAAATGGCGAGAGCGGGGATACGAGCAAGCATATGTTGTAAAATATGGCAATGAAGAAACTGGAGATATTTGGTTCCGTGTTCGTCTGGGTAAGTTTGCTACCAAAGCTATGGCAGAAAAATTCCAAACGGTTCTCAGCGAAGATTATAATGCCAACTCATGGATTTCATTGACTAAAGAAGAAACAATGGAAATGAAATCTGACACTACCATGAAAGACGACAACTAGAATTTTAGATCATAGATTTAAGCACCGCAAGCTTAGCTTGCGGTGCTTTTTTTATCTAATATGGCTGACAACACCTTCCTAACATTCTTTATTGGTATAGCTATTTTGGCAGGATGCAGTCCTGCCAAACAGACTACAGATGAAAATACTCCACGTCAGATCAATTATACTCAGTATCAAACCTATACCTATGGCGATGCTATTATTGTATCCAGTGAAAACCCGGCATTTTCCTGGCCGCAATTTTCTGAGAGAGTTAAACGTGAAATTAATTTTGTAATGCCCGGTAAAGGATTAGAAAAAGTTTCTGCACAAGCTGATGTTCAAATTTACTTTTATGCGATTGTGGACGCAAACCGTGATCGGCCTTTGCTTCCCTATCAAATTGGATGGGCCGCCGAACCCTTCATCACTGACGGGGAACTTTTTGCACGCTATCCCGGCAATACTTTTGTGGTTGACTTTGTAGATTCCAACAACAATCAGCTGATTTGGAGAGCCAGTACTCAACTCCCATATGATAATCAAACCCAGTTATATAATCTTTTACCTGAACGCATCCATAAGCTAATTCAAAAATATCCTTTACTACCTTAGTCTATTATGGATACTGATATTCCCCCAACGAAGCTGCATGAACTTGATAGTTGGATTGCTAAAAAAGAAGATTCAGTGGAATTCCTTAAGCCTGAGGCCAAAGCTTCAGTAAATTGGGCAGATCTCAACAATAAGAGCAAAACTTCATTTTCTATCCTTTATCTTCATGGCTTTAAGGCTAGCAAGGGAGAAGGCGACCCTGTTCATAAAGAGGTCGCCCAAACACTGGGTTTAAATCTTTTCCTTTCCCGCATTTACAAACACGGACTAAATAATCCTGATGCCTTCAGAAACCTAGAAAGCAAGGATCTTACCTCTTCTGCCGAAGAAGCTTTGCAAATAGCAAAAAAGCTCGGTAATAAGGTTATTATCATGGGAACCTCAACAGGTGCTTCTTTAGGCTTATATCTTGCTTCAAAAAAAGAAAATAGGGACATAATTGCCGCCCTGCTTCTTTATTCTCCACTAATAAAATTTTATGGAGTTCAGAATTTACTTTTGTCAAAAAAAGTAGGTAGATCTTTCCTGAAATTTTTCACCCCCCGTGATTACCGGCTAAAATCTCAAAATCAGACCGAAGATCAAGAAAAGATATGGTACAGCACATACCATATAGATGGGGCATTTGCACTGGGTAGGTTTGTGGAAGATAACATGAAAAAAGAGACTTTTGAGAAAGTAAGCTGTCCTGTTTTCACAGCTTACTACTACAAGAATATTTTCAATCAGGACAAGGTTGTTTCAGTAAAAGCAATCAAAAAAATGCATGAGCAGCTTGGCACTGATCCAAATCAAAAAGAACTATTAAAGCTCCCCCATGCAGACAGTCATATAATAAGCTGTGAGTTGGTTTCAAAGTCAACCACTGAGTTGAAGAAAAATTCTATCCAATTTTTACGAAAGCAACTGGCACTCAAACAATTATGAAATTATGACCTATTAATAACATTTAACATGCTTCAAAACAACAATTCCAAAAATACTTGTATTAAAGGTCGGTAATTGTGTATCTTTAAGTGCGCTCAAGTAGCGTCTCTCTTGATGAATAGTCAGGACCTCACACCTGATACGTGTGAGGTCCTATTTTTTTGAATCATTCTCTCCTCAGCTTCGTACGCACAATTCCCTCTTAGACTTACAAATTTTATCTATTTATTTTTTGCGTGCCATGTTCTTAATTTTTTTTATGTTTATCCTCTGATGAACGAAATAAAGATTCTTAAACCCAATTAGCTGCAATGAAAAATTTTAACATCACCCATAAGCAGATAGACTCTTTTGATGTGCTTGAGCTTAGCGGAGAGCTGGATGCACACACAGCCTCACAGCTGGAGAATTCTCTCAAGAGTCTTATCGAACAAGAGAATCATCAAATTATCGTCAACTGTAACAACCTCGATTACATTGCAAGTGCAGGACTGGGTGTATTTATGGCCTATATAGAAGATGTAAGGAGTTTGGGCGGTGACATAAAGCTTACCAATATGAACCCCAAGGTATATAACGTATTTGACCTACTGGGGTTTCCTACCCTTTATGACATCCTTGAAGATCAGCAAGATGCTATCGACAAATTTCAATCCGGCGATAATAAATAATCATTCCCTTGCCAAAATCGAATAATACACATAGCATTTCAGTTCAGGCATCAACCAAGCATTTGGCTGAAGTTCGTGATTTTGTTGGTAAATATGCCGCTGAATATGGTTTTAAGAAACAGGATGTAGCCGATATTCGACTGGCTGTTGATGAGGCATATACCAATATTATAAAGCACTCCTACAAAAATGATGAGAAAAAATCTGTTGATATTGAATTAGGTTATGAAAATGATGAGTTTTGGATCTCTCTGTTAGACACCGGTGATGCCTTCGACCCTTCCAGTTATACACAACCCGATGTACGTAAAAAAATAAAAGAGAAAAAGCGCGGTGGTGTAGGCGTCTATCTAATAAGAAAACTGATGGATAATGTGGAATACCTGCAACAGGGTTCAAAGAATGAAATCCGCATGATAAAAAAACGATAATACTGTGAGCAGCTCTCCTTCAAAAAATGAAGATTTACAGTCCAGATTTGAATTAAAAACTCTGCTTGAAACCTCCCGCCTACTTATTGAGTCGCAGGATATGGGCTTTGTGCTCAATAATTTATTGCTCATTACTATGGGCAAGCTGTTAGTCACTAAGGCTATGGTTATTATTCATCAACCTGCACGTAATAATTACATAGTCACAAAATCCAAAGGACGGAGCTGCCCTGATGAAGGGCAAACCATTTCTCTAAACTGGGATGAAAAAACACGGGACAAATCGGTTATTGAATGTGCTAAACAAAGTGTTGAATTGCCTGAGTTTTTTGACGGCAAACAAAACTGTACGTTCTTCAACCTCAGAACCAGCAATAGTCATATTGGGTTTTTATGTCTTGGACCAAAAGGAAACGGACAACCGCTTAGCGAACATGAAATTGAATTTGTTGAAAGCCTCTCAATTATTTCTTCGGTAGCTATCGCTAACTCACGCATGTTTACAGAGTTAAGGCGAATCAACCGGATGCTGGACCGTAAAGTCTATGAACTGAATACACTATTTGACCTCAGCAAAGACTTTAACATGATGGTCGATCGCGGCGAAATTGTCCGCGTTTTCAAGTTTGCAATGCTGGGTCAAATGTTAATTCGTAAGTTCTTCTTTATCCTTGAGAATGAAAATGACAAAAAAGAAGTGGTTACGACAAGTGGAATCAATAAAGCCATAGGCAAGAAGGCTATAAATGCCATGTTTGAGCTGGATAAGGATTTGGTTGAAGTTGATAAAGAGCTTGCTGAAAGAATTCCTATTTTAAAAGAACATGATATAAAAGCCCTTATTGGACTTCGATTTCAAGATGAAAAGATTGCCCTTGTTGGTGTGGGAGCACGAGCCAATAAAGAAGAATATTCCTCGTCAGATTATAACTTTTTGCAATCTCTGGGCAACCTGGCGTTGTTGTCTATCCAGAAAACATACTTGCTAGAAGAACGAATTGAAAAAGAGCGCCTGGAAGAAGAGATCAATATTGCCAAAAGCATACAAAAAGGGCTGTTACCCGACCCTATTCCAGAAAATGAAAAGCTTGATATTGCAGCCAAAAATATTTCTTCGTACCAGGTGGGCGGAGACTATTACGATATTTTAGAAACCCCGGAAGAAAATCTGCTTTTTGCCATCGCCGATGTAACCGGCAAGGGTATTCCCGCATCGTTATTGATGGCAAATTTGCAGTCTATGTTACATGTATTGCTTCCTGTCGATATCACCCTTGCAAATGCCTCGGGACAGGTTAACAACATCATTCATAGAAATACCCCCAGCGATAAATTTATTACCTTTTTCTGGGGTATTTTTGATGACAAAAATAATTCTTTTAAATACGTTAATGCGGGCCACAATCCCCCCTTATTATTCAGAGCAGAAAGTGATGAACCTGACGAACTGAATGTCGGCGGGTTAATCCTAGGCGCTATGCCAACAATGAACCCTTACGAAGAAGAAACCATTAAATTAGAAAAAGATGATGTGCTGGTCTTTTTCACTGATGGGGTTACCGAGGCAATGAACCCTGAGGAAAACGAAGAATACGAAGAACACAGACTGATAGAGTGTATTAATAAGAACAGGAAGAAATCTTCTGAAGAAATTTTAGACGCTATTGTAAAAGACGTGAATGACTATGCTGATAATATCCAATATGACGATATTACTCTCATCGTCATTAAGGTCCGCTAGTTAACAACTCCCAGCACACCAATCCGATTTGGATCTTTATTCTGCTCAGTAATAGCCAGAATACTTTCATACGTTTTATAACGATTAAGAATTTCCTGGACATACCTAACCGTTTCAATGCCCCGACAGAAACCATAGCGTGCATCCTTGTAATATTTGCGCTGCATCAGTTTTAGCAACGCATCAGCTGTTGGTTCCCATTCATTAGGGTTTTTATTTTGGTCAACAACCAAGCGACGAGCATCTGCAAGATGACCCTGACCTGCATTGTAGGTAGCCAAAGCAAAAGCCCACTGATCCGTACTGTCCATATATGCATAATGGTTGAGATGTTCTGAAATAATACGAACACCTTCCCGGAGATTTGTCTCCTCATCATAGAGCAGCTGTTTATCCTCAACTTCAGAAAAACGAGGCATTACCTGCATCAAGCCAATAGCTCCGGCCCAGCTCTTAGAGTTAGGATTAAACTTTGTCTCTTGGGCAACCATTGAGGCAATCATCAGCCAATCAATACCAGCCGAGTCTGCAATAGACTTTATCATATCATCGTATGGGGAAATAATCCCAGATCTTGCTACTTTCTTCTCCGGATTATAATATTCAGCAATCTGTGGCCCCTCTTCGAAATACCGTTCCCTCAAAACATTCAAAAATGTTGACCTCTTTGGAGGTTCCCCAGGACCACTAAACCGGAAATGCTTATACAAAAACCGGTTCAGCTGTGTCTCAAGTTCTGGAGCATTTTCTCGAATGGCCCATGCGATAGTATCCTTTTCGGCTATGGTTGGCCCCTTAGCCAAACCTGCCATATACTTGTTTGAGGCCTGAAAAATATTATCATCGGCTACCGTTGCCTCATAGTTTCCACTTGAAATATCAAAGAGTAGTGACTCAGTGTCTTTGTCATCAGAAACAATATTTACAGAAATTTCATAACCTTGTTCGCGAAGTTCCTGTATGCGATGGTAGTAAGAACTATTTCTCCGAACAGTCAAAGATATGTCACTTCCAGCGAGCTCTTCGATGGTTTGTGGCGGATTTTCTACCTCATTCGAAAAAACAACCAGCTGGTCTACTACATTATAAGCCCTTGAAAATTTCACATATTTATCACGCTCAGGGGTAATGGTATAATTTGCAGCAATAATGTCTCCCTTCCCGCTATTCAACAAGTCATAAGGGTTTTCTTCAGGTCCCACAATAATCACCTCGAGACCCAGATCATGCTCATCAGCAAATTGATTTACCAATTCGTACTCAAATCCCCATTCAACTCCCTGGTGCAAGAAATAAGTATTGGAGCTATAGCGGGTAATCATGCGCAACGTACCACGATTCTTTATATCAGTGAAGTCAAATTCTACAGGTTCTGTAACTGATACATTTAAGCCATCTGTTGTAGAAAAGTGGTCGGAAACAGTTTCAAAGTCACAACTGCTAATGCTTATTATGGAAAAAATCGCACAAGCAAATGTGAGTGATTTAGAAGAAATGAATTTTAGATTCATGTAGTACTGGTTGATTCACAGTAATTAAGTAAATCTCAGTGCCGCAAAAACCAACTGTCGACATTTTTTGTAGACCTAAAATACGAATAATATTCCGCAACTATGCGTTTTTTAGAACTATCTAATGTTCTTAAAATAGAAATTAAATTGCTTTCCTGCCTTTAAAAACACTACTGAACGACATATCGTTTGAGAATATTGTTTGCCTAACGGACGCATAAGTCTCTCCAGGAGACGTTATTTGGTACTTTTTCGTTTCCAGGTAAGCCCAACACCCACTAAAATTATACTCATAGCAATAATAGAAGTGATAGGTGGTAGCTCGGCAAATAAAAAGAAGGCAAGAACCGAAGCAAATAAAGGTTCAACAAGTATCAATGTAGATAATAAGGTAGGAGAAACATACTTCACGGCAAAGTTCATGGAACCGTGTCCCATTATTTGTGGGCCAATAGCCAAGCCAAAGCCAACAGCAGCTCCCTTTAAAGAAATGTTTGTCAAGTCATCTCCCACAGCCAGAGACAACATTACACAGCTTATAGCTGAAAAAAGATAAACAGGAAATACATAATCAACCCATTCTCTATTTTGACGAATTTTTTGACCAATCAACAAATACACAACAAAAATGAGAGCTGCCGAGAAGGCCAGAAAATTTCCAAACAACGGGTCTGAAAAATCTTGCTCAATCTGACTGTCAGATATACCTAGAATTACAGACCCTGCAAAAGCTAAAAAAACACCAATCCAGGTAGTTTTCGCAAAACTTCGCTTAAACCAAAGCCGTTCTACCAGTATTAAAATGACCGGATGAATAGTCACCAAAACCGATGCTGAGGCTACAGAGGTATAATAGAGTGAAGCTATCCAACAACAAAAATGAAGCCCCAGACAAATGCCTGCAAAAGCAACCCACAAATTCTCTTTCTTGGTTTCACTGAGTGCTTTTTTTGTCCGTTTATATAACCAGTAAGGAACCAATAAAAGAACTGCCAAAACTGTTCGATAGCTAGCTAGTACCAACGGTGATGTTTCGGGGGTGGCGCGCACAAGAATAGGAGCAAAACCAAAAGCAATGAGACCCGCGGCAAGTGCTAAAAGAACTTTGGACTTTGGGTATCCTTTTTCCATTTAAATGGACTAATATCTTTAGTTTACCTGATGCGATCCATTGATTTCACCAGTTCGAGGTCATCCTTAATTTTCTTTTTCGCCAAAAGCTGAGCTACAAAAGAAAGCAGTAACATAAAAAGGCCGATGGCTTCATCCCATAAAAATGTTCCAAAGCCACCCAGGGAAATAAAAATGCCAACACCACAGCCTATGGCTGCTACTTGTATTATTAGTGTTCTATTGACCCATGTAATCTGATTTTCCCTATTATTATAAAGGAAAATACAACCCAGTGATGCCAGGGCTGCCACAGTTAAAATAACAGCAAAGCTTATACCAATCCATTGTTGGGGATCGTCCATGGCATGGCTGTATAATGCATTGAAAAAGATGCTGCCGTCTAAAATAAAAGCAAGAAATAAGAATACCGATTGTAATCGTTGAATCACTTCTAAAAAATTTTATTCAGCGTTTCTTTGAGGCAGCTTAAGATACTATTTTTACAAAACAGCTCATAAAATTAAAGCCCGGTGCTTCCCGGGCTTTAGCACAAACAACAATGTGATTCTAAGCCTATTCTCCCGGAACAGGCTCTGCTGTCTGCCGCTTGTTGTTACCATTCGGTGGTGAACCCTCACCAATAATTCCTGGGTTTACCTCATCAAAGAAGAAAAGATTAACTCTTCGGCGGCCTCTTTCAAACATATAGTACATTACAGGCACAAGTACCAACGTAAGTACTGTAGCAAATAATAAGCCTACGATTACAGCAATTGCCATAGGGCCCCACCATGCGGCTTGCTCACCTCCCCAATAGATATATTCTCCAAGATTGGTAAAAAACTCAATGGGTGTATTAACCAGAACAATAAAATCGAAGTTAAAACCAATAGCCAAAGGAACCAATCCCAGAGTAGTGGTTATAGCAGTTAATACAACAGGACGAAAACGAACCTTCCCTCCTTCAATAAGTGCAGTTTTTAAATCAAGGCCATCCCGGTTTCTCAGAATATCAATATAATCAATAAGTACTATAGCATTATTTACTACCACTCCTGCCAGTGAAATAATACCAAGTATTGCCATCAGCCCAAGAGCCATCTGAAAAGTCACCAGCCCATAAAAGACACCTGCGGTTGACATAATTACTGAACTTAGAATAATCAAAGGTTTTGAAACAGAATTAAACTGCGACACCATGATAAAAGCAATCAGAAAAAGCGCAACCAAGAAG
This sequence comes from Balneolaceae bacterium, assembly GCA_034521755.1. Lineage (GTDB taxonomy): Bacteria > Bacteroidota > Rhodothermia > Balneolales > Balneolaceae > JAXHMB01. The sequence continues at coordinate 199,043 of JAXHMB010000004.1, forward strand.
GCCTGAAAAAGGAATTCGAAAGATTCCTGTTGATCTTGTTGTTGGCCGGTCCAGCTGTGTGTATAGCCTGCAGGCATACCTTTCAAATAATCAGAAAGCACATTTTGTGCTTCTGCCAATACCGCATTCGACTGATAGCCCGAACGTACATCGGCACTGACCGTAATAACCCGTTCTGATTCTTTATGCTTGATACCACCAAAACCATCACCCACTTCCCACGTAGCCACTTCTGAGAGTGGCACCTGGTTGCCTTCATGAAAAATAGTAAGATCTGAGAGAGTGTTTAAGTCTTCACGGTACTTTTTAGAAAGACGGACCGTGATGTCATATTCATCCTTGCCATCACGGAATTTTGATGCTTCCACACCGTTAATTGCTTGACGTACAGTCGAGCCAATTTCGTTTGTAGAGAGCTCGTAGAGTGCTGCCTTTTCTCTATCCACATTTACTTTTACCTCAGGTCGCGAGTCCGGCAAGTCTGATTCCAGTCCGTCCATCTTGGCATAAATCGAATCACTTTCCAAGATGCCTAGAATATCTTCCGAAATCCTAGTCAGCTCATTCATCTGTGGACCTGCAATCTCAAGGTTAATTGGAGGTCCGGTTGGAGGCCCATCTTGAGGTTTTTCTACTGTTATTTTTGCACCTGCAATAACTCCATTCAAATCATTCCTCATATACTCCATGGCTTCAAACACATCATACTGTCGCTCTTCATAATCTTTAAAGTTAATTGCCACCGTACCAAGATGCGTGGAATTGCCCCCACCGCCACTACTTGGGTCACTACTAATACTAGCTCCCGAAGTAGCTAATACCGTGTTAACGTCTGAAGCAAAAGGCATGTCAACCACCCGATCTCTGACTTTATCAACAACACTTTTGGTGAACTCGACATCTGAACCAATAGGGGTTTCAATTTGTACATAGACGTCTCGCGGAGGTATGTTTTCAGGAAAAAATTCAAAGCCCGGGAAAAAAGCACCCAACGCTGCAAAACTTGTTAAAAGGACACCTACAGCTATACTGAATGTCGTTTTCCTGTGCTCAAGCGCCCAATTTAATGTAGACTCATACTTATCAATTACAGCATTAAGCCCTTTTCTTTGCCACCATTGCCCGATTGGCTTAAGAACAAACTGATTGAGCAAATACAAAACAACCCCAAGAATCAGTAACATAGACCAGCTCACAAAACTTATAGCAAGAAAGATGACTACGAGAAAAGCAAAAATACCATACAGTATATATTTGCCCCTTTTGGTAAGCTTGGCTCTACCGGTATCTTCATCCAATCTCATAAAGAGTGCACAAATTACCGGATTGATGACCAGCCCTACAAACAGCGAACTACTAAGCGTGATGATAAGTGTTTTAGGAAGGTAGCCCATAAATTCGCCAACAATGCCCGGCCAAAAAATCATGGGACCAAAGGCCGCGAGTGTGGTTGCCGTACCGGTAATAATTGGAACAGCAACTTCTCCGGTTCCTTTTTTAGCTGCTTCAAAATTATCAAAACCTTCTTCGAGATAACGATAAATATTTTCCACTACAACTATGGCATTGTCCACAAGCATACCCAACGCCAGTATAAGTGAAAAGAGAACAATCATGTTCATGGTTATGCCCAACGCACTTAATATGATAAAAGACAAAAACATGGAAAGCGGAATAGCAATACCCACAAATGATGCATTTCTCACCCCAAGGAAAAAGAGTAAAACGCCAACTACCAGGATCAGTCCTGAGATAATATTATTCTCCAAACTGCTGACCATATTATTTACATCCTTACTCTGGTCGTTGGTAATTTTATAGGTCGTTGTTGGTGGTAGCGTGGCGATCTCTTCATCCAATATAGATTTTACGCGATCGGCCGTTTGCAGAATATTTTCGCCTGTTCGCTTTTTTATTCCCAAAGTAATAACCGGAGATCCATCAAGCTGCGAATAAGTTTCGCGATCTTTAAACCCAAAGGTAACATCAGCAACATCTCGGATATAAATTGGCTTTTCGTTTTCAGCCTTTACAACAATATCTTCGATAGGCTCAGTAGTTTCATACTGTCCCGGTATACGTAAGAGGAAGTTTTTTGAACCGACCGTAATATCTCCACCGGGTATAGTTACATTCTCCTGACTAATCGCTGATATAATATCTCTGAAACCGATATTATAGTATTTCAACTTTGGCAAATCTACATCAACCTGAACTTCTCGCTCTAATCCGCCGGTTAAATCAACTCCTAATACTGTTGGCACAGCCTCTATTTTTTCCTGCAGGTCTTCGGCAATATCCTTAAGAATATCCAGGCTGTAATCACCCGAAAGGTTTACCTGCATTATCGGAAATTCTGACAGGTTTACTTCCTGAATGATGGGGTCTTCAGCATCTTCAGGCAGTTCCGGTTTAGCAAGATCAACTTTTTCTCGAACTTTCTGCAGCGCTTCATCAATATCAATATCTGTGCTAAACTCCAAGTTAATGTTTGAGTATCCTTCAGACGAAGTTGAGGTCATTGTTTTGATATCGGAGATGTTGGTAAGCTCATCTTCGAGCTTTCGAGTAACCAAACTCTCCATATCCTCCGGCGAAACACCGGGATAAACAGTCACCACAAAAATATTGGGCACCGTTATATTGGGGAATGACTCCTTGGGAATGGTTACATAAGAGACGATACCCATCACCGCAATCAATATGATAAGTACAATTACACTGATGCGATTATTTATAGAAAATGAGGATAGCCAAAACTCTTTTTGATCCTCAGCCTTCTTTTTTATGCCGTCGCCGTCAAAAGGTCCGTTTGTTAATTCGCTGTTGCTCATAATTATTACTTCTCCAAATTCAATTATTGACGGGCCAGGGCTCCCTCTTCCTCGGCCTCGATAATATTCAGTCTCATACCTTCATTTAAAAATGCTGAACCTGTAGTAATCAACACATCTCCAGCTTGTAATCCCTCTCTTATAATAACATCTGATTGATATGAAGGGCCCAGCCGAACGACACGTTTTTCTGCAACAATATCTCCTTGCTCATTCTGTCCCTTCACATAGGTGATAAACTCATTATCTTTTTTGTACACAAATTCTTCACTCACTACAATCACATTATCCTCAGAAAGTGTATTAAGTCTCAAATTTGCAATCATATCTACTTTGTAATTTTGGGAGCCACTGGGAAGCTCCACTTCAATTTTGAAGGTTCGGTTTTGTGGATCAATACTTTTTGCTACGTAAATGATCTCTGCTGAAAGCGTATCCGACTCTTGGGTATCGAACCAAATCTTTACCTGTTCTCCTTCATTCACTACATCTGAATATCGTGCAGGAACACCGGTTGTCACTTTCAACTTTGATGAACCAATGAGTCGTACAAGGGGAGCACCGGGACTAGCCATTTCCCCCTCTTCGAGAAAACGATCTTCCAAAATGGCATCAAAAGGAGCCCTTACCATAGTGTTCTGCAAGTCTACTTCAATAGATTCCAATGCTGACTTACTTTGCCGGTATGCTGAACGAGCATTTATCACATCAATTTCTGAACCTACACTATCCTGCTCAAAAACATGCTTAATACGCTCATATTGCTCTTTTGCCTGTTCAGTTTGTGCCTCAAGACGAGCTTTTTCACTACGTAATTTGCTATCTTCTATTTTAAGAATGGCTTCGTCTTTTTGAATAGTCCCGCCTTTTTCTACGAAGTAGTTTTCGATACGGCCCGATACTTCTGCTGAAATCCGTACATCATTGCGAGATTCAACGGTACCTACCAAACGCAGATAACGCTCAAACAATTGAGGAGCAAGCACCTCGGTTTCAACGTTTACAGTCTTTACCAGCTCCTCATTCTGGGCGGGCTGTTCGGTCGAACAGGCAACCAAGAATCCCAAAATGAGTATTCCAATTATTCCTTTAGCTGTTTTCATAATTAAATGATTAATCGATGAGTTATTTAATTTCTGGTTTTGAATTATCTACAAAAGGCACTCTTCCTATTGCTAAATCATACCGGGCCTTTGCAGATAGATAGTTAAATACGGTTTGAGCATAATTTACCTCAGCCTGGCGCAACTGAAATTCTGCTTCGGTGACATCCAGCTGTGAGCCAATACCATTTTCGAGTCGTGCTTTGGCACGTTCATAACCCTGCTTTGCTTGCTGCAATGCTTTTTGCCGGGCAGGAGATGTTTCGATCGCCTGATTCAACGATTCCTTGGCTGATTGAATCTCATTTCTGGCCGAGCGCTTGGCATATTCCTGCTGAAGGGTAATATCCTTTTCCTCAATTTTTGCAATCTGCAAATTGGCACTTCTTTGAAAACCCTGAAAAATGGGAAGACTCAAGCTAAGTCCCAGTGTTTGAGAACGAGCCCGGGTATCTTCAGACCCAAAAAAGACGGGACTTCCAGCCTGTGCAGCAGACCAGTTCAGGTTATAATTCGCAGAAAGTGTTGGTAGAAAACGGCTTTTTATAGCCTTGATTTCACGCTCTTTCAGATCTTCACGAGTTTTTAGCACGCGAATGTCTCCACGGGAGTCTACAGCTATATTCATTAAATTCTTATCTTGGTTGTAGCTGTAGGGCGTCATCTGATCCACTTCTTTGATCGCGCTGTTTTCTGTATTATCAGCTTCTTCACCCATGATGCTAAAGCTGTTGAGATCTCCCCGTACTGAGATATCCAAAGTAATTGGGAGCCCAAGAGTTACTTTGAGTTCCCGATAGGCTTTTTGAACGCCGTATTTTGCTTGTGTCAGCTGTGGCTGCTGATTGCTAAGCTGGACTTCGACCTGCAACACAGCATATTCATCAACAAGCCCTGCTTTTTGACGCGCACGATTCTCTTTAAGATTTTCTTCAAGTCGATCAACTGTCAACTTTTGCAGTCGATATTGTTCTTCTGCAACAAGTACATTGTAGTAGGCAATTCGAGTTTGAGTAACAATTTGTTGAGTAGTAGCACGCAGATTTTCGGCCTGGGCTGCCCTGAACAGTTCCGATGCTCCAATTCCAATAATAGCTTCACCCCTAAACAATGTTTGGCTTACAGAAACACCACCATTCCAGTTGTTATCAGTACCAAACTGAAGCGGTACCAACTCTCCCGGAGCTGCATTCGGATCAAAAAATTGAGCAGGAACAAAATTAACCGGTATTTCCAAATTCCTTGTATAGCTGGCATTTCCCACAACTTCAGGCATCACTTCACTCCAGGCAATACGGACCTGCTCATCCGCAGTTTTTACCGAAAGCAAAGCACGTTTAATATCTGTGTTGTTTGCCAAAGCTACATTGATAGCCTGCTTAAGGGTAACAGGTTTGGATTGCTGTTCCAATGCCTCGACAGAAGTTTGAGCTGTATCTTGTCCTTTAAGTGGCAAGGATCCTATCAACGATACAAATGCTACAGCAACTAAAAACCGGGGAAGTATATTATTGGATAAATAACTATTCATGCTAAAAATAATTTTTAAAAGAGCCTTTCGTTATTGAATTACGTTTTAAAACCATTAAAATATCGAGGTTTCACTACGGTATTAAATCTATTTTGTTACGCCTTTATGACTCTCAGTCACTTCATCATTTCGTGCTTTTTCGGTTGCCATACCATTGCCTAACAAATGCAGAAAGTTTTCAAACAGTGAGGAAGTCTCAATTTCCATATCATCAAGCATTTTAAAGTGATGCCCCTTTTTCTTCATGTGCTGAACAGTGGTAATTCCCCGGGTACTTGCCCAAATCATAATGGCCAATTCCCTGGGATCATAGGAAGGATCAATTGTGCCGTCCTGCATACCTATTTGCAGGGCTCTTACCATAAAAGTCATTGCTTCACTGACATTATCTTCACAGGTTTGGGCCATTTCACTTTCCTTAAGCTCTTCCACGTCCTGATGGCTCTCATAGTACATAAATGCATTAAAATAGTTGGGATGTTCTCTCACAAAATCCAGATAAGTTTTCCCCATCTTGCGAATTAATTCGAGCCCCGTTCGGTCCTCAGCAAAAATTTTGCTGAACTTACTGTTAAGCATATCTGAGCCACGCTCAACAATAGCCATGTAGAGCTCATTCTTATTTTTGAAATAAAGATAAAGTGTTCCCTTACTGAGCTCGGCCTCTTCTGCAATTTCTTCCATGGTTGACTGCTCCAACCCTTTGGAAAAAATGACCTTTTCAGCAGCATCAACAATCGTATTCCGACGACGCTCTTTTTCTCGTTCTTTTCGTTCTTCTGTTCCCATAATTTTCCATATTAATGACTGTTGGTCATAAAGTGACCAAAGTTAAGGATAGAGATTACGATCTGCAATATTTTTTGTTGGATTTATTCTTAGCCCCAATAATATTTTTACAGAATAGCCATCGAGATACTCCTCTTTTTGCATTACTTTAGCCCCTTGCATATAAACTCGGCATTAATATTCCAGAGCTTGAAAAAACAAACCCTAGTTGAAACTTCCCTTTTCTGTGTTGCAGTAATTTGGGCACTCAACTTTTCCATTATTAAAAGCAGCCTTACCGAAATAGATCCCTTCAGTTTTAATGGACTCCGTTTTGTATTTGCAACTGCTTTTATTTGGGTGGTTCTCGCATGGAGAAAGCAATTCTTCAAAATTCATAAGAAAGACTGGCTGCCACTTCTAGGAATGGGGCTTCTTGGCAATTTGGTGTACCAAGGGTTATTTATCATCGGTATTGATTTTACCCTTTCTGCTAATGCCGCAGTGATGTTGGGAACCATTCCAATATGGGTTGCTCTTTTTTCACACTTCTTTATTGGGGAGCGGATGAACATATTTAAGATAATTGGGGTCTTTTTCGCATTTGGAGGAATTGTATTTATCATATATGGAAGCGCAAAAGGATTTTCATTTACCTCCGACACGTTTATTGGTGATGTGATTATTATTCTGGCAGCTATGGTCTGGGGCGTCTTTACCGTGCTATCCAAACCCTTTTTAGATCGATATACTCCCATTCAATTCTCAGCTATTATGAGTTCTATTGGATGCTTTGTTCTTTTCCTGATTGGTTTGCCCGGCATGATAAAAATTGACTGGACCCAAGTTTCATACGGGGCCTATGGAGGTGTGATATACAGCGGACTCCTTTCAATTGGTGCTGCCTATGTAATTTGGAATTATGGCTTGCAAACCGTGGGTACCGTTAGAACGGCTACCTATCAAAACCTGGTTCCCGTGATGGGTTTGATCTTCGGGGTAGTATTACTGAATGAAAAACTTACCCTTTTGCAATACATAGGATCAGCACTGGTTATTGCGGGAATAGTACTTGCCAGATGGAAGAGAAAAGTTAAACCCCAAACAGCACCCACAGGGTAAACGCTTTAGGTTTTAAAACCTATAAGAAACAAAAACCTTGGTGCTAAAACGCTCTCTGGTAAAGTTTGGATATTCAGAAGAGTCAAACCCTGCATTTCCGCCAATAAACCAAGTTTCGGAAATTGGATACTGTCCATCAATACTTACCGACCACGAGTCAAGTGCTGCTACATCACCGGAAAATTCTATTTCTGTTGGTGCAGAACCATAGCCCGTATTCAAACTAAGATATGCTTCAGCAGTACCAAAGTAGCGACGTGCCACCAAGTTTATTGATTTTGATGTACCGGCAGATGAAGGAACAAGATAGGTACGGGCCGTAAACAGATAGCTGCCCAGATATTTGGTAAGAGATATGGTATAAATGTCGGTTTGCGAAGTACCAAAATCCAGATAACGTATTCCCGCTTCCAGCTCAAAAGCTGATGGCAAAGACTTATAGAGGGAAAAGCCAAATCGATAATCGGGATAGATTGATGACTGGGAATACCCGCCGCTGACATAGGCATAAAGGCCTTTTATAATTGACGGATAAGCATCCACATTAAACTGAACACCATCAGAACCAAAACGCTGGGCATATTGAACCCTGCCTGTTACTGAACCGACAGGAGTTTGCCTGGTCAGCCCAAGCTCAGTAAAGTGCCAGGGGTCAAAAATTGTCCTGAATCGATCATAGCGGTATGATATCGTAGCCCTGTATTTCATCTGCATTAACTGTGCGTCTTCAAGCCCTTGCCTTGCCTTAAAATTTGACGGGGACTGCAACAAAATAGCCTTATAGCTAGATTCTGCCTCTTCATAGTTTTCCAAACTGTAAAAAATAGCTGCTTTTTGAAGCATCAAGTCGGTATCATCAGGATGATGACCAAGAGCTTCTTGAACATTTTGCAGGGCTGAATTGGCATTTCCAGACCACCTTTCAACATCAATTAATGCAAGCCAAGCCTGACGATCATCAGAATCTTTTTTAAGCACATATTGAAGTTCTTCGCGAGCTTTTGCATAACGCCCTTCCCAACTGTATAATCTTGCTACAAAGATCCGTATCCCATGATAATCAGGGCTTCGCTCAAGTGCCTCATAAGCATATTTTCGTGCCAACTCATAGTCCCCATCATCAAAGGCAGCAGATCGTGCCTGTTCAAAAAGCTCATCAACCGTCAAGTTTTGCAACTGAACCTGACTTACTGCCGACATGGACCCAAACGCTAGAAGAACCAAGCAGAGGCTAATTATTTTTGGGGACTGTATGATCATATCTAACTTTCTATTTATCTAAATACTTTTTCAGCTCAGGCAGGGATGTATCATCCGGCGCCAATTCCTTTAGCTTTTTATATACCAATTCAGCTTGCCTGTATTTATGTAATGAGGATAACGCCTTTATTTTGCGTTCTAAAAATTCTTTTGTTTCGGGATGATATTTTAACCCATTGTTTATTATCTCCAAAGCCCTGTTGTAATCACCCTGCCAATATTCATTATCAAAATAAGCATTATAGGTATCATAGTAAGTTGAATCTTTTTTTAAAACTTCCTTAAAATTATTGGCTGCTTTCTGATAACTTCCTTCCCACGCATGCGTTCGCCCTATCAAAATTTGAACATCATAATAGTTAGGTGTTTCCAGCAAAATTCGCTTGGCAATGGCACGGGCTGTTTCATACTGGCCGCCAAATGCTTCTTGGCGCGCTCGTTGAAACTGCTCATCAATAGACAGTTCGAGTGAATCAAGCCTTGCATATAACGTATCATATTTAGACAAGAAAGCATACTTATTAGCTACTTTTACTATTCTCCCTTTGTATAATTTATCATTCTCTACAACGTAAGTGTTAATAGACTTAAACCGCTGGAGCTTTTGTCGAACTTGGCTTTTTATCGTGGTATCGTTAATAGAATTCAGTCCTAAACCCTCCGTCAACTCAAACAGATCGTCACCAAATAAATAATGGTTTTCATCAAGATAATCTGAAATCCGGTTTTTATTTCTCATCAGAGGAACAGACTTCAAGCTTTGAAAAGTCTTTGTCGTATCTAATGTTCCACCTAGCCAGTGTACGAGGCTGGGCATATCCAGGCCGGTATTTTGGTCAAGCAATGCGACCAAAGATGGGGCGATATCTGCGTGGGTATTTACTGACTTAAACCGGACCGGGTTTTTGAGTTTCGGAGAATAAATAATAATTGGGACATGATACCGAGAGATCGCAGATGTTTGAGGAACAGGAATAAGCCAGTGATCTCCCGTAATCACAAATATAGTATTCTCAAATCGGGGTTTTTTCTTGTAGATTGTCATAAAGTCCCTTAAAGCCTGATCAGCAAACAGCAATGTAGTGAACTCGTTTCTATATTGTTCAAAACTCCTTTTCTTTTCCTCTGAAATGTTTATTGCTTCCAACTGCTCATCAAACTGCTTTTCATACTTCTCTGCATTGGGTACGGTAAAGGGGGAATGACTTTGCAGCGTATGATAAATTTCGAGGCGGGGGTCTTTACCAAGCGTATCACTTAATGTAGCAGCAAAATTTAGCATGGTCTTATCATCGATACCCCAATAGTTTTCCCCAGATTTGTTCGGCAGCATTTTTTCCAGCTTCCGCTTGTTTAAGACGTAATCAATGCCCTGATAATCCAAAAAGAAATCAAGCCCATCAAAATAAGTATCATAACCACTGTAAAATGCTGTGTAGTAATCACGCTGAGCAAGTATGCTGATCAGAGATTGATGCCTTGGATAGTCAGGACCCAATGCCATAAACCCGTTTTCTCCAAAAGGGAGCGACCCTAGCAAAGACGGAATGAATCCAAATGTACGCCCCGAAAGACTTAACCCATTTTCCCAATACAGCGCTTGTTGAGAAAGTGAATCCAAGTATGGTGCAAATCCTGTCCACCTTCCTGATGGACCTATAAATTCACCTCCCAGGCTTTCAACAAGCAAGAACACAATATTTGGAGGCTCCTCAAAATCTTCAAAGAAAGGACCCAATACATTATTCTCATAGTTCGCAACTTTTAGCAATGGGTATTCATCTGAAATTTCTGCCTGTGTAGAAAATATTCCCCAATCAGCAGCGGCAAAACCTCGGCCAATAAAATAAGATAGTTTATTTGAGTACTTTTCTTCCTGTATTGCCGATACAGTATCTGTTGAGGAAAATATCCATGTAGCAATAAGCAGGATACCTGCCATTGAAAAAGAACCAACCATGGTTTTAAAAGACAGGGACAGCAAAGATTCTGCTGACAATATCTGTTTGGCAGTTATAAAAACCAGCAAATAAACAACAACTAGCCCCACTCCGACAAAAATCGTTAGTTGCTCAGCTGCTATCACCGTATTTGTCATTTCGGTTAATGAGTAAGCCCAGAATTCAGCTCCCATGGGTATTTGAGTAGCCCCAAAGTAAGATATAAGCATAAATTCAAGGAGAGCAGCAATGGCAATGCCGTGTGCTAAAAAGAGATTTTTCCGATCAACCTGAAACCACAAGCTCAAAAACCACCCAATCCCCAAAAACAAAAGGGCAAGAAAGAAGCTAAACTGAAGATCTTGAATCAAACCGAACCACAAATAGGAAACAGAAAAAAAGTCGACCCCAAAATTCCAGATGCCAAGTAGTATTTCGTAGCTGCGCCCTATAATCATGGCGGTCAAAGAAGCACAGTAGAGCACAAAGAATCGGCGGCTTAAATCACCAATATTTGAAGTGGTATTAGTATCCATTACTCAATCGCCTGAAATGGGTTCTTTAAAATTGAATACAAGAGCTAATGGCTTCTAAGATACAAATTTGTATCCTCTAAATACGAGTTCCGCCGCTGAGTAGATAGAGAATGGCCATCCTTACAGCTACTCCGTTAGTCACCTGACTAAGTATGATAGAACGGTCGCTGTCTGCAACTTCACTTTGTAGCTCAACTCCACGATTAACCGGACCGGGATGCATAATAGTGAAACCCGGATACTTTTCAAGATGCTCCATGCGTATGCCAAACTTAGCGTGATATTCTCGGATGCTGGGGAAAAGTTCAGTTCCATCATCCTGACGCTCCAGCTGAATACGCAACGCCATTGCGATATTGCACCAAGCCAGTGTTTCTTCAAGATTGTAAGAAACACTTACATCCAGATCTTCTACATACACCGGCATAAACGTTTTGGGGCCGCAAACGGTCACTTCAGCGCCAAGTTTTCTAAGGCCTATAATATTCGAACGCACTACACGGCTGTGAGAAATATCTCCGATGATGGCAATTTTCTTTCCCTCCAAATCGGGATAAACCTGTTGCATAGTAAACATATCCAGCAAGGCCTGTGTAGGATGTTCATGGGCGCCATCACCCGCATTCACGATAGCCGCGTCAACCACGCGTGTTAAAAAGTGCGGTACGCCGGGACTTTCATGTCGAACCACTACCATATCAATTTTCATAGAACTGATATTGCGGATCGTATCTTTCAGAGTCTCTCCTTTTTTGACACTTGAAGAGCCCGTAGAAAAATTAACGACGTCTGCTCCCATCCTTTTTTGAGCCAGTTCAAAAGAAAGACGAGTTCGAGTACTGTTTTCGTAAAAGAGGTTTACTATTGTCTTGTCCCTTAGAGTAGGCACCTTAGGAACCGGCCGATCTAAAATTTCACGGAAATATTTAGCCTGATCCAGCACATATAAAATATCTTCACGAGAATAGTCGGCCAAGCCAAGCAAATGTTTTTGCTTGAACTCATGCTCGTTGCGTATTTTAGCCTGCTCACTCATAGCTAAGAATCACCATTAGTATTTTCAACCACGTAGATAGCGTCTTCATCATCAAAGGCTTTTACTTTCACTCGTACCTCTTCGTTTGTATGAGTAGGAATTTTTACTCCAACATAGTCAGCTGCTACCGGAAGTTCACGATGGCCGCGATCAACCATACAGCAAAATTTAATACTGCTTGGGCGGCCATAGGCCATCAGTGCATCCATGGCCGAACGCACTGTCCGCCCCGTATAAAGCACATCGTCAACAAGAATAATATCACGCTCATACAGATCGAAAGGTATCTCGGTAACTTTAACATCAGGCATCTTTAACTTTGATCGAAAATCATCACGATAAAATGTGACATCAAGAATACCGAAGTCCAGATCATAGCCAAATTTATCCGCTATTATATTCTTAACACGTTTGCCGATATGCACGCCCCGGGTCTGCATCCCGATAATTGCCAGTTGAGATGGATCATCATGCGGTTCCAAAAATTGATGTGCAAACCGCAGGTAGGTGCGATCCAGTTCTTCTGCCGACATGAATTTGGCTTTTTTCAAACGAAGGTTCCTCAATCCGGGTTTTTGCTGCATGAATTTAGGGAATCCTTTGATTGAACTCAATCTTTAATAGCTATCAGGGCTTTGCATGCTTCCGCTTTTATTTAAGGCCTACTCTTGGTACCTTTGCATCCGGGTTTTGAAAACTATAGTACTAACTGATTCTTATTGATTTATTATGAAAATACATGAATATCAGGCCAAGCAAATTTTGAAAGATTATGGCGTTGCCGTACCTGGCGGCGTTGCTACCGATAATGTCGATGATGCTGTACAGGCCGCCGAAGAAATGAAAGCCAACGGAACCAAACTTTTTGTGGTAAAAGCACAAATTCATGCAGGCGGACGCGGTAAAGGCCGCACAAAGAACAGTGATGCCAAAGGTGTTATTCTCTGCAAAAGCATTGATGAAGTTCGCGAAGCAGCTGACTCTCTTCTTGGTGATACGCTGGTAACCATTCAAACAGGAGAAGAAGGCCAAAAGGTCAAGAAAATTTATGTGACTGATGGCGTTGATATTGAGCAAGAATTTTATCTTGGCATTTTGCTTGACCGTGCCAAAAGCAAAAACGTGATAATGGTTTCAACCGAAGGCGGTGTTGAAATTGAGAAAGTCGCTGAAGAAACTCCCGAAAAAATTGTGAAAGAATGGGTTGAACCGGGTATGGACCTGCAGCACAATCAAGCACGCCACCTGGCCTTTGCACTAGGACTCGAAGGTGAAGCATTCAAAAAAGGCGTGAAATTTATTATGGCGCTGTACAAGTGCTACCAGGAAACAGACGCCAGCTTAGTTGAGATTAACCCGCTGGTATTAACACCGGGTGGCGATGTTAGTGCTCTTGATGCCAAAATGACTTTTGATGACAATGCTCTATTCCGTCACAAGGATATTCAAAAGCTGCGTGATGAGTCAGAAGAAAATCCAGTTGAACTGGAAGCTTCAAAATTCGGACTCAACTACATTAAACTGGATGGCAACGTAGGCTGCATGGTAAATGGAGCCGGGCTTGCCATGGCTACCATGGACATCATTAAACTTTCTGGCGGTGAACCTGCCAACTTCCTTGATGTAGGCGGTGGTGCCAATGTTGAGACTGTGAAAAATGGTTTCCGCATTATCCTTGAAGATCAAAATGTAAAAGCTATTCTGATTAACATCTTTGGCGGAATTGTTCGCTGCGATCGTGTAGCTAACGGAGTGATCGAAGCTGTTAAAGATCCTGAAATTGCTGAAAAGGTAGAAAACGTGCCTATCATTGTACGTCTTCAGGGAACCAATGCAGAAGAAGCGAAAGAGATTATCGACAACTCTGATCTCAACGTAATTTCTGCAGTGTTACTAAAAGAAGCAGCAGAAGAAGTGTCTAAAGTATTAGCTGCCTAATCCATATTCTAAACATGTCAGGTTTCCAAAACCTGACATGTTTTTATAGCATAGTTATATTTTTGCCGGCAACTGCTCCCTTACTTCCTCATAATAATCTTCGTATTCAGTAACGATTTTATCCATCTCAAATCGTTCTGCCTGTTTTCGGGCATTTTGCGATAATTCTTTGTGAAGTTTTTCATTGCTTAGAATTTCTACCGCATGTTTACCCATGCAGTCTATATCATCCAAATCACAGAGATAACCTGTCTTGCCATGAATATTTACTTCCGGCAGGCCCCCAATATTTGAACTGATTACCGGCACACTGCAACTCATTGCTTCAAGCGCCGCCAAACCAAAGGTTTCTGAACCCGATGGAATCAAAAATAGATCAGCAATGGAAAGAATCTCTTCCACATTTTCCTGTTTTCCCAAAAACCGAACTTCGCCACAGATACCTAATTTACGGCATCTCCGTTCGGCACGCTGCCGGTCAGGACCATCTCCCACCAACAGAAGCTTAGCCGGAATATCATTTTTGATGACTTCATTGAATACTGAGATTACTTCAGGTACTCGCTTCACCTCACGAAAATTTGATACGTGCACAACAACTTTTTCATCATTTGGACAAATAGCTTTTTTAAAATGATTTTTGTCCGACTTTTGAAATCGCTCTAAATCAATGAAGTTGGGAATAACCTTGATGTCTTTTCTGATATCAAATCGATTGTATGTTTCATCTTTCAAATATTCAGATACCGCTGTTACTCCATCACTTTGGTTGATAGAAAAATCGACCACATTTTTATAGCTGGCGTCACTTCCTACCAGCGTTATATCAGTACCATGCAAAGTGGTAATAATGGGAACATGTGCGGCCTTTTCACCCAAAATCTGCTTGGCTAAAAAAGCGCTTGTTGCATGTGGAATAGCATAATGCACATGTAATACTTCGATGCCCTCATATTCAATCATACTGGCCATCTGATTTGCCAGCGCTAAATCATAAGGAGGGTATTCAAACAACGGATAGGAATTGATATTTACTTCGTGGTAAGAAATATTGGTTTGAAAAGCATCCAATCGGGCCGGACGTGCATAACTTAAAATATGCAGGTTGTGATCACGCTGGGCCAATCCCTTTGCAAGCTCTGTAGCCACCACTCCGCTTCCGCCGAATGTTGGATAACAAACAATTCCTATATTCATAAACTCTGTTCTTTAGTGATTTAGATTACAAACGATTCAATAAAAATCGTATTGCTGATTTTGGGTGTTTTAACAAAAACTTACAGCAGCTTAATTCCAAGAACTCACAATTAGGTGCAAAGTATCCTAACTCTTATATTATAATGTTTTTGAAAGCATATATTTTAGACTTTATAACTTAATGTGATTAGAAATTATGGCAGGTCATTCCAAATGGTCTAACATTAAACATAAGAAGGCCAAAGAAGACAAAAAACGCGCGAAGATCTTTAACAAGCACCTTCGAGAGATTACTGTTGCTGCCCGAGAGGGAGGTGGCGATCCCGAAATGAATCCAAGGCTTGATACCGCCATTGACAACGCCAAAAGTGACAACGTTCCCAAGGATAACATTGAGCGTGCCATTAAAAAAGGTACCGGTGAATTAGATGAAGGTGAAGGCCGCTATGAAGATGCTACCTATGAAGGCTATGGCCCCGGAGGCATTGCTTACTTCATTGAAGTGACCACCAATAACTACAACCGTACCGTTGGTGAAATTCGCCACATATTTACCAAGCACGGAGGCAATCTTGGCACAGATGGGTCTGTTGGTTACCTCTTCGAACAAAAGGGAATGATTCGCATTCCGGCGGATAACCTGGATGAGGAGGAATTCATGCTTAACGCTATTGATGCAGGTGCTGAAGAAATTGAACCCGATGAAAATTTCTTTGCCGTTACTACCGGCCGAGAATCAATGTATGAAGTAAAAGACAATCTGGAAGAACAAGGGTATGAAGTTGAATCTGCTGAATTGGTACGTATCCCTATGACAGAAGTAAAAGTAGATACTGAAACTGCTGAGTCAAATTTCAAGCTTATGGAAAAGTTTGAAGACAGTGACGACGTATCCAATGTATTTACCAACATGCGGATGGATGAAGAGACATTGGCTATTGCAGAAAAAATGTGATAACACTTTTTACAATTTTACCTGCTCTTTATCGTTTAATTTTATTGACATTATTTGGTTATTAAATACTAAAACAATGAAAAAGATACTGCTCATTTTATTAGTGCTTGTTCTGGGAGGAGCCTCCATAGACGACGCCCGGAAAGCAAACGAAGCCTATAGAAATGAAAACTATACTAAAGCCATAGAGCTCTATAAAAAAGCTATCGAGGCCAATCCCGAGAATGCCAAGCTTTATTATAATTTAGCCAGCGCTTTTGCTAAAGAAGGCCAAACAGAAGATGCCATTCGATATTTTGAGCAATATAAAGCCATGACCGATGATCCCAAAGAAAGAGCTAAAGCAGATTATAATATTGGCAATATTCATACACAGGCTCAAAAGTGGGATAAAGCTATTAATGCTTATAAGAATGCGCTTCGATACAAACCGCTAGATGGTGATGCTAAGCATAATTACGAGCTTGCTCAAAAGCAGAAACAAGAACAGCAAAAGCAAAACGAGCAGAACCAACAACAGAATAACGATCAAAAGAAAAAGCAACAAGACCAGCAGCAACAGAACCAAAACAAAAATAAAGAGCAGCAAAACAAACAGAACCAACAACAGAATAGCAATCAGCAGGATCAGCAGCAACAGCCCAAGCCTACTAAAATAAGTAAAGCTGATGCTGAAAAGATTTTAAAGGCACTGGAACAAAAAGAGAAGGATCTGCTCAAGAAGTTTAAAAAACAAAAAACGGAGTCGAGCAAAAGTAAAAATGAGAAAGACTGGTAAAATTTTCTTTCGTTTTATATTTCTCCTGGCTCTGATTGGATTTTCATCACTCTCATCTGCCGCACAATCCAATCTTGATGTTTCTGCATCCGTATCTGAAACGACTATTTATACCGGCGAACGCGTTGAGTTTACTGTAAAGGTTAGCGGAAATTTTAATAATGTCTCCCGTCCAAATCTACCAGAATTTAACGGGTTTCGATTACTCAGCGATAACCCTTCCACATCCCGTCAGTTCAGCATGGTGAACGGCCAAACCAGCACCTCTTATTCTTACACTTACTATTTAATAGCCCAAGATAAAGGTGAATATAACATACCGCCTGCCACCATAAATATTGACGGTAATGATTTTGAAACTGATCCAATATCAGTAACTATCATTGACCGCAATGAATCTGCCGACAATTCAAGTGCAGAATCCCGGCCTGACATTTTCTTGCGTTTGGATACTTCAGATAAAACCCCGGTTACCGGCCAACAGCTGATTATTGGGGTTAATCTATTTTTTAAAGATGGTCTGGAAGTTAATTCTTACCAGCCTGTACCCGGATGGAAGGCTCAAGGATTTTGGAAAGAAGAACTGGAGAATACCGAACGTCCGCGTGCAGAGTCAACGATTATTGACGGTGTGCGATACCGCAAAGCAAGGCTGCTTCAATTTGCACTCTTCCCTACTAAAGCAGGAGAGCTGACAATCAGCCCTTATGAAATTATTGTTTCAGTGCGATCGTCATCATCAAGTGATCGTCTTAGCAGCTTTTTTGGTGGATTTGGATCTAACCAAAGACAGGTTGAGCTAAAATCAGAGCCGGTTACAGTAGAGGTCGAAAATCTGCCTGATATTAGCAACGCCACTTACGTTGGCGCCGTAGGATCCTTTAACATTAGTCGCGAAATCAGCAGCCGGGATGTGCTGGTTGGGGAATCTATTGAAATTGAAACAACGATCCGGGGTACCGGTAATGTCCCTCTTGTGAGTAAGCCGGAATACGATTTGCCTGATGGATTAGAGGTATATGAACCGCAGGAATCATCATCGATCAATCGGCGTAACCAAGAAATATCGGGTGTTAAGACATACACAGATGTCATCATTGCACGTAATCCCGGCTCATACACTATTCCTGAGGTGGAACTGGCCTATTTCAATCCTTCGAGCAACCGTTATATAACAAAAACACTGCCTGCTATTTCTTTTTCTGTTGCGCGGGATCCTGATGCCGGCATAACAAGCAACCAAAATTTATCGCTGGATGTTAAACCTATTACCGGGTTGGCAACATGGGTATCACCCTCTTCTTCAGAACTGCTGACCCAATGGTGGTTTTGGATGGGGCTGATTATTCCTATGATCGTTGTAGGAGCCGGCTATTGGCGTAAGAGCTACATCGAAAAGATGGAAACTGATACCGCTTTTGCACGTTCAAAATTTGCAGATAATATTGCCAACGAGCGATTACAGAAAGCCATTACGTTGTCTGAAGAAGGGAATATTAAAGAGGCATATAATGCACTGCAAAAAGCACTGACCGGGTTTATCAGTGATCGTATTAATCTGCCTGAAGCAGGGCTCTCTATTAATGATTATGCCAACGCGCTTGAAAAACAAAATGTAGACCCCAACCTGGTTAAAAACATACGCATGCTGCTTGATAAATGTGCTACCATAAGTTATGCTCCCGATACTTCGCATGCCTATTTGAAATCTCATGTGGGACTGGCCCAAAGCATTCTGGACAAACTGAAAAAAGAGCTTTAAAACGTGAAAGAAATTTTAAAAAAGACGTTCCTTATACCGGTTCTGTTTATCGTAGCCATCACAATTCCTTTTTCATGTTTTGGTCAGGAAAATGCTCAGCTTCTTTTTGATCGTGCCAATGATGCTTTGAAAGCCGGCAATATAGAAGAGGCCCTGGCAACCTATAATAAACTGGAAGAGCAAAAAACCATTTCTGGGCCTCTTTTTTTGAACATGGGAATTAGCTATATAGAAATTGATTCTCTGGGCAAAGCAAAATATTACTTGCTGAAAGCATCCCGCCATGAAGAAACAGAAGATGAAGCCAAAAAAGGATTAGAATATGTAGAAAACCAATTCAGTCGCCAGTCGGCGGCCTTACCCAAAATGCCCTGGGAAAAAGCTGTTGACTGGCTCCGCATTAATATGGGGGCTTCATTATTACTGGGAATTGCCATCATCCTTTTCAATATGGGAGTAATTTTGTTTGTGGCTAACTGGTTTTTTGAGCTCCCCTTTGCGTCATGGATAAAAAAGTCGGGAATCGGCCTAGCAGGATTGGGCATCACCATTATACTGCTAAGTTTTTATGTGGATTATGTTGAAAACAGATACAGTGATGCGGTAATGATATCTATGCAAACCAATGTGCTGGAAAAACCTGTCTCAGATGCCTCGGTTATCAGTCAAGCTTATGAAGGGTACTCCTTTACCGTTGACCACCACAAAAGCCGCAAACAGCAAGGATGGAATTACGTGCGTATGAGCAACGGTTTGTACGGATGGATTCCCTCATCAGAAATTATGATACTTTAAAAACCAGTTGCAATTTACATGTTTAAGGTTGTTCAACATGCAACATTGAACCTGTAACTTTTATATTTTGGGAAGTATTTAATTTAGAACTTAAATCTTAGCCATGTCGAAAGTCTCCAATTACATCGATTCCAATAAAGAAAACTTTAAGGAAGAACTTTTCGAGCTTCTTCGTATCCCCAGCATTAGTACAGACTCTAGTCACAAGGATAATGTCAAAGAGGCCGCCCATTTTTTAAAAGCCCAGCTTCAATCACTTAACCTTGACCGTGTAGAGCTATTCGAAACCGATGGCAATCCTATCCTGTTAGGTGAACTTATATCGGATGAGTCCAAACCTACGGTACTGGTTTATGGTCATTATGACGTACAGCCGCCAGATCCTCTTGAAAAGTGGGAAACACCCCCTTTTGAACCAACCGTCCGGGATGGCGATATCTATGCCCGCGGTGCCAGTGATGACAAAGGACAGTCTTTCACACATATAAAAGCTTTGGAAGCCTATATTAAATCAGGTACTGATTTTCCCGTGAATATCAAATTTATTTTGGAAGGTGAAGAAGAGATTGGCTCTCCACATTTAGTCCCATTTATTACCAGTCACAAAGATTTGCTTGCATGCGACATGGTACTGATTTCAGATACTGCCATGTTTGCTGAAGATACTCCTTCCATCACCTATGGACTTCGGGGGCTGGCATATATGCAGGTTGAAGTTACCGGACCTAATCGCGATTTGCATTCCGGTGTATATGGCGGAGCGGTTGAAAATCCCGCCAACGTACTGACTGAGATTATCGCAAAACTAAAAGACGATGATGGGGTTATCCAGATTGACGGATTTTATGATGATGTAAAACCGCTCTCTAAGGAAGATCGTGAAGCCTATAAAAAACTTCCTTTTGATGAAAAAGATTACAAAGAAAAGCTTGGACTCAATGCCCTAAATGGAGAAAAAGGGTATTCAACACTAGAGCGGGCTTCAGCACGCCCAACGCTCGATGTGAACGGACTATGGAGCGGCTATCAGGGTGAGGGAGCCAAAACGGTACTGCCGGCCAAAGCCGGAGCAAAAATCAGTATGCGACTGGTACCCGACCAAGATCCCAAAAAGATCGCCAGGCTTTTTAAGGATCAGGTTATGCGTCTTGCACCGGATACTGTAGATGTTGAAGTGAATGAGCATCATGGAGGTCACCCTTCTATTACAGACCTTTCTTTTTATGGGCTTAAGGCTGCTGCTAAAGCTTTTGAAGAGATCTACGATAAGGAACCTTTATTTACACGTGAAGGTGGTTCAATTCCTATCGTTGCCGATTTCCAAAAAGTTCTGGGTGCCCAGTCTATCCTCATGGGCTTTGGGCTCAACAGTGATGCTATTCATTCTCCCAATGAAAAATTTGCGCTTAAAGATTTCTACCGAGGTATTCACACCTCTGCAAAATTCTTTGAGCTACTGCCAGATTATATAAGTTAAAAATAGCCTACAAATTCAATCAAAACCGGCCGATACCAAAGCCGCAATTTCAAAAATCTGATTTATAGACATTGGGAAAAACAGCAAATTCATTCAATTTTTTTAGAAACAGAAACCTCAATAAGATCCTAATCTTCCCGAAAAGCATCCTCTTGCATGAGCACTTCTCCAAAAGAAATTTCTTCGGCAGCTAAAACAAGTACGGTAGTGGGCAAATTTTTGAGACGGATCTGCAAATTTTCAAAATAGCTGGCATAGTTTTCACTTGGTTCAGCCATTCCCATGAAGATGAGATCGGCATCGCTTGATGAGTCATGCAGTATTTCTTCAAAAGATCGCCCGTTGGAGACTATAACTTCCGATTTTGCTCCGGTGCGTATCTTATCAATAACTGAAGACAAGTTTCTTTTAGCATCCTCTGCGGCATGTTCATCATCAACCACCATTTTTACCGTAACCTGCGCATCCCACCAAGATCGGCTGCTTTGCAGTAAGTAAGCCAATATCATCATTAATCCACCATTACCTTTGAGACCACCCCACCAAATATCAATAGTCTGTTTATCTCCAAAGCCCGCCTCTTTATCATCCTGGATAATTACCACATTTCGTTGCTGGTTATAAAAATGAGTTATCATACCACAGTATTGCTCTCTGATATCGGCATTTTCGCTGTCTCCCAGAATAACGGTGTTTGGCACTAAGGCTCCAAGTCCGTAAGAATCAACCATTTGTTCTGCACCTTTAAATGCATCCGGTGCTGCTGTTACGCGAACCAAACCCTGAACACCTCGCTTAGCCAAAAAGTCGCGGATGTTGTTCTCCATCGACTGCTGACGATCAGTTGAAATATTATCACTGGTAAGTACCGTAGATACCGTCATCAAACCCCGGTTATGTGTCAGAGATGAAGCAAAGTCAATAAGATGCCAACGCTTTGTTGGAGCACCTGATAGCACTAATGGATGGGGTCTCCAGGTTTTAGCTTCTTTATCGGAGCCGAGCCGCATAAGTCCTGCACGGGTTATTGCCATCCATATTCCTCTTCGCACATCTCCCCATGCCGACTCCAGCTCGCGCCGCTGAAGCCAAAAAAATATGGCAGCAACAAAAACAAAAGCAATGATGGTAGCTACGGTGTTAATCAAAAACATAACAGCGATACAACCAATAGCACCTAACAAAGAAAAGATCCAATGAACTTTAAACTTAGGCCTGAACGAAGGACTGCCTAACAATCGCTCAATACCTGCTGTAATATTAAGCACTCCATACGTGGTCAAAAAGAACATGGTAAGAATAGGAGCAATAATATTTAAGTCGCCCAACCAAACGGCCGTAAGTGCTATACCCAATGTTAGTATCGTTCCTAACCTTGGTGTATCATCATTGCCATCGCCGCGACCTAACCATCGGAGCCATCGCGGCAGTACTCCATCCCTTGCTAAAGCCTGAAGTACCCTTGGCGCACCCAAAATACTTCCCATTGCACTCGAAAGGGTAGCTCCCCAAACTCCAATAAGAATGGCATCTCCCCAATACGCCATCTTGCGCATAATTAAGGGATCTTCAATGAGCGTAAGAGCATCTGCCCGATTAGCCAACAATATAGGCAAACCCATATAGATCAGATATCCCAAACCAATTGCCCAAAATGTACCTTTGGGGATAGCTGTTGCAGGATCTTTGAGGTCGCCCGACATATTCACTCCTGCCATAATACCTGTAACAGCAGGAAAAAATACAGCAAAAACAATCCAAAATCCTTCCGAATGACGATCTGCAGCACCCCACATTTCTACATTCGATTGTTCTATAGGACTACCAAAAAGCAGCGAAAGGAGGGATAACCCAATTCCAAACATAATGAAATACTGTGCCCGGATAGCCGCCTTTGCTGAAACCAATGCGAGACCTGCTACCAAAACTGTTGTAACCATTCCCACTATCTTAAAGTCAAGCATCGGAAATACGCTAATGACACTTTCCGCGAAACCTACAGTGTATAGCGCTACCGAAAGCGCCAGAGCTATATACAGCGGAATACCAATAGCCCCACCGGATTCAATCCCAAGTGAACGACTAATCATATAATATGCTCCTCCGATACGAACACGCTGGTCGGTTGCAATGGCAGAGATCGATAGAGCTGTCAAAAAAGTGATACCCGTTGAAAGTGTAACAATCAGCAATGTGCCGATAAGACCAACATTACCTACCACCCAGCCGAAGCGCAGGTACATAATTACACCCAGAATGGTTAGAATAGAAGGTGTGAATACGCCTCCAAAAGCACTTAAGCCATCTTTTTCGGATGGAATAACATATTCCTGGCCAGGTGCTTTATTAGTAAATGGGTTTTTCATTCAGTTATACTTTTACAATCCCAAAGCTATGGTTCAAAATCACGAGGCAAGTAATAAAAATTTAAAACACAATAAAAATATTATTCTAAATTTTAGAACCTGAACCTAATAATCGTAAGTGATGGGCTTATTTTCTCTGAAATTATATAATGTTAACTGGCGCAAGTTATACCATCCGGTCCAAAACTCCCGAAGGGCAGCAATACCCCGATAAAAGCATACTACTCGTCTATAACAGTATTATCAATCATACCGGTTTTCAGATCATACGAAGTAGCATATTCTGTTTCGTCAATAATTTTTTTCGGATTATTTTCTTCATCAACAATAACCACTTTGGGCTTGTGGTCTTTGGCTTCTTCGGGCGTCATCTCTGCGTAGCTGATAACAATGATGCGGTCACCTACTTCTGTTAGCCGCGCCGCCGCCCCATTCAGACAGCACACTCTGGATCCCCGTTCTCCGGGAATGGTATAAGTTTCAAGGCGGGAACCATTGGTAATATTAACGACCTGAACTTTTTCATATGGGAGAATACCCGATTTATCAAGCAAATCCTGATCAATAGTTATACTGCCCTCATAATGAAGGTTGGCTTCGGTAACCTTCATTTGATGCAGCTTTGATTTAAACATCGTCAATTTCATAACAAACCTTTCTACAATTCAATTATCAAATTATCAATCAAGCGTGTTTCTCCAAGGTAAACGGCTCCAGCCAATATATACTTGCCGTTTATTTTGACATCATTAACGGGAGTCATCTTACTGAACGAAAACAAGTTAAGGTAATCAATTTCAAAACCTTTTGCTTCCAACTCTGCCTTCTGATGCTGTAACACTAATTCAATGTTTTTCGCTCCATCCTCAATTTGGCCTTTTACATACGTAAGTGCACGGTATAATCCGGGGGCAATGCTCCGCTGCTGGTCGTCTAGATAAGCATTGCGACTGCTCAGCGCCAGTCCATCGTTAGCCCGTACAATGGGTCCCATAACCAGTTCAATATCATGATTAAACTCCATAACCATACGTTGCAAAATTTGGAATTGCTGGATGTCTTTTTGTCCAAATACGGCAACATCAGGTTTAATGATGTTAAAAAGCTTATTTACTACAAGTACAATACCTTCAAAGAAGCCAGGCCGTGAACTGCCATCCATATAATTATTCAGCTCATCGATCTCAATGCGAAGGTACTTTTCATCCCCATACATAATATCATCACTGGGAGAAAACACCACAGATACTCCGGCTTCTTCACACTTCTTTAGGTCATTCTCGAGCTGGCGCGGATACTCTTCAAAATCTTCGTTGGGACCAAATTGCTCTGGATTCACATAGATAGATACTACCACTTCATCAGCATGTTTTTTGGCCAACTCAATCAAAGAAAGATGCCCCCGGTGCAAGGCCCCCATCGTAGGTACAAACCCCACCGTTTTTCCTTCTTTTTTGAAGGAAGCTACTTTTTCCCGAATTCCCTGTATGCTGTCAATAGCTTTCATGGTACAAAAAAAGAGCGGCACGATAATTCATGCCGCTTTAAATTAAAGGAACACAAATGACACATGTTGAGTTGCTTCCCACAGATAAAAGCTGTGTGTATCTGCCGGATCCGTGTTATCCGTGTTCTATTACTTACACTGCTCGGTTTGGATCAAAATTCTCAAGAAGTTCTTTAACCCTGTTCAAGAATGCCCCCCCGTGAGCACCATCAATAATACGGTGGTCATAACTCATGGAGAGATACATCATATGGCGAATGGCAATCACATCACCGTGATCTGTTTCCATCACTACCGGACGTTTTTCTATGACGCCAGTTCCCATAATAGCAACCTGCGGCTGGTTAATTATCGGTGTTCCCATCAGGTTGCCCACACTTCCATAATTGGTTAGCGTGATAGTACCACCGACTAAATCATCGGGACTTAAATTCTTATTGCGTGCCTTTACTGCCAGGTCGGCCACTTCATCAGCCAAGCCGACAAGATTTTTTTCCTGCGCCTTTTTGATTACCGGCACTATCAGTCCGCCTTCGCCGCCTTCACCCAGAGCTACAGCCAGACCAAAGTTGATATCACGCTTCACGATAATTTCACTGTCTTCCAGATTAACTGAACTGTTAATGAGGGGGAATTCCCGGATCGCTTGAATAATCTGCTCAATAAAGAGCGGGGTATAAGTTAATTTAGTTCCAGACCGCTGCTGAAATTCTTTTTTATTGGCTTCACGCCACTTCACCAGTTTAGTTACGTCCACTTCGGCAAAAGTAGTAACATGCGCCGAGGTTTGTTTTGACTTCACCATATGATCCGCAATCATCTTGCGCATGCGGTCCATTTTAATAATCTCCACATCTCCATCGGGCCGACTTACATTCAATTGGCCGGCCGAAATAGAACTTCCCTCTGAAGAAGCCGCTGTTTTTGAAGCAGGCTTGCTGAGTCCGGCACTTGCTGCTTTCTGTGCAGGCTGCTTGCCGGATTTGCGATCTTCAAGATAGGCCATGATGTCCTGCTTGGCTACACGTCCACCCTGACCGGAACCTTCTATAGTTTCAAGCTCTTCCTGAGAAATCCCCTCTTCCTTGGCAATAGAGCGAACCAGTGGAGAATAGAATCTGCCATCACTGCCAATGCGCTGAGGTTCACTTCCTCCGCCCGATGGTGCACCGTTGGTTGATGCTGCAACGGGAGCTGATTGCTTCTTTTGTTCTTTTTGTTGCGTATCAGAAGATTCTTTTTTGGCAGAAGTTGCTTTTGATTTAGAGCTACTTTTTGATGATCCTGAAGCCGCTTTACCGGTAGCAATAATCGCAATGGCTTGCCCGACTTCAATAGTTTCTCCGGCTTCAACTAAAATTTCTACAAGCGTACCGGCTTCCGGAGATGGTACTTCGGAATCTACCTTATCAGTGGAAATCTCCAAAAGGGTTTCATCTTCTTCTACACTATCTCCTACACTCTTGGCCCACTCAATTACCGTTCCTTCCATGACCGATTCGCCCATCTTCGGCATCTGTACTTCAATACGTTCGCCTTCTTCGTCAGAGCCAGAATCGTCTTGAGTTGCCGTTTCTTGTGGCTCGGCCTCTTCCTGAGCTTCCTCACTTTCGGAAGCTTCTTGTTCTTGAGGCTCTGCCTCTTTCTCAGCAGTTTCTTTGGTTGCCACTTCTTCATCCTCCGCATCGTCATCTTGTGCAGAAGACTCTTCAGACCCATCCGAGACATCACTTGTTTCAGCGGCATCGGCATCCGTTTCAATAACAGCAATGGCCTGTCCCACTTCTATAGTGTCGCCTTCTTCAGCTAAAATTTCTACAAGAACTCCAGCCTGTGGAGATGGTACTTCGGTATCTACTTTATCGGTTGCAATCTCAAGAAGGGTTTCATCTTCTTCTACTTTGTCACCGACACTTTTTGTCCATTCAATGACGGTGCCTTCCATTACCGATTCGCCCATTTGGGGCATTTCTACTTCTACTTTAGCCATGTTGGGATGTGAGTTAAATCATTAAGTGATATTCAAAATATTGAGTTATACAGGCTGAAAATCAGCCCTTAAAGATCTTAATAAATGGCATTAGATCAAAATTATTACCTGCCTTAGTCACTTTCAGAACTACCTGCCTTAAAGTATAGTTCACAACTTAGCCAATACATATTAACACGTGGTTTTAAAAAGCCTCATCAACCCATTATTAGAACACCATCTTTCTTAATTCACCCCCTGAAACTTTAATGAGCTCTTTGAATAATTATTTACGAATTACAGATAGAACACATTAAAATAAACCATACATAACAATTTATATGAAACTACTCGGTATAAAACTTTACTATTTTGTGATTCTTGCTACACTTCTCCTTGGATGCAAGAATAGCAGTACAGGATCATCAGATTCTAGTGATTCCCAAAACCCATCCCTGGCAATTCGTCTTGTAAATACAGGAAGTGGTGATTTTAGCATCTCAGGAGATCCTGATGGATACTACATATTTTGTTACGAAAAAGATGGCTGTAGTGATGAAGTACAGGGAGGATTTGCCTCTTGGGCAAATGAAGGGCAAAAAAGTATTTTTGACCAGTCTATAACAGGCAAAAACACTACCGGGGTAGAAATCCTTTTCTATGTTACTGAGGGCACAGGTAAAATTGAAATATTGAGAGGCACCTCCAGTGGAGAGAATCTTTTTGACGATGACTATGGCTTTGATATCGATAAAGTGGTTGATACCCAAGGACCTTTTTCAAAAGGAGACGAGATTAGATTTTCATTTGGAGATACTCAGTAAATAAAAACAATCCGGTTTTCAGATCACCCCTAATACCCTTTATCATGTCAATTAATCAGTCGCCAGATTAATAAAAGACATGTACAAAAAAAGAAAAAAGTAAAAATGGTAAAGAGGTGGTCTGATAGCCATTTTGGGAGAAATGTATCGGCAACCGAACCCGATTCGGCACCTTTCTTTTCAGCCCAGTCGGTAAGCGGACACCGCCACTCATTAAATGCAATGGCCAGTAGTTCAATTACTGCAACCCCAAAAGCTATCCAGGTGAGCAAAGTAATATGATCAAGCAGAGCCGCTATAAACACATAGATAGTGCAAAATATAATCAGGAATAACAGTATAGAATGCACCGCTTTTATATAAAATACTGTTTTAGACATTACCCAAAGCCCTTTCTAAATCTTCCATCAGGTCATCGGGGTGCTCCAACCCTACGCTGATTCGAATCAGGTTTTCCGGCGTTATTGAACCTTCCCCTTCACTGCTTCGGCGATGCTCCCAGGTTGTCTCAACACCTCCCAGGCTGGTAGCTCGACCTATTAATTTAGATCGGCCAACTGTTTTAATTGCTTCATCGGCACCTCCCTCAATTAAAAAAGAGATCATCCCACCATATCCGCTCATTTGTTTTTCTGCTACCTCATGCCCGGCATGGGTTGCCAATCCCGGATAAAATACCTTTTCAACCCTGGGGTGATTTTGCAAGAAACGAGCTAAATGAGCTGCATGTTCGTTGTGTCCACGCATTCGGTAGGGCAGCGTTCGGGTGCTTCTGGCAAGCATCCAACAATCATCCGGAGATGGGACCGCTCCACCCACACGCTGCACAAGTCTTATTTTTTCAAAAAATTCATCCTGCTTTTTAGCAATAACGGCTCCACCTAAAATATCGCTGTGTCCCCCAAAGTACTTCGTTGTAGAATGCACTACTAAATCAGCACCCAAATTCAGCGGCATCTGATTGATTGGAGTTGGCCAGGTATTATCTACACAAACAATCGCATCATTTTCGTGTGCTATGTTACCGATTGCGCTGATGTCCATAATATTCATCAGCGGGTTGGATGGAGACTCAATCCAAATCAGTGTTGTGTTCTCCTTGATATGATTTTTAATATTCTCCAGATCAGTCATGTCAATAAAGTCAGCCTGCAGCCCCCATGGCTCCATCAGCTGCTTTACCAGTTTTCGATTTCCGGCGTATACATCTTCCGGAATAATAATATGATCGCCTGGTTCCAATGACCGAAGTACAGCCGAAGCTGCAGCAACGCCGCTAGAAAAAGCGGCAGTGGCTTCTCCTTCTTCCATAACTTTTAAGACATGCTCCCACTGTACCCTGTTGGGGTTTTCGAGACGCGTATAGTGCCAATCCCCTTCAGACCGACCCTCTTTATCCAGCTGATACACCGTAGACCGGTGCACCGGAGGAACAATATCCAGATTGGGGTTTTCAACTTCCATGGCGGCATGAATGGCTTTGGTTTCTGTACGCATAATCAATTTATTTAGTTGAGGTCCTTTGCAAACACTTCTGAATTAGGGCTAAAGATTCAGCCCACTGTTAAAGTCGTAAAGTTCTGGCAAATTAGAAAAACCCGATCTCGATTCAAGTCGAGACCGGGTAATATATTTTAACAGCATGCTGTTTCTTGTGCACTGTATTCTTCACTCTCACCAAAGGTATAGAAAGCCTCCCACTCTACTCCCTGTGGATCGGTGATCCAGCTTTTATCGGAATTAGCATAACAGCAGGTAGTCTCACCTTCATTTCGTGTTAATGAATGGGTACGATCAATCTTAGTGCGCAACTCTTCCAGCTCCTGATCGTTTTCTGCCTCAATGCCCAGGTGTTCTATTCCTTTTTCTCCTTCACGCTGGGCTATGGAAAAGTTCAGCCGCGGGTCGTCCAGCATCCATTTGGCATAGTCTTCCTTTTTCTTGGTAGGTGCCACGCCAAAGAGCGTGCTATAGAATTCAACAGACTCATTCAGGTTATTTACTTTTAACATTACGTGCATACGTTTCATAATAGATCTCCTTTTAGGTTTTATTAGTAGTTGTTATCAACTGTTCACCTATGTAGTCGGAGTCCAACTCAAAAAGACGCAAAATTTTTTAGTTTTTTTAGATGCCCTGACATACCACAGTCTTCTTTTCTTCCATATACTAAAAAGAGAGGTCCTAGCAATCTTCGCAGGTCTCATCTTTAATTTTTTGGTAGGTTACAGCTCTGCCCTCTTCTCCAAATTCTACCTGGCAACAAGCAGCCAGCACTTCTCCCAGCTTTTGGCGTGCCCGCTGCACCCTGGACTTTACTCCCGATAATGACAATCCCAATTCATCAGCTATATCTTGTTGTTTTATACCTTTTACATCCGCCATTCTTAGCGGAATTGCATATTTATCGGGCAGCTCATCAATCATCGGAATTAGCCAAGACATCACTTCTTCATGTACATCATGACTGCCTTCAAACTCATTCAGGTCAAGAACCGAATCTTCCGTACGCTCCCCTGTTACATCATCACTTAACAGCTGTTCTTTATCTCTTCCTTTCTTTCTGTAATAATCTGCCAGGGCCCGGCGCGTAATACCAAACACCCACGACTGTACGCGGTCTTCGTATTGAAGCCTGTCAATCCCCTTGTGAATCCGAATAAAAATATCCTGCAGAATATCTTGAGCTACTTCATCGCTTGATACTTTGGATCGGATAAAACCCCGCACCTGATCGCTGAACTTTTGCCAGAGTACTTCTGTATTTAGTTGGTTTTGAGACATTCTTAACAACTAATTTGTTAACTGTAATATTAAATTACTAAAATTAATTCTATTTTTATCCTCCTATTTCTAAGGATTTCTTTCATTAAACTATTAGCTTAAAAAGTCCCTCTTAGAGAAGAGGGATTTAGGGAGATTGATAAATCAGTAAATTCAATCCTTCTGTCTTCCTTTTCTAAGGAAGAACTCATTTATTGCATTATCTGCTTGGATATTACTTAAAAGAGCAAAACATCAAGAGAGAATGAGCAAGAACAAATCACATTACAACAAAGAACACAAAGAATTAGCCCGTAAACTTCGTAAAGAGGGCACTAAAGGAGAGGCAATTCTTTGGAGTGAAGTATTGCGCGCCAAAAAATTCCATGGATATCAATTCAATCGCCAATTTTGTATTGACGATTATATAGTTGATTTCATATCTCGAAAATTAAAGTTGATAATAGAAGTCGATGGATATTCCCACAACTTCAAGTACGAAAAGGATAAATTAAGGGATGAGCGGCTAAATAAATTGGGATATACCGTAGTGCGTTTTACAGAAAAAGAAGTGCGTGAGGATCTCCATAATGTTATTCGTGTGCTGGAAAGTTATTTGCCTGATAAATAGTAGATCTGTTCAATCCTCCTTGATAAAGTTTACATATTTAAAGTCCCCTTTGGAGAAAGGGGATTTAGGGGAATTGATTAAATGAGCTACCACATTCAATCCTTCTGACTTCCTTCTCCAAGGAAGAACTCTTTTACGAGTAGAAAATTTTAAAATCATTCTTACAATGCCCTCTGCATAAGCTTATCTTAAGAAACTTTAGTGCAGTAGGAAGCACCGAATGAGATCCAAAACCATATAGATTTCTATTTACAGTCATCCAAGTAAGGTAAGGACACGGCACGCGGTGTCCTTACTAACGACGACTTAATCCTTATTAATTTGTACTCCTAATCGCCTTAATGCGCTCCAACACCGGAGGATGTGAATAGTTCAGAAATACGTAAAACGGATGCGGTGTCAGATTGGAAAGATTATCTTTCGAAAGTTTTTTCAGGGCTTCAATCATCGGTTCTTTTTGAAACGTGGTAGAAGCATATTCATCTGCTTCGAACTCGTGCTTACGCGAGACCATCTGCATAAAGACAGAAAGAATCATATCTATAGGAGCGTACAGCATTCCAAAGAAAATGAGTCCGGCATAAACGGATGATTGCTCCATATAAAACGCATCATACAGTCCCTGCGAGTTTAAAAAAACCGATAATAAAAAAAACATTACCCCGGTTTGGATAATGCTTGCGGCCATATTTTTGATAATATGTTTTTTCTTATAGTGACCAATCTCGTGGGCCAGCACCGCCACCAGCTCATCTTCAGTATGGTTTTCAATAAGCGTGTCATACAAGGCAATACGCTTGTTCTTGCCGAAGCCGGTAAAAAAGGCATTGGATTTGCTGGACCGCTTGGAGCCGTCCATCACGTAGATGCCTTCCAGGGCAAAGTTCACCTTGTCAGCGTAATCACGGATTTTTTGCCGAAGCTCTCCGTCTTCAAGCGGATCAAAATCATTGAACAGCGGCATAATCCACGTGGGCGCGACAAACTGCACAAACAAGGTAAATGCCGTAACGGCCGCCCAGGCATAAAGCCAGGCATACTGATCAATGTAGGTGAAGAAAGCTATGATCCCGGCCAGTAGCGGACCGCCAAGCAAAACTCCCAACGCCAGTCCTTTAACCATATCAAGGATAAAAGTCTTTATAGTCGTTTTGTTGAATCCAAACCGTTCTTCAATCACAAAAGTCGAATAAATGCTAAAGGGAAGAGAGAGCAGTGTTTTAAATAAAATAAGGATACCAATATAGGCCAATCCGGTCCAGATGGTACCCAACTCCCAGCTGCGTACAATCTCATCCAGCCAGTTAAAGCCGCCGGCAAACCAAAACACCAGCAAAACCAGCAGATTAAAAGCAGAGGTTAAAATTCCAAAACGGGTATTTACCTTGGTGTACTGCTGGGATTTGTCATAAGTCTCTTCATCATAGACACCATCAAATTCATCAGGCAGTTCTTTATCCAACGATTGCAGATTCAAATAATCGCTGACCAGATTGAGGATGAAATCAACAGCCAGGGTTACCAGAATGATGATACTGAAAATATTCATGCTACTTTTAACTAAAGATAGAAATTATTTTACGTTAACTACTGTATTGTAGATAGTACATGAAAGCCTAAAATAATAATCTGATATTGAATTTTTTATGAAGTTGGACCTTAATGAAAAACATATTGTCATAACCGGTGGTACCGGTGCATTAGGTTCTGCTGTTACGCAATTACTTTTGAATTCAGGAGCTAAGTGCAGCATTCCCTGTTTTGATGAGACAGAGCTGAAATCGTTTGATCTTAAAGACCATGAACAAATTTTTTTGAAAAAAGGGGTCGATCTCACTGATGAAGAAGCTGCATACTCATTTTTTAGTGATGCTATAGCCGAGCAGGGTCCGCTTTGGGGATCTATTCACGTCGCCGGCGGATTTGGAATGGGATCCATTGAAGACACAACCAAATCCGATTTCATAAAGCAAATAAACCTCAATTTGGTCACTTGCTACAATAGCTGTCGCGCTGCGGTACAGCATTTTAAAGATCAGGGTGCCGGCGGACGCATCGTCAACATAGCCGCACGTCCTGCCTTGGAGCCACGACAGGGAAAAGGCATGACGGCCTATACCACTGCCAAAGCCGGAGTAGCAGCTCTCACTCAATCGCTGGCTGCCGAAGTGGTAGAGGATGACATCCTGGTCAACGCCATCGCACCTTCAGTTATCGATACCCCACAAAACCGCGAAGGCATGCCCAATGCCGATTTCGATAAATGGCCTAAACCTGAAGAACTTGCCGAACAAATTGCATATCTGGCATCGCCGCAAAACAAAGTGACAAGGGGTGGGGTCATACCGGTTTATGGTAAAAGCTAGATAAATTTATTCGGATCTAAGTTTTTTTAGTGGGAAATGCTAAAATAGCTTTATTAAAACTTGATAAGGCTCATTCCAAGTTTAGGTTCTTCAAAGCATCCTGAGCTGCCCGGTAACCAAGATCAATCATTTCCTTGGTATGGCTTGTATCTGTACGACTAAATTTGCCCAATTCAGGCTGAATCAATAGGTCCACCTCATCCATCTTTACTTTAGCCAAATGAATCAGGGCAATTTCAAGTGTGTTATTTAAAACATCAATCAAATCTTCAGGACGCTTATACTTTCTATCCGATTTGAGGTCGACGCCAATTAGGTATTCGGCTGAAAAATCTTTCAAAGGAGTTACAGGTATGCTTTCCATGAGTCCTCCATCTACAAGCATTCGACCATTAATTTCTACCGGTTCAAAAATAACCGGGATACAGGTGCTGGCTTTAATTGCCTGTGAAACATTACCTTCTTTCAAAACGACTTTTTCACCGCTGGATATGTCGGTTGTTATAACTGCAAGCCTTATATTCGCCTGATCAAAAGTAACATCTCCCACCCGTTCACTTATCAATTCTCCAAGCTCATCATTAGAGAGAAGACCCATACCCGATAATGTGAAACCGGAAATATCCAGCCAGTCCAGCTCCTCAGCTATTATTTCTATTTCTTTTACTGGTATTCCGAATGCATATAATGCCCCAACCAGCGCTCCGATACTGGTTCCTGCGATGTAGTCCGGCTTCAAGTTGTTCTCTTCAAGTGCCTTCAGCACCCCAATATGTGCTGCTCCTAAAGCAGCACCGCTACCCAAAGCGAGGCCTATTTTCTTAGATTTTGACCCATCATTTCCAAAAAAACTACCCATAAACTCATTCCTCTATTCATTTATGACCTCTTTCTACAAATAAGACTGATTTAAAACCTATTCATTCATCAAAACCAATCTAGTCAATAGAAAGAAACTATTTTATCCCTATTTAGTTTAATATTAAACTAATAACAGTAATTGAAAACCAACTCTTAAATATACAAACATGGCTATTGAACAAAATCCACTACTGGCTCCCTATAATTTAGGTGAATTTGAACTGTCCAATCGTGTTATAATGGCGCCCATGACCCGAAGCCGGGCCGGCGAAGGTAATGCACCAACTGAACTAAATGCAGCATATTACAAACAAAGAGCCTCAGCCGGACTTATAATTTCTGAGGGCACTCAAATCTCTGAACAAGGAGTCGGATATCCATGGACACCGGGTATTCATACCGAAGAACAAATCGAAGGATGGAAAAAAGTTACGAATGCTGTACATAAAGCAGATGGACGCATATTTGCTCAAATCTGGCATGTGGGACGCATTTCCCACCCGTATTTTCATGACGGTGACTTACCCGTAGCTCCCTCAGCTATCAAACCGGAAGGACAAGCATTTACCCCCGAAGGCATGAAAGATTTTGTAGAACCACGCGCACTTGAGACCGAAGAAATCCCGGGCATTATTGAGGACTATGTTCAAGCCGCAAAGAATGCGCTGGAGGCTGGTTTTGATGGCGTTGAGATTCACGGCGCCAATGGGTACCTGATTGACCAATTCATCCAGGATGGCACCAATCAGCGAACAGATGATTATGGCGGCAGCGTAAAAAACCGAGCAAGATTTGCACTTGAAGTAACGGAAGCTGTTGCTGATGCTATCGGTTCAAAAAAAGTCGGTATTCGCCTTTCACCAAGTGGTACGTTTAATGATATGTATGACTCGAATTCAAAGCACACATTTACCTATGTCATCAATCAGCTAAACCAATTTGACCTGGCATATCTGCACCTAGTAGAACCTCTTTCTGACGTAAGTGATATGAATAACTATTTGGAAAATGTTACTTCCTTTTTCAGAAATATATATGAAGGTACCATTATCACTTGTGGAGCATATGACCGGAATTCTGGAATAAAAGCTATAGAACAAGGCACAAGTGATTTAGTAGCTTATGCCAAGCTATTCCTGGCCAACCCCGACCTACCGGAAAAGTTTGCCGCCAATGCCGAGCTCAATAAGCCAAATAGCGATACCTTTTATGGTGGCGATGAAACCGGATATACCGATTATCCATTCATGGATGAAGAAACCCAAATAGAAGTAGCGTAGTTGCTGGTTGCTGGTTGCTGGTTGCTGGTTGCTGGTTGCTGGTTGCTGGTTGCTGAAAAATATGACGTTTTATTCAGAATCAAGCTGAATGTTTAATTTTGAAACCCTTGTAACTTGCAACCTGAATCCTGTAACTTTATCAGCAATAGTATATGTTTAAGAAAAAATAAAAACTCATGAGCCATCGCAAAGGCATCCATCACATAACTGCAGTCGCAGGAGATCCCCAACAGAATCTGGACTTTTATTCCGGCCTGCTGGGTCTGCGTCTGGTAAAAAAAACAGTCAATTTTGATGATCCCTCGGTGTACCACCTTTATTACGGAGATGCTTCCGGAAGCCCAGGGTCTATCCTCACTTTTTTTCCATGGACACAGCTTCAACAAGGTGAACCTGACCGCGGGCAGGCTATAGCGATTTCTTTTTCTATTCCAACCGATTCAATCTCTTTTTGGACAGATTATTTCAATAAGAAAGACATCCGATATATGGATCCTTTTGAACGCTTTGGGAAAAAGGTTATTGGCCTGCAAGATCCGGACGGCTTACACCTGGAACTGATTGCTGACCCTGCTGCCGACAAAGCCGACGGCTGGAACAACGGACCTGTGCCTGCCGAACATACTATTCGAGGATTTCATGGCGTAACGCTGGCTGAAGATAATTATCAGTCAACAGGACAGCTGCTAATAGAATCGCTCGGCTTTGAAGAAGTTGATCAAGAACATGACCGGATACTCTACCGATCAGACAGTCAGTTCGGATCTACAGTAGAGATCATTGATAACGCTCAACTGGATGGACGCCCCGGGAAGGGAACGGTACATCACGTGGCGTTTCGGGCTAAGGACAAAGATGAACAGCTTGCTATCAGAAAAGACCTGGTAGATATCGGATACCATGTCACAGATGTGAAAGATCGCCAGTACTTTGAGTCTATATACTTTCATGAGCCGGGCGGCGTGCTCTTTGAAGTAGCCACCGATCCTCCCGGATTCACTACTGATGAATCACTGGATTCATTAGGACAAAAGCTCCAGCTTCCGCCCTGGCTGGAATCCAAAAGGGACTTAATTGAAGCAGACTTAATAACATTAGACTATTAGCATTATGAATTATCAACCGGGAATACATCACATTACCGTCATGGCCGGCGACCCACAGCTCAATGCAAACTTCTACGTCAACAAGCTGGGAATGCGCA
The DNA here is from genome assembly GCA_034521755.1 of Balneolaceae bacterium. GTDB lineage: Bacteria > Bacteroidota > Rhodothermia > Balneolales > Balneolaceae > JAXHMB01. The sequence continues at coordinate 235,846 of JAXHMB010000004.1, forward strand.
TGATTAAAAAATCGGTCAACCAGGATGATCCGGGCACCTATCATCTGTTTTATGGAAATGAAGCTGCAACTGCCGGATCAAGCCTCACGTTCTTCCCCTGGCCCCGAGCTGTAAAAGGAGAACCGGGAACAGGCGAAGCTGTCACTGTGGGTTTTTCTGTTCCGGAAAATTCAACAGATTTTTGGATACAAAGGCTGAAAGAACAAGACATCCCTCATGGTGATACGTTTGAACGATTCGGCTATACCATACTCCCTTTCAAAGATCCTGATGGACTCAGTTTAGAACTGGTTTTTGATGATACTGATATTTCATTGGATTCATCCTGGAAAGGAACCGTTGAAAAAGAACACGCTATCAAAGGATTCTGGGGAACCACGCTCAAAGTCACTGCCGAAGAATCCACTGCTCAAATTTTGACGGATATATTAGGTTTTGAGAAAACAGATTCAAAGGAAAATCTATCGCTCTATAGAACTGATGCTCCAATCGGGCATTCCGTTATTATTGAGACCGCTGATACTGCTCCGGGAAAGAATGGACGCGGCATTGTTCACCACGTCGCTTTCCGGGCAAAAAATGAGGACCATCTTGAAGAACTTCGGAAAAAAGTGATGGAATTGGGCCTGTCTCCTACTCAAATTATAGACCGTCACTGGTTTAAATCAGTCTATTACCAAACAAGAGCAGGTATTCTTTTTGAAATGGCCACTGAAGGTCCCGGCTATACCGTTGATGAAGACCCGGCACACCTGGGTGAACAATTGATTCTGCCTCCCTGGCTGAAATCCAAAAGAGAACTTATTGAAAACCAACTACCGGAAATTAATCTATAATATGTCCTTATTTAGAATAGACCCAGAAAAACCGTTCCAAGGCCCCCATCAGGGCAAGCCGGTGGCAACTGCCGGATCCGAACCTAAACAAGCCAACGCTGCTATGATTTTGATTCACGGCCGGGGTGCAAGTGCAGAAAGCATGCTGCTTTTTGCCGATGAGTTTACCGTAAGTGATATTCATTACCGAGCCATTCAGGCTGACCGGCATACCTGGTATCCCAACTCATTTCTGGCTCCTAAAGAACAGAACCAGCCGGGTATTTCAAGCGGACTCCAATCTATTTATGATCAAATCAAAAGAATGAATGTTGCCGGAATTCCTACGAGTCATATCGTGCTGCTGGGTTTTTCTCAGGGTGCCTGCCTGGCATCTGAATATGCAGCACGACATCCACAACCATTTGGCGGACTTGTTGCTTTGAGTGGAGGCTTAATTGGTCCCGAAGTCAGTGCTGAAAACTATTCCGGATCATTTGAAGGGACGCCCGTATTTATTGGTTGCAGCGACCGTGATCCACACATACCAAAAGAACGTGTGGAAAAAACAGCTGAAATTCTACAGGGACTTAATGCAAATGTCACTAAAAAAATCTATCCCAATATGGGACATACGGTAAACCAAGATGAGATTGATCATATTAATCATTTGCTGCAAAAGGTTGTCAGCCAGTAGCAATTCTACTGTTAATTGAATAATATTGATTTACTGATAGAGGGCTTTGCAAAACTCGGAAAATCGAGCTTGTCATTGCGAGCCCGAGAAGCAATCTCCCGATCAAAGTTCCTGAAAGGAGATCGCTGCACTTCGTTCGCGATGACAACAAAGTTTTGTAAAGGCCTCTGATAATAAAAACCATTACCTTAGCATTTCATGGATATTCTTTGGGTTGGAGTTGCCTTTATTTTCGGGATGCTTTTTTCACGCATCAAGCTGCCACCACTAGTGGGATACTTAGCTGCGGGCGCTGCACTTTCGGCATATGGCTATGAAGCGGGAACAGCTCTTCATGAAATTGCACACCTTGGTGTAATTCTTCTGCTTTTTACTGTAGGTTTACATCTGCGGGTAAAAAATATTTTCAGAACCGAAGTATTAGGCACCGGTGGACTGCACCTGCTCATTAGCACAGCCATTTTTATGCCTATTGCATGGGCTTTCGGATATGACCTGACAGCGGCCCTTATCATATCAATAGTCCTCGGATTTTCAAGTACAGTACTGACGGCAAAAAATCTTGAGCGTCGCGGAGAGCTGGGTGCTTTTCATGGCCGAATTGCTATAGGTATTCTCATCCTCCAAGATATTGTCGCTATTGTTTTGCTTGGGCTTACCAGCGGCGCTGCTCCATCGCCATGGGCTTTAGCATTGCTGGGATTGCCCCTGATCAGGCCGGGAATTATAAAACTTGTTGAACTTAGCAACGAAGAAGAACTTCAGTTACTGTTCGCCCTGTTACTTGCCCTAGGTGGTGGCGCACTTTTCGAAGGATTGGGACTTTCTTCCGAGCTCGGCGCCCTTATTGCAGGTATGATGCTGTCTGAACATAAAATTGCAGACGAGCTCTCAAAAAGATTATGGGGACTTAAAGAAGCTTTTCTGGTTGGATTTTTCCTGGAAGTTGGCCTTGCGGGATTACCAAGCTTACAAGATTTTTACCTGGTTCTGGCAGCATTGGTAATTCTTCCAATTAAGGCTATACTTTTCTTTGCTCTTATGTTGATGTTTAAACTTAGAGCACGAACTTCTTTTATAGCTACTATATCACTTACCTCTTACAGCGAATTTACCCTTATTGCCGGAACAGTTGCCGCTTCAGCGGGATTTATCCCGCAAGGTGTAATTATTGCTTTTGCACTGCTTACTGCTGTTTCTTTTGCAGTTAATGCTCCCTTGGCTATCTGGGAAGAAAAGCTTTGGGAGAAGATGGAAATGTGGCTTTCCAGATTTGAACGTGATGTGCGGCATCCCGATCAACAGATCATCTCACTCGGTTCCGCAGAGTATCTTGTTGTAGGTATGGGCAATGCCGGTCAGGCAGCTTATGATCATCTTAAGGCAGATGAAAAACATGCAGTAGGCATGGACATTGATCCCGCTCGTATTGAGCGCAACCTGTCTAATGGAAGACGCGTGATTTATGGGGATATACAGGATATTGAGCTTTGGCAAAATATAGATCTGTCTTCCATAAAGTCAGTTATACTTGCTATAGGTACCCCTGAGGCAAAATTAAATGCCACAAAATACATGCGACAAAATAAATTTAAGGGTACTATATATGCACTTACTATGAGAGAAAAAGAACACCAGGCGCTGCGTGAGGCCGGAGCCAGTGCGGTATGCCTTCCCATTACTCAGGCGGGGCGCAAACTGGCAGAGCTTAGTTTGTCTGATGATACTTCTTCAGATGATTTTGTTCTCAGCACTGAACTTTCCTAGCACAAGAATACAGGCGATTTATAATATTTTAGAATATTATTAAAAGATTGTACATACAATTATAATCATTTATCCAGTTGCTCTACCGCTTTAGCAGACATCTCTGTGAGCACTTCTGTATAGCGCTCACCTAGCACACTGGTGTAATCATCTTTTAGATGCTGCCAGGCTTCACGCAGGTCATTATCCATTTTACGGCATTTTTCGGTTGGGAAAACATGCGTTGCACGACCTTCAGACTTACGCTCCAAGTAACCCTGATACTCCATCTTTTCGATCAAACGTGTAATTGTAGACGGTTTAAGACGCAGTATCCTGCTAAGATCAGAAGGCTGAATACCGGGGTTATCATTTGCAGCCATTAACAAGAAGCCATAACTGGGAGCCAGGCCCGTTGTTTTAAAAGCCTCATCTGCCATCTCGGAAAGCACTTTGGAAAGGTTGTTTATACTATAATACAAGCAACCGGAAAACTCCTTCTTCATAATAAATCACTTATTTGTATGTGCAATTAATTTATTGTTAATACTTCCTTTATGCAAGGAGAATGTATCAATGGTATCACATAAAACATTTCTCTGTTTTGTCAATAATTAACCGTATCTTTGCAACCGTCCAACGAGGACACGTGTTTTTTGGCTGCCTATACTAGCTGCCCGAGTGCCTTATAAGCTTACCGCTATCCTTTCCAACGCGAGTTGATACGATATGTCTGCCTGCACAGCCGCTAAAGAGTCATTCAAAGAGTGCATATCGTTTAATATTACAACTCAATTATTCTAATGAATACATTTCAAGAACTGGGCCTTTCTGCGCCCATCGTAGAAGCCGTGCATCAACTTGGTTTTGAAGAACCCATGCCGGTACAAAAAGAAGTTATCCCTACATTACTGAAACAGGAAACCGACGTAGTTGCCCTTGCGCAAACCGGAACCGGTAAAACAGCAGCATTTGGATTACCGCTGGTTCAAAAAACTGATCCATCGATAAACAAACCGCAGGCACTAATACTGTCGCCTACGCGTGAGCTGTGCATCCAAATCACAAAAGATATTAAAGCCTTTTCACAAAACCAGCACAAGATAAGCACACTGGCAGTGTATGGTGGAAGCAGCATTGGCAAACAAATTGGGGCTTTAAATAAAGGTGTTCAAATTATTGCAGCTACGCCTGGCCGATTGCTTGATTTGCTGCGAAGAGGCAAAATCGATACTTCAGCCATCAAAACAGTTGTGCTCGACGAGGCTGACGAACTGCTTAACATGGGTTTTCAGAACGACCTGAATGCTATTTTTGATACGCTTCCGAAACATTATAAAACATGGCTCTTCTCTGCTACCATGCCTAATTCAGTAGAGCATATTGCCAATCGATATATGGATAATCCCATTCGAAAAACGGTAGGTACTCGAAATGCCGGTGCCGACAATGTCACTCACAAATATGTTTCGGTGGCTTCCCGCGATCGCTATGAGGCTTTAACCCGCATCATCGATATGAACCCTGACATGTATGGTATTGTATTTTGCCGCACGCGTCGTGATACTGAAGAAGTTGCACGAAAGCTAGCCAATGATGGCTATAAAGCTGACTATATTAATGGCGATCTTTCTCAGTCACAACGCGACAGCGTCATGAATAAATTTCGCACCCGGCACATTCGCCTGATGGTTGCTACTGATGTGGCCTCCCGCGGTATTGATGTAGATGACCTAACCCACGTTATCAACTACCAGATACCTGATGATTTAGAAAGTTATACCCACCGAAGCGGACGAACAGGCCGCGCCGGTAAAGAGGGCATTTCTATTGCTATTTCGCAGAACAATGAAAAAGGGAAAATTCGTCAGCTCGAAAAAACAATTAAACAGAAATTTAATTACGTGCAAGTACCGAGTAAAGCTGATGTCCAACAGCTGCAAATGAGCGAATGGGTAGAACGCGTAAAGCAAACAAACGCCAACAATGATCATGTTGATGAAATTATGCCAAAGATCATTGAAGAATTTGCTGAACTAAGCCGCGAAGAACTTATTCGACAGTTCCTTGCTCTTGAGTTTAAAAACGGTATTGAAAAGCCGGCACAAAACAATGGACAGGCTTCATCTTCAGATGAGCATAATAACCTTCCGGAATCCGGTTATGAGCGCTTTTTTATCAACATTGGTAAAAAGCATAACCTCAATCCCGGACAGCTTATTGGACTTATCAACGAACAAACAAGATCTGGCAGCATAGACATCGGCAAGATTGACCTTATGGGCTCATTCTCCTTTTTTGAGGCTGATGTCAGACATGCGGATACCATCCTGGATTCCTTTAAGAGCAACGCCTCTTTTCAGGGTAATTCAGTTCGTGTTGAAATTGCCAAACCGGACAGCGATGGGTCATCAGGCAGTGGGCGGAAAAAAGGCAGAAGAAAACCTGCTAATGCTTATTAAGACTTAAAACGTTAGCTACACTTTAAAGCCGACTCTTGGAGTCGGCTTTTTTTATTCCATAATATTGAGACTCCAGTCATAGCTGTAAAAATCTACTTCTACATCATCATCGAGCTTTTTATTTCTGTATTGATTGATATAGGCAACTACAGACTCTGCCTTTGCCAGGAAATCAGACTTATACCATTTAAAAATTTCTGATATCAGCACTTTGCCTTGTTCCGGCTTATGCCTGATAAAATAATCGTAGTTAAGGGTATTTATAGTAGCTTTGTGTATTTGTTCATCAAGATTTTCAGGAACGTAGGCATACGGACGAATTGGCGGACATCCCTTGGCTGCACATACCAGCACAAAGTGTACCCGGGCATCAGGAAAGGCAGGAAATAACATCTCCTTTTCAAGTTTGTCAAGAGTTACCCTTCCACCATCTACTGTGTGCTTTTGCTTATCAAAGAATCCTTCTACATCCAACGGAGAGTCCGGAATACCATTTTCAATGATGGAGTGGATAGTTAACAGATTATAGCTGTTAATATAAAAAGCTTTCTCTTGATCGGGATTCATTTTATCAATCGACATCCGGGCAATCGTTCGAACAAGTTGATTCAGCTCAGCCGGTTCTTTCTGAATGCCCCGATAGTCAACCAGTTTATTTGTAATATTTTCAGCAAAAAAGGTATCTGCTTCTTTGAAAAAAGTGTTTACAGCAGGCTGTGCATGAATTGCACTTACAATAAATACACATAAAAGTACTAGAAATAATCGCTTCATATCATGCCTTTTGTTTATTTATAAATATGCGATCCAATTTCACTGATGGATTCCAATTACCGCGATACCATTCATAGCCTAAAACGCTAAAGACAATTAAATATTCAAGCGCAACAAGCCAGAGGTTTTCGGTATAAGTTGAGGTTAGATAGGTTGCATAAGTCAGTGGTATCAGGGCCGACCAGGCCAGGGGGTACAACATGCCGGAAAGCGGCACAAAAACAATCATGGTGGTTATGTACCAGGGATGCACCGTCGTTGAAAACAGATAATAAATAGTTAGCAAACCTATATACAGATAAGGCAGATTTTCTAACTTTTTGTTTTTAAATCTCCATGAAACCCCAATCATAATCACCGTGCTTATAGCTGCCAAATAGGGGCCGGCCTGTTGAATAATATTATACCCTTCAACCTGATAACCAACCCATCGCACCAGATAATAGATGCTGGCATTAAATTCAAATGATTGAAAATAAAGCCCAAGACTATCGCCAAAGTTTGAAACAAAAGCCTGATCCAAAAATGGAATGTGTAATAACAAAGTACCGGCTGTAAGCACAGCAATAAGTCCGGCTGATTTTCGCCAATCCAAGCTAAATACCAGATAAGGTATTAGCAAAAGGGGAATCAGTTTGGTATTCACTGCCAACAGAAATAATACAGCAGCCGGCCAGTATCTTTTTTGAAGAAAAAAGTAATAAGCAGCCACCAAAAAGAAAATCATTATGCCTTCAAAATGGAGGTTACCCGTCAATTCCAAAATGACGAGCGGATTGAGCGCATAGACAAGAACATAAACAGGATTCAAATTAAATCGCTCAAGCAATTTTTTGAGGATAAAAAGTGTGCCGATTTCAGCACCCATTATAAAAAGTCTCATCAGGATAATATTACCCATAATTTGATCCTGAAAAATCTGAGCTCCCAGCCAAAAAATATATTGGCACACAGGTGGATACACAGTGTAGTAACCGGAAGAATTTAATCCCTCAAATATAGCTGATGATATACCAAGGGAAGTAAGGGCCTCCTGATTTTTATAGAACTCCGGGGTCTCCAGAAAGGGATTAATACCTGATGCAAAAAGATTGCCATCCCAAATAAAACGATAAAAATCATCCGACAGGTTGGGTATTGCCAATAACAGAACCACGCGAAACAAGACAGCCAAGGCAACACCCCATTTCAACTCAAGCCTATCCTGCAAAAATCCTCTTACAAGAAAGTAGTATATGCCAAAAAGCATCCCGAAAGAGGTGATCAACATGACAAAATCACTCCGCTCAATGCCATAGGCAATCCATCCATAAAGCATTAAAGAAACAACAGAAAAGCCTATTATAGGTGCATACTTTTGCTGTGCCATATCAGGCAAGTTTCAGATAGGTTTCATACATCGATGTGCCAAAAATGGTTCCAAAGCCTAAGAAAAGCATCAGATGGAAGGGAGCCAGGGCAAAATCATTTAGTAGAAAAGCTGCAACAAGTCCACCCAGAAAATAGAGCGTAAGGGCACCCTCAATCCACGTGCCCAGTCCTACTTCACTAACCAGATACTTATTGTCTTCCCAGGAATCAGTACCGTTAATTACATTAAATTTAGGCGTTCGAATAAAGGGAGAGTCTTCTCGTAAGTACCCCTTCAAGACTGCTATTGAATTATGTAGCGCCAAGCCCATAGAGATCGTTAAAAATACTGGGAACATAACAGTAAGCCTGCCTGCCTTACTAAGAAAACTGTCCTCATCGCGTACTATAGAAGAACCATAAAAAATAATCCAGAAAACCAAACCGACAAGGAAAAAGCCGGCAACTTTAAAGAAAGTAGCAAGGTCAGAGTTAAATTCTTTCACACCTAATAAAGGCACGCTCAGAACTGAAATCAAAAGAATAAAAAAGAATATGCTACTACTGAGCAAGTGGCTGGTGGCCTGAATTCTTTTAATGAGTGGCAGGTCGGTATTCCATATATTCGGCAGATGCTTTCGGGCCGTTTCCGCTGATCCTTTGGTCCATCGATACTGCTGCGTTTTTAAAGCAGACATTGCTACCGGAAGCTCGGCAGGAGATACTACACTTTCCAAGTATTTGAATTTCCACCCATTTAGCTGAGCTCGGTAACTTAAATCAAGATCCTCAGTAAGGGTATCATGATGCCAACCACCCGCATCTTCAATACATTCTTTTCTCCAAATACCCGCCGTGCCGTTAAAATTCATGAAGAAACCGGCATTATCTCTTCCTTTTTGCTCTACCGTAAAATGTGCATTAAGGGCAAAAGCCTGTACTTTAGTCAGCAGTGAAAAATTTTGATTGAGGTGTCCCCAGCGCGTTTGTACCATTCCAATTTCTTTATGTTCAAAATGGTGCACCGTTTTATGCAAGAACTCCGGTTTAGGCACAAAATCAGCATCGAAAATAGCGATGAACTCACCCTTTGCTCTTTCCAGGCCATACTGCAGTGCCCCGGCTTTGAACCCTTCTCTGGAATCACGGCGAACATGCTCAATTTGGATTCCTTCTTTTTTGAGCTGATCTACTTTTTCGGCAATCATTTCTACGGTTTCATCTGTAGAATCATCCAGCACCTGGATTTCCATTTTCTCTTTGGGCCAGTTAAAAGCAGCTACCGCATCCAGCAACCGATGTACCACGTAGCGCTCATTATATACGGGCAGCTGTATAGTAACCATGGGATGCTCTTCTACACTTTTCTCCGACCATTTGTAATCGGCATACTTACGCTGTGCTTTTTCCTTCAGATAATAATACACCAGGTGCAATTGGGCCAGAGTGTAGACAAAGATAACCGTCAAGCCCAGTGTATATAATCCAACGATGAGAGCGCCTAAAATTGACATAGTGCTTACAAATATTTAAAAATCGTATATAAAATTTTATATCCGGCTTTGATACTGCCGCTGATGGTTCCAGAAATTTTAGAGACCCCAATCCGCTTTTTATAGCTGATGGGAACCTCTGTATAAGTCAGCCCATATTTCAAAGCTTTAAGCTGCATTTCTACCGTCCAGCCAAAGGTTTTATCCCGCATTTGAATAGCCAAAAGCTTATCAAACTTTATAGCTCTAAACGGTCCCAAATCTGTGAATTTCCCACCAAAGAACAAGCGCATCAATCGGGTGGCTAGCCAGTTTCCAAAAATTTGTTGCGGTAGCATCGATCCTTTTTCTCGATTACCCAGCGCCCGGGAACCGATAACCAGGTCAATATTATCTTCAATAATAGGCTGAACCAGCTGGTCCATTTCATCCGGTGAATCTGAATAGTCGGCGTCAAGGAAGACTACTATATCAGGCTTATATTCTGCATTCTTGAGATACTCAATTCCTTTCAAACAGGCATACCCATAACCTTGACGCTCTTCGTTAATCACTGTGGCTCCGGCATCTTCTGCCCGGAGCTCTGTTTCATCTTTCGAGGCATTATTCACCACAACCACTTCATGCGTAAGTCCTTTAGGAATATCATTAAGCACATGCGTAATGGATTTCGCCTCATTAAAAGCCGGTATAATCACCGAAATGATTGCCTTCTCATCAAGAGCACTTTTTGGTGTTGTCGAGGAGGATATTAATTCTTTACTAATCATATATCTAATTTTCTAGGCCCAGCTTTTTGCGAAGGTCTTCATCGGCATTTGCATTTTGTTGCCAGTAGGGCTCTTGGATGACATCAGTCCTGACCGATCGTGCCGTCAATGTTTCTCCGTTTCGAGCTTGTTGGGTTTCTATCCATCCGGCTATTCTATAGGGTGATATCGGTTCATAAATTATCGTCAACGTCCGGTCTGCCTCTTGGTAATCCAGTTTGTAGGCCATCAGGTTTTCACCGGGAAAATCTCCTTCGCCGTTCCATTTGCTCTTGGTAGCCGTGGCTTGTCGTACTGACCAACCATCATGCGAAGTTCTTACTTCAAAACTGCCGGGAATAATATCAATCTCTCCTTCGGGTAAAAGTTCGGGTGAGAGACGAAGCTTAGTCCACAGTTCGTCTTCCAGCCACGTGTTTTCAAGTGTGGCACTGTAGTCTGCCTCCTTTTCAAAATAGGAATGCCCGGTTACTTCATACTGCCCATCTCTGAAATTTAGCTGAGAATATGTAGTTCCGCACCATTCCTGAGAAGAGCTTGCCACCTTTAGCGTGTTTGGATGATTGTAAAGATCAATAGGCGTAAAGGTCGATGTCATGACATTGTACTTATAAATACCTGTTACAAACTCCTTCATAAAATTCAGCTTTAAAACGGTTGGCGCGTCTCGTCCATCGGCCGGTGACTCCAGCTTTACCTGCTTATCCAGCAAAAAGTCTTCCGTTACAAAAATCAGTGTAGCATCTCCATCCCGTATTTCACCATACCTGATTTGCTGTAAATCGTAATGGGCTAATTCTGCTTTGCCGGAATACCAGTAGTCTTTAAAAGAATCTGTCTGAACATTTACATCAGGAAGTTCCAGTCCGTTTTGGTTATCAGTCTGAACTTTGCAGGCTGTAAAAGCCAACAGCAAAAACAGAATGATGATGTAGTTAAGCTTCATAAATATTTTCATTCCTACTAGGTTTAAGCTGCAATTTCACTGTTTAATTCAATACCATCTTCGTTAATAGTAAATGCTTTGGGCTCATTAAAACGCCCTTCTTCCGGTCCGTTTTCAAGGCGGAGAACACCACGAGGACAGACAGACGAGCAAACACCGCAACCCACGCATGATGAACGTACAATATTTTGTCCGCGCTGGGCGTACCAACGCACATCAATACCCATCTCGCAATAGGTAGAACAATTTCCACAGCTAATACATTGCCCGCCATTGGTTGTAATTCTAAAGCGGGACTTAAATCGCTGTACAAGACCGAGATACGCAGCGAGCGGACATCCAAACCGACACCAGGGGCGGTTCCCCAAAATAGGATAGGTTCCCACTCCAATCACTCCGGCAAAAGCCGCCCCAATCAAAAACCCATACCATGATCGCAGGTTATACGTATCAATGCCGAGTAAATTACTGCTGCCTGTAAAATAGGTGTAAAGCACGCCAATGGTCATTACCGTTACCAACACCAAAACACTGTGCACCATCCAGCGTTCCAGCTTCCAGGCTTTTAATGAATTATCCGATAGCTGCCGATAAGGGTCGCCGAGCGTCTCTGCCAGCCCCCCGCATCCACATACCCATGAACAGTACCATCGCTTTCCATAAAAGTAGGTGATTACCGGCACTCCGATAATAGCAAATGCAATTCCCCAGACCAGCATAAACATACCCAGCGTACCGCCATCCATGAACGTAGCAATCTGCCAGTCAAAAAAGAAATCATAATCCAGCGGCCAGATATTTTTAAAATCATAGTAAGGTTTATTAAATGCCACCAACAGCTCGGGAATAATGAAGGCAAAAGCTGTTTGAAAGAACATCACCGATGAAGTTCTGATAAGATGGTAATTGCTATGGCGGTATTTGATAAACATGCGCACACCCATCACTACAATAGCCAGCGTATACAGCAGGCCATATAAAAACCACTGGCTGGCAGGCTGATTTTTTATCGCATAGCTGATTGGATCAACCATATTTATCCAGTTGGCAGCATACTCCGGATACCAATAAATGAACACATAAAAAGCAATAAAATAGAGTCCGGCAGCCCAGCCGATAGTGCCAAGGCTCATCGCTGAATTATGGTAAATATGATCATTATCAATTCCCGGAAGCCGGAGCTTTAATTTCGGCACAAAGAAAATGAAAGCACCCAGGCAGGCCAATCCCACGCTTAGCCAAAAGTAAAGCATGGAATGAGTGGTAAGAATACCCTTGCTGGCTGCTTTTGCAATATTGAGGCGATAGACCCCCTGGTCATATTCATAAATAGGATTAGATTCTCCCAGGCTTTCATTCGCCCGACTTATAGCCGGCTTTAAGTCCGCAATAAAGTTAAACACGTTGGCATAGCTTTTACCCTCCATGCTTTTTGTCTGCTCAAGTACCGCATCAAGGTGAGCTTCATTGGAAATGTTTTCTCGTACGATTTCTTCGTTCAGCTCAAAAGGACCCATCAACATACCGGCCGTAAAAAAAAGCAGGCCAATTACAAAAAGTCCTAACCCGGTATAACGAATGATATACCATCTCCTGGAACCGGGATTGGTATCATCCTTAATTTCGTTAATCACCTTATTTAAATTTTTATCGCTCATAGTCAGGCTGACATTCTATTCTTAAACTGAAACAATCCAAAAAGACCACGTTTCTTTTTGAGCTTCAGGTTTTTCCCGGGATGATTCTCATTGTAATACTCAACAATATCCGGTTCATATTGTTCATAAAATTCCGGATCAAAGTTTGCTTCACCCATATGCTGGAGCACATATTCCAAAGTCTTCCCTTCATCAATCCACTGCTCGCAAACTGCATGACGTAACCGAATACCAAAGGAATTAAAGCCCGTAACGGCACGATCTGATTTTTTGTAATTGATACGCAACAGCAGATCCTTTTCAGGATGTTGCCAACAAAAGGTTTCACAGTCTTCCGGAAGTTTTGGAGGTATGCGCCCGTACGTTTGCCATTCTATGGTCATAAATTTTGCTGAGTTGTACCAAATACCGCGATCATAAGGTTTTCGTTCTCCACACAGATTTCGAGCCAGGCATTCTCCCTGCTTTCTTCCAGTATACCAAAGCTGTTCAACGGGCGGATCGCCTTCCGGCACTTCCTTGAATTCGGCACAATCACCGGCCGCATAAATATCGGTGACATTGGTTTCAAAGTGTCGGTTCACCAACACTCCTCGGTTCGTCTCAATATCCGTTGGCTCTACTAAATCCAGGTTGGGATGAACACCCGGGGTTAGCGCCACAAACTGACAGGAAATTTCTTCTCCGCTCTGTGTAACTACAGCCCGGACTCTGCCATTTTCATCCGACAAAATCTTTTCGAGGTTCGTTTCCAGGCGTAAATCAATGTGGTGCCTGCGAATTTCCTGGTTGACCATTTTAGCTTCTTCCATCGGAAGAGCATTATCCCAGTAGTTTGTCTCGCGAACTAAAAAAGTAGTGGGGATGTCTCGGGTATGGAGCATTTCTGCAACTTCAATGCCAATCAATCCGCCACCTACAATTACAGCGCGGTCAATATTTTTGGTATTTTCTTCCATCCGCTGCAAATCCTGATAACTGTACAAGCCCTGCACACCTTTTAAATCTTCGCCTTCCCATCCAAATTTATTGGGCTTGGAGCCGGTAGCAATAACCAGCTTGTCGTAGTTAACAGAATTTCCCTCGCGCAGCTTCAGCTCCTTGGTTGCAGCGTTAATACCAGTCACATGGTCGTAGATCAAGTTCAAATCATTCTTTTCCCAAAAATGATCCTCATAGGGCTTGGTGTGATCATATTCCATATGCCCCATATAAATGTACATTAGTGCAGTACGAGAAAAGAAATACTTGGTCTCACTTGAGATGATAGTAATATCCCAGTCTTTTACCTTCCTCACATAGCGAGCCACTGTAGTACCGGTAATTCCATTGCCGATTATCACCAAATGCATGCGGGTACTCTTCACTTAGTATTCAATTACTTTCGTTGGTTTGATGCAGGCTGGTCCTTTAATCTTACCATCAGAAATAACCTACACAATTCCTGATGATAAATCATAACAAGACTATAACTAAAACTGTGCTTTGAAAACAAAAATATACCTAAACTTACAGCTGCCAGATCTTTTCGGCATAATTTTGAATAGAACGATCAGATGAGAAGTGACCCATGTTCGCTACATTCACAATGGCCTTGCGGTTCCACTCTTCCGAATCTGAATAGGCATGGTTGGCTTTATCCTGCTCATCAATATACGATTTGTAATCAGCCAGCAACATGTAATAATCTCCCTGGTTAAGCAACGCATTGGTAACGGGATGAAATACTTCGGGATCATCCGCTTCAAAAAAACCATCGCTCAGCCGGGCAAAAATTTGCTGCAGTTCTTCATTGTGATCTACATAAGCAGAAGGTTCATATCCTGCACTTTTTAACTCGTTAATTTCATCCACGGTGTTTCCAAAGATGAAAATATTTTCCTTGCCCACACGCTCGCGGATCTCAATATTGGCGCCATCCAGTGTGCCTATGGTGAGCGCACCATTCAGGGCAAATTTCATATTGCCGGTTCCTGAAGCCTCCATCCCGGCCGTAGAAATCTGCTCCGAAAGATTAGCAGCCGGTATCATTCGCTCGGCCAAAGAAACACTGTAGTTGGGCAGAAAAACAATTTTCAGCTGATCGTTGACATCCGGATCATTATTCACTTTTTCAGCCACGCTATGTATAAGTTTGATATGGAGCTTGGCCATCGTATAGCCCGGCGCCGCTTTCCCGGCAAAAAGCTTGGTCACCGGATTTTCAAGTTCAGCTCCGGCTTTTATTCGGTTATATAAAGTGATGGCATGAAAAATATTGAGCAGCTGACGCTTATATTCGTGAATACGCTTTACATGAATGTCAAAAATAGAATGAGGGTCGACCTCTATCCCTAATTCCTGTTTGATATATGCTGCAAGTTCTTGCTTGTTTTGCTGCTTGATGTTAGCAAACTGTTCTCTAAATGAGGCATCATCAGCCAAAGGCTCTATTTGCTGCAGCTGATCTAAATCCGAAACCCATTCATCACCAATATGTTCAGAAATAAGATCGGCCAGAGGACGATTACATTGCCGCAGCCACCTGCGCGGAGTAATGCCGTTCGTCACATTTTCAAATTTGTCAGCAAACTCCGGCTGAAAATCTTTGAAGGTCGTTTCCTTCATCAGCTCGCTGTGAATTTCAGAAACGCCATTAATTTTTCGGGCGCCAATCACTCCCAGATTTCCCATACGTACCTTTGCATTCATCTCATCCGTAATAATCCGCATACGATCTTTGCGATTTTCTTCAGCCTCGGTATTCACTTCAATAGAATTTTGGAAACGCTTGTCAATTTCCCGGATAATCTGCACGTGACGCGGCAGCAAGTTTGACATCAACGAAAGCGGCCACTTTTCGAGCGCTTCGGGCATCAGCGTGTGGTTGGTATAATGAATAGTCTCGGTGACAATCTCCCAGCTTTGATTCCAGCCCAAACCTTCTTCGTCCATTAACAGGCGCATCAATTCGGGGATAGCCAAATTCGGATGGGTGTCGTTGCATTGTATCGCCATCTTGTCCGGAATCTTATTCAGATCGTCAAACTGTACTTTAAAGCGGTCGAAGGCATCACGCAATGAACAAGCCACCAAAAAATACTCCTGCTTTAGGCGCAGCTCCTGACCTTTAAAGACTTTGTCATTGGGATACAGCACCCGTGAAATATTTTCTTCTTCCAGGCTGGTGCGCAACGCATCCACGTAATCGCCGTCATTAAAACTTTCCAAATCAAAAGCATGGGCTGAAGTTGCCTTCCACAATCGCAAGTGATTTACCACATCATTCTGATAGCCGGGGATGGGCGTATCATAAGCCAGCGCCTGAACATCGTGCGTGTTTATCCAGTCAAACCGCGTATGGCCATCACGGTCTTCGTAGGTGGTCGTCTCACCATAAAACTTAACCGGAAACTGAATCTTAGGCCGTACAATTCCCCAGGGATATCCATACTGCAGCCAGAGATCCGGCTTTTCCAGCTGCCAACCATTATCAAATTCCTGGTCAAAAATACCGTAGTCGTAACGAATGCCATAGCCCAGTGCGGGAATTCCCAGGGTAGCCATAGAATCCAGATAGCAGGCGGCCAGACGGCCCAGCCCGCCGTTCCCCAGACCGGCATCCACCTCTGCTTCGCGCACCTCTTCGTAATCGAGGCCCACCTCTTTGAACGCTTCGGCGGCAACATCCTGCATGCCCAGATTGATAAGCATATTATCCATCAGCCGGCCAATCAAAAACTCCATGGAAATATAGTACACCCGCTTTGATTCCTCTTTATAATATCTTTGCTGAGTGGTCATCCATCGCTCATGCAGACGATCCATCACGCTTAACACTACGCTGCGGTAGTTATCCCATTCGGTGGTAGAAAGTTCGTCTTTGGCCAGGGTATACCTTAGATGCTGCTGGATGTCTCTTTTAAAGGCATCAACATCCATGCCCGTCCTGGGGTTGCCATTATAGTCGTGTGACATATACTCCTAATTAGCTCAACTTTTTGCTAATAAAGATGTGCAAATAAAAGGGGAAAATGAAGTGCTTTATATATCATAGAAACATGGCAAGTTTTCAAAACTTGCCATGTTTTTAGCGTATTTATGGACTTGGACAGGTTCCCCAAACGGGTTTATTGCTGTTTGTAAGCGGGCTGCCCGTGGAAAAGTCTGTGGGCTCTGAAGAAATGTTGGAAACACACCAGCCGCTTAGATCTTGATTAAAGGAACTGCTGGCATTAAACATATAACCCATATAGTTTACCGAAGAGACATCCCAGCCGCCAATATCCTGATTAAAAGAGCCGGCCCCTTGAAACGTTGAATATAAGGTAATTACCGCTGACACATCCCAGCTACCTATGTCTTGGTTAAAGGAGGAGGCGCCATTAAACATATAAGCTATATTTTCTACTGATGAGACATTCCAACTGCTGATATCTCCATTAAAGGAACTGGCATCCTTAAACATCCCTATCATCGAAGTCACAGACGAGACGTCCCAGCCGTTAAGATCCTGGTTGAAAACATTTGCTCCCTCAAACATTCTGATCATGTTTGTGACAGATGAAACGTCCCAACTCCCAATATCCTGGTTAAAAGAGCTGGCTTCTTCAAACATATAACTCATATTGATTACCGAAGAGACATCCCAGCCGCCAATATCCTGATTGAAGGAACTGGCATTTTCAAACATTCTATTCATACTCGTAACGCTGCTCACATTCCAGCTACTTATATTGGCATTAAATGCCGCAGCATCATGAAACATAGACCTCATGTCGGTTACATTACTAACATTCCAGTTGCTAATATCCTGATTAAAAGAGCTGGCTTCTACAAACATATTCCCCATATCGGTTACACTGGATACGTTCCAACTGCTTATGTCCCCATCAAAAGCCGTGGCTCCACTAAACATAAAACCCATATCGGTTACAGAAGACACATCCCAGCTGGCAATATCTCCGTTAAAAGAGTCTGCTCCATTAAACATAGAACGCATATCGGTTACAGAAGACACATCCCAACTGCTAAGATCTGCATTGAAGTTGGATGCACCGGAAAACATAAAACTCATATTGGTTACTGCCGAGACATCCCAGCCGCTGAGATCCTGATTGAAGGAGCTGGCATTTTCAAACATACCGCCCATATCAGTCACACTGCTCACATCCCAATGGCTGATATCCCCGTTGAAATTCGTCTCATTCTGAAATAACCCACTCATATCGGTGATTCCACTGGTACAAGTCGTAGGCGCATTGGACGGGGTAATCTGGCCGACGCTTCGTTTGGTGTAGGTGGTGCCGTTAACCGTACCCGTATCACCCACAGAGGCATCATCGCAAGTAATGGTTACTCCGTTAGAAGCCAGTTTAAAGGCTTTCTCCTCAAATACCGCCGTCACCTGTTTCGCCTCATCAATGGTAATTTGCTCCGGATTGGTGGTGCCGGTTAGGTCGCCCTGCCATTCGATAAACTCCCAGTTGGCATCCGGGCTGGCCGTCAGCTCTACCTCTGTACCGCTGTCGTAGTCGGTGGGCTTGTTGGAGACTACCTGCTCGTCAACCGTTCCCTGTCCGTTGGTATTTACGGTGAGGGCGTACTGCTTCTTGGTAAAGATGGCGGTAATGTCTTTGTCGGCATCCATGGTCACCGAGGCCGAAGCGCTGCTGCCGGTGTAGTCGCCTTCCCAGCGATCAAACACCCATTCGGAGTTGGGAGTAGCCGTAATATCGGCCGTGCTGCCTTTGTCATACACCTGCTCGGCAGGCGACACGCTGCCGCCTTCCGTAGGAGAGGCCGTGAGGGTTAGGGTATATTGTGGTGTGGAATTGTTGGAGCCGCAGCCGGCAAGCAACAGAAACCCGCCCAGCACTACGGCTAAAAGTGATAGCTTCTTCATAATGAAATAGTTTTTTTGTAGATGAAAAATAATAATTGACCAAACAGTAATACCTTGATAAAATCATTGGTCTATTAGTATTTACGTAAGAAGAAACGGAAAGGGCTCATAAAGTATGATTTCCCCAGATTAAGGGAATGAAGTGCTTTTATATATCATATAAACATGGCAAGTTTAAAAAACTTGCCATGTTTTTAGCGTATTTACGAGCCCGGGCACGTGCCCCAAACCGGTTTATTGCTGTTTGTGAGCGGACTGCCCGTGGAAAAGTCTATGGGCTCAGAAGAAATGTTAGATACGCACCAAACACTTATATCCTGGTTAAAAGACGAAGCATCCAGAAACATAGCCTCCATATTTGTTACAGAAGATACATCCCAACTACTGATATCATTATTGAAATTACTTGCATTCACTAAACATATAGCTCATATCAGTAACCTGGAGACACATTCCAGTTGCTGAGATCTCTATCGAAAGCCGTACGGAAAAACATGCTGCTCATATCGGTACAAGAACTGAAGATAACGTCCCAGTTACTTATGTTTCCATTAAAAGAACTGAAGCAATAATAAACATACCACGCATATTGGTTGTGTTGGACACATCCCAGTTGTTCAGGTCGTTGGTTGAAGGAAGAAGCACCGAAAAACATGCCACTCATATCTTTTACACTTGATACATCCCAACTGCTGATTTCTGCATTAAAAGACTCAGCACCTTGAAACATCCTGCGCATACTGGTTACATTAGACACATTCCAGTTGCTGAGATCTCCATTAAATGCCAAAGCTTCATTAAACATACGCCTCCATATCTGTTATTCCCGAAACATCCCAGTCACCTATATCTCTATTGAAAGAGTTCGCGCCACGAAACATCCTATTCATGTCGGTTACATTACTAACATCCCAGTTGTTAAGATCTTGGTTAAATAGACTCAGCACCTTGAAACATCGAAGATCATATCTGTTACGGAGGAGACATCCCAGTTATTAATATTTTGATTAAAGGATTAGCACCTTTAAGCATAAACTTTCATAATCGTTATGCTAACGTCCCACTGCTCATCGCTAACGACTTAGCAGACTCAAACATTCCATACATATTTGTTACACGAGATCCCTGTGGTTGAATGCGGCGTTATTAGTATTAAACATCCGGCGCATTGAATCTTTGAAACTCCGAGCGATACGTCCCAGTGACTAATATCTCCATTAAAGGAGATGTCGTCATTAAACAAAACCTCCATATCCGTGATACCTGACGTACAGGTCGTCGGGGCATTCGTTGGGAGTGATCTGGGAATTGCTGCGCTTGGTGTAGGTGGTCCCGTTAATCGTGCCGGTGTCACCCACGCTGGCCGCATCACATATAATGGTTACTCCATTTTGAGCCACATAGAATGCTTTCTCCTCAAATACGGCCGTAACATCTTTTGGGTCATCAATGGTGATCTGCTGGGGATTGGCGGTGCCGGTCAGGTCGCCCTGCCATTCGATAAACTCCCAGCCGGTAGCAGCATTGGCCGTCAGTTCTACCTCTGTACCGCTGTCGTAGTCGGTGGGCTTGCTGGAGACCACCTGCTCGTCTACCGTGCCCTGCCCGTTGGTATTTACGGTGAGGGCGTACTGTTTCTTTTCAAAGATAGCGGTAATGTCTTTGTCGGCATCCATGGTCACCGAGGCTGAAGCGCTGCTGCCGGTGTAGTCGCCTTCCCAGCGATCAAAAACCCATTCCTGATTCGGGGTTGCCGTAATATCGGCTGTAGCCCCTTTGTCATACACCTGCTCGGCAGGCGACACGCTGCCGCCTTCGGTAGGAGAGGCCGTGAGGGTTAGGGTATATTGTGGAGTAGAGTTGTTGGAGCCGCAGCCGGCAAGCAGCAGAAGTCCGCCCAGCATTACGGCTAAAAGTGATAGCTTCTTCATAATAGATACGTTTTTAAATGTTGGTCAAAATGAATCAGATGATTCTTTCCTGAAAAACTTTATTCTATTAGTATATGCGTGAGAGAAAGCAGAATGGGGACAAAAAGATTAACCTGCCTCTAATTTTCTTATAAAAAAGAAGGGTACTTAATGAGGAAAAAAGTTATCCTTTCCTGTAAATACCGCGATCAGGAGAAAATCCGGGGCGGGTGATGTTGGTGGGAAGCTCCAGGTCCAGCAGCCCTTCATAGGCGTTGATGGCTACAAAATCCTGCTCAAAGAGTCCGTATACCGCCGAGCCGCTGCCCGTCATGGAGGCATAGATGGCTCCAAACTCATAGAACTGATCTTTCAGATTTCCGGACACATTGATGCGCTGAAAGACCGACTGCTCCAAATCATTAAACAGCATATAGCGCCATTCTTCGGGGTCTTCTTCGGTAAGCACTCGTTCGATTTCAAAGTCGGGATCGGGATTGGGCCGGCAGTATTGATAGGCTTCGGCCGTGCTGCTTGCTTGTCCCGGGAAGCAGGTTACAATCCACAGGTTGGGCTGAATATCCAGCTCCTTAATTTCCTGACCCATGCCTTTGCCAATGCCTGTTTTGCCTTTGATAAAGAAGGGAATATCAGCACCCAGGTCGCGGCTCAAATCAATCAGTTCATCCTCAGATAAGCCCAGGCCTTCAATCTTATTGAGCATGCGAAGGGTCAGCGCTGCATTGCTGCTGCCGCCGCCCAGTCCGGCACCCGCAGGTATATGCTTTTCTACATTAATGTGATAGTTATGCTCAAGACCCACATATCGCCGCAATACATTGATAGCCTGAATAATAAGATTGCGCTCATCAACGGGAATATCTTCGTCCGTCATCTCCAGCTTCATTTCCGGAGCCTGCTGAACTTCAAACCGGTCCTTCCACTCCAGAAAAGCAAACCCTGTTTCAATGTTATGATATCCGGTAGGACAGACGCTCCAGGACATTAAGTCCCAGGTTTATTTTAGCATGTGAGTCAGCGATCCAGAGAGTCTTTAGCCATGATACCTGCTTTTGTTTACTTAAAAATATTTATGCTGCAATATGAGCTTTTATGTTTTTACATCCCCCACGGCCAACGCCGCACCCCCTTCAAAGGGAGACTAAGTCCCCTCCGAGGAGGGGTGCTCCCGATCCGAGCATTCGAGATCGGAGCGGGGTGGGTCAGATGTTCTGAGATACTAAAAGCTTAATTATCATCTATAAATTGGTCTTTGATTTTCATCATGTAATCGAAAGCTGCGTCGTGCTCATTCGGAATTTCGCCATCTAATATTGCTTCTTTAATGGCATCTTTGATATCGCCTATAACCGGACCCGGCTTAATTTTCAGGGCTTTCATTATTTCATCACCACTTACCGGATTCGTCCAGTTGCGGATGCGGTCCTTTTTCTCAACTTCTTTAATCTTCTGTTCAACGTAGTCAAAATTTTTGTTGTACTGTGCTACGCGCCGGTCATTCTTACTGGTGATGTCTGCCCGACAAAGCATCATCAGGTCATCAATATCATCTCCCGCATCGTAAATAAGTCGGCGTACCGCGCTGTCGGTTACTTCATCAGAAACCAGGGCGATGGGTCGAAGATGCAGGCGCACCAGCTTGCGGACGTAACGCATGCGTTCATCGAGAGGCAAACCCAAACGACGAAAAATTGACTCCACCCAGTTGGCTCCGATAGCATCGTGCCCGTGGAACGTCCATCCGGTGCCTTCTACAAATTTCTGTGTGGCAGGCTTGGCAATATCGTGCATTACTGCTGCCCATCGCAGCCAGAGATCGTCACTGACTTTAGCTACATTATCCAACACTTTGAGGGTATGCCAAAAGTTGTCCTTATGACGAACCCCGCGAACTTCTTCCACGCCGTGCAGCTTCACCATTTCGGGAAAAAACTGGTTCAGCAGGCCGGTTTTAAAAAGCAGGGCAAATCCAATAGAAGGTTTGGGCGCAAGTATAATTTTATTCAGCTCTTCAATGATGCGCTCCTTTGAAATAATTTCCAGGCGCGGCGCCATCTGTTCAATAGCTTGAAATGTTTCATCTGCAATCTTGAACCGCAGCTGCGTTGCAAAACGAACAGCACGCATCATGCGCAGGGGGTCATCGTCAAACGTCTCCGCCGGGTCAACCGGCGTACGTATCAGCTCATCTTTTAGATCCTGTATTCCTCCAAAAGGGTCAACCAGCTCACCGTAATTTTCTTTGTTCAACGACCATGAAAGTGCATTGATCGTGAAGTCGCGCCGCAGCTGATCATCTTCCAGTGAGCCATCTTCTACAATAGGCTTGCGCGAATCTCGCTGATAGCTTTCTTTGCGTGCACCTACAAATTCTAAATCCAAACCTTCATAAGAAACCTGTGCCGTACCAAACTGCTTAAAGACCGACAGATTATCGGCATCAAGTTTTTCAGATACTGCTTTGGCCAGCTTTATGCCCGCTCCCACGGTCACAAAGTCAATGTCCATGCTTTCCGGGTCTTGCTGCCGGCCCAGATAATAATCACGCACATAGCCGCCAACTACATACACGGGCTGGTTGATTTCATCACCGGCTTCAGATATGGTATCAAATACTTTTTTATGTTTTGGATGAATATCTTGCACGTTACGGTTTTTAAAAATGCTTTGTTTAAAACGAGCGTAAAAATAAGAACATTTATGCTTGCTTTCAGGTATTCTTTAGGTAATATTTTAGGGCCTAAATAGCGAACAATACTATGAATTCTTCACCTGCCAAAACAGCCCTGCGTATTAGTTTAGCAGTGTCACTTATTTCGTTGGCACTCAAACTAAGCGGTTATTGGATTACCGCATCGACAACGGCTCTTTCTGATGCAGCCGAATCTGTTATTCACGTGTTGGCCGTTGGCTTTGTGTACTATGGTTTATGGCTGAGCACCAAGCCGGCCGACGACAAGCATCTCTATGGACATGAACGGGTAGAGTTCTTATCCGTTGGCATTGAAGGAGCCGTCATCACCCTGGCCGGAATTTTCATTATCTACCAGGCTATAGAAAATTATCTTTTTGGATATAACCTGCGCGAACTTATGACCGGTGTATATCTTATTGGAGGAGCAGGGCTGGTGAATCTTGCTCTCGGCAGTTATTTGCTCAAGGTGGGCCGCCAAGAGCAAAACATGATTGTTATAAGCAACGCCAAACACACCCTTACCGATGTTTGGACAAGTGCGGGAGCCGTAGCCACCTTGCTGATCATTACCTACACCGACTATGCCATATTGGATTCCATCGTTGCCGGACTGCTGGCCTTCTATATTATGTATGAGGGATTTAAATTCCTTAAGTATTCAGTTGACGGGCTTATGGATACCCGCGACCCCGAGTACGATGAGGCGATCCGGGCAGAGCTTTCCAAAGAGCTGCCGGGAGCAATGATCAATGTGCATAATCTGCGTCATCGCAGCACCGGCAACACCACCTGGATTGAACTGCACTCGGTGTTCAAACAAAATGTGAGCCTGGAAAAGGCCCATGATGATGCCACCCTGCTCGAAAAAAGGCTAATCAATGCTGTGCGCGGGGATGTGATTGTGACCATTCACCTGGAGCCCGAAGGAGAGCATGACGAAGTACATGAGACTTTAAAGGATGCTGATCAAAACCGTCCGCTCGAAGATTTTATCTAATGAGTTATGAGTATTGAGTAATTTCAAAAATACTTGTCATTGCGAACGAATGAACCGTGTTCGAAGAATGGTGTCAGGTGAAGCTTAATCTCCGGGAAACGTGCAGTTGTAAGACGAGAGTATTGCCTGCCTGATGCCAGAAGCTTATGTAACATGGTTTGTGCATATGTGTACGGCTCTGTCGCAGGCAAGGCTTCGTCGCATTGCTGACCTCGAAATGCAGCGGTTCTGAAAGAGCGATAAAGAACCATCTGATTCGAAATGCCTTGCAGTCTTTCATTCGGCCTTGTTAATAAGTCAAGGTGCTACACAAAGGAGATCCTTACGACTTTGAGTCAGTCTCTCTCGACTCCTCCCTGCGCTCAGGATGACAATGCCATTATTAATTTTATACCTCAACGCCAATTTTAGAATGGTCGCCCATATGCACCTGCTGATCCACATCTTTGAGCTCGGTGTGTTTGCCAATGGTTGACCCTTCGATGGTGCAATTTTCCAGCACGGCGTTTTCCTGAATCAAGGTATTTTTAACCGTGCATTTTTTGAGGGTCGAACCCGAAGCAATGCTAGCATGCGGACCAATAATGCAGTTTTCCAGTTCTACATTTTCTCCAATATATACCGGCTGTATGATCTTGGTTTCTTTGAACCGGCTTTCGTCAATATCCTGTGCTTCTTTTTCTACAATCACTCCCGAAGTTTCCAGCCAGGCCGGCAGCGTGCCGCAGTCCAGCCATTCATCAACCGTAGCCTTCTTAAACACTTTGCCATCTTTGAGCAGGCGATCAAGGGCATCGGTCAGCTGAAACTCTCCGCCATGCCCACGAATATCATTCTCCAGCAAATACTCAATTTCTTTCTTCAGCTGCGCCCCTTCTTTAAAATAATACACGCCGATAATAGCCAGGTTTGAGATAGGCTCGCTGGGCTTTTCTACAAAGTCCGTGATCTGGCCGTCTTCTTCTACGGCAACACCAAAACGGGAAGGGTCTTCCACTTCTTTCAGCCATATCACACTGTCGGCATCCTCAACAGATACCTTCCCTTCCATATCAAAAATGGTGTCGGCAAAAACGATAATACATTCGCCGTCTAAATCTTCTTCTGCACAATACACAGCGTGCGCGGTACCCTCAGCGACTTCCTGCACCCGGAACGTGGGCCGGGCATCATGCCGATCGCACATTTCGGAAAGCTGGTCTTTGATATCCTGACCAAAATCAGGTCCAAGAATAAATACAATTTCATTAATGGTTCGATCGAGGGTTCGGGCAAAGGTATCCACGATGCGTTCAACAATCATGGTGCCTGCCACCGGCAGCAGCGGCTTGGGAGTGGTATGAGAATGAGGACGCACCCGCGTTCCGCGGCCTGCCATCGGGATAATTAATTTCATATATTTGAACGGCTTTGATGAAAGGTTGACAAGTACATAAAATGAGGCGTTAATATAAGGGAAGTTCCGTACATTAGCGACCTTGCAAGACATCAAATTTCACTCTACATATAATTTCATTGGACTGGTATTACGCATTTATTGATCTCCTGCTGATTGCCTTTGTGGTAGTCATGTTTCGGCATACTCTGCTAAGAGGCAGGTTCTTTCTGCACGTCTTTCAACAAAAAGGATACAAATTCAACGAGTTTTGGCACTGGATGGTGGACCACTGGAACCGCTACGTACTTACTGCAGAGCATTTTCTGTTTATCGTTATCATAGTGGGCATGCTTTGGCTGGTGTCAAGTTCCATTACCGGCAGTGCGGCCATTGTCATCCTTTCGCTGTTTGGCATTTTCTGGTTTGGAAAGTTCAACTATTACCGGGGACAAAAAGAAAAGAAGCCGCTCGTTTTTACTCCCAGGGTCATCAGGCTCTGTGTGCCATTTGTATTATTATGCGCATTTATTCCCGCCTTCTTTACCTGGATTGGATTTACCGGTCATGTGCCGTTTACAGATATCAGCTTTCAGTTTTCTGGCCTGGTCAGCGGCGACATTTATATCCTTTCCTTCGGGTGGATTGTGGGCAATGCCCTGATTCCCTTTTGGATTTTTGTGGCCGGCAAAATAACGCAGCCTATTGAAAATCATATCCACCGAGGGTTTATCGATGATGCAAAAGCAAAGCTTTCCCGCATGCCCGACCTCACCGTCATTGCCATCACCGGCAGCTATGGCAAGACCAGCACCAAGTTTATGATCCGCGATCTCCTGAAAGAACGCTTTAATGTGTGTTCCACTCCGGGCAGCTACAATACGCCCATGGGCATTTGTAAAGTGATTAATAATGACCTGGAAGCGCATCACCAAGTATTGATTCTGGAAATGGGCGCCCGCTATGAAGGCAACATTGATGAACTTTGTGATATTGCTGAACCCAATATTTCGGTAGTTACCAACGTAGGCATAGCCCACCTCGAAACTTTTGGTTCACAGGAAGCCATTGCCCGAACCAAGTCTACCCTGGTAAAACGATTGAAGCCCAAAGGCACGGCTGTGCTGAACGGTGATGACGAACGGGTGAGCCGGATGGCAACCCTTCGGGATGATATTTCTGTGATAAAAGTGGGACTGGAGAATGGGTCGATCATTGGAAACGACATTTCCTACAACCACGAAGGGATACAGTTTAGCGTAACGGCCAACGGACAAACAGAAGTCTTTAAAACCAAACTGCTGGGCAAGCATAACGTACAGAATATGCTGCTGGCCGTAGGCGTGGGCCATCATTTGGGCATGCGGCTTAAAACCATGTCCCTGGCCGCTGCCGATATTGAGCCCATTGAACACCGGCTGGAACTCAAAAAACAGGGCGACCTCTACGTGATTGATGATGCCTTTAACTCCAACCCCGTCGGGGCTAAAAATGCGGTAGAGATTCTTGCACAGTTTAATTCGGGGCGGCGCATTATCATTACCCCCGGCATGATTGAGCTGGGTGAACTGGAAGCCGAGAAAAATATAGAATTTGGTGAAGCCATAGGCCGGGCCAATCTTGACCTGGTGATTTTGGTGGGCGACCAGAGAACGGAACCCATTCAAAAAGGCATTGCAAAAACGGGCTTCGATACCGAAAAGGTAAAAGTCGTTTCCAGCCTGTTCGAAGCCAATGATATTGCGCGTGATTTTGCTGCTGCAGGAGACGTGATTCTCTACGAAAACGACCTGCCCGATTCGTATAATGAATAGGGAATAGAACACAGATGACGCGGATTAGTACTAATAACTTCAAGAGGGAGATACATAGTAATTAAATCGGCGTTGACCTGCTTAATCAGCGTAATCCGTGTTCTATTAATCCCTACCGATAAAACACTTCTTTCTTTGTGCCCTGCGTGGCGGCAACCATGGCAGCGCCTACAATGCTGGCCTCATTTTTAAATCCGGCGGGCTTAAATGAGGTATTAATTTTTATGTAGGGAAAGACTTTTTCTGCTTTTCGGCTCAGCTCTCCCCCCAGAATAAACAGGTCAGGATGAAAAATCTGTTCATAGGTCTCCAGCATTTCTTCCAGCCGTTTGGCCCACGTTTTTTTGCCAAACCCTTCTTCTTTTCGCGTTTTATTGGAGGCTATATCTTCAATCGTCACCCCGTCAATCTTTATCCGGCCCAGTTCGGTGTTGGGAATCAGGCTGCCGTCCATGAACAACGAAGAACCAATGCCGGTACCTACGGTCAGCACAATAACCAGTCCGTCCTGGTGCTTGCCGGCTCCAAAATGCATCTCGGCCAGGCCGGTGGCGTCGGTATCATTGATCACAGAAAATGCATTGCCCGTAATCTCCGAAAAAAGCTCTTCGGCATCGACATCTGTCCAGGCACTTTCAATGCGTTTGGAAGAAACTACAATCCCATGGCTCACCGGCGCCGGGAACGCGCAGCCTACCGGGCCGTCCCACTCAAACTGCTTCTTTACCACCTGGTGTAACTGGGACAACACTTTATGCGGAGACGTATCTTTGAGAGGCGGCGTACTGTACTGCTCAGAAATAATTTTCCCTTCCTTGGTATCCACCATACAACCCTTAATGCCCGAACTGCCTATGTCAATACCAAGAACTTCCATATTATTCAATTAGCAATGAACAATAAATCAATGACCAATAGTAATATCCGGGAAGCCTATTGCTCATTGTTAATTGCCCCATTGAAAATTATTTTTCGATAAGGATCCAGCCGTCGTTTTCAATCATACGCTTGGCTTTCTTCCATTTGATATCAATGACTTTACCCGACCCCGGTTTTTGAATCTTCACATAATCGTTGCGGCCCGGCTCTTCTTCTACGGTCACCGGCTGAGGTTTTTGGTCGCTGCGCTGTTGCTGGTTTCCATTTTGTCCGCCTTGCGCCGCCCCTTGTTTGTACCCCATGTTCGTAGAATCAGAATGCTGTGTCTTGGCGCGATTCATATCCACTTTGGCTTTTTGCTGCTGTGCCTGCTGCAGTTTCTGCTGATCGGCCTGCATTTCAGGAACGGCTTTCCAGATGATAGAAATGGCTCGCTGGTTGATTTCATCCAGCAGGTCTTTAAACATTTCAAATGCTTCACGCTTGTATTCCAGCAGCGGATCTTTCTGTCCAAAGGCCCGCAGGCCGATACCTTCTTTTACGGAGTCCAGCTCACGAAGGTGATCCATCCATTTGTCATCAATAGTTGATAACACGGCCGTTCGCTCAAGGGCTCGCGCTACTTCATGGCCTTCGTTTTCAATGGCTTTATCTACATCAACGACTACCCGCATGCGACGGATACCGTCGGTAAATATCACCTGGACTCTGTCGGGCTTGTTCTCAGCTTCCGATTCCTCAATATTTTTGATCACCTGGTACAGCGGCTCGGCAATCATTTCTTCTTTCTTGCGATAAGCTTCGTATGCCCTGTCAATGATGTGATCGACAAGGTCATCCTCGGTCATGCCGCCCATTTCATCGGGCTCAAGCTCAATATCAACGGCTAAAAAGCGAAGCACGGTGTCGCGCAATTCTTCAAACTCACCATTGCCATAATGCTGATCTACAATACGCTGCGAAAGGTCGGTAAGCATATCATAGATATCGCTTCTGAGTTCATCGCCACCCAGAGCGTGCTTGCGGCGCTTGTAAATAACTTCACGCTGGTTGTTGAGCACGTCATCATATTCCAGCTGCTTCTTACGGATGCTGAAATTGTTTTGCTCTACTTTCTTCTGTGCACGCTCCAGCGACTTGGTAATCCATGGATGGGTAATAACTTCGCCTTCTTCAAAATTGAGCTTATCCATGACGCCGGCAATGCGGTCAGAACCAAACA
This sequence comes from Balneolaceae bacterium, assembly GCA_034521755.1. GTDB lineage: Bacteria > Bacteroidota > Rhodothermia > Balneolales > Balneolaceae > JAXHMB01. The sequence continues at coordinate 265,354 of JAXHMB010000004.1, forward strand.
TCTGCATCAGGTCATCTTCCAGGGAAACATAAAACTGTGATTCACCCGGGTCACCCTGTCGTCCCGCTCGGCCACGAAGCTGTAAGTCAATGCGCCGCGATTCGTGTCGCTCGGTACCCAAAATAGCCAAGCCGCCCTTTTCTCTAACTCCGGGCGCCAGCTTAATATCAGTACCGCGGCCCGCCATGTTGGTAGCCACCGTAACAGAACCCGGCTGTCCGGCCTGGGCAACAATATCACTTTCCTTGGCATGCTGTTTGGCATTCAACACATTATGGGGAACACCGGCTCGTTTAAGCATGCGACTCATCGTTTCGGATACATCCACGCTGGTGGTACCTACGAGCACCGGCTGGCCTTTTTCGTGGTACTCCTTAATCCTATCAATGGCTGCGTTATATTTTTCGCGCTTGGTTCTGAATACAAGATCCTCTTTGTCATCCCGAATAACCGGCTCGTTGGTGGGGATAATCATAACGTCCAGGTCATAGATATCACTAAACTCACCTTCTTCGGTAGCGGCCGTACCGGTCATCCCGGACAGCTTGTGGTACATCCGGAAATAATTTTGCAGCGTAACAGTTGCGTACGTCTGTGTTGAGGCTTCTACCTTTACACTTTCCTTGGCCTCAATCGCTTGATGAAGACCATCAGAATACCGCCGTCCGGACAGCACACGGCCTGTGTGTTCATCAACAATATTTACCTTGCCGTCCTGCACGATATATTCTTCCTCGCGCTCAAAAAGTGTATAGGCTTTCAGCAGCTGGTTCACTGTGTGGATGCGATCGCTCCGTTCTGCAAACAGGCGGTGCAGCTCACTGAACCGTCGCTCGCGTTCTTCCTTTACTTCCTGCTTGGCCTCTTCAATCTTTTTCTCTTTATATTCTTCACTGAAATCATCCTGGTTTTTGATTTCTTCTATTTTTTCTTCCCTGAGCTCATCAATCTCTTCGTCAATATCGGTAGTCTCTGTTCCAAGATCAGGAATCACAAAAAACTCTTCGTCTTCATCGCTGCGGGTGATAAAATCCTGACCCTTCTCGGTCATTTCAATGGCTTTCATTTTCGGGTCAACCGAATAATAAAGCTCCTTATCTACCTCCGGCAGACGACGGGCATTATCCTGCAGATAAAAAGCCTCGGTCTGTTGCACAAGCTTTTGATTTTCCGGCACCTGCATCATCTTGCGGTACTGACGATTTTTAGGAAATCCACGCTGGGCACGATAAAGGGCAAGTCCCGCGGCTTCTTCATTGCCTGCTTCCAGCTCTTTTTGGGCATCTTTAACCAGGGAAGCCACCAGTTTTTTCTGGGCATTCACCAGCGACTCCACCCGGGGTTTCAGCTCTTCATATTTTTGAGAGCGGGTATCTTCAGGAACCGGTCCGGAAATAATTAAAGGTGTACGGGCCTCGTCAATAAGAATAGAATCAATCTCATCAATAATAGCAAAATGGTGATGGCGCTGTACCAGCTGGTCGGAGTTGATAACCATGTTGTCGCGCAGGTAGTCAAAGCCAAACTCGTTGTTGGTACCATAGGTTATATCTGCCTGGTAGGCTTTGCGCCTCGCTTCAGAATTCGGATCATACAAATCAATACAGTCTACTTCCAGACCATGAAAGTTAAAGATCGGCTCGTTCCATTCGGCGTCACGCTTGGCCAGGTAATTATTGACCGTTACAATGTGTACGCCTCGTCCGGCCAAAGCATTAAGATAGGCGGGAAAAATAGCTGCCAGTGTTTTACCTTCACCGGTTTTCATCTCGGCAATTTTACCCTGATGCATGCAAATAGCGCCAACAAGCTGTACATCATAGGGTATCATATCCCACTCATTCTCAGTGCCGCCTACTTTCCACGATTCACCTACAAACCTTCGGCAGGTGTCTTTTAGTACGGCAAAAGCTTCCGGCAGTAGTTCTTCAAGTACATCTTCGACCGTGTCCAGCCATTCTTCCTCGAGTTCATCCAGCTCTTCTGCCAGACCGCGGTGCTCACTTACAGTCATTTCTTCATCACTACTGTTTAGCCGCTCGCGTACAGATTCAATATCTGCTTCAATTTCTTTGGTAGCTTCTTTGATTTGCTGCCTGAAAGATTCTGTTTTCTGTTTCAGTTCTTCATCAGAAAGAGCTTTTATTTCATCTTCGAATGATTTTACCTCTTCTACGATGGGCCAAACCTTCTTAATATCGCGCTCACTTTTGGTGCCAAATATGCTTGTAAGTAAACCGGTTATCTTGTCTAACATAAAATTCTTACTTCACCTGTTATTTTTAATAGCCACTAAAGTTACAGTTTAAGGAATGCCTGTTCAAATTTATTAACACCTTATAGGAACATTTCTTGCCCTTTGTTACGTCAGCGTTAAAAATAACCGTTAATTAGTGGTTCTTATTGTCTAATTTTCTTTTTAAATTACGGGTCTGTTAGAAAAACTGAAGTTCTCATAAAAATCGTTGATACATTATGAAACGCACTTATCAACCAAGCAGCCGAAAGCGCAAAAACAAGCATGGTTTTCGGAAGCGTAACAAAAGCAAAAGTGGAAAAAAGGTATTGAAGCGTCGCAGAGCTAAAGGACGCAAGCGCCTAACCATTAGTAATGAAAAAGGGCCTAAATAGTAATTCTGATACCCCGGACAAGGATTTTAGCTTGCCAAAAGCTAAAATCCTGCGGGGAAGAAAGAATTTTCAACATCTCTTTGAAAGAGATGCCATTCTATTTCGCGCCGAACATGTAAATCTACGTTTTCGCCTTTTTTCTGAAGCAAACAATCAGTACCAGATGGGCTTCATCGTTAAAAAAGGGCTAGGTAAGGCAACAAAACGAAATCGGGTTAAACGCCTGCTTAAGGAAGCATATCGCTTAAACCAGCATATTTTGTCGGATTCCATCAAAACAAGTTCTTACAGCTTTCATGGTGCATTAATGGCAAATGCCATTGATGTAACGTTTGAACAAATACAACAAAATATCGTAGAGTTATTGCGTAAGGTTCAGGCACATATACTTTCCACAACTGATTCTGATTCATGAAGTATTTGTTTATCGGACTTATTCGACTTTACCAACTGATTATCTCACCCTGGATGCCCAGCAGCTGCAGATATCAGCCTACCTGCAGTCATTATGGTATTGAAGCCTTTCAAAAACACGGAGCCTTTAAAGGTTTTTGGCTTACGCTTAAGCGTGTTTCACGCTGTCATCCCTGGGGAAGTCATGGATACGACCCCGTTCCCGAACCGGAAACAAAATCGAAATTATAAACTGAGGAATTCTTTTGGATCGCAACACCGTAACCGGCTTAATACTTATTCTTTTTACTATGATTGCCTGGGCCTATTTTACTATGCCCACCGAAGAAGAACTCCAGCGCCGACAGGCCGAACAGGCACGACAGGATAGTATTGCTGCTGTACAGGCAGACTCCCAACGACAGCAAACACAGCAACCAACAAATGGAACTGCCGGAGACACCGGCACGGCAGATCCCTCTTCCGATTATGCTGACACGGAAGATCAATCTGAGCAAACCGGCAAAAGTGAAATGGGAATGTTTGGAAATGCCGGCGTTAGCGACACTACTGAGTTTGTCATAGAAACCCCCCTCTACAAGGCTACCTTTACAAATCTCGGGGGCGGACCTTCTCAAATTATGCTAAAGGATTATGAAACCTGGGATGACAAGCCTGTGCGGATGATTAAAGACACCACACACTCTGCGTATTCCCTTGGCTTCCTTTCCAGCGAAAACTACAATATTGAAACCGACCAGATCCTTTTCGAACAGGTTTCATCCGGCAGCGGAATAAGTGTTTCCAAAGGAGAAAAAAGACAGCTGCAGTATGCACTAAATGTTAGCGAGTCCAAGCGCATTCTTTATACCTACACCTTCAATGCCAATAATCACGAAATTGATTTGGACATCAAGTTTGAAGGACTTGAGCGAGATATTATTGGCAGTGTCGTTGATTTTGGATGGACTTCTTCGCTTCTGTTTACCGAAAAAGATCCTACGCAAGAATCACCCTACACCTCGGCTTATGCGTATTTGGGCGGAGAAAAAGAACAGCTGCTCCTTACAGAACAAAACAGGGAAGAAAAATCTTTTAACGGAACTATCGACTGGGTAGGATCACGAACTAAGTTCTTTGCACAGGTTATTAAATCTGATACACCAACAGAAAAGGCACGCTTAGTTGGTGAAGTAACAGGACCAACTGATGACCCGGCTACAAACTATCACTATGAAACGTATATAACTTCAGAAATACCTGCTGATGGCGTAGCTAAGTTTAAAATGTATGTCGGACCTCTGGCCTACTATAAAATTTCTGCTTTTGATGAAACGGCTTACGACATGGTTGATGTGGGCTACGCTTGGACTAACTGGTTTTCTTATCCGTTGGTAAGATATCTCATTATCCCGTTCTTTGCCATTGCCGGAAACTACATGAATTACGGTCTGGCCATTATTCTTTTTGCAGTCCTTATCAAACTGGTGCTATATCCGCTGACCAAGAAAAGCTACCGCAGTATGGCAGCTATGAAAGAGCTTCAGCCCAAGATGAAGGAAATCCAGGACAAGTATGAGGATGATCCTCAGAAACAACAAAAAGCTACCATGAAGCTGTACAAAGAGGAGGGGGTAAACCCGCTTGGGGGATGTCTGCCTAACCTGCTCCAGCTGCCTATTTTAATTACCCTGTGGCGCTTCTTTCAAAATTCTATATTGCTTCGTCAGCATGAGTTCCTGTGGGCCGGCGACCTCTCAGCTCCAGACTATATTTTAAGCTTACCATTCAGCATTCCCTTTATTGGTGATCAGATTGCCGGGTTTGTACTCTTAATGTCATTGGCTATGGTATTTCAAAGCAGACTAACCGGCGGCATGGGCGGCCCCGGTGGCGGAGGCGGTGCTCCGGGTGGAATGAACATGAAGGCATTACAGTATATCTTTCCCGTGATGATGCTCTTTATTTTCAACAATTTTGCGGCCGGCCTTAGCTTGTACTATCTAATTTACAACGTGGTTTCTATTGCCCAGCAGCTTCTGATCTACCGTCAGATGGATAAGGAAAAGGAAGCCGCTGCCGCGTAAGCGTCATTTTTCGTCTTTTTACTTCTGGTTTTGTCGCTCTGCTGCGAAATAAGAAAGCTATGTGCATCCCTTATTACAAAAGATTCTCTCTCGTTCGGATCGAAATGACTATGAAGGAGTGTACAAGATTATTGCACTTTTATGCAATACTCAAGCACCAATAAAAAAGTCATTTCGAACGAGCGTAGCGACGAGAGAAATCTTTTGTGGAAGAGGATAGTGTAACCAGAAGTATTAACGTATTATCCCCACCCTAAAATCATCCGTGTAATTAAGAAAATACCATGAGGGGTTCACTGACTCAATCAGCGCTTCCTTCTTTTCCCTCCTCCACTTCTTGATCTCTTTCTCTCTTTCTATTGCTTCCAAAGGCGTTTTATAATACTCATAATAAACCAGCTTAAAACAATAGTACCTGCCTGCAAAGGTTTCTGTCTCTCCACGGTTTTCGTAATGTTCTTTCATCCGCCGCCGGATATTATTGGTCATCCCCACATACACAGAGCTTTTTGCTGGATTGGTGGTTATATACACAAAGTAAGGCATCTTCTTTTTTTTAAGTAAGACCTCCTCCACCTTCAATCCTTACAAACGGCCTCATACCTGATCACAAAAATTCCCTGCTTTTCATTCTGCCCCGCAATTCCTATTCTGGATGCATGGAAAGCATTGCACAATTTCAATATCCACAAATCGTATGGTGTGAGGGTGAAAAAATGCTCTGGAATCCCATCCACCGCAAAGCCCTGAAAAACCGGCCCGAGGAACGGGTGCGCCTTCGCATCATTGAATACCTGATTGCTGCGGGATGGTCCAAGCATCGTATCTCTACAGAAGAAGCACTAAAGAATTATAGCCGGGACACGCTGCGGACTGACATCATCTGCTACAGCCAGGATTTTGATCCTAAAGTTCTGGTAGAATGCAAAGCCGAGCATATCAGTCTATCCGAGAAAACAGCAGAACAGGTAGCTCGATATAATCGTGATGTTCAAGCACCGTACCTGCTTATAACAAATGGTGTACAAGACTTTTGGTACAACATATCGTTGAAAGATCGCAAGGTACATTCCCTTGAAGATATCCCTGATATACTGAACGCTGAAGCAAATACTGAATACAATTTTGAATACTGGACAAAACGCGGATTTGCAGGAACTTCGGCAGAGCCAGAACTGCGCAAGTGGATCAACCCATTTCTAAAAGCCTATAACCATAACAAGCAATCCATCCGCTATCTGCAGTTTAAAAAAAATCCATCGGATCTTAACCTTAACAACTACTATCATATTTCAAAATCAGACGAGATCCCCGATTCACAGATCGCTCTTTGTTTTTTGGGAACCTCTTTTGGGGGCAGCCGCATCATAGGAATATTAAACTCTGAGGGAGAGAACAAGGCGGTCGCTGAAATTAACCTGGATCTTATTTTTGAAGATGAAAATCCCAATACTTCCATTTATTCAGCTGATGGGATACAAAATATTGACTTAAGAAAAAAGCTGGAAAAGGTATCAACTAATAAAGAATTAATCGAACTAATTGAATCAACTTTTAAAAGCTGGAAGTGAAAAGGATTGTCTTTTCACTTCTCCCGTCTGCCTTTTGCCTTTCGCCTTTTTCCATTAACTTCATCTACACTTTTTCACACAAATTACTGAACTATGAATCACAAGCATCGCGATAAACTGTTTTCTCTTTTTGATCAGGAAGAATCTGCTATCGTTTATATGAAGGGTGCAGACCTGATGTATCGCAACGATACTGATTATGAGTTTGCTTTCAGGCAGGAGTCCAATTTTTGGTATTTGACCGGCGTCAATGAACCGGATTGCAATCTTATCCTCGATCTCAACAAGCAGGAATACCATTTGTTTGTTCCCAAACGTGATGCCCAGTATGCGGTGTGGCATGGCCGGGTAAAATCCAAGGAGCAGTACCAGCAAGAGTATCAGCCGGATCACCTGCATTATGAGACCGAGATGCCCAAAGTGCTGAAAGAGCTGAATCCGGATAAAATTTACTGCCTTAATGAAGAACAGGCCGAGTTTATCGAAGAGTTTGAACGCAAGGTGCCTATTGATCTGGACGCTCTTTCTGATGCCATCACCCACTGCCGTGTTTTTAAAACAGAAGACGAGCTAGATCTTATGCGTGAAGCCGCCCGGGTAAACAATATTGCACATACTGAAGTGCTGAAAGCACTAAAGCCGGGGATGTACGAGTATGAGCTGAAAGCCGTTTTTGATTATCACCAAATAAAACACGGCCTCACACAGGATGCTTATAACGGCATCTTTGCTTCCGGTAATAACAGCGCCATTCTTCATTATGTGGAAAACAACCAGCAGGTAAAAGACGGCGACCTGTTTCTGATTGATGCCGGATATGAGCACCAGGGCTATGCTTCAGATTATACACGAACCTATCCGGCCAATGGTAAATATACCCCTATTCAAGCTGCGGTGTATGAAGCTGTACTGGAGGCTCAAAAACAAGTGATTGCCGATTCCAAACCCGGAGCTGAGATGGAAGATCTGCATATCAATTCAGCCCGCATCATGATGCAGGGCCTTAAAGATGCTGATCTGATAACCGGAGACTTGGATGACATCATGGAAGAAGATGTGTTTGCCCTGTTTTTTCCACATGGGCTGGGACACTTCCTTGGACTGGATACGCATGATGTAGGCGGGTATCCAAAAGGAGTTGACCGCATTGATCGTCCGGGTATTAAATACCTGCGCATGCGGCGCAGCCTGCAGCCGGGCATGGTGCTTACTATTGAGCCGGGCATTTACTTTATCCCGGCACTGCTTGAGCCTGCACTGGAAGACGAAACGATCTCCAAATTCCTGAATGGCTCCAAGCTCAAAGAGCTTTTTGATTTTGGAGGCATCCGCATTGAGGATAATCTAATCATTACCGAAGACGGCCATGAAAACCTTACGGATGTACCTAAAGAGCGCGACGAGATTGAAAAGATAATAGCAGGCTAATTACCCAAGATTGACTTAATGGCTAAAGATTACCAATCAGAAGTGTTTTTAAATTACTTGTTGTAAGGTTTTACTGCTCTTGTTGGTTTAAGAATTCATTGTTTTATTTTTGTACTAAAATATACTCACATATATAAAAGGCTATGAAAAAGACGACCTTAATTTTGGCAGCACTTCTGGTATTGCCATTTCTCGGATTTTCTCAACAAGGATTGGACACACTAAGCCTTAAATCAATTTTTTATGAGCCACTATTGGCGGGGAACCGTCCTGATTTTGCCGGTTTTTCCCCGGATCTAAAATATATTTACTATCAGTCCAATGATTCTTCCATGCAGGATGAAGAGCTTTTTCGTATCAAGCTCAATGGCAAAGACATGGAAGAGGCACCGGATGATTTGGAGCGGAGATTTACTGTTTCACCAAATGGCAAACAGCTGATGTACTCCAAAAGCGGTGACATTTGGCTTGCCGATCTGGATTTTAGCAACGAGCAAAAAATCATCGAATCAAAAAAACCTGAATACGGTGCAGAGTGGGGGCCGGATGGCAACCGGATTGCCTATGTTCAGGAAGGCGATGTGTGGATCATTAACTTAAAAAACTCAAAGCTTACCCAGGTTACCTCTAAAAAAGATGATGACCCCGGCTATTCGATTATGAGCTGGGCCGGCTCCGACAAACTTGTACTGATGCAATGGGACACCTCTGATTACAAAGAGTATTACTTTCCCGAATATGTGCATGATGAAGTGCGCACAGGTTCAACCCGAAGAGGTGTAGCCACTCAAATTATCTCTGTCGCACGTTTGGACTCAAACGATGTAACTGAAATACATCAACAAAAAGGATATCAAAGCGGTAGTGTGAGTGCCAATGGTAGATACTTGGCCCTGGATCAGATTGATGCTCCCATGAAGCACCGAACAATTAAGGTGTATGATCTGGATGATGAAAACTCTGTCACCACCGTCTTGGAAGATTCTACTGAGGGATGGATTTCTGGAAGTTCAATGGATTTTGCTCCTAAAGGAACCCAGCTGATGATTCAATCAGAAAAGGATGGATGGAACCATATTTATACGGTCAACCCCGATGGTTCTGATTTCACACAGCACACAAAGGGTGAGTATGAAGTACCCTGGGCTGAATGGACGGGCAAGAACACTATTGTCTTTGCTTCAACAGAAGCAGGTCCCGGTGAACGACATATCTATACCCTCAATACGAACAACAGTAATAGTAAAAAACTGACCACCGAAACCGGATATCGCCAATCTTTTGATTTAAGCAGAGACAAAAGACACTTGGTTTACGAGTATACCTATTTTAATGAACCATTCGAGCTTTATGCACTGGATTTGAAAAACCCCAAACAAGAAATTCGACTAACTAATACAATCCCGGATCGTTTTAACCAAATTGACTGGCAGGAAGAAGATTATATCCGATTTACCGGTCGCGATGGAAGCACCAAGCTTTCTATGTCGGTATTGGAGCCAACTAATAAAACATCCGACGGCAAGCATCCGGTTGTTGTTTTTGTACACGGTGCCGGCTCTCTTCAAAATGTATACAAGGGATGGTCAAACAGTTATTATCGTGAATACATGTTCCACCAGTACCTTACTACAAAAGGATATTATGTGATGGAAGTTGATTATCGTCACAGTACCGGGTATGGACGTGAGTTTCGCGAAGATGTAACCAACTGGATGGGCAAATACGAAACCAACGATATTGTAGATGGTATCAATTATCTGGCAGAACATTATCCAGAGGCTGATACCAGCAGTGTGGGCGTTTATGGCGGTAGCTATGGTGGATTTATGGCGCTTTATGCCACAAGTGTAGAGCCCCAATATTTCGATGCTGCTGCTGCGCTTCGCGCCGTCACCAACTGGGAAAATTATTACAATACCAACCCGTGGTACACCTGGCCGCGACTGGGAACACCCGAAGCCGACTCCGCCCATTATGCCCAAAGCTCCCCAATAACTTATGTTAATCAGCTTGAGCAGCCTGTACTTATTTTACATGGACTCATTGACAACAACGTTGGCTTTCAGGATGCTGCCCAGTACATCGACAAGCTAATTCAAACCGGCAACAAGGAGTTTGATATGATGATGTATCCCACCGAGCGCCACAGCTTCAGTGACCCTGACGCCTGGTTCGATGAGTACACTCGTATTTATGAATTTTTTGAAGAGGAACTCCGGAGCGAAGAATAAGCTTAATTTGAAACTTTGAGTCCAAAAATTCAGTTTGGACTCTTTAAAAAACAACTCAAAATAAGTCTAGCGTGTTTGAATTTTTTGCAGCCATCCTGGTTTGTGCAACTTTTTTAATTGTCGGCACTCTCACCGTTGATTATATCATTAAAGCCCCGGTTTACAAAGGTCCACCCACCGAACATTTTAACGGCAAAACCTTCAGCAATATCGATGGTATCAAAGCCCGCGGACTCAAAGATGTGATCAAATGGGCCATAACCGAAGAGCCCGGACCGTGGACAGTATTATCCGAAGAGGATATTACCTATGGCAGTGTTCCAGAATCAACCGTTACAGAAGGCATAAAAATTACTTTCGTAAATCATGCTACCTTTTTAATACAGGTTGATGGATTGAATATTCTAACGGACCCTGTCTGGAGTGAACGTGCCAGCCCCTTCCAGTGGATTGGCCCCAAACGGATGCGTCCGCCGGGTATCCGGTTTCAGGATTTGCCTGAGATTGACGTAGTGCTTATCAGTCATAACCACTACGATCATCTGGATATTCATACCGCAAAAAGATTGAAAGATGCTTTTGATCCACTATTTATCACTCCGCTGGGCGTACCGCTCTATCTAAAAGAAAACGGAATCACAAATACAGCCGAACTCAATTGGTGGAATGATTATGTGATTAATCAGGAGGTTAAAGTCTTTGCAGTACCGGCCCAGCACTTTTCGGGACGCGGACTTACCGATCGCGATAAAACCTTGTGGGCAGGCTACGTGCTGCAAACGCCTGCTGGTAATATCTACTTTGCCGGGGACACCGGTTACGACGGATTTTTCAAAGACATCGGGCAACGATTCAATCCTATCGATGTCGCCCTTATTCCTGTCGGGGCCTACAAACCACGGTGGTTTATGTCACCTATTCATGTAGATCCTTTCGAAGCCGTTCAAATTCATAAAGATGTTGGGGCGAAACAAAGTATTGGCATGCATTTCGGCACCTTTCCCTTGGCAGACGACGGCATGACTGAGCCTATTAATGATTTAGCCAAAGCCAGAGAACAGGCAGGCATTGATAAAAAAGATTTCTTTATTTTAAATGAGGGTGCTTCAAAATCATTTTATGATGAGCGGCACACCATAATGGCAGAATAAATATTTTGAATTGCATGAACAGGTTTTTTCTGATAACATCTTTGTTTCTTCTGGTCAGCCTCGTTTCGGCCGAAGCCCAGAATACAGTCAGTGGCAGGGTGACTGATGCTGAAACAGGAGAACCTATCGTTGGGGTAAATATTTACCTGGCAAATACAACGATTGGTACCACTTCGAGACAGGGTGGCAATTATGTTCTAAAAACAACAGCGAAAGGACCGTTTCGGCTGGTCTTTAGTTTTGTAGGGTATCAGGCAAAAACAGTTCAGATAAAAATCGAGGAAACGGGCTTCGAACCTGCGGGTTAGCGCAGAGCTGAAACCACAAGTGGTTATGGGACTTGAACGAGGTAGAAGTTGTTTCTTCAAACAAGGAGTGGCAGAAATGACTATGCCGTCTTTAAGAAAGCAGTTTATTAGGACAATTCAGAATTTGCCAACGTAAAAACAACTATTGAAAACCCTTGGGTAATAAATTTTGAAAATGATGATGAGACAAACTGATTGCTTCGGCTAAAGCTGAGACACCTATGATCGTTGAATAACCGGGGCGTTAGGCTATATAGGTTCATATTGAGCTGGTCGAACTTTGAATGGAGCACCCGAGGTATGTCGGTACAGGTATCTTATAAAATCTATCTCCGATGGTCCCTGAATCCGGAGTCGGCTGCCGAAGAAATTATAAGCTGGCAACATTAACCGCGGATAGAAAACTAATTACGAGCATCATCTGCGACATTTCCTTTAAACAGTCTATTTAGGAACGTCTGTACAAACTAATAGACTGTCAGAAAATCACTTTTCTCTATCCCGGGCAAGAGATATCACACTTCTTAGTAAAAGTGAAGCAAGGTACGAAGCAAGAAGACAAGGAAGATATTTGGGAGATCGCCTAAATACTCTAAAAGGATTCCGAATTGACCGTAGAATTATCCGGACAGTACATAAAATATCAAGAAGGTCGAAATCGGAAATGAGGAGCTCAAAGTTGTAATAAGAAAACGTGGAGCCATTAGAACCCAATACAAACTCAGAGCGTCTTCTTCGTTGACCGCAAATCTGGGCAATTTGCTTGGACCCTGCCTCTGTAACCCTTATCTATGGTCACTGGGCAAGAACCAGAGTAGCAGACAACCTTCCTACCAATTACGAGATCGGAGATTAGAATCTCTTTTTACTACGAAATTGGTTTTCACTTTTTGTACATTAAACCAACAGAAGATGCCAGTGATGCAACGCACCAGAATATGTCTGACAACTACCGAGCATTAACCCGAACATACCGGCCCAAAACTTTTGACGATATCGTCTCACAAAATCATGTGAGTGATACCCTCAAAAATGCTATTGAACAGAACAGGTTGGCTCATGCCTATATGTTTTGTGGGCCGCGCGGCGTGGGTAAAACCACCATGGCTCGTGTACTGGCCAGAACGGTAAACAGTATTGAACAGGATATTGACGGCGAATCGCTGAACCAGACACTCAATGTCATTGAAATTGATGCCGCTTCCAACAATGGCGTTGAAGACATTCGGGACCTGCGGGAACGGGTCCGCATTCCTCCTCAAAATGGTCGCTACAAAATTTATATTATTGACGAGGTGCACATGCTCAGCAAGGCCGCATTTAATGCCCTGCTGAAAACACTGGAAGAGCCCCCCGATCATGTCATCTTTATTTTTGCCACTACCGAACCCCACAAGGTATTGCCTACCATCCTTTCGCGGGTACAGCGCTTTGACTTTAAGCGCATCAGCATCGAAGAAATTGTCTCACGCTTGGAGAAAGTGGCTAAAGATGAAGGCATTAAGATAGATAATGAGTCGCTCCATGTCATTGCAAAGAAAGCTGATGGCGCACTTCGCGATGCTCTTGGTTTGATGGACCAGGCTATTGCCTTTTGTGGCACCGATATACAACATGAGGAACTGCTGCGTGCACTCAACGTAGTGAGTACCGAACGCATGTTCCAGTTCATGAAAACGGTAGAGCAACATGATGCCAACATGGGGCTGGAACTCATCAACCAGCTGCTGCAGGAAGGATATGATATTCAGGAATTTTTGATCGGCCTCACCGAGCATATCCGTAATGTATATGTAGCCAAGAGCTCTGAAAAGATGCATCTGGTGGAGGCTTCACAAGAAACCAAGCAACGCTTTAAAAAAAGTGCCTTCTCTTTTAGCGAAGATGACCTGATGCGCATGCTCCATATTGTGAGTGAAGCACAGTATAAAATTAAAGATGCCCATCAGCCCAAAATACAATTCGAAATTACGCTGCTGAAACTCATCCATATGGAGCGGACAGAAAACCTGAATACGCTCCTATCTGAACTCGAGGATTTAAAAAAAAAGCTTAGCAACGGAGAGCTAGATCTTTCGTCAGCAAAGTAACAGCCATAAAGAAAAAGCAGAAGAAAGCTCTTCAAAATCGGCTTCCAATAATCTTGACACTCCTACTAACGGTACACAGGAGAAAACAGAGCCAGTAGATTCTAATAATGAGAAAGAGACAGAAAAACCATCTGTCAATAGCCGTTCCGGGCAGGATGCAGAACCCGAAATTTCAGAAGAACAGCCTGAAAGTCAGCCCAATGAGCCGAATGGCACGGATGAATCTACAAGCATTTTTGGGAATCCCTCATTAAATGCACCCAAAGCCCAGGCTTCAGCTCAGCATGACCAGACCGCTACCGCAACAGACGCCACCGTTGCAACAGAAGAGCCTAAAAAGAAAGAGCCTGAAAATTTAGATTTAAATCTCGTAAAGAACTCATGGGAGGACTATGTTGAGCTCTTAAAATCTGAGGTGCCCCAAATGCTGTATTTTCAGATGATGCGTCTTGAACCCATCAAGCTGAAAAACAGAGAGCTTACCCTGCGCTGCAGTGATGATTTTGCCAAAAAGATTGTAGAAGAAAATAAAAAGAAACTGGGCAAGTTTTTAGAACAGGAAATTGGAGTTTTCCTTCGTTTAAAATGTCTGGTGCAGAAGACCAAGGAACAAACAGAGGAATCAATGAGTCCTTACGAACGTTTTAAGAAGCTCCAGGACAATGATCCTACCATTAAAACACTGGTGGAAGTTTTTGGAGCAGAACTTGATTACAATTTAAATCAATAACCTTCTTAAATCCCCTCTAGAGGGGCGAGCTCCAAAGCTATAGCGATGGAGGCGGGGAGTAAATGAAAGTTAACTTTAGAATACAGCATTATGAATAACATGGCAGATATGTTCGGAAAGTTTTCCGAGCTGCAATCAAAAGTAGAAGAAGCACAGCAGGAACTGGCAAAACTGGAAGTTGAAGCTGAAGCCGGTGGCGGAATGGTGAAAGTGAAAGCCAACGGAAAGCGCAAAATCTTGGGCATCAAACTCGATAAAGATGTCATTGATCCGGAAGATGAAGAAATGTTGGAAGACCTGATTGTTGCCGGTGTCAACAAAGCCCTTGAAAAAGCAGAAGAGGCGGCACAGGAAAAAATGCAGGAAACCTATAAAGGCATGATGCCCGGCGGCGGCATTCCCGGCATGGACCTAAGTAAACTGGGACTTTAAATTAGTTGAACGTTACAAGTTTCAGGTTACAGGTTAGACACCTTACAACCTGTAACTTTCAACATGTAACCAACCATCATGCAAGGAACTTCTGAAATTTTAGAGCAGGCCATTGAACAGCTTGCCAAACTGCCCGGAACGGGACGCAAGTCCGCCCGCCGTATTGCCCTATTTCTATTAAAACAAAATGAGGAGTCGGTAGCCAAGCTTTCGGAAGCACTCATTAACCTTAAGCGGTCTATCACCCGGTGTGATTCGTGTGGGGTGATCAGCGATAATGATCCCTGTGCTATTTGTGATAATCCCAAGCGCCACAATGGAGCAATTTGTGTAGTTGAAGAATCACAGGATGTCTTTCTTATTGAAAAGACCAATGAATTTCGTGGCACCTACCATGTATTGGGCGGTGTCATTTCTCCGCTTGATAATATTGGGCCCGATGACGTTCGCGTTAAGGAACTGATGCAGCGTGTTAATGATGAGGATGAGCAAATTAACGAAGTCATTTTAGCCCTGAACCCGGATTCAGAGGGAGAGGCAACATCCTATTACATCAACAAGTTGCTCAAACCCTTTGAAAACATTAACGTTACGCGCATCGCTTATGGCATTCCCATGGGCACTGAACTTGAATTTATTGATGAAGCCACGCTCAGTCGTGCTTTTACAACAAGAAGTACTTTTTGACTTTTTTTCATCCTTCCCGCCAGCCCTTGTGGAATCCACAGGGCCAGCCGGCGGATCAGGATCTTTAGCTAAAAAATGATGTGATCGACTAAACTTATAAACTCTCTTAACATTTTAATTAATTCAAAGCATTCATGAAAAAAGCATTATCTCTTATACTGTTTGTATTTGCATTTTCTTTAAGTTCTGCTTCTGCCCAAGGACCAAACTACTGGCAGCAAAGGGCAGAATACAAAATGGATATCAATGTTGATGCCGAGAACCATCAGTTTACCGGTACTCAGCAACTGACCTACTATAACAATTCGCCTGATACACTGACCCGCGTATTTTATCACCTGTACTTTAACGCGTTTCAGCCTAACAGCATGATGGATGTACGCTCACGTACCATTGAAGACCCTGATAGCAGAGTTCAGGATCGAATTTATCATCTTTCTGAAGATGAAATTGGCTACCACAAAATTGATGAGCTTACCCAAGGTGGTAAAAAAGTAAACTATAAGGTTGACGGTACCATTCTGGAAGTTGAGCTGGCTGATCCTATTCTTCCGGGAGAAAAAACAGTTTTCAATATGGAATTCCACAGTCAGGTTCCGCTACAGATTCGTCGCTCCGGGTGGAACAATGCCGAAGGTGTTGAATTTTCTATGAGCCAATGGTATCCCAAGCTGGCTGAATATGATGAAAAAGGCTGGCACCCAAATCCGTATGTTGGACGCGAATTTTATGGTGTTTGGGGCGATTTCGAAGTAAACATCACTATTGATGCCTCTTATGTAATGGGAGCCACCGGCCACCTCCAAAATCCTGAAGAAATTGGTCACGGATACCAGAAATCTGAAGATTTCGAACAACCGGCTGATGGAAAGCTTACCTGGAAATGGAAAGCCGAAAAAGTCCACGACTTCATGTGGGGAGCAGATCCTGACTTCAAACACACTACCGCACAAGTCCCCGACGGACCTAAGCTACATTTCTTTTATCAGCAAGATGAGGTTGCTGAAAACGCTGACCGCTATTCCCAGAAGGAGTTAACTTCAAACTGGGAAAAGCTTCCCGAGTATACGGTTAAAGCATTTCAATACATGAGTGAAACTTTTGGCAAATATCCATATGACAAGTTCAGTGTCATCCAGGGCGGCGACGGCGGTATGGAATACCCTATGGGTACCCTCATTACCGGGAACCGTTCGCTGGGCAGCTTAGTTGGCGTTACCGTACACGAGCTTATCCACATGTGGTACTATGGAGTACTGGCCACCAACGAAACACTCTACCCGTGGATGGATGAAGGTTTTACCACCTACGCATCTGCCCATACCATGCAACAGCTTTTTCAACCCAATGCAACCGAAGACCCTGTGTTAAGTCGATATCGCGGATATTTTGGTATTCATAACGCCGGTAAATTTGAAGCGCTCGATACTCATGCCGATCACTATGAAACCAACTCAGCATACGGCTCGGCCTCATATACAACCGGAGCTGTTTTTCTCAACCAGCTAAGATATATCACAGGTACTGAAACATTCTATAGCGGAATGAAGCGATTCTTTAATACCTGGAAATTCAAACACCCCTCAGGGCAGGATTTCTTGCGAACGATGGAAGAAGAATCAGGCCTGATACTCGACTGGTACTACCAGTATTTTATAAACACTACCAAGACCATTGATTATGGAATTACCACTGTAGCCGGCGAAAAGGGCGAAACAGTGGTCACATTAGAACGCCATGATCTTACTCCCATGCCTATTGACCTGATGGTTGAGTATACCGATGGCAGTAAGGAGCTTTTCTACATACCGCTTCGCATTATGCGGGGAGAAAAGAAAGAAAATGAATACGCTGATGCTGCATGGACTGTTGCTGAAGACTGGCCGTGGGTGAATCCAACGTATTCTCTCAGTATTGCCAAACCGGCAAGCGATATTAAGCGTATCGAGATTGACCCATCGCAGCGCATGGCAGATATCAACCGCGAAAATAATGTGCTGAATATGGAAGAATACATGAAAGAAGCAGGCAGCAACTGATTTGTACATTAAAGATTTAAGGGTCGCAATTATTGCGACCCTTTTTTATTCACACTTTCTTTACAAACACCTGCTATTTTCCCCGCCTTTTGATCTTTACGAAAATTTAACTCTTTATTGAATAAATCCTTTTACCTTATCTTAAAGGTTATAGGATGTCCTAACTCAATTACACGCATATATGTCTTCTTCCGAACGGAACGATTATAATGAGCAATCACTGAAAGCTCATAAGAAACATGGCGGCAAGCTGGCTGTTTCTTCCAAAATGCCACTCGATACTCGAGAAGACCTCAGCATTGCCTATACCCCCGGCGTTGCTGAACCCTGCCGACATATCAACAAAGACAAAACAAAGGCTTATGACTATACCTGGAAAGGCAATACCGTAGCTGTTGTCAGTGATGGATCAGCTGTATTGGGACTAGGCAATATTGGTCCCGAAGCCTCTCTTCCTGTGATGGAGGGTAAATGTGTACTCTTCAAAAAATTTGCTGACATCGATGCGGTGCCTATCGTGTTGGATACGCAGGATCCCGAAGAAATTATTCGCACAGTCAAAGCTATGGCTCCTACCTTTGGAGGAATCAATCTGGAAGATATAGGTGCACCAAAATGTTTTGAAATTGAACAGCGCCTTAAGAATGAGCTTGATATTCCCGTAATGCATGATGACCAACACGGTACGGCAGTAGTTACCCTGGCAGGTATGATTAATGCAATGAGGGTAACCGGACGAAAGCTGAGCGAGCTTAAGATTGTTATCAACGGCGCAGGAGCTGCAGGAGTTGCCGTGGTCAAACTTTTACAGCATGTAGGTGTACAGGAAGTCATTATGTGTGACAGCCGCGGCACCATTTATCGGGGACGCAATGAGCTGAATCCCATCAAAAAGGAGATGGCAGAAATTACCAACAGAAACCGTGTAAAAGGAAGCCTTGGAGATGCCCTTGAAGATGCTGATGTATTTATTGGCGTATCCGTTCCCGGTGTACTCAACCAGGATATGATCAAAAGAATGAAGAAGCATCCTATCATCTTTGCTATGGCTAATCCAATACCGGAAATTATGCCTGACGAAGCACATGAAGCAGGCGCCAGTATTGTGGCAACCGGGCGATCAGACTTCCCCAACCAAATTAATAATGTGCTTGCTTTCCCGGGACTATTCCGCGGGGCCCTAGATGCACGAACCCGCGATATAACCTACCGCATGTATGTAGCTGCTGCTTATGCCATCGCCGACTGTGTAGATGAACCAACGCCCGAAGAAATCATTCCCAGCGCATTTGACAAACGGGTTGCTCCACGCGTTGCCAAAACTGTAGCTGATGTATGCCAACAGCAAAAAGAGCAAGCCCGCAAATAATATTCGCTGCTGGTTCCGACTTTCTATTTTACTCCTCAGGAAGCCCTTCCTATACAATTAGGACCCATATTCCAAACAGTTACAGGTCAACTTGTAACATCCCCTATGAGGCAATCTCTTATTACTGATGGTAATAACATCGGAACATTTAACTTTTTGCCTCATTTAAGACATTAATTTTATTAGCCATCTTTAAAATTCGGGAATGTTATGCTTAATGATTCGGGAACCTTTACAAAATTAATACTATACATACTGTTATTTCCGATGCTTTTTCAGGTCACGTTTATTGAATTTTCCTGGGCAGCCGGAGATCCACTTCTTTTGATGTCGGCTAAACGCCTGTTTTTACTTCTGCCTACACTGGCATTCATTCTGGGTTGCTGGATTACCATCCCGGCATTCCTGACGGTCATTTTCAGGCAAAACCGGAAAGAATTTATCATTTCGCTGTTTATTACCTGGTGGGATCTTGGAAAAGCCATCGTATCATTCTGGGGCGGTATCTTTAGCTTCCTGTTCTACTTTTTAGTTGCACTGCTGGAAATGGCAAAAATCATCGTACTGGGCGTTTGGTCAGCCTTGCAAATGATTGTGGTAATGCCCTTTAAACTGTTGGGCAATGCCTCAAAAAACGTAGTGGGGTCCAGTGTTCCCTGGATTGCTGTTTTCCTAACTCTGTTTTGGGTATTGGTTGAATCAACCATCTTTACCTATGTAACAACACCTCTGGTAATGGATACGATGTCGAATATCACCGGAGAGCAGCTTTCAATTCTGGCAATAAGGATTCCATTGTTTACTTTCCTCTTTTTTATTGTGATGGGTAGTTATGCCGTGTTATCCACCTTTGTAGATGCCGCTAAAGAAAAAAACATTTCGCAGATTATAGGCATTGGCGTCATTGAAGTCATCGTTCTGTTTGTAGAGGTACTCTTCTTGTATCGTGAATTTGTAGACGCGCTGGTACCATGGTTTGCACTCTATGCCGAAGACTTCCAGATCGGAATTACCGGCATCCTGGCTATCTCAACCTTTATGTGGTTTGGTATTCGCAGCTTGTCTTGGTTCCTGTTTGCCTCTTATGGAACACCTACCATTATGTCTGTCATTCGCGGGGAGGGTATTGATATCAAAGAAAAATCTAAAAAGAAAGCAGAAAACAAAGGTACCGCAAATCTCTCAACCGATTTCCTTGAAAGCATCAAAGAAGATACAGAATGGGTACAGGAAAAAGGCAGTGCATTGCTTGCCGCCTTTATGTTGCCGCCGCTTCAGGTTGTTGCTGCCTCTATCAACTTTTTAACGCTTTTGGTAAGTGGCACTCACCTTTTCGATCTGCCTTTTAAATCAATTGATGACATTAAGCAGTCGAAAGTGCTTATAGAGACCATCTCCAAAAAAAGTGAAGAGCTAAAAGCATCGGGTACATCCGGCTCATCAGAATAGCAATTAAAAAAGCTCATAACCATGTCTGACATAACAAAAAAAATACCTTTGATTCTGTTTAGCTGTTTTATGCTCTTGACAATAGGCTGCTCGCTGGAAGGAGAACAACAACCAAGACTTTCACTCTTTATTGGCGTTGATATCAGTGGTTCATTTATGAACTCAGATCATTTTGATGAATCTTTGGACTTTATGGCACATTATATCTATGCCCATCTAAATGGCATTGACGGCTTGGAAAAACCAAACGTACTCTTTGTAAGCTCTATTGGGGGTGCAACTCCGGGTGAGCCTAAATCATTCTATCCCATACAAACCTTTGAAAATTTATCGGTGGATGAAATAAAAGAGAAGCTGCATCAGATTTTCCCTCGTGACAAGCAGAATCCTTTTACCGACTTTAATGCCTTTTTTGAACAAGTTGCCCTTACTCTTAGAAACAAAAACCTGGTACTGCGTCCGGTTTCTGTAGTTATGCTGACCGATGGGGTACCGGATATCAGCAAAAATGGCAAAACCGATTTTGAAAGCCTTGACCTTAGTCCTATGGAACGCCTTTCGCGCAACATTACAGTGCGCGTGCTGTATACCGATCCTGTAACGGGCAGAGCGTGGCAAACAGAAGTACCGCGCCGCAGGGTAAAGATATGGACCCAGGATGCTGAGGTTATGACCACCTGGAATGACTCCACTATATTTCTTCCCAATAAGCCTATTGCCCAACAAGACCGTTGGACAAACTGGGTTAAAGATAATGTTGATTTTGGAGTCCGTGCCCGTCGCGTTGATTAACTCTAATTCTGGAGCTTCTTTTTAAGATTCCTTCTTCCGGATTTATAATCTTGGATTCCCAAAACCGTTTGAAAGATTAGAACGTTATATTCAGTCAGTACCTGTGCACTTTTTAACTTTTAGTCTTTCTTACTATGATTATAAAAAAGAAACTTATACTACTCGGCATTTTCATTGCACTTCCATTTTTAATTTCAGCACTGGTCGTCAATAATTCGGCAACAACATCTCCAGAAAATATTGAAGTCACTGAAAAAATTAGGCTCTATTCAAATGGTAAGCTAATTGATGAATGGATTGGGATAGGGCGAGGAGAATTGGAAGAGAATAGCTACATTTTTACCGTTAGCCGTGGAGCTTTTCGGGAAGAAATTCGTATTCAGGGTGATTTTGTGGTAGAGCGCTCGTCTAACTAAAAAAGGCTGGGCTGGTCGTCTTCTTTTTTCTTGGCACGCTCAATGGTAGGCTGCGAAGAAGTTTGATCTGCACTTATCATCTTCGGACTAAATTTCTTGTCATAAATACGGCGGGCCAAGCCCTGCAGAGCTTTTTCACCACGGGGAGTAATCATCAGTCGCTCCTGATCATTTATGGAAATAAACCCAAACTCTTTTAGATCATTAACGATCATATACGCCAACTTGGGAATTGCACCACTGTTCTGTTCAATATAATCCCGATGTGGCGCCTCTTCATCGGCAGACAGTGCCATACCCAGCACATTCATTTCCACCTCTGTGAGCGGATAGCCTTCGCAACTCTTGGTCAGCAGTTCGTCCCAGGCCTGTTGGCTGTAATACTGCCCAAACCACCACTTCCCTTCTTTGATAAGCTTTTTGGTATAAGCACAGGCAAAATATTCACCCGGTCGAGCCTTTTTGGGAATCCCTCGCTCGCGATACATAGAAACCAGCGTAGCCAAATCGAGCTGGTGCAGGTTTGGCGGATATGCAAAATATTTGTCTGATTTCTTTTCCATCACTTTATAAAGTAACGAAACTCTGGTGTAATTATCATCATGTTTTTATGAAGCAAAAAGGCCGTTTTAGAATCTCATTTCTTGCCTTTTTCTTCAATCAGCTTTACAGCATCATCCATAGTCACTTTCTCAGGAGTCATATCATCAGGCAAGCTTATGTTTTTTCGGCCATGTTTGATATACGGTCCATAGCGTCCATCCATAACCCTTACTTTTTTACCTGTTTCCGGATGGTCTCCCAACTCATTGATAGCAGAGCTTTTCTTATTCTTTTTACTGGCCTTTTCCTTAAGCAATTCCACGCCTCTTTCCAGGGTGACATCCAGTACATTATCTGATCTTTTAAGAGAGGCAAAGGTGCCGTCGTGTACTACAAAAGGCCCATAACGGCCAACGCCAGCTTTAATTTCCTTACCGGTTTCCGGATGATCACCCAAGCTTCGCGGCAGGTCTAAAAGCTGAAGGGCCAAGTCAAGGTCTACCTCTTCAGGTTTCATACCCTTGAGTAGTGAAGCCCGCTTTGGCTTTTTGTTATCCTCGGTAACTTCTCCCACCTGAACGTAAGGACCATAACGGCCATTCAGCACAAAAACAGGTTCTCCGGTTTCGGGATGATCACCAATCGACTTAGGACCTTCTTCCTCGGCATCAATAAGCTCTTCTAATTTTTCGACCGTAATATCGCTGGGTTTCCAGCTTACCGGGATAGAAGTTGTTAACTCCTCACCGTTTTTATGCTTTTTGATGTACGGACCAAAACGTCCCACAAAAATTTCAATATCTTTCAAATCCTGAATGGGCAAGTTAAGGTGTCTGGCTTCTTTTGGATCAATTTTATCCTCTTGCTTGTCGACTTTTGCCTTTAAACCCTCTTCACCGTTGTAATAAGAACTCAAATACGTTTGGATGTCAAGTTCACCCTGGGCAATTTTATCCAGTTTGTTTTCCATTTCCGAAGTAAAGTCACTATCCACCAGGTCTTCCAGATTTTTTTCCAACAGCTCCGTAACTGCAAAAGCTGTGAAGGTAGGAATGAGCGTTTTACCCTCGGCATCACAATAGCCACGATCCTGTATGGTGCTGATAATAGTTGCATAGGTACTTGGACGGCCAATACCCTGCTTTTCAAGCTCTTTCACCAGGCTGGCCTCGGTATAGCGCGCCGGTGGCTTGGTCTCATGTGATATGGGCTCAATACCTTTTTCAACCACTTCTTCATTTTCGGAAAGCTCAGGCAAAAAGTTCTCCTGATTTTCAAGTGCTGCATCCGGGTCGTCGGTGCCTTCCACATACGCTCGGAAAAAGCCCGGAAATATAATTTTCTTTCCACTGGTTCTAAACTCGGCGGTTTTGCCATTGGCATTAGCCTCGATAGTTACATTGGTAAATTCCAGTTCCGCTTGCGCCATTTGCGTAGCAATGGTTCGCTTCCATATTAAATCATAGAGCTTGAATTGTGCTCCCCGCAAACCGGCTTCTTCAGGCTTTTTGAAATAACTCCCCGCCGGACGAATGGCCTCGTGTGCTTCTTGTGCTCCTTTGGAGCTACCCCCATAATTACGGACCCGTTCAAATAAATAATCTTCGCCATATTCATCTTTCACAGCATTACGAGCCGCATTTATGGCTTGTCCCGACAGGCGTGCAGAATCGGTACGCATATAGGTTATATGCCCATTCTCGTACAGCTTTTGAGCAACGCCCATGGTTTGTTTTGCTGAAAAGCCAAGCTTTCGGTTCGCTTCCTGTTGCAGGGTGGAAGTAATAAATGCAGGAGATGGGTTGCGCTTCTGTCTGTTCTTATCAACCTTGGAGACTTTCCAATTTGCTGTGTCCAGATCGTCTCGTAATTCAGAAGCTGACTTATCATCCAGTAGTACAACCTTTTCAGGCTTTTTGAGCTTACCGGTATTTTCATCAAAATCCTTTCCCGAAGCCAATCGCTTACCATCCAAATGGGTTAGTTCCGCTTCAAAAATATAATCATCTTCTTGCTTATGAAGCTTGGCTTTCAAATCCCAGTAACGTGCTGAGCGAAACTTCATGCGCTCTCGCTCGCGATCCACTAAAAAGCGAACAGCTACTGATTGTACACGTCCGGCTGAAAGCTTAGGGGCAATCTTTTTCCATAGAAGTGGCGAAACAGTATAACCGGCCAACCGGTCAATAATTCGACGAGCTTCTTGCGCATTTACGAGATTGATATCAATATCCCTGAAATTCTTTAGCGCATCTTGAATGGCTTCCTTAGTAATTTCTCTAAAAACCATGCGCTTTACAGGAACATTAGGTTTTAGAATTTGTGTCAAGTGCCACGAAATGGCTTCTCCTTCACGGTCCTCATCCGTTGCCAAAATAAGCTCGTCAGACTCTTTAAGCTGTTTTTTGAGCCGGGTCACTACCTTCTTTTTACCGGCCGGAACTACATAAAGCGGCTCAAAATCATCATCCACATTAACGCCCAAATTCGACCATTCTTCTTTTTTATACTTGGCCGGTATTTCTTTAGCCGAGGCCGGAAGGTCACGAATATGACCCATCGATGAATCCAGCACATAGTCATCCGGCAGATACTTTTTCAGCGTTTTTATTTTTGTGGGTGACTCTACTATTACAAGTGACTTCATAAAATATTTCTACAAATTATTAATCAAATTCTTAAGCTCTTCCGCATGGTTTTTACTATCAACCTTTTCAATGATGCCCATCACTGTTCCATCAGTGTCTATAATATAAGCAGATCTTGTTGGTGCTTCATAAGTATTTCCAAACATGCTTTTTTCAACTACAGAATCTGTGGCTTCACCAAATTTATAATCGGGATCAGAGGCCAATATATAATTGATGCCCATTTTTTCAGCATAATTTTTATGCGACCGACAGCCATCCTTGCTTACTGCTATCAAATTATAACCTTTCTCATCAAACCAGCCAGCATGCTCAGCCAGACTGGTATTTTGCTTGTCACAGCTTGAGGTATTGTTCTTCATATAAACAGAAACAACGGCTGGGCGATCCAGCAATTCACTGAATTGAACCGTTTCTTGTTCACCATTTCGAACTATATCCAAAGAAAAATCTGTATCTATTTTTTTGCCTGCTTCAATCATATCAATGCTTTTAAAATATTGAGTTCCGGTTTACTTTACTGGTGAAGCGTAATAACCGAAAATCAGAAAAGAATCGTTCTGTTTTTATGGGTTTAGTCTTTATATAATAAAACGCTCTCGTTGATACTGCAATTATTAATTTGGGTAAATGTGAGACGTTATATGGCAGACGCGTTATTTCGTATTAGAGATCAAGTTGCTAAGCATCGCGAAAATATGATTTAAGGTTTCCTCCAGTTCATCAATATTCCCATTTATATATTTTAGGCATTTCGCTATTTCAAGATGAGTATCAATTGCTAGTATGACCTTATCAATAGCTGTTCCTTACAAGTAATTCTGCACGTCTGCCTTTTCACATTTCACGTCTCAGTAAATATCTGGCTACCGCTGCAAGCACAATGGCGTGATGTACAGTGCCATCAGCGACCAGCCCCAAAAAGTCTTCCACGGGCATTTTATGTACATTGATTCGTTCATGCGTATCCGGGTTTTCTGAGCCAGTCCACGTACAATCTTCGGCCACATACATGTGCGTATAATTGGTCATTATAGCCGGATTGGCACTGACCTTTCCCAGGCTCTTCCATGTATCAGATTCGTATCCCGTCTCTTCCAATAGTTCCCGCTTGGCTCCCAACAGTGGATCTTCACCCGCATCAACCATGCCGCCCGGAATTTCCAGCGTTGGTTCTTGCGTGCCATACCGGTATTGCTCCACTAAAATAATTTCGTTCTCTGTGGTCAAAGGAATAACATTAATCCACTCAGGAGCTTCAAGCACATAAAAATCACCCACAGAACTTTCCTCTGTAGACTGCAACTTCATCTTTCTGTGCAAAAGATTAAATATTGGTGTGTTATATTCCTTATTTTCTTGCTCTACGGACCACGGTTCGATACTAAATGAAAAAGAACGTTCACTCATAACTAATATTTTTTATGTCAGATCGCTTTGAATTTCATAAAGAAGATGCCAATTCCCAAGCTGATATCCACAAACATATGACAGAAGCTTGTGACCTGATGGAATCTATTTACGAAAACGGAGAATATCCTAAATTACTGGTTAAGCGATCATGGTCAAAGCACAACCCCATTATCACGGGTGAAATTGCCCGTCCCGAAGCCTACCGGTGGTATCTACTCAGAGAGCTGAACAAACTGGCATCCAAGGGAGCTGATATAAAAATCATTCCTTCAAGGGAACGACTTTCTTTGAATAACCCCGACTTACTGGATAATGCCGATGAAGACAACTGGGATATTACCCAGAAAAAACTTTTCCTTTTTAGTCCCGAACGCATTGATATTTCCCTAAACCGCTTAGAACATTATACCGGAACCAAGCCTGTAGATTTTCAACGATATATTTTATTTACCAACTACGATATGCATGTTGAAGTCTTTAATGATCGCTACCCCGACTGCATAAAACCGACTCGTGAAGACGTACAGATGCCGGCATATCACTACAAGTTGCCAGATCACAAAGGAGTTACCCTTATCAATATTGGAGTGGGACCCTCTAATGCTAAAACCATTACCGACCACGTGGCTGTGCTTCGTCCCGATGCCATGGTAATGGTGGGGCACTGCGGCGGGCTACGCAACCATCAGGAAATTGGAGATTTCGTTCTTGCCACAGGCTTTATGCGCGACGACGGCGTACTGGATGAAATTTTACCTCTCAATATTCCCATCACCCCCAATTATCTGCTAAATGGATATCTCAAGGAAGCGTTGGATGCTCATAACCGCAACCACCGTATGGGCACAATTTATACCACTGCCAATCGAAACTGGGAGTTCATTAAAAAGCGTTCTGTTGAAAAAATTCATATGAGCCGAAGTGTAGCTATTGATATGGAATCGGCTACTGTTGCCACCAATGGATATCGCTATCGTATCCCAAATGCCACGATGCTTTGTGTAAGCGATAAGCCTCTGCACGGCAAGCCAAAGCTCAGTAATGATGCTCAGGATTTCTACGAAGATTCTAAACAAATGCATCTCGAATTGGTTATCCAGGCCCTTGACCGCTGCAAAGATAACTTCCCCGAAGGACTGCCCAATGCCAGCATCCGTGCTCCCAACGAGCCACTCATGGGTGGCCCGGATGAAGAGTAACTTTACAAAATATCCTATTTACTAAGCCCAAAAATTATTGTTAAAAGATAATTATTTATTGTTTATCAGTAAATAATTGTTGCTAATCAATAAAATATTTCATTGATTACAATTAAACAATAATAAAGCGAAGTGTTATGACAATTAAATGGCTTAAAGATGACTGGAGCGCCGCCGGATTTTTAAATTTCTTTGCACAGCTATTTTGGGCGGGCTACCTGATCATTTTTATCATCTATACAGCAATGTATATTCTACATATCTTTGGAATATTTCCCGGAATACTATGGGACCTATCCGTAAGAGTAAGTCTGGAAAATTTTGAGCAAGTATATGGCATCAATGAATCGGGAGTTAATGTTTTCACTAACACCTCTATGAATGTCAACCTGAGCTCCCTTAACGAAGCTTACCAAAGCAGTTGGCTGTATCATCTGGCAGCAATACTTAAGTTAGGGCTTTATGGAGCAGCCTTATATGGACTTACCCTCATCAAAAGAATACTGGAAAGCATCATAGATGAAAAGCCCTGGCAAGGACAGAATATCAAGCGCTTGAATATTATCGGATATATGATGGTGCTTGCCGTACCATATAACTATGGCATCGGCTGGATCACTTACCTGCTGGTTCAAAAAACCGAACTGCCGGAACAAATTTCGCTTCTGCCACCTCTTCCTCATTTCGAAATAGGTTTGGCAGGTGTCGTGGTTGGGCTTGTTGCATATCTCTTTAATGAGGGAACCAAGCTGTATGAAGAACAAAAACTAACAGTATAGCATGAGCATCAAAGTAAATTTAGATCTTATGCTGGTAAAACGAGAGATGTCGCTGACAGAACTCTCCGAAGAAGTAGGAGTCACTATTTCCAACCTTTCTATCCTAAAAACAGGAAAAGCTAAAGCCATTCGTTTTTCTACACTCGAAGCTATTTGTGAAGCTCTGGACTGTCAGCCGGGCGATATTTTAGAGTATGAACAAGGCGGATAAAAGTAAACGCATCCTACTGCCCCTTCACTTCTTTTTTCTCACCTATTTGTAAGGAATAGCCTGCCTGCCAGTCTTACATAGAAAAAAGAATGGTGAGCAATCATGTCTAATCAAGAAAATTTCGATGCCAAATCTTATCTGAGCAGAACTGTAAAAGAGATGCAGCCCGATGAGCAGCCTCGTGAAAAACTAATGAGCCATGGAGGCGAAGCCCTGAGTAATGCCGAGCTGTTAGCCATCATGCTGCGCACCGGCAGCCGCAAGATGAATGTCATACAAATGGCACAGGCACTGCTGGATCACTTCGGCGGGTTGCGTCAGCTGGCACGCAAGGGATGGCAGGATATGAAAGTGATTCCCGGTATGGGCAAGGTCAAGGCCATCACGCTGGAAGCTATGTTTGAATTATCCAATCGCATACAGGTAGCCAGCTTGGGAGAACAGGTGCAAATTACTTCACCTGATGATGCGGTCGCCTATTTCGGACCCAAGCTCCGCGATCTAACCAAAGAAGTATTCATTGTTGGATTTTTGAACAATGCTAAAGTTGTACTGGGCTATAAGAAGGTAAGCTCGGGCGGCTCTACAGCAACCATTGTAGATCCGGCAGAGGTAATGCGACAGGCCGTAATGAATGAAGCGAACAGTATCATTCTGCTACACAATCACCCAAGCGGAAATAACAAGGAGTCCAAAGCAGATATCCAGCTCACCAACAGAATAGCTGAAGCGGGTAAACTGCTGGGCATTCCCGTGGATGACCATATTATCATTGCAGGGGATGGATACACAAGCCTTAAAGCAAAAGGAATACTGTAATATAACGCAGATGACGCTGATTAAGCGAATAACCGCAGATTTTATTTTTATGTTATGCTACACAAAGAACTAACAGGTCAAATAATAGAATCCTTTTACAAGGTATATAATAAGCTGGGATATGGATTCTTAGAGAAGGTTTATGAGAATGCACTATGTGCAGAATTGAAAAATCAAAGTTTAGGAGTTATATCTCAATTTCCAATACAGGTGTATTATAAAAACGAACCTGTTGGCGAATACTTTGCTGATATTCTTGTAGAAGATAAAGTGATTGTTGAACTGAAAGCTGCTGAGTTCATTCGCAGAGAACACGAATTCCAACTCATTAATTATCTAAAAGCAACCAAGGCAGAAGTTGGAATTCTTTTAAATTTTGGACGCAAACCAGATTTCAAAAGAAAGATTTATACCAACACAAATAAAAACCAGCGTAAACCAGTTCGATCTGTGTAATCCGTGTTCCATTCTTGTTCGATATTGGTTATTCAAAAGCGTTATATTCCTGCTTCAGTATTAATGCGATCTAGCATCAAATATCAATGAAGGACTACCTACGTAAAATAATCAGCCATTCTCTACAGCAGTTTGAGCTTAATGAGGCCGATATACCAGATATCGAAATTGAAAAACCCAATGATCCAACCCACGGCGATGCCGCAACCAATATCGCCATGAAGCTGGCACGTCCACTGCGCAACAACCCGCGCAAAATAGCTGAGCAGTTGGTGGAGGGATTACAGTATGATAAAAAACGCATCAAAGCGGTAGAAATAGCAGGCCCCGGCTTCATCAATTTTCGGTATGCTCAAAACTACCTGTATGATGAGCTGGAAACTATTTTAAATCAAAAAGACCATTTCGGCAAAAGCTCAAATCATAAAGGCGAAAAAATATTAGTTGAGTTTGTCAGTGCCAATCCTACCGGTCCGCTTACCGTTGGGCATGGCCGAAATGCTGTGCTGGGAGACACCATTGCCCGGCTGTTGGAGTGGACAGGCGCAGAAGTTGATCGGGAATATTACTTCAATAATGCAGGCCGCCAAATGCGCGTACTCGGACAAAGCGTACAAGCCCGATATTTGCAAGAGCTTGGAAAAGACGCTGAGTTTCCTGAAGGCGGCTACGAAGGAGAATACATTCGCAATATTGCCAAAGATATGGTTGAAGACTATGGCGATTCACTGTCAGATAGTGATGATATCACTCCTTTCAAAGACAAAGCGGAATCCCAAATATTTAAAGATATCAAGGAGACGCTTAAGCGAATGAATATTCATATGGATTCGGACTTCAACGAACGCTCGCTATACGATGACGGGTCTATTGAAAAAGTGGTAGAAAAACTCCGCGAAAAAGACCTGGCCTATGATGAAGACGGGGCTACCTGGTTTAAGACCACTGAGTTTGGCAAGGAAAAAGATACTGTAATCATCAAAAGTACGGGAGAACCCACCTATCGATTGCCCGATATTGCCTACCACGCCAACAAGCTGGACAGAGGTTATGATCTGGCTATTGATGTGTTTGGTGCCGACCATATTGACACTTATCCCGATGTCCTTTCCGGTATCAAAGCTCTGGGATATGATACCTCAAAAGTAGATGTAGTAGTATACCAGTTTGTGACCATCGTTAAAGACGGGAAGCCTTTTAAAATGAGTACCCGAAAAGCTAATTTTGTTACGCTTGATGAACTCATGGACGAAGTAGGAGTGGACGTCACCCGGTTCTTCTTTCTGATGCGGTCACCCAATACTCATCTTGAATTTGATATTGCTCAGGCCAAAGAGGCCGGCGAAAAGAATCCGGTTTTTTACCTTCAGTATGCACATGCCCGCATTCACAGCATCCTTAGAAAAGTGGATGATGAATACAGCTTCAGCAAATCACCGAAGCTTAATATTCTTACTCATGAAAGTGAAATTGCGCTCATCAAAAGCATGATACGTTTTCCCGAAATGATCAAAAGTGCAGCTGAAGCTCGCGAGCCACATCGTTTAATCAATTATCTTGAAGACCTGGCTTCACACTTCACCTCATTTTATCATGACTGCCGCATTTTGGGCGAAGAGGAGGAACTGGTTCAGGCCAGAGCCACCCTGGCTAAAGCGGTAGCACAAGTACTGGCTAACGGATTGGGTATTCTTGGAATTAATGCTCCGGAGCAGATGTAGATATTTGGGTTGAAAGTTAAAAGTTACAGGTTAGAACCATTCAACCTTTAACCTGTAGGCCTTCAACTAAATTAAGCCGGCAATAGCTTAGTAAAACAAACGATTCCTTTCGAAAACTGCTCTGCAACATTAAATCCAGCTCGATCAAACAGCTGGTTGCTTTCATCAATCGTCCAGAACTTAATACCTCCAAATTCTGCAGAATCCTGGAGTAGGCGGGCATACCACGCATCCGCTTTAACAAGATGCATCATAAAAAAGATACCGTCTTTTTTTATTACTCTGCGTGCCTCATACATCACTTTTGCAGCATCTTTAAGCTCATTGAGCGTGCCGCCCATCATCAATCCGTCAAAGGTTGCCCCATAGAACGGCATGTGCTTGGCATCTGCGCGAAGTAAAAATAGATCCGCCTGATCCACTTCTGATTTTAAGCGAGCTTCTTCAAGCATCTGCTTAGAAAAATCCAGTGCCACAACGCGACTTTTAGGCTCAGCGCTTTTAACAAGGCGTGCATAAAGTCCGGTAGAACAACCAATATCAAGATATAGCTTATCCGGCTGCGGATTTAGCCAATCTACCAACAGCTCCTTTTCCTTATTAATAGGAAACTCTTCACCTGTAAGAATAGAAAGCGATCGTTTGCGCCAGATATCTTCATAAATGGAAGCTGTCAGTTTCCAGTGATTTGAGCTTTGAGCCCATGACATCGATACAGAATCATCACCCAAAAAATCAATGATATTATTGGTGATCTCATATTCGTCTCCCTTATTTGAGCACACCGATCCGTTAAATGATTTTTGCATGTGGGACGCTTCTTCAGGGATGGTAACAGAAGCCTGCTCATATTTAGGAGAACGAAATTCTAAAGACATTTCTAAATGTTTAAGGTTGAAAGTTGAAGGTTTCAATCTTTAACTTTCAACATTTACTTTTAACTATGGATGACTATAATACGAAGACCAAAGGTCCTTGTTACGTCTAATTGTCTTTCTGTAAGACTAATGAAATCTGTGCTCCTTTTTGAACACCCAGCATTTCTTTAGCATTTCCTTTGTTGATACCAATTTCAAGCATGCCTGAACTTCCAATAAATGCCGCCGGTTCTCCCTCTGCTACTGATCCAAAGGTGGTCACAATTTCATCCAGAATCGTATTACCAACATATATTTTGGTACTCTTATTCTGAATAGCCTCTTCGATAAGTTCTTCTGAAACATTCGTTACCAGGTTTCCAAACTTGTCGATGTGGATAACCCAGCCCTGAATGCCATCCTTATCAGCAATAGGTACCGCCCAGCGATAGGTGACCAACTCATCAACCGGCTCTCCTAAATCCTGAAGTTTTACACCGGTGCTGAGATGCGCTGCAACCGGAGCAAAGATATCGCGTCCATGAAATGTATTGGATGATTTACTACCCCAGTATTTTTTGTTGGAAAGGCGGACAGCCTCAAAATCTTTACCTTCGGTAAGCAGTGAAAAAATCCCGTTATCGGGGCCTACAAAAAGCTGGTCTTCTATACGAAGAGCAATGGGATTGCGTTCTGTTCCCACCCCCGGATCAACCACTACCAGGTGTACGCTGTCTTTAGGAAAAAGCATAGCAGAGTTTTTAAGTACCCAGGAACCTGCCATAATATCCTGTGAAGGAATATCATGAGATACATCCACAATACGAGCATCAGGGGCGATGCCCATAATAATGGCCTTCATAGCACTCACATAATAATCCTGCAGACCAAAATCGGTCGTAAGGGTGATAACGTTATGCATAGGTGTTGAGCATCACCGGCATAACAAGCATTAGCATCTGCTCCTCATCACCTTCTTCTGAAGGCTTTACAATACCGGCTCTGTTAGGAGTAGAAAATTCAAAAAACACTTCATCACCATCTACATTACCAAGAACATCAGCCAAATACTTTGCATTAAAACCAATCTCCATTTCATCTTCGCTGTATTCGCAGGCAATAGTCTCCTTTGCCTCACTGCTCATATCAATATCCTCAGCCCGAATAGTAAGCTTATCGGAATTTAGCTGCAGGCGAATTTGCCGTGTTGTTGAGCTTGAGAAAATAGCCACACGCTTTACGGTCGAAAGCATTTGATCCTTATTAATAGTCATGATTTTATCATTTTCATGCGGAATCACTGACTCATAATTTGGATACTGTTCGTTAATCAGGCGGGTAATAACAATAGTATTTCCACTCTTAAACTGTACGTGGTCGTCAGTAACTTGCATATTACACTCTTCGGCATGCAGTGCCTTCTGAACCAGGCTCAGTGCTTTTTCGGGCACTATAAAACTGAGTTCTTTTTCAGATGTCAGGTCGGTTTTAATATATTTTACCAAGCGATGGCCATCGGTAGCAACAAACTTGCTTTCTTCGGGACCCATCTCAAAAAAGACGCCCATCATAGCGGGACGAAGGTCGTCGCCCGAAACGGCAAAAAGCGTCTTTTCAATAGCCTTGAGCATAATCTCTTTAGTGGTATTCAGCGTGTGGCCTTCATCAAGGTTGGGCACTTCCGGGAACTCATCCGAATCTTCACCAACCAGCTTATAGGTACCTTTATCAGTACGGAATTTAATATTAAACTTGTCATCTACTTCAAAAGCCACGGGAATGTCCGGCAGCTGACGAAGAGTTTCAACCAGACGCCGGGCAGGAATTGCTACAGAGCCGCCATCCTCAATGTCGGCATCCATATATTCAATAATAGAAATTTCAAGGTCCGTTGCAGTTAGCTTAAGCCTGCCATCTTCTGTTTCAAATAAAATAGTTTCAAGAATAGGAAGAGTGGCTTTATTTGGTACAGCCCCCGATACGGCCGAAAGTGCTTTTACAAGTTCACTGCTTGATATATTAAATTTCATATGCAATAAGTTTTGTGCTAATTATTCTCTGCTTTGATGCAGTCAAAAACCCAGTTTAAAGAAGCTATATACTAACAAATACTGACTCCCATAGCAACTGCATAGCTGGTTATAAATAACAAATTTTGTGGTCTTTTACATCTCTATTTTTGCTTTATGTGATTGCTAATTGTTTGGTTATTTTTGGACTTCAAATGAATCAACTTTTACAGTGTGAGAATAATTCTTCTGGGTCCAACAGCCGTTGGGAAAACTGATCTATCTTTAAGTTTGGCAGAAACACTCAATGCAGAAATTATTTCTGCTGATTCCCGCCAGTGCTACAAGTATATGAATATTGGCACTGCCACACCCGGCATAGAAGAACGCAGAGCAATTCCACACTACAATCTTTCTATCATTGATCCCGCTACAAAAGACAGTGCTGCCAATTTTTATAAACGATCCCAAAAATGGGAAAAAGAAATACAAGAGCGGGGGAAAACCCCTCTTTTTGTGGGTGGCAGCACTCTTCATGTGCAATGTCTTATCCAGCCTTTTGATGATATCCCGGACGCTAATCAAGACAATATTGATGCCATTGAAGAACGTATTGAAAAAGAAGGCATTGAATCATTGTACAAAAAACTTCAAAAAGTAGATCCGGAATACGCACAAGAAATGGACGGTATGAATACCCAACGTATCGTTCGCGCACTTGATGTGTGGAAGCAGACAGGCCGGCCTTTCAGTTCTTTTCACTCTAACGACGGTCCCATAGTGCCTGCCAATGATACCATTGTGTTCGGACTTAAGCGTGATCGCCAAAAGCTATACGATCGCATCAACCAACGTGTTGAGAAAATGTTTAGCTTGGGATTCCTTGATGAAGTACGCTCTATCCTGGATATGGGCTACTCGCTCGAAGATCCCGGACTAAATACGGTAGGCTATAAAGAAGCAATTGCTTTTTTAAATGATGAGATGTCGCGCGAACAAATGGTCAAAAATATGAAAACCCAAACACGCCGCTATGCCAAGCGTCAGCTTACCTGGTTCCGTCGCTGGGGTTTTATCCACTGGCTCAACCTTGATGAACTGAGCACAAAAGAAGCTCAAGAAAAAGTGATTCAGGATTTAGCAGCTAAGTCAAATAAAGATTAACTTTAGGCTTATTCATTAACCGCACGAATTTACTCATGTATAAAGCTACTGTAAACGTAACACTTCGAAAATCCATTTTAGATCCAAAAGGCAAAGCCGCACATCATGCACTGCAAAACCTGGGCATGGATGATATTGAAAATGTGCGCATTGGAAAATTTATTGAACTCGATATAGACGCTGACTCAAAAGAACGAGCTCAGACTATTGCCGAAGATGCTTGCACACAGCTGTTGGCCAACGAGGTAATGGAAGACTTTGAAGTTACGATCCACGAAAACTAAACGTTGTCTTATGGTTGATCCGCTGATGATATTGTTCGGGTCAGATCCGGACAAAAAAACTGAAGAGCAACCTGACATTGAGGTTGATGTTCTGGAAAAAGAACAAGAAGATGAAGAAGAGGATACTCCGTGGAGAGTTATCCTTTTTAACGATGAAGTTCATACCTTCGATGAAGTTATAGGCCAGCTTAAAAAAGCATTAGGCTGCAGCGACTCTCATGCAGAAGAGCTGACCATGAAAGTTCATAGCGAAGGCAAAGCCAAAATTTACGAAGGAAGCTTTGAAAAATGTTTCGAGGTAAACGGTGTACTCAAAGAAATTCAACTAATCACTGAAATTAAAGGATAAAACGTGTCTGCTACATTTGGAGTAATTGTATTTCCCGGTTCTAACTGCGACCATGATGCCTATCATGCACTCGCTCATATCATGAATGCTGAAACAAAGTTTCTTTGGCACAAAGATACCGACCTGTCCGGTATTGATTTTCTTTTGGTGCCCGGCGGATTTTCTTATGGGGACTACCTTCGATCAGGCGCTATTGCCCGATTTTCTCCGGTGATGAATGCCGTAACTGATTTTGCCATGAAAGGCGGACCGGTGCTTGGTATTTGCAACGGTTTCCAGATTTTACTTGAAGCGGGACTCTTGCCCGGAGCTATGCTCCATAACGAGCAGCTCCGCTTTGTCTGCAAGCAGGTTCATCTTCGCTGTGAAACCAACGACACCCTTTTTACCAACACCCTTAAAAAGGGAGAAGTAATTAAAGTGCCCGTTGCTCACGGAGAAGGAAACTATTTTACTGATGAGGATACCCTCAAAGAACTTCAGGATAATGATCAGGTTGTTTTCCGATACTGTGATGCTGACGGAAACACCACCAAAGATGCCAACTTCAACGGCTCTCTTGACAATATTGCCGGCATTTGCAATAAACAGCGCAACGTAATGGCTATGATGCCGCATCCGGAACGGGCTATGGAAGCCAAACTGGGATCTGAAGATGGTAAAAAGATTTTTGAATCTATTCTCAACCAGCTCGTCACAGTATAATTCCCATGAGTGATCAGCAGACATCCAAAAAGCTTCACAGTAAAGGCCTTACTAAGAGATATAAAAAACGTGAGGTGGTCTCGGATGTCTCGATCAATGTAGAACAGGGTGAAATTGTAGGGCTTCTCGGTCCAAATGGAGCCGGAAAAACAACCACCTTTTATATGTTTGTAGGTCTCATCCAACCCAATTCAGGACAAATCTTTATGGATGATGAAAACATAACGGATATGCCCATGTATAAACGCGCACGAAAGGGCGTAGGCTATTTGGCTCAGGAAGCCAGTGTTTTTCGAAATTTGACGGTACGCGAAAACCTGGAAGCCACTCTGCAGTTTTTTGATCTCTCAGACAGAGAAATCGAGGAACGCGCCGATGAGCTTATTGAAGAGTTTGGCTTGGAGCGTGTGGTAGATAGCAAAGGCTACAGCCTTTCAGGAGGTGAACGACGACGGACTGAAATTGCCCGCGCCCTAGTTACCGACCCAAAATTTATTCTGTTGGATGAGCCTTTTGCCGGCGTTGATCCCATTGCTGTAGAAGATATTCAAGAAATTGTAGCACAGCTCAGAAATCGTAATATTGGCATTTTCATCACCGACCATAATGTGCACGAAACGCTGGCCATCACCGACCGAGCCTACCTCATGTTTGAAGGGAATATTTTGATGGAAGGCTCTGCCGATAAGCTGGCTGAAAGTGAAGATGCAAGAAGATTATACCTTGGCAATCAGTTTAAATTAGACCGATATCAATAACACGTTGCTATGAAAGAAATAACCGTACAGAAACTGAAACAAAAAATTGATAATGAAGAAGACCCATTTGTATTGGACGTACGCGAGCCTTTTGAGCAATATCAGTCTAAGTTGGATTACGAAAATTCCATGCTTATTCCACTGGGAGAACTGGCTGACCGACTCAATGAGATTGAATCAAAAAAGAAAGAAGAAATAGTGTGTCTGTGTCGCAGCGGAGGGCGGAGTGCCAAAGCCTGTGAACTGCTTGAAGAGAAAGGATTTGAAAATGTTGCCAATCTCAAAGGTGGCATCAATAAGTGGGCCAAGGAAATTGACACCAGCCTGCCTGTTTATTAAAAAAGCTAGGCCATTGAAGCAATCTGGTTAAGCAGCTCTTCATTGCTTTCGGTGTTCTTAAGCACTTTAAGCAAGCTGTTCATCGACTCTTTAGGCGACTTTTTAAGCAAATAACGCCGAACCATATTTCGCTCTTCCATCGATTCTTTGATGAACTTCTCTTCATTTCGCGTACCTGAAGACTGAATATTAATTGCAGGAAAAATACGGTCGTTGGCCAGTTCTCTGTCCAGTACTAACTCCATATTTCCTGTTCCTTTAAACTCTTCAAAGATGAGGTCATCCATACGTGAGTTGGTCTCAACCAAACAAGTAGCAATAATGGTTAGTGACCCGCCGCCTTCAATCTTACGAGCTGAACCAAAAATCTTCTTAGGAATTTCCAGTGCACGTATGTCAAGACCTCCGGAAAGGGTTCTTCCACTGTTTGCCTGAGCAGCGTTGTATGACCGCCCCAAGCGTGTTATAGAATCAATGAGCAATACGGCATCTTCGCCCATCTCGGCTTTACGCTTTACGTATCCCAAAGCCATTTCAGTGATACGCAGGTGATTACTAGTATCCTTATCATTAGAAGATGCAAAAACTTCTGCCTGAGTAGTACGAAGAAAGTCAGTTACCTCTTCCGGACGTTCATCCACAAGCAGCACACTGGTATGAATATCCGGGTAGTTGTCACAAATAGACTCGGCTATCTTTTTGAGCAGCACTGTTTTACCCGTTCGAGGCGGAGCTACAATCAATGCACGCTGTCCCTTTCCTATTGGTGCCACCAAGTCCATCACGCGCATTTCATAATTTTCAGGATCATGACCCAGTTTAATATGCTCATTCGGCATAATGGGGGTTTGAAGCTCAAAGCGTGTTGTCTTGCGCCACTCCATGGGGTCTTTGTCATTAATCTTCTCAATAGAATGGATATGGCGATGCCCTTGCTCATCTTCCTCATATTCGCCCTCGATAACCAAGCCAGGACGCAAGTCATGATGTTTCACCTCGTGGGGCTTTAAAAAAGGATCTCGAGGCTCATAGCTAAACTCGTGATCAATCTTACGGGCAAAACCGTACATTTTTTCATTGATCTCCGTTACACCACGATAACGTCCCGCTACACGAACATTTTGATTTTCATTAAAACGTGGTATAAAAACGTTTTTATTACCCTTTTTTTTGTTACGGTTTTTCTTGTTTCTCGAACGTCCCATTACATCCAATTTTATAATTAAGTGCATCCTGGTTTACAGCATAGTAAAGGAAAGGCTGTTACATCAGGAGGTTTGTAAATCTAGTGTTAATGATACTCTTAGAGGAAATGAAGTGAGTAGCGCAGGAATTGCGCTACTCAATAACCAAAAGAAAGATAAGAATGTTTTTACAGATTCAAAACTTATCGTACAGTTGTGGATTCTTTAATCCAGCTGTAGCAACTGTTGATTGACGAGTCAATTCTCAAGGATTCGCCCTCGGTCCAGGCAGAAGTAAAGTGAATATCTTCTGCGGTCGGTAAAACAGGCTTGTAAGCATTTATTTTACGGTCAGCATTTCCTGTTGATGAAGAATCAACATTTTTTGCCTTGTTATAATAATCAACAGCTAACCAGTAGACAGCTCTATCTGAACGCTCTATCTTTCTACCTCTGGTACATGAATTCACAGCTTCAGCATAAATGTCTCCAATCATTATATACGGTGCACCCCAACCGGATCTAAGATCTGCAGCTTGCCGCGCATACCTTCTGGCCTGCTGG
Organism: Balneolaceae bacterium; assembly: GCA_034521755.1. Taxonomy (GTDB): domain Bacteria; phylum Bacteroidota; class Rhodothermia; order Balneolales; family Balneolaceae; genus JAXHMB01. Next base: position 305,163 of record JAXHMB010000004.1, read on the forward strand.
AGGTTTTCTCTGTTCAAGTAAGCTCCGGCAAGTTCCAAAGAAATTTCTGCCTTTATATTTGCATCGTCCGCCTTATCCAAGGCTTCTTTCAAATACTTAACAGCATCAGCATAGTTTGCATTTTTAACAGCAAATCTTGCAAGAGCACGGGTATTTTCGAGATTAGGATTAAGCTCATACAGCTTCATATTAACCTCTTGAGCCTTTTCAATCATTTCTTCTTCTTCATAAAGATTACGCAGTTTATTGAGTGCTTCCGTATCTTCAGGGTTTTCTTCCAACTTGCCTTCATAAAAGGTAATCCGCTCTTCATTAGACTCAAACAGATCACTGCGCATGTCATCAAAAAACTCACTGAGAGTGCCGTCATCATATTGTGCAGCTTCTTCAATGATCGCTAAAGCTTCGTCATTGCTGCCTTGAGAAGACATGTGTTGAAGTAATATTTTTAAATAGTATCCATTTGACTGATTAGTCAGTTTTTCTGGATTCTCTTCAAAAGCACGCTTATAGTCGGCCACAGCTTTTGACATCCCATTATCAATATAATTGGCATTTTGTTGATAGAAACGCCCACGGTTAAAATGCCAGTCATAAAGATTTATTTCGTCTGATAGGTTATCAAAAGCTTTTTGATAAATAATTTGAGTTGTATCCAGATAAGCAGTCCGCAAAGATGGATCCTCTAAAGACTGGGCATATTTTGTATACACTTTTGTGAGGCGATCTAAATTTGTAGCCAAGTCAAATCTTGAGTACCCTTCAATTTCTTTAGGCATGCCCTTCCATATCCATCGGCCAAACTTGATAGCCTCTTCATAAGCATTACTTCTATAGTTTTCATAAAAAATAGAATATGCGTCTATTTCGGCCAGTCCTTGTGGAGGTGATTGAGCATATGTTGAAGAACTTCCAACAAGCAAAAAGCCTAATACAATTAACAACTTTTTCATCTTTTCTTTCTTTTTTTTGATTATTACTGTTTAAAACTATTCAACAGCGTAAATATTTTATCTTAGCTTGGGTCTATTAAAAAATATTTCAGCTAAATTCAGCGATAATGATAGGCCCCAAATGTTTTCTTTAACTAAATTATTGCTTTTTGTTCCCCTAAACCCAAAATCAAACCCAAGATCTAAGGAGGAATTAGAATTACGTCCTGGAGCTAATATTCCTAATCCCAGAGAAAACATTAATGTTTCTATGCGCTCTCCATTCAACATTATGTGTCCATTATCGTATGTAGCTCCAAATTTGTATTTAAACTGTGAAAAAAATGCATCCGATCCTGATAAGTAGGGATTATATCTAAATCCTATTCCAGTTTTATAACGATCTACCAACTGCCTGGAATCATTATCAAAATCTGATCGATAATCCGACCATTGCTCATATTGCAATTCTGTAGAAACAGTAAACTGATTATTAACTTTGTAAGCTATTCCTGAACTTAATTCCATGGGCAATCGAATGCTCCCGTCACCAAGTCCCTGACCTTCTTTAATAGTGACTGTCTGAACACCTCCATCAACAATTTTTTCGGATACTTCAATCCTTTCAGAAGAAAGGTTCACCGGTAATGAAACTGTCGAACCTATAGATAGGCCATCTTCGTCATTAAAAACTTTCGGGAAATTAACGTGCAAACCAATCCTATTGCCGAAACCTAGACCACTAGTTTCTCTTCTAAAGGCTACCGGCAAAAATGAAGATCCTTGAATATCAATTTCAACCTCATTATCAATTGATGCAAAGAGCAGCGATGCGGCATAACCTATTGATATATTAGGAGTTATTTTCCATCCCATGCCAAACTCCAGCCTGTTAATACCACCTTCTCCCTTATTTTCTGATGTATATAACAGCGTATCTCCATCTGTTGAAATGGTAGAGGTACTTTCCACAAAATCTTTATAGGAAGTACTGGTTTCCGGTGTTAAAGAAACAGATACCCCCAACTTGTTTCTATATACAGGTAATTGTATTTGAAAGTGTTTAACATCAAATAAAACATTTGTAGCAGATGACTGGTTATCTTCGGCTTTGAAACTATGCAAACTTATTCCACCAGTTGCCATTCCAAATACAGTTGATCCCCAGTGGGCCGGGTTGGAAAAACTGGCAACATAAGGATCAGTATATGAAACACCTAACATATTAGTTCCGATAACATTACCGGCATCTACAGGATAGCCTACTCCCACCCTGGAGTAGAAAGAGCCACTCCTTGCCAGGTCATTAGCCGAAGTCTGAGCCATTACAAAGCTACTACAAAAGCAAATTAAGAACGCTATAAGTGTAAATCGTTTCAATGCTATAAATCTTCTGATTTTATGTAGGTAATAATTAGTCTTGGACGTTTTATATCAGGAGCATCCTCATTGAAAATGAGTGATGATCTTATTACACCATCATTTGAATTTAAAGTTATATAGAACCTTTTGTTGGCATCAACACCACTAACAATAGAACTGTTAACCAATGATGTAATGTCAAAATGAAATGCATTATCTTCTGTACTAAATTCGCCGGTACTCAAAGGTACACCAGGACCTATTGATTCTGAAAGTAACTGTGGGTTTAAAAAATAGAGCTCTCCAAAAGTTGACTCTGGACGAACTGTAGTACTAGACAATCGGATCCAACGATTGTTCCATAGTCTCAGTATCTACCGGAACAATAAGCTCAACATTTGAAATGTTAACAGTTGTACCGAATTCCTCCGCTGTCAAATCCATTCTGAAACTCGTCATTTTTTCCAGTGTGCTAAACTCAAGATTAGTGTCAGCTGGCTTATTAGGCTGGTTAGTACGTTTAATACTCGTTGCCCAATCTCTAAGAGAAACAACTGTTGTATCGTCGGCCTCCTCTATAACAAACTCAGAGTTTGAGCTGCTAAATGGTATAATTTGTGCATTGTTTTGCGGAACTATTGCTAACCCAAAAAGTTCGTTCAAGTATAATGAGTCACGCTCGGCACTGTCTGAATTATTATAGATAGTTTTCATACTTGCTTACCCAATTCTGCCCAAAGTGTAACTTCTATAGAATCCTGATTTGAAATTGAAAATGAAGCAACAGTATTACTTATCATCCCTGAATTATCAGGCAAGGGGGGCAAATCATTATATTTCCATGCTTTACCTCTCCAAATTTCATCTAGTTCTATTATCTCAAAGTCGGCTTGAGAAGTACTGTCACCATATACCCGTTTTGAATTATATTGAAGTCTAAGCTTCATTACTGCATTAGGACCAATAACTTCATCAAAAGCAAGGAGAGAAGGCTTTAGAAGTGACGTTGCTTCAACTCTACCAAATAAAGGATCGTCAAAAATTCCAGAACTAAATACATCAAGCAATCCTGAGTAGGTATCTACCGAATCAACTGAAGTACTTGGAATATAAATGGTAGTGTCAGCAACATTTATGTTTGAATCATCTATTTGCCTACCAACCGAGCCAGGATTTTCGCATCCAATACCTGATAAAAAAATAAAAATTGTTAAGAAAAGTCCGGATAGGACTTTAATATCACGAGTACCGTTCATATAAATCTGCAACGAAATACCACTTAATTTTAAAATTTATGATTACTCTTCTTCCTCGTCAGTTCCAGCAATATCATCGTAATACTCAGCGAATTTATCTGAAACCATTTCTGGAGAACCTTGAATTTTGGTTGGCTTGATATCAAAATTTTTGAATTCATCATCAAGCTGATCAGTTAACTGATTGCCGGTTACAACATGATCACTTAACCGCAGCCCAATGCTTCTGAGATCAATTTTACCATCGGTTACAAACTCTGATCTATCAAAAGAATCCGGCAAGTCCAGAAGATCCAGAATCTTCTCATCATATACACCATTATTTTCTGGATGGTGGACGTTGTAGACTATTTTAGAATTTTTAAATAGCTCAACATCTTTATATGACTGCTTAACCAATAATGGAATTAATCCGGCTGGCCAGTCATGACAATGAATGATATCCGGTTCCCAACCAAGCTTCATAACTGTTTCAAGTACTCCTTTATTGTAAAAGACTAAACGCTCGTCATTGTCATCATAGTGTTCACCTGAATCAGGGTCCATAAATAATGCTTTACGCTTGAAATAAGTGTCATTATCGAGGAAGTACACTTGCAGCTTGGCATTGGGAATGCTAGCTACTTTAATGCCCATACTTTCTGTCTTGTCACCAACTTTTACATCAATGCCTGAAAGTCGGATCACCTCGTGCAAACGATTTCTTCGATCATTAATCGTCCCATACTTCGGCAAGAGAATTCGTATTTCATATCCTTTGTCTTGCAATGAAGCAGGCAAAAATCGTAAAAGATCAGCCGTGTTTGTCATTCTTGCGAATGGGGAAATTTCAGCAGCAGCGTATAATACTTTCATAAATTACTTTGTGTTAAAACGTTAATTGAAAAGTCTAATTTAATCGGAGGTCTTAGATTGGCTGGTTTCCTGTCCATTGTAAAGCTGACCCATTTCCTCATCATCCAATGAATAGAAATCAAACAGTGTGTCGCTTCGCAAACCCAGACGCAATGTTTCAACTGGTATTACCTCAGAAGGTTGCACATTGCCCAAGTTAACATTACTTCCAAACTTTTTAATGAACCAAACTTGTTGTTCTTTTTTCGGCGCTTCAAAAATAAGCTTCTCAACCGAAATTTGATCTGCAATCTCATCAATGAGACCGGAACGAACTTCGCCATTAGGACGAAATACACCAACTGTTCCACTTTCTCTGGCTTCACAAATTATTTTCCAAGCACCCGCATCCAGCTCGCGCTCTATCATTTTTACCCACTTATAAGGTGGAATAATATCATTAGGATTTTTGCTGCCAATCTCGGATAAAATAGTAAAGTGCTTGCTCATCTTTTTAATGATTTCAACTTTACGTTTATCCGAAAGCCAGATGGTACCGTTAGATACTTCAGCATACTCAATACCAAACCGATCTAATAACTGCATGTATCCATCCAGCTGATCTCTGAGCACATAGGCCTCGAATAGTGTACCACCAAAATAAACAGGAATATCAGCATTTGAATAAACAGCTAACTTGTCCTCCAGATTTTGTGTCACATAGCTGGTTCCCCATCCAAGTTTTACGATATCCATATAACCGGAAGCAGCCTCACAAAAATCTTCAGCCTGGCTCACACTAAGCCCCTTGTCAAGAACAAGTGTAATACCTTTATCTCGGGGTTTTTCAGTTCGGTTGGGAAGATGATTCAGTTTAAACGGCATAAATGAACTAATTTCACAAATTAAACGGTCAAAGATACTAAAACAAAGCTTTTAATTAAAGTTGAATGGAATTTTATATTGCTTAAATGGACATATTTTTCTCTGAACACTTTAATTAATAAGGTGATATTAATTTTCAACTGACAAAACTAAGCCAGAGAATGGGGCTAAGGTGATCTGTTGGGCATTATTTATACTACTTGTATTCATTCCTCCGTAGTATTCTGAATCGCTATTTAGAATGACATCATATTTTTTATTTAACAAAAATTTTGACTGATATTGCTGAATTGGCCGATCGCTGAAATTAAGAATAAAATACAACCTATCCCTATCAGAACCTGAAGTCCTTATAAATGAAAATAACCCTTCTTTTTTTGCTTTCAGATCTATCCATTCAAAATTGTTTTCTTCTTGTTCATTGGCGAATAAAGCAGGGTGTGAGCTGTAAAGCTTCAATAAGTCTTCTACCAGCCTCTTTACCCCTTTGTGATGTTCATTTTCCAGCAATTGCCAATCTAAAGACTTGTGCTCTGCCCATTCTGTAGTCTGCGCAAACTCACCACCCATAAAAAGAAGCTTTTTACCGGGATGTCCAATCATATAGGTATAGAGTAGTCGCAAATTCGCCAGCTTTTCAGACTCTTCACCCGGAGCTTTTAATGCCAGCGGCTTTTTTAGATGAACCACTTCATCGTGCGACAATGGCAATACAAAGCGTTCATTTTTAGCATATGCTATTGGAAAGGTAATTTTTTCCGGATTTTCTTTTCTTTCTACAGCATCCATTTCCAGATAGCTGAGCGTATCATTCATCCAGCCCATGTTCCATTTGTAATCAAAGCCCAGGCCACCTTCTGAAACAGGCTTTGTAACACCCGGCCAAGCCGATGACTCTTCAGCAAAAGTGAGCACACCCGAAAACTTTTCATGAATGATTGCATTCAAATCCTTCAAAAAAGAGACTGCTTCCAGGTTCTCTTTCCCGCCGAGTTTATTGGGTTTCCATTCATCTGCTTCTTTGGAGTAATCCAAATACAGTATAGAAGCTATGGCATCCATGCGCAATCCATCTATATGATATTTCTCCAGCCAAAAACTGGCGCTGGATATCAGAAAATTTCTCACTCCGGCCTTTTCATAATCAAAGATGCTGGTGCCCCAGTCTTTCTGTTCCCTTTTAAGCGAATCTTCATATTCATAGAGTGGCGTGCCATCAAAGAGGTGCAGGCCCTGTTCGTCTTTAGGGAAGTGCCCCGGTACCCAGTCCATAATAACACCTATTCCAGCTTTGTGGCATTCGTCAACAAAATGCATAAAGTCTTTGGGTTCCCCGTAGCGACTGGTAGGAGCAAAAAAACCGGTCACCTGATATCCCCAGGAAGGATCATAGGGATGCTCACAGATCGGCATAAGTTCGATATGGGTGAACCCCATTTTTACTACATAGGGAATCAGCTGATCAGCCAGCTCGTGATAGCTTAAAAAGTCACCCTCATTTTTTTTCCATGAGCCTAAATGCACTTCATAAATAGAAATCGGTTGGTCATAGGCCTGCTTTTGCGGTCGATGAGCCATCCAGCTGTCATCCTGCCAGTCAAACCCACTTAAGTCATAAATTACGGAAGCATCTCTCGGGCGCTTTTCAAAATAAAAGCCCATGGGATCGATCTTTAGAAAGTCGTTCCCATCTTTAGAAGTAATGGCAAACTTATAAAAATCGCCTTCTGCAGCTTCTGGAATTGCTCCCGTCCAAATGCCGGTCGCCTCATCCTTCTTCATTGGATTTGCTGAAGCATTCCATTTATTAAAATCACCCACAACGCTGACCTTTACTGCATTAGGCGCCCAAACCGAAAATGCTGTTGATGCTTCTTTGAGATGTGCTCCCAGCTTATGATAGGCTTTATGATACGTGCCTTTTTGCCATGCTTTCTGCTCACCCTGGGTAAGATTCATAGCCATATTCACTTCTCCATTTCTATAAAAGCTTCATCTATGTTTTCAGGCTTCTTCGTATAAAGACTTACCAGCCACGTCACCAGCAGCGCCATGAAAAATGCAGGAATTAGTTCATACAGATTGTTTTTTAGTATTGGAATATAATACCAAATAATTGTTACAGCCGTCCCCGTTAGCAAGCCGGCAATGACTCCGGCTTTGGTCGTGCCCTTCCAGTAAAGAGCCAGAATCGAAGTCGGCCCGATGGCCGCGCCCAGTCCCGCCCAGGCAAAAAGCACCAGCCAAAACACATATTGCTTAGCTACCAGTGCAAAGCCCAGCGATGCTAAAACCAATAATAAAACAGCGATACGACTATACAGTACCAGTTTCTTTTGCGGAATTTCCTGGCCTTTATTTATGATACGGTCATACACATCACGAACGACAGATGAAGCTGCAACCAGCAGCTGAGAGTCGGCCGTTGACATGATGGCTGCAAAAATAGAAGCTACCACCACTCCAAAGATAATAGGATGTAAATGCTGTTGAGCTAAAACCGGATATAAATTTTCGGCATCAGCAGCGGGCAACATCTCTACTTCAGGGAAATATACACGTCCGGCCAAGCCAATGAACAAGGCACCCCAGCCCATAATCACATTCCAGGTTGTGCCCACAACAGCAGTCCATCGCAATTGTTTGGCATCGTCAATAGCCATATAGCGGGTTAGAATATGCGGACTTCCCGGTGAGCCGAGGCCTATCCCTAAAAAGCCAATCAGCCCGCCCACAGAAATAGCAAAGGGATCAATCATACCTGTTTCTAATTCAGAAAGTTGAGACAGGACAACAGAAAGTCCGCCCGCATTTGCAATGGCAATAAAGGGCAGAACCACCAGTGCAAAAATCATAAAAATAGCCTGAAACATATCGGTAAGGCTCACCGCCAAAAATCCTCCCAGAACTGTATAAGCAAATATTATGACGGCCGATAGAATAATCCCCGTCGTCTGGTCAATATGAAAGCTGGAAGAAAAAGCCTTACCACCTGCTACAAACTGTGATGACACATAGCTGACCATAAAAATTAAGAAGACAACAACCAGCAGCATTCTAAGTGTGCCATTTTTATCATTAAATCGCTCGGCAAAAAAGTCGGGAAGGGTAATACAATCATATCTTTCAGAAAAGTTTCTGAGCCTTCGGGCATAGTACAAAAACAGGAAAAGTTCTACGGTAATATATCCCGCTACCGCCCAAACAGCTGAAGCACCCTGCGTATAGGCCATACCTGTTACTCCAAGCAGCAACCAGGCGCTTCGCCCTGAGACCACAGCAGAAAGTGCAATTACAAAGCGGTTCATCTTTCGGCCACCCACAAAAAACTCACTGATTCCTTCAGAAGAAAAGCGCGAAGAATAAATGCCAATGCCAATCAGAAGCATCAGGTAACCGATGAAAGCCCCGATGGCATATTCATCAACGGCCAGTGATATAACCTGTGTCTCATCCACCTTGGCGTCCCTTTTCTTTATGGGCCAGGAAGGCTGCCAAACCGATAATCAGGAAGGGAACCAGAAACATCATTAAATAGAATGAAATCATGAAACTAGTTTCTCAAAGTTTCGTAAAGCTTTTTGTATGCGGTCAACAACTTAAGGGCTTACAAAGATAATTACTCCCTTTAACATATTTGACAGCATTGCATTCTAAGCATAAATAACCCATTAAGCCCCGACCTGAACATCGGGGCTTTTTTATATCATGGGAAAATGCCCATTTGTTCGTAAATAACTGCCACCTTATCAATGGCACTTAAGAAAGCGGCAGTTCTTAAATCAATATCGTGTTTCTTACGCAACTCATTAATCTCTTGGTATGCTACAACCATGGTTTCTTCAAGTCCCGAGTCCACAAGATCGTATTCACCAGCTCCGCTGGCCAGATTTTTCATTTCCTCTTCGGTAAATGTCCGGTCAGAAATGCCCTCAATAGTATTTAATATTTTACGATAACTGGTTTCTTCAGCCCTTTTCTCCATACGGCCGAATCGAACATGCGAAAGGTTCTTAAGCCATTCAAAATAAGATACTGTAACCCCACCCGCATTGAGATAAGTATCAGGTATGATAAGCGCTCCCTTATCTTTCAGTGTTTTATGTGCTCCGGTAGTTGTTGGGCCGTTGGCAGCTTCTGCAATAATCTTAGCTTTGATATTGGAAGCATTACTATCATTGATTTGATTCTCAAGAGCAGCCGGTACTAAAATATCACATTCTTCTTCGAGTACGGCAGCGTTATCAGCAAGCTCTTTGGAGTTACCAAAACCAACAACGGAACCGGTGTCCTTTCGATATTCAACCAAAGCTTCAAGATCCATTCCTTCAGAATCATAGATAGACCCTTCATACTCGGCGACACCAACCATCTTAGCGCCTCCTTCTATCAAGTACTTAGCTGCATGGTATCCTACATTTCCAAGGCCTTGAATGATAAATGTTTTGCCTTCTAACCCTTGGCTAAGCCCCAGATCATCCATGTCTTCTTTACTTTTACAAGCTTCCCGGATTCCAAAAAATACCCCCCTTCCGGTAGCTTCGGTTCGTCCCCTGATGCCACCCATGGGAATAGGCTTACCCGTTACACAGCCTTCGCTGTTAAGGTCTGAGTGAAGCTGGCGGTACGTATCCAAAATCCAGCCCATCTCCTGGGCACCCGTACCATAATCGGGCGCAGGTACATCACTTCCGGGACCGATAAAATCTTTCTTTATGAGCTCGTACGTATAGCGCCGGGTAACTCGCTCAAGTTCTCCTTTAGAATATTTTTGCTTATCGATGCATATACCACCCTTTGCACCTCCAAACGGCACATCAACCACAGCACACTTGTAGGTCATCAGGGCAGCTAAAGCCATCGTTTCATCTTCATTAACAGTCGTGCTATAACGAATCCCGCCTTTTGTAGGCAATTTATGATGACTATGCTCAACCCTCCATCCATCCAGAACCTCAATGGTCCCATCATCCCTCTTTAATGGAAAGGTGAAATGGTATACGCTATTGCAAATTTTTATTTGGCTTAGAATGCCTTTGTCAAAGGTTGAAAACTGAGCGGCTTTATCAAAGGCTTTATTAACTTGAGCAAAAAACTTGTAATCAGACATGGGAAGTTATGATAATTAGGGTGGGTATTTTACTTGCTTTAATTTAAAATTATATGCAGGACAATCGCAATATTATTGCAGAGTGTCAACTCCTGCTACAATTTTTACCAAGTCCTAATTTCCTTTGGCAAATTCAGCAGAATGAATCTTTTTCCATTCTTTAGGAGATCCGCTGGTATCTACTAAAAGAAGGCTGCTTACCGTAAACCTAATATGGAACTCTCTACCCATGGCGTTCAGCACGCGCTCCTTTTGTTCTCTTGTGAAATCGCCATACATAAGGCTGAGATGGGGAAACTGATCTTTCTTATCATCAGCCTCTACGGAGAATAATTTTTGGGCGGTTTCTCGAGCTTTTAAAATTTCCTCTGTTTTTTTTATGCGTGCAAAAACAGATTGATAGAAAGTATTCCCAATATCTGCCTGTGTCAAGATAAGATCAAAAGGTTGTAGAGCACCTGCAAGCGTATCGGTGAGCTGAGACAAGGCTGTTTCTCCGGATTCCAGTCCGCCCAGAAGTGTCACGTGCGGTTCAAATGTAGGACTTTTATATTTTTCGCTGAGCTTTTCAATCCGTTGCTTCAGACTAAATGCTATATCACCCTGTGGACGAAGCCATAACGAATATTTTTTGTCCATTCCCATATTTTATTCTCCCTTTAATCGTTTTCCTTTCGTGTATATTATTAATTTTTTTATGGTAAAGAAATATGAAGGTGGTCGGCAGTGCCCACATGCCGTACTGTTTTAAAGCCTAAAAGCTGAAAGCTTTTTTCTGTAAGCCAGTTCTTCCATTCAGCCCGCCCTATTGTTCTGATGTCTGCCGCATGCACATACCCTTCCTCCTGTGGAAAATGTTTTGAATTATTATTTACCGTCAATCCCATTGCTTCATACGCTTCCGGGCTGCGTTGTAAATCAGTAATAACCAGATCTCCATCAGCCAGAATGACTGTAGATAAAGATACTCTTAAAATGGGGTGTAAAGAGCTATAGTAAGATTGGACTTCGGCGTTTTTAGCATTCATACTTGAAAGATAGAGCAGGCCATAACCACAATAGGCTACAACTAATGCGATAATGCCCCTTCGAATGTATTTATGAACTCGGTATGATTTAGTGACAGCATAGTTCACGACAAGAGCATAACCCATCAACAGCAAACTGGTTGCCACAACCCCTGCAAGTAGTGCAATCCAACCACTTAATCCATAGCTCATGTAGGCATAAAGAGAGCCTCTGATCAAGACAATAAAAGGAAGCAGTATAGAAGCCAAGATCCCTGTTACCCACAGAAGAAGCCTTTTGAAGGAAAATGATTTCCCTCTTTCCGGTTCTGTTGATGAGGCATTCAGTTGTTTATCAAAGTAAGCGTCAAGCTCCTTAAGTTCGTTGAATGATAACTTTTCAGTTGGGCTATATTGTTCAGAAGACATCTTTATCATCAGCATTTTTTTCGTCTGTTTCTTTTCACGTGCTGACAACGCTGATGTTTCACTAGTTCATGGATAGCGCTGAATATCTTTTATCATAAATGGAAAGCTTTGCATCACTACCAGCACAATAATAACCATTGGTATAGCGCGGGCCGGGTTATCAAAAATAGCCTCTCCCATCGAACTTAGATTCCCATAAAGAATTAGGCCCATCGTAAACATGCCCCAGCCTGCCGACCATGGAACGCGTGCCCATAAAGCCCATGATGCTATAATACAGGGAAGCCCTGCAAAAAGATGAGCAACTAAACCAAAAACAGGAATTGATCCCTCAGAAAACAAAGATTTGATCCGATTTTTTTTAGAAAATAAAAAAAGCCCCCCAACCGGAGGGCTTCCATTGCATCCTATCACTATCCCTGACCTAATTTAAAAAAATTAACGAAAGATGCCAGAGCTTTAAATTATTAGCCGATAACTACTTATATACAAGCGTTAATGTTCTTCCATTTCTGAGGTAACAAAAAATACATTCCCCAAAAAAAGGATGGACAAGCTTCCCAAAATTCCGAAGAGCAGGGCACCGGGCATTTGCAGCTCAACGGCAATACCTCCTACAATTAAAGTCCCGGCAATTCCACCAGCCAGATTTGAAATCATTGTTAATCCCTTATTCCCCATTACCACCTTAGCAGAAGCACCAATAAGCATCCCCAAAGTAATTAACCAAAAAATTGTTGCTCCGTTTAACTCTTCCATCGTTATAAAAAATTAGTTTCCAGTTTCTTTTGTTCTAAAATAGACAGAAAAATACAAATTTTAGAATTGCTTTCTTTACTGATTTCTATCCCTTCAGCAATTATATTAATGGGTACTCTATACAGGCCTATGGAAATTCCTATTCGCAAAATTATTCATATCGATATGGATGCTTTTTATGCATCTGTAGAACAGCGTGATTTCCCCGAATATCGTGGGAAACCCGTGATTGTAGGCGGTTCGCCGGAAGGTCGCGGTGTAGTAGCGGCAGCCAGCTATGAAGTACGCAAGTTTGGGGTTCATTCAGCTATGCCGGCAGCAAAAGCAGTGCGGCTTTGTCCACAAGCAATTTTTGTGAAACCTCGCTTTGAAGTATATAGAGAAGTTTCCCGGCAAATACGCGAAATTTTCTACCAATACACCGACCTGGTTGAACCCCTCTCGCTGGATGAGGCCTATCTTGATGTTACTGAAAACCATATTAACCTCCCTTCGGCCACATTAATTGCCAAAAAAATTCGCAGGAAGATCAAAGAAAAAACACGACTTAATGCCTCTGCCGGTGTGGCATTTAACAAATTTTTGGCCAAAGTAGCATCCGATATCAACAAGCCCAACGGCATGGCGGTAATTACACCTGATAAAGCTGACACTTTTTTAGAAGAACTGGAAATTGGTGAGTTTTATGGCATTGGATCTGCTACAGAAGAAAAGATGAAGTCTCTGGGTATTCACACCGGAAAAGACCTAAAAGAATGGAGCGAAATTGACCTGTTCGAAAAATTCGGTAAAACGGGCCGCTATTATTACCGGATTGTGCGTGGCATTGACAACAGAGAGGTTAAAGCGCACCGCATACGAAAATCTATTGGAAAAGAGCGTACATTTTCTGAAGACAAAGATGATCTCAAGTGGATCAATAATTTTCTGGAAGAACTGGCCGAAAAAGTATCTTCCAGTATGAAAAAAAAGCAAGCCGCCGGTAAAACAGTGACACTCAAGGTCCGCTATGATGATTTTGAAACCCTGACCCGAAGTACTTCATTTAATCATTATATTAATGATGCTGATGACATTGCCGAAACAGCCAAGTCTCTTCTGGAATATACAGAAGTAGGAGAGCGAAAAGTCAGGCTGCTGGGCATCACACTTTCAAATCTAAACCTGAATGAAGAAGGCATCTTTGAACAATTGAATATTCCCTTTGAATAAGTTTGCCCCGATTTATGAATTACTCTCTTTCCGATTTTGACTATGACCTTCCTGAAGAACTCATCGCCCAAGAACCTGCACAACCCCGTGATCATGCACGGCTATTGGTCTATGATCGTTCAACCGGACAAATTACAGACGACTACTTCTACAACCTTATAAAGTATTTGCCCAAGCAAACTACCCTTGTTGCCAACAACAGCAAGGTAAAAAAGTGCCGGCTTCTTTTTGATGAAGGCAACAAAGAAATCTTCATTTTAGAATCGGTCAATGATGATACTGTTCGTGCCATGGTACGGCCCGGCAAGAAGTTCAAAAAAGGAAAAACCCTTGAGCTGACAGATAAGATATCAGCGACAGTTACCAACATTGATGAGGAAGGAATTCGAACACTTAGATTAGTCCCCGGTTTGAATGATCCTGTTTATGATCAGCACAAACACACGCCTTTCCCGCCATATATTGAGCAAAACGAAGAACTTTCAGATGAATATCAAACGGTTTACGCCCGAGACTTAGGCAGCAAAGCCGCACCAACAGCCGGACTTCATTTTACTGATGACCTTCTCCAAAAAATTAAAGCTGAAGGTATTTCCTGGCAGGAAGTAACGCTGCATGTAGGCCTTGGAACCTTTGCTCCCGTAAAGGAAGAGAACATTGACGAACACACGATGCACAGCGAATGGTTTAAACTTAATGAGCAAACAGCCCATGCCCTCAATGCGGCAACACACATTACGGCCATAGGCACAACCAGTATCCGAGTGCTGGAATCAGCCCTGCAACAGAGAAAAAAGTTTGAGCCCATCCAAACGGATACAGACATCTTTATTCGTCCCGGCTATAATTTCAAAGCCGTTGATGCTCTCATCACTAATTTTCATCTGCCTAAGAGCACCTTGTTAATGCTGGTAGCTGCGCTGACCGGATTTAATGAAATGAAAAAAATATATCAGCACGCCATCAAGGAAAGATACCGCTTCTATTCCTTTGGAGATGCCATGCTGATATTATAAACTTAAAGATATGTATATCTGTCCACCAACTGGTGGGTCAAGGCCTTTTCTGAGTTAGCGAAGGAATTAATTCCTTCGCTAGCATATCAAATATATCTGGCATTAACTACGCTTCAGGATTATTTTGCTCCTGTTGCTGCTTCATCATCTCCTGCATCTTTGCCATTTGATCTTCCTGCTCATCCGGATCAGCAATTTTTATCTGATTCTTCAATGATGTTGATAGTTCTTCTACATCATCTTCAGAGAGCACTTCACTGATGTCTTCAATTCCAGCCTTCACCAACAAGTTATAAATCATTCTGTTAAACAGCATTTGCTGAGCAGCAGAGCTTATTTGCATCAGCTGTTGCTGCGGCACCTGCGCACCGGAAAGCTTGATCTTATTCATCACCGGTTCCAGCATTTCTTCAATTTTACCGGACAGTTGCTTTTCCAGTTCTTTGGCATCTTCGTTTTCTTTGCTTGTTATTTCATTTCCCGACGGATCAACTAGCTTCATTTAATTATAGTTTCATTCAGTTTCTAATTCATTATTTAAACATGGTCTGGGTCTTTATCGTTTGATTAAAAATAAAACAATAAAAGAACCCGAGATACACGAGAAGAGAGGTGTCATATTTTCCCAAGATTAATTGAGCCCTTTCTAATTTCCCCCACGTAGATACTAATAAACCAATTATTTTTTTCAAGGTATTACTGCTTGATCAATTCGTATTTACATCTATAAAAAATATTTTCTTATGAAGAAGCTATCATTTTCAGCCCTGTTGCTAGCCGGAATTTTCATATTTGCTGCCTGTGGTTCCAATAACTCGACTCCACAATATACTCTAACCCTTACGGCTTCTCCCTCCGAAGGCGGCAGCGTGTCGCCTGCCGAGCAGGTGTATGACAAAGGCAGCACGGCCAACATCACGGCAAGCCCCAGCCAGGAATGGGTTTTTGACCGCTGGGAAGGCGACTACAGCGGCAGCAGCAGCGCAGCTTCTGTTACTATGGATGCCGACAAAGACATTACGGCTATTTTTGAGAAGAAGCAGTACGCCCTCACCGTGGATACCTCCGGACAGGGCACGGTTGACGAACAGGTGGTCTCTCCCAAGCCCACCGACTACGACAGTGGCACGGAGGTAGAGCTGACAGCCAACCCTGATACCGGCTGGGAGTTTATAGAATGGCAGGGGGACATCACCGGCACGGCCAATCCGCAACAGCTTACGATTGACGAGCCCAAACAGGTAACAGCCGTATTTGAGAAAGCATTTAAACTGGCCTCTAACGGAGTAACCATTACTTGCGATGATGCCTCTGTGGGCGATACCGGCACGATTAACAGCACCACCTATACCAAAAGAACAGCTGCGCAAATTACTCCTGCCAATGCCGAAACCACCTGTACCAGCGGGATCACCGATATGAGTACTTTATTTGATGGTGCAAGCTCTTTTAACGGAGACATCAGTCACTGGGATGTGTCTGCGGTAACAAATATGGGTTTCATGTTTCGTGATGCTTCTTCCTTTAATGTGGATCTTAGCAGCTGGGATGTAAGCAACGTAACGTTCATGGCAGCCATGTTTGAAGGTGCAGACTTCTTCAACGGGAACCTGAGCAGCTGGGATGTATCTGCAGTAACAAATATGTTCGGCATGTTTGTTGATGCTAGTTCCTTCAATGGGGACCTCAGCAGTTGGGATGTGAGCAGCGTAACAACTATGGATTCCATATTTCGTGGTGCTTCTTCCTTCAACATGGATCTGAGCAGCTGGAATGTGTCCAGTGTAACAGATATGGGGTCCATGTTTGAAGGTGCAAGCTCTTTTAATGAGGACATTAGCACTTGGGATGTTTCTGCGGTAACGAATATGGCTCGCATGTTTATTGATGCCAGCTCCTTCAATGGGGATCTCAGTACTTGGGATGTGTCCGGAGTGAAAGAAATGAGATTCATGTTTTGGGGTGCCGGCTCTTTCAATGGGGATCTGGGCAGTTGGGACGTATCTGAGGTCACAGATATGGTGTCCATGTTTGCAGATGCGAGTTCTTTTAATCAGGATCTCAGCGGCTGGTGTGTATCTAATATTTCTTCAGAGCCTTCTAATTTTTCAATAGGCAGTCCACTAACAGAAAGCAATAAGCCGGTGTGGGGTACGTGTCCAAGCCCGTAAAAATTAACGTCGCTACAAAAAAAGAACCAGACACATACAATGAACTTGCCCAAGTACTTAACGAATATAATGCAGAGTGGGCAACCGGAGCACCGGTATTAGGATTGACCATTGCCAAAGAGCAATTTAGCCATAACGGTAATCCCAACAAACATGGCGCCCATGATGTAGGTCAGGCCATAACATATCTGACATTTGAAGCCACCAAGCACAATGTATTTATCCCCCAAATGGCAGGTATTCTACCCGATAAGGCAAGAGATATTTATACATCCCAGAGAGATATTCTCCCGTTACGATGTTTGCACTTGGCTATTTAGGTGATCCCAATTCGTTGGCCAAAAAATTTCACGAGTCAAAACAAGCACTCCGAAGCCGCAAAAGTATTGTTGATATTATGTTTGAGGGTGAGTTTAAAAACTTAGGCTAATTGACTATATACCCCCATAAAATATTGCGCCCATATTCCTTTTCTGGGATATGAGTTTATTTACTCGTCGCTTACCCTTTTTGGGGAACAATTCGTACAATTCCATTTCCTTCTGTTGCCACATATATATAGCCATCAGGCCCTTGGCGGATGTTTCTCACTCGTCCAATTTCTTCAAAAATTATTTTTTCGCCGGTTACTTTATTATTGTCTTTAACCTTGCACCAGACCACGTAGTTAAATTTGAGTGATCCAACCAAGAGATCTCCCTGCCATTCGGGATATTTATCACTGGTGACAAAAGTCATTCCTGATGGAGCGATAGATGGATCCCAATACCATTCGGGCTGTTCCATGCCGGCTTTGGCCGTATCTTCGGCAAACTCTGTACCACTGTAATTGATACCAAAGCTGATGACCGGCCAGCCATAGTTTTTCCCTTTTTCAATGATGTTAATTTCATCTCCGCCACGCGGTCCATGCTCGTGAGTCCATATTTGGCCTGTTTCAGGATGCATATCCATACCCTGTGGATTTCGGTGTCCATAGGAATAGATGGCATCAAGGCCTTCTTTACCTACAAAGGGATTGTCTTCGGGAATACTCCCATCATCATGCAGTCGGTATACCTTGCCATTATCGCGGGTAATATCTTGGGGATTCACATCGCGGTTTCCACGATCACCAACGCTAAAATAAAGATACCCTTCCTTGTCAAACTCAATGCGTCCGCCAAAATGCTGTCCACGGTTTGAATTGGGCTCTGCTTTGTACAATACCTCCTTGTCAACCAATGCGTTGTTTTCAAGGCGGGCACGCATGATGGCTGTATTTGCTCCCGAACCCGACCCATCCGGACTGGAATAGGATATGTAAATCCAACCGTTTTGTTCATAATTGGGATGAAGCTCAAGATCCATCAACCCACCTTGTCCAAATGCATTAATTTCAGGCAGCCCCTGCACAGGCTCTTCAACCAACTCTCCATCGCTAAAAACATGAAGTTCTCCGTTACGGTTGGTGATAAGCATATCTCCATTGGGCAGCCATACCATGCCCCAGGGTACAGCAACACCTTCAACAACGGTTTCTATCTCATAAGATTGAGAAGTATCCTCAACGTCAATGTCAGGTGAGCCGGCACAACTTACCAGTAAAAGCAAAATACAAGCTGTAGTATGTATAATAGAAAATTTCATAAGGCGAATATTAGTTCAGGTTAAAATACTAGTATGCACATTATTATGGATTGTTTCCAACGCTAAAACATTTCTTAACGTTTGCCTAAAATTTCTGTGCCGCTTGTGGCTGTTTTACTCTGCTAATATTTGTATATTCCAAGCCTGTTTTGCAGGCAATGTTGAATGTTACGTTTTTAATTTTGAATACTCTTTCAAGTTTAATTCAAAATTCATCATTCAATATTTAAGCCTTACATGCGCCCGTAGCTCAACTGGATAGAGCGTCTGACTTCGGATCAGAAGGCTGAGGGTTCGAATCCTTCCGGGCGTACTTTCAAAACAGTGCCCGCCTAATATAAACTTCCCGGCAAACTACCGATATTATTCATATTGGTGATACATAAAACCTCATCTTTGCCTGGTACATAATCCTATGCAATTATTCCTCATAAAACCTGATTATGACACAAATCCAAAAGCTCTAAAAATTATAAGCTCCATCTTTAGTATCCGCCGAGATCGGTGTGGTTATATTGGGGATCGTGGAACTGTCCGCCTCGGTTCAACTCCGGACCTTGTTTGAAAAAGCCCAAAATATTCTTCGTCTCTACGCTCAGTACACCAATCCCAACAGCGAAGAAGGGAAAAAGCTCTCCCCACAGGAAAAGGAGCGATTGCTGGATCTGTTTCTTAATGAACTGCGTATTGTCGTTAATCAATTCGGAGGAAAAATATTAGTTCGCATAGAAGGTCTTTTAAAGTCTTTGTTCAATCGGCTTATTGGCTAATTCAAATAAGGGATGAATCTAGTAGATAATAGGGGCATCCCTTATTTTTCTTAAGGATCATCAGTGAAGAGCATCCCTTTTATCAAGATAATCAATCCACGTTTAAGCAATCATCAGAGCTATAAAGTAGTAGGCATTTGCGGGAGGATCTATACCTATAAGTGCAAACTCAAGAACGACCAACCCGATAGGCTATTTAGGTTAACCGAGAAACATCCGGCTGTTGCTTCTGGCAGTCATCATTACTTACGTGCAATTTTTTTCACATTTGTATATTAGCAAAAAAGACCAGAAATCCTTATTGATCGGAAACCACACCGAAAACTTACCTAAATTGAGCTAATCCATGTCACCAAGATAGACGATTTTGTCACATCCCCGTTCTCGACTAATCTATTTTAAATCTTTCAAGGTTATCCTTGTAATTACGACTTAATTTTAGACTTTCCCCATTTTTCAGTATCACTTTAGCATCACCGGAAAACCATGGTTCAATTTCTTTTACCATGTTGATGTTAACAATACAAGAACGATGTATTCGCACAAAATGAAGCGGATCAAGACAATTTTCTAATTTTTTCAGGGTACCTCTCACCAAGTAGGTATTATCGCGAAGATTTAATTTTACATAGTTTCCCGATGACTCTATCCATTCAATTTCATCAACTTCAATAAATACCTTACGGTCGCAGCTCTTGACAAGAATTCTATTCTGATATTTACCACTGGGCCGGTTAACTTTTGAAGAAGAGCTATCAAAACTTTTCATAAACTGGATTTTACCCTCTTAATCAAATAAAAAATACTTTAAGTGGACGCACCAACTATAATCATACCTGATTGGCCCGTAGGCATATCAAAAACCGTAATACCTACTGTGAACTTAGTTGAAAAAGCTTGACCATTTTTAGTTGAATTTTTTTCCCCTACCACTGGCATATTGAAATGTAATTTTTTAGAAGGCGTATAAATCTTGATGTGGCTATAATTCTCGGGATTATATATGGGCATTTCAGCAAGATCTTCAGAATTGCATTTCTTTTGAAAAATGTAATTTTCACTCTGATTTGCAAACAAATCCTCAGGAATCTTACAATCATCTTGAGCAATTGCTAAATACGGCAGCAGTAAAAAGGTAACTAGATGAATGCCTGAGTTTTTTAAAAATTTTCCACACATCATTTTTATATAAATTTTTTATCAGGACACTTTATAAAAAATCAACTGATTTAAGTATAGCACTTTACTGTTTCCAAATAGCTTAATTAAATCTTAAAAACCTTAACGAAATATTAATACCATTGCTTATCAACAGATCAAACGAGATTTAATAATTGACATTAACAACTTTTCTTAGAATGAAAACTTTGAGAATTAATAAGCCCAAAACATAATACCCATCAAGTCCCAATAAATAAGAAATAGTGTGAAACCAAATAAGGTAGCTGAGGTCAATGAAAAGAAAACTTTATAACCGATAGAAATATCTTTTTTCCAACTTTTAATACTCGTCCACAAAGATCCCAACGAACAAATTCCAAACAGATAGGTTGCAACTGTAATTAATACATTGGGGACTGTAGGCTCTCCAATAGTCATTAAATCCAGTTGGGATGCAGCAAACATTAATAAAATAATGCTACATATTGCTGAAAACGGCCACCAAAAAAGTGGCTGATATGGGAAGGGGGAATATTGGGAACTGTATTTTCGATATCCCTCAAATGGAATCCAACCTAAACTAAACAGTAAGAAAATTGATAATATGCCTAATCCCCCTAGGAACGCACTACGATAAACATATTTCTTCCAACTTCCCGTTTTAACATAGAATCCCTCATTGTATCGCATGACAGATCCATACTCTTCGGTATCCATCAAAATAGTAGTTGCCAATCTATTATTTTCACTTCTAAATTTCTGTTTACCAATTGGCAATAAGGGCTCTGGAGATCCCATAAACTCCTTTGCATAAAGAGTGTCATTTGACACACTTAGTGTGACACCACGAAATATAGTGGAAAACGGTTCAGCAAGCTCATTTCTAATACTTTCATGCTCATAATAGCCTTCGTATTTATTTAGCTGATCTTCCGTAAGTTCAATTGTTGGTGTAGGACTCAACTTAGAGTATTCCTTCAGTAACAGTTTAGTAACCTCTTTGGTGAGGTCACTAAGTGAAGTCATTTTATTCACTAAAATTGCCAACCCAAGATCATACTCAGGGAAATACATGTATCGTGATGAAAATCCATTAATAGCCCCATCATGTCCAAAGTATTGATGGCCTTCAATCTCTCCTCTTAGAATGCCAAGGCCATATCCATTTTCCAACCCTTTTTTCGCAGCAAGAGTTGTCGTTGGAGTTTCCATTCGATTGAATAAACTGTCTGCAATAATTGTTTGTCCAGAAATGGAACCTTTATTAAGCATCATTCGGACAAACTTTGCCATATCTTTTGCTGATGAATGCAATGATCCAGCAGGGCGCAGATAAATATGTTGATACTCAACAGGATCATAATATCCCTGATATCCTAATACTAATTGAGATTCAACTGAGTCAGTATACAAAAATGAAGATTGACTCATCCCTATTGGTTTTAATATCTCTTCTTTAAGATACTTCTCATATTTTTGGCCTGTTATTTTCTCAATAATATATCCTGCTACAGCATACCCAGGATTAGAATAGGAAAAACGCGTTCCTGGTTTCCAACGCACCTCCTTGGATGCCGGTATTATATTTATTGCCTTTTTTAATGATATAGCAGGATCATCCTGCGTATTATAAGTTTCACTAAAGTGCATATCATCAAATCCTGCCGTATGTTCTAGTAAATGCTTCACCTGGATAGGATCAGTTTCAGACCAGAGATTCTTTATTTCAATTTCAGGTACTAATTTTTGTACTTCAGCGTCAAGACTTAATTTTTGCTCTTGAACAAGTTTCATTATTCCAAGAGCAATAAAAGTTTTAGATACCGACCCAATTCGGAATAAGTGATCTGAGGTAACAGATGTTTTTTGGTCAAATTTAGCATATCCTATCCCACCAGACCAAATCACCGAATCCTTGTGGACTAGTGCAATCCCAGCACCCGGTATTTTCTTTT
The DNA here is from genome assembly GCA_034521755.1 of Balneolaceae bacterium. Classification (GTDB taxonomy): domain Bacteria; phylum Bacteroidota; class Rhodothermia; order Balneolales; family Balneolaceae; genus JAXHMB01. The sequence goes on from JAXHMB010000004.1 coordinate 327,651, forward strand.
CTTCTAAAACCGAGTCAACAGTAGTTTTAAAAGAATCAATATCAATGGATTGTTGAGATTGGGATAAAACTGGTTGAGCTGATATTAGAACGGTAGTTAATATTAGCTGAAGAAATATTGCGGAAGAATTTATAATATTATTATTCATAATAATGCTATCTATGTTAAAAAGACTTTACAAAATACTATTGATTTGGTCACTATTAGTAACCAAGATTCCTTTTTATTCAATAACTTATGTCTTATTAAAACCATCATCTAAACCCCAATAAACTCTTACAAATCAAAAATAATATCCATTACAAATATGTTATGAGAAGAATATATTTGTTGTAAAGTGAATTTAATTGAGAAGTAATAATCTGCATATGTTATTTTTAGTCACTTTTACGTTTTCTCCTCTTGTTCAATAGTCTTAATAGCTTGCTCAAATTCTTGAATAAGGGGATTGAACTTTTTCCTAACTGATCGCTGATTATATTTCCAGACAATTATTCCAATTCCCCCAACTATTAAGAGATAGATGACTTTAAATTGAAAAGAAGAATCGCCACCTATGGTTATAAAAATTAATCCAATGGTAATAGGGGCAATATACCACCAGACAATATTTTCGAGCAGCCTTTTCTGTCGACGTATCTGCTTCAATTCATGCTGTATATGCTCATGTAGAGAATGATTAAAAGATTCTTGCCAGTCACTTTTTTTTATTTGGGCGGTTTTAAGACGATAGCTTATATAAATACATGATAATACTACAATACCACATCCTATTTGTGTAAAGATAGATGTCGACATGAAGAATACGATCGAAAATATTACAATCAGGAATACAGAAACAAGAAACTCCAGCCGATCTCTTTTTTTAATCTTTTTTTCCAAAGAGCTCATTTTATTATCTACTGAATTGACCAGCTTGGAACTGGAATACGTTTCTTCTGCAACGTCATCCTGTTGTTTCCATATATTTTTTAGATCATCTAATTCCATAACTATTGATTGATCATTTTGGATAATTTATTCTTAATTCTATGTAGTTTTACGCCAACATAGTTTTCTGTAATATCTGTTACATAGGCTATTTCGGCATAACTGAAGTTGTCCAAATACATAGTAATTATTGCCTTTTCAGTGGTATCTAATTCTTCAATTGCTTTATAAAGTGATTCCACCTTTTCGTTCTTTTCCCCCGTTATAATTTCCGGAGCTTCTTTTCTTGTATCTTTTTCCTTATGATACTTGGAATGATATTTTTTGCGGGTTTTCTTTTTTCTGATAAATGAAATGGCAGTATTTATAGCCAATCGATAAATCCAAGTGTCTATTTTTGCATCACCTTTAAAAGATGACAATGAACGCCAAATTTCTACAACAATCTCTTGAAAAAGATCTTTTTCGTCTTCTCTTCGGTTGGCATAAACTCGGCATAAATGCTTGAGCCGCTTTTTATTACGCCGGATAATTTTCTCAAACTCTTTCTCTGAAAAGTCCACGCTTATTTAACTTTTGGCAATTGATTTAAAAAACACTGTTTCTGATTAGAAATTCTCCGTTAAAGGATAGAGGGACTGCTTGGCCTTTATAAAGTAGAGAATCTGGCTGGGGGGTTGTGTTTTTAGCAAATCGTACGCCATGTATGTGCAGGTGTGGTTCTGTTGTATTTCCTGTATTGCCAACTTTTGCAATAGGCTGATTAGATTCAACTTTATCTCCCTCTTTAACTTTTATGCTTCCCTGCTTTAGGTGTGCTAAAACAATATATAGGTTATCATTTTTAATCCAGATGTGATTACCTGTCGGCCTTTCTGGAAATCTTTCCGGTGGAGTTTGGTCCCGAAGACTATCTGTCGCACTGACAATGCTACCCGATATGGGACTATAAACTGTATTTCCAAATATTGCATAGTCATTTAGTTGTTTGGGCAGTATACCTTCAGCTCGGAATCCCCAATCATTAAGCCCAACAATATCAAGTGCAAATTTTTGCTGGTCAACAATGCCATGATAATTCAAAGCAATGGTACTACCACCATGAATTACATAATTAGATTGTCCTTTTAAAGGATAGGTTAAATGAACTTCTTCTTGCTCAGTTTCAAAACCCCAAAAGCTCCAGAACAGTAATACAATGAGAAGTAGCAGTTCTGCAAGTTGTCCCCATCTCCATTTCATTTTTTTTTGGTCATACAATGGAAGATCTTTTACTTTAAAAAATGAAGCTAGTGCTGCCAGAAAATATAACGCGCTTAGCCAGTACCTGGCACCATATCCAATTATATCCCATCGAAAAACAAAAAAGATTGTAGCTATTGCTAAAATTAGATGAAGAACCCACAACAGCCAACTAGCTTGAATTTCAAAATCTGATTTCCATATCCGATATATTAAATACAGTGGTATTCCAACTTGGATTAAGGGAATGAAAGCAACAAGTAGAGTAAATAACATATTTCAAATAAAAATATTTACATCTCAATAATTATAATTTTTGCATTGAAAAATTCTCATCTGCTAATTAATTCAATGTTGAGGTTTATTAGTCGTTTGTGAAATAGAAATCTTACAGTTTTTATTTCACAAATAATTAAAAACCGCAAAATCGATATTTCACACTTCATAACATTATAATACGGCTTGTATAATCTTAGGAGTTGAACTGTAACAACTAAGAGACATGCTCGTAACTTGTTTAGTTATTTACAACCAAACTATACAAGCTTATGAAGCATGCTATAAATACTCTACTTTTTTTCTTACTTCCTCTTGTTGCACTCGGACAAAATAATGGTGAGCGATTTGTTCCCCTGGAACAAGCCTCCAAAAAAACCAATTCAACAGGAGTTGTTGTTATCCAAAATGGTGAAACGGTATTCAATTATCATAAGGGGGCTTCCCACGAAATGATGAATACCATGTCTATGACCAAATCCGTCGTTGGTTTAGCTTTCGCAAAATTATTATCAGATGGTAAAATTGACTCCGTAGATATACCAGTAGCCCATTATTATCCAGAATGGCAACAAGGACAAAAAGAAGATATTACTCTACGCCATCTACTGACTCATACTTCTGGACTCCAAAATGTAGCTAGTACCAGAAAAGAAATTTATCCCAGTTCAGATGTACTTCAATTAGCGTTATGTGCATCGGTAGTTGATAGTCCGGGAACTAAGTGGAGTTATAATAACAAAGCAGTTAATATTCTTTCCGGAATTGTGAAAAAAGTTACCGGAGAGGAAATTGATATATATCTAGAAAAAAAAATATTTCGCCCGCTGGATATTACAGAGTTTGATTGGAAAACTGATGAATCAGGGAATCACTATGCGATGTCTGGTCTAATACTAAAGCCTAACGACATGGCGAAATTGGGGCAATTAGTACTTCAAAAAGGTTCTTGGAATGGTCAAAACTTGATAGTTGAAGAGGAAATTAATCGAATGCTTTCCCAAGGCTCCTCTGAGTCAAAAAATTATGGGCTGTTGTGGTATCGAATTCCGAAAAACATCAAGGGGGTTATAAATGAAGACTTAATTAATGAAATGAAAAAAGCAGGTCTAGAAGAAGAATGGATCGAAAAGGTACAGGCAATAAAAGGTACTTATGAAAAAGAAAGCGAGTTAAAGAAAGCTTACTTTAGTCAATTTAGTAGAGCGGAGCTGGGTAAATTTAGAGCAATGATCGATAAAAAAGATCTTAAACTTGCAAATGCTACGATAAGCGGTCCCTTTATTGGTTATGAGGCAAGAGGATATTTGGGGCAAACATTAGTCATTTACCCAGAATTGGATCTTGTTGCAGTTCGCATGATACAGGATTCAGAAGATTATAATCCAAAAACTGATGGTTTTGGCAATTTTAGTGACTTAGTTTACAAACTTGCATCACAAAACTGATTATTTAAGCTGTAATAAGTAGCTATGGCCAATCTGCCAGTTTTGCCAAAATAATAGTTATGACAAATTAGTCATAACTATTTCCCATAGTAAAGAGCAACTGTTAGGTCTTTTCCACGTGAGCTACGGATCGGTATTGATCAATTCAGAAGAAAAACCATAATTAAAATTAGTGGCGGTATCCGGCGTTTGGTTACAAAATTTCTCAACTAACAATTTTTCTTTACTAACTAGAACCTTAATGAAAGACCCCGAGGTAGAGCCTTCGGGAAATTTTTTAATTAAAATATCCAGGAATATCCGATCTTTAAAAATCCAGTTCTATTTTGAATAGAAAGATGACGATTGTTAATATCTTCATATCCACTCGATCTTATCAAGGTCAATAAATACCTTTCGGTCTTTATTTTTGACCAAGAGCCGATCTAAACCAGCATTACGAGAACGTTGAATCTTAGAAGAGGCAGAATTAGAACTTTCCATACACCGATTTTTTCCCTTCTTCGTCAAATAGGAAAACGTTGTACGGAGTGCCGTCCATCCCCATACCTGGTGTTCCCGTTGGCATACCGGGTACTGTAATACCTATTGCATCAGGCTGTTCTTTCAATAATTTATTAATTGCTTCTATTGGAACATGCCCTTCTACGACATAACCGTCTATAAATGCTGTATGGCATGATCTTAACTCCTCGGTAATATTATTCTTTCTTTTAACAGTCTGCAGAGTATCGATTGGTGTTAAATTTACTGTAAATCCATTTTCTTTAAGATAATCGGCCCATTTATCGCAACACATGCAGCCAGGTTTCTTATAAATTTCTACATGTTCTTTATCCCCTGATGGTTTTTGCTGCTGTGCAAAAATCAGTGAAGGGACGAATAGAAATAATATGAGTACTTGTATCGAGTAAATAGAATTTGAATAATTCATATTGCTACCTCTTTAAAAATTTAATTGATTATTTAAATTTCAGTGGTAACCTAGCAATATTTCTTCTTCAAATACCAAAACAAAACCTTAATAACCTTAATAAAGTGTTAAAATAGATGCCTATCAGGATCTATTTTTTTAAGTTTTGAAATGCAAATATAAAGTATGTGAATATGGTTCTCTCCCAAAAGAAAATATATTTGGTTTCTGCTTTAACGATTGCTGCTTTAGCGGGAATCGTCATTATCCAATGCTATTGGGTAAACTCAAGCTTTGAAAACGAGCAAAAACAATTTGATAACCGTATCAAAGAACTCTCCATTCAGCTGGGTCAAGCAATTGTAAATGATTCTTCTTTCCAGAAATCAGTTATTAGTTTTTTAAATAACACTCCCTCAAAACCAAATGCCCTACCGTTAAAAAAGAAACTGGAACACAAAGTAGATTCCCTATTCAACAGTAAGTTTAATGATCTTTCTTATGAATTTGGACTTGTCTCTATTGACAGCACTCATAATTTAAAAGGGGAGGTGCTATTCAGTTCCACCGAGAGTTATAAACAATCAATACTAAAGTCAAATTATAATACCTGTGCATGTATATTTGATGGGACAGGTCAAATTAATTTTTACTTTCCTAATCGGGACTATTATATCGCTTCTCAATTAATCGGCCTTCTGCTTTTATCTTTTCTCTTGATCCTTATTGTCGTAGGCTGTCTAACCTATACTATCCTTACTATTCGGAGACAGAAAAAACTTTCTGAGATGAAGAACGATTTCATTAACAACATGACCCACGAGTTTAAAACCCCAATTTTTTCTATCTCTTTAGCATCCAAAACATTGCGCAACTCGGAGGAAATCCAGAAATCACAAAAGCTAAAGAAATACCTCAATTTAATAAGCGATGAAAATGATCGGCTTAAATCACAGGTGGATAAAGTGTTACAGATGGCCTTGTTAGGATCTCAGGATGCCGACCTAGAAAAAGAACAAGTAGATCTTCATAAATTGATTAAAAAAGCCGCATCAAATTTTGACCTTCAACTATCTGAAAGAGGGGGAGCAATCAACCTGCATCTCAATGCCGAAAAGCACATAGTTTATGCCGATAAAACACATGTCTCAAACATCATTAATAATCTGCTTGATAATGCTATGAAGTATACCAAGGAAGAGCCCGAAATTACTATAAGCACTACGGATAAAAATGGAGGTATCAGCTTTAGTATAAATGACAATGGTATTGGAATGGATGCAGAAACAAAAAAACATCTTTTTGACAAATTTTATCGTGCTCAAACTGGAAACATTCACGAGCAAAAAGGCTTTGGGCTTGGACTTAGTTATGTTAAAAATATAGTAGAAGCCCATGAAGGATGGATTAAGCTAAAAAGTAAACTCAATAAAGGCAGTACCTTTACCATATTCTTACCGGCCTAACAAATAGAAACATCATGAGTGAAAAATTACTAATAGTTGAAGATGATAAAAACTTGGGCTATATCCTTAAAGAGTATCTTGAAATGAATGGGTTTAATACAGATATAGCCCAGAATGGTGATGAGGGATTATCCAAAATGCAGCAGGAAGATTATGACCTTTGCATACTGGATATTATGATGCCCAAGAAGGATGGTTTTACCGTTGCGAAAGAGCTCAAAAACATGAAAAAAAACATTCCTTTTGTTTTTCTGACTGCCAAAACTTTAAAAGTTGACCAGCTGAAAGGGTTTAATCTTGGAGCCGACGACTATATTGTAAAACCAGTTGATGAAGAACTATTAATTGCAAGAATTAGAGCCATCTTAAAACGTGGTGAAGAGAAAACTGAATCAAGATATTATTCTATCGGCAAATATAAGTTTATTCCCAACAAAAGAGAACTTACCTACAAAGATGATACACAGATATTGACTTCTCGAGAAGCCGATGTTTTAAAATTACTTTGCCAAAATATGGAGGAGGTTTTGACCAGAGAAGATGCATTGAATAAAATTTGGGGGGATAGTAATGATATCAACCGAAGAATTATGGACGTATATATATCTAAACTCAGAAAATACCTGTCTAATGATCCTAATGTTGAAATAAAAAACATCCATGGTACCGGTTTCATCCTTTCAAGTTAGACTCCTTAATGAAAGATTGATAATAATATTTAGTATAACACTCAAAAAAATACTATGAGCCAGCAAACAAATACTTTACAGGAAGAAGCTACTTCTTCGATATTTAGCACTAAACTTTTAATGATATCCAGTGCAGTCTTCTTAGCTGTACTTGGTCTCGTCGCATCCTTTTTCCCAGAAAATGTTCTAGCGGCCTATAATCTGGAAACAACTTTTATGGGAATTTTAATGGTAAAAGTTATGGGTGCTCTATACCTGGGATTTGCAGTACTTAATTGGATGGGAAAAGGAAACCTAATAGGCGGTATTTATAGCCGTCCTGTTGCCATGGGTAACTTTGTTCATTTTGTATTCATTGCTATCACCCTACTAAAATTATTGATCACTAACCAAGCTACTATTCTAATTATTACTGGAGCAACTTTGTATACCTTGTTTGCAATTTGCTTTGGATACATTCTATTCAGTGGTGGTAAAAGCTGCAGTTAACTCTGTATTGCAATTTTTTGATAATAAAAAATTACATATCTAAATTAATTTGCACTCTTTCCATAGTCACTCATCTACCAATCGTGCACTTGCTACATTTATATTTCTAGCTTCCCTTCTAGTATATACCATGACCATGGCTCCGACGGCCAGTTTCTGGGATGCCGGAGAATTTATTGCCGTTGCTCATGGACTGCAGGTTAACCACCCTCCAGGAGCGCCCTTATATTCATTGCTTGGGCGAATCTTCTCCATGTTTATGCCCTCCAGCTATGTGGCAGTAAGCATTAACTTTATCAGTGCCCTCACCTCGGCCCTTACCGTTATGCTGCTGTATCTCATCGGCGTGCGGCTGGTTCGCGAGTGGAAAGGCGATCCAGATGCCATGGCCACTATCGACAAAATTGGCATGTATGGCGGAGCTCTGCTCGGAGCAGCCACCTTTGCTGTTACCGATACGTTTTGGTTCAGCGCCGTCGAAGCCGAGGTCTATGCCCTGTCACTGTTTTTTACAGCCATGGTGGTATGGCTGGCGTTGATCTGGGCGGAAAATCACGACAAACCATATAATGAACGGTGGCTACTTCTTATCGCCTATCTTTTCGGTCTCGCCCTCGGCGTTCACCTGCTCAACCTGCTGGCACTGTTTTTCGTAGCCCTTATTATCTATTTCAAGAAATATGAGTTCCAGTGGAGCTCTTTTCTGTCTATGTGCGCTATAGCCGTAGTCTCCTTCCTACTGATCTATCCTTTTACCGTACAATCCATCCCCGCCATCATGGATAGCATCACGCAGGCCAGCTATGGACTTATTGGACCTATGACATTTATTGTATTTGTTATTCTGCTTATTTCGTGGGGGCTTTACTATACGCACAAAAATAATTATCGGATTGCCAATATCGTGATCCTCTGCTATACCATGATCCTGATAGGATACTCTTCCTATGCCCTCATTTTTATCCGCTCCAGCGCCGATCCCCCCATTGATGAAAACGATCCCGAAAAGGTAGAATCTTTTATCGATTACCTGGAGCGTAAACAATACGGTGATACGCCCCTGCTTACCGGATATACCTACAGCAATCAGCGGGGTAGAATCGATCAGGGAAATGAAGTATTCTTCCCGCGGCGTTATTCGACCAACCCACAGCATGTCCGCCAGTACAGCCAATATGACGGCGATTGGGACTACTTCATCAACTACCAGGTCAACCATATGTATTGGCGGTATTTTGCGTGGAACTTTATCGGTCGCGATGCCGACATTCAGGATGCCGGTTGGCAGTCCGGATTTACAGAAACCGAGCATGAGGACAACCCTGCCCATAACAGCTATTATTTTATTCCGTTTTTGTTAGGACTGTTTGGTATGCTCTTCCACTTTCAGAATGATTGGAAACGAGCACTCTCAGTTTTAGCCTTATTTGCCTTTACCGGTCTTGCAATCATTGTTTATCTTAACCAAACACCCCTACAACCCCGCGAGCGGGACTACGCCTACGTAGGTTCATTCTTTGCCTTTGCCATATGGATTGGCATGGGAGGTGTTGGACTTATTGAATTGGTCAAAGATTATCTGCATTCCAATAAAGTAGCTGCTTACTTAATTCTTGCTATTCTTCTTGCAGCCTGTCCTCTCTGGATGGGATTCCAAAACTTCCATGACCATGACCGAAGTGAACGGTATGTTGCCCGGGATTATGCTTACAACTTGCTTAACTCAACTGCTCCTAACGCCATTTTATTTACGAATGGGGATAATGATACCTTCCCTCTTTGGTATTTACAAGAAGTTGAAGGCATACGGACCGACGTGCGCATTGTAAACCTAAGCCTGCTAAATACAAAATGGTATATAAAGCAGCTGAAACACCAATGGTCACATGAGTCTCCACCTCTTCCCATATCCTTTACTGACGAAGAAATTGAGCAGCTTGCTCCAGCCCTTCACCAACCAGATACCGTTAGTATTCCTGTAAAAGAAAAACTGTTGAAAACAGCCTTTTCTGGATCTAAAAAATACATAGAAGCAATTAACGTACCTGCAGACACATCACTAAAAATATTTGATGATGGAATTAGATTTGGGATACCTGTTGATTCATTAGACAACCAAATTTCATGGTATTATCAGGGACATCAATATGGTACTTACCGTAATGGTGATACCCGTTATATAACACAAGTTCAGGATCAAATTATTCTAAATATTCTTAAAAATAACAACTGGTTGAGGCCTATTTACTTCGCTGCTACCGTACCCGTACGTAGTCAACTTGGCCTACAACCCTATTTCCGTTACGAAGGCAAAGCATATCGTATAGTCCCCGACCGCCACCGTGGGGGGAATTATGGCTGGCTAAATACTTCAATTTTTACTGAACGACTCAAAAGCTTTCAATTCCAAAATTGGGATAATCCTGATACCTATTTAGATGCTAATATTCGCGGTATGATGCGTAATTATATCAGCAGTATATCAGAACTAGCAAATACATACATAAAAACTGGTAAGCCAGATAGTGCCAACTATTGGTTAGAATGGGGAAAAGAACATTTACCATTTAAGAAAACTTCATCAAAAAACACTTTTCCTATTTTGGAATATGCACTTGACTTTGCAAAAGTCAGCAATAAATCTCAGGCATTAGAAATGGTGAAATATGTAAAACCGGATATCATTGAAGCTCTGAAAAATAATGCTGAAAAGTATTCTGCATTAAGCGCTCAAATCAGTCAATTCCAGAGAGAGTTTAAAAACAAAAATTTTGATCCCAGCCAACAGAAGTTATTACGTACAAAAGCAGAAAATATTAAAAAGCGACAACGTAATATTAGGAGAGACTTTTCAAGAAGTATTATAAATCTGCTAATCATTCAACGGATTTATTATACAATAGGTGAAGATAAGAAGGCTACTCAGCTTGCTGACATGGTGAATAATCTCACACAGACCCGTATCAAATTTCCAAATTCAGAACAAGCCAATAAAAAGCAAATCCAACAAATTGATTTATTATAGCTGGAAACTTATAAGGATTTAGATTGTTTAATATGAATATTTAGAAAATACTCATAGAGTATTTTGGAGAAAACTACCACAACCCAATAACACCTGATTCTTTACTTTTGACTAGATAAATTATGGAAAAGGCTCATTGGGTTCATATTCTCTACTTCCAAATGCTCAACTTTTAGAGAAGCCTACATAAAAATAGTATTTAACTTCTCCTCTAGTCTTTCACCTCTTAGATCTTTGGCAATGATCTCCCCTTCCGGATTTAAAAGAAAATTTTTGGGTATCGATGTTATATTATACATCTGAGCTACTTCACTTCTTATTCCCCCTGAACTCCACAGTTGAGTCCAAGTCAACGCATCTTCTTTCACCGCCTTTTCCCATTTTTCCTTATTTCTATCTAGAGAAATGCTAAGAATTGTGAACTTTTGATCGTTAAATTTTTTATAGGCATCAATGTAATTAGGGTGTTCTTCTCTGCATGGTTTACACCAAGAAGCCCAAAAATCTATCAATACATACTTCCCGCGAAAAGATTTTAAACCTATTTTCTCACCATTTAGATTCGGTAATGAAAAAGTTGGAGCTTGAGCACCTAATTTTGTGTTCTTTTTTCGCTCAATTAATTTTCCAATCTTAACCCCTAATTTTGTATTCTTTAATTCTGCAGATAAATGTCCATGAAGTTCAGAAAGTTCTTTATAATCATTATTCCTAATTAATCCAGCCATTTCTTGAAGGCTAACGTAACTTTCAGGATATTTTCTAATCAATTCTTTAGTAATATTTTGTCTTTTTTGTATTAGCGAATCATGTTTTTGTAATAATGTTCTCTTGAGATTGCTATTTTTACCTTCCAAATTTCTAATTTTATCAATTATTTTATCATAAGCATCATTAACATCTTTTCTTTCTTTTTGATATTCCAAATAGATGTTATGCGACTCGCTACCTGTTATATTGGCCGTACTTATCGAATCAATATTTCCACGAATAGTTATTTCTGAATTCTCTATATAGAACTTTTTCTGTTTGTTTCTACCAACAGATAATGTGGCCAAAGTTGGATGTGATAATCGCCCGTGAAAAGTAAAGTTATTCCCAGTTGCTTTAGAGGTCTCTTCATGTAACGAATCTTTGATCGTGAATTTGAGCTTGGCTACATCATGCTCAGCTCCTTTAATATTTACATCTAGTTTAAACTCGTTTTTTTCTTTAGGGGAGCATGCCAAAATTATTAAAACTAAAAATGGCAAAATCTTTGTAGGACGAATGGGAAAAATCATATGCAATTGAGTTTCTTTATGATTAACTGCATCGGAAATTTAAAAATTCGAGTACCCTAATTACGTTAATAAAGTGCTATAAATGTTAATGAAATATTAAAGAGGACCAAGAAAACTACCGATTTTAACAAGTCTTCAGGCCAATACTCATTGCTCGAAATGTAATAACCGAACTCCTTAAAAAGCTATGTAAATGCCCACCAAGAAAAACGAGTAAATTTCTAATTTATGCTAATCGCAAACAACTATTGGGTTTTAGAGAGGAAAACGCCTAAGCTATTAAGCAGAAGATGAGCTCCAATGGGGACAAAAATATTTCGTCGCCATATATACGTGAGAGCCATTATTAAAGCTATAAGCATTTGCAAGATTCCAGTCGCGATTCCCCAAGCTGGAATATGAACACCCACAAAGAATACTATTGATACAGTAACCGCAACTGTTGTACTTTTAGTTAATTCCTCAAAACGCTCAATTAAATAACTGCGGAAAATGATTTCCTCAGTTATTCCAGCTGTTAGTACAATAATAACTTGTTGATAAATCGGTAAGCTTTGAATAAATATCAACGCTGAGCGATCAGTTTCACCACCAAACAGATCAATCAGGGGACGACCAATAAATTGCTGAGCTAAAATAATGGTGATCGTAACTACAGGAATAAGGGCCAAACCTTGCCACGAAGGTAGCTTAATTCCCAATGATCTCATTTTATCCTTTTCCCAATAATATGAAATGACAAGTAGAAAGAAGGTTAACAACCATTTTTTACCATCACTAAACCACGTTCCTACTTCAGTTAAATGTCCATTTGAACTAAAAATTAGATCAAAGGCATACAGAAGAATTAATAATAGACCTGTCCATAGACCTGCTTTCCGATTTTTAAATATCGACTTTAAATAATGAAGTATCTTCATCCCAAATTTACAAGCTTATTAATTTTCAAAATTTAATTTATGGTAGTTGCTTAAATACTCTCTTTAATTCTGGCAGTAGCACTGGCTTAGTAAGAAATTCAATATAATCAGTCTCGCAAAGATCACGCTGTTTAATTTTATCTGAATTAGCAGATATGTATACGGCAGGAATACTCTTGGTTTCTTGAATTTTTAATAAGGCTTCAATTCCATTTATCTCTCCATTTAGCTTGATATCCATCAAAATAACATCAGGTCCTAACGTTTTTGTGACTGAAATAGCTTCTTCACCCGATGAGACTTTATCAACCACTAAAAAACCTAATTTGCTGACCATTTGTTCTAGGGTTAATGCTACCAAAAAGTTATCCTCAACAATCAGAACCTTTTTATCTTTTTTTAAAAAATCACCACGCATTGGTACATTTATTAGTTTTTCAGATCAGTAGACTCAAGTAAATTGCTCATTCCCAATACCATCCCATGAAAAATCAATTCAGAAATACTCTTACTATTTTAGATATTTTTTATGGGCAATTTATTTAATATCTGAGTTCAAATAGTTAATGCAACATGAACTCAGGAATCATTTCTTAACTTCCTTTTTTGGGGTCCAATTAAATTATTTTGGGCACCTACTTATAAATACTTCTCAATAATACCCTTTAAACTACCCTCCTTTTCAAAATCTTTTTGATTAGCAAGTATCTTTCCTTTCGGAGAAACAAAGTAATACGACGGGGTATAGTGAACATTAAATAGCTTCGCAATTCTCTCTCTTGTAGAATCTGTAGCAGCTACGGCATGAGTCCAAGGCATTTTATTTCCTTTTTCAAAAAATTTTTTTAGCTCTAAATCAGAGTTGTAGGCTATACTGACAATTTCAAAATTTTCTTGAGCAAAACTTTTATTTATTGTCTTTAATTTTGGTATTGCCTCTAGGCAACTTCCACAATAAGTCGACCAAATATCAATAAGGATATAATTACCTCTAAGATCCTCATCTGTTAGTTTTTTATCTGAATTAAAGAGCGGAATCTGAAAATCAGGCAACTCTTCTAACTCTATTGATGAATAAGAGGAATAAGAGTAAGATGCTAGCACAAATACTACACTAATTAGTAATATTGAAAATTTCATTGAGATCATTCGGATATAAATTTTGCTAAATCATTTAAGATTAAAATACCCAACTACTGCTGACTATTTACTTAATAATAAATTAAAACTGTTAATAGATTATTAACTTTAGGAAGGGCCTGTCTAACAGCAATAAATATTGAAAGGGAAATAGCAACTTTTTATCAGTAATAACCCAAGAAGGACAGTAGCTTAATACTTCATTAAGCTTTTTAACACATCCTTAGTGCTCAAGTGATAAATTATTTATTAATATGAAATGAACTTAATTTATCACAAAATCAACTATCTATTAATGAGACTTACTAAGCCACTTTTACTTTTAGCAATGATCTTTTTATTCGGAAATGCAAATCAGCTGTATGCTCAGCACAATAATTCACCAAAAATTATTGCTGTATTTAACCATGCAGACTGGTGTAAGGGATGTCAAATAATGAAGCCAAAACTAAAAGCAATAAAGCCCCAATTTAAAGATCGGAAAGTTCTCTTTACGGGCTTTGAAAAGACCAATAAATTTACAAAATATCAAAGTGCGATGTTGGCTGAGCAACTTGGATTATCAAAATTATACCAGAAATACAAAGGAAAGACTGCCTTTGTCGTATTAATTGATGCGAAAACAAAAGAGGAATTAGGTATTCTAACTTTTAAGGAATCAAAAGAAGAACTTAAGAAAGCAATTGTTCAAGCTTTAAATACAAAATAAGAATAGCATGTTCTATATTTCGTAATAAAATTAAGGAGAGTAAATTAATGCGGTTAATAAAAAAAGTTGACTTCAATTCATTGCTCAAAAATAAGAATATATTTATCCCACTAATATTTATTGGCATTTTACTAGGCACCACTTTTTATCCAATTCCACAAATAATTCTTATAGAGTTAGCTTATTTATATGAACCGATTACCACAATAACTTCCTTATCATTAATGCCTACCTACTTTATTACTAATACTTTAATATCTATAATTGCATTAACCTCATTTTATCAGACCAATAATATACACTGGTTAATACTAGCAACTTTTACGACTTTAATTTTTTTATATCCAATCCTAATATATTTATTCAGTGGTATTAATATACCCCTGGTTTCCTTTTTTCTAGGGACCCTAATTTATGGTGTAATACTTCTTAGTATTTCAATGTTAAAAATAGATTTTCCGAAATACATTTCTGAGAAATAATTGATTAGATAATTTTCAAGGACTACACGTACTTATTATGTCTGTCAATCAACAGATTTAGTGCGACTTAACCGCCATCGACGAAGACCAGTAAGAACATCATCAGAAGAACTGCTTAACCTCGATTAAAATATGGCTGGAAATCTACGGTGGCTATACGTTTTGCATTCCCACTGAAACTGCGATTATCGGTAAGGTTACAGCACTGCCCATTTATTCAATTTTAACTTGGAAGTGACCTCTAGTGATCCTGTATGGCTATAGCTTTCCAACAATGAAAAGGTGAACAAAAACACTATAACACAACTTGATCATATTAGAGATGAGTCATTGGAACTTCCAGAGATTACAGAATAAATCTCAACATTAATTTTAACGATAAGCGATAAAATATTAAGGAGTTAGGATTTCCAGATTATTTTCGGCTGCAACTTGGAGTAGCAAAATTGATAGGTGGAAATCCTTACTGTTAATTCCATTTTCCGGGAGATTAAAAGAATAGATTTATGCAGGGTTTACAATTAATCTTATCTCCGCATCTATTGCTCATGCTGCAACTGGACATCCCACCTACAAAGTTTTCATACCAATAGCTTTTCTGGCTGTACTAGGATTGTCTTATCTATTCGGTCACAAAAGTGACAAAATTTAAGGAATATCTTTAAAGATTATCCGGGAAACTGTTTCCCATAGTTCCCTTTCGGTACTACAAAAAGTACTACATGAAATCCCAAAATCGCGGCCCATTCCACGCAGAGGAAAACACTGCCCTTCCTTCGGATCAGAAAGTCAGACAATTGGGTCAAATCGGAGGAACGCGCGAATTAAGTTACTGATAGTATTGGCTAACTTTTAGTCTTTGAACTTCAGCATCTACCTCTTAAAATACTGGTATTTCTGAAGCGCCCGGTTAAGTAGCAGCAGAGCGTTTGCCGGACCAAAAAGTGTTAGGGGTTTGAAGTCCTCCTGGGTGTAACATCACAATGTGCCCGTCAATTTTTGCGGCACACTTTCATTTTTCAAATCTTTTTAATGCATAAAACTCGAAACTGGTACTACAAATAGTACGACCTTAATTTTCATTAAAAGCCTTTACATTACTCTTTAGGAACAAATGAAACCCATTCATCCATTCGCTTCAAAAATTCATAGATAGCATTCGGATCCAAGTCATCCTTATCAAGCACCAGTTCATTCCAGAGAAACACTACACGGCTCTCTAATTTATTTGCGGCTTTTGCCCGACCTGCTTGCTCACAGTTAGCGAATAAGTTTAATTTGAACATTTTCTGAATCTATGTTGATCTCCAGAGAGTTTTCTCTATTCATTATCCTGTTCTTGCTGATTGTGCGGGTAAAGCCATTCGGAGTAACTTCTTGGAGAGCTTTCGTTTGGTCTGCTATTGTTACTTTTACCATTATTTTGAGAGAGGTCATTAGTTAACGTTGCCGTTTTGACAGGAAGATACAAAGTGTAAATCAAAGTATGTATCGTCTATTTTGATTTACTTAGATTATGCTATATCTAGCACCCCTCGAGATTATGCAATTATGACATAACATAGAACTTTTTATGGGTAAAATAGAGTAACTGATATAGTATCAATAAAAAAAGATAAGCGCAGTTCTAAATCCTCCCTGTTCTATTATCGATTGGATTAAACATCCCCCCATGTTCAATTTCAATCTCTGTATTTATCTCTGAAGGAATATCATTACAGGCGGGCCTTATTTGTTCGATAAGCTTCTGCTTTATTTTTTGGATATTGTCCGGACTAATAGCCTCAGACGAAGGTTGCTCAAGAATACCACAGACAAAAAGCAGATCCATCTTGTAATGCGCATCCAAGAATCTTTTGATAGATTCATTTTTATCCGGATAGCCTACAAGAGCCTCTCGAATTGTTTGATTAAATGAGACTCCTACAAAGATGGGCTCAATACGTTCGTATGTAATCTTGGACGCATACGGCAATCCTCCAAGTAGTAGATAGAATCCTTTCTCGTCCAGGGCTTCAATATCGTCCAAAACTATATTTTCAATTTTGGTAATACCGGGTTTCCATTTAATATCAATCTTGCTCATGAATACTTCTCTAATTGATTTAATTAAGAAAAATTACTGTTTCAGAAAAAAGACAACCCGGTGGGCATATTTGAGTGGTAAAGCAGAAAGTAAAATATCTTTTATTGTCACCTTCCAGTCATTACTTTGCAGGCGATCTATTTGATGCCTGTAACGCACAAAAAACTGGTCTTTCTTGATATCAGTTATTGCAAATCCTGCCTGTGTAAAAACCCGTTTCCATTCGTCCAGAGACCGTTCTAAATATCCTTTCGAAGCAGCTGTTTTATCAGACAGCGAATATTTTGAACTCAACAAGAAATTTTTATTGGGAACCACAGCAACAAACACCCCCTTGGATTTAAGCACTCGTTTTACCTCTTGAAGTCCCACTTCCAGATTGCTAAAACACTCAAACGAATCGAATTCAAAGATATAATCAAAAGCATCTTCATGGAAAGGCATTTCCGCTCCCTTCCACAGTCGTAGGGTTGCATGTGGATCTTTTTCCTTGGCTTCTTGCATTCGTTTTTCATTTCGATGAATTCCATACGATTCAAGTCCTCTGTTATAAGCAGAACGAAATAGTTCAGAATGCCGACAATTAATAGCCAATAGCGATTCATCTTGTGTAGGCTTCAAGGTCTCCCAAAATGCCTCGTAAATAGGTTGATGAAAAACATCCGTGTCTTCGTAATCCAACACCGATCGGAGCCATTTTGATAACGTATTCATGCCCTTAGTAAATTAGTCGTTAGGGTAATTGTCGATATTTGTTGATCTCTTTGACAAGAAAACACGCAAGCGATCACAAACAGCGGCAGGTTATTAAAAGTAAACTCAAAAATAGCGATTCCAATTTTAGCTTTGTAGTCGAATCCCAAAGTTTTTTGGAGTTTCCAATCAGAACAGAGTTTAAATTTGTCAGCAACACCCGTATCTTCTATGCCGAAAGAAATAATCTAACCAATATCACTTTCCCCACATTTTTTGTGAACTATCTGAGTTTTGTACTTCGTGAAAAACGAATATTAACCTTTGGCCTGTCTTTTACCTTCTTTTCAAGTTTCGGACAGACCTTTCTGATTTCTTTGTTTGTCCCGTATTTTCTACAGGATTTCAACTTGTCCAATGCCGGTTTCGGATCATTGTATTCTATAGCTACGCTCGGCAGCGCAGCCATTCTACCCTACCTGGGCCAGTGGATTGACCATTTGCCCATAAAGCAGTACAGCATGTACGTAGCCATCGGGTTATTGGCCGCCAGCATTACATTAGCTTTATCTTCGCATATTGCATTGCTTTTTATAGCATTATTGCTGCTGCGCCTATCGGGCCAAGGCCTGAGCGGACATACTGCCCAAACTGTTATGGCTCGATATTTTATTCAACAAAGAGGTAAAGCACTCAGTATTTCCAGCCTGGGATATCCCATTGGAGAAGGCATTTTCCCGCTCATTATAGCCGGACTGCTTTCGGTGTTGAGCTGGCGGATGACGTGGGGCGCCTTTGCCGTGGTCATTGCCCTGCTGTTTATTCCTTTTATTCAATTAGTACTCAGCGATACCCACAGCCAGCGGCTTGATGAAATAGCTAATGGCGATAAAGATGGAGAGAGCTCTCGAAAGTTTTACCAGAAAATTCTTAGCGACATCCGGTTTTGGCTGTTAGTGCCGGCTGTACTGCTGCCGGCCTTTTGGGCCACAGCCCTCTTCTTATATCAAATATCCATTGCCGAACAATTGGGATGGACGTCCGGACTCATAGCGACAGCTTTTGTGGCTTTTGCCGGCACGCGTATTGCCAGCTCGCTGGGCATTGGCCCACTCATCGACCGCTGGAGCGCACAAACACTATTTCCTTTTTATCTGATCCCCTTTGGATTGGGACTGCTCGTAGCCTGGTTTCATCCCGGATCGTGGTCGGCCTTTTTGTATATGAGTCTATTGGGTGTTACTATGGGCATGGGCAGCAATATCAAATCGGCACTCTGGGCAGAGCTCTACGGAGAGGAAGTAATCGGAACGGTGCGTTCACTGTTTTCAGCGCTTATGGTATTCAGCACCGCTTTAAGCCCTTTTCTTGTGGGTTGGCTGTTAGACCATGATATTAGGATAACTGCAATTTTAATAGGAGCTGTTTTTACAATTGCCGTTGCATCAATTATGGCTTATACAGCTTTTAAGACAAAATAAATTATGGACCAAGCCAAACAGGATGAAATGCGGGAGATCATCCAGGAAAAAATAAAGGAAACCAAAGAAGAAATTGTACAGCTCAAAGAGCTGACCAAACCTATTGAGCCTGACAATGCCTATGGCCGATTATCCAGAATGGATGCCATCAATAACAAAACGATTAACGATGCCGCCCTCCGCAAGCAAAAAAGCCAGCTGCAAAAACTGGAACGAGCTTTAGAACGTATTGAGGAAGGCAACTACGGAACCTGCCTGAAGTGCGGAGAGGATATTCCGGTAGGACGCCTCAAATTTATGCCCTGGACCACCAAGTGCGTGAAGTGTGCTTAGCCGTTTTCCCATTGATTTGTTTTTACGACAAAAAAGAATCAAGAAAGTGGCCACTTAAAGTTACCACAGTTGAAATAAACCAAGAGAAAAATCGTACAAGTGTTTTTAAGCTATCAAAAAAATTCTGTGAAATTGTAAAAGATAGTTACTTCGGTTTGTAAAGTGATAAAGGGTGCTACAGGATCTGGTCCAAAACTATCTTCAGTGGCAATCCCTAATAAACACCCTGCCTGTTTCATACCCAAAAGCCGCCTCATAGATGCTTTTAAAACCTTCTCTTTCCCATGTTTTGTTGCCAAAACAACAGTGGACCCTTCATACCGACTGTTGGAGTTACTCTCCCTGTCCGAGCGAATAAGCAGGCTCACCATCAAATTCATATAAATTTTCAGTTTTTATGATATCAATTTCTTCCTCATTCAGACGCTCCAGCAAATTAATAAGCTGAATCTGCTTTACCGGACCATTTACTGAGTGAAACCTACATCTCCAGTGATCGGGGCTTTCAAGAAAATTTTATTCCTGCGGATGGGTTCCCATGAATCAGGTTCAATACCCGCTTTTATTCCCTTTTCATAAATTGCTTTACCTATTTCAATAGTTTCAATTTCCAAATTGGCACCGGCTGCCTCAAGAATATCTAAAGTAGCTTGCATAATTTCGGGACCGATTCCATCTCCATGGGCTACAGTAATTGGAGTACTTTTTGAGTTCATAGATTTATTTTTAGGTTAAAATTTTTCTTAAAATAGAACCTTTTATATATAAGCTTTAATTAATCTATTTAATATTTAACATAAATTTATATTTATGCTATATCTTTCTTTTTTTATATCCATATACAAGAAATGAGTTTAATCAAAAGATTTCTCAAGGGGTCTGAATAGGCATATTTTAAAAACAAGTAGCTTGAATCAAGAGGCGGGGAAACAGTGATTATTTATTGCTCTTCTCAGAGGATAAACTAATTTAAGGTAAAATAGTATTGCCCGACAGAACTACTAGACTTTTAACTCCCAAATTTTAGTAACTAACTCTTTTATTACAGCTAATAAATGATGCATTAATGTTATTAATTCATGGAATATAGCGCTTGATTTTTTTCTCTTGAAGAAAAGAAATAAAGTTTTTAGTGACAGGTGTAAGCTTTTTATTATTTCTGTAGATTATATGCCATTGAGTTGTAATTGGAAAGTCAGGAATATCCAGAACTGATATTTGATTGAGCGTCACCTCATTGGCCAGACTAAGCTTTGATACGATAGATAATCCAATGCCGGCCCGAATTGCTTGTTTCACAGCCTCGTTAGTGCTGAGCTCCATGGTGGGTTTTTTATCTATTCCTTTTTCTTTTAGATAATTTTCCATGACCATACGTGTCCCTGAACCTTTTTCCCGGTAGATGAATGGTTGTTCTTTGAGTTGATCAACAGTAATATCTTTTTCCTTTGATAAGGGATGGTTATAAGGTGCACCTATTACTAATGGATTATCAAGAAAAGGGATTTCCGTTGTGGTATTATCATCCGGCAACTGTGTAAGTACCGCTAGGTCATACTGGTTTTGTGAAAGATGTCGAAGAACCTCATTTCTATTGGTAACCTTCAGTGCTATATCAACCTGTGGATATCTGTTTCGAAATTCGCCCAGAAGATAAGGAAGAAAGTATTTAGCTGTTGATGCGGAAGATATAGTAAGCGTTCCTTTTAGCCCGCCTTTAAGTTGAGAAATGTCTGCGTCAAATAATTCCAATTCCTGGTCTACTGTTTGATAAGCCTTATATAGTTTTTCACCGGCCTCAGTTAGGTAAAGTTTTCGTCCAACTATCTCTACCAATGGAATCCCTACTGCTTCTTGAAGCTGTTTTATCTGTATAGATACGGCGGGTTGTGTCATATGTAACTGGCGTGCCGCCTCTGTCATGCTCTTTTGCCGGGCTACCATCCCGAAAACATATAGTTGGTGTAAAGTAAAATGCATAGCATAAATTTTAGTTAATATATAAGATCAAAATAATTAATTAACATTTATATATGAAAGCGAATATTTTCTTGAGGCAAAATAGATTGTCTAATAATGATCAATTATAGATGATTGATATCCATGCTGGACCATGGCCATTCGTACAATGGATTAATATCAATTGAAAGACCGAAAACTAACGATGATAACTTATGAGTAATACAAATGAGCAAATAAACATTGAAGCGGAATTTTCTGACCAACTTCCTACAGAAGATTTAATCTTAGTAGAGGGAACATTTACACCTTCGGAAGCTAAAGAAGTACTAATGAGCCTTATTAACAGTAAAATTTCGTTTCACAACTTAAAAAACCTGCGCTCTTATGAACGCAGTGGAAGCGAAGACAAGGAATCAAAAAAAAGGATCACAGAGCTGGAAAAAATGCGTAAAAAGTTATTGACTATTTTAAAAGATACTGACAAAAACGGAGTTTCTGTCAAAATAGAATCACAAATAAATATTGAATTCTTAAATCACTCAATATAACCTCCCTTTTGGTTTTCAATAATCCCAAGATTGGAAAACTCATCAGCTACATTTCAAAAACACAGCATAAATATATATTTATGCTAAATATTAAAATCATTAATTAATATTTATTTATGGTATTGCCTACATTCAGCGCGGCAAGTACATAGATCTTAATCATAATTCTTAAAATTTATTGTAAATAGTATGGCGCCCCAATCAAGGATTAAGAGTCTAAGGCAGAAAAATCGACCTTTTTCCAGAGTGATGGTCATTTTAATTTGGGTCCTGACCCTATCCCTTACCGCATCGTTATCGATCTCATTCTTTTATCCACTGAAAATTCACTTTGGTCAAATCCTGATCGTAGACCATCTTGGTCTTATTATTAGTACAGCTGTTGCTCTCTTCAGCAGTATTGTGCTCAGTTACTCAGCCAGATACCTTGCCGGAAATAAGAAACTCCGCCGATTTTTTATTAATTGTATCCTTTTTACAGTATCGGCTATCACAATGGCTATTGCTAATCACATTTTATTATTTATTGCTGCCTGGCTGTGCATGGGACTACTAATGGCAGAGTTGATCGGAGGATATACACAATATCATGAGGGAATAGCCTCCAGAAGAAATGCACGAAATTACTTTTTGCTAAGTACAGCGTTGGTATCTGCCGGATTAGTATGGCTTGCTTTACTTACCGGTGCCTGGCAAATTTCAGAAATAATATCTTCAGTTGAAACTGGGCAACAATTCGTTGTTTCGGGTGCCGCAATATTTCTTATTGGCGGTGCAGTTGTGCAATCAGCACTCTTCCCCTTTCAGCGTTGGTTGATGTCGTCCATGACGGCCCCCACACCGGCATCTGCACTTATGCATGCCGGATTCGTGAATGCCGGGGCTGTACTTCTTGCGCGTACAGCCCCAGTTCTTTATGTCAGCGATTTACTATGGATATTGGTTCTGGCAGGCGGGATAGGTGCTCTCATCGGTAAGTTCAGCAAATTTGTGCAGGCAAACATCAAGCAAAAATTAGCCTGTTCAACGACCGCTCAGATGGGCTTTATGTTGCTTCAGTGCGGCTTGGGATTCTTTTCGGCTGCTATTGCTCATCTGATCCTGCATGGTTTCTACAAAGCTTATTTATTTCTTTCGTCCGGCAATAATATAACACAAGAATCACCCAGCAATGGGGATAGCAAACGAAGTTGGAAGCAATGGTATCTGCCCGTCACAATAATCAGTGGTTTGGCGGGAGGATGGCTTTTTGCCATTACCACGGGCAAGGGCCTGGAACTAAACAGCGGTTTTTTTCTCACATTTGTAATTGTACTAACCGTTATTCACGGGCGCAGGATTTCCTCGGCAGGTCTTCGCTGCCACTGTTTTCCCGCCTTATTGCTCTCCCGATGGTTATCATTCCAGCACTCTTTTCATATGCCATTGTTTTTAATGGTATTTCTTTGCTAATGCAGCAAGTTCCAATGGCCGAAGTTGCCTTACCCATTTCGTGGGATCAAATAATTATGGGGATACTGTATCTGATTACCTTCTTAGCTATCGAGCTTAAGTGGTATAAAAAATCCCGGCGGCTTTACGTATACCTCTTAAACATTTCACAACCTAAATCCAATACTATACTTCAGTAACTGAACAGTTAACAATTCAATGAAAAAAGACACGATTACAGCATCTATCCAAGCACTT
Organism: Balneolaceae bacterium; assembly: GCA_034521755.1. Classification (GTDB taxonomy): domain Bacteria; phylum Bacteroidota; class Rhodothermia; order Balneolales; family Balneolaceae; genus JAXHMB01. The sequence continues at coordinate 351,455 of JAXHMB010000004.1, forward strand.
TCTAAACAATTGCCGAATAACTGGCCCCTCTACTCTTTTGTTACTTCCAATCCGTTGGCCGGCTTTGAGGACCTACCTTTTAAAGAGGCTGTTTCCAAGTTCCGAAAAAATATTGGTATAAACGGATACCCTTCTGCAGAAACATTTAAACAGGCCTGGAAAAAAGATGAGATAGATCGTAAAGTTCTTGAAAAACAGTTGCAGGACAGCAATATAACGCTTGGAGCCGAGGATTCGCTGTCACAAATGCGACAGCTTGAATCCCATATTACACAGAATCATCTGCTTGGTGAGGTTGACCGGCATATAATTAAATGGCTTACCGTATTCCTTGACGAAGGGTCTACAGAATGGGGACTGCCCAACAGAGATTCAGGTTTTTTCAAAGCTTGGCGTTCAGTGGCTCGTTTTGACCGGAGATTACCCAATCGGCAGATACTCAGTTCGCTTCCCGAAAAACCCTTGGAGGTGATACATTATCTCACAGCATCCTTTGAGCCGGATGACTTAGACCTAATTTTTAAGCACCACCTTTTTGCACTTCCGGGATGGGTCGGCTATATCAAGTTCCGTATAGAAAATTCAAGTGAGTGGCAGAATTCCTATCCCATTACGTTAGAAGATTACCTAGCAGTGCGACTTACACTCTGTTTCATGCTTGACAAAGACCTTATGCCGGCAACAAAACCGGATCAGCAGCATCACAAAGAGTTAGACCAGCTGAAATTGGCCTGGCTTACGGCTATGGAATATACTTATCGGAATAAGCTTATCAACCAAGTGAAAAATCAGACTATTACACAACCTAACGGTTCTAATGCAGCACCCGATGCGCAATTTGTATTCTGCATTGATACTCGCTCCGAGCGAATTCGGCGTGCAGTTGAAAAGGCGGGGAACTATGAAACCTTTGGCTATGCCGGTTTTTTTGGTGTGTCTATGGATTATATACATCCTGAAAAAGAAATACGCCATAAGTCATGCCCGCCTATACTCGAAGCTGAACTACAGGCTACCGAGCAAGTAAGGCCGGAGGATGCGAGCAAATCTGAAAAGTTTGACTATTTTAATAATCTGAAAAAAGCGATTGATAATCTTCGATTTTCGCTCAAAAACAATATTCCTGCGTCTTTTGGATATGTGGAATCCACGGGATTCTTTTACGCTCTCGCTATGCTCAATTCGGACGCTGGCTCCTAATCTGGTCCATCATATTGAAGACTATGTATCCGAATTTGTTGGCCAGCCTGAAAATTTTAGCAACTTGATCATATCTCCGCAGACTTCAAATAAATCACACATAACTAATGAATTGTCAACGACCCAAAAAGCAACTATTGCAAAAACAGCTTTTGAGCTTATGGGCTGGGATAATTTTTCAGAATTTGTAGTTTTTGCGGGGCATGGCAGCCAAACGACGAATAATCCTTATGCCTCAAGTCTGGACTGTGGGGCATGTGCCGGTAACAAGGGGCGGCATAACGCTCGAATTCTAGCGAATATTTGTAACGACAGTAACGTGAGAGAAGTGCTGGCTACAGAGTATGGAATAGCTATTCCTGAAAATACCTGGTTTTTGGCTGCCGAGCATAATACTACAACCAATCACATTTGCTTGTTTGATGGAAAACTGCCGGACCGTTTTCAACAGCAAGTAGAAAAGCTGAAAGATAACCTTAGGGTAGCCCAAGATTATGCAAATGTTGAGCAATTCAATATTTCAGATGGCAAGCACAAACTTGAGGCCGGTCGGCGTGCATCAGACTGGGCTGAAACACGTCCGGAATGGGGGCTGGCCGGCAATGCTTCCTTTATAATTGGGCCTCGTTACCTTACCGCTAACCTGGACCTGAAAACTCGCAGTTTTCTTCATTCTTACGACTGGAAAAAAGATTCCGACGGTAAAAAGCTGGAGGCGATTCTGCAAGGCCCCATGGTAGTAACACAGTGGATTAACAACCACTACTATTTTGCCTCAGTAGATAACGAACAGTTTGGAAGCGGTACTAAAGTTACGCAGAATATAACCGGGAAATATGGTGTAGTACAAGGCAATGGGGGAGATCTTAAATATGGATTACCCCTCGAATCGCTTCGCGAAGATGAACATTTATTACAACATCTTCCACTCAGGCTTACGGTCTTAATTCATGCTCCTCAGAAAAGGGTAAGATCTGTTATTACATCAAATAAAGAAACACTTGAGAAGTTAATTGAACATAAATGGATTTATCTTACTGTATTAGATCCAGAAAAAGAAAATGTGGTAAGTTTTAATCAGCAGAGTTCAATTGTTTCGGTAGTGAACTAACAAATTTGGTTTTAAAATTTACCTGATATTCAACTCTAAGTTGAAACGGCAAATCTTGACCCAATTGCACCCACGGGATTAAATCCGTAGATCTTCGCTATGGGATTTAAATATCGTCTATAGTTTTTAAAATTATTATTATTATTAAACTGTCCCAAAGCAGCACGCCATTTATTTTATGGCAGATCATCCACGAAAAAAAGAGTAGACCAAAAAGAAAAGAGGCTAACCTTGAAAGCTAGCCCCTTTCTATGAAAACGAATAATAGTTAAGCTGTTTCAAACTCCAGCTTTTCTGGCTCAAAAGCCTCATCAAGCGGAGTATCAGCAAGATGATTAGTATAATTGCTAATTGTTTTTAAGGCAATGATCAGATTTACCTCTAACACATTTTGCTTGCTGTATCCGGCATCTATAAATGCCTGCAGATCTGCTTCATCAACAAAGCCACGGCTTTTAACGGCCGTTGTTACATAGGTAACCAAAGCATTCAATTTTGCATCGGGTACAGGATCGCCGTTGCGTACCGCGTTGACGATGGCTTCATCCACATTAAGCTGATTCTTCAAAATGGTGGAGTGAATAGCCGAACAGTAATGGCATTTATTTTCGATGCTTACAGCAAGAATAGCCAACTGTTGCTCAGCAGGAGAAAAGTCGGTTTTACCAACAATCTCATTAAGTTTCAGATAGCCTTCAAGTACAGCCGGAGCTTCAGCAAATTCACCCAGTAAATTGGGCACAAAGCCAAAGTTTTCTTTGGCAGCCTTTAAGAGTGGTTGTGATTCTTCCGGTGCATTATCAATGTTGTAAATTGTAAAGTCCATAGTGGTTTTTGATTATTTGTTAATAGTTATTGAATTCTTAATTATTAATATTAGTTGATCAGATTTGTGAGTTTCTTCATCCCCCACTCACAAAAAAGAACCGTGAGTTTCCCCCTTCAAAGGGGGACAGGGGGATGATAGCTTCACAAAAATGCTGATTCTTTTGATAAGTCATGCTGCTGCTTCAGTTTGTTTAGATCGGTTAGTAAACTCTTGGTTCACCCAAAAGATTAGCGGTAGGGCAAAAGCAAAGTGGCGTAACAAAGTAACGACCGGTGTCATTGGCGACTGATTTATACCGGCGACTCCAGCGCCCAAAAGCGGTAGCATAAACAACCATACTAGTGCAATCGTCTCGGCTGTTACAAAGATAAGCGGACGCACCCAATGCGGTCCCCATAGATGCGGTGCAATTGCGGTATATAGAATGGCCAAAAGAATGCCGTTTCCATAGTGGCCAAAAATTCCATAGATAAATCCCAGTCCCGTTTTTTGTCCTAGCAGACCGGGAATATCCCACCATTGACCGGTAAAGAGCAGGCCAACAATATCAAACAGTATCGTTCCGATGATTCCGGCGATAATCGCCTTCTTCCAGTTTAGTTCTTTCATAGCATTTAATAGTTTGTTTCAATTTCAATTCAGTTCTAATATGATTGAAACAAACCGGAAGGCGAATGACAGCTATTCCCATATCCTTATCAATTTTTCCCTAATTGAGGCTGGGCGCTGATTTTCTAAAGGCTGACGGAGACATACCCGTCTGTTTCTTAAAGAAACGGCTGAAGTGAGCCGGTTCTTCAAAACCCAGTTCAAAAGCTATTTCCTTGGAAAATTTATCCGTTTTTAGGAGTTGACGCTTCGCTTCGAGTGCAATTCGATGGTGGATCATCTCCAGTGGAGTCTTATGTCCGGCATCTGCAAAAACATTTGACAAGGTTTTCGGAGACTTATACATCATCTCTGCATAATCATTCACTTGATGATATTCCCTGAAATGCTGTTCCACCAAAATATTAAACTGACGGATAAGCTCGGTTTGTTTTGTCCCCACTGATTCGGGAAACAGCTGCTTGCGGGCCAGTCGTGTTCCCTTGATAATCAGACGCTTCAACAGCATCCGAAGCATTTCTCCCTGTATTCGATCCTTGGTGCTCATCTCATCGATAAACACCTGAAAAAGCGTCTCGAATTTCGGTTTTTCCTGTTCATCAAGCTGGATAACCGGCAGCTCCGAAGATCCCCAAAACAGTAATCCTTCGCAGGAAACTTCATTATCGTTTTCGTGGATACAGTAAAATTCCCGATTGAACAGCAGTAAATAATAATTCCCAGCAAGTTTAGATAGGTCAGGGTTTTGAATGGGTGTAAGACAGATCATCTGGTCCTGCTCCAGCGGCAGCTGTTCACCGTCAATATTGAGAGATACTGAAGCTCCGCGGTTCCAGATAATTTTGAAAAAATCCTGCCTGTTAAACCGATAGAGATCTGCTTCCTGATCGGCTAATATAATTTGGCTTTCGAGTTCAGTATCTCGGTGCAATTTAATCATCTGCCATTGTAAGAAAATTATATTTCAAGAGATTAACGGACAGTAACAGTTCAAATATTCTTACGCAAAAATTTTCAACAGGGAACATTGTAATAAACCTCATTAGAATTATCAGTTTTTTACCAACGCTTTTGTGTAAAAATCTAGAAATAATTTATTAGAACTCCTTCCCATTCTCGGCTTCCAGTATTAGTAAGACACTACCCGGCCGTATAGTCATAATACTGTAATCAATGCAAATGGATTTATTATTTCCATCAAAGTAGCCATTACATTCGGAAAGCTACTAGCAGTGATCTTTTAATTGAAGCTATTTGTACAGTAAAATTTGCAGGTACAATTATGGATATAATTAAAAAAACATGGATACATAAATTTATTTATAGCTTGACCGTTATGTTGTTATTGGGATTAACAACCTTATATCAACCGGCTCAAGCGCAGGAAGATCCCCAGAAACAAAAAAACTAGAAAAACTGAAGGAGATGGCCCCTTTTCGGGGATATCTTAAGGCTCATATGAAAGCACAGCCGCAAGATCATATACCGGCTATTGGTTTGCCTGGACAGATTTTTCCCAAAACTTGAAATTTATGATTCAGGTAACTGAATCCAATTATAAAATTGTATAAACCTAATGGCATATATAAACATCATTGAACCGGAAGATGCAACGGGCAATCTCAAAGAGATATACAACGAGCTTAAGAAAAAACGAGGCAAGCTGGCTCAGATTCATAAAATCCAGAGCTTAAATCCGGATACAATAACAGCGCACATGGACCTTTACATGTCAGTTATGTTTAGCCGATCGCCCCTAAGCAGAGCACAGCGCGAGATGATGGCGGTGGTTGTTTCCGCTGCTAACGATTGTGAATACTGTCAGCTACATCACGGACAGGCTCTTAACCATTTCTGGAAAGATCAGGACCGCGTCGATCAACTCCGAGAAGATTACAACAAGCTGAATCTGGATAATGTAGATGCCCGCCTATGCCAGCTGGCCCAGATACTCACCCGAAAGCCCAATAGTATTGATGAAAACAAACACCTACAACTGCTAAAAGATACCGGCCTTTCAGACCGAGCTATTCTTGATGCCGTTTTGGTTATCAGTTATTTCAACTTTGTGAATCGCATGGTCTTGGGATTGGGTGTAGAAACTGACGAGGAAGAAATGCAGGGCTATAAGTACTGATTCAAATAATATATAAAACCCAAAATATTCCGATACCATGGCACTTTCCAACAAACAAGAGCAACTTTGTGACGAGAACGAAACGGATTTTTCAAATTTAAGCGCGCTGTTCCTAAACTGCACCCTTAAACCTAATCCTAAAGAATCACATACCGAAACACTCATTGAAGTATCGCAATCCATTCTTGAAAAGAATAATGTCTCTACCGAGATCATTCGTCCTGTAGATTACAGACATTGCTCCGGGCGTATATCCGGATATGACCGAACACGGCTTCGAAGAAGACGACTGGCCTGAAATTCAACAGAAAGTAATGGATGCAAATATTTTGATCATCGGATCTCCCATATGGTTGGGCGAAAAATCATCGGTTGCTACCAAGGTTATAGAACGGCTGTATGGCTATTCCGGCAATCTCAATGACAAAGGGCAGTATGCCTACTATGGACGAGTGGGGGGCTGTCTGATCACCGGTAATGAAGACGGTATCAAGCACTGTTCTATGAGTATTCTCTATGGGCTGCAGCACCTTGGATATGTTATTCCACCCCAGGCCGACGCCGGTTGGATCGGTGAAGCAGGGCCGGGGCCCAGTTACGGCGATGAAAGTGAAGACGGTCCCGTTGGTTTTGATAACGAATTTACGCAGCGCAATACCACCTTTATGACGTGGAACCTAATGCATATTGCCTTGATGCTCGATCAGGCCGGGGGAATACCTGCGCATGGAAATCAGCGTTCGGAATGGGAAGCGGGCTGCCGCTTTGATCATCCGAATCCCGAGCACCGGTAAGCTATACGATAAATGATCTAATCAACAAAAATTGACCCGATATATAAAATAGAAGATAAGCTTTTAACGCCTTATTCCTCTTAGTTTAAAATGTCTCTATATGAGGCCGGGGACTTATAAATTCATTTTGCTTGTTGTTTTCTTTAACAACAGTAAACTTTCGCAACTTGCCCCCAATACAATTTACCAGTATAATATTAATTACTGTAAAAATGACTTCTTTGCCTGTCTGCATGGCAAACGTTTTAGGGGAGAGATAAGATGTGAATATCGAGAATGCCAATTTTTTATTTGCCGATAACCCCAACCCAATGTGGGTCTATGATCCCTCCGACCTTTCAATCAAACAGGCAAATGGTGCCGCCTGCGATCTCTATGGATATTCGCAAGAAGAATTCAGTTCTTTAACCATTGCGGATCTTCGTCCAGAAAGTGAGCTGGAAAGACTAAAAGAGGAAGTTGCCAAACAAGTAAATACCTTCAACAATGCAGGCATTTGGAAGCATCAAAAAAAGAATGAGGATGTTCTTTTTGTACGCGTGCTCTCACACCCAATCTCTGAGGGCGGTAATCAATACAAGCTCGTTACCATCCAGGATGTAACCAACTCAATTTAATACCAACAAGAATTACAACTGCTTCTTGAAAATAGCCTGGACGGGATCGTGCTTACTGATCCAGATGGTTCTATTTTCAGGGCTAAACAGGCTGCATGCCAAATTTTAGGCCATTCCAAAGAAGAACTCATTAATTTAGGCTGGGAAGAGACTGCCGCCCAATTTCAAACTATCAAAGAATACCGGCTCATTAGGACTTCAATTAATCGACACCTTATCTCAGCAGTTAAGAGGAAAATATAAATATGAATCTAAAAATGAAGGAACTCATTTTGTGCTAACCTTCAAAAAGGCCGATCTAAAAGGACCCAGTAATACCTTGGCAAATAACTATAATAACCCTAATGAATAGTTTTGGTATTGCAAGAATTGGCAACTTACTATAATAAATCCTACTGGTTTTTTTGTGTTACTTCCACGGCCGTACTCACCTCTGAACTCACGGTGTATCCATTCTCAAGCAGAGCTTGTCTTGTGGCTTCCATAACCTGCGTTTGCACTTTTCTCAATGTGTGTTCACCAAAAGTATTTATCCAGAAAAAGATTTCCAGCTCAACATAATTTTCAGAAAAGTTTTGCATCTGTACCGAGGGCGCAGGATCACCAAGCACACCGCTTATATCTTGTATGGATTCCAAAATTAACCTCCTGGCTGTATTTGAATCATTCCGATAGTCAATACCTATGACACAGCTTCCTCTTCGGAGGCCATCTTTAGTAAAGTTTTGGAGAGTGTTTTTAAATACGAGCGCGCTTGGAATAAATATGTCAACACCGTCACCTGTACGTACTTGTACATCCCTGATGTTTATTTGCTTTACTATTCCCCGCGTACCATTGCTTTCGATCAGGTCGCCCACGTCAAATGAGCGGTTAAAGGACATGAAGAGACCTGCCAACAGATTTTCGCCAATCTCCCGAAAGGCAAACCCCAGCACAACTGTTAAAATACCTCCGGCTGCCAGTATCCCGGATGCAACCTTTGTCAACCCCATAATGTTTAATGCTATAGCAAAGCCAATAATATTCAAAGTCCAGCGCACCAGTCGACGAATTAAGTGGGCTTTGTTCTGTGAGGTCCTTGATGTATCCATGACCTTTTTTAACCCCCGGCTCAACATATTTCCGACAAGTACAAAAATCCCCATCACCAAAAAACCAAGAAGTATCTCCGGTGCAGACTCTTTTATCTGCGTCCAAAACCTGGTAAAACTCTGCTGTATTTCTTCCATAATTTACTCCAATTGTAATTCCTTAAATTTAAATGACACGATCTTATCATCACCACAAAAAAGACGAAAATCTAATATAACAAAACGATTGTTGATGAAGGAAAAGCAGAGTATCTCCAATAACGACAGCAGCTGGTTTTATACCGTAAGATATTTACAAAAAGCTACAATAACGGAATGACAGATTTTTCCCGGCCATTCTCGGACACTTTTGCCCTTTATCGTTCAATCTCAAACACACCATCCACCTGCAAGCTGAAATAAATTTATACAATTATTAATTTTTTTTAATATTGTTATAAGACAAAAACAGCTTAATAGGTTTGGCGAATGCTTAAGACAAAAAGTTTATCAGTTATCTTTGATACCCTGCCCCGGGCATACGCTATTTTAGCGCCGGCCCCCCAAGGCTTTGTGATAGAAGAAGTTAATAGGGCTTTCCTGAATTTAACCGGCCGAACCAAAGACGAGCTTGCAGGCAACAACTATTTTGACGTTTTTCCAAAAGAACTCAACCAATATCAGGGGGCAAATACCTTAGATCTTTCGGAAATACTGCAACAGGTAACAACCCAAAATGAAAAGCATGTTACCGCTATAGTAAAACACACGCTTACCCCCGCAGGTAAAAAAAACTCTGAGCCACGCTACTGGCAATTTACAAACGTACCCGTTTGTAATAATGATGAAGATGAAGTAGCCTTTATTATCCAGGAACTGGAAGATGTTACCGAACAGCTGACAAAAAAAGAAAAAAGGCAAAACACTACCCGACAGCTCAGTTCCCGAAGTCAGCTGCAAGTCCAAAACAAGGTGCTTGAAGATCAGATAGCTCAAAAAATTAACCAGTACCGGGCCACCAACAAAGAACTGACCGATTTTATCTATTCCGTTTCACACGATCTGCGGGCCCCTCTTCGTCGCATAGACGGTTTTAGTCAAGAGCTCATGAACAGCTGCCAGCATCAGCTGGACGAAACAGCGACACACTATCTGAAACGGATACGTCAGGGTGCGCAGGATATGGGCAACCTCATTGATGATTTGCTTAAGCTTTCCCGCATTTCAAGACGTAAAGCTGAAATTGAATCCATTAATATATCGGAGCTTGCACAATCTGTTTTTGACCAGCTCATTGAACTTGAAGAAGACAGAGAAGTAAATTTCACTGCTGAAAAGAATTTAACGGCACAAGTCGACAAGGGACTGGTTAAAGCTATGTTGACCAACCTCATTTCCAATGCTATAAAGTTTACGGGAAAGAAAGAAAAAGCCGAAATAGAAATTGGAAAAACAAACAAAGATGGAAGCTCTTCCTTTTATATTAAAGACAATGGCGTGGGTTTTGATCCGGCATATGCCGACAAGCTTTTTAAAGCTTTTGAACGGCTGCACAGCCAAAAAGAATTTCCGGGTTCCGGCATCGGGCTGGCTACCGTAAAGCGAATTGTGACTTTGCACGGCGGTACAATCCGGGCTGAAAGCACTCCGGATGAAGGCGCAACCTTTTACTTTAATTTTGAAAGCAGCCAACAATTATGAATAAAGAAACCAAATATATTCTTTTGATAGAAGACAACCCCGACGATATAGAACTGACAAAGCTGGCTTTTCAAAAGAATAATTTTGCCAACGAAATTAAAGTAGTAGAAGATGGACAGGAAGCCATTGATTTCCTGCTGGGCGATCATCCCGATGGAGTTGAAGAAAATGGACTTCCGGAACTTATACTGCTGGATTTAAAGCTGCCAAAACTAAACGGGCATGAGGTATTGAGAAAAATTAAGGCCGAGAATTCCACAAAGCGTATTCCCGTGGTCATTTTAACTTCGTCACAAGAAGAGGAAGATATTATTAAAGGATATGATTTAGGTGCCAACAGTTACGTTCGAAAACCTGTTGATTACCAAGACTTTGTAGAGGTTGTCAACAACATGGGGGTCTATTGGCTGGCCATTAATAAAAGTACGATTTAGCAACAGTTTTATATTTTGATTTATCAATAAGCAAGGAGATCAACCATGGGAAAAGTACACCACCTTTTATTACTCGAGGATGACGAGAGTGATGCCGATCTCATCCGGATAGAACTGGACAAACTGGATATAGATATCCGTGTGGAAGTTATTGCCGAAAAAGACGAGCTTATCAGCCGCCTTAAAAATGATCAGCCCGACCTTATCATCAGTGATTACAACCTGCCCTCATTTACCGGCACCGAAGCACTTAGCATGGTTCGTGAGAAATATCCTCATCTGCCTTTTATACTGGTTTCGGGGTATATAGGCGAAGAAAAAGCGGTAGACGCCATGCGCAAAGGTGCCAGCGATTATGCAATGAAGGAAAATCTGGACCGCCTGGGAGCATCCGTGCGTCGCGAAATAGCAAATTACGAAGAGCATAAACAGCAACAGGAAAAACTGAAAGAAACACAGGCTCGTTATGAAACACTTGTCAAGTCGGTAAATGGAATTGTTTGGGAAGCAGATGTCCAAACGTTTGAATTTTATTATATAAGCCCGCAATCGCAGAAAATTTTAGGCTACAGCCCCAAAACATGGTTGCAAACTCCCAATTTCTGGCAAGAGCACATCCACCCCGAAGATCGGGAAAAAGCTATAACCTACTGCCAACAAGAAGCCCAAAAAGGCAGCGACCATACCTTTGAATACCGAATGATTGATGCCAATGGAGAAGTTGTCTGGCTACGCGATTATGTAACTGTTGTATCAGAAGGCGGAAAGCCTGTTCGGATGCGCGGGCTTATGGTTAATATCTCAAAACAAAAAAAGGCCGAACAGCAGCGCGACAAGGCCTACCATATTGCCGATATTGGCCACTGGGAGCTCGACCTTATTAACGAAGAGCTTAACTGGTCGGATACTGTTAAGAAACTTCATGAAGTAGGTGCCGACTATAAACCTGAGCTGGACACCGCCATCAATTTTTATAAAGAAGGAGAACACCGTCGGAAGATAAGTGATGCCGTTGAAAACGCTATTGAAACCGGTGAGCCCTTTGATACAGAGCTGAAAATTATAACGTCCGGCGGCAACGAAAAGTGGGTGCGTGCTGTAGGCGAAACAGAATTCCGCAATGGAAAATGTGTGCGTATTTACGGCAGTACGCAGGATATAACACAGCGCAAAGAAACGGAACAGAAACTCCGCGATGTAGTAGAACACAGCACCAACATGTTTTACCGGCACGACACTGAACACGTGCTCAGTTACGTAAGTCCGCAGGCGGCTGACTTTTTAGGGTGCTCTCCCGAAGAAGCCAAAATACGTTGGACCGAATTTGTCACCGACCATCCCATTAATGAAAAAGGATTTCAAAACACTCAAAGAGCCATTGAAACCGGTGAAAGACAGCCCTCCTTTACTCTTCAGCTGCGAAAAGTGAACGGCGAAACAATCTGGGTGCGGGTAAGCGAGGCTCCAATGGTTGAAAATGGAGAAACGGTAGCCATTGTTGGATCGCTGACCGACATCACCGAACAAAGAGAATATGAAGAACAACTGCAGGAAAGTCTCGAAAGATACGAATATGTTACCGAGGCAACCTCTGATGCCGTTTGGGACTGGGATCTGCAGGAAGATACAGTGTTCTGGGGCAGGGGTTTTGAAAACTTGTTTGGTTATAAAGTAGATGAGCTGGCCAAAAACAGCTCTTCGTGGACCGACCATATTCATCCCGACGACAAGGACTGGGTTTATAGTAACATTCAGGAAGCCATTCAGGGAGACGACCAAAACTGGTTTGAAGAATATCGTTACCTGAGAGCCGATGGCAGATACGCCTATGTAGAAGATCGCGGTTTTATAATCCGTGACGAAAACGGGGAGGCTTTGCGGATGATCGGCGCCATGCGCGACGTCACCGAAGAAAAGCAGATTGAAATTCAAACCACGCTAAAACAAAAAATATCCAGATTTTTTAAACTGGATGAAGAGCTGGACAATATTCTTCAGAATGTGCTGCAATACCTTACCATTTTCGGGCATTTCAGTACCGCAGAAATATGGCTTACCAGCTTCGATACCAAGCACCTAAACCTGATTTCTTCTTATGCCAAAGATAAACCGGGAAAGAACTTTTATAAAAACAGTAAGGACATTTCCAAATTTGTAAAAGGCGAAGGCCTGCCCGGAACTGTTTGGAGTGTTCAACAAATACAGGTTTGGAATAATATTGACACCGCCAACTCTTTTATTCGCAAAAAGGCCGCAAAGAAAGGTGAGCTTAAATCAGCCCTGGGACTCCCCCTTTTTCACAATGAAAATTTTGTTGGCACTTTATTGTTGGGAAGCAGTGAAATGATGGATGAAAGTTCTTTTGAGCTTAGTTTTTATGAAGAACTGGAACAATTTCTGGGCGCAGAGATTATCCGAAAACAACAGGAACAAGAGTTCCGGCTTCTTTTTGAAAGTGCTCCAGACCTCATGGCCATTGCCGGACCCAATGATCGCTTTGTAAAAGTAAATCCTACCTTTTGCGAGCTTTTGGGATATACCGAAGAAGAAATAACCTCTCAGTCCTTTGAAAACTTTCTGCATCCTGACGATCTGGAACCTACCAAAACCGAATACCAAGAGACCATTACGGGCAAACGCCAGGCAGATAATTTTATAAACAGATACCGAACAAAATCCGGCGAATACCGATGGCTTTCCTGGAGTTCATCGCCGGCCTTTGGAGAAGATGACCTGGTGTTTTCTTATGCAAGAGACATCACCCAAAAAATGGAGCTGGAGCAGCTTCTTGAACAGGCTCAAAAAATGGCGCGCATCGGGGCCTGGGAACTTGACCTCAAATCTGAAACCATATTCTGGTCGCCTATCACCCGGGAAATTCACGAAGCGGAACCCGATTTTACTCCTGATCTGGAAGAGGGCCTTAATTTTTATAAAGAGAGTGAAAGCCGCGAAACTATCCGAAAAGCAGTTGAGCGCGCAATTGAAGAAGGAGAATCATGGGATGAAGAACTTAAGATTATAACAGCCAAAGGCAACGAAAAATGGGTGCGTACTAAAGGAGAACCCCTTTTTGCAGACGGCGGATGCGTTAAAATCTATGGCAGCTTTCAGGATATCCACGACCGCAAGACCTTTGAGGTAGAGCTGGAGCAGCGCAATGAATTTATTGAAGCCATCTTAAACAATCTCCCGATTGGCATTGCTGTAAATCGCATAGATGACGAAAAAACAATACTGATGAACGATAAATTCAGCGAGATTTACGGCTGGCCCGAAGAAGACCTGACCAATGTAGAAACATTCTTCGAAAAAGTCTTTCCTGATGAAGAATACCGTAAAGAGATAGCCGCCAAGATTCGTGAAGACCTGGAAAGTGGCAATCCGGATAGAATGGAATGGGATAATATTAAAATTACCACAAAAGAAGGGGAACAAAGAATTATAGACGGTAAAAATATTCCGCTTTTTGATCAAAACCAGATGATCTCTACCGTTATTGATGTAACGGCAGAGAAAAAAGCCGAGCGAGAAAAAGCCGAAACTCTGCAACGTATTGGAGATGCCTTTTTTGCTGTTGACGAAGACTGGACAGTAACCTATTGGAATAAACGAGCCGAAGAAATGATTGGGACGCCCAGAGAACAGGTTGTAGGTAAAAATCTGTGGGAAGTATATGACGATGCAGTAGAACTTGAATTTTACAGCAAGTATCATAAGGCCGTTAAAGAGCAGAAGGCCGTTCAATTTGAGGAATATTATCCAACCCTGGAAAAATGGTTTGAGGTAAGCGCTTATCCATCAGAGACAGGGCTTTCTGTCTACTTCAGGGATGTTACCGAGCGCAAAAAGAGTGAAGAGCGAATACGACAAATTAACAAACGGTTTGAAAAAGTAACCAAAGCAACCAACGACGCCATCTGGGACTTTAACGTAACAGACGACGATCTTTTCTGGGGCAAGGGTTTTGAAACGCTTTTCGGCTACGATCCAGATGAAACAGACCCTGATTTTGACTTTCTCATCAGCCTTATTCATCCCGAAGATCGTGATCGAGATTATTGGCAAAATTGAAGAATATATGAAGCCTGGTAACAAAAATGACTGGTACCAAGAATACCGGTTCAGGAAAAACGATGGCACCTATGCTCCGGTAATGGACCGCGCCATTTTTATTCGAAATGAAGCCGGAGAAGTAACCCGCGTTGTTGGGGCTATGACCGATCTAACCAAGCAAAAACAAAATGAGGAAGCGCTGAAAAAACTCAATAAAGAACTGGAAGCCAGCAACAGAGAACTTGAACAGTTTGCCTATGTGGCATCACACGACTTGCAAGAGCCCCTTCGCATGGTATCAAGCTTCTTAAAACGACTGGAAAGTAAATACGCCGACCAGCTTGATGAAAAAGCGCAGCAGTATATAGACTTTGCTGTAGGCGGCTCACAACGTATGCGACAAATTATCCTGGACCTGCTCAACTACTCACGCATGAATCAGGATGAGTTTAAGCGCGAGCCGCTCGATGTAAACAACCTGATTGAAGAGGTTCTAAAACTGGAGCATACCATAATTGATGACAGCAAAGCTGAAATTACATATAACAATCTGCCAACCGTAAAAGCGGCCAAAACACCCCTCCAACAGGTCTTTAAGAATCTCATCAATAACGGTATCAAATATCGCAAGCCCAACGAGAAACCTCATATTACTATTGAAGGAAAAGAAAAAGACAATCGATGGGAGTTTGCTGTATCCGATAACGGCATCGGTATTAAAAAAGAATTTCAGGATAATATTTTTACCATCTTTCAGCGTCTGCACACCCAGGATGAATATGCCGGCACAGGCATCGGCCTGTCGGTAGCCAAAAAAATTGTGGAAAAGCACGGCGGTGAAATATGGGTAGAGTCAGAAGAAGGCAAGGGAAGTACCTTTTATTTTACCATTGCAAAAGAACAAAAATAAAGCCATACAAAAAAATTGAAAACCCTTTGGCACGCATATAAATCAACCATTTATACCCATTGTACCGAGACCGGAATATCCCGCAACTCGGTGCCTTATTGGAAAAACAGGCTGTTTGCAGCAACTGTACTCTTTACTATTCCTCTGAGTTTCATCACCCTTATTCCGGGTATCTACATGGGATATACCCTTTGGCTTGTCGGGCTTTTGGTTTCCGATTTAATTGCTGTTTTAACGATACTGTTCGTCGCTTTTGTGCCCGGTATATCTGTGTTTGCCCGCAAAATTCTTTTTAACCTGGCCATGTATCAAACTTCTGTAGTTCTACTGCACTACCTGGGCTCAAACGGGCCCGGTCTGCTGTATTTATTAGCTATTACCATTTTTGTGCTGCTCAGCCTCGACCAATGGTACGGCTATCTTACATTTATACTGAATGCCTTGGTCTGCATCTTTTTTGGCGCTGCTATCCATTATGGTTTTGCCAGCCATGTCCTCATGGGCGAATATCAGCTTGACGCATGGATTGGCGTTTCTTCAAACCTGGTGTTCTTAAGCGGCATAGCCGTTTTTCTGGTCCCAAAACTGTTTGATGGGCTGCAGGCTTCGTTTGAAGAACAGGAAGATCTGCAGAAGGAGTTGAAAGAATCGGTAGAAAATTTAAACGACAAGAACCAAGAGCTTGAACAATTTGCCTACACCATTTCTCATGACCTGAAAGAACCGCTTAGAATGGTACGCAGCTTTATGAAACTGCTAAAAAATAAATACAGCAATAAACTTGACGAAAAAGCACACGAATATATCCACTATGCCGTTGACGGTGCTGAACGGATGAGCATAAATATCGATGATCTGTTGGAATATTCACGCATTGGCCGCAAATACACCACTGTAGAAAAAACAGATCTCAATCACCTGCTGGATGAAGTGTTGCAAAACCTTCAGGTTGATATTAAAGATAAAAATGCAAAAATAACCGCTGCCGGATTGCCCGTTCTTCCCGTAGTGCCCGTAGCTGTTAAAATGCTTTTCCAAAATCTTATTTCCAACGGACTCAAATATCAGCCTAAGGACAACCGGCCCGAGATTCATATAACAGTCGAAGAGCAGGGTGAGACATGGAAGTTTTCATTTTCTGACAACGGTATTGGCATTAACCCAAAGTACCACGATCAAATATTTGCTGTTTTTAAACGCCTGCACACCCGCAATGAATATTCCGGCAGCGGCATGGGGCTGGCTATTTCTAAAAAAATTGTGGAGCAGCACGACGGCTCCATTTGGGTGGAATCACGCGGAAATGAAGGAAGCACATTTAGTTTTACCATAAGTAAGCATTACCTTAAAGAAAAAAGATAGAGACAAAACAGAACAATGGGAGCCCCTTATGGACGCTATACATATTTTACTCGTCGAAGACAATGAAGGAGATGTAGTACTTACTACCGAAGCATTGGAAGAGGGGAAAATTGCCAACTCTATATCTGTTGTTAAAGACGGATGGGAAGCCATTCAGTACCTGGAACAAAACGAAGGATACGAAGCTAAAGAACTTCCGGACCTTGTGTTGCTGGATATCAACCTTCCCAAAGTAAATGGCCATGAGGTATTGAAGCATATTAAAACGAGTGAAAAGCTAAAACAAATCCCGGTTATTATGCTTACCACCTCATCGGATGAAGTAGATATCCAAAAATCGTATAAAAACCACAGCAACTGCTATATCACCAAGCCGGTAGACGTCGATAATTTTATGGAAGTTATTTCTACGATAGAAGACTTTTGGATATCTATTGTTCAACTTCCTTCCAAAGCACAAGAGTAAAGAAACCCCATGGCAATACTTGAGCAAAATATCCATGTGTTAATTATAGAAGATAATCCGGGAGATTATGTTCTTATACAGGAGTACCTGCTTGAAGAAGCAGAAAACCCAACTATTGAACATGTTAAAACATTTGCCGATGCACAAAAACACCTGACAGAGGATAACAGCTTCGACTCCATTCTGCTGGATCTTACCCTACCCGATACCAGCGGCGAAACGCTTGTAGAAAATATTATAGACCTGGCCGGCCAAACTCCGGTGATTGTATTAACAGGTTATGAAAACGAACAGTTTGGCCTCAAAACCCTGGGTATGGGTATTGCAGACTATCTGCTCAAGGATGAACTGAATCCTTATCTGCTGGCAAAAAGTATTTCTTACAGTATTGAGCGTAACCGCATCAACCAAAACCTGAAAAAGTCTGAACAGCAGTATCGCAACCTTTTTGACCTCAGTCCACTGCCAAAATGGGTTTATGATGCCGAGACCCTTAAATTTCTGGATGTCAACCAGCGTGCCATCAGCCACTATGGCTACACACGGGATGAATTTCTTTCCATGACCATCAGGGATATTCGCCCAAAAGAAGGAATACCTGCGATGGAGAAGGCCATGGAAAATTCACTGCAGGCCGAAGGTTTCTATGACGCCGGCACACATACGCACCGGAAAAAAAATGGCGACCTGATTCAGGTTCACATCCGAAGCAAGTTAATTACCTATGGTGGCCGAAAAGCAAAAATAATTATTGCCAATGATATCACACAAAAGATAGAAGCAGAACGTGAACTAAGGCTAAGCGAACAACGATTTAAATCTCTTGTGCAAGAAGGTGCTGACATGATTGCCGTACTGGACGAAGAGGGCGACTATAAATATATAAGTGCAAATTACGAGCAAATAACAGGCTGGAAACCCGGGGAACTGATTGGTAAAAACGCCTTTGATTATATTTATCCCGAAGACAGAAAAACAATACAAAAGGTTTTCCAGGAGCTACAAGACAACAAGCAGGCAAAAACGCCACCTTTTCGATTTAAGCATAAAGAAAAAGGCTGGATGTGGATAGAAAGCACAGGAAGAAAACTTTCTGAAGATGCTGCTATAGACGGTTTTATAATTAACAGCCACGATGTAACCGAAAGCATAAAGCGGGAACAAAAACTACAGGAAAGCCTGGAGCTGTATGAGTATGTTACCAAAGCTACTGATGATATTATTTACGACTGGGATATCGAAAACGACAATTTGAAGTGGGATGACAGTTTTCGAGAAAAGTTTGTTTATAATATTGAAGGCGGAACCTATACCATCCAAGACTGGATTCAAAATGTGCACCCGGAAGACCTTGAAGATGCAGAAGCGAGCCTCTATAGTACTTTAGAAGATTCCTCACAGTCAAAGTTGGAACAGGAGTACCGGGTTCAAAAGAAGGACGGCAGCTATGCTACCGTCTTTGAGCGAGGTTTCATTATCAGAAACAGTTCAGGACAGGCAGAACGCATGATCGGCTCACTGCAGGATATCACCGAGCGCAAAGAATACGAAGAAAAACTCGAGGAGCTGGCCCTGGTTGCCGCAAAAACAACGGATATTATTATTATAACTGATCCGGATGAGCGTATTACCTGGGTTAATAATGCTTTTGAAAAGCTAACCGGATATAGCTTTGATGAGGCAAAAGAAAAAATTCCCGGCGACTTTTTACAAGGGCCTGAAACAGATCCGGCAACCAGAAAACGGCTGGCCGAAAAAATTGACCGGAAAGAGTCTCTGCAAGAAGTGATATTGAACTATTCAAAATCCGGTGAAAAATACTGGCTGGACCTCACTATTGACCCCATCTTTGATGACGAAGGCAACTGTGAAGGCTTCATCGCTATTGAAAAAGATGTTACTGAACAAATTGAACAGCAGCGCAAGCTTCAGGAAAGTGTCAATCGGTATAAAACTGTTTCCAAGGCTACCAGCGACACCATCTGGGATCTTGACCTCGAAGAAGATACCATCCGTTATAATAGCAATATTTACAACTTTTTTAAGTATGAAGAACAACAGGTAGATAATGCGGCAGAATGGTGGCGCGACAAGCTTCACCCTGACGACCGCCAGGAAGTTACACAAAAGTTGGCGGATGCTATCAACAATGATACAGAACGTCTCCAGTTTGAGTATCGGTTTAAAACTGCCGACGGGACCTACAAATATGTTTACCACCGGGCTTTTATTATCAGGGATAAGCATGGAAAAGCACAACGTATTATCGGCGCCATGCAGGACGTCACCCAGCAGAAGGAGCAGAAAGCTAAGCTCCGGGAAACCAATCGGGAAAATCGGTTGATATTGGAATCTACTGCGGAAGGTATTTACGGTATTGATACCGAGGGAAAATGTACGTTTATCAATAAGGCGGCCTCCGATATGCTGGGCTACCGGGCGGAGGAGTGTATAGGCAAAAATATGCATAAGCTGATTCATCATAAATATGCGAATGGTAAGCACTATCCTGAAACGGAATGTCCAATTTTTGTTTCTAAAAACGACCATGAAAGTTGCCGAGTCACCGATGATGTATTCTGGAGAGCCGACGGCTCCTGTTTTGACGTAGAGTACACGTCCAATCCTATGATCGAAGATGGAGAAATAAAGGGAGCCGTTGTCGCTTTTTCTGATATCGCAGAACGAAAACAGCATGAGAGGGCGTTGAATGAATCCCTCAAAGAAAAGGAGACCCTGCTGATGGAAATTCATCACCGCGTTAAAAATAACCTGGCAGTAGTATCGGGTATGATGCAGCTTCAGGCTATGGAAGAAGAAAGCGAGGAGTTTAAAAATAAACTGCTTGACAGCGTTGCCCGCATTCACACCATGGCTTCAATTCATGAACTTCTCTATAAATCAGAAAGCTTTTCAAAACTGGCCTTTGACGAAAACATTAAAAGACTTGTTAAAACCCTTATTGAAACCATGCGAAAAGAAGACAAGAAAATTAATGTTAAGTATGATCTGACTCCTGTCAATTTAAATATAAACCAGGCTATTCCCTGCTCGTTAATTGTAAATGAGATTGTGACAAACATCACCAAGCATGCATTTACGGACCAAAATAAGGGCGAAATTTTTGTAAAAGTTTACGGAGAGGATACCCTTGTAGTAGAAATAGAAGACAATGGAAAAGGCCTGCCCGACAATTTCAATAAAAACAAAAACGGACTGGGCCTGGGCCTCCAGCTCATTGAAACCCTTGCCACACAGCTCAATGCCAAATACGATTATTCTACTCTTGAAAAAGGCACAAAGTTCAAGCTGGAATTTGAAAAAGCTGACTTAAAGGGTACAGGAAATGCGTTACTCACATAATAATCCACCGCCTCCTTCTCTTTCCGTTAATAAAAAATCCTCCAGAAGATCGGCTCCAATTAATGCGCTCCGCTCTATCGATAAATAAATTACAGTAAAAATTGTATTTATATCCATTAAGCTGCTTTTTCAGCTAGTGCTTCAAAAACTATATTAATTTTGGTACAATATTGCCAAGTGCTGGTAAAATTTAATCCGAAAATTATGACTTATAATGCCCGATTATCAAATTAAACTCATACAAACACTCGTACTCTTTATCATTTTTGTGGGAATCAGCCGGGTCGTGAAAAGACTAGTTAAGCGAACTTCCGGGAATTATGATTTTAGCAATCACCGCGAACAAATTACACTTAAGACTACCAATCTTATCAATTTTGGTATTCTTATCCTATTAATAGCAGGTATTTGGGGACTGCAAGGAGCTGAGGTTATTACCTACATGACTTCGGTTCTAACGGTTATCGGGGTGGCCTTCTTTGCCCAATGGTCACTGCTTTCAAATATAACCTCAGGACTGATTCTATTTTTCAGCCATCCGCTAAAAATCGGTGATACCATTGAAGTTGTTGACAAAGATATCCCTCTTGTTGGAGAAGTTGAAAATATCTCTTTTTACTTTCTCTACATTAAAGATGAAAATGGTAAGGTTTTTACCATACCCAACAGCATTGCTATGCAAAAAACACTGGTTATTAAAGAAAGCAAAGAGCAAGATACAGAAATAACTGATCAACCAGAGGTAGGAGCTAGTTCAGGGGAAGCCACGCCCTAAAGGTGACTCCCTTTTCTTAAGTAGCAGAAACCTCGATAGATCCTGCACATTAATTTATCAGACAACTCTTCTTATTAATACGCTCTGCAGAAAGTTTTGGATTTATCTGTTTATAAATTCTCCACAGTCATTATAAAAAATAGCTGTTCGATAATAGCAGCTAAATTTTTATTTTATAGTTAGTTAAAAGGTTTAATTAGAAAAAGGAGTTTTACTTATGCCCAAGTGCGAATTGTACAAGGATCTGAAAGGACAATGGAGATGGCGACTGGTATCAAAAGATGGCGATATCAAGAACCACTCCGACGGTGGTTTTGAAGACAAGGAAGAGTGCCAAAAAGATGGCAAAGAAAACGGAGGATGCACCAGCTACAAGCGAGTTTAGCCTTTTCTTTTTATTTAATTTGAGCATTTAGTTTTTGACCGGATATACGTTCATACATCAAGTTAGACGAGACGCTATTTTTATTTTATAAAGTAATGCGGTGTAAATGTACTTATACTGTGCCTGGTAACTATATGATCAGGTTCATTCTTTATTTAAATTGGAATTCAATGTGTATCGCAGGCTAACAGTTTTATATCAACGCAATGGAAGCATACAGCAAAACTTATGAGGTGAGATGGTCGGATATGGACCCCAACCGTCACATGCGCCATTCCGTGTATAACGACTATGCCGCCCAGACAAGGGTTGGAATGTTCGCCGATTTTGACCTCTCCATTACCGAAATCGGCTGCCTTGGCTTTGGACCTGTCTTGTTCCGGGAAGAGACCCAATTTCTGAGAGAAATAGATCTGCTTGAAATCATCCGGGTCACATGTACATTAACAAAAATGCGCCGGGACGGCTCCCACTGGAGTTTTTTACATGAGATTTTCAAAGAGGGTGAAGACGATATCAAGGCGGCCCAAATCGTAGTTGATGGCGCCTGGCTGAATCTGGACAGCCGGAAACTGGGTATGCCAACTCCGGAGTTGCAGGATGTGATGAACCGATTTCCGAAAGCTACTACCTTCGAGTGGATAACTGATAAAACGTAACAGGCATTAAAAACAGTTAAATCAGAAATGCTCGCGAGTACTGTGGGTTTTGTCCGATCGACTCACTTAGGCAAAGGGCCAAGCTGGCAGGTGTTGATTTTCGAGCGGTAGGACAGGAACCGGGCTGGATTTTAGAAATAAGCAATAATAAGTACCTCCAATTCGCTTATAACTATGGAGTGGATACACTTTATTCTCAAACTCCCAAATTTGCTGCTAAAGATTCGTCAAGCTACTCAGTTCTAACCGAAAACCATCAGCTGCAAGTGAATATTTCTGAAGAGCTCTGTACCGATTCCATGAACGGCGCTGAATTTCCTCTCTCTGTTATTGTAAACCTTGATGGAAAAGAGTATCGTGGGTGCGGTAAATTTTTATAGGACAATTCGATTAATGATTCAAACTAGATTAGCTAGCGAAGGATTTAAATCCTTCGCTAATATAGGCATAGACTTATTTCTACAAAGGATCTTGTTTAAACGCTTATAAATTAGCGATATCTAAAAAGGAAGCGGCTCTCCGGTTTTTTCAGTAAGCTCTTTATGAAGATTGCTGAGCTTTTCTGTAACTGGCCCTTTCCCTCTGGTTCCAATAGACCGGCCGTCAATTTCTTTTACATGCACCAGTTCTCCCATGGTTCCGGTAGTAAAACATTCGTCGGCAGTATACATCTCCGTCATGCTCAGTCTTTTTTCGGCAACAGGAATACCATGTTCTTTGCATAGATCAATTACAATCCCCCTGGTAATACCCGGCAGGCAACTATCAGCAAATGGAGTGAACACTTTCCCATCTGATACAAAGAAAATATTGGTAGCATTTACTTCAGAGACATACCCTTCAATATCCATCATCACCGCGCCATCGGCTCCGGCAATATTAGCCTCAATTTTAGCCAAGATATTATTGATAAGGTTATTGTGATGAATCTTGGAATCAATGCTTTGTGGAGAATTCCGTCTAATGGATAGAAGATGTGATAAGCGTTAGCCCGGGCTTTTCTTCATGGATAGGGGGCTTCCACTCAGCTAACACGATTAGAGTCGGCCCATATTGATTAACCTGCGGATCCATATATGAGGTCACTTTCTTGCCTCGGGTCAGGGTCAGGCGAATGTGTGTTTCATCTCTCATGCCGTTGACTTCCAGCGTTTTAAAAATAGCCTGCTTAATTTCTTGATTATCCGGCACCTCTTCGAAAGCCATAGCATGCGCTGAATTCTGCAGGCGGGCAAGATGCTCATCCAGCGCAAAAATTTTCCCATCATATACCCGAAGTCCTTCCCACACCGCATCACCGCCCTGTACAGCACTGTCAAAAACAGATACTTTAGCTTCTTCACGCGGGTAGAGGGTTCCATCAATATAAACCTTAATGTCTTTATTTCTGGGATCAGGAACAGTTGGATGTGTCATTCTTTTTAAGCTTTAATAATATGTGGTGATAACTTGTTGTAATAATATGTACACTGCCGCAGGAGATCAGAAAATTCTTCAGGCACTTCCTCATCTTTGGGTGCATAGGGCTTAAATCCGGTTGATTTATGCACATTGTGATACCAGTATTTTGCCCAAACCCCATCTTCGGGTATGGGTCCGGCCGACCAACTTAACATGGATTCGTCGAAAGGAATGTTGAGCTGCTTACAAAGCTTGCCTAAAACGGATTTTGGATCCAGCAGCAATTCTTTGGAATCAATGACCAAAGGGGGTTCCCCTAACCTTTCTGTGACATATTCAAAAAGCTCAAATTGTCGCTTGTAGGCTGTGTCTTTCAGCGCTGGGTCCGGGATAGTTTTTATAAATGAGGTCAACATTTCCCTGGGTTCACGAATTAAAAAGATGTTCGTCATTCTCTTGGAAAAGATCGAAGGTTCATATCTACTATATGGTGAGCCATATTTTTAACAAAAAGTATCGACTTGCTGTAGTCGGCAAGCAACACTTGCTCAATCACAGTATCTGCGTCAGTGGACTGTGCTTCCAACACTTCCTGCCTGCCGGGGTGTTCAATATTTTGGCTGCTCAAATAATAGGCATACAAAGGCTCATCAACCACAACAACATCTTCACGCTGGGCAAATGCATACATGAGTGCCGTAGAAACGTTTCGGGGACCGGATATTAGGTTTATTCTTGTCATAAATGATTGATCAGGCATAACTATAATGAATTATTTGGTAGAGGGAAACCGATTTTGGCAGCCATTTTAAAATGACAGCTAGCATCTTGCTTATATATTCATTTTCTTATCAATCGATTAAAAGGACAGCTATCGTAGTACGGCAAATTTACATTAAGCGTGATGCACAGTAATACTGAAAACGCAGCAGATTTTTCGTATCCCTTCAGCGAACTTCTGCAAAACAGTACCATCATCTTCTATCACTGCAGTCTGGAAGAAAATTATCCTATTGTATTTATCAGTGATAATGTTCAGGATATATTAGGCTATCAGCCGGAAGAGTTTTACAGCAGCAGTACTTTTTGGATGGATAAAATTCACCCCGAAGACCGGGAAAAAGTAAACGCCGCCTTTTTAGATATCCTAAATGAAAAAAGAAGGGTTTTTGAATATCGCATTCGCCACAAAAATGGCGACTATCTTTGGATAAGGGATGAAAATACCGTCTCATATGATGACCAGGGCGAACCTAAAGCTATAACCGGGACTGCTATTAATATCTCCGGCCAAAAAGAAGCTGAAGAAGAAGTAAAAAAACTGAATGCTACACTCGAGCAGCGTATTGAAGAGCGCACCAGAGACTTAAGTTCGGCCAACCGTAAACTTAAGAAACAAATTCAGTATCGAAACAAAGCAGAACTGAAGCTTGACCAGCAACAAAAACAGCTTAAGATTCTGCAGATGGCTATTGCCAATATTAATGATATGGTCATTATCACAAAAGCACCTGTCGAAAATCCACTGGATTCGGAAATTGTATTTGTAAATAAGTCTTTCGAAAGCTTTACGGGATATCGAATGGAGGAAGTAGAAGAAAAGAATCCTTCCTTTTTGCATGGCTCCGAAACCGACCCAAAGGTTGCCAACCATATTCAGAAAAAGATCAGTGCACATGAACCGCTTCGGGTAGAGTTTCTTAACTATAAGAAAGATGGAAGGCCATACTGGGTGGAGCTGGATATGGCCCCCTTTCCTGCAGACGAAGAGGGGTATGAATACTGGGTTGGCGTCAACCGTGATATCACCAAGCGCAAAAAGGCAGAACTGAATCTTGAAGAAAGTGAATACCGGTATAGAGCATATTCAGAGCTTTCTTTTGACGCCATCTTTGAAATTAGTCTCGACGGTACCATTACCGACTGCAATACCCGTGCCTCCGAAATGTTTGGTTATTCCCGTAATGAACTG
This sequence comes from Balneolaceae bacterium, assembly GCA_034521755.1. Lineage (GTDB taxonomy): Bacteria > Bacteroidota > Rhodothermia > Balneolales > Balneolaceae > JAXHMB01. The sequence goes on from JAXHMB010000004.1 coordinate 377,309, forward strand.
GTGGGAATGAATACCCTTAAGCTCACGCCTAAAGAGTACAGAGGAATTCAGCCCGACAGAATTACAGAAGAATTTACAACCGGGGACGAAGCCCTGGAACGTGAATACAAAAAGAAAGACGGTACTGTTTTTACCTGTGCCATCAATACAAAAATTTATACCCGCGGCGGGGAGAAGAGACTCATTGCTTATGTTAGAGATATCTCTGATCAAAAAGCATATGAAGAAGCTATTCAGGCATCTCTTAAGGATAAGGAGGTATTGCTTGCAGAAATCCATCACCGGGTAAAAAACAATCTGGCCATCATCTCCGGGCTGCTCGAAATGCAGACGTTCAACTCAACTGATGATAGAATAACAAATGAACTCAAAGAAAGTCAGTCTCGTATTCAGTCTATAGCTATGGTACACGAAAAGCTGTACCAGTCGGAGTCCCTTTCTGACATAGCACTGGATGCCTACATTGGCGAACTGCTTCAGTTTATTTCAGGTACTTTTTACCAGGGTGAAAAGGAGGTAGACGTGATCAAAGATATAGATCCTATTTCGCTGGAAGTGCAGCAGGCCATTCCCTGCGGGCTCATTCTTAACGAGCTGATCACCAATGCTTACAAACATGGGTTTAAAGATATTGATAACGGACAGCTTCGTATCTCTCTTAAAGAAGAAGGCGGCAAAATCACAATGATGGTTAAAAATAACGGAAGCACGCTGCCTGATGATTTTGATATATCCCAATCCTCCTCGCTTGGCATGACCCTCATCCAGACTTTGGTAAAACAACTTGAAGGTTCTCTTGATATTTCATCAGAAGGAGATACTTGTTTCGCTGTTACCTTCAGTTCCAAGAAAAAGACAGCTGCCTAATCAGCCCTGTACCCTTCTTTTAAAAGTGTCGATTATTATCGAAGAAATTCTTATTTACGTACATAAACTCTTCCACAAAACATTCTACTATGTATTCAAGTAAAGAAGCTTTTCGAGCGGCAGGAACTAAATCACTACTCTTAATTCTGGTTGCTTTTTTTCTTACCCAAAATGCCTACAGCCAAGAAGACAATACAGGGCTGACACCACAACAGGTAGCTAAAATTAAAACCGTAGATGATGCCGTTATTTCTTCTGATGGCAACTACATTGCCTACCTTCTGGATGTGCAGGCTGATCCAACAGAAAAGAATGAACGGTCTTCCAATCATCTGTACTTAATGAATCTGATGACCGGCGAATCGACTCCTTTTGTTACTACCATGAGCGTGAGCTCCATCGATTTCCGCCCGAAGCATGAAGCTGTTACGTTTTTGGGTAAACGAGATGACGACGAAACCACCAGCCTCTACCAGATGTCGCTTTCCGGAGGTGAGGCCCTAAAAATATTTTCTTTTAAAACATCAATTGCAGGCTATAGCTGGGCTTCGGATGGCAATCACCTGGCATTTATGGCCGGTGACCCAGGGATGATAAAGAAAAAAGAATCTCCACTGCCCTACCAGCCCGAGGTATATGAAGAAAATCTTACGCAACACCGAGGCTATGTGACCAATGTTGCCAAAGCAAATCATCCGCCTCACAAAATGATGATTGAAGGCTCGATCTACCAGATGAAGTGGGCCCCAAATAATAAGAAGCTTGCTATTGCAGTAGCCCCTACACCTTTGGTTGATGATTATTATATGGCACAACAGGTAAAAATTGTTGACCATCACGGTAAAGAGGTTTTGGGTGAGGTAGATCATAAAGGCAAACTCGGACAAATTGCATGGAGTCCGGATGGAAATCATCTGGCTCTAACTGCCGGCGCCGATATTAATGACCCCATTGCCGGCCGGCTGTTTGTGGTATCCTCAGATGGAGGCTCTCCAACAAATATACTGCCTGATTTTAAAGGCATGGTTGAGCAAGTTAAATGGACCGGCAATAAGACACTGCATTATCTCAGCAGTGAAGGGGTTTGGTCAGCCTATAAGAGCATTAATCAAGATGGCTCACAAAAAAAGACCATCATTGAACCCGGCGGACCTATCCTACACTCCTTCTCCAGAGCCGGAAACGGTACTACGGCCTTTATCGCCGACAGTCCAACCCATCCTTCGGAATTGTATATCATGAAAAAAACCGACAATAAAGCGAAGCGGGTCACTCACAGCAATCCTTGGATGAAAGATATTTCTTTTGGCAAGCAAGAGGTTGTCACCTGGCAAGCCCGCGACGGTAAACAGCTGCAGGGCGTTTTAGTTTATCCGCTTAACCATGATGCAGAAAAACGCTACCCGCTTATTACCGTTGTACACGGCGGGCCTGAAAGTCATTATAATAATGGATGGGTTACCGACTACTCCGATCCGGGTCAGGTAGGAGCCGCCAACGGATATTTTGTATTTTATCCCAACTACCGGGGCAGCACCGGGCGCGGTGAGGCCTTTGCCAAAAGCAGCCAGGGTGATTTAGCCGGAGCCGAATTTGACGATATTGTTGACGGCGTCGACGAGCTCATAAAAGTGGGCGCTGTTGATGGAGAGAAAGTGGGTGTTACGGGTGGGTCCTACGGCGGTTATGCTACCGGCTGGATGGCTACAAAATACACCAATCGTTTTGCAGCAGGAGTAATGTTCGTGGGTATCAGCGACAATATCTCAAAGTGGGGAACCAGCGATATTCCTGAAGAGTTATATCTGGTACATGCCCGAAAACGCATTTGGGATGACTACCAGTTCTTCCTGGAGAGAAGCCCTATTTATTATGCCGGACAGGCCAAAACCCCGCTGCTTATCATGGCCGGTAAAGAAGACACCCGGGTTGATCCGGGACAATCGTACGAGCTATATCGTCATATAAAAACGCGTACCAACACCCCTGTTCGCCTTGTGCTTTATCCGGGCGAAGGCCATGGCAATGCACGAGCTACAGCACGCTTTGACTACAACCTGAGAATGATGCGCTGGTTCAACCAATACCTTAAGGGAGAGAAGCAGCGTCCCGACTCTGAAATTGATGCCTCTGAAGCAGGTATCAGCAACTAATTGCTAAACCATATTTCTAAGTTATAAATTTTAGTGAATCTAGCTTTAACTTGAAGTAATATTACCTGGTTGGAAAGGTAATTTTAAAGGAGGAACCATCACTGGTTGTAATATCCAGCTCGCCGCGTATTTGTTTGGTTAGCGTTTTCACTAAAAACAGTCCCAATCCTTTTTCATCATCTTCGAGGGCTTCTTCATCAAAGCCTACGCCATCATCTTTTACCAAAAGTTTATACGTATCATCCTGGCGCGTCATCGACACTTCAATGCGTCCTGATGACCGGCCCTCGAAAGCATATTTATACGCATTAGTCAACAGCTCGTTAATAATAAGCGCACACGGAATAGCCAGGTTCATATCCAGCTGCAGGTTTTTAGCATCAATGCTTGTCTCAATATCCTTGTCTCCCAAATTCTGATTCTTGAGGACATGCTCTGTAAGCTGCTCAATGTAATTGGCAGGATCAATGCTGGCAAAGGTCTGGTTTTTGTATAAAAGTTCATGCACAATACCCATTGAGTTAATGCGGTTTTGGCTTTGTTTCAGCAGGTCTTGCGCCAGTGGTTCGTCCGTTTTTTCCGACTGAAGATAAAGCAATCCTGAAATTACCGCCAGGTTGTTCTTCACCCGGTGATGAATTTCACCCAGTAAAATTTCTTTTTCTTTGAGTGACTTTCGAATCTGCTTCTCTCTATTTTTTCGCTCAGTTACATCACGAATGATACCCCGAAATCCAATCGGTTCGCCTTCGTCCGATTTTATCAGGTTTACTGAAGCCTCTACAATAATTCGTTCACCCTCTTTGTTGATCAGCACCCAGTCAAAGCCCTGTTCCGGCATACCCGTTTTGTATACCTTGTTAAAAGCAGCAAACACTTTTTGGGCATTCTCCTCATCCATATAGTCCCGGTTGTTCATGCCGTACATATCTATAGGATCATAACCGAGCGTATCTGCCAGTGATCGGTTGAAAAAAGTAAAATTGCCCTCGAGGTCTGTTTCAAAGTATCCTTCTTCGATATTCCTTAAAATGCTTCTGTATTTTTCTTCGCTTTCACGAAGGGCCTCTTCGGCAAGCTTCATCTCGCTAATATCATTAACAACGCCATCAATAAATACGTTATAATCCTTTTCAACGATGGTACTGTTTTCCAAACCCCAGAAAGTGGAACCATCCTTTCTCTGAAACAGTACTTCCTCATTCCGTATCCGGCCTTCCTTTTTTAACTTTTCCAACCATTTTCCACGTTTTTCTTTATCAGCATAATAGCGTTCCGGGTTGGTACTCATTGCCTCTTCCCGTGAATCGTACCCAAACATTTCTACGAAAGCATCATTCACATATATCAGCCCTTCTTCGGGCGTGCTCCGCAGGATACCTTCACTTACATTGGTCGTAATAGAATCCAGCAAATCACCATATTCATGAGCTTTTTGTTCCGCTTTAACCCGGTCGGTAACATCAATGAAGCTGGTTACCCGGCCCACAATTTCTCCGCCCAATCGGTGCGGGATTGAATAGCGTTCAAAAACACGTCCGTCTTCAAATTCCAGCCGGTAACGGGATTCCAGCTCGGGATTGTTATACAATTCCTGCACATTCTTCTTGAACTTGAGAGGCTCTTTAAGCTGCTGCATCACATATTCCATAGCCTTCTCAATTTCTCCGGTAGCCACAACTTCATGAGGAATGTCCCACATATCCATACATTCCTGGTTATAAGTGACCACCCTGCCTTCCAGATCAATAACCATAACACCGCCGGGTATCGCCTCGAATGTCGCACTTAACAGCGAAGCATAATCCTTGACTCCAAATGATTGCTCAACCCCCTGTTTTTTAAGATCAGTTATATCTGCTGCTTCTCCTTGGTCAAGGAATACAAATTCTGCCTGTTTACGCAACTTTTCTGCCCAAGCTTCAATTTCTTTGCCCGGCACTCCGTATTCTTCAGAGAGTTCTTTTATCGGCCTCCCCTCAACAGCCTGAAGCGCCAGCTTCGCTTTAAACCTATTGCTAAACGATGTACGGATTTCCTGGTTCATAAGATTTGGCAAACAAGGTTTTTATTTTGTCCTTCCAACAAATACATTCATAGCTCATTTTATATCAATAGTCGTTATCTTTGCACATAAACAGATTTTATTATGAGTACAACTATTGAACAATACCACCTCGGTGATATTGAAGTCACCATAGAAGAAACAGACCATCCCCAAAAGCTGTCTGTTACCTGTAATGATGGTAATTACCGCTCTCAATTTACTATTCGCAAGTATGAGTACCAAAATTATAAGCGACATATGAATCAGCGCATCAAAAATGCTTATAAAGAAGAGTACAACGAAGAAGAATAATCTTTTCATTTATTCCCCTCTCTATTGACTTTATCAACATAATTACCGAAATAACAGCAGTTTAGGGATAACTTTTAAAAAAGGGGTGAAATATGATCAAGAAGGCACTGTATTCTTTGGGTGGGTTACTTTTAGCAACTGTTTTAATCATTACTGTTTATCTATTTACTGCACTCCCTGATGCTGGTCCTGTTCCTGAGATAACCGTTGAAGGAACTCACGAGCAAATTGAACGAGGTAAATATCTGGCATATCATGTTTCTGTATGTATCGACTGTCACTCAGAAAGAGACTGGTCTAAGTTCTCGGGCCCGCTTAAAGAAGAAAGTTATGGAATGGGTGGCGATGTGTTCGACGAAAATATGGGACTGCCGGGCACACTTTATGCCAAAAACATTACGCCTACAAGTATTGGGAATTGGACAGACGGAGAACTTTATCACATCATTACTACCGGCATAAACAAAAAAGGAGAACCCATTTTCCCGTTTATGCCCTATGTGCAATATCGCTATATGGATCCGGATGACGTAAAAGCTATTATAGCCTATATTCGCACCCTGCAACCTATCGAACATGAAGTGCCCGAATCCAGTGTCAACTTTCCGGTCAATTTAATTATGCGAACCATTCCGGAGCCTCCGGACCCCATAGAACGACCCTCTCCTAAGGATGTGCTTGCCTATGGGAAGTACATGACTACTATTGCAGCTTGCACAGAATGCCACACTCCTAAAGAACAGGGAGCACCCGTAGAAGGCATGTATATGGCCGGGGGGTTTGAATTTGGAATGCCCGGCGGAACCGTAAGGTCTTCTAATATTACGCCTCACAATGAAACAGGCATCGGACTCTGGACTGAAGAACAGTTTGTGCAACGATTTAAGATGCACGATGTCCCTAAAGATTCACTCCCGGATGCTTCATCAGAAGGATACAATACAATTATGCCCTGGCAAATGTACGGGGGTATGAAAGTGGAAGACCTCAAAGCTATTTATGCTTACCTGCAGTCACTTGAATCGGTAGACAACAAAGTGGTAAAGTTTACTCCTAAAAATGAGCTGACAGCACTAAATGAATAGAATCAGCTCATAAATAAATGAAGTTCAATCATAATTCTACTATACTTCTAGGCTGTCGATAACAAGTATTAGAAATTATGATTGAACAAATTAAAGAGCTTGAAGCAAAAGCCAAAAAGCTGGAACCGTCCTTTGAAGATCGCCTCACCATGACGGCCAAAGTTATGCGTTATGGACAGCGTTTTTTGAATGATTTGCCTCAAAAAAAAGCCTTCGCTGAAAATCCTGAAAAAGGAAAAGGCATTCTGGAGCACGACATTGAAGAACATCCCGGATCGCTGGACCGTCTGCTTGACGCTCTTGACCGGCACGTAGACCATCAGGGACTTAATCCCGCATCCGGCGGACACCTCGGCTATATTCCCGGCGGAGGCCTCTACCCTTCGGCGCTGGCCGATTTTATTGCTGCCATCACCAACCGCTATGCCGGAGTATTCTTTTCATCTCCGGGTGCCGTCCGTATCGAAAATATGTGTATCCAATGGATGTGTGACCTGATTGGTTACGGTGAAAACGCAGGTGGAAACCTTACCTCCGGAGGTTCTATTGCTAATCTCACAGGATTGGTAACTGCGCGGGATAACGCTCAAATTAAAGCCAAAGATTTTCACCGGGCAGTCATTTATACCACCCGTCAGGTTCATCACTGCGTTATCAAAGCCATTAAGTTTGGCGGACTTAGCGAAGCCCATATCTGTACCATCCCTATGGACGATCGCTACCGGATGAAGTCGGACGCACTCGAGCAACAAATTCAGAAAGACCTGCAGGACAACCGTATTCCACTGATGATTTTTGCCTCAGCCGGCACTACCGATCTCGGCGCTGTTGATCCCCTTAACGATATTGCCAAAATTGCCAAGGCCCATGACATCTGGTTCCATGTGGATGCCGCTTATGGTGGTTTTTTCCTCCTAACTGATCACGGAACAAACGTGATGAACGGGATCTCCCAATCTGACTCCGTGACCATTGATCCCCATAAAGGCTTATTTCTGCCTTACGGCTCGGGAGCATTGCTCGTGAAAGATGTACAGAAGCTTTATGATTCTCAGCACATGACTGCCAACTATCTGCAAGACACCCTTTCGGCGACCGATGAGCTATCTCCGGCCGACCTTTCCCCTGAGCTATCCAAACATTTTCGGGGGCTTCGCATGTGGCTGCCTCTCAAATTATTTGGAGTTGCTCCCTTCCGCGCCGCACTTGATGAAAAGCTGAAACTCACCCGCTATTTCTATGAGCAAATTCAGCGTCTTGATGGAATAGAAGTGGGACCAGAGCCCGAGCTTTCTGTCATGTTCTTCAGATATGTCCCGGAGAAAGGCGATGCCAATGAATTCAATAAAAAACTGGTGAATGAAATCCATGCTGATGGACGTGTATTTCTATCTTCCACCAAAATTGATGAAACGGTTTACATCCGGCTGGCCGTACTGAGTTTCAGAACGCACCTCGAAACAATAGACCAAACCCTGGCCATCCTGGAAGAAAAGATCACAAAGTTGAATCTCTAAGACGCCAGCCAGTTGATAATAGTATCGGCCGCGATGTCTTTTCGCTTTTCAAGAAAAGAGCGATAAGCTTCATCATCCATAGCCAGTAATCCCTCAAAAAAAGCCTTTCCCAGATAGGGAAACATACACAGAGAAATCATATTAGCCACCAGCTGAGAACTTTCTATCGGGGCTATCTCATAATTGGATGCCGCTTCCTCCAACTGTCTTTCCAGCACTGTTGAATCGTAATCTGTAAGCTCTACCATAATTTCATTGACAGACTGCGGGCCCGTGTCAAGCTCCTGAATTACAAAAAGGAGGAGGTCCGCGTGATTGGCAAAGCGATCTACTGCCGCATCAATAAACTGCTCGATTTTGGGGAACACCGGGGCATCTGACTCCAGCACGTCCATAAGACTGCTCATAAGCTGACGGTAGGCTTCCCGGAATACTTCATCACAAAGCTCTTCCTTAGTGTTAAAATAGTAGTGAATCATCGCCTTGGTGACACCAATATTATCGGCAATAGACTGCAGCCGTGCTCCCGACCGTCCTTTTGCCTTTAATTCGGACAGGGCAGCGTCCCGTATTTCCTGCTTCCGATCTGTGTTTTTATCCACCATAACCATTATTATTAACCAATTAGTTAGTTAAATATAAAAGAGCAAAAACAAAATGAAAATTAAATTTATTAACTAACCAGATGGTTAAATAAAGAATTTACACTTATGTCCCCTTTCTATTGCTTCCTATCCTTATTTTTATAACTTAGAGTATGATTAATCTTTTACTCTCCATATTGTTCTTAGGCGGGGCCTTACAGGCTTCACCCGATACCGTAGCTGCCGACAGCTCCCGGGTGGTTGCAGTGGTTACCGTAGACGGTTCTATATCCCCTACCACCACAAACTATATTACCCGCGGTATCAAAGAGGCCCGGGCTATGGATGCCGAAGCCCTGGTAATTGAGCTCGATACCCCCGGCGGCCTGCTGGAATCCACCAAAAACATTGTACAGGCATTCCTCGACTCCAAAGACTTTCCCATCATTGTACATGTAACCCCCGAGGGGGCCTCGGCAGCCAGTGCCGGCACCTTTATTACCATGGCGGCACACCTAGCGGCCATGTCCCCTGCCACCAATATTGGCGCTGCATCACCCGTACAAATGGGTCCGGGCGGCAGCTCGGCGCAGACCGACACTGTAATGCAGAAAAAGATCTTTAACTACTCCGAGAGCTATATTGAAACCATTGCCAACGAACGGGGACGCAATGCCGAATGGGCCATTTCGGCCGTACGCGATGGAGAATCCATTACCGCTGACCGCGCCCTTGAAATTAATGTGATTGACCTGATTGCCGGCGACCGGCAGGATTTACTGGAGAAAATACACGGCCGGGAAGCTGCAGGTAAAACGCTGAATACCCGGCAGGCCACCATTACCGAAATCCCCAAAAACATGGCCGAGTACTTCCTGAGCTTTGTTTTGCGTCCGGAGGTGATGCTGATTCTCACCATGATTGCCATTTACGGTATTGTGGGTGAAGTAACCAATCCGGGTGCTATCGTGCCGGGTGTTGCGGGCGTCATTGCCCTCATCCTTGTGCTTTATGCCTCTGCAGCCATGCCCATTAATATTGCCGGCTTTGCGCTCATTGCCCTGGCCATTGTCCTGTTTATTGCCGAAGCCTTTACGCCCACTTTCGGGGTGCTGATTGCGGGCGGGGCCGTATCCTTCTTTATGGGTGCGCTGATGCTGTTCCAGGACCTTCCCGAGTCCATGACCTTGTCCTGGGAATGGCTGATTCCCTCAACCATCATCACTACCCTGTTCTTTATTTGGATTGCAGGGGCAGGCATTAAAATACAGTTTACCGAGAGCCATACCGGCATAGAAACGCTGATAGGTCGCAAAGCCGAAGTCGTTGATGACATTACCGACGGCAAGGGACGTATTTTTATAAGCGGTGAATATTGGAATGCTTTGAGCGATGATGAGATTAAAGAAGGTGAGCAATGTGAAATTACCGAAGTGCAAGGCTTGACGGTAAAAGTGAAGAAAGTAACCTAGAAAATCCCCCTTTGAAGGGGGTGTCCGCCCAGGCGGACGGGGGATGTAACAGTATACTTTTGTGTAAGAACCCTAAAATTTTAAATATTAGTCTTTAACGCTGATCCAAATCCTACCATTATGGAAAATGAAGCTTTTATCAACAATGTAGTAACCCTCGTTATTGTGGGGGTGATTCTGGCCATCCTGCTGCCGCAAATGTTTAAAATTCTTAGAGAATACGAGCGCGCCGTCGTCTTTCGTCTCGGTAAGTTTTTAAAAACCAAAGGCCCAGGCCTTATCTTTCTGATTCCTTTTATTGACAAGATTGAAAGGGTAGACCTGCGCGTACTTACCATTAACGTGGACAAGCAGGAAGTCATCACCAAGGATAACGTAACGGTAAACGTAGATGCCATCACCTTTTTCAGGGTAGTAGATGCCGAAGATGCCGTCATACAGGTAGAGCAGTATATTCATGCCACCTCCATGCTGGCACAAACGACGCTGCGAAGTATTGTGGGACAGGTAGAGCTGGACGAGCTGCTGGCCGAGCGCGAAAAAGTGAACAAGAATATTCAGGAAATTATTGACCGCCAGACTGATCCCTGGGGCATTAAAGTAGTTTCGGTAGAAGTGCGCGACGTCGTGCTGCCCGAAAATATGAAGCGAGCCATGGCACGTCAGGCTGAGACCGAGCGTGACCGACGAGCAAAAGTGATTAACGCAGAAGGGGAGTACCAGGCCGCCGAACGATTGGTGGATGCCGCCAAGATGATTCAGACCGCTCCCGCCGCACTGCAGCTGCGCTTCCTACAGACCATGACTGAAGTAGCCGAAGAAAATACCAGCTTTGTGATGCTGCCTTTGCCTATGGATTTTATAGAGGCCTTCCGGTCACTGAAAGACACCAACAGCGACCAGATTAAACCACAGGGTGGAGGAGAAGGAGAGGGGTAGGCTAAAAATTTTTCGGGATGTTATGTCAACACGTTATAAAAATACTAGTTTATATAATATGCCGGAATAATACTGAAAACCGTATTTAGAACGCAGCAGGAGGGATGCTACAACTGGCAGATAATATATTTATGTAATATCCTATGTATGATAAGTATAAGTTAGGTGTACCGATTTAAATTTTAACAATTATAGAGAGCAAATTAATAAGGCAGATATATTAGAAAATGCGGTTACAGTAGAAGAGCATTCACTTGGTGAGTTGCAGCATTGGTTGCAATATGGAAAACATACATGGTCTTTAGGTGCTGGAATGATATATCTACCCCTTGGTTTAATTTCAAAGGCTTTAAAATTAATTGTAATTGTTTTTACACCCTATATGCTTTGGCACTTATTCAAAGCAAAATGGTATAAATCGGTAGTTGTACTTCTGACCACTGTAGTTCTACCGTTTATAGTTTTTCAATTCATCAGAGTAGAGAATGATGTGTTTAACTTCGTATTAATGTTCCTACCTCTTTTAACTTTTTATCTTTTCACTTATATAATAAGTTACATGATTGGCGAAGAATTGAACAAAATAAAAACAATAAAAAAGTGGGAAAGAGAAAGTAGAACAAAACAATAGCTAGTAAATAATTATACAAGGTACACCTAATCCACACATTAACGCAGTCGCACCTTGCCAGGTCCCAGCCGCTCTTGGTTTTGAAAGCTCCTCTTTCGTTAGTTGCTAATTCAGCAATAATCCGTGCGTAGGTTATGCGCCATGTTATACCGCCATTTTTCTTTCCGTAAGATCTGCAACTGTTACGGAGTCCAGGGATTTATGCACTAAATTTGAGTGTCTGTAATAACAAGATTTCAATCATGACAAAACGACGAAAAATAACGCTTGGTGTTTTGGGCATTCCTCTTCTAGGTCTGTTCGCTCTCCTCATTTCTCTTTATCCTAAGTTTGCTGAGGATGTCCCCTCGATGCGGCCGTTTGGATGGATTGATCTCCCGGAAACGCGCCCATATACAGAAAGAGAAATAGCCCCCGGTTATCGCGAGGCCGCCGATCGTGCCCGCGACCTGTTGCGCGATCATGTTAGAGACATCAACGTGCCGGCCTTCTCAGCTGCGATCGCTGTTGATGGAAAACTCGTCTGGTCCGCAGCCACAGGCTATGCAGACGTAGAGCAAAAGCGGAAGGCCACGCCAAACACACTGTTCCGTATCGGGTCTACTTCGAAAGCGGTGACCGGAACCCTGTTTGCCCGTATGGTTGATGATCGAGCTCATCGACATCGATGCACCGATTTCCACTTACGCGGAGCGATCTGCCCAATCCGGACTGGCCACAACTTACATCTCGACAGCTTGCCTCTCACACCGCGGGCATCGTGGGATACGAAGAAAATCGAGACTTGCATCGGAGTGTATGCGAACCATGCGACTTCATAACAGCCATAACAATGTTGCGGAGGGACTCGAGTATTTCGACGATACGGAACTGCTCTACGAGCCAGGAACAGATTTTTATTATTCGTCTTTTGACGTCAATCTACTATCCTTTGTCCTGCAGGAAGCTGGCGGAAAATCCTTTCAGGATCTAATGCAAGAACGTGTGCTGCATCCGCTCGGGCTGGAGAGCCCCCTTCCCGATGCCCCACATCCTGATCGTGCTGAGTTCTATCATATTCAAGAGGGGCAGGCGCAACGATGGCGAGATGTCGATCTCAGCATGAAGCTCGCAAGTGGAGGGTTCATGGCCACCCCCGGTGATCTGGCACTGCTTGGGGTAGCGTGGCTCGATGATGAATTCATCTCTGCTGAAACACGCCGGCAATTCTGGACGCCACAGACATTAGCAGATGGCACCGTCAACGAACAAAATTACGCGCTCAATTGGCGTGTCAGCGAAGCAACCGAGCGTATTCCGTTCAGGTACATACATCACGGTGGTGTCTCGAAGGGTTCCATGTCTTGGCTTGCTGTGATTCCGGAACAACGCATGGCTATTGCCCTCACAATCAATACTCGGGTCTGGCCCTTTCCGCGCTGGTTGACCGTCTTTCCCAAGCTCGTACATGCCTTCAAAGATTCGACCTCGGCCGAGCTACAATCTCGGTAAAACATTACTCAAAATGACGGTGGACAAGGCATTTATCATGGACGCGCTTTCAGTTATCGGTGCGCTTATTTGGGGCAAAAGCCCCAACTGAATAACCAGTGTCTCAACGCAGACCCCGAAGCCTCAGGGCCAGTTATGCGCAATGCCGTTAGCCGTATTAAAACTTCCCTTCTCATATACTTTTTTGCTTTTTATTTCGTATTCTTATGTTAATAACTTCGTAAGAACATAAAGCAATAGAATAATGATTAAGAAACTCCAAAAAATCGGCAATAGTCGCGGCGTTTTGCTGGAAAAAGCCCTGCTCAAGCTTTTGAAAGTAGAGGATGACGACCAAGTTGAAATCATCCCACAAGATGAAGGACTTTTGATTAAAAAAGTCAGTGCAAAATCTGCCTACCAGGAAGTCAGCAAAAAGCATCGTAAATCGTTGGACAAACTGGGTGAATAATGAAGGAGCCTTCCTTTCTAACAGTGGAAGACATTTTATTCATCCATGAGCAAGAGATTCAAAAAGCGGGCGGCGATCCGAGTATTCGACAAGAACAAAATATTCAGGCTTGCGCTGATGCTCCCAAAGCAAGTTTTGATGGAGAATACCTGAATGACCTATTTGAAATGGCAGCCAGCTATATCATTTGTTTAACAATCCGGCATCCCTTTGTCGATGGAAATAAGCGAACGGCTTTGGCCTCTGCCCTGACGTTTTTGTATCTCAATGGATATGAAATTGAAGAGTCTTATGATCTGGAACTTGCTGACTTGGTCTTGGACTTTTTATCAAAAGACAAATCTAATGAAGATGTTGTTAAACATTTGAAAGAAAATGCGATAGAAAGATATAGAAGCGTTTAGAAAAAATTTTAATATTTTCTACACAAGGTTGTAATACGTGTCATGCTGCTGAAGAAGTCCTATATTTTGAGGTGCAACAACCAGAACATCGCAATTCACCCATTAAAAAATCAGACTAATGCTAAAACAAATCCTGCAAACAGACGACTCCAAAACAACCCTTCTCATCCGCCTTATGGTAGGGGCGGTTTTTTTATCCGAAGGCATACAAAAATTTCTTTATCCGGCACAACGAGGTGTCGGCCGGTTTGAGGGGATGGGATTTCCCGCCCCGGAATTCTTTGGAAATTTTGTCGGAGCGTTTGAAATTGTAGCGGGGATACTCATTTTGGCCGGACTCCTCACCCGTGCCGGAGCCCTGACTACCTTTATTATTATGACGGTCGCCATAATCGTAACCAAAATACCCATTGCTTTCGGAGCCAGCTTTGGCCCATTTGAATTGCGGGAGCTAAGCACCTACGGTTTCTGGAGTATGGCCCACGAAATGCGCACCGACTGGGCTATGTGGCTCGGCAGCCTGTTTTTGATGATCAAGGGCGGAGGCAAATGGTCGATTGATCTTGAACTTTCGAAAGCAAACGAATAAATGAAGAACGAACTCAAGCGAGACCTCAAAACGCCCGGGGCTATACTGATGGGGCTCGGGTCTATTGTTGGAACCGGCATATTCGTCAGTATTGCCATTGCCACGCAGGTAGCCGGTAACGGTATCATCATTGCTATTGTCATAGCTGCTGTTCTTGCCACTTTGAACGGACTAAGCAGCGCGCAGCTTGCAGCAGCCCATCCGGTAAGCGGGGGCACGTACGAATATGGCAATCGATTTCTCAATTCTTATTTCGGTTTTACCGCAGGGTGGATGTTCCTCGTTGCCAAATCCGCCTCGGCAGCAACGGCTGTACTGGGGTGCATAGGCTACCTGTTTTATGCCTTTGATATTGAGGCAGGGGCGTGGATGATAGTCGCATCCGGGCTGGTATTGCTTCTGCTTATGACCTTTTTGGTTTCAGGTGGAATCAGCCGAAGCAACCAGGCCAATAAAGTTATTGTATCCATAACACTATTGGGACTTGCCGGCCTTGTTGTCATCGGTTTCTTTGTCAACGGGCTTCCTGCAAGGCCCATTGCAGATGCATTTACCGACACCTCCGGCTCGGGCATCTTATATGCTTCGGCACTCATGTTCGTAGCTTATACCGGCTATGGACGCATTGCCACGCTTGGTGAAGAAGTCAGCGAACCCCGAACCACTATCCCGAAAGCTATTATTTGGGCTATGGTATTTATTGTGAATCCTGTATCGTAGCAGTATCGCTGACAGCCCTGCAGGTTATGGGAGCTGAAACATTCGGACAAACTATTGAAGGAGAAGCGGCACCGCTCATGATGGTTGCACAAGCCTTGTCTGTGCCTGTTATTGGACCGGTAATAACGCTTGCTGCAATAACGGCGATGTTGGGAGTTCTGCTGAACCTTATCCTGGGACTGTCGCGGGTAATGCTGAGTATGGCGCGGCGAAGAGACCTGCCCGGCAAGCTGACAAAAGTAAATCCCGAAACAAAAAGTCCGGCCATTGCGGTGTGGGTAACCGGGTTAATTATCGGGGTGTTAGTGCTGAGCGGAGATGTTGTTTTCACCTGGTCGTTTAGTGCTTTTACGGTTCTTATTTATTATGCTATTACAAACCTGTCCGCATTCTTAATGCCGGCTGACTTAAGGCTATATCCCCGATGGATACCGGCGCTTGGTTTGGGAGGATGTCTTTTTCTGATATTCTGGATCGAGCCCAAGTTTTGGATCATGGGGCTTTCGCTACTGGGTGCCGGGCTTATTTGGCATTTAATTGCCTTAAAACTTAAAACAAAGAGATCTCTACAATAGAAAACTGCCTGATTTTACCTGCTTGCCTTTGCGGTTTAATTTTTGTCATTTAATTATCTAATTGAACCACCCAAAGCCTTCACTTTAAATAAAAGCTGAGGTATTATTATGGACAGATCAATTTCACGAAAAGGGTTTTTAAAATCCGCAACGGTACTGGGAATGGGCAGCATGCTGTGGAGCATGCCTGAGATAGAACAAAACACTATTCATCAACCGAATCCCGACCTCGTATTAGATCCCAATGAGGGAGAAGTATACTTGATTGGAGAACGGCAAGGCCGTATAACGATAAAAGTGGACAAGCAAAATAAGGGCATTGAAACTATGTCGCTTCCTTACAGAAGATATCAGGCCCGGCGACGGGATACCGGTACACAAGCACTCTTCAGAAGAAGAGCTTATTTTTATTGAAAAGGGAACCGGTATATTTACCTTTGGAGATGAACAGTATGAAGTAGCGGCGGGAAGCATGGCACTGGTTCCCAGAACGGTATGGCATGGACTTCGCAATGAAAGTGATGAAATGCTGATGACGATGGTTTTCGGATACACTCCCGCAGGGTTTGAAGACTATTTCAGGGTAATCGGAGTTAAACCCGGAGAACCATCGAAGGAATTAACTAGTGAAGATTGGCAACAGATCAATGATGAATTTGGTGTCGTTTATCAAGATTTAAATTAATTAACTCAATTATAGAAGATGAAATTCAACCATATTGGCATTCCCACAAAAGACCGGTTTGAAGGAGAGATTGATTTGCCCGATCTAAAAATGACGGTATCAGATCATGAAGATAATCCCTATGGAATTCAGTGGCAGCGATACTGGGACGATGCACACTACCCTGATTTGGTGAAAACCATACCGCACGTGGCTTTCGAAGTGGATGATTTGATGGCAGAACTGGAAGACAAAAATGTCATTATTGAACCCAATTCACCAAGCGAAGGACTGCTGGTCGCTTTTATTGAAGTGAACGGTGCGCCTGTTGAGCTTATGGAATACTCCTAAGATTTTTAGAACCGGACAATTCGCTAAAGCATCAGGCCTGTTTAAACTCCAGGCTTTTCTTTTCAAGCACTACGCGCCGATGGTGCCCATGCAGGCATAGGAGGGTAAGTCTGGGCAACTTTTTCGAGGTAAAAGGAGGTCTTTTTTTCTTGCTCTTTGCATTTGCGTTCAAGCGTCCTGAGCTCAAAATTAAGCTTGTCGAAATCTACCGACCCCCTCACAACATCGTTCGGCGAATATACTCCGTCAGCTCTTTTTCAAATGCACAGACAAACACCATTTTCTTTTTACTGTGGTGATACATCCGCCGTATATCTCTGATTACTTGCATTGTCATATAATGCAAAATAATGGCGGTGGTGAAACCGTGGTGTCACCCTGATTGGTTTTTGCCCGCACCCTCGGCTTTACAGATGCCTTTCATCAAAAGACAGATCAGGCACTATGCTTGTGTAAGCAAACCGGCAGTGATGGGTTTTGACAATGGCTCAAGCATTTTATTTATAAATCACAACCGAAGTAGCTACCAGCGCATATTCCTTTTGTGGGCCCTTGATGGCATCAGGATCATTACCGGCATCTTCGGCGTAGTGCTTGGCATCTTTTTCAGAAATTGTTTTTACACTAAACGTACCGTTTAATTTTACTTTTGCGCCACTGGTATTGGTAGGGACAAAAAAGCTGTAGTCCTGAAAACTGATGCGCGCCATTTTTCCACCACTCTGCAATATGAAAAAACATCCTTTCTTTTGGCAAACCTTATTAATAGTACCTTCTGTAGTTACGGTCTTATTATCAAACTCCGCTGATTTAGCCACCAGATCATTCAGGGCAATCTGGGGAAGCTCTTTGTTAAAAGAAGAACCAAATACACGGTATTCATCTGTTTGTTCTATGGGATCAGAAAGCTGGATATAGTCTTTTTCTTTGTCGCTATCCTGGGCAGTAATAACCGTTGAAAAGCAGAATACAACAGCAATTAGAAGGGGCAATAATTTCATAATGGCATACTTTTTGACTTTTGAATGAGGTGAATAGTAGGGAGAAATTATGAAGTTATAAAGAAGCAGTTCTTTCTGTAAGAAATAACTGCTTTTCTGTTACTCATAGATCAATAACAAGAACAGAAACTTTTTCTTATATGAAACTGACAAACATACTTCCCACCATTATGGGACTTGACAGTATTTCTCCGGAAGTCCTAAATCAAAATATAGCAGCCGGCTCGGTGGTGGTTTTCGATGTAAACAGTCGGCAAAGCTGGATGGAAAACCACGTGCCCGGTGCTACCAATCTCGATCCTTTGAATTTTACAGAAGGGGATTTACCTGCAGACAAATCATCACTGCTGGTGTTTTACTGCTCCAATCCTATGTGCCGAAAAGCCCCCAATGCAGCCAGGAAAGCTAAAAAGATGGAATATTCCAATGTTCATGTAATGTCCGCCGGAATTAGTGGCTGGATTTCAGCCGGATTGTCTGTAGAAAACGGCAGCTCTTAACTTTTTTAGCTTTATTGTAAGAAATAGTATCCAACCTGATACTAATGGATAAAAGAAGTTAAACATGACTGAGGCCCGGCAACTGGAAATCTTTAAAAACTGGCTGCAACAGTATAAAGCCCTGCTTTTTAAAGTAGTACGCGCTTATGCCTTTTCTGAATCTGGTCGTGAAGACTTATTTCAGGAGATAAGCATTCAGGTTTGGAGGTCTATTCCGAACTTCAGAAAAGAGTCTGCGGTCACGACCTGGATATATCGTGTGGCATTAAACACCGCTATCCGCTGGAATCAGAAAGAGCAAAAGCATCAAAAAAGGCAGCAACGTCTGGCTGATTATGAACACTTGCTGGAAAAGAAGGAAGAAAAAGAAGACCCGCGTTTGGATTGGCTGTATGAAGAAATAAGTCGACTGGACGAGATTGACCGTTCGCTTTGCCTGCTTATGCTCGACGGATTCAGCTATCGCGAAATGTCAGATATTCTCGGGATCAGTGAATCTAATATTGGGGTAAAAATCCACCGCATTAAAAAATATCTTATAGAAAAATCAAAGGAGTATGACAACCATGGAATTTGAAGTGATAAAAAAAATATGGGATGAGCAGAATCAGCAACAAATGTATGTCGTAAATGAAGAAGCTCTGCATCGCAACATTCAGTCAAAAAAAAGGAAAGCAATTCGACTGACAAATTTAAATGACTTTGGGCTTATTGGTACCGGTATCATAACTGCAATGGCCTATACATTTATCGCTATCATAAATGAAACACCGGTTATTTTTGATTACCTGATTGTCACTTCACTAATCTGTATTTCAGGCTATGTTTGGTACGGCCGCATACAGCGACAGAAAACAGGAATGCGGTTTGATCGCACCATCCTGGGTGATTTGGATCACACCATTTCCAATGTAGATTACGAAGTGAAACGATCACGGTCTATGGTTTGGTGGTTCTTACTGCCGCTGGCCATTCTTGTAGTGCTCAATATGTCAACAGCTGATGAAGCTTCTATTTGGGAATGGCTGGGAATCGCAGCCTGCTTTGTACTTTCTGACTTGTTGATACGATGGGAATATATTTATAAACAAAGGCCAAAACTGAAGAGGCTTAAAGATTTACGGACTAATCTATTAGAAGAATCTGAATAACTATTTTTTTATTATACTTACCAGAAATAATTAAGGAACAAGGCTTATGAAAAAACTAATACTGACATATTCATTTTTGTTAATCGCTAGTTCCCTTTTTGCACAAGACATTACCGGGCAGTGGAACGGTGTCTTAAACGTTATGGGCAGCCAGCTGGAACTGGTGTTCCATATCGAAGAAACCGATAACGGTTACTCAGCTACCTTCGACAGTCCGGACCAGGGAGCCATGGGTATTCCGTTTTCGTCGGCTTCTTTTAGTGATGATACGCTAAGGCTTGCAGCCTCCAATATTTCTGCCACTTATAAAGGCGTGCTTAAAGCTGATTCTCTTATAGGTACCTGGAGTCAGGGTGGGCAGTCATTCCCGCTAAATATGTCGCGTAATGAGGTTAAAAAAGAAGAGCCCAAACGTCCTCAAGAGCCTGAAAAACCATATCCGTATTACGAGGAAGAAGTCACTTTTAAAAATGAAAAGGATTCACTTACCCTTGCCGGTACACTAACCATTCCAGAAAAGACGGGTTCTTATCCGGCTGTAATCTTAATCTCCGGCAGCGGTGCCCAAAACAGAAATGAAGAAATTTTGGGCCACAAACCTTTTTTGGTGCTTGCTGATCATTTGACCAGAAATGGTATTGCCGTACTTCGTTATGATGACCGGGGTACGGCTGAGTCAACCGGCGACCACAGTACAGCCACTTCCAAAGATTTTGCCCAAGATGTAATAAGCGCTATAGAATACTTACAAAGCCGGGAAGAAATTGACAGCGATAATATTGGACTGGTAGGCCACAGTGAAGGCGGACTAATTGCCCCAATGGTAGCTAATGATACCGATGATGTAGCGTTTATTGTGATGTTGGCAGGACCCGGAGTTCCCGGAAAAGAAATATCGTTGATGCAGGCTCGCACCTTGCAAGAGTGTTGAAGTTGAGGACAAAGAAGCCTTTAACCGGTTTTCCGAAAAAGCCATAGAGATTGCCTCTTCAGATAAAGATCTCGCTGTTCTGAAGGAGGAACTTACCGAACATTATCAGAACTCCAGGGAATATTTTGATAAGATGCTCCCAGAAGGTACCAATGTTGACTCCTTTATAACTCAACAGGTAGAAGCATCACTGCGACCCTGGACTCGATTTTTTTATACCCATGACCCTGCCAAGGAATTGAGAAAACTTACTATTCCGGTGTTATCACTTATTGGAACCAATGATGTTCAGGTGCCGGCGGCAATGAATCACCCGCCTATACGTACAGCTTTGGAAAAGGCAGGTAATGAAAATTATACGATCAAAGAATTGGAAGGACTCAACCATTTATTCCAGGAAAGCAAAACGGGCTCCTTGCAGGAATATGCCCAAATAGAACAGACCTTTTCTCCCATAGCACTGAGAGAAATCAGCACCTGGATAAACAAGCAGGTGAAGTAATATCCACTGCCAAGCCTGATCGTTGTTTGCCGAGGGTAGACTAGGGTTTATATTCAAAAACTTCCCCTATAGAAATAATTTGCCAATCTTTAGGGTTCTGTTAACTTGTGGAGGCTTTAATTTAGCAAAGTAGAGTTCGGGCTATGGTTTTTGATTTTATTCGATTCCAATTTCTAAAAGCAGTTCGCAGCGTTTCTTTAGCAAGAAACCTGGTGGCAGGTCTTTTTCTGCTCATTTTCGGATTCATGATCTTAAGCTCCCTTTCTCTTACGGCTTTTGCACTACCATACATCATAAGAGAAGTTATAGGGGAAGAGAAGGTGATCTCTTTCCTCAACTCTTACCTGTTTTTTTTCTTTGCTATTGAAATTTTATATCGCTTTTTCCCGCAGAAACTTCCAGTCATAGAACTTGAAAACTTTCTGCACCTGCCTATCAGGAAGTCGAAAATCATCCATTTTATTTTAGGCCGATCTTTTGTTTCTATCACCACGCTTACCCCTTTTCTGATTTTTCTTCCATTCACTTTTATGGAGGTACGTCCGGCATACGGGGCAGCCGGAGCCTTCTATTGGTTTGGAACTGTTACAGCAATAAGCTGGACTCTACATTGGGTTATGCTCTGGTACAAACACCGCTTTGGTGATAACCTTACTGGTATCGTATCCATTTTTGCTATAACTTTTGCTGCTACAGGTTCAGCCTATTATGGATGGTTTAATTTAGGCTCTTTGGCAGCACCTTTTTTTGACACTGCGCTTTCTAGTCCGCTGCCAATTATTATAACTGCGGGCCTTCTTGTTATAAGTTATCGCCTGGCATTTAGCTTCTATAAAAAGAATGCCTACATCGAAGAACTTGAATCTGAAAAGAATACTAGATACAGCAACAGGTCAATGGGATTTCTCTCCAGATTCGGGCTGACAGGAGAAATGGCAGATATAGAATGGCGCCTTATTTTAAGGCATAAGAAAAGTAAAAGTTACCTGGTCATTTCTTTCCTTTTCTTATTTTATGGACTTTACTTTTACACTGATCCCACCTTTCAGACTGAAACAGGATTTTCATACTTCTATATTTTTGTGGGCATTTTTGTTACCGGCATCTTTATTGTTCAGTATGGTCAGCTTTTTTTAAGCTGGAATTCTGCGAGCTTTGATTTTTACCTTTGTCGCGAAAATGGATTGCGTTCTCTTATCAAGGGCAAATATCTGCTCTTTTTAGTGGTTTCACTCTTATGCTTTCTGCTTTCAGCGCCATATGCCTATTTTGGGTGGGATATTTTGTTTGTCCATACTGCCACCTTCTTATTCAACATGGGGGTATCCATTCACATTATAAGCTATATTGCCCTGTGGCAGCCCAAGCCCATGGATTTAGACAAAGGAGCATTCTTTAATTATGAAGGGGTGGGGCTTGCTCAATTTTTAATGGGGATTCCTGTTTTTGTAATTCCCTACGCAATTTTTGTGCCTGCAGCAATTCTGGTAAATGACTATTTTGGCCTTTTTGTGTTGGGAGCCATAGGATCACTCGGCATCGTATTTCATGAAAAACTAATTGGGATAAGTGTAAAAAAACTCATCAGAAACCGTCATAAAATTTCATCCTCATTCAGGCAAGAAATATGATTAAGATTGAATCACTGATAAAAAAATACGGAGCTGACTTTTCCCTCAACATCCCCAATCTTGCTATCCCATCCAGCGAGTGTTTTGGACTGGTAGGTAATAATGGTGCCGGAAAAACCACTCTTTTTCGCATCATACTAGACTTGGTAAGGCCCAATGGTGGCAGTGTTTATATTAATGGCTCTGACGTCAGCCGCGATGAAAGCTGGAAACGTATTGTTGGCTCATACCTTGATGAGCATATGCTGTTATCATACCTGACGCCAACCGAATATTTTGAGGCCCTTCGTAAAATTTATGGCATGTCAAAACAAGATCTGGATATATATACAGAAAGATTTCGCGAATTTTTCAACAATGAAATCCTTGACAAAAAGAAATATATCCGCGATCTCTCGAAAGGAAACATTAAAAAGGTAGGCATTGCAGCTGCCCTGATGGGTGATCCCGAAATTGTGCTGCTTGATGAACCTTTTGAAAATCTTGATCCAAGTTCCCAAAGTCGGCTTAAAAAGCTTATCATTAATGAACGACAGCAAAACAAGACGACTTTCTTGATTTCAAGTCACGATCTTACTCACGTAACTGATATCTGTAATCGTATTGTACTGCTGGAAAAAGGATCTATTATCCGTGATTTGAAAGACGACAAAGAAACCATGGCCAGCGCCTTAAATGATTATTTTGAACGATAACTGATATAGAATGACTCTCTTAACAAATACATACTATAAGTCAGTATTTTGGGCTCCGATCGTGATTCCAAGTCTGGTATTTGTTATCTCCCTGCTGATGGGTGACCCGGGTTTTCAAAATACCGGAGGCTCGCTGGCTAATCAGGCTGCATTTTTAATTTTCTCTCTTCAGGTAGCAGGGATACCTTACCTGCTGTTTCTGGTTGCTTCTCACTTTTTGCTCAAAAAAGACTTTATAAAAGGCCTAAAGCAATACAGCTTTATTGCACCTCTCATATTCATCCCCATCCTTATGATAGGCTATTGGATTACTACCTACCTTTATGCCTTGTTGGTTGGTGATTCCAGCTGGATTATACCATTCAGCGATATCATTGCTACAATGGGTCTTTTTAGCATATATGTAATGGTAGTGGGCTATACCTATGTACTGCTGGCTTTTTTAGGCTACCATCTTTTAAAGTTGGCAGGGCTTGTCATTGATGACGAAACATAACTATCAAGAGCTACTCTTCCGCAGATAAATATTCCCGCTGATGGACTCCAGCCTGACGCTTGATCCCTCAAACGCGCCTTAATTTTATATCCTAAAAAACGGTTCCTTTTCTAGATAAGAGTTGAAATAAGTTTAGATCAAGAAATGGGGTCAATCTTATCCATAAAATCCTGCTTGTAGTGCCGACCGATAGGGATATTTTTTGATCCAATCATAATCTGGTTGCCCGCTATCTTATTAATATGTGCAATATTTACAATATAGGATTTGTGGGCACGGGCGAACTCGTCATTGGGCAACATCTTTATCCAGTGTTTAAGAGTCTGCAAAAGCATCAGATTTTTATCTTCGAGTACAATTTTAATATAGTCTTTGTCCGATTCTATGTAATAAATCTTATCGAAGTCTACCCTGTGAAGGGTTTTGTCCACTTTTACAAACGCGTATCGCTGGGAGGAAACAAGTTCAGACCGCTCTTTCGATTGTATTTCTTTTTCTTCTTTCAGTTTTGAAAGGGCTTTTAAAAATCGCTCAAAAGAAAACGGCTTTAGCAGGTAGTCGACTACGTCCAGCTCAAATCCTTCATGGGCGTAGTCCGGATAAGCTGTTGTTATGATAACTTTAGGTGGATGATTTAGAGATCGCAGGAAGTTAAGGCCTGAAATTTTAGGCAGGTTGATATCCAAAAACAGGAGGTCTATATCCTTAGACTGCAAGGTCTCCATTGACTCAACCGGACTCTTGAACGCTGCCTTCAACTCAAGATAGGGAACATCGTTAATATACTTCTTAAGCACCCGCTGAGCCGGCAGCTCATCTTCAATGATTAAGC
Source organism: Balneolaceae bacterium (assembly GCA_034521755.1). Classification (GTDB taxonomy): domain Bacteria; phylum Bacteroidota; class Rhodothermia; order Balneolales; family Balneolaceae; genus JAXHMB01. The sequence continues at coordinate 401,900 of JAXHMB010000004.1, forward strand.
ATTTCAGGTTCATGCACTGTAAGATCTAAATTGAGTTTAACATGGAAATAGTTTTCATCTTTAGATATCTCCAAATCATGCTTGCCTTCGTAAAGCAATTGTAAACGTTTTCGCACATTTTTTAAACCAATTCCCGTTTCCCGCTCATTGGTACCAATCGGATCGGGGCCATCACTTTCAGAAAAGGTGTTTTTTGATTCAAAATACAGCCTGCCATCCTTAATCTTCAGGCTGAAACCAATATAAATATCATCCACTTCAGAGCGCATACTATGCTTAAAACTATTTTCTACAAAGGCTACCAGCAGCAAGGGTGCAATTTTATAATTTTGAGGATTTCCGTCTATCTCAAGGCTTACTTCCCCTCGTTCTTCCAGGCGCAATTTTTGTAGCTCAATAAAATCTTTTAGATAGCTGATTTCCTTTTCAAGCGAGACAAACTGACTTTCTCCTTCATTCAGCATATACCGCATAATCTCAGATAGTTTTAGCAGCATATCCGGCACTTTTTCAGACTTCTCCAATGAATAGGAATAAATAGTATTTAAGTTATTGAATAATACATGCGGATTAATCTGAGATTTTAAAAATTTCAGCTCACTTTCAATCTTCTCCTTCTCAAGTTCATTAATTTGCTTTTGTTTCTGCTGGTAATCCCAGATAAGCTTAAAAGTGCTGAAAATGATGAGGACAAAGCCAACTTTGTAAGCAGACCATTGTAATCCCCGAATGGTCAGCTCTGCTCCACGTGTATCAGGAAAAAATAAGTATTCAAGTGCTACTTCTTCAAAAATCGCTCCGCTTGCAACCGTTACGAGTATAAGTACAGAGTACAATACATATTTGCTTTTATGTAAAAATCGCGGGATAAGAATAAAGTTATTCAGTAGTACCAAAAACAGATAGCTTGCTTTTATAGCAAACTCAGAGAGAGTTAAATTATAACCATAGCGTTCGGGCACTGTCAGATAGGGTAAAAACAAATACACGATCCACAACAGGATGGTGAGCTTAACCTCAAGATTAAAAAATAGAAGTGGTTGCTGTTTTGTAGTCATTTAATTATGCCCTATAGCAAAGTTATCACAATTAACGACCTTTGAAATGAGTATCCAACTTTTTACGACAAGTGTAAGCTCACTATCTATGAAAGACATCTAAAATCGGACAAACAGAGTTTCCTAATTTGCGGGCAACCAATAGGTAAATTTGATAGCAAAAATATTATCTCCTGTTTGACCAAGAGCATCAACGAGGTCTCCAGGTTCAACAAATCGGTTTTGATCAGAGGACATACTTCTGTTCTGTTGCCATACCAGAAAAAACGTACTTCCCGGTCGCCATTGATAACGCAGCACCAAACTGCTTCGAAATGACTGCGTCAAGAAATCCGGGTCGGGTACATCAAAAACATCGGCTCCATCCCTTACCGTGAAGCTTTCTCCCTGATCGTTATCCAAAACCTCAAATCGGTTAAGGTCATAGCTGCCCGGTTCAGGTAGCTGTCCCGGCCTATAATAGTTGCCGGTTGCAACAAACGGCTCAGCATAAAGCTCAAGAGTAAAATCAGGAGAGAAAGCATAATTTATTCTGGTTTGTAAAGAAAGAGTAGACCGGTCAATGTTGGCAAAAATATATCGCTGACCAAAAGTATCTACTGGACCTCCGGAACGGGTCTCTATATATTGCCGAGTAATAGTTCTCCGTGAAATTCGTGGTCGTAATTGAAACTCCCATCGGCCACCGGTTCGTACCTCAATCGATGGATTTACACTGAAATTCCATCCTCCAAACTCATCTTGCTCATAATTTATAAAAACCCTTCCAAAAATATTAGAACTTCGATTTGTGAATAGTCCTCCCTGCAATCCATATTTTCTTGGTGATCCCATAAGCGGACCTCCTCTTGTTAATCTATCATCCAGTGTCCTTGGACTGAAACTTACATCTGAAAAAAACGTCCAGAAGTTTTTGAATTCAAGCCGGGGGCCAAACTCTAGTTTCGTTTCTCGACGTACCCCACCATAGTTCCACGACAAGTCTCCACTCAACTCAAATCTGTAAGACTGGTACCAGCTTCCGGGATTATTTTCTCTATAAGTCAATTCTAATCGTGAACTTATATCATCCGATCTAAATAAAATGCCCGTATCATTAAGTTCAAATCCGGGAGTCTTCGTGCTGGCACTTAACTCCCATAACCAGTGCTTGCCAGAGTTCTTTGAAAACTCCAGGCTGCCCCGCATTCCGGTCATCGATGTTTGAGTAGAATCAATGGAGAGATAAGAAGCATCTGGACGCTGAAAGTAACGTGCACTGGATTGCTGATCCTTCAAAATTGATTCCGAAGAACCCTGCACATAACTAAAGCCGGCATCACCTGTAAATTCATAACGCCCTTCCAAGAAACGCAAGTTCCAGTCACCTCCTCCGGTTATTGCCGTTTTATTAAGCAATTTATCCAAATTTGATCCAGACTCCAGATTACGGTAAACCCCTGTTAAAATTATTCCTGCGGTGGAAGAACTTTCACCAAACTCCTGCTCGAGTCTTAATACGTTATAAGAAGTGAGAGGTTCTACTTTAACACTGCCGTTTTGATTTAAAGATGAATCAAAAGTATCAGCCGTCTCTTTATTTGTAATGGCTGTCAGACCACCAATAGATAGTCCTCCAGGTGTTCGCCCCGTCACCTTTGCAGCTCCTAAAATAGATGTATTACTAATTTCTTCTGCGAAATCAACACTAGGATTCAATGAAGGAGCTGAACCAATTCGCCTGGAATAAAAGTAATTTTCAGGCCTTCCACCTCCACCACCCAACACATTAAATAGTTGTTGACCTTCAGTAAAGAATGGACGCTTTTCTTCAAAGAAGGTTTCAAAAGCAGATAGGTTTACCTGTGCGGGATCGGCTTCAACCTGACCAAAATCTGGGTTAATGGTGCCATCTAGTGTAAAGTTTGGGCCAAGCCCTACTTTTACATCACCTCCAACTCGTCCCGAGAACGAGGTTTTCTCTTCAAATGGATTTTGATCACTGGGATTACCCAAAATTTGGCTTTCACCGGCAACATAAGGTAAAAATTCAAGCCGGTTCGACTGTGATATATCTTTTATACCAATAAGCCTTCCAAACCTTGAGGCCCAGCCTGTTTCATCTTGGGGAATCATGACCCAAAAAGCATCTTCATTCTTGTGGGGCAAATAACGATTGATATTTATTCCCCAAGTCTGTTTTTCTAGGTTCTTGAACCGCAACTGTGAAAACGGAATTCGTATTTCTGCTGTCCACCCCAGCGAATCTATGTTTGTTGATGCTGTCCATACCGGATTATAGGAATAGTCTCTGGTACGAAAATTCATTTCATCCTGCGGTTGAAAGTAGTCGGCTCGAACTCCCGATACCGAGACTGAAAAACTGCGTGCTGTCCTTCGGTCATAATAAGTATCAAGAGAAATCGTTATTCGCTCGGCATTACCCTGATTATCTCGTCTGCCAAGCTGCTGTTGCATTTTAGACGGAGCCTGGCTGTACATCCGCGCGCCGATATACAGAGCTTCATCATCGTAGACAAAAGCCACTTCCGTTCGCTCTGTAGCATCAACACCTTCATTCGGCTCTCTCTGTACAAATCTAGATGCAAACTCCACTCGTTTCCAGATGTCTTCCTCTAATCTACCATCCAGTTGTACTGTTCCGGATTTTAGTTGCGTTGCAGAAACGCTCCGTTCCGAAGATTGGGAATAAGCTAATCCAAAAGTGCTAAAGCACAGTAATAAAAGGGGAGCAATTACTTTTTGTAACGTTGTCTGCAAAACTTAAAATCTTATTTATAAGGAGCCTGAACTTAAGGGATCAAACGGAATTTTGAGGGGTGAAAATTCCAACAAAACGTAAAATGATATTAACAATGCAAAGGTTACAAAAATAATAAAGGCCCCATGGTGAGGGCCTTTATAAAAATGCACTTTACTAAAATATTACTCAGGTATTACCTCAGTCTCAGACTTGTAATTGCCGCCAAGCACCCAGGCACCACCTGCAAGGGCAAGATCTTTTAGCATATTACTCATTGATGCAGCATCTTCTCCACCACTTTCAATAACCCCCGGCAAGTGAATAGAAAGGGCAAAGATCACAAGCATAGCTCCAAGCAAAACACAGGCTAACTTGGTTTTCTTTTCAATCAATATGCTAATTGAGGCGGCAAGCAATGCCAGTCCGGTTAGATAGATCCAAAACACCCCACCCGGAATGGGTACCATCCCTGCCATTTGGCTTGCATTCATAAAGTGAAATAAACCAAAAAGTGCAAAAGGAAGAGCATATAGTATTCGTCCTACTTTATCTGTCAATACATTCATAATTATCCCCGTATTTAATTAAATAGTTAAGAACTAGTATAATATAGTTAAATACAGTTTAATGTTAAATATTTTGACTTAACTCCTCTAGTCTGTTTAGAAGAGCAGAAAGGTGTTCTCTGGCAGATTTCACATTCATCAATGTCGTTCTCAGATAGACCTTCCCGTTTAATTCTGTTTGAACTATAAAAAACTTTCCCTCATTGATAAGTGTCTCTCTAAGTCTCCTATTGTGGATATTAAGATCCCTGTCATCCTTAGGTATATGCCTGAAACAAACAATATTACACTGAGGATTAGTGGCTAGCTCGAAGCCATCTCTTTCACTTATCAATTTTGCAAAGCTCGTACCCAAACCAAAAAGTCGGTTGACTATTTCTTCCCACAGTTCAGTGCCGTATTCCTGTAGCACCAGATAAACCTTGAGCGCCATCATATCCTTAGTACATTCAAATGTCCGCTTACCCAAATTGTACCATTCTTTGTCTTCCTGATCCCACAAGTATTTAGCCCTTTGTGCAAAAGTTTGATAAGAATGATCCCCTTTTTTAAATAAGACTCCTGTAACCAAGGCCGGCGCCATCAACATTTTGTGGAAGTCTACAATTACAGAATCGGCTTGTTCAATCCCTTTCAACAGGTGCTTATATTTTGATGAATAGGCCGCACCGCCACCATGAGCAGCATCTACATGAAACCAAAGCTTTTTCTTTTGGCAAAATGCAGCTATCTCATCCAGGGGATCAAAGGCTCCGGTTGCTGTAGAGCAGGCACTCCCTACAACTCCAAGAATTTGAATGCCCCGATCTTTAGCCTCTTGAAACTTCTGTTCCAGTTGTGACGGATCCATTTTAAACTGGTCATCAACAGGTACTTCAACAATACCGTCGTTGCCCCAGCCCATTATCCGCACTGCGCGATCGATGCAGTAATGGGCCTGCTCTGACACCATAAAAGCGTACTGTTTCTTTCCTGTCCCTTGTTCCCAAACATCCGTTTCGGTCATAATTTGGCGGGCAGCAAGCAGCGCTGTTAAGTTTCCCAGCGTCCCGCCTGAAGTCAAAAACCCATCGGCTTCCTTGTCAAATCCAAGCTGTTTAGCCAGTTGTTTAATAACAACCCGCTCCATGGCCACTGTTGGACTGCCCATTTCATAAACTCCTACGCCGTTATTCATGATAGCACTCAAAAGCTCTGACAAAGCCGTCTCAGGTAAAACAGGACTTACCTGGTGTCCCATAAAGTTCGGATGATGCAAATGAATAGAATCTGCCAACACACTCTCTGTAACATTAGCAAAAGATTCTCCCTGTTTCTCTATCCTCGTTCTATACTCTTCAAATAATAAATCCGGGTCAAACCGCTTGAAAACCGAGCTTTTGCTATCCTGTTGGATAACCGAAAGATAATCAGCCAGCTGGTCGACAAGTTTATGGGCTTTTTCTCTAAAGTTTTCAGCACTGTACGCCTTATCAATAAGTGAACTCATAGCATTAGTTTTCAAAACCGGATTAAAATCAGAAACCAGTTTATGAATTGAGGGGATGAAAAGAAACCGTAATTATATGCCAGCTGCTACCAAATACCCAATGCCTTTCTGAGCTGCACAATTTGTCCAATGTGGTAGGCATTGTGATCAACAATAAGTATTGCTTCACGGAATAATGTCTGCCCATTTCCATGGGGGAGTGGGGCAAGCAAATCATTTTCAGGATTTTTGATCAATCCTTCCATTTCCCTGCGGTCTTCAACAATAGCTGTCAAGCTTTCCTGCCATTCCTCCATATCAGAAGGCGTCTGCTTTGGGGGCCAGTATCCATCAGGCCAAGACGGGGATTCATAATCCGGATTACGGGAAAACTCCAGGATATCATACTGGGCAACCCTGATGTGTTCAACCAGTTCCCATATTGAATGGTCAAAACCTTCGGGCTTTAAACCGGTTTCTTCTATGCTCAAACCCTCTACTGCTCTTTGAAAATCTACGTGGGCATTTCTTTGTGACATCTGTTCGAGCAACAATTCTCGTATTCTGGACTGGTCAGACATTAGACTGCATGTAAAATCATTTTGAGATGGGCACAAATAACAAAAGCCCTGCGTTTGCAGAGCTTTTTTCAAGTAACTGTTTACAATATACGAGGATTACCCCATACGAAACAAGTTATTCTATCATTAGGTGTATAATATATAAGTAATCTATAATTAATAGTAATTAACCTTTAACTGAAATAATAATTTTATTAAGTTTATTCTCGATTTTAATTGGATCAAACATCCTCCAAAACACAATTTTTGTGCTCGTATGCCCAAACAGATAGGAAGCCTTACTCTTTATTCCGTTGATGACCTGCACGAACACCTGGGTCTGAGTAAGATGACAATACGCGCTTATTTAAGAGAAGGTAAAATACGCGGACGAAAGCTCGGGGTGCAATGGTATGTGTCAGAAGAAGCCTTACATGAATATTTTAACCATCCTGTTAGTGAACCCAAGGATAATACTCTGTCAAAGGAAGGGTTGCGCTACGTTGTGAAGGGTATCAATGATCTCGTCAGTGAACAGGAAAAATGTGAAACACTCGAAGAGACCATTGAATGCATCAACAATCAGGCGATAATTAGCCTGTTTCAGGTAGAAGTTATTGATAAAGAAACTAACGAAGTTTTAGAACTGGTTAAGGCACGTGATTTTCTCGAGCGACATAAAAATAAATGAGGCCCACAGGCAAAACCCATGAGCCTCTTGGAGTCACTCATCTTAACCATACATGATGACAGAATTATCTCAGCCATCAAATAGACAATACGCACAGTTTTATCATTTGGATTTAATTATTAATCACACTTTTTACAACCATGCTAAAGAAGGAAGAAACAAAACTTGAAATTTTTGGATTCGGTGAAGAGAAAGACGACAAATTTTACTGCCTGGTAAATATTGCCAAGAACCCGGACGGTATTGATCTCAAAAAACTGTCTATGGCCGACCCTCGTAACTTTGATGAGGCACTCAACAAGCAAGGGTGTATTCTGCTGTTGAAGGGAGGCGAAGTAGAAGAATTAATAAACCGCGGTGAAATCACAGATAGTGACCTGCATCAATCATTATATGATCTGGCTGTAAAAGAAGACATTATTAAGCAGCAGTGAACGTGGAGAAGCCGACAAATTTGGTTTTATTTATTTTCTATTTTAAATGGCTCATTATTTTGCCACCAATGCCAGGCACGCAGCAAAGTCACCATACTTTTACCGTCTGATATTTCGCCGCTGTACACCATATCTACTGCTTCTTTAAATGGCAGGCGGTGATTAATTACAAATTCATCATCATCTGATCCTTGCTCAGTATGTTCAATATCCCAGGCTAAGTACAGGTGGATGATTTCATCAGAGTAGCCAATTCCGGGATAAAAATGTCCCAGATATTGCATGTTCTCACAAATCAGTCCGGCTTCTTCTTTTAGTTCTCTACCAGCTGTAATTTCCGGCTCTTCCCCGGCATCAATCTTTCCGGCCGGCACTTCATAAAAAACCTGCCTCATAGGGTATCTAAACTGCTTAACAAGCATCACATCCCCATCTTGAAAAACCGGTAAAACTGCCGCCGCCCCGGGATGTTTAATCCATTCGCGGGTAGAAATTTTTCCATCAGGCAAGCGTGCTTCATCAAGAAATACATGAAGCAACCGGCCTTTAAAAATTTCCTTTGACGAAATTTCAGTCTCAATAAGTTGGTCGAAATCTTTCATGCTATCAATACATTTACTTTTTTATCTTGGTGTAGAAGTTAGCAATTAATAATCAGGGTATGAACAAATTCCCTATTAAATGGAAAAGACAAAAAATATAGACGGAAAGAAGATACAGGTAAAGCAGACGCTTTTTACATGGTCGAATCTTATTTCTCTGTCACGCGTTTTCATTGCTGTTCCTGTCATTTATATCCACTACCAAAATGGGCAACAGGTAAATGGAATCGTTACGGTCTTAATCATTTATGCTTTTCTTTCTGACTATCTTGACGGTTTTGTTGCACGCAAGCTTGATGAAATTTCTGAGTGGGGCAAAATACTGGATCCTATTGCAGATAAACTTTCGGCATTTCTTCTGTTCGTGTACACCGTCTATATTGGTCTGATTCCATTATGGTTTCTCATCATTGAAGTTGCACGGGATGCTCTCATACTCTGTGGGTCGGCGTATATAAAAAGCAAGCACGAGAAAGTTGCGATGGCGGTGATGTCCGGCAAATGGAGCGTTAATGCTTTGGCCGCCTACTGGATGTCAGCCTTCTTTTTTCCGGAACTAATCAACGTGCAATACTTCTTCATGGGTATATCATTAACACTTATGTTTCTGTCGCTGATTGATTATTTTCAACGATTCCTTGAAATACAAAAAGGAGCAGAGTTTAACTAAATTATTTGCATGGGTTTTTTAGAAAAAATAGGACTAAAGAAAAAAGAAAAGGTTGAGCAGGGTGTAGAGAAAAGCCGCTCCGGTATCATGGAAAAGCTGGGAAAAGCAATTGCCGGCAAAGATACGGTAGATGCCCAGGTTCTTGATGAGCTGGAAAAAATTCTTATCACTTCTGATGTCGGTGTCAAAACGACCCTTGAAATCATTGATCGCATTGAAGCGCGTGTTGCTAAAGACAAATATCTGAACAGCAGCGAACTGAATAGCATTTTACGGGAAGAAATTATTACTCTTCTCAAAGAGCATGCTCCCGACAAACCCGCTCAGTTTGATGCCGATTTCCCACAGAAACCGCATATCGTTATGGTTGTTGGTGTTAACGGGGTGGGAAAAACTACTACTATCGGCAAGTTGGCCCATCACTATAAAGCAGCTGGTAAAAACGTAATGCTGGGTGCCGCCGATACCTTCCGCGCTGCTGCTGTTGATCAGCTGAAAATATGGAGCGAACGAGCCGATGTGCCGATCATACAGCAAGGACAGAATGCTGATCCTGCTGCCGTAGCTTATGACACTGTTGAGGCAGCCAAAGCACGTGGTGCCGATATTGCCCTGGTGGATACTGCCGGACGCCTGCACAACAAGAAGTCACTGATGGATGAGCTGGCAAAAATCAAGCGCGTGATGGGAAAGGTAGTTGAAGGAGCCCCCCATGAAGTGCTGTTAGTATTGGATGCTTCTACCGGACAAAATGCCATGCAGCAAGCCAAGGCCTTTACAGAATTTGTGAACATTACGGGACTGGCCTTGACTAAGTTAGACGGTACGGCAAAAGGTGGAATTGTCATTGGAGTTTCTAATGAGCTGGATGTACCCGTAAAATATATTGGCGTTGGCGAACAGCTGGAAGATCTGCAAGTATTTGACAGAGAGCTCTTTGTAAATTCTTTATTTGGCGATAACTAAAACCCAGCCCTGGAAAAGGGTAAATCTTTTTTATTCCGTTGGTGGTGGTTCTTCTTCACTATCTTCACCATCACCCATTGGCGGGTCATTTTCTTCATCTGGCATTAAAAGGAACTGCGACTTAAACCAACGCTGCTGTAATAAATCAATCATAGTTTCTCCTGAGTTTATTAGTTTTTTAGAGTGCCTCTAAACACTCGCTAGTAAGGTTGCCATTATTTTTTTTAATTCCCAATGCTTTGTAAAAAAGTAAAATTTCTTTACATATAGATTCGGCGTAAACGAACCAGGAAGGATGTATAGAACATATTTAATATTATTGGCGGCTTTTGTTTGCTTTGCTGTATCGGGCAACGCACAAAATGTACAGCTTGCAGATACTCTTTTCGCCAAAGGGAGCTCTTTTAAGGATAATGGGAATTTCAAAGAAGCAGAGTTTTATTATAAGGAAGCCCTCAATATTTATGATCAGCTGCAAGACACCTCCGCATGGCTGAAAACCGGATTATATTATGCAGAAGTGCTCTACTACCGCTCCAAGTATGATGAGGCATCTGCACTTTTTAACCGGCTCTTATCAATCAGCCACCCCGTAAATGATAACCGTTTTAAGGCGCGTATACATAGTGACTTGGGCTTAGTGAATGGCAGAAGAGACAAGACAAAACTAGCTGTATCTCATTATAAAAAAGGGCTGGAGTTTGCCAAAGAAGCCGGCGATTCTCTCATGATCGGCGTCATTTATAATAATCTGGGCCATAACACTTCCGATGAGGAAGCAATGGATTATTATAAAAAGGCGCTGCCCTATTTTGAAGCTTTGGGCAACCAGCGCAGCCTTGCCATAACCCTGGCAAATATTGGTAGAATTTATGAGGATTTCATGCTGCTAGATAAGGCTCTCGAATATCTTTCAAAAAGTCTGGAGATACGGGAAGAACTGGGTAATGTCAATCTCCTTGGAAGCATCTATAGGACTCTTGGCAACCTGCAAAAAAACAGGGGAAACTATCGCCAGGCTCTTATCGCTTTCCAGAAAAGCTTGGAATACAGAAAAAAAGCAGGAAGCCCTCAAGGAACAGCCACTACTCTTAATGATCTTGGTGTTTTATATAGCCTGATCGGCGACTCAGACAAAGCCCTGTCATATTATCGAGAAAGCCTGAATCTTAAAATGGATTTTGCTTCCTCTAAAGACCTCGCAAGCTCTTATAAGAATATTGGTACTCGTCTCTGGGATCTGGGGAAAAAAGAAGAAGCAGAAACCTACTTTCTGAAAGCACTTGAGAAAAAGCAAAAAACAGAAGATAAAAGCCTGTTAATATCTTCGCTTTTTGATGTCGCCAACGTTGCAATGGATAAAAAAGAGTATACCCAGGCAAAGAAATACATAAAAGAAGCTTTATTTATCGCAGACTCAACACTAAGCTATCCAGATCTTGCTTTCGGCAACAGCCTGCTTGGTTCTATTTACAGTAGCATGGGACAAGAAATGATCAGTCACAACTACTACAAAAAAGCCTACTCTTACAGCGAATTCTTACCTCAGAGCCACCGCATCACCCACCTTGTTAATCTTGCCGAATCCTATCACTCGACCGGTTCTGACAGCGCCCTGATTTATGGGAAAGAAGCGTATCAAATTATTGAAAAGCAGCGCGTCAAGGTTGGTGCAGTCTCTGAACTTCGGTCCAGTTACTTTAACCGGTATTCCGACTTTTATATTGACCTAAGTTCCTGGATACTAGATTATAAGGACGACAAAAGTCAAGCTTATAAGCTTATCGAAGAAGCCAAAGCACGTACACTTGCCGAGGAGCTCAAGCACGCTTCTCAACTCTCCAATGAAGCCCTTCCTGAAGAGGTCAGAATAGAAAAAAACAAAATGTTAAATAACATTGACCGTCTTTATACTGAGCTTGAAAAAGCAAAAAAAGTAGAGGAGAAATCTAAAATTGAGAGTAGCATCAGGAGTGCGGAACTCAAGTATGAAGCGTTTACAAACAGCCTCCAGGATAAATACACCGGCTATAAAAATTTTGTAGCATCTCCCCCTATATCACTGAAAAAAGCACAAGCTATTAATGAAGAAGGTACTGCTATTCTTGAGTTCGCTGTAACCCCGGAAAAGGTTTTAGCTTTTCTGATTCATCAAGATGAAGTTTCAGTACATCAAACGTTACTTAAGGAGCCTACCGATTCTCTTCAAAGTGCTTCAATACTCACAGAATATGTGCAAAATTTTAAGGATGCGATTATAGCTCGAGCTGCACGCTCAGAACTGGATTTCCATTCAGACAAACTCTACCAACTGTTGATAAAACCTTTTGAAAAAGACCTTGAACAGTTTTCCAATCTCATCATTATACCCGACGGGCCCTTAGCCTATCTTCCTTTCGAGGCACTAAAAATGAATAACTCATATCTGGTTGAACTGTTTGATATTAAGTATGAACCTTCGGTTACCAGTTATACTCTTTTAAAGAATCCTGAAGTGAGCCAACAAAAGCAACTCCTAGCCGTTGCGGGATCGGGAGTATCTGACAACTCGCTGCAGCTCCGAGCTCGAAGCAATGCCTTTTCTGCATTGCCTTCTACCATAATAGAAGTTGACTCTGTTTCTTCACATTTTTCAGAATCTGAAATCATAAAACAGGAAAATATTACCGAGAAGGCCCTCAAACAGGCTCTCAATACTTCTTATCGATTTGTTCACCTGGCTACTCACGGTGTTATTGATGAGGAGGACCCGAAACAAAGCGGACTTGTTCTTTCTATGCCTGAGGAACTAAGTGCCTCCTCAACAGAAGATGGACTGCTCAAAAGTTCGGAAATTTATCGCCTCAATCTCAATTCCGATATGGTTGTACTCAGTGCCTGCAACTCGGGCTTGGGCAAATATGTAAAAGGCGAAGGCATGCTGGGATTACAGCGGTCTTTTTTCTACGCCGGTACTTCCTCCGTTGTAGTTAGCCTTTGGAGCGTGTATGACCGCTCTACTGCCTATCTCATGAATGAATTCTATAAAGAAATTATTTCTGCCAAACCCAAAGAGGATTCATGGTATACCAGCTTTATGAAATGGGCCGGCTGGGATCAAACCATTCCATTTGGAGAAAAGGCTAAAGCAATGAAGAGGGCCAAGATGAAGCTTATCAACCATCCGCTTTTTAATCACCCTGTATATTGGGCCCCATTTATTGTAGTAGGAAGATAAGCTCAAAAACCTACCCGTAATCAATGGTTTAAGGAGTCTGTTCTGGTGTGCTGCTGCCTATTATTTCGTCAACCGGCTTAAGATCCAGGTAGAATTGTGTAGGATCGTCATCTTCGATATAAAGATTAAGCTGCTGCTCTTTCAACATTTCTAAAATAGCCAGGAAGGTTACCACTACTTTGGCAAGAGACTTTAGTTCCATACATATTTTTCGAAATGCCGTTTTGCCATTTTCATGCAGGCGTTTCAATACATATTCTGATTGCTCTTCAACCGTGTACTCAATTTTTTCTACATGGTGTTTAACGTTTTGCCGTTTAATGTCAGCCAGTACTTTCTTAAAAGCTGCCATAAGATCAAACATGGTTACATCCTGCAGGGCTTCTCCCGTGGCCTGTTTTTGAACCTGATCAACCTTGTGATAGCGGCGATAATGATGGCGCCGGGCTTTATCTTCGATACTACCCATTTTTTCAGCCATCTCTTTGTATCGCTTGTATTCAAGCAATCGCTGTACCAACCCGTAGCGCGGGTCGTTTTCGTCTATTTCGCCATCTTCTGACTCTTCCTGAGGGAGCATAAGCTTTGCCTTGATAGACATCAGCATGCTGGCCATCAGAATAAATTCACTGGCAACATCCAGGTCCAGCTCTTCCATCAGGCGAATATACTCTAAATACTGGTTGGTAATGTATGATATAGGAATATCATAGATATCAAGCTCATCCCTTTTAATAAAAAAGAGGAGCAAATCTAAAGGGCCTTCAAAATTCTTTAACTGAACTCGATACATCTATAGATGTTTACACGTAAATTTATGGCTGATATTACATCTCTTTCAGTAAAAAAAGAAATTAAACGCTGTTTTAACAGTTTAAAATCAGTTTTAATAATTATATTCATGTTTATCAGAGAGTTTTATACATTAGGAAAAATACTATCAGCCTTTTTATCAGGATACTATGGATTACGCCGACTTGGTTGAAGCGCTCAAAAAAAATGATTCATCAAAGGTAAATGAGCATTTGAGCACGCTCATTCCACGACTTCACCGCTTCCTTACCATTCACATGAATGCCTCTAGGCAGGATGCCGAAGACTGCGCCCAGGAAACACTGCTTCTAACACTTGAAGCTATTAATGACGACCGGATTAAAAATCCGGAACGTATTCTATCCTATATGCTTACTTCTTGTAAAAACAACTATTTAAAGATAATAAGTAAAGATAAAGAACAGAATTACGAGGATGTGCCTGAAGAGCAACATCATCAGCCCGGGCAATTAAAGGCAATGCTCGATGAAGAACGAAAATCTTTGCTTGAATGGTGTATGGAACAGCTTAAAGATGAATATAAAAAGTTCATGGAATACTGGTTTACTGATCCCGGTATGGAGGCAGAAAAAGTCGCTGATAAATTTGATTTGAGTTTAAGCAATACATGGACACGAAAGCATCGCATTATTAAACAACTAAATGAATGTTATCAGGAAAAAAGTGAACTTTAATTTGTAAGGAATGGTCTCTTTGTCGGTCTTACACGTGTACACATGATGTAAAGTGGAACTATACATCATGTAAGCATATAAAATAGGAGATAGCCATGAACAATAATTCAAGAGATATCAACTTAGAAAAACAAATTGACGCCTATATAAAAGGCAATCTTTCAGAAGACGAGGTAGATCAACTTTGGGTAGAGCTGCTTAAAAACCCGGAATACATTGACCTCCTTGAAACAGAGATCGCTGTTAAAAGGGTTTTTGAAGAACGTAAAAGAAACGAAGCCCAAAAACCGACTACTCCTATTTCTACACTCAGAAAATCATGGAAATGGGTTGCTGCAGCTGCCTCTGTAGCTATTTTAGTTATTGCAATTAATCTATTAAAAGTAGATTCAGAGCAAAATCTTCAAGGGCTGGCTTTATCGGACATCAACATAGCCGAAAACCTGGCTTCGCCGGATGTACTGAGAAATCAAAAAGAGCGTTTGGGCGATGCAGACTCTTTGCTGAATATTGGGTTCAGAGCCGCCGTGTCAGGAGAAATTTCCAAAGCACTAGAATTATACCAAGAGGTCATTGAAAACTATCAAAATGAACCTGCAGCTGCTCAAGCCTATCTAAATATTGGTATTATCAAATACAATTCCGGCGACTATGAGGAGGCTTCAAAAGCTTTCAATAATGCTCTGAAAAAGGATACCAAAGAACAGCTCTTCAAGGAAAAAGCCAATTGGTACCTTGGCAATGCCTATATCAATTTAAATCGCCTGGAAGAAGCCAGAAAAGTTATTCACAAAACCTATACGCTAGATGGTATCTATCGGAAAGCTGCATTTCGCCTGTTGCGTAAAATTGACTATGAGTTAGGCAATGTCGATTTCGACAACTTCGATGAGCAAATTAAAGAAGGCAAATAAAGCCTTCGAATCTTTGCTAATTATGAGTTAATTTCTATACTCAACATACTGGAAATTTACTCTTAGCAACTCATATTTTGCAGAACCCTTTACTTGATGCTTCGGACAACGATCAGGCCTTTGAGCAGACGGTTCGCCCCCGTAATATTGAAGAGTTTGTAGGGCAAAAAAAGGTCATTCGAAATCTTTCGGTATTTATCAAAGCCGCAAAGAAAAGAGAAGAGGCTCTTGATCACGTAATTTTATCGGGCCCTCCCGGGCTGGGTAAAACAACTCTTGCCTATATTATTGCTCATGAAATGGGTGTGCAAATTAAGCCCACAACCGGACCTGTTTTAGAAAAGCCGGGCGATCTCGCAGGTATGCTTACCAATCTTGAGGAGGGGGATGTGCTCTTCATTGATGAAATACATCGGCTCAACCCGGTGATAGAAGAGTATCTCTATTCAGCTATGGAAGATTATAAACTGGATATTGTAATTGACTCCGGACCCAATGCGCGAAGTATTCAGATTGAGCTCAATAACTTTACGCTGGTAGGTGCTACTACGCGAAAAGGATTACTTACTGCCCCGCTTCGGGCTCGCTTTGGCATTGACATGCGCCTCGATTACTACGATGTAGAACTGCTGCAGCGCATTGCCCTGCGAACAGCTTCTATTCTAAATATGGGAATAACCGAAACAGGTGCTCATGAAATTGCACGTCGCAGTCGGGGCACTCCTCGCATTGTGAATAAGCTGCTTCGCAGAACGCGCGACTTTGCCCAGGTAGATGGCAAAGATACTATTACAGATGAAATTGCGGATACAGCTCTTAATGCCCTTGATGTAGATAACAATGGCTTTGATGAAATGGACATTCGTATCCTCCGCGCTATCATAGAAAACTACAAAGGTGGTCCCGTGGGGCTAAGCACACTGGGTGTTGCTGTGGGAGAGGACAAGGGAACCATCGAAGAAGTATATGAGCCTTTTCTCATCAAAGAAGGTTTCTTACAACGTACCCCAAAAGGCAGAGTAGCCACTTCCAAAGCCTTTGAATATTTGGGGATTCCTAAAGATTCGGAAGAATCCTGATCCTTTTATTAAATAAGCCGCTGTTTAATAGAGCATAATTTTGTAATTTCACGCTTCATAAAATTTTAGCTTAGAATCTGTTTTACATGAAAAATCTTTTTACGTCCGAATCTGTATCCGAAGGACATCCTGATAAAATATCTGATCAAATCTCTGACGCCATTCTTGATGCCATGCTTGCCAAGGATCCAGAATCGCGCGTTGCAGTTGAAACACTGGTAACGACCGGACTGGCTGTAATCTCTGGAGAGGTGAGAACCGACGCTTATGTTGAAGTTCAGGAACTGGTAAGAAAAGTTATAAGAGAAATTGGCTACACAAAAACCAGCTACCGGTTTGATTCTGATTCTTGCGGTGTGCTTACGACGATACATCAGCAAAGCCCGGATATTGCACAAGGCGTTGATGAAGGAGAGGGTAAAAAGATGGGTGCGGGCGACCAGGGCATGATGTTTGGGTATGCATGCAAAGAAACAGATACTTATATGCCTATGACATTACAGTATGCGCACGATTTATTGCGCGAGCTGGCACGCATTCGCAAAAAGACAGCGCTGATGCCTTATCTTGCTCCGGATAGCAAAAGCCAGGTAACGGTTGAATATGATGAGGCAGGTACTCCAAAACGCATAGATACGATTGTTGTATCTACTCAGCATGACGAGGGTGTAGAACAACATCAAATAAAATCAGACTTAAAAAAGCATCTTATTCCAGAAGTAATTGATGAGTCACTCATGGATGCTGATACTATTCTTCATGTAAACCCAACGGGGAAATTTGTTATAGGTGGTCCACATGGAGACACCGGGCTTACCGGGCGTAAGATAATCGTTGATACCTATGGGGGACGAGGCGGCCACGGTGGTGGTGCATTCTCAGGAAAAGATCCATCCAAAGTAGACCGAAGTGCGGCTTATGCTTCGAGACATATAGCCAAAAATATTGTAGCGGCCGGACTTGCTGACGAATGTCTGGTACAGCTCGCTTATGCTATTGGAATTCCTGAACCGGTTTCTATTAATATGAATACGTATGGTACCGGAACGGTAGATGACATGGCATTGGCTGATGCAGTTAAAAGAACCTTCGATTGTACTCCGGGCGGAATTATTGACCGATTTGACCTTAAACGGCCTATTTACAGAAAAACTGCTGCCTATGGGCATTTTGGGAGAGATGAATTCCCATGGGAACAGCTGGATTATATAGATAAGATTCAGAATGCTCTATAACCCATAATTTTCATAGAAAAAGGCGCTGCTCATAATTGACCAGCGCCTTTTTTATGTCTTCTTTTAATGCTAATTCGCTGAACTTCCGCTAATGGTCTGCCCAAAGAAGATAGCATTCAGGAATAGCTTGTTGGTACCGAACCAGAAGGCACGGAAGTTGGGATTGTCCGTCATGGTAATAACCCTTCCGCCACCGAGGCGACTTACAACAATTGCAGCCGTGCCATTGAGCTTCTCTAAATTCTCCTCAGAAATATAGCCGCTTGCTAGTGCATCATCAGTATAATAGAGCGGCGTTGCATATGGGTTTTCTGCTTTCTGCATAAACAGAGTGCTATTGCGGAAAACAGTCAGGTCATCATCGTTATAACCATAACCCAGGGGATGAGTGAGGTCGAGCTTGGCATTAAAAATAGACCCGCCAATATATTGTGCTCCTTGTTCACGGTCTTGCTGGACATAAGGCTTTGGCTTCACTTCTTTGTCTGTACTGTCCTCTTCTTCTGAAGAAACATATTCAAAATTCGCCAGTCCCTGACTTTTCGCCCAGCTGTTAGCATACTTTGTAGTAATTAGTGTGCCGCCATTGCGAACCCACTCTTTAATCTTGTTAACAGTGCTTTCCGAAAGATCTCCATAGCCTCCGTTAACCATCACTATTACATTATAGCGTGAAATATTAGCATAAGACAAACGATCTTTACTAAGAAGAGTTGGCGTCATGTCATACCGCTGATCCAGCAAGTGCCAGGCTTCTCCTACTTCGTAGCTGCTGGTTCCGTCTCCTGCAAGAATTGCAACATTGGGAGTTTCAAGATTCTCAAAATTGTTGCTGCCAAGATCCATGCCCGCAGGAGTGAGGCCGGAACTCACTGCATAAACAGTAACGCCATCTTCCTGAGCAGCACGTCGTGCAAGCTCGTGAATTTTATCACGGTCAACCTGCTGAGGACCCAATGCAACCATAATAGAGCCATAGTCAAACTCTTGGGCACCGCCTTCAACAATAGCTGTAAATGGCTTCGCTGCTACCTTTGCACGAATACCCTGGCTCAGCATTCTATAAAGTGAGCGGGGAGCATAATACTCGTCCCATTCAAAAATATATGCGTAATCACTTTCGCCGCCTACAACTTCACCCTCGGGAAATTGGGGCATTCCCTCAACTTCTGCTCCTAATAGATTATTACTGTAATCCCGGCTTTCGAGCTCTGCAAAAGGCAGGTTGAAAGCATAGGGCATAGTCCATGTAGACACATCATAAAAAAGGCTGTCGGTAAAAGTGGTTCGCCGTTCAAAAAGGGCTTCAATAAATCGGTGCTGTTTTTGATCTGTTGGGACAATAAATGATGACCCTGCCTGAAAACTTTCTCCATCAGATACTATGTTTTGAGCCAGCTCATGTACTTTTATATTATGGCGACGCAGCATTTCTGTAAAGTGATAGGTTCTGGCCTGGTCCGCAGATTCGCCATACACATAACCTTTAATATCGCTTCGTGATGCTTCGTTTGCTGCCTCTTTGAAGAACTGGCGCTGGTAGTTCAAAATATCTACACGCAGGCTTTGGGCTGCTTCTAATGTAGACAGTGATGAAATAAACTGGTTCTTTATGGTAAATGGGAATTTCAGATCACCATGAATACTCTCTTGTACATGTCCGCGAGAACTGGCTTGTTCAAACAGGATTCCAATACCTCCGTTGATATCCGGGTAGGTTGAACCCTTGCCATAGTAAAAATCATCAAAGCTTTCTTCAGAATAATAGAGCCGTTGATCTTCATCGAAGAACTCTGCGTGATACTCAGAAATAGCCATCGTCAGCTTTTGGTTCTGACTTGGTGTAAGCGGATGGGTGCGGGATTGAATACCGGGTTGAAAGAAAAAAGTAGAATTTGTACCCATCTCATGGTGGTCTGTCAAAATATTGGGCTTCCATTCATGCAGGGTGTTGATTCGTCCCTGGCTTTCTGGGTGCTGAACCAGCATCCAGTCGCGGTTGAGGTCAAACCAATAATGGTTGGTACGACCACCCGGCCATTCTTCATTTTGCTCCATATTATTCGGGTCGGCCACCAGGTTTTTGCTCTTGTGTGTATTAGCCCAGTCTGCAAAACGGTTTAACCCGTCCGGGTTTAGACTCGGATCCAAAAGGACAACTGTGTTGTTCAACATTTCTTCAATTTCAGCACCCTGTGCAGCTGCAAGATAGTACGCAAATACCAAGGATGCATTGGATCCACTTGGCTCATTACCATGAATGCTGTATCCCATGTACAAAACGATGGGCATTTCTTCGGTATTTAAATTATCAGACTGGGAGGCATCCGTCAGCGCCACATGATTTTTTCTAATCTGCTCAATATTGGATTGATTGGATGGAGATGTAACCGTCAGATACAGCATCGGGCGATTTTCATACGTGCGGGCATATTCTTTTATGCTGATACGATCAGAAGCCTCAGCCACAGCATACATGTATTTTACCAGCTGATCGTGCCGGACATGCCATTCGCCCGGGTGCATATCTATAACTTCTTGTGGAGTTGGAATAGAAGAATCAAAAGTCACATTATCAGGCAAATAATAATCCATATCCGCAACAGCAGCTTCCGGATTTTGTGCCATAGTTACTCCTGCCATCAAAAACAGGCAAAGGGCCAACAGGTATTTAAATCTTTTCATAATTTGTTCTTTTCAGGTTTAAATTTGCTTTAATAAGCCAAACGAGTGATACAGTGTAAAGAATAAGATTGAAAAATGTTTTAAAAAAGACGCCCTTTGCGGACACCTTTTTCTGTGTGGCTAAAATTTGTTACTGGTCAATACCTGAATATAGCTGCTACAAAAGATCCATTAGGCATCTCTTGTTTGTCTAAGGCATATACATTGCCGCCTTGCGACATCGTTTTTATTGCAGCCATGTTTATAAGGTCGTGTTCTCCTGCCTGTTGCTTGCTACTATGGTGAACGGTATCTCGTTCTTGATCAAACCAGCCCCAGCTCTGTTCGCCAATAGGTACAAACAGAGAATCCACTTTACCATAATAAGAAGCCTCCACAATATGAGTGAGGTTATCTGAGTGTTTGTCACTGCCGGTCAGGTCACCAAAGCGATCAATATCAGAGTACATGTCTTTGAGAAAATAAGATTTTATTATTTTCCATCCTTCCTGATTTATTTCATCATCACTAAGCGGATCAGGATTAGAGTCAATTGTATTTTCCATTAAGCGACCATAGTGATTTACCTTTTTATAGATAGCAATGGCTTCATTTACACCAGCCAAGATTAATGGATCGTTTAGATTTCGCAATTTTACAGTAACTTCATTTTCTATCCTCTTAAAAAAGTTTACAATTTCTTCTGTATCGGTTTCATTACTGCCACCCTGCCCGTGAAATATCGCTTGTCCTTTGCCTTGACCTGAGTGATGTTGTAAGTGGCTTTCATTAACATCAAACTTCAAAAACTCTTCAAGACTGGTCGGCATATCTTCAAGTTCTATAGGAGTAACAGACTCACGGGTACAGCGTAACAATTTAACTTCCTTTTGGCTCAGGGCCAGAATACAGTAGGTACCATCTAATGTTATCATCGGCAGCAAAGGAGTAATTAAAAAATGATCTTCAACCAGTACCTGCTCCGAAAATTCAATAGGTACCCGGTAATACTCAAAATCGTTTTTTGTAATAAATATGGCTAATCCCTTGTCATTATGCCGCCAAAAAGAGGGTTTGTCCAACAGCTGACGAGTATCCCTTAATAATTCTTCAATCTCAGAAGGGGGAACTTCATATTCTTGTAACTGCTCTTCAGCTTTTTTCAACAAATTCTTTAACCGGATGGGATCTTGCTGTACTTCTTTTCCCTTCTTATGAGTAGGCAAATAAATGGAAATGCTTGGGTTGTCTGCTCTATTAATAAGTTCTAAAATGGTGTTTCTTGTAATCATAAGCACCTCCGCATATAGTTATATATTTTATGAAATATGATAAACATTAGCCGATAAATAAAAATTCACCTGCTCATCAGGGTCTCTATTTTGAAGTCCATCCCTTACCCCAATTTTCGTTATTTAATTTTCGTTTTAAAATTAGTATATAATTCATCATTCAGGATAAATAAAAATTGCTTATGAGCAAAGACAGGGCAATACCTGCCAACAAGTGGGATGGCATTAAAAAAAGCATCGGACCGGGATTACTGATGGCGGCAGCGGCCATTGGTGTTTCTCACCTTGTACAATCAACCCGGGCCGGAGCCACCTATGGCTTTGCCTTGGTTTGGGCAGTAGTACTAGCCAACTTTTTTAAATATCCTTTTTTGGAATTTGGCCCCCGCTATGCTATTGCCACAAAAGAAAGTATGATTGAGGGATATCATCGCTTAGGCAAATGGGCTATCGGTATTTTTGTGGTATTTACAATTGGAACCATGTTTGCCGTACAAGCCGCGGTGACTATCGTATCAGCCAGCCTTGCTGCAGAGCTGACCGGAATTGCTTTATCACCGCTTGTATGGAGCGCCATTATTCTGGGTATTTGTATTCTCTTGTTGCTTTCGGGACAATATTCAGTTCTTGACGGGGCCATAAAGCTGATTATGGCTGTTCTTGCTATATCAACAATTGTAGCACTAATTGCTGCGCTGTTTCAGGGAGAACAGCAAACAATGCCGGCCAATCTAACTCCATCGATCTGGAATATTGCAGGTGTTTCCTTTTTGATTGCTTTGATGGGATGGATGCCCATTCCCATTGATGCGGCCGCATGGCATTCTCTTTGGTCGCTGGAACGTGTTAAGCAAACCAAGTATGAGCCCAAGCTTAAAGAATCTCTTTTTGATTTTAATGTGGGGTATATCGGTGCTGCAGTCCTCTCCCTTGGTTTCCTTGCGCTTGGTGCTCTTGTAATGTTTGGAAGCGGAGAAGAATATGCAAGCAGTGGAGCTATTTTTGCCGGACAACTTATTAGCCTTTATACTGAAACTCTTGGCAACTGGGCATACTTAATTATTACTATTTGTGCATTCACTACCATGTTCAGCACCACGCTTACAGTAACGGATGCCTATCCGCGCGTTTCGCGCCGCATGCTGGAAGTCCTGCTCCCTCGCAGCTTCTCTAAAAAGGATGACATCGCCCTGTACCGATGGCTGCTAATCGTTATTTCTTTGTTTTCGCTCGGTGTACTTTATTTCCTTGGCGACCAGTTTACATTAATGATTGATATTGCTACTACTCTTTCATTCCTGACAGCTCCTGTATTGGCTTATATTAATTATAGGTTGGTTACAGCCGACCATATGCCCGATGATTGCAAGCCAAAACCCTGGCTGAGGCTGCTGAGCTGGAGCGGCATTATTTTCCTCTCAGGTTTTGCCCTCTTATATATTTACTGGCAAATTCAGTTTTAAAATTATGAAAACAAACATCGCATTTCTCCGAGCCATTAATGTCGGTGGCTATCGAAAAATTAAGATGGCTGACCTTCGGTCTATATTTGAATCCATGGGTTTTGAAAATGTAAAAACCTACATCCAAAGCGGGAACGTTGTTTTTGATGCTCCTGTAGAAAAAGAAGACGAGCTGTCCGGCATGATTACCCAACAAATTGAGGACTCTTTTGGACACGATGTGCCTGTACTTATTCGGGAGCCCGAGACACTTGAAAAAGTTTTAAAGGCTTTCCCTTTTAAAGAAAAAACAGGATGGAAAGGGTATATCGGGTTTTTAGCCAAAGAGCCGAATTCTATTGATGTCAACAAACTGGAATCAAACTCATCAAACATTGAAAAGTTCCGGGTGGCTGGCAAAAACCTATATGTTTATGTAGATAAAGAAACAGAAGAAAAACCCAACTTTTCGAATGGCTACATCGAGAAAGAACTTGGGATGCATGCCACCACTAGAAATCTGAGAACTGTCAGAAAAATCCTTGATCTTTCAAGGCAATAAGCTAAAACAAGTCTCCCTGCTCAATCTCTTTGGGGCCTCTCACTTTGGTACCCAGCTTTTTATTAAGCTTATTAATAAAATATCCCGCTAATTTTGGGGATGCCTTCTCCTTGTTCTGGTGCACAAAAAAATGTATGTTTTCCAAGCCTTGATTGTGCCATTTACCCAGCCGCTCTACCCACTCATCAAGACGGGTGTAATCGCTTTCGTGATTCGCCCCCACATATCTAATAAACGCTTCATTGTTAGTCAGCCGCATGTGCATGATATCCCGGCGTCCGGCGGTATCAACCAGCACATTGGCTATATTGTTTTCCTGTAACAAAGCATGAAATTCTGATGCTGCTTTATCATCATTAAACCAGTTGGTATGGCGACATTCTATCGCCAGTGGAATGCCGTCGGGCCAGTGCTCAATAAAGCCGGCAATGCGATCTATGAACTTTGGGGCAAAATTGCCTCGAAGCTGCAAGAAGGTAGTGCCCAGCTTTTCTTTGAAATGCACAATACTGTCAATGAAATCATCCGTCCGTTCTTCAATCCCATTCAGCCATTTAAGATGACTGATATACTGGTTCACCTTGGGGAAAAATTTAAAATCCCCGGGTACTTTATCGTGCCACTCTGTGATCTGCTCCTTGTCATAGATGTTATAAAACGTGGCATTGAGTTCAATGGCATTAAACTGCGTGCCATAATATTCCAGCTCGTCTTTGGTTCCCTGCGGGTAAAAATTCTTAAGGTCGCTTCGGTTCCACTTTGCACAGCCTACATATATTTCCGGTTCTGATTTCTCTCCATATTTTGATAGATTCTTTTTTGTTTCAGGATGATCACGGGGCAAGGATAAATCCAGGGACTCAGGATTATCGTGGCTGCCAAATTTCATATTGTTTATTTTTTGATTCGCATTAACTTAGTCAGAAGAATCAAGATACTTATTTTTGCCTTCAACAATTATTGAAGAATTTTATTTTCCAAATAAGCGTTATCTTTTTATACACACAGAAATAAGCTTATGGATGTTTTGAAGAAATATATTCGGGAACCGGTCAATGGCCTCACTCATGGGGTGGGGGCTCTTTTAGCTATGATTGGCCTCATCCTGTTGCTTTACGATGCTATTATGTCTGGTTCACCCAAACACATTGTTGCCTTCTCTATCTTTGGAGTAAGTATGGTTTTGCTATACATGGCCAGCTCTCTGTACCATTCCCTGAACGCAAAAGAGAAAACACTTACGCTTTTCAAAAAGCTTGACCACTCGATGATTTACGTACTTATTGCCGGGAGCTATACGCCTGTTTGCCTGCTGGTGCTGGAAGGCAACTGGAAGTGGGGACTTTTTATTACCATTTGGGCATTGGCATTCATTGGCATCATCAAGAAGTTTATCTGGACGAATGCCTCCCGATGGATTTCTACCTTGTTTTACCTGGGCATGGGATGGTTGGCCGTTATCACTTTCCCTACACTCTGGGAAAGACTGCCGGCCGCTTTTATGATCTGGCTTGGAGTAGGAGGCCTCGCTTATACTGTAGGGGCTGTAATCTATGGCATTAAAAAACCAAACCTCATTCCCGAATGGTTTGGCTTTCATGAACTGTGGCATCTGTTTGTGCTGGCGGGCACCTTTTCACATTTTTGGGCTTTCTACCAGTATTTATCAGTATATGGCATTTAAATTCTGACTAAATTCTTATCAGATGTTTAAAAGGTTTTTGCTATCAGCTTTTCTTATTGCATGCTTTTTAAATGGTTTTGCCCAATTTTATCCAACCCAATATCGGCCCGGCGGATTAAACTGGCAACAACTTAAAACTCAGCATTTTAATATTGTCTTTCCTGCCGGTGAAGATTCTGCGGCTTGGCGTACAGCGTATATTTTGGAAGCGCATTATGATTCTACCCAAAAACTCACCGGAGGTTCTCTTGATAACTTTCCCATTATTCTAAACAACTACAATGACTGGTCCAATGGGTTTGTAACATCTCTACATTTTCGTTCAGAAATAGATCTCAACAATTTCAAAGGGAAATCACTTAGCCCCAAGTCCGGAAACTGGCTGGAGACTGTTGCGCCCCACGAGCTGGTTCATGCCCAACATTTTAACAATTTAAAGGGTATTGGGGGAACACTTAGCCTTTTTTCTCCCGACCTTGCCAGGTCGCTTCATGGGGCCATTCCTTCTGGTATTACTGAAGGCCTTGCCACATATTACGAAAGTCATAACGTAGCCCCGGATGGGGGAAGGGGAAATCTGCCCTTTTTTACGAATCAATTTAATGCCACTTTTAACAGCAATGACCGGTGGTCTATGGGACAAATGTCCCACTTCCCCGAACGTACGCGACCCTTTAATCGTCATTACATGGGAGGATATGAGTTTACCCGATGGCTGCAAGAGAACTATGGAGACAGCACCAGCAAAGATGCGCTGGACTTTTATATAGATCTGCCTTTCCTCGGCTATGGCATAGCTTTAAAGCATGCAACCGGCAAGTGGCCGGCACAACTTTATGATGAGTTTGAGGCGAACACCCAGGCTAAAATCGAAAGCTCTGAAAAAGAGTATTCCAATGCTTCCAAAAAGCTAAACATCCCTTTTAAAGGATCTTTTATACGGCGGCCGCTTTGGATTGATAATCAAACCATTCTTTTTTGGGCGTCTTTTTATAATAAGAGAGCAGGCTTTTACCAATATGATATGACCTCCAAAAATATTACTCTTATTGAAGAAACAAATGCCGTCTCAGATTATATTTTTGATTTGTCAGCCGACAAATCCAAGCTATTATTTTCTTATTACGAAGCCAGCACATTCTATGACGGTGCTTTTTCATCACGGCTGGCCGAGCTGGACCTCGAAAATGAAAAGATAATTCAAAAGAAGAATACCGATGGCTTATATGCCCCAATTGATATGGGCAATGCGACATGGGCGCTGGAACACCTCCATGATGCCAATCGCCTGATTGCTGTTTTCGGCAGCGAGCGCCTCGTACTTTCTGATCTCAGCCCGAACCGCATTATCCATGTTGAACCAAGCACCGACAACTTAGAACAGCTGGCCGTAGCTATCAACAAGCGGGGGACTCAGGCACTTTGGCTGGCTGATACAGAATCATTAGGGAAAGACCTTAAGGGAGATCCAACCATCGCTTTTTCTAATGGATCAATCTACGATCCGGATTGGCATCCATCAGGAGATCGGTTGCTGCTCACTGCCGATATCAACGGTTCTATGAATGTCTACGAATATTATATAGAAACCGAACAGCTTTACCAATTGACCGATACCCGCTACAATTCTTTCGAAGCCTCCTATAATGAAGACGGATCTAAAATTGTATTTGTTCAACAGGAGCGCAATGAATACATACCGGCTGTTTTAGACAGAAAAGACTTCTTAAATAAGCCCGTTGAGGCATCGCTTTGGAAGCCTTCGCCCCCCAAAAGAACTTTTATGCAGCGCCCGGAGACCGGAAGGAATGATACACTGGATACGTCAAAATGGGAGTCCGATTCCTATGCGTCGGGTATTTCCTGGCTTAAACCCAGAACCTTCCTGCCCATTATAGAAAAAGTACCTAACAGCGATGCTTATGAACTTGGCCTCTCATTTCACAGCAGCAACCTACTGCAGGATCAATCTTACTCCCTTGATTTAAGTTATGTGCAAGATCGCTTTTGGTACGACCTGATCTATAGCAACAAAACATTTTTCCCGGGATTCAGAACTGAAATTTACAGCCGTCCCTCTTTTCTAAGCCTACGTGCCCAGGGACAAAATGGTCCGGTTCCTATTTCTTTTTTAACCCAAAGAAGAGGTGCTTCCTTAAGCTTCCCGACACCCTTTGTTTTGAATAACAATATCCGATTTTCTTCCTTTTTTATAGAGCCGGAAATAAAGTATTCTCAATTTCGCCTGTTTGAACTAGATCACAATGGAGAAGCCGCCTCTAACTTTTCAGACCGTTTTTCAGCCAATTTCTTTTCTGCCTTCTCCTATAGACTGCAGCAAAACATCAGAGATGTACAGCCCAACTCCGGCATCACCCTCTTCTCAGAGCTTGAATACGTTTTTTCTAATGAAGATATAACTATTAGCACCCCTCAGATTAATGGACAACTCTCTTTTTCTGAACCCTATGCTCTTCGGGGCGGTATTATAACCTACCTGTCTCCCTTACGCAGATGGAACCAGTCGCTAAGAATTGACCTTCAGGCAACCACACAGTCTAATCCACTTTTTGACTCCCAGTCGCTGGTTTCGGAGGGTTTCTCTGAACCTGTTTATCCACTGGCAAAAGATGTTGCTGCCCTAAGCACGCGCTATACGATTCCGCTGGTCTATCCGGATGATGGAGGCCTTTTGCTCCCGTTCTACCTCAGCAATATTTACCTGGTTGCTTTTACCAATACGGTTACTCGATATGATCAGCCCGATATCATCGAAGCATCACGAGGTATCGTGGGCGGCGGAATTCGGTTTCAGTTTAGAATATCGAATCTTTCCCTCGACATTGGGGTAGGCTACGGCTATGAAATCAGCCGAAACAACCATAACTTTTTTATTGGTGATTTTTAAGTACTTTATTCACAGAATTTTATTAACCGGTTTTTATGAACTCTTTTGTTAAAAAAGCAGGTGTACTTTTATTTATCACGGTATTTGTGTTTTCCTGTAATCAGCAGGAGCCCAAAGAGCCCGATCCTATACGAAGAAAAAGCCCAATAGCTATTGCCAGCGTAAAGCATGACAGCACCTACATAAAAATAGTGTATGGCCAGCCCTATAAAAACGGGCGCACTATTTTTGGTGAGCTGGTTCCCTATAATGCCGTCTGGCGTACCGGGGCCAATGAAGCCACAGAACTGACTACCACTCAGCCTATTTGGATTAATGGAGAAAAGCTGGACCGAGGCACTTATGCCATATTCTCTATTCCCAAACCTGAGACCTGGACGATTATTTTCAATGCAGAACTAGGTCAGTGGGGGGCCTTTGAATACGACGCCACCAAAGATGTATTACATACAGATGTGCCAGCGACACCCTCTGCTGAAACTACCGAAGTTTTCACTATACAGTTTGCTGAAGTTACAAACGACTCTACGGCAATCATTATTAAATGGGCACAAACCGATGTACGTATTCCGGTCTCTTTCTCTGCACCTCCCGAACCAGCTTCTTAGTTCTGCCGTCCAACTTTTTCAAGCAGAGATTCCGGTACATCGATATCCATACGCAGCAGGATAGAAGCGTGCGTTTTTCCCTGGGCATCCAGCTTGAGTGATACAGTTCCGCCTCCACCCAGGCTCTCATGCAGCACAAAGTTCAGCGCGCCGATGTTTGGTAATTCATAACGCTCTACTTTACCCTTACAGATATGCTGCATGTGCTCTTTTACAACTTCTTCGGTAAGATTTTCCTTGAGGAAAGGATATACATCCGGATGTCGGGCTATCACCCCTACATTGCTTCCGTCTCCTTTGTCTCCACTGCGCGCGTGGGCAATATCAATAAGTTTTACTGTTGGCATATCTATTATTTTTCTTTGTAATGCTTGTGTCATCCTGAGTTTATCTCAGGATCTGAAGCTAAATATTTTTTAATAATATTATTGTGATTTTCTGCTTTAGGTGCTGACCCGCCATCCGGTGGACAGCATAACACTTTTTAAAAAACTAATCTAAGTTATAAAGATACCGGTTTTGCTCCCCTTCAGCTAATTTTCATCCGGCCAATTGTCCATTACCTTTATGTCTGTGAGCTTATTTTGTCCGCGGTCCCCGCTCAACATAATTTCACCATGCTTTTTGTAATTCTTCCATGGCAATATAAAGCGCGGTTGTTCAGCATCTGCCTCTGGAAAATAGGCCCACTGCCGCACCATATAATCTGAAGTATCCACATACACGTGATACATGTTCTGCGGAGTTACGCCCACCTGATCAAAAGTAAGCTTTAGTTTATAAGATGGAATTCCTGTTTGGGTAGTATCGGTTCCCATATACTTCAGTGTAACCCCGCTGTCTTTTAACTTATAGGGCATCATAAGCCAGTAAGCATCATTCACCCACATCTGGTAGCCCTGCTGCAAATACTTTTGCAGGGAATCGGGTTGCGCTACCTCCTCCCCGCTCTTCATCACCGTTCCTTCTTTGGTACTGATATTCATATCTATAATCAATTCTGAGCTGGGAATATGAATACTGTCGCGACCCGTAAGCTTGTTCCAGGTGTGGGTGCGTCGCCCAAAAAAGTTCCAGCTTATGATTTTGGTATCATCCCATGCTTCTCTGCCGCCGAGTGCTTTCATTACGCTGTCTGCAATGGCAATGGCTCTTACGTCGGAAGAATCAGCATTAAAGCCGGGTGCCGGGGGATTGGAATTCTGGGATTGATTCCCTGATGAAGTACATCCGGCAATCAACAGCAGTGAACACACAATAGAAGTAAACAGGTTTTTCATAATTAGGATATTAAGATTAGTAAGAAGCCTCAAGTTCTGCCACAGAGGAAATCGATGTTTCCAGGTTATCCAATATGCCGGACTCCAGGTTATAAATAAGTCCATGTACCGTTAGGTTGGCGCCGTTTCTCCAGGCAGACTGCACCACTGTAGTATTTGCTACATTTTTAACCTGTTCTATAACATTCAGCTCACAAAGCCGGTCATGTTTTTCAGAAGGGGACATTTCGCTAAGCTCTTCGGCGTATCGGCGGTTTACCTCTTTAATATTACGCAGCCAGTTATCAATTAATCCGTGATCCTGATTGTCGATTGCTGCTGCCACACCGCCACAGCCGTAATGTCCGCAAATGATAACATGCTTTACCTTCAGCACCTCCACGGCATATTGCACTACGGAAAGGCAGTTCAGATCAGTATGAACTACCACGTTTGCTATGTTACGGTGAACAAATATTTGTCCGGGCAGCATATCTACTACCTGATTGGCCGGTACTCGGCTGTCGGAACAGCCAATCCATAAATATTCGGGAGTTTGGCCTTCCGACAATTTTTCAAAAAGTTCGGGTTGTTCTTGTCGGGTTCTTTCCGCCCATTTTTTATTATTATTGAAAAGATGATCTAAATTACTCAAAACAAATTATGGTTTGTTATTCAATTTTGCTTGCCAAATAATATAGCATAGTTCTATAAATTATCTTAACCGGGAATTCGGTTAAGATTAATATCGCCTTTTTGCAAAGCTTCAATTACATTATATAATGAATTCTTATAAACCATAAAACGGTTTGCACTGAATGAATAAAGGGCTCCTACATTTTTTAAAACGCGTACGGTTTGGCTACCTGCTGTTTACCTCTGTTATCATTTTGGGATTGTTCTTTGGTGCCTTTGAAATTATTAAGATCATATTCTGGGATGATCCATCACTTCAAACGCTTCAAATCCTTTATTTCACCAGGGGAATTACCGTGTCTCTTTTTCTGGTTATCTGGGCAGCCTGGACAGTGTACAGATATCGAGAGCTTTATCAGGAAAAACTTGACGTTACTGAAAAGCAGTACAAAAATATCATTGAACACTCTGCCGACGCCATTATCACTTTAAATAATGATGACGAAATTTCCTCCTGGAACAAAGGTGCTGAAAATATTTTTGGGTGGGACCGAGAAGAAATTATCGGTTCTCCCGTGCGGAAAATTATCCCGGATGACCTTATTGAAAAGAAAGAATTGGAATGCCTCGAGTTTGGAATGCTTTATCGTG
Organism: Balneolaceae bacterium; assembly: GCA_034521755.1. Lineage (GTDB taxonomy): Bacteria > Bacteroidota > Rhodothermia > Balneolales > Balneolaceae > JAXHMB01. The sequence continues at coordinate 433,317 of JAXHMB010000004.1, forward strand.
GCTATGTTTCCAACTACGAAACAGAACGGCTGAAAAAGACCGGCAAGAAAGTCTTGGTGAATCTTTCAGAATCATTTATCCGCAATGAGAAGGATGAAATTATAGGGCGTTCCCAAATTCTGCGGGACCTTACAGATATTAAAATGAGAGAAGAACAAATACAGCACTCCGAGCGGCTTGCCACTGTTGGCCATATGGCTGCAGGTGTTGCTCATGAAGTCGGCAACCCGCTCACTGCTATATCATCATTAGTTCAAGTTTGTCAACGTAAAACCGATGATCCCTTTATTCAGGGGCAGCTTAAAAAAGTTCGTGACCACATTCAGCGGATCAATAAGATTGTCCGGGACCTGGTGGACTTTTCACGCCCCTCCGGGCTGGAAAGAGATATGGTTCAAATCAATGAGCTTATTAAGTCGGCCGTGGGCCTTTTAGAGCATGATGCCCGTTGTCGCTCCGTTGACTTTAAGCTCGATCTTTCTCCTAACCTGCCAAAGTTTGAGGGCGTGCCAGATCACCTGCACCAGGTGCTTGTTAATATGCTGCTCAATGCCGTTGATGCCATGCAGGAAATAAAGGATCCTTTTGTTATCATTGAAACCTGGCAGGAGGATGAGTTGATTAAAATTTCTGTTAAAGATATTGGAGAAGGAATCCCCGAAGAGAACCAACGGCGTATTTTCGAACCATTTTTCACAACCAAAGATGTGGGAAGCGGTACCGGACTGGGATTGTCTGTCAGCCATGGCATCATCACCAAGATGGGAGGGACGATAGATGTAGATTCCACTCCCGGAAATGGTGCCCGGTTTATTATCACATTACCTGCTAATCAAATTGTCCAAGAAGCATGATCGGATCCATACTCATTGCAGATGACGAAGAAGAAATTAGGAATTCCCTGTCTATCGTTCTTCGTGAAGAAGGCTTTAGATGTGCAACAGCTTCGAACGGGGAAGAGGCTATTGAGGCATTAAAAGAACACTCCTTTGATATTCTCATCACTGATCTGAAGATGCCCAAAGCTGATGGTATTGAAGTACTGGAACAGGCCATTCAGCGCTCTTCAGATACACTTACCATTATCATTACGGCCCATGCAACGGTTGAGACGGCGATACAAGCCCTGCGCAAAGGAGCCTCCGACTACATTTTAAAGCCGCTTGATTTTGATGAGGTAATCCTTCGCATCGAAAACCTGCTAAAACAGAAAAAGCTGATGCAGGAAAACAAGTACCTGCGCGAACAGATCGACCAGGAATTTAACTTCAATCATATAATTGGCGAAAGCCCTGCCATGAAAGAAGTATATCGCATGGTTAAACGGGTAAGTAATGCCAACAGCAACGTTCTTATCACAGGTCCCAGCGGTACAGGCAAGGAACTGGTCGCGCGGGCCATTCACTCCAACAGCAACAGATCTTCAAAACCATTCATCGCCATTAACTGCGGGGCTATTCCCAAAGACCTTATGGAATCGGAACTGTTCGGGCACAAGAAAGGAGCCTTTACAGGGGCCATTGCAGAAAAAGACGGCGTTTTTGTCGCGGCTAATAAAGGAACGGTTTTTCTGGATGAGGTAGGCGAAATTCCGGTGGATCAACAGGTGAACCTGCTCCGGGTTATCCAGGAGCGGGAGGTAAAGCCTATCGGCTCCAACCAAATGATCAGCTTCGATACCCGAATTATTGCGGCAACCAATAAAGATCTGAAAGAAGAGATTGAGAAGGATAACTTTAGAGAAGATTTATACTATCGCCTGAATGTTGTGGAGATTCCGCTGCCAACCCTTCAAAACAGGAAAGAAGATATTCCGCTTCTGGCCCATCATTTCATCAAAAAGTACAGCAAAGAGTTGAATCGTCCGGTAAAGGGCATAACCGGAGAAGCCATCGGGGCACTTTTATCTTACGATTGGAAAGGACAGGTGCGTGAACTTGAAAATATAATCGAACGCGCTGTATTGTTGGGAGATAACGACTTTATCACTCTGCAGGACCTGCCCAAAAGCATCCGGGAATCTGAGGGCGACTTTACCTATGATGCTGACACGCTTGACGATGCCGTTCAAACCTTCGAAAAACACCACATCTTAAACGTGCTAAAACGCACAGAGGGAAATAAGACCGAAGCCGCACGCCTGCTGGGCATTGACCCCTCTACGCTTTATCGAAAAATGGAGCGTATGGATATCGACTCATAACCCGGTAGAGTATGTTAAACATCTTTGAGCCTGACCGTTACATCAAAATGAACCGTAAGGTTGCTGCTGGCTTTAATTAAACCCAACAATGCTGTTGGCGGCTTGATGTTATAGGTCTTCATGTTGATTTGTTTGTTGCCTTTTACCCGAAACCGTTCTTCTCCCAATACACGGCCCTTAACATATACTTCGGTGGTTTCTTTAACACCGGCGATTTCAAGTATACCTACCGTTTTAATATTCATCCATTCGCCTTCTTCATCACGTATTGTGGAAAGAGAGTCTGAGAGGTTGGCTGTTAAAAGCTGGTAGCTGATATTTTTGAATTGGTCGGCTTTAAGGGCTTCATACATATCTTTGTTCATCCCTTTTTTGCCGCACTCCAAAGAGTGGACCGGCACTTCAACTGAAACACTTACGGCTCCGTGGCCTTTAACATTTTGCTGTGGGTTTTCGGTGTTCTCTATATTGCCGTTTCCTGAAAGGCGCTCGGCTTCACAGGTGTAATTTACAATACTGGTCTTCCCCTCAATCCACAGCTGTCCGCCGGGTTCTATTTCAATGGCGCCTTGTGGAGAAATTTGTGCCTTGGCAGAAAATACCCCTGCTCCCAATAATGTGATAAGCATGATACATATAGGAAGCAAATAGGGAACAGGGGTGAAATACGTGGTATCTTCTGACCGAAGCATAGAGATTCGTCTACTGGTTTTGGTTTGCAGTCAACAAAATATTAAACGAAATCATAACTTCCTCTCCACATTTGATGGCTCCAAACATCACAGATGGCGGGTCCATTTTGTAGTTTGTCATGTTGAGGCTGTAGCTGCCTTCAAAACGGTAGCCATTTTCTCCTTCCTTTATTCCGGTTACAGGAAAGCTTACTTCTTTTTCAACACCTGCAATGTTCAGGTTACCCGTAATGGTTAGGTTTAATGCGCCATCAGCACTTACACTGTCGGCAAGCTCAGCAGAAACCAGGCCGAACATGATTTGCGGATGGTCGTCTTCTTTTAATGCTTCTTTCATCTTGCGATTCATTTTTCCCTTGCCGCTTTCCAGGGAACTAACAGGAACATTCAGCTGGAGTGAAGATACCGGAGATGCAGGAGTCTCCTGTGTTATCATCTCGGGGTTAAATGAAATATCCATATTAACTTCTTCGGCATTCGCCTCCCAGTCATGGAGTGTTGATGTACCTGATACAATTATGCTGCTGCTGTCTGCATCAAACGTATAGCTGGCTGATTGTGCCAGAGCTAATACGGGAATAAGGAAAACGGCAACGGCGATACTTATAATGTTTTTTAGTGTTTTTATAACTTTTCAATTTTGGTTCGAAGGTTTATATCCTTTCTATATATAATTGCAATCTTCGTTCCAAACTGTTGTAATATGCCAACCCTTTTTTTATCTGCCATAAATATGCTGCTCTATTACTTGTAAAAAGTTTTGGGAGGATAATAATTTGTCGGGGTTTTACCATGCTTAAATGCGATTGCATGGGTGCATGCCTTACTTCTTCTCATCATTGCAAAACTGCAAGAGCGATAGAGTTTAGTTCTGGTATTCTCCGGCAATCAGCTTGGCAATTACCTCCTAAACCCCTTTTTAAAAATTTTGTTCCTGTCTGCAGCTTTTGGTATCACTATTGCATTAGTAATGTTACCAAATCTATACCAGCGCATGCTGCAATTTTATAAACACTATGAGTAACCACCGGGCCATGATATTAGTTGCTGAACCGGAAGAAGCGGTTCACGAATCCATTCAAATGGTTTTGATGGAAGAGGGTTACGATTGTCATGTGGTTACTAATACGTCCTCCCTGCTGCGTGCCATTGATATCCACGATTCGGATATGCTTATTGCCGATATCTCTCTTATCTACGATGATGTGAAGGAAATTCTTTCTGCCATGAGCAAATATGATACGCAATATCCGCCGGTGCTGGTCACTATTACGTACGAGCGTGTTCGAGATATGCTGGACCTTATGAGTGTGGGCATAAGCGAATACCTGCTCAAGCCTTTTCAATTCGAAGACCTTCTGGATCGGGTTCAGCGGGTTCTTAAACATCAGCAGTCGCTAAAAAACTAATTCCTGTATCCTTCCTTTTCTCCTTTCTAGATTTCTGCTTGCTAAATAATCTATATAAAAAAAGTCCCGGTAAGCAAATAGGAGCGGAAAGATAACCACAACAATTGCGGCCCACACAGCATACACTGTCAGATAACGACCCAGCGTTTAACGGGCAGGCCCTGTGGAATGCCACTTTGTGGCCCCGCTCTGCGGGATTCCACAAGGGCAGGCGCCGGAGTGCTAAAATTATCTGCAAACGAAAGATTAACTAATAAATAGGAGGGTGGCAGCCTTGCGGGAGGCCTGTCCGGTATTATGCATTAGAAAGAGGACACCTGTAGATTGGGTAGAATCCACATTCAACACCAACCATACAGGGAGGTCCTCTTATGAATACTACGACACATTACGCAGGAATGGATATTCATGCAAGCAATACCGTCATACAGTCCATTGACCCAGCCGGGGAGCACGTTCAACAGCGGGAGGTGCCCACACGAGCAGACAAATTGATCAGCTGGGCCCGCAACTATCCGCATGGCCCACTGCACGTAATCCTTGAACAGGGAACTCATGCACGCTGGGTGGCAAGTGCTCTGAGCCGATGGGTCGACCGGCTGGTCATCTGTGATCCGGCTGAGAATGCCCTGGTTCACAGAGGTGGAAACAAAAATGACCGAACCGATGCCCATAAACTGGCTCGACTGCTTCGACTGGGCGAATACAAGTCGGTTTGGTGGCAACCCCTGGAAGCCCGTCACGTCTTCAAGTCTCGCATGAAGATGTATCTGCGCCAGCGCCGGGCCAAGGCCGCAGCCATTCAACGGCTGACCCACTACCTTCGGCATATAGGGGTACGGATTCCTACCGGCAAGAGCCGGTTTAGCTTCCACAGGGGCGAAAAATGGATCAGTCAAATTAGCTCACAGGAGCATCGCAAGCTTGCCGAACAGAAGCTTGGATTTATCAGCTACCATCACGAGCAGTCCCTGGAGATCTTTCGGGGCATCCGCGAGCAAGGTAAAAACTACTGGGAAATTGCCGAGTTTGCCAAGATTCCCGGTATTGGGCCGGTAGGCTCTCATCTGTTTTCGGCCTTGTTGGAAGATCCCCATCGGTTTGCCAGGCGCAGCCAGGTATATAAGTTCTGCCAGTTGGCCGTTGTTAGTCGCAGTTCGGCCGGACAGTCGATTAGCCGCAAACGCTTGGACAAACAGGGCTATGGGGAGCTCAAGGCCATGAGTTATCGGGCTTGGCTGAGCGCTGCTAATACGGGCGGTGACAATGAAGTCAAACAATTTTGGAAAGACAGCTGTCATCGGGCCAGCAGTGAGCGCAATGCCCGACTCAATACGCAACGTAAAATTATTAACGTCATGTGGAGCCTATGGAAGAACGGACGGATCTATGATCCGGACAAATTTTAAGATCTAAATAACTGCTTTTTACAGCAATCCCATCCCAGCGATGGGTCAGGCCCGGGCAGGCTCTTATTAACGCGTAATCCGGCAGTCCGCTGCTGAGGTTCTCGTCCGGTTAGCCGCCTGGGCCCTTTTTGAATACTAAGCCAGATAAGATATTAGACGTTTCCACACGAAGGAAAACAGTCTCAGATAAACGCCTGGACAAGATTCATGTCCTCTTACAAAAGTAATCTCGTACATCGGGGATGGAGAAATGGCAGTCAAAAGCAGCAGGAAATTATCCAATAGCAGGTGTCCTGGCAACTACTCAAATAGGACTAAAGGAGAAGTATGGAGTGAGTTGACTTTCTAATGCATAAACGCGTTAATGGGCTGGTTGTTATCTGGCGGCTCTTGTTTGCTATAGCCGGTGTTTATGACAATTCAAGATTGGTTTACATTATTTTCAAGTTTTTTTCTATTGGAATACCAGGTTTTAAGGTTTGATAGACCACGCAACTTTTTACTGCAGCACTAAATAAAGTATTTATAACCTTTTCTCCTGCATTGTCTGAACCTAATTCTACCTCCACATTTATTTTTTGAAATCCTACAGGAACAGAGTTATCAAACCTTAATGTGCCACGAACATCAAGATGGGCTCCAACTGACACTTTTGTGTGATCCAATTGAATTTCTAATCTATCTGCAATCATTCTTATGGTACTTTCCAAACAAACAGCCAATGCGGCACATAAAATGTCTCCGGGTGTTGAGTAATCGTGGTCACCGCCCACAGCTCTATGGAGACCCGTTTTAAGTGGTAATTTTAGCTCATCATTCATTAGAACTTTAGAATGAAATGGATCATCCAAGTTTTCACCTTCAACTACTGCTGAATCTATGATTAACGCTTTTTCTGGGTCATCATCATAGATTTCCTTTAGTTTATTATGTCTTTTTACGACTTCGGAATTTGCATTTCGCAGTTTAAGTTTTTTAGCTAAATGCTTAGCGGTAAATTTAATGTCGTCTTTTTCCATAAAAATGTGTTTTAATATTTATTATGATATATAAACTACATCTGTACATCTGTTTTAATTGATACTAACATTGGTATAATACCAATGTGGATAAATGTTATCCTCACTTCGGTCATAAGTTTTCTTCAAGATATTCTTTTAAATCATATGGACAACATGAAGAAAATCGCTTTCAAATGAAAGTAACTTAACGCATCATTCTACTGTTTTGATGGCAATATAAGCCATATAACGAGCTGGCATTTCTGCTGTGTGGCAACCAATTTTGAAGTCGAACAAAAACGCTTGTGCGTCTGCAGAAAATGCTTGTTATACCGCGTAATTACAATGTAGGGAGCGTCATATTACATTAGTCAGTTTTCAAATTTCGATGATCTCCATGCATCGGGGTGGTAGTTGTAGCTGTTTAGTTGTTTCAGTTTCTCGGGTGAGATTCGTGAACCATAACTATCTTCCATCCGTCATCCATTTTCTTGTACACGGTGTTCCAAACCCCCTCGCTCTCGGATATGCTATCATCCAAACGCGTTACCACCTCCCGGAATTTGACCACATGAACGGCTGCGTTGTTAGACAGCACGTACACCTGTTCATCTTCTACTTTCAGATCCAGATCTTTCCTGCGGTTTGGGATCTGCTCCATCACTCCCATGATACTTTCATATCCCTGTACTTTCATCCCGTTAATCATAAATAATGTGGAATCAGATTGCCAGAAATCCCTTACCAGGTCATCGATATTTGCCTCGTTAAGCGCCTGAACCACGTCACTACCCATTGAGAGGATTTCCTGTTCTATGGCATCCGTATTTATGTTAGTATGGTCCGCTTCCCGACAGGCAGAACATATCAGAAGCAGTCCCAGCAGATATATTGAATATTTCATTATATAGGTGTTTTTGTTGAATGAGTGCCCTTGCCAAGCACATTATCTTTTGTAATTAGCAATAAATTTTTCTTCCCATATGTATTTGTAAAATACTCAAGTACTCCTGAGTGAATTCAAAGTCCATATTAAGTTAGAAAATGTAGTAACATGTTATTCTTACAGCTATTAGAGTATTAACTCTCCTTTTAATTCATAATGTTCAGCTGTTTTATCATACCTTTTTAATACTTCCTTTGCATTATCAGGTATATATGCCGTTTCATATTTTTCTCCCGCAAATTTCTTCACCGATTTCAGAGAGTCAAACTGAAGAACAAGAAAAAACTCCATTTCGTCAATGTTTTTCCTAGTGGAAATACTAACTTTTTCCAAACCATCCACTCCGTTCTTTTTCACTGTGGGAAAGACCTCTTTAATAAGCATATCTTCATAAATCGGTGCATTTTCTATTGTAGTCCAGCCTTTCCACGTTCGTATTATTTTCTCTTTTTCTTTTTCTAATTTTTTTCAAGATAGTTTATTTTAAATATGTACTTAGAAAATCAATTTGTGCTATACTCGATTTATCAAATAGAAGGCTTGGATAATACAATAACCCGAAATGCCCTCCATCAATATCTACCCATTCTTTTGGCTGGTTTATGTTGTCATATACATATTTAGTCACTCGAGGGTTAGCACCATTCATTTCATCATTGGTTGCAACAACCATTAATATTGGAGCCTTTAATTGACCTGCAAATTGACCAAGGTTGAAATCATCAGGAACTTCAATGTTTGAAAATGAAACTACATTTTCCCAATGTGTGCCAAACCGACCACCATATTCAATAAACCAGTTATAGGCTGTTAAATCTGTTAATGCAGAAGGTGTTCCTTTTTGGTCTGTCGAAACAATTGGCATTTGTTCTGTAGTTGTATGTGGTAAACTCATTATATCATCATTCAGAAGGGTTTCTTTAGCAAAAACAAATAAACTTCCATCTTTATCTTCTTTGGGAATTTCTTCACCAAAAGCTGGAATCATAGTAACAACGGCTTTAACCCTATCATCGGTTGTTCCTGCTAGGAATGCCTCACGTGAGCTCAAACTTGCCCCCCAAACGGCAATTTTATTTTCATCAATTTCGGGTTGATTTGTAATAAAATCGATAGCATCAATATAACCTCTAGATTGAACCCAAAAATTAATTTCTTGACGTGGTTCTCCATCACTTATCCCCAAATTTCTATGATCATATAGTGCAACAGCAAAACCTGCTTCTCTGAATTTCTCCGCATATTTATCGGCTGTCATCCCGTTGATTGTAGTTGTAAATCCATGTGCCATAATTACTACTGGGCAATTATTAGATTTGTGTTCTGGCAAATAAAGCCTTCCCCTAAGCGTTGCCCCTTGTGATTCGAACTCAATATCTCTATACATTTTAGTTTCGGTTTTATCAGATTCAATTTTTTCCATTGAGTTCTGGGTTTCATTACACGCTAATAGGCTTCCTATAATGATCGTCAAGAGAACTATAGTTGAATTCTTCATTTTATTTTTTTTGTGTGGATAATTTCAAATGAGCTTTTCTTCCTTCTCGAATTATTATTTCAGCAATTTCTTTAATATCATTTTTTGAGGTTCTGAAATTCACAATACAAGCTCTTAAACAATACATTTCATTCACCATAGCATTTGATATAAATAACTCACCACCAGATTGAAGTTCATTCAAAAGTTCTTCATTCAATTTATTCAGATAGTCATCTTCTAAGCTGTGTTTATAGTTTTTAGGAATATACCTAAATGTAGTAATGCTTAAATTTTGTGAAACTGCCTTTAATTCAGGATGCTTTTTGGCTAGGTCAAATAAAACTTCTGACAATTCAATGTCTTCATTAATTAGTTTTTCAAAGCCACTTCTTCCTACTTGTTGTAAGGTCAACCAGACTTTTAATGCTCTAAAACCACGGGAATTTTGCATTCCAAATTCATAATAGTTTTGAGCAGTTTCCCCTTCAATACTATCAAAATTATAATATTCGGGGTGCGAACTAAACGTGTCAATTAGATGCTGCGGATTTCTCACGAGAGTACATCCTGCTTCTAGTGGGCTGTATAACCATTTATGTGGATCAAGAGCAATGGAATCCGCTTCTGAAATACCTTCAAACAAGTTCTTTAATGAGGGGATTACTGCCGCTGGAATACCGTAAGCACCATCAATATGAAACCACATATCATATTGCTTACTAATTGCTGATAGATTTTTTAGGTTGTCAACAACGCCTGTGCTTACGTCGCCTGCTGTTCCGATAACCATTAAAGGGTTACAGCCATTTTCTAAATCTTCTTTGATGGTCTCTTCTAATTTTTTTTCGTCCATTTTATTTGAAGAAGTAGTTTGTATCCATCGAATCGATTTAGTTCCTAATCCAAATAAAATCACAGCTTTTTCTATCCACGTATGGGTAGTTTCGGAACAATAAATGGTCAATTTATCGTTGGAATTCGAAATACCATCTTCTTTAATGGTTTTTGGGGCTTTTGCTGTTCTGGCAGCTAAAAAAGCTGTAAAATTTGCCATATTGCCTCCACTTACCAATAGGCCTCCATAATTTGGTGATACACCAATAAATTCCGCTAACCACTTAACAGTTTGCTTTTCAATTTCTGTAGCCATAGGGCTTAAAATATGAGCACCAACATTTGAATTTACAGATGCTGCAAGTAAATCAGCCAAGGCTCCTATCGGGGAAGCAGATGAAGTAATATAACCTAAAAATTTAGGGTGCCCGTTAAATAATGAATGGTTGAATAATAAATCCGTTACTCTTGGTATAAGTTCTGTTGCAGGTATTCCGTTTTCTGGCAAAGACGTGTTTCCTAATATACTTTGTAATTGACTTGGACTTTCGTTGACTGTAACAGGTTTTTTATCAATACTAGAAATAAAGTCGGAAATATCATCTATTAATTGATGCCCGATTTTTCGAAATTCTTCTTTGTTTATTTCAATTGAATTATCTCGATTTTCAATCATTATATTATATTTTGTTCTAATGTGTTACAACATTGGCATATAACCAACGCTGTTGAGGTTATTCTTGCTTCGCACGTAACTTTTATTCATGTTATTCACAAAATATTGAGGATAAAATGAAGAAATGGGAGTCAACATCAAAGTATTAACATCAGCCTATCCTAATAATCATTAAATTTTTGGTGTTGCATTAGCCCTATAACGACCCACCGCATAAGGGGTGGGACATATTACACTTTTAATTTAACAGACAGAACCAGTACCGCAAGGGCAGAGAATGTAACCCAAGTGCGAGTCCTGTCCCCTTGATGCGGTGGTTAGGTGGTTTTATAGGAAGTTACTCTACCCTAAAATTATGCTATACTTTATCGGACAAATTAATCGAACCATGGTGCTCGATTAGAAAAGATAAATTTTTGCTCTTTCTTAGTTAGTTTCAGCTTTTTTATAATGTCAGATTTATATTTTCCAGGTGACCATTCAGGCCAATCCGTACCAAATAAAATTCGATCAAGACCAATCTTACGAAGTTGTTCTGTTACCTGGACATATCGGTTTTGGGGATACCAATCAGGGGATTGATTTTTATCAGTTTTTGCTGAATCTGTATTACTATTTCTTGCCGGCCTGATTACAGCAGAGAGATCAAAATATATATTATCTCTTAAATTATTATTTGAAATGCGTTCTGCAAATACACTTAAGGCTTCATCAGTCTGTTTGTCATATCCACCCCAACCAGCTAAATGGGCAATTTGAACAGGAATATCAGGTGCTTGTGAAAGCACTTCATCGATAAAGATTTGCGCATCTTTTTTTCCATATGATTTATCCTGCGTACGCAAGTGCACCACTATACCAAGCCCCAATGAATTGGCTTTTTTAAACACTTCAGCGAGCCGTCTTACATGAGATTCGTTCCTGAAATCGACCTTTGAATTGGCTAATTGCAATTTTAAACCTCTAAATTCTTCTTTTGAGGCATTACGTTCTATTTCAACAAATGTCGAATCAGATAAAGGATTGATGCTAAAAAAGCCAACAAACTTATCGGGATGCTTTGAAATAGACTTAGCGATCCAATTATTATCTGATTTTACGGCTTTAAAATCTTGTTTTGAAGTACTTGCTTTTTGGGAGAAGAAGTATGCTGTTGAAAGTATAGCAGCCTTTTTAACGTTCTCTTCTTTCATAACTTCAATATACTGTTCAAAACCAAGAGGTGGCAATGAATCTAGCCCATCGATTCTGTTAACAAGATATTTACGATCTCTCGAACTAAATGTATGAACATGATGATCTACAAGTTGTACATCTAAACTATCAACTGCCGGGGATTGAGCAGAATCAGAATATCTACTATAAATCTCTTTGTTTATATTTTTTGAAAGATTTGTTAAACCGATAATTAAAATACTCGAAAGAAAAATAAAAGTAATGGAGTATGCTCTATTCATCCTGATTAGTAATTATAAATTAGTTTTATGTAAATATAGAAGATATTTTAAACCACCTAACGGTCTGGCATTTAAGCGGCGGGGCGTTCCGCCGCTGGTTTAATGTAGTAAAACCGAACCAAATCAGAAACTTGGGGCAAGCACTGAACGTTCTGCCCCGTCCGCTTGAAATGCATTGTTAAGGCACGGAAAGAGCCAAGAGCAACAAACCTTGCCAAAACCGGAGCTTAATTACAGCCACGAAACGTTGATTCGAACCGGCAGGCGCTGGAAAGCCTTCGATTCGAGGATTCACAACCAACGCTTATCAGCCGATTAATAGAATCAAAACCAACAGGTGGTATTAGCCAACTGTGCACAAGGGCGCCAGGGAAACCCTCAAAAAAACAAAGCAGGCCCGAGATTATTTGCAACCAACCTACAAGTGGCACCTTTTTGAAAAGGCACGCGCTCTGAACCAAACCGAATGTGAACAACGCTGAAGGCGGCCCTTACTTACTGGCAAAAAAATTAAACAGATGAGCCGCCACCGCGCTCTTGGGAAAACCCTGAAAGTGCCTGACTTCTCCGAAAAAACTCGGCACTTCGCGCTACCTGACGATCTTCACCAAAGGGAGGCCTGTCCCCGTTACCGGCAAATTTTTTTGAACGAACAACGTGGCGCCCCGTTTTGCTTAGGAAGGGCTTAAAAAAAGCACACCATGAAACGAGCTGGAAGCAGCGGTCTGGTTGGGATTTTTGAAGAAGCAACTAACCCGCACACCCTTTGACATAACCCCATGCGCCTGCCGGGCCTTAACTTTAACTTATAGCAAGTAACTCAATTCCGGGTTCTTTATCAATAGCGCCTGTATAGCCGATATAATTCTATTAGCAGACCTTTTTGTTGTTTCTGTTGACATAATGTCTTGACATAGTATGTTGACATAACTACGGGATGTTATATTCGGCTTTTTTGTAAGGTTTTTACTCTTTGTTGGTCTTACTGACTAAAAGGAGTTAAAACTATGGCCAAACCAAAGCTTATTAAACAGGTTAGAAACGAAATAAGGCGAAGAAATTATAGCTATCGCACGGAACAATCTTATGTACGCTGGATCATAAGACTCGTTAAATTCTGCGGTACAAAACATCCGCTTAATATAGAACCGGAAGAAATTACAGAATTCCTAAACCACCTCTCTGTTACCCGGAATGTTGCTGCTTCTACTCAAAACCAGGCATTGTGCGCTATTGTTTTCCTTTATCATAAAGTGCTTGAAAAGGAACTGCCGGAACTGAAAGAGATTAAATGGTCAAAACGCTCTAAAAAACTTCCCGTCGTTCTCACTAAAAGGGAAGTAAAAATGGTTCTCGACAGGCTCGAGGGGGTTTCCCTGTTAGTTGCTCAGCTATTATATGGTTCCGGTCTCAGAATTTCCGAAGCTCTCCGTATCAGAGTTAAAGATGTTGATTTCGAATATCAGCAACTTATAGTACGCGATGGAAAGGGAAAAAAGGATCGAATTACAGTGCTTCCATCTGTGGTCATCGGTAAGCTGAAACAACAGGTCCAACGGATAAAAATTCTGCATGCCAAAGATAAAAAAAGAGGGTACGGCAAAACATTACTGCCTAATGCTCTGGATAAGAAATATCCTAAAGCAGCAACCCGTTTGGGATGGCAGTATCTTTTCCCTTCCAAACGTATTTCAAAAGATCCCCGGTCAGGCTTGAAACATCGATATCACATCTCCGATTCTTTTATTCAGCGGGCCGTCCGTAATGCGGTAGATCGTTCACCTATTACAAAACATGCCAGTTGTCATACATTACGACACTCTTTTGCAACACATTTGTTAATGGATGGCTATGACATTCGAACCGTACAGGAACTGCTGGGCCACAAAAATGTAAAAACTACTATGATTTATACCCATGTTTTAAACAAAGGCGGGAAGGGAGTAAAAAGCCCCGTGGATATACTCTAAATCGATCCATCGATCTATCTCAAATCAATTCGGCCTTAGATAAATCAGCGTGAAGAAGATGACAGAACAAAGCGTTAAGAAATAAATCATACCGCTGAGAACACAAGACGCAAGCAACTAAAGAGAAGAAGCATTGATTTATTTTAGTAAAGTGGAGTTATCTTTAGCTGATTTATCCCTTGCCTTGACCTTTTGTTACTTTTGGGTCAAGCCAAAAGTAAAGGTATATATTAAATTAGGTCTGAAACATAGAAAAATATTTAAAATAAGGGATGGTAAAAAATATGTAAGAAACTGACTTAAAAAATATTTTGATTAATTTCTAACGGCCACATGTTTTAAATAAAGGGAGAAAAAGGCATCAAAAGCCCGGTGAACCAACTATAATTATCAATTTTTCCAACCTTCAACTTTTTACATTCAACACATAATTCTAAAATTAAATAACCATCCCTATCTCAATTGCCTCCTCATTCAGCTCTTCCGCCCGCTCTCTTATCGTATCTGCAACTTCCGGATCCACCACAGCAACCAGCCCTATTCCCAGGTTAAAGGTCGCACGCATATCCTCAACGGGTACGTTACCTATACGTTGTATCAGGCTGAATAACGGAGGTTGTTCCCAGGCTTCCCAGTTAATATCCAATTGCAGTCCTTCCGGTAAAATGCGCTTGGTGTTGCCCACAATACCGCCGCCGGTAATATGAGAAAACCCGTGTACCCCATCATGGTCGCGCAGCTTTTTGATAAGCGGAAGGTATGATTTATGAACGGCCAGCAGCGCTTCGCCTACCGTGCAGCCCAGTTTTTCTACGTGGTCGCCTACTTCATATTTGCTGAACAGCACTTTGCGCGCCAGTGAATATCCGTTGGTGTGCAGCCCGGTGCTTTTAAAGCCCAACAGCACATCTCCTTTTTTGATGCGGTCGCCGTTAATTATTTGGTTCCGGTCTACAATACCTACAATAGTGCCCGCCAGGTCAAATTCTCCTTCACTGTAAATGTCAGGCATCTCGGCCGTCTCCCCACCAATCAGGGCTACGCCGTTTTCTTTGCAGGCTTTGGCAAAACCGCTTACTACCTGGTAGCCAACGTCCTGTTCCAGCTTGCCGGTAGAAAAATAATCCAGAAAAAAAAGGGGATCAGCCCCGCAAACAGCTATATCGTTGATGCAGTGATTCACCAGGTCTTGGCCAACGGTATGATATCTACCGGTCTTAAAAGCGACAATCAGCTTGGTGCCCACACCGTCCACACTGCTTACAAAAACGGGATCTTTATAACTGCCTAAATCAGGCCTGAAAAAACCGCCAAACCCGCCAATGTTCGAAAGCACAGCATCACTGTGGGTTTCTTTTACCATGCCTTTGATAGATTCTACCATCTTTTCCCCTGCTTCTATATCAACGCCGGCATCTTTGTATGTGTATTCTTTCTTATTCATGTTGGTTGGAATATAAACTTCATTTTCTTACTCAATCTATCAGGTTATAAGTTGAAAGTTACATGTTTTGTATCAAATTATTGTAACCTGTAACATACAACTTACAACCCGGTGCGTTTTATAGAGGCAACAAAGTGATAGACTTTTCTATTTTTACTATGCGATTTCTATTACCAGTTTTTTTGGTCTTTGAGATTGGTGATATGAGCCAGATGGTGATTTCCATGCCAGGCATACATGGCAGTGAGATGTTTTAGGGTCATATCTCCGTTTTCGGGGTGATGTAATGGTTTATCCCATTCCTCTTTTTCTACGAATTCCAGCACGCGAACCCATCGCCGGTGAACTCCTTGAATGATATTCAGTGATGCTTCAACCGGCAGTTCATTATCTCTGAGCTTGGCCCATAATTGTTCATCAAAGGGTTTGATTGTGGGTTTGTCTTCGGTCAGCAGCAGCTTGGTTCTTATAAGGGCATTCATGTGGCTGTCGGCCAGGTGATGTACAACCTGTCGGATGGTCCAGCCACCTTCTCGGTAGGGAGTGTTTAGCTGATCTTCGGATAAGGAAGTAACGGCTTTGGCCAGGCTTTCAGGAAGACGGTCAATATCAGATATCCACTCATCAATCTGCTGACTCCCTGCAGATTCGTCAAAAGAAAATGTGCCAATAGGATATCTTAGTTTTTCTATCATTCTCTGTTATTGTTTGTTTACTGAAACGATGTACAAATATAGAAATAAAGGTTCTGCATATGAAGGATTATTTCTCCACATTATACACTCGGAATACATAAAAGTAATAAGATTTAATTATTTGTAGTATGTAGTAGGGAGTGTGGATTTGTTGATAAAAAAATATTCTACAACAGGCTTATATTGTAAACCATAATGTTAATAATTTTGTTAATAATGTGACCTTGTTTTTATTAGGGTTAGCAGAATGCTGGAAAAGTTATCAACAAAAAAGGAAGAAAATTTTTAAAACTTAAAATTTATCTACACTAAAATCTAACTGTATAACTTGTTAATAACTGTTGAAAAATGTTGAAGGCTGTGGAGAATTCTCGGAAAAACGAAGAAAAAGAAAACGATGAAAAATTATCCACAGGGTAATCCACATAATTTTAGTCTCATTTAGATATGAAAGTTGTTATTCAAAGAGTAAAAAAAGCGTCCGTAACGGTAGACCGGGAAATGACCGGGGCTATTGGTAAAGGACTCTTGCTTCTGGTGGGGATACACGGAGATGATACCACAGAAACGATGCAGTGGATCTGCGATAAAATTTTAAAGATGCGCATCTTTGATGATGAGGAAGGCAAGATGAATTTATCGTTACAGGATGTGGGAGGGGAGCTGCTGGTGGTTCCACAATTTACGCTTTACGGGGATGCCGAAAAAGGGAATCGTCCCAGTTTTATAGAAGCAGCCGGTCCGGAAAAAGCGGAAAAAATGTACGATCAAATGGTGGAATATTTTAATGAGCAACATGACCAAAGAGTAGCAACAGGACGATTTGCGGCCTATATGAATGTAGAATCAATAAATGACGGGCCGGTAACCATCATCCTCGAAAAATAAATAGGGTATGTCATCCTGATCATTTAAGGATCTAAAGCACAATAATGATAAATAAAGATGCTGATCTGCCATCCGGCGGATAGCATGACACGAAGAAAATGTCTGTAATCTTTTTATTCATAGATGGCGTTGGCCTGGGTGCAGATGATCCATCAAATCCTTTTTCGGGAAAGAAGTATGAATCCTTTTTGGCAATGTCGAACGATCAGCCATTCACAAAATTTTCAGAAACGGTCCAAAAGAAAAATCACTTGTTTAAACCTGTTGATGCCACTCTGGGAGTAAACGGGCTGCCCCAGAGCGGTACGGGTCAGACGGCTTTGTTTACCGGGAAAAATGCACCACAAAAAATAGGTAAGCATTTTGGGCCTTTTCCCCATTCCGGAATTAAGGACTACCTTAGGAAAGAAAGTCTTTTTAACAGGCTTAAGGAAAGAGAAAAAACAGGGCACTTTATCAATGCCTATCCACAGATCTTTTTTGAAAAAGCAGAACAGCGAAACCGGTGGAGTTGTACTACACTGATGACAAAAAGCGCGGGCTTCCCTCTTAATAGAACAGAAGATGTTAAAGAAGGAAGAGCAATTACAGCGGGCATTAATCAGCAGGCGTGGAGAGAACAGTTGTCTATTGATGTCCCTGTGATTGAGGAAAAGGAGGCGGCTGACCGCCTGTTGAACGCAGCTATGGATTTTGATGTGGTGCTATATGAATATTATCTCACAGATAAAGCTGGGCATAGTCAAAACCTGGACAAGGCAGAATCAGTGATCCAAACCTATGACCGGTTTTTACTGCAGCTGATCAAAGAAAAAAGAGCCGGTGATACCCTTGTTCTTTGCAGTGATCATGGAAATGTGGAAGACCTTTCTACCAAAACGCATACCTTTAACAAAGTACCTCTTTTTGTGTTGGGGCCGGGAGCTCAAGAGCTGCAGGATGCCGAAAATATTATGGATATAACACCCGGAATTTTGAGGATGATATAAGAGTAGGTTGTGAGTTGTTGCTATTCGAAGAGAATAAAATTAATGGTTTTTAAGTGCTGTTTTTATTCGCTCAAAAATTTCTTCGATGCTGCCCACACCGTCAATTTTTTTAACAAGCCCCTGTTTTTCGTAGTGCTCCTTAACGGGTTTTGTCTCCTCGCGATATACCTCCAGCCGACGAATAACACCTTCTTTGGTATCATCGCTTCGCCCTTCGCCGCGGCTCAGAATACGATCAACTAACTCCTCTTCTGGTACTTCCAACAACAAAAAGGCATTCAGCTTGTTGCCGTTGTCTGCCAGAATTTGATCAAAAGCAGTAGCTTGTGGAACTGTGCGCGGGAAGCCGTCCAGAACATATCCGGCATCATATTTTGACTTGGCAAGCTCTTCTTCAACCAGTGCCACAACGGTTTCATCAGGAACCAGATCTCCGGCATCTAAAATAGAGGTTACTTTTTTGCCCAGTGCTGTTTCGTTTTTTATGGCCGTACGAAAGATTTCTCCCGTAGAAAGATGGGGAATGTTATATTCTTCTTTTATCAGTGCTGCCTGGGTTCCTTTGCCGGCACCCGGAGGGCCAAAAATGATGATTCTCATAAATATAGTATTTGTTAGTACAGTTGATTGGGCGCAAAGAAAATACTTGAAAAAGGGGCTTTTTTCAATTTTAAAAATAATACTACGATAACTTTTGATAAGTGAAAAATTGAAAACAATACCCTACTTTTTAGTCAATCTTAAATAAACCTTGGATAACCGATGCGTAAAACAGCAGTTCTCTTTGTCTTACCTTTTTTTCTCTTTGTAAATATTCAGGCTCAGCAAAATGACTTGCTGGAAGCGGGCCCCATGCTGGGACATGTAGAGTTTGAAGAAGTAAACCTGTGGCTGCAGACAACAAGCCCGGCCAGCTTTGAAATAACATACTGGCCAAAGGGGGAGGAAGATTCTGCTCGTTCGTACAAAGGCACCACTAATACACGTGCATCAAATACGGCCCACATCAAATTGGCCAATCTTAGTGAGGGCACTACTTATGAGTATGATATTTTTGTGAACGACACGAAGATGACTTTTTCTTATGCTACCGAGTTTGCCACGCAGAAACAGTGGAAATATCGAACGGCGGCACCCAATGTTACTCTTGCAATGGGATCCTGCCTGTACATAAATGACCCGGAAGACGACCGCCCGGGCGATGGATATGGCGGAGATCCGGCTATCCTTGAAACTATTGCTGATATGAATCCTGATCTTATGCTTTGGCTGGGGGACAATCTGTATTACCGCGAACCGGACTTCTATACCGAAGAGCAGATGGATGCCCGCTACAAAGACGCGCGCAATACTCCTGAGATGCAGCGCCTGTTGGCAACATCCGCCAACCTGGCAACATGGGATGACCACGATTACGGACCCAACAACTCAAGCGGCACCTACCGGATGAAGGAAGCGTCATTGAATATTTTTAAGCGCTATTGGGCAAACCCGAGCTATGGCATTAAGGGCACAGACGGTGTTTTCAGCCGCTATAAATACAGTGATATAGAAATCTTTCTAATGGATGATCGTTATCACCGCGCACCAAACCAGCTTAAAAACCCAAAGAAGCCATTCTTTGGAAAGGAACAATTGCAATGGCTCACAAACAGCTTGATAGACAGTGATGCCACATTTAAGCTGGTTGTCGTAGGAAACCAGGTAACCAACAAAAAGAACGATTTTGAAGCAATGGCCAGCTATAAGCAGGAATTTAATCGGCTTAAAACGTTTTTGAAAAACCAGGATGTAGAAGGAGTTGTCTTTTTGTCGGGTGACCGCCACTTTTCTGAGCTGCTTAAAACGGAACGAAAAGACCGGTATCCGCTGTATGAGTTTACTTCATCACCGCTGACTGCCGGAAACTTTGATTCGCTTGACGAATATGATGAGTTTGATAATCCTCAGCGCGTGGATGGAACTGTGGTTTATAAAGAGCGCAGCTTTGGAATCATTAAGGTTGAGGGCGGCCGGGGTGAGCGGAAGCTCATTCTGCAAACCTATAACAAGGCCGGGGACAAGCTCTGGGAGCACGTCATCACCCAACAGGAATTGGAGAACTAGATGTAGTTTGTCACCTGATATAAAATTGCGTATCGTTTGTAGAAATGAACTCAACGCTAGCTTATGGAATGGGCAGACCTGCAATATTTCTTTAACGAAGTGCTCGACTTTACTCTTTTCCAGATCAATCAAAAGCCAATAACGGTATTTAACGTATTGGTTTTTGTTCTGGTTATCTCGGCATTCGTTTTTGTCGGGGTGATGATTAGAAAGGCACTGAATCGAAAAATCCTCAGAAAGTTCAAGATAGACGAGGGCACCAGCTACACGCTTTCCCGAATAACCCAGTACTTTATTATTACAATCGGGGCCCTTATTTCCTTTCAAATTGTGGGTATCGACCTCAGTGGACTGGCCGTAATTTTTGGCCTTCTTTCGGTTGGTATTGGTTTTGGCCTGCAAAATGTTACCGCCAACTTTATATCGGGATTAATTATTCTTTTTGAGCGGCCTATTAGTGTAGGTGATCGTGTTACGGTCAGTGATATTGAAGGAGATGTGATCGAGATAAATATACGTTCAACCAAAGTGAGAACGGTGAATAATATCTCTATTATTGTGCCTAATTCGGAGTTTGTTTCCAAAGATGTTATCAACTATTCACATGGCGACCCTACTTATCGGCTGGATATCAATGTGGGGGTTTCGTACGGTTCCGATCTTGACAAAGTACTCAAAGCGATGAAGGAAGTAGCCGATGAAAGCACGAGTGTGCTGGAAAAACCCAAGGCAGAGGCTCATCTTATTGAGTTTGGCGATTCGTCCTGGAATATGCAGCTGCGCGCGTGGATTGGTGACGTAAAAGATTATCCCAGGATTAGAAATGAGCTGAATCAGGCAATCGTGCGCAAGTTTCGCGAAATGGGCGTTGAGATACCATTCCCGCAACGAGATCTTCACGTACGAAGCTCTGTTAAATTGCCTATAGAAGGAGGGAAGTAGCTCCATATAAAGGAATGTTTTAGTTTAGGATAGATTATATCCCAAAAAAATGGTAGTGTAATGTATAGCATTTCTCAACTACAATAAATTTAAGGGGTATTATGAAACAGCTAGCACAGATTCTTCAGGATTCCTACCAAACGTTTTTTGACCAGCTTGCCGTATTTTTTCCCAAGCTTATTGGAGCGCTGCTCATCCTTATCGTTGGTTGGATTATCGCCAAGCTAATAAAAGCGGGCTCTATTCGATTGCTAAAACTGGTACGGCTGGATACGGTTACCGAAAAGGCAAAGATAGACCGGTTTTTACAGGAGGGAGGAACCAAGAAGTCAGCCATTGAAATTATAGGAACGCTTATCTACTGGCTTATTATGCTTGTGGTGATTCTGGCCGGATTTAATACGCTTGGTCTGGAAGTGGCTTCCGAGCTGTTTAACCAGATTATTCTTTATATCCCCAATGTTATAGTAGCGGTCATCGTGCTTATTTTTGGGGTGTATCTGGCTAGCTTTATTGCGCAGGTAGTGGTAACCTATCTTAAGAATGTGGGCATCCATAATGCAGATATTTTAGGCAAGCTTGCCAAGGCAGCTATCATTTTATTTGTAGCATCATTGGCACTGTCACAGCTTAATATTGGACAGGAGCTGGTAACTAACGCATTCTTGTTACTGTTTGGCGCAGTGTGCCTTGCCTTGGCCCTTGCATTTGGGTTGGGCGGCAGAGAATGGGCATCCGGTGTGATTGATAAGATGGAGTCCGGAGAAAGCCGGGACGATTCAGCGGATACGGGCTTTTAATGCAATATTGTCATTTCGAGTCCCGCGCTTTTAATTATATGTGCGGGACTCTATTTGAAATGACAAGAATTAACAAGGAGCCTATCCTCTAGTTCTCTATAGGCACAGCAGCATTTTCTATTTCACTGGTCAGGCTTGGAATTTCCCCATCTAAAATGGTTTTGAGTTCTTCCAGCTGCACATCAACTTTTGCGGCAAGGTCTTCATATACGGCGTATTGTTGCTCGGTTGGACGATTATCGCCTGTGGCCACCGTACTTGCCAGTGCTGCCAGCTTGTTGTTCAGCCTGATAGGATAGTTTAACACATCCTGAAAGGATTCAGCCTTGGTTTGCATCAGGGCGTTTTCAATAGATGAAAGCTTCTCAAGAATGGTGTTGCCCATCTCCTTGACAGATTCATCCTTGGTCTTGCTCAGCGCACTATTAACTTCTTCGCGCACTTCCCTAATTCTGTTGATGGATTTGTGTGTGGTATCCAGCTTGCTGATTATTTCCTGGTGCAGGTCAAACTGTGCCTCAAAATCGGCTTGAGTAGTTTCAATACGCGGGTCTTTTTTGATGGTAAATGGCTGCTCCATAACGGTCTCATCATCTATAATGAGCCGAACGGTGTATGTGCCCGGTACTGCTCTTGGGCCACGGGTTGATCCGGCCCAGAGGATCTGGCGACCGTCAATATCTGTGGCTCCCTCATATCGCATATTCCAGACAAACTGATTGAGGCCCTTGTTGGCAGATACCGCATCGGAAGGGATACGATCTTCTTCCTCATAAAACTGCTCGGAGGGTTTTACGGGTTGCCCCTCAAGGGTTTCTTCGCTTGAGAAGGTGCGAATAACGGTACCATCGCTTTCCAGAAACTGGAGCTTAACTTCAGACTCTGTCTCTTCTCTGAAGTTGTAATGCACAATCACACCCCCGCGAGGGTTTTCACCAATGGTTGCACCCGCAGGAACGGGACCGCCGCTCCCAAACAGGTAGGTGTCTTCGGGCTTGTACAGGTGATGGTCCTTGTTGGCTATCTCATCTTTCATTTGATGCAGCACGCCAAGGTGGTCGAGAATCCAGAAGGATCGCCCCTGTGTGGCAACGACCAGGTCTTTATCACGCTTGTGTACGCGAAGGTCAGTTATGGGAACAGCAGGCAGGTTGAGTTGCAGGGGTTGCCACAATGCTCCGTCATTGAAAGAAACATAAACCCCGGTTTCTGTTCCTGCGTAAAGGAGTCCTTCTCTGTTGGGGTCTTCTCTTATAACACGGGTAAAGTCTTTATTAGGAATTCCATTGGTGATCTTGGTCCAGCTTTTGCCGTAATCATCCGTTTTATAAAGCATGGGAGCAAAGTCATCGAACTTGTACCGGTTTACTGCAATATAGGCGGTTCCCGCATCAAAATGGGAGGGGTCTATAATGCTCACCATAGATTCGGGCATGTCTTTGGGAGTGACATCGGTCCAGGTTTCGCCGTTGTCTCGGCTTATGTGAATGAGCCCGTCATCGGCCCCGGCCCATAACACGCCCTGTTCTACAGGAGACTCAGCAAAAGCAAAAATGGTGTTATAATATTCAATAGAGGTATCGTCTTTGGTAATGGGTCCGCCTGACTCTTGCTGCTTAGACTTTTCGTTGCGGGTCAGGTCGCCGCTGATGTCTTCCCAGCTCATGCCTTCATCGGTTGAGCGATGCACAAATTGGGAGGTGGTATACAGTACGTCCGGGTTGTGAGGCGAAATATAAATCGGGAATGTCCACTGGAAGCGATACTTCAGCCCCGAAGCCCCGGCCCCCATCGGGTTATCCGGCCAAACGTCAATACGGTCATTTTGGTCGGTATAGGAGTTGTATTTGCTTAAGTATCCGCCATAGCTGCCGCCGAAGGTTACATTTTCATCTTCGGGGTCGGGAGCAATATACCCGCTTTCTCCACCGGCAACAGCGTACCAGTCTTTCTCACCGATACCGTATCCGCCGGTTCTGCTTTTGATGGTCACGGTGCTGTTATCCTGCTGGGCGCCATAAACCATGTAGGGGAACTGGTTGTCTAAAATAACATGATAAAACTGAGCGGTAGCGTATTTGTGATATGAGGACCAGCTCTTCCCTCCACTATAGGAAACCTGTCCGCCTCCGTCATCAGCTACCACCATGCGTTTTGAGTCAGTGGATGAAATCCATAGGTCATGATGGTCGCCGTGTGGGGTTCCCATCCGGTCGTAACTTTCTCCGCCATCGGTAGATTTATAAAAGCCCACATTTAATACATACACAGTATTTTCGTTATTGGGATCTGCTTCGATATGGGTGTAGTACCATGCTCGTTGTCTTAAAGAGCGATCACTGTTAATGCGGCGCCACGTTTTACCACTGTCGTCAGATCGGAATACGCCCCCGTTTTCATTTTCAATGATAGCCCAGACGCGGTCAGAGTTAGCCGGAGAAATGGCAATACCAATTTTACCGAGAAGGCCTTTAGGCAGGCCGGGACGCTTGGAAATGTTTTCCCAGGTTTCTCCACCGTCGGTGCTTTTATACAGGCCGCTGCCCGGGCCACCGGAAGACATCTCCCAGGGGTTTCGATAAGCTTCCCACATGGCAGCATAAAGAATACGCGGATTGTTAGGATCAACTTCAATATCTACTGCCCCGGTGTTTTTATTATGATATAATACTTTTTCCCAGGTTTCTCCTCCATCGGTCGACTTATAAACGCCACGCTCTTCATTTCCGTCGTTTCCAAAAGTGTGCCCCAGTGCCGCCACCCAAAGCACGTCTTCATTTTCGGGATGAACCACAATTTGTCCGATAAAATGCGTTTCGCCCAAGCCAATATGATCCCAGGTTTTTCCGCCATCGGTTGACCGATATACGCCATCACCGGCCGACATATTTCCGCGAATACAAGTTTCACCCATCCCGGCATAAATTACATTGTGATCTGACGGGGCTACAGCTAAAGCGCCAACGGAGCCGGTTTTAAAATAACCATCGGAAATGTTGATCCAGGTTTTTCCGCCGTCAGTTGTTTTGTAAACACCGCCACCGGTTGCTCCCATATAATACGTATGCGGCTGATCGTCATGTCCTGCAACAGCTACAGACCGTCCGCCGCGAAAGGGACCAATATTTCTATAGCTCAGGTTGTTAAGCATTTCCTTTTGGAAGGTGGGCGAATCTGTGTCTTCTCCATGGCCAAATATTTGAGCGCTGGAGGTATTGCTGAATACAAAAAGGCTGAGAAAAAGAACAAGTACACAAAACAGTCCTGTTCGGTTCAGGGAAGAAGTATTATCAATCATCATAAGTCCCGATTTATTTAGAGTGAATGGAATAACTAAAGTAACAAAATTGAGTTTATATGCGAGTAAAAAAATGTGAAGGGAAAAGATGAATGGATATGCTATGATGAGTCAAATTCCCTATTTTATCATTTATGAAACCAACCGGATTTATAGCCAGGCGCTATCTGTTTTCTAAAAAGCATATATCGCTGATATCAACCCTTACAGCCATTAGCGTTACAGGAGTGACTATTGGCACCGCACTGCTTATTGTCGTTCTTTCTGTATTTAATGGTTTTTTCGAAGTTATCAAGGAGCTTTTGCTCAGTAACGATCCGGACATTCGTGTAGAATCAAACGAAGGCAATACCATGAGCTACAGTGCAGAGATGACGGCTGCGCTGGAAGGTATCCCCGAAGTGCGGCTTGCGGTACCTTATGTTGAAGGAAAGGCACTGATGATTTATAAGAACAGGGAAGATCGAGTGGTAAGCATTAAGGGAATTCCGGGCACGTATCCAAAGCTTAACAACTTGCAGAAAAACGTAACCAGCGGCACCATAGACCTGCAGGTACGCAATAGAAAGCCGGGCATGCTGATGAGCGAGCAATTGCTTTCTGAATTGAGGCTGGATGTGGGTGATGAGGTGGTGTTGCTCAGCGCCGATGGCATGCGGAAGTCACTCACACAGTTTTCGCTGCCTCGCACCTATCGCTTTGAAGTACGGGGTGCCTACTCCATGGTCCAAATTGTAGAAACAGCTTCTGTCTATATTGATATAGAGGCTGCTCAAAGGTTATTCAATTTGCGAAACAGTATCTCCGGAATTGATGTAGCCTTGTCGAACAGTAATAGGGCAGAAGCACTAAAAAGCACCATACAGGCCAAGCTTAGAAAGGATTTAAAAGTGTCTTCATGGTATGATTTACAGCGGCCACTCTATGATGTTATGAACCTGGAAAAATGGATATCGTATTTTATCCTGATGCTTATTGTACTGGTAGCTGTGCTTAATATTATTGGCTCGCTTACTATGATTGTGATCCAAAAAAACCGGGATATTGGCGTGCTGTTGACTATGGGCTACACCCCAAAGCAGATCAAACAAATATTTATACAGCAGGGTTTTTATATTGGGCTGATTGGATGTACTCTGGGCGGAGCTATTGGGCTTTTTCTGAGCTGGCTGCAGCAGCAGTATGGTCTTATTGAGCTTTCCTCTGCCTTTATTTTAGAAGCCTACCCGGTGAATATCGAACTCTTGGATGTGAGTATTGTTTTGATTGGCAGTATGCTGTTATGTATAGCGGCAAGCTGGTACCCATCGAAGAGAGCTTCTTCTGTACAGCCGGCCGATGCTGTACGGTATGACTAGTTCCCGGATATTACTTTTTGCCCAGTTTTTTACAGATGCGGGCCAGCTCTTCTTTTTCATCTTTGGTTAGTACCGAGAACTCGGTCTTAATTTCTTCAAGATGTTTTGGAAAAAAATCCTTAATAAAGTTTTCGCCTTTATCTGTGAGGTGGATTAACATTGCCCGGCGATCGCTGGGATCTTGCTGACGCTCTACAAAATTGCAGCGCTCCAGGTTGTCAATGACCATTGTGATATTGCCGCCACTTTTGAGAAGTTTTTCACCCAGAGACTTTTGATTAAGCGGCCCCAGGTGAAGCAGGGCTTCCAGTACGCCAAACTGACTTACGGTGAGATCAGCATCAGCGAGATGTCTGTTGAGTCGATTGTTAAGGGATTCTGTTGCACGCATCAGCTTTATAAAGGCATTTAATGTGCGTGTTTCATCGTTGCTTCCCTTGTAATGAGTACCCATTATTACGTAGAAATATTTTTAATATGGAATAGCTTTCCGGCTGTCGTTAATATACAATTTAATAGCTCTTATGCTATTAAATTTCGTAATAAACACTCACTGGAGCATGGTCGGAAAGATCCCACTTCATTTCAATTTTTGCTTCTTTGGCAGCATCAAGCAGCCCCGGACTGGTTAAGTGATAATCAATTCTCCAGCCCTTGTTCCTTTCTTTTGATGCAGCACGATAGCTCCACCAGCTATAGAGGCCTTCCTCGTCTTCATGAAGCCTTCTATACACATCTTCAAATCCGGTTTCCAGCAGACGTGTTACCCATTCTCGTTCTTCAGGCAGAAAGCCGGAAGTGTTGGCGTTTTGCTTTGGGTTGTGGATATCAATAGGCTTATGACAAATATTGAAATCTCCACAAAAAACGACGGGTTTTTCCCCGGATAAATATTTTTGAGCAAAGGGGAGAAAGTAATCAAGGAATTCCATTTTTAGATCCTGTCGAATATCACCGGTAGTACCGCTGGGCGCATAAACAGAAAACACGATAATATCTTCAAATTCAGCCATAAGAACTCTCCCTTCTGCGTCAATCCAATCAACACCAATACCCCTTTTAACATCCAGGGGTTTTTCTTTAGAGTAGATGGCTACCCCGGAATATCCCTTTTTCTCTGCCACGTGGTAATGTTGGTGGTAATCGAGTTTTTGAATGGGCCCGGGTATCTGGTTTTGCAGTGCCCGCGTTTCCTGTATGCAAATAATGTCAGGATTAGACTCATTTACCCAGTCTTGAAATCCCTTTCGGTGGGCTGCGCGGATACCGTTAACGTTAAAAGAAGAAATCTTCATAAATAAATCAGAAGTGAATACTATTTACTTTTAATAATAGCAAAGTTGCGCTTGCCAACTTTGAGCGCAAATTCAGTATCCTCTTGAAAGATAACGGAATGTCCTTTATCGGTGATTTTTTTGTCGTCAATGCTTACGCCGCCCTGCTGCATCATGCGCTTGGTTTGGCCATTGCTGTCGGTAAAGTTGGTGTCGGCAATGATGTCAAGCAGCCGCACTTCTGATCCTGCCTCGTATTCAAAAGTAGGGGCGTCATCAGGAGTTTCTTTATTAATAACAGTCTGCTCAAAATGTTCGCGGGCAGCCTTGGCCGCCTCCTTTCCATGATACATGGAGGTGATGGTAAGGGCCAGCTCATGCTTGGTGTTGCGCGGATCTTTTTCAGCGCGCTTTTTAATTTCAGGCAGCTCATCAACAGATACATCTGTGATAAGTTCGAAGTAGGAGTAGATTAGGTCATCGGGAATAGACAGCGCCTTGCCATACATATCGTTTGCGCTTTCGGTAATGCCGATATAGTTGTCGTAAGATTTAGACATTTTCATTGAGCCATCGGTCCCCACCAGAAGCGGCATCATCAGTGCAACCTGTGGGTCTTGCCCGTCGTCTTTTTGAAGATCACGACCTACCAGCAGGTTAAATTTTTGATCAGTGCCACCCAGCTCAACATCAGACTTTAGGTGTACCGAATCTTGTCCTTGTGCCAGGGGATATAAAAATTCATGCAATGAAATCGGTTCGTTGTTCTCAAATCGTTTTGAAAAGTCGTCACGCTCGATCATGCGGGCAACAGTCAGTTTTGAAGTAAGCTTAATCACGTCATGAAACTGCATATCGCTAAGCCATTCCGAATTGTATACAATCGTTGTACTGTCGGGGTCCAGAATTTTGGTAGCCTGGTCAAGGTAGGTTGTGGCATTTTCTTTAATCTCTTTTTCCGACAGGGCAGGACGGGTTTTATTTTGTCCGGTAGGGTCGCCAATCAGGGCAGTAAAATCACCAATAATTAAAATGGCTTCGTGTCCGAGATCCTGGAACTGGCGCAACTTGCGAAGTATTACAGAATGCCCCAGATGAAGATCGGGACGGGTGGGGTCACAGCCCAGCTTAATTTTAAGTGGTGTATTTTGGTTTTTCGATTTTTTAAGTTTTTCAACAAGTTCTTCTTCCGGAACAATTTCTACGGTTCCGCGGCGAATAACTTCAAGTTGTTCTTCTACAGGTAAAAATGACATAGTTCGAAATAGTTATTGGTCTGAAATCGGAAAGTTATCAATTGGGTTATATTTGTCCAGATTTTTTTGCACAGTCTCGGTAAAATATTCGGCGCCGGGATATACAAAAGCAATCGTATCATATGCCCACGGAGCCATGTATATAATATACGAATAGGTGAGCGACTGATTTCGGGCTTGCTCTGAGGGCAGGTTAAATCCGGCCAAAAGCAATAAAATGGCGCTAACTACAATACCGCTTTTTATGAAGCCAAAAGCCAAGCCGCTAAGCCTGTTAATAAAATTGAGCTTAATAGTTTCGAGAAATTTCTTTGTGAGATAAGCCACCAGCTGAACAAGTGAAACTGTTCCAATAAATAAGATAGCTCCGGAAATAAATGGAATATAGCTGGCTCCCTCTTCAAACATGGGTCCAATTAGGGAGCTCATGGCATCCATGTAGTTAAAAGTCAGAAAAACGGCAAGGACAATACCTACAATGCTCAGCACTTCTTTAACAATTCCGTTAGAAAAGCCCCGGTAGCAAAAGTAGCATATTGGTATAAGAATTATGAAATCAAGAAGATTCATCAGCCAAATTTATGAGAGCTCTTCCTTGACAACCTTACTCACGATAGACCCTTCGGCCTTACCCTTGAGTTCTTGCATCATTACACCCATCACTTTGCCCATGTCGGCCATAGTTTCGGCACCCAGCTGATCAATTTTTTCGCGTGCTATATTGCGCACTTCATCTTCTTCCAGCATTTCGGGTAAATAGGATTCAATAATCTCCAGTTCGGCTTTTTCGGCATCGGCCAAATCATTTCGATTTCCTTCTTCAAATTGCTCAATAGATTCTTTACGCTGCTTGGCAGCTTTCATCAGTACTTCAATAGTTTGTTCATCAGAAATGGAGGCTTCTCCACCTTTGCGCTCACTAATTTCTTTTTCCAGCAACTTGGCTTTGAGGGAGCGTAAAACACGCAGTCGGTCCTGGTCTTTGTTTTTCATAGCCTCTTTAAGGTCGGCCATAATTTGATCTTTGAGAGCCATAATGAATAAAGTTACAAAATTATGTGTTTGCGAGGGGAGTTACCCTAATGAAGAAAATAAGCAAAAAAAAAGGTTACATCCGCAAAACGAATGCAACCTGGAAAATCAAAAAAGGTCGTATTAAGACTTATTCTCTTTGATAAATTCCTGTACACTGTCTTGATCAACCATTGCTTCTTTGAAAGCGTACTTGTTACGGGTTGACTTCGTAGAGATGATCACTTTAGCCATCTTGCGATGAGTTCCTTTCAATTTTGCGGCGTCTTCGCCAAATGCTTGCTTCTTAGCCATAGTGCTATTGTCTTATTTAATTTCTTTATGAATGGTGTGTTTCTTAAGCACCGGGTTGTACTTTTTTAACTCCAGTCGGTCGGGAGTGTTACGACGATTCTTTGTCGTAACATAACGGGACGACCCCGGCTTTTCGGTGCATTCCAAGATAACTTGTACTCTGTTTCCTTTTGCCATAATTCTAAACGTCTTTTATAAGAGTTCCTTTGCGGCGCGCTTCATCAAGTACCGCGCTAATTCCTTTTTTATTGATAGTGCGAAGTGTTTTGGCAGAAACTTTAAGCGTTACCCATTTATCTTCTTCGGGCACATAAAATTTCTTCTTCTGCAGGTTCTGCTGAAACTTGTGCTTCGTCTTATTATTCGATTTTGAGGAACGGTAGCCATTCAATGCTCCTTTTCCTGTAATATCATCTTTTCGTGCCATAA
Source organism: Balneolaceae bacterium (assembly GCA_034521755.1). GTDB lineage: Bacteria > Bacteroidota > Rhodothermia > Balneolales > Balneolaceae > JAXHMB01. The sequence goes on from JAXHMB010000004.1 coordinate 464,199, forward strand.
TTTACGACCAAAAAATCATTTATTTTCTTTTCAAGAGAGACCAGAAAAATAGAGTTATTCCTGAAAAAGATCAATGTTTCTTTTAAGGAAAAAAAATTCACATATTAAGGTGGAATTTCAAGACGGTTTTACCCACAGGAGTGATGGTTTTAGAAAATACAAAAATCCATTTTACAGGCACTTCTCAACACTTGCCACAAAACATATTACTTTCTTTGATTTTGCCTTTTTATAAGGTATTTTCAGACGTCTTCAACAATATGAATAACTACAGTCGCACAACAATTTATGGCTAAAAAACCAGGTTCGGATTATAAAGCAGAAAACATACAGGTTTTAGAAGGTTTAGAGGCGGTACGAAAGCGCCCAGCAATGTACATTGGAGATGTTGGTCAGCGCGGATTGCACCATCTTCTCAATGAGGTGGTTGACAACTCTATTGATGAAGCTCTTGCCGGCTACTGTGATGAGATCGAAGTTATTATCAATGAGGATGGATCAATGACCATAAAAGACAATGGTCGTGGTATTCCTGTTGACGAACATCCCAAAATTAAGCTTCCGGCTGTAGAGGTTGTACTAACTAAATTGCATGCGGGCGGTAAGTTTGATAAAAACACCTATAAAGTATCAGGTGGATTGCACGGTGTCGGCGTAAGCTGTGTAAATGGATTATCAGAACATTTTTATGCAGAAGTTCATCGCGATGGTGAAATCTATGTGATGGAGTTTGAAGAGGGAAAGACCGTACAGCCGCTTAAGGTAAAGGGCAAAACCGACAAGACGGGAACTATTATTACCTTTAAGCCCGATACTTCTATATTCAAACATACAACAGAATTTAAGTTTGATATTATTGCCGATCGAATGCGTGAGCTGGCATTCCTGAATCCGGAAATTACTATTTTTCTTCGAGATGAGCGCGAAGAGGATTTAGAAGAAACATTCCATTACGAGGGGGGAGTAAAAGACTTTGTGAGCTACTTGGATGAGTCCCGAGAATCGTTAGTGGAGGAACCTATTTTTATTTCCGGTGAAGTAGATATGATTCCGGTACAGCTGGCAATAGGGTATAATAGTACCTATTCAGAAAATGTGCATTCCTACGTTAACAATATTAATACGCGCGAAGGGGGAACACATATCACCGGTTTCAGACGAGCTCTTACGCGATCGCTTAAAACCTATGCTGAGAACAACCGACTGCTCAAAACCAATGTAGGTATTTCCGGAGAAGACTTCCGGGAGGGAATGACAGCTGTTCTTAGTGTGAAAGTTCCTGAGCCACAGTTCGAAGGACAGACCAAAACCAAGCTGGGTAACTCAGAAGTTCAGAGTGCGGTTGAGGTTATTGTGTATGAAAAAATGAACGAATACCTCGAGCAAAACCCTAAGACAGCCAAAAAGATTTTAGAAAAGGTTATTCTGGCTGCCGAAGCACGTGAAGCGGCACGGAAAGCACGCCAGCTTATACAGCGTAAAAGTGCTATGAGTGGCGGCGGACTTCCGGGGAAGCTGGCAGATTGCTCAATCAACGATCCGGAACATTGTGAAATTTATCTGGTTGAGGGTGATTCTGCGGGTGGTTCCGCCAAGATGGGCCGTAATCGGAGCTTCCAGGCGATCCTTCCTTTGCGGGGGAAAATTTTAAATGTAGAGAAAGCAAAGATCAACCGTATTCTGGAAAACAACGAAATCCAGGCAATGATTACAGCTTTGGGTGCCGGAGTTGGTCATTCTGAAGAGGACTTCGAACTTGAAGATCTTCGGTATCATAAAATTATCATTATGACAGATGCGGATGTGGATGGTTCTCATATTCGTACCTTACTGCTAACATTTTTCTACCGCTATATGAAGCCCCTTATAGAAGGCGGACATGTTTATATTGCAACTCCACCACTGTATCGCATTTCATATACTCGCGATAATATTGAGTATGCCTGGGATGACGAAACACGCGACAAGATTATTAAAGAGCTTAAAAAGAAGCGGACCAAGTTTGATGTATCGCGCTACAAGGGACTGGGCGAAATGAATCCCGAACAGCTTTGGGAAACAACAATGGATCCCGAAACGCGAACGCTGCAACAGGTTACCGTAGAAAGTGCGGCCGGTGCAGACAAATTGTTTTCAACGTTGATGGGTGGCGACGTAGAACCCCGTCGCGAATTCATTGAGCGTAATGCCAAGTACGCAACACTCGACATTTAGAACTATTCCCTTCAAGCCCCTTTGAAGGGGCAAAGGGGACAAAAACAGCATTAATAAAACTAACTAGTAATTAACCCGATTCATGGCTAGAGAAAAAATTGTACCTATTACAATAGAAGACGAGATGCAATCATCCTACATCGATTATTCGATGTCCGTTATTGTTTCTCGTGCACTGCCCGATGTCCGCGATGGACTTAAGCCGGTCCACCGCCGAGTACTTTATGGTATGAGCGACCTCGGAATGCTTCATAACCGTAATTATAAAAAGAGTGCTCGTATAGTTGGTGAGGTGCTTGGTAAGTATCACCCGCATGGCGACTCTGCTGTATATGATTCCATTGTTCGAATGGTGCAGGATTTTTCTCTCCGGTATCCACTTGTTGATGGCCAGGGAAACTTTGGTTCTATTGATGGTGACTCAGCTGCGGCCATGCGTTATACAGAGGTTCGCATGCAGCGCATTGCTGAAGAAATGTTGACGGACATAAACAAGGAAACTGTTGATTATCAGACAAACTTTGATGATACGCTCCAAGAGCCAACGGTTTTACCCAGCATGCTCCCGAACCTGTTGATAAATGGAGCTTCCGGTATTGCGGTTGGTATGGCCACTAATATGGCACCACATAACTTAACGGAAGTTATCAATGGGGTTACTGCCTATATCGAAGATCCGGATATAGAAGTTTCGGAGCTGATGGAGCATGTTACGGCCCCGGATTTTCCTACCGGCGGTATTATATATGGATATGATGGAGTAAAAGAAGCCTATGAAACAGGCCGTGGGAAAATTACAATGCGTGCACGTGCCAACACGGAAGAAATTCGTGGCAACCGTGAGCAAATTGTGGTTACTGAAATTCCTTACCAGGTTAATAAAACAACCCTGATTCAAAAGATTGCCAAGCTGGTTCAGGATGATAAGATTGAAGAGATTTCAGAGATACGCGATGAGTCTGACCGTGACGGCATGCGCATTGTTGTAGTACTTAAAAGATCAGCCAATCCGGGTATTGTGCTTAATCAACTTTATAAGTACACCCAGATGCAGCAAACCTTTGGCGTTATTAGTCTTGCACTGGTACAGGGTCGCCCTAAGGTTATGTCGCTCAAGGAGTTAATACATCACTTCGTAGAGCACAGAATTGAAGTAATTATTCGCCGTACTATTTATGACCTTGATCAGGCTGAGGCTCGAGCCCATATTCTTGAAGGTCTTAAAATTGCTAATGACAATCTTGATGAAGTCATTAAAACAATTCGAGCAGCAGATAGTCCCCAGGAAGCAAATGAGGAGCTGCGCCGCCAGTTTGCGCTAACGGACCTACAGGCCAAAGCCATTTTGGATATGCGCCTGCAAAAATTGACCGGACTTGAGCGCGATAAAATCGAGCTCGAATATGGCGATATCGTTGATAAAATTAATGGATATAGAAATATTCTTACCAACCGTGATGAGCAGAAGTCTATTATCAAAGACGAGTTGCTTGATATTAAAGAACGGTATGGCGATGAGCGACGAACGGAAGTGGTTTACTCGGCCGAAGACTTTAGTGTTGAAGACATGATTGCAGATGAGGACGTTGTGGTCACCATCTCAAATAAAGGACTCATTAAACGAATGGCTGTTTCCGGATACCGCCGGCAGAAGCGTGGCGGAAAAGGAATGAAAGGAACAACCACCAAAGATGAAGAATATGTAGAACATCTTTTTGTAGCCACCAATCATAATTATATCCTTTTCTTTACTGAGAAAGGACAATGTTATTGGTTGAAGGTTTATGAAATTCCGGAAGGATCGAGAACGGCACGAGGCCGGGCTATCGTCAATCTTATTGACATTGATAAAGACGATTCTATAAAGACTTTTGTGCCCGTAAAAACGCTGGATGATGAAGAATACATCAACAATAATTACATCATAATGGCTACCAAAGAGGGTCAGGTTAAAAAGACAACTCTTGAAGCTTACAGCCGTCCACGTCGTGATGGGATTATTGGTATCAATATTAAAGAAGGGGATTCTCTACTCGGTGCGGCACTGACCGATGGTGACAGCAGCATTATCCTTGCCAATAAAAAAGGTCGGGCTATTCGATTTAGCGAGGACGATGTTCGCGATATGGGTCGAAACACTTCCGGTGTTAAGGGCATGGATCTTGGCAAAGACAATGAACTCGTTGACATGGTCGTCATAAAGAATACGCATGAAGCTACAGTGCTGGCAATTTCTGAGAATGGTTATGGCAAGCGTTCTCTTGTTGAAGATTACCGTGAACAAAGCCGTGGCGGTAAAGGAGTTATTACGCTGAAGGTAACCAAAAAGACCGGCGAACTCATTGCCTTGAAAGAAGTTTCAGATAAAGATGATCTCATGGTTATTACGGAAGGGGGCAAGGTAATCCGAATGAATTGCAACGGCATCCGAACAATGGGCCGCAACACCCAGGGCGTAAGACTAATGCGTCTCGATGGCGACCAGCAAATAGCTGCGGTTACTCGAGTGGTTAATGAAGAGGAAGACGATACGGTTTAGCAAAACTAACTTTTAAAAGTAATTAAGCCCGGCTGTTTTGAGCCTGGCTTTTTTATTTGCAAATAAAAATAATTTAGTTCATCATTTCTTTCAGTAAGTCGTTTCTTTTTTCTATTAAAATATCTGGAGAAACTATTTTAACATCTTTCGGAAATTGAAGAAGCCATTCATTAATAAAATCTAAATTATCAAATTTAAATTCTATCTGAAATAATTTAGGTTTAATCTCTTTTTTCTTAAATATTTTAGCCGGCAAATTGGCCTCAAACCGCTTTAAAGCTGATTCGGATACATTTACTGTTACTTCGTCCGCCTGTTCGTTAGAGCGAAATATAAGGGCCTCTGCGTCGATATTGCCGTAGGGCACAAAATTTTCGTCAAGAATTTGGATGTCAGACATACGATCGAGCACAAAGTTTCTGGTATCGTTTCTTTTATGGGAGTGGCCAATCACATTCCAATGGTCGCGATAAAAAACGATGAGGTAGGGGTCAACTTTTCGATCGGTAATTTCTTCATCGGATTTGCTTCGGTATTTAAAGGAAATGGATTTATTCTGTGATATTGCGTTGCTAATTAAATACCAATTACCGCCTTCCAATTTTTCGGGACCATAATGAAGATAGGGGTCAACAACAGTTCGTTCTTCTAGAGATTCCATAAACTCAAGCAGATCCTCTGGCACTACTTCTTTAATTTTCAGCTCTACACCTTCGGCATCTTCCACCAGCGTTTTGTCCACCTGTGATTTTACAAAATTCAGCCCAACCATGATGGTTGCAAGCTCTTTTTGGGTAAACATAAGTGGCGGAATTTTATAGCCGGGCATAATGCCATAGCCGCCGTACTCATCCCAGGTTACCGGGACATTAAGTTCTGAAAGGGCGTTAAAGTCACGAAATACTGTCCGCCTACTAATATTAAAGCGATCGGCAATGTCATTGACAGTAAGCCTTCTATTGGATTGCTGGAGAAGAAGTATGAGCTTCATTCGTCGCTCAGAGCTATTCATAAAAAGTTATTTATCTGGTGCATTAAAACCCTTGCTGTGTCATGCTGTCCGCCGGCTGGCGGATCAGCATCTTATGCATAGAATTTTTTAGAGTCTCTTACTTTGTCTTCGGTTGCAGGCCTAGAAATAAATTCAGGGTGATACATTGGTTTCGAGATTTCTTGCAACAACCATAAGCAGGAGACGCTAAGATAAATTATTTTATTCAGTGTTCTAAGTGCCTTAATGTTTATTTTTCTCTATTTGTATGATGGCTTTATCTTTATAAAAAGAGTCTTGTGATTCTTCAAAAAGATCATAAACGATTATAGAAAGGGGAGAATTAATTCCCTCAAGCTCGTCTTTAAAATGAATGCCCTTGTAAAATATCATGCCTGTCCATGGTAAATCATTTGTCAGGTGAAAAAGATCATTAATTTTAAAAGCATGTTTTGATATCAGAAGAAAAGGATTGCCTATAGAAAGTTCTGCTATAGATCCATCGTCTGTAGAAACGTTTTCCAGGGAGAGCTTGCGGGCAATCTGCTTAACGGCAAGAATCTTTTTTGTAACAATATCATTTAAAACAAACTGTTTGTTTTCGGTTGTTATACTCAACGGAAGTCCCGGGAGCCCTCCTCCGGTGCCCGCATCAACGATGATTGAATTGCTTTGATATATGGGGATGTGTTTTAAAAGCAGGGAATGACGAATATGGTCCCAAGCTGTTTCACGTGAAACGTCCCTGCTAATAAGATTTATACGCTCATTCCACCAAAAAAGCTGATCTAGGTAAGACTGCAGGGGTACACGAAACCTTTCAATGATTTCATCAATGTTATCAAATGTTTCACGTGGAACAGCCTGGTATGTGATTTTATGTTGTTTCACGTGGAACAATTGTCTAAAACAGCTAGCTTTTTAAATAAACCATAAGTACAGAGATATCGCTGGCGCTTACCCCACTAATTCGGCTTGCCTGTCCCAGGGTTTCGGGACGAATATGGTCTAACTTCTGTTTCCCTTCTGAAGACAAGGAGTTGATGCGGTCATATTCAAGGGTTTCGGGTATGAGCATATCTTCCTTTTCATTCATCTCTTCAACCATCTCAAACTCTTTCTTAATATAGCCCGCATACTTGATCTGTATTTCTACTTGTTCAAAGACTAAGTCATCTTTGGTGATTTCTTCTGCTTGGTTCTTTAGCTCGGGGTCGGCTTCGATAAGGTCATAAATAGAAAGCTCGGGACGGGGAATCAGCGTTTTTGCTTTTACAGGTTGAGAAAGGGTAGAAGTCCCCCGTTCCTTAAGCATAGGATCCATCTTCTCTGGATAGACGGTATAGTCTGCAATAAGATCGTGTAGGTTGTCAATAGCTTGTTTTTTAGTCTTGTATTGCTGATAGCGTTCTTCAGAAGCAAGGCCAATCTTATAACCTAGTTCTGTAAGTCGAAGATCTGCGTTGTCCTGACGCAGCAAAATGCGATGTTCAGCCCGAGAGGTAAACATACGGTAGGGCTCTTCGGTACCCTTTGTAATAAGATCGTCAATAAGTACCCCGATGTATCCTTCAGATCTTTTGAGGATAAATTCATCCTCACCTTGAATTTTTCGACCAGCGTTAATTCCAGCCATTAAGCCTTGGCATGCAGCCTCTTCATAACCGGTAGTACCGTTAATCTGACCTGCAAAGAAAAGCCCATCTACAATCTTGGTTTCCATACTGCGACGAATCTGATAAGGCGGGAAATAATCATATTCAATAGCGTAACCGGGACGAAGCATTACGGCTTCTTCAAAACCAGGGATCGTTCTTAATGCTTTATACTGTACGTCTTCAGGTAGGGAGGTAGAAAATCCATTGAGATACATCTCATACGTGTCCCATCCTTCAGGCTCAAGGAATAGTTGGTGACTGTCTTTATCAGAAAAACGATTAATCTTGTCTTCAATACTTGGACAGTAGCGAGGACCCACCGACTGAATACGCCCATTGAACATAGGGCTTCGGTCAAAACCGGAGCGGAGCATGTCATGAACTTCTTCATTGGTATAGCCAATCCAGCAGGTAAGCTGTTCTTCTTTAGAGGGCAGCTCATTTGTCATAAAAGAAAACGATGAAGGATCTTCATCACCATACTGTATATCAAGCTTATCATAGTCAATAGAGCGACCATCAATTCTTGGAGGCGTGCCCGTTTTAAGGCGGCCAACTTCAAAGCCAAGCTCTTCAAGCGCGGCAGATATTCCTATAGAAGCACGTTCTCCCGACCGTCCGCCGCCATACTGGCTTTCCCCAATATGAATAAGCCCATTTCCAAAAGTGCCTGTTGTAAGTATAACTGACTGTGCTTCAAAGGTTTGTCCGGTTTGTGTTTTTACTCCGGTGACTCTTTTCCCTTCTTCATCAGTAAGAACATCTACCACATTATCCTGTCGAAAATACAAATTCTCTTTTTGCTCAAGCTGTTCCCGCATTTTCTTGGAATATAGGGCACGATCACTCTGGCAACGCGGACTCCACATAGCGGGACCTTTGCTCATATTAAGCATACGAAATTGTACACCGCTTTGGTCGGCTACCTTTCCGGAAAGTCCGCCAAGGGCGTCAATCTCCCGAACCAGTTGTCCCTTAGCCACACCGCCCATAGCGGGGTTGCAGGACATCTTTGCAATAGCATCCAGGTTCATGGTAATAAGCAACGTCTTTGCACCCATTCCGGCAGCGGCTCCTGCGGCTTCACTGCCAGCATGTCCGGCGCCGACCACAATTACATCATATGTAGGATAAAGCGAATTCATTTATGTAAGTGTATGTTTTTATTACACTTATTATGTTAATATTTAAATTTTGATTGCTATATATTAGAAGTCAATCAAGTCTCCAAAAATAAGGGATTTATAGGAAAAAGTTTAGCCCTATTGATCAAATACTTTTACAGAAAAAAAGCAGAGGCCTGAAGACCTCTGCTTGTATAAAGGAAGAGACTAAGAATTCTAGTTTCTTATCAGTCCGGATGGATAGGAGACGATACTTTCATGTCCATTTTCTCCAACAGCAGTAACTCCAAATAAGTAGTTGTCGATTACAATACCGGCAAGGGTGAATTCGCTGACATTCCCTACAAACTTGGAGTGTTGCCAGAGGGGTGCTGAAGTAGCCCGCCAGTAAATTTTGTAGCCTTTGATATTTTCGTCGTTGGTAGTTTTCCAGCGAAGCGTTGTTGAGGGTTGAACAGCACCTCCAATTTCTACTTGTCTGGGACGGGGCGGTGCTTTAGCAAGAGAAGCTAAGGCAACAGCATTAACGGCGGTCATTTTTTTAGTGTACTCAAAGTTTACCCCTTCCACGACATCACCGTATTTAATGCCATTTTCTTCACGGATATTTTGATGCTGGCGATTATAGTTTTCGTGGGCTTCCATAATGCGAACTCCTGCAAACCCCGCCTCATTAAAAGGACGATGATGTCCCCCTCGTCCAAATCGGTCAAGCCTGTAAATAAGCATGGGATTCATTTGGGGCATGTAGGTTTCAGTAGTTTCATAAATGTAGCGTGCCAGCTGACGAGAGATACCGTCATTCTCCCCACCGTAAAATCGTTTTAGTTGAAGCTCTCGTTCAGAAGCCTGGGAAGAATAGGGCTCAGAAAAAATGCGAAAACTGCGATTATCAATTACACCGTCAACACCTTCAATATTTCCAATCATGTCATTATTTAAAACACCGACAATATCCCAGCCCTTTTCTTTAGCCATCTGTGCCATATGCCTACCGCCATATAAGCCCTGTTCCTCGCCTGAAAGTCCGGCAAAAATGATGCTCTTTTTAAATTGGTATTTCGATAAAACACGTGCAGCCTCAATCGCTCCGGCAACACCGGTTGCATTGTCATTTGCGCCCGGGGCATCAATCGTATAGTTCCTGATATCGGAGGCCCGGCTGTCAATATCACCACTCATGATAACATACTTATTGGGATAGTCGGTGCCTTTTAAAACGGCATATATATTTACGACATAGGTATCTTCGTAAATACGGCTGTCAGGCTCCCCTTCAACTAACGTGCGTTGCTCTTTTACTTCAAGGCAACCGCCACAGGCAGCACTTATTTTTTCGAATTCTCTTTTAATCCATCTCCGCGCCGCACCGATACCCCGAGTAGAAGAAGCAGTGTCAGACATGGTGTGCCGGGTTCCAAAACCGGCAAGCTTTCGGACATCTGCTTCCAGCCTTTCGGCACTAATATCATTGATGATGTCGTACATTTGTGGGTCAATCTTCAAGTCTTGAGCTAAAATACCCTGTGAACAAAAAAGAAATATGACTAAAATCAAAAATCGTTTCATAGTACTGGGGTTTGTGTAATAGTAGGTTCCAAGTCAGGGAAAAAACTTATTCTATCAACATTAAATTAGTTAATAGTGAATACGAATTGAACTGTTTTCACAAGTTATTACTTTTTGAGGCGTTATAATTTTGGATGATGAATAAGTCTTTTATAGGTATTAAGAAGTTTTTCTTGGGGGATAATTTAAAAGAAGCTAGATAATTCCTTCTTTCTTTAGCCATTCATAACAGTCTGTTACTGTTTTTTCTAAAGGAGGAATTTCATAGCCAAGGTGTTTGATGGCTTTTTTGCTTGAAAAGGAAATGTTCTGTCTGGTCATAACTTTTACCAGCTCGGGAGTTAGCTTAGGTTTATTTCCAGTGACCTTACTGATTGTTTCCTGGAGCTGTCCATATGCCATAAACAGCCATCTGGGAATTTCTGCAGGTGTTTGAGAAATACCCGAGATCCTTGCAATCATCTCTACCAAATCTTTGACGCTGCAATTTTCTCCACCTAAAATATATCGTTCTCCGGTTTGCCCATTGTCAACAGCTGAGATATGAGCCCGGGCGACCTCTTGAACGTGAGCTATGCTCAAGCATCCGGAAGAGACAGCTGGTATAGTTCCTTCTTTCAGGGCTGTAAACAACCTTCCCCAGTTGTTGTTATCATGCGGCCCCGTTACAGCAGATGGGTTTAAAATTATGACTTTCATTCCATGTTCAAGTCCTTTTAAAGCTTCCCGTTCACCTGCCCACTTTGTCCGCTCATAGTTCACCCAGGAATTTCCGCCGCGTTGTGGAGTCTGTTCTGTTACAACGCCGGTTATATTTCCCCAGGCGGCTATACTTGAAGTATGGATAAAAGTGTCGACGTTCTTTTCGGCAGCTGCGATAACCATATTTTTGGTTCCTGTGACGTTGACTTCGTATTGTTGCTTATTTTGCTTTGACCATATGTTGGTGTCACCTGCAAGGTGGAAAACTACACTGGTGTCTTGCGGGATCGAAGAGTGTAGAGAATCAAGGTTAGTGACTGAGCCTACAGTGAGAGAAACAGGCAGCTTTTTTAATTCAGATAAGTCAGAGGTGGATCTGTGCAGAGCAACGATCTCCCATCCTTCTTGTAGCAAAAGTTTTAACAGGTTGATGCCAATAAAACCGGTACCACCTGTGACAAAAGCTTTTTTACGCATAGCAGTAGATTTGTTAAAGGAGTTCTATAGATGATACTATCTATGGGATTCTCCCCCAAAACTTATAAGGTTGTATCTATGGTACGAATGGGAACGAAGAGCAGGTTGCTTACCAATAATAAGAAAGGCGTATTATAAGTCTTCCCACTCGATCTCAGGAGATTGTGAACCTGTAATTTGTGCACGTGCCCTGTAATTCAGGTCATAAGCACTATTAACTGCAGTAATAGTAAAGATATTTCCAGTACCAGAAATAGAATAGGAGGCGTTTGTGTTTACAGAGTCTATCGTGAGATCTTTAAAAGTTATTCCATTAAAGTTGCCGCCACCACCACCCAGGCTCTCTGGCGCTAAATAATATTTTTGAGCACTATTTATGGCACTTAGCATGTCATTACGTGCAGCATCTTTAACAGATGCGTCTCGAGACTGCTCAAATGTATTAATTGCAACAACTGCAGCAATCCCAACTATAATAAAGACAAGAACTAATAATATAAGTTGTTGTTGACCCATACCCTTTCCATTTTTTACCTAGATATTATAATGCTTTGCTTTTAGAAAAGGAAAAGTATTAGGAGGATATAATAATTTATGATAAAAAAGCCCTTAACTTGAAGTAAGTTAAGGGCTGAATAGAATAAGAAAGCGATCCGGACGAGACTCGAACTCGCGACCTCCTGCGTGACAGGCAGGCGTTCTAACCAGCTGAACTACCGGACCAATTAGGAGCCCCAAATATAACCACCTTAGGCCTCACATGTCAAGCAGTAATTCATTCTTTTTTCTTAATTAATAATGAAATTGAATTTACTTAGTCGGGGAAAAGTGTTATTTAACAAGCGCTATGTATCAACAGACTTTTGTACAAATATCACACGACATAAGTGTAGAGGTTAAGCCGCTCTACTTGGAGAAAGAATCTAATGCTGTAGCTCATAAACATGTATTTGCTTACTTCATAAGTATAAAAAATATGGGCGATAAAGCAGTGCAGCTTTTAAAAAGACATTGGTTTATTGAAGACTCTGCAACCGGGAACTATGAAGTTGACGGGGAAGGTGTAATAGGAAAGAAGCCCAATATTGAGCCGGGGAAATCTCACAAATATAACAGTTTTTGTGTGCTAAAATCTTACCGGGGGAGTATGAAAGGTTATTACCTGATGGAGCGGGAAAATGGAGATAGTATTAAAGTAAAAATTCCGAAATTTTTGCTTAGTTCACATCTTTTAAACTAAAGGAGGGCCGTAAGTATCAGTTACGGCCCTCTGTCGGGATGGTGATGGGATGTATCGTTAGGGATATATTTCTAACTAATAAGTTTGGTAACTATTGCGTTAGAAATTTATGTAACTGTAAAATTAACGGTATTACTATTTAATTCGTTCCTATGTAAAATATGTTTCTTTTGTAAATGTTTTATGAAAGAATTGCTGATACAGAATATATTTATCTCCGAAGATGAGCCTGTATAAATGAAAAATAACAAGAATCTACAATATCTTAATGTTACAAAAATAAGCAGTCTATTTGTGCTGTTGCTAATGATTAGTGTTGTACAAAGTGCAAGAGCTCAAATGTTTTCTGTAGAAGGCGGAACCCGCCAATATAATACGCCAACTGTTTCAGGACATATAGGAATTGAACCGGTAACCTTTAAGTATATCGGAAATACCAGTGTTGGCGGGGCGGGAATTTTTGCATTTGAAGGTTCAATTATAAGGGTTAGACTTGATACGCCTAATTTACTTTTAACATTAGGCAAGGGAGGAAATATTACAAATCTGGATAACCACTCTTACCTTGATGCTGCGCTCAAAGCTCTTTTTGGTTTATCTCTTATTCGAAGTGAACAAATTCATTTGGAAATTCCCTTTCAATTAACCTCTTCATTAACTAATGTAGTTACAGATCAATTTACTGCACAGCAAATAGAATTCCGGCAAGCAAATGTTATAGCAGGAGCGGGCCTTCGCCTGGGGGGAAGAGTGTCAGACAGGTTTCGCATTCAGCTAATAACGATTCCAAGCTATGGTTTTTCAACGGCAACCGGCGGCAGTTTTGGGGGCAGCTTATTTAAAGTAGAAGCACAAGCACGAATCTATTATGATAGAGTTTTTGGAAGTGTTGGACTAAGTGCAGGATATGATTATAGTTTCAAGAATTTTGATATTGAGGGGCAACTTTTTGACTATGAGTTGAACTCACATGGATTTTTGATAGGTGTAACTTTTTAGCATGAAACCGGACAAGCTAATTATTCAACTTGAACAACTGGTAGAGCAGGCAGGCTACACCATTCGAAAAGAACGGGGTACCTTTCGCGGAGATCACTGCGTTATTGAAGGAGACAAGCTTGTAGTATTGAATAAGAATAGGCCTGTACAGCAACAGGTGGGTCTTTTAGCTCGTGTTCTTCATCAAAAAAAGCTGGACGACATTTATATCAAACCCGCAGTCCGCAAACACCTGGAAGAGCTTTGGGATCGGTTTGAAACGTTTGAGGGAAGAGAAATTGAAGAGTTGGATATTGATCTTGAATAATGATGAAGCTTACTTTTTTAGGCACAGGAACATCAATGGGCGTCCCCATTGCAGGCGGCTTTGGAAAAGAAAAGCTGACCGGTGACCCACGAGAAATTCGCTGGCGCTGCTCTGCCTGGATAGAAACCGAGGAAACATCCATCGTTATTGATACGGGGCCGGAATTTCGACTACAGACCCTGCGGTCGGGGATGAAGAAAATAGATCTTGTGCTTATTACCCACGAACACATGGATCACATTGCAGGATTGGACGATTTGCGCCCCTTCTGCTTGAAGCAAGATCAAAGCCTCCCGCTTTTTACAAGCAAGTATGCAAAAGAAGCTATAAAAAGAAGATTTGAGTACATGTTTGGTCCGGACCGATATCCGGGGGCAACATCTTTAGATATGGAAGTGATATCGGAGCCCACTCAGTTTAAGGATATTACAATAACGCCCCTACCCGTTAAACATGGCAATATTGAAGTTCTGGGATTTCGAGTGAATGACATTTCTTATATCACGGATGTGAAGTCCATTCCCGATCCAACTAAAGAGCTTATCAAAGGATCTAAGCTTTTGGTGCTAAGTGGCTTGCGCTGGAAGCCGGAACACCCGACCCATATGACCATTCCTGAAGCACGTGATGTAGCAAAGGATCTGGGAATTCCTCAAACCTATCTAATTCATATGAATTCTTATGTAAACCATGAGGAGGTCAACAAAAAGCTGCCTGATAATGTTCAGCTGGCATATGATCAACTTTCCGTAGAGATAAAATAGCTACAAAAATTTCTGTGTTTCTTTTTTCTTTTTTAAAGATTCGACAACCTGCCTTACATCTTGCGCTTGGTCCAGGTTACAAACCAGAATAGCATCATCAGTTTCAACTATGGCCAGGTTTTCAACACCAACCAATGCAATTACTTTCCCGCTTTCACTATGAATAAGATTATCTGAAGCATTAACCAATTCCGGCCATTCGGTCTGTGTCACATTTCCTTGCTCATCCTTTTCACGAAGCTCATAAACAGCATTCCAGCTTCCAACATCGTTCCAACCAATTTCACCGGGCACTACAAAAACGCGATCGGCTTGCTCCATAATGCCATAATCGATAGAAACAGAAGAACAAGCATGGTAAAACCGGCTGATGGCGTTCTCTTCCTGGTCGCTTCCAATTTTTGGATTCAGTTCTTTAATATTTTTATAAATTTCAGGAAGGTGGTTTTTGAACTCATCAATAATAGTAGAAGCTTTCCATACAAACATGCCGCTGTTCCATAAAAAGTTACCGGCACTGATAAAGGCTTTTGCTGTGACCGCATCCGGTTTTTCGCGGAATTGTACAACATGATTGACTTCATTTCCTTTTATGTTATTGCCAGAGCCTGTTTCACATTCAATATATCCGTAACCGGTTTCCGGATGGGATGGCTTTATGCCAATAGTAATAAGACTACCTTTATCCTCTGCTTTCTCCTCGGCGGTTTTCACGATAGAAAGAAAGGTCTTCGAATCATTGATCAGATGATCTGCCGGGAGTACCAGCATGGTTCCTTCTGGATCTGTCTTTTGAATTAAAGCAGCGGCAAGAGCTACACACGGAGCTGTATTTTTTGCTACCGGCTCACCAATAATATTATTTTTTGGAACATCAGGAAGCTGATCTGCTACCAGGTCTACATATTTTTCATTAGTGATCACCCAGATTCTTTCAGAAGGGACAAGTGGATCAATCCTGTCGGCGGTGGCCTGTAGCATGGTTCGTTTCCCAAAAATATTTAGAAATTGTTTGGGTTTTTTTTGTGTGCTACGCGGCCAAAAACGAGTTCCCGACCCCCCGGCCATGATTACAGCATGAAGCATAAAGACAATGTTGAGTTTTGAATTGTAGATATTGCATTGAAAGGTAGCGAATTATCAGTGAAGATAGAAAGCTGCTACTCTTCAATGGGTTCAACAGTACGTTCCACTTTGGTAAGCGTAAAGCTAAAGGTAGATCCGACGTTTGGGGTGCTCTCTACAAAAAATTCTTCTCCATGTGCTTCCATGATATGTTTTACAATGGCCAGCCCCAACCCTGTACCACCTTTCTCACGAGAACGCGATTTGTCTATCCGGAAAAAACGCTCAGTCACCCGGTCAATATACTGTTGCTCAATACCAATGCCGGTATCCTCTACAAAAACCAACACCCGGTGGTTGTCTTTTGAATAGTCCTTGAATCCAACAGTAACGGACCCATCCTGACGATTATATTTTATGGCATTTTCGATGAGGTTACCAAGTACTTGCTTAATTTGATTGCGGTCGGCCTTGACAAGCAGATTCTTATCGAGATCATCTATATTGATCTCCACATTTTCTTTTTGGGCTTTATGCTGCAGGCTTTCAACTACATCGGTGATAATATCACTAAGATAAATATCTTGAACTTCTGATTTCAACTCTCCGGTCTCCAGCTTTGAAATCTCCATGAGATCTTTGGTCAGAACAATAAGCCTGTTGATATTACGCATTGCTTTTTTTAGAAACTGGCGGTTTACATCCTCGTCATCAATTGCGCCGTTAAGTAATGTTTCTACAAATCCCTGAATGGCAAATATGGGTGTTTTAAGCTCGTGTGAGATATCTCCGATAAATTCTTTTCGGTAATTTTCTATACGGTTGAGCCGCTGTATTTCGCGTTCTACTGTTTTGCTTGCGCGAATAGATTGCTTAACAAGATAATCGAGCTCGTCACGGTTGGCCGGCGACAGATTTTCATAGTCCTCGAATCGCTTCCGGGCTATGTTTCGGCTGATGCGGTTGAGCGTTTCCAGCCGGGAAAACTGCACTTTATAAATAGTAAGATAAACCAATACGAACGAAGTAAAAAAGAGCGCGGCGGCATGAGAAAGGGAGTTGCTGAGCGCAGCATCAAAAAAGAACACAGAAATAGCTACATCGGCACCCCCGATGGACAGCCCCGCAAGCAAAGCACTTCGAAAAGCCAGACGGGATTTTCGCTTAAATAGCTTTTTAATCATTCTTTAAAACGATAACCAACACCTTTTACAGTTTCAATGTACTCATCCCCCAGTTTTTCACGAATCTTGCGGACGTGTACATCAATAGTTCTATCAACAACGTAAATATTATCGCCCCAAACCTGGTTAAGTAGGGTCTGACGATCCATTACGCGACCTTTCTTGCTGGCAAGAAAGAATAAGAGTTCAAACTCTTTGCGGGGCAGGTGATACTCTTCATCACCTTTAGTTACAATATACCGGTCTTTGTCGATTTCAATATCGTGAACTTCGATGCGATTAGTTGGCTCTTTGATTTCTTCAACCCTGCGTAGTACCGCTTTGATTCTGGATATGAGCTTAGTGGTGCTTATGGGTTTTGTAATATAATCATCTCCTCCCTTGTTGAGGCCTTCGACCTCTGTTTTTTCATCGCCGCGTGCTGTAAGAAAAATGACGGGAATACGTCGCAAATCATCATCATCACGCATAATTTCTACGGCTTCCATCCCATCCATAACGGGCATCATAATATCGAGGAGCATAAGGTCCGGCGAATGCTTCCGTGCCATTTCAATGCCTTCTTTGCCATCTTCAGCTTTAAGTACCTCAAATCCCTCTTTCTTAAGGTTGTATTCAATCAGGTCTAAAAGGTCCTGTTCGTCATCAACTACGAGAATGGTTTGCTTGTCAGCCAAAATATATTGGTTTGTTATATATGAGAAGCTATAGTAACGTAATGTCTACCTTAGCATTAAGCAGTAATAGTACGAAGAAGGGGGTGCAAATTAAACCAGAACCCCGTTAAATAATTGTTATCTCTTTAGCTGTTTTAGTGATTTTTTTACCAGTTTTTGTACGTCATCAACATCATTATTACGGGCTGCTGCAATCACCGCTTTTTCAGAATCACGCTTTTTAAAGCCCAATGATTCCAGTGCAGAAATAGCCTCTTCTTTCAGGCTGCCGGAAACAGACGTGCCGGTATCCGAGGTACCTGAGGTAGTTGAAATTTCTGCCATTTTATCCTTGAGTTCCAGAATCATGCGTTCGGCTGTTTTTTTCCCAATGCCGGTGATCTGTGTGAGTGCGGCCTTGTCTGATTGTATTACCGCGTCAATAATTTGGGCAGCCGGGAGGCCGGATAAAATAGTAAGACCCAGCTTCGGCCCTACTCCTTTTACAGTAATAAGCAGTTCAAAAAGCTCCTTTTCATCGGAGGAAAAAAAACCAAAGAGGCGCTGGTCGTTGTCGGTAAAATGATGGTGAATCAACAGCTGCATGTCGGTGCCTTCTTTGGGTAGCTCTTCGTATGTGAGTGTAGAAATTTCCACATGGTATCCAACATCATTGACATCCAGAATGAGATAATCAGTGGCTTTCTCTGCAAGTTTTCCTTTAAGATATGCTATCATAGAAGTTCTAAATTAGTCTTTAATGCGGTCAGGGTTTTCGGCAATAAACTGCTCCCAGCTTGACTTACTGCTATTCTGGTGCAACTTTTTCTTTGATGATGTTTGCTGACCGCCAAGCACATTATTTTTCATCAGATGGCACCACGCCACAGCCAGTGCATCAGTTGCATCTTTAGAAAGCTTTTCATCTGGCAGTGTTACCATTTTGCGGAGCATAAATGCCACTTGCTCTTTGCTGGCGTTTCCGTTACCGGTGATAGATTTTTTTACTTGCTTGGGATAATATTCGGCGACCGGAATTCCGGCATTGGTAATAGCCAGCATAGCAGCTGCTTGTGCCCGGCCAAGTTTAAGCATAGCAAGCGGGTCAACTCCGTATACAGGAGTTTCAACCGCGCAGGAAGTTGGACTGCAAGATTTAATAATCTTTGTAATCTGTTCAAAAATATGCTGCAGGCGATCGGAGTGGTCGTCCATATGGGCCAAAGAGATGGTATCACATCGGAGGGCTTTGAGCACGCCATCTTCTTCTGTCAAAATAGAAAAGCCGGTATTGCGTGAACCTGGATCAATTCCAAGAATGATGTCAGCCATTGCCGTATATATTAGCTTGTTTTTCTTCAATATAATGGATTGCTGAAACCATTCCATAACCAAAATAAAAAAGCTCCGCATGCCTGCGGAGCTTTAAAAAGGTTATCTATGCTTAGAAAGCTACTTTATCAGGTAGCGATCTTTTCAAGTCAAAAATACTGTAATAATTTCTTGTAGAAATTACCGCATCATTAACACTAGATTACTATACGTGCAGCGCATCGTTCTATTGTCCAAAAGTTGTAAAAAAGTGTGATAAGGCTTTAAAGATTACTTATACGTTTTAAACGTATCTATCCGGCTAAAGTAATCTTTGGCAGCGGCTTTAACTTTGGGTGCAAGGAGCAGGGCTACGGTCATCGTTGGAATGGCCATAACTGCGTACATGCCATCAATCAGGTTAATTACAGCGGAGATGGTGGTTACCGATCCAAAAATGATGGACACCACGTAAAAGTAGTTGTAATATTTTTGTTTGTCAGCACCGACCAGGAAGCCAAAGCACTTAGTGCCATAGTAGGAATAGGTAAAGAGTGAGCTGAAGGCAAAAACGGCCACACATAAAATAAGCAGGTAGGGTCCTATGGGACCCAGTGCTTCTCCAAAAGCAGCGGAGGTCAATGCAATACCATTTTCATCACCTGTCTTCCAAACACCGGTTACTAAAATTGAAAGTGCTGTTAATGAACATACTAACAGGGTATCAATAGCAGGACCCATCATAGCAACTAACCCTTCGCGAACGGGCTCCTTGGTTTTGGCAGCCCCGTGGGCCAGTGTAGCTGTACCAATTCCTGCTTCATTGGAGAATGCAGCGCGTTTAAAACCGGTGATGATGATTTGTCCAACTGCACCCCCAAGTACTGCATTGGCAGAAAAGGCGTCGGTGACAATCAGTTTTAGGTAGTAGGGGAGCACATCTATATGAATAGCTAAAATAGTTAGCACAATACCCATGTACAGTACTACCATGGCAGGAACCATACGTGAGGCTACTTTACCAATACGCTTGATGCCTCCAAAAATTACCAGGGAAACAATCAACAGAATAACAACCCCGGTAATAAAATCGCCGCCAAAATGTGCCTGTTCTGTTACCCAGCCGTTGGGGATGTATACAATTTCGCGCAGAGCCTGGGTAAGTTGATTGGCTTGGAAAATAGGCAATGGACCAAACAATCCGGCAACAGCAAAAAGCATCGCCAAGGGCTTCCATTTTTTTCCAAGTCCTTCTACTATCATATACATGGTGCCGCCCTGTATATCACCGGCACTGTCTTTTCCTCGATACATAATAGAAAGCGTACAGGTAAAGAACTTGGTAGCCATGCCCACGAAAGCACTAACCCACATCCAAAAAACAGCACCTGGGCCACCCATGGCAATAGCTACTGCTACCCCGCTGATGTTTCCAAGTCCAACAGTTGCTGCCAGGGCACTGGAAAGCGCTTCAAAGTGGTTGATGTCGCCCGGATCATCCGGGTCATCATACTTGCCACGAAGAACTTCAATGGCATGTCTGAAATAACGAAAGGGAGTGAATCCAGAATAAATCATGAAAAAGATACCGCCGCCGCATAGGAGTACGACAAGCGGTGTCCCCCACATAAAGCTGGAAAAAGCAGCTAAAAGTTGTTCGAGTAGTTCCAGGGTTCTGTCCGTTTAGTTATAATTAGTTTTATTGCTCTCGGGCATAAAAAATGAAATCGGTAGCTGGTGGCTTGTTGCCTGATTGACGTAATAAAGTAGCAATTTGTGCCCGATGATGTTGTCCATGAATAATTACATGGTGTAAAATATCAGAAAGCATGGTGTTGTAGGCATTCCCAGAGGTGTTCTTATAAGAAATGATGCGGTCCAGGTCTTTAGAATTTTTATTAATAAGAGAGCTCCATTTCTCCGGCCATTTTGTTGATATATCCTTGCATTCTTTTAGTGAATATAAAGGCCAGACTTTAAGTCCCGATAAGTCAGCACCAATGATACGGTTGTACCAAAGCTCTTGGGCAGCTAAAATATGGCTCATAAGTTTTAAAGATTCATCCTGATCATCAGTCAGGATATTCAGTGCTTTATCATTTGCCCAGTGGTCAAAGTCAAAAAGCCGAAGTAATCTTTCAGAAGCATTCATTGGGCGTTACTAAATATTCTTGTGGGAGCCGTCACAAAAGGGTGCGTTGCCGGTATGTTTGCAGCCACACCAGGCTACGCGTTTGGGTTCTTCTACTTTTTCAATAACGGGTTTAAATTCGGTGTCCTTATGAGAGCCATCACAATAAGGCTGGTTGTCCGACTTCCCGCAGGCGCACCACGCGTAAGTTCCTTCGTCAATTTCCATTACAAAAGGTTTATCTTGCGCAATATTAGGTTTGGGCATATACTTTTCATTTAATTACTGACAGTGAAGCCTTAGCATAGCAGGTTATGTCTAATTATTCAAATAGCGTCACAAAATTTTATAAATAAATAAGAGCTCATGTTTTTAGCAGTAGATGCCGGGAATAGCAATATTGTGATTGGGGTATTTGACGAAAAGAGCTGGATACACCAATGGCGAATCGAAACAGAACACTTTTTGGAGAGCACTGTTTTTGACAAAGAAATAATTGCCCATCTGAAGGGACTGGAGATTGATTCTGCTATTGTCAGCAGTGTGGTTCCTGCAATTACAAAAGACCTACTGATAAGTATTAAAAATACTGTTGATATAGAGCCTACTGTTCTGCGAGGTTCTATAAATACAGGAATAAAACTGGCAACGGACAATCGCGAAGAAGTGGGCACAGATATAATTGCTAATGCGGTGGGGGCATATAACCATTTCCAGGAAAGCTGCATTATTGTTGATTTTGGAACGGCTACTACGGTAATGGTTGTGCAAAAGCCCGGTGTATTGGCAGGGGGTGCTATCAGTGCAGGCTTGGAGACTTCTATAGAGGCATTAGTTGGCAATGCTGCGCAACTGTCAGAGTTTTCTATTCAGGTGCCGCCTGGCGCTATGGCAAATTCAACCGCTGAAGCCATGCAGTCGGGCTTGGTGCTTGGACATATTGCCATGGTTGAAGGATTGGTTCAAAGAATGAAAAAAGAGTCGGGAGCTCAAAAAGTAATTGCAACCGGAGGACTTAGTACACTGCTTGCTCCGTACACAGAGGTATTTGATGAGGTGGATCCTATGTTGACACTGAATGGCCTGAGAATTATAGAGGCAAAAGAGAAACGTCAAAAAGAAGAATAAGTTTCATTCCTAGTTTGCCATTATCATACTCCAAAGAAGGAAGAGATACCATTTAAAATAAATTGAACGGCAATGGCCATAGAGATGAACCCCATCATGCGTGTTACAGCACTCATACCTGAAGGCCCAATATATTTGGCAGAGATAGGAGCGACTCGCAAAACGATATAAGAAATTAATGCAACCATAATGATTGCAGCAGTCACTAAAGCCAAATCCTTAATATCTCTGGCCTGAGAGGCCAGGCCAATTACAACAGCAATACTACCGGGCCCGGATAACATGGGCATAGCCATGGGAGTGAAGGAAATATCAGCTTTTGTTTTAGCCGCTTCCTGATCTTCATCAGAAAGCTTGCGTCCCGGAGACTCAGGGTTAAGCATGGAAATGGCGGCGCGCATAATAATTAACCCACCGGCAATGCGTATACCCGGTAAACTGATGCCAAAGAAGCTCATAATGTAGGTTCCCGCCAATAGAAAGATGGTCAGGATTGCAAACATGTAGAAAGAAGATTTCTTTGCAATGGCAGCCCTCTCGATATCAGTATTTTGTCCGGTAAGACTTAAAAATATAGACATAGCTGCCAGCGGATTAGCTACAGAAATAATGGACGTAAAAGCAGCAATCAAAAAAGTTGCAGCACCTACTACTGAACTTGAAAAGGTTCCGGAATCAGATAAAAATTGTTCAAACATAGAAGCAAAAGATAGGAACTTTTAAGATCTTGTTAAATAATTTTGAGCTCTTTTTATAAGGAAAATTAAACCGTAGATTTGATAAACAATTAGTGAACTAATTATCCTTTTTAAATGAGTACTGTAAACAAGCAATCAATTTTTAAATCAGTTAAGGACATCGTAGGATCACCTTTAAGCAGGGATGGAAAATTGCAAAAAGTATGCGAACAACTGAACCGTAAAGTTGATGTTTTTGACTGGGTAGGATTTTATATCGTAGATCCTGATGCCGATCGTGAGTTGGTGTTGGGCCCATATGTAGGGGAAGCTACTGATCATACCAGAATTCCGTTTGGAAAAGGTATCTGTGGGCAGGCGGCTGATACTGAGAAAACGTTTGTAGTACAAGATGTCAGCCAGGAGTCAAACTATCTTGCCTGTAGCGTGCATGTGAAAGCCGAAATTGTAGTACCTGTTATGAAAGATGGTACCTTTGTTGCAGAACTGGATATTGATTCACATACCAAAGACTCTATTACAAAAGAGCACCAACAAATGCTTGAAGAAGTTTGTGAAATTATCGCAGAAATTTTCTAACTGATACAGCTATATAACGGGAACAAAGCATTCGGTGTCACTGATATAGTGATTTTTTATAATTGGCTGCGAAGCGCATCTCTAAAAACGTCAGGCTTGCTTATGTTGCTAATCTTTTCAGTTGGAAAGGTTTTCCCAATTAACAAAATTGAGCCCGAACCGAAAAGACGATCAGCATAATTTTGGATGCTATTAATATCGGTGATATCCTCAAGATCGAATTCTTTTACCCTAATATAGAATAGGCCCTTCTTAAACATCACACGCTGATTGGTAATTACGAAATGATTGGAAAAGAATTGATAAAGGTAATATCCCATCATGAGAGCCCCGGGAATGAGAAACCACCAGAAGTCCAAGCCTAAAAGCAAGAATAATATTGGAGGATAAAAGAAGTAGCTGTGAAGCCGGGTAGAATGAATGAGCTCTTCTCCGGCGCGCAGCTTTGTTTGTAGCCAGTCTGATCTCAGAGCCATTTCAGCACATCACTTTTTGGTTGCTCTATTTCAATATAGCTTTCAAAGATTTCACTAAGACTTGAGTCTTTTTGCAGTTTTTTCCGGCTTTTAGAATCCAGGTAGGCAATGATTTTCCCTTCATGAAGAATGGCGATGTCATCACAGAGATTCTCAACTATTTCCAGGATATGGCTGGTAATGATCACCGTTTTTCCCTGCTGTTTTAGATGCTTTAGAATAGTTTTCATGCGTCCAATGGAGATGACATCAATGCTTTCAAATGGTTCATCCAGAAAAAGCACCTCGGGATCAGAAAGAATTGCAGCACAAAAAGAAAGTTTCTTTCTACTCCCGGAAGACAATTTATTGATTTTCGCATGTTCAAAATCAGCCAGGCCCAAGTACTCAAACAGTGAATGGATTTTATCTTTGCGGCCTACTGTTTTTGCCTCATACATGTCGCAGACATAGTCCAGAAAGTCGTAGCTTGTAAACTGTTCAAAAAGAAGCGGAGGCTGCAACACAGAGGCAACCTGTTTCTTAATTTGCAGTTCATTCTTTTTCATTCAGCAGAAGTCCGTTTACATAAATATCTCCCTCGGTATAATCTAATAATCCGGTCAAGATACCAATAAGGGTACTTTTCCCTGCTCCATTTGGTCCAATCAGTCCAAAAATATTTCCTGACGGAATAGACAGCGAAAGGTCTTTTAGTACGGGGTCCTCACCATACGATTTGCTGAGGTTTTTTATTTCTACGAGCCGTTCCATAAATAATAGTCTTTAGACTTAACAAGTATTTTCATTGCGCCTCTTCACTCCATAATCGGGATAAAACTTTATTATTAAAAGCCCTAACCAGCATTTCCATGTTTCGCCAAAGGTAGAAGCTTATGGCAATGATGAGCCCAAACATCACCCAGAGGCGATAGATTTGCAGATCTCCCATTGGGGCAAAAACAGCATAGCCCAACCCAAAAATCAGAAAAGTCATCATAAACGTTACTTTCTGTGAGATGATGGGGTGCTTAAAGCTAAATGAAGAGTAGCTGGCTTTTTGGAAGTAATAAAACGAGGACCACAAAAAGACAAGCATGAAACAAACAAAGAAAAAAGTATTGGCTATATAGATACCAAACACAGTACCAAGTTCTGGCAGGTATAGGATTTCAGCAATGGTGATCATATAGAAAATAAGCAGCGGTACAGTAATGATGCCCAAGAATCGCTCTTTCAGTTGTTTTTCGAATGATACTGGGAATTGTTTATGAAGTAGAAACTCCTTGTGTTCATATCCATACATATTTGCCATGCCCATGGCAAGCAGAGCAACGGGAATAGCTGCAAGCATCGTAGGAACAAGAACAGCACTGAGAAAATCGTTTTCCAGTTGCAGCAAAAGTGGGATATATACTATAGGTATAAGTGCTATAGTAAGTGCTTGCAGCCTGTTATACGGATGAGATAGCACGTAGTAGTAAAATTTACCGGCATTAAATCCGAGCCATTTTTTTGTAAAGGCCCACAAGGTACTTTTTTCTTTTTTGGCTTTGGAGGTGGTGGGTGATTGCAAGCCTTGCTTGGTTTTAAAAAAGTGATCCCGAAAAATGAGGAAAACAAGCAAAGCACAAAAGGAATAAACAACGGTGGCTGTCAGTAAGTTATAATCTTTAATGGCAGAGGAGAGAAGAAGTCCGCCGGGAGTGTAATACAAGAAGTTTATAGTTGAATCCAGACTGGGAAGATAGTGTCGGATGAAATATCCTGTGTGGCGGGATAAAATAGCAAGGGCCTGAAAGGTGCCAAAAAGGATAAAAATGAGACTGAAAACAATGAGTTTAAAACGCTTCTCAAAAAGTTTAAGAAAACGATGTTTTAGAGAATAGATGACAGCATAGTTTACCAGTACAGCCGCAATAACTACCGGGATGTACATCATATTTCTTATTTGTACCAGCAAAAAAGCCAGCCATGTAAAATTATAGATGACATTTAGTGGATGAAAAAAACCAATGATGTTTAAATGCCAACTTAATTTTTTTGCGGGGTATCCATAGGCCAAAAGCTTCCTGTTTTCTTCCATATTGAGCAGCCGCGTACTCGTAAAGGAAAAGTGAAGCAGCCAAAGTGCATTGGCAAAAACCAACAGAATAAGGGTGTGTATTTTGGGTGTTAGCCAAGGAAGCTGCTCCAAAACCATCGGGTTGGAATCAAAAAGGACAATAACCAGCGCACTCCCCAAAAGGTTTGAGAAAAGAACTAATAAGAAGAAAATATAGCCAACCACCAAAACGGTCTGAAAGCGAGTCAGCCGCGCCAGAAAAGTCGTCCAGTTTAGGATGATAAGTTTACGAAGCATGAAATGAGTTGCGTAGATAACCTTTGATTTTAATAAGAATAGCCTATGTGTCTCAAAGAGGCAAATACTGAACTTAAAAGAAAAATACCTGGTCTTTCACCAGTTTATAGAAAACCGCCCGAAACCTCCGTCAAATTTTCTGAATGTTGTAGGGTTTCTCGGGAGCCCATTTCCAAACTTGGTATCTCTGTCTAAATCCAGGGACCACCCGGCAAGAAAGTAAAAGCGTTTACTAAACCGATAGCCAAAACTAAAAGTAAGCCGTTCATTACGCTCTTGAATTATGGGATACATTTGCCTGAAGTTGAAGTTGCGAACGCCATTTTGTGCTTTTTCCCCCTGTGGTAAAGTGTAGGCTGCATGAAATTCCAATCCCGCTCGAAACCCCGACTCTACAGGATCGCGATATATTCCGCTCTTTAGGGTGACCCTTTTTTCAACATAGTTAAAAGCTGTATTTTGATCTGTAATCGGTGACAGATCATCAGGAACGCTTGTCCCGGCAATGCGGTCTTTATTGAATTCATACCACAGCCATTGTTCAATTCGAAAAGACTTATAGCGAGCAGATCCAAAAGCTCCCCAGTGATTGGTAACCTGTCGGTTCACAAAGTTATGTTGGTAGTTTGAAATTTCAGCAGGCTCCCGGTCCAACCTTGAAAAAGTACGCTGATAAGTGATCCCAGCCGTAAAACGGTCATTAGAATACTCTACAAGGGTTCCCAGGTAGTGAGCCCACTCTTCATCAACATAGTTCAAGGTGTCAATATTTTCAGTAACGGTTTTCTTTGAATAGGTTTGAACGCCGCCCAAAAGCTCTGCTCTAAAACCATGATATTGTGGGCTTGTTAAATTGATAGAAATCAGTTTGGGCTTGGTACTGTACTGGTGGTTGCGTTGAACAATACCACGTGATTTATAAGTACTAGCCCACCCATCTTTATCCAATTTTTGAACCACATTACTGATCCAGTCCAGAGCAGTAAAGCTGATTTTGGCCATGCCGTCAGCGAAATTTCCATACCGGTAATAAAAGGTGGCATCCAAGTCAGACTTATCTTTGGTAAGCGTTTGGTTGAGGCCCAAGTGATGGTTCCCGCCCAGGTCATGTTCATAGCCCAAATAAAAAAGAATTCGGTTAGCCCGGACATTTTCCGCGTGATACCCCTGAACCATTACAGTGCCGGAAGAACCAACATCGATATCACTTTTTATGCTGTTTTCCATAAGGAAGTTGGTAGCACCCAAGCTTCCAAAAGTTACCCGGTACGCATTTTGAGCTGTTATCCAGTCATAGTCATCAAAGAGCTTGTAGCGGTAGGTTAGCAAGTCGAGATTATGTTCGGGACCCATATCATATACATTTCTACGAAAAAGCCCTCTGTTATAATAAGTACCTCCAAAGTTATGGCTGCGGTCCAGCATAAAGTTGCGGATTCGCTGCTCCCATCCCTGAAGAGTTGCATTGGATTCGGAGTTTTGTGCTGTCGGACAGGTTGGGCTTGCATGCAGCCAATTAAAATAAGACAGAGTAGAGAAAAAAGTCGCGCTCTCATAGAAAAGACCTGACTTATGATGTTTTGTAATATTTTATTTCGCTCAATATCGCTTTAATGATAGCAAGACTCAAGGGAGGATAAAGGTTTGAGTAAGAGAAATAAAACTACAATACTTCCTTCAGATATTTGCCTGTATAACTTTCTTCAATTTCAGCAATATCTTCAGGCGTGCCTTCACCTACAATTTGCCCGCCGGCAAAACCACCTTCGGGCCCAATGTCTATGATATGATCAGCGTATTTAATGACATCCAGGTTGTGCTCAATAATGATTACAGTATGTCCATTGTCTACCAGTTCATTGAAAGAATCAAGCAGCTTGGAAATATCTTCAAAGTGAAGGCCTGTGGTTGGCTCATCAAAAAAGTAGAGCGTATGGTCACCGGGTGTTTTTGAAAGGAATTTTGCCAGTTTTACGCGTTGTGCCTCACCGCCGGACAGGGTAGTAGCATTTTGGCCCAGCTTGATATATCCAAGCCCCACATCTTCCATGGGCTGCAAGCGGTTGGTGATTCGGTCTTCGTCTACAAAAAACTCCAGGGCCTCACTAACTGACATATCTAAGACATCGTGAATATTTTTCCCACGATATTTAACCTGCAGTACATCTTTTCTGTACCGCTTGCCGCTACATTCTTCGCAGGTCAGCTCAATGTCAGCCATAAACTGCATTTCAATAGTTTGGATACCTTCCCCTTGGCAGTTTTCACAGCGGCCGCCAGGTACATTAAATGAGAAATGCCCGGGTTCATATCCCATAATTTTAGACTGACGCGTATTGGCAAACAGGTCGCGGATGCCATCAAAAGCTTTGGTATAAGTGGCGGGATTAGACCGGGAAGAACGACCAATAGGTGATTGATCAACCATCTCAACAGCATCAATGTGGTTGACGCCGGTAAGGTTTTTATGGCGGCCAATTTTGTCGTTATAAGTACCCATGCGCTTTTGGATGGCAGCATAAAGCGTATCATGCACCAGGGTAGATTTCCCGGAACCACTTACTCCCGTCACGCAAATAAACTTACCCAATGGAAAATCCACGTCAAGGCTTTTGAGGTTGTGCTCTGTTGCTCCTTCAACTCGAATAGCATTACCGGTGCCTTGCCGACGCTTTTCAGGAAGTGGAATTTTCTTGCGTCCACTGATGTATTTCCCGGTAAGTGTCTTGGACTCCAAAAGATCTTCGTAAGTCCCGGTAAAGTTGACTTCACCGCCATGAATGCCGGCAAAAGGACCTATATCAATAATATTATCGGCAGCCTTGATCATTTCGGGATCGTGCTCTACTACCAATACGGTATTTCCAATATCACGCAGTGATTTAAGGATATTGATAAGACGGTTATTGTCGCGAGGGTGTAAACCAATAGTTGGTTCATCCAAAACATACAGGCTTCCAATCAGTGAGCTTCCCAGTGAGTTGGCCAAGCTTATGCGCTGAGATTCGCCGCCACTTAATGTATTGGCAAGGCGGTTTAGGGTGAGATATTCAAGCCCTACTTCATCCAGGTACTTAAGTCGCTTGCGGATTTCATAAAGTACTTGCTCGGCAACTTCCTTTTCAAACTCGGTAAGCTCCAGGTTTTCAAAAAACTCCCGGGCATATCCAATCGTCATTTCAGCGACTTCGCCGATGTGTTTATCGTTCACTTTCACATATAATGCATCTCCACGCATGCGATAACCCTCGCAATCAGGGCAGCGGCTATATCCTCGATAGCGTGAATAAAACACGCGCATGTGAACCTTGTAAGACTGACTTTTAACTTCTTCAAAAAAGGGCCGGATGCCTATGTATTCGTCCTTTCCTTCCCAGAGGATTTTCTTCACCTCTTTCGAAAGCTCACTGTATGGTGTGTCAATTGGGAGACTATAGCGGGCTGCCACTTTAATAAGGTCACGCAGGTGCCTGCTGAATTTCTGTCCACTGTAGGGGGCAATAGCACCATTGCGAATGGTCTTTTCGGGATCGGGGATAACAAGATCTTCATCAATACCGGCAACTTGTCCAAACCCTTCGCAGGTATCACAGGCACCATAAGGGTTGTTGAAAGAAAACATTTGTGGTGAGGGTTCTTCAAACTCCATACCGTCCATTTCAAAGCGTTCGCTGAACGGAAGTTCTTCACCATTTCTTATTTTTATTGAACACCGTTGATGGCCTTCCTGAAATGCGGTTTCAAGCGAGCCTGCAATACGCCCACGGGTGTCTTCATCTTTTTTGACTACAAGACGATCAACAAGTACCCGATAGTCATCCTTATCCAATTTCTTTGGGTTGATGTCGTCTGTAGTCAGATCCAGAGTTTCTTCCTTTTCAACATGCAGCAGGCGGGTAAACCCTTTTTCCTTGAGCACTTTCAGCTCATCTTCCAGGGTCTTGTCTTCGTGGTGGGGAATAGGAAAGAGTACATAAAACTTGGTGCCTTCTTCAAACTCATCAAACAATGTTTCAATGACGGTCTTAGTGCTGTCTTTTTTAACTTCTTCACCTGATTTTGGCGAAATGGTCCGGCCAATACGTCCATATAGCAGACGCATATAATCATAGATTTCTGTAGTTGTACCAACCGTGGACCGGGGATTGGTGGAAGTCGTTTTTTGCTGAATGGCCATGGCTGGAGAAATGCCTTGTATAAAATCTACATCAGGCTTGTCCATGCGTTCCAGAAATTGACGGGCATAACTCGAAAGGCTTTCCACATAACGGCGCTGACCCTCAGCATAAATTGTATCAAAGGCCAAGCTTGATTTACCCGATCCGGAGACTCCTGTAATAACGGTCATCTTGTTGCGGGGAATCTCAACGTCAATATTTTTCAGATTGTGAACGCGAGCTCCCTTGACAATAATGGGACGATCGCCATTTTTTGGAGTGCCGTTTGTTTTTGGTTCTGTTACTGCTTTGCTTTGGGACATTCAGGCAAATTTTGTCATTCGAATAAACAAGTGAATATACGAATTTTATCTCAGAAGATGAGGTTTAAAAGGAAATAAAAATTACATTCACTTAGTCTGTATAAGTGAAAAGAAACAGGATGGAGAAACCGTCCGTTCACAATACATAAAGAGATACAATGAGCAGACTACAAAAAATATTTCGGGGGATTGAGTTTTTGCTGATTTTTATCGGTATGCCGGTGGTGTTTTATTTTAATTTATTACCCATTCAAAAAGTCGTTGCTCTGCTAATTGTGACCCTTGTCTGCGTGTTGATTCTGTGGGCTGATTCCTCATACAACATGAAGAAACTCTTTTATCGGCCAACGAGTGTTGAGCAGCGCAAGAGGTTGCTGGTAAATTCACTGGTTGTTGCAGGGTCTATAGCCGGCCTGGTACTTTTAATTCATCCATCAACATTTTTGGATCTGCCCCGTGAGAACACGCAGATTTGGCTTATCATAATGACGCTGTATCCACTACTTTCTGCTTTACCCCAGGAGCTGATATACAGGGAATTCTTCTTCTACCGATATGAACAACTGTTTCCAGCAAAATGGGCGCTGCTGTTAATGAGTGCCGCTTCATTTTCATTTTTACATATTGTTTATGACAATCAATGGGCACTGCTTATCTCTTTTGTAGGTGGCGTCATGTTTGCGCGAACCTACCAGCGGACCCGCTCATTATATTGGGTAAGTGTAGAACACGCTATTTACGGAGCGCTGATATTTACATTAGGCATGCGGCAGTATTTTTATGAGGGATTTTAAAAAAAGATATCCCTTTTACTCCGGAGGCATAGTTCCAAAAACACGATCCCACAAGGTAGTAGAAATCCCGAATGCTTTTTCAGGGTATTTGTAATGATGTAAGGAGTGATGTCGATAGTTTGACTTGAGATAGGATGGAACGGGTGTTGTATGTGTTTTATAATGAATGCGAGTATAAATCAAATATCCTGTCACAAATCCAGGCATAAATATATAAGCGTAGTTTCCTAATATCAGTAAAAAGACACCATATAAGATACCGATTATCATTAAGCCTGGTACCGGGGGCATAATAATTCGTTCGGTATCTCTGGGATATTCATGGTGAATACCGTGAAAGGTAAAAGCAAGTTTTTGGGCAAGCTCTGAGTTGGGAAAGTATTCATCAATGTGAAAAAGATAGCGATGGGCAAAGTATTCGAAGAGTGTCCAAAAGAATACAGCTCCTATAAATATCGAGGCACCTGCCAAAAAAGATTCAACAACTTGCATCCTATATCCAATAACCAACAAAATAATTACAGCACTTAAATAAATTGAGGCTGATATATATGGAGGCGCCTTTGTTAAAGGTTCTAAAAACGAATCTCCAAAAATGGTTCCCTGACCTTCATTTTTAATTTCTTTGCTCATGGCTCATTGCTTTTTTCAAGGTTGTAAATATTCTATAAAAGCAAACTTCAAGGGTAAAAATACATTATTTATTTCATTTAATAAATTGTTTAAAAGGTTAAATTTTTTCTTTAGCAGCTTCAATTATTGGGTAATTCCATTCTTCAAATGCAAATTCCCAGTGTTTATTTAAGGTATTTATTACATAATTTTCATAATTATAGTTCGATGATTTGCCTGATGTTTTTTGTTGTATAAACTTTTCAAAGTAAGGCTCCGCTTGTTTGAACCCAGAAATGTCCAGCTTGTTATATACTGCTTCCAGCTCAGGCAAAGGGCTTTCAACAAAATTTTCGAAGCGAATTTCTGCAAGCTGTTCTTCGGGGATTATAGTACGTTGTTGAATATAGGCTGACATTAACTTTTTGTATACCTTTACTATCTCCTGCTCGATTTTACGATCGCTAAATTCTTGTAGTGCTAAGTTATCCAGTAGCGTATTCCATAACTTTTTGCTTGAATAAAACACATCATATGGATTACGATGTATGAAAATAAATTTGGCTTTTGGATAGAGTTCGAGGAGCTTTTCAATTCTGCTTGCATTGCCAGGGCTTTTTATGAGTACTTGTAGTCCCCCAGCACTTAAGGAAATTTTCTTAATCAGAAATGCATAATCTTTTTTCCACTGTTCTATTTCTTGGTTACTGGCTGTTTCAAAAAAGAGGTATTTGTCAAAATACTCTTGTGCATTTTTTGGAAAAATATGCCCCCAATGCAAGCTGGTAGGAGATATCATGGTTGTCAGGGCAATTTCAATTTCACTGGGACTATCAAGTTCCAGGTTAATAGACATATTTTGAGCATCCTGAACTAGATTTAACGTATCAGGAATTTTGTTGATCAGCGGTTTAAGAAACTTTTCTGAGTGTAAAAAAATATCAGGAAAGACAACTTGAAACTTGTTCATAAAACCAAACTGTGGATCTTGTGCCATTAAATATTGCAGAAAACTGGTACCACTGCGCCAGTGTCCAATAATAAAAATAGGGTCGCGGTTAAGTGTGTGGTGTTTTATTTTTGAGCCATATCTTAACCGTTCAAAAATTCGAAATGGCTCTTGAAGGAAAAGCTTGAGATAAAAGGCTGCAATTCTGCGAAAATTTTTTTTGGAGAAAGCTTGATGTTCTTTTAGCTGTGCGGTTAAATTTCGGATAGGATGATGAGTTTTTGCCACGGGATTGTAAACTTTAAACCGGTTTCAGTTTAAGAAGTAGTGATTCTGTCAAGGGGTTCAAAACACCTACCGAACCCTGCTCAACCTTAAAAATTGTAATATCCATTTTGGTATGGGTTTTTCGGGAGGGCGTTTTTGTAGATTTAGGTACCAGCCGAATTTTTCCAAAATTGGCAGTTTATGCGTTTCAACAAATTCGATAAGAGTGCCATCAGGGTCTTCTATATAACTAAATCTTCCTGCAGCATCGCCCATATCAAACGAATTTTTGCTGTCAACGGTAAATTGAAATCCTTTTTCTTGGCATTCATTTTTTAGTTGATCCATTCCCTTTACGTCAAAACAAAGATGGATAAAACCAAGGTCGCCCCAATAGCGATCTGTAAAAATTTTTCTGGGTTTCCTGTCGTAGGTCTGCACTAACTCAATTTTGCTAGGCCCAAGCAGTTGACTAAAAGAACCTTTTCTGGGTTGGCTGTGGCTTAGCAGTACCCGTCGCATTTTTTGTGTCCCTTGGCTGAGAGCATTCAGGTCTTCAAAAACGCCCTCTTCATCATACTCTACAGTATCATATTGCAGAATATCCTTATAGAGCTCAAAAGAACGATCAATATCTGAAACCCCTATCATACAACCGGCTACCCCACCGGAATGGTGCTTGCCGTTTGAAAACCAGGAGTTACCTTCCACCATTTGGAAAACCAAGCCATGAGGATCTTTCACAAAGAAGTGAGGATTGCCGCCTGGATCTTGTTCAATACGATTGCTGACTACATTCACATTTTTTGAGTTCAAAAACTCAAATGTTTCTTCTAGATTTCTACATTTAATGCGCGTTCCGAAAATACCGTAGTCTCCAATCGTTACATCAAAGGAGGGGGGGCTGGTTTCTCTGCTTGTGTATTGCCAGACTTCCAGTCCGCCTCCACCCTGCAGGTTCATAGCGAGGGTAGCTGAGCGACTGTGAACTTCGTCACCTGTATATTGTGTCATTAAATTAGCTTCTGCTGCATCCTGAAAAACACAAATGTCTGTTCCCAAGTGATTTCTGTACCACTCAAATGCTTTTTCTTCGTTGGGGGTGCCTATACCAATTTGTTGAATCCCGCTTATTATTTTTTTCATCAACTAATTAAACTAAAAAGGTTAACCAATTTGGTGATCTTAAATTCTTTAAAACAACAGCTAAAGATATACTTAAGAGAAAAAAAAGAATAAATATTTATCTGCCTATATTCAATTAACAAGTTTTTAGAGGGTTTGCACTTCGGGATTGAATTCAAGTTATTGTTTTTCATTATTCAAGAGGTGTTTTTTAAACAGGGTTATTACAGGTAGAAAATGATCACACATTCTGAAACATCAAAGAAATGGGCACTGGCTGCTACAATTATTGGGTCCAGCATGGCATTTGTAAACGGATCAGTAGTTAATGTTGCTTTGCCTGCAATACAGACTGCGCTTGATGCCACTGTTGCAGATATGCAGTGGGTGATAAGTATTTATACTTTTATTTTGGGTACACTTATTTTAACAGGAGGCTCTGCCGGTGATTATTATGGAAGAAAAAGAATCTTTGGGTTAGGAATCTTTATTTTTTTGCTGTCAACGATTTGGTGTGGCTTAGCACCTAATGTACAGCAACTTATACTGGCCAGAGCGGGACAGGCTTTAGGTGGAGCTTTTATGATTCCGGGAAGCCTTGCTATTATTACAGATCTGTATGAAGAGGGAGAGCGGGGAAAAGCCATAGGCACATGGTCTGCGGCAACAGCATTGGCTACAGCAACGGGACCATTGATGGGCGGGATACTCGTTGATTATTTTTCTTGGCGGTTTATTTTTTTAATTAGCGTACCGATGGCTGTTATTGCATTGGCTATACTCTTTTGGCGGGTTCCTGAAAGTAAAGAACGAGAACAAAATGCCAAGCCGGATTGGGGGGGATCTTTGCTGGCTACGCTAAGTCTGGGACTCATTTGTTACGGGCTGATTGAAGGATCAGAATTTGGAATGATACATCCCTTTGTGTTATTGACACTGGCAACCGGAGGATTAGTTTTGACAGCCTTTATTTGGCTTGAAAAGAAAACAGAAAACCCCATGGTACCGCTTTCCATTTTTAAATCGAGTACGTTTTCCGGTGCTAATTTAGTAACTATGTCATTCTTTTTGTCATTAGCCGGCGTATTTTTTTTACTTCCCTTTAACCTAATACAAGTACAGGGGTATTCTGCTACAGCTGCTGGAGCGGCATTTATTCCCTTTCCACTTTTGGTTGGAAGCCTGTCACGCTGGTCTGGTGGGTTAATTGCTCGTTATGGTGCGCGACCAATGTTGGTTGTTGGTCCGGTGCTGACAAGTTTGGGTTTTGTGCTTTTAGGTATTTTAGGAGATGGCAGTTCTTACTGGGTTAATTTTTTGCCGGGAATAGCCTTTATGGGCTTGGGAGTAGCGGTAAGTTTTGCGCCCCTTAATACTGTAGTGATGAGTTCTGTAGATCAGTCTTTAACGGGAACAGCTTCAGGAATAAATAAGGCTGTATCACGTCTTTCGGGAATGCTTTCGGTTGCACTTTTGGGAGCAGTGGCTATAAATATTTTTGGCAGCGAATTGCTGGAGTGGATGCAGTACAACGACATCCCCGATCACTTGAGTAAAGAAATGATAGAACAAAAAGCCAACCTGGTCAAAGCAGTAATACCGGAACAGGTAGATCCTGCAATGAGAAAAGTTTTGCAAAAAGGCCTCAACGAGTCTTTTCTAAACAGTTTTAAAACGATGATGTACATTTCTGCAGGTATTGTTCTTTGTGGAGCGCCATGTGCTGCAACTATGGTTAATTACCATCCGGGAAGGGACGAAGAGAAAAAATAAAGTATATTGCTATCCCTTGTTTTAAAAGAATCGTTACGATCAGCCGTTTTTTAAAAAAAGTTATAACTTAAAGGTCCTTGCATAAATGAATCTTGATGTCTCCTCTCAACAATTTCATCAATGGTTAGAACAAGCCGGCAAGCTAATTGAGGAGTACTATAATCAAAAAAAGGAACAGAAGGTTTTTGCCGGCAAGTCACCTGAAGAAGTGATGGCTTTGTTTGAAGAACCACTACCCGAGAGGGGGATGCAAATGGAGGATCTCCTGGATAAAGTCCGGGATGATGTTCTTGGAAGCATTACCAATAGTGCCGGCCCCAGGTATTACGGCTATATAACGGGAGGGGGCAACCAGGCAGCAGTATTGGCGGAGATGATTAAGGCATCGCTTAATCAAAATAACCTGAAGTGGCATTCGTCGCCGGTCAGTACCGAAATGGAACGACTGGTAATGCGATGGGTGGCAGAGTTTATTGGTTATCCCACGGGCAGTGCCGGGGTATTACTAAGCGGAGGGTCGGTAGCGAACCATAACTGTCTGGCGGTGGCACGCACCATAAAAGCGCCGGTAAATGTTGCGGAAGAAGGATTATATAATTGTCCCCTATTGACTGTCTATGTTTCTGAAGAAGGACACTCCAGCTTTGATAAAGGAGTGGATATGCTGGGTATAGGCAAGAAATATTTGCGGAAGATTCCGACCAATGACGATTTGCAAATGGATACAGAAGCGCTTGAGAAAAAAATTCTAGAAGATAAAGATGCGGGCTTTTATCCCATTTGTGCTATTGGAGTCGCAGGAACAACCAACAATGGTGCATTGGATGATTTAAAAGCAGTTTCCAGAATTTGTAAGAAGTATGATCTGTGGTTTCATGTAGATGCCGCCTATGGTGGTCCGGCTGCCGCAGTTCCTAAAGTGAGCTCATACTTTGATGGAATTAAGGAAGCTGATTCCGTGGTCATCAATCCCCATAAGTGGATGTATGTACCTTTTGAGGCGGGTGGCGTACTTGTTAAAAACCCTGAACACCTTCGCCAAACTTTTAGCACTATACCCGATTATCTGAAATCGGATAAAGAAGACCGTACGCGAACAGACCTGATGGAATATAATCTTCCGCTCACCAAAGAGTTCAAATCACTGAAAGTATGGATGACTCTGAAAACCTATGGGGCTGCAAAAATAAGGGAGACGATTGAAGCTGACATTGATAAAGCCACATATTTAGTCCGGAAGGTAAAAGGGCATAGCAACTTCGAAATGGTGGCCCCGGCGCCGCTTTCTATAGTTTGTTTTCGGTATAATCCCGGTGGACTTGATAACTCTGCTCTTGATTCACTGAATGACAGTATTGTTGAGAGAATAGAATCAGATGGGCGGGTATTTCTAACAGGCACCAAGATTAAGGGAATATCAGCTCTCAGAGTGTGTTTTATCAATCATCGTACAACCAACGAAGACATTGACTTTCTTGTCAAAACGGTAGCTGAAATTGGGCAAAAAGCATATAGAGAAGCAAATATTTAGCTTTTTATTGCTAAAGCTTCATTTTTGAGAAAAGCTGAAATTTGCGTACCTTTTTTCCGTCTTTTGTAAGGCCGTTCAGGCCTTTTATATTTTGTATATTACTCTCATCTTAACCCAAACCAAAGTAATCATTACAACGGGATATGGATTTATTTGATAAGCTTCAGGGCAGACCCGGACCACTCGGAGAATTTACATCAGAAGGATATGGATATTATACCTTTCCGAAATTAGAAGGACCCCTGGGCCCGGTAATGAAGTTTAACGACAAGGATGTCATTGTATGGAGTATTAATGACTATCTGGGTATCGGTGGACTTGAAGAAGTAAAAGAATTTGATGCAAAGGTAGCGGCCGAGTACGGTTTTAGCACGCCTATGGGCGCCCGTCTGATGACCGGCAACTCAACCAAGCATGAAAAGCTGGAAGAAGAACTGGCTGATTTTGTACGTAAGGAATCTGCGCTATTGCTAAATTATGGCTACCAGGGAATAATGAGTGTGATTCATGCGCTGGTTGATCGGAATGACTTTCTGATTTATGATGAACTTTCTCATGCCTGTATTGTAGATGGCAAGCAGTTGGCAATGGCCGAGAAATTTGTTTTCAAGCATAACGATATTGAAAGTTTTGAAAAACAGCTGGAAAGAGCTCATCGCAAAGCCAAGCCGGAGTCTTCAATTTTGGTTGTTACGGAAGGAGCGTTTGGGATGACCGGAGACCTCGGTATTCTCAACGAAATGATTGCCCTTAAAGATAAGTATCCTTTCCGTCTTTTGGTTGATGATGCTCACGGACTTGGAACGATGGGTGAAGATGGTTCCGGAACAGGAACGCATCTTGGTTGTCATGATGACATTGATATTTACTTTGGTACATTCGCCAAGGCATTTGCAATTATAGGTGCTTTTGTAGCCTGTGAAGAGCGTGTTAAAGAATTTTTGAAAGCTAATGTACGAAGTCAGATTTTTGCTAAATCTGTTCCGATGCCTATCGTTGAATCAGTTCGCCATCGATTGAGACTTATGCGTGAACACCCTGAGTGGCGGGAACAGCTTTGGGAAAACACCCAAAAACTGCGACAGGGACTCATAGATATTGGTTATCATGTGATGCCGGCTGAATGTCCCGTGACCCCGGTACTGACAGAGGGTAGTACCGAGCTTTGCCAAACTATCATGCGCAAGCTGCGTGAAGATCATGGGGTGTTTGTGAGTGGAGTTACTTATCCTGTAGTGCCCAAGGGTACGGTGTTGATTCGACTTATTCCAACAGCTTCACACACTGATGAACATATTCAGAAAACATTAGACGCATTTGAAGCGATCAAAGATGTGGTAATGCCGGCTAAAGGGAAAGAGAAACTGACGGCATAAGTAAAGCCCCAGGAAAAGAGAAGGCTTTCCATTACTAGAATGTAGTGGAAAGCTTTTTTTATTATCCGATCAGGAAAATAGCTTTTTGAAAAATTCTACAACGCCTGTTCGTTCGTCGGCGTCACCGCTGCGCCCACCGCTTAGCTTATCATAAGAAGGTCGGGGCAGTTCCATTTTGTTTCCTTTATTTTGCCCTTTGTTATTACCGCCTCGTTTAGGCCGCTCTTTCTTCTTATTGCTTTGTTTGTTTTTACGCTGCTTGAGCTTTTCGTTTACCTTGTCAGGCAGTGGAATCTCTTCAGGCGATTGTCCCAGTTCATTTTCCAGCTCTTTAATATCGCTGCGATCCTGCTTGGAAACGAGTGAAACCATGCGGGCTGCTTTCCCGGATCCTACCAGGTTGGCTCTATAGCGATATTCATCAGAGTCGTTGGGTACGTCGTAGTTGATAACCTGTGTAATTTTATCAAGATCTAATTCTCCGGCAGAAATGTCGGCCACAAGAAGGTATTGCACATCACCGTTGGAGAAGTTGGCAAATCGTTGAGCATGTTTTTCATCAGAAAGTTTTCCATGCAGGCTTGTAGCTTTCAGATTTCGCTTACGGAAGACGCGATAGAGTCGGTCTGTTCCCCTTTTGGATGCTGTAAAGACTACACAACGGTCATCAGGGGTGTTCTCCAGATGCGCCATCAGCGTAGTAATTTTCATGCGCGGAGGCACATTGATATAGTGCTGAGTAAGATCTTGAGGAACCTCAGGCGGAGCGCCTGCTTCTCCATCAGGGCCGCCCGTTTCAAAACCGATTACTTCAGGTTCATCAAGGAAGTATTTGGCAAAAGAGGTAACCTCTTTGTTAAGCTCGTTAGAAATAAGCACGTTTTGACAGTCGCTCATCACCCGCTTGTTGATGGCCTTGAGCTTGTCAACAAGTCCTATGGAAACCATTTGATCCATAGAATCTATAATCATGCAATCTACATGTCGGAAGATAAATTTATTTTCTTCCAGGATATCCAGCAGGCGTCCCGGGTTTGCCACAAGAATAGGCACACCACTTTCAATGGATTTCTGTTGTTCTTCCTGGTTTCCATCCAGATGTATGGCTGCACATTCTACCTGAGCATGATAACCCATAGCCCAAATAAGCTCGTCAATTTCTGTAGCTTCCTTGGGGTTGGGTGTCAGAATAAGGATATGCGTACCCTTCGGCTCATCAATGGCAGAAAACTTTTGGAGAGCAGAGATGCCAATAACGCCGTTTTTATCACTCCCATCTTCAGCCTTGATAAGGACATCTTTCTTTTCAAGGATGGCAGGCAGTACAGCTTGTTGCAGTTCGGTTGGTTTGTCTTTTTTAACGTCCTTGAGTCCGCTCATCATTGCCGGACTCAGGTTCAATTCTTCAAAATTCAACGTTCTCACCTCAATTTTTATTTAACATTGTGCTTCTCGCACCGCTTCAAAAACAAGCGATGCACATTAGGTGCCTGAATATACAAAACTTATCATCTTTGCTCATCCCTTTTATCAAAATCAGATCCTGAAGAGAGAAAGATTTGGTGCGGTGTTTTGAGCGATGCTGTTCGACTCACATACCACAAGCACAAACCGAGAATGAGGGCCAGCCCCAGCAAGCCCAACAGCCCGCCCTCGGGCCCAAAAGCACCTCCGGTAATGTATTCGGCGCCTTGGTTTTGTGCCTGAATTAATGAACCCCGAAAAGGGGTACCGCTTACTGCAAAACCAAAGATACCGCCCTGTACTACATTCCATGAAAAGTGGAGCCCTATAGAAAGAGCCAGCCGGCCGGTATAGATATAGGGAACAGCCAGTACAGCACCTCCGATAGCAATATTTACGGTAGACATTAGAGAGGCATTAGCATTACCGGCATGCATTAAAGCAAAAGCAATAGAGCTGAGTCCCACCGCAAGCAGACAGGGATAGAGAGGGCGCTTTTTTAGAAACTGAAATCCTTCTGCCAGATTCAATATTTGATAACCTCGAAAAAGGAGTTCTTCATAAAAACCAATAATTGCCATCGCCATGAAGTAGGTAATTAGCCATAGCCCATAAGGAATAGACGAGCTGCGTTCCCAGCCATAGCCCGTAACGGTTAGCCAGTCGGCCGACCACGCAACCAGGAATATGGCACCCATTGCAGAAGTACCAAAGAGAATACCAAGGCCAAGCTCCTTCTTCCAGGTGGAATCCCATCCCAGCCCGTAATCGAGGATAGGCCGGTGATCTAAAATGATAGCGGCAACCCATACACTGGCCAATCCGGCAATACCCATGGAAAGAGCGTTATAAAGCTTGAGGTCCTGGGTAATCATCGACTCATTGGCAATGAGCATGGAAACCATAAAAACCCAGAAAAGAATGAGCTGAAGCGCTATGCGCCAGCCCGCACGGATCCTTTTGTCTGAGTCATTAACAAAAATATTCATGTTCAAGAAACATTGTGTTCAAATTAGCAGTTGCATTACTTAAAGCTGAACACTAACGTAATGCACGAAAAGCAAAAGAAAAATTATTTTTGGCATGAGTGATCGATTTGTACTGGACAGTAACAAGGATGAAATAGAACAGGTATTCGGAGTCACTTCTCAGCGGGATGACTTCTTTGATCCGCAGTATAATATTTCACCGGGCAGCCTGGTACCGGCCGTCTTTACCGAAAACGAAAAGCGTAACATTCTAAAGTTTTATTGGGGGTTGATTTCCGAAGGAGCAGACTCCGAGCAGGAGGGGAAATCCCATTTCGAATATCCTGTGGAAGAACTGGGCGAAGACGACTGGGTGGATGCCTGTTTTGAGCAGCGCCGATGCCTGATTCCCGCCAGTGGTTTTTACAAGTGGAAGACCTCCAAGAAAAAGAATACGCCGTTCTATATTCGCCTGCTTGATAACAAGGTAATGGCTTTTGCCGGGCTGTATTCGGTATGGAAGGCCGAAAGTGGTCGGGAGATGTATTCTTGTACCATGCTTACCACCGAAGCCAATGTGTTAGTGCAGCCGGTAGATGAGCGCATGCCGGTCATCATACGCTGCGAAAATTATGCTAAGTGGCTGGGTGAAGAAAGTGTAGACGCCAACGAGATTAAGGCGATGATGCAACCCTATCAGCTTACAGAGATGGCGGTAAATCGTGTCTCGGAAGAGGTTAATGATATCAATGCCAGCGGCCCGGAGCTTATTCAGCCTATTCCTAAATAGTATTTCTGACGTTTCGACTACATTCGTCCGGCTTGGGTCGGACTCTCTGCGCTCAACGTGACATAAAGAAAATATGGTTTGGCGTCAGGCTGAGCGCAATCCGCCTGAGGCGGGTGAAGTCGAAGCCAGCCTCGAAAGTCCTCTCTTGCCTGTCCCAAGTCTTCGGGGAGATGAGTGTCTGCGAATGGCGGACGGGATGCGTATAATTTTCCATTCTTTTTACTGGCACCTGTTTATTTTGGCTTGATCCGCCAGTAGTCGGACACGGTCCAAAACGAACCGAAAGATCAAGGCGGCGGATTTCGTATTAAAAGAATTGCATGAGAGTAGTTTTAACCTACTCTCCCTCTTTGTAAATCCGCATGGTAGGATACGCCAGCTCGATGTCATCGTGCTCCGCAAACTTGTCTAATACGTCTTCCCAGATGGCTTGGCTGACTCCCCTTCTTCGGCGCGGATTAGACAGGTGTCGAATTGTTAAGTTTATCCCACTGTCCTTTACATCAGTATAAACGATAGGCGTAAGGTGTTTGTAATAAATGAGGTAGGATTTGGTAGCGTGCCGTATCTGCCGTTCGGCTTCTTCAACAAAATTTTTAAGGTGCTTGTTGGCAATATTTTGCAGAATTTCTTTGGCTTTTTTCCAGTCACTTTCAAAGGTGAGCAGCACCGGTATTTCATTCCAGATGAATTCAAAATCACTGGTATAGTTGGCCAGAGAATCGCTGAACACTTTGTGGTTGGGTACGTGAACCACTCGGCCGGTACTTTGGTCAGCATGTACCCAATTACCTATTTCCAGCACGGTAAACTTAAATACGCGCACGTCAATCACATCACCCTTAACATCTCCAATCTGGACGCGGTCCCCCACATCAAACGGTTTGCGCCAGACAATGAAAATCCACCCTGCAAAGTCTGATACCGGATCTTTCAGGGCAATGGCCAAACCGGCAGAGAGCAGGCCAAGGAAAGTAGCAATGGAACCGAGCCCCTCAAACCAGATGCGCCCTACAATCAGGAAGCCTAGAAAAACACTGACATAGGTCAGGTTTTTGCGCCATTTGTACTGAATTTTTTTGTCATCAATGTTGCGGTTCACAATCCTGACGGCGATAAAGCGGATCAGCCACAGTATAAAAATTGAAACCAGTGATATGACAATATTGTAGGTCAATTCCGGCGACTGGGAAATAAAATCTGAAAGTTGTTGGGAATACTCGTTCACTATGTAAATTATTTGCTTTTAGCGGTGTTGATATGCAAAGCTAACATTAGAATTTATCTTTTGCTATCACGTTGTAAAAAAACCGAAAATTGGATATCTTTACCAGTCTAAGAAATTTATTACACAAAATAGGATTATGCTTTACACCATTATACTTTCAGTGATCATTGTGATCTGCGTTTTATTAACGATCGTCGTTTTGCTACAACCCGGACAGGGTTCCGGACTATCCGGCGGTTTGGCCGGCGGAGCTATGAGTGGCGGCGGCGGAATGGGTGCGCGGCGCACAGCCGATCTTTTATCGAAATCTACAACTGTATTGGCAACTGCACTGCTGGTACTTTGCGTGCTTGCCAACTTTGCTATTGAAGGCGGCGGCGGACCTACCGAAAGTGCTGTTCAGCAAAGTGGTACCGAGCAAACAACCGGTGACTTGAATAATTCTTCTGAAACCCCATCGGCTGTTCCGCAAATTCCGCAGAATACCGAAAATCAGGGCAGCGGTGATGACGGTTCCGGCTCTGACGGAGAGAATTAGTACTTAGAAAAAATATTTATAGAAGCCTGGTTCTGACTTATTTCAGAATCAGGCTTTTTTTATTTAATAGAACGCAGATGACACGGATTTGGCAGGTTTAGGCAAGAGGATATTTTAGAAATACTAAGAAGAAAATAAGTGTCATGCTGTCCGCCGGCTGCCCCTGTGGAATGCCACTGCGTGGCCCCACTTTGCGGGATTC
Source organism: Balneolaceae bacterium (assembly GCA_034521755.1). Classification (GTDB taxonomy): domain Bacteria; phylum Bacteroidota; class Rhodothermia; order Balneolales; family Balneolaceae; genus JAXHMB01. The sequence goes on from JAXHMB010000004.1 coordinate 508,449, forward strand.
CACGAGGGCTGGCGGATCAGCATCTTAAGCAAACAACTAATTTATGCTAGATCCCGAAACAAGTTTGGGATGACACAGTGGTTTTGTTTTTGCTCTAGTTTATTTCCGGTGCTCTGCCCTGTAAATAAAAGTTCTCATCCCCTAGCAGAGCGATGGATGAGAAAAGCAGGTCCGCACAGATGTAAATTATAATCAGTGGAGATTAGCCTGATCTGTGTTATCCGTGTCCGTCCCGACTCCCCATCGGGGTTCCATTTCACTTACCGATACAGTGTCTAGCCTTTTAAAAGGAGAATTTCAATAAATCAATAATTTTGTATTAATTAAATGTGTGCTGCGGGATATAGATAACTTTCAAATAAAGGTTAAGCCATGAAGATTGAAGAGACGGTTGAGTACATGAGCAAAATGTATCTTGAGAGAATTATTAAAAGTTTCACTCAAGATTATCCAACCAATAGAGATGAAGAAGAGTATCGTGAAATTGTTAAGAAGAATAAGGATACTCTTTCTGAGGCTAAGAATATTAATGATAGGTTAGAGAGTTTTATATCAGAGAATAACAAAGATCCCTATGCAAATAAACTTTTATATGGTTTTGTTTTAAGATCTCTCTTGTCGAAACCAAACTGTGTTAGTACAGAAGAAGAAATTCGAGCAACAGTTACAGATAGGGAAAATGAAATAATCACTCTTTCAAAAAACTCAGAAAGTTTTAGGCATATTGATGAGGATGCAATGAGAACTTTTTCTGTGGTTCTAGAAACTGCTTTGGAGGATGAAGTAATTAGTAATGATGAACTTGCTCTAATTACTAGATTAAGAAAAAATCTATTTATTAATGAAAAGGACCAATATTTGATACAAGCAAAGATTGGCTCTTTCCCATCAAAAGAAAAAGATGTACATAGCGCGACGCAAATTTCTAAAGGAATAGAAGATCTTCAGAAAGCAGGAATAATTTTTTACTGTAATAAGTATGATGGAGGAGATAAGATTTATGTTATACCTGATGAAGTAGTACCTGGTATAAAATCAGTACTAGGAATAGAATTAATTGAAGACAAATATGAGTTATTGTTATTGCAAGTACAGAATAACCAGCTTAAAGCAATATTGGAAGAGCACAACTTGTATGTTTATGGAACAAAGGATGAATTAATTGAAAGAATCATTCATTCAGGGATTAAGCCAAGTGAAGCTTTGTCTTGTCTTTCAAGTTCGGGCTTAAGTGATATCTGTTCAAAAATTCCTAGTCTAAAACAAAGTGGTTTAAAAGAGGAAAAGATTAATAGGCTTATTAACTATTATTCAAGATTAGTAGTGAAAAAATTCTCAGATGATGACACTGGGCAAAAGTATTATGAGTATTTGGAGGAGCTAGCAAAAAGAGATATTGATAGTTTGCTAGGCAATAAAGTGGTTAAGGATCATGATTATTTAGATAAAGCCTTTGAAGAAGGCACGAAGTATTTATTTAGTGAGAAGCTGAATGTACCTCTTTTAGAATTTGCTGGAACAGAACATGCAGATGGTGGCGCAGTTTTTGAAAATGATGGATCAATTCTACTTTGGGATGATGAGGGTGGCAAGAAAAACAGAGAGAACCTTCTATAGAATTCCCGGACAAGCACTTCAGGCGATTTAGAGAGATACGTGTGCAAAATGAGAGAGATAATGGAAGAAGGGTTAATAGTTTTCTAATTGTTACTGCAGAAATAGATCCTGTTGCTAAAAAGAATGCGGTTAAACTCAAGGCTAAATCAGGGGTGGACTCTGATATATCATTAATAACTGCAGAAAACTTAAAGTTGGTGGCTGAAAATTGGAAAAAGTATTCCTCCAGAGAGAGTTTTAATCTTCAGGTTTTTAATATGACCGGAATATTAGATTGGGAAACTTTATTGGAACGCATGGATGTGTTTAAAAAGTAAACTTATCTGCTTTAATCTGCGAAAATAAGTGCCTTATTATTTCCCGATACAAAACCGCGAAAAGATGGAATCGAGCACGTCTTCATTGGTGATATCTCCGGTAATCGTACCCAGCTCATTGAGGGCGGCGCGCAGGTCAATAGAAAGGAAGTCACCCGTCATGCCCTGCTCCAATCCGCGAATAGCGCTTTGTACATTCTGCTGAGCTTTTTGGAGCGCATCCCGGTGCCGCGAGGAGGTAACCAGCAGGCTGGAAGCATCATAATGTTTATTTTCAAGGGCACGCTGCTTCATCAGCTTTTTCAGTTCTTCAATTTTTTCTCCCTCCAGTGCCGATATCTTTAAATCATAGTCCAGCCGCTCATCATCCACATCCACGGCAATATCATTCTTGGTGCCAATGAGCACAAAAGGAGTGGAACCGGCTCGCTGTTGAAAACTGGCAATATCTTCTCGTTCTTCTTGTGTGGGCTTCTGTGATAAATCTTTCAGATAAACGGCCAGGTCGGCATCTTCAAACGCTTTTTGTGATCGCTTTACGCCTTCAGCTTCAATCCTGTCATCCGTTTGACGAATACCGGCGGTATCTACCAGATTAAAGAGCAAGCCGTCGTAGCTCCAGTCGGCATCAATGGTGTCGCGGGTAGTGCCGGCAATTTCAGTGACGATAGCTCGGTCTTTGCCTACCAGCGTGTTTAACAATGTGGATTTACCGGCATTGGGCAACCCAATGAATACGGTGCGAACCCCATGTTTTACCAGTCGCCCTGTTTCGTAGGTAGCCAGCAGGTTGTCAATTTCATTATCCAATTCCGTAAGCAGTTTTTTGAGCTCTTCTTTATTGGCAAACTCTACATCCTCTTCGCTGAAATCCAGCTCCAGCTCTATCATAGCTGTGGCGTCAATAATCTGCTGGCGAAATTCTTTGATGTGTTTGCCCAGCTGTCCTTCCAACTGTTGGTGGGCGGCGTCGAGGGCTTTGTTGCTTTTGGCATGGATGAGATCGGCTACGGCTTCTGCCTGACTTAATTCCATCTTCCCGTTCAGGAATGCACGCTGGGTGAATTCTCCAGGTTCTGCTGATCTGACCCCGAGTGCTAAAATAGTTTCCAGCACGGCTTGGGTGACCAGCACTCCGCCGTGACAGGAGATCTCTGCCGTTTCTTCACCGGTATAAGATTTTGGTGAATGGAAAAGGGTGACCAGCACTTCATCCACTGCTTTTTCATCCTGATCAATAATATTACCAAAATGGACCGTGTGGGAATTCTGCCCGGACAGGTCGGTACCTGTGAATGCCTCGTTTACTTTAGCAATAGCGTCTTTCCCGGATACGCGGATTACAGCAATCCCACCCTCACCAATGGGTGTGGCAATTGCAGCGATAGGTTCTTTTTGGGTGATTTCTGAACTCATAATAAAAGATAAAGATACAAAGATATAGCTGAAAAGCCGATCCCCGCATTTGCATTTTAGACTGCTTCCTCTCTTATTCTATATACACTTTAACCATTTAATTTATTGTTATGAGAATATTTACGCTTCTATTTGCTTTTCTGCTCGCCTCCTCCGCTGTTGCGCAGCAAAATATTACCAACGAGAACAAGAAAAAGGTGGTAGAATCTATTGAAAATCACGCTCCGGATCTGACCAACTTAAGTGATGCCATCTGGGAGCATGCTGAGATTGCTTTCAAAGAAACTAAGTCTGCCGATGCGCTGGTTTCTTTTGCTAAAGAAAATGGCTTTACCGTAAAACGGGGGATTGGAGAAATTCCAACAGCCTTTGTAGCTGAATATGGAAGCGGGAAACCCATCATTGGAATTATGGGTGAGTTTGATGCATTGCCCGGACTTTCCCAGGAAACCGTTCCTCACAAAGAACCCTTGGTAGAAGGAGCCCCGGGACATGGCTGTGGTCATAATCTTTTTGGTGTCGCTTCCCTTGGTGCTGCGGTAACGGTCAAGGAACTTATTGAACGTGGAGAGCTGGAAGGAACTGTTCGATTTTATGGCACCCCTGCTGAAGAAAAGTTCTTCGGCAAGTTATGGATGATTCGAGCCGGAGCCTTTGATGATGTAGATGTGATGATGGACTGGCACCCCAGTGATAATACAGAAGCCGATGTGCAAAGCAGTCTGGCGCTGGTAGATTTTTTGGTAGAATTTCATGGTCAGGCTGCCCATGCAGCCGGAGACCCCTGGAATGGGCGAAGTGCCGGTGATGCTCTCGAACTTTATACCGATGGCATCAACATGTATCGGGAGCATGTGAAGCCCACCGTACGGATACACTATCATATTCAGGATGCCGGCAAGGTGGTCAATGTAGTACCTGATTATTCAAGGATTTGGGTCCGCGTACGAGACTCAAAACGTGAAGGCATGCAGAAGGTTTGGAAACGAGTAGAAGCAATGGCGGGAGGTGCTGCAACGATGGCGAATGTAGATTATGAAATTTCATTGATCTCAGGTATCCACGAAATACTGGTTAATAGAACGGGAGGAGCAGCACTGCAAAAGAATCTCGAAAGACTTGGCACCATCGATTATACCGAGGAAGAGCAGGAGTTTGCCAAGAAAATACAGAGAGCAACGGACAGCGAGCCGGTTGGTATAGACATGGAAATAAATCCGCTTGAAGAAACCCTTGAACATCCCGGCGGTGGTTCTACCGATGTGGGTGATGTCAGTTATATTGTCCCTACGATCAGGCTTGGTGCCACAACAGCGCCCAAGGGAACGCCTTGGCATTCATGGGCAGTGACGGCTGCTTCGGGTATGTCAATAGGGCACAAAGGCATGCTCTATGCTTCCAAGGCGCTGGCTATGACCATGGTTGATTTGTTTGAGAATCCGGAGTTGGTTAAAGAGGTAAAGGAAGAGTTTAAAGAAAGAAAAGGAGATTACGAGTATAAAGCGATGATTCCTCCCGGACCTCCACCGCTGAATTTTGAGCAGTGATTCAATAAAAAAGGCTTCCCGATGAAGGAAGCCTTTTTTATTGAAAAGCATAGGGTGATATTTCGAATTCACTCCATTTCATTATGCTGCGCTCAATATGACGTCAGTCTGAGCGCAATGAGGAGAAACGACGAATGAAGTCGAAGACTTTTATTCTATATCGCCCATTAACTTTTTGACGCCCGGACTTGCAAGCAGTGCTACAATACCGCCACCGCCAACAAATAGTGCCACGCTCCAGAAAAGACTGCTTGGAGCCAGTGTTTCCAGTTGACCAGCCATAATACCGGCAAACAGATTACCGAGTGCAGCAGCTACGAACCAGATTCCCATCATTTGACTTACACGGTCTTTTGGTGCCAGTTTAGTCATGGATGAAAGTCCGACAGGGCTCAAGCATAATTCACCGCAGGTATGAAGGAAGTACGTTACAACTAACCATGCCGGAGAAACGGTATTAGGCCCGGTTGAGTTGGCGGCACCCCATGAAATCACAAAGAAACCTGCTGCAAGACCAAAAAGACCAAGACCAAACTTTACAGGAATAGATGGATTTTTATTACGGGCAGCAAGCCAGGTCCACATCCATCCAAAAACCGGAGCAAGAATTACGATGAAAAGTGGATTGATATTCTGCAACATACTGGCAGGCATTTCCCATTGCGTAGTTACTTCAGTGGAAATATAGTAGGTGAAGCCCACTACGAGCAGCGACATGCCGGCAACACCTGCTTTGCCAACCCACCAAAGGTTGTCTCGTTTAAAGATCCTCCAGCTTACATACGCCAGTGGAAGAAAGATAACAATAGCAGGTATGAAGGTTCCAAATCCTCCAAGCATACTATATGGGCCAAATATGCGGTCGGTAGCACGATCTGCAAAAAGATTCAGTGAAGATCCCGCCTGTTCGAAACCACTCCAAAAAAGAGCTGCCAGAATAAATAACCAAAAGATAACAAAGAGTCTTTTCTTGGTTAATGTTACTTGTGAGCCTGACTTAAGCATATGCACAGAATTATATGCTAGGAAGCCCATTACTGTTGCTAGAATACCAATGATATAAGCAAAGTTAGTGTATCCATACCAGTAAGAGGCTACGAAAAAGCCAGCGGCAGCAAAAGTAAGAACGCCGATTATTGATTTGGTACCATTAATTAGGTAGGCAAAATAAACGACAGCGATAAGAGCAACGCTGGTACCTAAAAACTGGGCAATTTGTTGAAGGGTGAGTCCAATGACTCCGGTAGTTCATCAAGAGTCCAAAGGCCACTATCAGCGGCTGTGGCGTAGTTCCAGGTCAGCCATCCAGAAGTTGCGACTTGCGCTTAGTCTAGAAGCCTCTGGCAGAATCAGTATCAGTTTCAGCTTAGCCAGTGCACTGCCAAGATTGGCTTCCCCAAGCCTGTAGGACATAGTCCAAGAAGCATACCAAAACCAGCTAATGAAAAGCCCCAGTGCCAGTTGTAGCCTTCACCCAGAATGCCGCAAAGTGTTGGCCCTAAAATGGCACCAAAGTTGATACCCATATAAAAAATGGAGAATCCTGCATCACGAATTGCCCCACCTTCAGGGTACAAGTCTCCGACCATGGAACTTACGTTTGGCTTCAGCAAGCCGGTTCCTATTACAATGAAAATAAGTCCCAGGAAGAATGAGCCCTGATCGGGTAATCCAACTAGTGGGCCGGCCATAGTAAAGTGACCGAGGGCAATGATACATCCACCTACAAATACACTTTTCTTTTGTCCCCACAGGTTATCAGCTATCCAGCCTCCCGGCAACGAAAGCACATAGACAAAAAAGGTATAGAGGCCGTAGATAGCAGTTGCTTTCCCATCTGAAAAACCAAGTCCCGGATTATCTCCCATTACTGCGGCGGTCATAAAAAGTACCAACAGAGCTCGCATGCCGTAGTAGCTGAAACGCTCCCAGAATTCCGTAAAAAATAATGTTGACAATCCCCGCGGGTGACCAAAAAAGTCCCGCCGTTCGGATTGGTTTATTGGTCCCGATTGTTCATTTGCCATTACATGCCCCTATTTAAATTAGAGTTTATTTCCCGACACTTTTAAAAATAATGTTACGCCGTGCATGATAATTAAACCATTAAAGTGAAGCAAGCGGCGTAAGTATGGGCAATGCAGATTAGATTTAATAGTCTATCAATAGTACCTTTGAGAAAAATCCCAATATTAGCACAACGACATGAGCTCCAAGGTAGTACAAAATATAAAAGCACCCACGGGAACAAAATTAAACTGTAAGGGATGGCACCAGGAAGCAGCTCTGCGTATGCTGATGAATAATCTGGATCCAGAAGTAGCGGAAAAGCCGGATGAACTGATTGTGTATGGAGGCGGAGGCAAGGCTGCCCGCAACTGGGAGAGCTATCATAAAATTGTGGAAACCCTGAAGCGGCTGGAAGATGACGAGACCTTGCTGGTACAGAGCGGCAAGCCGGTGGGGGTTTTTCGAACACATGAGGAAGCACCGCGGGTTTTAATAGCTAATGCACATCTTGTTCCTAAATGGGCCAACTGGGATGAATTCCGCAAGCTGGATAAAATGGGTCTCACCATGTATGGACAGATGACTGCGGGTTCATGGATTTATATTGGTACGCAGGGCATTTTGCAGGGAACCTATGAAACGTTTGCCGAGTGTGCCCGGCAGCATTTTGACGGAAGCCTGAAAGGCAAGTTGCTGGTTACGGCCGGGCTGGGAGGTATGGGGGGAGCTCAGCCTCTTGCAGCAACGATGAACGGAGCGGTTTGTATCGGTATAGAAGTTGATGAATCTCGTATAGACCGCCGTGTGGAAACAGGCTACTGTGACATAAAGTGCAAAAGTCTTGATGAGGCACTTGATAAGGCGCTGGATGCCAAAGAAAAAGGAGAAGCTCTTTCTATTGGTCTGCTGGGCAATGTGGCAGAATTGTTGCCCGAAATGCTTGAAAAAGAGGTCATACCGGATGTGCTCACGGACCAGACTTCGGCACATGATTTACAGCTTGGTTATATACCTATCGGTTATACGCTGGAAGAAGCTGAAGAAAAACGGGAAGAAGACCCCGAAGGCTACCAGTTTGATGTGCTGACATCAATGGAAGTGCACGTAGATACGATGCTGAGGATGCAGGAAAAAGGTGCCATCACGTTTGACTATGGCAACAACCTGCGCGGACAGGTAGCCGACCACCGTGACATGCAGGAGGCTTTTAATTTTCCGGGCTTTGTGCCTGCTTTCATTCGTCCGCTCTTCTGCAGAGGTTCCGGTCCATTTCGCTGGGCCGCACTGTCCGGCAATCCCGAAGATATTTATACTACTGACAAAGCGGTGTTGGAGACTTTTCCGGAAAAAGAGTCACTGGCTCGATGGATTAAAAAGGCGCAGGATCAGGTGCACTTTCAGGGACTGCCATCACGTATTTGCTGGCTTGAGTATGGGGAACGCGCCGAGATGGGAGCTAAATTCAACTGGTTGGTGAAAAAGGGCAAGGTTGATGCGCCATTAGTGATTGGACGAGATCACCTGGATACAGGTTCTGTCGCTTCGCCCAATCGCGAAACCGAAGCTATGAAGGATGGCTCGGACGCTATTGCCGACTGGCCGCTACTTAATGCCATGCTCAATACTGCCAGCGGTGCCAGCTGGGTGTCGCTTCATCATGGGGGCGGGGTAGGTATTGGGTATTCTATTCATGCCGGGATGGTATGTGTAGCTGATGGCACTGAACAAGCTGACCGCAGACTGGAAAGAGTGCTCACGAACGATCCGGGAAGCGGGGTGATGCGTCATGCTGATGCCGGTTACGAAGAAGCGCAAAAAACAGCTAAAGAACGCGGCGTTGACCTGCCAATGGAAGAGTAAACGTTGTTAAAAAGTTCATCGGGCATCTTTGCCCGATGGCAAGACGAAGATTTATAATTAAAAAGGCGAAAAAGACGGACAGGATATCCGCTTGACGTGGTGGTGATTATCTTAAAAAAAACGTCAATTGGGCATCTTGCCCGATTAAAAGGGAAAACCTTTAATACTTAAGAAATAATGAACAGGATGTCCGTTGGACATAGGCTAATACGATTATATCTGATGACATTTTACCATCGAAATTTACCACATTGGCAGCCTGAAGGAGCTGAGTATTTTGTCACGTTCAGGCTGGACGGATCTTTACCAAAAAAAGTAGTAGAGGTGCTTCGGCAACAAAGAACAGCTTAAAGAACAAGATGATAAAGGATTAGAAGCCGAAATAAACAGGAAGATATTTCAGAAATATGAAAAGCTACTTGATCAATCTGAAACCGGACCAACATGGCTGAAAGAAGAAAAGATAGCTGGTATTGTTAAGGATGCTATTCATTTTCACGATCAGAAAAACTATGATTTATACGCATATTGCATAATGTCGAATCATGTGCATCTGGTATTTAAAATTCTTGATAAAGTAGATAAGCATAGCAGTAGTGAGGAAAATAAATATTCCGTTACAAAAATTATGCAGAGTATAAAGTCTTTTACTGCGTTAGAATGCAACAAAATTCTCAATAGAAAAGGTGCTTTCTGGAAAACAGAAAGTTATGATCGGGTGATAAGAAATCAAGATGAGCTTGAAAATACGATACGATATACTTTGAATAATCCGGTAAAAGCTGGGCTGGTGGAATATTGGGAAAAATGGCCATTTACTTATTGCAAGCCAGATTTTATTAAAACTTTTAGTAATAAGAATATATAATTAAGTCTGATCGGGCATCTTGCCCGATTTAAAAAAGATAAAGCAACGGACAGGATGTCCGTTGGACAATTATGAAAAAATGAATAATCCCATCCCCCGACGTATCCTTCCTGCTATTGTTTTTGCACAGTTTGCAGGTACCTCGCTTTGGTTTGCTGGAAATGCGGTAATTCCCGACTTGATACAGGAGATGCAGCTAACCCAAATGGCCGTAGGATATGTAACCTCGGCCGTTCAGTTTGGATTCATTGCAGGGACGTTGCTATTTGCTTTTCTAAGCGTTGCCGATCGTATTTCGCCAAGCAAAGTGTTTTTAGGCTGTGCCATTTTAGGGGCTTTATCAAATGCACTTACTGTTTACAGTGATACCTTTTTACTTTTGATGATCAGTCGCTTTGCTACCGGATTTTTTCTGGCGGGTATTTATCCGGTGGGTATGAAGATAGCATCGGACTGGCACAAGGAGGGATTGGGGAAAGCTCTGGGATATTTGGTTGGGGCATTAGTGCTTGGGACCGCCTTCCCGCATCTGATTAAATACTTTGCAGCAGAGTTGCCCTGGCGTACTATTTTATATGCGACATCAGCATTTTCAACAGTGGGAGGATTCGTACTCTTCTTTGCGGTTCCCGATGGACCCTATCAAAGTAAAAAAGGAGAGTTTAAGCCCTCAGCATTAATACAGCTCTTCAAAAATAAAAATTTCAGGTCCGCTGCCTTTGGTTACTTTGGTCACATGTGGGAGTTATATGCCTTTTGGGCGTTCGTGCCGGTAATGCTGGGTTTCTATACCGAATTGAATCCTGATATTTCAATCAGCAACTCGTTTTGGTCTTTTTTGATTATTGCGGCCGGGGGCATAAGCTGTGCGGTAGGCGGACACTGGTCATTATCGGCTGGCAGTAAAAAGGTAGCGTTGGTTTCTTTAATAGGATCCGGGTTATGTTGCTTGCTTTTACCATTATTCTATGGCTTGCCCTTTGTATTATTTATTCTCCTGATGTTTGCGTGGGGGCTGATGGTAGTTTCCGATTCGCCACAATTTTCAACCTTGGTAGCCCAGTCGTCTGATAAACAATATGTGGCTACCGGACTGACGATTGTTAACAGCATTGGCTTTGCCATAACTATTTTTAGTATCGAGTTGGTCAACACCCTTTGGTCTCAGTTTGAAACGCCGTGGATCTATTTGGTTTTGGCCGCAGGTCCGGTATTTGGAGCATGGGCTATTTCAAACTATAGAAGCATTACTTTAAAGCAAGGCAGGACTTAACATTAAATTAAAAACTAACATACTCAATTATGAATAATGTATTTAGGATTCTGATTGGTTTATTATTTGCTACATTTATTCCCATTCTTATTTGTGCACAGGATGCAAAGTTTCCTATTGTCAAGAATTATGGGGGTATTTACGAAGTCCCCAATGCGGTTATGCCCGACCAGGAAATCAAGTATAAATTAGTTATTGATTTAAAATCCGCCCAACCTGATAAAAACAAAATAAACCGGGGTTTAAATAATGTAGCCCGCATGATGAACCTTCATGGACTGGGCGGGATCTCGAAAGAGAACCTAAATGTGGTTGTGGTTGCCCATGGCGGAGCCACCGAAGCAATCCTCGATAACGGAGCCTATGTAAAGAAAAATGGAGTAGATAATCCGAATTTGCCGCTCATCGATGCTTTAAAAAAAGCAGGTGCAGAAATTTATGTGTGTGGGCAGTCTCTTTTGGGTCGCGGATATGAACAGGAAGAAGTTTACCCTGAAGTTAATATTGGGCTGTCAATGCTAACAGTAGTGAGTACTTATATGCACCGGGGACATCAGAAATTTGTGTTCTAGGTATTAATATGGCAATCATGAAATTACGCAACTGCAGAGAGCTTGCTGCGTACTATTTGTTGTATATGGATCTTTAAATTTTTAAATCGGGATAGGAATATGATAGAAATAGTATTAATAGTTCTTGGTGCATTACTTATCATTGCCGGATTTCTGGGCTCATTTTTACCTGTGGTGCCCGGTCCGCCGCTGAGCTATGGGGGATTGTTGGCACTTCAACTTACGGCATCGGCTCCCTTCGGATGGAAATTTATGCTGGTTTGGGCGTTTATTGTTATTGCCATTATGGCGCTGGAAAATGTGATCCCGGCCTATGGTGCTAAGAAATATGGCGGATCTCCTTATGGCGTTTGGGGCAGTATTCTGGGACTGGTTATAGGATTTTTCTTTCCCCCGCTTGGTATTGTTATCGGTCCCATAGCAGGAGCTTTTATCGGAGAGCTGGTTGGCGGGAAAAATTCAGATGAAGCCATGCGTGCAGCCTGGGGATCGTTTGTAGGTTTTATGGTCGGCACCGTAATGAAAGTAATTGCTTCAGGGATGATGGGGTATTACTTTTTCATGAATATTTAAGGTTTTTGAAAGATCACTACATAGTGATCATAAAAAGTCAGATCGGCCTTCCAATAATCTGCCATCCATCGAAAGGTGTCTTTTGAGAAAAAGGTGACATGCGTCTCGTCTTTCTTGTAGTGCCAGTCTTTGAAATGCTCTTTGTCTTTGGCCTGCTTGGTCATGATGCCTAAATGGCCTTCCGGCTTTAGGCAACTCCATAATAAATCAATTTCTTTTCGGGGTTGATGCAGGTGCTCAAAAGTTTCGGTAGAGGTGATGAAGTCATATTCTTCATTAAATACCGATCGATCATCGGCATAAAAGGGATCATAAATATTCATGGTATGTCCTTCTTCTTCAAACATAATATTAAGCGTGGGACCGGGACCTGAACCAAAATCAAGTCCAAAACTGCCCGGGGCAAGCAACTCATTCATCGGCTCAAAAAGGTGGCTCAAAAACTGGCGATAGCCCGGATCGTCGGGATGATTTTCATGGGTATCATAACGGGCAAGTTCGGTTTCGGGTGATGGCAAATCTTTTGGAGCAGAAGAAATGAGATCACATACTTTGCACCGATAATGGATGCCATGCTCATCACTGTAAAAAAAATGGATGTCCTCGCTTTGGCAAAGCGGGCAGGCGTCGAGACTCATATTACTGTACACACTTAAACTTTTAATATTAATAGAGCATAAACTATAACGATTAGAAGGGTGCTTAATATAAGCTACAGTTTAAACAAATATTAACCTGTATAATTTTGCAAAAGCTCCACTACTTTCATTGTAATAAGTCTATAAAGTGACTTTGAAACTTTATTTATTTTGCTAGTTTAAGAACCAAATCCAACTAAAGTTTTTTCTATGCAGAACTTTAAAACAATTTCTTTATTGTCATTTCTGACTCTTTTTCTATTTCTGAGTATCGAAGCTTTCGGCCAGGCCGATATTAATACTCTTAAAAAAGCGGTGAGCGATTTAGAGCTCCGCAGCATAGGACCGGCAGTAATGGGCGGACGGGTTGCCGATATAGCTGTGAATCCCGAAGACAAAAGCCAGTGGTATGTGGCGGTAGGATCAGGAAACCTTTGGAAGACCGATAATAGCGGCACTACCTGGAGTCCGATATTTGATAATCAGGTGTCGTATTCAATTGGGACGGTGACTATCGATCCCAATAATCCGAATGTGGTCTGGGTAGGCACCGGAGAAAATGTGAGTGGACGACACGTGGCATGGGGCGATGGGGTGTATAAAAGCTTGGATGCTGGAAAAACCTGGCAGCATATGGGACTGGAGCAAACGGAACATATTGGAAAGATACTGGTGGATCCTGGAAACAGTGACGTAATCTTTGTTGCTGCTGAGGGCCCTTTATGGTCGTCTGGCGGGCAGAGGGGATTATACAAGTCTTTGGATGGTGGTAAGAGCTGGAATCCGGTATTATCCATTGATGAAAATACAGGGGTTACCGATGTAGAATTTGACCCTTCGAATCCAGAGGTACTTTATGCAGCCTCTTATGAACGGAGAAGACAAACATGGTCATTCCTGGCAGGCGGACCCGGATCAGGTATTTATAAATCAGTAGATCATGGCGAAATATGGAAAGAAGTGAAGAACGGGTTGCCGGGCGGCCATATGGGCAAGATTGGGCTGGCCGTTACCGCCGCAGATCCAAACATTGTGTATGCAACGATTGAAGCGGAAGCCGGTGAAAGAGGGTTTTACCGTTCAACAGATAAAGGGGAAAGCTGGGAGAAAAGGAACAGTTATCTGTCCGACGGTACGGGTCCTCATTATTACCAGGAAATAAAAGCTTCGCAGACGAATCCGGACCTGGTATATCAGAATGATGTATTTATACATGTAACCCGTGATGGCGGAGCCTCTTTTGACTATCTGGGTAATGGGAGAGAGAAGCACAGCGACAATCACGCGCTCTGGATTGACCCGGATAACGGGAATCACCTGATTGCAGGTTCCGATGGTGGTCTTTATGAATCTTTTGATGAGGGAACAACGTGGAAGTTTTTCCCAAATCTTCCCATCGCCCAGTTCTATAAAATCGCACTGGATAATTCTGAACCCTTTTATAATGTAGTGGCAGGGGCCCAGGATCTGGGAACCTTAATTGGTCCTTCAAGAACTACAAATACGGCAGGTGTGCGTAACCAAGACTGGTATGTCCCTTTAGGTGCCGATGGTTATGATGCTGCCTTTGATCCTGAAAATCCTGATATAGTGTATATGGAAATTCAGGGTGGAGAGCTCTATCGATTAGACCGTGAAACCGAAGAAGTTATCAGCATAAAGCCTCGTCCCGAACCTAACGATCCTCCGGAGCGATACAACTGGGACAGTCCGGTCCTTATCAGTCCGCATGACAATCATACCCTTTACTTTGGCTCGCAGCGTGTTTGGAGAAGTACCAACCGGGGAAATTCCTGGGAGCCGATCAGTGGAGACTTGACAACCAACACCAACCGATACACCCTTGAAATGATAGACCGGGTTACGAGTGTTAATGCGCTTTACGATAATGGAGCGATGTCTTTATACGCCACTTTAACTGCCATTTCGGAGTCGCCGATCCGGGCGGGCATGCTCTATACCGGTTCGGATGACGGGTTAATTCATGTAAGTGATGATGCCGGTCAAAACTGGAGAAAAGCCGAGGATTTGCCGGGTGTTCCCGAACGTTCATTTATCAATGATGTAGAAGCCTCCAAGCACAACGAACAGACGGTATTTGCAGTGGCCGATGCCCATAAGCTTGGAGATTATTTACCTTACGTGTTTATGAGTACCAACGCCGGGAAGTCGTGGCAATCCATTACAGGTGATTTGCCTGAAGGAGTTATTATTTGGTCCATTAAACAAGATCATATCGATGAGAACTTGCTGTTTATCGGGGCGGAGAATGGTATGTATTTTTCACCTAATAAGGGCAAGAACTGGATCAAATTTACGGCCGGTGTACCCACCATTGCTTTCAGGGATATTGAGATTCATGCACGAGATAACGATTTGGTTGGAGGCACCTTTGGGCGTGGTATTTATATACTGGATGACTACTCTTCGTTGAGAGGCATGCGGGATAAGCTACAATCAAACACGGTCTTCCCGGTAAGAGATGCCTGGTGGTATGTGCCGAATGTACCGATGCAGGCGGAAGGAATGCCTTCTCAGGGATCAACCAATTTCCATACATCTAATCCTGAGTTCGGGGCTCTGATCACCTACTATATTAAAGATATACCTCAAACTTCTCGCGAAGAGCGACGTGAATCAGAAAAGGCCCTGGCTAAACAAGGAAAAGATATTCCGTTTCCGGGCTGGGATACACTGTCGGAGGAATCAGAAGAGAATAAGCCCGGCGTAATGCTTCTGATCAGAGATGAAGAGAATAATGCAGTGAGATGGCTGCAGGGAAAGGCAACTGAAGGACTTCATCGTGTAAGCTGGGATCTGAGGCTGCCCGCTCCCAATGCTATTTCATTATCGACTCCTGATTTCCAGCCGCCCTGGGCCAGTTCGCCACAAGGGCCTCTGGCAGCTCCGGGTACCTATACTGTAGAATTATTCCTGTTGGATAATGGAGACCTGCAATCTCAGGGAGCCGTTCAGGAGTTTGTAGTAAAGCCCACTCCGGCTGTAGAAGGCAATGCAGATTTCGAAGCGGTTGCTGCATTCAATAAGGAGACAAGCAATATTTACAGAGAAATGATTGTAGAAAGCAGGAAACTGGGAGAAGTCCGCAACAAGATACCGTACATGAGAGCAGCCTTGATGAAAACCACTTCTGCCGACACCTCTTTGTTGAAAGGGTTACGTGAGTTGGAAAAGGAACTGGCTGACATGCAAAAGGCCCTGACAGGAGATCGGACCCGGGGAGCCTGGAATGAAGCCTCAGCGCCATCCATGATGTCACGAATTTGGGCGGCAAGGAGCGGGTGGTCAACCACGCAGGCACCCACGGAAACCAGTCGGAGACAGCTGGAAATTGCAAAAGCTGATTTCGAGGACTATGTACAGACTGTCGAATCTTTCTTTGATAAAGTATCAGCTTATGAAGAAGAGCTGGCTGATGCCGGAGCTCCATATACTCCGGGAAGAAATAACTAATGATCTGATATAAAGCACAAGTGCTTCAAATGCTATTTGGTAAATTGGGAAGATGCTTAAACTCATTGATATTTGTTGTTTAATTAATCTTTAGCTGCTCATTCCAGTTATTGATCTGCAGGGCAATCAAAATCCCAATCACTACCAGCAGTATTTCGCCAAGGGCATACAGCAGGTACTTTCGAACATTATCTTCTTCGATGAGCTTTTTTCGGATGGTGCGAAAGAATTTTAGCATGGTTACTTTACCCAGGGCATTTTTTTGAATCGGCTGACATCAATACCCGTCTCCCGAAAACGAGCCGCCGTGTTGGGGGCGTCTTCCAAATCAACAAAGAGTCGGCAGCCACTTTGAAGACATTGCGCCGCTTAAGTTCAGAATAGATTTTTTTAAAATTCATGCACACCCCATTTAAAGATCAAAATAAATGTACATAAATTTATCAATAATCCTTTTTTTTCAGGTATTTAGAGATAGAGCATATCTGAGATAGATAGGGGGTTAACAATTGGATTATGAATATTAATTTCTTATTTCTGTATTCATCTGCTTAATCAAATTATTTGTTATGAAAAAACTAACCGCTTTATT
This sequence comes from Balneolaceae bacterium, assembly GCA_034521755.1. Taxonomy (GTDB): domain Bacteria; phylum Bacteroidota; class Rhodothermia; order Balneolales; family Balneolaceae; genus JAXHMB01. The sequence goes on from JAXHMB010000004.1 coordinate 525,206, forward strand.
TACTGCAGTTTTCCTGATGTTCAGCATTTCATGTACCAATCAACAACCGGCAGAGGTATATGTGCTTAAAGGGGCTACGCTTTTTGACGGCACCGGTGCCGAGCCCATTGAAAACAGCGTAATTGTAATAGAAGATGAACGCATTATTTGTGTGGGAACTGAAGCTGATTGCACTATTCTCGGCAATGCGCGGGTGAAGGATGTATCCGGTAAGTTTATCACACCGGGACTGATTGATGCGCATGTTCACTTTTTCCAGACGGGATTTTTTGACAGCCGCCCTGATGCCATGGATATCACCGACACCTATCCCTTTCCCATGGTGGCGGCCTACCAGCAACAAAATCCTGAACGCTATTATAACAGCTATTTATGCTCGGGCATAACAGGGGTGTATGATGTAGGGGGAGCTTCGTGGTCGGTTGGTTTTCAGGAGTCTGCCGAGCAAAATCCTTTGGCTCCACACGTAGCTGCGGCCGGTCCGTTGATTACTCCTGCACAGGGAGCGCCTTTTGATCTGCCTTCAGACAAAGTGCTGGTGCCTCTTAACTCAAAAGAAGCCGGTATTAAAACGGTGCAATATATGTCAGCCCTGGGCTCTACGGGCATAAAGTTCTGGCAACTCGATGCTGATAATGAGGAGTATATGGATAGAGTAGCAGCTGCGGCAGAAGAAATTGAAAAGCAGGGCAACAAGATGATTGCTCACGCTACCACGCTGAAGCAGGCCAAGGCTGCTTTGCGCAACGGCACTAAATTATTGGTTCACAGTGTAAGTGATACAGAAGTAGATGAGGAGTTTATCAAGATGGCAAAAGAACAGGGCACGGTGTATAATCCCACAATGATCGTGAGCTCAGGATATATGCTTGCCTACCGCGGCGCGGCTGATATTGCTCCCATTCCTATTGATGATCCTAATAGCTGTGTGGATGCTAAAACCAAAGAGTTGTTGGAAAGCGCTTCTCAGTTTCAGCGACCATCCTCGATTGTCTGACAGTTTTAAAGAACGGCTGAGGTCTTTTGACCCTGCAACAGATCGTGTTAGTCAGACTAATATTTTGAATCTAAAGAAGGTATATGAAGCAGGTATTCCGGTAGCTGTAGGTACCGATGCAGGCAATCCGGGTACGCTGCACGGACCCTCAATCTATGAAGAAATGGAAGCTATGCAAGGTGCAGGAATTCCGGCCGGAGACCTGATTGTGATGGCTACCAAAAATGGGGCTATGGCTATGGAGCGACTGGATGATTTTGGTACGCTGGAAAGCGGCAAACTGGCCAATCTTATTGTGTTGGATGAAGATCCCTCAGCTGATATTACCAACATGCGTTCTATTACGCATACGATGATTAAGGGTCTCTTGAAGGAGGTGGCTGAATTCTAGGCAATGCTTTTGTACAATTGGGTAGGTTCTTAGAATCTGCTATCTTTCTTAAAAGATAACCGGGATTTATAAAATACCAGATCGTGCAAATAACTGTATCCAATCTTTATAAAAAGCTTGATAAAAGTATTGAAAAGCTGAAAGCAGATAAATCTGCGGTAACGAATTCGCGGGCGATAGTAGAGGACGCCCTGAATAAAAACGAACCTCTTTATGGCATCAATACCGGTTTTGGCATTTTGGCAAACAAGCGTGTAAATGATGAGCAGCTTAAGCAACTTCAGCGAAATCTGATCTTATCTCATTCGGTCGGTGTGGGAGATCTTATTCCCAAAGATATTTCGCGGCTGATGCTAAGGTTAAAAATCCATGCACTTGGCATTGGTAATTCAGGAATTTCAGAAGAAACGTTCGACAGGCTGATCTATTTTTCTGACCATGACATGATTCCTGCCATCCCTGAAAAAGGGAGCGTAGGCGCTTCCGGTGATTTGGCTCCGTTGGCACATATGTCTCTTCCGTTATTGGGTTATGGGTACTTTTGGAATAAGAAAGGCAGTGATACAGTTCCCGCTGAAAAGGTTTTAAAAGAGCACGACTTAGAACCTATTGAGCTACAGGCAAAGGATGGTCTTTCGCTGATAAATGGTACTCAGCTTATGAGTGCCTATGGTGCTTATATTCTTGAGAAAAGCCAGGCCTTGGCAAAAGCTGCGGACATTATAGCAGCGATGAGTCTGGAGGCATTACAGGGAAGTATCAAACCATTTGACAAGCGCATTCAGGAGCTGCGCCCGCACCGGGGACAGAGAGAGGTGGCTGCCAATGTCAGAGATCTTTTGGCAGACAGTGAAATTTTAGAATCACATAGAAACTGTGGGAAGGTGCAAGACCCTTATTGCCTTCGTTGTGTGCCACAAGTGCATGGAGCCAGCCGGGATGCCTTACGCCACTGCACTCAAATCATTGAAACAGAAATGAATTCAGTAACGGATAATCCTCTGGTATTTGAAAACGGGGATATTATAAGTGGCGGTAATTTCCATGGCCAACCGCTGGCTTTGGCGATTGATTATGCAAAAATTGCCTTGGCTGAATTTGGAAGTATATCCGAGCGGCGCACCTACCTGTTGCTTGAAGGCCATGATGGACTTCCTACGTTGTTGATGGAGGAAACTGGTATTAACTCCGGATTTATGATTCCACAATATACTTCGGCGGCACTGGTCTCAGAAAATAAAGGGCTTGCCCATCCGGCTTCGGTGGACTCCATCCCTACCAGCCTGGGTCAGGAAGATCATGTAAGCATGGGTAGTATTGGTGCACTCAAGCTGCTGGAGATCTATCAAAATGTAGAACAGATATTGGCTATTGAGCTTTTTACTGCTGCACAGGCGCTGGATTTCCGCAAGCCCTTAAAGCCGGGCAAGGGGGTGGAGATTGCTCATGAGTTTATACGCGAAGCTATTCCCCATGCTGATGAAGACCATTACTTTAAAGATGATATCAACAATGCAGTGGCTTTATTGCAGGACCGAACCATGATGCGGCAAGTAGAAAAAAACCTGAAAAGATTGAAATAGTTTTACCAAGAGATTTCTTTTCTCTTATAGGCGAAGATAAAGATGCCACAAGGCCTATACAATTGCAAATGGGACGATTGCTTGAAATGGCGTAAATTTAATCCTTAAAATATATAGTTTACTATAAAGATTGCTATCCTGTAGTAATTACAATGACGCCATTTTTGCCCGCTTCGCCATATTGTACGGTAGCTTTTGAGATCTTGAGAAACTCAACAGTTACATATTGATTGCGATCAAGAAGTGAAACTAGCTCTGCATAACTGGTTCCAATTTGCACACCATCTAAAACATAAAGCGGATATTTATTTCCTGTAAACGTATTTACAGCAGTATTAATAACTTCGCCTCCTGTAAAAGTCAATCGTGGTATCGATTTTATGTAGTTATGAAGATTGGTTACACGAATGGTACTATTGGCTTTATCTTCATTTGAGCTTTTGTTATTTGTATTATTGGCAGAAGCACAACCCAAAAATGATACCAAAAGAAGTGTGGCTAATAATTTGATATATGAATTCATAAGCACCCTCCAACCTGTTTAACAGTATAGGTTTATTTATAGACTATGTAAACGGATAATTAATATAAAAAGTATATTAATATTTACCGGTTATTTTGGCTTTAAGCAGGTTTATTTTTTTTAAGTGGTATTAAGAATTATTGGGTTTTTATTAAGATAACTCCGTTCTTTCCATCTTCTCCATAGCGTATAGTAGCTCTTCTGGTCGACAGAAAGTCTACGGCAACTCGCTGGTTTTGATCAAGCAATTGCATAACTCTGCCGAGGTTGCGTCCTACTGTTACTCCATCAAGAACGAATAAAGGAGCATTGCTTCCTCGAATGCTGCTGGATGATGTGTTAATAACTCTTGCATTTGCTCCTGTACCACTAACCGAGAGCCTGGGGAGGGTATCAATATGAAGAGGCAGGTTTTTTACTAGTACAAGAGAATCTTCATCAGAGTTTGATGAACCTGTTGTTTGCCCTGTACCGGCACAGGCTACTGCAAAAGCCAAGACTATAAAAGAAAATATTTTTATCAATTGATTCATAGTTATATAATTAGGATTGATATTCGATTTAAATGTTGATTATAGAATAGCTTATTTAGAATTATAACATAATATATTCAGAATCACATAACAGATACATGTACTACACCATATATTATATTAGCAAACGCCATTTTTTCATTACTATTTTACGCATATAAAGAAAAATGTTACATCAACAAAAAATATTATGCCCATACTTAAAAATATAGGTTTTTTGGCTACCTGCCGTGATGAAGGCGGACAGGGGGAAATCCACCCTATCAAAAATGCGGCCGTTGTCTGGCAGGATGACACTATTAAATGGGTGGGTGATGAAAGCGAACTGTCTGTTGAGTATGAAAATGAGGAGGCCTATGATGCCAATGGTAACATGGTAATTCCCGGACTTGTTGATTGCCATACCCATCTTGCTTTTGGGGGCTGGCGACCGGATGAATTTGAGATGAGAGTTAAAGGAGAAAGCTACCTGAATATTGCCAAAGCGGGCGGAGGTATCCTTTCAACGGTAAAAAATACCCGCAAAGCTACTGAGGATGAGCTCTATGAAAAAGCATTCGGATTTTTGGAAGAGATGATGAAGCTTGGTGTAACAACGATAGAGTGTAAAAGTGGATATGGCTTGTCACTTGAGCATGAGCTAAAAACGCTGCGTGTCTACAAGCGGCTTGTCGAAAATATACCACAACATATTGTTGCAACTTTTTTGGGAGCTCATACTTTCCCGCTGGAATACAAAGAAAACAAGCAGGGCTATATTGATCTGCTTATTAATGAAATGATACCTGCTGTTGCCGAAGAAGGCCTGGCAGAATTTTGTGATATTTTTGTTGAGGACTCTGCTTTTGATGTAGATGCTGCCAGAGAAATTTTAGTAACTGCCAAGGCCGCTGGATTGACACCAAAACTACATGCCGATCAGCTGACCAGTTGCGGGGGAGCTGAATTGGCAGCAGAAGTAGAAGCTGCCAGTGCGGACCACCTGGAAAAAATATCAGATCAGGGAATACAGGATATGGCTAAGGCAAGAGTAGTAGGAGTAACTCTGCCATTAGCGTCCCTTTACACTCAAGAAGAGCCGCTGGATTGCCGTAAGCTGGTTGAAGGGGGAGTAGAGGTGGCCGTGGCTACTGACTTCAACCCGGGTTCGGCACCCAGTTTTAACCTGCCATTGGCTATGATGTTAGCTTGCAATCAGGGTAGGTTAACTCCTAAAGAAGCTCTGAAAGGAGCAACAATTTATGCAGCAAAGGCTATAAAGCGTGATTTAAGGGTAGGCTCTATTGAAGCAGGGAAGTCAGCAGACTTTGCCGTTATTGATGCACCGAATCCCAACTTCTGGATGTATCACTTTCGCCCAAATTCGTGTGAGCAGGTATTTATTAAAGGGCAGAAAGTTATTTAGGATCCTTTACAAGCAGGCGCCCCCTCTTTATCTGCATACTGCCCTTCAAAATTTTCGAGGCTGCTGGTTAATCGTCCTGTTTCTTCATCTCGTTCTTTGGCGGTTTTTAAGAGGCTTTTCATGTTGTTAATGATACTACAAGCTTCTTCGTAATTATCAATCTCTAGATATGCTTCGAATAACCAGCGGTATGAGTGATAGTCGCGGTCAACTAGTTCACGATTAGTGGCTTGTTGCCACTCAACCGACTTTTCCCATGCCGCAATATTGGATTCGATGACTTTGTCCCACATTTTAAGCTGCTTGTAAATATGGCTGGGCATGTGGATAGCATGCGGTGAGGAATAGGCGACACTTGCATAATCATTAGCCGGACGTAATCCCATTGGTGCAAAGGTATCGTTGTCGTATACATGGATCAGATAGTGCATGGCTCCGGGGTGCTCCGGATTTTTTTTGTAGAGTTCTTCAAGCCTTGAAGCAATCGAAACCACGTCTTCGGGAGCAGGATTTGTATAATTATGAGAGGGTAAACTCATGTCGGCTAAGGCTGCCAAAGCTTTAGCTTCACCATCTTTGGGATACTTTTCAGAAACCTCATTCATGGCCCGGGCATAATTTGTTCTCCGGTCACTCATACTTGCTCCCTCTTCATACAAAAGCTTAACAGCATAGATATAGGCTTCTTCGCGGGCATCCATGTTGGCAGACGGGCGACTTTCCAGGGCTTCTAGTACTTCTGCCCCGGCGTCCTGGTCATGTTGCTGCCAAATGGGATGATCGTGGGTCAATGCCTCTCCCCAATAAGCCATGGCAAAATCGGGATCTAATTCTCGGGCCTTGCGAAAATGGTCTCGTGCTTCGGGATACCAAAAACTGTGCAGGGCCAAAACACCCGTTAGAAATTCCTTTTGAGCTTCGCCATCAGCCGATGTTGGAAAATCAATGGTGCCGAGGTTAAGGTTGGGATTGGTTTGGGCCTGTAGTAAAAGCGGACAAAGAAAAAGGCCAATGAACAAGTATTTGATATATTTTTTGAAATCCATAAGCAGAACGTTTAGTGCAGCAGTTAGTAGGGTAAGGAAAAACTTACCAATTAATGTAATGCAGTATAGACAAAGAGTAAATTAAAAAGCCCCTCCGCTTTTGAGAGGGGCTAATGTATTTATAAGCTGCCTCGTAAGCCAAATATTATATTTCGGCCCGGGGCTGAAATACCGGAAGAATAAGGGCGGTACCGTTGGTCGGTAATGTTTTCCAACCCAAGGTTTACGCTTATGTTTTCAGATATTTCATACGAAGATTTAATATTTACGGTATACCACGATGGGGCATAGGGATTCCCATTGTCATCGTTTGCATAAAGATGAGGCTTGCCTCTTTCTGAAGGTGCCAAGTCGCTAAAAGGGATTTCTCCGTTGTAGTCGGCATAAATATCGACTGTAAAGTTTCCCGGATCAATAACCAGGTGAGTGCTTCCAAATGTTGGAGCTACGTGACGAAGAGGTTCATTAGGTCCGTTTGGATTTTGCTCTTCCCCTTCCTGAAAACTAATATTGGAATTTAACTGCACATCGGGTGAAATACTCAGTTCAACATCAGCCTGTACGCCCCAGACTCTGGCAGAGGCAACATTTTGAATGGCCTGAACCTGGCTCAGGGTACCATCATACATTACGCTGTCCTGACCGTTGAGGGTAAAATCTCCGCCGGGCAAGCGCATTATCTAAAATGGTATAGAAAGCAGCGGTCTCCACCTTAAGCCAATCACCAAAAAGCTTTTGAATACTCAACTCAAAGTTATAGGCATTTTCCGGATCCAGGTTTGGATTGGGAACCACTACAGACCCGGGCTCTGAATCAAATATTTTTCCGATATCATCTATGTTTGGCGCACGGAAGCCGGTAGAGGCATGGGCGTTAATTTGCCAGCTTTCTGTAGGCCGATAAACTGCTCCTACACTGCCCGTTAAAGCGCCCCTGTTTAACTTGGCATTGTCAACGGGAAAGGCTGCGGCCAGAGCGACCAGCTAAAGGAGGCATCAATGATGTATCGGTTGTAGCGTGATCCCGCTGTTATAGTCCACTGGTCACTTAAGTTATTGGTGTATTTGGCAAAGGCAGCGTATGATTGCCAGGTTGAGCCATCCGGGTAGCGACTGGAGGTGGGAGATATCGCTCCGGTGTTTATATTTTTAACTTGTGCATCTGAGTGCACTGTGTTGATTACACCTTCCAGACCATAAGTTAGATTGCTTGTTTCATTTAGGCTCTTCTCAAAGTCGAGGTTCAGGGAATAAGCCCTCACCTGTTCGTTTCGGTTGCGCCGGTTGGGGTCCTGAAAATCGCGGTCGTTTCGGCTTTCTTCATAATCCTGAAATGCCGCTGTGGTTTTTACCCGGTCAAACAAGGTGGTTTCTGCATTATAAGAAGCGGTAAGGCTGCTCATGAACCATTGTTGGGGCCCATAATACCATTCAGCATTGCTGAACTGACCGTTATTTTGACGTTGTATCAAGCGGTCGTACCGCGGTAGGTCTGTAGTAGTAGAATAGTGTATGCCCGCCCGCAGGTCCCAGTTTTCATCCGGACGAAAACGAAACTTTTGCATCAGGTTGAGCTGGCTGTAACCACTTTGTTTTTGAATAGTAGCTCGGTCGTTATCCAACACCATGTCTTGGCCATTGACTCTGCGTACAAATTCCTGCCGCAGGTAATCATTCGGTCCGTTTTTACCCATGCGCATATCATCGTAGTTGGTGTACGTGACACTGGTAACAGAAGCCCAGTTTTCGAAGCCCAGGTTAAGGTCAAAATGACCTGTACGCTCCCAGTTGGCTGATGAGACCCGGGTCAAAAATGAGCCGTCAACCATGGGCTCATCGGTAAAGCTGAACCTTGGGGTGATGGTGCTAAAGCTCATAACACCGCCAATAGCATCACTTCCGTAGAGCACGGATCCCGGGCCAAACGTAATTTCTGTATTTTCGATGGCGTTGGCATCGAGAGAAATCACGTTTTGAAGGTTGCCGCCTCTAAAAATGGCATTGTTCATTCTTACGCCATCAACAACCAATAACACTCTGTTGGTAGCAAAGCCTCGAATCATGGGACTTCCTCCTCCCATTTGGCTTTTTTGAATAAAGACTTCATTGGAAACACCAAGCAGGTCAGCTGCTGTTTGTGGATTTTGAAGTTTTATGTCATCCGGTGTTACGCGAGCAATAGAAATTGGCGTTTCCCGTGAATCTTGTTCCCATCGGCTGGCAGAAACTACAATATTGCTCATGGTGAGAGGCTTCTGTACCAAGCCTATACGGTTTCCCATCTCTAGAATTTGCTCATACGAGTATGTAGCTCTTTCGTAGCCAACATAACTGAAAATTATGTTTTCTTTTCCTTGAAATGTTGATATAGGTGCTTGTCCATTGCTGTTTGTAACCTGTGCCAGAGAGCGATCCTGAGTAAAGATATTCACTCCTTCCAGCGGCTGCTGGGTTTCTTGGTCAACAACAGTAACAGTTTGCGAAACCGCTGTTGTGGCATATAGCAATAGCACCAGCATCATAAATAGATACTTTTTCATAATAAGATCTTTTTAGTTTTTAAAATTCAGTGCTAAAAAAGTTTAGGTTACACTGTGTACGCGGGGAGGAGGTGTTTCAACATCCTGAAAATTGCGAACAAGCATTATGTTTTCAGGTAGTAACGAAAAGGAAGGAAGTTTTATGTTAGGTAAATAATTATTTTCAAAAAGAAGGAATACGTTTTTGAGAATAATTATTAAATGTTGTGTTTTCTTTTTCTGTTCGGGCTGTTGCTGTAGAAATGATGATACATATGCCGAGAGGTTGTTTAGCAGCTCGGTTTCGGCTTTATCCCAGTAACAGAAATACCAAATTTGATCACCGTGCTCTTCTTGGCTGATAACGTCATACATTTGGCCCCGATATCGAAATTCATGATCCTCATGCCACTTGAATTCAGAGGGAGGTGAAGTTGCCCAGCTTTTGGGCACTTTAATAACTCTGTATTCTTTGCCAAGCTCGGATCGAAGATTTTGCTTTACTTCATTTTTGATAGAATAGAGCCAGACATTATATACAAATCCTGCGCCTATAAAATTATAGGAAAGGATGAAAATAAGCGCAATGGAGATAATAGATTTCACACCGTTAATATTAAAAATATCATCTCCGATTGGAAACAAATTACTTGCTCGTCAGCATAATAAAACTTTTTTTACATTTAAATCTCAATCCCAGAACATCTAGATGGAAAAGTTAAAAGCTTCTCAGGTCTCGCTGTCCAAAACTGACAAAGAAGATCCGCGTATTGGACAGATCGTAACAATGGGGAATAAACCGTCGGGTTCTTGTAGAGCAGTACTTATTGGTTTTCCATGTGATGAGGGAGTAAAACGAAATGGCGGCCGACCGGGTGCCGCAAAAGCCCCGGACGAAATCCGTAAAGAATTATATAAGATGACCCCTGATGCTGAGAATCCCGAAGTCTTTACAACACTGCTTGAACAAACGTATGATGCCGGGAATTTTGAAGTGGGCGGAGACCTGGAAGAAGATCAAAAAGCTTTTGGTGAAGTTGTCAGCAGGTTTTTAAAGGAAGGAATTATTCCAATCATTTTAGGCGGCGGACATGAAACAGCATTTGCTCATTTTTCAGGATATGCCCAGGCGGGAATTGATACAGCAATCTTGAATATAGATGCTCATACGGATGTTCGTCCACTTAAAGCGGGAAAGCCACATTCCGGGTCTCCTTTTCGTCAGGCCATTGAGCACCATACAGGTTGCTGTTCCACATACCTGGTAGCAGGCTTGCAGCCTCATTCGGTATCAAAAGCACACCTTGAATTTATAGATAGCCATGGCGGCAGTTATCTATTCCGCGATGAAACCAATATTACATCTATCTCAGGGCTGTTTCATAATCATGAAAGTAAAAAGCTGATGGTTACTTTTGACATGGATGCTGTAGATCAGTCTCAGGCTCCCGGGGTAAGTGCGCCCTGTGCCAATGGCTTGCCGGCAGATTTATGGTTGATGGCTGCTTACCTTGCCGGGAAAGATGAAAAAGTGGCTTCTTTTGATATCTCAGAAGTGAATCCCCTCTTTGACCGTGATGGGCAAACCTCTAAATTAGCCGCACTTACCGTATGGAATTTTTTATTGGGTTTGAGCCAGCGGTAATAATTGGCACTGACTGAGACCTGCTTACCTTTTGTAGGCTGCATTCAAAATAAAATCTATAGAAATTCTATGGCTTAAACTTGATGTCAATTTTTTCGGTAGGGTCCTGCTCTTTATTTCTGATTGCCAGCTGTTGTATCACATTTTGTGAAAGTTCTACAAAGGCTTGTGCCGACTTAGATTCCAGCCCTTCCTGAAGCACAATAGGTTTGCCGGAGTCACCACTTTCTCGCAGGGATTGTTCTAATGGGATTTCCCCTAAAAAGTTTGCTCCTATGCGTTCAGCCAAGTCACGTGCGCCGTGTTTTCCGAAGATATGGTATTTCTTTTCAGGCATGTCGGGGGGAATAAAGTAAGCCATGTTCTCTACCATACCCAATACAGGCACGTTCACCTTTTTGAACATCGCCACGCCTTTGCGCGCATCATCAAGGGCAACGGTTTGGGGAGTAGAAACAATAATAGCTCCGGTAAGCGGTACGGTTTGTACCAGGGTAAGCTGAATGTCGCCGGTACCGGGAGGCAGGTCAAGTACCAGGTAATCAAGTTCGCCCCATTCTACTTCTTCCATAAATTGTTTTACGGCGCTGGTGACCATCGGCCCTCTCCAGATCATAGCCTGGTCCGGATCAACCAGAAGTCCCATAGAAAGAAATTTCACGCCGTGTTTTTCCAGGGGAACTAATTTCTTCTGTGCGGTGATATTGGGACGCTCATGCGTATCGAACATGGTGGGTATGCTGGGTCCATAAATATCGGTGTCCAGAAGTCCAACGGAAGCACCGGTACGAGCCAGTCCACAAGCCAGATTTACAGCTACGGTAGATTTGCCAACCCCGCCCTTCCCGGAAGCAACGGCAATTACATTTTTTACACCTGACAACAGCTCTTTGGGCTCTTCTTTTTTTTGTTTTTGTCGATGTCCCTGTCCCGGGAACGCTGCTTCGCCATTCTCATTATTGTTTTTACCAAACTTTGAAATATTTACAGCTGTAGTGATATCAAGTACGGCTTCTTCATCAACATATTTGTGAATCGCTTCCCTGCAAAGTTCCTTTAGCTTGTTTTCCAGCTTGGCATTCTTGTCGGGCAAATCAATAGTAAATGACACAAACTTCTCCTGTATAATCAGGTCTTCGATCATATTCAGAGAAACAAGGTCTTTGCCCATTTCCGGGTGCATAACATGTGTAAGGGCAGTGCGAACTTGTTGCTTGTTAATAGACATTCAAAAAGAGCTAAAGTTGATTTTAAAATCATTTCAGATCCGTAAAGATAAGCATTTACGGGAAGATGTTAAACGGATAATCGGGCCGTAGAATTCATTCTTCATTGTAGCTAGAAATGGTTAACTTCTTGGCTGTTGTCTGGATGCTAGTGGCTAGTACCTAGCATCTGGTTTTAGAAGCAGAGAATAAATATTTGAGCAGATTGCATGTTGAAAAAAACACCTTTTTATAAAATCCACGAAAATCTGGATGCCAAGCTTATCGATTTTGGAGGCTGGGAAATGCCGGTTCAATACGAAAGCATAAAAAAGGAGCATAACGCCGTACGTGAAAGCGTGGGTATATTTGATGTGTCCCACATGGGAGAATTTTATATCAGTGGTCCTGAAGCGTTGGATCTTATTCAGCATGTGACGATCAATGATGCTTCAAAGCTTGTTGAGGGTCAGGCACAATATTCGGCCATGTGTTATGAAGACGGCGGAATCGTGGATGACCTTCTGATCTATAAGCTTTTTGAAGAGGGATATATTTTGGTGGTAAATGCTTCTAATATTGAAAAAGACCTGAACTGGATAGAAAGCAACAACAGCTTTGATGCAGAAGTAACAAATCAGTCTGATGATACCTGTCTGCTTGCTGTACAGGGGCCAAAGTCTGTAGAGACACTCCAAAAGCTGACCGATATAGATCTTAGCGAAATTAAGTTTTATACCTATAAGATGGGGGTCATTATCCGGCATAGGAGACATTGTATTTTCAGCTACCGGATATACCGGTGAAAAAGGGTTCGAGCTTTATTTCAGTAATAAGCCATGTTGATCCCGAAGCAGTATGGGATGCAATAATGCAGGCAGGAGAAGAGTTTGACATAACTCCATGTGGGCTTGGCGCTCGTGATACGCTACGCCTTGAAATGGGGTTTGCCTTGTATGGCAATGATATCACCAAAGATACCAATCCACTGGAAGGCCGGTTGGGATGGCTTACCAAGCTGGATAAGGGTGACTTTATTGGACGCGATGCCATTATCCAATCAAAAGAAGAGGGATTGCAACGAAAATTGGTTGGCTTTACCATTGACGAGAAGCGATCAATTCCAAGATCGGGCTATGAGATTATTGACGAATCAGGGAATGAGATTGGGCATGTAACAAGTGGATCACGCTCTATCACGCTGGGCAAAAACATTGGCATGGGATATGTGAAGAAGGAATTTGCTGAAGAAGGAACAAATGTATTCATTAAGATTAGAAACAAGCAGGCAGAGGCCGAGGTGACAAATCCTCCCTTCATCAAAAAGAAATAACAGTTACTTAACGGCGAACACCTGCTTAATCAAAAACTTGCAGCACCTTTATGATTAAACAACTTGAAGTATTTTCTGCAGCCACCTCTTTTCAAGAAGATGAATTGAGGAACAAAACGGCTGTGATGATCGATGTTTTGCGTGCCAGTTCTACTATTGTTGCTGCTATCGGCAATGGAGCTAAAGGAGTAATTCCTGTTGGAGATATGGGAGCCGGCAGCAAAATTTCGCAAAGCATGGATTCGGCAAATACATTGCTTTGCGGTGAAAAGGACGGCGTAAAGATTGAAGGCTATGATTTGGGAAACTCACCCCTTGAATATTCTCCGGAAGTGGTAGCGGGTAAGACTATTATTCTTAATACGACCAATGGCACAAAGGCACTAATGCGCTCTTCTTTGGCCAAGGATATTATAGTAGGCAGCTTTATAAATTTAAAAAGTATTGTTAACTACCTGAAGGACAAAGAAGAAATTGTGCTTGTATGTGCCGGGTGGAGAGGCCGACTCTCGCTTGAAGACCTGCTTTGTGCCGGCAATATAATAACTGAACTTACAGGTGACTCATTGCCTGATGGTGCCCTTGACGGTGCCAAAGTGGCTTTTGGCCTTTACGAAAAATTTGGTGATGATATAGAAGAAACAATCAAATCTTCGAACCATGCGGTTCGCCTGCAGGGTATTGTGGAGAGCGGAGATTTGTCTTATTGTTCAACAGTAAGTAAAATGGATGTATTACCCGTAATGCAAGAAGGAATTATTACAGACTTCCATGGCAAAAAAAAGTAGTTCGGGAAAATTGACAAGCGGCTTATCAGAATCCAGAAAGCTGGAAATTTTGGGAATTCTCATTATGGCCATCGGTGCGTTGCTTGCACTGAGTATCGTAACGTATAATTCCGCTGATTATGCTCTTATCCAGTCATTATCCGGTGACAGCCTGTTGGCGAATGAAGGGCCTGCATTACGTATTCAAAATGGGTTGGGGGTTGTTGGGGCCTATCTGTCATACTTGTTTGTTTACCTGCTTTTTGGATACATGAGTATTATAATCCCTGTTATCATTACAGGGTATGGCTGGTTTGTATTTCGGCGGCGTGATGTCAAAGAAATGCTTTGGCCTACGGCTTACGGGATATGGACAATGATTTTATTATCGACCATACTGGGATGGTTTTATATAAATTTTGAGCCTTATTCGTCAGTTTGGAGTGGTTCATCAGGGCTTAAAATAGCTGAAATATTTCAGGTTATAACTGCTCCTGTTGGCTCTGCTATTATTTTATTTGTTCTTTTTGTAACAACCTTTTTGGCGATGCTCGACCGCGACCTGCAGCGGACCGTAGATTTCGTAAAATCTACTATTGCGGATTGGAAAGAACGGGTAGAGGAAAAACGGGAAGAACGACAGCAACGTAAAGAAGAAAAGGCTCAAGAAAAAGAGGAGCAGAAAGCGATTAAGGCTCAACAACAGGCTGAAAAGAAAATGAAAAAGACCTCTTCTAATGGTCAAGAAGCTCAAACAGAAGAAGAGGAGCCGGCATCGATAGATGAAATTGTAGAACGGTCGCAGGAAGAGGATAAACAGCGGTTGAAAGAGCAAAAGGAAGAGATCAAAGATTTAGATGACCGTCAACGGGCTATTATTGAAAAGAAGGAAGCCGATAAGATTATCGAAGATGAAGAGGATGATGTAGAAGTATCGGTGTATGTGGGCAAAGGTGAGGAAGAGGCTAATGCCAGGGACCTTGATCGCCATAATAAGGATAAATCCAAAGAAGTCCCCGAAATTAAATACAAGTTTCCAACCATTGATTTGCTGGATACGCCACCAAATGAAGGCAACGAAGTTGATCTGGAAGAGATCAAGAATAACAAGCGCATCATCCTTGATAAGCTGAAGCGCCACAAGATTGAGATTCTTAGTATCAATGCCATTGTAGGTCCGACGGTTACACTATATGAGCTGGAACCGGCACCGGATGTAAAGATCAGCAAGATAGAAAGCTATGCCAATGACCTGAAGATGGCGACTGCTGCACACGGCCTCCGCATTATTGCGCCGATACCGGGACGTTCTGCTGTAGGTATTGAAGTGCCCAACAGTTCTAGAGAAACTGTGTTTATCAAGTCAGTCATCAATACCAAGAAGTTTGTAGAAACTGACAAAGAACTGCCCGTTGCTTTTGGCAAGACTATTGAAAATGAAGTCTTTTTGATTGATCTCACCAAGATGCCTCACCTGCTTATTGCCGGCGCTACCGGGTCGGGTAAGTCCGTCGGTATTAATACTATTATTACGTGCCTGTTGTACAAGTGTAACCCCGACGACCTAAAGTTTGTGATGATCGATCCCAAGAAGATTGAACTTTCACTGTATCGCAATATCGAAAATCACTTTTTGGCAACCCTGCCCGGCGCAGAAGAGCCAATCATCACAGATACTACCAAGGCACAGGAAACGCTGGAAAGCCTGACCAAAGAAATGGACGAGCGTTACGACCTGATGAAAATGGCAATGGTACGTGACATCAAAGATTATAACAAAAAGTTTGATGGGGGCGAGCTGGATGAAGAGCTCGGCCATCGTCATTTGCCATATATTGTGGTAATTATTGACGAGCTGGCTGACCTGATGATGACCGCAGGCAAACAAATTGAAGAACCTATCGCACGCCTTGCTCAGTTGGCCCGGGCCGTTGGCATTCACCTGGTGGTTGCGACACAGCGACCGTCTGTAAATGTGATTACAGGTACCATTAAAGCAAACTTCCCCGCACGCATTGCCTACCAGGTTGCATCTAAAGTAGACTCCCGTACGATCCTTGATACCGGCGGTGCAGATCAGCTTATTGGCCGCGGTGATATGCTGTTTACCAATGGAGGAGGCATGACCCGTATTCAGAACGCGTTTGTATCAACCGAGGAGGTAGAAAGTATTACCGCATTTATAGGAAAGCAAAGAGGATATAAGCATCCCTTCCATCTGCCCGTTATAGAAGATGAAAGCAGCAGTGCAGATATTCCTGATCCGCTCGAAGATATTGACGAGTACTTTGAGGCGGCCGCAAAAATTGTGGTCTTGCATCAACAGGGATCGGTTTCTTTGCTGCAGCGTAAATTAAAAATTGGTTACAACCGCGCTGGCCGTATTATTGACCAACTGTATAATGCCGGCGTTGTGGGCCCTTACCAGGGAAGCACGGCACGTGATGTACTGGTTGATACCGAAGAAGAATTGGAACAACTTTTAGATGATCTTGATGAATACGACGGATAGACTTTTTCAATCAGCCATAATATTAATTATGGTGCTGATTGCATTTCCGGTCTGTGCACAGCAAAATGCTTTTGATAAGCTTAAAAGTAATTTTGAACAAGGAAAGATATTTTCAGCTGATTTTTCGCATGAGTATGTCGATTCATACACCGGGGACAGCGTGGCAAGCAGCGGACAAATATGGGTAGGTGAAAACAAGTATAAGGTAGAAGCGCAAAACCAGCTGGTAGTTGTGGATGGCCAAACTTCCAAGGTTTATGATGACAGTCGAAACAGAGTAATCATAAGTACGTATGAGCCCGCGGAGGATGACTTTGCTCCGTCTCGAATATTGAACGGGGCAGATTCTACATACACTATTGAAAACCAGCAGCGGAAAAATGGAGAGGTAATTATTACGTTGGTTTCGGAAGATCCTTTTTCAGTATTTCAGGAGGTGGTGATAACGCTTGACAAACAGCTTATCCCGCTACGCATTTTTGCATTGGATCAGGCCGATAACGAAATAACAACTACCTTTCGAAACGGCTCATTTATTGACCCCAGACCCGGCATGTTCGAACTTGCGTATCCGCAGGATGCCGAAATTGTTGATATGCGTAACAATTAATTCATGACAAAAAAGATTTTAAAAATCGGGTCGGCTTTGCTTTTAGGCGGGCTGTTTCTTTGGCTGGCTTTTCGGAATGTTAAGGTTGGTGAGGTTTGGGACCTCGTTCAGCAGATTAACCTATCCTGGGTTATTCCTCTGGCACTTACTTCTCTGGCAAGTCACTTTTTACGAGCCGAGCGCTGGCGCCTGCTCATAGAGCATGATAAGAAAGACCTGGATCGTGTTACCCTGATTTCGGGAGTCATGGTTGGGTATTTGCTCAATGTTGTAGGACCAAGACTGGGTGAAGTAACACGGCCTGTTTATGTAGGGAAACGCGAAGATATGAGCTCGTCCAAACTGATGGGCACTATTGTCCTGGAGCGCATCATCGATCTGGCAACCATGGCTTTCCTGATGTTTGTAATATCTATTTACCTTATTTCTGATCTTTCACTGCTTACCCAAATATTCGGTGAGAATACCGTAAGTTTTTTCACCGAAGGCCCGACCATCAAAAGCATTTTAGGTATAGTTTTATTCTTTCTGGCTATTGGGATTACTGTTTATTTGGGTATTAAAATAATTAGGGCCATTGGCCGCCGTGTTGAAAAGGTACAGGTATGGATAGAAAAAGTTGAAGAAGCGCTCAAGATGTTTAAAGATGGATTACTGTCGGCTCGCGAAGTGAACAGGTGGTGGCTTTTCTTATTATATACAGCCCTAATTTGGTTGGGATACGTGCTTATGACCTATATTCCTTTCTGGATGTTTGATATGCAGAACGTCTATGACTTGAACCTGTTGGACGCGCTCGTCATAACCGTTATAGCGGCCGTTGGTATTGCCATCCCGTCACCGGGTGGCATTGGCACCTACCATTACTTTGTGAAGCAGTCGCTCCTGGTTTTATATGCGGTTCCCGCCGTCACCGGCTTAGCCTATGCTACCGTTACCCATGCCGCAATGATTGCCATCGTTGCTTTCTTTACGCCCATTTTTCTTTTTATTGACAAGCTGCGCGCTACAAAATCAGGCGATCCCATACTTTGATTTACGAGCTTTAATACAATCGATAGTTTTAATCGGCGTTCAAGGAAACAGATAGCTGCAAAGCGGGTATAAGAATTATCACCATTCTATAAATCGTTCTTATTTTTTTAGTACCTTTAACGCTGTTAACCACAAATGACTTACACCCATACATTAATGTTACGTCAGGCTGTTGCCCTGTTAATTTCTTTGTTTTTATTTGGCCTGGGAACACAACTGCATGCCCAGCAAAATAACCCCGATAATTCGCTGCTTCCTGAGATAGATCCCCAGGATATTGAAATACGCAGCCAGTTTAAGGCGCGCTTTCCGGGCCTCCGCCGCCAGCCCATTTTAGGTTTTGACCCTACGCCGAGAGTCTATCAGATAGATCCCAACAGGATGCCTTTCATGGAAACCCAGGAACAGGTAGTTGCAAGCCTGCCGGTCAGTGAGTTATCTCGTCCTGATCCTCCCGCTTATAATGCTTTACGTTATTCGGAGGATATACAGGCTGTTGCACGATTGGGGTACGGCAGTTATGCTAGTCCTGTTGCACAGGCTTGGGGTGTTTATCGCCTGGACAACGGATATATTGGCGGCGATGTGAATTACTCTTCTTCCGGCGGACATTTAGACGCTCAGCCAAGCAGTTTTCGATTTTTTGATGCCAATGTGGATTACGCTACAAAACTTAATAACAAGACACAGCTGCATGTTACGGCCGGTGGACAAAGTGACTTTAACCATATGTTTGATATTGCCTCACAAACGGCCACACCAAGAAAAAGCTATACCGGACTGAATTTATCAGCAGATATTCAACAGTTTAAAAATACCATTGAAGGATGGTCGGCGTCTGCCAGTATCAGGAACTTTACCACCGACCTAACTCTTGACTCAGGGGTGCAAAATCAGGATGAGCTGGTGTATGCCGGATCTTTTAAAAAGCAGTGGGCGGGACAACATATCAATGAAACGTTTGCGGCCGTTGCCGGAGCACGCGGAGGAAACTACAGCTTTGCACCCGATGATCAAACATGGTCTACCTTGCATGCGGGGGCAGAGTACAGTCGGTTATTTAACTATACCACGGAAGTCACGGGAAGGGCAGAAGTGTATTATGTGACGAGCCTCAGCCAAAGCGAGATCTATTTTGCCCCTTTTGTAAATGTGGTTCACACCTTTACAGATAAATTGAAGCTTTCGGGTACGGCTCAAGCTAAACCATTTATTGAAACGGTAGAACAACAACATCAAGCTAATCGATTCTTATCAACAAATAATGCTTTTGTACATTCTTACAGTATTGATGCCTCTGCAAAAGTTTCTTATAAATATTTTAGAGGAAGCACAATAGAAGGAGGGGTGAGCTATAATAATACTGAAAATAAGAAATTCTATTTTCGGCAGCCCACGGTAAATCCCGGCGGTGGTGCAGCAATCGATGGTTACTATGGCGTTGGATATCAGAATGCCAATACCATAAAAGCTTTTGGCAGTATTTCTCATCAGCTGATACCTGAGAAGTTTTGGCTTAGCGGACAGTTTTATGTACAGAATCCCAAGTTCAGTAATGGAAACAGGATGCCTTATCAAGAACAATGGGGAGTCAACTCGAGTGCATCTGTCAGACTGTTTAATAAGTTAATCATTGAAGGATGGGCTGATTATGTTGGATCAAGAGAACGTTTTAATCCCAATGAATCGCTGGACGGGTTTTTGCTCGTTGGTGCACAGGGTGATTTTGAAATCACTAAAAATATTGGAGCTTACCTTAAGGTTGTTAATTTATTGAGTCAGGAATATGAGATTTGGGATGGATATACCGAACGACCGTTCCAGGTTTATGGGGGTATAACTATAAAACTTTAAGTAATGGATCAGACTTTTTTAAAAGCATTTGCTGAAGTAATAAAAGAGAAAATATCGCAAAAACAACCTGTTGAAATTGAAGGATTGGGAGTCTTTCGGGTTGAACACCAAAAACAATATCAGCAGCAGTTTGATAACGGCCGGGTAGTTATGATGCCGCCCAAAGACCAGGTTCTCTTCAAAGAAGATTAAAGAGCAAATCATGCAGATTGATAAAGAACAACTCATACAATTAATTACCGATAAGACGGAGCTCGACATGCAACAGGTTGGCGAACAGCTGAACGAGCTGATTGCCGCCATTCGGGAGGCTGCTGATAAAGGGCAAAGCTATGAGATTGAAGGGTTTGGCACATTTAAAATGGTTGATAAAAAGCTTCGATTTAGTCCTTCTCCCAGTCTAAAGACGGAGATCAATCATAAATATGCAGGTATGCAGCCCATTGAGCTTATTGGGGCATTCAAAGACACCCGGGATATAGCTGCTGAAGAAGAGCAGGAATCTACGCCGGAGCCCAAGGAGTCGGAAGAGATCAACAAGTATTGAACAAGATCAGGAAGAAGTAAAAGCTGAAACCGAGACTGAAGATAAGAAAAAGTCCAGCTTTACTTTTGACGCTGATGCATCCGAAGGTGGAGAAGAATTTCCGGCAGAGGAAGTATCCGAAACGGAAGATGAGGAAGTGGAACTTGAAGAAACCTCTTCAGAACCTGAACCCGAACCGGTGATGGCCGAGGAGAAAAAAGAGCCTGCAAGCATTACTGGTATAAAGAAAAAAACAAAAGAAGAGTCAGATCCTATTGGTAGGTTTTTGGTTGCTGCTGTTATTATCGTTGCCATTGGAGTTTCAGGCTGGTTTATATATGACTTTGGCTTGTTGGATTCTGTAGTTGGAAACAAGGATTCAAATGATCCTAAGCAAACAGTACAAAATACTACCAGAACGTCAACTCCCGACAATGAATCCCAGTTCCTGCCTAAAGAGGATGAGGATAGGCAGGAATCAGTTTCGGAACAGAAGAAAGAAAATGATGTTCCAAAGAGTGTAAGCATTGCAGAGCAGTCTAAAGGTTCTATTTATGGCCTTCGTGGCGGAGCCGTTCCGGAAGCCCAAAGTGGATATACTATTGTAGTGCACTCGCTGCGCGACAAGGCAAAAGCCGAAGAAATTAGGCAGAATCTTAGTGCAGAGGGTTACCTTACTATTTTACAATCAGCCAGAGTAAGCGGTTCAACCTACTGGCGGGTGGGAGTGGGCCAGTTCAAGAATGTGGAAGATGCCAAGCAGGCAATAAATGATTTGCCGGCCCCTTATAAACAAAATAACTTTATTCGAAAATTTTAAATAACCAGTAAACAGAACGAGTATGCTAACAACATTTATATTATTCCTGCAGCAAACAGATACTACCGGAGTGGCGGCAGACACGCTTAGCCTTGCGGCACAACAAGAAAATATGTCCTTTTTTGAGTTGTTGTCTGAGGGAGGCATTTTAATGATTCCACTCTTCATCTTATCGCTGGTAGCTGTCTATGTGATTGCTGAGCGCTGGCGTTCATTGAATAATTCCCGTATGGAAATTGACAGCCTGCTGCGCACCATTGAGGGCATGCTGAAAGACGGCGACCGCGAACGGGCACTAACGTACTGTGATGGTATTGATAAGCCTTTAGCCCGAATTTTAAAAGCGGGTATTCGCAGGTTGGGACGTCCGATCCGCGACATCGAAGATGCTATTCGCAATGCAGGGAAGAAAGAAATTTTTCACCTGGAAAAACGCATGAACTGGCTGGCCACTATTGCCGGTGTAGCCCCGCTGGTTGGTTTTACCGGAACCGTAACGGGTATGATTGAAGCCTTTATGGATATTCAGTCGCTGCAGGGCAATGTAAACCCAAGTGTATTGGCCGGTGGTATTTGGGAAGCACTTATTACCACTGCTACCGGACTCATTGTGGGTATCATCGCCTATGGTTTTTATAACTTCCTGCTGGGTAAAATCAACAGAATGATTCATGAGCTGGAAAATGCCTCTGCCGATTTTGTTGATTTGCTTCAGGCGCCTTCAACAAAAAAAGAAGCTAAGAAAGAAGGTGTTGCGTAATGGACTTCCGACGAGACGAAGATAGAATGGAGCCATTGACGCTGTTTTCACAGTCGTCATTGACGGACATTGTATTGCTATTGCTTATTTTCTTTCTGCTGACGTCTTCTTTTGTGACAAATTTTGGTATAAAAGTGGATATCCCGAAAGCCGAAACAGGAGCGCAGACAGAGAATCAGTTTATTTCGGTAGCTATTACCAGTGATGGAGAATACTACGTGGACGGCAGCCTCACCAGCAGTGGTATGTTGGCATCAGCCATCAGAGAAGCAAGGAGCAACAAACCACAGGGAACGCTCGTTTTACGGGCGGATAAAGAGGCAATTATTGATAATGCGGTTCGTGTGATGAATATCGCCAAAGCATTAGAGTTAAAAATAGTACTGGCCACAGAACGAGGTTCAAGGTAAACGTAACATTATGGAAAAGCCGAACTTAAAAGAAGAAGATCAGTTTGGAATGATGATCACTGGCGGCATTCATGCCGTGCTTGTTGTCTTTTTCTTGCTTTACAGTTTTTCTATAAATCAGAATGCCCGCCCATCTTTTATTGAAGTAGAGTTTGGTGAATTTAAGTCAGGCACGCTGGCAGAAAAGGCCGAAGTAAAGAATGAAAAAGTAGCCACCAGCCCCAATCCTTCTGAAGTAGACCCCAAAGATCCCCAGCCCGAGAAGCCCGATCCTGTTGAAAAAGAACAGGCAGATACCAAGGAAACGACTAAACCTGTTGATGCTCCGGACCAGAAAGAAGAGATCAAGGAAGATCCGGTTAAGACACCGGAAACGGATAAGGTTGATCCCAAGAAAGATTCAGACACTAAAAAACAGGAAGAAGTAACCATTCCTCCCAAAACCAAGAAAGATGAAGTACAGCAAGAAGGAGCCGAAGAAAGCGGTGATGAAAAGGGGAATACAGGTAAGCTGAATGCGGATGCCGGAACCGGTAATGAAATGGAGAAATCTTCTCCTTATGAGTTGAAATGGGAAGGCGACCTGGAACGTGCGCCCTTGGTACAACCGCTTCCCGAAAATACGGCTTCAACCAATGCAACTATCACCATCAAGTTTGAAGTTAAACCTAACGGCACGATTGGCCGCATAATCCCCCTTCGAAAAATGAATGCTGAATTAGAGAGAGAGGTAATTCGAACCCTTCGAAGCTGGCGTTTTTCCAGGCTTCCTTCCGGAGTTCCGCAACAATCTCAGATGGGTACTATAACATTTCGGTTTGTCGTGGAATAAAAAGCCCCGGGAATTTCCATTCGCAGGGCTTTGGGGACTATTATTCAGGGTTTCTCAACACTAATGGTACAAGTTATACACATCAAAGAGGGAAGTACCTCTAACATTCCGTCAAGATTCGGATATACAGCCTGCCCCTGTTCCTTTGACAGCTACTTTTCGATAGATATTTCATCTCCCTATTGCCATACTTAATCGGCTTTTTTACCTTGGTGTAATATTTTACCAACAAAAAAAACTATTCTATGAAATATTTATTGAGCCTATTCCTCTTAACGTTATCTGTGAGCGCGGTTGCTCAAAACGCTACTTTTGAAAGTATAGTTGCCGATATTCAATCAAACCTGATGGAAGTGCAAGCCGGTGATGAAACCTATACGCATGAGCTGGAACTGCTTAATCACTCAGTGCTTAAATACACGTTAGTGGAAGTGGATAAAAAAGGAAGGAGAGAAGAATTAGCCTACGAGTTTAATATAGCAGACCTGGATCCTTACGTAGTTCGTGAAGAAACAAAAGGGGATATCATTTACTTGAGCCTGACTGTTAAAAACGGGCAAGACTTCATCAAGTATTATGAAAATGGTGAAGTGGACGGATATGAAGAGTCTCTGCTGATGGTGACCAAAAACATTGATAATGCCCGGGTTTTAAAAGAACTGATTAAGAAGGCGATACCTTTGGCCGAAGAAATTATGGCTGCAAAACTTTCCGTTGAGACGTATCCCGAAATGGAAATTTGGCTGGTACAAAATGTTGTAAATGCAGAAAACAGCGGAGATGCCTACAATCAAAAAATGGTGGCCTTGGATGATTTCCCTGCCCACATGAGATTTATTCAAACAGAAATTTCGTCGAAATCTTCTGAGGAAATGCAGTACATTTTTAACTTAGCTGATCTTAATGTGAATAGTCTGCAATTCAATATTTCCGGCTCTAATTTTTCACTTGAACTTGAAACCCGCAGAAAACAAAAACTGATTCAGGTCTTTGAAAACGGGGTACCCAATGGTTTTGTTGATGAGATGGAAATCTTTACTAACAATGTAGAAGAAGCGAGGGATCTTAGAAATATACTCACAAAAGCCATTCCCCTTGCAGAGGAGGAGGTTAATAAGTCTATCACCAAGTTTGATTCACAACAGCCTGTTTTTGCATACTTAAGTCAGTTTATACAAAACATTGATTACGGGGATGAGTCGGTAGAACAGCGTATTAGTGGCAGTTGTCAGATGACGTATACCATGATAGAGGCTGATGAAAAATCAAGCGAAAAACTCACCGCAGAGTTTAACCTTATGGATATCAATGGCAATGTGATTGATTTTGATGTTTCTTCTGACCGAATGTTTGTTGAGTTAACCACAAAGGAGTCTTTGGATCTGATAAAAATCTACGAGAACGACGAGCTGGATGGGTATGATAACGAATTAAAAATTTATGCAGACAATGCCGAGATAGCGCGACGCATAAAATCTGCTCTTGGAGAAGCTATCTCAATTTGTGAAAGAGATTACAAAGACCCGTTTGCAGACATGACCCTGGATCAAAAGATAACATGGCTGACTGAAAACATGGGAGAAGTGCGAATAGATGATGAGACTATAACTCAAAAATTTGAGCGTATTGATCAATCAGACCCTGATAAAATTAAGCTCACCAAGCTTATTGTAGATTCCAAGGGAGGGAGTGAAGAAATTTTTGAATTTAATTTTACTGATCTGAATCCCAAAAGTATTCAGTACGATATTGGCAGTAAGGAACTATCGGTATCCTTCACAACAATGTTCAAAGAGGATATTATAAAATATTATGAGGATGGAGAAATTGAAGATTATCAAGATGGGTTCGAGCTGACTATGGCTGATGTCGAAAAAGCCAGACAGGTTATTTCTGTTTTCAATCAGATTATTGCAGAATTGAGTAAATAATTTAAAGATTAGTTTTTCGACTGAAAAGATAGAATTATATCTACGAGGGCCGGCAGTGTAAAAAGCTGCAGGCCCTCTTGTTTATCCGGCCTGCTTTTCTATCTTGTTTAATGGAAATTAATCGCCACCAACTTTTTACTGTTATGAAAAATCTTCGCCGTACGTTAGTGAGTACAATCCTACTTTTATTTAGTTTAGTTTTTATCGTTCAGGCCCAGTCTGATACTTCTTCAGATGTTTTTACGCTTGAGAATATCTTTGATCTGGAGTATGCCTCTGATCCACAAATTTCGCCGGATGGAAAGCAAATCATCTATGTCCGAAACTTTATGGATATTATGGATGATCAGCGAAAGTCCAATCTTTGGCGCATTAATGCAGATGGCAGCAAACACCGACCGGTGACATCAGGAAATGCTAACAGCTTTTCACCGCGATGGTCGCCCAGCGGAGACCGCCTGCTTTTTGCATCAACCAAAGAGGGTGGTGGCGTGGAGTTATATCTTCGATGGATGGATACCGGTCAAATTGCCAAAATTACGAACCTGACCCAATCACCCGGCGGACTTTCATGGTCCCCGGATGGCAGTAAAATAGCCTTTACCATGTTTGTTCCCAAAGCCGATCCTCCCATGGTTTCGCTGTCGGGTAAACCGCAGGGAGCCGAGTGGGCTAACCCTGCAAAAGTTATCGATGATCTTCAGTACCGCGCCGATGGTGCAGGGTATCTGAAAGATGGGTATACCCATGTATTTGTAGTTCCTGCTGAGGGCGGAACGCCCAGACAGATTACTTCAGGTAATTTCAATCATGGAGGAACTCCACAATGGGCCCCCGATGGAAAGCATCTTATTATTTCTGCAAACAGGCATGATGACTGGCAATACGATCCAGCTAATTCAGAAATTTATCGTGTAAATATTCAGGACGGGTCTATGGAGGCGTTGACAAGTCGGCAGGGACCAGACAGCAACCCGGCTATTTCTCCTGATGGCAAGCATATTGCCTACACCGGTTATGATGATGAGTACCAGGGATATCAGATTACCCAATTGTATATGATGAATATTGATGGCAGCAATAAGCGGGTAATAACAGAAGACTTTGATCGGGACGTATCCAACCATCAGTGGGGCGGTTCAAATAGCGGTTTGTATTTTCAGTATGATGATGACGGGAATACAAAAGTAGCGCATGTATCCATTAATGGAAAAGTGCAAAAATTAGCTGACAATCTGGGTGGCAACTCTCTTGGGCGTCCTTATAGCGGAGGATCATTCTCGGTAGCTGAAAATGGCACTTTTGCCTATACCCACACGAGGCCTTCCTATCCGGCTGATGTTGCTGTTGGAAGCCAGTCGATGAATACCAAACGAATTACCAGACTTAACGAGGATTTATTTGGGCATAAAAAACTGGGAGAAGTAGAAGAGATATGGTATGAGTCTTCCTATGATGGACGGCAAATTCAGGGATGGATTGTGAAGCCTCCTAACTTTGACCCGGATAAGGAATATCCTATGATTTTAGAAATTCACGGCGGGCCGTTTGCCAATTATGGAGATCGTTTTTCTGCTGAGATCCAGCTTATGGCAGCCGAAGGATATGTAGTGCTGTATACCAACCCAAGGGGAAGTACCAGTTACGGTGAAGAGTTTGGAAATTTGATTCATCATAATTATCCAAGCCAGGATTATGACGACCTGATGTCCGGAGTGGATGCTGTTTTGGAAAGGGGCTATGTAAATGAGGACCGGCTGTACATTACCGGTGGAAGCGGAGGCGGAGTGCTAACGGCCTGGAGTATTGGCAAAACCGATCGATTTTCCGCAGCTGTAGTAGCCAAGCCGGTTATTAACTGGTACAGTTTTGTGTTGACTGCTGATGGCTCTCCATTCTTCTATAAGTACTGGTTTCCGGGATTTCCATGGGATAACCTGGAACATTATATGAAGCGGTCGCCCATTTCTTTGGTTGGCAATGTAACTACACCTACCATGCTGTTGACGGGCGAAGAAGATTACCGGACTCCTATGTCAGAAACAGAACAATATTATACAGCACTAAAACTACAGAAGGTTGAATCTGTAATGGTACGGGTACCCGGCGCCAGTCACGGTATAGCTTCGCGTCCCAGCCAACTGATGACTAAAGTGGCTCATATTTTAAAATGGTTTGAAGATCATAAATAAGGACGAGGAAACGATAGATTGCCAAGACAAAGAGATCCATGAAAATTAGTCTATTTTTGTTATAATAATAGTTGGGATTTTGGATTAGGGGTATGCATTAAAGAGTTGAAAATAGCTTTGGGTATAATCATTGAGTGATCTAGTTAGGGTACTAGTATGACAACATTTTTACAACAGACTCCAATCGTCATTGCGACGGTTGCCGGTATTGCAGTGTTTGTTTTTGTTGCATTTCTGGGCTGGCTAACGAGTAAAAAGCTGGAAATTGAGCTTGGTGCTTTCTACAATTTGTTTTCTGCCTTTCTGGGTATCTATGTATGGCTTGAGTTGGTTTATAGCTATGGGTTTCTGGGTTCCTGGAACATAGAGATTTTCTTGTTGGGATATGCCGGCACGATGATTTTCTGGGGCGTTTGGTATTTCCGAAAAGTACTTGCTATCGTAGTTTGGGATTGGTACCTGATGGAATACCGCAAGATGCAGATTCCGGCTTTGGTACGCAGCCTTGTGACTGTACTGATTCTGATCACTACAATACTGCTGATCATTAGGTATGTATTTGGGCAGGATCTATCGGGGCTGTTGGTGGCATCCAGTGTGGTGGCTGCTGTTATTGCGTTTGCGTTGCAGGATTTTTTGGGTGGACTCATCGCCGGTATCTCGCTGAATATTCAGCCTCCATTTGAAGTAGGTGATTGGATACGTGTAATCGATAAAGAGGGAGAAGTTATTGATGTAAACTGGCGGGCAACCACTATGCGGACGATCGATCGCACCTATCTGGTTGTTCCCAACAGCATTATTACGAAAGAGGAGATCGTAAATTTTTATGAGCCAACCCGCTTGCACGCCCTGCAGTTAAGTGTTGGAGTAGAGTATGATGCGCCACCCTCATTGGTTAAAGATACGCTTATTTCCTGCGCTGTTGATACCGATGGTATTCGCAATAAACCGCAGCCACAGTGCCGCTTGACAAACTTTGGAGATTTTGCGATCACCTATACAATTAAATGCTACATTGATGACCATACGCTGAGCGAAGAAATTAAAGATGGCATCATGACCCGCATCTGGTATGCCTTGAAACGAAAAGGGATTAAGATACCCTTTCCTATTCGTGATGTTTACACGCATGAAGCTGCTGATCGCGAGAACGGAGTTTAACAGAGAAGAGCAGAAAAAAGAAGACTACCTGCGCCGTGCAGACATTTTTGAACCCCTTGAAGATGAAGATATTCAAATGCTGGTATCATCAGGCCGGCACTGGTTTTATGGCAGGGGCGAACGTATTGTAAGGCAGGCAGAAAGCGGTGACTCTTTATTTCTGATTTTGGATGGAAGTGCTTCTGTATATGTGAAAGTTAAGGAAAGTGGAGAAGAAGTCAGGGTTGGGACGGCTGGGAACCGGAGACTTTTTTGGCGAAAAATCACTGCTTACCGGGGAGCCAAGGGGAGCAAGTGTTGAAGCAGAAACGGACATCGAAGTGGTAGAAATAAAAAAGTCCAGCCTTTCTCCCATACTTGAAAAAAATCCCGAGACAATGGAAGAGCTTAGTGAACGCCTGGCTGACCGTCAGCTGGTGAACGAGGGCTTTTTCGAAGAAATACAGGAAGAAAAAGACGTAGAGGAAGTCCGGGCAAACTATTCCAAAAAATTTCTGCGCGGCATGAAAAACTTTTTCGGCCTATAGAAAAAAGACGCTACATTTCTACACCAAAATCTTCCACGTGTAAATTAAGCGCATGGTTAACCCTCAGTCCCACAATGCCGCTGGTATCAAGTCCTTCTTTAGGTAATGTATCTACCTTGGTTCCATTTACAAAAAAGGCGACGTCATTTTCCATGACCTCCACAGATAGCGTATTGGCAACCGCGCTATTTGTTGTATCATCATAAACAACCATAGCATCAGTTTTGGTCCAGTCTTTTACAAGCTTTGTCTCCGCACCTACACGCTTTTTGATGAGATATTCGCCACTGTTTCTGAGTAAGAAATAGGTGTAGGTCTGATTTTCTTTTTGAAGATTTTGTCCGCCCATGAAAACCCCAAAAGCCTCGTTTCTTCCTTTTGGATCAAACAGATGTATTTTTGAATGAACCTTATAAGTACCGCTTGCCATATTTTTAGATGGATAGAAAATGGCCCGCGGACCCGTAGTGATATGCCAGCCCGGCTTCATATTTACAAAAAAGATATCTGATGATTCAGCATCTTTGCCAATGGTAACATCAGCATCTGGCTTGTCCAGACGTACTTCCCAGTTTGTTGGGACTTCAAGATTTCCTCCAACCGGATTTTGAGGATCAGGACGTTCTACAGTCTTTTCCTGGGCAACTAAAACCGAAGTGCTAATCAGAAGTGTTATAAATAGAGATGCTAAAAATTTCATAGTGGCATGATTTGTTAAAATGAGTCTTTCAATATGACAATTTATTCATGATTATAAAACAGGTACAAAAAAAGCTCTCCAAATGGAGGGTTTAAACTGAAATGAGGGCGAGAGATATTTTTAGGACCCATTGCAAACCTGATGTTATTTATTAATCGTTCAATTTCTGTTAATTTTTATGCATAATGTATTAGTTGTTTTTTATAGTACATTCAAACGAGCAATTAAACATTGGACTTACCGTTATTTGAGAAGTATCCGGCCACAATACAAAGATATATGAAGCAATTAATTTCCAATACCGCTTTTTTAATTTTACTTATCAGCACCGTATCCTGGATGGGATGTGAATCATCTTCTACAGGAACAGGGGATGATAATGATACAGATTTTGATACCAGACAAAACTTGATGCCCATAACAGGTACTTCCGCTGACTGTGTTAATGGAATGGCTGCAGATACTTATCCTTGTCAAGATGTTGACCTATTAGCAAGAGTTACACCTTCTCAGTTAATGGGCACAGAATTGAATGATATCTGGGGCTGGACTGATCCGGCAACCGGCAAAGAGTATGCTTTAGTGGGACTGCGAGACAGAATAACCTTTGTTGATATTTCTACTCCGGAAGAACCTGTAGTGGTTGGCACACTGCCTGAAATAGAAACGGGATCAAAGATGAACTCAGCTCTTCATGATGATGAGGGTGAAGGGAAGGAGGCTCCATGGAGGGATGTTAAAGTGTATGATAATCACGCTTATGTGGTCAGTGATGGGCAGCCTCATGGCCTTCAGATTTTTGATTTAACAAGGCTCAGAGATGTTGAAGACAAGGTTCTCATATTTACCGAAGATGTACATTTTACAGGTTTTGGGAATGCTCACAATATCGCAATCAACGAAGAAACAGGGTACGCATATGTTGTTGGCTCAAATCAGGCCGGCGGCGGACTCTATATTTTAGATCTCAGTAATCCCAAGGATCCCCAGTTTGTTGGTACACACGCTGATAATACCGTGGGAAGAGCTTCTACCGGATATGTGCACGATACCCAGTGTGTAATTTACACAGGACCCGATTCGGACTACAGCGGCCGGGAAATTTGCTTTAACTCAAGCGAAACTCATTTTGTCATTGCAGATGTCAGTGACAAAAGTGCGGCCTCAACGATATCAAAAGCAATATATCCCGGTAATGAGTATGCCCATCAGGGTTGGCTGACAGAAGACCATAAGTATTTCTTGTTGGATGATGAGCTGGATGAAGAGGGAGTTGGTGATTCAACATCAACCTATATTTGGGATGTCCGGGACTTGGACAGTCCGGAGCTGATTGGCACATATAAAGCCCCAAACTTTTCAATAGATCACAACCAATACATAAAAGGTAATTTTAGTTATCAGGCTAATTATACGGTGGGACTTAGGATATTAGACCTGAGCAATATTTCCCAGGGAGCGTTGCAAGAGGCAGCCTTTTTTGATACGTATCCCATTGATAATAGTCTCGGATTTCATGGAGCCTGGAGTAATTATCCCTTCTTTGAAAGCGGAGTGGTTATTGTGAGCGATATTGATAACGGCCTGTTTATCTTATCTTCAAATCTATAGGGATAAACAGGCCTGATAAGTTCTGCCTTAACCTTACCTAAAATTTATTCTCACGGTACCACCGGAAGTGCGTGCAGCAATTTTGGGTCCGCCTCCATTAATACTTCCGCGAATTTCATCGCGCTCAACTTCGCCTGAAAAGTTTTTAAGTTCCGAGCGAACTCTGCTGCCACTTAGGTCCAGGTCGAGTCCAATGCCACCGGGTACAGAAACCGTTACATTGCCGCCGCTCGTACGCAGGTCTACAAACTGACCAACGCTTGTTATATCAGCAGAAATACTGCCGCCGCTGGTACGGGCTTCTACGGTTCCGGCTACGTTTTTCATATCAATATGTCCGCCGGAAGTACGAACGCGCACGTTGCCTTCCGAGTCAACTACATCAATGTGTCCGCCACTGGTGCGGGCTTCAATCTCTCCCTGGAAACCGGCAATATCAATATGACCGCCGGAGGTTCGAGCCTGAACGTTACCACGCAATTCAGTTAATTCAAGATGTCCGCCGCTTGTAGCAACTTCCTGATTGCCTCTCAAGCCGGACGCCTCAACATGGCCTCCGCTGGTTTTGAGATCGGTGTTCATTTCACGCGGAGTATAAACCACAAATGAAATAGAGATATTGTTATTGTTCCAAAACTTCCAGCTTCGGTCTCTGTCAGTTCTGGCGGTAGCGGTAACTTTGTTGCCTGACTTGCTGATATCAATCTCAAAATCATCAAGATCTGTGTCAGAACGGTCAAGGGTGCGGCCATTTTTTCTGACATACATTTCTACGCGTACTATATCTGAATTAGAGCCTTTTACGGTAATGTGACCACCGGAAGTTCTTACTTCCAGGTTCCCGGGCCCATCAAGCGTAAACTCCTCTACGCGGTATGGATCATTGTTTGTTGTTATATCATTTGCCTTGCTTTCACTAACTGCGAGAAGTGTTAAGACAAACGACAATACAAATGCCAGGGCTATTTTTGTTTTATAGAATGTTCGTGCTTTCATAATACTCACCATGTAATTTCTTTTTGAAATATTTATCACTACAGTTTGCCATTACGTCAGCTGTTAAAATTTGTTTCAGCTATATCTTTACTTGTCAATTTGTTATTTTCAATTTCTTTTGAAAACCAAATAATACTCACATGAAATTACCTTTTGTTTTTGCCAAGCGTTTTGTCGCTGGTGAAAGTCTTGATAAAGCGGTTCCGAAAGTAAAAGAGATCAATTCAAAAGGAATTCATGTAACATTGGATTTGCTTGGTGAAAACGTCAGGGACCGATCTACCGCTGACGAAACTACTGCTACCTATATAGATCTTTTAAAAGGAATAGGTGAAGCAGGTTTGGACAGTACCATTTCTATTAAGCTTACCATGCTGGGCCTGGATATTAACTACGATTACTGCCGGGAAAATTTGTATAGGCTGTTGGATTTAGCCCGGGAAAAGGACCAATTTGTACGTATTGACATGGAGGGCTCTGACTACACTCAGGTGACCATCGATCTGTTTAAAGAAGCGTTTGAGGAATACGGCAAGCATGTGGGTATTGTCATCCAGGCGTACCTTCACAGAAGTAAACAAGACATTTCTGAGCTCGCAGAAATAGGGGCTGATGTACGCATCTGCAAAGGTGCATATAACGAACCGAAAGAAATAGCTATTCAGGATATGTCGCAAATTCGGGAGGCCTATAAAGAATATGCAGGTATTCTAATGGAAAAGACCTCATATCCGCGTATTGCGACACATGACGATGAGCTTATTGACTGGGTTAAAGAATACGCCGAGAAAAATGATATTGATAAATCCGGTTTTGAGTTTCAAATGCTGTATGGTTTGCGTCAGGATACGATGGAGGAAATGACGGAGCAGGGATATAATGCTCGCATATATGTACCTTATGGAACCATGTGGTTTCCTTATTTCAAGCGGAGACTTACGGAGCGTAAAGAAAATATTTGGTTCGTACTAAGTACTATGTTTAAAAAGTAAAAGACAGAAGATGTGGTATTATACTTCTAGCTTTTTGCTTCTAGTATTTCCAATACTTTAAAGAGCAAACATTCATAACCACTGAACCCCTATTATTGGCAGAACATGCTCCAACTGATTAGCCAGCCTTCTACCAGCCGCATCCTTATTGCAGGGATTTTCTTGCTGATGGGTTTACTTCATTTTATACGTCCCGAACCCTTTATGAAAATTATGCCTGACTATATTCCCTGGCATAAGGCTATGGTTTATATCAGCGGAATAGCTGAATTGCTGGGAGGCGCGGGAATGCTAATTGGGGAAACAAGAACAGCCGCGGGATATGGATTGATTATTCTGCTTTTCGCAGTATTTCCTGCCAATATTGATATGGCTCAGAAGGCGTTTCAACAATATGGGCTAACCTTGAGAACGTGGATTCTACTACTAAGGCTCCCGCTCCAATTTGTGTTAATGTATTGGATTTACTGGGCAGCGGTGGCCAGTTGAATGTAGACGGGAGGAAGTGAAAAGTGCTTACATTTTTACTGAAGCTATTAGGTTTGATTCTTAAATAGTGCTTAATGAAACATTTCTTCAAAACATATAGCAAATATTTTCTTGCACTTAATGCTTGGGTGGGGTCGCATTGGCTTTGTTCATTCCGCTTCTGCGTGATTTCCATTTGGAGTCAGCGTTATTGGCGGCAATCATTGGCTGTTTCTGGGCAGGGATTTCGGCTTGTAGCACCATAGCAAGCGTACAGATATACACCGCGCACTGAATATTGCAGGTTACTTGTACATATTCAGCATACCATTGCTTGTACATACAATTATAAGTGATTGCTTTAGCACCAGTGGGCTTGGGTTTTGGTTGCTTTTACCTTTGCCCAGTGTATTTTTTGGATTTTCTATTGGCCGAGCACTTCGTTACTGGAATATGCCATATCGAAGATTATGTATTGTCATAATATTGCTTGCCATTTCTATTGGGGGTCTGTTGATTGAAATTTTCAACTTGCCCCAGGTTTACTTTTTTAATCATGTTTGGGGTTACTGGCCGGGACCTATTTATGATGAATCCGTCCAGCTTACCGGCAGCCTGTTCTATTTTCGTGGCCTGACTTTATTTTGGGTTTTGTTATTCTGGTTTCTTCCCAATTTTTTAAAAGACAGGCAAACTCAATGGATCGTACTGTTTTCGGTAATCGCTATTGCCTTCAGCTATGTCTATTTAAGCGAAGCTGGTATTATTTCTCCTCGAACTTATTTGAAGCAACAGCTCAAGGGTCAAGTTGACACCGAGCATTTTGAGATCTATTACGATTCAAGCCAATATACAGATTATGAAATTCAGCTTATTGCCAGGGAGCATGAATTCCATTATCAACAAATTACAGAGAAACTGGATTTAGCCGAAGAGAATAGAAAGATCGAATCATATCTATACGGGCACCCCTGGCAAAAGAAGCAGCTTGTTGGTGCTAAGTTTACCAGCTATGTGCCGGTTTGGCTGGATCAAGATCAGCTGCATATTGCAAAGCAGCAAATTAAAGGAAGCCTGAAACATGAGCTTGTCCATGTGATGGCCAAACAGTTTGGAAATAAGCTATTCAACGCCAGTTGGAGCATTGGGTTGATTGAAGGACTGGCTACAGCTGTAGATGGAGGACAATCAACCACTTCAACGCTTAACCAGATTGTCTATGCTGAAAAACCACTTCCGGGCACGGATGAGATGGAGGCAACCCTCGACCCTCTTGGATTCTATGGCGGACGTTCTACAGTCAGCTACATTACTATGGGCTCTTTTGTGCAATACTTGCTTAATAATTATCCAGTCAACGATTTCAAAAAAGCGTACCGATCTGCAAGTATTTCGGACTCCTATAACAAAGCTCTCTCGGAATTGGTAGCAGAATGGAAGGAAAGTTTAAAAGATACAAAGTTAGATTCAACAGATGAAAGTCAGGCGCGTCAACTGTTTAGTATTCCTTCCTTGTTTGAAAAACAGTGTCCGCATGTCGTATCTGCTTTTGGTGAGGCATGGGATCATTATAATTACACATGGGCACAGGGTGATACTGCCAAAGCACTAAAGCATTTAACAAAGGCTGTCGGCTTGCGCCCACAAAATCTCCGGGTAAAATCAGAATGGGTTTATCAAAGTCTTAAGGCCGGGGAATTATATCCTGTTCAATTTGAAGCGGCTCTTCAGGACTCCAGTGCAGAACTGCAAATGCTTTATGCCGATGCTTTTGCACTTGATGATGAGTTTGCTATTGCACAGAATCATGTTGCAAAGGCAGCCATGTTAGTTAATCAGCAAAAAAATAATGAATTGAGCGATGCATTGGCAACGAGAACGGACTTATGGCAATGGAAACGTTATTTGGAGCTAACTTATAAGAACAAAAAATTGGAAGCAGAGGAATTTAAGAGGGTTTACTATCGTACTAAGATTCGAGCTATAGAAAAGGAAATTACAGATAAAAACCCAGAAAATTTGACCATATATAGCCAAAGTCTGTTACCTTTGCCTATTGATGAAAAGTATATGCTGCAATACTTGTCAATGATCCATCACCTGGGATATAATGGAGAGATTGAGCTGGCAGAAAAATGGATATTGAAATTGCAAGAAGAAAATCTGCGCCCTCGTCATAAGCAGTTACTGTCTGAAGAAAAGGGATGGATAAATTTTCTGAAAGGATCGATAAATTAAATATGTCAGAACATCAACAAGAATATACGCTGGGTGGCATGGAGGCCAACCTCAAAAGCTTGGCTATCATCATTCCTTTGGTTTTCATTATGGTTTTTAGTTATCAATTCTTATGGGGTTGGGAAAAGACAGCTACTGACCTATCATTTTTATTTAGTGACTACCTGCTGTTGTTTTTAAGTTTAGTACTAGGAACTATAGCACATGAACTTTTACACGGGGCTGTCTGGTTGGTGGCTTCCGGCTTGTCATGGGGAGATATGCACTTTGGGTTTAACTGGAAAGCGATTGCCCCTTATGCTCACTGTAACAAACCTATGGCTGTGAAAGCCTATAGAAGAGGGGTTCTTGCACCGGGACTGATATTGGGTATATTTCCCTTTGTCTTGGGTATGATATTGGGGCAGTCTTTTTTAACCGGTTTTGGCTTTATTTTTACCCTGGTTGCCGGAGGAGACTTTCTGATGTTGTGGGTAATTCGTAATGTTTGCAAGAGTAAGCACGTCCAAGATCATCCCAGCCTAGTGGGATGTATAGTAACAAATAATATTGAAATGCAGTAAGTGATGAATAAGTACAAATTTGTACCGCACGACGATTATAAGGAATATCCTGTTGAAGAAATGAGAGAGCGGGCTAAAAGTTTTTATCAGGATCTTAAAAGACGCAGGACCATTCGCGACTTCTCTGAAAGAAAACCGCCCCGGGAAGTGATAGAAGATTGTCTTCTTGCTGCGGGAACAGCCCCCAATGGTGCTAACATGCAGCCGTGGCATTTTGTAGTGATAGAAAGCCGGGATATTAAAGAGCAGATCAGAGAAGCTGCCGAAGAGGAGGAGAAAGAATTTTACGAGCGGCGCGCAACGGAAGAATGGTTGAAAGCATTGGAGCCGTTGGGCACAGATGAAAAAAAGCCTTTTTTGGAAGAGGCACCTTATTTGATAGCCATATTTTCTGAGAGTTATGGATTGACAGAAGATGGTGAAAAAGTGCGCAATTACTATGTAAAAGAATCCGTTGGTATTGCTACTGGCATGCTCATTACGGCTATTCATAACGCGGGATTGGCTTCCCTAACCCATACGCCCAGCCCTATGGGATTCTTGAACAATATCTTGGATCGTCCCGATAATGAGCGTCCTTTTCTATTACTTGTGGTAGGATATCCCAAGGATGATGTGAAAGTTCCCAACATTACAAAAAAACCACTGGAAGAAATAGCTACCTTTAAGTGATGAAAGAAAGCAAAGGTATAAACTGGAAAAAAGAAGCCCTGAACTGGGCAGGAATTATTGGCATTATCGCATTGCTGTATGTTACCGGTTGGCATAAACCAATATCAGCAACCTTGCAGCGAGCCATTCTTTGGACAGGTATTATTCAGGCAGATACTGAACTGCCCGAATCGGAGCAAACAAAAGTAGATTACAATATGCCGCTGGTGACTCTTGATGGGAAAAAAGCCAACTTAAATCAGTTTAGAGGGAAAGTCATTTTTTTAAACTATTGGGCAACCTGGTGTCCGCCGTGCATAGCTGAAATGCCAAGCATTCAGGAGCTGTATGAAACATATAAACAGAACCCGGATGTTGCTTTTGTAATGATTAATCTCGATGAAAATGTAGAAAAAGCAAAGAGTTTTTTAGAAAATAAGAAATATACTTTTGGCAGCTACAGGCGGAATGGCAGAACCCCACCGGTATTCAGAAGCAGTATAATTCCTACTACATTTGTCATTAGCAAAGAAGGCAAGCTTGTAGCAAAGAAGAGGGGAATGGCCAATTACAATACTGTTAAATTCCGATCTTTTTTTAAATCATTGTTAAATAATTAGTATCCTTACTAAATGGTTTAAGACTGGGCAATTCCATGAATAAAAGCGGGTATGATGAAAAATATCCTTAGAGAAGATATTACCGAACAGTTTGGAAAAATTATTGAAGTTCTGCAAGATGGATATATTCTGGCAGATAGAGAAGGAAATATCATAGATGTTAATTCGGCCTACTGTGATATTACAGGATATGATAAAGAAGAACTCCTTTCCATGAACCTAAGCCAGCTTCGTAATGAGAAGGATATTGGATCTGGCTATCAAGAGAAATTTTTTAGCAAGGTGGTAAAAAACGAGAGTACTGAATTTGAAATACAGCATATCACCAAAGATGGCAGGAAAGTAGATCTTTCGGGTAGCGCTACTGTAACAAAAGTTAAGGGAGAAATCTACATTGCCGAATTTCTACGCAACGTAACAAAGAGAAAAGAAGAACAGCAGGCAAAGAAAAAGCTTGAAGAAAGTGAGCAACGATTTAAATCGTTATTTGAGCACAATCCCAATCCGGTATATTATTTCGACCTGGAAGGTAATTTTCAGGGTTGTAATGATAAAATGGTAACATTTACCGGATACAGCAGAGAGGAAATATTGAGTCTGGGATTTGAAGATTTTGTATTAGAAGAAGATTTGGAACGTACATGGCACCATTTTAAAAAAGCTGCAGAGGGTACCCCCGGAGAATATGAAATATTGGTGGAGGTTAAAGATGGAATAAAAGATATCCGGGTTACGAAATTTCCTAAATATGAAGGTGACGATATTACCGGCGTGTTTGGCATTTTGCAGGATATCACGGAAGAACAGCAGGCAAAGAAAAAGCTCAAAAAAAACGAGCAACGGTGGCAGCACTTGGTAGAAAATAATCCACAGCCTGTGCAGGTAACCGTAGATGGAGAAATTGTATTTATAAATCAGGCTGGGGCAACATTATATGGGGTAGAATCACCAAAGGAGATTACCGGTATATCGGTATTCGAATTCAGCTATCCTGGATATGAGGAAAAAATCAGGGAGCGAAAGCATAAATTGGAGAACGGAATTGATGTGGACAATATACACGAGCATAAAATAGTTCGAGTGGACGGAGAGTCCCGATTTGTGGAAGTACATTCCATACCTATTGAATATCAGGGTAAAAAGGCTATACAAACAGTACTAACAGACATTACGGAGCGAAAGAAGCAGAAAAAAATTATTCAGGATTCACTGCAGGAAAAGGAAGTACTCTTAAAAGAGATTCATCACCGGGTGAAAAACAATATGGCGGTTGTTTCGGGATTGTTGCAGCTTCAAGCAATGAATACAGATAATGATCAGCTGGCAGAAATGTTGAAAGAAAGTCAGCTTCGCATTTATTCTATGGCCATGATTCACGAAAAACTCTACCAAACAGAGACCCTTTCTGACATTAATGTTGAAAAATATATTAAGGAATTGGTGGAAGTTATTAAGGATACTGTTATAGAAGAGAATATGGATGTCAGCATATCATATAATATTGATGATCTGACGCTGGATATCAATCAAGCCATACCCTGTGCACTTATTTTAAATGAGTTGGTTGTAAACTGTTTTAAACATGCTTTTTCAGAGGTGAAACAGGGGCAAATAACAATCATATTGCAGGAAAAGGATGGTCAAGTTAGACTAAAAGTGCGGGACAATGGTAAAGGACTACCGGAAGATTTCGATATCAATGAATTCCAAACATTGGGTATGTCTCTTATCCAGACACTAACTGCACAACTAGAAGGAGAGGTTGGATGTTTAGAAAATACAGAAGGGACTGAGTTTATTGTTGAATTTCCGGTTACAGAATAGTTTTCTCAGGCAAAACGATCAGCCAACCGGTTGATCAAATATCCGCTCTCTTCGAGGGCTTGGCTGGCAAAACTTCCAAAGAAGTCGGTTACCGCTTCAAATTCTTTGATAAAGCCTTCCTTGTCATCCTCTTTTACCATTTGAGCAAGCTTTTCGTTGTGCTCGATAAACTTTAGCAGCAATTCCCGGCGTTCTTTATTGGCAAAAACGATATCGGCATAAAGCTCAGCACTCTGGGCAAAAATTCGTCCGGTCATCATAATCTCGGCACGATAGATAGGACTAGAGTAGTCGAGAATGTCTTTTGGCTTCAAATCATAGGTTTTCATAAATGAACCGTGTAAGAGGGCAACGAAGTGGCGAAGCCCCTGCACCATATGCATCACGTGATCGTGTTTCTCGGCATCAGCCTTAATGACGCGCATGCCCCATAATCGACATTGTTCGGCTACCCATGATGTTTCTGCTTCATCTCGTACCGGACAGTATACCATCAGCTGCTTTGATAGGTTTTGAACATCAGGTCCATGCATGGGGTGCAATCCCAGCACAGGTCCGGAGTGGGCTTCTTTCATGGCCTCAATAGGGGTAGACTTATTGCTGGTGAAGTCTGCTAGAATAGTATTTTCATCCAGCTTTGGTGCAAGTCTGTTAATAACATCAACGGTTACATTGATGGGTACAGAGACAATAGCCAGGTCCAGCTTTGGAGCAACAGCTTCCAGTTCATGCCAGTTGTGCTTATCAATTTTGTATACATGGTGGCCGGTCTGTTCGGCGATACGAGAATATAAACTTCCCATCCCTCCTTTGGCACCGACAATGAGGATATGTTTGGGTTCTTCGGTGGCGCTTGGGAACTTGTTTGTAGACTGACTGGCTCTTGATGCAGCCATGATCATGCGCAAAAAATCTTCGGCCCAGTCTGCATCCAGCCCATGCTCGCTGGCCATATTTCTGAACGCAATGGTTTTTTCATCTTCTCGTTGTGGAGCAAAAATAGGCAGCTGATTCTCTACCTTTTTATCGATGACTTGTTGCACAATTTTTTTTCGCTCAGTCAATAAATCAATAATCTGTTTATCAATCTGATCAATGCGATTGCGCTGTGGATTGAGTTCTTTTTCTTTTGGAGACATAAAAGTCATGTTTATCAATAAGTTATATCGATCCGCCTGCTGGAGGATCGATATAACTTTTTTTAGAAAGTTATTTCAATTGCCCTAAAAATATGTGATTTTTGGTGAATGATAACAGCTATTTTACGTTTTATGATAATTAGTTCATTTCATAAGCAAAGACAAAAAAATCGTTGTCTTCTGATGGCTGTCAGCTGACAGCTCTCAGCACATTTTCATAGCAATTTATTGAGTTATTCTAGCTCGTTCTTTTTTAAAGTCTTAAAAATTTAGACGTACATGTCCGAATTTAACTTACAATCTCCATGGCCGCCCGCCGGTGACCAACCCCAAGCTATTGAAGAACTGGTAGAGGGCATTCGCAGCGGAGATAAGTATCAAACCCTGCTGGGAATTACCGGTTCGGGTAAAACACGTACCGTTGCCGATGTCATCGATCAGGTGGAGAAGCCAACCTTGGTGATGAGCCATAATAAAACCCTGGCTGCCCAGCTCTACCGTGAGTTCAGCGACTTTTTCCCGGATAACAGGGTAGAGTTCTTTATTTCTTACTATGACTACTACCAGCCGGAAGCCTATCTTTCTTCGCAGGACAAATATATTGAAAAGGATCTTTCTATTAATGATGAAATTCAGCGGCTTCGTCTGCGTGCGACCAGTTCTTTGCTTTCAGGAAGGAGGGATGTCATCATCGTTTCATCCGTTAGTTGTATCTATGGTATAGGCTCACCCTCTGAGTATGAAAAGCTCATTATCAATCTGGAAACAGGCATGGAAATCGCCCGAAACACACTGCTGTATGATTTGGTGGATCTTCATTATACGCGAAAGGATAATGACTTTGGCCGCGGCACTTTTCGGGTAAGAGGTGATGTAGTTGATCTGTATCCGGCCTATGCCGAAGACGGCCTGCGTATTTCATTCTGGGGCGATGAAATAGAAAAAATGGAAATCTTTGATGTGGATTCCGGAGAAATTATACAAACCGTTGATGAGTTTAGGATTTACCCGGCCTCTCACTACGTGACTTCTCAGGCACGGTTGGAACAGGCTATTGAGCAAATTCGTGAAGAAATGCACTGGCGCGTAGAAGTGTTAAAGGATGAGAAAAAATACCTGGAAGCCAAGCGACTTGAGCAGCGAACCCTGTTTGATATCGAAATGATGCAGGAGATAGGTTACTGTTCCGGCATTGAAAACTATTCGCGATACCTAAGCAATCGTAAACCGGGTGAGCGGCCTTATTGCCTGTTTGACTACTTTCCCGATGACTTTTTGCTGGTAGTGGATGAAAGTCACCAGACCGTACCCCAGATTTCTGCCATGTATGGCGGCGACCGATCCCGAAAAATGGAGCTGGTGGAGCATGGTTTCCGGCTGCCTTCTGCTATGGATAATCGCCCACTTACTTTCGAAGAGTGGGAGGATATTGTCAACCAGGCTATTTTTGTAAGTGCTACGCCAAGTGATTATGAACTTGAGAAAAGTGATGGGGTGGTTGTAGAACAGATTGTGCGTCCAACCGGACTGATGGAACCCGAAGTGGAAGTGCGCCCTGTTGACAATCAAATTGATGACCTTATCGATGAAATTCGTGATCGTGTATCCAAAGGACATCGAGTATTATGCATAACCCTGACCAAGCGACTGAGCGAAGAACTCAGTGAATATCTCAAAAATATTGGCATTTCAGCGGCTTATATGCACAGCGAGCTGAGTGCTATGGAGCGTGTGGAAGTACTCTTTAAGTATCGTCGCGGTGACTTTGATGTGCTTGTAGGAATTAACCTCCTTCGGGAAGGTATTGATATCCCGGAGCTGAGCCTTGTAGCTATACTTGATGCTGATAAAGAAGGCTTCTTGCGCTCCGAGACATCGCTGTTTCAAATTGTAGGCCGGGCCGCAAGAAATGTAGAAGGCAAGGCCATTATGTATGCAGACAAAATTACAAACAGCATGAAAACAGTGATTGATGAAACTGAGCGGCGCC
The DNA here is from genome assembly GCA_034521755.1 of Balneolaceae bacterium. Lineage (GTDB taxonomy): Bacteria > Bacteroidota > Rhodothermia > Balneolales > Balneolaceae > JAXHMB01. The sequence goes on from JAXHMB010000004.1 coordinate 568,118, forward strand.
GAAAAATTCAAAAAGAGTTTAACGAGGAGCATGGTATCACGCCCAAGACCATTGAAAAAGAACTGAAACCGCTGGTTGATCCGGCGCTGATTTCTACCCAAAGTTTTGACCTTGAAAAAGACAAAGATGATGATAGAGAACCACTCGAGCTAGTTAAAGTTGCTGATGAAGGGATAAAGTATAAAGCCAACCCGGCAATGAAAGAGGTGACTTTCGAGAGTAAAGAAAAGTTTTTGGAGTATTTACAAGATTCTATGTACACTGCTGCCAAGAACATGGAGTTTGAAGAAGCGGCACGCATTCGGGATCAGATTGAACAACTTAAAAATGAACTTTAGATAGAACACAAATAACACAAATTGAGCAGGTCTTTGCAGATTTCATAAACTTGCAGTGTAAAACCGCCTAACCTGCGTAATCCGCGTTCTATTATTACTATGAGCACACTGGCATATATCCGAAGTTTTTTTATGGATAAGGACGTAGCCTCTGTTACGCCCACTTCCCGTTTTTGTATGCAGACAGTGTGCGAGCCCATCGATTACAGCAAGGATATTACCATTGTAGAATACGGAGCAGGAGCTGGAGTTTTTGCAAAATTCTTATTGGATAAGATGACGCCAGATTCTTCATTCATTATGTTTGAGACTAATGAGCGGTTATTTGACCGGCTTCAGAAAATCAATGACCCTCGGGTAACTTCATATAATGAAAGCGTAGAACATGTTGAAGATTTGCTTTCCGGTGAAGTAGCAGGAAATGTAGATTTTATCATCTCAGGTATTCCTTTTTCTTTTCTTGATGACGAGACTACAAATTCTATTTTGGATCAGAGTAAGCGAATACTTAAAAAAGGAGGGGCTTTTCTTGCGTATCAGACCTCAGGTCATCTGAAGGAACCACTTCAACAAACATTTGGCAATGTATCTACAGAGTGGGAATGGCGTAATATTCCACCGATGACAGTATATAAAGCCGTGAAATAAAAACTCCGGCACATTACATGCACCGGAGTTAATCAACTAACAGGAGAATGTTGGAATAAAAACTATTCCTCTTCAGAAGAAGCTTTTTTCTGCTCAACTTCAGGTTCTTCTTCAGCAGCCTTTGCTTCTTCCTTTTTAGCCGCTTCGGCCTGCGCTTTCTTTGCGGCTTCTGCAGCTTCTGCTTCTTTCGCTGCTTTAATAGCTTGGCCTCTTTCAGCTTCGAGGTTACGTTCTTTTTCTTTAATTCGAGCAGCTTTACCACGACGCTCACGTAGATAGTACAGCTTGGAACGGCGAACATCGCCTTCCCTTTTCACTTCTATCTTAGCGATAAAAGGAGAATAAAGTGGGAAAATACGCTCAACACCAATATTACCGGCCGAAATTTTACGAACGATAAAAGTTTGGTTCGGGCCGGTTCCCTTGCGAGAAATTACAACGCCCTGAAACTGTTGAATACGTTCTTTTTCACCTTCGCGAACACGGTAGTGTACATTTACGGTATCACCGGATTGAAACTCCGGGATATCATCTTGTACCAATGATTGTTCTGCTAATTTTAACTTGTCCATGATTTTTTCCTCTACTAATCTTCTTTTCTAAATTTTTTGAATAAATCGGGTCGCACTTTTTTGGTTCGCTCCAATGACTGTTTATGTCGCCATTGCTCAACTTTCTTGTGATCACCTGATCTGAGCACTTCCGGAACCTGCAATCCTTCAAACTCAGCAGGCCGAGTGTAAACAGGCCCTTCCAGCAAGTCATCCTGGAAGGAATCGCTTAATGCACTTTCAGCATCACCGAGAGTACCGGGCAGCAATCTGACTATAGCATCTATCATCGCCATGGCCGGTAACTCTCCACCGGAAAGTACAAAGTCGCCTACACTAAACTCCCTGGTGATCAGGGTATCTCGCACGCGCTGATCAACGCCTTTATAATGACCGCACAAGAACATCAGGTTGCCGGTGAGTGAAAGCTCGTTGGCGTGCTGCTGTTCAAAAGGTTCTCCATCAGGAGCAGTAAAGATGATTTCATCATATTCCCGCTGTTCTTTCAAATGATTGATACAGGAAAATATGGGTTGCGGGGTCAGTACCATTCCGGCACCGCCGCCATAAGGATAATCATCTACCTTATTATGCTTGTCCTTACTATAATCCCGCAGATCATGAATGTAAATTTCAACGAAGTCATTTTCGCGCGCATTGCCAACAATACTGTGGCTTAGCGGGCTTTCAAGCAACCGGGGTACGGCCGATATGATATCAATACGCATCATTTATAAGTCGGCTAATTGGTCCAGGTTTTGACATTCAATGACTTTTTCATCTTCGTCTGTTGAAATAATATACTCATCCACAAAGGGGACAAGCAGTTTTTGCTGATCGTTGGTGATTACTTCCAAAATGGGATGAGCCGGATTGTCGATGATGGCGGCTATATAGCCTTCAACATTGTTTTGATTATCAACAACAGTAAACGTTGTGTAATCAACCGTTTCATCCTCTTGGATCAGGTCAGAAACTTTGTCTCTCATGATATATACATGAAAGCTTTTGAGTTCTTCTGCCTTTGTTCGATCGGACACGTGCTCAAATTTTACAAAGAACGAAAGTCGGTTATTTTTTTGCTGAACCCGAACCGACTCAACCCGGGCAGGGATTAAATCCCCTCTGGCATTTTGAATGTGTGCCAGATCAATTTCATCAAAAAGTTGTGGAACGTTGACATCTGAGATGATTAACACCTCTCCGTCAATTCCATGCGACCGGGCAATATGCCCAATCATTATATACTGGTCTTCAATAGGTTCCAGCATGATAACTTATTCGGCTTGCCAAACATAGTTTCACAAGCCCTTCTAATTATCCTTCTTCCTGCTTGGCTTCCCAGGCACGTTGTACGGTGACACGATCTTCGTCATCCGTTACAAAGCCCTTGAGATCTTCAAGCGGAGTGTTTTCAATATGTTCAATTGCTTCTTTGGCCAGCATGTCAGAAGATGTCTGTCCTTCAGCCTCAGCTTCTTTGGTCTCCGAAGCCTCTGGCGCAGGAGACTCTTCTTCCTCTTCATCATCAGAAGCATCTTCTTCAGCTTCTTCTTTTTTAGCTTCAGCTTCGGGTTCTTCTTCTGTTTCCTCAGCCTCTTCCTGAGCTTCTGCTTCTTGCTCATCGGCTGATTCTTCTTCTGGCTCTTCAGCGGCAGCTTCTGTTTCAGGCTCTTCATCCTCTTCAGATGCTTCGGCCTGTGCTTCAGTTTCGTCTGCTTCTTCAGCAGTCTCTTCCTGAACTTCTGCTTCTGTAGCTTCTTTGGTCTCCGAAGCCTCTGGCGAAGGAGATCCTTCCTCGGCTTGAGCAGTTTCGGTTTCTTCAGCTACTTCCTCATCAGCTTCAGCTTTGGCTTCTTTACCTTCCGTTTCCTCATCTTCATCGGAGGCAAGAGCTTCCTGCTTGGCTTTTTCTTTGGCAGCTTCTTCTGCTTTCTTTTTAAGCTGCTTCTGATATTCTTTTTGTTCTGCTTCGAGCAGCGCTTTTTGTCGCTCTTTGCGGGTAGGAACTTCTTTCTCCTTCGCTTCGCGAGCTTCACGCCATTCGGTCAGAGCTGCTTCAATTTCTTCTTCAGACTTACCCCATCGCATCAGGTGCATTTCGTACATGATGCCCTGCTTCTTAAAAATAGAGCGAACGGTATCGGTGGGTTGAGCTCCTTGCTTCAACCAGTGGATAGCACGATCTCTGTCAAGGGTTAGCTGATTCTTAGGGGTTACGTTATCAAAACGTCCCAGATCTTCAATAATGCGTCCGTCACGCGGTTTGCGACTGTCTGCAACCACAATGTGATGCAATGGTCGTTTACGTCGACCTCTGCGTTGTAATCTAATTCTTAACAATGTATTACTCCTGTTATGTTATTTAGTGTTGATTTAATAGAGGAAATTGTCGGAATCTTGCGCAATTTTTGAGGACATCCCGATCGGCTAAAGATCGTCATGTCCGTTCTATTTCAACACATACAAATTCTTACCCAAAGGGTAAATTCTTCATGCCTTTCATCATTTTGCCCATCTTACCCATGCCCGAAAATGACTTCATCATTTTCTTCATTTGGTTGAACTGCTTCATCAGGTTGTTGATTTCACTAACCTTGGTTCCCGAGCCTTGTGCAATGCGCCGGCGCCGGGTGCCGTTCAAGATTTCCGGATTACGTCGTTCTTCCGGGGTCATGGAATTTATAATGGCCTCAATAGGTTTGAAGGCATCTTCATCAATTTCTTGGTCCTGCAGCGCTTTGTCGGCTCCCGGAATCATGCCAACCAGATCCGAGATGTTGCCCATACCTTGAATCTGCTGCAGCTGCTGACGAAAGTCTTCCAGATCAAACTTGTCAGACTTTATTTTCTTTTGAAGCTTCTCAGCTTCTTCTTCATCAAATTCCTTCTGTGCTTTCTCAACCAGTGATACAACATCACCCATGCCGAGAATTCGCTGTGCCATCCGGTCCGGATAGAACGGTGACAGCGCATCGAGTTTTTCGCCGGTACTTACAAACTTAATCGGCTTTTGTACTACATTCTTTATTGACAGTGCAGCACCACCGCGAGTGTCACCATCCAGCTTGGTAAGAACCACACCATCGTAATTGATGCGTTCGTTAAATTCTTTAGCGGTGTTGACAGCATCCTGACCCGTCATAGAGTCAACAATAAACAGCGTTTCATTCGGCTCGACAGCTGCCTTAATCTCAGCCACCTCATTCATCATCTTTTCATCCACGTGCATGCGGCCGGCCGTATCAATGATGACCGTGTCAAGTGCCAAGCTTTTTGCCATGGATACCGCTTCTTTAGCTACGCGGACGGCGTCCTTTTGTCCAATAGAATAAACAGGAACATCCAGCGTGCCTGCCAGTGTTTTCAGCTGGTCAACTGCGGCCGGACGATAAACATCGGCTGCGGCTAAAATAGGATTACGGTTATTCTCTTCTTTAAGATACTTGGCCAGTTTGGCAGAAAAAGTCGTTTTACCTGAACCCTGCAAGCCTGCAATCAAAATAACGGTGGGCGGTGTTTGCGCTACAGAAATGTCAACGCGTTCCTGACCCAGCATTTTTTTCATCTCATCATAAACAATCTTGGTGAATTGCTGTCCCGGGTTAACGGCTGTCAGCACATCTTCACCCATGGCCCGTTCTTTTACCGTATTGGTAAACTCTTTGGCTACTTCATAATTAACATCGGCATCAAGCAGCGCGCGACGTATTTCTCTCACCGTCTCAGCAATATTAACATCGCTGATCTTCGCTTCACCCTTCAGGGTTTGAAACGCTTTTTCCAGTTTTGATGAGAGATCTTGAAACATGTTAAGATCGAATTATAGATTGTTATGACGGATTTTACCGTACGTCACAAAGTCCCGCAAAATAAGGACAAAAAAGAGTCTTATCAACAGAATAAATTTAAATGAATTTCGAATTACGAATACCCAAAATTCGAAATGTACGAGCTTAGATATTCTTCCGTACCCCAGCTTTATAGTTACCGGTAGAGACGACTGTTTTGATATTTGAACATTTGAATTTCGAAATTTCCGTATTCGGATTTGAACAATATCTTTTGTTATCTTCGGAATGAAATTTTGAATAAATAAATGGGAAGAAATATGGCAGATCAAGGTTTTGGATTACTTAAAGGGAAGAAAGGAATTATTTTCGGGGCGCTTGACGAGCGTAGCATCGCCTGGCGCATAGCTTTGGCTTGCAAAAGAGAAGGGGCAGAATTTTCGCTTTCCAATGCTCCTGTAGCACTACGATTCGGTGACCTTGATGAACTTGCTGAGATAACCGGAGCAGAAGTTTTCCCCTGCGATGTGACAAACGAAGATGAAATTGAAGAGCTGATGCAAAACGTGAAAGAGCAGCATGGCAAGATTGATTTTATGCTCCATGCTATCGGGATGTCTCCCAATGTGCGCAAAAAGAAGGGTTATCAGGAATTAAACTATGCCTGGATGCAACAGACGATGGATATCTCTGCTATTTCTTTGCACAAGGTTATTCGCTATGCTGATGAAGCCGGAATCTTAAATGATGGAGCAAGTATTGTCGCGCTCACTTATATCGGCGCGCAGCGTATTTTCTCCAAGTACAGTGATATGAATGACGCCAAGGCTCTGCTGGAAAGCATTGCCCGCAACTACGGCAGCCGTCTGGCCGATCGCGGTATTCGGGTCAATACTGTTTCACAGGCGCCTACCAAAACTTCAGCCGGGACCGGCATCAAAGGGTTTGACGGCATGTACACTTTTGCAGAAAAACTGGCGCCCCTGGGCAATCCTTCGGCTGATGAATGTGCGGACTATTGCGTAACGCTTTTCTCAGATCTGACTCGCAAGGTAACGATGCAGAATCTCTACCACGATGGTGGTTTTGTGAATGCCGGCATCAACGAAGAGATGATCAACGACCTTGCCAGAATGTATGGAGATGAGAATGACGATGAGTAGTATTCGTCGGTGTAGTACACATCAAGGGTGAGCTTCACCTTTCCTCCAGCTAAGACACTATTTGTCATAATTGTGCCGAAACTATTGTATTCTTTTCTTTATTTACTTATCTACAAGTAATTGATTTTCATATCTTTATAAATTAAAAAAAAAGGGTTAATTATGAAAAAGTTAGCAGCAGGTATAGTTACGATTGCTTTGGTCATGTTTGTTGTAGAAACCGGTTTAAGTCAGGATTTACCGAAAGCCAAGAAAATGGAAAATATAACCTGGCACTCCGTTGTTATGGTTGATTATAAACCCGGCAAAACCGGTGAAGCACTGGGTATTATTCGTAATCATTTTATGAAGGCAGGAGAAAAGTCGGGCACGCCGGGACCTTCCAAAATGCTGGAAATGCGAAGCGGTGATTGGGATCTCATGCTGGTTTGGGATATGAAAAATATCTCTGATATGAACTGGGAAGTATCGCCGGAAAATGAAAAGTGGTGGAAAGCACTGGCTGACCAGGAAGGAGGTTCTGAAAAAGCGATGGAAGTTTGGCAAAAGTATATGGACACTATTGAAAGAACAACAAGCTATATTGCCACTTCAAAAATCTAATACATAGATAAAAAGAACATATCAAGCCCCGGTTAGTTTCAAGCCGGGGCTTTTTTGTTAAAAAATATCGCATCGGTTTAATCTTTCTCAGAATTTGGTTAAATATTCCTTCCGCAATAATTATTAACCAACGAGTGAGATTATGAAACGACTGGCCGCAATCTGTATCGCAATACTTTGTATTTGTTCTATTGCCACAGCGCAGGATAAAGACAAAACACCAACCATCAGTGAAAAAACCGAAGGACTGGAAAAACACGAAGGCTACTTTACCTATTACTGGGATGAAGCTAAAGGCAAAGTCTGGCTGGAGATTGATAAGCTGAACAAAGAATTTTTGTATATCAATTCACTGACAGCCGGGATAGGTTCCAATGACATTGGTTTGGACCGCAATCAGCTGGGTGATGATCGAGTGGTCTATTTCGAAAAGCGCGGCCCAAAAGTACTGATGATTCAGCCTAACTATTCTTATCGTGCTATTACAGAGAATCAAAAAGAAAAAGAATCGGTAAAAGATGCTTTTGCCCGGTCGGTGCTGTGGGGTTTTGAAATATCGGCCCAAGAAAATGACAAGTATCTGGTTGATGCTACTAATTTTTTGATGCAGGATGCCCACGGCGTGGCCGATCGTTTGAAGAGCGGAGGACAGGGAACGTATCGCCTGGATGATTCGAGATCAGCCCTTTACAAAGAAGGCACGATGAACTTTCCGAAGAATACCGAGTTTGAAGCACTGCTTACATTCACTGGGGATGCCTCCGGTTATAATATTCGTTCGGTGACACCCAGCTCGGATGCCGTTACCGTGCGTCAGCACCACTCATTTGTACAACTCCCGGATGATAATTACGAACCCCGTGTGTTTGATCCGCGGGCGGGATATTACGGTACCAGTTTTCAGGATTACAGTACGCCTATTGAAGAATCACTGACCAAGCGTTTTATCACCCGTCACCGTCTTGAAAAGAAAAATCCCAATGCAGAAATGAGCGAGCCGGTAGAGCCTATTGTATACTATTTGGATCCCGGTACTCCTGAACCGGTGCGCAGTGCTCTGCTCGACGGCGCCCGATGGTGGAATCAGGCTTTTGAAGCAGCCGGCTATAAAAATGCTTTCCGGGTAAAAATGTTACCCGATGATGCTCATCCGCTGGATGTCCGTTATAATATTATCAACTGGGTGCACCGCTCAACGCGGGGCTGGTCATATGGTTCTTCAGTGGTTGATCCGCGCACCGGGGAAATCATCAAAGGACATGTACTGCTGGGTTCTCTTAGAGTGCGCCAGGATTATCTGATTGCGGAAGGATTGCTGTCGCCGTACAAAGATGGAGTAAATTATGAAGACGATGACCCCATGCTGAAAATGGCGCTGGCTCGCATTCGTCAGCTTTCGGCTCATGAGGTAGGACATACGCTTGGAATAGCCCATAACTTTGCTGCCAGTACCAACAGTCGCGCCTCGGTGATGGATTATCCGGCGCCCAAAGTAAATATCAACAATGGTAAGCTGGATTTGTCAGAGGCTTATGACACAGGTATTGGTGAGTGGGATAAAGTAAGTGTGGCGTATGGATACCAAGACTTCCCAAAAGGCACCAACGAAAAAGAGGGCTTAGACCAAATTATAAATAATGCGATCGGTGAAGGACTGTTGTTTATATCCGATTCGGATGCGCGTCCACAGGGCGGGGCTCATCCCAAAGCGCATCTTTGGGACAACGGACAGGATGCAGTTGATCAGCTGGGCCATGTGATGGATGTGCGTGATATTGCTTTGCAGAATTTTTCTGAATCTAACATCAAAAAGGGCATGCCAATGGCTACGCTCGAAGATGTGCTGGTTCCCATGTACTTATATCACCGTTACCAAATTGAGGGAACTGTGAAGCTTATTGGAGGTGTAGATTATACGTACAAATTAAGAGGCGATAGTCAGAAGGGCCCGGAACCTGTATCAGTAAAAAAACAACGTGCTGCACTTGATGCAATGCTGAGCACCATCTCCGTTGATGCACTGCGCATGCCGCAAAAAATTATTGATATCATCCCTCCGCGACCCATTGGATATTATGGGACCAGAGAACTGTTTAACAGCTATACCGATCCGGCTTTTGATCCATTGGGTGCTGCAGAAACAGCTGCCGACATGAGCGCCCAGCTGTTGTTTAACCCGAACCGCGCGGCGCGACTTGTTGAGTTTAAAGCGCGCAACTCCAACAACCTTGGTTTTGCTGAAATGGTTGAAGAAGTAATGAATTCAAGCTGGAAAAGGCAAACCCAAAGCGGCTACGAGGGTGCCGTACAACGTGCCGTTAATTTTGTGGTGCTCTATAATTTAATACAGTTGGCGATGGATGATAATGCCTCCAACCAGGTACGGGCGATTGCACACGCGCAGTTAAAAAATCTGCAGACATGGCTAAGTGCTGAAGTCCTTGGTTCTGAAGATGCGCAGTGGCAGGCGGCCTACCGCTACGGCTTAAAAATGATTGATGATTATGAAAATAATCCCGAGCGCATTCAGCAAATCACCCCTCCGCTTTCGCCCCCGCCCGGTTCACCCATTGGTAGCGGCCATGCCTTTTTGGAGTGCGGGTTATAAATGAATTACCTGACATCTACAATCGCGAGACCCGTCATCCTGAGCGCAGTGCAACGAAGTCGAAGGAACGGGTCGTGGCGATCTCCCGATGTCGATACAGGAAAATTTTCTATAGTATGGAGATTGCCCCACGCTTCCGGAAACACACGGAACCGTTCGCAATGACAGCAATAAGTGAGGCTAATTATTCATGATATCTCCCGAAGACTTGCTAACCGGCTATGCCAATGGCATTTTCCCTATGGCTGATACACGTGATGATCCGGAAGCCAAATGGTATACTTCTCAGCGTCGGGGAATTATTCCGCTCGATAACTTCAGGGTTTCTTCCAACGTGCAGCGTATTATCCGCAATGAGCACTATCACATCAAATTTGATTATGCTTTTCGCAAAGTGATGGAAGCATGTGCCAGTCGGGAGACGACCTGGATATCGGATGAAATTATTGACTCTTATTGCCGATTGCATGAACTGGGAAATGCTCATTCAGTGAGTGTTTATGATCAAAGTTGGGAGCTGGTTGGCGGACAGTATGGTGTTTCGCTGGGAGCGGCGTTTTTTGGAGAATCGATGTTTGGCACAGCTAAGGAGGCATCTAAAGTGGCCTTGTATTGGACACATAAAGCTTTGAAGGAAGGAGGCTTTGAGCTTTGGGATACCCAGTTTTGGAGTGAGCACCTGGCACAGTTCGGCTGTGTTGAAATATCTGCAGCAGAGTATCACAAAAGACTAAAAGAGGCACTTAAAAAGGAGGCCGTATTTAAAAGGCCAACCCAAAGAAAATAGAAACAGTCAGCGACACCGGGCTGTTGCCGCTGACTGCTGGAAGGATTTAATTTTCGTAGACTTTAATGCGATCAATAATTTCATCCCGGCTGCTGTTTTCAAGAACAGACTTGGATATGTGAAGGGTAAGGTGATTGGGCACTTCGTCAATGCGGCTGTTCAGCGATACTGAAAATAGAACTTGCTGCCCCGGATCTACGGAGTTTAGGGTTCGGCCGTAATCAGCAATGGTTGTCTTCAAATCAGTTAAAAACTGATTATAAGCCTCAATTATTTTTTCTTTTTGTTCTTCGCGCTGTTTCCTCACTTCATTGCGCTTTTCATGCATTTCAGTAAGGTCTGTTTCAATTTTAATACTATCTATTTTAATACTATCTATGGCTCCTTTTAGTCCCTGTTCTTGAATTCTGATACGAGTTTTTGCAAGGCCTTCTCTGAGTGCTTCCAACGACCTACCCAGAGCGGAAAAGTCAAATGGTGACCAATCTGAAAAGCGAACATCAAAAGAAAACAGTGCCCCAAAATTATCCAGTTTTAAATAGTCAACCGACCCTCGGATATGAAAGATGGATTCATCAGAATTTTCAAATGATGTTTTTAAAATGCTGCCCAACACTTTTAAATCTTTTTCCTGCTGTTCAGAAGCATCTACCGAACGAATATCCAGTCGGCTTCGGAAGTCTGTATCATTTAAATTTCCGGAGCGGTAGGCCTTAAGATCACGAGCCTGAGCAACGACTGAAATGGATGGAAGCATCTGTTTTTTTGTGTCTTCCTCTTTTTGGGTAAGCCGTACCATATCAAAGTTGAAATTAGGCCGATTTGCCCTGTAGATCACCATCACTTTGTCATCATTGGCAAGTTGTCCGATTGCAGGACCGTAGTCTCGTAAAAATTCCACAATCTTATTTGTGACCGACTCCTCGGTTATGGCTTCTCCCTTTTCATCATTGCTGTATTGGAAGTTAAATGAAAACGTATCTCCGGTGGCGTTACTTGAGGCTACAAATGCAGGAGGGCCTCCGGGAATGGTAAAAATAACTCCAAAACCAGGGAGGTAGATACCTTCAATATCATTATTTTCTAAAAAGGGGAATGAGCCCGCTCTAATATGTACATCACTTCCCTTGGCTTCCCAGGTTGTTTTAAAGAGTTCTTTCAGCACATTTTCCATAATGTTGATGTCTCTTTCCATGCGATTGGTATCGATGTTCTGGGCAAAGGAATGATTGCAAAAAACGGTGAATAACATTGTCAGTAATGCAATCAGGGTTGTTGATAGAAATTTCATAACATACTCCAATTATTGTTCATTATTTAAGTTCACAGTTTGTATAAGTTCGCTCCAGTATTCATTGGTTTGTCGCCATCGGTAGTGGCTGGCCTGCTGAACCTGGTCAAGGTTTTGATCTATTAGCTGCAGGTCGTTCAGACGCTGTTCCTCAAAATATTGCACCACCTGTAGCAGCTGTTTTTTGTTCTGCTCATTGATAGATTTAGCAAACTCATTGAGCATGGCCGCGTTTTCTTCTCTGATTTGATCAATCAATGCTTCTGCTTGTTCTTCGGAAATACTCTCATTGATTTGCGGCTGCTCACCCAACGAGATGGTAAAGCCCGCCTCGGTACTTTGAATGTGCACTTCTGCTGCAGCGCCTACCATAATCATCAGCAGAAAGCTTGCCGCTATAGCAAGGGCAGATTTACCCCAGCGTGTTTGCGGCATCAGTGATTTTGCATCGTGCCACCACTGTTTCCAGGAACGATCTTTTGATTCTACCATAAGAAGCTTTTGGGCCGGTTCTTCCGAGGGCATTTTTTGCAGAAGCGACCGTGTTTTTTGAAGTTCTTCCAGCTCTTCTTTCAGTGACGGATTGTCTTCTAAATATTTTTTCAGTTTTTTCTTGTCCTCTGTAGAGATTTCATCATACAGATAGTCCATAAAAAGTATTCGTGCTTGTTGTTTATTCATGATATAAGGCCTCCATTTCGAGATTCCATTGTTCGAAAATTTTTCTTAGTGATGAAAGTCCGTAGTACATGCGCGACTTCACCGTGTTTTCAGGCTCTTCCAGTATTTCAGCAATTTCCCTGAACTTGAGTCCTTCATATTCTTTCATAATTATCACAATGCGTTGTTCGGGCGGCAACTGATGTAAAGCAAGCCGTAAAATTGAGCCAAGCTCTTCTTGTTGTATGGAGCGGTCAGGATTTTCGGCAATGCTTTTTGCCACCGGATGATTCGACACAGCCTCCATTGTAGCGGAACGCGTTCTTCCGGCACGTTTCAGTTCATCCAAACACAAGTTGTTGGCAATCCGGTATATCCAGGATGAAAACTTTTGGGTATCATCCAAGGTATGCAGCTTTTTATACGCTTTGATAAAGGTTCTCTGGGTGATTTCCATGGCGTCATCGTGGCTGGAAAAATAGCGATAGGCAAACCTATGGATGCGCTGCTGCCATTTGTCAACTATAGTATTGAAGGCATCCATGTTGCCGTCGCGAAACTCTTCTACCAGTTGTGCGTCGTTCATTAAAATACTCCCGGGAGTTGTTTGTCTATGCTTAGAAAGCTACGAAACGTTGTGTTCAATAGTATGACGAAGGAGGGAGAGAAAAAGTTTTAAAATAAATAAAAAAGTCCTCAGAATAGATCCAAGGGCTTTAGCAAAGATTGGATAATCAGGCTTTCAGCGAATGCATTTTTAGCACTTCTTTAACTTTTTGCTTGATGCCGTCCGGTCCAATACCAACTTCATCATGCAGCTCGCGCTGAGTTCCGTGTTCAACCACGCGATCGGGCACGCCCATAATGGTAACCGGAATGTGGAACGGTTTGTCTGCCAGGTATTCGGTAACTGCTCCACCAAAACCACCCAGACGGGTGCCGTCTTCAAGTGTGATGATATGCTCGTAGGTTTGGCAAATTTCCTGAATCAATTTGGTATCCAAAGGTTTGGCAAAACGCATGTTAAAATGTCCGACATTGATGCCTTCCTGAGCAAGGTCGTCAGCGGCCTCTATCACGTAGTTGCCCATCGGACCGAAACTGAGGATGGCTACATCATCACCTTCACGGAGACGCTGGCCCTTGCCAATTTCTATGGATTTAAAGCCTTCCGGAATATCCATGCCCGTTGCTTCTCCACGCGGATAGCGAATAGCCCAGGCTGCCTCTTCATATTTTGAAGCGGTGTACATCATATCGCGCAGCTCTTCTTCATTAAGTGGAGAAGAGATAATCATATTAGGTACGGCGCGCAGATAAGAAATGTCGTATAACCCGTGATGTGTTGGTCCATCTGCACCGGCAACTCCTGCGCGATCAATACAAAAAACAACCGGCAGCTTTTGAATAGCTACATCATGGATAACTTGATCATATGCACGCTGTAAAAAAGTAGAATAAATGGCAGCAAAAGCTTTCTTCCCTTCGGCGGCAAGTCCGGCAGCAAAAGTGATGGAATGTTGCTCGGCAATACCGACATCAAAAGCACGATCAGGAAAATTATTCATTAATGGCCATAAGCTGGAGCCGCTGGGCATGGCAGGGGTGATACCTACAATGCGTTCATCTTTTTCGGCCAGTTCTACAATGGCATCCCCAAAAATATGCTGATAACGAGGTATCTTTGGTTCTTTTTTAGGAGGAGCTAAAGATTTTCCGGTAATTTTATCAAATGGACTGCTTTGCGCGTGCCATTTTGTTTGTTCGCGTTCGGCGGGAGCAAATCCTTTGCCTTTTACGGTAACGGCATGCAGTAATTTTGGACCCGGAATATTTTTTAGGTCTTCTAAAGTACGGCGCATGGTATCTACATTATGGCCGTCAACCGGGCCATAGTATTTAAAACCAAGCGCCTGGAAAAGTCCGCCCGGGGTGATAGCTGTAGTTACTGCCTTTTCAAGACGGGAAGCTATCTTGCGCATTTTTTCGCCGGCCGACTTAAAATGACCGAGCATGTCATAAATTTCATCGCGCAGTTTATTGAATGTCTTGCTGGTGGTAATTTCTGTCAAATATTCTTTAAGAGCACCTACATTAGGATCTATGGACATGCAGTTATCATTCAGAATCACAATCATGTCTGTGTTCATGGCACCGGCGTTATTCATAGCCTCAAAAGCAAGGCCGGCCGTCATGGCGCCATCACCGATTACGGCAACCACTTCCTTGTCTTCGCCGCTTAAATCGCGGGAAACTGCCATACCCAGCGCCGCAGAAATAGAAGTACTGGAATGTCCTACACCGAAAGCATCATATTCACTTTCGCTTCTTTTAGGAAAGCCGGATAATCCGCCATGCTTTCGGTTGGTATGAAATTTGTCTCGTCGCCCGGTCAGCATCTTGTGTCCGTATGCCTGGTGCCCGACATCCCAGAGTACCAAATCTTTTGGGGTATCAAACACATAGTGCAGGGCAACAGTCATTTCTACTACGCCAAGACTGGCACCAAAGTGTCCGCCGTGAACTGAAACCGTTTCAATGATGTAATCCCGAAGCTCATCACATACATCAATAAGTTGCTCGGGTTCCAGCTTTTTAAGGTCATCCGGAGAATTAATTTTCGACAGCAGGGGACCCGGCTTTATGTTTTCGAACTCCATATCCATATTCTCAATTACTCTTCGTTGTCAGCATGCTGCTCATGCACATTTTTTATTTGCAGCTCGGCTTGTTCAAGTGTATTGGTGCAAATTTTAGAAAGCTTAATTCCCTCTTCATACAATTCAATCGAATCTTCGAGTGAAATTGACTCATCTTCAAGCTCTTCAACAATTACCTCTAGCCTTGATAAAGCTTCTTCAAAGCTCAGTCGTTCCTTTTTAGTCATAAATACGGACCATGATACGGTTGTGGATTCAAAACAGTCTGTAAATAAACAGTTTTAGCGATGGGAATCCAGTTTTAGTTAGCTGTTACAGGCCTGAAAGTTATTTCTATCTTCTACCAACGCTTTCTCCTGATAGAAGTTCCATCTGAGGTAAATATCATAGCTTTTTCCAAGCTCGTAAATCTTAGTTTGGCATCTGATTGTCGCAGTCTTTGGACAGCTTCTACATGTGGGTGCCGAAACCGATTGGACTTGGCTACTGAAATAATAGACCATTGAGCCGAGGCTCGAGAAAGGAATTCTCGGGATGAGCTGGTTTTACTTCCATGATGCCCCACCTTTAGAAAGTCTGTATCAAGTAGATGGGGATAAGCAGACAAGAGCCGCTCTTCTTGTTCCATTCCTGCATCACCCATAAACAGGAACTCGGTTTCTCCATACACAAGTTCTAAGATGAGGGAATGTTCATTGGGCTCATCGCCTACATGCCATTGTTCGGGACCGTAAACAAAAATGCGCATTGATGGGTCAAGGTTTACTTTTGTACCGGCACGCAATGGCACAACCGGTATCTCTTTTTTTGAAGTGAGCTTAAGGTAGTCGGCATAAAGGTTGGAGTTATACTTATATCCCGAATTATAGATAGTATCAATGGGTACTTTTTCTATGAGTTCTTTGATGCCTCCGATATGATCGGCATGGGGATGAGATAAAAAGACAGCGTCCAGTTTGGTAATGCCTGCAGCTTTGAGGTGTGGGATAATGATATACCGAGCACTATTATAATCGGGAGTCCATACTCCGGCATCAATAAAAAAATGTTTGTTCCCGGGTGTTTTTATAAGTGTAGCATCACCCTGACCAACGTCAAAAACCGTTACTTCCATTTTGGGAGCCTCAAATTTTTGAATTATCCCGTACAATTGTTGAATACAAACGAGCGCCAGAAAAAGACCGGCCAGTTTCCAGCGCAAGGTTGGGATATGCCAGGAGGCAATGGCGAATATGGCGACTACCCAGATAGCAAAAATGAAAGGATCATTCACATATGTTTGTATCCAGCTGCCCTCCCATGAGGCTGTAAATGTGACAAACTTGTTAAGGTTTACTAGAAACCATTCGGCAGGGATATTGAGCAATGCTCCCATGACAGGGACTCACTGCCGAAAGCAAAAGCAAAAATAATGCATAGGGGACAATAATGGTCAAGCCGGGAATAACTATGGCATTAGCCAATGGACCAATCAGGGAAAATTCGCCAAAATAATAGCTTAACAGCGGGAACAGCCCAACCTGAACCACAATTGAAACCAGTATGATCATCAGCAATTTGCCATGCCAGCGAAAGCGAATAGCAGGCGGGAGTGTTTTATTGATAGCAGGCATTACCAGTAGAATGATATATACGGCGCCAAAGGAAAGCTGAAAACCTATTTCAAAAAGCTCGGCCGGATCAAATAGAAGAATGATAACAGCCGCCAGTGCTGTGAGATTAATAGTATCACGTACTTTGTTGAAAAGGCGCCCATACATAATAAATCCACCGGTGATGGATGCCCGGGTAACCGATGCAGAGAAGCCGGTTAGTCCTGCATAGAAAAAGAGGAGGCCAATTAAAAAGATCAGTCCAATTTGTCTCCCATATTTAAACGTCCAGACATAGGGAATTAAAAACCAGAAAGGAGCCAGTAAAAAACCAACATGCAAACCCGAAACAGCCATAATATGTGAAAGGCCCACGCGAGAAAAAGCAATTTTTTCATCTCTGTCCAGCTCATTTTTATAGCCTATTAATAATGCCTTGGCCAATGATTGGGTTTCAGAGCCAAAGTTTTGGTCAATCAGATTGAGTGTCGCTTGACGAATATTGGACCAGCTGTATGTTTCTTTGGATGACTGGATGAAAATGACTGAGTCAACGCCCACTTGAGTAAATATATCCAGAGAAGCCAGATAGTTTTTATAATCGAACTGGTAGGGATTTCGCTTAGCTTCCAGTGGATAAACAGTAGCTTCAAAAGCAATCTGATCTCCCAGACTGAGATTATCCGGCAAAGGCATTTTATCAGGGTTCCAAACCGCCCTAATATTGACAGGAGATGTCGTCTTTACTGAGTCACTGAAAGTGATGCCCAGGGTTTCGACATCAAGCTGAAATTTGCCGGTGTTGGTTTGTTTTAAAGAATGAAGCTCACCTTCAACCCGAATTGTTTCCCAAGTATAAATATCCAACAAATTTTGGGTTAAGGGTTTTTGAGAATTTGTTTGAAAGGCATGCCAAAAACCGCCGAAAGATACGGTAAGAAACAGGTAGAAGATTATAGAAAGCCGAAAATGAACCGTATTAAAAGATCTTGTTGAAAGGTAGTTGAACAGGAAGAAAAATGCTGCAAAGCTGAACAATACGATACCCCAAAACATTATTGGAATAGAAAAAAACCGGCTGATTAAAATACCGGTAATAAGCAGCAACGCAATTCGCACAGCCGGGTAACTGGCAAAAGGGAAGCGATATGTTGTTTGAGAGCCCACATATGTATGACCAGTTAGGCACCGAAACCTTACAGGTAATAGTTTATTTTAGTTTGATGCAAGGGGGGCAAGCGCTAAGAAGTTATATTCTACAAATTATAGTTCTGCAGAAATTAATTTCTACTATTAATTATATGGAGGCTCATCGATACTTATTAAATTTTGTATCATCAATTTGAAATTGAGCTCCTGCTCATTATAATGCAGAAAATGATTATCAATAAATAAAAACTCTTGTTATGGGCATCTTCAAAAAACATGTTCTTTGTGTACTTCCAATATTTCTGTTAATTAGCTGCACCCAAAACTCATCCAACCATAACACCACGCAAAAAGAATGGGCTATTGTCCTTCATGGCGGAGCGGGTACCATTTCCAAGGACTTGCCCGATTCAATCAAACAGGCTTATATGGATGATCTGGACGAAGCACTTACTATTGGCGAAGATGCGCTGAAAAATGGAGAAGCGGCCCTGGATGTCGTAGAAAAAGTGATCAATTATCTTGAGGATAATCCAAAGTTTAATGCCGGAAAAGGAGCCGTATTTACCCATGAAGGAGCTCATGAGCTTGATGCAGCCATCATGGTAGGGAACACGCATGAGGCGGGAACTATTACCGGAGTTAAAACTGTGAAGAATCCTATTTCTCTGGCTCGTTATGTGATGGAAAATTCCAAGCACGTGATGTTTGCAGGAGATGGAGCTGAAGAGTATGCCGATCAAACAGATTTGGAGCGCGTTGATCAAGAGTATTTTTATACCCAAAACAGATATGAGGCCTATCAACGAGCACTCAGTGAAGATGATCAGTCCAGTTTGATAACTCCTGAAAAAACCTATTGGGAAGACAAGAAATTTGGCACCGTGGGTTGTGTTGTGCTTGACAAAAACGGGACTATTGTTGCAGGGACATCCACCGGCGGCATGACCAATAAAAAATATGGGCGCGTAGGCGATGTTCCCATTGTCGGTTCAGGAACTTATGCAAGCGAAGTTGTTGGTGTTTCAATGACCGGTTGGGGAGAGAAAATTATGCGAGCAGTTTCAGGTCATACTGTAAGCAGTTATATGAAATTTAAAGACGCTTCACTACAAGAAGCCGGAGACTATTTGCTTACGGATGTATTGAAACCCGGAGAGGCCGGTATGATTGCTGTAGATAAGTATGGCAATACCTATACCAAAATGAATACCAGCGGCATGTTCAGAGGCAGTGCAGACTCGGAAGGGAATAGAGAGGTAGCCATTTGGGAGTAGGTTAAGGCAAATAGTTTCCAAGTTTAACCCGAATTATTCACGAAGGTGGTATAATTTATGGGTTAAGCCATTGTTTTTTTAATAACAGAAAATAATTAATAGCCCAAATTTGGGTCATTGCCCGAGGCTACGAAATTTACCTGCATGCTACGTTGAATAAAAAATAGTATGCTCAACGTACCTCAGTACGTTTCTGCGTCCATTTTCCATTCGCCTTGCTTGCAACCAAATTTCTTGGTGAATAATCCGGGTTAAGCTTTTTGAGATAGCGAAGGATTT
Source organism: Balneolaceae bacterium (assembly GCA_034521755.1). GTDB lineage: Bacteria > Bacteroidota > Rhodothermia > Balneolales > Balneolaceae > JAXHMB01. The sequence continues at coordinate 587,515 of JAXHMB010000004.1, forward strand.
AAATTCTTCGCTATTGTATTGTCTTAACTATTCAAATCCCTTGTAAAATTTCTCTCTCAGCTCCTGAACATAAATACCTATGTCGTTTCGCAGCTCAAAAAGCCGCCCATGTATTTCGGCATAGTGGTCAGCTGTCATGATGGGAGCTTCTTTGAGGTTTTCCTGAAGCAGGGTAAGCGCATTGTTGGCACAATAAAGTGCTTTTTTGGTATAGGCGATATTTCCTCCCAGAAAATCAATTTCAAAACCGAAGGAATAGCCACCGGCCAGTTTGGCACCAATTTTTAGGATGTTGGCAACAAACTCATTGTACTGCGGGCTCAGATATTTTGGGTGAATGCCTTCAGACCATTGCAAGATATAGGCGGCCATTTCACGAGCTTCATTATAAATATCCAGTGATTCAATAGAGCCATAGTCCGACATGGCATACTCGTCACTGAGCTCTTTCCATTCTTCTCCTTCGTCGAAATCATCTATCTCTTCATCAAAGAGAAAATCTTCCTCATCCAGCTCATCATAGAAAAAGTCATCGAGATCATCTTCAAACTCATCTTCATCCCACTCTTCATCATCTTCATCAGGGAAATAGGCCTCTTCAATCTGAAGTTCTTCTTCTATAAAAGCATCTACGGCTTCATGTTCATCAGAATTTTCCCGGAGGAGGGTTATCCATCGGGGAATATTTCCGGAGGGGTCTGGAGCTATAAAATTTCGAAGTTGCTGGCTCTTTTTTTCAATTTCATCCAGATGAGCTTCCCAGCGATGCTCATCCCAGATATGGTCGTCAAATCCACCGTTTGGCATAGACGTAGACTTGGTTGATGAGTTTATGTTAGTACTACTGAATTAAAACGAAAACTTTCGCAAACAGTCAATAGCTTTAAATAAAATTACTACTTTTTCTGGGAAAAAGCACCTGTTTTTAACTAAAGTTTTTCAAGCACTCCAATAATAACCTGGGTCATTTTGGGTTCAGCCATGCCGGCTGCTTCAAGTACGTCTTCAATATTTACCGGCTCCAGCGCATCGGGGAAACACTCATCGGTAATGACTGAAACACCGAGCACTTCCATGCTCATATGCACAGCAGCAATCACTTCAGGTACCGTGCTCATGCCTACCACATCTGCACCAATTAAGCGAAGGAATCGATATTCAGCTTTGGTCTCCAACATGGGCCCACTGAGTGCCAGGTAAACACCCTGGTGCATTTTTATGCCTTTTTCCAGGGCAACATTTTCAGCTATCTCCATCAGGCGCTCGGTATAAGGTTCACTCATGTCCGGAAAGCGCGGACCAAGTTCGTCATCATTGGGGCCAATAAGAGGATTATCGCCGAGCATGTTAATATGATCATTAATCAGCATGATATCGCCGCGGCTAAAGTTGGTATTCAATCCGCCACATGCATTACTGACAATCAGGGTATCGGTGCTCAGGGCTTTTAGCACGCGAATAGGAAAGGCAATCTCCTGCATGGTGTAGCCTTCGTAGTAGTGAAAGCGTCCCTGCATGGCTACAATTTCTTTGCCGCCAAGAGTGCCGAAAAGCAGTTTCCCTGCATGACTCTCCACGGTAGATACAGGGAAATACGGGATATCAGCGTAAGAAATGGTGTGGGCGATATCAATTTCATCAGCAAGATGACCCAGGCCGGTTCCAAGAATAAGTAAATAGTTGGGTCGCATCTCGGTTTGATCCTGAATGAAATCCAGGGCTTCGTCGCGTTTTGTTCGGAATTCTTCAACAGTTTCTCGTGGCATGTACGGCAATGCTAGATTAATGGATTAACGAATAAAAAAGATGATATGAAAATATCAGGTAAAAATTTAGGGATGCTCGGCCTTAGTCTATTTCATCAATGAGGTCATCCACATCTTCAGCTCCGGGAGGAATAGTTTGCGGATCTTCTTGTTGGGCTGATTGCTTATTCTTGGCAGAGCTTTTGGTGTTAACTTTTTTCGTGAACTCTTCTGTAATAGCTTCTTCGCTTTTAGGAATCTCAAAAAGCTCTGCCTCGTCTTTAGAAAATTGTTCGAGTGACTCCTGGGCCAATTCCAGATAGGAGCGAATACCACCAATAATCTCCTTTCGGCGGTCAAGCAGCCGCAGAATACTTTGACGAATTTGTTGTCTCTGTTGGGTAGCTTCGCGAATAATATTCTCTGCTTCCATCTCAGCTTTTTCAATTTTATTTTTGGCGTCTTTTCTAGCGCCGGAAAGCTTTTGTTCAGCAGATTCCTTGGCAGTTTGCAGGGTTTCATGCAGAGCGGATTCTACACGCTCGTAGTGTTTAAGTTTTTCTTCTAAATTTTCAATCTTTTTTTCCAGCTCACGATTTCGGGTAACCAAATGCTCCCATTCGTTGGACATCAGGTTTAGAAAAGCTTTGACTTCAGCTGTGTCATATCCACGAAGGGACTTCTCAAAGTTTTGTTGTTTTATTTCAAGTGCTGTGAGTTTCATAATGGATATATTTGCCCTAAATATTAGCTGGTAGTTGAACCGTTACTCCCGCAACATGTTCCTAAGGTTTCCGTCATCTTCTTTGGCACCTTCTTGCTGGGAATCTTCGATTTCGATGGTTTCTTTTGGTTCTTCAATTTGTTTTGTTCCAGAACTACTGTCGTCAGAAACAATAGCTTCCAGGTTCTGTATTCTTTTTTCTGACTCCTTCTTATATTTCATAAACGCCTTGGCTAATCGCTCAAATGTGTCATCATCGTAGCCTGCATTGCTTTTCTGGATCTTCATCTTAATAAGCTTATAAATGCCAAAGCATACAAAAGCTGAAAATGAAAAAACGGTAACGATAGCAACTATTTCTTCCATGGTCTCAAGTTTTATTCCCGTAGCATATTGTTAAGGTTTCCATTGTCTGCCTCTTCCTTAGTCTTTTCTTCTTGATCTTCAATTTCAATTGTTTCTTTAGGTGCCTCAATTTGGTTAGGCTCTATATGATTCTTTTCCTTGAGGAGTGATTCCAACTTTCTGAAACGCTTTTCAGATTGTTCTTTATGCCTCATAAATGCTTTGGCCAGTCGTTCGAATGTTTCTTCATTCATCCTGAATTATTTCTGTTAATCCATGACTTGATGAGGTCCAGTATCTTGGCTCCTAAATAACCAACCAAAGCAAAAGCACCAATTGCTCCTACCAACAGCTACTATAGCAAGTGTTCAAATTCCATCATGCCACTCATATCTAATATGAGTTTACTCGCGCAACATGTTGCTTAGATTACTATTTCCGGATTTCGATTTTTGCTCTTTTTCATCTTCAATTTCAATGGTATTCTTGGGTTCTTCAATTTGAGTGGGAGAAGTGTCTGTATCATCCGCAATGATTGCTTCCAGATTCTGGATACGCCGCTCAGCATCTTTTTTATGCCTCATAAACGCTTTGGCCAGCCGTTCAAATACTTCCTGATCAATACCACCGGCTTGTCTTCTGTTTTTAAGCCAAGATGTAATAATACCTGTGGCACAACCTATGGCAACAATTGTTATGACAAAAATTTCTCCTTCCATCACTTGCTCCTTTGCTTATTTGCAATATCAGAAACAGTCTTTTTGTTTTCTTCAGCCTGATCCATCTCATCAATTTCAATCTCTTTCATGCCTGCTCCGGCGCCGGTTTTAAACTCATCCGGTTCACCTGCAGCGATGGCTTCCAGATTCTCAATACGAGTTTTAAGTGAATTGACCAGCTTGCGGACTTCATCAACCTCTTTTTGGTTCTGGTCACTCTTGTTCATCATCTTCATTTTGTTTTTTTGATGTTCAATAAACATCCCACCGGCACCTATAGCTAACGATGCTAAAACAATGATAAAAACCCAACTTGGCATAATAAAAGTCTTTTAGTGAATATTTTAAGTAATGTACTAAATCTTAATGATTTTGAAAGGTTAGTTATACCCAAAATTGCGCTAATAGTTACGTTCACCAAAAATAGCCCGTCCTACCCGTACCATCGTTGATCCTTCTTCAATAGCTACTTCCAGGTCATTGGTCATACCCATAGACAGGTGCTCCAGCTGTATATTCTCACAGTTATATGATTGATGCTCTTCTAAAAGTTCTCTTAAAAGCCGGAACTCACCGCGCACTTCTTCAGGATCGTCTACCAATGTAGCAATACCCATAAGCCCTCTAACACGCGCATGTTTAAGCCCCTGGGCATATTCGAGCACTTTTTTCAAATCTTCAGGCTCACACCCGCTTTTTTGATCTTCTCCACTGATGTTCACCTGAATGAGTGTATTAATAACCCGGTCGATGCGGGAAGCTCGTTTCTCAATTTCTCGCAGTGTTTTCTTTTTAGGAATGGCATCAATCCAGTTAACACGTTCAACCATATATTTAATCTTGTTGGTTTGCGGAGAGCCCACCATATGCCATTGAATGGCTTTATTGTCCGATTCATCCATTTTATCCTGTAGCTCTTTGGCGCGGTTTTCACCAAAATGAACCTGCCCACAACCCGCCGCCTCTTCAATGTCCTCAAGCGGCTTGGTTTTACTGACAGCAATAAGCATTACTTCGTCGGGATCACGTCCTGCCTTATCGCATGCTTTATTGATTCGTTGTTGCACTTTTTTAAGATTACTACAAATATCTTCAGGCATAAATTTTGAGAAAATGGTTATAAATTGGTGTTGAACGATTACATAGAAAATAAGCTTTTAACAAAGAGATTTAAATCGTATTTTTAGAGTCTGAAATAATAAATTAACAACATATACGTATTGCTTTCGCGTATCACTTATTCCGACTTTTGTTATTTGTTATCGCTGATGGATCACTGCACTGCTAAAGGTAAATTTAAAATTGGAGGCAGGTAGCAGAAATGGACATCCAGGTTCGTCACATTTCCACCTTCCTGAATCAGTGGGCACCGCCCAGCACGAAACTGGATTACGATAACGTCGGATTACTTGTCGGAGACCCCTCTCAGTCGGTATCAAAGATATTAACCTGTCTGGACGTAACACTCGATGTTGTTGATGAAGCCATTGATAAAAGTTGTGAACTGATTGTTGCCCATCACCCGCTTATTTTTAATAGTATTGACCGAATCAACCCAACTAATGAGCGTGGAAAGATTATTTACAAGCTTATCAAAAATGACATTTCGCTGATTGCGGCACACACTAATCTGGATGCCGCATTGGATGGCGTTTCGTTTGTGCTGGCACAAAAGCTGGGCTTGGAAGATATGAAATTTTTGGAGACCGGCTATAATATCAGTCGAAAAATTGTGCTGACCACAGATCATTCCGACAGTGAGTCGATGCTCAAACTACTGAATTATTACTCAGCTGAAGAAGCACACTTCTATAAGGTGGAGGGACGGAATGGTGAACAACATACCTTTGAAGCTATTATTGATGAGCATAATGTAGGTGGACTCAAAAAAGAATTAAAGAAAAACGGGCTGCTCGATCAGGGCAGCTTTCGTGTTATGGAGATAGCCAGTCCCTCAAGGAATGTTGGAATGGGAGTGATAGGCAACTACCGTGACCAGGGACTGACCCCAGATGATTTTTTAGATGTAGTAGCAAAATCATTGAATGTTAAGGCTATTCGTTTTTCAGGCAACGCCGATCAGATCAAAAAAGTAGCGGTATGCGGTGGTGCAGGAGTGTCATTAACTAAAGCTGCCATTAAAGAGGGAGCCCAGGCTTTTGTAACCGCTGACGTTAAGTATCACGATTATTTTACAGATACTGATAATTTTCTGCTTGTTGATGTTGGGCATTATCAAAGCGAAGTGCCTATTGTAGAAGCATTGCAAAAAGAATTAACTGAAGCATTTGAAGAAGTTTCTGTTTTTGAAACGAGTGTAGTGACAAACCCAATGGATGTGTTTGTCCCGAATTTTAAATAAAACCCACAGTACTAAACGACGATAAAAGCAATCTATGGAAGAAGTACTACAACAGTTAGCCAATCTGCAGTATATAGACAGCCGAATAGACCAGTTAAAACAGCTTCGCGGCGACCTCCCGGAAGAAGTGTTGGATATCGAAACAGACATTAACCGGTACGAGGCGAAGTTAAAACAGCTTGATGAAGAGGATAAAGAACTTCAGGTAGAGCTTAAAAATCTGGAACTTGACGTCAAAGACGCCGAGGAAAAGATGAAAAAATATGAGGATCAACAAACTTCTGTTCGCAATAACCGGGAATATGATGCTTTGACAAAAGAAATAGAAGCCCAGAAACAGGTTATTGAAAATGCGAAATCACGCAAGGAACAAATTGAGGCTCGTCTTGAAGAAATAGAACCTGAAAAAGAAGAAATCCAGGCTAAACTTGATGAGGTGAAAGACCTTCATGAAGAGAAGAAGGAGAATCTTGACAAGGTTGTAAAAGATACCGAAGACGAAGAGAAAGAGCTGCTCGATACGCGCGAAAAAATCGAAGAAGATATTGATGAGCGTTATTTGAGAAGTTATAATCGCCTCCGAGAAGGACTTTCAAACGGACTTGCGGTTGTGGCTATGGAAAAGGGCGCAGCTCTTGGTATGGCGCTTCCACCGCAGACCCAGGTAGAAGTTCGTCGTAAAAATAAAATTATTATCGACGAAAACAGTGGACGCATCGTTGTAGATCCTTCGTTTTTTGAACAAGCTAAGGAAGAGTTGTCCTAGAAGTCTTAAAGGTTGGTTTTTATTGGAAATGCATATATCTGTAAGAGGTATATGCATTTTTTTGTAGGATAGTGATTTAGTCGAACATACCCAGTTTGCTATCCCAATTTGTTAGCATATACCTTTTGTCTTGATACAAAAGGTATGTAAAAGATCAAGGCTGCAGATTCTAAATACGCTTCGAGCTACAAGCGGAAGTATTTCGATGGTCTTCTTTCTTTGGTGCGTGAGAAAAGTTTTTTACCTGTGCGAAATACTTCTATTCGCTTTGCACTCTCCGCATAGAATCTGAGGCCGGAGATGTTTGCAAGTATTTAGAATTTTTTCCTCTGCTGATAAAGCATTCCCATCTTTGGTAGTATTTTAGAAAGAAGTATTAAAAAAAAATCGAAGGGAGGATAGGGGGGGATGACCAGCTAGATTTTTTCTTAAAGTTCTTGAGAGTAATTATTCCTGTAATATTTGTATATTATCAATGGATGATCGGGCAATCGCCCCGCACATACCTTCTAATATTTTTTACTTATGCATTATGTGTATCTATTACAGAGTGAAAAAAACAAGAAGTTTTATGTTGGATCTACTTCTAGTTTAAAACGACGGATAGAAGAGCACAATGCTGGGAAGGTGCAGTCTACCAAAGCCTATATTCCTTACTCATTAATATATTTTGAAGGATTTAAGAGTAAGAAAGATGCTCTGATTAGAGAAAAGAAGTTAAAGCATCATGGTCAAGGAATAAGGCGCCTGAAAGAAAGACTGGAAAATAGTATGAAGCATTAGAAGGTATGTGCGGGGAGGAAAGTCCGAACACCTACAAGCATTATGCTTCCTAACGGGAAGATCCCGACAGCTGTCGGGATAGCCAGTGCCACAGAAAACAGACTACCCCGATTCGTTGGGGAAAAGGTGAAAAGGTGGGGTAAGAGCCCACCGCCCCGTACCGTGAGGTCGGGGGCACGGTAAACCTCATAAGGTGCAAGTTCATGCAGGCAGCGTGTACCGCTTGTTGCTATGCTGCCGGGTGGGACGCTACAGTTCCGGAGTGATCCGGATCGCAGATAAATGATTGCACCCGCACATAAACATTTATGTGCGGGAACAGAATTCGGCTTACAGATCATCCCTTGATACTATATGAAAAGGCCGCTCGAAAGAGCGGCCTTTTGTATTTTAAACTGATTTTTTAGAAGAAAGTAAACGTTCTACATATTCACCTTGTAAGTGCCTTTATACTTGCGCTCCAGTTCTCTTTTGGTATCTCGTTCTTTGATGTCTTCGCGCTTGTCATACTTCTTTTTACCGCGGGCCAGCCCAATAAGCACTTTGGCGTATCCCTTTTTGAAATACAGCTTTAGCGGTACAATGGTGTATCCCTTTTGGGATACAGCCTTATCGAGTTCGCGTATCTCTCTTTTATTGAGCAGGAGTTTGCGCGGGCGACGTTCTTCGTGGTTGGCATAAGAACCGTGCTTATATCGTTTGATATACATATCCCTGAGGTACACTTCATCATCTTGTAAATAGGCAAAGGCTTCCTGCAGGCTGGCTTTGCCATCACGCAGTGATTTCACCTCGGTTCCTTTCAGCACGATACCGGCTTCGTACGTTTCTTCAACATTGTACTCGTGTCGGGCCTTTCGGTTTTTTATGGTTGGTGTGGGATTATTGGACATGTTTAGCGTTGATCTACTTAATTAACTTGCTATAAAATAAGAATCTTTTATAGAGACGTGAAACGTGATAAGTGAGACGTTTGCCATCATACTTTTGCCGTTTCACTCATCAATAATCAAAGCCGAGCTTATTGAGTTCTGCTATGATTTCTTCTCCGGGAGAGTTATCAGGCATGGTCTCATAAATGCCCATAATTTGTTCAATCTCTGAAATAGCTTTTTGATTCTGATCATTTATTTTCAGCACTTCAATATATTGTTGAAGGGCTGAAGTCATCCGGTCCCGCATACTGCTGGATTCAGGTCCGCGGTATTCCAGGTAAATACCATAGTTCAAGTGTACTTTTTCTTTGAGCAGATCAATATCAGCCTCCGTTTCTTCGGGGCTTGTATTTTCGATCATAGTCAGCGCCTGCTCGTATTTATCTTCTGCAATTAATTGATCTACCTCTTTTGATAAATCCTTTGGTGCTTCTGAAGAACAGCTAACAAAGAAAAGTACAGACAGTAGAGTAATTAGGTATTTCATAGTTTGTTTAGGTTCAAATAATTTTGGTTAAATAAAATAAAGTGGATTTGGGCTGATACAAAGCACAAAAATAATCATGCATAACCAGCCAAGAAATCTTCGCGTGGGGTCAAGCTTTTCTTCATTAAGTACCGGAGGATGCTCAATGCCCACGAAATACGCAATAAAGAAGCACCATACAATCCAGATCAGGGATGAGTTGGCGGAGCCCAGACTGTCAACCTGGAAAAATAAATAAGCCGCAGAACTGATGAGTGAAATCACCAATACCGGGGCAATCCAGGTATGCTCATTGTGATATCCTTTGCGGAGTAAGAGGAACAAAATACCGGCCCAAATAACCAGGCTGTAAAAACCGGTGGGATGTGACCATTCTCCCAAGAAGATGTGTACAAAGGGAATGAACTCAATGCCAGCCAGAATAGTAAGAAGTCCAAAAGCAATACGAGCAACCAACTTTTGTTTTTCAAAACCAATCAGGGAATATAGAATGTGCCCGCCATCAAGCTGACCTACGGGCATTAGATTAAGTGCTGTAAAAAACAGCCCCAGCCAGCCGGCAAATAAAAAAGGATAGTGATACATTTCCCACATGGGGGGTACGTTTTCAAAGAAGCCGGCCAAGAGAGTATAAAGCAGGGTTTCGCCCACTATCAGTGTCTGTCCGGTGCTTTCTCCCGGAGGCATTTCGGGAAAGTATCCATAGTTGTTTACAAATTCTTTTACTGCTTCGTGGCCTGCAAACTGGTTGATGTAACTGGGATCAGGCAGTGTGGCAAATCCGATAAGCAACACCGCAATGGACACCACAAATCCCGCTAATGGACCTGCCGCACCTACATCAAACATTTTACGTGAGTTATGGATTTTTTGACGAATCCGAATCACCGCGCCCATAGTTCCAATGCCAAGAGGAATAGGAATAAAGTAAGGCAGGCTGACTTTTATTTTGTGATGTATAGCAGCAAAAAAGTGACCGAACTCATGTGTAGCCAAAAAGCCTAATAATAAACCGGCAAATAGTGCACCTCTCCAAAAGTCTTCTATCCCGGGCAAAGCGATAGGAAACAAGGTCGGATTAAAACCTACAAAACTGGCCCCGGCCAGTGAGACCATAGCAAAGGTGATCAAAAATAGAGCTACATGTTTAAATATAGTCTTTTTATCGTAGGTGTTTGGTTGTTTAGGGGTTGAAACTTCTTGATCAGTTGTTTCAAAAATCTGGGGGTGTTTCCAGACCGGTGTTGGGTTCTTTTCTTCCAAATTGATAATGCTTTTAAGTAGCTCTGGCTATAGGCATGGTCATACAACGGGCACCGCCTCGTCCGCGGCACAGTTCATGGCCTAGAAAGCTGATTGCAATTTTTTTGTCTGTAGGATCAAAGCCGTCTTTATACTGATCCACAAATTCATATTGGTTCATGATGGTGTATCCATGTTCTTTAAGCTCACGGAAGGTGTTGGTGTTCCGTTCATATCCAACGATAACTCCGGGAGCCAGGGCAAAAACGTTTGCACCGTCGGTCCATTGCTCACGAAATTGGTTGGTACGTGATGAACCGCCACAATTCAAAAAAGTAAACTCTTTATCCATTAGTTCCTCAAGGGCCTCTTTTAGTGAAGGCAGGGTACGGGAACTGACGCTCCCATTTTTTCTTGAGAGTGCAACGATGTTATCAGTCCGCTCGGTGATAGCCGGTGGAAAAGCGATACATTCATTTTCACTGGCAAAAGTGAAGATGGTATCGAGGTGCATGGATGAGCGCTGCTTCGGGATATCAACGGCTAAAACATGTTCTACACCTTGTTTTAAAAGTTCTTCGGTGGCAGTCATTAATCCGCTGAAAGAAGTTCGTTCACTCATGCCAATGAGGACTAGCTTTTCGGAAGCTACTAACACATCGCCGCCTTCAATAGAGGCGTGAGTAGAAATTTTTATAGCATTATCGGCAACGTCTTTAAACAAGGGATGATATTTCACCATTGTTTCTGTGAGCAGTGATTCCCGGATCCGAGCAGCTTTTGCGGGCTGTGAAATAAGAATGCTTGATCCAACTACAGCAGCAAGGTCTCTGGTAAAAAGTAAATTTGGTGCCGGGTTTAATGTAAAACCACGTATTGCCGGAGTGGCTCCTTCAATTACAAATTGCAGTAATTCTTTTGGATTAAGAGCCTGAATTTCTGTTTTCAGCACATGCAGGTTTAGTTCCGGGAGTCGCTTAATCATGTTTTCAATAAAATCAAACCGGGCATCTTCCTGCTGAAAACATTCCAAAAAGAGGTCGGTAATCTCAAAGATCTGCCCATCTTTCGGCATAGCAGTCTTAAAAATATCCAGCATATCAAGATGTTCCTGTCGGGCATCTTCTTCAAAAATAATGTCATCAAAGAGCAACTCATCTTTGAGTTCGGGATTGACCAGCGACACTTCATTCCCGGGCGTATGCACAACGACACCCTGCAGGTGATCCGTTTCGGAATTAACCGTAAGCTTCATAAGATATATTTAGTTGTGGTTTTTGCTGCCAAAACGTGGCACTAAATATAATTGATAATGTGCCTATAATTAAATCTAGTTTTTATGAACAACAGAGATACAAATTTTCTATTTTATTTCGCACGATTGAAGCAGTAAAGCTGTTATTAGCCAGTATTAAAAAATCAAAAGAACGAATAGATGGCTTCAAAGTCTGAAATAGAATCTCTGGTTTATCTTTTAGATGATCCGGATCCGTATGTACAACAGCGCGTAAAAACCCGGCTTTTTGAGTTGGGTGAACAAGCGGTTCCATTGCTTGACGAACAAAAGACGCATACCAAGGATGATGAAGAGCGTGAGCTTATCAATGAAATAATTCAATGGATTACCTATGGAAGCCTTGAGGAAGATTTCATTGATGTGCTTGAAAATGGGATTGCTGATTTAAAGGAGCTTGAAAAGGCGATTTTTATTTTGGCACGTTTTGAAAACCCAACCCTCCGGGAAGGTGAATACAAGCGCAAGCTTGATCGTTTTGCCAACATGATAGAAGATGAACTGCGATACCAGCTTGATGACAGCAAGAAGATGCATATGCTGCTGGACTTTGTCTTTGATGAACTTAATTTTTCAGGTGATACTGAAGACTATTACCATCCCGACAATTCTTACTTTCACAGGGTGATAGACCGCCGAGAGGGTCTGCCCATCTCACTTGGATTGGTGGTGTTATTTTTAGCACGTCGGCTGGAACTTCCTTTTCATGGTGTAAACATGCCTATCCATTTTATGCTGAAATACAAAGGGGAAAAAGACGAGATACTGATAGATCCCTTTGACCGGGGAAAAGTGGTAAGCTACAACCAATGCTACTTCTTTTTAAAACAGAATGGCATTGAACCCAAAAGTGAGCATTTTGAAACCGCAACGGCGGGAGAAATTTTAGCACGCTGCATCCGAAATCTTATTCAAAGCTTTAGCAGACGAGATAAAGAAGAAAAGGTCCAAAACCTGAAGAACCTTTTGAATATGGTGGAAATGTTTATATCAAAAGGAACAGAATAGCTTTGTTATAGCAGCGTATTTTTCACTTTAGCTTCTCCTTCTTCGGTATAACGAAATGGATCAATTTGCTGGGCAATCTGATAGAATGATTTCGCCTCTTCTTCATTACCCTCGAAGCTGTGGACGTCACCGGCCAGTTTATACAATTCAGGGTTGGAAGGGTACCGATCGAGCAGGTCAGTGAGTTTGGGAATAGCCTGCTCCAGTTCTTTTTCGTTTACCCTTATTTTTAGTCTGTACAGCTCTGACTGTAGTGACTGCTGCTCGGCTTTAAGCTGGTCTAAATAGTGCAGACAGCGCGAATAAATATTTCGGTTGTAATAAAATCGCACTAGTTGATAAATGAGTGATGCCGGAAGCTCAACATCATTCAGTCGGTCTTCCAGGCGACGCATAATCTCGCGTTCTTCCATTACCATCATAAGATGTACGAGGCGGCACAATGTTTCTTCATCATGCTGGCTACGCATCATCTCAGTTTTAAGCTCATCAGTAAAAAGTTCTTCAAAGTAATCTTTGATGGCCTGTTCGGGATAAAGTGGGTTGACCAGCTCGTCGAGCATCAGCAGCTGATCGAAAGTGCTGTGAGATTTCAGCTCTTCCTCAGAATAGACTTCTACTCCCCATTTGTCATTGAAGTACGAAACATTTTTCCAGTATTGATCACTTTCGGTATCAAGGTTGAGTGCAAAGGTAGTAGTGCCATAATAATGTTCAACAGTGATGCCCGAAGCAATGCCTACGCGATGTCCTTTTTTACGGGCCTGAAAACAAAAGTCTATATCTTCAAAAAAGGAAAGCTCATAAGATTCGTCCATGCGTAGATCGGCATCAGTGCGAACCATCATGCAGAAGCTGTCCAGGTACTCGGCCTTGGTAATATCACCGGAGTGGTCATCAGCGGTGCGGGTAGATTGATCGGGATTGAGTGTCTTGTTTGTCAGTGGTCCCAGTATGGCATAATTGGGATAGAGCTCCATATATTCTTTGAGCTGATCGATGGCATCATTGTTAAACTGCACATCATTATGCAGGATACATGCATACTGCCCATGAGCGGCATCAAGTCCCTGATTTACCGAAGCGGCAAAGCCCTTGTTTTGTTTATTGGTAATGATTGAACAGTTAAAGAAGTTTTTTTCCCGCAACTCTTCCAGGTAGTCGTGAGTATCATCCAGGCTGGCATTATCAATGATGATGAGTTCCTTTGCCGCCGGATCGGTATGTTCAGAGAGGCTTACCAGGCATTGTTCCAGTGCCGGCTTTCCCGTAGAGCGACGTAGGGATAATGATGCTGGTGACAATATCTTCTGCAGGCGTTTTATTGGCAGGCTTATCTTCGGATACTTTAAGTTCATGTTTGAGTTCAGAAGCTTCTACAAAGCGTCGCTTCTTTTCCAGGATTTCGAGCTTAATTTGTTTTGCTTCAGGATGGCCCGGCTGATCATTCAGCACATGTTCAACCAGTTCAAGGGCTGGGCTGAACCGCCCGTCTTCTTTCATTTGTTGGGCTTCTTCTAATAAAGCCTCGTGAGATCTTACTGCCGGACCGGAATCTCCTGAAGTCGAAAATGATTCCACCAGGTGTAGCACCTGATTGCGTTCTTCGTCAGTCCACTCAAAAGATCGTAACAGTAAAAAAACCAGTTCAAGGCGTTCTTTATCTTTGGGAACCGCGTGTTTTTCCAGTTCGGCAGTTGTATAAAGAGGTTCTGTTTCTAAGGGATAAGAATGAGTGCTTAGGCGCGCTGCCAGTTCTACACCATGAAACTGAGATAGTACCGGGTTAAAAAACAGAGAAGAAGCTGCAATATTATTTCGGTTCCAGAGAAAAGCTCCATCTTTAGGCCAGTCACTCTTTTTAATAAAATTGATCCATTGTAAAATAGAGTTGGATTCCGGAAACCCATTTTTTTGCAATGAAAACAGAACATCAGATTCAGCAAGAGATTCAGCTGTTTCCTTAAGCATTTTTTCGTCCAGCTGATTAATAGAGCTTGGAGTCCAGAGCACTTTGCCGGAGGCCTGCTGTATTGCTTCATTCAGGCAATTGGCACGCCCGGCTGTTTTTTCGTGATCAAAATAAAAGGCGTGATCGTGCTGGTGATAGTCAAGTAAAGACTGGATGGCATCATCGGAGCCGTCAGTAGAAGCATCATCAATGATAATGAGTTCAAATGGAAAAGACTCAATTTCAAGTATGGCGTTCAACGTGGATTCAATGATATCACGCTGATTGTAAACCGTAAATATAATTGAAAGCAGTGGTTGCTGATGCATGTAGTTTCAACCCGATGTTATGCATTTATTAATGGGAATATACGATTTGAAATGAGAAAGGCTAAAATCGCAGTGAAAAAGTTGTGCCCTCTTCATCAGAATCAACCGTAAGCGTGCCGCGATGGTTACGCATGATTTGCCGGGACAGGCTAAGGCCGATGCCTGAGCCGCCATGTGAAGTAGGCCGGCTTGTACTGAAAAAAGGTATAAATATTTTCTGGAGGTTTTCTTTTTTGATACCCGGACCATTATCCTGAACCTGAATGACAACCCTGCTGTCGCTATCGATGAAAGATCTAAGATTGATTACGGCATCCTCAGTATTTTCCAGGGCACGAAATGCATTTTTGATCAGGTTGATGAGTACCTGTTCAATCAGATGTGGATCAGCCGTAACCTCCAGGGATTTCGGCTCTACAGAAATGTTGATACTCACTTGCTGGGCTTCGGCCTCACCCTTATTTAGATTCTGCACTCTTTTAAGCTGATCATGTACGGAAAAAACTTCGAAAGAAGGCTCAGGGATCTGGGTAAAGTCGCGATAGGAGTTGACAAATCGCATCAACCCATGACTTCGATTATTGATAGTATTAAGAGCATCTTTAACATCCTGCAGTGATTCTGTATCAATTACATATTCGCCGTTTTTTTGCTTGGCGTTATTATTGAGCAGGCTGAAGACGGTATCAGATAATGAGGCGATAGGCGTAATAGAATTCATAATTTCATGGGCCAATACCTGCGTAAGATTTTGCCAGGCTTCCATCTCTTTCTCCTCCAGCTCTGGATGGATGTTCTGAAAGGAGACCAGCTTATACATATCATTGTGCATGCGAAATTCTGTGGCATAAATGGCAAGTTGCAAGGTTTCATTATTGATGGTAACCCGTACCAGCGATCGATTTCCACTTTTTAAATGGAGTACCGTTTGGAGCAAGGGGTCGCTGATGACACCAAGAGCTTCAATATTGCGAAGCGTAGCCACCTGGAATAATCGTTTTGCTGCTGTATTGATGAGTTCTACCTCCCCGTTTTGATTGAAGGAAATGAGTCCAATGCCTACATGTTGAACGACTGTCTGCAAGTATCGAAAATTTTCCTGCTTCTCGGCGCGCTCTTTCTTGAATTCATCAATAACTCTTGAAAAGGCTTGGTTTAATTCTTCAAAAGAGCTTCCAAGCCCATGATCGGGAAAAGCCTGAGAAAAGTCCGAATAGCGAATAGAGTTGAGAAAGCGGGTCAGTTTCTCGTTGGTTTTTTCTACATACCGCATAAGCTGAACAACCTGCAGCACAGCTAAAACTGCCAATAATGCTACACTTACATAATACTCAGTATCAAAAATAAGGTATAGCCAAAGGGCGATGGTACCAACCAGTAAAAAGATCCGCCACGTAATATTAAGTCTAAAATTTTTAATCATGATACCGTGCTAAATGGAACACAGATAAGGCGGATTTAGCAGGTTTTCGCAGATTGATTACTGTAAAAATCAGCCCAAACTGTGTCATCCGTGTTCTATTTGAGTTCATACTTTTCCATTCTTCGGTAAAGCGAAGCACGGGTCAATCCAAGCTCTTCGGCAGATTTTGAAATGTTATGGTCATGTTTATTCAAGGCCTTCCGGATAACAGTTTTTTCTACCTCTTCAAGATTGTAATCACTGAATACCATTGTTGATCCGTCTTCTCCAAGTGACGTAAGCAAGAAATCTTCAGGCTGCAAAACAGAATGATCGGTCATAATTACGGCGCGTTCTACAGCATGTTGTAGCTCACGCACATTGCCGGGCCATGAATATTCTTTTAACTTATGGATAGCCGGTTGAGATATTGTCTGAATTTCTTTGTCATACTTTTGGGCATACTGCGTTAGAAAATGTTCTGCAAGCAGCGGGATGTCTTCTGTACGTTCTCGCAGCGGCGGAAGCTGAATTTCTATAGTATTAATTCGATACAATAAATCCTGACGGAAAGCATTTTCCTGTACCATTTCCTGGATGGATTCATTGGTAGCACAAATCAACCGTATATCAACTTCTACAGGTTTATTAGAACCAATACGTGTGATTTTTCGGGTTTCAATGGCAGAGAGTAATTTTGGCTGGAGCTGGATGGGAAGGTTTCCAATTTCATCGAGGAAAAGCGTGCCGCCGGAGGCAATTTCGAACCTGCCGGCACGCGATTCTTTGGCATCAGTAAAGGCACCTTTTGTGTGACCAAATAACTCGCTTTCAAAAAGGTTTTCAGGGATGGCGCCCATATCTACGCTTATAAACACGTTATCTGATCGTTCAGAGCGGCGGTGCAGAGCTCGGGCTACCAGTTCCTTACCGGTCCCATTTTCTCCGGTGACAAGTACATTGGCATCTGTCTTGGCCACTTTTTCAATAGTTTGAAAAACTTTATTCATGGCGGCACTTTTGCCAATGATATCCTGATAATGTTGGTCTATATCAGCATTGAGCTGCTTATTTTGAGTCCGAAGGGAGTCGACTTCGCGGCGTGATTCGGCCAGGTTAAGTGCTGATGAGACCGTAGCGAGCAGTTTCTCATTTTGCCAGGGTTTAAGGACAAAATCAGTGGCGCCCATCTTTACTGCTTTTACCGCTTTTTCTACATCTCCATAAGCGGTGATGAGTACTACGGCTAGGGAGGGGTCAATTTCCTGAATTTTTTTAAGCCAGTAGAATCCTTCTTTACCACTGCTGACATCCTCTGTGAAATTCATATCCAGGAGCACTACATCATAGTGATAATTTCTGAGCAGGTTAGGAATTTGGGAAGGACTTTTTTCTGTATCGACGCTGGCTACATGCTGCTTTAAAAAAAGCTTTGCGGCATGCAGCACATCGCTGTCATCATCAACAACAAGAATATTTCCGGATTTAGTCATAACTCAATTAGTAATTATCAATTTGCAATGTTCAATCTTCTTTGGAGCTTCTGATGATACTAAAAAGGAGTTTGAGTAACTCTTCGCAATCAGTGAGAATTGAATTTGCTGCCTTTTTGTCTAAATATCCTGTGTCTTTTAAGAGACGAATCCAATACTTGGTTTCTCTGGCTTCTTTGTATGAAATATTTAGTTTGGCTTTAAAATCTCTTTTAGAGCTCCCGCCAATTGCTTCCTCGATATTTGCTCCTATAGAAGTGCCACTTCTAAGAAGTTGTTTGGAAAGTACAAACTCCTTTTTCTCTTCAGTTAAGTGCTTGTAAAGTAGAACTATTCTTTTAGCAAATTCATAAGATTTTATTTGTACGGCATTATCTCCTTTCATGATTTATTGTTAATTGTAGATTGTCCATTGCTAATTGAACTACAAATTTCGTACCTGATTTTTTTGTATCAATAGGGCAGTTTAAGAATCATTATACTAGAACAGTATACTAAAACTGTACGATATTGAACACTTAATGTATCAGAGTGTACAAAAAGGGACAAAAAATAGTGATTTGAGGAGCCTGAGCGTTATTTTATTTTTTGGCACGCTAATTGAATATATGTTAGCATAACGTAAATATTGAATGAAGCGGATAGCATGACCCAAGATTCAGATAAACGCATTTCCAGTGCGGGAATGGACAAGAAGATTGAAAAGAAAACATGGACCACCAAGCGCATTGCCATGATTGTGGGAGGCGTACTTTTGGTATCGATGTTTTTATATGCTTTTGTTTTTATGGATGTCCGCTCCACCCTAAATGTGGAAAAGGAGAAACTGACCATCAGTACGGTGACAGAAGATTCCTTTCAGGAATTCATTCAGGTGACTGGAACCATCCAGCCCATTCAAACTATTTACCTTGATGCCCTTGAGGGAGGCGTCGTTGAGAATATTTATCTGGAATCCGGCACACAGGTTCAGCAGGGTGATACCATCCTTACGATGTCCAATTCTGATTTACAGCTGAGCGTGCTGAACCAAACCTCATCCATCTATGATCAGATTAATCAAACGAGAAACTCACGGCTTAATATTGAGCAAAATACGTTAAGTCTTAAGCAACAGTTGGCTGCAGCTGAGAATCAGCTGAATATTAATCGATCTAATTACGAGCGACAAAAGAAGCTTTATGAGCGAAATAATGGCCTCGTTTCGGAGCAGGCCTACCTGGAAGCAAAAGAAAACTATGAGTATCAAAAAAAGCGGTATGATTTATTGTATGAATCATTCAAACAGGATTCTATAAAAGCAACACGACAGCTTAACCAAATAGATCAGTCGCTTGACCGTATGCAGCAAAGTTTGCAGGCCGTTCAGCAAATTTTAGATCGTCTGGTTGTTACAGCGCCGACCACGGGGCAGCTTTCAACCATTGAGCTTAATCCGGGCCAGTCTATTTCGCGCGGTGAACGTATTGGGCAGGTTGATATCCTGGACAGCTACAAGGTTCGCGTGGGTATTGATGAGTATCACTTGTCAAGAATTACCCGCGGACTTGAAGGTTCTTTTGATTTTGCCGGAAGAACGTACCAACTGGAGATTACTAAGATTTATCCCGTGGTAGAAAATGGGCAGTTCGAAGTGGATATGGAATTTATGAATGAAGCACCCTCAGGGCTGACTCGCGGACAAACCACGCGTATTCGTTTGGAGCTGAGTGAATCGGAAGATGCTATTTTATTAAAGCAGGGCGGGTTTTATCAGACTACCGGAGGCAACTGGGTATTTAAAGTCAGTGAAGACGGAACCCGGGCTGAGCGTCAGCCTATTCGATTGGGACGTCAAAATCCGCAGTACTATGAGGTGATATCCGGATTACAGCCCGGTGACAAAGTGATTACCTCAAGCTACGATACGTTTGGCGATAATGAAGTTTTAAATTTGGAATGATGGGAACGCCGATGACACAGATCAGACGAATTTTCACAGATAGTATTTCTGTGGTTATCTGCTAGATCTGCGTAATCCGTGTTCTATTAAAAAATTGACCATAACCTAATACACATATTATGATTCAAACTAAAAACTTAAAAAAGACCTACACTACTGAGGAAGTAGAAACGACCGCTCTCAATAATGTAAACCTTGAAATTGAGGAGGGAGAATTCTGCGCTATTATGGGGCCATCGGGATGCGGCAAGTCTACTTTGCTGAACATTATGGGATTGCTCGATAATCCTACAGAAGGGGAGTATAATTTCCTTGGCCACCAGGTTGCAGATAAATCGGAGCGGGAACGGGCCCAGCTGCGTAAAGGCAATATTGGATTCATTTTCCAAAGCTTTAACCTGATTGATGAACTTACTGTCTTCGAAAATGTTGAGCTGCCTCTGCTTTATCTGGGAGTATCGGCCGATGAACGAAAAGAAAAGGTTGAAGCTGCTCTTGAAAGAATGAGCATGATGCACCGCCGCAACCACTTTCCCCAGCAGCTATCCGGTGGACAGCAGCAGCGTGTAGCTATTGCCCGGGCGGTAGTAGCCAATGCCAAGCTGATTCTGGCCGATGAGCCGACCGGTAATCTGGATTCCGACCACGGTGATGAAGTGATGAAGCTGCTTGCCGAACTTAATGAAGCAGGAACAACTATTGTAATGGTAACGCACTCACCGCATGATGCCGATTATGCCCGACGTGTTATTCACCTGTTTGACGGCCACATCGTTACTGAAAATATGCAGGAAGGGTTTCATGTTTAACGAGCTTTCAGCAGTCAGGAATCAGCACTCAGTTTAGAACCAACGCTGATTTAGCTGACAGCTGAGAGCTGAACACTGACAGCTATGCTTAAAAACTACATCAAGATCGCCTGGCGGAATTTTATTAGAAATAAGTTCTACTCCCTGATAAATATTCTGGGTCTATCAATTGGTCTGGGATGCCTCATTTTGGTTATGTTGTTTGTAACGGATGAACTTAGCTACGACCAATTTCATGATAAGGGAGATCGGACACATTTCGTGGCGAGAGAGTCGCAGTTCGGTAAAAATATCAGCAAGGGTCTGAGTACGGCTTTCCCGCTTGGAAGGACAATGAAAGAGACCATTCCCGAAGTTGAGAATTATGTTACCATGACCTGGCCCGGAAACGGCGCAGTTAGCCTCGATGGGAAAGAATATATGGATGAGCAGGATATCTTATATTCTACGAGTGACTTCTTCGGTATGTTTTCCTTTCCACTTTTAATCGGAAATCCTCAGACGGTATTGGAACAGAAGAATGCCGTTGTTATCACCCAGGAAATGGCAGACAAACTTTTCGGTAAGGATGAACCGCTTGGCCAAACTATTCATTTACAGCGTTATGACGAGAAGGAGTTTATAGTTACCGGGATAGCTCAAAATGTGGATCAGAACAGTTACCTGGAATTCGACTTTGTCGCATCTATCGACGATTTGTCAAATGTGCAGAACAACCGTGACAGCTGGGGATCCAGCATGTATCATACCTATGTAACTTTGCAGAAAGGAGCAAGCTGGAGCGACATAGAGCCTGAAGTAGCTGACTTGGTGGATACCCATCGCGGTGAAGATTCTAAAACGGTCTTTTTCTCCATTCCACTTCCACAGCTCTATGTCTCCGACCTGGTTTCTGTTTCCGGCTTTAAGGGCGATATGACTTATATCTATATCTTCTCTGCCATTGCTCTATTTATTCTGCTTTTAGCCTGTATCAATTATATGAACCTTGCCACGGCGAGGGCGACCCAGCGCTCCCGCGAGGTCGGTATTCGCAAAGTAGTAGGAGCACATAAAGGCCAGCTGGTCAGGCAGTTTATCGGAGAAGGTATGTTGACGGCTATTTTTGCTTTTTTTATCGGATTAATTCTGGCGGAATTCGCTCTGCCCTTTTTTAATGAATTTGTCGGTAAGGAACTGACACTTAATCTATCCGATAATATTGTGTACCTGTTGAGCTTGTTTGGGGTTGCACTGCTGGTCGGTCTGATTTCGGGCAGCTATCCCGCATTTTTCCTGTCAAGGTTTGAACCGGCGGGTGTGCTAAAGGGAGAAGCACGTAAACGCTTGTCAGGTACGGCTCTTCGAAAAATTTTGGTTGTGGGACAGTTTGCAGTATCTACACTCCTCATTATTTGTACTTTAATTGTATTCAATCAGCTTCGCTATGTGCTGGATAAGGATCTTGGATTTCAGGATGAGCAGGTAATGTATATTCCGGCCCATCAGATACAGGATCAGTTGGATACCTTCAAGCAAACGGCTCTGCAACATTCCGGAATCAACGCAGCCACCGCTACAACTGCAGTGCCGGGCCGATACAATATGCGCATTGGTCAGCCTTTTGATCCGGAAAATCCTAACAACCAACTCAGCGCCCACTTTGTACGCAGCGATGCCGATTATGACGATGTACTGGGCCTGGAACTGGTTGCCGGCCGGTTTTTTGATGAACAGCGCCCCACGGATCGTGATACGGCAAGGGTTATTAATGAGGCAATGCTTAAAGAGCTGAATTGGGCCTCAGCTGAAGAAGCGGTAGGGAGAAAACTAAATGACGGATCAAGAATTATAGGCATAGTAAAAGATTATCATTACCAATCTCTGCACCATAAAATCGGACCAGTTCTTATCCGCATGAAACCCAGTGAGCCCGGGAGATATAGCAGCTATAATATGCTGGCCCTGCGATTCCAACCTCAGCAGGTAGGTGATGTAATAAGTTATTTGCAAAAATCATGGGATAACCTAACTCCCGATGAACCGATGACGTATCATTTTCTGGATGAAAAGTTTGCCGAGCAGTATGAGACAGATCAAAAACTTAGTCATGCTATTCTGGTTTTTGCCGTTATTGCCATTTTGATTGCCTGCATGGGATTGTTCGGCCTTGCAGCTTTTTCTGCCGAACGAAGAACCAAAGAAATTGGTGTCCGTAAAGTATTGGGAGCATCGGTTTTTGATATCATAGCTTTGTTAAGCAAGGATTTTCTAATATTGGTTTTAGTGGGATTCCTCATTGCCGTACCAGTTTCCTGGTATGCCATGAACCAGTGGCTGGCAGATTTTGCCTATCGCATCGAGATTGGCGCCGGTATTTTTTTACTGGCGGGAGTTGGAGCAGTAGTAATTGCCTTGGCAACGGTTAGCTGGCAGTCGGTACAGGCCGCTGTTTCTAACCCGGTGGATAGTTTGCGGAGTGAATAGGTGTGACTGTTTTTTTAAGCCATATTAAGGGTGTTCATATTATTTAAGAACCGGAGTTCTTAGCAGAAAAAATATTATGGGCATTTTGTATTGCCCGGCTGGTGCCGACAAATACCACGTGATCGTTGCTGTGGATCTCTGTTTGACCGCGGGGAACTACGTACTTGTCATTCCGGATAACAGCGGCTACTACGCACTCATCGGGAATATCAATATCCTGTATTTTTTTACCTACTACCCGGGCATTTTCAGGAACCTCCATATCAATCAGGCTGGCAACTCCGCCTTCAATTTCAAAGAGATCTGCTACGCCGGGACGATCCAGGTAATTTTCTACCATTGCTGCGGTTGCATAAGGTGCGCTGATGCATACCACTCCGCTATCCTCCAGCAAGGAAACATAAGCCGGATCTCTTGCAATGGCGATAACCTGTTTAATCCCCAAACGTTTCACCTGAAGGGCCATGATGGAATTGCGCTGGTCATCGTTCGTGGCGGCAATGGCTACATCCATTTTATGTGGTTCTACCTGTTCCAGGATTTCCTGCTTGGTGCCGTCGCCGTGAAAGATAGGAACGTTATAGCGCTGTTCCAGCTGTTCACAGCGCTCCTCGTCCTGTTCTATAAAAGTGATTTGATACTCGGATGAGCGGAAAACCATCCGAAATTCATCTTGTTTTAGCAATCGGTCAGCAATGTTACTGCCCTGATTGCCCCCGCCAATAATTAGTACATTCATATGTGGCCTCCAATAAGCTTTAATTTTTATATTAATACGTTGTATTAATTCTGTGAATGAGCGAAGATCGACCCGGTTTTGCGGTTGTAAAAAGTAGAGCACTCCTCCAACTGCGGTCAACACCCCGCCAAGTATCAGGCTTTGCGGGTCCAGGGTAGGTACAAAAAACCAGCACGTTACAATACCTAAAATGGGAACTACGGGATACAGTATGATTTTAAACGGCCGCCGCAAATTGGGCATCTTGTTATGCAGGGCTATCACTGAATAATTTACGATACCGATAGCAATGAGATAGCCGAAACTGCTTGCCGATGCAAGCAGCCTGACAATGCCTGATGCACCGAGTATGGTAACCAGTCCGGCACAGATAAAAAGGGCGATGTGCGGTGTTTTGTAGGTGGAGTGAAGCCGGGCAAAAATTTCGGGAAAGTGGCCGTCACGTCCCAACGCAAACAGCACGCGCGAACTGGCCCCTAAGGTTACGCTGAATGCCGACAAGCTTGCCATGATGGTGGCAATAATTCCTGCCCAGCGTCCCCAGGCTCCAAAGAGATGGTCAGCAAGAAAAATGAAGGGAGTACTTGTTTGAGCCAGCTCGGTATAGTTGACTACGCCCATCATCACCCAAAGCAGTAAAACATAAATGGCGATACCAACGCCTAGCGTAATGAAAATAGCCCTCGGTATGGTCTTTGCCGGTTCAATAATC
This sequence comes from Balneolaceae bacterium, assembly GCA_034521755.1. GTDB lineage: Bacteria > Bacteroidota > Rhodothermia > Balneolales > Balneolaceae > JAXHMB01. The sequence goes on from JAXHMB010000004.1 coordinate 611,768, forward strand.
TCTTCTGCGGCAACAGTAATCAGGTCAAAGCCCACATAGGAAATATAGATCAGGCCCATTGTGGGTATAAGCGGACCCAGTCCCATGGGGGTAAATGGTTCAAGGTTAGCCGGTTCAACATGAAAAGCTCCCAGAACGCCAACACCAATCAGTATCAGCAGTTCTACGATATTCATTATTGCAATAGTTTTCAGCGCTTCGGCTTGCCCCCGGAGATTGATAAGCGTAAAGATAACAGTCGTTGCCAGTACTACCAGGATGATGCTGATATCAGGCAAGAAGTAATTTTTTATGGTAAGGGCAAAAATGACTGCATATAAAGAGCAGGCAAGCGTATTGCCAAGCCAGAAAAACCAGCCGGTAATAAAAGCCACCGGCCGCGGAAGGGTACGGCTGGTAAAAGAATATCCACCTCCGGCGATGGGTATGGCTGCTCCAAGCTCACTGTAGCTGAATGCGGTAAACAGGGTTAGCAATCCCATGGCAAGGTAGGCTATGATACCCAATGGCCCTGCCGATTCGGCAACCTCACTAGGCAGGGCAAATATACCCGGTCCCATCATGGCACCGATACCGATCATCACAGCCATAAACAGTCCGACAGTACGTTTAAATCCTGATTGTTCAGCCATTATTGCAATACAAATTTATTTATTTCGATCTGGCAAAGAAAAAACTAAGCCTTTTTTTAAGCACTTTTGAACTCTTTCACGAAATTAACCTCATCTTCATTGGTTCCGATGAGCACCAGCTCACTTGATTCCGGTATTTCGAAATCGGGTTCCGGATTAATTATCTGCTCACCATTCTGTTTTATGGAGAGTATATTGCAACCGGTCTTTTGCCGGACCTGCGATTCAATCAGATTTTTCCCTATGAGGCCTGGCGGGGTTTGAATGGTAAATACGTTGAGTCCTTCAGCTATCACCACAATGTCATTTCTTTCCAGGATATTGAAAATGGCATTGGCACCAACGGTAGCATAAGAAAGGACAAAATCGGCTCCGGCCCGGTGCAGGGTAGAAACATTGCGCTGCAGTTTTGATCGGCTAATAATTTGTACGTTGGGACGAAGCCTGCGGGTATAGATGGTAAGGTAGATGTTCATGTCATCATCATGGGTTGTTACCAGCACACAGGGTGTTTCTCTGATGCCGGCCTTTTCCAAAACTTTAAAATCTTCTGCCGACCCCAGTATATAACGGCTGTCATCTTTCATGCGCTCCGGATTTTTGTCGATGATTCTGTAATCCAGTCCCCGTTCATCAAAAGCTTCGGCAATTCCCCGGCCTACTCTTCCGGCCCCGATTATAATTACCGGTTCCTCTGAACTTCGGTAAATGGCCATGCATTCGTCGTATGCCCTCAGTTGTTCGGCAGAGCCGGCCATAATCAATACACTTTCATTTTTGATGGGCAGATCGGGATGAGGTTTCAGAAATTTTCCGCGTTCCCAGATTCCAACAAGGTTAATCCCCATCCGTTCCCGCAACTTGCTTTCTCTTAGAGTTTTGCCCACCAAAGGGGTCTGATAGGCCATCGCCTCGGCAATTATCAGATTGTCAAATCGTCCGATGACGTGAACGCGACTGTCCTGCCCGATGGTTCTGCGCGATAGGTGATGCCCCATCATATTACCCATCTGTATAACATGATTACAGCCCGCCATCTCCAGCAGATCAACCGAATCGGGTGAGTTGGCTGAGGCTACAATGGTTACATCTTCGTTGAGCTCCCGCACCGTATTACTGATGTTGGAATTGACCATATCGGTACCCAGACTTACTACCATGGCAGCTTGGTTAACTCGTATCTTGCGGTAGGTTTTTGGATCGTCAAGTTCTCCGAAAACGACGTTGTAACCCTCGTCATAATATTCCAGTGCTTTTTTGAGGTCGCTTACCAGTAACACATATTGGTAGTTGTACTGCTCCAGCTTCTTCATGAGTGCCCTGGAAATGGCATTGTAATGGGTAATGATGATATGATCTTTCGTATCCTCCGGCAATTCCCTGGGAGCCCGGGCCCTTGACTGCGCCTCCAGCCACGGAGCATAAAAGAACTGGATAAACGTGAAGGGGAGCAGAATAAGCAATGAAATCATTCCCGACAGCAATACAATTACAGAAAAAGCACGTCCGAGATCGCTGGTAAAAGTTATGTCACCGAAGCCGAGGGTTGACATCACGGTAAGAGTCCAGTAAAAACCGGTAACCCAGCTGAATTCCTGGCCTTCATACTCCATGATATAGTGAAAAATAACTGTATAGATAACGATCATGAGCAAAAGAGCAACCAGAAAACGAGCCAGTCGCTTCAGGTTGTACTTTGTATCACGCGTAGAGATAATTTGTGTAAGCTGGGCAGGGAAAAACTTCAAGGATCAATCGTTAATTTTAATAGACTTTTATGTGTAGTTGCATCAGTTTCAGAATAATCTAATCTATTCAAAAAAAGAATTTTTAAAAAATGGTTTGCAAGGTTTGGGATAGCTTTCGGGCCTGAACTTTTGTGGGGTGACAGAGGCTAGTTGTTCAAAGGAAGAGTATTCAAATAAGATTACGCCATAGGGTTCGTGTGCCTGTATATTAAAACTTTTGCAGGTAATATCATGCCTGATTTTTTAAACATAAAGAAACATGTTCGTAGTAGCACGTTCATGTTCATTTTCGCACACCTTCTGTCTAAGATCGAACAAAATTCCTTTCTTATCCTTCATTTAGTTTAATCTGCGTTGGTTTTATAAAGTTGGTACGATTGTTGGATACTTAGTTATAAGCTAACCGTTATTGGTTATTCAGTAAGCTTTTCACCAATAACGAGTGTAAAAATAACGAATAAGGAAACCGTGCTAAAAAACTATTTCAAAATCGCTTTTCGCAACCTGTTTAAAAACAAGGTGTATTCCTTCATCAATATTTTTGGATTGGCGGTAGGAATTGCCTGCTGTATTCTCATTGCTCTTTATGTGCATAATGAATGGAGCTATGATGAGTTTCACTCTAAAGCAGACCGCACCTACCGGGTTTGGTATGAAGAAACAACATCTGATCAGCGGATTATTGCTAATACGGCTACCCCCGTGATACTTGGTCCAACTCTTGAGGATAATATCCCCGAGGTGGAGCATATTACCTATATGTTTAACTACAATAACCTGGTGACTACCGCTGAACAGCCGGAAGCGCAAAACGAAAGCATTTTGGTAGTTAATGAAGATTTTTTTCAAATATTTGATTTCAGATTGTTGCAAGGTGATGCATCATCGGTGTTTAGTAATCCTTCTTCTGTTGTGCTATCTGAATCTACAGCTGAACGATTATTTGGAAATCAAAACCCAATACAGCAAGGCATATCTGTGCGAATGGGAGATACCTATAAAGAATTTATCGTAAGCGGTGTGATTGAAGATACTCCTTCTAATTCAAGTATCTCTTATAACATGTTGATGCCTTATGAAAACCTGAGCAGCCTGGTCTCCGAACGGGGTCGGCAAAGCTGGTTTAATATTTTTGGAAACACTTATCTTACTTTGAATGAAGGTACGGACCCCAACCAGTTGGACGAAAAATTTGCTTCCATGATGGAGAGTGTATTGGGCACTGAAACGTACCAGGAAACTCAATATACCTTGCACCTTCAGCCCTTAACTGATATTCATCTAAATACAGAACTTCCTAATACACTTGCTACCGTCAGTGATCCGGTATATTCTTATATCCTTAGTGCCATTGCCCTGTTGGTACTGTTAATTGCCTGCGTTAATTTCATGACGCTTTCAATCAGCCGTTCTACTTCACGCGCGAAAGAGGTTGGGGTTAGGAAAACGGTTGGTGCGATTCGTCGGCATCTTATGTACCAATTCTGGGGTGAGGCACTTCTAATGACTGTCATTGCCTTTATCTTTGGCCTTACTTTTGCAGAGTTCCTGCTCCCTTTCTTTAACGATTTGTCCGGAACTACTCTGAGCCTTAATTACACACCAACCATGCTGTTCTGCTTGTTGGCAACAGCGATTATTGTAAGCTTATTTGCAGGCATTTATCCCGCGCTTGTTTTATCCGGATTTCGGCCGATCGAAGTACTCAAAGGCAGAATAAAAATGTCATCAGGCAAAGGACACTTTCAGCAATTTATGGTGGTATTCCAGTTTGCCCTTTCTATAGCTTTGATTATTGGTACAATTACCATACAGCAACAATTAAACTTCGTTCAAAATAAAAACCTGGGCTATCAAAAAGATCAGGTACTGGTAATTGATACGGGTATCAATAATACTCCACAAAATGAACCTGATGATGTATTTCAAAATGCTTTTCGTTATAAGCAGCTGCTTGAAAGTAAGTTGGGAGCTACCCCGGAAATTAGCTCCATCACAGCTTCATCCTTCACTCCGGTTCAGACTGGCGGTTGGTTTCAGCTTGGTTTTACTGACAACCAGGAACAGGTTCGAAACTTTCATGGTAATGTAGTGGATGCAGATTTTATTCCTGCACTGGGTATTGAAATTGTACAGGGAAGAAACTTCACCGAAGAGAATACCAGCGACCGGCGCCGAGCCATAATAGTAAATGAGGCTCTGGTAGATTATTTCGGGTGGGAAAATCCTCTTGGTGAAAGCTTACCCGGCCCGGAGTTTATTGATCATGAAGTAATCGGTGTCATTGAAAACTTTCATTATGAATCACTCCATACTTCTGTTGAACCACTGGCAATGTCTATGTCTTTTGAAACTCTTTTTTCTGGTATCCAGAACCTTGGAATAAGTAATTCTTTTGACCCCAGAATATCCATGAATCTTACAACGTCAAATATTCAAAAAACAGTTGACGACATACGGGAAACGTTCAGCAATATTGCACCGGGAACTCCTTTCAACTACACTTTTGTAGACCAGGCTTTAGATGCACAATATCGACAGGAACAGAGATTGAGCCAAATTGTTGCCACAGGTTCCACACTTGCTATTATCATTGCCTGCCTGGGATTGTTTGGCTTGGCCTCTTTAATGGTGGTTCGTCGGACAAAAGAAATAGGGGTTCGAAAAGTTCTCGGTGCTTCATCACGGAATATTCTGCTTTTGGTTAATAAAGAGTTTACTAAACTGGTAGCTATCGCATTTGTAATTGCTATGCCTATTTCCTGGTATATCATGAGCGAATGGCTTCAGGGTTTTGCCTACCGAATAGAGCTTGGGGTGGGAATATTTCTGATGGCCGGTTGTCTGGCGCTGCTTGTAGCTTGGCTAACTGTCAGCTATCAGTCGCTGAAAGCCGCAACGGCGAACCCCGTTGAAAGTTTAAAAAGCGAATAATTAATAGCCATCAGCTCTCAGTTTTTAGCCGTCAGATAAGACGGACTAAAGGCTGACGGCTGACAGTTGAAAACTTAAAATTATGCTAAAAAACTTTATTAAGGTTGCACTTAGAAATTTAACAAAACACAAAGGCTACTCCTTTATTAATATTCTGGGATTAGCTGTGGGCATAGCAGTATGTACGCTAATCTTTCTATACGTTTCGAAAGAGCTTTCTTATGATAGCTATCATAAGAAGTCAAAACGTATCTATCGGATAACAATTGATCATCCACAGGCACATGTAGCTGTTACTCCCTCCATGATTTCTCCAACATTGCAACAGTTGTTCCCGGAAGTTGAGGATGGTGTCAGGCTATTAGATGTAGGTCGTTTTAGTCCTTTGGTTGTACGCCATGGAGAAAAAGTATTTGAAGAACGAAAGATCGCCTATGCTGATTCAACCTTATTTGACGTGTTTGATTTTAAGATGTTAGCAGGGGATGCTAAAACGGCGCTTGTAAAACCACAAACAGTAGTCATTACCAGGGACATGGCTCAGCGGTATTTTGGCAATGAAAGTCCGGTAGGTAACACGTTGGAAATCAACGATAATGATTTTGAAGTAACAGGAGTTATCGAAAATATTCCGGACAACAGTCACTTTAAATTCGACTTTTTTATGTCATTGGTCACAAGAAGCGGCTGGAGTCAGCTAAGTGACAGTGAATGGAGGGCAGCAAATTTCTATACTTATATAGTACTGCAGGAAGGAGCAGAGATTTTGGAGCTCAATCGAAAGGTAAATGATTATATAAGCAAACAATTTTCCGATAATGAATTTGCTTCAGCTCTCAGCTTTGTTTTTGAGCCGTTGGAAGATATCCACCTTTATTCAGGGGTAAGAGAAGCTATTCAGTCTCAGGGAGATATCCGGTACATTATAGCAGCTATTGCTATTGCTATCCTTATACTCATTATTGCGTGCATTAATTATATGAATTTGGCAACGGCACGATCAGCTCGAAGAGCCAGAGAGGTTGGAATTCGCAAGGTGCTGGGCTCAGAAAGAAAGCGGCTTATCGGCCAATTTTATGGTGAATCTGCTTTTCTAACGCTACTCGCAATTGTGGTTTCAGTATTACTGGTTGAACTATTTTTACCATGGTTTAGCCAACTAACAGGTCAGGCGTTGACAATCGATTATACATCAACCAAATTTCTGGGAATGATAGCAGGAGCGGGTATTATCGTTACGCTTTTGGCCGGAAGTTATCCGGCATTGATGCTATCTTCTTTTAGTCCTGCAGCAGTATTAAAGGGATCAAAAGTTACTGGCGGGAGTCCAAAGTTGCGAAAGTTCTTGGTCGTATTTCAGTTTGCTGCTTCCATCTTTTTAATCATTAGCACTATGGTGATATACAAGCAGATCAACTATATGCAGCAAAAAGAACTTGGCTACAAACAGGACAATGTCCTTGTGTTAACGGCCTATAACGATCTTGAGAACCGCTTTGATGCGTTTCTTTCAGAAATGGAACAGGTCCCCGGCTTTAAAGGAGCAGCATTGGCTTCAGATACTCCAACAAGTATCAGGGCGGCTTATGGCCCGGATGTTGAAGGGATTGACGAACCTCCAAATTATGTTGCCAATGGACTTCGTATTACACCTGAGTTTACCGAGGCGCTAAATATTAATATCGTCGCGGGCCGTGCATTCACACAAGGTGATTTCACAAGGGCCAACCAGTCTGAAAATAGAGAATATGCTGTCTTGATAAATGAGTCAGCAGCTGCTGACTTTGGTACTCCGCCTGAAGAACTTATAGGAAGAAGAGTTCAAATTAGCGGAGAATCAGGACCTATTGTAGGTGTGATAGAAGATTTTCATTTCAGCTCACTTCACCAACCCATTGAGCCGTTATATTTATTCCCAAGAGCCAGTTTTAATAAATTATTGATCAGTTTTAATACCAGTGATGTCAGCACTACCCTAAACGAAACTCGTGCTGTATGGAATAAAATGTTTCCACAATTGCCGTTTGAGCATGAGTTTTTAGACCAGGAGTATAACGCACTTTATCAGCAGGAAACACGTGCGGGTAATATTTTTACAAGCTTTGCTATTTTAGCAATTTTTGTGGCCTGTCTGGGTTTGGTTGGTCTAGCCTCATTTATGGTAGAGCAGCGTACACAGGAAATAGGCGTTAGAAAGGTACTTGGTGCAACGGCTACCCAGGTAATGGCTTTATTTTCTAAAGATTTTGTGGTGTTAGTGTTGATCGGCTTCTTAATTGCTGTTCCGGTAGCCTGGTATACCATGAGTAAGTGGCTACAGAATTTTGCATATCAGATTGAATTGCAGTGGTTTCTGTTTCTGATAGCAGGTTTGGTTACTATATTAATTGCTGTTTTAACGGTTAGCTGGCAGGCAATAAAAGCAGCCAGGCTGGATCCGGCAAAAAGTTTACGAAGTGAATGATTTATCAATGTACAATGAACAAAATTGTTAATTGTTCATTGCTAATTAGTAATTGAATGCCATGATAAAGCTAAGAAACATCGACAAGTACATCGACAAACGGTTCCAGCGGACGTTTATATTAAAGGGGATAAACCTGGATATCCAAGAAGGTGAATTCATCACGGTGATGGGTCCGAGCGGAGCGGGTAAATCAACCTTGCTGAATATCCTCGGTTTTCTGGATGACCCCTCTGAAGGAGAATATCTTTTTTATCATGAGCCGGTACATGGCCTTAGCGAGAAGCGAAAATCCGAATATCATAAGTCACATATTGGATTTGTTTTCCAGGCTTACCACCTTATAGATGAAATGACTGTGTATGAAAACATTGAAATGCCCCTTCTGTATCGCAAAGTAAAAAGCAAGAAGCGCAAAGCAATGGTAGCCGATATGCTCGATCGTTTTAATATTGTGGCCAAAAAAGATCTATTTCCTCCACAGCTTTCGGGTGGACAACAGCAGGTAGTAGGTGTGGCACGGGCATTGATTGGAAGCCCGAAGATAATATTAGCCGATGAGCCAACCGGCAACCTTCATTCTGAGCAAAGCGAATATATCATGGAGCTATTTAAAAAGCTGAATGAAGAAGAGGGGGTCACTATAATTCAGGTAACACACTCTGAAAAAATGGCTGCTTACGGAAACCGCATCATTAATCTAAAAGATGGCGCTGTTGTTGAGGAAAATCCTTACGAAGAAGAGTAAAGGTAAAGATGGTCAACTGGATTACGGCATTTTTCAAGTCAGAAAATAAGCCGGATGAATCATTTGACGTAGAAAGAGTCATTCAGCAAATCAAAGAAATAGAGGCAAAGCAGGATATCCCGCTGGGTAAAAGAATTCACTCATCCAGTCATCTTAATTTTGACTTGTATTTGGATAGAGACATTACTAAAAATTATAGGATTACCGTTTTTCTGGGTCGAAACCGAATCTATTCTTTTTCGATATTTGCCCAGTTGGGAGATTATTCTATTTTAGAAAAAGGATATAAACAGGTGGTTAGCTTTTTGGAAGGTGATAGAGTTATAAAAGAGCTGCCTGACAATAAAATAGTTAAAGGCTTTTATTATGGCCATTAATAATTGGGTATTATGAAAAAATTAGCAGTCGTATTTCTAGCAATATTTGTCTCAGTACAGTCACTATACAGCCAGTCTGGATCGGTGGAAGCTGTTCGTGAATTTAGACAGCAGAACGAGCATCAAATCTTATCAAACTATATGGAGTTTCTCAGGTTGCCTAATGTGGCTTCCGACCTGCCAAACATACAGCTCAATGCCAACTATCTGGTCAAAGAGTTTGAAAAGCGCGGAGTGGAAATGGAGTTGCTTACGCTGCCGAATAAACCTGAGATGCCGCCCTATATCTACGGTGAGCTTAAGGCCCCTGATGCCGAAAGAACTATTATTATTTATGTACACTACGACGGTCAGCCGGCTGATCCAAAAAACTGGACTCACGACCCATGGACGCCAACCCTTTATTCAGGTTCAATGCAACAGGATGGTAAACCCATAGATTTCCCGGAAGAAGGGGATGAGATAAATCCTGAATGGCGTATTTATGGCCGTTCAGCATCTGATGACAAAGTTCCTTTTCCCACTATACTTTCTGTTTTAGATGCTTTGCAGCAGTCGGATATTGCGCTTACTTCTAATCTGAAATTCTTTTTTGACGGGGAGGAAGAAACAGGCTCACCTCACGTTCGTGAAGTTCTTGAGCAATACAAAGAAAAGCTTGAAGGAGATCTATGGCTTTTTTTAGATGGACCCAAACACCAAAGTGGCAGACCACAGGTGGTTTTTGGCGTAAGGGGTGTTACTGGAATGGAGGTTACGGTTTATGGTCCGAATCGTCCGTTGCATAGCGGGCATTATGGTGGGTGGGCGCCGGTACCCGGACAAATGCTGGCTAATCTTTTAGCAAGCATGAAAAATGAAACTGGTGAAATATTAGTTGAAAATTTTAATGAGAATACGGCTCCTATTACGGAGGCTGACCGTAGAGCATTTGCTACATTGCCCGATTACGACGATCAGATTCGAAAAGACCTGGGTTTAACGTGGACTGAATTTCAAGACCGCTCAATTATAGAAAGCTATATGTATCCTACACTAACCATACGAGGCTTTAAAAGTGGCAATGTAGGAGACTTGGCCAGAAATGTGATTCCAACACAAGCTGTTGCATCACTTGGAATACGATTGGCTAAAGGCAATGACTCTGAGAAAATGAAAGATAAAGTGGAAGCGCATATTCAAAAACAGGATTACCATATTGTTAGAGAAGATCCGGACTTGGAAACAAGGCTCAAGCATGATAAAATTGCCAAGGTCACAAGAGGTGGAGGCTACCCGGCCGTGCGCACTCCCATTGATAATCCAATGGCGCAGCAAGTGGTGAAAGCGGTAAATAATGCTACGGATGAAGATATCATTCTTTATCCAACGTTTGGCGGTTCCCTGCCGCTGTTTCATTTTGAGGAGGTACTTCAAACTCCGATAGTAATTGTGCCTATTGCCAACCATGATAATAACCAGCATGCACCTGATGAGAATATCCGCATAGGTAATATCTGGTATGGTATGGATATTTATGCTGAAATATTTACCATGGAGTAGTTTATGTCAGCCGGCTATTCCAAAACACCACTGCTTAAAAAGCTGGGTATCAAACCTGGATATACTATCCTGCCGGTGAATGTTCCAAAGCATTATTTTAAGCTGCTGGGTGACTTGCCGGAAGAAACTGAGATCGTGAGTTTAAATTACGATCAGCCTGTCGATTTTATTCATGCCTTTGCTGAAAACGAAAAGGACCTGTATAACTTTCTGCCTTCGCTAAAAAAAAGCTGGCCAAAGATGGAGCCTTCTGGGTGTCGTGGATTAAGGGATCGTCAAAACTAAAGACGGATATTAATGGGAATGATGTTCGCAAGCTGGGACTGGAGATAGGCCTGGTGGATGTGAAGGTCTGCGCGGTGGATGAAGATTGGTCCGGACTCAAATTTATGTATCGAAAAGAAGATCGTTAGCCTGTTCAGTAGCCCAACTACGACAGCAGATTACTGATTGAGACCTTTGAAAAACCTTACTGTCATCGCGAACGAAGTGTGGCGATCTCCTTTTAGGAACTTTGATCGGGAGATCGTTTCTCAAGCTCGCAATGACAAGCTCTATTTTTGGGTTTTGCAAAGGTCTCTGATTATAATTCTGATTGGGAACTCTATCATATTGGATCACCTTCAAATAGTATAATTCCAATAACATTTAAACATAAAACAGTTCACTGAATTTGTGCTGAAAAAAGTCCTGATATTTTTCTTTTCAATTTGGGTATATGTTTTGGGATTGTATATCCAATCTGTGGCAAAGGCTCCTGCCGACAGCCTGTCTCTTGAGGCTATCGTGACCCGTGCTTCTTCAATCAATTCTGTTACCAGTCTGCTGATTCAAAAGGATGGGAAACTTTTGGCTGAGCATTATTTGGGGAGGCTTAATAAAAATGAAACCACCAATATCAAATCAGCCTCAAAGAGCATTATTTCATTGCTTGTTGGTATTGCAATAAATCGAGGGGATATTGAAAGTGTAGATGAGCCTATCGCCCAGTATTTTGAAGAATATTTTAAAGAGAACCCTAATCCTGAAAAAGAAAAAATTACCATTAAAGACCTGCTCACCATGCGTTCGGGATTGGAAACCACAAGCTTTCATAATTATGGAAGATGGGTGGTAAGTGAGAACTGGGTTAAGTTTGCTCTTGAGCAGCCTATGGAGGCAAAACCCGGTGGGGATATGGTTTACAGTACGGGAACTTCACATTTATTATCGGTGATACTGACCAAGGCAACAGGTATGAGTACCAAAGCTTTTGCTGAAAAACATTTATTTGAGCCTTTGAATATACAGGTTGGCGGTTGGGATCGTGATCCCCAGGGATACTACATGGGTGGCAACAATATGGCATTGCGTCCGGCAGACATGCTAAAGCTTGGACAGATGGTTTTGAGTGGAGGTACCTACAAAGGGCAAAGAATTGTGCCTGAACAATGGCTCAATGACTCTTTCCAAACCTATACCCGAAGCAATTACAATCCTTACGATTATGGGTACATGTGGTGGGAGAAGCCGGTGGGCCAATTTAAGGTTCACTTCGCCTGGGGCTACGGCGGGCAGTATATTTTTATTGTCCCGTCATTGGATGCCGTCATCGTGCTTACCGGCAACCTTCAGAATGCCAGCCAATCCCGGTCATATAAAGATCCTGTTTTTGACCTTCTGCGGGAAGAAGTCTTGCCCTTTCTTGAAAGCTAAAAGAGTTTCCAAACATTAGATCTTTCTAATGTTTGTATGTTGATTGTAACAAGTCGGTCTTAAAATACTCTTTCTCTTATAGGCAAGCCCATCAAAAGAGCTTCAGCTACGTGATTAGAATGAGAGTTTTAACAGGGGTATTAGATGATCAGAAATTTTGTGAAGGTTGCTATGCGCAACCTCAAGAAACGAAAAGCATATGCATTTATAAATATTGTTGGCCTTTCTATTGGAATTGCCTGTTGTATTATTATCAGCCTATATATTTTAAATCAACTCAGCTACGATGATTTTAACACCAATGCTGAAAAAATTTATCGGCTGAAGCAAACATCTATTTCTCCCACCAAAACAGAAGAAGGTTCAACCACCCCCTATAAGGCGGGGCCATCACTGCAAGCAGAGTATCCCAATATTGTTAAAAACTTTGTGCGGTTTTACGATCTGGATGAAGAGGCACATACGCTGTTGGATCGAGAGACGAAGAATTCTTTCAGAGTATCCAACTTGTACTTTACAGACTCTACTTTTTTTGAAGTATTTAGCGGAAAGCTGATCAGGGGAAATCCCGACGAAGTTCTTGACAACCCGCTCTCTATTGTCATTACCAAGGAAAAAGCTAAAATCTACTTTGGAGATGAAGATCCGATTGGCAAAACGTTGAGCCTGAACGGTATTAAAAGCATGGCTATGGAAATAACCGGTATCATGGAACCCTGGCCGGAAGAATCACATATGAAATTCGATGTATTAGCTTCATTCTCAAGCCTGGATGTGCTTTATCGCCGCACCCCTGAATACAATGAATCGTGGTTCGCTAATCCGATTTGGACCTACCTGGAATTGCATGAGGATGCATCCGTTCAGGAACTGAAAGATCAGCTCCCTGCGTTTGCTGATAAGTATTATCATTCCGCTGATCGCCCCGAAACAGAAACAGTAGAACTGGGATTGCAGCCACTGACTGATATTTACCTGCATTCAGATTTGGATTCAGAGATGAATCCCAACGGCTCTATTTTTTATATTTATCTCCTTTCTATAGTTGCAGGGTTCATCCTCATCATCGCGTGTATTAACTTTATGAACCTGGCTACAGCACGATCTGCAGAACGAGGCAGCGAAGTAGGTATAAGAAAAGTCTTAGGCGCTAACAGAGAACAGTTGTTTGCTCAGTTTATGGGTGAATCTATCTTAATGAGTTTTGCAGCGATGGTGTTGGCTGTACTTCTGGTCTATCTGGTGCTCCCCTATTTTAACAGCTTTACAGGTAAAGAGCTGGCTTTTGATTTATTGCAAAATACATATCTGTTTTTTGGTTTGATCGGGCTATTCATTTTTGTAGGTATTATTGCCGGGATATATCCCGCCGTGGTGCTTTCGGGATTTCAGCCTGTTAATATTTTAAAAGGAAATTTTGTGAAGGGATCTTCAGGCGTTGTTTTTAGAAAAGCATTGGTAACCTTCCAGTTTATGCTTTCTGCGTTACTTATTGTCGGTACTGCTATATTATATATGCAGCTTCAGCATATGCAAACTAAAAAGCTTGGTTTTGATAAAGAGCGCATCGTGCTTCTGCCGATGAATCAGAATTTAACGGCCTGGTATTTTGATCAATTTAAAGAACAAGTACTGAGCCATTCAGCGATTACATCGGTAACGGCCACTAGTAAAATTCTGGGTTCCGAAAAGCAAACCTATACGCCCTACAGCCCGGCCAGTCTGCCGGAAGGAGAGGTAAGTTCCATCATGACCATGCGAGTCGCTCATGACTTTATGGAGACCTATAGCATCGATATTTTAGCAGGAAGAAGCTTTTCAAGAGAGTATCCCTCCGATAAAGATGAAGCTATTCTGGTGAACCGAGCTATGCTGGATCTGCTGGAGCTTGAGAATCCCGACGAAGCCGTTGGAGAAATTTTTTATTTCAAACGCGGAGAAGAAGATCAGAAAAGTTATCGGGTGATAGGTGTTACAGAAGATTTTCACTATACCTCCATTAAAAAAGAGATAGATCCACTGGTGATGCCCCTTTCAGAGGGAACTCGCCCTATTGTAGGCAGCATGAGCAATGCCGTGGTAAAAATAGCACCGGGTGGCATACAAAGTGCGCTTAGTCACCTTGAAAAAGTATGGGCCGAAATAAATCCTATTGACCCGTTTGAATATTCATTTCATGATGAAGAACTGGCGAAAATATATGCTCCTGAAATGCAGATGAGTAAAGTGTATACAGCTTTTTCAATTTTATGTATCATCATTGCCTGTCTTGGACTTTTTGGACTAGCTTCTTTTACTGCAACAAAACGAACCAAAGAGATTGGTATCAGAAAGGCACTGGGTGCTTCGGTGTCCGGTCTTATGGTACTTTTGTCTAAAGAGTATGTAAAACTGGTACTGCTTGCTAATATCATTGCGTGGCCTATAATCTATTATTTTATGAGCCAGTGGCTGCAGAGTTTTCCCAGTCGTATTACACTTGGCTGGAATCTTGTTCTGGTCTTTCTTGGTTCAGCATTGATAAGTATCATCATTTGTGTACTTACTGTAAGTTACCAATCCGTTAAGGCTGCGCTCATCAATCCGGTACATAGTTTGCGGCAGGAGTAAGTCGGGTTCATTTATCCATTACTTTTGTAATATTATATTGAGGCTATATTTTAGCTGAGTCAATACTATTAGAATTCCACCGGTATGAATAAAACAGCACTTTCCTTTTTAATCATTGGTACTTTTTTGAGCGGATGTCTTCAACAAAAAGTAGATAAAGAAGACATCCGGTATGATATTTCTTTCCCGAATGCAGAACATAATGAAGCAGAGATTACATTAACTTTATCGGATTTGGATCCGGTTCCTGTGCAATTTTCGATGAGCCGTACATCTCCCGGCCGGTATGCTTTGCACGAGTTTGCCAAGAATGTCTATAACGTAGTGGCAACAGATAGTGAAGGGGACACGTTGGAGGTGCATCGTCCCAACCTGCATAACTGGATTGTAAATGGGCACGATGGTGTTATACATTTTAACTATACACTTTATGCCGATCATGCCGATGGTACTTATTCGGGGGTAAATCGCGAGCATGCGCACCTGAATATTCCTGCTTCACTTATTTGGGCACAGGGGTTAAATGATCAGCCAATAACAGTAAAGTTTCATCCTCCGCAAGGCAGCAACTGGAGGGTAGCTACACAGCTTAAGCCAACAGATGAGCCCTATACTTTTACGACACCGGGGTTTTATTATCTGATGGACAGTCCGACAGAACTCAGTGATTTCGATCTGAGGGAGTGGCAGGTAGCGGATGATACAACTCAGTACACTATCCGATTGGCGGTGCACCATAACGGAAGCGAGGAATCGCTGGATAATTATATCGGTATGGCCAAAAAGGTTGTGGCCGAACAAATTGCGGTTTATGGGGAGCCGCCGGCTTATGATTATGGCACCTATACTTTTATCGCTGATTATCTTCCGTATGTGTTTGGTGATGGCATGGAACACAGAAATTCCACTATTCTTACCAGCACAAGATCTCTCGAGGATAATGCCCTGCGCAATTTGTATACACTATCACATGAATATTTTCATGGCTGGAATGTAGAGCGTATTCGTCCCAAGACGCTGGAACCGTTTAATTTTTTGGAGGCAAATGTTTCAGATGCACTCTGGTTTGCCGAAGGATTTACCAGCTATTATGACGATTTAATCATCCGCCGTACAGGATTGCTAACGGATAAAGAATATGCCCGGGGATGGGGCGGTACGTTAAACTATGTGCTGAATTCTACAGGGAGCAATTATTACAGTCCGGCTGAAATGAGTATGCAGGCTCCTTTTGTTGATGCGGCCACTTCGGTAGACCAGCAGAATAAATCAAATACGTTTATATCTTACTATTCTTGGGGAGCAGTGCTCGGTTTGGGGCTTGACTTGATGCTCCGGTCTGAGTTCGAAGATGTAACCTTGGATGATTATATGCGCAGGGTCTGGCAAAAATATGGTACAACTGAAATGCCATATACATTAGGAGATTTGCAGTTGACCCTTGCGGAAGTTACAGACAGTACTGAATTCGCTGATGCTTTTTTTCAAAAGCATGTGCATGATTCTCAAATGCCGGACCTAAAGCCTTTATTAGCTAATGCAGGATTTCACCTGCGAAAAGAAAATCCCGGTCAGGCAATAATGAGTTTTGGTGGAAATAAAGTAAGTTTTGAATCTGGTGAAGCTACTATATCGGAGAATACAGTTGTTGGAAGTCCACTATATAAAGCCGGAGCAGACCGCGGAGATATTTTGCTTTCGCTTGATGGACGCCCAATAAATAATGCACGCGATATTCAGCGAATACTGGCATCCAAAAAGCCCGGAGATGTTATTTCTATCAGTTATGAATCACTGGGTGAGATCTATGAGAAAACCATGATTCTGACAGAGGATCCTACTTTGGAAGTAGTGCCTTTTGAAGAAATAGATATGCCGCTCACCGATGAGGCTAAATCTTTTCGTGAAAGCTGGCTGGAAAGCAAGGTGGAATGAGATACTTCTTTTTTCCAAATACATCAACGAATATTTTCCCAAATCAAAGTGGGCTGCAAAAGTTGTGTACACATTGCATGGTATTCATCATGAGCACCCGCGGGATAAAGAACGTCTGATAATGTCATCCGAAAAGTAAACGATTTAAGCTTCAAAAATCGTTATCCAAATAATTCAGCCAGGTTTAGTACATTTAATAAATGGCCATTACAAAATACCATATCGGTTGTACGGTTTGGAGCTTAAATGACTGGGTAGGCACGTTCTTTCGGGATGATGCCAAACAGCATCAATTCTTATCGCAATATGCTTCTGTATTTAACTCCGTAGAAGGCAACACTACTTTTTATAATGTGCCCGGGAAAGACACCATTCGTAAATGGGATGAGCAAACCCCCGATGGGTTTAAGTTTTGTTTCAAGTTCCATCAGTCTATTACGCACGAAAAAAGATTGCACGATGTTGAAGATGAGGTGCTGGAATTTCTGGAAACGTTCGATTTTATCGCCAATAAATTGGGTCCATTTCATATTCAGCTGCCTCCGAACTTTTCTCCTGATGAGTTTGAACGTATTGAGGAAATGGTAGCCTTTTTACCCAGTGCTTACAGTTATGCGCTGGAAGTACGTCACTTGGACTTTTTTGACCACGGGAAAAAAGAAAATCGCCTGAACCGCCTGTTGCATAGCTACAATATTGATCGCGTTATCTTTGATACGCGGAAGCTGCATGCCATGAATGTAGATGACCCCACCATCAAAGAAGCCCAGCAAAAAAAGCCTAAAGTGCCGGTACGCTTTGATACCACGGGTACACGGCCTTTTATCCGTTTTGTAGGCGCCAATGATGCGCTTAATAACGAGCCCTATCTTAAAGAATGGGCCATTGTCATTGCCGATTGGATTAAAGAGGGGAAGCATCCCTACATTTTTACGCATTCGCCGGATAAGAAAAGCCAACCAGCTATTGCTCGAAAGTTTCATCAGCTTCTATCAGGACTTATTGAGATGAACCCTATGTCGGCTTGGCCTATTGAGCGACAAGACGAGCAGCTGGACCTGTTTTGAAGACAAATAATTGGTACAGTCTTAAGTGAAAATGCCTGAGATAATCCTTATCTTTGAAGGCTTTTAGAACATCCCAATGCTTGATAACAGAATGCCAGAAACAGATACTATAACTAATAACATAGAAAAAGAGGCAAAGCGTCGGCGTACCTTTGCTATCATTTCTCACCCCGATGCCGGTAAAACCACCCTTACCGAAAAGCTCTTGCTGTATGGTGGGGCGATTCATGAGGCGGGTTCTATTCGTCAGCGTAAAGCATCGCGATATGCGGCTTCCGACTGGATGGCCATTGAAAAAGAGCGCGGTATTTCAGTGACGTCATCCGTACTTCGATTTGAGAAAGATAACATCAAATACAATCTTCTGGATACGCCCGGACACAAAGATTTTTCTGAAGACACATTGCGTACGCTGGTAGCAGCCGATACGGCACTGATGGTGATTGACGTAGCCAAAGGCGTTGAGGAGCAGACCGAGAAGCTATTTGAGGTTTGTAAGATGCGCGAAATCCCCATTATTACTTTTGTGAACAAGTGTGACCGTCCGGGAATGGAGCCGCTGGAAATTATGAGCAATGTAGAGAATCAGCTGGGAATTGAGCCTATCCCGGCTTCCTGGCCGCTGGGTTATGGGAAAGATTTTCAGGGCATCTATGATCTGATTGGCAAAAAGCTGTACCTGCTTCGCAAAGAAGAGCATGGTGCCAAGAAAGCCGGCAAAGAAATTTATGACCTTGAAGAAGGCTTGGAAAAAGCTACGTTATCTCAGGCAGAAAAAGATCGCTTTCGGGAAGAAGTGATGCTTACTGAGGACCTTTTTGACAACATGGATCAGGAAGCTTATCAAAATGGGAAATGTACGCCCATGTTTTTTGGTTCAGCTCTTAATAACTTTGGGCTGGATGTCTTTCTGGAGTATTTCTCTAAACTGGCCAATCCCCCACAGCCGTATCAGCATGAAGACGGGAATGACCGGGTGATAACCGATGATTTTTCAGGATTTGTATTTAAGCTTCAGGCTAACATGAATCCCGATCACCGTGATTGTGCTGCCTTTATCCGTATTACTTCCGGTAAGTTTGAGCGCGGACTTGAAGTCAAGCAGGCAGAGGGTACCGGAGACAAAAAAATTAAGATGTCTACTCCTCATACTTTGATGGGTGATGAACGACATATTTTGGAAGAGGCCTATCCCGGGGATATTGTTTCACTTTTTAATCCCGGCTCTTTTAAAATTGGAACTACAATCTTCAGTGATAGTCCGGTGCGTTTTAATGTGATTCCACTGTTTACGCCCGAGCACTTTATGAAGGTTTCTACTAAAGATCCGTTCAAAAGAAAACAGTTGCGCGAAGGGTTGAAGCAGTTGGCCGAGGAGGGCGTTGTACACGTTTTTGAAGTACCGGGCGGTGTAGGCAATGAGTTACTGCTGGGTACTGTGGGTGCGCTTCAGTTTGAGGTGGTAAAACACCGCATGGAAACGGAATACAACTGCGAGCTTCATATGTCGCCGGTATCGTATAACTCAGCACGCTGGTTGCCTGATAACCAGGATGTGATCGAGAAATTGGAAAACAGTTATTCCACACATGTCACCAAAGATATGGACGAGCATCCTATCGTATTATTTGACAGCACTTATGCCCTAAATCAGGCCGAAGAAAAAGTAGGCAAAGAAAACCTATTCAAGTTCAAGCAAAACTAATTACTTTCCCCCGTTTGCCTGTAAATCTTCGATACAGAGTGCATCGAGCTCAGGTACTTCTCCGCTAAAGTTTTGAAAAATGTCTCCTGTTCTAACAGAAGCCTGTATCAGGCAGCCATCCACCGTGCAATGTGATCCATCCTGATGGGATTGCTGTCCGCTTGGATGGGGACTGCCGATTCCAACCAATCCCAGATTATGTCCGACTTCGTGGCGAAATACTGTTCCTTCAACTTGTTGCCTGCTGGGAGTCACAGGTGGATTATCACTGATACTGGCAATAGCCTCTCCAAACAAAGCCATAGAAGTGTTCCAGTAGGCTATGCCCAATACATTAGACTGCTCAAATTCACCATCAACAATTAAAAAATGAGCATGAAGGGTATTGCTGCCTGCTTCAGTGTAATTGTCTCTTACTTCATCTTCAATTTGATCGATATCGCTGGTAGAGTAGGGACCTTCATTGCGTGCGGGGATTTCACTTATGTTAAAAGTAATGCTGGATTTATTAAGCCTGTTTTGCAAAAAGGTTTCCAGGCTATTCAGGGCTTCCTGAGTAGGCTCATAACCTTGCATATAGTCAATCTCAATTTGCAGCGAAGTATATTGGTCGCTTTGAAGGTAAGAGGCAGCTGAATCACCTGGCTGAGCCTGACTGTTGAACTCTTTGGGAGGAGGGTCAGTATCACTATCCCCGGAATTACTACTGGTTGAGGTGGAGCAATTGTAAGCTGCAAGAGAAAGTATCAGTGTGATAATTATCAAATAAGGTTTTTTAAAAAAGCGCATCGTTGTCAGTTTTTATTTTTAAAATTAGAAGTCTAGTCTGATACATTAGTTTATTTGCTGCCATTTGCGGCAAGGTCTGCTTTACCTACTTTCTCAGTGTCATGTCTAAGTCAGATTATTCAACTTATTGCGTACCTTAAACACATTCAGATCATATATGTTTCCTTTTATTCAGTGTTTTAAAATGGTTAACCTTTTTTAATCTACCTATCAGATAAAATAATGATGCTCAATATTTTAGAGGCAGACTACTCTAACAGGCAGCACGCTGCTGATGTCCAGTATTTAACAAACGCCTACGCTGAAAGTGAGATGGGTGGTGGTCATACTTTATCTCAGGAAGAACTGGATAAGATGATTGCAGGGCTTAGAGGCATGTCCACAGCTTTTACGTTGCTGGCATACTCAGATGAAGCACCTGTAGGGATAGCCAACTGTTTTATATGTTTTTCAACCTTCGAAGGACAAAAACTGATCAATATTCATGACCTCGCTGTTATTAAAGAGATGCGTGGCAAGGGGATCGGAGAAAAATTGCTGGAGGCTGTTCAAAAAAAGGCTCGAAAGATGAATTGCTGCAAGCTTACCCTCGAAGTACGAACAGATAACAGGGCGATTAACCTTTATGAACGATTCGGCTTTGAAACGGATGATCCCCGCATATGGTTTATGACGAAAGAGTTTTATTGATTCGGACGTTTCACCTTGCTTGTATTATCCTTAAATTAGAGGGCTTTTGAAACAACCGAGTGATTAACGCAATCATTCAGAACTCAACAAACCAAGAATTGACTTGTTATGGCTAAAGAATTTGACGTATGTGTAATCGGCTCAGGCCCCGGGGGCTATGTAGCAGCAATCCGCGCTTCACAGTTGGGCTTCAAAACAGCAATTGTAGAAAAACGTCACCTCGGCGGTGTTTGCCTTAATATTGGATGTATTCCTACCAAGGCACTCCTCCGTTCGGCAGAAGTTTATGAAAGCATTGAGCATGCCGAAGATTATGGCGTTTCAGTTAAGGACTACTCCGTTGACTTTAATGGTATGATTAAACGGAGCCGTAATGTTGCCGATAAGATGAGCAAAGGCGTCCAGTTCTTGATGAAAGCCAATAAGATTGAAGTATTTGAGGGCAAAGGTGTTTTTGAGTCCAAAGACCAAATAAAAGTGGTGGATGATAAGGACAAAACCAAAGATCAAATCAAGGCTGACAAGTTTATTATTGCCACCGGGGCTAGTCCGCGCGAACTACCTAACCTGGAAATTGATGGTGAAATGATTATTGGCTATGAGCAGGCAATGAAGCTCGAAAAACAACCCGATAAAATGGTAATAATTGGTGCTGGAGCTATTGGTGTCGAGTTTGCCTACTTCTATCACTCTATTGGGACAGAAGTAACAATTGTTGAGCTCCAGGATTCGCTTGTACCGGTAGAGGATAAAGACATTGGAAAAGAGCTCGGCAAAATCTACAAAAAGAAGGGTATGAATATCATGACCGGAAGTACCGTAGAGAAAGTCGAGAAAAATGGTAAAAAAGGTGTTAAAGCGACTGTCAAAACCGGTGACAAAAAAGATACACTCGAAGCCGATGTAGTACTTTCGGCTGTAGGGGTAGTCGGAAATGTGGAAGGTATCGGCCTTGATGAAATTGGTGTAAAATATGAAAAGGGTGTCATTGAAGTGGATAAAGAAACCTATCAAACCAACTTGGAAGGTATTTATGCTATCGGTGATGTGGCCGGAGGCCCCTGGCTGGCACATAAAGCATCACACGAGGCAACCATCTGTGTGGAAAATTTTGCCGGTGAAAATCCACAGCTGATGGATTATAATAATATTCCGGGTTGTACGTATTGCGAACCGCAAATTGCCTCTGTCGGTTATACCGAAGCTCAAGCCAAGGAAGAAGGCTATGATGTAAAGGTTGGCAAATTTCCATTTTCTGCCAGCGGCAAGGCGGCCGGACTTGGACACGAAGAAGGTTTTGTCAAAGTAGTATTTGATGCCAAGTATGGCGAATGGTTGGGATGCCATATGATTGGCTCTCATGTAACTGAACTGATTGCTGAAGCCGTAGTTGCCAGAGACCTGGAAACTACCGGCCATGAAATTATCAGCGCGGTACATCCCCACCCAACGATGTCTGAATCGGTGATGGAAGCCGTAGCCGAAGCTTATGGCGAAGGTGTACATCTTGGCACACAGCCGAAAAAGAAGTAATCATACAATTTCTCGCAGAGCCGCTGAGGCGCAGATTTTGGATAATCCTACTTGTGATTTGTTTAATTACAATCCGCAATGAAGCGAACTTTTGATGATATAAAAAAGCCTGAAAATCATCTTTCGGGAATAATTGTGGATGCCTGTTATCAGATTCATAAAAAACTGGGTCCCGGATTATTGGAATCGGTTTATGAAGAAATTTTGTTCTATGAACTAGAGAAAAGAAAATTATCTATAGAAAGACAAAAGCCTATACCTGTTTACTGGGAAAAGAAAAAAATGGAACTTGGTTTTCGTGCAGATTTAATAGTTGAGAATAAAGTGTTAATTGAACTTAAATCGGTAGAAAGCTTAGCCGGAGTACATTATAAGCAGGTGTTAACGTACTTAAAACTGACGGACCTTAAACTGGGTCTTCTCGTCAACTTCAATGAAAAGCTTATAAAAACAGGTATTAAACGATTAGTAAATAACTTATAGCGAATAGCCCTGCATCTTTGCGGCTCTGCGAGAATAAAAGGCATGAATACTGTAGCTACTTATGATCTTGGATCTTCCCCTTACAAACCGGTATGGGATTTGCAGACGGCCATCCAGCAGCGGCTTATTGATGAGAAAAGAGCCCGCCAAAAGCAAAAATTGTACAAACCGGGTGAAGAGAGCAATGATGTGTTGCTTTTTGTAGAGCACCCGCACGTTTATACCCTAGGCAAAAGTGGCAATTCCGCCCATCTGTTAAGGGGCTTGAAAGAGCTTAATGACATAGATGCTGAGTACATCGAAATAGATCGCGGTGGAGATATCACCTATCATGGCCCGGGGCAAATTGTGGGTTATCCAATTCTGGATTTGGATCGGCATTTTACGGACATTCACAAATATCTGCGCTACCTCGAAGAGGTCATTATCAAAACATGTGCAGAATATGATATTAAAGCCGGACGTATTGAAGGGCTAACCGGCGTTTGGGTGGGACAGGAAAAGATTTGTGCTATGGGTATCCGGTGCTCACGCTGGGTAACTATGCATGGGTTTGCCCTGAATGTGAATACTGATTTAAGCTATTTCAATCATATTGTTCCTTGTGGCATTAGTGATAAAGAAGTAACAAGTTTGCAAAAGATCTTAGGCCGAAAGGTTGATCCGGAAGAAGTTAAGCAGCACCTGCTTAAACACTTTGCAGCGACCTTTGAAGTCAATATTACAAAAGATGATTCGTTGCCTGAACTGGACAATGAATTTTCGTATCTTATGCAATCATCAAAGCAAGCAGTATCTCGTTAATTTTGATAACTGGTTATGATTAAAGAACTAAATGTTGTAGATCGTAAAGAGACGCCACAAAGACGTCCCGAATGGTTACGTGTAAAATTACCTTCGGGCGAAAAGTTTAAAGAAGTGGCGGATACTATCCAGAAGCACTCGCTAAACACAGTATGTGCCGAGGCGCGTTGCCCGAATATGGGTGAGTGCTGGGGGAATGGCACGGCTACTTTTATGATTTTGGGTGATGTTTGTACGCGATCGTGTTCCTTCTGTGCTGTAAAAACGGGCCGACCTGTTCAGGGTTTGGACTGGGATGAACCCCGTCGTGTTACAGATGCTGCCAGTAAGATGGATTTGAAGCACGTGGTTCTAACATCAGTAAACCGAGATGAGAGAAAAGATGGCGGAGCACCTATTTTTGCTGAGTGCCATCGTCAGTTGAGAGAAGAAATCGAAGGGGTTACCATTGAATCGCTTATCCCTGACTTCCGCGGAGTTTGGGAAGCATTGCAAATCGTTATTGATACTCCGCCTGATGTACTTAGTCACAATCTGGAGACCGTACCAAGATTGTATAGAGAAGTTCGGCCACAGGCTAAGTATGAACGTTCTCTTGAGCTGCTTCAGCGGTGCAAAGATCAGGGACTGAGAACCAAGACCGGTATTATGGTGGGGCTTGGTGAGAAGCGCGAAGAAGTCATTGAACTCATGCAGGATTGTGTAGACCACAATGTGGATGTACTTACCATAGGACAATACATGCAGCCTACAAAAATGCATCATCCGGTAGAGGAGTGGGTGCACCCCGACCAGTTTGCGGAGTATAAAAAAATCGGTGAAGAGCTTGGTTTAGAGCATGTGGAAAGTGGTCCGCTTGTTCGCTCATCCTATCATGCCGAGCAACACGTATAAATTTTATAAGATTTAAAGCTTCAGAGCTCGACTATTTGCTTTGATGTTTTATATTTAGCTGATTCAGCATCAACAAATAAAAAAATATGCTTGCACTTGGAGTCGTCATATTGCTCAGTTATTTGGTAGGATCCATCCCTTCTTCTATTTGGGTAGGCAAAATTTTTAAAGGAGTGGATATCAGGGATTATGGCAGCGGCAACGCCGGTGCTACCAACACATTTCGGATTTTAGGATGGCAACCGGGAGTTACAGTACTGGTTATTGATTTCTTTAAAGGTTTTTCAAGTTCATTTTGGATCAGTGGATTGGCTTATTCTATTGCCAGCGGACCAGTAGCCCTTTTCTCATTTTGGGAAGTAGATGCTTTTCTGAAAATTGTCTGTGGAATTGTTGCAGTGGTTGGTCATATGTTTCCTATTTATGCCAATTTTGACGGTGGTAAAGGTATGGCAACTGCAGGAGGCATGCTATGCGGAATTGAGCCCGTTTCGGTAGCAATTACAGCCGGCATATTCATTGTGGTAATGATTATAAGCCGATATGTTTCACTCGCTTCTCTTATCGCTGCGTTTCTTTATCCGCTCATCGTCGTTACATTGCGTTATGTTTTTGGTTGGCCTATTGATGGGAGTATTCTCATCTTTGCGGGTATGTGTGGACTGGGCATTATTATTAAGCACAAAGGCAACATCAAGCGCTTGATGGAGGGCAATGAAAATAAGGTAGGATCTTTTAAACCGGCAAGGGGCTGGCTTAACAGGGATGATAAACAAACACCAACATCGTGAGAAAAGTAACTGTAATTGGAGCTGGTAGTTTTGGAACAGCGCTATCTGTAGTTCTTGCAAGAGCAGGCAATGATGTAAGTCTCTGGGCAAGAGAGTCTGAAATTGCTTACGGAATTAATAACCAGCATCGGAATCCGTCTTATATTTCCGATGTTACTCTGCCTGACTCAATTGAATGTTTTACTGAGTTAGATAAGTCGGTTGCAGAGAAAGACATGATTGTTTTTGCAACACCTTCTCATGCTATGCGTGAAGTCGCCCAAAAAGTAAAGCCCCATCTTGATGGCAAAGAAATGATTGTGAGCGTAGCCAAGGGAATTGAGAATGATACCTTCATGACGATGTCTCAGGTACTGAAAGAAGTGCTCAAAGACAAAATTATTGACGATCATATTGGGGTGTTATCCGGACCCAGCCATGCAGAGGAGGTGGGGAAGTTTCGCCCTACTACTGTGGTATCGACGTCCTTTTCAAAACGGACGGCTGAAATTATTCAGGAGACGTTTATGACGCCAATGTTTCGCATTTATCTCAATTATGACATCATGGGTGTGGAGGTAGGCGGTTCTGTAAAAAATATTATGGCCATTGCTGCTGGTATTATTGATGGGGCTGAGCTGGGTGATAATGCCAAGGCAGCACTTATTACCCGGGGTCTTCATGAAATGAAACGATTGGGTATGAAGCTCGGTGCCTCCCAGGATACTTTCTCTGGGTTAGCAGGTATGGGCGACCTTGTTGTGACCTGTACAAGTCAACACAGCCGTAATCGTTTTGTAGGATATCATATAGGTCAGGGTAAAAGTCTGGATGAAATTATAAACGGCATGAACATGGTGGCCGAAGGCATAAAAACGACACGTTCAGTTTTTGATTGGAGTAATAAGCTGGGTGTGGAAATGCCTATTACAGCAGCCGTAAATAAAATCTTGTTTGAAGGTGAAAATCCCAAAGATATGTTGTATGATTTAATGACGAGAAATCCCAAAGAGGAAATTGTCATTTGATTCATACCTGCTTAATAAACAGTTGCTAAGTTCGTTGTAATACAAAAATGCAGAGTGGCTATGTACTTTGATGACCCTAACGCAGCAACGTTGTCCCAGATGGATTATCTGGACGTTAAAAATTTGGCTCAAACCGGAGAAGGCACTTTTCTTGAGTTCAAACGTACCATTCCTTCTGCAGAAAAAATTGCTCGTGAAATAGCAGCATTTGCCAATACCAATGGAGGAACCATTCTTATTGGTGTAGATGATGACAAATCTCTTATTGGTGTAGAGGGTTACAAAGAAGAAGAGTTTTTACTGAATGAAGCAGCACGCAAACTGTGTAAACCTGCAGTAGATATCAGTATAGAAATTGTACACTTTGGAGAGCGGGATTTGTTGGTCATTAAGGTACCAGAGTGTGACAAAAAGCCTGTTTTTGTAGAATCAGAGAAAGGTTCTACAGTTTATATTCGAGAGAAAGACCAAAACAAAGTAGCCAGCATAGAGCGCGTTAAAATTCTGGAACAAATGCATTCCGGAGAAGGAGTTACGTTTGAATATGGCCCCAAAGAACAAAAGCTGTTTCGCTATCTGAATGAATATGGTGAAATAACGGTTTCTAAGTTTTCACACATTATTGACAGCAGCCTTAACAGTGCATCCGTGATACTGGTTAATCTGGTTAGCGCGGGGATATTAAATTTATTTACTAAGGACAATATTGATTATTTTACGTTTTCACAGAAATGTGAATCTAAAGAAGGAACTTAAACGTTATGCCGGCAGAACATGAAGAAAATTTAGATAGCGTCATCTCAGATTTAGTAGATAGTGATGATGAGGATACAAACGGCAAGTCTGCCCAGGCTTCTCCTTTCGAGGGAATTGATGTTCCTGAATCACCGGCTTCCGGAAAAACTGTAGCTCTTACATCACGTGCAGCTAAGCAGGTGCAAAAAATTATTGCGGAAGAAGATATTGAGAGTGGCTTATATCTTCGAGTAGCAGTTGAAGGCGGCGGCTGTTCCGGATTGAGTTATAAGCTCGGTTTAGATTATAAAAAGGATGAAGATAAGCTTATCGAAAGTCAGGGTATAGAAATTATTGTTGATCCCCGTCACATGATGTATCTCGAAGGTATTGAAATTGATTATCCGGATGGATTAGATGCGCGAGGCTTCACGTTTGACAACCCCAATGCCAGCGAGTCTTGCGGCTGTGGTTCGTCTTTTGCTATCTAGAAACTGACCTTACTTTTTTCTTCCGTACTTCTCCAAAATCTTTAGCACAGAATCTATGGGCATTTCTTTTATGATGTGCCCATCGCGTCCTACCATTGTTTCAGCATGGAAAAGCGAATTTATGATAGCTTCTTCGGTTGCTTCATTCACAGCCATAAAAAGAGGAGACATTTCATTATTACGTAACACGTTTTGTGTTTTAAGCTTGCTTTCAGATCGGTAAGGAACACGGACAGATTCATCTGTTGAAAATGCGATTACATAATCGCCGCTTCCGTTGGAGGCAATTCCACCCGTTTTTGCCAAGCCCAAAATTGCACGTTTAGCCAGCCGGTCCAGATTGCGGGAATCCAGCGGGGCATCCGTTGCAACGATAATCATACAGGAACCATCCGGAGATTCATTCAGCTCATCATTCAGATAATATTTCCCAAGCTCTTTGCCAACAGGCACTCCTGCAATTTGAAGCACTCCGCCAAAGTTGCTTTGTACCAGCACACCAACGGTGTAACCGCCTAGGTTTTTTGGAAGCTTACGGGATGAAGTGCCAATTCCACCTTTGAATCCAAAAGCGGTAGTACCGGTTCCAGCTCCTACATTGCCCTGTGTAACAGGCCCTGGCTGCGCACTTTCAATTGCTTTGAGCACATGTTTTTTTGTGATATGCCGGCCACGGATATCATTCAGATATCCATCATTGGTTTCTCCAACTACGGGATTAACTGATCTGACGCTGCCATTTTTTTTCAGGTTAAGGGTATAGTCAATGAGTGCATCTGCGGCTGTAGGTACACTTAATGTATTGGTGAGAATGATGGGAGTTTCGATGTTCCCTAACTCTTTTATTTGTGTTGAGCCGGCCAGTTTGCCAAATCCATTGGCCACATAAACTGCAGCAGGTACTTTCTGTTGAAAAATGTTTCCACCATGTGGAAGAACAGCTGTTACGCCCGTTCGTATCGATTCCCCTTCGATTATTGTTTGATGTCCGACCCGAACGCCTTTTACATCGGTAATGGTATTTAGCGGTCCGGTTTCGAGCACCCCAACTTCAATGCCATATTCTCTAAGGTTTCGATCTTGGGCAGAAACACTGGCTGCCAATAGAAGAATAATTAATAAAAATGCTGATGCTCTAATATTCATATACAGGGATTAAATGATGCGTACCAAGCTAATTCATCTTGGCCTTGGTATTCATAAGAATTTCCTCAATTTCTTGTTTTGAGACATGATATTTTTCATTGCAGAAATGACAAACCAATTCCTGACCTTCATCACTAATTTCCTTAAGGTCTTTCGGGCCCAGCATAGCTAATGCATCCACAAAGCGCTTACGAGTACAGCGGCAGAAGAAATCAACCGGCTGACGATCTAGTTCTTTAACTTCAATTGGAGCCAATGCTTCTTTCATGATGTCATCAATATACTTGTCTTGAAGAAACAGCTCATGAATTGGGCCAAAAGATTTCATCTTTTCCTGTAGTTTATCAATAGCACCTTCAGGCGCATCGGGCATGCGTTGGATAAGCAGTCCCCCGGCTTCGGTTATGTTACCTTGATCATCAAAACCTATATCCATTAGAATTGCGGAGGGTATTTGCTCGGACTGAACCATATAATAAGCAAGATCATCAGTGATATTTCCTTCAATGAGCTCAATAGTACTGCGGCGCGGCTCGGCTTCATTGTATAAGGTTTTGGAAAAGGTTAAGAGGCCAAGGCCAAGCCCATCTCCTAAGGTTACATCACTACGGGAATAGTCCAGCTCAACCTGTGGATTCTGAACATAACCCCGAATTTCACCTACGCGACTGGCTTCAGCTACTACCAAGCCAACCGGGCCTTCTCCTTCAAATCGGAGCTGTACTCTTTCTTCACCTTTAAGCTCGGAAGCCATAAGGATAGTACCCGTTAAAGCACGCCCTAATAATACGGTATTCAGCAATGAAAGCTCATGCTTTTCTCTGGCTGTTTTTACAACATCCGTTGTTTTTACTACAGAAATTTTGAAATGCTTATCGGCAGAAATGCCTTTGATTAAACGATCTTTATGTTCGAAATCTTTTCTGGTAATCATGAAAATATCGGGTAGAATTATCTTTAACTTACCGATTTGTTAACAAAAAAGGCGGCTCAATCATTTTGAGCCGCCATATATTTCGTGAGTTATTTTAATATGTTACCCTTGGTCCTTAGCTCGGTACATGTTGCCTATATGTCCGGAGAATTGGCTGCGAGAAGTATAAATTCGGTGAATATTACCGACATTTTCAATTCGTTTTTCAGCCAAAATATTTGAAGCAATATAAGTGGGTGTGTTATTTTCTTCTGAGTAGTTCAGAATATCAAGGATAGTTTGATAAATACGTGAAGCCTTATCGTGAGAACGTTCCTCGTTATATCCTTCCAGCTCGCTGGCCACATTAATAAGGCCGCCGGCATTAATCACGTAATCGGGGGCATAGATAATGTTGTTATCTAATAGCATTTGTCCGTGTTTCTCTTCATTGTCAAGCACATTATTAGCTCCTCCGGCAATAATGTCACACTTAAAATGATCTATAGTATCATCATTTACCACACCTCCGAGGGCGCAGGGACTGAAGATATCTACATCAAGCCCGTAAATGCTGTCCGGGTCAACGACTGTTGCTCCTGTTTCTTTTGCAAGTTTATTGGCTTTATCTTCATAAATATCACAAATGAAAAGTTCGGCACCTTCGTCAGCTAGAAACTTAACTAGATGAGAGCTTACATGGCCGGCACCCTGTACGGCAATCTTTTTACCTTCAACAGAATCATTGTCATATGCTTTTTTACAGCAAGCTTTAATACCCATGTATGTCCCAAAGGCAGTAACCGGCGAAGGGTCGCCACTTCCGCCTAAAGATTTTGGAATACCTGTTACATACTTGGTTTCAGAATGTACCCATTCCATATCTTGTACGTCAATACCCACATCTTCAGCGGTGATGTATCGACCGCCCAAACTGTCAACAAAGCGACCAAAAGCACGGAACATTTCTTCCGTTTTATCAGTACGCGGATCGCCAATGATAACTGCCTTTCCACCACCGAGGTTAAGCCCGGATATTGCTGCTTTGTAGGTCATGCCTCTGGAAAGTCTCAATACGTCGCGAATGGCTTCCTGCTCATTTTTATAGGGCCACATACGGGTACCGCCCAAAGCCGGACCCAATGTTGTGTTATGGATAGCAATGATGGCTTTGAGCCCTACGCTTGGTTCAGAACAAACCACAATTTGTTCATGCCCATAAGATTCCAGCTGGCTGAACATCGGGAAATCCTCGTCAATTTCAATAGAGGATGACTTTGTAACAGTAGTAGAAGACATAAGTAAAAAAGTTAAATCGTTAAAGCTGTAGTTCTATATGCTGGCTAAAGCCTGCCGGAATATAAGGCTGTGATGAATATAATATGAATCCGGATGTTCTCTCAGCCAGATAAAATTGCCCTTTAAAATTAGATCACAAAAAGAGCATAGCCCGAATAAAGTAAGGAAAATCATAGAATTTTGGTAGTAAAAAGACTTTTAAAAATTTGGTCTTATAGTGCATATTCGCAAAAAGAAATTCCATATGATGAATTTTTCTCACTAAATTGTATTTTTTAATACATTAATTAATCATCAAGAAAAAATTATGGATTTCGGTATGACAGCCGCGACTCCCTTTATGACAAGAAAAAGAAAAAAAACAATTAATTATGTCTTTTCGATGGACTTACGCAAAGCCGGACAAAGAGGAGACTATACCTATCATCAAAGAGGAACTGGGCATACCCAAAAAGATTGCCTATCTGCTTTCTCTGAGGGGTATAGAATCTTATGAGCAAGCAAAAACATTTTTCAGACCCAATTTATCACTGATCCATGATCCTTTTTTAATGAAGGATATGGATAAAGCTACTGCACGGCTGGCCAAGGCTATCCGAAGTGGTGAAAAGATCTTGGTATATGGCGATTACGATGTTGATGGCACTACGGCAACATCCATCATGTATATTTTTCTGAAAGACTTTGGCGTTGATGTAGATTTTTATATTCCCCACCGTTTTAAAGAAGGCTATGGCATCAATCCCGAGGGCATAGACTACGCCGAAAAAATTGGAGCGGGGCTTATCATTTCTGTTGATTGCGGTATTACAGCCGTTCAAGAAACAGAAGTGGCTCGTAAAAAGGGTATAGACCTGATTATTTGCGACCATCACAATGTCAGTGATGAAATTCCCAATGCGATAGCTGTTCTCGATCCAAAGCGTGAAGATTGTACCTATCCTTTTGATGGCTTATCCGGTGCCGGTGTAGGCTTTAAGCTGGTTCAGGGCACCTTGCAAAAGCTTGGGCTGGGCGAACAGGTAGCCTATAAGTTTTTAGACCTGGTGGCCATTTCTATAGCTTCAGATATTGTTCCGATTGTGGATGAAAACAGAGTTCTGATGAGAGAAGGGCTCAAGCTTATCAACAGTGAGCCGCGGATCGGCGTAAAAGCTTTGCTCGACCTTATCAATATTGATGTAGGCACTGTTACCACTTCTTCAATTGTATTTTCTGTTGGCCCGCGTATTAATGCTGCCGGGCGTATGGGTGATGCTTCCAAGGCTGTAAAACTGCTTATTTCGGAGACACCTGATGAAGCCCGTGCTTCTGCACACGAGCTTGAATCCATAAATATTAAGCGGCGCGAAAAAGATTCCAAGACTATGGAAGAGGCGCAGCACATGGTTGATGAAGATTATAACCTCGATAAAATATCGACCATGGTATTACACAGCCCAAACTGGCACCTTGGGGTGATTGGCATTGTAGCCTCCCGACTGGTAGATGCTTATCACCGTCCGGCTATCATGCTTAGTACCGTTGATGGAAAAGTAAAAGGTTCGGCCCGCAGTATACAGGGATTTAATATTTACGAGGCCCTCAAAGAATGCGAGGATTTGCTGGAGCAGTTTGGCGGACATGAGTTTGCCGCAGGGTTGACTATAAAAAAGGAAAATCTTTCAGCATTTCGCAAGCGCATCAATAAAATTGCAGCGGGGGATCTTTCGGACCAGGACTTTGAACCCGAACTGCGCATTGACTGTAATCTTGATTTAAGTGATGTGGATATGCGATTTTGGAAATTGCTTAGTCAGTTTGAACCCTTTGGCCCGGGTAATCTGCGTCCCAATTTTGTAAGCAGGGGTGTGCGAGTAGTAGGTGTGCCAACCATTGTTGGTTCCGGACACTTAAAAATGAAAGTGGCCCAAAACGGTTCCGGTTCTTTTGATGTAATTGGTTTCAATATGCACGAGTATTTGCCCATCATTCGCAATTCGGAAGATAAAGGGCTGGATATTGCCTATTCGCTGGAAGAAAATTATTGGAATGGGCGGCGGACATTGCAGATTCGACTTCGGGATATTCATCTTCGGGGAGAGGATTGATGCTTTTCTTTTTACAAAAATCATTTGAGCGAAATGCAATGGAGTCGAGAACTTCTTCGTGGTAAAAACTTTAGAACATTTTACAGTTGTTTTATCTAAAGGGTATTGTTCCTTTTGTCTTGATCCGCCAGTAGTAGGACACGGTACAAAAGGCACGTAAAAAGTCAAGGCTGAGCATTCTTTAAGCGCTCCGAGCTGCAAGCGGAAGTATTTCGATGGTCATCTGTCTATTGTGCTTGTTCGCAGTAGTCACCTGTGCGAAATACTTCTGATCGCTTTTGCACTCCGCAAAGAATCCAAGGCCGGGATTTAATCTCCCCTTGAGGGGAGTATCCCGACTGCTGTCGGGAGGATGGGTGTCAGAATTTTTCTAGTAATAATTTCTTCTTGTTCTGCAACAGATCAACGGAAAGAGAAGAAAGAAGCCCCTTTGGTGAGTCAACAAAAAAAGGTTTTAATTTTTTGACAATCTATTTGACCTGAACCGAAATCTAAGAAAAATACAAAAGCATACTTTTTATAAAGTCGAAAAGCTTTTATATTTGGCAACTCTTAAAGCAAGGGACTGTAGCTCAGTCGGTAGAGCACGCGACTGAAAATCGCGGTGTCGGCGGTTCGATTCCGCCCGGTCCCACGCGAAGCCCTGTAGTTTCGATTTTTCGAAATGCAGGGCTTTTTTTATTTGTGGTATTTCTTTTGCACAGCTATCGAAAAACCTAAGAAAATTGGCAAAAAGTTTAGGTTATCTTGTAAACTTAACCTGAATTTTTTGAGCACCTTACTTCCCTAATACATTTTTACAGATTAATTCTTAGTCCATATCTATCTTCTCGGCGTTCAAAAGCTTCTTTTCCACCCTCTAATGCTAAAAGGTTTTCCTTTTTGATAGCAGATACAGAACTGGGATTTTAGATATATATTAAATAATCACAACATAATGTGATTATTTAATATATATCCTCGGTGAAAGATAATTATATATCAAATATCACATTTTAATATGAAATTCAGTATAATACAGTTAGTCATTTAAAATAATTCATAAAATATCACATTATAATGTTGGTTGAAGAGATCGGAAAAAAGATAAAAGAGCGGCGAGATACGTTTGGAATCACGCAGCCCGATCTTGCAGAGATGTCTGATATTAGTGTTAATACTCTGTATAAGATTGAAACGGGTCAAGCAAACCCCACAGTTAAAATCTTGAACAAAATTGCGGATATATTGGGTATGGAATTGATATTAACCGTTAAAAAACCTGATTAATAACAATGAGGTCAGCAGAAGTATTACGAAATGGAAAACGGCTTGGAGTCCTTAAGCAGTTCAATAAAAATTCCTATGAGTTTATTTATGATGATGATTGGTTTGAAAATCCGGATAAACCGCCAGTGAGTCTTACTTTGCCTAAAACCCAAAAAAGATATACAGCATCAAACCTTTTCCCCTTTTTTTTCAATATGCTTTCGGAAGGGGTGAATCGAAAATTGCAGGCTCGTCAGCTCCAAGTTGATGAAGAGGATTACTTTGGATTACTATTAGAAATTGCCCAGAATGATACTATAGGAGCAATTACGTTAAGACCAATAGATGATGAGAATAATGAGTCTTCCTGAGATAAAATATTGTCCTGGTACATTAGCTGAAGGATTTGATACTTATAGCCAAACATGTCTTAAAAGGGTTTTTTATGGAAAAAAAGTAAATCATATTCTTCCTTATAATGCTCCTGATGTTAGTGAGAGTGATGCGGAGCTCTTTCGAAAAAACCGTAAAAGATTGTCAATTTCGGGGGTTCAGGAAAAGGTGTCGTTGGTGCTGGATAAGAATAAACTACGGCTTACCCAAGATGGTGAACAAGGAAGATATATTTTGAAACCTATTCCCAGGGATTTACGAGAAGAGGATCAGGTTCCAGCTAACGAGCACTTGACGATGCAAATAGCCAGACAAGTGTACGGAATTGAAACGGCAGAAAACGCGCTAATTTTTTTTAAAAATGGTGATCCTGCTTATATAACAAAGCGATTTGAAGTTAATAAAGATGGTACTAAAAGAGGAATAGAAGATTTTGCAACTCTTGCAGGACATACCGCTGAGACCGATGGTCGTAATTTTAAATATGATTATAGTTACCAAGAAGCAGCTGAGTTGATTGAAGAGTTTATTCCAGCTTATCAGGTAGAAATGGAAAAATTTTATAGCTTGGTACTGTTTAATTACCTAATTGGTAATGGAGATGCACATCTAAAAAACTTTAGCATAATTGAGACGCCCCAAGGGGATTATAAGCTTAGTCCTGCTTATGATTTAATTAATACTAGCTTACATGTGGATGATTCTGCATTAGCGTTAAAAGATGGTCTATTTAAAGATTTTGAAACTACTGATAGTTTTGAAGCGAATGGCTTTTATGCCTATGATGATTTCTATGAATTTGGAAAAAGAATCGGAATTGTTAAATCTAGAATGGAAAAAATTCTTAAAAAGTTTATGACCGAACAGGAAAAGGTTCATGAACTTATAAACCACAGTTACCTAAATAAGGATATGAAAGAAAACTATAGGGCAAGGTATATGGATAGATTAGGTGCTATAAATTATTCCTTTTCTAAAGGAAATTAATTCTGATATTAAATTTCAGATTACTTTTTTGCTCTCCCTTATTCAATCCCTACCCAGTATCTCAAAAGTTTGCCCTAACCAGCACAAGTTACAAACTTGCGCTAGTATGTGGGTTATGCGGTGTCGGCGGTTCGATTCCGCCCGGTCCCACGCAAAGCCCTGTCGTTTCGATTCCCGAAATGCAGGGCTTTTTTAATATATGCACCCCTCCCGTCCGGATGCTGAATTTGCAGTCGGACGGGTGAAGGGGCAGTATTTAAATTACCACCCACCGGCTACGATGCTACCACTTTTGTTGCCTTAACCACCTATCGCCCGGTAAGCCTAGCCGCCCGATGGGTGGTACTATTAGCATCCGATTCATTTTCATTTGGTTCTATACCATACTCTGCATATATTTGTTACGTGTTACATAACATATACCACAAATGATACGTTCTTTTAGCGATAAGCAGACAGAAACCGTTTTTAATCGTGGACAGGCAAGGAAGCTGCCTCCGGAGATTCATAAGCGGGCAAAACGAAAGCTTTTGCTTATTCACACTGCCAGCTCTCTGGATGATTTAAAAGTTCCGCCCGGCAACCGATTAGAACAACTTTCCGGAGATCGCTTGGGACAGTGGAGCATTCGTATTAACCGGCAGTGGCGCATTTGTTTTGAGTGGCACGAAGGTGATGCGTACAATGTTGAAATAACAGATTATCACTAAAAGCCAGCGACTTCAAAAAAAACAAAAATATGACCGCTCATCCCTTTATACCACCCATTCACCCGGGAGAAATTCTTAAAGAAGAATTCCTGGATCCTATGGAAATTTCGCAGCGGGCATTTGCCCGGAGCATTGATGTACCGGCTAATCGCGTTAATGAAATTGTACGAGGAAAACGAAGTATTACGGGAGATACGGCTATCCGTTTTGGATTGGCCCTGGGTACGAGCCCGGAAATGTGGCTGCGACTGCAAGCACAGTATGAGCTGGAAAAAGCGCAGGATGAGAGTGATCCGGATCTGGAGGATAAATAAACGAGTAGTTGCATAAATTTGTCATTAAGAGATATGGGTAATCAACCAGAACCATATGTATTAACAAAGAAAGATGGAGTAATAAAACCATTTAAATCTATATCAAGAGAGGAATTTCAAAGTTTAAAAAACTGAATGGTTTATTGCGTGATTTTGAGCGTACGCAAGGAATACTACCACTTGTTGAGTCTAATGCCTCTGATTTAGATGGTTTTGTATCTCAGATTGAGAATAAAAATCATGAATTATCAAAGAAGCGTTTAAGATACTTAAATCAAATGAGTTAAATCGAAAGTTATTGAATTTTTTGGCCTCCGGGCGTCTTTACCTTGATCATACTGAAAAAAGACTGAAACGGAGTTACGGTAAAACAGTCAGGTAGTAAAAAAATTTATTTATAACAAGTGAAGCATACGATGATTTTTTTGCTTATAGATTTTTTTATCAACTGCGAAATTATGTTCAGCATTGTGGAGATGGGATAGACCTCATATCAAATTATTCGAGTTTCAAAGAATTCCCGGCCATATTGATTCGCATGAAATTAACGTACGATTTAATCCAAAAAGGCTTCCAGACTTTGGTAATAATTGGAAGCATGTTAAAAAAGATTTAGAAAAAGAAGGAGATAGAATTGAGGTGTATGGTTTTGCTTCAGAAGTGACAAGGATTTTGAAGGAAGTGAATATGAGGGTTTATTTAGCAGAACTTACCAAACTACAAGAGGCTGGTAATTGGATCTTAGATTTAGTTGAAGATGTGTTTCAGTCTGGCAGTCAACCACAGATTGGTACAATAAATAAAAATGGTGAGATCTTAAATGCCAATATCATTGTGCCTCCTCTTGATGTAATTCAAGTACTTGAAGTCGTTGATTTTAAAAATGACCATTCTAAAATCAATAAAGATTATTTTCCGATGTTTGAGTTTTGTTTTAAACTGCCATGGAATCTACAGTACGCAAGCAGTATGCAATTACTTGCCCATCTATTCCCGATTTAAAAGTTACAGGTAAGAAGAAGGAGAAAGTTATTGACAAGGCTGAACAAAAATTTAAAGAAATATTACGAGAGCACCTTGAGCATGAGATTAGACCACCAGTTCCATTGCCTTGGCGGGAGCAATACAAATTGATCGTAGGGAATATATAACTTGAAATAGTGGGATTTAATCTAAGCTGGTATCCTCTTCTATTTCACTTTCATACTTATAAATTTCTTCTCCCTTGGGTATTCTACGGTTATTTTCAACAATCTTTCATTGCAAGCATAATTTGTTCACTCCATCCAAGAAACTATTTAGCATTACTTCTGTAGCTTTCGACTAATTCTTGGGGATAGTCTGGAAATCTTTCAATCAGGTTTTTAGGAGTTCGGAACCTGATCTTATTTGGGGCGGAACTGACGTATGTTACATTAATGATTGGTGAAGAAACTTCATTGTGAATTATCCGATTTCGAAATCTGCTGAGTTGTTCTACGAACTTTTTATCGTGTTCATTAATTACTTTAGCTAATTCTGTTTTATAGAATTTGTTCTCTTGTATTCCGAGCAGTTGTTTTTGTTCAGGCTCCTTCTTAGAAAGTTTAGCAACACTAGTCCAACTCATGTTGAAGAGCGTTTGATAAATGTTTATATTTGTGCTCTTTGTCATGTAAAGGGTTATACCCTTCTGCCATCTTCCCGATTTCTTTGTCATATGCGATATAACATAAAAAGCCTGCAAAATAATCGTAGAATGACATCATATTGAAGATCAGATCATCAAAGAAGTAACTAAGTCTAAAATTAAACTGCATTTCTCTGTGGACATAATCCGCATAAGGACCATTGGCTATGTGAGATATTTTTTCCATGTAATCATTTCAGAAGCTCTGCATGGTAATGAACTGGACTTAACCGATGAATGAGTCCATACCTTAACAGATAAATATCATTTTGCATCCTTGATTTAAGAATTTTCGGATATAGTCCAAGGTAAGAGGAGGTATACGCCCTTCAACTCGGTTAAGGTCTGTCTTTCCAGTTTCCAATCCTCACTTCCAAATCTCATCTATCTCTCCCATTATCCGATCCGTCTCCATCAGGGCGACGATGATTTTTTGATAGTGCTGAATTTCATCGGTACTCAGTTCCCGGTCGCGGCGGTCTTTAAGCCACTTTTCAGCCGGCTGGTAGCCGCCGATATAGAAGTTCCAGGCCTTTTCGGGGACGTTGCCGAAATACTGCTCGTTGTTGATTTGTATTTTGCCCAAGCCGTTCTCCGGGATAGCGGTGGTCGTCGCCGGTGTGTGTAGCTGAAGGGGCGGCCTTGTCTTCGACTTCGTCCCGATCAGTGTCGGGACTGCGCTCAGACTGACGGCCTGAGTTGCCGGAGGCAACACCCTCTTCTTCGTAGAGCATAAAACCGGGATCGGTTTTGGTGAGGCGCTTGGTAATTTTGTTGGGGCCCGGCTCGGGATAGGTGGTGATGAATTCATCCACCACCGGATGCTCCAGCAGATGAATCTGCCGCAGCTCTCCCCCCAGTTCTACTAATTGCCAAAACGTTTCGGCATCGGTGGGATAGGGCACGCGCGGAAAGTCGATTTTGAGAAACTCTTTGTATTTCTCGCGGTAGGTGGGGGAATGCAGTACGGCGTAGATATAATCCAGCAGGTCGATGGGCGCGAAGGCGGCCCTGCCTTCATTACTGGCATCGCGAGGAGCGCCAGCGACGCGGCGATCTCCTTGTGCGTTATTGGCCTTCTCATTGGGAGACTGCCGCGCTCCATTCTCTTCGTTCTTTTCGCTCGCAGTGACAGGTTCTTTTTCCGGGGTGAACCGCAGCCCCAGCCCGTCGGCAATTTCCTGTACGATTTCGGCATCCAGGTTGGGTTTGCGCTCGGGCTTGCCGTCGAGAGTTTGTTGTCCATTATTATCAGGATATAAGTAGAGAGGAGCTGAATATCCTTTAGCATAGGCCGTTCCTAAAATGTGAGCATCAATTAATTTATTACTAACAAAAATATTGGCAAAATCACCCACAACACATTGCCTTTCAAGTGCAAGATTATCATCTAACATGTGTCTTCATGTATCAAATCTCTTGGGCGCCCCATAATACCATTCGAAAGCCCAGTATAGTTGGCATATTTGTAGTCAAATGGACGATAATCTACTTCAACAATTTGAGAATCATTTTTTATAAGATCTTGAGCTGATCTTTCGACTTTATGACTATTTTTAGATTTAATGTCATACTTATTGATTATTTCGGAAGTGTTGAGCTCTAATAAATCCTTTTTTTGAGTTTTGGCTTCTAATTTACTGTCAACTATAGTAAAGTCATCAAACTCTGTTGCTAATCCAGATAGATTTTCTTTGAATAACTCTTGAACAAAAAAGCCATCTTTGATATTCTATCTGTTGCTCTAAAGTCTTATAGGTACAAAAAAGTTATAGGGCTTATGTACTCTTAGTTGGTTCCATATTCAGATATCAGAGATAGAATTATATCAAGCAAGTTATATTATATTTATAGCTTCT
Source organism: Balneolaceae bacterium (assembly GCA_034521755.1). GTDB lineage: Bacteria > Bacteroidota > Rhodothermia > Balneolales > Balneolaceae > JAXHMB01. The sequence goes on from JAXHMB010000004.1 coordinate 652,070, forward strand.
TAGCTTTCAGGAATTCAGAGTAATAAACATTAGCTAGTTTGTATTATTATTTTTCTCTGCTGACTTTATTAACAAATTGATTGATACACCTTGTTGTATATCAAATACATTTTCATCTTTTTTGCCCGTTTTATCAACGAGATTTCTAGCTGCATTTCCATGAAGGTTAAGGATAAAAATCTTATCAAATGTATTAGCTAGGTGCTTTCCTCATTTTTCTGTGGATTAAACCATCTAAAAAACCATTATTGGTAATATAAGCTAAAACTCCTTCCCCATTTTTTTCTATAAAGTGTTCTCCGTAGCGTATGAATTTGATGTAATCATCTGAAAGTGGTTGTATGTTTCTCTCATTGAGATCTTTTTTATAATCATCCATTAATTCCTCAACCCATTCAGATTTATTGCTACTACTAACTGAATAGGGTGGATTTCCCATTACGACCATCACGGGCGTATCGCGTTTCACGTGATTGGCCTGGTTTGCTTCTTCACTCAGCCAGCTGGCAAAGAGGGTGCCGGTATCGGGGTGGTGCTCTTCCAGGGAGTTGGTCAGATAAATGCGGAAGCGCTGCTTGGCCTCGCGGTCGTAACCGGTTTCGCGCAGCAGCATATCCAGTTTCAGATGTGCCATAGCGTAGCTGGCCATTAGCAGCTCAAAACCGTTGAGGCGCGGAATGAGGTCATTTTCCACGTAGCCGGGCCACAGGCCTTCCTGTCCCTCAAAGCCCGAGCGAATCTGTTTAATCACTTCCGCCAAAAAGGTGCCCGTGCCGGCTGCGGGGTCCAAAATCTGCACTTTGTGCACTTCGCGCTCTTCCTCTTTATAGCCGCTGTTCTTCCGGCCGTCCTTTCACATCCGTCTTTACATTTCACGGTGGTTTTGGAGGTGTCGGCCAGTCCGTCTTTCAGGTTAAATTCCTCTTTCAGGATATCATCCACCGCCCGCACGATAAAATTGACCACCGGCTCGGGAGTGTACCACACGCCGCGGCTCTTGCGCAGGTCGGGATCGAATTCAGCCAGGAACGTTTCGTAAAAGTGAATGATCGGATCATTTTGCTGGGTAGCTTTCCCGAAATCTTTGAGCAGGGCTGCTACATCGGTAGCTCGAAGATATCGGCCAGCGCATCTACCACCCACGTGATGCGGTCGTCCAAATCGTAGCCGGCAATATATTGGAAAAGTTTACGCAGAAAGGGATTGGTTTTGGGTATCAGTTCGGCTGCTTCGTGACGGCTGAAGGTATCGAGGGTGGGATCGTGCAGCCGTGCGGCAAACATGCCGTAGGCTATGGTCTGGGCATAAATGTCGGCAAATTCTTTGGCGTCAATATCGTGAATAAGCACGTCTTTGAAGGCCTCCATCTGCTCGCGCAGTGAATTATTGGCGGCTTCGTTGGCTTGCCCGTCTTTGGCATCGCTCTCCAGCGCTTTTTGGATGATGGTAGCCAGCAGGCGTGCTTTTCCGGCCATCATCTTGGAGAGCTTGGCCGACGAGCGGATGGTCTGTCCGCGCGCGGTGGCAAAATCTCTGATCAGGTCGCGGAATTCATCGAACTTGTCCGGCCTTGGGATAATTTTACCCCCTTCAATATCGGCAATGCGGATGGAGGTGATGAAGGTGTCGTCCCGATAAAAACGGAAGTCGAGATAATCAGTAAAAATATAGGGATCGTGGGTGGCTTTGTAGCGGTCGAATTGTTCTTTGTGTTTTTTCTTTCCGGCCAGGTCGTCATCACCGATGTCTTTGGCTTCGATAAAACCCACCGGGATGTTGTTTTTGGTGAGGATGTAGTCGGGAGCGCCGTGTTTGTAGCGGGCAGGCTCGTTGGTTACCAACACATTGTTGAGTAAGGCTTCCAGCAGGTTTTGAAGATCTCCGCGGTAGCTGTGTTCTCTCGAAATACCTGTTTTAAAACGCTTGTTCAGGTTTGCCAGATATTCTGTTATGGTCATACGCTGTACAGTTCTCGGTGAATAATGATAAAAGGAAATGTAATAAAAATACGGCAGATGGTAAGAGCCGGGTTTAAACCTGTTATTACCACCCATCGTCCGGCAAATCCGCCCACTCAATGGAGTACTCGTTTTTACTTAGTGATGTGCCCAAACCATTTATGGCCAGGCAATTTTTTTATAAAATTACTGGAATATTAGAAATTTTTAATATATCTTTATTAGAGAATCTTAATATTTGTTATAAGGACATTATATTAAACATCTACAGGACTAAGTGACTAAATACGACGGATAAAACCATGAAAAAAAATACGGCTAAAAACGTGCTGATTGTCGAAGATGACATGCTTCTGTCATTGGTAGAAGAAAGACTTATCCAAAAACTTGGACATAATGTAGTCGGAAAGGTGACTACAGGTAAAGAAGCCATAGAAAAGAGCAAAGAACTTAGCCCCGATTTAATTATGATGGATATTATTTTGAAGGGCGAAATGGACGGGATTGAAGCGATGGAAAAGATTCGCGAAGAATCCGAAGTTCCGGTCATCTATTTATCAGGCAACTCTGACCGCTACAATTTTGAACGCGCCAAAAAAACGCAGTTTACTGATTACCTGGTAAAACCTATTACCTCGAAGGATTTAAAAAAACCGATGGATATTGCTTTTAGTAATGATGTAACAAGCAATGTGGAAAATGTCACTCGTTTTCAAAAGACTGCTTAATGAGACCGATGATTTAAAAGGATATTCCCCACCTGTTCACCATTTAAGATCTTGGTGATTTCTTTGTCCAGTTCTGAAAGCGTACATTTTCTGTGAATAGATTCAAGGAAATCGAGCTTCCATTCGTTAGCTAGTTTCGCCCATATTTTTTCCCGTCTTGGCATCAGACAAATGCCGGAGTCAATACCCATTAAAGCAATTCCTCTTAATATAAATGGATAGATACTGGTATTAAGCTCACCGCCAAGGATATTGCCGCAGCAGGCAACCGTACCATTGTGTTTGGTTTGACGAATAACAGCATCGAGCATGCCCCCGCCTACGGTGTCAATGGCACAGGCCCAACGGCTCGAGAGCAGGGGGCGGTCAGGCACAGCAGTAACGGTATCGCGATGTATTACTTCTGAAGCTCCCAGTGATTTTAGAAATGACTTCTGGTCCATTTTTCCGGTAGCTGCAATAACATTGAATTCTTCTTTTGCCAGCAGCCCCACGGCAAAACTGCCCACGGCACCGGTTGCCCCGGTGACAAGTGCAGGCCCATCATTTGGGATTGTTTCATTATGCAAAATATGATGTAATCCATAAGCAGCGGTAAATCCTGAGGTTCCGTAAATCATACTTTCTTTAAGGGAGAGATTCTCAGGCAGTGGTACAATCCAGTCGCCCGGAACCCGTATATATTCACCAAAGCCCCCGGAGGTATTCTGCCCTAAATCAAAACTGGTTACAATCACTTTATCTCCTGCAGAAAATCGGGAGTCGGTACTTTCCTCAACGATGCCTGCTGCATCAACACCGGGAGTATGCGGGAACTGCTGGGTAACACCTTTGTTGCCGGTGGCTGAAAGAGCATCTTTATAGTTGAGAGCAGAATAGTGCACACGAATCAACACATCGTTATCCGGTAAAGAGTCAACAGATCGCTCTGTGACTTCACGATGATAGGATCCGTCATCCCGTTCCGAAACGACCAGTGCCTTAAAAGTCTTACTACTCATATCAGTTGATTAGTTTTTTTAACCATTTCAGTGCTCCGTTATAGGGTGGATAGCGTAACGGGTTATCAAACCAGGTTGTCTTTTCCATAATGCTTTTCTGGTGAGAAAAAGTATCAAAGCTGGCCTTGCCGTGGTAGTTGCCTATGCCGCTGTTGCCTATGCCTCCAAAGGGGAGGTTATGATTACCAAGATGAGCTACCGTATCGTTGATACACCCGCCGCCAAAGGAAAGGGAGCTGATAATTTTTTGCTGGTTCTTGGCATCTTCAGAAAAAATATACAATGCTAATGGCTTTGGTTTGTCCTGTAATGTATCTATAACTTCGTCCATATTTCCAAAGGAAAGGATGGGCAAAATAGGTCCAAAAATTTCCTCTTGCATAATGGGGTCATCCCACGTGATATCCGTTAAAATGGTTGGAGCAATATATAGTTCTTCTTCATTATTGGGTCCGCCCATATACATGTTCCCATTATTCAAAAATTGTTTCAGGCGGTTAAAGTGATCCTCATTGATGATACGCGCATAGTCGGGGCTTTTCTTGGGATCGCTGCCATAAAACTTTGTAATCTCTTCTTTTAAGGTTTTAAGAAAAGACTCCTTCACGCTTTCATGGACATATACATAATCTGAAGCAACACAGGTTTGTCCGGCATTGACAAACTTTCCCCAGGCAATGCGTTTTGCTGTAGAATGAATGTCGGCGGTTTTATCGACAATAGCCGGGCTTTTGCCGCCGAGCTCCAGGGTAACAGGCGTCAGCTGTTCTGCTGCTGCCTTCATTATAATTTTGCCCACCCGTGTACTGCCGGTAAAGAAGATATGATCAAGCGGTTCGGAAAGCAGAGCCTGAGTTGTCTCTGCGGCTCCTTCAACCACTTTCAAATAGCCTTCATCAAAACGTTTATTGATTATTTCGGCCAGCAGTGAAGAAGTGTTGGGTGCCAACTCTGATGGTTTTATAATGGTGCAGTTACCAGCTGCAATAGACCCAAGCACCGGATTAAGGGATAGTTGCAGCGGATAGTTCCAGGCGCCAATAACCAGTGATACTCCATAAGGCTCACTATAAATATAGTTAGTGGAAGGGAAGTTGATGATAGAGCCGGAAACTTTTTGGGGCTTGGCCCACTTCTCAAGATTGCCGGTCAGATGGTTTATTTCCATGTATAAAATCCCCAACTCAGTAGCATAGGTTTCATATGCCGGTTTCTTGAAATCATTATCTAATGCATCAAAAATTTCCTGTTCATTTTCCTGTAAAATGCGCTTTAGCTTTTTGAGTTGCCTGAGCCGAAAAGAAGTATCTTTGGTCTTGCCCGACTTAAAAAAGCGATGTTGTTTTTCTACTATGTTTTGAATATCAGTCATTAGATGTTCGTCCTTTAAAGGAGTTCATGGATGCGTATACTTTAAAAAGTCTGCCGGCTATAAAATCAAACAAGCGACCGGGAAGTATGCCTTTCAGGAAGGGTGTCAGCTTAACCATAAAAGGTTTTCGCAATACAATTTTATTTTTTTTCACTGCTTTTATGATGGCTTCGGCAATAGCATTCGGCTCCAGCATTGGGGTAAGCAGCGGCGCTTTAACACCTTCAAACATGCCCGTATTTATATAGCTCGGCTGTACCGTTGTAACCCGCAAGTTTTTGTTAATGGCTTCCAGCTCCAGCCGCAGTGATTCTGACCACCCGGTTACAGCCCATTTGCTGCCGGCATAAACAGACATACCGGGATTAGCCATCAGGCTTATTGCAGAAGAGATATTTACGATATGACCGGATTGCTGCTCAATCATTGCCGGCAAAAAAGCATGAGTGGTGTGCATTACTCCCGCTATGTTAATATCAATAGTCTGCTGTATTTCTTCTTTGGATTGTTTGGAAAATTCTTTGCCTGTTACAACACCCGCATTATTGACAAGGATATCAATTGTTCCAAGCCTATTGAGCACTTCTTGTGAAGACTTTTCAATTTGTTGGGGATCAGAAATATCTACATGAAAGGTATGAATATGGTCGGTATATGCTTTTTGCTCATGTTTCAGAGCCTGCATGGCCTGCTCATCTATATCCCAGACAACGAGGTTGGCAGCTCCGGCCTCAAGAGCTTTTATACCCATCAGCCTGCCGATGCCGCTGGCACCTCCGGTTACCAAAACTGTCTTATTGTTAAATGAGCTCATAATTTATGTTTTGATAGGTTTGCTTATCAAAGTAAATAAAACATGAAATATATGTGATGAAAAGCATTTATTTTATTTTGATAAAATTCTTTATTCATTAAGGGTACGAGACCTTTGCAAAACCTTACTGTCATCGCGAACGAAGTGTGGCGATCTCCTTTTAGGAACTTTGATCGGGAGATTGCTTCTCAGGCTCGCAATGACAAGCTCATTTTTTGGGTTTTGCAAAGCCCTCGATACTGTAAAACTAAAAATCTAGTGAATGGATGAGTCAAATAAAGAGCAGTTTGAACAGCGTTTATCCCGCCTTGAGGAAAAGGTGGACCGGCTTTACGAAGAGCTGAATAAATCACGAGATGAAGCATCAGTAATGGTTAATACTGAGAGCTCTGAGTCTGATTATCAACAAGAGTCAGAGTATGAATCTCAATCTGTATCTTCTTTTGATTTTGGTGAAAACTGGCTAAACCGAATTGGTATTGGCCTTCTGTTGCTGGGTGTACTTTTTCTTTTCAAATACTCCATTGATCAAGGTTGGCTTATACCGCCCGTGCGCAGTTTGATTGGTTTAGGTATTGGGTTAGCCCTTTTTATTCCCGGACTCCAAATGAAGGATACCGGCACGCCCATGAAGCAGCTGTTACTGGGCGGAGGTATTGCCACTTTCTATATCACAGGTTTTGCAACTTTTCAGCTGTACAGTTTTCTATCGGAACCCGTGGTCTGGGCTTTTATGATTGTAGTAACATTACTGGCTCTTTCTTTGTCGCTTGGCCAAAATCAGTCTATTCTTTCGGTAGTGGGGATGCTCGGCGGCATTGGTACTCCTTTTATGCTTTACACGGGCGAAGGCAGTATGGTGGGACTTATTGCATATACATCACTCGTTTTAGCAGGCGGCAGCATCATGTATTTGTACAAAGGATGGAGGAGCCTGCTTTGGACCATGGTTGTTGGGGGCTGGGCGGTACTGCTGGTGGGCTATTTTGAAAACATATTTTTAGTCTCCGGTCCATTGAGTTCAGATCTGTGGTCTCTCCAAATTGGTGCTATTATATATTTACTATTGTTATGGGTAGTTCCTGTAACCCGACGTATTTTGTATAAAAAGAATCCCGATGGCTGGTCGGTATATAATCAAACAGAAGCAGGAACTGGTTTTGCGAGTGATCCTCATGTAAATCTCATGGCGCTTGTCCTTCCTATTGTAACGCTGATATATTCTATGGGTCTTTGGGAGCTGACAGATGAAGCATGGGGTGTAATGGCAATGTCGGCTTCTTTAGCCATTGGTTATATATATCTGCCGCTAAAAAACCAGGAACTCAACAGGTTGGCATCCACTCACGGATTTACCGCACTCATTTTGTTGACCACCTCATTTTTCTTGTTGCTCGATGGCGACCTACTGTTTGTTATCTTGGCTCTGGAAGCACTGGGACTTAGAATTGTGGCACATAATGCTTCCGATGAAAAAATATCCATCAGTTCACACATTATTTTTGGGATTGTTTTCTACAGCCTGCTGGATAATTTTTCAGCTTATCCAAATACAGAGATGGCTGTATTTAATTTAACCAGTTTGACAAACCTATTGGTCATTGCAATTGGCGGAGTGGCAGCACCGTATTGGTTAAAAGAACACAGCTCAAAACTGATCTATCGTTTGATTGCTCATTTAGCGTTACTGGGCTGGTTCTTGTTTGAGTTCAGCAGTCTCGAAAATGGTCAGGCTTATGTGAGTGTTGCCTGGGGATTGTATGCTATAGGTATCCTGATCTTTGGCTTTATAAAAGACCTCAACTGGCTTAGAATTGCCGGCATGGGAACGATATTTTTGGTTGTGGGCAAGCTCTTTTTGATTGATCTGTCCAAGCTTGATGCTATTTGGCGAATCCTTCTTTTTATGGGTTTCGGGGCGGTGTTCCTGATGATAGGATATTATGTACAGCAGAAGTTTAGCCCAGAGAATGATACCTTAGCTAAGCCCGAATAAATACATCCATTTTCAAAATGCAGATCTGTTGCCGATTATGACAGCTCCAGCATGCGATTTAATGCCAGCAAGGCCGACTCGGTGGTTTCGGCATCAACGGTAATTTGGTTCACCACTTCGCCTTGCTCCAGTTTTTCGAGCGACCACAGCAGGTGCGGCAGGTCAATGCGGTTCATGGTCAGGCAGGGACACATGAAAGGGATTCAGCGACACAATCTCTTTATCAGGGTGCTCATTGATAATCCGATTTACCAGGTTCATCTCTGTACCAATCGCCCACTTAGAGCCCGCCGCTGCGTTTTCAATGGTAGTAATGATGTCATTGGTAGAGCCATTGTAATCGGATGCTTGTACTACTTCGTAGGTGCATTCGGGATGCACAATGATATTAATATCGGGATCTTTTTCGCGAAGATTTTCAATATGCTTGGTGTTAAACTTTTCGTGAACCGAACAGTGTCCCTTCCATAAAATTACTCTGGCTTCTTGCAGATTGCCTTCACATTCAAACTGTTCTTCGATGGGGTCCCAAACGGCCATCTGCTCCAGCGGTATTCCCAAATCATAGGCCGTATTTCGACCCAGATGCTGGTCGGGCAGAAAGAGGACGCGTTCCTTCTTTGTGAAAGCCCACTCAATGATGTGCTTGCAGTTTGAGGATGTAGTGGTAGATCCACCGCGTGCCCCAACAAAACTTTTGATGGCAGCTGTAGAGTTTACATAGGTCAGCGGCAGAATAGTATCACCGAAGGTTTCCATCATTATTTCCCAGCCTTTTTCCGTCTGGTCAATATCAGCCATATCTGCCATAGAGCAGCCGGCGCGCAGGTCAGGAAGAATTACTTTCTGATTTGAATCAGTAAGCATGTCGGCAGTTTCAGCCATAAAGTGAACGCCACAAAACACAATAAACTCTGCTTCTTTATTACTTGCAGAAATCTGAGCCAGCTTCAGGGAGTCGCCCCGGGCATCAGAAAATTTAATAACCTCATCCTTCTGGTAATGATGTCCCGGAATAAACAGTCGGGCGCCAAACTTTTTTTTGATTGCCTGAACACGCTGTTCCATTTCAGCAGTATCCATCTCCCGGTACTTTTCGGGTAGGGAAACTTCCTGTTCAGTGTCTAAAATATCTAAAACTTCCATGGTACGATCTTGTGGTTCTTAAAATTATGTATCCAAATTAAAACTGATATCCAATGCATTTACAGAATGTGTTAAAGAGCCCATTGATATATAATCGACTCCCGTCTCTCTATAACTGCCTATAGTTTCCAATGTTATATCGCCGGACGCTTCGCTGATAATATGCTCTGGGATCAGGGTTACCAGCTGCTTCACTTCTTCGGGTGGTCGGTTATCCAGCATGATAATATCTGCGCCGGCTTCGATGGCTTCCAGCACCTGTTCTTTTGTTTCCGTTTCCACTTCAACTTTGACCATCAGTCCGTGCTGACTCTTTGCTTTTTCAACAGCTTTGGCAATGCTTCCTGCTGCCTTAATATGGTTATCCTTAATCATGATACCGTCATCCAGACGGTAGCGATGGTTATAGCCGCCGCCACACCGCACAGCGTATTTCTGAAGCATGCGGAGGCCCGGCAATGTTTTTCGGGTATCACAGACACGGGTATGGTCGCTGTTCAAAGCATTCACTGCTTTTCTTGTAGCGGTGGCTATGCCGCTCAAGTGTTGAACAAAATTCAATACTACCCGTTCTCCGGAAAGCAGAGCCCTGGTTGGGCCTTCAGCTTTTGCAATGACATCGCCCGACGTTACCACATCACCGTCTTGTTTAGCCAAAGTGATTTTAATGTTGTCATCAAGAAGACGGTATGTTTGGATGATGATATCGAGTCCGGCTAAAGTACCATTGGCTTTGGCTAGAAATGTTCCTGAAGAAAGATGTCCCTCTGGGAAAATAGCGCTGCTTAAATCACCAAATCCCAAATCTTCTTGAAGAGCCTGGTATATGATTTCTTTTAATTCAGATTGATTCATCAGGTTGGAACTCGTAACGGGATAATTGTCGGAATGACTTCTGTCTGTAATTGGCTATATTGAAAGCCTAATAATAAGGATTTTTAAAGAGTTAATAGAACTGAATTCTGTATCATGATTTATCTTGATTATGCTGCCACAACGCCGATGTCTGAAGAGGCACTGGCAGCATACAACGAAGTAGCCCGTTCATATCCCGGTAATGCCAGCAGTATCCATGACGCCGGTTCATCTGCCCAAAAAGTGGTGAATGCTGCCCGAACTACAATTGCCAAATTGTTGAATGCCAAGCCCCGTGGACTCTTTTTTACAGGTAGCGGGAGCGAAGCAAACAGCTTGGCTATACAAGCACTTGTTCTTGGCAATCAAAAGAAGGGAAACCATATTATTTCAACCGGAGCCGAGCATTCCTGCATACGATATACCATGCAGAAGTTAAAAAAGCAGGGCTTTGAAATTTCTGAAATAAAACTGCACAACGATGGCACGGTAGATTTAGATCACCTTAAAGAGTTGATCACAGATAAAACAATTTTGTTATCCATACATCATGGTAATGCAGAAATTGGGACCTTGCAGAATTTGAAAACAATCGGTGATATCGCCGAAGAGCACAATGTTCTTTTTCATAGTGATTGTGTGCAAACGTTTGGCAAAGTCCCCGTTGATGTGGAGGAATTAAAACTGGATAGTTTATCCATATCCGGGCATAAAATTTATGGCCCCAAAGGAGTAGGCGCAGCGTATATTTCTCCGAATGTTCGGTGGAAACCAACCTTGCCCGGCACTACCCAGGAAAAAGGCTTTCGTCCCGGTACGGTTGATACCCCCGCGGTTGCCGCTTTTGCAACAGCAGCCAAACAGATTGTACAGGATCGGGAAGAAGAGTTCGTTAGAGAAAAAGAAATCAAAAAATATTTAGTAGAGCGGATTAAAGAACTCCCTTTTGATATTTCCTTAGAGGGGAATATTGAAAATAGCCTCCCAGGTATTTTGGGGCTGCGCATCCACGGAATGGAAGGCCAGTATGTTATGCTGGAGTGTAACAGGCACGGTTTGGCTATCTCTACGGGGAGTGCATGTTCGGTTGGAACTGAAAAAAGGTCGGCTACAATGGCATGCTTAGATCGGACCGAACAAGAAGCGCTGGAGTTTATTCGTTTATCAATTGGAAAAAACACAACAAAAAAAGAAATTGACCGGTCAGCAGAAATACTTAATAAAGTGCTGACACAACATTTTAATATGGTACAAGCCTAAAAATAAAAAACCTAAGAACAATGAATATATTTACTGCTTTAAAATTTGCCTTGATTGCACTTTTACTAATGTGTTGTACTACCAAAGAAAATAAAGTTTCGGCCCAGGATAACACTAATTCCGATGCTATAATCACGATAATTGAATACAGTGATTACCAATGCCCGGCCTGTGGTTTTTACCACCCAATTATTGAACAGGTAAAGGAGCATTTTGGAGATAAAGTCAGCGTTGAATACCGTGACTTCCCGTTGAATACTCACCAATATGCCGTTGCTGCTGCTCGTGCTGCAGAAGCTGCAAGAAAACAGGGAAAATTTAAAGCTATGCACGACATACTTTTTGAGAATCAAAATGTATGGTCGGGCTCCGGGAATCCACAGGCACTATTCGAACAGTATGCCCGGGATATAGGCTTGGATATGGAACAGTTTAAAGAAGATCTTAATTCTGCTGAAACGCAGCGTGCTGTGCTTGAAGAAAAAAAAGAGGGGGAGCAGATGGGTGTAAGCTCAACGCCTACCTTTTTTATCAATGGGGAAAAGCTGGTCCAAAACCCCTCTAGTTTTGATCAATTTAAAAGGCTGATTAATCTTTACATGGAAGAAGCTGAATCTAACAACTAGTTAATTAAATGATCTACGAATTTTTAGATAAAAGTCCACAATTTGATGATTCTGCATTTATTGCACCAAGTGCAGACCTGATAGGAGATGTAACGCTGGGAAAGGAAAGCAGTGTCTGGTTTAACGTGACCATTCGTGGTGATGTAAACTGGATTGAAATCGGCGATCGATCGAATATACAGGATAACACTTGCATTCATGTAATGAATCAGACAGGCCCTACAAAAATTGGCAATGAAGTGACCATTGGTCATAATGCTATGGTTCATGGATGTACGATCCATGACCGGGTGCTGGTAGGCATTCATGCAACTATTCTGGATGAAGCTGTGATCGAATCAGACGTCATTATTGCGGCGGGAAGCCTGGTGCCACCGGGCAAAACGCTGGAATCAGGTTTTATGTACATGGGCTCACCTGTGAAGCAAACGCGCAAGCTGACGGATGATGAAATTGCCAGCATTCCGGAATACGCCAAACGCTATGTAAAATATTCCCGGGCCTATCAGCAGAAAGACACTTACGAGAGCAATCCTTTTTATACGGCAAAAAGTTGAATATTGAAGGTTACAAGTTTAAATGTGTTAAGGCTAACTTGTAACCTGTAACTTTCAACAAATTCAATGTCCGGACTTTACCTACATATTCCTTTTTGCAAGCAAGCCTGCTCATACTGTGATTTTTATTTTGTGACTCGTACAGAGCAAAAGAAAAACTTTGTTGACGCTCTAATAAATGAAATCAAATATTATGCTGGAACACCCTATGCTGAGGAAACTGTAAAGACAATTTATATTGGCGGCGGCACTCCCTCATTACTGTCGCCCAAAGAGCTTTCTGCAATTTTTGATGCAATCAATGATACGTTTCAACTTGAGCTGCAGGAAGTGACGCTAGAAATGAACCCCGATGATGTGACCAAAGAATATTTATCATCACTGCATGATTTGGGCGTTGACAGGGCAAGCATGGGCGTGCAAAGCTTTAACCCGGAACTGCTAAGCTTTATGAATCGCGCTCATAATAGAGAAGAGGCATTAAGATGCCTGGAACTGCTCAGCCAGTCCGGCTTTCAAACTTTTACTGTAGATCTGATTTATGGAAATCCGGGACAGTCTCTGGAGCAGCTGCAAGATGATGTTGAAACATTGCTGAAGTTTGATCCTCCCCATATATCGGCTTACTCATTGACCGTGGAACCCAGAACACGATTGGGCAAACAAGTAGAACTGGGCAGGATTGAGCCACCGAAAGATGATGAGGTTGCTGATCACTTTGATCTTATCAACCAACTGTTTTTGGAACAGGGGATTCACCGGTATGAAGTCAGCAATTACAGTAAGAGCGGACACAAAGCTATTCATAACAGTAATTACTGGCAGCACGAAAATTACCTGGGGCTGGGTCCCGGTGCTCATTCATTCTGGTGGGATGGTAAGGCTATGCGCTGGTCCAATAAAAAAGACCTCAGGGCCTATCTGGATGGTTCTACTAAAACTATGACAGACCAAGAAGCTTTGGGAAATATTGAGCTTGCCGAAGAACGCATTATGATGGGCCTGCGCACCCATAAAGGAATTGTGATTGATGAATTTGAGCAACGGTATGATTATCAATTTCAGGATGATCAGCTGGAATATTTGAATGACAAACAGAAAGAAGAGAAGGTTGAGATGGATAGTACCGTTCGTTTGACAAATAAGGGTATTAAAATAGCTGATGCCATTATTTTAGATCTTATTACGCTTCATAAACATTGATGCAACCATTGGTTTCGCACGTTGCTTTTTTGCTTTAAATAGAACAACTTTTGAGGTTGCTCTTAATGCAGGTTAAACTCTTATCTCCAAGGTGTTTATATGAATAGCAGTTTGCAGGTTTTTATGAATGGAATAATTGACTATGCCGGATTATTTCCGCCGGCTCAGCTTTCATTGGATACCTCTATTCATAATTTTGCACGCTATAAAAAGGGGGAAGATGCTGACATGCTTTCCCGGTTTATTATTCCTGCCTCACAACTGCATCGGCTGGAAGATTATGGGAATGAACTCTTTAAAGCCGACCCGCCTTTTGACTTTTCTGTGCTTGGCAAAGGCACTGAAATGATTGCTGATTTTGGTGATGCAATTGAGGATGTTATTGAAAACTGTGAGGCTTTTAATAATGCTCATGGTGATACGGTTACTACTGAACTACTTGAAATGAAGCTTCCCAAAGAGGCCGCTTTCTCAAATGATGTCAATCTTATCGTAGATCTTTTAAACAGAAATGCCGAAAGGTTTGCAGAGAATCCCCAAACACCTTCATGTATCTTTTATGAAACGATCTGGGAAGAGAATTGGAAGAATGATATTCAAACTGCTCTTAAAGCAATTGAACAACATAATGAATCAATTGAAGGAGACGATGAGAGTTATCGGTATGCAGGCTTTAAAATTCGTTGCGGCGGCGTAGAAGCCCATATGTTTCCAAGCGCAGAGCAGGTAGCATTTGCGTTGAATAAAGCACGAGAATATAACGTAGCAATAAAGTGTACTGCCGGTCTGCATCACCCTGTTCGGCATTATAATGACTCCGTTCAAACCCGGATGCATGGATTTTTTAATGTGTTTGGCGGAGCCATGTTGGCCTATGCGCATAACCTCTCAGATGAGGAACTTGTAGAAATTTTGATTGAAGAAGATCCCGCTCAGTTTTCTTTTACTGACAAAGGATTAAGCTTTGACGATTATTTTATACCGACAAAAGAAATTGAAGAACTGCGAGAAGTCGCCCTCATTTCTTATGGAAGCTGCAGTTTTGAGGAACCTATCTGATGATTTAAAAAAGCTGGGGCTTTATTAAATCAATGTTTAATGTTGAATGCTAAATTTTGAATGAATACTAAAATTTAGATTGCAACAATCAATTCAGCATTTATAATTTTAAACTCATAATTGATAGCGTATGTATCCAACCAACGATCCGAATTTGGAATCATTTATTGATGTAGATCCGAAATCCCATTTCCCTATCCAAAACCTGCCGTATGGAGTTTGTAAACCTAAGGATGGAGGAGAAGTCTTTATTGCAACAGCCATTGGTGATTATGTATTGAATCTTTCAGAGCTTGAAAAGGCCGGTGTATTTGACGGTCCTGAGCTTGATGGCAAAGAAGTATTCAACCGAACCACACTCAACGCATTTATGGCCTTGGGACACAAGGCTTGGTCGGAGGCTCGATCGGTGATCAGCAATTTGTTAAGCAGTGATGAGCCAACGCTTCGTGATAATGAATCACTGAGAAACAAAGTGCTCATCAGGCAAGATGACGTTGACATGTTGTTACCGGTCGATATTGGAGATTATACAGATTTCTATTCTTCAGAACAGCATGCATTTAATGTAGGTACCATGTTTCGGGGTCCGGAAAATGCCTTAAAGCCCAATTGGAAACACCTGCCGGTTGGATACCATGGACGTGCAAGTTCAGTAGTAGCAAGTGGAACAAATTTGCATCGTCCCCAGGGGCAGATTCTTTCTGATGATGGCGAAACGCCTGTCTTTTCACCTTGTAAATTATTGGACTTTGAGTTGGAAATGGGATTCCTGACCGGGCAAGGTAACGAGTTGGGAGATAATATTTCCATAAAAAATGCCAAAGATCATATCTTTGGACTCATGCTGGTTAATGACTGGAGTGCCCGGGATATCCAAAAGTGGGAATATCAGCCACTGGGACCATTTCTGGCCAAGAATTGGGCTACCTCTGTTTCGCCATGGATTGTAACCCTTGATGCCCTTGAGCCTTTTAAGACATCCGGACCCAAGCAAGATCCCGAACCGCTTCCTTATTTAAGAACGGATGATGGTTGGTATGACATCAACTTGGAAGTATTCCTACAGGGTGAAGAAATGGATGAGGCACATAAAATTTGTGATTCAAACTACAAGAACTTGTACTGGAGTATGAATCAGCAGCTGGCTCATCAATCTATCACCGGTTGCAACATCCGTCCGGGAGACCTGTATGCTTCAGGAACGATTAGCGGGAAGACCGAAGACTCTTATGGAAGCATGCTCGAGTTGAGCTGGAAAGGAGAAAAGCCGATCAAATTTCCCAATGGAGAAGAGCGAACTTTTATCCAGGATGGTGATACCGTTACCATGACAGGGTATGCACAGGGAGAAGGCTACCGTGTAGGTTTCGGTGAAGTAACCGGAAAAATACTGCCACCTAAAGATCTCGATGTTTAATCATGGGTTGTCTTATAGAGATTGCTTCCCAAGTTTTCGGGGGTTTAAAATGACGGGCATTGGTTATTAACACCCCTCGTCCGCCAGCCCTAGCGGAATCCCGCAAAGCGGGGCCATACAATGGCATTCCGCAGGGCTAGCTGGCGGACACTCCCCTGAAGGGAAGATTATTTTCCGGCCTTGTATTCTGCGTAGAGAGCAGAAAGCGAACAGGAGTATTTCGTACCGGTAAGAAATCTTTTAAACAATTACAGTCAATAGAAGGACCATTGAAATACTCCCGCTTGAGGTTCGAAACGCCTGCAGAATACTCAGCCGGTGAGTTTTTTGGTTCGTTTTTTGTTCATTCAAAAAATGAACATATACATAGTATTACAGCAAGAATGGAAGGCACCCTGAGGCTTTGAGGCCCATTTTCGGTTTTACCGCCTAAAGATCTGGGACTTTAACGCTATTTGATAAGAGTTAACTTCTTCACTTTGCTCCGTTTGTCTGTAATAAGCCGATAGAAATATATACCCGAAGCCAGGCGATCACTGCTCAGAGTTGGAGTGTATGTACCTGCTGTCCGAGGTCCGTCAATGATGGTTCGTACCAATCGGCCGGTTACATCATATAGCCTGAGTTGCACGTTAGAATCTTGTTGCAAAGTGAATTCAATGATTGTTGTACCATTAAAAGGATTCGGATAATTCTGTTTTAATGTTACGAGGTCAGCAGTATAAGATTTTGTAGCAACATTCAGGTTTATGCCTGCTGACCTGCTGGTATTTGCAGCTACGAGTCCAATTTCTTCAACATCTTTCCAGTTCCAGGTTGTTTCCAGACGAAGTTTCCCCGAATTGGAAACATTGGTGCCGATATAGATATCTGATGTACCATCTTTAAAATATGCAATTGCTGCAGCGGCATATTCATTAATATCAGCAGTTAAAGTGATAAGCACTTGATTAGATTCATTTCCCACAGGTGTAATATCAAAATAATTAGCAGCATGCGCTTCGATCAATTTTTCACTGCTAAGTGATGATTGGGTACCATTGATCGTTTCTGTAATAGTAGGATCAGGATAGTTTAAGCGTTCCTCAAACCCATAGTTGAGGGGTGCATTTTCAGGGCCTGAAGCATAGTGCCAAAGGTGTGCTTCGGCAAATATATCGGGGTAAGAAGAACCGCGGGATTGTGTTTGAGAAATAATAGCATCCAGAAAATCCATCGTTGCATTTGACTTTATTTCTTCTTGCCAAACATCCACCCAGAAATCGGGGCCAAAGATTTCATTAAAAAAGATAGAGAAGCTGACATCCCAATAAGCACCGGGGGTTGCACTGGCCGGGTCTAGAAAAATTGAACGGCTGTCGACTATATAATTGTAGTAGTCATTAACATTGTCGTAGGTGACCTCTTCCATCAGGGTGGCATCCATTTCAATCCAGTTGAAGCTGCCGGCACTGCCTTGCCACTGGTTGTTAGCATATTGAATGGCATGCTTAAATTCATGAGCCATGGTTACATATATAGCTCCAATCTGATCCCCATCAGGATGATCATTTGGAGGAAATCCATTCAGAAAATTGTTATGTATTTCTATTTCCGTAGTGTTGCCAAGTGCACGCGTTTGCCCATAAAAACCGGTACCAAGGTTTCTGATCGTTACATCATACTGGCTGGATTGCAGAATAGGATCAGTGAATCCCAAGCCCTGAACCTGGTAGCGCCAGGAAGAATCTGCGGCCGCTGCTACATACTCTACATAATCCGGCACACCATTCACTCCTGAAGTGTCATCGGGTGGAACTGCGTCATTGCCGGATGTTTCGTAATGAATCAAAAAATTTCCAGAGGGAGATGTGTAGGTTTCACTGGCCTGACTGGCAGCGGTCATTCTTTCAATTTCATCAATAGTAGTCTGGCTCAGCTGGTCTCTTTTTCGATGATAGTCAGCAAAAACAGGGGTTCCGCATTTTACGGGTTCCCCACCTCTAGTTTGGAAATTAGCCGGTAACTTGGATGGAGACCTGACAGCATAAAATTTATAGAGCACACTTTCATCGGTGGATAGCTGCCCCTTTTGATAGGCTTTATCAATAGCTTCCAGCACGGGATGTTCATGCAGATGTGTCTGCTGTGCGGAAACCTTGCTGACTGCCAAAAGCATCAAAAAGATTGCCAGGCATATAGATGCTCGTACTAATGACATTACAAATGGGGCGGTTTAAACTATTGAGTTACAGTTCATTTCTTCCAAAATTACTCTTATTTTTAGCCTCTACAAAATCAGAGTAACCAGCATTCGTTAATTCGAATTGCATAAGGCGCTAAGTAAATAATGTGCGAAGTTATACTTTATTATAAATTCCGTGAAATTGATGATCCTGAAACGTTTTGCAAAGAGCACAAATCTTTTTGCAAGGAACTCGGCGTAAAGGGTAGAATCTATATTGGTGAAGAAGGTATCAATGGAACACTCGGGGGGACGCCTGAACAAGTTCAAAGATACAAAGATCACCTTTCATCGATCGAAGGTTTTGAAAACATTGATTACAAAACGGACACTTCAGACTACATCCCCTTCGCAAAATTGATTTGTAAAACGCGTGATGAAATTGTGGCGCTGCATACCGAAGCTGATCCTAAAAAGGGCGGTAAATATCTGGAGCCATCCGAATGGAAGCAGGTGATGGAGTCAGAAGAAGACTATATTATGATTGACGTGCGCAATGATTACGAATCTAAAATTGGTTACTTTGAGGGTGCATTAACTCCTGAAATTGAAAACTTTTATGAATTTCCCGAGTGGCTTGAAAATCTAAAAGCAGATAAAGATAAAAAAGTTCTGATGTACTGCACCGGCGGCATTCGCTGCGAGAAATTTTCGGTGCTGATGAAAGAAAAGGGCTGGGAAGACGTGAACCAGCTGCATGGCGGTATCTTGCGTTATGGAAAGGAAGAAGGGGGAGAACATTTTAAGGGCAAGTGCTTTGTTTTTGATGATCGCCTGGTGGTTCCTGTGAATGAAAAGGATATGGAGCCTATTGCCGAGTGTGAGATTACGGGCAAGCCGGCGGATACGTACATTAATTGTGCAAATATGGAGTGCAACAGGCTGTTTGTATGCTCAGAAGAAGGGGCAAGAAAGATGGAAGGTTGCTGTAGCGAAGAGTGTCGCCAAAGCGAATATAAAAGACCCTTTGACCCTGAGAATGCTTTCCGGCCGTTTCGAAAATGGTACAATTATTTTGATGAAGATTTTAAAGAAAGAGAGCTGGAAGAGAAAGAAAGATAACAGACTAATCCTTGAAAAATGCTTCTGCAATGGAAGCAAAATGCTTGGGGCGATCCAGAAAGGCGTAGTGTCCGGCATTATCAATCACAACAAGTGCGGCATTTTTAATACCCGCTTCCATACGTTCACCTTGGTACAATGGAGTTGCGTTGTCATCGCGTCCCCAAAGCAGTAGTACTTCATGGGGGATAGCAGGCAGGCAGGATTCAAGATGCTCAGTGACTGATTTAACGAATGTTTCACGCATTACTCCGCTCAGTTCAGCGTACTCTGAAGACCCCAATGCTTTCCAAGCTGAAGTATTTCGGAGCCAATCCAAGGCTTTTTCTCTTTGCTTCGAAGGCAGTATTAAGAAGGGAGCCTTAAGCAGTTTCGCCGTGTATTTTTTAACGTAGTAAGAAGCAGAACGCCTCGGTTTCATCCCTGCACCACCGGTAATCAAAACTTTATCAATCCGTTCTTTGCCAGATGGTCGGGCACAAAGTTTAAGAGTGATGCGCCCCCCAAAAGAATGGGCCAGCAGGTCAACGGGTTCATCAAATTTATCTTTGATAAACGACTCAATCATATCTGCATAGTCATCAATATGCCAGGATGTTGATGGCTCCGGTGTATCTCCAAACCCGGGAAGGTCCAGCACAAAACATTCTCTAAGATGACTAAGCTGTTTCGCTAAGGGCATCATTACGCTACTGCTGCTTCCCCATCCATGGAGGACGATGAGCGGCTTCCCTTCACCTAACTGGTGATAATTGACCGGCATGCTTTGATAGGTATATGTTTTTGAATCAGGCATGATGAAAAGAACATCTTATAAATATATCTCTTAAACAAACCTGAGTTTGACATAATTTTCGATCTTGAAAAATACAAAACAGGAGAGCGTCTTCTTTTTGTATTCATTCAGCTAAGATCATTAATAGTCCCGTTGTTCTGTTACTGTTTTTGAACGATCAAAAAAGTAACCCAAAAAATCGCCGTCTGAAATCCTGAACCCGCTCCATCCTGCGGGCGGGACCAAATCGATGGTCTGTCGATTTTTGTGCTTGCTTCGATGGTAGAACCAGTACGATTTGATCCTGACCGCCCTTCGGATTCCGCACAGGATATTATGCCGGGAGAAATCAGCCCTATTCTGGAACTAAGGCAAGATTCTTGTTCTCCCTTATGGCAGGATTAGCGATTAATGACACTATGAATTGTTAAAGATTGCTGTCAGATTCCTACTTATTTCAAAACGAAATGACCAGACAAATAGAGGGTATGGCAACTGATTCTAAAAACAGGTGATAAAAGCTTTTGAACTGGCTTCTTATCTCTGCCAAGAGCACGCCTATGGCGGAACTCATGTAAAACAAGCTGCATATTGTAAGGAATGTGTATTAAGCTGGTCTTACTTAATACATCATTAATTGAATGTGTAATTATGAGCTGGAAACGGAAGCTGTTTTTTATATTTGAAGCACTTAAGATTACACCGGCTGAACGTAAGTCTGTTTCAATTCTATTGGTTCTTATGGTGGTTTTAGCGGCTGTGAATCAGTATATAGAGCCACAATTGACGGTAGATGAGCATGAGTATGCTGCCTTGGAAACAGAATTTCAACAAAGAAGTCAGGCTCTTGAGATGGAGGAAGCTGAACTGATGAAGCGTTATAATCCAGCTGTGGAATCTGACATTCCAAAGAAAGCAGTTTCTGCCGACACTACTGATTCTTCTTCTGCCGGAACAGCGGAAGATGCTATTTCAGAAACAATTAATATCAATACAGCAGATCTGAAGGCACTTCAAAAACTTACAGGCATTGGTCCAGCGTATGCACAGCGTATTATTAATCATAGAAATGAACACGGATTATTCACATCATTTGAAGAACTATTGAAGATTAAGGGCATTGGCAAAAAGCGGTTGGAAAAGATCAAACCTTTTATCAAACTTAAAGAGTAAATTTCTAACGCTACAATGCATTGATGTCTAACCGTATTCTTTGGGCTGATGATGAGATAGATCAGCTTAAACCGCATATTATTTTTCTTAAAAAAAAGGGTTTTGAAATCACTCCGGTGACCAACGGTGGAGATGCCGTTACGCTTATCAAAGATAAGGTTTTTGATATCGTGTTCCTGGATGAGCAAATGCCGGGTATGGACGGACTGGCTACACTTAACAAGATAAAGACCATACAACCTTCTCTTCCGGTGGTTATGATTACCAAGAGTGAGGAAGAATCTATTATGGAAGAGGCCATAGGTGGAAAGATCTCAGACTACCTTATTAAACCGGTAAATCCCAACCAAATTCTGTTGACGGTTAAGCGTATTCTGGAGCGGAAAAGAATACGCACAGAAAAGTTTGCTCAAACCTACCTGGCAAATTTCAACGAGATTTCTGATCGTATTCAGGAGGACACTGATTGGAAAGAATGGATTGAAATTTACCAGCAGCTTACCCGCTGGGATATTGATTTGGAATCAGGTGAAGAATCACTTTTGCAGGTGCTGGGAGATCAGTACCGGGAAGCCAACCGGATGTTTGGCCGTTATATTGAGCAGAAATATAGCCAATGGGTATCCGGACCTAAAAAAGACCGGCCAAAATTATCGGTAGATATTGTAAGTGATTATGTATTACCTCACTTGGAAACAGATAAGCCCACACTCTTTTTTGTTATTGACTGCCTGCGTTATGACCAGTGGCTGGTTTTTGAAAACTTGTTGAGCAGTTACTTTAGCATTGACACTGATTTCTATTATTCCATACTGCCCACTGCTACCCCGTATTCAAGGAATGCAATTTTTTCCGGGTTATATCCTCTTGAAATTCAAAATATGTACCCTGAATTATGGGATCAGGGAGACGATGAAAGTTCTCTGAATAAATATGAAGAAGAATTGTTAACAAAGCAGCTGGCAAGAAATGGCTACGTTATCAATGCCAAGTATGAGAAGATACTGAATGCTGATGAGGGCAAGAAAATAACGGATCGCATTCTCAATTATACGCAATCACCACTCAGCACATTTGTCTATAATTTTATTGATACGCTTGTTCATTCGCGATCTGATTCTCAGATTCTCAAAGAAATTGCTCCGGATGTTCCTGCATTTCGGTCACTCACAAAGACGTGGTTTGAGCATTCATCGCTCTTGGAAATTTTTAAAATTCTGGCGGATGAAGATGTTACTATTGTAGTAACCAGTGATCATGGAGCAGTACGGGCTTTGAGGGATACACGAGTGTATGGAGACCGGGAAACCTCAACCAGCTTGCGCTACAAGTTTGGCCGTAACCTCAATGCCAACGAAGATATCACTATGATGATTGATGATCCGGAAGCCTACAAGCTGCCATCGCCGGGCATTGTTAATAATTATATCATCGCCAAAGAAGATTATTATTTTGTTTATCCTACCAATTACCACCGGTATCAGAACAGGTATCGGGATACTTTTTTACATGGGGGTGCCAGTATGGAGGAAATGATTTTACCCGTTGTAACGATGCGACCCCGGGCTTTTCAATAAATCGTTTGGGTTTTAAAAGTAATGCCCGCCAGTCTATTGCAATCTGTATTTGAATGACAAGGAATAGCTACTATCTTGAGGGTGATTTATAACTGTTAGAACCTATGGATAAAGAATTCACCACACATTCGGAAAAGGAAACCATTGAGCTGGGTATTAAACTGGCAGAGCAATTTAATGCCGGTGATATTCTTTGTCTGGAAGGCAGGCTTGGTGCGGGCAAGACACATTTTGTAAAAGGCTTAGCCAAAGGAATGGGTATTGATGAGAAGCAAGTTCATTCTCCCACTTACACATTGATTCATGAATATTTGGGAGGTGAAAAACCTCTTTATCATTTTGATTGCTACCGAATGGAGTCGGAACAGGAGGCGTTGGAGATAGGAGCTGAAGAATATTTTTATGGGTCCGGCGTTTCGGTAGTCGAGTGGCCAAATAGAATTCGAGCACTGATTCCTGATGATGCTGTGTGGATCCAAATTGGCATAGAAAATCCAACAACCCGAAAATTTGTCATTTCAGATAACCGATAAAAATGCGATATATTTAGCTCATGCCAGCAAGTAAACTTTCATATCGATTAGATCGTCTTCCGGTTATTTATCCCTATAACCTGCGGGCCAATAACAATATTCAGCTGGGAGACCTGGTTTATTACGGGCCTTGCCCTGAGTATTATGGTATCGGTGAAGTAGTACGTTTGCTTGAGGGCATCTGCATTGTAGACTTCCGCGCAACCGGCATGCTAAATATTCAGAAGGATGCGCTGTCTACAAAGTATTTAATTCCCATCCACAAATTGAACCTTGGGCATATCCTAAAAAGTACCTAGCGTGCATTAATACCACTAAGATACTAAGTGCACTAAGTGTTTTGATGTATTGAGTAGGGAGTAACTAGCAATGGGGTTCTGAGTACTGATCGTTATTATTCTTGAAAATTAAAAGTGAAGATAGACCATGAAATCTGCCCGCCTAGATTACTCGTTACTCATCACTTATTGCCTTCTACTCCAGCATCTCATCTTTGGTAAATTCCGTTTCTTCAAGAAGGTTGCCACTTTTCTTTCTGCCAATCAGCCAGCAAAGAATACTGGTAAATAGTCCGGGATAAAACGGCTCAATTCCCAGATATGTGTAAGAGTAAGCTCCTTCGTTGAATAGGGTTCCCAAAATTAACCATATCAGAGAAACACCAATACTCAGCAGCATAGTTGGAATGACCCATTGTTTTTTGAGGCTGAATGCTTTGAGATATACGCCCAGCACGGGAATGAGAATACCCGGAATCATTACAGAGCCCAGCACATACCAGATGTCGATAACGCTGGGATAGACAATGATGAGCAAAATGCCGAGCACAGCAGCTGCCAATACGCTGATTCTTGTCAGCCGGTTGTTAGAGGTATTTGGAAAAATCTTAACAAGAAGGTCGCGCCCCAGTGTTTGACCCGATAAAAACAGGTAGCTGTCCAGGGTAGACATAATGGTTGCAAGCAAGGCCACAAAGAATAATCCCTTTAGCCCGATGGGTAAAATCTCATTAGCAAGGTAGGGATAAACCATAATGGGTTCGCTGAGGTCGGGACCAAGAATGGCCCATCCATAAATCCCGCTGAACATGGTCATGAAATCAAAGAGAGACCACAGGAGGATCGAGATAAAAATTCCTTTTTGGGCCGTCTTCGGTGATTTGGCAGCCGCGGCGCGCTGATGAAAGCTGGGATCCACAAAGGTCCAGAGCGCAATAAAGAACCATACCAGAATATACTGCCAGTCTTGACCACCGGTGATGTCGCGATAGGTATCAGGCATGGTGTTCCACAGCTTGGTAAGAGAACCAAACTCATTGCCGGCAAAATACAGCAGCAAGATAAAACCGCCGAACATGAGCGTAATTTGAAGCATGTCCGTTCGCACAACAGCACTGAATCCACCAAAGGATACATAGGCCACAGAAAAAAACGCCACCGCAGAAGCATACCACAGAAAGTCACCTGATCCGCCGGTCAGGTATTGAAAAATGAGACCAAGCATGAGAATGTAGGGTGCAGGACTAACCAGGATAAATATGGGAATAGCCGACCATCGACCGGCATTTTCACCATAGTAACTCCCCATGGCTTCGGGGATGGTTAGTGCCTTATTGAGTCGAATTTTACCGGCCAGCAGCCAGGCAAAAAGTGCAGAAAATACATAAAAGGGAAATCCGAAAAGTAGCCACTGCGAAATCCCAAACTGGTAGCTGTATTCTCCAACACCAAGAATGCCGCCGTACCAGGTAGAGACCAGTGTGGCTACAAAAGCGGGGAGTGTCATCTTTCGGCCGGACAGCAAAAAAGATTCTTCATCCTGGTCTTCCCAGTCTTTTTTCCAGCTCAGGAAAACCAAGAGTCCAAAGTAGCTGAGAATCAGTCCCCAGTCCCAAAATGTAAAGCTTAGTTCTGACAATGGTATAAAGTTATTTAAAAGGCTAAAGATATTTGATTCACAATAGTGGGGCAAAGAATAAGTTGGGATTAAATATTTCTCCCCACAAACAAGATCAAATCTCCTTTTTCAAAAGAAATGCTAACCGGATTTGAAACCACTTCGTTTGATGACCCATCCTTTACGCCATTTTCTAAAGTTTCATTGTTAAGAGGGTACATAAGTCCTTCAGTTTTAATACCCGTTACTTTTCCCGAGAGCGGAAAGAGCGAAACGGTAGTGCCGACTTCCAGATCAGCAGAAAAAGGACTTTCAATAAGTTTCAGATCTCCGTAATCATCCCGGAATATCAAATTTTTGAACTGTTTGTTGAACTGTTTGAGTACCGAGATATTTTTCAGGGTTTGGTCTACCCGTTTGCCAATGGCACCGAGCACCATAATGTTTTGAGCCTTTTTGTCGGCTGCCAATCCCAGGGCTTTCTCCAGATCGTTACTGTACTGGTCGGGATCTTCGATAATTTTAAAATCATCTTCAAGCGAAGGACTGTAGCTGTCCATGTCGCCAATCACCACATCGGGTTTAATTCCCATCGAAAGGGCGGTATTCGCTCCACCATCAGCAGCGATAAAGAAATCAGCCCAATCGCAGGTTTCTTTTAATAATTCTTTAGAGGGTGCTAGCCCATTACATAAAATTAGGATATCCAATATTCGGGTGATTATTGCGTTTCAATTTCTTTCAAAATACATGAAAATGGACCAACAATTCATCCCGAAAAAAATATTGCTTTCTTCACAGCTATCCCTCATTTTAATAGGCTTATTTTTTGGACTAAAAACAGTCTCAAATGTTTAAAGAGCTAATTAACAAACTTGGCAAGCGCCCGAACCGTCGGGGTATACTCGCACATCCGGCCGGATGGCGATTGTATTGGCGCACAAGTGGCCGTTTGCCGCTGGCTCGAGAAAAATGATATGCGTGCGATAGCATTCAATGATGATTCTGTTCCATTAAACTTACAATGGCTCACCGACTTTTTTGAGGTTGAGTCACCTTCGGAAAAGAAGTTTAAGCAGTGTGATGCATTCATATTGGTTGATGGCAATTCTCCAACTCGTTTCGGCAGTTACGCTGATATGATTCAGGATTACCCAAAACCAACCTATATGATCGACCATCATCCCGATCCGCAAGATGGTTTTGATTTAAGCATTTCTGTAGAAGAAGCTTCCTCTACCTGTGAGCTTATTTACAATTTATATGCTGAGCATAATCTTGATCAGCTGGATACAGAAACAGCCCAAGCTTTATACACCGGCATTCTTACCGATACCGGATCGTTGCAATATGACAGTGTAACCCCAGAAACGCTGAACATTGCCTCAAGCCTGCTTGAGGCTGGAGGCTTTCGCCCCAATGTGGTCGCTGAAAGAGTCTTTTCGAACAAGACGTTGAATCAGCTACATCTGCTAAGCATGGCCATGGGTACAATTGAGTTGCATGAAGACAATCAAATTGCGACTATGTACGTTACAAGCGAAATGCTGGAGGCTACCGATACCACAAATGATGACTGCGAAGGTTTTGTGGCTTACCCGCTCAGCGTTGCCGGTATTAAGGCAGCCATTTTGTTTAAAGATTTGGGTGAAGGTATCAAGATGAGTCTTCGTTCAAAGAGCAATGATGTGGATGTCAATGTTTGGGCACGGGAGATCGGTGGGGGCGGACATAAAAAAGCTTCCGGAGCATGGCATCCGGGTCCACTGAAAAAAGCTATTGAAGAAGTAGTTGGTATTGGATCGAAGCAAGTAGCCCCGGCAGCCAAGACCTAAACTCGGTTTAATTTTTTGTGATGATCCGTACACTCATATTTGGATTCGTATCGCTACTCTTTTTTTCCTGCACACCTGAAGAGCAGAAAACCTCTTCACAGCCCGACTCTCTTCAAGTGGAGAACGATAGCACCATCAAGGTTTTGCCCTCGAACAAGGAAGCCAAAGAATTGCAACAGCCAACCCAAAATGGGACACCTGCCAATACTATTGAAGATACTCGCAGCAATGCTATTACCAATGCCGTAGATAAAGTAAGTCCGGCAGTGGTAAGTATTACCGTAACAGAGTTGGTTCAAGGCCGGCCGCGCATTGCTTACAACCAGTTCTTTGAACCCTTTTTAGCCCCCGGACGAGAGCGCGAATACAGCAGTATCGGATCAGGTTTTATTATCAGTGAAGATGGATTAATAGTTACCAATGAACATGTAGCTAATAAAAATGCCACTAAAGTGATGGTTTCGCTGCCTGACGGCAACCAGTATGAGGCCGAAATATTAGGCACGGATGAATTAGCGGATCTAGCTTTGTTGAAGTTAAGCGCAGACCGTGATTTTCCTTATGTAGAATTTGGCAACTCTGATGAAATTATGGTGGGCGAATGGTCACTGGCTATTGGAAACCCTTTCGGACTGTTTGATACCGCCAAGCCTTCGGTAACAGTTGGAGTAGTAAGTGCGCTGAATCGTGACTTCCGTCCCAATCCCAACGAGCCCCGGGTGTATATTGACATGATTCAGACAGATGCTGCTATCAATAGTGGGAACTCGGGCGGACCTTTGGTAAATAGTGAAGGAGAGGTAATTGGTGTAAATACGTTTATCTATACCGGCGGTACCAGTCGCGGATTTGTGGGCCTCGGATTTGCTATTCCCAGTAACCGTGTGCAAAAAATTATTAGTCAGTTATCTACAGAGGGAGAAGTAAAACTGTCGTATGACAATGGCTTGGCCGTCACCGAAATGACGCCGCAGCTGGTTCGTCAATATGGCTTGCCCCCGGTACCGGGAATGCTGGTAACCGGCGTTAACAAAGATGGCCCTGCTTTTGATGCCGGCGTTGTACCGGGCGATATCATTCTAAAGATTGGTGATGAAGCTATTCAAAGCCCCATGCACTTACAGGCTATTTTAAGAGAATATGAAGTGGGCGACACGATGAGGCTTGAGTTATTTAGAGAGGGTAAGCGTTATGAAGCCAAAATAAAGCTGCGTCCTAAAGTGGAGAGCGAATAATTATTTAGCTTTTTCTATCCAAAAACTTTTGCACTCTTTCCTGATGCCGTTCATCTTCCCAAAATTTGGCAAAAGGTTCCAGTTCAGCCTCGATAGCTTTCCAGCGTGCCTCGGTCAGCCGCAGTGCTCCTTTCTTTAAAGTGTCGATATATTGGCGGTCATTTTTGCTGAGCTGTTCCGCCCATTCCAGAGTTTTGTCATTCAGCTCATCTTTGGCAACGACGCGGTCTATAAGTTTATGCCTGAGTGCATCTTCAGCATTAATAACAGCGGCCTCAGCCAGCCATTTCAAAGCGGTTGATCGGCCAACCCGTTCTACCAGTCGCGTGAGCCCGCCCCAGCCGGGCGGCAGGTAAAAGCGTCCCTGAGTCAGCCCAAAGGTGGCATGACCGGAAGCAATCCTGAAATCAAAAGCCAGCATGGTTTCACATCCGCCGCCGTAAGCAGCTCCGTTGATGCAGGCGATGGTCCAGCAGGGCAGCTGTTCCAAACGCTGGTAGATATTGAGCATTCGCCGTGCCATAGGTTTGGCTTCTTCTGCTGTTTCCAGGGTATGAAACTCTTTGAGATCTCCACCTGAAATGAATGATTGATCCCCTTCCCCGCGTAACACAAAAGTGAGAATAGAGTCATCATTCTCAAGTTGGTCCAGAATCTGTTCGAGCGCATGAATAACCTCAAAGTTGACGGCATTCCGGGAGTTCGGTCGGTTGATAGTTGCCCAAAGAGTATGCTTGTGTTGTTCGGTTTTTATGACCGGCAAGGTAGATAGAGTTTGATTGGCCTGCTTATTCGGTTCCTAAATATCTTCGATTTCGTAGTTTATTTGCTGTCTTTTTGAATTTTTGATCAGCCAGTGCTGGTATTCCTGGTTGCCTTCCTGCTCACTGAGCTGCAGCGAAATAACACAGGGACAATCATAGCTGTGCATTTCTTTAACACATTCTGTAAGCTCGTGCACGTTGTGATAAGGGGTTTTGGCAATAAGAATACATTCATTGTCTTCTTTAATTTCGCCTTCCCAGCGATAGATAGATTCCATCCCATCTATAATATTTACACAGGCAGCAAGCTTTTCTTCTACAATTTTTCGGCCAATTTTTTGGGCTTCGGCTTTGTCTTTGGTGGTTATATAAACCAGGCGAAGGTTGTTAAACATAACGGCAGCGGATAGTTTTAGTTAACACTCGTGAACATGTTTAAAATAGTATAAAAAACCTTTTCTCTGAAAAGATTATATTTAAAGTTATTTATGAAATTTAGCTTAAGACCCTGAAATGAATTCAGGGTGACATAGTGAGGCAAGTGAATTCTTTTATCATTATTTCTGTTGAAATCAGATGAAAAAAACCGTAGCTTTCGTGGCTTGTAAACTAAGTCAAAATACTGGTTTATTTTGATTATCTGCGAGAGTGGCGGAATTGGTAGACGCGCTAGATTTAGGATCTAGTGTCCTTTGGACGTGGGGGTTCGAGTCCCCCCTCTCGTACACACATCCAATATTTTGAATAACATTAGTGCATACCGTTTAACAAAATCATAATTTCGTGGATATATCTGTACAAGATTTAACAGCCGTTGATAAAGAATTAACGATTTCGGCAAATCGAGAAGATCTTAAGCCCAAGTTCGACGAGGCTTACAAAAAGTATAAGGATCAAATTCAAATGCCGGGATTTCGTCCGGGCAAGGTGCCGCTAAACATCGTAAAGAAGCGTTTTGGCGATGAAATTGAGCAGGAAGAAATCAACAAGTACATTCAGGAAGTTTTTGAAAATGAAGTAGTTCCTGAATATGAGCCTGTCGGTGAAAGCCAGATGCTGGATCTCACCTGGGAAGATGATCAGCTGGAAGCCAAGTTCAAGATTGGTTCAAAGCCGGATTTTGAAATTGAAGACCTGAGTAAGGTCAAAGTAGATCGACTGGTGCATGATGTTACCGATGAAGAAGTGATGGAAGAAGTTGATCGTACGCTGGAAAACCAGGGCAACTGGGAAGAAGTGGATGATAAGATTACCGAAAAATCAAAAGTAACAGTTGATGTCATTCATCTTGATGATGATGGAGAGCCGGTTGAAGGGCAAAAAGACGAAGATCAGGAGATTGATCTCCGCAAAGACGAGTTCAAAGAATTCAAGGATGACCTTTTGGGTCAAAAAGCAGGAGATGAAGTAGATGTAGAAGTAGGTCATGATGACCACACGCACCGCTTTCACCTGATTATTAAAAAGGTAGAGATTCCTCATAAAGCTGAACTGACCGATGAGTTTGTTAAAAAGCAGAGCAATGAGGAAGCTAAAAATGTGGATGAGTACAAAAGCTTGCTAAAGAGTCGCATTCAGGATTATTATGATCAGTCGGCTGATGACCTATTTAAAAACGATGTAATTGATGAGCTTGTTGAAGCCCATGATATTGAAGTTCCCGAAGTATTTAAGGAGCAGGTACTCAACCAGTATGTACAGCGTGTAGCCCAACAATCGGGTGGAGAGCTTCCTGCAGGTTTTGATGAGGAAGAGTACAAAGAAAACATGCAGGAGCGTGCAGAAAGGGACGCAAAATGGTTCTTCATCAATGAAAAGCTGCAAGAAAAATTTGATGATATTGAAATAAAACCCGAAGATGTGGACGAATACTTACAGGCAGAAGCTGCCCGTTATGGTGTTACCATTGATCAAATGCGCAATATGTTTGCACAGAATCCACAGCAGCTGGAAAGCCTGAGAAACAGTATTCGAGAAGATAAGGTTTTTGAGAAGCTGAAGGGCGAAGTTAAGATCAAGGAAATAAGCAAAGAGAAATACCAGGAAAAATACGACGAAAAAGTTAAGGCCGGAGCGGCTGCAACGAAGTAAAATCAATAATTACTGATTATTATGACCAAACAACCACTTTTTGAAATGCCGGATATGAGCAACAGAGAAGAGATCCAAAATAACAATTTGGTACCCATGGTGGTAGAAAAAACAAGCCGTGGAGAGCGTGCTTATGACATCTATTCGCGCCTTCTTAAAGATCGAATCGTTTTCCTTGGAACGCCTGTTAACGACGTTGTAGCCAGTTCAATCGTTGCTCAGATGCTCTTTTTGGAGTCAGAAGATCCAGAAAAAGATATTAATTTGTATATTAACAGTCCTGGCGGCGTAGTTTCTGCCGGTTTGGCTATTTATGACACCATGCAGTATGTAAAGTGTGATATAGCCACAACGTGTGTAGGTATGGCTGCTTCTATGGGTGCGGTACTGCTTACCGGCGGCACCAAAGGCAAACGTAATTTGTTGGCAAATGCGCGTGTTATGATTCACCAGCCATTAGGCGGTGTTCAGGGACAAGCCAGTGATATTGAAATTGAGGCACAGGAAATCATCCGAATTAAAAACCTGTTAACCGGTCTTATTGCGGAGCACAGCGGGCAGGATCAAGAGCAGGTGCTTGAAGATTCTGACCGAAATAAATGGATGAGTGCTGATGAGGCTAAAGATTATGGCCTTGTTGACAATGTGATGAAGCGAAGCGACAAAAAATCCTAAGGTTTTTTAAACCTCTTTTGCTATGAGCGACAAAGAAAATAACGATAAAACAATTCATTGCTCGTTCTGCGGCCGATCAAGCCAGGAAGTGAACAGTATGGTTGCCGGGCCGGAAGACGTCTATATTTGTGACCGCTGTGTTTCTGATGCATCCGGAATTGTAAAGAGCGACTTGGCTTCAATGTCCAAAAAGCGTGATAAAAAATATAAACCCCTTCTCAAACCGGCCGAGATCAAGGGAAAGCTGGATGATTATGTGATTGGCCAGGAGGGAGCGAAGAAGACCCTTTCTGTTGCCGTTTATAATCATTACAAACGGCTCAGCGCCGAACAGCAAGATCCCAATGACGATACCGTCATTGAAAAGAGTAATATTATTTTGCTGGGACCTACCGGTTGTGGTAAAACCCTTTTGGCACGTACACTGGCTGATATTATTGATGTGCCTTTCACTATAGCTGATGCTACTGTTCTTACGGAAGCAGGTTACGTTGGTGAAGATGTGGAAAGCATTCTTTCCAGCCTGCTGCAAACTGCTGATTATGATGTAGAACAAGCCAAACGTGGTATTGTTTATATTGATGAGGTAGATAAAGTAGCTCGCAAAAGCGATAATCCATCTATCACTCGCGATGTTTCAGGTGAAGGCGTTCAGCAGGCACTGCTTAAAATTTTAGAAGGAACCGTTGCCAATATACCGCCCAAAGGTGGACGAAAGCATCCGGAGCAAAATTTTATACAGGTTGACACGTCGGATATTCTCTTTATCTGTGGTGGTGCCTTTAGCGGACTAGAAGAAATTATATCGCGTCGTCTTTCTGTAAGCGCCATGGGATTTCAGTCTGATGAACAGGTTAAGTTCGACAAGGACGATCCCGATATTTTCACGTATGTAGAACCTGAAGACTTGCAGAAGTTTGGTTTGATTCCAGAACTTATCGGACGTTTGCCTGTTATTTCAGGATTGCATCAGCTTTCCAAAAGTGCAATGATTGACATTTTGATTCAGCCCAAGAATTCATTGGTTAAGCAGTATAAAAAACTGTTCAAAATGGAAGGCGTTGAACTGGTTTTTGAAGAAGATGCTCTAGAAATAATTGTTGATAAAGCTTTAAAACGAAAAACCGGTGCACGTGGACTTCGTTCTATTATGGAGTCAGAGATGCTTGATATTATGTATTCCATCCCATCCATGAAGAATATTGAGCGTTGTGTCATCACCAAAGAAACTATACAGGATGATGCACCGCCGGTTTACGAGAAGCGAAAAGCATCGGCGTAGTTTAGGCATCAAAATATTTTTTAAGATTAAAGCTCTTCATTTTATGAGGAGCTTTTTTTATTTATGCATTATGAAAGTGAGACGTGAAACGTGAAAAGGGATTCCTTTTGAATTCTCACGTCTCACCTCTGCTCTAAACTCTTTTCAATAATTACGTATTTTTAGAAAATTTGATTAATCTGATTGCCAGATAAACTATTTGCTCCATGAAGATTTCGCTTACATCAAACAGGATTAATATTGTACTGATTTGCCTGCTGATACTGTTGGGCATAGGCTCTTATGCCTATAACCAGTATGTTGTTGAGCAGATGCTTGAGCAGGAAAGGTCAAGTGTGGAGCTGTATGCCAAGGCTATAGAATACACGAGTAACCCGGTGCAGGAAGAGATTAACCGGAATCTTTTGAAAGCTATAGATATGCTCAAATCAAACCCTGCGGTTTCTGACAGCGTAATTAGCATGATAGAACGAGCAGAATCTGATAAAACCTCGCAAACCTTTGTAACTACCGAGATATTGTTTGATGAGGAACGGAATAATGTTCCTACAATTATATTGGATGAACGAGGTGAAATTATCTATTGGGTAAATCTGGATGAAAAACCGGATCAGGAGACGATAAAAGAATTTTCTCAAATGCACCTGCCCATAGAAATTAAGCTTGGAAACGATGAGTATAGCCAGATGCAGTATGTGTATTATGGAGAAAGTCCTACAGTTCAGCTATTACGCTATTTTCCCTATATCCAGCTGACGCTATTGGCTATTTTGCTGGGTGTGGCTTATATCAGTTTTAGGACTATCACAAGGTCTGAGCAGTCGAACCTTTGGGTGGGTATGACCCGCGAAGCGGCACACCAGCTGGGTACTCCGCTCTCGAGTTTATATGGCTGGGTTGAATTATTGAAAGAAGAAAAAAATGATGATGAATTTACCCAGAATATTTGCAACGAACTAGAAAGTGATATCACCAGGCTGCGAGGTGTCGCTGAGCGTTTCAACAAAATTGGCTCAGAGCCGGAGCTGCAACCCATGAAAGTTGATAATATCCTTGATCCTGTAATTGACTACATGGAACATCGCCTGCCACAGCTGGGCAAAAATGTAGATGTAAAGCGGTCTGTTAATTCCAATGCAGAAGTGAATGTAAATCCGGAACTGTTTCAGTGGGCGGTGGAAAATATTATTAAGAATGCCATGGATGCCGTTCACAGTTCACAAAATGATGCTTATGTGGCAATTAAGATTCACCAGATTGAAGAAGAACTTGCTATTGATATTCAGGACTCGGGCAGCGGCATTGAAAAAAAATATCATGAAGAAGTGTTTAAGCCGGGCTACAGCACTAAAAAACGAGGCTGGGGCCTGGGATTAAGTCTTACCAAAAGAATTGTAGAGGAGTATCATAAGGGAAGGGTATTTGTGCTTAAGTCTGAACCTGGTGAGGGAACAACAATCAGGATTGTACTGGATATTGCAGAAGAAGGAAAAGAAAAAAGCAGTTAATCCGGCTGATACCCTCGTTGTTCTGCATATTCCATCAGCTGTGATTTTAGCAGATTTCTGCCTCGGTGTAACCGTGACCGAATGGTACCAATAGGCACATCCAGCATGTTGGCAATTTCTTCGTAGGTAAAGCCTTCTACATCACAGAGTAAAACAACGGTGCGAAAATCTTCCGGCAGTTCTTCCAGGGCATTGGAGATATCATCATCAATCAGTTCGCGAAACATTCGGTCTTCCAGATCGGAAGTATCCGTACGGTCGGCACGGATGGTTTCGTAGAATGAAGAAACCTCGTCATAATCAACCTGATTGGGTTGCTTAGATTGCTTGCGGTAATTGTTGATGTACGAGTTTTTGAGAATGCGGAACAGCCATGCTTTTGCATTTGTCCCTTTCTCATAACTGCTAAAAAACCGATAGGCTTTGACGATAGTATCCTGCACCAAATCCTCAGCATCATTCGGATCGGAAGTAAGCCGCAGTCCAAAATTATACATAGCATCGAGGTGAGGAATAATTTCTTCCTCAAAGTCTTCCTGCTTCTTAATTTCTTCTTTATTTAACTCAGCCATCCCGCTAAAATTGGTCAATATTGCAGAATTATTTAATTAGTATCATCAACAATGCTACAGTTATTTAAGATAGTGAATCATAATAGAGAATCTATTATTAAATCTTAAATAGATTGTATTGATGTATCTGTTAGTAATTTTCTAACGAAAATAATGATAAAATGTTCATGTGAAGGTATTTTGAAGCGTATCTGCCTTTGAGAAGGCTTTGCAAACCCCCCAAATCGAGCCTGTCATTGCGAGCCTGAGAAGCAATCCCCCAATCAAAGTTCCTAAAGGGAGATCGCCACACTTCGTTCGCGATGACAGTAAGGTTTTGCAAAGGTTTCTAAAAAGTAATTAGAGGAAGGCTACAAGCATGATATCATACATGGCGTGAGTCCACGCAGCCATGCCAAATCCTCTCCAAATGTAGATGGCGTTCAGGGCAAGCCCGAACAGGAACCGGAACAGAAAAGAGCTAAACATAAAGGGATCGCCCAAAGCGCCAACGTAATGAACTGCACTAAACAGCAGTGCCGCTGAAATCATAGCTGATGCCATCGACATCCATTGCTTATCAAAGATCAATTTGAAAAGATAGAGTAGAGCTGAGACCAAAATGACTCTGAAGAAAAGTTCTTCATACAGCCCGGCGCCTAATGAAAGTGCCAGTTGTTGCAAGGTAGAAAGAGAATCCACCGTCTCGGGTTGTACCATTTGCAGCAGGGCACCTATTGTTGAGGAAATAATAAGGGCCAGCAAAAAAGCATAAGCTGAGGCTTCGAGCAGCATCCCCCCAAAGTAGCTGACTTTAAGCTTGGAAAGCCGGTTTCGTTCTCTGTAAAGTATGATAATGCCGATAAGGGCTACAAAAATGAGCGTGATGGAGAGTATATCCTTACCG
Organism: Balneolaceae bacterium; assembly: GCA_034521755.1. Classification (GTDB taxonomy): domain Bacteria; phylum Bacteroidota; class Rhodothermia; order Balneolales; family Balneolaceae; genus JAXHMB01. Next base: position 688,153 of record JAXHMB010000004.1, read on the forward strand.
AGATAAGAGAACAGGGTTTTAATCCACACATCAACAGAGATACGTACTACCTGTTCGGAGTCGGGCTGAGAAATAAAAATAAGGACTTCGTACAGCAGCAACAGCGGCAAGCTGATCAGGTAGCTGTACAGCAGGCTATGCGTGCTGTTAAAATAGGTTTTTACAGATTGATTTAGCTTGCTCATTGATCCTGGTAAATGTTAACTGATGGGTTGGAAGAGCTGAAATTCAGTGAAGCCCAGGCTTGGTCGGAAAGTTTAAGTCCACTTCCCGAAATGCGATCGTTGATACGCACATAAATACCCTTATTGGTGACAGGGTTTTCAATAAACATAACCGTACCTATGGCAATATTGGAATGGGCTGCGGTCAACTCACCGGGGTTATACAATTCGCCGCTGGTTGTAGGCTTGCCCACTTCAGAGCTGCTGTATTTTGCAACAGCCGTTTTGCCCAGATTTTTAAGGTCTGCAGAAGCGATGTAGGGATTTTCGTATGATTTTGAAGGCGGAGCTAATACAGTAAGCTTTTGTCCCCGCTGAAATTGTGTTGAAGAAATCCCCGGGTTCAAGGCCTCAAATTCGTCTTTATCCATTTCAAACCGGGAAAGAATATTATCCAGTGACTGATTTTCAGTTAGCGTATAAGTGATAAACTTTCCCTGCGGTGAAGATTTAGTATCAGCAGCTACAGAAGGGGGTGCGGCTGTTTCTTTGACAGTCAGCTCTTGCCCAATAGCGATATTATTAGAGCTTAAATCGTTCAGTGCCTTCAGCTCAGTGACGGTCATATTATGAGCGCGGGCTATTTCATAGAGGGTGTCTCCACTTTTTACCGTATAGTAGGTATTGCGCTGGGCGGTCTCTTTTACGACGATAGATTTATTTGTATTGTCTCCGCCATTATCTCCATTGGTATAGATAATCAGTTCCTGACCAATAGTAAGATTGTTGTCTGAAAGATTATTCCAGCTTTTTAACTCAGGAATGCTCACCCCATACCTCTTTGAAATAGAGAAGAGGGTTTCCTGTGCTTCAACCACATGGGTTGTCGTGTCTTCTGTGGACTGATCACCCTCAACAATCAGCGACTGCCCCACACGTAATTCGTTGCCTTCCAGGTTGTTCCAGTCTCGTAAATCCTGCACGGTGATATTATATTCCTTGGCAATGCTAAAGAGTGTTTCACCGGCTTGAACCTGGTGCGTTTTCTGTTGAGCCTGGACTGTAAGGGTTGCTCCTACAATACATAAGAGTGTAAACAATCCGGTTTTAAATATGTTTGATAATTTCATCGTATGATTATTGTTTACAATAAAAGTGTGTCATCCTGAACTTGTTTCAGGATCTAGTGCAACAAAGAACTTTGTTATGATTTCCAGCATAACCAACGGTTTTTGCATCACTAGATCCCGCATCGGAGTGCGGGATGACAAGAGTAAAATTTCAGTCTTCAATACCCATTTCAATTTGCAGCTCGGCCAGAGCTTCCTTCAGCTCCGAAGTATTGCGTTTGTGCTCGTTCTTGGAAGCAACGGCAATGCCTTCCTTATAAATCTCCAGCGCTTTTTCCTGCTGGTCGGTCAGCTCATAGAGTCTGCCCAGATGATAATAAACGCCGTCATACCCGGGATCATTATGCCGAATATCTTCAAATAAAATGCGTGCCTTGTTCACTTCGTCATTTTTCAGGAACTCCAGCGCCAGGGCAAACTTCGAGAACGAATCGTTGGGATTCTCCTTTATATACGAAGCCAGCTGTTTAACTTTTTTATCGGATGATTCCATAGCCTGTTAGCATGTACTCAATAAATGCTGTTGGGTTTCAACAGAAGATAATAAAACATGAGAAACTCTCCGAGATTCTGTTCACTTAGACAGTTTTATAACGCTTGTCGCTATGCGGGGGAAGGCAACCGCCTGCGCTATATCACTCGTCATTCCCTTACTCATCACTTCTTATACCGCTCTTCTATTTCTTCGATAGAATCGCCGCCAAACTTTTCCAGAAACGCATTGGCCAGTACCGGGGCAATGACATTTTCAATAACCACAATGGCACGCGGCAGGGCGCACACGTCCGAGCGTTCGTAGCGGGTGTCTTTTTCTTCTTTGGTTTCAATGTCCACCGTTTTGATAGGCGTAAGCATGGTGGGAATGGGTTTCATGACTCCGCGAATGATTAGCGGCATGCCGGTAGTTACACCACCTTCAAATCCGCCGAGGCGGTTGGTGCGGCGGCGGTATTCGCCGTCTTCATAGGTGATTTCATCATGTACCACCTGTCCGTGTCGCCGGCCGGCCTCAAAGCCGAGTCCAATTTCTACGCCTTTCATGGCTTGTGTGCCCATAATAGCCTGGGCCAGCTGACCTTCCAGCTTGCGGTCCCAGTGCACAAAGCTGCCAAGTCCCGCAGGCAGGCCGGTAACGACTATTTCATAATGTCCGCCCAGTGAACTCCCCTCTTTTCTTCGCACAATGATTTCATCGCGCATCTGTTGGGTGAGGTCTTCATCGAGGCAGCGCACGGGTGATTCATCCGAAGCGCGGAAAATGGCTTCTGCTCCCTCTTTCATTAATGGGTCAACAATATCACGCACGTCTTCCCAGGGTTTTTCATAGCCAATGCTGCCGATGCGGGTAACGTGTCCGCCTATTTCAATGCCAAAATGCTTGAGCAGGTGTCGTGCCGGCACGCTGCAGGCTACGCGCATGGCTGTTTCGCGCGCACTCGAGCGTTCAATAGAGGGACGGATGTCATCATAGCGATATTTTTGCACGCCAATGAGGTCGGCATGGCCGGGCCGCGGCACGGTAATTTTTTCCACATCTTTCCCGTCGCCTTCTTTGTTCATCACTTTGGGCCAGCCGGTATCATCTTTCTCATAAGCACGGTTGGGCATTTGCAGGGCGATGGGTGCTCCGGTTGTTTTACCAAAACGAACTCCGGAGGAGATAGTGGCGCGATCTTTTTCGAAGGCCATGCGTCCGCCTCGGCCGTATCCTTTTTGGCGGCGGGCCAAATGTAAAGCTATATCATCTTCCGTGATGGCAAGGCCGGAGGGCATACCTTCAATAATACCGGTCAATTGTGGTCCGTGTGATTCGCCTGCTGTGAGATATCTGATCATTGGTAATACGTTAAATTTGGAAAGGAAAGTCCTTGTTCTTGAACAAATCGGTTAAAATTGTGGCGCGAGACTCGATCTTTGTCTGTGCGCTCAGTATTGGATTCCCGGATTTCAATAACCACAAATAATATAGTGGTTTTCTATTTTTCGAGTTGTTTTTCCATAGCGTGTTTTCTAAATAGTTCACTTTCAAATAGTATTTGTGTAGTTTGTGTGGCGATATAAGTAATTACTCCCACTACTATAACAAAAACCAAGCTAACTGATGTAATGACAATACAAGCAAGTACTGCATTATCTATAAGGTCATTATAGTTTTTTCATAAGCGTATTGGCAATGTTTCTGTTAACCGGTTTATAATATAGCTTAAAAAATAAAGCGCACGAAATGACAACCTCATTGAAATTTAATAGTTTCTAGGCCGAACATTTAAGCAATAATTTTATGGATGCACTTGAGAAGCTGGGCCGCTATGGATTGTTATTATATAATGCCATGCGCTCGGCCCTTGAATATAAGACCTACAAAAATAATCTGGTTAATGAGCTGGTAAAAATAGGCTATGAGTCAGTTCCTATTGTATTGCTTACGGGTGTTTTTACCGGGGCAGTAATGACCCTGCAGACCGCTTATCAGCTACAGATTTCCTACGTGCCGAGAACCGTCATTGGGGCTATTGTAGCTCAGTCGTTAATTATTGAGCTGGCGGCGGTTATTACCAGTTTGGTATTGGCAGGGAAGGTAGGTGCGCGTATTGCTACAGAATTAGGTACTATGCGTGTCTCTGAACAGATTGATGCACTTGAATCTATGGGCTTTAACTCGGTTTCATTTCTTGTTATACCAAGAGTGCTGGCAGGATTGATTATGTTTCCGGTACTCTATGTCACTGCGGCAGCATCAGGTATTGCAGGTGGGTTAACGGCCGGGGTTTTATCGGGAGCGTTGCCCGCCGCTGAGTTTATGCAGGGTGCCCGGGAATTTTTCTTCCCGTGGGATGTAACCTTTGGACTTCTTAAGGCACTTGTTTTTGGCTACGTGATTACATCCATTTCTTGCTTCAAAGGATATTATGCAACCGGTGGTGCTGAGGGAGTCGGAACCAGTACTACACAGGCAACCGTTTTAAGTTGTATTTACGTATTATTAGCTGATTTTGTACTAGCTGCTATTGTTTTATAAACCTATGATTGAAATAAAAAATCTTACAAAAAGTTTTGGCGAAATCCTTGTTTGGGAAGATGTTTCCTTCACTATAGAAGAGGGTGAAACAATTGCCATAATCGGACGTTCGGGTTGTGGCAAGTCTGTTTTGGTAAAGCATCTTAATGCTTTGATGTATCCTGATGAGGGCACGGTTGTCATTGACGGAGAAAATATTTTTGAGCTTGAATATGTGGCTCTAAGAAAAATGCGCCAGCGTTTTGGTGTATTATTTCAAGGATCAGCACTGTTTGACTCTATCAACACCTTCGAAAATATAGCTTTTCCCTTGCGTTATTTTACAGATTTTGGAGAACAAGAAATCACAAAAAAGGTGATGGAAGCTTTGGAAATGGTTAACTTGGCAGATACAGCAGAAAAGTCTACTGCCGAGTTATCGGGAGGTATGCGGCGCAGGGTAGCTCTTGCACGAGCAACAATTTTGACCCCTGATTTTTTAATTTATGATGAGCCTACGTCCGGACTTGATCCACAAACATCAGATGAAATTAACCAATTGATTATTTCATTGGCCGAAAATATGAATACAACTTCCATTGTAGTTACGCATGATATTCACAGTGTATTGGAAATTGCTGAAAAAGTGGCTTTTCTGGAAGGCCAGGAGCTATGCTGGTACGGTACCATTGAAGAAATGAAAACCAGCGACAACCGGCAGTTGATGGATTTTGTGAAAGCAAGTGAATACCAAATTTAATTGTTAATGAGTATTGAATAAATGAATCTGAGTAACGAAGCAAAAGTAACCATTACTATACTGGCAGCTATTGTTGTAGCCTTCCTTGGTTTTCGGCTGATGAACGATGTTCCTATTTTTCGACAGTCTCAAAAGGCTTATACCTATTTTGATCGTGTGGATGGCCTTACGGCAGGCGGATACATTTTTATTAATGGGGTAAAAGTAGGTTCAGTAAAACAGATTGACCTGGTGAACAGCGACAGTGTAAGAGTAACCATGAACTTTAATCTGGATGTACACATCCCTAAAAACTCAGTGGCCTACCTGGAATCTGAAGGCCTGCTTGATGGCAAGTCCATAGTGATAAAGATGGGTGATTCCCCGGAGACTATTGAATATGAAGATACTATCAAAGGAGTGTATAGCGGGGGCATGGTGGAGAGCCTGAAAGAAGAAGGAGAGAAGCTAAGTGAGAATGTTTCTGAATCGTTTGATAAGCTGAACTCACTGTTGGAACGCCTCAATAATACGGTGTCCTCAGAAAATCAGGCCAAGATCAATGACATACTTGGAGAGCTTCAAACAACCACGGCCGAAGTTTCTCAAATGATGAAGAACAAGCGGGGTGACCTTGAGTCAAGTATTACACATGCCAAACGGTTTTTGGCTAATCTTGATACGGTGAGTACAAGCAACAAAACCCGGATAGACAGTGCTCTTGTAGGTTTGGAGAGGTCATTAAATGAAGTGGAAACATTGAGTAAAGAGCTCAGCAAAACGAGCACAAATCTCAATAATATTCTGCAAAAAATTGATTCAGGAGAGGGCTCTTTGGGTAAAATGGTTAATGATCCTTCTCTATATAATAATCTTGACAGTCTTTCTGCCGAAATGAAGCTGCTGATTAAAAACATCAACGAAAATCCACAGAAGTACCTGAAAAACCTGAAGCTAATAGAAATTTTTTAGTATGGGCTCAGAAGGGTTCTTTATACCAGGCTTTCCTTCAATTCGTTGATTGCTCTTAGTATTGGCTTCTTGTATATTTAGAAGCTTAAGAAATGTGTTATCAATTTCTGAATTTAATCTGTTTTTAATCACGTAAAGAAGCAATAAGAGGTTTTATTTCATGGGTGTAATGGAAAAAATGAGAAAGAGCACCGGCATTATTTTATGGGTGCTTATTTTCTCTTTTGGTGTACTTTGGATGCTACAGGATACACGGGTTTTTGAAGCAATGGGTGCTGGCCCGGGATCATTGGGTGAAGTCAATGGCGAGGCTATATCAATCGATGCTTACAATAATCGGGTTAGCTACTATGTCGATCAATATTCACAGCGTACGGGCAATTCTATTACGCCTGAACAACGTGCTTTTTATGAAGACCAAGCTTGGGAGGACCTGGTAACCAGCATATTGATACAGCAAAAAATGGACGAGCTGGGCATTAAGGTGACTGACCAGGAAGTGGTTAATATGATTACCGGCGAAAATCCGGATCCTTTTATTCGCCAGCAGTTTCAGCGTGAAGATGGTACCATTGACAGAGTTGCGCTACAAAATGCTATAGAATCTCCTGAAAACAGCCAGATCTGGATTAGCATTGAGCAGCAGCTGCGACAAAAACGACGTCAGCAGAAGATGTCGAATTATGTACAGTCTGCAATGCAGGTAAGCAGCTATGAAGTAGAGCAGCAGTTTATTCGCAATAACACATTTGCAGATATTTCATTTGTGCGTTACCCATACGCTGAGATTTCAGAAGAAGAGCTTAGCGTGACAGAAGATGATTTGAGAGAATATTATAATAACAATAAAGAAAAATACCAGCGTAACGAATCGTATCGTTTTGAATATGTAAGCTTTGATACGAAGCCTACAAAGGAGGATACCACCCGAACGATCAATGAAATGAAGAATTTGCGCAGTGATTTTGCATCTGCTGAAAGCGATTCGTTGTTTTTGACCCGCTACCAGTCTACCACACCGTATAGCGCTGAGTTTGTTGATAAAGATGAAGTGCGTGACATATTTAAACCGGTACTTGACCTTGAAAATGGTGAAGTGAGTGATGTGATTAAATCCGGGGGTAAGGTTTACACACTCAAGAAGCTCGATGAGACGGCAAGCGAGGTTAAGTTTGTAGTGATGAGTTTTGACATCACCGCCGATCCTATTGCTACTGTTGACAAGCGCGCCGAAGAAGCTGATGATTTTTCCTTTTTTGCTGAACAGGATGGATTTGAAGAAGAAGCAGAGCGTCGAGATCTGCAAGTTAAAGAAGCTTTTGCAACCAAAGATAACCCTTTTGTTGCCGGCATTGGTCAAAGTATCCAGATATTGAACTTTCTGGAATCAGCTGATGAAGGTGACATTTCAGGCCCTCTTGAGCTTTCTAATCAATTTGTTGTGGTCAAACTTAACGAATTGACACCTGAAGGTCCTCGGCCTTTTGAAGAGGTTGAAAGTCAGATTCGTACGCTGGTGACTACTCAAAAACGAAAAGATAAAGCAGCACAAAAGGTAACAGATTGGTTGGCCTCTAATTCAGATTTAGAAGTACTTGCCCAAACAGCAGGTACAGAAGTGCAAACTGCTGACGACCTTGCGCTGAATGCTAGCGTTATAAGCGTTAATGGTGGTTCATTACGTGAACCCCGGGTTATTGGTGCTCTTTTTGAGATGGAAGCCGGGCAGCAATCCGGAGCAATTCAAGGTAACAATGCTGTTTATGTTGTAAGAGTTGATGAGCGCCAGGATGCCAACCTGGACAACTTAAATGCCCAAACAAGGCAGCAGATTCGGCAGCAGCTGCAACAACAGAAAAGCGGTTCTTTTACACAGGTTTGGCTGGACCAGCTGAAGGAACAAGCCGACATTGAAGATTATCGCGATTTATTGCTGCAGCGCCGATAAAAGCTAAAGTTTGTTTTATTATTAGGGTAAGGGGAATTTCTTCTTACCCTTTTTTATTTTGATGAGTATTTAATTTCATATCCAACGTATTTTGGCAGAGAATAATTTTTCAGATATCGATTTTAAGTGGATGTCGCTGGCTCTTGAAATAGCTGAGTGGGGGGCTGGGTATGTTTCGCCAAATCCAATGGTTGGTTGTGTGATTGTGTCAAAAGAAGGCGAAAAAATAGCACAAGGTTATCACGAGCGATATGGTCAGGCACATGCAGAAGTGAATGCCGTGGATACTGTTAAAGACAACGCCAAGCTCCAGGGGGCTACGGTTTATGTTACACTGGAACCCTGTTCTCACGAAGGTAAAACACCTCCATGCAGTGCCATGCTCAAGCAGCTCCCTGTTAATCGTGTAGTAGTGGCAATGAAAGACCCGAACCCCGAAGTGAATGGCACAGGCATAAAAGAGCTAAGGGAAAGTGGAATCACGGTTGATGTCGGCCTGATGGAGGAACAGGCTAAAAAGCTTAACGAGTTTTTCTTGCATCATCAGAAGTACAACAGGCCGTTTGTTACCCTTAAAATTGCACAAACACTGGATGGTTATATTGCTGCACCTGATGGAAATTCTGAATGGATTAGCGGCAAAGAGTCGCGCTCAAAGGTTCATGAGTGGCGCAGCAAATATGATGCTGTAATGGTTGGAAGAAATACGGCACTAATTGACAATCCACGGCTTACAGTTCGTCATGTAGAAGGACGACAGCCCCGAAGAATAGTTTTGGACGGCCCTCTTGAACTGCCTAAAGATTTAAATTTGTTTTCAGATCAATATGAGGAAAAAACGATTGTGGTAACACATAATAAAGAGAAGCTGGAGTCAGAAGGAGATCCCATGCTGGCTATGCTGCAATCGGACTACTTTCGGGGTTCTACCATTTGGGTACCCCAAAAAGAAGGCCACGTTGACTTAAGTGAGACGATGAAGAAACTGGCAGAAGAAAATATTACTTCTATTCTTGTTGAATCCGGTCAGAATTTGGGTTCGGCGTTGCTCAAAGAAAATCTGGTTGATAAAATTGAATGTTTTGTAGCACCCAAAATTTTGGGTGGAGGCACCAAGTCTTTTATGGGTGTGGGAGTACAGCGCATGGATGAAATTATGGAGCTTAAGGATGTAGAATGGAGACAATCCGGGAAGGATATACTAGTTAGCGGTTATCTGTAGAAATCCATTACTTTGACAAGACTCTTGAAATTATGCTGAATTCCATATATCGTAATATTTGCACAGCAACAAAGCATAGTAGTCTATGGATTTAAATCCGGTTATCATTGCTATTCCTATTTTCTTTGGTTTGATGAGCCTTGAACTTGTGTACGAAGCCATCACAAAGAAGTATACCTATCGCCTCAACGATGCGATTACCAATATTAATTTGGGAGCGTTAAATCAGCTCACCGGAATTTTTTCCAAAGTTATAACGGTAGGCATCTATACTTTTTTATTTCAGTACATGCGCCATAATTGAGTTGCCGGCTAATTGGATAACTTTTGCGGCACTCTTTGTGCTGTATGATCTTTGTTTTTACTGGGATCACCGAATGTCGCACCAGGTTTCATTGTTCTGGGGCGGGCATGTGGTGCATCACCAAAGCGAGGATTTTAATCTGAGTGTGGCCTTGCGTCAAAGTTCTACTGATTTTATCTGGAGTTTTCCTTTTTATTTGCCACTGGCTGTTCTGGGATTCCAGCCGGTACAATTTGTGTTGGTTGCAGGCTTGAATTTGCTATACCAGTTTTGGATTCATACCGAGCATATTGATAAGCTGGGATGGTTTGAAAAGATCATGAATACTCCTTCTCATCACCGCGTACACCACGGCAGAGACCCCAAATATATTGATCAAAACTATGCGGGTGTATTTATTATTTGGGATAAAATGTTTGGCACGTTTACTGAAGAAGAGGAACGGCCCACCTACGGTATTACAAAGCCGGTCAACAGCTGGAATCCCCTGTATGTAAACTTTGCTCACTATATTGACCTTTACAAACAAGTAAGGGAATCAGAATCTTGGAAAGACACCGGAAATATGTTGCTCAGGCATCCCGGATGGATGCCTGAATATCTGGGAGGGCCACAAAAGCCGGGAGCAGTATCTGAAGATTTTCAGAAATACAATGAGAATATTGCTTTCACAGGAGGGAAATTGTATATCTTTTTTCAGTTTGTGGTAACGATGCTTATTGTAGCATACTTTTTATTTAATTACGGTTCCTTTAATTTAGCCACCAAAGGACTGTTTGCAGGATGGATCATCTATTCTACCGTAATGTTTGGGCTTCTTTTTGAATCAAACAGCAAAACATTAATTGCTATTGAGTCTATGCGGTTGCTTTGTATTCCTGCCGGTATTTGGTGGTTGGCTTCGCAATCATTGATATAGAATGTCTCCCTTAATAGCTGTAGTTTAAGCTTCAATTAGTTCTATACAATAAATACAGAAATCGTTGTTTACAGGAATCATTAAATTTCTTGGTACAGTCCGGAATATAGCACCTCTTGATGGGGGCAAGGAAATTACCATAGCTTGCGATATTGCTGAAGAAGTTAGTGTTGATCAAAGTATTAGTATTAATGGGGTATGTCATACGGTGACAGCTCATAATACGGAGACATTCACCGTACAGAGTGTAGAAGAGACACTCCGAAAAACTGCTATTGGTGATCTACGGGAAGAAAGCCTTGTTAACCTTGAGCGGTCATTGCGTGCGGACCAATTGCTGGATGGCCATATTGTACAAGGGCATGTTGATACAACGGGATCTATCAAGTCGATTGAAAAGGAAGGGACGGACTGGCTTTTTACTATTGAATATCCTGCTGATTATGCCAACCTGATTGTTCCAAGAGGAAGTGTTTCGATTGACGGCATCAGCCTGACGGTAGCCTCAGAAGAAGCACATCAATTTACTGTTGCAATTATTCCTTACACCTACGAGCATACCAATTTACATCAGAAAGAAGAAGGAGATGCGGTAAACCTTGAGTTTGATGTATTGGGGAAATATGTAGTGCGCTACCTGGAGAACAGAAGCTAGATTTTAGATATCATTAAAGTCTCTGCCTCCAAAGCCGCGTCCGCTTGGGCTGGAAGAACGCTCAAGATTTTTGAGTCCGGGCAGTTTTTGGAAAATACTTTGTATTTGGCTGCTGTCAACACTTAGCCTAAACGAGAAGTACTGAAAATCTCCAAATGGATTCATTTGGAAAGAGAGGTTCCAACAATGTAACTTTCTGTTTAGCGAAAACTGAGAAGGAGTTAACTCTTTTTCGATGAAGTCGTAACCTATCCGCGTACTGAAACTCCATTTTGGTGTAAGGCGAAACTGTATTTGTCGGGCGTTTAGTGTGGCTGATTTTCTGTTTTCTCCATTAGGATTTAGGCGCCAGCTATAGCGAAAGTTTAATGATAAAGACCACGGAGAGTAAAGATTTTGCACCGGCAGTTGGTTGAAACGGGGGTCAAACTGATTAAAAAGTGACTGGTTAAAAGGATCATAATTCTGTGGATAATAAGGATCATTGAATTGTATGCCTCCATCCTTACCTCCACTAAATGAAGCACTTGCATTTAAGCTGAAGTCCACCATTTCAAAAGGCTTGCCTGTACTTTTTAATAAAAATTGATCAATCTTTCTTCCTAAACTGTCTCTTTCATAGAAATTAAAATTGGCATCAGCTCTAAGATTTATTTTTTGTATTATGCTAGAGCTCATAGAGGCTCTTAAATTACTGAGCTTAAGACTATCAGCAGCAAAGTTATAATTGGTGCTTAAGTTAAGACGATCAATGAGCCTGATGGTACGTTCCTTTTTTTCACCTGTAGAGTCTCTTCTAACTTGCTTGGCTTCAAATACATTGTCTATGCTAATTCCCAGAGACTGTTGTTCTCCAGCTTGAGGCCCTCGAAATACTTCATTGTCAAAGATTGAATATTTTTGTGTTGTCCCGGTTGTGTCTGTTTGTACTTTTTTATAATAGCCCCAAAAGCTTTTGCTAAAATCGGGCCGATAGCTAAAAGAAAGGGAGGGACGTATTGTGTGGCGAAAATTTTCAAGGTTTCCAATTCCTTTATTCATGATCCCATAAACTGTTGTTGACAAACTTACGCTGCCTGAAAAATCTCTAGCAGTTGTGAAACCTCTAACTTGTCGTTCTTCAACGCGGTTTGAGTCGGCATCTGAAGTTGATCTCCCTGATAGTCGTAGGGAACCAGTATTCGTTATAGTTTATACCACTGCTTAAGTTTACCCTATCAGCTAGGTCGAGATGCTTCCTCTATGCTTATACTTGCCTGTTGTCTAAATCCATACTTGTAATGACTTTCATTACCTGTTGCTTTTCGGTATTTGGAAGGATTAAGCAGCGCCTCAAACCAATTGATTTGAGCAGAATCAGCACGTATAGGATTCAAAATTAAAATTTGACTTAAAGCTGTTTTGATATCCTATCGAATATATTTTCATACCAAGCATTATTACCCCTGCCGCCTCGTTCGTTATTTGCAAAAGGAGAAAACTGTTTTAAATTAAAACTTGCAGAGGGGCCACTAAGACGAGTAACGTTGGTTTGAAAATTTTGGTTTTGACGAGCAGAGATGCTGAAGTTATAGGTATTCTCCGGATGCCGATAACGATAGCTTATACTTGAGCTCGTACTTGTTTCAACGCGCTCATCAATATCAAAAGAATTTCTTTGGAAAAAATCCTGGGTGCGCAAATTTATATTTGCAGAAATATTTGCATACGGAGAAAATTCTTGATTGTGATTAATGCTAAGCCTCTTTTGAGTATTGACACTAAAGTTAGGGTCTGATGATACTAGTCCCCTTTCCCTGGAATACCCAATCTGAATTCGACCATTATAGCTATTTCTGTTGCTGTAAGTAGAGCTTGCATCTAAAAAGAAGGTCCCCGAGTTATAAAGGTCAACCGATGCCTGACCTACTATGTAATCATTGAAATATTGAAACCAACCCAGGTTTTGGATACCCAAACTTCTGTTTGCTTGTCCCTGTGTTACATAAGTAGGCTGTAACAATCCCGATTGTTTTTGTTTAATGTTGCCCGGGATATACCCAAATGGGAATAGTAGAGGGTAAGGAATATCTAAAATGTATAGCCGTGCGTTAGTAAAAAACACCTCTTCCTGGTCTACCACTTTCATGCGGTCTGCTTTGATATAATAGTGGGGATGGTCCAGTGTACATGTTGAATAAATAGCGTCTTCCAAAAAGACGGTATGCGGACCGGTATTCTTAACCTTGGTTCCGGTCAGGTTTCCTTGGCTTGCTTGCATTCTTGCAACTTCAAATCGTCCACGCTCTGTTTCATAATTAAACGTAATACTTTTACTGCGAATTCGATTACCATCTTGAACCAACACAGGTTGAGAAAGGGTGTCTTCGGGTGTTACAGTAGTTGCACTCACTATTTTTTTATCCAGGTTTAATGATACTTTACCCGAGGTTAATTCCCCGGATTTATGGGTTACTTTTGCAGAGCCAAAGAGATCGGCCTTACGATCACCTTTTAAATTGAAAATTAGAGAATCACTAGCCTGAAAATGTACCTGTCCCTCTCTTAAATTTGTTTGTTGATTACCAGCGGCTGTGTTTGCACCACCAAGTCCTTGATTTTGAGCAGGTGGTACTACAGCAACACTGTCTGTACCTGTGGTTGTAGTATCAATTACCTGTGCATGGAGCTGGTTCTGTAATAGACAAAGCATTGATATTAGCAAACCGACAGCTTTACAATAGGCGTTTTTATGTATTACACATTTATTCATTTGGAAGAGATACTCATCCGACAATTTAATTGACTAATACCTATTCGAATCTATAACAGAAAAACAAGGGTTAAAGTATAAAAAGGAAAGGAATAGAACGAATAGGGAATTATTTCTCAGGTATGACTTTATAAACTGTTTCTCCTTCTTTTTTCATACCATATTCTTCACGGGCAATACGCTCCAACAAGGCGGGATCATTCTTGAGAGCATCAATCTTTTGCTTTAATTCAGCTGTTCGCAATTCAAGTTTCTCTGTTTTGGCTTTGAGATCATTCTTGCGCTGAATTAATTGATAGCGTGTCCACACGCTATATGTGTCTATAAACAAAAACCAGATAAGGATGAACCCACCAAGCACCATAAACAAGAAAGACTTGCGCCAGCGCAGGGGGTTGAGTAAATGGAGATTCATATAAAGTTATTGCCTAAAGCCACAATTAAATAGTACCTTAACTGTTGAAAATAGCAGATTTTTATGATTAATAGCAATTGAAGCAAAGTAATGTTGTGAAGCAACTTTTTCTTATCCCTATTTTATTTTTCTGTAGCATCCAAAACAGCTTTCCGCAGGCAGACTCCAGTTCAGTAGAATGGATTAAAGTATACTTCAATATGCCCGCTGACTATTTAGTAGCACTTGATGGGAATATGAGTAATAGCAGTACAGATTTAATAGGCACGCTCGAAACATTGATTGAAAATGCACAGGCCAGCATTGATCTCAATATTTATGATTTAGAACATCCACGTATTGCCCAAGCTCTTGCCAAGGCCAAAAGACGGGGAGTTAGAGTTCGAATTGTTACCGATAATTATAACAGGACGGATGGCGGAGCTGTGGATTCGGTGATGTGGGCCGTTTTGGGTGAGGCTGGGATTATTTCTATTGATGATGATGGGGATGTCTATCAGCGGGATGGCAGCATTGATGACAACTCTCTTACTAATTCCGGAGCTGATATGCATAACAAGTTTGCCATCTTTGATGCCCTTACTCCAAGTCCTGATGACGACTATGTTTGGACGGGCTCCACCAACCTTACTTATACAGGTGCTTATAACACCAACAATACAATTGTGATCAAGGATAGTGGAATTGCTGCTCGGTATGTAGAAGAGTTTGAACAAATGTGGGGCAGTGATGGAGATCAGCCCAATCCCCAAAGGGCACGCTTTCACAAAGACAAGAAAAAAGGAAGCGGCAATGTATTCTATGTAGATGATACCAAAGTAGAGCTTTACTTTGCGCCTATAAATAGAAATGATACCAAGCCAAGCATCAGCGACCGGTTGGTAGAAGTAATTGTTAAAGAGGCTCAGCATGATGTCAACTTTCAGGCTTTTGCCATTACGCCCAGCATTCCATTAAGTCAAAAGATTTGGGAAATGTCGGCTACCGGGCAAATTAATCTTAATGGAGTTATTGACCGCAGTTTTTATTATCGCTACAAAAGCAATGGCGATATTTGGGCATCACCGGCTGCCAGCTTAACCAACCGCATGATTCTGCCTTCCAATGAGCTGAGAAAATTACACCATAAAGTAATGGTGCTGGATGCTGATCATCCAAATCCCGATGATAAGGGTATAGTGATTACCGGTTCGTATAACTTTTCAAAGAATGCAGAACGTAATAATGATGAAAATCTGTTAATCATTTATTCTGATGAAATTGCCAATCAGTATTATCAAGATTTTATGGGCGTGGTAAGTAGAGCACAGGGAAAAACTTTTCCCCCGCCGCCACCGTTGGATGTAAGCAAATGGTACGAAGAAGAAACCATTCAGGATGGCAGCAAGTTTGAGATTGAACCTGTACCCGGATTTGAATATGGTGTGCGTTTCTTGGGGGTTGACATGCCGTCTTTGTATGCAGGAGGTGACTCTGCCGATTACTTTGCTGATGAAGCTGCTGAGTTTTTGCGAAATGTATTAAACAATAAGGAAGTAAAAATTGAAGGCCCTTATGGTGGGCGGCCGGTTGCCCGGTATGGCGCTTTCCAAGCCTATGTAACCATGAAGTCGGCCGGTAAAAAGGTGGCCTTGAACAAACTTTTGCTTGAAGAAGGCATGGGAACTTATGCTCCCTACTATGCTCAGCATCCGGATTCTGTAGAAGCTTATAAGGCATACCAGCAGAAAGCCAAAGAACAAAACCGTGGTTTATGGAAATATCCGAATAAGATTGGCACCAAAATTCCACGAGCTGAAATAGTAGAAGGCGAAGGGGGCTCTCTGGCGGATGCTTTCCCCATCAACATCAATACTGCCAGCAACGCAATCCTCCAGCTACTTCCGGGCATTGGTCCGGCGTATGCCCAGCGAATTATTGACTATAGAAATGTAAATGGGCCCTTTACAGATGTGGAGCAGTTAATGGAAATTCGGGGTATTGGCCCAAAGACGCTCGAAAAATTACGAGCCAATATCGTTCTGGAATAATTGATTGACGGTTGCCAAAAGTCATCAAAAAACCTATAGTTTAATGAGTAGGGCAAAGTGTGACAAGTATTTAATAATCGTATGAATGAATCTATAGACGCAATTAGATTGAACTTGGGCGATGGAGGGCTGCTGGTTATGAATATTTCCCTGGCAGTCATCATGTTCGGGGTTGCTCTCAAATTGTCTGTTAGTGATTTTAAAAGACTTCTGGAAGAGCCGAAATCCACTTTGATAGGAATGTCTTCTCAGCTTTTGCTGCTGCCGATTCTTACTTTTCTATTAGTGCTTTTGTTTGAACCTCATCCCAGTATGGCATTGGGTATGTTTATGGTAGCTGCCTGCCCCGGTGGCAATATTTCAAACTTTTTCTCTTTACTTGCAAAGGGCAATGCCGCATTATCGGTAAGTATGACAGCCATTGTAACCATGCTTGCGATTATTGTAACTCCATTTAATTTTACGTTTTGGGCTAGTCTTTATGAGCCCACTAATATTATTCTTAAAGATATTCATATTAATATTTGGGAAGTCTTTAAAATTATTGGCCTTATCCTTGGCATCCCGTTGTTGCTGGGTATGGGTGTTCGGCATTTAAGAAAAACCTTGGCAGACAAGGTTGCCAACTGGATCAAAGGCTTTGGAATTCTCTTTTTCGTGGGATTTGTACTTGTGGCTTTTGCAATGAATCTTGAAAATTTTCTCAGTTATGTGCACCTGGTAATTGTTTTGGTTTTTATTCATAATGCCGTTGCTTTATTGGGAGGATATGGATTGGCATCAGTATTCAATCTTTCGAAAAAAGACCGAAAGTCTATTGCTATAGAGACAGGGATTCAAAATTCAGGTCTCGGTTTGCTGCTCATTTTTAACTTTTTTGGCGGTCTTGGGGGCATGGCACTTGTAGCAGCTTGGTGGGGCATTTGGCATGTTATAACCGGTATGATTATTGGATGGTATTGGTCAATTGGGAAATCAACTTTACAGCGAGTATTCAGTAATGCGTAGAAATTATCTTTGGTATCAGTTTTTTCGATATGGGATTGTCGGCCCGGCCTTGGATATGTTTTATTCTGAAATTACCGTTTCGGGGAAAAATAATATTCCAAAGGACAAACCCATTATTTTTATCCCCAATCACCAAAACTCATTTCTTGATGCTGTTCATGTTGTTACCAATACAAATCTTTTTATTCATTTTTTAACGCGGTCCGATCCTTTTCAAAACCCATTGCTTGATGTATTTCTGAGATCGCTGAATATGTTACCGGTTTACCGCGTGAGTGACGGATTCAGCACTGTCAAAAAGAATAATGAGACCTTTGAAAAGTGTTTTAAAAGGCTCGGCAAGGGAGACAGTATTCTTGTGTTTGCAGAAGCAACCCATGACCTGAAGCGACGTATTCGTCCAATTAGTAAGGGGTTTACCCGCATCGCTTTTGGTGCGGCTAAGCGAAATAACTGGGAGCTGGATATACAGATAATACCGGTTGGATTCAGTTATGGACAGCATCAAAAATCACGAACGCCGGTGCATATTGAGTTCGGCTCATCTATACCATTGTCTGATTATAAAGAGTTGTTTTTTGAAGATGAACGGGAGGCTGCACAGCAGCTTAAAAAAGTAACGGCCAATCGACTTAAGGGGCTCACTATGCATGTCCCAAATCTTGGTCACTATCCTTTTTATCATTTAATGCTAGATGAGCTGGAAGAGAACCGCGAGATGTTATTGCAACCTAACATTGTCAATCAGCGAGTGGCCACATTGCAAGGCCATGTTAATGAGACATTAAAGGAAGACGCAAAACAGCTTTTGGATAAAGCAGATGCCAAAAAGTTGAGATTACTTGATTTCATTGCTCCACAGAAGATTGGAATAAAAGAAATTCTGTTGTCGCCCTTGTACTTGTTTTCACTGCTCAACAATGCGTTACCTTATCAGGTAGTACCATGGTTAACCAATCATTACTTAGAAGATCGTGTGTTTGATGCCTCAGTGAAATTTCTTGTTGGTCTTATTTTTCTCCCGGTTTTTTATTTATTAATTGGAGTATTACTTGGTTTTTCAGGAGTAGACCTCCCTGTAATTTTAGGCTATGTGGCATTGAGTATTACCACAGCGCCTATGTTTGTCAGGGCCAAAGACTTGTTGAAAAAAGACACTGCTAAACAATTGAAAAAGGAAGATCCTGAACTTTATGATGAGATCAGTGCAAAAGTTCAGGAGTTCTTGGACCTAAAAGAGCATGCTTTGGAATGAGGATTGATAGATGTAGAAAAGATGGCAGCTATTTTCTGCCGGGTACAAAAGCATTTTCGAAATGAGTTATATCGGGTGCCTGGTTACCTTGTTGTACAATGGCAATAACATCAAAGCGGACAGGAGATCCATCCATCTTTCGTTCGTACAGCCATGCTTCGGCGGCTTTATAAATGTTCTCTATCTTTTGTTCGGTCACAAATTCTTCAGGAGAGCCAAACCGAGTGGATGATCGCATTTTTACTTCCACAAACGAAATACAGCTTTCATCATAGGCAACAATGTCCACCTCAGCATGTTCAAAAAAATAATTACGTTCCAGAATGGTGTAGCCTTTTGATTCCAGGTAGGCTACGGCAATTTCTTCGCCTTCGTTGCCAATTTCTTTGGTTGTTTTATTGCTCATTGTTATCGGCTTTTTTGCCGGAAGACATGTTTCCTTTGATATTCTCTTTCATCTCGGCCAGTTTTACCAGCTGTTTGATAAACTTTAAATTCTTCTTGTTGATGTAAGGCAACAGGGCGTCGGTAAACCGTTCAAACATTTCAAGGAAGCGTACAAAATTTTCTATTCGCTCTTTAAATGCTTTCTCTTCTTCGGTCTCGTTGCTTTGCTCTTCAAATACCTGGAGGACTTCTTCCAGGTTCTGACGAATAGGTGCTACCTCACGCTGCTGACGTTCGCGAACAATCGTAGAAACAATGTTCCAGACGTCTTTCTCAGCGGTGTAAAAATCTTTGCGTTCACCCTTGAAGTGCACCTTGTGAACCAGCTGCCACTGTACCAGGCTACGCAGGTTCATGTTGGCATTGCCGCGACTGATATCCAGTTGTTCCATGATGGCATCGGTATCCAGCGGATCAGATTCTGCATACAACAGCGCATGAATTTGAGCCATTGTTTTGTTGATACCCCATGCCGAAGCCATTTCACCCCAAAGCAGAACAAACTGTTCCAGTGCCTGCTCGTAATTTTTCGATGGTGAATCGGCCACGGTTACCTCCTTGACTATGCCTAAGCTTCGGTAGCTTCAGCCTTGGATTCCTTTTTCTTTTTAGTATCAGGTTTTTTGGCGGATTGTTCTTTTTCTTTCTTTGCTTTTTTCTTGCGGTCTGTATCCTTGTAATCGGTGACATACCATCCATCACCTTTATAAACTACACCTCCACCGCCCGAAATAATCCGTTTTACAGGCTGGCCGGTTTCGGGACATTCGGTTAAGGCATCATCATTGATACTTTGTTTTATCTCAAAAGTCGATCCGTCTTCTCGTTTGTATTCGTATGTTGGCATGATACAAAAGTTCAATTTTTAAATAGTGTCATGCTGTCCGCCGGATGGCGGATCAGCATCTAAACACCAGTATTTATTAAAAGTTGTTTATAAAAGTTATAATTACAGATCCTGAA
Organism: Balneolaceae bacterium; assembly: GCA_034521755.1. GTDB lineage: Bacteria > Bacteroidota > Rhodothermia > Balneolales > Balneolaceae > JAXHMB01. The sequence goes on from JAXHMB010000004.1 coordinate 708,074, forward strand.
ATAAACTCAGGATAACAAGTATTTCTATCTACAGAAAGCGTGCCAAAATCATTTCAGTATTACAAGTTTTCAGTGTCAGTTGAGTTCAGCTAAACCTTTATTCAGTCGACTCATGGCTTCTTGCAAGTCTTCCATTCCAGAAGCATAGCTCATGCGTACCCCATTGGGTTCTCCAAATGCATCGCCCGGCACAGCTGCCAGTCCGTGTGCTTCAATTAAATACATACAGAGATCCGTGCTGCTTTCAATGGTGCTTCCATCAGAGGTGCTTTTGCCAAGGTAGTGAGAAATATCAGGGAATACATAAAATGCACCGGATGGTTTAAAGCATTTGACGCCTTCAATGCCTGACAATTCTTTTACGATATAATCCCGTCGTTTTTTAAACTGTTTGCGCATGTGATGCACATCGGACAAGTCTCCTTTGTAGGCAGCTTCACCGGCCTTTTGAGAAATAGAAGAAGGTGCTGAAGTCTCCTGGCTTTGAATCTTGGCTACGGCATCAGCGATGTTTTGCGGAGCGGCCAGATATCCCAACCGCCAGCCCGTCATGGCAAAACCTTTGGAAAATCCATTGATGAGTACGGTTCGGTCTTTCAGTTCCGGTGCTACATTTAAAATGCTGACATGCTCTCCGTCAAAAACGATGTATTCATAAATTTCGTCCGAGATAATGCAGACATCAGGATGTTTTTTGAGAACATCAGCAAGACCTTTTAGTTCATTCTTGGTATAGCAGGTACCGGTTGGATTTGAAGGAGAACATAAAATCACGGCTTTGGTATTATCTGTGATTGAGTCTTCCAGCTGTTGCGGGGTCATCTTATAGTTTGACTCAAAAGAGGTTCGCACCGTAACCGGCGTACCACCTGCCAGCTTCACCATCTGCGGATAGGAAACCCAGTAAGGGGCCGGAATGATCACTTCATCACCTTCGTCAACCAGGGCCAGCATGCTGAAGCCCAGCGACTGCTTGGCGCCGTTGCTGCACACAACTTGAGAGGGAGCATAATCCAGTCCGTTGTCTCGTTTTAACTTATTGGTGATAGCTTCGCGCAGTTCCGGCGTCCCGGTGTTCATGGTATACCCGTGGAAGCCGTTTTCAATGGCTTCAATAGCAGCTTGGCACACGTGCTTGGGCGTCAGGAAGTCCGGTTCTCCGGCACTCAAAGAGATTACAGATTTCCCCTGACGAGAAAGCTCTTTGGCTTTTGCAGAAATTTTAAGCGTTTCGGATGGCGCCACCGATTGTGCACGTTTGGATATCATAAGCAAGTTGTTTTTGGAGTGCTGCTAACCGTGCCAAAAATAGTAAAAAAGGGCGTGCTATTCTATTACAGAATTAGTGCTATTCCTTATCCTTAAACTTTTCTCTTAATGCTTCTGCTACATGTCCCGGCACAAAAGAACTCAGGTCTCCATCCCAATAGGCGACTTCTTTTACGAGTGAGGCTGAAATAAAAGTAAGCTGTTCATTGGGCATCAGGAAAATGGTGTCCACGTTGGGCGCCAGGCGGCGGTTGGTAAGTGCCATACGGAACTCATATTCAAAATCAGAAATCTGTCGTACACCCCGCACCAGAGTTTTGGCATTTTTACTCTTGGCAAAATCAACCAGCAACCCTGTGAACTGCTCAATTTCTACACGCTTGGCCCATTCTTTGCCTTCCAGACATTTACGTAATAGCTGTTCGCGTTCATCACCCGTAAAGACAGCATCCTTTCGTTTATTGACGGCAATAGTGGCAATTACAGTATCAAAAAGTTCGGTGGCACGTTCCAGGATATCCAGATGTCCATAAGTGATGGGATCGAAAGAGCCGGGATATAGAGCAGTAGTTTTCATAAACAATAAATTAGGTTATTCGGTGTCTGTATCAGGCGAAAAGAAACTGACCGTGGTACGCCCGTACTCTTTTACTATAATACATTTTGGGTGATCTGTAAAATCATGATGTTTGTCATGCTCAAGGATAAGCCAACCACCAGATTGCAGCCAGCCATTTTCGAGGATAGTACTTACCATATCTTCCATGTCGGGATAAGTGTAGGGGGGGTCACAAAAGATGAAATCGTAGGGAATGCCCGGTATGCTCAGAAATTCTTCAACTGTTGTGGAGGACATGCGAATCTGGTCGCTTACTTCAAACTCCTCTGCCTGTCGTTCAATATGTTGAATATTTTTGCGGTCGTGATCTACAAATAAAACACTCTCAGCCCCCCGGGAAATGGCTTCAAAACCAAGATTGCCTGATCCGGCAAAGAGGTCAAGCACTTTGGTATTGCGTATGTATTTTCGGGCATCAATAACAGAAAAAATCCCTTCCTTGGTACGGTCTGTAGTAGGACGCACATTCAGTGTATTGGGGATATCAATTTTTCGGCCTTTCAGCAGTCCGGTTATAATGCGCATAGTGTTCTTTTTTGCTGATTAATTCTATCAGAAAGGTATAAGGTATAAGGTATGAAGGAATTAGGAAAACAAATTATATGTGTTTGTTTTTGTTTGTAGCGACTGCACAATTCTGCCTTATTAAGGGAGAATTGATATCAATATACTTATCCGAGGGCCAATAGGATGGCAGGGTAGGCTTTTTCGAGGTTAAAGCTGTAGGTTTGTTCTTCTGCCTCAACCTGTATTTTTCGAAGGGTGTCCATTTTAATGACGGTTCCGGCATCGTCCCAAAAAGGTTCCAAAATTTCAATCACTTTATAGGCATCTTCGCCATATACGTGAAATTCTTCATGTAGCCCTTTCATCCAGTTAAGTTGCCGGGTTTGCTGCAGCCACAGATAGGGCAGGTCTTCAATATCATCGTATTTGATATAGGTGGCTCCACGCATTTTGCCTAAAATATAGGAGCACACAGAAATACACCCGTTAAAACAACAGATGGTCATAAATGAACCGCCTGCTTCGGTATGCTGCTCCCAACGGTCTCCCAGCTCAAACTCACTGATAAGATCAGTTGATGAAACAGAGGGAATAAGTTTTTTTAGCCCACGGAGTTCTTCTTCGTTGCGGAGCATCAGAAATTTATAATCTTGGTTGCTCAGTTTATACCAGGTAGGATGTATCTTTTTACGCTCCACGCCGTTCATCAAAATGTTGATGTGTGCTTCGCGCTCATCAGGGTTGTCATACACCAATTTGGGGACAGTAGTCCAGCACTCTTTGTAGGGCAGAGAGAGAATGCGAATTTGACCTACGCTATACTGCTCTTTGAGCTGAGCTATAGTCTGCTGAATACCCGGGAAATGGTCTTCATCTCCGTTAATAATGGCTTGCGTGACTTCGAAGTTAAAGTCGAAGCAACCAATTCGGGCCAGTTTCTTTGAGTCCTGCTTATCATTTACAGCATAAAAAAGCTGGTTGCCAAAGAAACAAAGCCCTAAACCGGAATGTGATTGCTCCATGTTGCCATTTATTCCCAAGTAGCTGCGTTAAGAAGCGTGGTTTTTTCAAGAGACCCAATTTTATCATCACTGTCAGGATCTTCAAGCAGGTACAAAGGTGGCCGGGATGAATCATTTAATGCATACTGAAATTTCTTATGCGGAGGCCGCGGTGAATAAATGAGTGAATCAGGATTATAAACATCCGGAGCCATAGGTTTAAACAGAGAGTCACCGTTAGCTATCATTAGGGAGTCTGATTTTAAGAATGAAACCAGGCTGTCCAGACCGCCCTCTGTTTGAGGGAAATCGCCTTTGGTCTGCTTGTATTGCTGTAGGGCATCACGCACGTTTTCCATATTGTGACGCACGCGTTCGGTCATTGCTTGTTGTTCTAACACTTTTTGGTATGGGCCTACAATAGAATCATACAACCAGTAGAAAAGCCCTAAAATAATAACACCTAATACGATGCTTAAAATTTGGTTACGTTTTTCAACAGTCATGTTGCTTTATTATTGAATTAAAATGGTTAAGCAAAAATTGGACTTTGAAAATACATGCCGACCTGTTGATATGCAACTCCAAGTCCCGATTGAAGCTAAACGTATCAAAATTTAATATTTAATCAATAATGTAAATATAAATAAAGCTTATTCGTTTTTTGGAGTGAGCAGATAAACTTTTTCATCAAGAAAGTCTTTAAGCCCTCGCTGTTTAAACTTTGATAATTGATCTAGCATTGGTTGCCGGTGGAGTAATTTTATTAAAAATTGTTCGCCATATAACCTTTCCAATTCTTCTTTAAAAACAGCAAAAGGAGGCCCGCTCATTGTTTCCTGAGGATATTCAAAACAGTTCAAAAACATGCGAGTGGTTGATGAACAAAGTTCCTTGATAGTTGCCGCATACGGTTTTCGCTTTTGAGGAGGCAGTGCGATAAGTGCAGCTTTATCATAAATCGCATCAATTTTTGGCAAAAAAGAAGGCTGCATGGTAAGAAAATCACCCAGCCATAACTGGATGTCATCAGATTTAAAAACCTTAAAATGTCCTTTTGTATGCTTTGTAAAGTTCAGATTAAGTGCACTTCTTAGTTCTGTAACAGCTTTTTCTGAAACTTCAACTCCAATTACTTTAAATCCTTTGTTTAAAAGCCATTGAATATCCATTGATTTTCCGCAAAGCGGAACCAGAATGGTATCATCTTGTTTGAGCTGTAATTCATCCAGGTATTGAACTAATGGTGGGTACACCTGATCCATATGCCAGCCTGTTTTATCTTTTTGCCAGCGTGCCTTCCAGTAGCTAATTTCCATTTGCAACAATCATTCAGTGTTTTTGGTGAGTAGTATATTAGCAATCCAAAATAAATAAGTGGTGATCAGTATGGAGCTAGATATTCAATTTACAGAGATAATAAAAGTGATTTATTTAATCTTTTTGGGAGCCGGTACCATCATCTTTAAGAACAGAGAAGAAAGCGTAGAGGCAGTAAGCATCGCTGCTTCGATACTATATTGGAATTGCAGCTGCACTAAATAAGTTTGCCATAGCAATAGTGTTAACCATAGTTGTGATTCTTATTTTGATGGCCCTTGGTCATTTGGAAGGCTGGATCACGAAACTGCGTGAGCCAATGGTATATAGCGAGAAAGAATAATTTTAAAGATCTTTAAAGGTTGAATAAAAAAGTACTTCGGCTGGCAATCCCCAACATTATCAGCAATCTGTCGGTGCCTCTTCTGGGCGCTGTAGACACAGCGCTCGTAGGTCATCTTGAAGAAGTCTTTTATCTGGGTGCACTGGCAGTTGGCAGCATGATATTCAATTTTATATTCTGGGGATTTGGCTTTCTTCGAATGGGCACAACCGGACTTACGGCACAGTCTTTTGGAGAAGAGAACAAAACAGAAAGCGTAATGATATTGGCCCGCGCTATGGGTGTGGCCGCTCTTTTTGGATTTATTATTATTGCACTTCAATATGTGTTGGCCGATCTCAGTTTTTTATTGATCGATGCTTCACCAGAAGTTGAACGATACACGCGTATTTATTTTCATATCAGAATTTACACCGCGCCTGCAACGCTGGGTCTTTATGCTATCAACGGCTGGTTTCTCGGGATGCAAAATGCGCGCTACCCAATGTATGTCACGGTGTTTTTAAATCTGCTCAACGTAGCGTTAGACTTTTGGTTCATTTATGGGGCCGGCATGCATGTTGATGGTGTAGCAATAGGAACACTTATTGCCCGGTATGCCGGTTTTGCCTTGGCTGTAACACTATTATTGGTAAAATACCGCGACTGGCTTAGTGAATATGTGCATCAAAAGCTGTTGGAACTGGAGCCTATCAAGAAGTTTTTTACAGTAAACCGCGATATTTTTATCCGCACCTTATGCCTGATTTTCACCTTCTCTTTCTTCACGGCTAAGTCGGCTACTTTCGGAGATGTGATTTTGGCTGCCAACACTATCCTTCTTCAAATGTGGATGATTGTTTCTTATGGCATAGACGGCTTTGCTTTTGCAGCTGAAAGCCTGATTGGCAAATACACCGGTTCGCGCAAGCAGAAAAAAATTAATGAAGCCGTGAAGTATTGTTTTTATTGGGGTATCGGTATTGGGCTTGCCGCATCACTGACCTATGCCATTTTTGAGATGCCCATTTTGAGAATATTTACCGACCAGCAGCCGGTTATTGAAGCAGCAGTATTGGTATTTGGATGGACGATAGCGGGGCCGGCCGTGAGCAGTTTTTGTTATATATGGGATGGCATTTTTATTGGAGCTACTGCTACGGTGCCGATGGGGAGCTTCTATGATTATAGCTACCGTTTTAGTTTTCTTGCCGACCTATTTTTTATCAGTACCCTATTTAGATAATCATGCTATATGGCTGGCCATGGTCTTGTTTATGGTTGCACGTGGTGTTACGCTTTCGTTCTTTGCTCCCAAACATATTTTTGCCGGCATCAAGTCAATGTCACAATAACTCATTAATTATGAAGCATATTTTACTATTAAGACATGCAAAGTCATCACATGAAGATTCCAGTCTGGATGACTTCGATCGGCCGCTGGCAAATCGCGGACTTAAAGATGCACCGATGATGGGAACCTTTGTAAAAAATACCGGGTACGTTCCCGATCTGATTATTTCTTCTCCCGCCAAGCGAGCCATGCAAACAGCTGAGCTTTTTGCTGATGCATCAGGAACCGGTAAAGCAGATATTAAATGGAATGAAGACTTTTATTATGGTTCCAGCTATGACTATCTGGAAGAAATACAGCAGTGTGCTGAAGGTTTGGATTGTATTATGCTGGTAGGGCATAATCCAAAAATGGAAGAAACAGTGAGCCTGCTTTGCAGTGATCAGCGGAGCTATATTGCGCGGATGCCTACTGCGGCGTTGGTTTGTTTTGAACATCCCGCTGTACAATGGGAACAGGTGAAAGAAGGAACGGCGCGTATTAAGTGGATGATGATTCCCAGGCTTTTAAAGAACAATTAGTCGCTGATTTCATCATAGCGTTCAGAACGTTGTCCATCATCTTCAGCATCCATCTGTTCTAAAATGTACTCAACTGCTTCGTGTGGGTTTTGCCAATAATGGTTTTCTCCTAAGTATTCCCTAAGCCCGGCATTTTTGATAACATCCCGAACCGGACCTTTAAGTCCTGTCAGGTACAGTTCCATGTCCCATTTTTCCAGGGTTTTTATGATAGATTTAAGAGAGTCGGTTGCCGTAGTATCCAGCATATTAATACTGCTGCCGTCAATAATTACAAAGCGGGTATTTTTACTTTGTTCTTCACTTCTTTCAATAATAAAATCACGAAAAAATTCTGCGTTGATAAAAGAAAAAGAAGCATCAACACGAAGAAGCAATAAGCCATTGATACGCTGGGCTTCGGGGTTTCTTTTAATGTTCTTAAAGACTCTTGTCCCGGGGATGATGCCAAGCTCGGCAACGGCAGGACGGCTGTACTTATAAAGCATGGTGAGCATGGAAGCCCCAATGCCGAGCAGGATACCTTCCTGAATACCTATAAGCAGCGTGCAAATAAAAGTGAAAGCTGCAATAAAGCCATCACTTTTCTTTGCCTTAAACAGGAATTTAATTTCCTCCAGGTCAATGAGCCCAAAAACAACGACAATGATAATAGCTGCCAGCACCGGCATGGGCAGGTAGTAGAATAAGGGCGTTAGAAAAAGAAGCGTCAGTACAATAATTGTAGCTGTAACAAAATTTGCAGCAGGTGTTTTAACGCCGGCTTGTTCGGCAGCTGCTGAACGCGAAAAACTGCCGGATACCGGGAGTGCGTTAAATATACTGCCCATAAAGTTGGAGGCGCCAATAGCCACCAATTCATGATTAGAGTCAACAAGGTAATTATGTCTTTTGGCAAAAGTCTTTCCCAACGAAGCAATACTCATAAACTGAACCAGCGCCAGTGTCAAGGCAGTGGGCAGCAGCCGGCGAAGGTTTTCGGTACTGAGGCTGGGCAATGTAATGTCAGGCAGTCCCTTCGGGATAGTTCCCAATATTTTAACAGTTTTTCCATCAAGCCCCAGAGACCAGGATACCAAGATACCCAGTGCAAGAACCAAGGCTGAAGCCGGTAGTTTGGGTACCGTGTATCTTAGTATTATCAACAGAAAGATTGCAGCAAGCCCCCAGCTAAATGTGTACAAGTGAATCTGATCTAAGTTTTGCAGTGCTTCTTGTATGATCAGCGCCACATATTGTGTATCAGCGAGATTGGTACCGAGTAAATTATTCGCTTGAGAAAAAGCGATAATGATGGGAGCTGCCATGGTAAACCCTGCGATCACAGGGCGTGAAAAGAAGTTGAACAGGGCGCCCAGCCGAAAGGTACCCATCAGTAGCTGTAAGATGCCCGTCATAAGTGTAAGCAGCAGTACCAGTCCTACAAACTCTGAAGATGAAGAGGCAGCCAGAGCACTTACCCCTGCTCCTACAATAAGCATGTCTACGGCAACCGGCCCAACAGATAAATGGTTAGAGGTTCCAAAAAAGGGATAGGTTAGAAGGGGAATAACTCCGGCATATAAACCATAAATGGGGGGCATTCCTGCAATTACGGCATACGCCATACCCTGAGGGATGAGCATGATGCCGGTCGTCAAACCTGCTTTTAAATCTCCAAACAGCTCATCCCGACCGTAGTCATAAACCCAATCAGTAATTTTAAATGTTTTTTCGAGCCAGTGTCTCATGGTTAAAAAGTCCAGATCATTGGAATGAATATAGTGGCTAAAATCCAAAAAAGGATATTAAGAGGTAATCCTATTTTTTAATACCTAACTCTTGTAAAAGTGTTTTTGTGGTATCTTTTTTTCTAAGTAAACCAAGGATATAACTTATTGGAATATTTTCAACGCTGGATTCTCTTGAATTTATCATATAGTCGTCAATTGCATACTCAGGATTTTTATCAACAGATATTCCAATCAGTTCTCCCTCGTTATTTAAAACAGGTCCGCCAAAACTGCCATTTGTGGCATTATTGGTTGATGTAAATCTCGACTGAGTATTCGTATCGGTTAAGCCTTCACTTGTAATTCTTCCAACAGAAAATCGCAAAGTACCATTTGCGTCCGGGAAGGCAAGGGGATAATTCCGGAATTCTTTTAGAGCTTTAACATAGCGCCGTTGTGCAGGTACTGCATAAGGGAAGTGTTTAAGATAATTTTGGCGGGCAAAGGTAAAGGTTTCTTGCAGTCCATTATAGAATGATACAAAGGGATCAACTTTCTGGGATTGAGCTTCTTCTATTGGTTTGTTAAGCAATGCTGCCGCCTCTGAAGGGTTAAAAATAATAGAATTTGTTTCAAGAGAGTCAATAAAAGACCGAATATTTTTGTTGAGGGAATTGGCCTGATAAGGATCAAAGAAGTCAAGTAGGAAGAATGGTATTTTCCCATCCGGCAGCGTAGCCATAGTTTTAATCATATCCGCCAGCATTTTGGTTTGAGCTTCCCGGTTTATATCAGCCCAAGTAGACTTATGATTTTGAAGGAGGCGTTGTTTTTGTGAGTTAGAAAAGGAGAGGCTGTCCGGATTTTGCAGATGCTTAAAGTAGGGGGCATACATTCCGGCAATTTGTATCAGAGCGTTGTTATTCAGCGGATAAAGTGAGGCGTAAAGCAGGTCGGCCGATTGGGAAGCAATACTATAAGATTGCTCAAGTTGCTCCAGAAGCTTGCGATAGGTGATACTTCTCAGTGAATCATTTTTGATCCACTCTTCAAGCTGTTTTTCTTCTGCTTTTTTCTTCTGAATAAGGCCGTGTTGCTCAACTCCCTTTCTTACAGCTGTATAGTAATTTTTATTGCTGCTCAGTGATGATCGTTGAGTAGCATTTCTAATAGCTTTTTGTGAATTCCGGGCAGCCGTATATTCTAAGCCCTCCAGTACAGACTGTTGAGATTTAATAAGCACGGGATTAAGTATGTTATGATAAAAGTCCAGCGCATAACTATTTTCATACTTATAGGTTGAAGCCGGGAAGTTGAGAGTAAGGGCTAGATTGCCAACTGAAGAATTCTTTTCATCAATTTTTAAATGTCGACTTGGTTCGAATGGGTTGCCATTAGCATTATAAGCGCGAAGGAATGCATAATTTGAAGTATAGCTTGAACTTTGATCAAACTTTATAGATCCCGGAATTGAGGCGGGAGGTGTGTGCACAAGCCGAACATCCGAAATTGTTTTATAAACAAACATAATTTGTTTGTTGCCGCCCCAAGCATTTTTTATTTCAACCAGAAGGTTTTCATTTTCCTGTTTGCGTTCCTGAATTAATTGGTTTCGAATCTGTTGCTGGTATCGAAGTTTTTGATTGTAGCCGGCTCCATCGGGTATTTGCTTTTCAATTTTTTGGGTTATATCTACTTGCTCGATAAGAATGTGAAGGCTATAATTTTCGGCAGGTCTTTCCTCTGAAAATGAGGAAGCATTAAATCCATTTTTTAACAAGTTATTTTCTAAAGAACTGGCAGATGCTATGGCATGCAAAGCACTTTGCTGGTCAGTAAGAACAAGTCCTTTTTCAGAAATAAATGAGCCCGTACCTACCATATTTTCTCCAATTTGTATACGCACTACAGCTTGGCTCAATGAGGGCTCTTTGGCAGAGTAAATTTCTTTTGAGGACAGCTTCATTCCTTCCGATTTCACATAATTAAAAATGGAATCCTCAATTTGTGTCATCATCCACATACCGGCTTCGGCAGGGATGTTCACTTCAACATTATTGGCAGCAGGGGTTGCGTTACCAGTTTCTTTTAAATTTTTGCTGGTATTGCAGCTCATCACTAAAAACAAAAAAGAAATGAGAAAGTAATAGACAGGTTTGGTTTTGAAAATAAAATAACGATGGACAGGTAAAGTCATTCGAAAACCGATCAAAGTTAATTATATTAACAACAATTAAGTGTAGAAATTCTGTAAGTATTTTGCGTACATTACAGTATTCTGATGAAATACTCCATTATAATTGATTTAGATTTCTTGATATGAATTATAAGCAAAATTTTTTCTATCTCTGTAAAACACCCCTTAGCGCTGAAGGTCCTGAAGACGTAGAGGTTATTACTCGCGCTGATAAAAGTGAAGATTTTCCAAGTGTATTTGAAGAGTATGAGGAATTGCGTTCCCATGCTTTTAATGATGATAAATTATACAGTATTGTTCGTGCTGATGACATCTTCGATTTAATCAGGACAGGTACAGAAAAAGAAGCTAAAGAAGAAGCATTTGAAAAAGCCCAGCAGGAGATTATTACCAACCTGCAACACCGTGTAATGCAGGATGAAGACACCGATGCTAAAGCAATCCTAAAAGAAGTGCACGGTATAGAGGCGTAACAGTTACTGCCGTTTTTTGCAGTTAACTCAACCTTAAGAACGTTGGGGATGGTTGCAAAAGAACCAGACTTACGTATTATTCACGATGATCCGGATTTTGTGGTTGTCGATAAACCGGCCGGACTCCTTTCGGTGCCTGTTTCTCCCGGTACGGCTGTTAACCTCTTCGATATAGTTGCTTCTCACTTCGACTCAGAAAATATACGCATAGGCAGCGTGCATCGCATTGATCGCTATACCAGCGGGTTGATGATTTTCTCTAAGAATAATGAAGCACATCAAAATCTTCTCAAGCAATTTCGGGAACATACGGCTCGGCGTTGTTATCTTGCTGTAACTCGTGGGCTTATTAAAAAAGAACAAGGAGAGTTAAGCCATTATCTCAAGCTCATAAAAGAAGGCTTCCGCAATATAGTCGTTCCCAAAGAAGAAAAAGGTGCTACGCCGGCACGTTTAACATATAAGGTAAAAGAGCGCTTTGTTGATACCACTTTGGTTGAAGTATGTCTCGATACAGGGCTCAAGAATCAAATTCGTGTACAATTCGAAGAATCCGGCCACCAGTTAGTTGGCGACCAGCACTACGCTCCTAATGAAGAGGAAGAGCCTTTGATCAATCGCCAGGCACTCCATGCTTCATTATTGGAGTTTGATCATCCTAAGACGGGCAAAAGAGTTTCTTTTGAATGTTTACTTCCTGTAGATATGCTAAAGCTCATCGACCACTATCGCTGGCAACTAGACCTTAATGGTTAACAGAGTGTTGCCAAAATCTATATGTGTAATAACATCTTTCTATCGTTTAAACGGAATCTTTTTAGGCATTAATTTGTATAAAAGAGTGAAGGTAATGTAAAAACTGATATATGATACTTGCTGAAATAAAAGCCTTTATTTGTGAGTTGCTAACAGCAATTTTCGATGGGCATGAATGTGAATCAGAATTGTAATTAAAAGAGTTGCAAAGGGATTTTATGAGTACTGCAACACAAAATGGAGTTGAACAAATGGAAATTAATATAGGAATTGACGAAGAACACCGTAAGAAAATAGCTGATGCTCTTTCTAAAGTGCTGGCTGATTCTTATGTGCTCTATTTAAAGACGCATAATTATCACTGGAATGTTACTGGTGAGCTATTTCACTCTCTCCATGAACAGTTTGAGCAACAGTATGCGGAACTGGCTGATGCTATTGATGAAATAGCTGAACGTATTCGGGCTCTGGGTTATAAGGCCCCGGGGACGTTCCAGGAGTTTCAGAAGTTGACATCCATTGAAGAAGACCCGGAAAAACCAGAGGCACTGGAAATGGTGCGTCGTCTGGCTGTTGGAAATGAGCAGGTATTGCGTACAGCACGTGAAGCATTAAAGCCTGCCAACGATGCAGAAGATGAGGCAACGGTTGATTTATTAACTCAACGTCTGCATGTGCATTCTAAAACAGCATGGATGCTCCGAAGTCACCTCGAATAATAAATATTAATTTAATTGGGAGATATTATGGGAAAACGTGAAGAATATATTGATAAGTTGGAAGCTCAGCTCAGAGAATGGAACAAGCAAATTGACGAGCTTCAGGAAAAAGCAGAAAAGCAGTCTCAGGAAGCGAAGACGAAAATCCAGATAAGGATGAAGAACCTGAAGGCTAAGCGATCTGAACTCAAGTTGAAATTGGATAAAATCAAGGATTCGGGAGAAGATGCCTTTGAAAAAATTAAGGATGATTCCGAAAAACTTTGGAAGGATGTCAAATCCGGACTTTCTGAGATCAGTAAGATTATAAAAGAATAGACAGACTGTTTTTTTTAGCAAAGGGCGATATGTAATATATCGCCCTTTTTTATTTATATATGTATTGCAGAACAAATCTTGTCTTATTAGGAAACAAAACATTATTTTGGGAGATGATTTTGAGTCCTAATTTTTAAAAAATATGAGCTATGGAACAGATTGATCAAATTCAAGAAACCCTAATACCACTTTTGGTTGACCATGGTCTCAGTGTCCTTGGGGCTTTGGTTGTTCTCATTGCGGGATGGATTATATCGCGGTGGGCAAGTAAGCGCGTAGAAGGATTTTCAAGTCGCTCAGAAAGAATTGATAAAACGCTTACACCCATTTTTGTAAAGGGTGTAAGAATTATAGTGATGACGATTACTGTGCTAATAGTTCTTGGCCAATTTGGGGTAGAAACAGCCAGTCTTTTGGCATTGCTGGGTACCATAGGCTTGGCAATAGGTTTAGCACTTCAAGGAACGCTCAGCAATATTGCATCAGGGATGATGTTGTTGATCTTGCGACCTTTTAATGTGGGAGATGTTGTGGATATTGCCGGTACTATGGGTATTGTGGATGAAATTGGTCTTTTTGTAACTGAAATGCACAGTTTTGACAATATTGCTATTACAATGCCCAATTCTAAAATCTGGGGTGGAAAAATTGAGAACTATACCCAAAACAGTACGCGTCGTGTAGATCTGGAATTTGGCATTTCTTATGATGATGATATTAATAAAGCCATGGATATTATTAAAGATGTTCTCAATAACGATGAACGAGTTTTAGCAGAGCCTGAAACGTTGATAGCCGTGGGTACCCTTGCTGACAGCTCCGTAAATATTCGGGTACGTCCCTGGACTCAGACTGAGAATGTATGGCCTTTACGTTATGATCTTATTAAGCGAATCAAAGAGCGCTTTGATGAAGAAGATATTACCATTCCATATCCGCAGCGCGACATTCACATGTTCAATGAAGGTACAGAATAAAGCGTACTGCTAGTTTTGTTTTAGTGATTTGGTTAAGAGAAGATTTTAAGCTCTTAATCAGGTTGTAATAAGTTGTATAGAAATATTATCTTACCTAGACGAACAGCTCAGACTAGAGCTGTTTTAGAAATTAGAATCGCCAAGTGTGTAAATAGATTCCAGTATTATGGAAGAAGCCAAAACGACATCCCAGTATATTTATGAGGATGAATTTTCATTTGTTAACCAAGAAAAAGAACTCTTTTTAAAAGAAAGTGATCATTTTGAAAAGCGAAAGCTAGCTGAAGTTTCTGAAGAAAAAATAGATGAAAAGGTTCAGGAGTTAAAGAAAGCTTTTACCTCTCTTCAAAAGAAGGTGGAAGGATTAGAGAATCCTGATCCCGGTGAAGTTGAGGAGATTCAAGAAGAATTAAAGAAGGCAGAAGCAATTGGTGATTTTGACGTACTTCTAGATCAGCTAAGTAATTTGCCCACCGCTGATAACGAAACAGAAACTGAAGCAGCCAAAGAAGAAGATTCAGAGATGGATGAATCGGAAGTTGATTCTGAGGCAAAAGGTATAACATTCTACAAAGATATAGTCGCCAAGGCAGGTAAATTATCCAAGCAAAATGATTGGCCCTATGTTAGCTCTGAACTTGATAGTTTGAGCAGGGAATGGGCTGAAGGTCCGGATCTGGATTCTGATGAGGTGGCTAAGCTCTTCAAAAAGTTTAATGATATCGTTGATGCTTTTGAAAAGCGAAAGGAGGAGCATTACGAGAATCTGAAAAAACAAAGAGAAGGCAATCTCGAGAAAAAGAAAAGCCTGCTTTCTCAGCTTAAAGAAATTATTGATGAAGAAGAATGGGGTGCAACCGGCAAGGTCGGTAAAATAAAATCTCAGTGGAATGCGGTAGGTTCACTGCCATCTGGTAAAGGAGAAGATCTGGATTCAACGTTTGAATCTTATCTCAATACATTTAATGATCACAAGGTTGATCGTCTGGTACAGAAGCGGCAAAAAGAAGAGCAAAATCTGATGCTCAAGCTCAGCATTCTGGACAAGATGGAAAAAGCAGCTTCCTCCATTGATAACTCTACCCAAAACTGGAAGGAACTTGACGATGAGTTCGAGGATCTGACCAAACAATGGAAAAAAGTAGGCCGGGTTCCAAAGGAGAAATCAAATGAGGTTTGGAGTCGTTATAAGGCAGCCCAAGACGAATATTATGACCGGAAGTATAGATATGATAGAAAGCATCAAAGCAAAGTAGACAAATTTACGAGTAAAAAAGAGCAGATCATTGAAGAAGCAGAAGCTTTGCTTGAAGAACAAGATTTGGCAACCGCAGCAAGAAAGATCAACAGATTGCACCACCGTTGGAAAAAGGTGGGTAACTTGCCACAGCGTGCAGAGGATCGCTTATGGGACCGTTTTAAATCAGCAACGGATGCCTTCAATGAGCGAAAATCCAATAATATAGATAAAATTAAGGAGCAGGAAGAAGAGCATTACAAGCAAAAACTAGAGCTTATTGAGCAGGCAGAATCTATCAAAGATACTGATGATTTTGACAAGGGGCATCAGCAGATGCAGCAGCTGATGAAGGAATGGAAAGCCATAGGCCCGGTGCAGCGCAAGAAGTCCAACAAAATTTGGAAAAAATTCAAAGGGGCGATGGATGTTTTTTATGATCGCCGACGTGATCATTTCAAAGATCAGAAAGAAGAGCGAAAAGAAAACCTTGAGGAAAAGCAGGAAATTCTCGAAAAACTAAAAGAATTGGGTCAGCATGAGGACCCAATTGAGGCTGTAGAGATTGCCAAGGAGTTACAGGAGAAGTTTAAGTCTGCCGGGTATGTGCCTATAAAGCATAAGAATGAAATGTGGAAGAAATACCGGGAAGCCTGTGATGTAATATATGACAGGTTCAGAGCAGCAAAATCCGGCGATAAATTTGATCGGGAACTTGCTAAAGCTGATCTTGATCCTGAGCAACGCTCCAAAATTCAGGATATGCGCAAAGAATATAAAAAGGTGAAAAAAGAAGTAAATCAGTTAGAAAACGAAGTACTCCAATATCAGGAGAAGAAAACATATTTCAAGCCTTCTAAAGGAGAAAACCCATTACTCAAAGAAGTTCAACAAAAGATAGATAAGGTTGAAAATAAGCTTCACAAAAAGCAGGATAAGTTGGAGTCTTTGACCAAAGAAATGGAAGAGATTAAGCAGGATTAACAGATACTGATATTAGTATTCTATAATATTTTTAACTTAATTTTACGTTTGGCTTATTTTTAAAGTTATTTAGGGATGACTTCTAATTAGTTGATAAGATTTGGGTACAGAAAAGAAAGGGAATGATCAGATCATTCTGAAATTTTGGGGTGTCCGTGGTTCAACGCCATGTGCCAATAGGGAAAACATGGAGTTTGGAGGCAATACGACTTGTCTCCAGATTGAGCTTCCGGAAAATAATGAAGTCCTTATTCTGGATAGTGGGACAGGTATTCGTAATTTGGGAAACCATTTGGTTAGAAATGGTAAAGAGGTAAAGGGCCATATCTTTATTACGCACCCTCATTGGGATCACATACAAGGGTTTCCATTTTTTAAACCTATCTATAATCATAAAAACCATTTTGATATACATATGCCGAGGCAGGTCAATGGCGGATGCAAGGAGATCCTCTCAGGTCACCTGACCAAAACTTTTTTCCCGGTTACTATTGAAATGCTTGATGCCAATATTGAATACATTACCCAGCCTGCTAAAAAACAAGACTATGGGCAATATACGGTAGAATATATGCTTTCTAACCATCCCATAAACACTGCTATTTACAAAATAGAAGTTGGCGGTAAGCAAATTGTATTTTGCCCTGATAATGAATTGACACCAATTGGAGATAAAACCAACGCCTACTTTTATACTAAGCTTAAAGAGTTTATAAAAGGTGTAGATATACTTATCCACGACGCGCAGTATAACAGGCAAAATTATCCCAAACGGGTGGGATGGGGACATTCCACATGGGAAGATGCTATAGATTTTGCCAAGCGTGCGGAGGTTCCAAAGTTATACTTAACACATCATGACCCAGATTCTGATGATGATTATTTAAATAAGTTGGAAGAGAAAATTCATGAACTTCATGGTGATGAATTTGATGATATTTATCTTGCCAGAGAGGGAGTGGATATCAAAATTTGATGACAATAAAAAAAGCCCGTTTTTCAACGGGCTTTCTGTTCTTATAGACTTTTTTATAGATAGAAACGAATACCTATTGCCCCATCAACATCAAAGTCTGTTTCCGGTACAATATTTAAAATAGGAGCCACTTCCAGGAATAGCCCAATGGGAGCATCATCCAGCAGATAATTTAAGCCCACAGGTCCGCGAACTCCTATTATCGCTTGGTTACCTCCCTGATTTGGGAAGTCATCGGCAAATACAATTCTTCCTCCAACTCCATAATAAATAGGAAGCTGACCTGGATCTATTTCACTAAAGGGTTTAAAACTATGCCATAAATAATCGGCATGGATATTAATGGCATCATATCTTCCTAAAGACCAGGCAAGGCCGGCATCAAAAGCGGTAGTTCCTGAGGTCCAGGCTTTTAGGCTAAGTCCGGTAGGCTCACCTATAATTACGCCAATGCCAATTTTATTTTCTGATTTTTGGGCTTTGACCGTTTGTAATGAGCTGCAAAGAAATAAAGCTGCAAGAACT
Organism: Balneolaceae bacterium; assembly: GCA_034521755.1. Taxonomy (GTDB): domain Bacteria; phylum Bacteroidota; class Rhodothermia; order Balneolales; family Balneolaceae; genus JAXHMB01. Next base: position 725,861 of record JAXHMB010000004.1, read on the forward strand.
GTTACCAGTATCTTATTAAAATTCATAAGGGTTTAGTTTAATTCGATTTTGAATTACATCCTTTAAAGCATTTGTATGCCAATATGTTCCAATGTTTATTAGTTTGTAGGTATAAAAACACCTCTACATCTACTTGGTGGAATTTTACGTAATAGAATACTGTATGATGTAGTCAGTTTACTTAACAGGAAAAAAGGAGTAAAATGGAAAAGACGTATTACAATCCCGAAGATTTAAAGAAATTTGGTAATGTGGCAGAGTTTCAGGAAGAACTAGCCGAGAAATTCTTTGATTATTATGGTGCGGTATTTGAAGAGGGGGCACTTAGTGCAAGAGAAAAATCGTTGATTGCCTTGGCGGTATCACATACAATCCAGTGCCCTTACTGTATTGATGCATACAGTACAGACAGTTTGGAAAAGGGAGCCAGCGAAGAACAGATGATGGAAGCTGTTCATGTTGCCACAGCCATTCGTGGAGGAGCTTCTTTAGTACACGGTACACAAATGATGAATCACGTTAAAAAATTGAGTATGTAGCTTATGAAATCACTTAAGGCAAAAAAGCATAAGCTTTCAGATCCCGAAGTACAGCTTGATATTTTAAATAATCATTCCGAAAAGCTTAAAAGCCTTCCCATATTTCGAGAGAAGTTGGAAGAGATTGATCTATTTCCACTCAAGCCCACAGGTATAGAAATTTTTCAGATTAATGTAGGCTATATGTGCAATATGACTTGCAAGCATTGTCATGTTGATGCCGGTCCGGATCGCAAGGAAATTATGACTAAAGAAACATTTGAATATTGTCTTGATGCGCTTCGAAGTTCTGATATTGAGACGGTAGACCTGACTGGCGGAGCACCGGAAATGAATCCGCACTTTGAGTGGTTTGTTGAGGAGGTCTCCGATATGGGAAAACATATTATAGTCCGATCTAACCTGACCATTCTAACAACCACCCCAAAGTATCAGGCATTGCCTGAATTTTTTGCCGAACACGGAGTAGAAGTTACCTGTTCGCTCCCCTTTTATAGTAAGTCTAGAACAGACCGCCAGCGAGGTAAGGGAACCTATGATAAATCAGTAGTAGCGTTAAAAATGCTGAATGAAGTTAATTATGGAAAAGAGGGTACAGGTTTGGAACTGAACTTGGTCTACAATCCTGCCGGAGCATTTTTACCCGGTAGTCAGGAAGAGCTGGAAAAAGATTTTAAACGAGAGCTCAAGCGTAAACATGATATTGAATTTAATAACCTCTTTACTATCACCAATCTGCCTATCAGCCGCTACCTAAATTTCTTACTGATGTCTGATAATCTTGATGAGTATATGGAAAAATTGATAACCTCCTTTAACCCTTCTGCAGCAGAAGGGGTGATGTGCAGAAACACCATTTCTATTGGTTGGGACGGTTCGCTTTATGATTGCGATTTCAATCAAATGTTAGAAATGAAAACAAATCATGGAGCTCCTTCTCATATCAAAGATTTTGATGAAGAGGCTTTAAATAATCGCGAAATTATTATCAACCAGCACTGCTTTGGATGTACTGCCGGTGCGGGCAGCAGCTGTGGAGGAGAGACCACTTGATTTATGGCTGAACAGAATGTTTTGCTCATCTTTGTGAAAAATCCTGAGAAGGGAAAAGTAAAAACAAGACTTGCCAAAACTATAGGTGATGAAAAAGCGCTGGAAGTTTATAAAAAGCTGATAGCTTACACCCGGCAGATAACTTCTGAAGTATCTGCTAGCCGCAAAGTTTGGTATTCCAGATTTGTACCTGAAAATGATGAGTGGGATACTGAAAAATTTGAAAAGAAAATTCAGCAGGGAGATGATCTGGGGATGAGGATGAAAAATGCTTTTGCTGAATCTTTTACATCCAATCATGTAAAGGTAGTAATTATAGGAAGTGATAGTGCTCAAATTACAACAGAAGGGATTGAAAATGCATTTTCTGAATTAGAAGAGAATGAGTTGGTAATTGGTCCTTCTGAGGATGGAGGTTATTATTTATTGGGAATGCAGGACTTTTATCCTGAATTTTTTGAAGGCATTGATTGGAGTACTTCGAAAGTTTTCGCACAAACGCTGAAAATAGCCAGAAGAAAGGGATTAAAGACAAGCATATTGCCAGAGCTTAATGATGTAGATAATGAAGAAGATTGGCAGTCTGTGAAAGATCAGCTATAATGTAATATGGAAATCAGTATTATTATTCCCACCTTTAATGAAGAAGGTTTTATTTTACCTACCCTTAAAAAAATTATTGAAAACTCTTCATCAAAGATAAAGGAAATTATTATTTCAGATGGGGGCAGTACAGATCGAACCAGAAAGCTGGTTAGGGAATTTGAAATGGCGAAGCTTGTAGAAAGTCCGCAAAAGGGGCGTGCTGCTCAAATGAATTATGGAGCTTCTTTTGCAAAAGGTTCAATACTTTTTTTCCTCCATGCCGATACCGTACCACCCATTCATTTTGATAAAAAAATTATCAGCGAAGTAGAAAAAGGTATAGATGCCGGTTGCTTTCAATTGTCTTTTGACTGGAATCATCCTTTTCTAAAGTTTTACAGCTGGTGCACAAAATTTAATGTAGATGCTTTTCGGTTTGGGGATCAGGGACTGTTTATATCAAGAGAAATTTTCCAGGAGATTGGAGGTTTTCATGCTGATTATTTTTTGATGGAAGATCATGAAATTGTCCGGCGCATCAAGAAAGAATATTCATTTAAAATTATGGCGCAGAAAGTGATAACATCAGCACGGAAATACAAAAAGAACGGTGTTGTTAAACTGCAGCTTATCTTTACTCTGATTTATGTTTTTTATCACCTAAAAATACCTCAAGAAGTGCTTAAAAACCTATATAAGGAGCTGATAAAGTGAATAGTTTTTTGTAACATTGAGCAATCCCAAAAAAAGATCAGCGGAAGCTTAACAGTTAGGTAATTTTAGAATGGTTATATTTCTCAAACCAAATTAGCTTTTTAGCTTTTCTTTTAATTTTTAACACAACAAACAGATATCAGACATGAAACGATTCGGATTGATACTTATTGCTTTTGTGGTGTTTCCTTTTATGGCGTTTGCTCAAAATACCATTGAAGGTACTATTACTGAAGCAGAAACAGGAGAAACTCTTGCAGGTGCTAACGTGTACCTAGTAGGTACTAACAAAGGTGCATCAACTAATACCAATGGTGAATACACAATCGATGAAGTTGCTGATGGAGATTACACTATTCGTGTTTCCATGGTTGGCTTTGAAACGATACGACAGGAAATATCAGTTTCGGGAGACCTGGAGCTGGATTTTCAGCTTACCACTACCAGCCAGTCTTTGGATGAGCTGAAAGTTTTTGCTTCTCGATCAGGCCAAAAGACTCCGGTAGCCTATTCAGATATTGATCAGGAACAAATAAGTAATCAACTTGGCTCTCGTGATTTGCCACTTGTACTGAATACAACTCCTTCAGTTTATGCAACTTCTCAAGGAAGTGGTTCCGGAGATGCAAGGATTAATGTTAGAGGGTTTTCGCAGCGTAATGTTGCCGTAATGATTAACGGTGTTCCGGTAAACGATATGGAAAATGGCTGGGTGTACTGGTCAAACTGGGATGGAGTTGCTGATGCTACATCTTCCATTCAGGTTCAGCGCGGGATGAGTAACGTTAACCTTGCAGTCCCTTCAGTTGGTGGAACTATGAATATCTTGACTTCTCCATCAAAAAATAGTGCCGGTGGATCTTTCAAGCAGGAGATTGGTAATGCGGGTTTTAAGAAAACAACGCTGAGTTTGAATACCGGTATGATTAATGACCGTTTTGCAATTAGTGCAAGTGGAGTTCGTAAGGAAGGAAACGGCATGGTTGAAGGAACATGGACTGACTCTTGGGCTTACTATCTTGGAGCAACTCTCAAAATTAATGATTCAAACTCATTAGATCTTTATGCACTTGGTGCTCCCCAGCGTCATGGTCAGCGTCTATATGCCCAGAATATTGGTACATTTGATCATAGCTATGCACGAAGTCTGGATTCTTATGACCCTGCTGCTTTAAACACTTTCCAGGAACGGGGAATGTTTTTCAACCAGAACGTGGCAGGTGTTTCAGACAGCTATGACGGCAAGCAATATGTAGGTGATGGCTGGATTGGCACTTCTATCCGTAATCGTTATAACTCAGGAGAAATTAGTGAGCGTGAAAACTTTTTTCATAAGCCCCAAATTAACCTGAACTGGTACAGTGATCTTACCGATAAAATTAAGCTTACTAACGTGCTTTATTATTCCGGTGGAGAAGGTGGCGGATCAGGTACCTTGGGTGAAGTTGTCCGCCAGGATGCAAATGGGGTTGATGGAACACAACAACCTTTCTTTTTCGGGCCAAGCCCCTGGACATGGGATTGGAATGCTACTGTAGCTATTAACAGCTCACCAGCTGGGACATGGCAAAATGATTTTGATAGTGGTACAAGACAAGATTTCGAGTCTATTGGTATTCTAAGAAATAGTCGTAATAATCAATGGACTGTTGGCGATATTGTTAAAGTTCATGCTGATCTCGGCAATTTCCAGCTTCAAGGTGGTCTTGACTGGAGAACGGCAGAAATTGAACACTACCGTGAAGTCAGAGACTTACTGGGTGGTCAATTCTTCATAGATAATGGTGATGATTTTAATCCTAATAAGCGTGTAGGACTGGGTGATAAGGTAGATTACAATTTCACCAACAATGTAAATTGGTTTGGAGGATACTTACAGGGTGAATATGCTACAGACCGATATAGCCTTTATACAACAGTTGGGCTAACTAATATTAAGTATAAGCACGAAAACTTTTTTGTTGAAGATCCCAACAATGCTGGTCAACGGTTAGTCCGTGAATCTCCAAACATTCAAGGGTGGCAAACAAAGTTTGGCGGTTTATATACCATCAACCAGAACTTTGACGTATATGGCAACTTTGGAATCATTTCTAAGGTGCCCATCTTTGACAATGTCATTGATGATCGTTCTGGTGCTGTTAATGATGATCCTACCAACGAGAAATACTACTTCTACGAAGGTGGAGTTCGCTTTAGTAATAACCAAGGAAACTTGGCAGTTAAAGCCAATTTTTATTTAACACAACGTAAGGATCGGTCTTTTACCACTTCTGTTATACAGCAGGATGGTACAGAAGGGCTTCTTAACGTTTCAGGTGTGGACCAGATGCACAGAGGTTTGGAACTGGAAAGTTCTTACCGTCCATTTGACTTCTTACGCATTGACTTAAACATGGCCCATAACTTGTGGAAATATACTGATGATGTAAGTGCAAGATATCTTGCTGACTTCACACAGAATCAGTACCAAGAGTTGAACCTGTCGATTAACGATTTGCGTGTAGGGAATGCTCCACAAACTCAGTATGCATATACTGTAACAGTAACTCCTACACCAAATGCGATGGTACAAATCGTGGGTAAAACATTTATGCGTCATTATTCAGACTTTAATCCGTTTGATAGGACATTTGATCCAAATAATCCTTCTACTGCTGATCGTGCTTTCCCATGGCAAGCACCTAGCTATACGGTATTTGATCTGAATGCCAGTTATAATCTGGATAATATGTTCAAAGGTGTAAAACTGTTCGTTAATGTTTTCAACTTACTGGATGAAACATACATTCAGGATTCTGTTGATAATAGTGATTTCAATTCATTTGACAACGATCACGATGCAGATGATGCTGAGGTTTTCTTTGGACTACCAAGACGTTTCAATGCAGGCTTTACTGTAACATTCTAAAGTCTCATTAAACTGATATTAAAAGGGCGGCTTTTTAAAGCCGCCCTTTTTTGTTTAAAGGTGTTTTGCAGCAATCCCAGAAAATCAAATAAAACGTTGCATCTATCCCTATAAGCCGAGATATTTAGTTCGAATTTGAAACAGCAATGAACAGCAGCAAAAATGGCCTACGTAGTAACTGAACCATGTATTAATTGTAAATACACAAACTGTGCAGCAGTATGCCCTGTAGATGCTTTTCGAGAAGGCCCCAACTTTCTTACCATTGATCCCCTGGAATGCATTGATTGTGATGCCTGTGTGGCTGAATGTCCCGTTGAAGCTATCTATCCTGATGATGAAGTCCCGATGGAATGGGAACACTATATTGAACTTAATGAACGTCTTGCTGAACAATGGTCAGGCCATGTTATTAATGAGCATAAAGAAGACCGCCCCGATGCAGATGAATGGGCTGAGGTAACAGACAAGTTGGAGCACCTCCAGGAAGAGTGGTAATTAAGGTTCGTTATTCGTTGTTTGTTATTTCGTCTTTATCTCTGGTAAACCAAATCAATTAACGAATAACAAATAGCACTTTCTCCAAAATTTTAGACAAGTCCGTTTTGTCAAATCATTTAATTTTAAGGAGTGAAAGCTTAGACCTTTCAAAGCCCCGAATCATGGGCATTTTAAATGTAACGCCTGATTCATTTTCTGATGGTGGAAAATTCAATCAGGTTGATGCTGCTCTGAAGCGTATTGAGGAAATGATTGAAGAGGGTGCTGCCATTATTGATATTGGTGGAGAATCTACCCGCCCCGGAGCCGAACCAGTTAGTGTTCACGAGGAGATGGAAAGAGTTATCCCCATTCTGGAAAAAGCTATTCCAAAATATACAGGTACTTTTTTTTCAATTGATACTACAAAATATGAGGTAGCAAGACAGGCATTGGAAGCAGGGGCCCATTTTATAAATGATGTCAGCGGTCTGCAAGAAGAACCACGATTTGTTGACTTGTGTAAAGCATTTGAAGCGGGTTTAATTATCATGCATTCACAAGGTACTCCTGAAACAATGCAGGATGATCCCAGCTATAATGAAGTAGTTTCAGATATTCGTGACTTTTTTAAAAAGCAATTAAAAAAATGTAGGGGTCTGGATAATATTATATTAGATCCCGGAATTGGATTTGGAAAGACCCAACAGCATAATATTGAGATCATAAAAAACCTTGACAAATTCCACAATTTAGGCTATCCATTAATGGTGGGTGCATCGCGTAAGTCAATGATTGGCAGACTGTTAAATAATCGGGATGTAGACGATCGTATTATTGGTTCCGTAGTGGTACATTATCATGCCATGGCTAAGGGTGCTAAAATTATTCGAGTGCACGATGTTAAGGAAGCAAATGATTCTATTTTAGTTTATAATGCATTAATTGGAAACTAGATACTAGCGGCTAGTAATTAGTTTTTTAAAGGCGTAATTAAAATTTTAACTGTTTTCGTTGTACAAAGACGAAACATTACATTTCAAAAAAAGTGATCCCCATTGGATTCTTAGAATTTGGTATTAAGGACTTGGTTGAAGTCCTTATTATAGCAACGGTGCTTTTTTACCTGTACCGTTGGATTAGGGGAACCTTTGCGATTCAGGCGGCCGTGGGTCTTGTCTTTATTATCATAATAAATGCGGTAGTAAGTGCGCTCGGGCTTACGACTATTAATTTTATTTTACGTCGCATTTTGGATGTTGGTGTGCTTGCCGTCTTTATTATTTTCCAGCCCGAGATTCGAAAGCTTCTTTACAGCCTTGGACAAAATACAAATTTAGATCGCTTTTTTGTCCGTTCCAGTTCGGAATCAACTATTGATGAAGTTATTGACGCTGCTCGAAATATGTCTCATTCAAAAACCGGTGCGCTCATTGTGTTTGCCCGTACTTCTTCTCTACAGGATTTAGTGGATGTTGGCGTAAAGCTGGATGCCCGGGTAAACAGTGAGTTGCTACAAACCATTTTCAATCGGCATACACCCTTGCATGACGGTGCAGTAGTTATTCGAAACAGCCGTATTGTTGCCGCCAGTTGTTATCTGCCAATTTCCCAAAACCCGAATATTTCTTCTGTGTTTGGCACGCGCCATCGTGCTGCGGTAGGTATTTCAGAAACCAATAACGTATTTGTACTGGTGATCTCAGAAGAAACAGGACGCATTTCCATAGCCAGGAATGGATCACTTACCAGTGGACTTACTATTCAGAAACTCCGGGCAGAAATGGAAGAAACTTTTGGCGGTAAAAAAATGGATGACGAAGATGTTGCTTTTTCATCTTCAAAGTCTGAGCTCAACCTGACGTAAAGGATGAGTTAGCCTTGGCTGTTATACAAATTCAAGAGTTTTTGAGCAGCTTTGAAGGAACTCATTTCGCCGGATAAAACTTTTTCTTCAACCTCTGACAGCTTTTTCTTGATAGAGGGATCGTTATAGAATGTATCTTTAAGTCTGTTATTAATGGATTCATACATCCAGTGTTTCGATTGTCGGTTCCGTCGTTCTTGCCAGTAGCCGTTTTCCTTAGTTAAAGAAACATACTCCTCCATCATCTCCCAAATATCCGAAACTCCATCACTTTCCAGAGCGGAGCAAGTAGTTACTTTAGGCGACCAGCCGGACTCCGTTGGAGGATATAAGTGAAGGGCATTCTTATATTCTCGAACGGCCTGCTGAACTTGTTTTTTAGAAGCGCTGTCAATTTTATTTATGGCGATTGCATCAGCCATTTCCATGATGCCGCGTTTGATGCCCTGCAATTCGTCACCGGCCCCGGCCAGCATTAAGTAATAAAAAGAAATCAACCATAGAGTGAACAGCCGTTTCGGACTGCCCAACACCGACCGTTTCAATAAAAATGGTATCATATCCTGCAGCCTCGCATAGGTATATAGTCTCACGTGTTTTGCGGGCTACACCGCCTAAAGAACCGGCTGTTGGAGAAGGACGAATAAAAGCCTTGGAATTATTGGCCAGCGTCTCCATTCGGGTTTTGTCGCCCAAAATACTTCCTTTTGTTCGGCTGCTGCTAGGGTCTATAGCAAGTACAGCGAGGGTTCGCCCCTTGTCAATAATTAAATTCCCAAGTGATTCAATAAACGTGCTTTTCCCAACACCCGGGACCCCCGTTATACCAATTCGAATAGAATTGCCGGTAGCAGGAAGACATTTTTCAATAATTTCCTGGGCTAACTCACGGTGTTCAGGTTTGGTGCTTTCAATCAGGGTAATAGCTTGGCTGAGAATGGTCCGGTTTCCTTCTTTGATACCCTCTACATAATCATGCAGAGTCATTTTTTTCTTTCTTTCTTTGAACTTATCAAGCCCTTTAGGATTGATAGAATCATTAGATTCAACCCCTTTGTTGACGGATAAAGAAGATTCTTTATTTTTTTTGTCTGACTTAGCCACTTAGGTTTAATCTTTTTTACGGCTGTCGATTAAAATTTTTAAAATTTGTTGGGCCGCCAGCGAAATAACAGTTCCGGGACCAAAAATGCCGACTACTCCTTTATCATACAAAAATTCATAATCTTGTTGTGGAATTACACCTCCGGTGATAACCATAATGTCATCTCGTCCCAGTTTTTCTAGCTCATCAATCACTTCAGGTACCAATGTTTTATGGCCACCGGCCAGGCTGGAAACACCTAAAATATGAGCGTCATTTTCTACCGCCTGCCGTGCTGCTTCTTCCGGGGTTTGAAAAAGAGGTCCAATATCAACGTCAAAGCCAAGATCAGCAAAACTGGTAGAAATAACTTTAGCGCCCCGGTCATGTCCATCCTGTCCCATTTTTGCGACCATAATACGGGGGCGCCGTCCTTCCAGCTCGGCAAACTGATCTGCAAGCTGTTGAGCCTTTTTAAAGTTTTCGTCTTTATCTATTTCTGAAGAATACACACCTGATATTGATCTAACGGTTGCTTTATATCGTCCAAATTCTTTCTCCATGGCATCAGAAATTTCACCGAGTGAGGCACGTTTTCTTGCTGCCTCTACGGCTGCCTCCAACAAGTTCCCATTACCCGATGCCGCAATTTTTGTTATAGTATCCAATGCCGCTTGAACCTCATCTTCATTTCTTTCATTCTTTAGCTGTTCCAGACGCTCAAGCTGGGCTTTACGGACTTTCGCATTATCCACTTCAAGAATATCAATCGGGTCTTCTTTGTCAAGTTTATATTTATTGACGCCTACGATGGTATCCTGATCGGAATCGATACGTGCCTGTTTCTTTGCTGCTGCTTCTTCAATGCGCATTTTGGGCAAGCCTGTTTCAATGGCTTTGGCCATACCGCCCAATTCTTCTACTTCTTCAATAAGCTCCCAGGCACGTCGTGCAATACGATCTGTTAGGTATTCTACATAATATGAACCCGCCCATGGATCAACTGCTTTGGTAATGTTGGTTTCTTCCTGGAGATAAATTTGTGTATTCCGTGCGATCCGAGCAGAAAAATCAGTTGGCAGGGCAATGGCTTCATCAAGGGCATTTGTGTGCAATGATTGTGTATGTCCCAGTGCTGCAGCCATAGCTTCGATAGTAGTGCGTGCTACATTGTTGTATGGGTCTTGCTCAGTAAGACTCCATCCCGAGGTTTGGCAGTGCGTGCGCAGTGACATAGACTTGGGATTCTTTGGATCAAACTGTTTTACGAGTTTAGCCCAAAGCATTCGTGCGGCCCGCATTTTGGCAATCTCCATAAAGTGGTTCATTCCGATAGCCCAGAAGAAAGAGATACGAGGAGCAAATTCATCGACATCCAGTCCTGCATCAATGCCCGTGCGAAGGTATTCAAGTCCGTCAGCCAATGTATAAGCCAACTCCAGATCACAAGTGGCACCGGCTTCTTGCATGTGATAGCCACTTACGCTTATAGAATTAAATTTGGGCATATACTTTGAAGTGTATTCAAAAATATCACCGATAATACGCATAGAAGGTTTGGGCGGGTAGATATACGTATTGCGCACCATAAATTCTTTGAGAATATCATTTTGAATGGTACCGGCCAATTTTTCTTTGGCCACACCCTGCTCTTCAGCAGTAACAATATAAAAAGCCATGATAGGGATGACGGCACCGTTCATCGTCATGGAAACAGACATCTCATCCAATGGAATCTGGTCAAACAGAACCTTCATATCAAGGATTGAGTCTATGGCTACCCCAGCTTTACCTACATCACCGGCCACTCGGGGATGGTCAGAATCATAGCCTCGGTGTGTAGCCAGGTCAAAAGCTACGGAAAGCCCCTTTTGTCCCTGGGCTAGGTTTCTTCTGTAAAAAGCATTGGATTCTTCAGCAGTAGAAAATCCTGCATACTGACGTATAGTCCACGGACGCACGGCATACATGGTAGAGTAGGGGCCGCGCAGATATGGAGGTATGCCCGCTGCAAAATCCAGATGATTAAGGTCTTCAGTGTCAGACTTTGAGAACGTAGGCTTTACCTCAATTTGTTCCGGGGTTTCCCATGTTTCCTTATCAGATCCGTTTTGAGATGGAGTCTGTTCCCAATCAGTATTATATGGTATTTCAGAAAAGTCAGGTCTCATATTTTCTCTATGTCATGCCGAACTTGTTTCGGCATCTTTAGCTTTTGATAAATTATAATTTCAGATTCTGATCCGCCAGCCCTCGTGGAATCCCGCAAAGCGGGGCCACGCAGTGGCATTACACAGGGCCAGTCGGCGGACAGGATGACACAATATCATTCAATTATCCCCAGTTTCTGTTGAAAGCGTTTGAGTGTTTCCAGCACATTGCATTTCGCGTGTATGAATTCATCAACTCCGGCTTTTTCAAACTCTTCAATATGCTCTTTCGGGTAACCGGCAAGCACAAGGACAGGTTTCTGATCTGTTGATTCAATCTTTTTGGTTAACTCAGAAACCAGTTTTGGGTATTCATCATCAGAACTGCATAAGACAACGATATCCGGCTGATGTTTTTCAATTGCAGAAACAATTTCATCTATAGATTCATATCCTATGGGATCTTCCATATCATACCCTACACATCCAAAGAAATTGTTGGAAAAGGCCGAGCGTGCTTTGCGCATTTTTTTATCACCCATGGGAACATTCAGCACTTTGGGTGTTTTTGAATGTTGTTGAGTGGCGAGACGCAGTTCTTCAAATGCCTGAGCCCCTCGATAAGGACGCAACGGACGAATATCAAGGCGATCTATATCAAAAAGGGTGGGGACTAAATCTCCCATTAGAGCACCATTTTGCAATGCCTTAGCCAATGAAGACATGAAAGAATTATTGTCAATTTGAATTTCTGCGTTAGATTCATTGAGTGAAACAGTCTGATATTTATCTTTGCGATCAGGAGATATTTCCTCTTCAGGATTTGGGTACTGGTTGGTGCCGACAAAAATTCTTCCGCGACTGGCAATCTTTTGGTCTTGTTGCTTTCGTGATTCCTCAATAGTAATCTGAATATATCTATCCTTTATGGATTGCAGCATTCCTCCCTGAGTTTCTACTTCCTGGAAGCAGTTCCATGCCGCCTCAGCAATTTTATCGGTAAGCTGTTCAACATAGTACGAGCCTGCAGCGGGGTCAGATACTTTATTTAAATAGGCTTCTTCTTTGAATATGATCTGTTGATTACGCGCTACCCGTTGCGAAAGTTCATCAGGCTGATCAAATGTTGCATCGAAGGGGTTCACAGTGATAGCATCACAACCGGAAATAGCAGCAGACATTCCCTCAGTAGAGGAACGAAGCATATTTACATAAGGGTCGAAAATAGTTTTGTTCCATGTTGAAGTGCTTCCATGGATATACATTTCTTGCTTTTCAACACCATATGCCTGCAAGATTTTTTGCCACAGGATACGAGCAGCACGAAACTTGGCAATTTCTAAAAAATAACTGGACCCAATAGAAAAGTTGAAGTGAATGGTTTTTGCTACCTCGCTTGGCTTCATACCAATATCGGTTAGCCGGGCTAAATATTCACTGCCGGTAGCCAGAGCAAAACCTAATTCTTCAGCAATAGTTGACCCGCTATTGTGGAAAATCCGGGCGTCAACTGCAAGTGATCTGAGGCCGGGTAGATGCTGTTTTGAAAAGGCTGCTAACTGAGCGGTTTCTGATATGAACTGTTGCTCATCTTTTGGGAGGCATCCGTTTTTTAAAATAAAGGCAAACGGATCGTACATTAATGAGCCGTTAACAGATAAAGTGTCGATACTATTACTATGGCACGTATTGTGTAGCATAGCAGCAAATATCGGGGAGAGCATTCCTCCGTCAATATGGATAGATGTTTTTGCGAGGTCCATTCCGCTTACTAACTCGTCAAAATCCTGTTGGCTTTGTATGGCTGTACCTTCAAGGTCACCGCCTAGCATCCCGTCTGTGTATCGGGCATGGGTCTTGAAGCTAACTCCATCTGCTCCACGATCTATGGCTTGTTTGGCGGCGCTGTTGGCATCGTCAATTTTTTGGTCAAAGATGGGCTGGCGAATTTGCCACTCATTTTTCTCCTGAAAGATTTTGCGAGGAATATTAAGATCTTCCAGATCCTCCCTGCGGTAGAATGGAAGTGCCTTGATACCTTCGCCGGTTTCCCATTTTAGTTTTTCTTTATAATCTGCACCACGCAGATCCTTTTTAATGACCTCTTCCCATTCTTTGGTAGATGTGGGAGAAAACTCTTTAAATAGATTAAAACCTTTGTCCATATATCAATACTTAAATTAAGGCTTAAAATAATGAGGAAGTCTCTACTTTACTAACATAAGAGAACAATCAAACATTTGGCCCTTGCTGTAACAAAAAGTAGGCTAATATAAAGTTGGCAATTCCTTATATTGGGCACTCTTATGTAACCGCATTTTGAATCAAATAGTTATTTCATGGAACAAGTAGAACAACAACTGCCGGCGTTGACACAGCTTACCGAAGATGAGCAAATGTTGAAAGATGCGGCAGCTGATTTCGCAAACACTGTTATTAAGCCAAAAGTGATGGAAATGGACGAAGCTGCAAAGCTTGATCCTGATTTGGTAAAGCAGTTTTTTGAAATGGGATTAATGGGTATTGAAGTTCCCGAAAAATATCAGGGTGGCGGCGGCAGCTTTTTTATGTCAATTGTTGCTATAGAAGAAATATCTAAAGTAGATGCTTCTGCCGGGGTTTTCATGGATGTGCAAAATACGCTGGTCAATAATGCTTTTTTGCGATGGGGCAATGAAGAGATAAAAGAAAAATATCTGCCACAGTTGTCCAATGAAAAAGTGGGTGCTTACTGTCTTTCTGAGGCAGGCTCCGGAAGTGATGCTTTTGCGTTGAAAGCATCAGCAGAAGACAAGGGAGATCACTATGTATTAAATGGTGCCAAGCTTTGGATAACAAATGCCAACGAAGCGGATATTTTTCTTGTATTTGCCAACCTGAACCCTGAAGCCGGGTATAAAGGAATTACAGCTTTTATCGTAGAGCGGGAGTTTGAAGGATTTTCTGTTTCCAAAAAGGAAAATAAGATGGGGATTCGAGCCAGTTCTACCTGTGAGATCCTGCTGGAAGATTGCAAGGTGCCAAAAGAAAACGTGTTGGGTGAAGTAGGAAAAGGTTATAAAGTAGCCATAGAAACACTTAATGAAGGTCGCATCGGTATTGGAGCCCAGATGATTGGTATTGCCCAAGGAGCCTTTAATGCAGCTTTGGAATATGTGCAAGAGCGTAAACAGTTTGGGCAGTCTATTTCTGAGTTTCAGGGTGTACAGTTTCAGCTTGCTAAAATGGCTACTGATATTGAGACGGCTCGTCTGTTGGTTTATAATTCAGCACGACTTAAAGAAAATGGACAAAGCTTTCTGAAAGAAGCAGCCATGGCCAAGTATCATTCCTCAGAAGTAGCTGAAAGCGTTAGCTCGTTAGCTATTGACTTATTTGGAGGCTACGGATATGTGAAGGAATACCCGGTTGAAAAATTCTATCGTGATTCCAAGATTGGTAAAATCTATGAGGGTACTTCAAATATGCAGTTGAATACAATCGCCAAACTATTGTTGAAGTAATGACAATTATATATTAATTCTATAATAAAAGGCGGGCAGATTTTTTGCCTGCCTTTTTTATTTAAAATTATTTTTAATGGAATGGTAGAGAATATTATTGGTGTTGCCAAAGAGTGGAAATGCCCAAAACATTCTTTATCCAAACAATAACCTAAAATTTTTGGCACAATGGAGTCCAATTTCGAAGATCAGCTTAAAAAATTAAGCAAAGATGAGAAGTCTTTCGAGGAGCTCAAATCTTTGTTTGCAGAACTGAATGAAGAAAAAAAGAAATTTGAGTCACACCTTGAATTGCTGGAATCAGCTATCAAAAATGATTACGATTCTATTCTCATCACAGAAGTTGATCTTGAGAAGCCGGGTCCTAAAATAGTATATGTAAATGATGGTTTTTGCAAGATGACCGGCTATTCAAAAGAAGAAGTAATAGGCAAGACCCCCCGTATTTTACAAGGCCCAAAAACCGACCGAGATATTTTAGAGACACTGAAAAAGCGACTTCTTAAAGGACAATGTTTTTTCGGTAAAGCTATAAACTATAAGAAAGATGGAAGTGAGTTTGTTAACCAATGGGATATTCATCCATTAACAGATGAACAGGGTAATCTCACACATTGGGTTTCTTATCAACATGATATTACAGAGCGAAAACGTGCTGAAGAAATGCTGGTTGACACTCAGGTTGAATTTGATGGATTGCGCGAAGAATCAAACCGCACCATTCTGGATGTTGATTTACATGGCAATATTGTTATGGCAAATAAGGCATTTCGAGAGCTGATCGGTTTTGGCAAAGATGAGTTAAAGCGAATAAAAGTGTGGGATTTATTTCCCAAAAGGTACAGGGAATCTCTTCAATCTCGCTTTGAAGGTGGTTTAAGTAAGGAAAAGTTTGGCGATCAGCATTTTAAAGGAATCATAAAACATAAGTCAGGGGTACCTATACAAATTGAAGGAAATACGAAAGTCATGGATCTTAAGGAGCATTCAATTATCCGTGCTGATGTAAAGAATATTTCTCTCCAAAAGAAGATTATGGAAACGTTGGAACGCCGAAATAAAGACTTTTCCAAGGTCTTTGATAAAGCATCAGAGTTTACCTATCGAATAGCAATGAAAGATGGATATGTAGTAGTGGAGTATGTTTCAGAGGAGTTTCCAGAACTGACAGGTTTATCGGCGACTAAAATTTGTGATGAAAAGGGCAGGATAGATGAATATGTGCATGAAGATGATATCAAGGATGTTAAAGCTCATTTCAAGAAAATATATGAAGGCAATAGTTGTACCTGTGAATACCGCATAAGAAACAAAGAAGGGGGCTATATCGATATTATTGACTATGGAAAACCCGAGTGGGATAATGCTGAAAATGAAGTAGTCTGTGCCAAGGGAGCTATTATTACGAAACCTTCCAAATAAAATTTTGGGCTTTAATAACTTCATTTATTCTTTGTATTTTGGAGGAAAATAAGCAGCAATATTATGGCCGATATACTAGAAACACAGCAAAACATACTTAGAGAGTTTAAAGCGCTTGAGGACTGGACTGAACGCTATAAGTACATCATAAAGCTGGGAAAAGAGTTACCTCCCCTGGATGAAGAGCATAAGGTTGAAGAAAATTTGGTCCGAGGCTGTCAATCTCAAGTATGGCTGCATACTCACCTTGATGATGATAAAGTAATTTTTGAAGCTGACAGTGATGCAGCTATTACCAAAGGTCTTGTTGCTTTAATGGTTAGGTTTTACTCAGGACAAACTCCGGATACTATCATTTCCACAAATCCTGACTTCATCAAAAAAATTGGGATGGAAGAACACCTTTCTCCAACACGTTCTAATGGTTTGGCCTCTATGGTTAAACAGATGAAAATCTATGCCATGGCGTATCGAACAAAATTGAAAAAAGAAGTACAAGGCTAAATACTTGCAAATCTTAGAGTGCCGGTCGTACTTTTCCTTTAGATTTACTATTATGCTTCTTTAAAACATAATGGCTACTTATCACAACTATGCCAACATTAAGTGCAATTAAGCAAATAGCATTAGGTGAGGACCTTAAAAAGAAAAAGGTCAATACTCCTAAGAAGAACAGTTTATTGATGCTTAATGCTCTTTCTTTCTCATTGGCAGCTGTTTCTCTGCTCTTTCTCGTAGCCTTTTATTTGAATGATTCGGTGTCGCTTACCTGGTTTTTTCTGAGTGAGGCGGTGGCATTTACCTTGATTCCGATTTTAGCCCGAAAAGGATACGAAAACTCTTCAAAGTTTTTGTTGATAACTTATGTGGATGTTGGAATTATTATTCTAAGCTCCGTATTTGGCAAGGATATGTTGATTCAGGCTTTTCTAATTCCTGCCTGTGGACTTTCTGTTATACTGTTTGATAAAGACCGGGTAAGACTTCGAAATATAGGTATTGGGCTATCTATCTTATCCTATTTTGTTCTGGATTATATCATATTTGAGCGGATATATCTGACATCAGGCGGATCCGATATTTTAAAAATTAGTATTGTCGGTTCAGCCTTCATTTCTACGTGGATGATTTTTAATAAGTTCTCAGAGTTTAAAGAACGGGCTGAGGCCGAGAGCGAAAAGCTTCTTGAGAAAACGCAAAATCTGAATGATGAGCTGATGGACAAAAAGGCCCAGCTCGAAGAAAAGGTGCAGCAGCTTAAAGAGGCAAAGGCTAAAGTAGAAAAAGGCTCAAAAGCTAAAACTGAATTTCTTTCTACCATCAGCCATGAAATACGAACTCCGATGAATGCCATTATTGGGATGACCAATTTGCTTTCAAAAGACAACCCCCGCCAAGACCAATTAGAGCAGCTGGAAATTCTAGATTTTTCTTCCAAGACATTACTCTCACTTATTAATGATGTACTGGATTTTTCAAAAATTGAGTCTGGCAAAATCGATTTTGAACAGGTTCATTTTGACTTGGAGATTTTGCTTAAAGGAGTGATCAAGTCATTTTACTTCAACGCAGATAAGAAAGGTATTGATCTGGACCTCGAAATTAAAGGTGACTTTCCGCATGTATTAATTGGTGATTCAACCCGCCTTACTCAAATTCTAAATAACCTAATGAGTAATGCTGTAAAATTTACTGAAAAAGGAAATGTAAAACTTGAAGTGAGTGCTCCCAATTATTCAGAAGGAGATGATAAAGTTGATCTGCAATTTCAAATTATTGACACAGGTGTTGGTATTGCTGAAGAAAAGAAGGAAATTATTTTTAAAAGTTTTACTCAGGAGCGGACTGATACCACCCGGGTTTTTGGCGGGACGGGTCTGGGGCTGACGATCAGTCAAAACCTTATTCATTTGCAGGGGGGCGATATCTCTGTAGAAAGTGAAAAGGGAAAGGGGAGTACCTTTACTGTTCATTTGTCTTTTGAAATTGGTGATGAAGAAAAAATTGATAAACTCAATTCTTTTCAGCGGAATAAAGAAAATCTGGAAGGCGTACGGGTGCTAGTTGCCGAAGACAATGCTATAAATCAAAAAGTTATGGAACGGTTTCTGCAAAAGTGGAATATGGAAATTGTTTTAGCCGCCAATGGTGCAGAGGCTGTTAAAGAAATGGAAAAAGATAACTTCCACGTGGTACTCATGGATTTACAAATGCCTAAAATGGATGGTTACCAGGCTTCTCAGGCAATACGTCGGCTAGACGATTTTAGAAAAAGAAATGTCCCTATTATTGCCCTTACAGCTGCAGCTCTTAAAGAGGTAAAAGAAAATGTGTTTGCTTCAGGTATGAATGATTTTATTACCAAGCCTTTTAACCCTGAAGAGCTGCGCAGCAAACTAGAGCACTTTATTGTAAAGCAATCTAAAATCTAATACTTAAAAACTTTAGTAATTAAAAAAGCACTACCACATATGTGATAGTGCTCGAAAAAAAGTTAAGAAAAAGCGATTAGATTGGAATAACTTCCTGTGCTTGAAGACCTTTTTCGCCTTCTGCAACAGTAAACTCTACTTTTTGTCCTTCTTCAAGTTTTTTGTATCCCTCCATCGCTACTTCGCTATAGTGAACGAAAATATCTTCGCCCTCTTCGCGTGTAATGAATCCGTAACCTTTACCGTTATGGAACCATTTAACGGTTCCTACTTCTCTATCTGCCATGCTAATATCTCCAAAAAATTTTACTTCGTGTGCTACTTAAAATGTCCAAAAAGCTTATTTAAGTTAAATAAAGACTGATTGAACAACTAAGTATAGGATATTTTTTGGTGAATGCCTACTTTTTTTGGAAGTGCAAAATAATATTACCCTCTCGACAAAGACAGAGCATGAATATTCAAGGTAAGTTGCATAGCAATAAAGTAAGAGATAAAAAAACTGCCCATAAGTGGGCTACCATTGTCTTTTTCTTCTAATTATGATTAATTTAAAAGGAGATGACTAAGACAATTTGGGTTCGGCTATTACTCTTACTGCTTGCAGTTGGCTTGGCTGCGTGTGAAGGAATTAATTATAACTTAAATTCCTATCAGGTTCGTGTTGGTATCAATCCAGGTGAAGCAGGATTTGTAACCCCTTCCCAAGATACTATAGTTAACGAAGGAATAGAGATTACCTTACAAGCTCAGAGCAATGAGGGCTATGTGTTTGACAGTTGGAGCGGTGACATTGAACGTGATGAAAATCCAGCTACTATTCTAGTGTATGAAAACTATGATATTATAGCCAACTATGTGAAGAAAGAGTATGAGTTAGGCATTCAGAAAAATGGCAAAGGAGAAATTCTGGAACGGCTGGTAAGTGCAAAGACCTATGAACATGGCAGTATAGTTGAACTAACAGCAAATCCCGGCACGGGTTACGAATTTGTAGAATGGACCGGAGATATCAGTTCATCAGAGAATCCAGCAACTATAGAGATGGATGAGCCTAAGAATGTTACCGCCACTTTCCGGGTGAAGCCAACCTCTGCGGTACTTGATGTAGATATTGACTGGCAAACTTTTAATAGCTTAGGTGGTGGAAATGAACCTACAATCAGTGATTCAATCACACATTTTGGTCTTCATTTTGCATATGATGAAACACCATCAGCAAACGTAAAAAAATCAGTTTTAAAGACAGATTCCGATTCAAGTGATGTGCTCACTGTAGAAACACAAGCCGGGGGTTCCGGTCGGCTTTTGGCAACGGCAGTACGTACGGAAAATAACAGTGATAAAGCGTTTTTCTTTGGAGTAAAAGAGAATGTTAATGTTGCGTTGGGCAACCAGTACAACTGGACGGTCGATGATTTTACCTGGAGAAAAGCTACCTGGCGAATTGAAAATGATAGCTTGGCTTTGGTGTATGAAGATGGTCAATTTGTAAGAGATCGAACCATCCAGACATTTGAATTGCTGTTACTATTAAATTCTCCATTTAATACTTCCCAGAATCCTAATATTTTAGATCTCTTTGTTGTGGTGTCAGAAAATGATCCTGATACAAGGTCTGAAAAGGGTACATATACGAATGGGTTTAGGGAATGGTTCATTGAAGCTGAAAATGAAATGTATCCGAAGCCTGATACCACATCCCATTTCTTTTTCCCTTACTTGAGCGGAGATGAATTTAATCTGCCTGCAGAGCGCTACCTGATAAAGGAGAAGGGGAGCTTTCGGGTAGTGTGGCAATAGAGCTATATCTACAATTTAGGTTGTAGCAGCAGCAGGCTTAGCAAAGCATTTCGCTCTAATGTTTCCTTTAAAAAGATTTTTTCATGATAGGCATGAGCACCTTCTCCAACAGCTCCAAGACCATCAATTGTAGGTGAATATTGGTTTGTTATATTGCCGTCAGAAGCCCCGCCCGAAGTACCTTCTTGCAGATCTAAGCCTAATTCTTGTCCAAGCTTTTTGGTAATTTCCCAAAGCTTTTGATTGGCTTCATTTTTTTCCAGGGGTCGTCGCCTAATTCCACCGGTAACATCAAGAGCTATACCTTTAATTTCTGGTTTCAAATTATAGATCTCTTTGGTAATCCTTTCACCTTCTTCTATAGTAGGAACTCGAACGTCTATTACCGCTTTACTTTTCGCGGCAATTACATTAGACCGTTCTCCTCCTTGAATAGTACCTACATTTACAGAAATACCCTTTTGGGCATCGTTTAGCTCAAAAAGCTGCTGGACAATGTGTGATAATCCAAGGATAGCGCTTACGCCTTCTTCAGGTGTCAGGCCTGCATGGGAGGGCTTGCCCTTAATGGTAATTTCAAATTCACCGATCCCCTTTCTGCGTGTTTTTATCTTTCCTTCATTGCCAAGAGAAGGCTCAAGTATATAGGTGCGATTGGCTTTTTGAGCATGTTTTACTATTAGGTCTTCCGATTCTTTACTCCCAATTTCTTCGTCACTGTTTATTAGAAAAACGGATTGCAGGGAGGTCTCCTGCTGGGTTTTTGCGAGAGCTTTTAGAGCAAAAATCATCATACATATACCTGCCTTCATATCATAAACACCCGGACCAAAAATGGAATTACCTTCAATCTTAAAGGGCATTTCTTCCAATGTGCCTTTATCCCATACAGTGTCGCAATGCCCAATGATGAGTTGATAGGATTTGTCGGGATCGAAGTTTTCTGGTGTGCACAAAAGTTGTCCGGCAGTATTTTGCCCCCTCTAAGTGATTAACTGTGAAGCCTAGTTCATTAAACTTTTTGCTTAAAATGGTAAGGAGCCTATTAAAACTAGATGGGTCTTGAGAAGGGGTTTCTTCTTCAACAAGTTGCTGCAGTAATTGTAGGAATTCTTTCTTTGATTTATCCAGATATTCAAGAAGTTCTTTTCCTCGTTTTGTCATTGCAGGGACTATCTCTTAAAATCTTTTGGAAAAGGAAATTTGTTACTTTCTTTTATAACGCTGAATCTATCAGGGTGCAGATAAGCCAATAATGGTGAATTATAAATTAGTTTATTTCCATCAGAGTCATCACCGTCTTTTCTGATCATATCTTCACTTACATAGGCTGTAAGTACTTTGCCAACGATAATCTCCCATTCGCCAAACTTTCCCATCATTTCTGATAGCTTGCATTCCAGCTGAAAATATGAGTCTTCTAAAAACTGCCCTTCAATTTCTTGGGCTTCAACGGTTGGCAATGTTTCAACAATTGGTTTTGTAGCATCTTCTTCACGAGCTGATGCGGCCAAGCTGGAAAGAACGATTTGGCTGGACCTTGGATAGCTTACAGTAAAAACCTTTTCGCGTTCTATATTTTTGTAGGTGCTTTTACGTGGAGTTCCCATAAACGCAAAGTAATTATTAAAGCCAAGGGGCATTGCCATGTGCTTAGGGGCAAGATTATAGTCTCCATTTTCTTCTTTGCTGCCAATAATAATTAAGGAATGAACGGTATAACACCGGCTCCAAAGATTTTCATCAATATCAATTTTGATCATGATTCTACAATTTAGTTATCATCATTTACTCCTTACTTTTTATATAGTGAAGATTCCAATCTTCATCCAGCTCAAGGATAGTAATAATATTGAACAGGATTTCTGGCGGATTTTGCAGCATTAGCTTATTTCCTGCCTTTTGCCATTTATACATAAATATAACAGCTTCACTGTCAAGAATATGGCAATTGGTGAAATCCATATGAATAGTATCGATTTCTGAGCTTATTCGACTTTCAATTACCTCTTTAATATGAAGATTAAATGATTTGCTTAAAGCAATCTCCAGGGCAGTATTATTTTTATGTATTTTTGTGGTATTCATTACCAATTTCTTTTTTAACTTTTTTGCCAAATTCTGAAAAAGCCTCAATTAAATTTAAATCCATAGGAATCATTAGCTTTTGTAATCTAAGAAAATCATTCTCCTGATGGAATAATGGTGCTAATCCACTGTAAATAAACCCCATTTTTTCTACAACTTTAAACTGTTGAGGCGTGGAAGGGTTTTCCAATGGGAGATCAAGATAGATTACATTTAGATTTTCCTGTTCGTCCAGGCTCTTAAGCATTTCAGCAAGGACAGAATAAAAATCAGAGCCATACTTTTTTATCACTATCAATGCCTTTAAATCATCAAAATTTATTTCAAGTTCAATGTCTGATTTTTTTGCAAGCTTTACAGATTTAGGGTCTTTGGGTTTAACTTGAATGTCTAACTCCTTATAGGTCTCAAGTAAAAGCTTTTTATATTTACTGGGTAGATAAACTGTCTTTTCTTTTGTAGGTCCAATAGGAAGAAAATCGATGACAACAGAAATAGGTTGCGGGTATTCCTCATTAAAGCCTTTATATTTTATATTCTTGCTATCTGCAAGCATTAAGGCGGTAGTCTTAAATCCGTATTTATGATTCACTTTTTGACTTACTGGGTGTAGGGTAACAGCTTTTCCAAAAATGCCGGCAAGCTTATTAGATTTGGCTATTTCTATGAGATGTTCCATCATTTTACTCATGATGCCGCGTTTTCTGTAGTTGGGAGAAACTACAGCTTCTCCAACTTCTCCTATGTTGGAATCTGTTTTTTTTAGTATTGCGAAATACCCGGCAGCTTTCCCTTTAGGACTTCTGCAAATGATCCCTAACTTTTCTTTGCCAACTAGTGTTTGTTCAATCTTTTTAGGGAAATACAAATCTTCTTTGGAATAAGTGTATCCATAAGTACGGTAAATGAGTTTGGCTATATCCTCAGCGTCGGAAGGAGTTACTTGTTTGTAAGTAAACTCTTTCTCAGGAATCGCCTTTTTAAGGTCTGCAGGTTTTGGCTCATTTGGTTTTTCTTTTCTTGATTGTTCAATAAGCTCATCTATATCATGGATTACTTTTTCTTTAGAAAGGTGAAATTCCTTGCCTTCTTTTCCTTTATTAATAAAGAGGAAGTTGTCGCAAAAGCGTCTGATAAGTCTTAATCCGGCTCCCTCAAAATCCCCATCAGAAACGGCCATTTCAGGGTTATAGCGATGCCTGTCCGGATCAAAAGGTTCACCAACTTCCTGGACAATTATTTCTACATTTCTGAGCTTGTCTTTGTATTCAATTTCAAATTGGGCCTGACTCTTGTTTGGATAAGCAAAAAGGATGATATCAGTTACAAGTTCACTAACTGCAACCGTAAAATGAGTAGCTTGCTTTTCTGTCAACCCGTTGCTTAAACTCCAGCTGTATGTAAAGTCACAGAGGGGGCCTAATATTTTTACATCAGTTGATATGGAAAGCTTGACGTCCATTTAGGTTATATTTAGGCAACTTAGTTATAGTGCAAAAACAATGTAGCCACCTTTCTTTGAAAGAATCTTTATTTAATATACACTTTGCACAGAGAAAATACCTCTGTAGATAAGATAGCACCCGAATAATATGGCTAGTACAGGTATTACTTTTTGTATTTTTCTACGCATAGATAAAGTAATGAAGCCCGGGGCAATGGACATTAGAAACATTGCCGGGAAAGTACCAATACCAAAAAGGGTCATATAAAGGGCACCATTCAATGCTGATCCAGTTGTAGCAGACCCAGCTAAGCCCACATATACAAACCCACAAGGCAGAAAACCGTTTAGCAGACCTATCGTCAACAAGCTGCCCATTCCACTTTTTTTAAACTGTTCACTTATTGCCTTTTTGAGATATTGATACAGGGATTCGACTTTTAGTTTTTTTCTTATAGAACTAAGGTTGCTGTTCTTAATTAGAACTGCCAAAATTATAAGAATGCCGAGTAATATAGAAAGCATCTGCTGAAGACCGGTTACTACCGCTGAATAGCCAATAAGTCCAAGCACAGCACCCATAATTGTATAGGAAATAATTCTGCCTGCATTATATAAGCTTCGTCCAGCAATAAAGGAAAAACCGGAGTCCCTTTGCCCGGGCAATGCAAGTGCAATTGGGCCACACATTCCAATGCAGTGAAAACTTCCCAGGAAACCGATTGCTAATGCAGTCCAAATTTCCATAATACTATATAAAAATACTCTTTTCTTTGTAATACTCTTTTGCATCGGAACTCCAAGTAATTTTGACAAGCCACTTTCCTTTTGCAAGGCCTTTGGTACTTACCCGGTGAATGAAATTTTCGTCCAAGTCAAGGGCAAGGATTTTGTCAAGTCCAGGGTTGTTGGGGCGATACAATTCTATTTTTCCAGTTACTTTAGCCTTAGAAAAAGAAGAAGGGAATTGAACAGATATGATTGATTCCTCTTTTAGAAATTCAATTACTATGGGATCTTGTAGAGCTCCTGTTTGTTCTACTCTATTTATATGATCTTGATAATTCTCTGCTTTTTCATAGTGGTTATCTGTAACCATGTAATAGTCAAGGCTAACAATATATGCTACAATGCCAAGGGTGGTACAGATAAAAAGTATAATAGCCACAGTTAGGCCTTTTCCCCAATCGAACATGCTGCTTTTTTCTTCCTTATTCATTGCTTTGGTCTTTAGTTTCTTCCGGCCCTATAAAACCTGAAGTTATAGTTTCTACACGTTCACCGTTGGAGTATACGTCAAATACGAGCTCAGTTTTTAAGCCATTAAGTTCAGTTTGAGAAAGTTTAATTAAAAATCTTCCTTTTGCAGATCCCTGAGGAGGTACCGAGCTGAAGTCTCCAAGTGGGGTAAGTTCTCCTTCAGGGCTTCTAAGTTTTACTTCGTAGGGAAGGTTTTTAAATGTTTTGTTAATAACTCTAATCTCGTAAATATTACTGTACTGATTATTGGGCAAGGTTTGATAAAGAGTGCCCGGTTGACGCAGAATACTTGTTTCGGTATCAGGCCGCATACTCAATAGGGTAAAGAAGGTAATTAATAATACAAGCAAGATACTGCTATAGCCAGCTACGCGAGGAGTTAATATTTTTTTACTCTCTTCTTGAATAGCATTTTCTGAGGAATATCTTATCAGTCCTCGAGGCTTGTTTATTTTGTCCATTACATCGTCGCAGGCATCTATACATGCTGTACAGTGCACACATTCCAGCTGTGTGCCATTTCGGATGTCTATACCCATAGGACATACACGAACACACTGATGACAGTCAATGCAATCTCCATAGTTTGCTGTAGGAGAAAGCCCAAGATCATCAAGGGTGGCCTTGCCTCCAATATCATCTCTCTTGGCAACTTTTTCTCTAGGTTCGCCCCGCTTGTAATCGTACATCACATTTATAGAATTGTTGTCCAACAACACCGATTGCATGCGTCCATAGGGGCAAATAAAATGACAAACCTGTTCACGCAGAAAAGCAAAAACTCCATAAAAGACGCCACTAAAAATAGTGATGGCTGTCAGGCCGGCAAGATGCTGAGAAGGTGGATCTGTGATGATAGTAAACAGTTCATCCTTACCGATGATGTAAGCCAGGAATAGGTTGGAAATGATAAATGCCAAGCCGAAAAAGACGCTATGCTTTAGTGATTTCCGCCATATTTTATTCCAGTTCCATGGCGACTTATTAAGCCGGATTTGACCAGAGCGATCTCCTTCTATCCAATACTCAATTCTTCGAAAAACCATTTCGAGGAAAATGGTTTGCGGGCATGCCCACCCACACCACAGTCTGCCAAATACCGCTGTAAACAGCACAATAAAGATGATGATTGAAAGAGCTCCGAACACCAGGAGATGCAAATCTTGCGGCCAGAAAGCCATGCCAAAGATGACAAACTTACGCTCAAGAATATTAAGCATCAACAGGGGTTGCCCGTTGATAGTAATAAAAGGCCCTGAAAAGAAGAAAATGAGCAACAGGAAGGCTACGATATTCCTAGCTTTATAATAGCGCCCGCTGGGTTTTTTGGGATAAATCCAGTTTCGCTTGCCTTCTTCATTAACGGTAGCCAGATGGTCCCGAAATGATTCTTTATCTATTCTGCGTTCGTTTTCGAGAGACATTGCTCATTAATATTTTAAAGTTAGATATAAAATTAATTTAGAAATCCGATTGTGCTAAAGGTCCTTCATTGCATGGTTGGGTGCGATTCATATCAGCGTCTTTAGCATTAGCTGGTTCGGTTCCCTGGATTGAGGCTATATAGCTAATCAGGTTTTGTACCTGTTCGTTACTAATTCTGGTGCCGCTGCCATACGCCAACATTCCTTGATCGGGATAGCCATTGATAATACTGGCAGCAATATCTTCGGGCTGACAGCCATGCATCCACTGGTTGTCCGTAAGATTTGGTCCGACCAAGCCCTCTCCATTGTTTCCATGACAGGTAAAACAAAGTTGACTTGGCTTCATGAACAATTCTTTGCCGGCGGCAATATCAGCTTCGTCAGTACTTACCGCCCAGGTAAAGTCTTCCACTGGTGTTTCTTCTTCCGGCGCACCATATTTTGCCTCTGCAGCAGCGACTTCCTGCTGGTATTCTTCAATTTGCGTTGGACCCCATCCAAAAACTTCGTAGTAAAGCATATAGCCTACTCCCAAAGCAATGGTAAAATAGAAGAGCCAAAGCCACCAGGTCGGCATATGATTGTCTAGTTCCCTGATACCATCATAGCTGTGATCCAGCAGCTTGTCTTGTTCATCATCAAATACTTTCATAGTTATCGTGTTTTGTTGTTTTCAATTGATTCATCTGATTGCAGAGGCAGTTTGGCCGCATCTTCGTAATGAGATTTGCCTTTCTTAACCAAGTAAATAATCAGCCCTACGAAAAACCCCATAAATAGCATAAGTGCTATGCTTGGAAATATTCCTATGCCTTCGATTGAGCGTAATACCTCTTTATACATAAAGATCAGTCATTTTTAAGGTTTTATTTTGCTTCATCGCTGAGCACCTTGCTTGATGGCAGACCTTCGAAAGGATTATTTCCCCCTTTGATATCAATACCAAGGCGTTGCATATATGCGATAATGGCGATTATCTTTTTATCAGAAGTGATTTCAATTCCATCAACTTCTGTGAATCCATTGGCTCGCAGTTTTTTAGTTATTTCTTCAGCCTGTGCTTTCATATCTGCCAGTGCTTCATCTTCATATCCACGGGCATAGGGTACTCCTGCGATACGGAGAGCAGAGATACGTTCATCAATCGTTTCCATATCCATATCCTGGGTATAAAGCCAGGTATAGGCCGGCATGATTGATCCCGGTGATGTTGAATGAGGATCGTACATGTGACGTAAGTGCCATGAGTCGGGATATTTTCCACCAATTCTATGCAAGTCCGGGCCGGTGCGCTTTGATCCCCACAAGAATGGATGATCATAGACAAATTCACCTGCTTTTGAATATTCGCCATACCGCTCTGTCTCTGAACGGAAAGGTCGAATCATTTGAGAGTGGCAGTTATTGCAACCCTCGGCTATATAAATATCCCTTCCTTCAAGTTCTAAGGGTGTGTATGGTTTTACGCTGGATATTGTAGGTACATTCGAGTCCACAAGGGCTGTCGGAACATATTCAACAATGCCGCCAATCAAAATCACTACCAGCGTAAGTGCAGTAAATTGCAGCGGACGACTTTCCAATCTGCGGTGCCACTTTTCATTTGTGCCGGCAGCCGGATCAATAATAGGCTGTGCCTGATCTTCTTCGGCAGCAACAAATTGTCCGCTTTTGGCTGTTTTATAAAGGTTGTAGACCGCAAAACAGGCGCCAATAATAAACAACGTGCCCCCTAAAGCACGAAGTGCATACATTGGGATTATTTGCTGAACAGTTTCAAGGAAGTTGGGATACTGAAGCAGGCCTTCAGTTGTAAACTCTTTCCACATCAAGCTTTGAGTGATGCCGCCCCAGTACATAGGTATCACATAAAAGATAGCACCGAGTGTGGCAAACCAGAAGTGAACATTGCCAAGCTTTATAGAATACAAATCGGTGTTGTAAATACGCGGAGTGATATAGTAAAGCATACCAAACGCAAGACCACCATTCCATAGAAGCGCTCCGAGGTGTACGTGTCCGATAATATAATCGCTGTAGTGAGCTACGGCATTTACATTACCAATGGAGAGCATTGGGCCTTCAAAAGTAGACATACCATAAGCAGTGATACCCACTACCAAGAATTTTAGAACAGGATCTTCACGGACTCTATCCCAGGCACCACGCAGGGTGAGCAGGCCGTTAAGCATACCTCCCCAAGACGGTGCTATCAACATAAGACTAAAAACTGTTCCCAGAGCCTGTGCCCATCCGGGAAGCGCTGTGTATAGCAAGTGGTGTGGGCCGGCCCAGATGTAAAGAAAGATTAATGACCAAAAGTGGACGATCGAAAGCCGATATGAAAAAATGGGTCGGTTGGCTGCTTTGGGAATAAAGTAATACATGATTCCCAGGAATGGGGTAGTCAAAAAGAAGGCTACCGCGTTATGTCCATACCACCATTGCACGAGTGCATCTTGTACCCCCGCATAAATGGGATAGCTTTTCATAAGAGTTGCGGGTATTTCAACCGAGTTGACAATGTGAAGCACTGCTACCGTTACAAATGTAGCAATGTAAAACCAGATGGCAACATAAATATGTTTTTCGCGCCGTTTCCAAATGGTCATCATCATGTTGATGCCAAATATTACCCAAATAACAGCAATGGCAATATCAATGGGCCATTCCAATTCGGCATATTCTTTACTGGTATTGAACCCAAGGGGGAGGGTAATTACAGCTGAAACAATGATAGCCTGCCAGCCCCAGAAGTTAATCTTACTTAACAGGTTGCTCCACATGGATGCTTTGCAGAGGCGGGGCAAAGAATAATAGATACCATAAAAGATGGCGTTGCCCGCAAAGGCGAAGATCACTGCATTAGTGTGCAGCGGTCGCAGCCTCCCGTAAGAGAGTTCAGGTATAAAGCCTAAGAAGTCAGGATAAATAAGTTTGATAGCGATGGTTAAGCCCACTAAAAAACCGATAATGCCCCAGAAAACGGTCGCAATCCCGAACTTCTTGACTATTTTATTGTCGTAATAAAATGTATCTACAGCCATTAATCCGTGTTATTTTTTGTTTGTGTTGTTTTTGTTGATGATCCTTTTGAGTCTTTGTCTTTATCAAAAAGTATTCTCATAGATGGAGTGTAGGGATCGTCATACTGACCATCACGTACAGCCCAGAAAAAAAGCCCTAAAAAAATAAGTGCTACCAAGAGGCTGAATCCAATAAGCATGAATATTACTTCCATGTTTGCAGCCCCATTTTTTTGGCAATTAAATAAGTTCCTGTAGTAGTAAATATCATGATGCTGATAGAGCTCAAAGGCATAAGGATAGCAGCAACCAGCGGTGAAAGCTGGCCGGCTACGGCAAACCCAAGTCCAACTACATTGTATAACAATGACAATCCAAAGCTTGCCTTAATGATGCCAATACTCGATTGAGAAAAGTCAATAAAGGTATTCAGCTTACTAATTGATTCGCCATCCATGATAGCATCACAAGCCGGGGTAAAAGAATGTACATCGTCTGCAAGGGCAATGCCACAATCACTCTGTTTAAGTGCACCCGCATCATTGAGCCCATCCCCAACCATTACCACATTTCCATCTTTTTGCTGGAGTTTCTTTATGAAATCCAGCTTTTGTTGTGGTTTTTGATTAAAGCGGAGTGAGCCTGAATCAAAGTAAGGAGAAAATTCACTCCGCTGAGATTCATTATCTCCGGAAAGCAAGTAGGTAGAAAATCGATTTTTGAACTGGCTTAATAATTCTTTGATACCATTTCGATAGGCATTGTCAATTTCAAAATGTCCAATCCATTTACGATCAATAGCTACATGCACAATGGATGCCCCGTTGGTATTTGTATCACGCTGAAGCTGGTTCTCAGGCACGAAGCCTTGGATAAAGTTTTCAGAACCCAGTGCAATAGCATGCCCATTTGCCGAAGCATGAATCCCATTGTTAAGAATTTCCTGAAAGTCGGTGATAGAAACAAGTGGAGCTCCATTCAGGCTTGCAGTAATCTTTTGACTCAAAGGGTGGACAGATTCCCGGCATACAGATTTAATTAAGCTGATTTCCAATTCTGAAAGATTCTTACCCGAAAACGTAACCTCTGCCTTATTTGCTTTTGTCAGCGTACCGGTTTTATCAAATACAATAGATGTAGTATTTGCAAGGCGTTCAATAACCTCGATTCCTTTAATAAATAATCCATTCTGCGAAAAAATGTTGAGTGCAGAACCTAAAGTAAAAGGTGTTGAAAGGGCAAGGGCACAAGGACAGGCAATAATCAGTACAGAGGTAAAAACGGTGATTGCAGTCGTGCTGCTGTACGGCCACCATAACACTGCTGAAATGCAGGCTATTCCCAATACTGCCAGAGTGAAGTGTGGGCTAATACGGTCGGCTAATGAACTTATATTTCTTCTTTGGTGGGAATCATCGAAAACAGAATTATTCCATAGCTCGGTTAGATAGCTATTTGAAACTTCTTTAACGGTTTTCATAAGAGCGGAGGCGCCGACGACTTTCCCACCTGCATAGATGGTATCGCCCTTTTCTGCTTTCACAGGATCTTCTTCCCCGGTGATAAAGCTGTAATCGATAAAACAATTTTCTGAAATAAGTACAGCATCTGCGGGCACCAACTCATGGTTGCGAATAAGCATTTGCATGCCTTCTTGCAGCTTGTCGATAGATAAAGATTCTTCCGATCCATTTTCTGTAATTCTGGTTACAGAAATCGGGAGATATGATTTGTAGTCTCTGTCAAAGGAGAGGCGTTCGTACGTTTTCTTCTGAACCATACGCCCCACCAAGAGAAAAAATACAAGTCCGGTAAAAGAATCCATATATCCTGCACCAATACCACCTATGATCTCATATACGCTGCGCAAGAAAAGGGCAAGAATTCCAATAGATATGGGCACATCCAGATTGATACCGCCCTGCTTTATTGCAGCCCATGCAGACTTTAAATAGTCGCTGCTGCTATATAAAAGAACCGGGAGAGCCAAGGCTATATTTAGTGCTCCAAAAATGATGTGAAAGTACCCATCATTATTGAGAGTTGATCCTGAAAGATACTCAGGAAAACTAAACAGCATGATGTTTCCAAAGGCGAAATCCCGCAAAGCCAAGCTTTAGCCAGAGCCGACGGTCTGGTGATTGAACGACGTTTTTGTCCAACTTTTCCATCCTCAGTTCTGGCTCATAGCCAATGGATGCCAACAGTTCTACAATGGCTTGCAGTGTTGTTTTGTTTTCATCATAAGATACAGTGAGTTCTCTTTTCAGGAAGTTCACACTGCTTTTTGTAATTCCATTGTCCAGTTTAAAAAGATTTTCCAGAAGCCAAACACAGGATGTGCAGTGGATATTGGGAATGTAGAGGCTGACTGAGACTTTACCGTTATTACGGAAGTCGGCCAGCTTATCGACAACGGAATCATCATTCAAAAAATCAAAACGGTTGGTATTCTTTTTGTTTTTGAATGAAACTCCCGGTTTATCTTCAAGGCAGTAGTAGGTATTGAGTTGATTGTCATCCAGTATTTCATAAACTAATTTGCAACCGCTGCAACAGAAAGGCTTGTCTTCAAAAGTAACAGCATCCTGTTCACATAGCTCACCACAATGATAGCATATCGTAGAGTCAGATATCTTAATGTTACTTTTCATTGGGAAATTTTAAGTAAACTGCAGGCGAAGGTCAAACCAGGGATCGGACATTGATTGTTCAATTTCACTGAAGTTGGTTTCTGTCAACCAGGCTTTAATTTTTTCTCTTTCCTTCGACCAAAATGTGTGAAAGGGGCAGGGTTCAATATGTCCGCATCCTTCAATGCCCAAAAAACACTGTGTGAAAAACTCTGTACCATCAATAGCTTCAATTACTTCCATTAAGGTGATTTGTTCGGGAGAACGAGCCAGATACACGCCACCGTTGAGTCCCCGACGCGACTTAAGTATACCACTTGGCTTTAGTTTTGATAAAATTTGTGAAAGGTATGCTGGCGGACAGTTTAATGGCGTGGCCAGTTCGGCTGCAGATACCGTTTCTCCCTCAGGTTGTTTTGACAATGCAATAATTGCTGAAACAGCATATTGCGCACCTTGTGAAAGCAACTTCATTAAGGTAGATATTATTTAAAAACTAATAATCTAATATGAATATTAGATTTTAAGAGTTTTCCTCATTAGATACAATATGAATAGGTGGGAGAATTTTCTATTTGCAGCTATAAAAAGTTGGCAAAGAGATTTGGTCTTCTTTTATTAAGAGTTAAATATCTCAATAACTTCAATTTGTTGTTGCATGTTGTTATCCAGTGCTTGTGTTTATGGTTTAAAAGCCTCGGTTTATTTAGCCAAAGGAACTGAAGCTTCTTATGTATCAATAACAAAGATTAGTGAAGATCTTGGCATATCGCGCCATTTTTTAACCAAGGTGTTACAACAACTGACTGAGGCCGGTATTATAGAATCACACAAAGGACCCAAGGGAGGTGTGAAACTCATACAAGATAGCGATGATGTTTATTTATTAGATATTGTTACAGCTATTGATGGATGGGACTTATTTACAGAATGTGTGCTCGGTTTGCCGGGATGCGGGATTGAAAAACCATGTCCCATGCATGACAAGTGGGCAGGCACCAGGGATGAAATAAGAGAGATGCTCGAGGGAACGTCGTTAGAAGACATGGTAAGGAAAGGTAAGTCTGGAAATCTTCGTATTACTGCTGGCGGGAATTTTAAATGGACGTAGTAACAACTTATGCCATTGCTTTTTAAGGAAATGACTGTTTTAGAATTAGCCAGCGTACTGGCCGGCCCGGCTGTGGGCAACTTCTTTTCTGAATTGGGTGCCAAAGTGATTAAAGTTGAGAATAAGAAAAACGGTGGTGATGTAACCCGACAGTGGCGCCAACCGGGTGAAACTACTGAAGGTCCCTCGGCCTACTATGCATCCGTCAACTGGAATAAAGAATCTGTACTGTTAGACTTTACCGATGATGCTGATATGCACAAGGTAAGACAACTGATCAGAGGCGCCGACATTGTAATCACCAATTTCAAGAAGGATGATGATAAGAAATTTGGGCTAACCTATGAGGATTTGAAAGTACTTAACCCATCGGTAATTCATGGAGAAATTTCCGGTTTTGGGAGTGAGAGTGATCGCCTTGCCTATGATTTAATTCTGCAGGCGGAGACCGGCTTCATGTCGATGAACGGACAACCAGAAAGCCCGCCTACCAAGTTGCCCCTTGCCATGATTGATTTGTTGGCGGCTCATCAGCTTAAGGAGGGTATTCTTTGTGCATTACTGAAGCAAAAAGAAAAATCTGAGCAGCCATTTAATATCAGAGTGAGCCTGTATGAAAGTGCAATTTCGTCGCTCATAAACCAAGCAACGAATTGGTTAATGAATAAAAATATTCCCCAGCGAATAGGTTCTAAACATCCTAATATTGCGCCTTATGGAGAGATTTTTACTACTATTGATAAGTGTTCTATTACTTTTGCCATTGGAAACAACAGGCAGTTTCAGGATTTGTGCAGGATTTTAGATGCTGAGGATTTAGCCAAAGACTTGAAGTACGAAAGCAATGAAGCGCGGGTTGAGCATCGGCAGGAATTAGCAACATTGCTACAGAGTAAAATAAAGAAGCTGAAAGCTGACACCTTTGTAAAACATTGCCACTCTCAGTTGGTGCCGGTGGCAGAAATAAAAAATCTTAAACAGGTTTTTGAGGAACAGAAAGCAAAAGATATGTTGATCAGGGAGACTATCGAGGGGCGTGATACTGTGCGTCCACGGACATCAGCTTTTACTATTAAAAGCTAATTATTCTTAGGCTTATCAGATACAGTGCTGCTGCCTTTTCATTTTTACGAGTATCCACAGGAAAATAAAATAATTCTAAAAAAATTTGGATGAGGAATGAATAGATCTTAAATTAAGATAAAAGACTCTTAAATACTTTTATTTAAAATAATGCTGTTGTCAAAAGCTTGCATATATGGGTTGCGGTCATCGCTTTTTCTTGCGACGTATGAGAGCGGGACTTACGTATCCATTAAAGAGATTAGTGAAACCCTGGATATATCGTTTCACTTTTTGACAAAGATTTTGCAACAACTTACCGGTGCCGGAATTTTGGAATCACAGAAAGGTCCAAATGGAGGTGTTCGTCTTTCAAAACCAAGTTCTGAGTTATGTTTGTTTATAATTGTGGAAGCAATTGATGGCACTGAAATATTTACTGAGTGTGTTCTTGGACTTAAAGGTTGTGGTACTCAAAAGCCGTGTCCTATGCATGAAAAATGGGGAAAGAAAAGAGATGATATTCAGGAAATGTTAAAATCTACAACTTTGCTAGAACTTGTTGAAAAAGGTAAAGCTGGTAATCTGAGAATAACATCAAAAGGTGATTTTGAATGGCAATAGTTAACGACATTGTATTGCAATTTTACAATCCTCCATTAAACAGGTATTGCAGTTTTGCAATAATTTTAGTGAAGCAACAGAACAAAGCAAGTAGATATGTACCAAATATGCTCTCAGGACATAATTAAAGAAAAAAATAAAATCTTATCTGGGCTTTGGTACAGATATTGCAGCTTATTTTATATAAAAAGAGATAAAATACTCTTAATTATTAAAAAGAAATACAACAACCTATGAAAAACATAATTAAGCAAATAACAGGAATTGCCATTGTTCTTTCACTAATTCTGGCAGGATGTAGTGGTTCGGATACTGACAATGCCAATTCAAAGTCAGCAAATAAAAGCAAAATCAGTGATTTTGAAATGACGCATGGCATAGGTCCTGTAACTGAAGAGATTACTATTGAAGAAATAGACTCTGAACTGGCCAAAGAGGGGATGCGCATCTTTGATATGAAATGTGGCGCCTGTCATAAGCTTGATAAACGTTATGTAGGGCCTCCATTGGGAGGTGTCATGAATGCAAGGAGCCCGGCATACGTGATGAACCTGATACTTAACACCGAAGAAATGTTGGAAAAACATCCGCTGGCGAAGTCACTTGATGCCGAGTATCCAACAAGGATGACCAATCAACAATTGACACGTGAAAAAGCACGAGCGGTAGTAGAATATCTAGCACAAGAATCACAATAACAGTAATCAACTAATCAATAATCTAAAAAGAGAAATATTATGAATACACAATTAAAAAAATCAATGTTGTGGCCGCTTATGGCAGTGGCAGCTATTGGTTTTATTGCTATGGGATGTAGCTCGAACGGGGAGTTTGGCTCCTCTTCTGATGCTGCAGAGAAAGTATATGTTGCTCCCGGAGAGCACGACGAGTTTTACGGCTTCTTTTCCGGTGGTTATAACGGACAGCTTGGTGTATATGGGCTGCCATCCGGTCGACATATCTTTACTGTTCCGGTCTTTTCACAGGCCCCGGTAAATGGATATGGATATTCTGAAGAAACAAAAGCCATGTTGCAGACCACCGACGGGTTTGTACCTTGGGGCGATGCTCACCACCCCGAGCTTTCTCAAACAGATGGGGAAACAGATGGTCGCTGGGTATTTATTAACGAGAATAATACTCCACGCGTGGCTCGTATTGGTTTGGATGAATTTAAGACACAAGAGATCATAGAGATCCCAAACTCCGCAGGTAATCACGCATCTTCTTTTGTAACTCCAAATACCGAGTATGTTTCTGCAGCTACTCGTTTTAGTATACCTATGGATGAAGAAAACTTGCAGAATATGGATGTAAGCATTGATTCCTATAAGGAGAACTTTAAAGGTACTATCTCTTTTATCAAGGTTTCTGATGAGGGAAAGATGAATATCGACTTTCAAATCATGATGCCGGGTTTCAATTATGATCTTTCACATGCCGGTAAAGGTCCTTCTGATGGCTGGTCATTTTTTACTTCATATAACAGTGAAGAAGCGAATACTTTGTTAGAGATTAACGCTTCAAGAAATGACAAGGATTATATAGCCGCCATTAACTGGAAGAAAGCAGCCGAGTATGCCAAGGAAGGTAAAGGCAGAATGATTCCGGGTAAGCACTACCGCAATTATATCGATCATGAAGAAGGTGGTATTGCAAAAAGTGAAGTTATTGAA
This sequence comes from Balneolaceae bacterium, assembly GCA_034521755.1. Taxonomy (GTDB): domain Bacteria; phylum Bacteroidota; class Rhodothermia; order Balneolales; family Balneolaceae; genus JAXHMB01. Next base: position 762,755 of record JAXHMB010000004.1, read on the forward strand.
GAAGTACGTGTACTTGATCCGCGTGAGCTGGATGGTATTGTGTATTTCTTACCTACGCCTAAATCTCCACATGGGGTAGATGTTGATCCTACAGGACAATACATCGCGGCTGGTGGTAAGCTTTCTACGGTGATCCCTGTTCACTCGTTTGATAAAATGATGACCGCCATCGAAAATGAAGATTTCGAAGGTGAAGAGCAGGGTATCCCGGTATTAAATTACGATTCTATTTTGCACGGTGAAGTTGAGAATCCAGGATTAGGGCCACTCCACACCGAGTTTGATGGAAAAGGATATGCTTATACAACTGCCTTTATTTCTTCAGAAATTGTAAAATGGGATATCGAAAGTACTGAAGTTGTTGATCGTATTGATGTGTATTACTCACCCGGTCACTTGATGATTCCTGGCGGTGATAGTCAAAATCCTGACGGTAAATACTTGGTAGCGCTTAATAAAATTACCAAGGATCGTTACCTGCCTACAGGGCCAGAAATGTTCCACTCGGCACAGCTGATTGATATATCCGGTGAAAAGATGCAGCTGCTGCTCGACTTTCCTACCGAGGGAGAGCCACACTACGCTCAGGGTATTGCAGCTGATAAAGTTAAAAAACGTCAGAAGCGATTCTACGAAATCGATGATAACAATCACCCAGAAGCTACGAAAAGTGAAAAGGAAGCCACGAGTAGTTCGTGATGGCAACGAAGTGCATGTATATATGACGACGATTCGAAGCCACTTTGCCCCCGATAATATTGAAGGTATCAAAGTGGGTGACGAAGTGTTCTTTCACGTAACCAACCTCGAGCAGGACTGGGATGTACCTCACGGTTTTGCTATGAAAGGGGCTAACACTTCTGAGATACTTATCATGCCAGGCGAAACCTTGACATTAAAATGGTATCCCAAAAAAGCAGGTGTTTTCCCATTCTATTGCACCGACTTTTGCTCAGCCTTGCACCAAGAGATGCAGGGATATGTACGGGTGTCTCCAGAAAATTCGGATACCCCGATTTCTTATGGCACAGGTCAGTAATGACCTCAATCTTTGGAGTGAGGAGGGTGAAGCCTCCTCTCTTCTTATTCCGATAGAATATTAACTTTAACCTGAATATTATGGATAAGCAAAAAAGGGTTTGGATGGCCGTTGCTGCACTGATACTTATTGGCGTTTACTTTTTTCCAATTTGGAGTATCAGCATGGAAGCCCCGCAGTATCCCGAAGGGATTGGTATGAACATTTCTGTTAACAATATAGAAGGCAAAGATAAAAACGATTTACAAAATATTAATGGACTGAATCACTATATCGGTATGAAAGAAATTAATCCCGATTCAATTCCTGAGCTAAAAATCATGCCGTATATTTTTGGTTTTCTGATAATCAGTGGATTGATTATTGCAGGAATAGGAAAACCTAAATGGATTTTATTCTGGGTTGTAATGTTTTTGTTGTTTGCGATTGCCGGTTTGGTAGATTTCTATATATGGGGGTATGACTATGGGCATAATCTAAATCCCGATGCCCCAATAAAAGTCCCCGGAATGACCTATCAACCGCCGCTTATCGGAAGTAAGCAGTTATTGAATATTAATGCTATATCACTACCACATATTGGATTTTATATTTCATTGCTATCAATGAGTATTGCAGGCACAATATGGTGGAAAAGCAAAGAGGAGTGAGTAAAATGATGTATCCGACAAATACTATAAAAGTTATTGCCATTATGGGAATGTTGTTGCTGGTTACCGCCTGCAGTCAGGAACCGGCAGAAATTCACTATGGAAGTGATGAATGTGCACATTGCAAAATGATGATTACCGATGAGCAGTTTGCTGCACAGATCGTTACCGATAAAGGCAAAGCGATTAAATTTGATGCTATTGAATGTATGGCGGGTTATTATCAGATAAATAAAGATGAGCTGGACGGAGCGATGCTTTATGTGACCAATTATGATGAGCCCGGTAATTGGTTAAATGCTAAAGAAGCGCAGTATGTGAAAAGTGAAGTGGTTAACAGTCCCATGGGCGAATCACTGCTGGCTTTTCCATCCCAAAAAGAAGCAAAAAAGCACATAGCTGAACGGCCGGGACAATTATTGAGAATGGGCCGAGGTATCCCAAATAGAGATGTAGCAAATAAGCTGCAAAGTTAGTTTTGAAAATTGAGTTTAAAAAAGATTGAGGTTATGCCAATAACAAAAATGATAACAGTATTAGTAGTGGGACTTTTTTTACTGGTCCCGATGAGTTTTGCTACTCAGATTACCGTTTCTAAAGACGGTGAAATAACTTCAGTTCAGCAAGGGATTGACCAAGCCCAGCCTGGTGACACTGTCCTTATTAGTAAAGGGCGCTATGTTGAGTACGATATTCGTATAAATAAGCGTATAACATTGCTGGGAAAAGGTAAAGCTATCATCGACGGCGATAATCAAGGTTTTGTTATAGTTGTAAAAGCTGATAATACGGTGATTAAGGACGTTGAAGTCCATAACAGTAAGGCCGGTTTTATGGATGATTATGCCGGCATTGTAGTAGAGGGTGCTCATAATGTGCTGATCGAAAATGTAAAGCTCGTCGATAACTTTTTTGGGATTTACCTGGCAAAATCAGAGGGTACCATTCTGCGGAATAACCATATTACCGCTTCCCATGATCGGGAAACAAATTCCGGAAATGGGATTCATCTCTGGTACACTAAAGACGTAGAAATTCTTGATAATTATGTAGCCGGTCATCGCGATGGGCTCTATTTCGAGTTTGTGGAGGGAGCCTTTATTGCCGGCAATGAAAGTGAAAATAATATCCGGTATGGCATCCATTTTATGTATTCGGATAACTGCCGTTATGAGCGTAATATCTTTCGCGATAATGGCGGCGGGGTGGCCGTTATGTACACTTCGAATGTAGAAATTGTGGATAATCACTTTGCTGATAACTGGGGTTCATCGGCCTATGGTATGTTGTTAAAAGAGATCAACAGAAGCGAGGTCACCGGAAATACTTTTACGAATAACTCTGTAGGATTGTATATGGAAGCTTCCAGTCGAAATAACGTGGAAGGTAATCAATTCAAACAGAACGGCTGGGCTGTTCAGCTTATGGCAAACTCAACAGATAACGAATTTCACAGGAATAATTTCGTGGCTAACTCTTTTGAAGTATCCACAAATAGTAGAATGAACTACAGCAATAATTTTGATAAGAATTACTGGAGTCAATATGAGGGATACGATCTGGATCGCGATGGAGTAGGTGACGTGCCACATCATCCGGTTCGGCTATTTTCAATATTAGTTGAAAAGCAGCCGCAGTCATTATTACTGCTCCGCAGCCTGCTGATTGATATCCTCGATGCCGCCGAAAAATTTATGCCGGCCCTTACCCCGGAGACGCTCATTGATACTAAACCCCAAATGGAACCTGTGCTATGATTGCTATTAAAAACTTAAAAAAAGATTTTGGCAACCAAACGGTGCTAAATGATATGGATGTCACCATTCCGGCCGGACAGGCGACCGGTATTGTAGGACCCAACGGTTCGGGGAAAACGACAACTATTAAAACACTCTTGGGCTTGGTGAAACCCACGTCGGGTGAAATTCTCGTTAATGATAAATCCATCAAAGGAGAGTGGGATTACCGCCGAAAAATTGGCTATATGCCCCAGATTGCCCGCTATCCCGAGAATATGACTATTGGAGAACTCTTCAATTTTATCAAAAAGATGCGGAATAGTACCACCAACCGTGATAAAGAGTTACTCGAGTATTTTGATCTTGAAAAAGAAATTGACAAGCGCATGCGGGAGCTGTCCGGTGGAATGCGTCAAAAAGTAGGGGCGATCCTGGCAATGATGTTTGATCCGGAGATCCTCATTTTTGATGAGCCTACTGCAGGACTTGATCCCAAATCCAGTGTGCAATTCAAAAAGCTTGTGCATCAGGAAAAGGAGAAAGGCAAAACGGTACTTTTGACCTCGCACATCATGAGCGAAATCGAAGAACTAACCGATCATCTCATTTTTGTGGTGGAAGGCAACATTCGGTACGACGGACCGATGCACGAACTCATTGAAAGTAAAAAAGAACAGCGGCTTGAAGGCGCTGTAGCAAAAATGATGGAGGAAACAGCAGCATGAAAGCACTCACAATTTTGACATATCAGTGGAAAGATCTACTGCGCGGTAAATGGATCTTGGGCTACGCATTTATATATCTGCTCATCACCGACGCCATGATTCGATTTGGTGGAGCCGGCCCGAAAGCAATGCTCAGTATCTCAAACATTATGCTACTTCTCATTCCCCTTGTAGGGATGATATACGGTGCCTTATATTTGTATCAGTCGCGCGAATTTACTGAACTGCTTCTTGCTCAACCCATCGATCGTCCCACGTTATTTTGGGGATTGTTTGGAGGATTAGCGATTCCCTTGGCAGCAGCTTTTGCATTGGGAACGATCTTACCTATGCTCTACACCGGAATGATTATCACGGCCAATCTGCAATCTATTTTGCTGATATTAGGTCTGGGTATTGTATTGAGTTTGTTATTTACGGGGCTTGGTTTCTGGTTTGGACTCAAATTTTTCGAGGACCGCATTAAAGGTCTGGGTTTTGCCTTGATAAGCTGGTTGTTCTTGGCTGTACTCTACGATGGACTTGTGTTACTTACTGTATTCGCATTTGGTGACTATCCCATTGAAAAGCCGATGCTGGTATTATCAATGATTAATCCTATTGACTTAGCGCGGATTTCCGTACTGCTTGAATTTGATATCTCAGCCTTAATGGGCTATACCGGTGCGGTATTCAATCGATTTTTTGGCAGCATGATAGGTGTTGCCGTAGCTACGAGCATGCTGATGTTGTGGCTTGGTATTCCGCTCTGGCGAAGTAAGCGACAGTTCGAAGAGAAAGATTTTTAATAATGATGGAACGCAGATTCAGCGGATAGAGCTGATGGCCGCTGATTAATATTCTTAATAACTCTGCGGTTAATCAGCTAAATCCGTGTCATTCGCGTTCTATTAAAATAGAATAGTTATGAAAAACGTCAGCCTCAATCTTATCAAGAAATACAATGTGCAGGGACCGCGCTATACCTCTTATCCCACGGCTGTTCAGTTCAAAGAAGCAACTAGAAAGGATCATAAAAACCTTGCCAAATATCTTAATGAGCATAATAACAAAGCCAGAGAGATTTCGCTGTATTTTCATATTCCCTTTTGTTTTTCCCTTTGTTGGTATTGCGGATGCACGAAAGTGATCACCAAAGATCATGATCGGGGAGACCTGTACTTGGATTATCTGGAGAAGGAAATGGATCAAATAGCCAAAATATTGCATCCCGATTCAGAAATTGTACAGATTCACTTCGGGGGAGGGACCCCCACTTTTTTAAGACCTGAACAGTTACAGCGTCTCGGCAAGGTCATCCATAGTCGATTTAACACAAATACCGAGACAGAATTTGGCGTAGAAATTGATCCGCGAAAATGCACAAAAGAGCACATTCAAACGTTAGCGGATATCGGATGCAATCGGACATCACTGGGCGTGCAGGATACCAACGATGAGGTGCAGCGAGCCATCCACCGCATTCAGCCATTTGAGCAAACAAAACAAGTAACCGAATGGCTTCGGGAATCTGGAATTGACTCTATCAACTTTGACTTGATTTACGGGTTGCCGTTGCAGACTGTTAACACTTTTAGAAAGACTATAAACGATGTAATCAGTCTTCAACCCGATCGCCTGGCAGTGTATAGTTATGCCCATATACCAAAACTGATGCCCGCCCAAAAATTGCTAAATATTGATGAGATGCCAACGACTCATGAAAAGCTTTCAATGTTTAAGATGAGTATTTCTTATTTCACCCAAAAGGGGTATCGATATATTGGAATGGATCACTTTTCGAGGGCTGATGAGGAGCTTTCTCTGGCAATGGACGATAACACATTGCAGCGGAACTTTCAGGGATACAGTACGCATTCAGGTGCAGATTTGTATGCATTTGGCATGTCAGGAATTTCAAATGTGGGAGATGTTTACTGGCAGAACTCCAAAGACTTAAAAGATTATTATGGCTCTTTAGATAATAAGCAACTACCAATTATTAAATCCCTGAAACTCTCTGAAGATGATAAGATCAGAAAGGATGTCATCATGCAAATCATGTGTCAGATGGGGGTCAACTTCAGGGAGGTTGAAGAAAAATGGGGCATTATTTTTAAAGAATACTTCGATAAGAGTTTGGCAAAAATAGATCAGCTACTAGCTGATGGGTTCATAAAAATTCAAGAAGATGAAATGAAGATTACGGAAGAAGGCCGCTTGTTTTTAAGAAATGTGGCGATGTGTTTTGATGGATATCTAAAAGCACCGGCAAAGAGGAAATCTTTTTCTAAAACGGTATAGTAAAATGCGTAAAAAAATTTCATAATTGTACTAGAAAAACGGTATTTTAGGACAAAATACTCTTTAATCTAAAATAAATATCATAGATATGACGAATACCAAAGAAAGGACAGTAGGTGAGATCGTAGCCGATGATTACAGAGCTGCAGGTGTATTTAAAAAGTATGGCCTGGATTTTTGTTGTGGAGGCGGGAAATCATTAGCCGATGCCTGCGAGCGTAAAGGATTGAATGCAGAGACATTGCTACAAGAAATTGAAGAGATTATTCAGGAGAATGATGATCGTGAAAATTACAATGATTGGTCTCCCTCTTTTTTAATTGATTATATCGTTAATAACCATCACTATTTTGTACGAACCAAACTGCCGGAAATAAAAGCTTATGCTGAGAAAGTAGCTAAAGTGCATGGTAAAACATATCCGGTGCTTAATGAAATGTTGGGCACTTTCCTTGTGCTTAAAGATGAAATGCTTTCCCATCTTGATGCAGAAGAGAGCATTCTCTTTCCTTATGTTAAAAAGCTTTGCAAGGCTAAAGAAAAAGGTAAAAAGCCCGCGAAAGAGCTCCAAAGTAGTACTGCTGCTCAAGCTATAGCAATGATGGAGAAAGAGCATGAAGAGGCAGGAGAGCTAATGGCCCGGCTGGAAGAAATGAGCAATGGATTCAATCCCCCGGAGGATGCATGTACAACGTTCAGGGTTTATTTTAAAAACCTGAAAGGCTTCCAGGAAGATTTGCACAAGCATGTGCACCTCGAAAATAACATTCTGTTTCCTAAAGCACTGGAGATGGAACGCGCCTTGAATTAAAAAATAGAGATGTATGAATCCCGGAAACCAAATTCATACATCTTTCTTCTACTTCATTTAACAGCATTTTTATGTCATATTCACCGCATACATTTTCAATTCCTGTAATGGGAACCGGACACTCCATTGATTCACCTATTCGAGTGGGCCCATATGGGATTAACTCAGTAATTTCAATTGTTGATGATTTGCTTGTTGAGCGGATTCGAAAGTACTACTGCCAAAAGTTTGATTTGCCATACAAGAATATTGCCCGCAATGAAAAGGATGGTCGCGCAAGGCGTATAACTGCTTACCTCGATACTGTTCAAACTATTGTTCAAAAAAAGTTTCAGGCTATTCAGAGCCTTCCATTTTTTGAGCAAAACGATAAAGCCAAATATTTTGAAATGTTACCTGATGGCATAGATCTGAAGGAAAGATATAATCAGCTTTTAGAAACGGAAAAAGGTTCTCTGCGTGATCGGCTTTCGTACGATCTGTCAAGACTTATGAATCCGGGATCTATTGATGTAAATATTATGGCAAAAGTAGATGGGATGAATTTTGAAAAAAATGGTAATCCTATGAGTGCTGAGTATAGCGATGCCAGTGCAGCGCTTAGAGGATATGCCCAAAGCAATCTTTCTTCAAGCCTGATACTTTCTGCAGGTTTTAATCCACGATTATATAACTACATTAGTGAGTACAAGGATTTTTATCGAAATGCAGCCGGCTATATAAAGAAGAAGATTATTCTAAAAGTGAGCGATTTTAGGTCAGCACTTATTCAGGGAAAATACCTGGCAAAGAAGGGGCTTGAAGTATTTGAGTATCGTGTTGAATCGGGATTGAATTGCGGCGGTCATGCCTTCGCCTCAGATGGATATTTACTCCCAACCATATTGAAAGAATTTAGGGAAAAGCGCGAAATGCTTACTTCATCAATACAGCCGCTTATCGAAAAGTATTACAATGAACATATAGATGGTTTTTCGCCTGAATGGAGCATTACTGAACCCCGGATTACGGTACAGGGAGGCATTGGAACAAGCGGTGAAGCCCGTCGCCTGATGCAGGATTTTGACATGGATGCCACCGGTTGGGGCAGTCCCTTCCTGCTGGTTCCGGAGGCAACCACTGTAGATCAAATAACCAGAACCTTATTGGAAAATGCCACAGAAGAGGATCTTTATCTAAGTGGCGTTTCGCCATTGGGGGTACCTTTCAATAATGTTAGAAATACGGGATCAAGTCAGTGGCACCAAGAAGCGTATTGAGAAAGACAAACCGGGTTCTCCCTGTCCAAAAGGCTTTTTGGAGTCTAATACTGAATTTACTGAAAACCCTATTTGTACTGCCTCTAACCAATATCAGTTATTAAAACTGGCTCAGATTAACCAAAGTAAAGCCGATGAAGCGGAGAAAAAACGTCAGCGTGAGAAGGTACTTGATAAAGCATGTCTTTGTGACCACTTGGGTAATGGTGCACTAATCTCATTGGGTATTCTTGAAGAACATCGTGCGCCACAGTCAATCTGTCCGGGACCCAATGTTGCTTGGTTTGATGGTGAATATACCTTGCAGGAAATGGTAGATCACATATATGGGCGAAGGGAATCACTGGTGTCGGAAGAACGTCCTCACATGTTTGCGAAGGAAATGGTGATGTATGTTGACTATTTCAAAGAATTGGTTGAGCAAAGTGAAGACTTAGCTGGAGATCTGAAGAAGCTGGCCCGTTTCAAAAAAAACCTGGAGCAAGGCATGGATTTATGCCTGCAAATAGCTGAACTACAAGCATATGAAGACGAAAATCTTTCTTCAATAACTGGGACAGTAAAAGAGGAACGGATGAGGCTAAATTCAATATATGAAGGGATTGAAGAGAAACAGGCAATACCATCTTAATGATCAATTCTTTCATTCTAAATGTATTGCAGACATGCAAGAATGGGAGGATAAGAACCCTGCAACTGTGCAACTGAATGATCTCTAAACCGCCAAAAAGGGTCAATTAAAATTGGGGCACAGTTTTTGAAAGTATTCTAGTGAGAGCCTGAAAGAACGGCTCCAACAGAATTATATAGTTTTGTTAAAATTGATAACAATGGGATCAGGATTACAAAACGAGATTCTTTCCTTACTGGATATTGCAAAGTGCTTGCACAAATATCTTAATGTGTCAAAAGACAAAGCTCATTTTTAAAATAGTGTAAAGGAGATCATTATGTGTGCTAAAAAATATGTTTATACTTTTGGCGGCGGAAATGCAGATGGTAATAAGTCTATGAAAGAATTGCTGGGTGGCAAGGGTGCTAACTTGGCAGAAATGAGCTCTATTGGTTTGCCGATCCCTCCCGGGTTTACACTTTCAGCCGAGGTTTGTAAATATTACAACGAACATGAGGAAGCCTGGCAGGAAGGTGTAGAAGAACAGCTGCAAGAAGGTATAGTTTATCTGGAGAAGCTCATGGATTTAAAATTCGGTGATTCTGAAGATCCCTTGCTTGTGTCAGTTCGTTCGGGTGCAGCTAAATCAATGCCCGGTATGATGGACACAGTACTAAATCTGGGTCTTAATGACCGATCAGTACAAGGTCTTGCTGATAAAACAGAAAATGAGCGCTTTGCTTTTGACTGCTACCGTCGATTCATTGACATGTTTGGAAATGTTGTAATGGGCATTGATCACGAGAAGTTTGAAGAGATGTTGCAGGATATGAAGAATGAGCAAGGTGTGAAGCTCGATACAGAGCTTGGGGTAGATGCCCTTAAAGAACTTGTGGATCGTTATAAAGCGGTTTACCGAAAAAATACCGGATTCATGTTTCCCCAAGATCCCAATGAGCAGCTGCATTATGCTATAAATGCAGTATTTGGTTCGTGGAGTAGTAAGCGTGCCAAGACCTATCGCAAGATAAACAGAATTACCGGTCTATTGGGAACAGCAGTAAATGTTCAGGTAATGGTTTACGGAAATATGGGAACTGATTGTGCTACCGGCGTATGCTTTACCAGAAACCCCGCTGATGGCAACAATAAATTATATGGTGAGTTCTTAGTAAATGCACAGGGCGAAGATGTGGTTGCCGGTATACGAACCCCGCGCAATATTGCAGAGCTTCAGGATGACATGCCCAAAAGTTATAATGAACTTTTAGAGGTGACAGAAAAGCTGGAGCAGCATTACCAGGATATGCAGGATATAGAATTTACGATTCAGCAGGGCAAACTGTACATACTTCAAACCAGAAACGGTAAAAGAACTGGAGCTGCAGCAGTTAAAATAGCTGTTGATATGGTGGAAGAGGAATTAATTTCCAAGAAAGGCGCGGTACAAAAACTGGTAGAACCGGGACATCTTGATCAACTGTTACACCCCCAGCTCAATCAGTCACAAATCCGTGAAGGTGAAATTATAGGCAAAGGTTTACCGGCTTCTCCCGGTGCAGCCGTAGGTAAAGTTGTATTTAATTCCGATAAAGCAGAGGAAGAAAACGGAAAAGGAGAACATGTGATCCTTGTAAGAATTGAAACAAGCCCGGAAGATGTTGGCGGCATGTCAGCTGCAGAAGGTATTCTTACATCCAGGGGTGGAATGACAAGCCATGCAGCTGTTGTAGCACGTGGATGGGGAAAGCCCTGTGTTGCCGGATGCGATGACATTATTATAAACTATGAATCACAGTCATTTACTAATGGAGAAGTTACCATTAAAGCGGGTGACTGGATTTCTATTGACGGAGCCAGAGGAATTATCATCAACGGCAAAAAGCCGGTGGAAGAGCCTTCCTTTAGTGATAATTATTATACGTTTATGGACTGGGTTGATGAATTTCGCGATATGGCTGTTCGCACCAACGCCGATGCACCGGGCGATGCTCTTCGAGCACGTGAATTTGGTGCCCAGGGAATAGGCCTTTGCCGAACAGAACATATGTTTTTTGGTGAAGAGCGCATAAAAGCTATGCGTAAAATGATCATCTCTGAAACGGAAACGGAAAGAAGGCAGGCACTAGAGTCATTGCTTCCGTATCAAAAACAGGACTTTATTGAAATATTTGAGGCTATGGAAGGTCTGCCTGTTACGGTGCGGTTGCTTGATCCACCGCTCCATGAGTTTTTACCAGATGAAGAAGAGGAAATTCAAACTCTGGCAACTGAACTGAAAGTTCCGGTACGAGATTTAAAACGGAAAATAAGATTGCTCAAAGAGTTTAACCCGATGCTGGGTCATCGAGGTTGTAGGTTGGGCATTACCTACCCAGAGATAACAGAGATGCAGTCACGTGCTATTCTAGAAGCAGCAGTTCATCTTAAAAAAGAGGGTAAGAAAGTATTTCCCGAAATTATGATTCCGTTGGTGGGAACTTCCGAAGAATTTATACACCAGCATGAAGTAATAGATCATACAGCTGCCGAGGTGTTTAAAGAAGTAGGTGAAACGGTTGAATACAAAGTTGGTACCATGATTGAAATTCCAAGGGCGGCTATTGTTGCCGATCAAATTGCAGAAGAGGCAGAGTTCTTCTCGTTTGGTACTAATGATCTTACTCAGATGACTTATGGATATAGCCGTGACGATGCGGGCAAGTTCCTTGAAGTTTATCTTAAGGAAGGTATTCTGAAAGATGACCCTTTCCAGATTCTCGATGAAGAAGGCGTGGGATCTCTTGTAAAGCTAGCCACTGAGAAAGGACGCAAAGTGAATAATGAGCTCAAAGTTGGAATATGCGGAGAGCACGGTGGAGATCCTTCAAGTGTGCGCTTCTGTTATAACTTAGGTTTGAACTATGTATCCTGTTCACCATACAGAGTTCCAGTTGCGCGACTGGCGGCTGCCCAGGCGTTACTTATTGCCGAGGATTCTGATTCGAATCAACTAAAACAGAAGGGACAGGCTACAGAATTAGAACCGGCTTAATGGGGTACGACGAAGTCAAAAACAAACAATGGGTCGTTATCTGGCTGTGGTTAGGTGCGGCCCTTGTTTTTTTAATGGTAATTATTGGTGGTATATAATAATCGTGAACAGGTATCCGGGCTTGAGTTTGAATATGAACCGGAGTACCTGCGTTTTTTTCAGTCCCGATTTAAAAAATTATAACTAGGCAGACCTGTTGCTAAGCGAGTACTTCCAATATAACTTTGGGACTAAAGACGTCCTTTGTTTTTATAGGGTTGGATATCAGGCAGGCGTTTTCAAATTTACTGCTTGCTGAATAATAAGATTTTAACTTAAGATTGCTCTAATTACAATTGTCAAAATGAGAACAATCTCATGCCCCCAAGATTTGGGAATAAAATTATTCAGCTCCTTCAGAATTTCCAGCATTCCCACGTTCGGCAAGTTCTCGATCCAAATAATAGAGACTTCCTCCATCGTCTCCAATGAGTTTGAGACGATCCAGAATTGCGGTAACGTTTTCTTCCTCTTCTACCTGTTCATCAATAAACCAGTGCAGAAGAGTTTTTAAAGGATAATCACCTTCCTTCTCTGCCAGCTTATATAGCTGATGAATACGTTTAGTAATATATCGTTCATGTTCCAAAACTTGTTCAAATATTTCCACTGCATTGTCAGCAGAGACAGATGGTTTGTCAAGTTCTTTGAGCTCAATTTTTCCATCACGACGCAGCAGGTGATCATAAAATTTCATGCCATGGATCTGCTCCTCTTGCCATTGCATTCTTAGCCAGTTTGAAAATCCTTCCAGGCTTTTTTCCTCAAACCATGCGGCATAAGCCAAATACAGCCATCCTGATTGAAACTCTGCTTTTATCTGATCATTAACTTCATTTTGTAATTTTTGTGAAATCATAAATATAAGATTATTAGATTTTTGTTTACTGTAATAAGTACCTCAAAATAATTGTACTTTTACATAAATAGTCTTGTTTAAAATATGGAATCTTGTTCCATTAATTGCTATGCTTTTCTATTATCAAGTATGGCAAATTCATAGTGCCAATTCCATTCTCTTTCCAGCTCAAATACCTTCTTGTACACTAAATCATTCATGTTGATACACTATTGAATTAATATTCATACCCCCTCCAACCGATGCGAATACGACTATATCCCCGGTCTTTATTTCGTGCCCTTCCATCTTATTACGTATAATTAGATCAAGCAGTGTGGGGATTGTAGCGACAGAGGTATTACCAAGCCATGAAATAGTCATGGGCATTATTAATCTATTTGGGGGAGATTCCATGTCGCAAAGAGTAAATAGTCGATCAAGAATCGCTTTATCCATTTTATCATTGGCCTGATGCATGAGAACTTTATCAACCTGGTCCAAGCCTTTTTCTGCTTTTGCAAGGCATGATTTTATCGCTTGGGGAACGTGAGTTAGCGCATAATGATAGAGCTTCCGCCCTTCCATTTTGAGGTAGAGTGTGTCATCACTTTTCGGATGGTACGACTTCCCCATGTTAAGATAGTAGGCTTGTTCCAAAGTGTCGGAGCGTGTGGAATGGGCTAGAATGCCCATTGGGCTGTCATGCTCTTTTGCTTCGAGAATTATAGCTCCGGCTCCATCGGCATAGATCATGCTGTCACGGTCATACGGATCGCAAACCCTGGAAAGGGTCTCTGTACCGATTACCAATACTTTTGAGGCTTCACCGCTGGTTAGATAATAATGGCCCTGAATAATACCCTGCAGCCACCCGGGACAACCAAAGGGCAGGTCGTAGGCAACACAAGAGGGGTTATTAATTTCCAATTTATGCTTTATTCGTGCGGCCAGCGACGGCAACATATCTACTCTTCGATTATCGGGACGTACATCGCCAAAATTATGGGCCACAATGATATAATCAAGCGACTCTGCCTTAATACCGGCCGACTTCAACGCTTTTTTTGCGGCCAAAGCACCCATGTCGGAAGCCAGCAGATCATCAGAAGCATACCTCCGCTCTTTGATACCGGTTATCTCCTCAAACTTTTGGATAATTTCTTTAGTATCCCTTTCGAAAGGCTTGCCATCGGCATTTAAGAATGTCTGGTTTTCAAAATCAGCATTAGGAATCCTTTGCTCCGGAATGTAAGATCCGGTTCCCGTAATTATTGATCGGATATTCTGTTTCATAGTCCTTCTTTTTGATGTTAACGCTATTTATCCGTTCAGCTTAAATCCTGTAAAATCCGGAGAACTCAAAACGATATTCATAAACGGATAATACATGACTGTAATCTATTAAATATTTTTTAGTACTGTCATTTTATTAATCCTGTAACAGGATGCTGTTATTGGCCAAGAGGCTCCAGTCGGGCCGAAAAATGCCGAAGCACATTCGGGCTTTCAACGATCTTATACCCCTTTAGCTGGTTTCTTTGTTCGTAAGCTGCGCCTGAACGGCCGATTCCAGCCGGTAATATGAAGAAGAACCCGCATACGATTCATCACTGGAAATCATGCCGGCCCATTGTTGCGACGACATTGCCCCGGTTCCGCTGTCTGTCAGTAGGTCAATCAATACATCTTTTGCCTTCAGTAAAAAAGGGTTAAACCCGGCTTTAGCCAAAAGATTGCGTCGTTCTTCCATGCTGGTAAACCGAATGGATTCTACCGACCGGATACGGAAAGGTTCGATGATGATATCAGTTTGAAATTCTTTTAAGTCCATGATGGGATATTTAAAATTAATCTGCTTTGATAGAGGAAAAGTGAATATTATTTCGAAAAAAATGGAAAAGCTCAAAAATCCATTATATTATAAGACAAAATACTCCTAAATACTAAATGAAGAAAATTAATGTTAGAACCCTTTTTTAAACCAGAAGGTGTGGCCATAATTGGGGCCTCCCGAAATCCCCACAAATTAGGATACGGGGTGGTGCGTAATCTTAAGGAGTATCGCTACCAGGGATCGATATATCCTGTTAATAAATCATCCTCCGAAATTTTGGGCGAACGCTGCTACTCATCTATAGCTGATGTACCCGATCCGGTTGATTTGGCTGTGGTAATTGTACCGGCGCATGCTGTACCCGAAGCGGTGAGGCAGTGTGGCGAACGTGGAATAAAGCATGCCATTGTGGTAAGCGGCGGATTCAGTGAAACGGGTGAAGAAGGAAGAAAGCTTGAAGAAAAGCTAAAAAAAATAGCTGAAGAAGAAGCTATTCATGTTATTGGCCCGAACTGCATCGGTACCATTGATACGCATACACCTGTCAATACCACGTTTGTAACGGGTATGCCTGAATCCGGTGAAATTGGGTTTTGCTCCCAGTCAGGAGCTATGGTTGCATCGGTTATTGACTGGGCTCGTGGAGCAGGCGTCGGTTTTTCCCGGATTGCTAGTTTGGGCAATCAAGTTGATGTTAATGAAACCCAGATGATTGAAGCGCTCCGCGAAGACCGCCAAACCAAAGTTATTACCGCTTATATTGAGGGCGTATCAGATGGCAAGGCTTTTATGGAAGCAGCTCAAAAGGCGGCTCGGGAGAAGCCTTTTGTAGCTCTAAAAGGAGGGCGCGGAGCAAGCGGGGCTCGTGCGGTTGCTTCTCATACCGGTGCATTGGCCGGCAGCGCCGAAGCCTATAAATCTGCTTTTGAACGCAGTGGTGTGCAGCAGGCTGAAACAATGGAAGAGATGTTTGACTGGGCCAGGGCTCTGGCTTGGCAGCCTCTGCCAAAGGGAAAGCGGGTGGCAGTGTTGACCAATGCCGGCGGACCCGCTATTCTGGCCGTAGATGCGCTGGAACAAGTTGGTTTGGAGCTGGCGGCATTAACAGAGGAAACCAAGAAATACTTAAAATCCCGGCTGCCTGATGCGGCTAGCGTTAAAAATCCCGTGGATGTATTGGCCGGGTCCGGACCGGGAACATATGCTGTGGCTTTGGATGCTCTGCTCACCGACGAAACGGTTGATTCGGTAGTGGTTATCCAGGCGCCGCAGGACTGGTTTTTGCCCGCCAGTCTGGCTGAAGTTGTAGGTGAGGTGGCGGGTTCACATGATAAGCCGGTTATTGCTTCCATTATGGGAAAAGCCTCGGTAGAAGATGCGCTGAATATTCTTCACAAGCGTAAAATTCCTAATGTTTCCTTTCCGGAGCGGGTGGCCTCGGTGCTTTCTGCCATGGTGCAGCGCAAAGAGTGGCTAGATGTACCGATGGAAGCTCCTGAAGCCTACAATGATATAGATATCAAAGCGGCAAAAGCGTTGGCTAAACAAGAAAAATGGGACGATTTATTAAATGAATATGGCATTCCTTTACCGCCCCAGCAACAAGCTAATTCTGCTGAAGAAGCGATAAAACACGCGGAAGCTATCGGCTACCCCGTGGTGTTAAAATTGGTATCTGAATCAGTGAGCCATAAGACAGAGGTGAATGGGGTTAAACTTGATCTCCATGACAGCGAAGAGGTAAAAAAGGCTTGGCAAGAAATTTCGGATTCAGCGCGAGATGCAGGAGCATCGATGGAGGGAGCGTTGGTGCAAAAGATGGTTGAGTCAGGGCAGGAGGTTATCCTGGGTATTCGCCGGGATGAGCAATTCGGTCCGCAGGTCTTATTTGGGACAGGGGGTACGGATGTAGAATTGCTAAAGGATGTGAAATCAGCTATTGCACCGCTAAACCGGATACAGGCCGAAAATCTTGTTGATGCAACCCGGGCAGGTATAAAGCTTCATGGATGGCGAAATCAGCTTCCAGCCGATCGTGAGAAAGTAATCGATATTCTTATGCGATTTTCACAGCTGGCCAGTGATATTACAATTATTGAAGAGCTGGAAATCAACCCGCTATGTGTACTTCCACAACAGAAGGGCGCTTATGCTGTGGACGTGCGGGGTACAATTGGTTAATAGTTTAGAGAAAATGATTTCTACGGAATTATAGCAGTTTATGATCTATTATCTTTCTGTTTTTATTCACATTTTGTCGGCAATTTTTTGGATCGGGGGTATGCTTTTTACGGTGGCTGTGTTGGTGCCGGCATCACGCCACGAGTTGCTAAATAATAAAAAGGGGGCTTTTTTTACTCTCATCGGCAAAAAGTTTAGCCGCATTTCTTGGGTTCTTTTTCTTGTCTTAATTATAACCGGCATCATCAACCTGTTGACGCGCGGGTATGCCTGGGGTGATTTAGTAACAATGACTTTTTGGCAAAGCTCATTTGGAAGCACACTCATGATTAAGTTACATCTTTTTGCTGTTGTGCTGATCGTTAGCGGTATTCATGATTTTTATGCAGGTCCTAAAGCTGCCCGGTTGATTGATGAACAGCCTGGTGCTCCCAAAACTGATAAAGTGAGAAAATGGTCGAGCTGGCTGGGTCGGCTGAATTTACTGCTTGGGCTGGGTATTTTATATTATGCAATGAAATTATTGCGAGGTTAATAATATGGACTCAGAGTACACCGGCCAAGATCGTATATCATTATCAATTTTATGGCAGCTGCCACTGGCATGCTTTGTATTGGCGGGGCTCACAGGCTTTCTATATCGTCTAGGTTTGACAGGTGTGGATCTATGGGGACTAAACCTGGATAACATTCGCCATGCACATTCTCATCTCATGTTTTTTAGTTGGGCTGTACCGTTGCCCATGTACTTCATAATCCAAAAGATCAATAAAGAGACCAGCATCAATGAGCCTAATATGTTGATGACACGAATGGCAGTTTTGTCGTTATTTTTAGGAATAGCTTCATATCCATTTTTTTTCTTCTATGGATATAGGCCGGTGCCAATAGCAGGTATGGAGTTACCACTTTCTGTTATATTCTCGGGACTGGTAATGTTGTGTTGGTACGGTTTTATAGCAGGATACTGGAAAGAGCGAAAATATATTTCCGAAGAACTGTCTACTTTGTTTTATGATGGGGCATTGGTCATGTTGTTTTTGTGCTCGCTTGGAGCGTGGGGAGTAGCAGCTGTTCAGTTTTCCGGAGTGGTAAATCCATTATGGGGTAAGGCTTTGACTCATTTTTTCCTGGCTACTTTTACTGAGGGGTGGGTTGTATTGGTTCTGTTGGGTTTAATATATGAGCGAGTGGATATTAATACGGAAGCTTTCAGAATTTCTCCAGCCTTATTAATTGGATTGATCTTGCTGGGTGCTCCGCTGACCTTTCCATATGGCATATCTGAAGGCTTGCTTTCACCAAGGCTGCTGATTTCAGCTCGAGTTGGTGGGGTGCTGGCAGCTGCAGGCTTATTGCTTAATCTTTATGTTTTATATCGGCACAAACGTTCTAAAATTGCCTGGTACTGGAAAACAGTATTGTATCTATTGGCTATAAAAGCACTTGCACAATTGGTTGCTTCCGTGTTGCCATCTGAATTTTGGATGTCAGCTCACGGACTGCGAATTTTTTATCTGCACCTGCTATTGCTGGGCGGATTTTCTATAGGATTATTTTCGGGGCTTCTTTTTAGTAAAAAAGCTGAAAGGGGACTGCTTTTTGTTGTTGTTAGTATAATCCTGGTTCTGGTCAGCCTGGTATGGCTAACCCCTTTTTGGCCTCAATCATTTTTTGCCTCTTGGTTGTTTTATGCTACAGCGGCAATAGCAGTTCTGCCTGTACTGGCAGTATCCTATTACTGGTATGAGATAAAGAAGAGACTTAAAAATCCCTGAAATAGTTTAAGACAATCAGCTCCTAAATCGGTATATTCTACTGTGCTGTTTACTCATAAAATTAAGTGTGACTGATATGGAAAGCCCACAAAAAATCCCCACTGCTTTTTCAAAGATGATCAACAGCGACACCCCGGTACTGGTTGATTTTTATACCGACTGGTGTGGACCCTGTAAGATGATGTCCCCCATTTTAAAAGACTTGAAAAAGGAGATGGGAGAAAAGCTCAATATCATAAAAATTGATGCGGAAAAGAATGCTGACGCTGCTATTAAATATCAGGTACGAGGCGTGCCAACCCTTATCCTGTTTAAAAATGGCAAAATATTATGGCAGCAATCAGGCGTAGTACAACTGAAACAGCTAAAATCTATTATCAATCAAAAACTAAAAGCTTTATGAAAAAGGATGAACATACCTATAAAGTAGATCTTAGCTGGAAAGAAAATAGAACTGGTACGCTCCGGTCGCCTGAATTGGAGGATACTATTGAAGTGGCTACGCCCCCGCAGTTTCCCGGCGGAGTTGAAGGCATTTGGTCGCCCGAGCATTTATTTATTTCGTCAGTAAGCAGCTGTTTTATGACAACTTTTCTTGCTATTGCAGAATATTCAAAACTGTTATTTGAAGACTTAAAAGTAGAAGCAGTTGGAAAGCTGGATAAGGTGGACGGTAAATTTGTAGTAAGCGAAATTATTCTGAAACCTGAGCTTATGCTTGCAGAAGACAGACATGCAGACAAGGCTAAACGAATTATGGAAAAGGCAGAAGCAGCTTGCCTGATTTCACGATCTGTAAAAACAGAAATCATTCTTGAATCGAAAGTTAGTGTTGGAACGCTAAATTAGGATGTATAACAGAGGTGTATTTAAATAATTTTAAACTTGATTGGTGATTATTGTGACAAATGGCAAAAAGGTGTTGGCAATTATAATCGTCATGGCAATAGGATTTATGGGACTATCTGGATTTCAGCAACAACCTGAAACTATGCCGCTGGTTCCCATGATGAGGCTGTTGCTTAGCGATATGCAAAAGGTGGATGCCGGTATTTATACCGAAGATTTTGAGATGATTGCTGAAAATGCCGGAAATATTGCCGATCATCCTACCATGACGGAAGAAGACAAGAAATTGGTTAAGGCCACGCTGGGAGAAAAAATAAAGCAGTTTGTGGTATTTGATATGACGGTCCATCATCATGCCGATTCCATGCGTATAGCAGCGGAGAAAGAAAATATGAAAGAAGTGCTTCGTCATTATAATATCGTGCAACAGGGCTGTGTTGATTGTCATGCGAATTTTAGAGAGCCTATTACACAAGCAAGAAAGTAAATAGATCAAACCAAGATAGCGATCAACATCAGGTTAGTTTATGGAGCATGTAATTACCGGTTATCACAAGGATGAAGAAAATGACTGGTAGCAGAGTTCGAGTGCGGCCATTATCAACATGTGCGGCACAACCCGTCTTGGGTGTAAAGGTCATGGGTTATTACATCTAAAATATGGAAAGACCATACTGGCTACTTACTTGATTGGAAGAATTCTGAGCGTGGTTGATCGCTAATTATTAACATCTTCTTTACTTTCTTTACGGCTTACTTCTACTTTAAAAGAAAGTCTATCTCCCGTTGTGTTCACATTTGGTGTATTGAAATGCTTAACTGTATAATCAAATTCTTTGCCAAGATATTTATCAATACTTTTCTTTATAAGGTGTTTGATCTGATTCTTGGAAAGTGTCTTAAGAAAGTAACTCATAGTGGTTTTATTTTCTGATAATTAACAGCTATTAACCTATAGTAGATATTTATAATCTGGTGCCCACCAGTATTTAAAACTGTTTTTAGTCCATGTAACTTGTCTGTTAATACGTTCTTTCCTCCGTTCAAACATACGTAGAGCCTTCAGCTTTTAGGGCCTCTGTGCCCATACTATGAAAGCTCTTTTAAGAGGTTTCATAAAGGGACTGTTAATTTTTATACGTCAACACGCGTCCCCAGAGACTTTTAGTCCCCCAAATGCCGCGGCGTAGTGTTTCGAGTTGCACAATCTGACTGTGATCCACAAACATATTGACTTCGGGTCCGTAATTCTTGATGTACCAGGCAAATACTTCCGGATCGGCCGCTTCGAACATCAGTTTTTCTAGGCCGATTTCGTTAATGAATGCAGCCGGGACATCAGTTCTCCACGGGTCAGCATTTTCGGTGATGCCTTCTGATTCGATCATAATCATATAAGCACCGGCATCCACAAAACGCTTTGCCTGCTTGACCGTGTAGCCGGTATCCAGGGTGCCTTCCGATTCGAGCTCTCCTTGAGCAGTATCGCCTCCGGCTCCAAACTGGATGCCGATTTCAGGTTTTGCCTTGAGTCCGGCCTTCTGTACTTTTTCGATCAGCCGCAGCCAGTCATCGGTGGGCAGGGTAATAAATCCCGCGGAAAGTTCGATGATATCGAAGCCATAATCCTTGCACGTGTCGATATATTTGTCGACGGCTTCTTTGCCCTGCGTGAGTACATACTCCATAAATCCACCGGTGGATACCAGTGCATTGTGGTCATGGGCGATATCAATAAGTTCGGTAACTTTGTCTTTGGGCATGATCGAGAAGGATCCACCAGAAAACTTTAGTGAATCAACATGTTTACCCATAGTCTCCATAATATCCTGCAGATATCTTTTACCCATAACAGCATAGTAGGGGCCGCGAATCTCGGTAATTCCTGTTGTTCGTGGTTTGGCTTCTCGTTCGTTTTTGTTTAGAAAATTGAAATTTTTTTGGTCAGCCATAACAAGTACCTTTATTCAGTTTTTAGTTTAGTAAAGACACGGCGCGCCGTGTCTTTACATGTCATATAATCCAATTCAAAATTCGAGCTCTATTTTTGTTAATAGCTTCATTAGATCCAAAACCGAATGCTGTTCAAAATTCTGCACTGTTTCGACAATCTGTTCACGTAATTTTTTTGTGGTAAAAGGTTCAGACAATCCCTCAAATTTTTGGATAATGGTTGCCCAGCTCATGGGACGCGTATGGAAACCTTCATAATCATGTTTTTCGATGGAGTGGGTTTCTCCATTTTTGAGGTGTACTGTCAGTTTTGTTGGCATCTCATCGGGAAATCGATCACTGTACTCCTGCCTGGGTGAAACCTTCACCTTTTGTAACAACGACTGGATATCGTCGGCCTCAATGCGATCTTGTTTGTATTGCTCGGGCATCACTTGTCCGTCTAAGAGCGCTGCTGAAACCATATACTGTAGGCTGTGGTCTGCTTCTTCCTTGGTTCGCACAATCGTTTTGTCGCCCTCTTCCCCACCGCCAATGATATGATAGGCCACATCAAAGATTTCGATCTCGATTTTTTCTACATCATCAGCTGTAAAACCATATTTATCCCTTAACTCAATCATTCCTTCAATGGATGACTGCGAATGGATCTCAGCGTTGTACTTTTTGATGATGGTATTGGTAACGCGCTCCAGATCTTCATTTTGCCAATCAACCGAAAATTTTCCGGCAATAGAATCCATGAAACCTTTATTACCTTCGAATACGGCGGGTGGACCGGTAATGCCATACTTCGCTAACAATGCTGCATGCGTTCCTCCAAAGGCGGTATGCGGATAGGCCAATCCTTTCCAGTTGGAGAGTGCCCCTGTTCGGGTCACGCGCAAGGCATTCAGTGCCGTACCGGCAATAGCAATGGCATTAGCAGTCTTTTCTTCATCTAATCCCAATGCTTTGGAAACGCCTGCTGCCACAGCATAAGATCCCTGCGTGGTGTGATCAAACCCTTTATCTCGCACCGGCGCCTCGTCACTCAGCCGACACTGCACCTGATAGGCCACAGCTAGCGCCGTCAGAAAATCTTTGCCGCTGAGATCAGTCGTTTCTCCTGCCGCCAGAATGGAGCCGATATTATCGCTCGGATGACACGTTTCACCCTTAGCCAGGTAACTATCGTTGAAATCCAGGTAGCGGACCAAAGCACTGTTATATAGAGCTGCGCGATCGGGCGTGGTTTTACCACCCCCAATGAGCGTGCTCATTTCCGATCCACCAAAATCATTCATAATTTCTCTAATAGATTTAACCGGTGGACCTTCAATCGCGCCGATGGCCGTTCCCAGCGAATCGAGTAGCCTAATTTTTAACTGCTTTTTGGTTTCTTGGGAGAGATCTTCAAACTTTGCTTTATTGACAAATGATGCTAGTTCATCTACGATCATAAACCTACCTCTTTATGCAAGTTTTAACGTGTTAGCTCATTACAGTTCAAAATTTATGATGTTTCAATATCATATGTACAGGCGTAATCGCCCTCAGCAATGTAGGTCGTACGTTCGATTTCCTGGTCAAATAATTTCTCATAAAACATTGCCTCCAGCTTGCAAGGCAAACGGGTTTCTTTTACAACTTCGCTAAAAGGACAGTTGCACTCTTTAATAGTTAACGTTTTATCTTCTTCATTCAGGTCAAACTCTGGCATAAAACCTTCTTCCTCCAGCATTCCCATCAACACCTCTAACTTTTCCTTCACGGTATCAGCTTCCACTTCCTGTATTCGCTTTTCAGCTTCCCCAAGCCGCTGGCCCCAAAAATCCTCAAAAAAATCTTCCACCAGCTGTTCATTCCCTTTATCCTTTAAATAATGGATAATATTGCGAATCAGTTTAGATTCTGATGAGGGATACAAGCTGTTACCCTTCGCGGTAAGTTCATAATGCAAACTGGGACGTCCCGGTCCCGACCGCACGTATTCGCGATCTACAAAGCCATCGCGCTCGAGCTGTAAAAAATGCTCGCGGAGGGTCGTCTTGGCCAGCTCCATTTCTGCTACGGCCTCGTCAATTGAGAGCGTACCCTTTCGTTTTATCAGGTCGATAATTTCTTTTTTTGAACCAGTCAGCATAAATAAGGTATTTAGTTATTAATAAATCCTGCTCAACTTTTATTCTTTAACTCCTTCATAATTCGGGGAATGAGTCGTTGATCTTCAAATTTAAATTGCTCTGTTAGTTTTTCTTCTAACGCCTTAAAATTTTCGTTCATGATGCACAGCGTCGAGCAGGCCAAGTCGGGACTTTCAAAATCGTTTCCTTTTCTGCGGATGGTTTTTAAAAGCCTTGACAACCGCTTTTGATCCCTCTCAGCAATTGTTAAACATCTTTTTAGCTTCTGGATGCTCCCATGTTTTATAGACGTTGACCGACCGTTTGCTAATGTTTTAACCGCAGGAAAAAACTTTTGTTGCTCAAATTGGTAGTACATCCGCAGCCCTTCGCTAAACTTATCATAATACCACTGCATATTCTTGAGCCAGTTATACTGGTTCCCATGAATTTTCTGCACGCGGGGAAAATTTTCATTAATCTCTTTGAGCAAATTATTTATAGGATTTAGAAACTGCTCTTCCAGATACTCTACCCAATCCAACAATGACTCCCCGGAGGTTGGAATAGATTTTCCATTTCCATCTGGAAGCTTTTCTGAGTCCCCATTGGCGTGTCTTTTCACCCACTTTAAGACTTCCTCTTCGCTCCATTTTTTCTGCTGACACACCGATCGAAGTGTTTCATCCTGATGATCAAGTGGATTTAATCCAATTGAGGCCAGTAACTCTTTCGCCTCCCCATTGACTGTAGCAATTTCTGACAGGGTGGCGTCGGCCGTTAATTTTGTTAGGGTTTTAACATTATTCATAATAGTTGTGGTTTTATCACTCTTCATTGCGTGATTAAGATAAGGAAGGTATTATAATTAATCAATAAAATAGGTTAAAACCGTTTTTATTGTTGATATTAATTTTAAGACCTCATACCTTTGGGATGAATAACTGATAATTACGTTTTTTACAACTATGGCTTACGTGGTAACGGATCCCTGCATCCAATGCAAACACACCAACTGCGCGGCCGTTTGTCCAGTAGATGCATTTCGGGAAGGCCCCAATTTTTTGGTGATTGATCCCTGGGAATGCATAGACTGCGATGCCTGTGTAGCTGAATGCCCGGAAGAGGCTATTTATCCGGATGATGAAGTGCCGATGGAATGGGAAGATTATATTGAATTGAACGAACAGCTTTCTGAAGAGTGGGCCGACCACGTCATCAATCAAGCAAAAGAGCCGCTGCCCGAAGTGGATCAATGGAGCGGAGTGGAGAACAAACGCGAGCACCTGAAGAAAAAATGGGATGATGAAACAGAAAAAGTATCTCTGTAACTGGTACTATTACACATTTTTATTTCATTAATTGGGCTCAATGGAAATTTAGTGTTATTTCCATCATTGAAATTTCAACTATGACTTTGAATATTTAAAGAAATCTCAAGTAGTTAAACTAAGATGAGTAAACCTTCCTCAATATTATCAATCCAACGACCTCTTACCGTAGAGAAAGCAAAAGCGGAAGAACGTATTGATACAGATAAAAAATCAACCAAACTCATCTTTTGGTATGTAGCCTGTTCAGCCTTTTGGTTGGTTTTTGGAACCTTAGTTGGCGAATATTTAGGACTTAAGTTTGTCTGGCCTGAACTGGACTCTTTATCCTGGTTATCATTCGGCCGCCTTCGGCCGGTGCATACCAATGTGGTATTCTGGGGATATACGTCGTTGTCTATGATTGCCTTAGCCTTATATATCGTACCGAGGACAAGTCAGCAGCGACTGTACAGCTACAGGCTGGGATGGGTAGCACTGGCCTTTATGAATATTGCTGTTCTGGAAGGTGTGATCTCTTTAATGATGGGCATCAACAATGGCGGACAAGAGTACCGCGAATTTGTTTGGCCGGTGATGGCGCTTTTTGCACTCGGACTGATTGCCACAGCTTATAACCTGTATAAAACCATTGCCCAACGTGAGGTAAAAGAAATTTATATCTCCAACTGGTATATACTTGCTTCCTTTCTGTGGACCATTGTACTAGCCACCATAGCTTATCTGCCGGGTTACCAGCAAGACGGCATCAGCGAAACTGTAATACAAGGATATTATATGCACCAGGGTGTAGGCATGTGGTTTACGCCTATGGTATTGGGCATCACCTATTATTTTCTGCCAAAACTATTAAATAAACCCATCTACTCGTACTCACTGGGTGTGCTTGCCTTCTGGACTCAAATGCTGTTCTACACGATGATTGGTGCTCATCACTTTGTATTTAGTCCCATTCCCTGGTGGATACAGACGGTAGCTATTGTTTTTAGCGTAGGTATGTTTGTGCCGGTAACGGCCGGGACGGGAAACTTCCTGTTAACCATGCGTGGGAGCTGGCGGACGATAGCACGAAGCTATTCCTTACCTTTCATTTTAACCGGAGTTCTTTTTTATGCCATCGTTTCTTATCAGGGCACGCTGGAAGCTTTTCGGTCGCTCAATAAAGTATGGCATTTTACGAACTACACGGTCGCGCACTCCCATATGAGTATGTACGGCTTCGTTGCATTTTTAATCTGGGGTGGCATTTACGGATTAATGCCTCGGCTCACCGGTAATGAGCCTCCGCAGATAAGTGTTGGCGCTCATTTTTGGTTGGCTTTGATAGGACTGTTGCTGTATAGTTTCTCACTGATGATTGGTGGCACGCTTCAAGGTATGAGCTGGATAGAAGGCAGTGCATTTATGGAGTCGGTAACTTTGATGGCTCCCTACTGGGTCTGGAGAGCTGTTGGTGGCACCATGATGTTCTTCTCACACCTGATATTTGCGTACAACGTCTGGAAGATGCGACCAACCCAACCGGCTGAATCAAAAGAAACGTTAACCGCTAAATCCTAAGAAGAATACTATTATGAAACTGGATTTTCACAAAAATCATAAACTTTTGTTCGGAACCGTATTCTGGGGATTTGTTTTTCTGAGTATGATTATTGCTGTTCTTCCTGCCATGTGGGTACAAGAAGCCAACGAACCTTTGCCGTCCACTGATCCAATGACGGTAATGGAGCAAAAAGGTTTAAACATTTACGTGGGCGAAGGATGCATGTATTGTCACAGCCAGCAGGTACGTCCGTTGGAAATGGATGAAAACTGGGGGCGGCCTTCGGCACCCGGAGATTATGCACGTATAGAGCGACAAGACTTTTGGAGACAAACACCGGCTGTATTAGGCAGTGCAAGAACAGGACCGGATCTCACCAATGTTGGCAAGCGTCAACCCAGTGATATCTGGCACTACATGCATTTATATAACCCGCGTTCGGTTGTTGAGGGATCCATTATGCCGTCTTATCCCTGGCTTTTTGAAGTAAAAGAAGACCCTGCTTCTGAGGATAAGGTTATCTCTGTACCGGACGAATACGCTCCCAAAAATGGGAAAGTAGTTGCCACTGAAGAAGCCAAAGCATTGGTAGCTTATTTGCTTTCATTGAAACAGGCATCACTGACCGGACCGCCGGCTGGTTCTAATTCAGATACTGCAGGGAGTGCACAGCAATCTTCAGCAGCAAAAGAAGCTGCAGATGGAGCCCTGATTTATGCAAATAACTGCTCCTCTTGTCACCAAAACAGTGGGCAAGGCGTTCAGGGAGCTTTTCCTCCTTTGGCAGGTGACCCGGTGGTTACAGCCGAAGATCCCACTGAGCATATCAGGATAGTGCTAAATGGCATGCAAGGTGAGGCCATTGACGGTGTGCAATACCAGGGTTTGATGCAGCCCTTTGCAAGCATTTTGTCAGATGAAGAAGTTGCTGCCGTCGTGAATCATGAGCGCACCAGCTGGGGCAATGATGCACCAACCGTGACAGCAAAAGATGTAGCGAAGGTTCGCGAAAACAGCAATTCGGCGAATAACCAAAATGAGGACTAACAGGCATGCTTTTTTTACTGACATTTATTCAAAAAGCTTCTGAATTTGCAATGTCTCCTGAGGGGAGACAATATAATCCGCCGGAGGGTCCACTTTACTATATCGTTCTCATCGCTTCCTCATTGTTGGTAGCCGCTGTATTTATCATCGCCATTAAACTATTTATATGGCCCGGTGAAAAATCAGAAGATCATATAAAGCGCAAGATGCTAGATAGAGAATGAATTTTAGAAGTCTTTGAAATAAGGATTTCGTTATCCCGAAGCCCTGCTTCGGGATAACGTCTATCGAAGGAGCACTTTGATAGACGTGAGTTATACAATGTTATTGAAAGGTTAAATACTATGGCAGAAGAAAAGTCCAATCAGATTAAAATATTTCTTGACGATGAGAAGGAACCAATCGTCACGTACCGCCCACCCGTTCGTTTTGAATTGGATACCACACAGCTGGAGGACGGCAAGCATACACTTCATATTGAAGCATCTGATTCTTCTGGGCATAAAGGAGTACGAACGGTATCTTTTGAGGTTCGCAACGGTCCGGGTATCGGCATTGAAGGCATTCAGGAAAATGATATCCTGGATGGCAAGGTCCCTGTTCTAATAAATGCCTATGGTGGCGCTTCGGAACCTTTCTGGGAGCCCGCGAGAGCCGAAACTCCTGCCCCCGTTCCAACCTGGGCCTGGGTGTTATTGCTGGTAATTGTAGGCTGGAGCATGTTCTATATAGCTCAACAATGGAATCCTCCAAAAGAATTTGCCGATACTCCCACTTACGGTAACCTGGAAAAACTTAGAGATGCAGGGAATGCCGCTTCTTCTGTGGCTGATAAAGCTAACCTGGGTGCTACACTTTATCGCACCAGTTGCTCCAGCTGTCACCAGGCAAATGGAGAAGGCGTTACGGGCGCATTTCCGCCGCTGGCAGGAGACCCCGTCGTGATCAATGAAGATGCTACGCGGCATATCGAGATTATTTTATTTGGAATGCAGGGCAAGGCCATTGATGGTGTAGAGTATTCCGCTGCGATGCCACCTTTTTCGCAACAGCTTTCTGATGAGGAAGTAGCAGCCATTGTAAATCATGAGCGAGAAAGCTGGGGCAATAATGCACCTACGGTAACCAAAGAAGATGTGGCCGAAGTAAGAAAAGATGGACCGCCCGAATAAGATTTTTTAAAAATTAGTAGGCCAAAAATGCTTGGCTTGGGCGACTTGCTCTTGCCAATGAATTTTCTTTTGACCGATATTTAAACCTATGGATGACATTCGAAACGATAAAGACATAAAAAAACTGGTATATGTGTTTTATGATAAAGTGGAACAGGATAAGCGACTTGGCTATATTTTTAATGATATTGCCGGGATTGAATGGGAAACCCATCTTCCCAAGATGGTAGATTTTTGGTCGAACATTCTTTTCAGGACCGGAAGATACCGTGGTAAGCCGTTTAGAAAGCACATGCCGTTGCCAATACAGCGTAGCGATTTTGATATCTGGTACGGCCTCTGGACAGAAACGGTTGACGAATTGTTTAAGGGTGAACGTGCGGATCAGGCTAAAGAAATGGCGGCGAAGATAGCTTCCTCATTTATTATCCGGATGGAGATGGAAGGAAAGTTCAACCGATAAATACGATACCGCTTTTTGCAACAGGGCTATGTTGATTATCATTTAAATTCCGTTTACAAATTATTGAAGTAAAAGGATAAAGACTTGATTATATGAAAGAATCTGATGAACAGTTGACACAGCTGGCCCAAGAGGTGCAAGATGCCTGCTTCGAGGCGGCAAAAGAAGGCTTTCAAGAAGCTTCCATAAGCGGACTTTGCCGGGATGGAGCTATTGAGGCTGCACTTGGAGCTATACAATCACTGGATATCAATAAGCTGATTAAACAAGCCGATGTATAATCTTTATGGAACAACCGATTACCGGATATCATAAAGACGAGCATGGCGACTGGGTAGCGGAGCTCGAATGCGGCCATAACCAGCATGTGCGGCACGATCCGCCTTGGGTATTGAGACCCTGGGTGACCACTGAGAAAGGCCGGGAAAGCCGTATTGGACACTTGTTAAACTGTAAGAAATGTAATCGCAATGAGCCCAAAGATTTTGAGAACTGATGCCTTTTATTAGCCGCATATTTATAAAAGCAGGAATGGTATTTTTTGCCCTCTCTCTTATTGCAGGATTATTAATGGAGATAGATATTGGAGCTCTTCCTGCACTGATGCCGCTTTTCTGGCATATGCTGATGGTGGGCTGGATTACTCAAATCATTTTTGGTGTTTCTATCTGGATGTTTCCGGGTCGAAATCGGGATGAAGGATTCAAGGCTCAAAAATGGGGTTGGCTCACCTTTTTCTTTCTAAACACGGGACTGCTTTTGCGTATCGTTTCAGAGCCTTTGTCCGGAGTTGGAACATCCGAGATTTGGAAAATACTACTGGTTGTATCAGCCATTTTACAACTGCTTGCAGGAGTGAGCTATATTATTGAAATGTGGCCACGCATCATGTCCAAGAAACAGCAGCGTAAAAAGAGGAAGAGAAAAAGGGCTCAAAGTTAATGCCGTTAATCAGCCGCTGGATGATTCGATGCTCATTTGTCTATCTTTTATTGGGGATAGGCCTGGGAGCTGTGCTGCTCGTCCATAAAGCTTATCCTCTGCACCCGGCTGTATGGCAATTGCTGCCCATCCATATTGAAATTACCATTTTTGGGTGGATCATACAGTTAACACTTGGCACTGCGTATTGGATGCTGCCCCGTTTTTTAGAAGCACCGAAACGAGGATCACAATGGCTTGGTGTTTTCATGGTCATAATATTAAATGTAGGAATACTTCTAACCATTCTGGATGATATGATGCATGTAGAGTTACAGGTACAGCTTCTGGGCCGATGCCTGGAACTCTTGGCTGTAATTATTTTTATACGCCTTCATTGGAGTAGAATTGTTACGTATCGTACTTAATAACTAAAATAATAAAAACGGGGCTTTGCAAAACCTGAAAAATCGAGCTTGTCATTGCGAGCCTGTGAAGCCTGCCTGCGCGGAGCCTTCTGTATATGACAGACGATCTTAAAAAAGCTTCGGCATAGGCAGGCAATCTCCAGATCAAAGTTCCTAAAAGGAGATCGCCGCACTTCGTTCCCCGCTTGGGCGGGACAAGGCGCGATGACAGTGAGGTTTTGCAAAGGTCTTATAAAGTGTTTTTTAAAAATCGTAATTCATTTTATAGATTAAGATACTTCTTAAAATACATGGAGAAACCTATGGGATTTAAAAGAGACTCTAATCTTTATACGCTGATTTTTGCTTCTGCATTACTCATCCTTTCGGGATGTACCGGTAGTCAGGATTTTAACCCTGAAACAGCAGAGATTATTGGTGAGCAACAGGCAGAACTGACCATGCCACCCAATGTACCGCCCCCCATTGAGCGTGATAATGCCACTAAATTGATTGTCAATATGGAAGTGGTGGAAAAGGAAATGCGCCTTGCAGATGGGGTTACCTACACCATGTGGACTTTCGGAGGTTCCGTTCCGGGTGAGTTTATACGAGCTCGCGAGGGTGATATGATTGAATTTCACCTTCAGAATCATCCGGACAATAAGTTGCCCCACAATATCGACTTGCATGCAGTTAACGGCCCCGGTGGAGGTGCTGAATCAACTTTTACAGCCCCGGGACGCGAAACAGTGTTCACTTTCCGCGCTTTGAATCCGGGATTATATGTTTATCATTGTGCTACAGCACCTGTAGGTATGCACATTGCCAATGGCATGTATGGGTTGATTTTAATAGAGCCCGCCGAAGGCTTGCCTGAAGTAGATAAGGAATATTATGTAATGCAGAGTGAATTTTATACTGAAGGAAATTATGGTGAACGTGGCCTCCAGCCTTTTGATATGCAAAGTGCGATTGATGAAAATCCTGAATATGTGGTATTTAACGGGTCTGTCGGTTCTATGATGAAAGACCAATCGATAACTTCAGAAAGAGGAGATAAGGTACGGCTTTTTGTTGGAAATGGCGGCCCCAACCTCACTTCTTCTTTCCATGTGATTGGTGAAATTTTTGATAAGGTTCACTATGAAGGCGGTGATCATGTTCAAACCAATGTTCAGACCACTTCTATACCGGCAGGTGGTTCTGCCATGGTAGAATTTGAAACAGAAGTGCCCGGCAATTATATCCTCGTTGATCACGCTATTTTCCGCGCGTTTAACAAAGGTGCGTTGGCCACACTGGCTGTTTCGGGAGAAGAGGACGAAAATGTTTATACAGGACAACAGCTGGATAAAGTCTATCAGCCCGAAGGTGGAGCTATACAGGAGCTGCCCAAAGAAGAACGAACAATTCCAACTGCCGAAACAATTGAGGAGCGCATTGAATTTGGGCGCGAAACGTATATGTCGGTTTGCCAGGCTTGTCACATGGCTGACGGTTCCGGTATTGAAGGAGCTTTTCCACCTGTTGCGAATTCTGACTACCTGAATGAAAACCCGGATCGGGGAATTAGTGCTGTGGTTCATGGTTTATCCGGTGAAATTACGGTAAACGGAGAAACATATAACGGGATAATGCCGCGGCAAAATCTAACAAATGAGGAAGTTGCTAACGTGGTTACTTACCTTCTTAATAATTTTGATAATGCCGGTGGTGAAGTTACTCCTGAGGATGTTGAACGAGTTCGTGAACAGGGGCCGATAAAGTAAAAAACTCGTTTCGGGAATATGTTAACCAGATATAAAAATGAATAAAGCTTTCTATGTAGTTACACTAATCTTGTGCGGGCTATGGTTCTCAGCTGCAGCACAGCCTGATGGCATGGTTTTAGTTGAGCAGGATACTTTCATGCCATTTTACAGCTCAAATGATGACAGTATAACAGTGAAGCCTTTTTATCTGGATATCTATCCGGTTACCAATGCCGAATTTCTTGATTTTGTAAAGGCCAATCCCGAATGGAGACGTTCTCGTGTGAAATCGGTTTTTGCAGAAGATGGATATCTCAAACATTGGGCGGGTGATCTGGATTTAGGTCCTAATGCGGAGAAGATAAAAAAAAGTCCGGTTACCAATGTGTCTTGGTTTGCAGCCCGTGCTTATGCTAAATGGAAAGGCAGACGGCTGCCAAGCCTCAATGAGTGGGAGCTTGCCGCATCGGCAAGTGAAGAAAAACCAATAGCCGGACGTGATAAGAAATTCGTTCAAAAAATTCTGGATTGGTATAGCCGGCCCAACCCTGAAACACTCCCATCAGTAGGACGGCGTGAGGCAAACTATCACGGTATTCATGATCTCCATGGGCTTATCTGGGAGTGGGTTGGTGATTTTAACACGGTATTTATCAGTGGAGAATCACGAGCAGACCAGGGAGAGTTAAAACAGTTCTACTGTGCGGCCGGCAGCTCTGCAGCATCCGATATTGATAAAGAAAATTATGCAGCCTTTCTGCGCTATGCATTTCGTGGTAGCCTGGAAGCAGACTTTTCGGTAGGAAATCTGGGATTTCGAACGGCAAAAGACAAAGAATAAACTTAGAATAGTTATGAGATTTTTAAATGTTGCTTTTATTTTATCCCTTGCGATTTTTGTTGTTGCCGGTTGTTCCAAGCAAGGAAAAGAAGATGTGAGCGAGTCAGATCAACAAATGATGGAGCAGGGCAATCATTCTGTTCATTCAGATATGGAAATGAGATCGGGAGAGCCTTCGGATGAGTCAATCTATAATGTAAGCAGCAGCTGGAAAAACCGGTATGCAAATAGGATTCAGCTAGACAGTTTAAGGGGAAAGATCCAGGTTGTTGCTATGGTTTATACCCATTGCGAATATGCCTGTCCCCGGATTTTGGCAGATATGAAGCGCATCCGTGACGCTTTATCTGAGGAGGCCCTAAAATCGGTGAATTTTGTCATTGTCTCTATTGATCCCAAAAGGGATACCCCCGAACGCCTTCTTAAATTTGCAGAAGAAAACGAGCTTAATGATGAGCAATGGACTCTTTTGAATGGAGAAACAGGTGACATTCTTGAGTTATCGGCACTCTTGGGAGTGAAGTACAAAAAGATTAGCGAAACAGATTTCACCCATTCTAATATGATAACGGTGCTCAACAGGGAGGGTGAAATTGTTCATCAAAGAAAGCAGCTGGGCAACCAGCCTACGGATATAATAAATACTATCGAGACCATTCACGTACGATGAAATTTGATAGTTGCCAGCCATAAAAAAGTTCATTTCTTACTGTTATATCATTTAAGTTTGAAGTCATTGTAATACCCATAAAATTTATACAACGCAAGCATGTCTTTTCAGGAAAAATATACGAGTGCAGAAGAAGCCGTTAAACTTATTAATTCCGGAGATCGGGTCTATATCCACAGCGTTGCAGCGGCACCCCAGCCGTTGATTGATGCCATGACGGCACGCGCCCCTGAATTGGAAGATGTAGAAATTGTTCACTTGCATACCGAAGGTGAAGCTCCTTATGTAAAGCCTGAATACAGCGATACCTTTAAAACAAACGCGCTATTTGTTGGTGCCAATATCAGAAAAGCTGTCAATGATGGGCGGGCAGATTACCTGCCGATATTTTTAAGTGAAGTGCCTGGGTTATTTCGGAGAGGCATACTTCCTATTGATATGGCTCTGGTTCAGGTATCACCGCCCGATAAACACGGCTACTGCTCACTGGGTGTTTCTGTTGAGGCTACACGCGCAGCACTTCAGTGTGCTAAAAAAGCCATTGCGCTTGTTAATCCCAATATGCCCCGAACGCATGGTGATGGCATCTTTCATGCCAGCCGATTTAATGCATTGGTTGAAACAGATGAGCCACTTCATGAACTTTCCGTTCCGGTTCCCAACGAAGTTGAACAAAAGATTGGGAATAACTGTGCTGAACTGATTGAAGACGGTGCCACCTTGCAGATGGGTATTGGAGCCATTCCCAATGCGGTATTAAATGCACTGGGCAACCATAAGGATTTGGGTGTCCACACCGAAATGTTTTCTGACGGTGTTATCGACCTGGTAGAAAAAGGAGTGATAACGGGAAAGAAAAAAGCCAAACACCCCGAAAAGATTGTAGCCGGTTTTGTGATGGGCAGCCGAAGACTCTATGATTTTATTGACGACAATCCTATGATTGCCATGCTTGACATACAATACGTGAACGACACGGCAGTCATTAGAAAGAACCCAAAGGTGACGGCCATTAACAGTGCCGTAGAAGTAGATATAACCGGACAGGTTTGCGCTGATTCTATAGGCACGTACCACTATTCGGGTGTAGGCGGACAAATGGACTTTATCCGTGGTGCTTCACTGAGTGAGGGGGGCAAACCCATTATTGCACTTCCTTCTACCACAAGTAAAGGGGAGAGTAAAATTGTGTCTCAACTCAAGCCGGGTGCGGGAGTGGTAACGACCCGTGCTCACGTCCATTATGTAGTAACCGAATATGGCGTTGCCAATCTTTATGGCAAAAACCTGCACCAGCGGGCAAAAGCGCTGATCGATATTGCTCATCCCAATCACAGAGAAGATTTAGAACAAGCAGCAAGGGCGCGGTATAAAAACCTTGATTAAATAAAAAAGGCATCTCCCCTTAAAGAGAGATGCCAGAAATTGATAGCTGTAAAAAGATTATTCTTGTACAGTGAGTGTTCCTTTCATTCCGCCGGCATAGTGACCAGGGAAGGTGCATAGGTATTCATAGTCACCGGTTGAATCGGGAGCGGCAAACTCAACTTCTACTGTTTCGCCGCCGGCAGCCATTGCAGTATTTTCAAGAACCATGTTGGTCATGTCAGGAGCAATATACTCATTGTCTTTTGCTTTAATGGAAGCAGCATTGAATGCCTGAGCATCGGCTCCCTGGTCTAATAATACCCAGTTGTGCGACATTGCTGAAGCTGGAATCTTGCTTATAGTTGTAAGTGCAATTTTCATCTCTTCGCCGGTCGTTGCATTGATACCTTCGAGCAGGAAGTAATCTTCTCCGTTTACGGTATATGTTTCACCGGTCTGCAGGCCTTCAGCCTCTTCTTTTACAACATACTTCATCTGATCGATGCCATATACATCAATAGTACGAACATCTGAAGTTGTTTCAGTTTCTTGTTGACTGTCATCGGAGCCTCCTGAACAGGCGCTCATCATAAATGCCAGTGGAAGCACAAGTAGTGTAAATAGTTTTTTCATAATGTAGAGTTTTTTATTGGGTTAAGTTCTTGTTGTTAGAACAAGGTTATAAATTAATGGAGGATTATATCGTTCAAAAATGAAACAAACATGAAGCTTTAAAAAGCATGTTAGAAAGTTTCACAAAATATGTTTTTTGAAAAACAGTCTCCAAAACATCGAAACAGGAGAGTAAAAGTACACCCGAGAGGATTCGAACCTCTAACCGCCTGATTCGTAGTCAGGTACTCTATCCAGTTGAGCTACGGGTGCATATCGCTTCAAAGCAAGACTCCAAAGATAAGCACCATTGTTAACCAAGGCAAGGAATATTTATTAGTTTAATAGTTTGGATGCTCTGGTTTGCAAGCTGTTCTCAGCATCTCAAGCACGTGCTGAAAGTCATCCGGTAATTCAGAATCAAACTGAACGAACTCTCCGGTTTTGGGATGTTCAAATCCCAGTGTTTTGGCATGCAGGCACTGTCGGTCTAACGCATTAAACAGGTTATTGAACATCTGTCTGCGACTGCCGGTGTTAGAGCCGTAGCGGACGGCATCCCCGCCATATTTTTTGTCGCCAAAAACCCAGTGATGTTCATCGGCAAAGTGTACGCGAATTTGATGGGTTCTACCGGTTTCCAGTTTTGCCTCAACTAACGTCAGGTGGTCAAAATACTCCAGCACTTTATAGTGCGTGACGGCGTGTTTGCCTTCACCGTCCGGCCGTACCGACATTTTTTTACGATCGCTGGGATTACGTCCTATATCACCAACAATGGTTCCTTCTTCTTCATCAGGTGTACCCCAAATAATAGCCCAATAGGTTCGCTCAATATCTTTTGTTCGAAAGTAATCACTAAGTGTACGGTGGGCCTCGTCATTTTTAGCAACTACCAAAATGCCGCTGGTATCTTTATCCAGACGGTGTACGATACCGGGACGGATCGATTCTTCGTCTTCAAGGGAAAGCTCATCCGCATGCCACATCAAGCCGTTTACCAGGGTGCCGGTCCAGTTGCCATAAGCAGGGTGCACTACCGTACCTGCTTTTTTATTTACAATGATGATATCTTCATCTTCAAACAAAATGTTCAGGTCCATCTTTTCCGGCTTGGCTTCCGGCGGCGGGGGTTTGGGAATGGTAACATCAATCACATCACCGGGCTGCATAGAATAGGATGCTTTTTCCTCTTTGTCATTTACCAATACATAGCCCTCCTCAATTCCCTTTTGAACTTTTGTTCGGGAAGTGTTTTGCAGAAAAGAAGCTACGTATTTGTCCAGTCTTGTCCCTGCGTTGTGTCCTTCGGGAACAATAAGCTGATGTTTGGTTACTTCCGGTTGTTCATCTTCTTTAGTCAAAGTAGCAGGTTTTTAAAGTGATTCTTTTAACAAATAAAAAATATGAAAAAATATTGTAAGGAATGGGTTCGGTAACGGTCATACCATTGACTCTTCATTAAGAGAGAAACGAAGAGCGAAAAGTTTCATAACAAGGGAGAGCAAGCCCACGGCTTCTACCTGTATCAGAGATAGAAGCCGTTTTATTTTTTGAAAGCATTAGATAGCGAAGGAATTAATTCCTTCGCTAATATATGTGAAACAGAGAGTAAAAATTATTTATTATGCCTAAAACTTATGCCTGTATTTGGTTACATGCTGTTTGGAGTACCAAAGAAAGGCAACCAGTGTTACATAGGTCATTTCGATATAGATTATTCAGACATATTAAAGAATATGGCCAAGCAAAAGATATCCATGGAGATATTATTAATGGAGTTAAAGACCATGTACATTTTTTGTTCAGGTTAAGGCCGGCTCAATCACCCAGTGAAGTCATTAAAAAAATAAAAGGAGAGTCATCCCATTGGATTAATGAAAATGGGTTTATGGATTATCAATTTGCCTGGCAGAAGGGGTATGGTATTTTTTCAGTTGGTGAAAAAGATATTAAAAATGTTAGAGTATATATTTATAATCAGGAAAACTATCATAAGTATGTGAGCTACAGAGAAGAAATAAATAAACTTAAATTATAGTAAGATAGCGAAGGAATTAATTCCTTCGCTATCTTACATATCCTCTTTTTCTATTTATCAGTTATATATCGACTAAATAATTCTTATCATCAAAATGGGCTGAAATAAAGTAAGGAAGTATTTCCATGATTAAATCACTGTACATAAAAGATTTTGCTCTTATTGATGAGCTGGAGGTTAACTTTCAGGAAGGGCTGAACATCTTAACCGGTCAGACGGGTGCAGGTAAATCTATTATCATTGGCGCACTGAATATGATACTCGGTGAGCGTGCTGACACAGAGGTGATTCGTCAGGGAGCAGATAAAGCTATTGCAGAAGCGATTATTCATATTGGGGATAACCCTGCTGTTAAAGAGTTGTTAAAAGAGCAGGCAGCAGATTATGATCAGGAACTTATTTTACGCCGGGAAATTCGGGACAGCGGCAGCCGCGCCTTTATTAATGACAGTCCTGTTACTATAACAGTACTCAAGCAGGTGGGCGATTTTTTGGTGGATCTGCATGGTCAGCACGATCATCAGCTTTTGTTGAAAGAAGAAAACCACCGTGGCGTCATTGATGCTTTTGGTGAAATTGAGCCACTCCTGGAAGCATATCAAAAATCCTACCAAGAGATGACATCGCTTCAGAAAGATTTGCGCGATCTCAAGAAAAAGGAACAGGAATTTGAAGAAAAGCTCGAGCTTTATCGTTTCCAGGTAAAGGAGTTGGAGGATGCGCAGCTCGATCCCCAAGAAGAGGAAGAGCTTGAAACCGAGATGAACTTGCTGGACAATGCTGAAGAACTGGATCAGAAAGCAGCTGCTATTGTGGGTATAGGCTCGGAAGAAGATATCAATGTGATGGACTTGCTGAACACGATTAAGCTGCATTTGGAAGATATGGCACAAATTGAACCGGATTTTGAAACCTATCTTGAGGAAGTCTCAACAGCGCGGATCAGTGTTCGGGAGATGATCAACTTTACGGAGCGCTATCGTTCGGGTATTGAGTTTAACGAACGCCGCCTCGAAGAACTTCGTCAGCGACAGAATGAGCTTAACAGACTTCGTAAAAAATATAACCGAACAATTCCTCAGCTTATTGAATACCTGCGTGAAGTCCGCAGTGAGCTTAATATGGCAGAAAACTTTGATCTGGAGATAGAGAAGCTGGAAGAACAAATTCAGCAACAGGCTCAAGAGCTCAAAGAAAAAGCAGTAGCACTTCATAATAAGCGCATCTCAGTGGGAGAAAAGCTCGGCCAAACGATTGTAGAAGAGCTTAGTAACCTTGGTATTACTACTGCACAATTTGAAGTTCAGGTTAAGTGGATGGAGTCGGCAAAAGGCTGGATTGAAGTTGATGGTGAACCTATTGAGTGTACTGAAACCGGTTGTGATGAAATTCGATTGTTTATATCAACAAATAAAGGGGAGGAGCCCAAGCCCCTTGCCAAGATTGCCTCAGGCGGTGAGATAAGCCGCGTGATGTTGGCACTTAAATCGATTCTTGCCAAAGAGCAGAGTTTACCGGTTATGATTTTTGATGAAATTGATACGGGTATAAGCGGAGAAATCTCTGAAAAGGTGGGGCGCGCTATGCGGCGGCTATCGGAACGGTGCCAGATTATCGCCATTACCCATCAGCCGCAAATTGCAAGCCAGGCGCATAAACATTACAAGGTGGCAAAAGTTGAAGAAGCCAATCGAACGGTTACACGTATTATTCCATTATCAACAAATGAGCATGTAAAAGAAGTAGCAGGCTTGATGAGTGGTGAAGATATTACAGATGCTGCTATGTTAAGTGCTCAAGAATTAATCGAAAAGAATACGTTTAAGAATTGACACCAACCGGTGTCATCCTGAACTTGTTTCAGGATCTTTTTAGGTAATGGTCTGAGATGCTGAAATGAATTCAGCATGACAATAAAAAATAAGTTTTATGTCCAAGAAACATTCTGAGC
Organism: Balneolaceae bacterium; assembly: GCA_034521755.1. Classification (GTDB taxonomy): domain Bacteria; phylum Bacteroidota; class Rhodothermia; order Balneolales; family Balneolaceae; genus JAXHMB01. The sequence goes on from JAXHMB010000004.1 coordinate 802,609, forward strand.
GATTTGTCACATTAGTTGATGATGCCCTGACCCGAGTTGAAGAAATTACGCCGCAGGAAGTGCAGCAAAAGCTTGATGATGAAGAAGATGATTTTGTGTTGCTGGATGTGCGGGAAAAAGATGAATGGAAAAGTTCTCATATTGCCGGTGCTCAGTACCTGGGCAAGGGCATTATTGAGCGTGATATTGAGAATGAAATCCCTGATGTTGATCAGGAGCTGGTACTGTATTGTGGCGGTGGTTATCGTTCCGCACTGGCAGCAGACAACCTTCAGAAGATGGGTTATAAAGATGTGAAATCATTGCAGGGGGGATTTCGGTCCTGGAATGAGGCAGGATTTCCTATCGTCAAAAAAGATTAGCCTTTTAAAGCCTTTTCTATTAGCACCGCCGGATGGCAGGCTTTTTTTGAAACTCCATCTTTGATCTGATGCCTGCATGAAAATCCCGGTGCACAAACCACATGGTTATCCATCTTTCGCAGTTTAGGAAACAGCACCAGTTCACCAATTTCCACAGATATGTTGTAGTGATCGGCTTCATACCCAAAACTTCCGGCCATCCCGCAGCACCCGGTTTCCAGATCTTTAACGTTATATCCCGCAAATTGTAATGCTTCAATTACAGGCCCATTTCCAACTAAAGCTTTGGTATGACAATGCCCATGCAGCGCTACTTTAGAACCGGGTTCATCAAAAAGTGATTTGAGTTCTTGATCTTTCTTTGTCACCTCAGCAAAAAATTCTTCAAATAAATATGAGTTTGAAGCTACCTCTTTAGCATCTGAAAGGTGATGATCATCACATAACTCTAGGTATTCGTCTCTTAGTGTGAGAATTTCAGAGGGTTCCAGTCCGATAATAGGAATATCCTGCCGGACATATTCTGTAAGCAGTTCAATATTTTCGGTTGCCAGCTTTTTTGCCTGATCAAGCATCCCTTTGGAAATTTGTGGCCTGCCGATTTCTGTAATATCCGGTATCACTACTTCAAATCCCATGCTTTCTAGAACGGAGACGGCAGCCCTTCCAATTTGAGGCTCATGATAGTTTGTGTATAAATCAATAAGCAATACTATTTTTCTATCAGATGAGATATTATTGTTGCGATTTTTGAACCACGCTTTGAATGTCTGTGCTGCAAACTTTGGGAGGTTACGCTTCTTTTCCACATTAAAAAACCGGAAAAGAAGTTCTTTAGCGACGGGTGTATTCATTACCCAGTTTGAAAATTTTGGGAAAAGGGCGGCGAGCGGATAAAAAGAACCGGCCTGCCCAAAGAATCTTTCAGATAGTGACAGCCCATTTTCGTTATGCCAACCCTGCATGAATTCCGCTTTCATTTTTGCCATGTCTACGTTGGCAGGACACTCACTTTTGCAGGCCTTGCAGCTGAGACAGAGATCCAGGGCATCTTTAAGCTCCTCTGACTTGAATGCTTCTGGGCCTTTTCCGCTAAACAGCTGACGAAATAGATTTGCGCGTCCGCGTGTGCTGTCTTTTTCTTCTTTGGTGGCCATGTAGGAGGGGCACATGGTTCCTCCGCTTTCTGCCAGTTTTCGGCATACTCCGGCGCCATTGCACAATTCAAGTGCATCATTAAAACTCCCTTCTTTACGCCAGGCAAAACGTGTATCCGGTTCTTTTTGAGAGGAAGATATCCGAAGGTGGTCATCAATGGGAGCAGGATCTACAATTTTCCCCGGGTTAAAGATGTAGTTGGGGTCCCAGATTTCTTTCACTTTTTTGAGCAAAGGCATCATTTCTTTTCCCAATACTTTTGGGATGTAGGGAGCACGTGCTCGTCCGTCTCCATGCTCTCCGGAAAGAGATCCATTGTAGTTTTTCACCAAATCAGCAATTTCATCAGCCATCGCCTGCATTTTCTGGATGCCTTCCGGTTTGGAAATGTCAATAACGGGACGAAGATGAAGCTCACCTACAGATGCATGTGCATAAAAGACACAGTTGGTCTGGTGGCGGTCTAAAATTTCTTGAAAATCATCAACGTATTCGGGCAGATCCCGGACACGCACTGCTGTATCTTCGCAAAATGAGGGCGTTCGCTCATCTGCTCCCAGCCCCATTAGAAGGCCGAGGCCGGATTTTCGTAAATTCCATACCCGCTGAATTTTTTCCTCTTCTTTGATAACCGGAGAAGAATCTGCCAGCCTGCTTTCCAACAACTGGGACTGCAAGTTTTTTGCTTTGCTCAATAACTCTTTTTTGTTATCGCCGCTAAACTCAATGATGAGAATACCGTGTGGTTCTCCGTCCAGGAAAAAGCGGTTTTTGCGTTGCTCAATATTGCCTTTGGTAGCTTCAAGTATAACATGATCAATAAGTTCTACTGCAGCCGGATCTTTTTCCACGGCTTTAACTGTGGCTTCCATGGCTTTGCGAATACTGGAAAAATGAGGAACAATGACAATGCGATGGTCATCCTGGGGGACAATTTTCACCTTGGCGGAAGAGGTCATAGCCAGGGTGCCTTCACTGCCACATAAAAGTTCAGCTAAATTGAACTTTCTTCCATCAGGGACGAAGGGCTGCATTTCACAGAGTTTGTCTAAAGCATAGCCGGTATTTCTACGGATAATATCGGGATGAGGATAAGCTTCTAAAATTTGTTCCCGGTGCTGCTCGATGAGGTTAACCATACCTCTATAGATATGCCCTTCCAGCGAATTAAGAGATTTCTTCTCTTGCAGTTCTTCGTTGGATAAGGGCTTGAATGTTGCAGCTGATCCATCACTGAGCACCGCATCAACTTCAATAATGTGTTCCCGGGTTGTTTTGTGTTTGATGGAATAAATACCACATGAATTGTTGCCAATCATTCCTCCCAGCATGCAGCGATTTGTGGTAGCAGTATCCGGCCCAAAAAGCAGGTTATGTTTTCCAAGCTGCCTGTTAAGCGTGTCTCGAATGACACCCGGTTCCACCCGGGCAAATCTTTCATGAGGGTTAATTTCTAAAATATTGGTCATGAATTTTGATACATCCATGATGATGCCTCTGCCTGTTGTTTGTCCGGCCAGACTGGTTCCGGCACTTCGGGCAGTAATGGAAAGTCCATGTTCATTGGCATGCCTGACAAGTGCGCGAATATCTTGTGTGGACTTAGGGAAGGCCACGCCTTGAGGAAGCTCCTCATACATAGAAGCATCGTTGGCATACAGGTGCCTTGATTGTGAATCAGTATGGATTTGAATGGGTATCGACATCAAGCCTTAAGATGCTGAAACATGTGTAGCTTGACAAGCAGAGAATGTATTACAGGCTGAATGCCTTTTGAGCTCTGCCCACAATTTCATCACCGATAGCAAGTCCTGCTGTAGCAGCAGGACTGGGGGCGTTAAGTACATGTATTTCCCGATTGGTAGTAGCAAACTGGAAGTCATCAATAATGTCTCCATTCGGACGCAAAGCCATGGCACGCACACCGGCCGGAGCAGGTTTTAAATCAGATGGTTGTATGGAAGGGATAAGTTTTTGCAGTCCTTTAACAAAAGCCTTTTTAGAAAAAGAGCGGTAATATTCATCGAGGCCCATGCGCCAGTGTTCTTTTGCGAGTTTCCAAAAGCCGGGGAAGTTTACTGTCTCGATGGTCTCCTGGAGGTCAAAAGAAAGTTTGGTATATCCTTCCCGTTTGAAAGCAAATACAGCATTTGGGCCACATTCTACTCCACCCAAAACCATTTTGGTAAAGTGTACTCCCAGAAATGGGAAATCAGGATTTGGCATAGGATAAATAAGTCCGTTAACCATATGCTGGGCTTCTTCGGTCAGTTCATAGTATTCTCCTCGAAAAGGCACAATTTGAATGTCGTTGCGAATACCGGCAGACTCGGCAACACGATCGCTGTAAAGGCCGGCACAATTAATCACATAATTGGATTTAAATTTATCACGTTGGGTTTGGATTACAACAAAATCCTTTTTGTGTTGGATATCTGTGACTTTCTGGTTGAGCTTAACAGTCCCATTTCTTGCTTCAATAAATTCTTTTTCTTTCTCACAGACTCCCACAAAATTGACGATACCGGAGCAGGGAACATGAATAGCCTTAATCCCTTCTGCATAGGGTTCTATTTCTTTAAGTTCTTTTTGGTCAATTTTTTGGATTCCTTCTATTTCATTTGTCCGGCCAGTCTCAAAGATAGTTTGCAGCCGTCCCAGCTGATCCTCTTCTGTGGCAACGATAACCTTACCACAAATTTCATAAGCTACACCATGGGTTTTACAAAAATCTACCAGCTGATGGCGTCCATCTATACAGTTTTTGGCGCGATAACTGTTGGGCTTATAATAAATGCCTGAGTGGATAACACCCGAATTATTTCCCGTTTGATGAGCGGCTACCCTGTCTTCTTTTTCTAGTACTAAAATTGTTGCATCCGGATAGGCTTTCGAAAGTTTATAGGCGGTTGAAAGTCCTACAATACCGGCACCGATAATGGTAAAATCGTAGATCACAGAAAAAGGGTTAAATCGAATTTTTTAATTTGGCAAAATATACAAAAACAGATGAGAGTCTGTTAATAAAACTATATATAAGAAAGGAATGATTCAGCATGTATTTCAGTTGATCAAATTCAATGTAAGCGTTATTTTTAAAGACTTTCGATAAAACTAAAAGAAAACCCGAGATATGGCACAAGAAGTAAAAGAAAAGTTACCCTATAAAGTTAAAGATATTGGTTTAGCAGATTTTGGGCGGAAAGAAATTCGTTTGGCTGAAGCTGAAATGCCGGGCCTGATGTCTATTCGTGAAGAATATGCCGAAGAGCAGCCTTTGGAAGGTGCACGAATTGCTGGCTGTCTGCATATGACTGTGCAAACGGCTGTACTTATTGAAACCCTTGTAGAATTGGGTGCTGAGGTTCAGTGGTCATCATGCAACATTTTTTCAACTCAAGATCACGCCGCTGCAGCTATTGCTGAAACAGGTGTTCCTGTTTATGCCTGGAAGGGTGAAACCGAAGAAGAATATATCTGGTGTATAGAACAAACGCTTTTCTTTGAAGATGGCAAGCCATTAAACATGATTCTTGATGATGGCGGTGATCTTACGGCACTAGTACATGAGGAATATCCGGAACTGCTGAAAGATATTCGTGGAATTTCTGAAGAAACCACAACCGGCGTTAATCGTTTATACCGAATGGCCAAAGAGGGAACTCTCGGTGCTCCTGCTATGAACGTGAATGATTCCGTTACCAAGTCTAAATTTGATAATAAATACGGATGTAAAGAATCATGTGCTGATGCTCTGCGCCGCGCCACTGATATAATGATGGCCGGTAAAGTTGCTGTTGTTGCCGGATATGGAGACGTTGGTAAAGGATCTGCAGCTTCTCTGCGCGGAGCCGGTGCACGAGTAATTGTTACCGAAATTGACCCGATCTGTGCACTTCAGGCAGCAATGGACGGTTATGAAGTGAAGAAAATGGACGATGCTGTAAAGCGAGCAGATATTGTTGTTACAGCAACCGGGAATAAGGACATTATTACCGAGCGCCATTTTAAATCTATGAAGGACAAAACAATTGTGGGTAATATTGGTCACTTCGATAATGAGATTGATGTAGCTTGGTTAAAAGAGAATGCAAAGCGAGATAACATCAAACCACAGGTTGATCTTTTTGAACTGGAAGATGGCAAGGAAATCATTCTTTTGGCCGAAGGCCGACTCATGAACCTTGGCAATGCTACCGGTCACCCATCATTTGTAATGTCTAACAGCTTTACCAACCAGACGCTGGCACAGATTGCACTATGGAATCGTCCGGATGATTTTGAACTTGGCGTTCATGTACTGCCAAAAGAGCTGGACGAAAAGGTAGCTCGTCTGCACCTCGAAAAAATTGGTGTAGAGCTTGAAGAGCTTACTGATGAGCAGGCTGAATATATAGATGTTCCCAAAGAGGGCCCATACAAGCCTGATCATTACCGCTACTAATAATTTAGCAAGCATAGAAAAAGAAAAGCCTCAATCCTTTCGGGTTGAGGCTTTTTTAGTAGTCAGAATTATTGAGAAGTACTAGTAGCTTTCAAGCTGGGTTGTTGCATCTGTCGCCCAATCTTTAAGTTGGCTGCTGTAAATAACCTCATCATCGCTGCTTGTTTCATATTTGATAACCCCACCGGGCACATCAGAATCAGTTGCTTGCCATATCTTAATGTATGTTTCAGGTCCGGCTCCGTACTCAAGCAGGTTAGCCGTAAAGGTACCTTTCGGTACTTCAACGGAAACACCTTTTTCAGTAGTAGCTCCCTGCATAGATTCTTCGGTTAAAGAGACGGGTTGATTGTACCAGCCTTCAGAAACAGGTTTTTCCTGGATTTCTCCATCGCCCATTTTCTCACGATAGCGGAGAACAGACGACTGATTTTTTGAAAATAGGATTTCTGCCATATAGCTTGATTCATCTTCGTCTGACGTCTTGAGCTTGATGCCCCACCACTCTTGTCCATTTTCTTTTTTCTTTAAGAAAGCTTTGTACATCTCCATAGCTTCTTCACCATCTTCTGTAGTGATTTGCCAGGTTGTACTTTCGCCTTCCTGGTAGTCATCAATTTCTGTGCTGTATCCATAGCTGCTAAACATATAGTTAAAAATCAGCGGATACATATTCATGCTTCCAAAACTTATCCCGGAAAAGCTTACTTCATTTGTCAGCCTTCTGGTTATAGTTTTACCCCGATCAGTTGGCAGGGTTACCACAAAATTAGATGGCATGTAGTTGTCAGCAAATACGCTGACGCTGTGAATACCTACACTGCCAAAACGAATTTTGGCAATACCTTCGTCATCCGTTGTTGACTGTCGGCCATTTGATGCTTCTACCTGTGCACCGCTAATTGGATTGTTATCTTGGTCTACAACTTTAACATCAACAGAGTTGATAGGTATTTTATTGAGTAGTCGAGTTTCTGAAGTACAACCTTCAGCAATAAATAAAAGCCCTAAAGAAAGAATGAGCAGAGCTGTTTTTGATTTATATAGTCTCATAGTTTGATGGTTTTAGTTTTTGGGAACACTTAATGTATATATGCGAAAGGAAATGTGAAAATGGGTCAGAAAAATAATATGACTTTAGAAAAGAGCATAGAATTGGATATTTTTAGCCGTCAATTTTCATTAAAAAATAATACATGGCTGCGAACAAAAAGGACATCAACATTTCTGTAGAACTGGACGAAAATAATGTCCCTACTGCCATAGACTGGAATGCCAGTGACAAGGACGGCAACGACTTAGCACAGTGCCGCGCGATGCTGCTTTCCATGTGGGATCACCAGAAAAAGGATACCCTGAGATTGGATCTTTGGACCAAAGATATGACTATCGATGAGATGAAAATTTTCTTTCATCAAACGCTGGTAACTATGGCTGACACATTGGAGAATGCTACAAATGAAGATAAGATGGCCGAAGATATGCGCGATTTCACCGCATATTTTGCTGATAAAATGGAAATAACCGGTTAAGGCAGTATGCTGATTTTCTAGAGCTCGTCCTTGAAATATAAAACAGATCCAAAGCTTACGGCACTCTCACGTTCTTGTTCATCCCATAAGTGATAACTGATATTTTTGCCTTTAAGCTCTGGCATTGTTTTCAAGAATGTATAGAGAGGAGGAAAACCACATATGCGATAGGGGTCGAGTTTTTCTTTTATAAGACCAAGCATTTTTTCTTGAGATCCCTGTTCTGCACTATCTAAAAACTGCTTGTCAAATTGCTTTACTTCTTCAAAGAGTTTACGAGCGGGCTCAGTATCTCCAAATTTCTTGCCGATATGTGCAAGATCTCCGCTAATTAAGAAGAAGGTATCTTTGTCATCAGCAAAGTGTTTACTCAGCTGTTTGGAGAATGCTTCAATCTGCTTGCCTTGGTGGCCATCTTGCATATAAAGCAATTCATCAAATCCATTTACAACGATGGGCACAATCTTGTAGTCATGATCCCAAAGGTAACTAAGAAAAAGCAGGTGCAATTCGATGCTGTGCTCAATGCGGTGGGCACGGTCATCTTTCGTAAGGCCGGTTTTATCAGCGTTCTTTAACAGTTTTTGTATGGTTTTTTCATCCGATTTGATAGTACCCAGCGGCATCCTGAAATCTTTATCAGAGATAATGAAAGGTTTGTTTTGATACTTTTTAGGATACATGCCGGCATAATGTGAAGTCGCAAGGATTACCACGCGTTCGGGTTTTATATGGCGAATTGACTGGAAGGCTTTTACATAACTTTCCATGCCTACCCTTGGATCAATATGCGGAGCATAAAGTGCACGTACCGGATGAGAGTGTTTAGTACTGGAGGGATCTGCATCTTGGAAGGCCTCATCAAGGTATTCTGTCAACTCATCAGGGTCAGCAGGATAAGAAAGCCCTGCTGTTACAGCTTCGTGGACATCTGCTGCTTCATATTCCTGTTCCACTTGTTCTGCATATTCTTTAAAATAACTTGAATGCAGCAGGCGGTGTTTGTCCAGAAACTTGATGTAATCAAGCAACTGATTTTTGCTTACTTCTTTACCAAGATAAGGTGATAAATCTTCAATACTTTTGTGTCCATCCAACAAATTTAAAACTCTGGCTGCCTGCTGATCCAACGCAAAATTTTGTGTGGCATACCCTCTGCTGTCATAAAAATACAGGTATGAGCTGCCATTTTCCTGTACGGGAATAATTTCCAAATCCCATCGAACAGGCGGGATAGGCTTCGTTGTAGAATCAAAAAGTGTATTACTGCTCATTGGTCGATTATCTCATCTGCTGACATTCGCATTCAGTTCCATACTTCACACAAAGCGGGTGATCTGGGGGATCAGAAATACGAGCCTTGCAGGCATTGCGTCCATGATGGATGATCAGATGCGATAAATCCGTCCAGTGTTCTCTTGGAAACAACGCCATCAGGTCCTTCTCAATTTTATTTGTGTTCTTCTTTTCTTTGGTCAGTCCATACCGGTTGGCAAAACGTTTCACATGGGTATCTACTACTACACCTTTGTTGATATTGAATGCATTGCCCAATACTACGTTAGCGGTCTTTCGGGCAACACCCCTAAGCTCCAACAGCTCTTTCATTGTATGGGGTACTTCGCCGCCGTGTTCTTCAGTAATAATCTTTGAGGACTTTTTAAGTGCCTTGGCTTTATTACGATAAAATCCGGTAGATCGTACCAATTCCTCCAGTTCCTGAATGGGGGCTTCAGCCATTAGCTCAGGAGTGGGATAGGCTTCAAATAAATCAGGAGTTACTTTGTTGACCCGAACGTCGGTACACTGAGCGCTGAGAATAGTTGCACATAATAACTCAAAGGCATTGCGGTAATTTAGCTCACAATGGGGATTCGGATAATGCTCATACAGCTGGTCTAAAATTTCTTTGGCATAAGCACGCTGCCGTTCTGTCTTTTTAGGCAGTTTAGGGAGATCTTCGTATAATTTTTCTTTACTCATAGGATAAAATTATCTTTGTTTCAAAGCCTACTTGCGCTGACTAAAATCATAAAGTAGATGCAGGAAAACAATAAAGTAGTGCAATTCATTTGATGATTTCTAAAGAAAAAGCAAAAAAGATTATTAGCAGCCCGTATGCCTGGCTTGTGCTTGGAGTGTTGACACTCATTTATATATCCAGTTTTGTAGACCGGCAAATTATTGCAGTATTGGCTACACAAATTCAGGAAGAAATGGACATGAGCAACCTTCAGGTGGGTTTGCTTTATGGAACTGCTTTTTCGTTCATTTATGCAGTTTGTGGTATTCCGATGGGGAGATTGGCAGATCTTTATTCCCGAAAGCTTATGATTGTGCTCGGATTAATAGTCTGGAGTGTGATGACCATACTCAGTGGATTCGCAACGTCTCTCACCTTTTTGATTACAGCCCGTATGCTGGTTGGAGTAAGTGAGTCAGCTTTAAGTCCGGCAGTGTATTCACTGCTTTCTGACTATTTTAAACCCGCACAGCGGGCCACGGTCTTTTCAATTTATGCGGCAGGTATTTTTGTCGGTATCGGCTTGGCCTTTTTGGGAGGAGGTACTGTTGCACAGCTTTATGATTGGCGAACCGCTTTAATTGTTGTAGGTGTACCCGGGTTGGTACTGGCTGTGGTAGCTTGGTTTATAATCAAAGAATTGCCAAGAGGCATTACCCAAACTGCGGCGCGGTATCACGTGGATATGTCCATGGCCGAAGTGTTGCGATATGTTTTAAAAAAGAAAACAGTATTATTTCATTTTCTGGGCTTTTCATTCTTGGCCTTGACGGGCTATACCGTACTGGGATTTGTAGGTACAATACTTAAAGAAGTGCACGGTTCACAAAGCCTGCTGCCATATTATGGCTGGTTTATGCTGGCTACGGGAATCAGTGTGATGGCGTCTGGAAAAGCTGCCGACTGGCTGGCTTCGCAATGGGGCGCCTCTAAACGATTTGTGATGGGGATCGTAGCCGGATTGGGGAGCCTTCCGTTATATTATTTTGGGCTGTTTGCAGAGACAGGACAGACAGCTTTATTGTTAATTGGATCAGCTAATGTAATTTCATCATCCTACAATGGCGTCGCAGCTGCTTTGCTGCAGTATCTTGTGAAGCCCAATATGCGGGCATTGGCCGGTGGGTTATACCTCTTTGTAATTAGTGTGATAGGTTTCGGAGTAGGCCCGCCGCTTACGGGGTGGCTCATGGATGCAATTTTTACCGGAGCTTACGGCCCGGCAAAAGCTTTAATGTTGGTGATTACCTGTTGCGGAATACTGGCAAGCGTTTGCTTCTTGCTAGCCATGCAAAGCTATGAAAAGGACGCGGAAGAGGATTAACGTAAAACTGTTTACACTTCATTTAATGCCTGGGCTAATGCCTGTAATGTTTCCTTGGCATCTCCAAAAAACATCTGGTTAGACTCTCTGTAAAACAGCTCGTTATCAATACCGGCAAAGCCGGGACTTAAACTCCGCTTAAAAATAATAGTGCGCTTGGCTTCGTCCACATTTAGTATAGGCATGCCGTAGATGGGACTGCTCGGTTCTGTTTTTGCTGCTGGATTTACTACATCATTGGCTCCAATAATCAGTACTACATCTGTAGATTTAAAATCGGGATTGATCTGTTCCATATCATAAAGCTGATCATAGGGTACATCGGCCTCAGCTAAAAGTACATTCATATGGCCGGGCATACGTCCCGCTACCGGATGAATACCATACTTTACTTCCACACCCTTGGCTTCCAACTTATCGGCTACTTCTTTGAGCACATGCTGTGCCTGAGCAACAGCAAGGCCATAGCCGGGAGTGATAATCACTTTATCTGCATAGGCACACTGCAAGGCAACGTCTTGGGGTGTTGTCTCCCGAACTGTTTTATCGGTATCTGTGGCCGGCCCACTGCCGCCGGAAGAATCCCCGCCACCGAAAGCGCCAAAAAGCACATTGGCAAGTGTGCGGTTCATAGCTTTACACATGATGTTCGTCAAGATCAGCCCGGCTGCACCAACAAGGGCGCCACTAATTATTAAAAGGTTGTTATTGATAACGAAACCCGCCATAGAAGCTGCCAGTCCTGAATAGGAATTGAGCAGCGAAATAACCACAGGCATGTCTGCCCCGCCAATAGGTAAGACTGTTAAAATTCCAAGTAACAGTGACAAGCCAAACAGCAACCAGAAAATCAGCTGATATTCAGGACTGTAGGTAAACCATCCTACCAGGCCAAAAAGCCCAACAGTGAGCAGAAGATTAAAAATATTTTGTCCCGGGAAGGTTAGTGGGCGACCACTGATAAATCCTTTGAGCTTGCCAAAGGCAATAAAACTTCCGGTAAAAGTAATAGAGCCAATTAAAATACTGAGCCCGACTGTAACCAGGTCCTGAGTACCCATAAGCATGGCATCAGTGCGGCTTAGCTCACCCCATGCTACAAGGGCAGAGGCGCCCCCGCCAAATCCATTGAAGATGGCGACCATTTCAGGCATGGCGGTCATTTCAACCTTTTTGGCAGCTATCACTCCAATCAAGCTACCCACAACCACACCAATAATAATGAAGTCGAAACTCACTATTTGCTGGTCAAACAGCGTAACAATAACTCCAATTAACATGCCCAATGCTGCCAGCTGATTTCCGGAACGAGCCGTAGCCGGTGAGCCAAGTCGCTTAATGCCTATAATAAATACCCCGGTGGCCAGCAGGTAAAAAAGCTGGATGATATTCGGCAGGTATTCCAGTACTGATGGAGGCAGAAACTGACTCATTGTTTATCCTCCTTTTTCTTTTTGAACATTTCGAGCATCCGGTCGGTTACCATAAATCCACCCACTACATTAATAGTTGCAAATATGATAGCAGCTAATCCAATCCACTGCGCCATTTCACCGCTTGTCTGACCGGCCACGACCAATGCGCCAATGATGGTAATACCTGAAATAGCATTAGCGCCTGACATCAATGGAGTATGCAATGTCGGTGGGACTTTTGAAATGAGTTCAAAGCCGACAAAAGAGGCCAGCACGAATATGAATAAATTAAATATGAGTCCGGACATAACGATTTATTTAAATTCGAATGTTGGAAATCCTAATATCGAAACGTTCGTTTGGAATTTTGGTCATTCGGATTTCTGATTTTCTTTCAGCATTGGGCTAATGATTTTACCCTGGTATGTGATGGTTGTATTTAACGTAATTTCATCTTCAAAATCGAAATTTGGTTTACCTTCTTCCAGAAGGTGTTCCAAGAGCGCCATCATATTTTTAGAGTATAACTGGCTGGCATGATAAGCCAGGCTGCTTGGAATGTTAATGGGACCTATAATTTTTACGTTATTAATATCGACCGTTTTTCCGGCTTCGGTAAGCTCGCAATTTCCGCCCTGTTCTGCAGCCAAATCAATAATGACTGAGCCCGGGTGCATATCATGGACCATCTTTTCTGTAATAAGCAATGGAGCAGGTTTTCCGGGTATTAAAGCAGTTGTTATAATGATATCAGACTTTTGAGCATGTTCGTGAATGACCTGCCGTTGACGCTCTTGTTTATCATCTGAAAGCTCTTTGGCATAACCGCCTTTGGTTTCAGTATTTTCATCCATGTCCGGTACTTCCACAAACTTCGCACCGAGGCTTTCAACTTGTTCTTTCACAGCGGGACGAATATCAAAAGCTTCTACCACTGCGCCCAGTCTTTTGGCTGTAGCAATGGCCTGAAGTCCGGCCACACCGGCACCCAGTACCAGAACTTTTGCTGGAGCGATAGTGCCGGCCGCGGTCATCATCATAGGCAGATATCTGTCTAATTCGTTTGCTGCAATCAGCGTTGCTTTATATCCGGCGATAGAACTCATGGAAGAAAGTGCATCCATGTTTTGGGCACGTGAAATACGGGGTACCGCGTCCATGCCCAGTGAAGTAATGTTGGCTGATTTTAGAAACTCAACTGTATCTTCATTCTGCAACGCCCACAAAAAGCACACAAGCACAGCTTCTTTCTTTAGTTTTTTAAGATCCTCTCGGGGAGGAGTTTGAATAGCGAGCAAAATATCTGCATCAGAAAACAAAGCAGATCGGTCATTGATAATTTTGGCTCCGGATTTCCGATAGGCTTCATCCAGATAATTAGACGCTCTTCCCGCTTCACTTTGAATATGTACTTCCAGTCCCTTGTCGATGAGTTTGCTCACCGTCTCGGGTACCAAAGCTACCCGTTGTTCATATTCGGCAGTTTCTTTAGGAATGGATACAATCACGATGCTCTCCAACAATTTTTGTTTATAAGACTAACATATTGAAAAGTGCGGGGATTGCAAATAGGTTAAATAAATTAGTTTCTTATCCATTTGCTATCATATTTATAAAAACCACTGTACCAATCCCTAAAAATACAACAACCCCAAGAAAGAATGTGCCAATAATCCCCATAATTTTTCCTGCTTTTGTAAAGCTTTTTTCAGACCGTGGAATAATTCCCAGCTCAATCTTTTTAAGATCAGTGTTAGCCATAATCCAAGCAGGGATGCCTGTAAAAGGACCCAGTGTGGTAATGCTTAGAATTCCCAAAATTAAAATTAGAACTCCTCGTCCGTCTTCTTGTCGAATTCCTGAGTGATTCATGTCCATCCGTTTTTATGTAGTGCTTGTTGCTTTATGTAATTACATAGTAATTGAAAAATAGCAGCCGGACAAGAGCCTGTAAAAAGTAAGATCCCGAGATCTTAGCTCATCTCTATCCGTATCATAGAAAATATTGACTCAATCCTTAGTTCGTTTTTTTGTACTTTTAACAAAATTGAAAACCAAACAAGTATTTGATCAATGGAAGATATTGCCGGAAAAACATTTGATGTTGTAATCGTAGGAAGTGGTCCAGCAGGATTGACTGCTGCACTCTATGCCGCCCGTGCGGACCTGAATCCCCTTGTTTTTGAAGGGCCTGAGCCAGGTGGGCAGCTTATGCAAACTACTGATGTAGAGAATTATCCCGGCTATCCAGAAGGTGTGATGGGGCCACAAATGATGCAGGATTTCCGCGAACAGGCTCAGCGCTTTGGTGCCGATTGTCGCTACGGAATGGTCACCGATATCAATTTTGATAAGCGACCCTATAAACTCACTGTTGATGAAGAAACCGAACTATATGCCAAAGCTATTATTGTATCAACCGGAGCCTCGGCCAAATGGCTGGGCCTGGACAGCGAGCAGCGCCTGCGCGGTAAAGGTGTTTCGGCATGTGCAACCTGTGACGGTGCTTTTTTCCGCGATCAGCATGTCATTGTGGTAGGCGGCGGCGACACAGCCATGGAAGAAGCTACGTTCCTCACCAAGTTTGCCAGCAAGGTTACCGTATTGCACCGCCGTCAGGAATTGCGTGCATCCAAAGCCATGCAAACCCGTGCATTTAATGATGAAAAGATTGAGTTTATGTGGGATACTGAACTTCAGGAAGTGCTGGGTGATGAAGTGGTAGAAGGTGTGAAAGTCATCAACAATGAAACCCAGGAAGTTACTACACTCGATGATGTGACCGGCGTATTTATTGCTATTGGTCACAAACCAAATACCGACCTGTTTAAGGATGTGCTTGAGATGGATGATGTTGGTTATATCCAGACCGAAGGACAATCAACCCGAACAGGAATGGAAGGTATCTTTGCCTGTGGTGATGCAATGGATCCGATTTATCGTCAGGCAGTGACCGCAGCCGGAACAGGGTGTCGCGCGGCACTAGATGCCGAAAAATTCTTAGCTGAAGCAAAGATTAATGAGAAAGTAGCAGTTTAGAGCATTATAGATGATTTCTAATAAGTGATGAGTAATGAGTAGGGTATTACTCCTTACTCATCATCACTTTTTTTGGTCTTGCCGACGGTCTTATCAGTCTTTTCTTCTTCGGGCTCGTCGTCATCATCGCCCTCAATATCTACAATAACTTCGGCTTCTTCAGCATCTACTTCGTACTCATCTTCACCCATTTCGCCTTTGGGATATTTTTCAACGATGATTTTGATATCATTCATAAACAGGGCGAACATGCCTATAGCTGATGCAATGGGAGCCATAGCGGTAACTAATGCAGAACCTGCCAGCCCGGCTGTAAGCTGTGTTTGAAAAAGCACTTTGCCATCTTTGTTTTTAATCATCAGGCGGCGCGCATTTCCTTCTTTAATCAGCTTTCTGATTTGTTTGATGACCTCTGAAGCCGATCCTTTAATCTCTTCGGTAAATGACTTTTTAGAGCTTGAAGTCTTCATAATCTTATCACTCATAATATTTTGGATTCTATTCAACAAGAAATTCCTTTGTAAGGAATCATTGTGTCACAGGTCTTACTACGTATAAGATACTATAAAGATTCAAACCGAAAACTATGCTTTCACGTGTTTATTGCGCATCTACAATTGGAGTTGATGCCCGTTTGATAGAGGTAGAGACAAATATGTCTCATGGAATGCCCAAATATTTTTTGGTGGGCTTGCCGGATCGTGCTGTGAGCGAGTCCAGCGACCGGATTGAGGCAGCTTTAAAAAATTCCGGTGCTGAATTCCCATCGGGACGTATTACTGTAAACCTGGCACCCGCCGATTTGCCAAAGGAGGGCAGCGCCTTTGATTTGCCTATTGCAGTGACGCTGCTCAATGTATCTGGACAAATTCAAACGGATAAGCTGGAGAAGACGCTTATTTTGGGTGAGCTCTCACTGGATGGGAAAATTCGTCCGGTAAAAGGTGTGCTGCCCATGGCTGTCGAAGCCAAAGAAAAAGGGATTGAATATATGATTGTTCCTGCAGAAAATGGTCCCGAAGCAGGAGTAGTAGATGGGTTGAGTGTGTATGCCTTTGACCACCTGAACCAGGTAATGGAGTGGCTCCGCAATTCTAATTCCCATGAGGCTTTGAATGTGGATGTTGATTCTATTTTCAATAGAAACGGGCAGGCCGAAATTTTAGACTTCAGTGACGTGCGCGGGCAGGAAAACGTAAAGCGGGCATTGGAAGTGGCTGCTGCCGGAGGCCATAATTTGATTATGGTAGGTCCCCCGGGCTCGGGCAAAACAATGATGGCTCGTCGACTCCCGGCTATTTTGCCACCGCTTACTTTGGATGAAGCATTGGAGACCACTAAAATTCATTCGGTTTCAGGTTTGTTGGGTTCAGGAAAAGCACTGGTAACCCAGCGTCCGTTTCGGTCACCGCACCATACGGTTTCTGATGTTGCCTTGGTGGGAGGCGGAAGTATTCCTATGCCGGGGGAAATTTCTATGGCGCATAACGGAGTGCTTTTTTTAGATGAATTGCCGGAGTTTAAGCGAAGCGCTCTTGAAGTGATGCGTCAACCTCTGGAAGATGGATTTGTCAGTATTTCCCGGGCACGTATGAGTGTCACCTATCCCAGCCGAATAATGATGGTTGCTTCTATGAACCCATCACCCACGGGCGATTGGTATGATCCGGCCGATCCCGGTGGAGCAACGCCCAATCAGATGCAAAGGTATCTAAGTAAAATTAGTGGCCCTTTATTAGACCGCATTGACCTGCATATTGATGTGCAAAAGGTGAGTTATGATGAACTTTCCAGCAAAGCTAAGGGAGAATCATCAAAAGAAATTCGAGCACGTGTAATTGAAGCTCGAAAGTTACAAACACAACGTTTTATGGGAGTAAAAGGAGTCTACTGTAACGCACAGATGAATACAAAGATGGCGCGTAAGCTTTGCCCGCTGGATGATGCCAGTTCTGAAATGCTGAAAAAAGCAATTACATCGCTGGGGCTTTCAGCTCGTGCTTATGATCGTATCCTAAAAGTATCCCGCTCCATCGCAGATCTGGAACAGTCCGAAGATATTAAATCGAATCACGTGGCAGAGGCTATTCAGTATCGAAGCCTTGATCGAGAAGGGTGGCTGGGGTGACGAGGAATGGAATGTGAATGACGCAGATATGACGGGTTTTAAGGGAAGGAAAATATAACCTGCGTAAATCAGCTAAACCTGTATTAACGGCGTTCTATTACAACAAATAACTTATTGCCACGTTTAAAAAAATAGAAATAAAAGTATTAGAGAGTACCCTTGCTTCAAAATAGAAAAGGAGCTGTTATGACATCAAAAAGTTACTGGAAAGGCGGACTTATTTTTACGATCCCATTTCTGCTGATCGTTTTATATTTGGTTTTAGCTGTTTGAGAAATTCACAATGAATATTGACTCCGGTTGGTAAAATGAATATGCTTTTGCCCAAAGCATAATGAGAATCGTTTAGCCAATTTTTTTGCAATCCTACGCAGATATTATATTTGACAGAGCCGTTCGACAGGTTTTTACCTATGCCATTCCCGATGAGCTGCAAGGAGATATAAAATGTGGCATTCGTGTATGGGTGCCCTTTCAAAGAAGAAAAGCTATTGGCGTGGTGGTAAATATTCACTCCAATAAGCCGGATTTTAACACTCGAAATATCCAAAAATTATTAGATAAAGAGCCGATCCTTTCGGATGAGCTGTTGCAGCTAACCGAATGGATGCATCGCTTTTACTATTGTAGTTGGGGTGAAGTAGTGAATGCGGCGCTACCGGCCGGTCTTAATTTTTATTCCGAAAAATATGTGAAAGTTATTGAAACAGAGGGGACTGAAAATCTCAGTAAAGCCCATCAAGAAATTTTATTCGAAATTGCTGATAAGAACTCATATCAGCTTAAAGAAGCCCACAAGCGATGGTCCGATCAAGCAATCAGCACACTTAAGAAAAGAGGATTTGTAGAAATTTGGGAAGAGCCGGAGCTAAAAATAGCACCCAGTACCGCTAAACTTTGGGAGTGGACTTCTGATGAAGAAAGAAAAAAAGCTTCAGAAACTGTAGAAGAGCATAAGTGTGATGATAAAATGTACAAGTGGGTGCGTGCTTTGGAACTGTTGCTATCTTTGGAACTGCCCGAATTTCAGCAAAACCTGATGCAATACGATCTGTTGGATTCTTATACATTAAACCGGATAGAAGAGGAGGGCGTAATTGAATTTCGGGAAGTTGAATCAGCAGATGTAAGCTTTAAGTACGAACATGACCCTTCCAGGATTAAAACGCTTAATGAAGAGCAGAAAAAAGCCTTTGATGAGATAAGTGCATCGTTGGATGAGCAGACCTTTTCCAGTTATTTATTGTTTGGTATCACCGGCAGCGGAAAAACGGAAGTATATATTCATGCCTTAAAGAACGCTTTGGAACAAGGAAAGGGCGGATTGGTGTTGGTTCCAGAAATTGGACTAACTCCACAAATTGTGAAGCGATTTTATCAGATTTTTGGAGATGATATTGCTGTTATTCACAGCAGGCTGACGGTCCGCGAACGCTATAATGCCTGGCGGTCATTGCAAAGAGGTGAAAAACGAATAGCTATTGGAGCCCGATCTGCAGTATTTGCCCCTGTCAGGAATTTGGGGATCATAATTATAGATGAAGAACATGATGCTTCCTACAAACAGGAAGATCCTGCTCCTCGCTATCATGCGCGCGATGTGGCTATTATTCGGGCCCAGATGAATGATGCCGTTGCAGTGATGGGATCAGCAACGCCCAGTATGGTAAGTTTATATGGCTCAAAAAAGGAAAAAAGTGAACTTCTTTCGCTTACCAAGCGCCCTCTTGAAGCGAAACTGCCTGAAGTGAAAGTGCTGGATTTGAAACAGTATAAATCGGCTATGAAAGGTTCATTGACTATCCCTCTGTATAACGCTATACGTGAAGCACTGGATCGCAATGAACAAATTATATTGCTTTACAATCGGCGGGGATATGCCTCCTTTTTGCAGTGTCAAAGTTGTGGGCATATTCCTGAATGCCCGAATTGCTCCGTAAGCCTGACCCATCATAAATCAAAGAAACAATTGCGATGCCACTACTGCGGTTATTCCGTACGGGAGCCAGCCACCTGTTCATCCTGCAATGAGCGATCTCTTGGCTCATCGGGTAGCGGAACCCAACAACTTGAGGAAGAAATGAATGAGCTTTTTCCGGAAGCTGCGCTGTTGCGAATGGATTATGACACTACCAGCGGACGTGAAGCGCATGCCAACATTCTTTCCAGTTTTGGACGGCGTGAAGCTAATATTTTAGTAGGTACTCAAATTGTTGGCAAGGGGCTCGACTTCCCAAATGTTACGGTGGTGGGGGTAATCAATGCAGATACCGAACTGGCATTTCCATCATTCAGAGCCGGAGAACGAATGTACCAGTTGCTGAGCCAGGTAGCGGGTCGATCGGGTCGTGCCGAGAAAAGCGGCAAAGTGTTTTTCCAGACTTGGCAGCCCGATCACCCTGCGTTGGAAACGGCCAAGAACCATGACTATAAAGCTTTTGCCAGAAAAGAACTGGCCTTTCGGAAGAAGTTAACCTACCCACCTTATTCCAGGATCATTCGATTCACCTTTAAAGGAAAACAAGAGAGAAGAGTACAGCAGGTGGCCGAAGTGTTTACAGAGGTGCTTATCAATCAGGTAGGAGGGATGGATTCTGTGCTGGGCCCATCCCCGGCTGCTATTGCCAAAGTACAACAATTTTACCGCTGGGAAACACTGCTAAAAATTGATCCCTCTAACGGGGCAGGAGTCATTGAGCGATTACTGGATGAAACCATGGAAGCATATGATCGAAAAAAACCGAACAATTCCAGCTCAGTACGCATTAATATAAATGTAGATGCACTTGAATAAATGGTTTGCATTAGGTCTAATAAATTCGATTATTTAAGCTAAATATCCATTTAATTCTGTTTTATGGGAGAAGAAAGAGTAAAAATAGCTGACACCCATGAAGAAGTTCAGCGTTTTATGAAGTATGTGCTGAAGGATCTTCGGGCACTAAAAAGAATGCTGAACGAAGGTGGCTGGTTTGAAGAAGACCCCATTCGCATTGGTGCCGAGCAAGAGCTTTGCTTGGTGGACCGGCATTCTAAAGCTTCTCCTGTTAGTATGGAGGTACTTGACAAATTAAATGATGACAATTTTACTACTGAGTTTGCCAAGTTTAACCTGGAGATTAACCTTGACCCGCTGGAATTCAAGGATGACTGTCTTACCTTGATGGAAGACCAGATTCAGAGCAAGGTGGATAAGGTTCGTGATGTAGTTGAAGAGATGGGGGGCGATATTCTGCTGACCGGTATTTTGCCAACCATAAGAAAGTCTGATGTTGACCTCAAAAATCTAACGCCTCTTCAACGGTATCGGGCACTTTGTGAAGCGATTAGTAAGTTGCGCGGAGAAAATTTCGACCTTCGCATTCAGGGGATGGATGAACTGTTGATGAAATTTGATTCACCTCTTCTCGAGGCTTGTAATACCGGTTTTCAAGTGCATCTACAGGTAGCGCCGGACGAGTTTGTACAAAAATATAACCTGGCTCAGGCTATCACTGCTCCCGTCTTGGCAGCAGCGGTAGGCTCCCCTATTCTATTTGGGAAGCGCCTGTGGAGTGAAACGCGTATAGCGTTATTCCAGCAATCGGTAGATACCCGAACAGTTGGAGATCACCTTCGGGAAAGCAGTCCAAGGGTAACCTTTGGCAATGAATGGGTGAAGGATAGTATCCTGGATATTTTTCAGGAAGACACAGCCCGGTATCGCGTGATGCTCAGCTCAGAAGTTACAGAAGATGTAGAAAAGCTTCTTGATGAAGGTACGCCGCCTATGCTTAATGCCCTGCAAGTGCATAACGGCACGGTATATCGGTGGAATCGTCCCTGTTATGGTGTGGCAAACGGGAAGGCACATTTACGTATAGAGAATAGAGTATTCCCTTCCGGTCCCACGGTAACCGATGAGATGGCTAATACTGCTTTTTGGCTGGGGCTATTGAATAAAATGGATGATTATCATCCTAATATTTCTGAAGAAATGGACTTTGATGATGCCCGAATGAATTTTGTAGCTGCCTCAAAGCTGGGCCTCGACACCAAGTTTCGATGGGTTGATGACCGTCGAATTAATGCTGTTGACCTTATTACAGAAGAGTTGCTGCCTGTTGCCCGTGAAGGACTTGAAGATGTGAATATCAACCAAGGAGATATTGACAGCTATCTGGAAATTATTGAAGAACGAGCTAAGTCCGGGAAAACTTCTGCCCACTGGATGGTAGATAACTACGCCTCGCTGATGAAAGAGAATGACTCAAAAGAACAAACTCTTGCTGCCATCACAACGGCCATGATTAAAAATCAGAAAAAAGGAGAACCGGTTCATAAATGGGGTAGAGCGCGCATGGAAGATCTGGAGCACTGGGAGCCATCAAGCCTGATTGTTGAAGAGTTTATGACTACTGATCTTTTCACGGTTCAGAAAGATGATATTCTGGAATTTGTAGCAGACCTCATTGACTGGCGGCGAATCAGATATGTGCCTGTAGAGGATGACAAAAATCATTTGGTAGGACTGGTCACAATGCGAATGATTTTTCGGGATTACAGTAAAGCAGTGAATCATGATGACGAGCCCACTGAAACGGTTGAAGAAATAATGATTAAAAATCCAATTACCATTCACCCTGAGGCTTCTATAGTGGAAGCAATGGATATCATGGATAGCCAAAAGATTGGATGCCTCCCTGTAGTAAAAAATAATCGCCTGGTTGGTATTATTACAGAGCAAAACTACATGAGTACAGCGGGACGGTTATTAAGAGTTTTACATTCGAATAATGAGGAAAATGGACAGAACGATTCTGAAAGCTAAATCTAAAACAATACCTGATAGAACGTTGAAAAGGATTATAGGTTCCATAGAAGGTTCAGCAGATGGGCCTACAATTATAGTACTGGCAGGTTTGCATGGCAACGAGCCCTCCGGTGTGGAAGCACTGGAAAATGTTTTTAATATGATCAGGGCTGCCAAGATAGATTTCTCAGGAGCTTTTTTGGGAATTCGGGCTAATTTGCCTGCTCTGGAACAAGAAGTCCGTTATGTCGATGAAGACATGAACCGAATCTGGTTTCCTTCTATTATTGAAAAAATAAGGGAAACACCGGCAGAAGAACTGGAATCATCAGAGCGCATAGAAATAAAACGAGTACTTGGCATTATTGATGATGCCATTTCCAGGTCTCCGGAACAGCCAGCTATTATAGCCGATTTACACTCGTTTTCTGCAGAAGGTTGTATGTTTGCCATAACAGCTCCAAAAGATGATCATACCGAACTGCTTTCCAGTCTGCATATTCCGATGATATTTGGTATCGAAGACACCCTTCGCGGTACGGCATTGCGATATTACCAGGACTTGGGACACGTGACATTTGCCCTTGAGGGAGGCCAGCATGAGAATGAGCTGACAGTATATAATGAGACAGCAGCTCTTCTTTTGTTGCTGCAGGAAGTAGGGTGTATCCAGAAAAAAGCGATATCACAGATCAAGGATTTTGCGAAACACTTGCGGAAGCATACGCATCATCTGCCTTCAAAAGTTGAGCTGGTTTATCAGCATATTATAGCAGACGGCGATGGTTTTGCAATGAGGCCGGGCTTTAAAAATTTTCAGTATATCAAAAAAGGAGAATGGCTGGCGAATGACAAAGATGGTAAAATACGCGCCCAGTGTGATGGCTACTTGCTGATGCCACTCTATCAGAACCAGGGCAATGATGGTTTTTTCGTAGTTCGCAAACAGGATAGTCGCTAATTTTTGTTATTTTAGGTGTAGCAAACCGTATTTTTAGGAATTTTAAAGATGATTGATGGCATTAATCATCAATGAAACAGTAAGCAGCCATGAATGATTATCAATTTGTTGACGGTACCCGGCTCTCATCGGTGATTGAGTCGCTTATTTTTGCCAGCCCGGAACCTATATCTGCTGAGAAAATATGCGATATTATTGCCCAGGGTGACGAGCAGCTGGAGCTTGAACCGGAGGCCATTGAGCCGTTTGTAGAAAAATTGAACCAGCGGTACGAAGAAAACGGTTTGGCTTTTAACATCTCAGCGATTGCCGGAGGCTATACCTTTGCTACCAAGAAAAAGTTTGAACCGTGGCTTAGTATTTTTCAGCATGAAGATGCCTACCGCAAGCTTTCCCAGTCGGCCATTGAAGCCCTGGCTATTGTAGCTTACAAGCAACCCGTTACCAAGCCCGAGGTTGATGATATACGCGGCGTGGATTCCGGGTATATTTTGCGCCAGCTGCTGGAGAAAGTTCTTATTGAAGTTTCCGGTCGTTTAGATGCTCCCGGTAAGCCATTGGTTTACAGAACCACCAAACATTTTTTAAAGCATTTCAATATTAATTCCATAGACGAATTGCCCAAACCCCGGGAGATCGAAGAAATTCTCAAGGATGATGACATGGCCGATCATCGACAGTTTTTGGTTGACCGTCAGCTGGAGCTTTCTGATTTGCGTGAAGCAGAGGAAGAAGAAGTGAGCGACACCAAGCTTTCTTTGCTTGAAGCTGTTGAAGATGAAGAAATGGAAGGATCGTTGGATGAGCCAGCCGATGAAGCAGAAGCCGAGAAGAAAATGGATGAGTTGGACGCTGCTGAAGAAGATGCACAGACCAATGCTGAAGAAGAATAAATCACACCTGTAATTTTAAGTTTTATCCACCTAATTAATGTCTAAAAGACGAAGACGAAACAATCAGCCTAAAAACCCACCTGAAGCAGAACAGGATTATGGTAAAGACGAAGAAATTCGCATTAATAAATATATCGCCCACTGTGGTTTTTGCTCCCGCCGCGATGCCGATGATTATGTATCCGCCGGTAAAGTAAAAGTAAATGATGAAGTAGTAACCGAGCACGGTACAAAGGTTAAGCGGACTGACAAGGTAGAAGTAGACGGTCAGGTTATCAGCCTGGAAAAGTTTGTGTATATCCTGTTGAATAAGCCCAAAGATACGATTACCACCACCGATGATCCCCGCGACCGCGATACGGTGATGGACAAAATTGAAGATGCTACCGGCAAGCGTGTTTATCCGGTGGGTCGGCTGGACCGTCATACCATGGGCTTGTTGGTTTTAACCAACGATGGGGACTTGGCTCACCGGCTGATGCATCCCAGCTATCAGGTGCGCAAGACCTATGAAGTGGAAACGGAGCGATTTATGACAGACGAGGAATTAAATCAGCTGAAAGAAGGAATTACGCTCGAAGATGGGCCGGCCAGCGCTCATAAACTTTCTCGAATACCAAACGGATTTCTCCTTACTATCTTTGAAGGACGGAACCGGCTGGTGCGCCGCATGGTGGAATATTTTGGAACAGAAGTCACCAAGCTGAAGCGCATCGATTATGCCGGGTTGAATCTCAAGAACGTAAAAATGGGTCGCTGGCGCTATCTCACCCAAAAAGAAATTAATGCCCTGCGCGAAATGGTAGAATTAGATACACTGGACTTTAATAAGAATTAAACGATGACTTTCGAGACCATTACCAAGACTTCCGGATCAGTTCCTTCCACTGAAGACCTGCCTATTCGCTACGACTTGTATGTGCCGGGCAGCAACAGCCAGCACGAATTTCCCGTCATCATTTTTTTGCATGGCTTTAAAGGATTTAAGGACTGGGGAACTTTTCCGGCTGTTTGTGAAGAATTGTGCAGCTTGGGTTTTGCCGTGGTAGCCATGAACTTTTCGTTGAACGGCATCGGCGAAAATAAAATGGAGTTCGACCGGCTCGACCTGTTTGCCCGCCAAACCTTGTCGCAGGATTTGGATGATGTGGGTAGTGTAATTGAGGCATTACAGTCCGGGGAAATTACTACCGATAAAGCCAGGTTAAATACCGATGAGATAGGTATTCTCGGTCATTCGCGTGGCGGACATACGGCTGTGGCTGCCGCCGCAGAGTATACTGAGATTGTATGTTTAGTGACTTGGTCAGCTGTAGTAGATTATAATGCTCGCTGGAGTGATGAGATGATTAAGGACTGGGAAACACGCGGGGTGACGGAGATCAAAAATGGCCGCACCGGACAAATCATGCCGGTCAAGAAAGTGGTCTATGAAGATGCTCTTGCCAATGCCGATCGCGTGATTGCTCTTAATAGAATTAAGAAGCTGCATATACCCTCTCTTTTTGTGCATTCTAAAGATGATGAGGCTGTTTCGTACCATGATGCGGAGAAATTGTACAAGGCTTCTCCATCTGAAGATAAAGAACTGAAACTGGTTCAAAATACCGGCCATACCTTTGGTGGTACGCACCCATTCGAGGATGAAGAGTTTCCGGAACCACTGGCAGATGTTATGGAAGCCACCGGCAAGTGGTTTCAGTACTATCTGCAATAGCAATAATTGACAGCTTCCGAAGTTATTATCAAAAATGCATTGCTGATGAGAAAAATCGGTCTATTATTTTTTGTATTTCTATTCTTATTAGGAAGTAGCACAAGGGCTCAATTGCCCGAACTTATCAATGATGCTGCTTTTCGATCCGATGCCCAGACAGCAGTAGACTCCATTTACAACTTCAAGTTCCAGGCTGCTGATAAGCAGCTTCGTCCCTGGCAAGAGCAGTATCCCGATCATCCCCTTTGGGACCTGATGGATGGCATAAAATTGTGGTGGCAGGTATTGTCAGATCTGGAAGATCCGTCGAATGATGAGCAGTTTTTTAATCTCATGAAGCGGGTTGATTATAAAGCTTCGCAGCTTTTAAGGAGACAGCGTTCTCATGCTGATGCCTTAATTATCAAAGCGGTAAGTAATGGATATATTGGCCGGCAATATGCCAACCGAAGTGAATGGATTTCGAGCGTCAACCAGGCGCGGAAAGCGATGAGTGCCTATGAATACCTGTTGGAGCTTAAGCCTGATCTGGCTGATTTGAAACTGGCAGAAGGGATGAAGCTGTATTATTCAGCACACTTGCCGGAAGCGTATCCGATAGTGAAAACGGTATCGTGGTTTTTGCCTGAAGGAGATAAAGAAGAAGGGCTAAAACTGATGAAAGTTGCTTCGGAAGAAGCTATTTTTGCCCGCGCTGAAGCCACCTATTTTCTGGGGAATATCAATTATAATTATGAGCACAACTATGAAACGGCGCTGCGTCACTTCCGAAGCTTGTACGAAACCTATCCCAATAACAATTATTATGTGCGATATTATGTGAGAGTGCTTTACAGGATGAAGAAGTATGAAACAGCGCTGAACGTGATCAGTGAATCGTTACAAAGATGGGAGCAGAATTCGCTGGCTTTTGAAAGTGTACTGCGGGAAGAACTGTTGACATGGAAAGGACGAATGTTAACAAAAGAGAATAAAAAAGATGAGGCGCTATCAAGTTTAAGACTGGCCTTTGAAGCAGGCTTTGATCTGCCTGCCACTCAAAATCGATCGTATCATGTGATATCCGGATTTTTGCTGGGGAAATTATTACATGAAAATAATAGCAGGGTGGAGTCAAAAAAAGTGCTTACGCATGTGGCAGCTTGTAAGGCTGAGCCGGAATATCGCGAGGCCGCCCAAAAGTTGATGGATAACAGCTAAAAGAATGATATCATGCATATTAAACAGGTGATGGTTATGGGAGCGGGAGCCGTTGGAGGATACTTTGGCGGACGCCTGGCCGAGCGAACCGATGTTGATGTGAGCTTCATTGCCCGGGGGCCGCACCTGGAAGCTCTTCAAAAAGAGGGGTTGCTAATTAAAAGTGAGCAAGGAACCAGCAGAATAAATATTCAGGCTTTTCGCAATCCTACACACGCACCAGCGGTTGACCTTATTCTATTTACCGTAAAAAGCTATGACACAGCTGAAGCTATTGAACAGATAGCACCGGTCGTTTCTGAACACACCCAAATTTTGACTATCCAAAATGGAATTGAGAATTACCCGCAATTGGTTGAAGCTTTTGGCGCAGAACGAGTTATACAAGGCTTTTGCAAAATTGGAGCCGGAGTATCCAGGCCGGGGGTGATAGCGCATAAGGCATTTGGAGAAATCACTGCAGGTGAACAGGACGGATCTGAATCTGAGCGGGTAAAAGTAATCGAAGCGCTATTTGGTCAGGCCAAAGTTCCTATTCACATTTCGTCACAAATCACCAAAGATGTTTGGCTGAAATTTACCTGGAACTGTTTGCTGAACATGGTTACGGCAGCAGGGAATGTAACGGTAGATCAAATTTTCCATCACAAAGAAAGCGAGCAGCTTTGTTATAAGCTGTTTGATGAATTACAGCAAGTAGCTGCTAAAGAAGGTATTGAGCTTTTGGATAAAGAAGGCGAAGCTATTATTGAATCATCAAAAAAACTGAAAGGTTTTGAGACTTCTACCTACCAGGATCGCCAGAAGGGGAAGCCGATGGAGTATGAAGCTTTTACGGGGGCTGTAGTCCGGCTTGCTGAAAAGCATAATATAGATATTCCTCACCATCAAACGTTATATGCACTCTTAAAATTAATTGATAATGGTGGCTAGTTATTGGTTATTAGTTAATAGCGATTTACAAATAACGAATACCCAATAACTATGCTGATAGGCATTATATCTGATACGCACGATCATATAGAACATACGAAGCAAGCGGTCTCCCTGTTTAAGCAGCGTAATGTTGATGTTGTGATTCATGCCGGCGACTATTGCAGCCCGTTTATGATCCCTCTTTTTGAGGGGCTGCCCATGCAAGGAGTTTTTGGCAATAACGATGGGGATCTGCAAACCCTTCTTAAAAAGGCTGATGAAGCTGATGTTGAAATAGCCGGTGGATTTCTGGAAGTGAAGGCCGATGACTGCTCTATTGCTGTTTATCACGGTACCTATCAGGGCATTACCGATGCTTTGCACAGCTGTGGGAAATATGATGTGGTCATCAGCGGGCATACCCACGAAACAGTTAGCAAGAGAGTGGGTAATACCTTAGCGATTAATCCCGGTACCGCCAACGGATTTGACGGAGATGCTACCATTGCTTTTTTAGACACTGATGCAATGGAAGTTGTGTTTACTACACTATGAGATAATCAAAGCTTCTTGCAGACGGCTTCGGTAAAGGTTTTGGTGTTGCCGGTTCCGCCGATGTCAGGGGTGCACACTGATTTATCTGCCAGCGTTTCATGAACGGCATTGCGTATTTTGTCGGACAATTCCTGTTCGCCAATATATTCCAGCATCATCAGTGCGGACAACAAGAAGGCGATAGGGTTGGCTTTGTTTTGTCCGGCAATGTCAGGAGCGGAGCCGTGAACAGCTTCAAACATGGCAGCATCATCGCCGATGTTGGCAGCGCCGGTTAGTCCCAGTCCGCCAATCAGGCCGGCGGCCAGATCAGAAAGGATATCACCAAAGAGGTTGGTAGTAACGATGATATCAAATTGCTCTGGACGCATCACCATTTGCATGGCCATGTTATCTACAATCAGGTCTTCAAATTCTATATCAGGAAAGTCTTTGGCAATTTCTTGACCTACCTCAAGAAAAAGGCCACAGGTAAACTTTAGGATATTGGCTTTGTGGACCAGGGTGATCTTCTTCCGGTTATTATTTTGCGCATATTCAAAAGCGGCGCGGATAATTTTTTCGCTGGCTCTTCTGGTTACTACGGCAATGCTCTCAGCATGACTGTGCTTTTTTACCCACTGTTCTTTACCAATGTATAGACCTTCAGTGTTTTCACGGAACATCACCAGGTCTACATTGTCAAAACGAGTCTCAATATGGGGGATGGTTTTTGCAGGACGAATATTGCTGTACAGGCTCATCTTTTTGCGAAGGCTCACATTTACTGAGCGAAATCCGGCTCCGACCGGGGTAGTCAGCGGTCCCTTAAGGGCTACCTTATATTTGTTAAGCGCTTCAAGGGTTTCATCAGGGAGAGGAGTGCCAAGTTCATCCTGGGCAGTTTGCCCGGCGGTGCATCGTATCCAGTTAATTTCTGCACCGGCTTTCTCAAGAATGGCAGTTACTGATTCAGATATCTCGGGACCAATTCCGTCCCCGGGAATAAGTACAATGTCGTGCATAAAAACGGTGTTTTTCAGTTTAAATAAATGTAAGCGCCAAAGATACAAACTATGCAGCTCATTGTCATAAAACTAAATGGTAAAGAATCTATACGAGTAATATTAGTACCTATGACTTCGGGACTGCAGCCTGTTATCTAAGCTTAGCTTGCCGGGACCAATAAAAAGAAGGCTGATAAAAACGATAGCCAGCTCAATACTATGTGATATAGCCGCAAATCCGTCATTAGCAGCTATATTGGTGGCCGTTGCAACTATCATAACTACGATAAGCATAGAAAGGGTGGGTTTGAAGAAAAGCCCGAGTAGTAGAAAAATGCCGCCAAAAAACTCTGTGATGGCTGCCATAAATCCAAAAAACATAGGAGTAAAGTTAATCCCTAAAGATTGTGTGGCTTGTCCCACTTCGGTCCACATCTCAGGTCCGCCAAATAATTTAGGTGAGCCATGGATAATGAGCATAATGCCCAAGCCTATGCGTAAGATTAAGAGACCAACATTTCGGTATTTACCGGATTTTCTACTTCTAACCATTCTGTTTATATACTTTTATCAAAAACTAATTATACCAAACTCATTACTAATATCGAACGCCGGTTGGCAAATAGTGTTTAAAAGATTGTTAATAATGAAGGCGGAATTGTATTGATGGCAACAGTTCTGGTTTGGCTTTTGCCTTGGTTGACAACTGGATGTAAAATTCAACTGTAGGGGATGATTCAGGTGAGATTAGTACAACATGCGTCGTTTTTTTGCTATTTATAACTGCTATTTCAATATTATTCCAAACATTAACAAGAGAATATAGAGATGGGAAAAATATTTCTTTGGATTTTGGGTGGTGCTCTTTTGGCTACAGGAGCTTTTTTTATTCCTGAGCAATCAGGCAGTATGTGGCCGTCACTTTTTTTAAGCAGCAGTGCGGTTCTAATATATCTGGCTGCTTTTTGTTTTGTATGGCTTAAAAAAATTCAGTCTGCAACCAAACGTAAAGCAATAGGGTGGACGCTGGGAATACTGGTCGTTTTTTCAGGCATTTCGGCAGCTATCAGCTATGAATCAAGCCAGCGGCAAAAAGAGACTTTGGTTACCATACGATCCACCATTGAAACCGGTATTATTCAAAACTACGTAAACGAACCTCTTTTAAAAACTTTAAGGGCACATGCTCAGGGTTCCGGGGATTCCAATGATTTTGGGAAGTTATTTAGAGCAGAATACGATTCTTTAATAACAGAAGAAGGAATGCTGGCCTACGATAAAGACAGAGATGATAATACAGTGTTTGTGTATATGGCAAAAGCATCTGCCGACAGCTTAGTTCTTATTGGGGAATCGGCCTATTTGAAAGGGGAAAGTTCTGATTTTAAAAACCATTCGGGTGAAACGGGACGGTACCAGGTTAAAGGAATATTAACATCAGGGGGGATTGATTATGAACGAGCAAACTAAAAGTTATAGCTGGCTGCCATGGCTGATTTCGATTAGTATTATTGTATTAATTGGTACCCTGGCTTCTTATTATAGTTGGAATTGGTACCGTTATGTGCTGGATCCATGGACCGCAGCCAATGGTTTGGCTACCATAGTTGCGATCAATGAATTTGGACAAGGTATAGCAGATGTGGGACCTCATTGGGAGTACAGACTACAAGCCTTAGCTAGTCTTATCACTATTTTTGTTATCGGCCCTTCTTTATGGATTTACGGTGAGCTAAAGAACGAGAAAAAGTCTGCTGATGACGAAGCCCATCTAAAAAAAGGCTTCGTTTGGTATGTAGGTGCTATTTTGATTTGTGGCGGACTTGTATTTGCTGTTCCTGCAACAATTACAAAAGGAATCGTTTTTAACAACACCTGGGAGTCTGCGGCTCAAATACCAAAATGTGGATGAGCTGAGAACCAGCTTATACAAGATGGGTTATAATGCTTTTGAATTATACTACCTGCCGCGCGAATCGGGCGGTGGCGGTGGAAGCTTTTATCTGTCTGGTAATAATGGTGAAGAGCGCCCTATAACACTTTCGGACTTAGAGAGTTTCAGTGAGAATTCTGAAAATAGCTTTCACCTTTCGAAAGTAGTAACTGACAGTACCATCACCATTTATGGGGTGGGGTACAAGAAGAGTGATAATTTAGGGTTTAAAAATGCGGATGGAGATTCAGGGAGAGTACAGGTCTCACTAAGAATTACTCCTTCGCTAGAGAGTAACTATTTTGACCATAATACTGATTCAAATGATTAAATCCGATCCCAAGCCCGGTTGGGGATGAGTTTAATAAGTAAATATTATCCTAAGCCAATCATTGATCTTGAGTAATTTTATAAAGAGATAAGATCAAGAGAATATGTATTCATAAAAAGATTAGCCCGACCAATTTGGCCGGGCCGGATAGTTAATAAAGCACTATGGTTAATTTTATGTTACCAACCTTTTAATGTGTGATTTTGGTGCCCAATACATCGAGGAAAGCAGCCAGCCATTTTGGATGTCCGGGCCATGCAGGAGAGGTAACAAGATTTCCATCAACAACTACTTCTGTAGGTTCTACATCTTTGTAATTTGCTCCTGCTAATTCCATTTCCGGACCACAAGCCGGATATGCAGTGAGAGTTCTATTTTCTACTACATTAGCCGCTGCAAGAATCTGAAGCCCATGGCAAATAGCCGCAACGGGTTTATCTTCTTTGAAGAAATGACGAACTGTTTCTAGAACTCCGTCCTCGCGACGAAGGTATTCCGGAGCACGTCCACCGGAAACGACAAGGGCATCATAATCATCCGGGTTTACCTCAGAGAAAGTAGCATTCAATGCAAAATTATGTCCGGGCTTTTCTGTATAGGTTTGGTCGCCCTCAAAGTCATGGATAGCTGTTTTTACAGATTCCCCTGACTTTTTTCCAGGACATACGGCATGCACATCATGCCCTACCATTTTCAGTGCCTGGAATGGAACCATAATTTCATAGTCTTCGCCAAAATCGCCAACAAGCATTAAAATTTTTTTCCCACTCATAACAACCTCTTATTTATTTAATGAACATTATTGAGTTAACTAAACCTGAAATATTGATTGGGCGTTCTTTAAGATTTCAAAGTCTGTCTAGTACCCAGTTGGGAATGAGTTTTAACAGCCAGCCCACCAGTCGCCACCGCTTGGTGATATAGGCATGATTCTTTTTTGAATCGATGGCATCGGCGATCTGCCGTGCAGACTTATCCGTGGGCTGTACCCAAAACATGCCGGTTTTTCCTTCTGTCATCTCCGATTCTACAAAACCGGGCTTGATATCGGTAACGGTAATGTCCGCATCCGAGTGATTGGCCAGCTGACGGTAGCCCTGCATATAGGTGCTTACATACGCTTTGGAGGCATTGTAAGCCGAAGACAGTCCATAGCCAAAAAGAGAAGCTACGGATGAAATACCTACAATGTGGCCATGACCCTGATCCTTAAAATAATCGAAAGAAAAATTAGCCAATGCAGAAAAGCCTCGAATGTTCACATCAATAACCTGCTTCTCTTTTTCCCAGGTAATCTTGCCCTGGAAATTAGAGACGCCGGCATTGATGACAATGATATCCATGCCGTTCATGGCGTCAATAAGCTGCTCGAGCTGTTCTTGTGCTTTTTCGGTTTCTACCACATCCATAAACTGAATGTGTACCCGAGAGTTAAGCTGTGTTCGAAGTTCTTCCAGTCGTTCAATACGTCGGCCTGTCAGTCCAACTGTGTAGCCTCTTCGATGCATTTCAATGGCCAGCTCCTTGCCTATTCCGGATGTGGCGCCTATAATTACAGCTTTTTTATTCATAAATGGTAATTTTAGGTTTTGGCTTTTGTAAGGTGAATCCAACCATGTTGATTAAGTTTTGGTTCAAAATGATCCGGATGGAATATCTCCGCCAGAATTTGAGCTGACTCAACCAGCCTAGGTCCAGGGCGATTGAAATATTGATTTCCCTCTAATATATACACCTGGTCATTTTGGACAGCATTTAAAGTTTCCCATTCAGGTCGTGAGGTCAGAGTATCTATTTCTTTTAGCGTTTGGTTAATGTTATAACCACATGGCATAATGGCCATAATTTTCGGATTGTATTTCTGAAGTTTGTCCCAATTTATAAAAGGCGAATGGCTTCCGGCTTTTGCTCCCACGCTTTTGCCTCCTGCAATTTGGATAAGTTCCGGTACCCAATTTCCGGCTGTCATTATCGGATCAAGCCACTCAATACAGCAGATGCTTTTAGAGGGTAGGTTGTGGGTTTCACTTTTAATATAAGCAAATTCCTTTTTTAGGTTTTCTATTAATGTTATTCCTTTCTCGGCAATTTTAAGAGTAGATGCTATAGTTCTAATAGATTCAAAAACCTCATCAAGGTTGGTCGGTGAAACAGAGATAATTTCTACCTTATTATCTAAAGTTTTTTTAACAGCTTGCTTTACTTCAGATAGCGAAGCAGCACAGACTTTGCAGTGGTCTTGAGTAATGATTAAATCAGGCTGCAGTTCCGTTAGTACATTGCTGTTTACCCGGTAAACAGAAAGCCCTTCTTGTAACAGTGCTTTCACACGCTGATCAATTTCGTAGCTGGTGCCGTCAGGTTCAAATTTTGGTTCGGTGCAGTAGGGAAGTTTTTTTACGGCAGGTGGGAAATCGCACTCATGAGATCTTCCTACCAGATATTGTTGCATCCCAAGCCTACATACAATTTCTGTTGTACTGGGTAGAAGGGAAACAATTCTGGGTGAATGATTCAAAATAGCTGAAAATTCTTATTATCCTGAACATATTTCAGGATTTAAACTAGGCTTAAAATTTATAAGTACAAATATGATAGAATTTAGTGACTTTAAAAAGGTCGATCTGCGTATCGGCACCATTCGTAAAGCATATAAAAATGAAAAAGCACATAGCCCGGCTTATATAATGGAAATAGATTTTGGTGAGCTTGGAGTAAAAAAGACTTCGGCTCAAATTGCAGAAAATTACGAGCCTGGAAATTTAGCAGGCCGACAGGTTGTGGCCGTTGTAAATTTCCCGCCTAAACAAATAGCCGATATGATGTCTGAAGTTCTGGTACTTGGAGCTTTGTCTGATGAAAAAGGGACCGTGCTGCTAGAACCGGAAAGAAAAGTGGAAAATGGAGCAAAGGTGGGATAATAAAAAAGCCCGAGCCAAATGACTCGGGCAGAGATGAAAGTAAAAATAAATTAGTTGACAGAGTTGAGTTCTAATGCAATACTTATATCAACATTATCTCCTACGACCGCGGTAGCAGCCCAGTCGCCGGTACCTACTTTAAAGTCGGTCCGGTCAATTGAGTAATCTATTTTCATACCTGCAACCTTGGTATTTTCTTTCATGGGATGATCTTTCACACCCAAAAGCGTGAATGGAAGCTTTACATCTTTGGTAACATCCTTAATGGTCAGCTTGCCGTGAGCTATAAACTTATTATCTCCTTCTTTAGTAATCCTGTCACTCTTGAAAGAGATGGTCGGATATTTTTCAGCGTTGAAAAAGTCCGGTGATTGAAGATGCCCGTCTCTTTTCTGGTTATCGGTATCAATGCTGCTTACCTGGATGTCAATATTAACGCTGCTTTCTTCCAGGTTTTCTGGACTGAAATAAATTTGTGAATCATATTTTTTGAATGCCCCCTGAACAGGAGTAAAGAAGTGAGAAACTTCAAAGGTTATATTGCTGTGAACTGAATCTATTTTCCATTCAGTGGCCTTTATTGCTTTTTCATTACTGGTAAAGCCACTTGCAATAAAAAACAACAAGGTGGCAAAGAGTGTAGAAGTAAGTTTAGATAATTTCATATTGAGGTATTTATTTAGTTGTAGGTTAAAGAATTTATTACCGAGATACCCCTAAATGCTTATGCTGTAAAAATCGTTTCCTTTAACATTAAATTAATTTCATGCGCTTGGATATCATAAGCGTATTGTTAAACGGTATTAAGAGGGAGTTATGGGGTAGCTATGAATTTACATCGGGACAAATATTGGGTATCTTTGCCAAACTAATATCTAATGAATTATCAAATATTTAATCTTACTCACTATCATGAAGTTATTTAAAAAGTTTTTCCCAGTTGCTTTGGGCTTGTTATTGTTATCAGGTGCCGCATTTGCTCAGGGTATGCAAATGGATACTACAAAAGCCGACACTGTTACTGATGCAGAATTAGAAAATTTTGTCCAGGCTACTAAAGAAGTGCAGATGATGCAGCAAGAACTGCAGCTTGAAATGCAAAATATGATCAAAGATGAAGGCATGGAAGTACAACGCTTTCAAAAGATCATGCAAAGCAAGCAAAATCCACAAGCTGCCGGAAGCGTAGAAGTTTCCACTGAAGAGCAGGAAATAATTAATAAGATTCAACCCAAGCTCCAAGAAATGGGCCAAAAGGCTCAGCAGGAACAAATTTCTACCATTGAAGCTAACGACTTAACATTGCAGCGTTATCAGCAAATTGCACAGACCATACGTTCTAATCCTGCAATGATGCAGAAAGTGCAACAAATGATGTCGGATTCAACATCATCCGGAGACGGTAATTAATTCCAGCATCACATTTTGATTTCAAAGCCCGCCACTGCGCGGGCTTTTTTATTGGCTCACCCATTTGTTGTCCTTTATTATAAAACGCCAGGGAAGGTTGGCATCTTCGCCTGCATAATCTACTCCAATTCGTTTGGTAGCAGTAATGTCTGTTTTTGCTAAAGAAATGTTCCGGTCTTCAATCCAGATGATATCCCCCAAAAGATCAGTGCCGTCGTGAATATTTGTAGTGATACCGAGGGCTTGAGTCATCCGTCCGGGTCCCGCGGTAAGCTTGGGTTCTGATTCATCAAAGCCACGACGCTCAAGTATAGTTTCAATTCCATCAACCGGTTCAATGGCACGAATTAAGATGGCATCAGCCAAATCTTTTTTATTGGTAACCACATTGAATAGATGGTGAATGCCGTAGCAAAGATATACGTAGGCGTTGCCGCCCGCCCGGTACATAATTTCTGTGCGGTTTGTTCTGGTATTATTATTGGCATGGCAGGCCTTGTCGCCGCGTCCGCAGTAAGCCTCGGTTTCGGTAATAATTCCTGATGTAAGTTCTCCTCCAATATTGGTACAAAGTACTTTGCCAAGCAGCTCTTGGCTGATTTGAACCACATCGCTGCGCTGATAAAATTCTAAGGGAAGCTTATTCATTATACATTATATAATGAGTAAAAATAATAGCTTTATGACACTAATTTGCTTGATTAGGAAATAGCTGTATAGGGGTTTTCTTTAACAGGCTCAGGCTTTTCAAATTGTTCCTGAAAAGCTTTTGCAGCAATGACAGAAACGACCAGCAGGACTGCCGAATAAAATGCCCAAATACTGATAATCACTAAAATAGTGTAGCCCTGATAAAAATAGCGGTAGGCTCCAAATGCATATTCCAAGTACGTTCCAAGTCCGTATTTTGCTATTTCAAAAAGAACAGTATAGACCAGCGCACCCACCATTGCTACTTTGGGGCTCATTCTTTTTTCACTGATATATCTAAAAAGGATGTAGAAAAGAAACAGGGTGAAGAGTACCGGGATAACAATATTTAAAAACTCGTATACCCAACTGAGCTGTATGACCATGTCAGTTAAGGGTATGGCAATTTCTCGAAGTGAAAAAAGAGAAACTAAAGAGATGGCGAAGCTAAAAGCGATAAACACACTTCCAATCAAGCCAAACGTAAAGAAGCTATAAATGAGCTCCAGTACGGGGTGTTTGCGGTCTCCAATATCAAAAATATCAAAAACTACGTGTTTAACGGTATGGAAGAGCCCCTGTGAGAAAACTACCAGGATTACCAGACCAACAATACCAAACACTCGACGTGCGCCGATTAATGGATTTAGTAATGTTTCAAGTGTTACAGCTCCCTGGAAAATGTCACCGGTGCGTGATTCGTAGGTGAAACTTGGAAATAATTCTTGTCCATAGCGGACAATTTCCTGGAAAGCATCTTCGTACGACAGTAGATACCCAATGATGGAAATCATGAGCAGCACAAAGGGGATTGCGCAAATAAACAAGTTGAAAGCAATCGCTGAGGCATGGTGAAAAACATCTTTCTTCTTCACCATCGTTACGATGAGCCGCAATAAATCCTTATACTTCTGCAAAGTTTTCTGCTGATTATTAATAAGTGAGCTTAATCTATTAACTATATATATTCTGTGCTGATATCAGTGAATCAGCATACTTAAAATTAAACATAATTGTAAGATAATCATTCCTAAAATAAAACCGGTACATGAGTCCTAAGACAAAATCCAAAACCCCTTTAATGCGTCAGTATGATGAGATTAAGGAAAAACACGAAGGCACCATACTGCTTTTTCGGGTGGGAGATTTTTATGAGACTTTTGCAGACGATGCAGAACTTGTGAGCCGGGAGCTGGGCATCACGCTTACCAAAAGAAACAATGGCGGAGACCAGACCCCATTGGCCGGGTTCCCTTATCATTCTCTGGATACTTATCTGCCTAAGCTGGTGAAAAAAGGATATCGTGTGGCGGTTTGTGAACAGGTTGAAGATCCTTCTGAGGCCAAGGACGCGGGACGTAAAATTGTAAACCGGGAGGTGACGGAAATTACTACGCCCGGGGTGACGATGAGTGAAAAGCTGCTTGAGCATAAGCGCAATAATTATGCGGCAGCTATTTACTGGACGGGCAATTCAGCCGGGGTGGCTTTTGCTGATGTATCTACCGGAGAATTTGCGCTGAGTGAAGTCCATGAAAACCAGGTGGAAGACTTGCTGCAATCCATTACGGCCTCCGAGATTTTGCTGCCACAAAACCTGAAGAATAAAGTGCCCGATCACCTGCAGAACTATAACATCACCTTTATTGAAGACTGGGTGTATGAAGGAGATTATGGGTATGATCTACTCACCGATCATTTTGAAACGCATTCACTAAAAGGATTTGGCGTTGAGGATTTGCACGTAGCACAGATTGCTGCCGGTGCGCTGATGCACTATATCCAGGAAACTCAGAAAGCTTCACTGGGACATATTCGCCGCCTGCAGCCATTCGAAAATAATGAGTATATGTCGCTGGACGGCTCCACAAAGCGAAACCTGGAGCTTATTACCAGCATGCAGGAGGGAGGCACCGAAGGTACGCTGGTTTCTATTCTGGATGATACCTGTACAGCCATGGGCGGGCGCTTGCTGCGCAAGTGGATTATGCGTCCATTGAAACGATTGAAGCCTATTTCGCAGCGACTGAATGCAGTAGAAGCGCTGCATGCAAATCACGAGATACGAGAAAATCTTAGGGAGGAACTGGATCAGGTTGGGGACTTGGAGCGGCTTATTTCACGCATTTGTGTGGGGCGTGCCAATGCCCGCGATGTTATGCAGCTGAAGCTTTCACTGGCCCAGGTGCCGCGCATTAAAATGCAGTTTAGTCAGCTGGAAGAACCGCTGCTTAAAGATATTCGTGATCGACTGAAGCTATTAATTGAAGTGCAAGAGCGTATAGAAAAAGCCATTCAGGAAGATCCTCCGGCCAGCGTTCGTGATGGCGGGATTTTCAATGACGGCTTCAACGATGAGCTGGATGAGCTGCGTAACATCGCCCGAAACGGGAAAGAATATATTGCAGAAATCAAGGAAGAACTAACCAAAGAAACGGGCATCAGCTCACTCAAGATTGGCTACAATAAAGTGTTTGGATATTACATTGAGGTAACCAACACGCATAAAGATAAAGTGCCCGAGCATTTTATTCGTAAGCAGACGCTGGTGAATTCTGAGCGCTATATTACTCCGGAGCTAAAAGAAGTGGAAGAGAAAATTCTTTCCTCTGAAGAGCGCAGCAAGACGCTGGAGTATGAGCTTTTCGAAGAGCTGCGATTGTATGTGGCTGAGTTTGCCGAAGACATCCAGCAGGTGGCACAGGCCCTGGCAGAGTTAGACTGCCTGCAGAGTTTTGCCGAAGTGGCATTCCGCAATGATTATTGCAAACCGAGCATGGCCGATGATCAGGTTATTGATATTACCAAAGGGCGTCACCCGGTAGTAGAGAAAACGCTGCCGCCCGGCGATCCATTTATCCCCAATGATATTCACCTTGAAAATGAGGATGAACAGATTCTTATTATTACCGGTCCCAACATGGCGGGCAAGAGTATTATTTTGCGTCAGACCGGACTGATTGTACTGCTGGCTCAAATCGGTTGTTTTGTCCCGGCCAAAGAAGCACATATTGGCTTGGTAGATAAAATATTTACCCGGGTCGGGGCATCTGATAACCTGGCAGCCGGAGAAAGTACCTTCCTGGTAGAAATGAATGAGGCAGCCAATATCCTTAATAATGCTACCCGAAATTCACTGATTTTATTGGATGAAGTGGGGCGCGGAACCAGCACTTTTGATGGGTTGAGTATTGCCTGGGCACTGGCCGAGTATCTTCATAACCAGCCTTCGGTTGCGGCAAAGACATTGTTTGCTACGCACTACCACGAGCTTAACGAGCTGGAAAACATGTATGATCATATCGTGAACTACAACGTGCAGGTGAAAGAACATGACGGCAAAGTGATTTTCCTGCGCAAGCTTGCTCGCGGTGGAACCGATCACAGTTATGGCATTCAGGTGGCGGATATGGCAGGATTGCCTTCTATTGTTATTGATAGAGCCAGAGAAATTCTCAAAAATCTTGAAAGCCATAGCCTGGATATCACCGACAGCACCGGTACACTGGAAGAGGGTGCCAAGAAAAAAGCAGCAGCTGCAAAAAAAGCGGCAAAAAATGTGGACAAGCAGGAGCAGATTTCACAACCTTCGCTCTTTCAAACACAGATGGATCCGCGAATCGAACAGATTATTGACAAGCTGGAAGCAACAGATCCCAACCGCATGACGCCCATTGAATCATTAATGCTGCTCTCCGAGTTAAAGAAACTGTTGGACAAGTAAGTTCAGCGAGGGATTCATCCTATCGCTAATAATATTTAGCAAACAATTTCAATTGCCTTTGTCTAAGTTCTCCTCAAATCGTTTGGCCTATAGTTACGTGCTCCTCGGTGCTGCACTTTGGGGAATTATCGGCATCTTTATAGATGCGTTATACCTTGCCGGCTTCACCGCTTTGCAAATTGTAACTTTGCGTGTTGTCAGTGCTGCCATCATGCTCGTTTTTTACCTGTCTCTAAAAGATGTTTCCTTACTTAAAATAGACCTTAAAGATACGTTCACTTTTGTGGGGACGGGTATTTTCAGCATTGTATTTTTTAACTGGGCATACTTTACAGCTATAGAAGAGGTTTCACTGTCGGTAGCCGTTATTTTATTATATACCGGTCCGGCTTTTGTGGTGATCTTGTCGCGCATTATTTTCGGGGAGCCGATGACCCGCAGAAAAGTGATGGCCCTTCTTTTGACTTTAATAGGCTGTGCCCTGGTTGTGCGGCTGGTACCGCTCGGTGATGAGCATATATCATGGTATGGATTGATGGTGGGTTTGGGCTCAGGTTTCGGATATGCATTGTACAGCATTTTTGGAAAGCATGCGCTCAAAAAGTATGAGTCGCTCACCGTTATCACCTATACGTTTGTGTTTGCTTCGGTGTTTTTGATTCCAATCAGTGCACCCGGTATAGCGTTATCCCAGTTAACATCCGTACATACATGGTTGATGATTTTAGGCTTGGGTTTTTTCCCTACAGCTTTAGCTTATTTGCTTTATACTACCGGGCTTTCCATGGTGGAAAGCGGGCGGGCATCTATCACTGCTACGATTGAGCCGGTAGTAGCTACGCTGTTGGGCGTTTTTTTCTTCAAAGAAATACTGACTGCATACCAGGTTCTGGGAATGTTGCTGGTATTAATAGCTGTCATTGTTATTCAAATGAGAAAGGAGAAGCAAGCGGTGCGCTAGGGCATTTTAAAATTAAAATCCTAATTGCTATTGCGTATCTTATTTCGTTGATAAATACAAGATTGTCTAAGAATTTTGAAAACATCTGCCAAATATATTGCTGATCGAATCCGCCTGATGATTGCTACCAAGCAGTTTCAGGTTGGGGAAGTATTGCCCTCTACCCGCAAGCTGGGTCAGCAGCTGGAAACGAGTTTTCATACGGTGCGCAAGGCCTATCATATTTTGGTTGAAGAAGGGCTGATCAGCAGCCATGAGGGAAAAGGCTTTATCGTAGAGCGACAAAACACTACGCTTGATAAAGCTGCCCGGCTTGAGATGGGAGCTGAAAAGATGCGCAAGCTATTGGAAGAACTTATTGGCTATGGTCTGGATGAAACAGAAATTGACGAACTGTTTCAGGAACAGCTAAGCTTTATGGACTGGCCCGATCGTATTGAAAGTTGTGCCTCCATAGGTGAGACAAGAGAACTGGGTAAGATGCTGGCTGATGCCGTAAAAAAAGAAGTGGGCATTCAAAGCAAAGTGTTGAAGTCGAATGAATATAACAAAACAGTTAATTATGATGCGCTGTTTGTGCCTATTCAGCTTGTAAATAAATTTCGCGATTTTGCTGAAATGGGCCGTCTGCTTCCGGTGGTGTTTAGCTTTAAGCCGGACACGCTGCTTTCTATTGTAGACCGTGCTGCACTCGAAACAATCGGCCTGGTTACAGCAGAAGATGAGACGATATCCAAGATCATCAACCCGCTGAAGACAAGTATTAGTTTTGAGGGATCATTTGTGGCGGGTGCAACATATGGGGAATCATTGCCGCTTTTTGTGAGAAACACCGACCTTATTTTATATACCTCGGAAAGTGCCAAGCTGGTTGAGAATAAAATTCCCGAGCGCCGGCGCATCAAACTTGAATATGAAATTTCTAAAAAAAGCGCCGAAACAATTCGTGCTGAGCTTTGGGATCAATAGCAAGAATAGAGTTAAAAGAACGTGACTGACAAAGACATTAAAAAACTTATAAAGAAAGCCATCGATGCCGTAGATGAAGAAATCGATGCGGTACGGGAGCGTCCATCGTTCGATGTGCTATTTAAGGGTACAAAAAAAGAGAAGCATCCGCCCGGTGTATTTTACTATGAGTTTGAATCCAACAATACCTCTCTGAAGTTTGCCGAAGTAATACGTGGTGAGATGGAGGGATATGATGATGAACTGGAGCTCTATCCAGTAGAGATAGGTGACAAAAAAGTAGTGCTTCACTTTCCACATAATTGCGGAGATGAAATTCCAAAAGTGAGTCTGGAATGGGAAAATGATTTTGTACTGCGCAGGCTCCGATCTGAACTTTCGGCTTTATTGGATAGCGATCGAAAAGATGACCGGCAACAAATTGGCAAGCTGTTTGATCCTGATTCTGATAAACATCACAGCGAAGAAGAAATACGTGTACTTGATGACAGCCGGCGTAATGAAGCACAGCACGAAGCTTTGGTAAAAGCACTGCAAAATGAGGTGTTATATGTTTGGGGTCCGCCGGGTACGGGCAAAACCTCTACACTTGGCTATATGATTGCCAACTACCTGGTGAAAGGGAAGCGCGTGCTGTTTGCCTCCAACACCAATCGCGCGGTGGATGTGGGATTGTTGAGTGCCCTGGAGGCATTGACCGGCGTAGAAAAGGAGCACTTGGAACAAAAGGCCACCCGTTTTGGAGAAATTGCGCTGGATAGTCCAAGGCTGGAAAATATTCTTTTTGAAAAGCAGGTTAAAGACCGGAAGGATGAACAAAAGCGCAAAGCGTCAAAACTGGCAAGTACTCTCAGCAAATACCAGAAGCTGCAACAGGAAATTGACAACCTGATGGAGCATGGTGAAGACGTTCCAAAAGAGCTGGATGATGAAATCAACCGGCTGGGTGTTGAGCTGGATAAATACGGCGGGGAAGAAGCGGCTGAAGAAAAGATCGAAAAAATGATGACGGTCAACGAGCGTTTTGAGCTCGAAAAACGGGAGCTGGTAGGCACTACGCTGGCCAAAGTTTGTACTTCAGATCTA
The DNA here is from genome assembly GCA_034521755.1 of Balneolaceae bacterium. GTDB lineage: Bacteria > Bacteroidota > Rhodothermia > Balneolales > Balneolaceae > JAXHMB01. The sequence goes on from JAXHMB010000004.1 coordinate 846,078, forward strand.
TTTGATGGCCAATATTTTGATGCTGTGGTCATAGATGAGGCTTCAATGGCGAATCTGCCTTATCTGATGGTTTTGGCAGCCAAAGCACGACATCATATCATTGCTGTAGGCGATCCCATGCAGCTTCCGCCCATCGCTTTGACCAATGACCATGAAGCCCGTGATTTTCTCGAAAAAGATATCTTTACTTACGCATCAAATTCCAAGTACGCCGAAGATTTATTTTCCTGGCATGATTTCAACCGGCCCATAACCACATTTTTTGATACGCAGTACAGGCTGAATAAAGATCTGGCTGATGTACTGAGTGCGGTATTCTATGAGGGAAGGCTCAAGACCAAAGAGCTTGAAGAAGCACAGAAAAAGAAATCGCCCACTGTTAACGTTATTGACAGTCAGCGCTATGGAACTCAGCTTACCCAAAAAGATGAAGAGCGGGGATTCAGTCCGGTCAATGAAACGCATCTGGTTATTCTTGTTAAAATGCTGAAGCGCCTGGTTACCAAGAATCACGTGCCCATGGATGAAATTGGTATCATTGTACCATTCAGAAATACGGTATATGACATTCGCGACCGGCTGTATGGCGAAGGCTTTGAACAGGTAGAAGTAGGTACCATTCACACTTTTCAGGGACGTGAAAAACAAGTGATTATATTTGATACGGTGATGAGCGGGGAAATGCAGAATGGCAGCAAAAGACATTATTCGGTGCGCCCCTTTGATGAAGAAAAAAATGGACTGAGTGTTCCGCGATTGCTAAATGTTGCTTTTTCCCGAAGCAAAGAACGGCTGGTGATTTTGGCTGACATGGATCACATCAATAAGATGTATGCCAATAAATATTTAGGCAGACTGCTGCACGATTTTATGGAAAAGGAAAAGGGGACGAAAAGCTAAGAATGTAATAGGCTGTATTTTGCTTACTCCCATGATATAACTTGTTATTGCGAGGAGAACAGCGACGAAGCAATCTCCCTTTCAGTGCTCGCTTTGATGAGATTGCCACACTTCGCTCATTACATTCGCTGCGTTCGCAATGACAGCCTTTGTTTTTATTAGTCATTCCGAGGAGTAAGCGACGAGGAATCTCAGAGTTATTAAAGAGTAACTATTTTTAATCATTGTAGAACTTTATCACATTTGAGATCCCTCGTATCCCTCGGGATAACTTGTTAATTCTAATAAATTGTTAAGCTAATTTATTAACTAAGGTCTTTCCACTTCGGATTAATACTCTCTATTAAGGCTACTTTTTTTGCTCTTCCCCAGCCCTTGATTTCTTTTTCACGTGCAATGGCTTTTCTTACATCCTGAAATTCTTCATAGTAAATCAATTGGTGAATATTGTATTTACTAGTAAATCCGTAATTAATTTTCTGTTTGTGTTCTTTTACCCTGCGAGCAAGATTATTTGTCATTCCGGTATAAATCATTTTTGAAGTATTGCTCATCATATACACATAGTAGCGTTTCATAATCGACTTTTCTATGTATGACTTTCTGCTGACCCATACCTTACAGTTTATGTTTTTATAAGTTATTCCGAGGATCCCGAGAGTGGTCGGGAGACGAGGAATTTCAAGTATTATCAGAGGTTAATTATTTTAAACTATTGGAAAACTTTATCACATTTGAGATTCCTCATCCAGAAATCGGGATTCGCAATGACAGCCTTGTTTCTGGTGTGCTGAGCCGCGCCTTAACCCATTCTAATTGCCTTTTTGGCGGTGGTTTTCTACACTATGGTTTATGATCAAGAGGCTATATACATATGGATTGTTGCTACTGTTGGCTTTTGGGGGCGCATGCAGCTCTTCAACGGATTCCGGTGGCGGTGATAATGGCGGAGGCGGGAACGTCAAGCCAACAATACAAAGCCTGAGCGCACCGCAGTACTTTCACATCGGAGAAGCAGAGAAAATTGTCTGGGAAGCAAGCGACGCGGACAACACAACCAATTACTACCTCGCAATCAACGGCGACCGCAGATCAGTCAACGCACACGACAGCACCAACTACACCGCACAACAAGAAGGAAGCATCGAAGTCACACTCATCGCAGACGACGCGGACTTCGACGAGGACGTCACCAAAACAGTCACGGCACAAACACGAAACCACGTAAAACCAGAAATCACGCAATTCGACGTACCAGCACAATTCGACGCAGGATACGCAAAAAAAATCATCTGGAACGCAAAAGACGAAGACAACACCAGCACCTACTACCTCGAAATAAACGGAGACCGACAAGAAGTCAACGCGCACGACAGCACCGACTACACACCAGACACCCCGGGAAACCTCGACGTCACATTCATCGCACAAGACACAGACTTCAGCCAAGACGTCACAGAATCAGCCACGGCGCAGGTAAAAGAAAGCCCGCAAGTCACACTCAACGTGTATAATGCCAGCGACGCACAAGGCGCAGACCAGCGCGGACGCGCAGCAGACGTGAACGTACTGGCGCGCACCCGGACTACCAGCAAGCAATCCTCGAGTACGCTTGACGCAGACGAGAACTATCCGTCAACCTCCCGCAAGGTAATACCTCGAGATCATTCCGGACGCGGACGGATACATCCCGCTATATCACGGAATCAAGAACCACACACAAAACACATACGAGCTCCAACAGAAAGACGATCTTAAGCCGCAGAATAACCAAACCGGGCTGAGCCTGGACATGTACTTGCTTAAAGAGTTCGACTTCTCCGAGTATCCGGAGAATTATGATTTCAAAAGCACGCTGCACTGGCAAGAAAAATACGACACCGCCCCAAACGAGCGCGCACGACAAATCACGTTCCTCGACTTCCTCATCCAACACCCGTGGGGCGCGCACAGCGGATACGTCAACGACTTCGAACTCCGATACGTGCAGAGCCCGGAACTCGACGAGGACGACCGGCAAGGCTTTGAGAACATGAACGACCTCGTACAAGAAGTCACCGGGATGCGCCTGGTAGACAAAATCAACGTCCAAAAGCGCATCGTCGATCAAGAAGCCACGCTAGAAGAAAAAAAGAACAACCTCATCTACGAAGTCAAATACCAAAACTCCGGCCCGATACTCGACATCTACGCACGCTTTGACGAACAAGATAGAGGAAAAAGCCCGACACCTGAAAACCGCACCATGCAATACGCCGCCCTCTACAGCCCATTCATGGATGGAGAAGCAGCAATCTCTGATATTCTTGGAGGGCTAGGTACACTGCAAAGCAGTGATAGTCAGTCCCAGATGGTCAACGGACAATACCCTGATCCTGTCGTGCTCAACCACATCGGCCGCCACGCCGCGCACGCAGCCGCGATGACGCCGATCAGAGACGGGTTCAAGATCCTGACGCACTACAACCAGGATTAACTGGGAGTGTACAATAACTTGTGCAAAGAACGCGATATGCTAAAAACACGCCTGATACACTCATGACACAGTGAGCAAAGCAGAGCAACTCGCCAAGAAACAGCGCGACATCAGCATCGCGGAATTCTTCGAGAAGAACCGGCACCTACTCGGATTCGACAACCCAAGAAAAGCCATACTGTAAATCTTCGGTCTCTTACGCTTCATAGCACGGCCTTCGCAGCCAAGTGCTTCACTTCGCTCATTACATTTGCTACGTTCGCAATGGCGGTCTTTGTTTTTATAAATTATTCCGAGGATCCCGAGAGTGGTCGGGAGACGAGGAATCTCAAGTATTATCAAAGGTTAATTATTCGAAGCTATTGAAAAACATTATCACATTTGAGATTCCTCATCCCAGAAATCGGGATTCGGAATGACAGCCTTTGTTTTTATACGAATTGCCATTATCACCAACTTGTAACTCGTCATTGCGAGGCGCCTTGGGTTTAAGGCAACGACGCAATCTCTCTTTCGGTGCTCGCTTCCATGAGATTGCTTCACTCCGCTCATTACATTTGCTACGTTCGCAATGACAGTCTTTGTTTTTATAAGTTATTCCGAGGATCCCGAGAGTGGTCGGGAGACGAGGAATCTCAAGTATTATCAAAGGTTAATTATTTGAAGCTATTGAAAAACATTATCACATTTGAGATTCCTCATCCCAGAAATCGGGATTCGGAATAACAATCCTGGAGAAATCAAAAATCTTCTTCCTCATATCTTTTTGCCAAATGCTCATAATTAATCAGCTCATACTCTTTAAGCCTTTCATCGCTTAACGCAGCTACGGTCATCTCTCTTTTACCTAAAGCGCCTTTTGTCCGGGCAACTTTCCATCCGGCCCAGGCCATCGCTCCCTTAGCTTTTGATGCTGCTGAATAGGTTGTTAAAATTACGTTATCAGAACTGAGAGACTTCAGTTTTTTGAACGTTTCGCCAGACCACAATTCGGCATTTACATCAGGAGAAAAGGCATCATGAAAGATATAGTCAGCTTGAATAACGTCAGGGTTATAATCTTCAAACAATCCGTAGAAAATGTGAGCTGTGATATTTTCATGAACCTGAAACTCATTATCTCCCTTGGATAAATTATCAAAGATGGAGACCAGCTTTTGCTTGAGTTCCGGATGGTCAATATGGGCTTCAAAGTTAAATTTAGCGGCATGATCACCGGAAATAGGGTATGCCTCAACACTGTGGAACTGTATACTGGCTGTGGAATTGAGCTTTTGATAATAGTCCAATAGTAAAAGGAGGTTAAGTCCGGTGCCAAAACCAACTTCTAAAATATTGATTTGTTTTTCTTTTGAGAGTGCCTCAATCAGTCTGTTAGTTTCAAAAAAATTATGAACACTTTCTGCAACGGCTCCATTGGGATTGTGGTAATGTTGCTTAAACCGATGAGAATAGAGCGTGTGCGAGCCGTCTTTTGTAGTTGTTATTGAAGGTTTTGAGCTCATAAAAATTTCAATTCAGAAGAATCTTTAACATTTATATCCTATTTGTTAATTAAATATATTATGCAAAGCTAACATAACTAAATCTCCCCTCGAGGGTCGCCGACGCTTCACAGCTTTAGCGACGTAGCGAAGTGTCCCGAGAAGCGGGACGTGGGGTGTAGGTATTTAGACACCTCCCGCCCCATTAAATGGGGCACCCTCCTCAAGGAGGGATTAATACAGAATCAATTTTATGAATATATCAGAAATAAAAAAGCTGGCTGAAAAAGGGCTGCCTGAGATGATAGAAATCAGAAGGCACCTGCACCGAAATCCGGAGCTGAGCTACCAGGAATTTGAAACTACGGAATATATTCTTGGCAAGCTTGAGGAGCTGGACATTCCTGCCGATCGTCCGCTCGAAACTGGGTGTGTGGGAATCATTAAGGGAGGCGTTGAATCAAATAAAGTAGTGGCCCTGCGTGCAGATATTGATGCGCTGCCGATCAGTGAAGAAGGAGATCATAAGGCAGATTTCTTATCTCAAAACGAGGGGTAGCCCATTGCTGTGGGCATGACAGTCACACGGCAAACTTGCTGGGTACGGCCAAAATTTTGATCTGAGCTTAAAGATAATATTGAAGGCTCCGTTTTACTGGTATTTCAGCCGGGTGAAGAAAAGCTGCCGGGTGGAGGAAGGCTGCTTTGTGAAACAGGGTACCTGCAGGAAAAAGGAGTAGATGTCATTTATGGACTTCATTCCAGTCCGCAGCACAAACCCGGTACCATCGCCACGCGCAAAGGTCCGCTTATGGCACGGCCCGATGAATTTAAGATTGAGATTATTGGCAAAGGCGGACATGCAGCCTCTCCTCACCAGGCGATAGATCCTATTGTGTTGAGTGCCCAGGTTATTAATAACTTGCAAACTATTGTAAGCCGTAATGTGAGTCCCACTGAACCTGCCGTAGTTACCGTAGGAAAAGTATCCGGAGGTACAGCACATAATATCATTCCCGAAAAAGTGGAGATAATAGGGACCGTACGGACATTCTCAGAGGGAACTGCTAAAATGATTGAAAAGCGCATTGAAGAAATTGTGAAAGGTATTACAGAGTCAGCCGGGGCATCTTACACCTATGAATTTGACTATGGATATCCGGCTGTAAATAATACGGATTGGGCAACAGATCATCTGCTAAAGGCGGCGTCCGAAATTATGGGTACAGAAAACGTTCAGCTATTGGATGATCCCATTATGGCCGGCGAAGATTTTGCCTTTTACCAGCAGGAGTTTCCCGGTGTGTTTTTCTTTTTGGGAAGTGGAAGCAAGGAGGCTGATTCAACATATTCATGGCATCATCCAAGATATAATGTTGATGAGGAATGTTTTAAAACCGGGGCTGCATTAATGGCATCGATGGTTTTTCAGCCTGTGCAATAACATGAATGATATGAATGATTCATTTAACTTTTCGTTTTGGGAGAAAGATTCATTCTCTGAAGACCATATGACCTGATCGTAGTCGGTGCCGGTATTGTGGGTTTGTCTTCGGCCATTTTTTACAAAAGAAGTCATCCTTCAGCGCGGGTATTAGTGCTGGATAAAGGCATGATGCCTGAAGGGGCCAGCACACGCAATGCAGGTTTTGCCTGTGTGGGTTCTATCACCGAACATTTGGCAGATATTGAAAAAGAAAGTGCTGAGGCTGTTAAACGCAGGATCAGGGCCCGATACGATGGATTAACACTATTACGTGCCCTTTTGGGTGATGAACAAATAGACTATGAGGCCTGCGGTGGTTATGAGTTGTTTAAGGAGCCCCAGCGTTTTGAAGAGGCCTCTCAACACATAGATAAATTTAATAGGTGGCTGGATGAGCTTATCGATGAAAAGAAGGTGTATAGTGCAACGGAGTTAAATGGATATCCTGTAATTTACAACCGTTTAGAGGGTTCACTGCATCCGGGAAAGATGATGCAGCAGCTTGTTGAAATGGCCGGTCGGGAAGGCGTAACCATTTTTTGGAATAGCAAAGTGGGTGCTGTTGATCGTTCCGGCTCTGTGGAGTTAACTGATGGAAAGTTCATTGAAGCGGAACAAGTGCTTCTGGCTTGCAATGGTTTTACCAAGCAATTATTTCCGGATATTGATATAAAACCTGCCCGAGGATATGTGATGGTTACAAATCCGCAGGAGTCAATGCCCTGGAAGGGCACTTTTCATCATGACCGCGGCTACGTCTATTTCAGAAATATTGGAGACCGTCTTCTTATTGGCGGTGGGCGAAATCTGGCTTATGAGGAAGAGCAAACGTCAGGTTTTGGTACAAACCAAAAAATAAAAGAGTATCTCAAAAATTTTGTTTCCGATACCCTAAAGCTCAATCCCGGATGGCAAATTGAACATGAATGGTCAGGAATTATGGGCTTTACAGAAACAAAGACGCCCATTGTTAAAAAGGTTGATGAAAAGCGAGTGATAGCAGCCGGACTAAGCGGTATGGGGGTAGCCATAGGGGCGGCTATAGGTAAGAAGACAGCTTCATTATTATCCAAAAAAAGTGAGGATTTATGATTAGCAGAAAATCATTTTTAAGAACGATTGGCTTTGGGAAGCCTCTTTCCGGTTAAAGCAATTGGAAAAACCAACACCAAAAAAATCACAAAGCCTGTCTGTATTTCAACATGGAAACATGGTTTGGAAGCAAATAAAGCGGCCTGGAAAATCTTGTCCCAAAATGGACTGGTGACCGATGCTGTAGAGCAGGGAGTTCGGGTAACAGAAGCCGATCCACAAGTACGAACAGTAGGTATTGGCGGATTTCCCGATAGAGATGGGAATGTCACGCTTGATGCATGTATTATGGATCACCGTGACCAATGTGGGTCGGTGGCTTTCTTGCAGCATATTAAGCACCCGGTTTCTGTAGCGCGAAAAGTTATGGAGGAGACCCCACACGTAATGTTGGTTGGCCGGGGCGCACTCGAATTTGCGCAGGCACAGGGATTTGAAAAGGAAGAGCTGCTTACCGAACAATCCAAAAAAGATTGGGAAGAGTGGAAGAAGAAATCGAACTATCAGCCTGAGATTAATATTGAAAACCATGACACGATTGGTATGCTGGCATTAGATGAGGCGGGAAATCTGGCAGGTGTATGCACTACCAGCGGCGCTGCTTATAAAATGCATGGACGCGTGGGTGATTCTCCATTAATAGGCTCGGGTTTGTTTGTTGATAACGAAGTAGGGGCAGCTGCCGCCACCGGACTAGGTGAAGAAATTATTCGTATTTGTGGGAGCCATCTGGTAGTAGAAAATATGCGGCGCGGTAGATGATCCTACAACGGCCTGTAAAAAAGCTGTGGAACGCATTGCCTCAAAAAATAAATCACTTGAAAATATCCAGGTTGGATTTATTGCTCTCAACAAACAGGGACAATACGGAGGTTATGCCATGAGAAAAGGATTTGATTATGCAGTGCATACAAGCTCAGATAATGAGCTTCTAGATTCTGAAAGCTACTTAAAGGCTTAGGTTTTGCTGATAGTTTTAAATTCACGATAAAGTTCCAGAAATTCACTTAAAATCATAGCTGTAGCTCCCCAAAGAGGTACGCGGTGCACATCCCAATATGGAACTTTGTAGGTATATCTTCGGAGATTCCAATCTTCGACCGTCAGGTTCTTTTTCTTGGCCAGAGATTCTACTTCAACTGTGAAAGCCTCTTCAACTTCATTCGTATTTAACGATAATGCAGGTATTGAATCCAGGTAGCCAACTACAGGAATTACATGATTCTTGGAATGGCTTACATAAAGGCTGCTCAGTGTTCCCAATAACTGAATGCTGGAAGGATTAATGCCCACTTCTTCCTGGGTTTCTCTGAGCGCAGTATCTTCGGGTGCTTCATCTTTATCTGATCTTCCGCCCGGCAAACTGATCTGTCCTCCATGATCGATATCCCGGCTTCTGAGAGTCAGGAGTAATTCCAGATCTTCATCTTCATTGGGAAACAGAAGAATAAGTACGCTGCTTTTCCGGGCGCCGGGTTCAGGGTCAAGCTCTCGGCCCGGGCCATTATCTACAGGCTCTGGCGCCATTTTAAGCTGGGCTTTTACTCCCGGAAGGGATTTAGATAATCGATTTTCTAGAAAAGCTATAAATGGATTCATAAAAGCTTAGGATAATTGAAAACTTTGAATAATGCGAGTGGGAAAGGTGAGTCCTTATTGGCAGATAATGACCGTTTAAAATGGTTTTATTCATTAGACTAAGGATGGGGTAAACCTTAATAAATTTGGCCCTTGACATTATCTCCTAAATTATTAAGTTAGTAATCATTAATTTCATGATAATTAAAATCATGAATTATATTTTAAACTAAATCATAATTCATTATGAAGAATAAACTAATAAAATTCTTAGGGGCATTTTTAATCTTGGCTGTAGGTGCATTCTACGGTTGTGACCAACCGCTTGATACCAATAATGCAGATCAGCCTGAAGAGCAGACCTTGAACAACGGCGATCCCATTCCGGATCAATATATTGTTGTGTTTAAAGACAACAACACACAGGGCAAGGTTGCCAAGGTCAATGCTGTTAGAAGTAAGGTGCTAAGTGAAAACTCTATTGCAAAGGAACGAGTACTAAGCGAATATAACAGAGCTTTGCAAGGTTTTACTGCTAAGCTTGATAAAGATCAGGTTGAAAAGCTCAGACTTGATAAACGCGTAGATTATATTGAGCAAGATCGTGTTATAACATTGGCACCTCCTGGAGCATGTTCTCCATGGCCGGGATGTCGAGATGATGATGAAGAAGATGACGGTGGTGATGATGGTGGCGATAGTAATCAAACCACGCCATACGGTATTACACGTGTAGGTGGACCTGTGGCCAGCAGTGGTACTGCTTGGGTTATTGACTCAGGTATTGACCTGGATCATCCGGATCTAAATGTAGATACAGATCGAAGTGCTGTTTTTGTATCCAGAGGACCAGGTTCCGGAACACCCGATGACGGGAATGGCCACGGTACTCATGTTGCCGGTACTATTGCAGCCTTAGATAATGATATTGATGTAGTTGGAGTAGCTGCAGGGGCTTCGGTTGTTGCTGTAAAAGTGTTGGATGACCGTGGCAGTGGTTCTTACTCCAATGTTATTAATGGTATCGATTATGTTGCCTCAAACGCTTCTGCCGGAGACGTTGCAAACATGAGCTTGGGGGGCGGTACTTCTGATGCCGTTGATGATGCTGTTCGCAATGCAGCTGACCAGGGAATCCTCTTTTCCATAGCTGCAGGTAATAGTAGCGATGATGCTAATAATTATTCTCCCGCTCGTGTAGAATATAACAATGTGTGGACAGTCTCTGCTATAGATGACACAGACACATTTGCTTCATTTTCTAATTACTCAGGACCAACAGATCCACCTATTGAGTTCGCTGCGCCCGGTGTTCGATATCTTTCACTGTGGGCTGAATGGAGGAACAAACACGATTAGTGGTACATCAATGGCTGCTCCTCATGTAGCTGGTGTTCTCTTGGTTACCGGAGGAAGCCCAACAGGTGATGGTACAGCAAGTAATGATCCGGATGAGATTCCAGATCCTATAGCACATAATTAACAATAGATTCGTATTTCTTAGTAAAGCCTCTTCTCTAAAGCGGGAAGGGGCTTTTTTTATGATTGCCCAAATTAGCCTTTATTCCACCTTTCATTGTCCGTACTTTACGCAAGTTTCAGGGGGCTTTGCAAAACCCGAAAAATCGAGTCTGTCATTGCGAGCCTGAGAAGCAATCTCCAGATCAAAGTTCATAAAAGGAGATCGCCACACTTCGTTCCCCGCTTGGGCGGGACAAGGCGCGATGACAGTTAGGTTTTGCAAAAGTCTCTTTCAGTTATTTCAAACTATTTAGATTTAAAGTAGCGCTTTATGAAGAAAAAGTATGATGTGTATGGCATTGGTAATGCCTTAGTGGATATGGAATTTGAGGTAGGTAATGATTTCTTGGAAAAGCATGATGTTGCCAAAGGAGTAATGACACTTGTTGATGAAGAAACCCAATTCAGGCTCATTCGAGACATCAACCATGCAGAAACAGTTCAAAAGCCGGGCGGATCTGCTGCCAATACGGTATCAGCAATTAGCCAATTTGGAGGAAAGGCATTTTATTCATGCAAGGTGGCAGCTGATAAATTTGGCAATGCCTATCTCGAAGATATGAACGATGCCGGAATTACCACCAACTATAAGCGGCAGGAAAGAGAAAATGGAATTACCGGGAAATGCCTGGTAATGATTACAGAAGATGCCGAGCGGACAATGAATACATTCTTGGGCATTACTTCCAGCTTGTCAACCAAAGAGGTAGATGAGCGGGCAATTAAAGACTCTGAATACGTATATATTGAAGGATACCTTGTTACTTCAGACACCGGTTTTGAAGCAATGAAGCTAACAAAAAAAATAGCTGAGGAGAATGATGTCAATACGGCCTTAACTCTTTCTGATCCTTCAGTTGTTGAAGGCTTCAAAGAACGATTCCATGAAGTTGTGGGAGCTTCAGTGGATCTTTTATTCTGCAATGAGAAGGAAGCTAAAATGTTTACCGGCAAAGATGACCTGATGGAAGCTCGGGAAGCGCTAAAAAAGAGGCTAAAAAATTTGTGATTACCAGGGAAAAAATGGAGCTATGATCTTTGACGGGGACACGTTTATTGACATTGAACCTTACGAAGTAAAGGCAGTAGACAGTAATGGAGCAGGAGATATGTATGCCGGTGCTTTTCTTTATGGAATTACTCATGGCCTTGGATTTGCAGGATCAGGAAAACTGGCTTCTCTGGCGGGATCAAAAATTGTATCACAATATGGCCCGAGACTAAAATGGCACGAGGCACAGGATATATTAAATCATCTGAAAGAAAGCTAAACCAGTTATGGGTATTGAACTTTTAGGATGGATAGGATTTGGCATACTTGTACTGGCCTGGGTACCACAAACCTGGGAAACTGTTAAAGCAGGATATACGGATACAAACCTGGCTTTTATCTTGCTCTATTTTACGGCCAGTTTAATTCTCACCGTGTATTCTGTAATTATTGATGACCATGTTTTTACCGCGCTAAATGGAATGCTGACACTGGGAAGTGGCATCAACCTATATTTTAAACTTTTACCAAATAAGAAAAGCTTTGATGGATAAGCTTATTCTAGCCTCAAGAAATAAGCACAAGATAGCTGAACTCCGTGAGACACTGGCCGGATTATCAATTGAGCTGGTGTCGGCACTCGACTTTCCCAATCTAAAAGAAGTAGAAGAAGACAAGCCCACGCTACAGGGCAATGCGCTCAAAAAAGCACGGTATGTATTTCAGGAAACCGGAATTGCTGCACTTTCCGATGACACGGGCCTGGAGGTAGATGCCCTTGATGGACGTCCGGGTGTTTATTCAGCACGATACGCCGGAGAAGATGCTACCTACCAAGACAATGTTGATAAGCTTCTTTCAGAGCTTGCAGGTGTTGCACCTAAAGATCGTAAGGCTCAGTTTAGAACGGTTGTTGCTCTTGTTACCGAAGACAGCACGCATACATTTGAAGGAGTGTGCAGAGGTGAAATTTTATCGGAACAGCGGGGCAGTAAAGGTTTTGGATATGATCCTGTTTTTCAACCTGCAGGATATGATAAAACATTTGCAGAGCTTAATGAAGATGAAAAAAATCGTATTTCGCACCGAGGCAGAGCTATTCAAAAGTTTTATAAGTGGCTGAAACAACAAACACAGTAAGTTGCTGATCTGCCAATTGTTTGTATTTTGATGCTTGTCATTGCTAACAAAAGCTATATACAGTTGGGCTTTGCTACCCTCGATTTTATTGTCATTATTGTTTACCTCACTGCTGTTGCCTGGCTGGGTGTCCGAATTGCGGGCAAGCAAACATCTACCTCAGACTATTTTCTGGGGGGACAGGATATTCCATGGTGGGCGGTGCTTTTCTCAGTGGTTGCTACAGAAACCAGTACACTTACCTTTATTAGCATTCCTGCGGTAGCCTATGGAGGGAATCTTACTTTTCTCCAGATTACATTGGGCTACATAGTTGGCCGGATTTTAGTAAGCATATATTTTCTCCCAAAATATTATGAGGGAAATCTTTCTACAGCCTACCAGTTTATAGGCCGACGTTTTGGACCTTCCATGCGAAATGCAACCAGTAGTACTTTTATGATTACACGACTGCTGGCTGATGGTGTACGCTTGTTTGCAACAGCTATTCCGCTGGCTATTATCTTGCGATTAGGTGGTGCTTTTACGGGTTGGGGCGACCTCGAAATTTATCTGCTATCTATTACTGCTATTTCAACGATCACCCTTATTTACACGCTCATTGGCGGTATCAAAGCTGTTGTTTGGATGGATGTCATGCAGATGGGCGTCTACATAGGAGGTGCTATACTGGCTGCCGGCATCATGATCAATGGCCTGCAGGGAGGATTGTCTGGAGCTCTTGCACTGGCAAGTGATGCAGGTAAGACTCAATTATTTGATTTTGGATTTGAGCAAAGTTTTGCTGAATTCATTGCCCAGCCTTATACCTTTTTTACAGCACTGATAGGCGGGGCTATTTTTTCAGTGGCATCCCATGGAACCGATCAGCTTATTGTTCAGCGTTTGCTGACTACCCGCAATCTTCAAAACAGCCAAAAGGCATTGGTTTGGAGCGGAGTAATAGTAGCTTTTCAATTTGCCTTGTTTCTGGGGATAGGATTGTTGCTGTATGGCTTTTACAATGCACAGTCTCCCGATGCCTTGGGCTTGGCAACTATGGATGAAATTTTTGCCAAGTTTATTGTAGAAGAATTGCCGGTGGGACTATCGGGACTTATTGTAGCAGCGCTGTTTGCCGCAGCAATGAGCAGTTTAAGCTCATCTCTCAATTCGCTGGCATCATCCACCACGCTCGACTTATACAAGCCTTACTTTGGCAAAGAAAATACTGAGAAAGAGGATCTGAAAATATCGCGGATCATTACCACGGTTTGGGCCATTATTTTAACCGGATCTGCTTTTTTATTTGCCGTATTGCAGCTGCAGGAGGGAGAGCGTCCTGCTGTGGTTGAACTTGGTTTAGGTATTGCTTCTTACACCTACGGCGGACTTTTAGGTGCTTTTGTATTGGGACGTTGGTTTGAAAAGCCCGATAAAACAGATGCACTTATTGGATTTTTTGCAGGACTTATCTCTCTGTTATTTATGGTAAAAGGACCTATTCAGAATATATTGCCGGGAGAGGGACTTGCTATTGCCTGGCCGCTTTATACTGTTGTGGGTAGTATTATTGTAGTTTTAGTTGGGAATATATCTGTATGGATAAAAAATAAATTTATTACTTAAATCAATTAAATCATGAAACGAGTAACAGGCATTGGCGGTATCTTTTTCAAATGTGAAGATCCGCAAAAAACAAAGGAATGGTATCAAAAACACTTGGGCATCAAGAGCGGTGAATATGGCGGTACTTTTGAGTGGAGGCATGCCGAAAATGAAGAAAAGAAGGGCTATACAGCGTGGAGTCCGTTTCCGGATGATACCAAATATTTTTCACCCAGTGACAATGACTTCATGTACAACTATCGTGTAGATGATCTGGAAAAGCTGCTTGATGTTTTGAAAGAAGAAGGCGTGGAAATTGTTGGAGAGATGGAAGAATACGAATATGGAAAATTTGGCTGGATCATGGATCCCAATGGACAAAAGATATGAGTTATGGGAACCTAATGATAAGGTGTACGAAAAAATGGTTGAAGATGAAGATAATGCCAATAAAAGTGCATGATCAATAATTTAGATACCATCCCCGCCGTCTTTACTGTGCCGGAATAGCTTAACAAGATTGAAATATCCTCACGCAACCTTTTGTGCTTATTCGCATCACATGTTCATGTGAATTTTCCTATTTGCGCAAATAACGGGATGGCAAAGTCCGTTCAACGACTAACTGCCAACTAATAGAAGTCGTTATGATGAGGAAAGCCGCAATATTATTATCTGTTATTTTTTTAGCATCCTGCGAGATAAACTCAGGACCTACAGGTCCTCAAGGTCCACAGGGCCCACCCGGTCCTGCGGGTCCAGTGGGGCAAGGATTTGAAGTAGAAGCAAATTTTAATCAGTCGAATGGATACCAACAGATTTTTACTTTCCCCAATAATGTTGAAGTGCTGTCAACAGATATTGTAATGGTGTATTTGCTTTGGGAAGTTGATCAGCAAACAGGATATGATGTATGGCAGCCGCTGCCCGTTTCAGTTTTCTTTAATGATGGTGAGATGCAGTACGCTTTCGATCATACTCTTGCAGATCTTAAACTGTTTTTAACCGGGGATACTGACATAAGTACAGTAGGACCCGAATTTACTCAAGGCCAGATCTTTCGAATTGCCGTACTTCCGGTTGACTATGTTCAAAGTAAAAATATAAATCTGCAGGATGTAGAAGAAGTTATGCAGGCGATTGATGTTAGCAACATTAAACGTTTAGAGATTGGTGATCATTAAAAAACAACTAATACATGCCATGTTTTGAAAACATGGCATGTATTATAGATTCATTACTCTATAATAAGATTTTTGATCTTCTTATAATCTTTCATCTGGTTGTGAAAGTCAATAAACTCTTTTCTCCCGCCATATAGATTTAGTACTGCTGATTTTTTTACATTGGTCTTTCCTTTACCCGTAAGAGCTGAATATGATGAATACTTCCAGTCAGAAAAATCATTCACAAAACTATGATGGATGGGATTGTGGTGGATGTAGTGAATTAGCGTTAAGAGATAAGTATTACTATCAACTAGCAAGCGTTTAAACGGTTTTTGAAATAAATTCCCATGACGGTCATAAACTTTATTAAATGATTTTGTATAAGAAATAAATAAGCTCCTGAATTGATTGCTAATCGTTTCTGCAGCTAGTTTTCCTGGTTCTTCTACTAATTCAAGTTTATTCAGGTTTTTGATTTTAACAAGAAAATGAAAGTGGTTGGGTAACAAACAATAGGTCCAAACATCCAGAAAAGGATTTAAATAATCATTCCATTTTTCTAAGAAAAAATTATAGTTTTTAGGTTCTTTAAAAAGTATTTCTTTACCGTTTGCTCTATTGTAAACGTGATAGAATTTTCCCGATTCAAATTTTGGATAATACTCTTTCATAATAATTTTCATTATACACATGCCATGTTTTGAAAACATGGCATGTGTATGTTAGACTAGTAATTTAAATTGGATCCGAGCCAGCGCTCTACTTCATCTATGCTCATTTCTTTACGTTCGGCGTAGTCTTGAATCTGGTCCTTTTTCAGTTTTCCGACGTTAAAATAGTCCGACTCTGGATGGGCAAAATACAAACCGCTTACAGAGGCCGCCGGACTCATGGCAAGGTTTTCTGTCAGCTCAATGCCAATAGTTGATTGCACATCCAACAGTTCGAAAAGGATGGGTTTTTCGGTGTGATCGGGTTGTGCAGGGTAACCCGGTGCGGGACGAATGCCGGTATATTTTTCTCGGATCAGCTGATCATTACTGAAATCTTCATTCGGCGCATAGCCCCAGTATTGTTTGCGTACCTTTTCATGGAGCAGTTCAGTAAATGCTTCAGCCAGTCGGTCGGCCAATGCTTTCACTAAAATAGCATTGTAATCGTCATTATCCTGCTCAAACTTTTGAGCAAGCTCCACTGCTCCATTTCCGGCGGTTACTGCAAATCCACCCATATAATCAGCAACTCCGGACTCTTTGGGTGCTACAAAATCAGCGAGTGCTTTATTGGGTTGTCCCTTTCTTTTTTCGGCCTGTTGACGCAGTGTATGGAAGACAGTAAGTATTTCTTCTCGTGATTCATCGGTATAGATTTCTATATCGTCACCAACAGAATTAGCGGGATAAAGACCCATTACCGCGTTGGCTCGCAGTAGCTTTTCTTTCACAATTTTATCCAGCAGCTGGTTGGCATCTTCATAAAGCTTGCGGGCTTCTTTTCCGTACTTTGGATCATCCAGTACGTCCGGGAATTTTCCTTTCATTTCCCAGGCAATGAAAAAAGGTCCCCAGTCGATGTAGTGTCTTATTTCTTCGAGAGGGTAATTATCAAAAACCTGAGTACCAAGCCGGTTGGGTTTTGTGATATCGGTTGATTGCCAATCTATAGGCGTTTTATTTTTCCGAGCTTCTTCAATAGATAAATAGTTTTTACGGCGTGACCGATTGCCGTGCTGCTCCCGAAGCTTGGCGTACTCGTCTTTTTTGTCTTTCACAAATGCATCTCTCAAGGTCTTGGAGACCAGGTTGCCGGTAACAGACACACTTCGTGAAGCATCCAGCACGTGTATTACCGGCTGATCGTAATTCGGTTCAATCTTAACGGCAGTATGCATGCGAGAAGTAGTGGCTCCGCCAATCATGAGGGGCTGGCTGAATTGTTCTCGCTTTAGCTCTTTGGCTACATGAACCATCTCATCGAGTGAGGGAGTTATAAGTCCGCTAAGCCCAATAATATCTACATTATTTTCTTTGGCTTCTTCCAGAATCTTGTCGGCCGGGACCATAACACCAAGATCGATGACGTCGAAATTATTGCAGCGCAACACTACCGAGACGATATTCTTCCCGATGTCGTGTACATCACCTTTTACCGTGGCCAGCAGCACTTTGGCTTTTGGTTGGGTGTTATCATTCTTTTCCTTCTCCTTTTCAATGAAAGGGATAAGATGGGCGACGCCTTTTTTCATTACGCGGGCACTTTTCACTACCTGGGGTAGGAACATTTTGCCTGAGCCAAAGAGGTCGCCGACAACGTCCATTCCGGACATCATGGGCCCTTCAATTACGTCGATAGCATGATCGTACTGTTGGCGTGCCTCTTCCACATCCTCAACAATGAAGTCTACAATACCTTTAACCAGTGCATGCTCAATACGCTCTTTAACAGGCTTGGTGCGCCATTCCTTGGTCTTTTGAGTTTTATTTGTGTTTTCATCCTTGATCTTTTCGGCAAAGTCTACCAGACGTTCAGTTGCATCATCACGTCGGTTAAGCAGCACATCCTCAACAAGCTCACGTAATTTATCAGGTATTTCTTCATACACTTCCAGCTGCCCGGCATTTACGATGCCCATATCCATGCCTGCTTGAATAGCGTGATACAAAAAGGCTGAGTGCATAGCTTCACGAACCTTGTTGGTACCGCGGAAAGAGAAAGAGATATTGCTTACTCCGCCGCTGACTTGAGCCAGAGGCAGGTTTTCTTTGATCCATTTTGTTGCCCGGATATAGTCTACCGCATAGTTGTTGTGTTCCTCAATACC
This sequence comes from Balneolaceae bacterium, assembly GCA_034521755.1. Taxonomy (GTDB): domain Bacteria; phylum Bacteroidota; class Rhodothermia; order Balneolales; family Balneolaceae; genus JAXHMB01. Next base: position 864,323 of record JAXHMB010000004.1, read on the forward strand.
GGTAGCTACTGTTAAAATATTGGGATCAAAAATGATGTCCTGGGGCTCGAATCCTATCCCATCAACAAGGATATGATAGGCGCGTTCGCATATTTCTATGCGTCGTTCAAACGTGTCGGCCTGTCCCTTTTCATCAAAAGCCATGACGATAACAGCAGCCCCAAAATTGAGGATTTCGCGTGCCTGCTCTTTAAATATTTCTTCTCCCTCTTTCAGGCTGATGGAATTTACAACACCCTTTCCCTGAATAGTTTTAAGACCGGCCTTCAGTACCGACCACTTAGACGAATCAACCATCATAGGTACCCTCGAGATGTCCGGCTCTGAAGCAATAAGCTGCAGGAAATCCGTCATCACTTCTTCAGAATTTAACATGCCCTCATCCATGTTCACGTCCACAATTTGGGCTCCGTTTTCTACCTGCTGGCGTCCCACGGAAAGGGCTTCTTCGTATTTTTCGTCAGTAATAAGGCGTCGGAATTTGCGGGAACCCATCACGTTTGTACGTTCACCGACATTCACAAAGTTGGTCTCGGGACGAACGACCAGCGGCTCAAGTCCGCTTAGTCGCAGATACGGTTTTTGTTCGGGAATTGAACGTGGTTCACACTCTCGAGCTGCTTCAGCAATGGCAGCAATATGTTCAGGCGTAGTGCCGCAACAACCGCCTACCAGATTTACAAAGTTTTCTTGGGCATAGTCTCGAAGCTGCCCGGCCATAAAGTCCGGCGACTCATTATATTCTCCCATCTCATCGGGAAGCCCTGCATTAGGATAAAGGCTGGTAAAGCAGGTGGCATTATTGGCCAGCTCTTCGATATAAGGACGCATCTGTTTTGAGCCAAGTGAGCAGTTTAGCCCGACGCTCAGCAGGTTTTTGGTATGAGATACCGAAATCCAAAATGCTTCGGTGGTCTGTCCGGATAGCGTACGGCCGCTTTGGTCCACAATAGTGCCTGATATCATCACCGGCAGTTGTTTGCCGGTTTCTTCTGCATATTTATGTATAGCATAAATAGCAGCTTTGGCATTGAGCGTATCAAATATAGTTTCCACCAAAAGAATATCGGCCCCACCATCAACCAGTCCCTGAACTTGTTCGGAGTAAGAGTTGGCAAGCTGATCGAATGTTATAGCCCGGTAGCCGGGATCTTCGACGTCGGGCGAAAGGGATAGTGTTTTGTTCGTCGGGCCTATAGCACCTGCAACCAGCCGGGGTTTATCAGGTGTTTTTTTTGTGAACTCATCAGCTGCTTCGCGGGCATTCTGTGCAGCAGCTTTGTTGAGCTCATATACCAAATCCTCCATATGGTAGTCGGCCTGCGAGACAGAAGTGCTGTTAAAGGTATTGGTCTCGATGATGTCGGAACCGGCCTCAAGGAATTGCGAATGAATTTTTTTAATGATTTGAGGCTGGGTGATGCTGAGCAAGTCGTTGTTGCCCTGCAGGTCATAATCGTAATCGTTGAAACGATTTCCGCGGTAATCTTTTTCAGTAAGATTGTAAGACTGGATCATGGTACCCATGGCACCATCCAGAATAAGGATGCGATCTCTCAGGAGATCTTGAATCTGTTGGAACGTCATATGTCGGTAATCAGATTATTAGGTACTTGTATTTGCGCAAAAATGTTTTAAAACAGCTATCAAGTGATTACCTTTGGTGCTAACCCAAATTAGAACGATAGCTGGTAAATCATTTTTGATTGCTCATAAGTTACAATAAATTAAAGAGTAAATGAAAGTTGTAGAGTATTATAATCAGGCTTCCGAGCCATTAATTTCATTTGAGATTATACCACCCAAGCGAGGAGGTTCGGTTAAAGAAGTATTTAGCACCCTCGACCAGGTCATGAAGCACAATCCTCCCTTTATTGATGTGACCTATCATGCAGCAGAATCGTATTACGAGGAATTGCCCGACGGGACCATAAAACGCCACATAAAACGTAAGCGTCCCGGCACTATTGGATTGTGTGCAGCTATCAAGCATAAGTATGGTGTAGACCCGGTGCCACATCTCATTTGTGAAGGGTTTACTAAAGAAGAAACAGAAGATGCGCTGATTGAGCTGAACTATCTGGGTATTGATAATGTGCTCACTATCCGCGGGGATTCTCCTGATGATACTGTGCCACGCTTTAAAAATGGGACCTATAATGAATATGCCATTGACCTGGTGAAGCAGGTGCATAAAATGAACAATGGGCAATACTTGGAAGATATTTCGAATGCACAGGCTACTAATTTCTGTGTAGGTGTTGCAGGCTATCCGGAAAAGCATTTTGAGGCACCCAACCTGGATTTTGACATAGCCCGGCTTAAAGAGAAGGTAGATGCCGGCGGTGATTACATCGTTACGCAAATGTTTTTCGACAACAGTGCTTATTTCAATTTTGTTGATAAATGTAGAGCAGCCGGTATTGAAGTTCCTATTGTACCGGGCCTTAAAGTCCTTACCAGGGAGCACCACTTAAATTTTCTTCCCAAATATTTTCACCTGAATATACCGGAAGAGCTTTCCGAAAGGGTACAGAAGAATCCGGAAAATGCACGTGATATTGGGATTGAATGGGCGGTAAAACAATGTATTGAGCTGCTTGAGAAGGAAGTACCCGGAATTCATTTTTATATCATGGGAGATCCAACGCCGGCACTCGATGTTATTGAGAGCCTTCCCATTGGAGATCAGACAGTAAAAAAATGATTATTCTTTTGGCTTCTCTTCTCATATAGCATAAGTTATTGATGCCTTAAGGGTTAGTAATATGCCATAAGACTTTAAAAATGCGTTTTTCTCCCATACTTTTTTTGCTTCTTTTCTTATCTAATATTTGCTTTGGCCAGTCTGAAGAGCAGAATATCCGTAATAGCATTTTGGCAGACAGCCTGCAGATTGAAGAAAATGTTGCCAAGGCTGATAGTCTGAAAAAAGCCGGGAAGATTGACGAGTCTATCAACCTGTTGGCCCAAACAGCAGAGGCCGCAGAAACCAGTAATAATCCTTATCTCATTCAGATTGTGGGATTGGAAATAGCGGACAGTTATTTGTCTAATGATCAGCCGGATAAAGCAGAGCAAGTTTTGCTAAGTATGTTGGATCGGTTTCCTGAAGCCAATAAAAAGGTAAATCTGCTATCAATGTTGGGAAGTGCTTATAGGTACCAGGGACAGTACGATCAGGCTCTGCGAAAACAAGAAGAGGCACTTGCACTTGTCGACTCATCAGAAAGTCCGGTAACCTTTGCCCGGTTACAGTTGAACCTTGCTTCTTTATATGATAATAAAGGAGACTTGGCTGCTGCACTTAACTATTACCAGAAAGGAATTGAAGTTCTGGAAGAAACACCCGACAGCTCAATGTTTGCTACTGCTTTAAACAATATTGGAGTGACCTATAATAATTTATCCAAGCATGACGAAGCCAAACATTATATGCAAAAATCCATTGATATAGCTGAAAAGATTGGTAATAAGGTTGCTTTGCTAAGGGCTGTAAATAATCTTGCAATAGCTGAAAAGGGCCTGGGTAATATTGAGAAAGCTATAGCAACTTATGATGAAGCCTTGACGCTTCACCAGGAAGTTCGCAAGGATACACCACCTTTTCGGATTTTATACAACCTTGGTTTGGCCCATAAAGATCAGGGCAATTTGGAGAAGGCCGAAAGTTATTTTAAACAATCATTAAGTTATTGTCAGGAGGCGGGAATTGCACAAGGGCTTATTTACAATTATGGGGGTTTGGCGAATACAGAAGAATTGAGGGGGAATCTTGCACAAGCGCATGAATATTATACGAGCGCCCTTGATGTAGCCAAAGACATAGGAGCAAAAGGTTTGCAGGTTGATGTCCTTAACAGTCTTTATTTGCTGGAAAAGAAACGGGAAGATCATGCCCGGGCACTGTCTTATTTTGAGCAATACAATGTTTTAGCAGACAGCCTTGATGAGGAAGCACGAAAGCAGGAGTTGGCAAAGGTAGAAACAGAGCTGGGGTTAAGGAAGCAGCGGGAAATAAATGAACTATTGCAGGAGAAACAGCAACAACAAGAAGCGCAGCTGGCCACCCAAAACTGGTTAATCATATTAAGTGCAGCCATCATTATTATCATCCTTATATCTCTGGTTCTTCTCTATCGGGCCAATTCTGAGAAACAGCGCATTAACGAAGAGTTGGAGAATCAGAGAAACCGTCTCGAAGATCTAAATAAAGTAAAGGATAAAATGATGGCGATTATTGCCCATGATCTTCGCTCACCGCTTGCTTCTATGCACGGCATGTTGTACCTGATACGGGAAGAAGATTTGAGCAGAGAAGAAATTCAGGCAACAGCTGCAAAACTGGAAATATCGCTGGATCAAAATATTAGTATGATGGACAACCTGTTGGTTTGGGCAAGGGATCAGATGTCAGGTATGGAGATTGAATTAACTTCGCATGATGCCTACGAAGTAGTGACCGATGTGTTAGATAGTTTTGAGTTCCGTGCATCACATAAAGGAATAACTCTTTATAGCGAGGTTCCAAAAAATACTGTTGTAAAAGCGGATATAAACTTACTAAGATTAATTCTTAGAAATCTTGTTGGCAACAGTTTAAAGTTTTCGAATGAGGGAGATAAAATCACAGTAAGAGCTTCAAAAAAGGAAGATAAGATAATTTTTGAAGTTGAAGACACGGGTATTGGTATGCCTGATAAGGTGCGTAAGACTATTTTTTCTGAAAATGGACAATCTCGATTGGGAACCTTCGATGAGAAGGGAAGCGGGCTTGGGCTTCAGCTGTGTAAAGAGTTTATTGAAAAACAGCGAGGTGAAATTAGTGTCGAAAGTGAAGAAGGAGTGGGTACCAATTTTATCTTTAGTCTCCCGGCCTCTTAATAGGCGGAATCTGTGCTCTTATTTCCCCATGCTTATGATCATATGAATAAATGCTGATATAAAGATGCCCATTTGCCAGTTCCTGAAGCTGCCCCTCTGTGAGTTTAAAAGTATTTTTTGAAGGGGAAAAGGTGCCGCTTACATGATTTTCAGCTACATCGGCATCCAGCCTGAACATCTGGTTTCCGCGCTCTCCCTTCTTACCGTAGAAAATAGCTGCCCCATAATAGTAGTTTTTTAGATCTGAAAAGGATCCCTCTACCATAAGGCTGTCTTTTTTAAGTGTTACGGTTATAGTAGCAGTGGCAGGTGTTGTTACTTTGGGAACGGAGTTATGCCCTCCAAGTATTATCGTACGGGATTCTTGGGCAAAAGCTTGAGTAGTAATCATCAACAAACCCAAGAGCATTATATATGTTAATATTTTATATATCTTCATACTGCTGATAAGCTATTTGTTACAGTAAGATAAGTTTTAGTAGCTTACTCTATAAATAAAAGCACTGCAAAAACCTCTATTATGATAAAGTTTTGGATCCGCAATATATTGCCCGTCTTTTTAGTGTTTCTAACCTCTTGCACTATTGAATACGATGCGCAGCGTATTGTTGATAAAACGATTGCTAAACACGGCGGTGAACTGTATAAACACAGTCGAACATCGTTTACGTTTCGCAATATAGAATATACAGCTGAGTATGATTGGGGCAAATTTATGTACCGGCGTAAGATGCAGGATTCTTTGGGAATCATTGTTGATAAAATGACCAACGATTCATTCGTGAGAACGATTGATGGAGATACCGTTAATGTAAGTGATGAAAAAGCTGCTAACTATTCAAGCTCCATCAACTCTGTTATTTACTTTGCTTTGCTTCCTTATAAACTGAATGACCCGGCCGTGATTAAGGAATACCTGGGACAAACTACGATAAAGGATGAGCCTTACTATGAAATTATGGTGAATTTTAAGCAAGAAGGAGGCGGAGAAGACCACGAAGACACGTTCGTGTATTGGATTCACCGGGAAAATTATACGATGGATTATCTGGCCTACCGATTCCATGTAAATGATGGCGGAACGCGTTTTCGAGAGGCTTATAATGTCCGAACAGTAAACGGTATCCGTTTTGCCGATTATCACAACTACGGCGGGCCGGATATGGAGACGCCGCTGCAGACCTATGATGAACTTTTTAAAAATGGAGAGCTGGAGAAAGTTTCAGAAATAAATCTAAAGAATGTAGAAGTAGAGATCCTGAATTGAAAAAAGCATAGCTGTACCAATGGCAGGTCGCAAGATGTAAAAAATGGTACCAACAGAAATTGTACAGCCATGTTTTTTTAACAGCTCTTCTTCTTTAATTTGGTCTTTTGTTTCATACTGACCAAGAGCCCGATTCAGCTACAAATCTGGTTTGTTCTCTCGAAACAACATCCAGCTATTTTTCCACCATCTTTGAATTAAACTGTAACAAGCTTTCTTGTAAGGAATGGGTAACTTACCGGTCTTACCTTTAAAAAGTATAGAAGAAAAACCGACCTGATAGGTCTATAAAACCTATCAGGTCTGGTTTAATACCTAATAAAGATAAAAAGTGCAGAAAAGAGAGGCGCCATTTGATCCGGGAGTATTTTTTCATGTTTATAGCCATGGAAATGCAGAAGACAATATTTTTAGAGAAGAGGAAAACTACCACTATTTCCTAAAAAGATATGCCTATTACATTTTACCTGTGGCCCAAACTTATGCTTTCTGTTTGATGCCAAACCATTTTCATTTGTTGCTGCAAGTTCGGGGCAGGGAAGAGTTGAATCGTTTTTTCAAGTCTGAGGGAAAAGGAGGCAAAAAACTACCGGTTTTGATATCCAAACAATTCAGCAATTTATTAAATGCTTATTCTAAGGCATTTAATAAGAAGTATAATCGTAGAGGCAAGCTTTTTTTGAAAAGCCTAAAGAGAAAGCCGGTTAAAGATGACGTATATTTTACTAGGTTGATTTGGTACATTCACCAAAATCCGGTTTTGCATGGATTTGTAAAAGGAATTGAAGAATGGCCGTACAGCTCTTATCAGTTGATACTTTCTCAAAAGAAAACGAAGATAGAGCGAGAAGAACTGTTAAAAAAATTTGGTAGCAGAAAATTATTTAGGGCGTTTCATAATAGGGACCTAGATATGAAAGGTATAGAATTGTAAGTCTTGTATTCTATTTTTTCTCAAACCATTTTGCCAATTTACCGGCACTTTTGGTATTAAGGATACGCTCTTTCCCAAACCTGGCTTTTCGGGCTATACGTACTCCGTATGTTATATGGTCAATACCGTCAGTGGAGTGGGCATCGGGATTGATGGATGACATCAGGCCTGCTTCTTTGGCTTTATTGCCATGCCGCCAGTCTAGGTCCAGCCGCCAGGGATTGGCATTAATTTCAATGGCCGTATTATGTTCGGCTGCCAGTTCAATAAGTTCATTCATATCGAGGTCGCTGCCGTCACGTTTCAAAAGAAGCCTTCCGGTAGGGTGGCCTACTATATCTGTGAAAGGATTTTTAATGGCGTTGCGAAAGCGCATCATCATCTTCTCACGCGGCATATCCATGCCGTTGTGCACACTGGCGATAACGAAATCAAAACTTTCCAGAAGGGTGTCTTCGTAATCTAGGCTGCCGTCAGAAAGAATATCTGATTCAATGCCTTTGAAGATGCGAAAATTGATTCCCTTATTTTTAAATTCTTCATTCAGCTTGTCAATTTCTTCCCATTGTTGTTTAATTTCATCCGGTTTTAGTCCGCCGGCATAGGCTGCGGTTTGCGAGTGATCTGTAATCCCCAAATATTCATATCCTCGGTCAATACAGGCCTGGGCCATTTCTTCAATAGAGTATTTACCGTCACTCCAGGTGCTGTGGGCATGAAGCACGCCTTTAATATCTTTTTCAGTAACCAGATCCATGGTTTCATGCTCTTCAAAGTAGTCAAATTCTCCGCGGTCTTCGCGCAATTCGGGCGGAACAAAATGAAGATCCAGCTCACCGTAGATATCAGTTTCGGAATCATAGTCGATAGGGGCATCAAAGTTTGTATTGCCCTCGTCATCAAGCTTAAAAAGCCCGTATTCATTGAGTGACATTCCGCGCTCGCGGGCTCGCTGACGCATCACTACATTGTGCTCTTTGCTGCCGGTGAAATACATCAAGGCTGCAGGAAACTGCTCGGGTGTAACAATGCGAAGGTCCACCTGACGCCCTTCCTGTGTGCGTATTGAACTTTTGGTGTCACCACGCCCAAGCACTTCAACAACCAGTTCGTGATTTACAAAAGCATCAAAGAGATCTTCAATATATTTTTCTTCAGCGCCAATGATGATGTCAATATCACCGATGGTTTCTTTCGCGCGCCGCAGAGATCCGGCGATGTCGATTTCTTGCACACCTTTTTTGTTCTTTAAAAAGTCATACATAGGTATTGCAATTTCTGTGGCTTCGTCGAGATGACAGCGTTCCTCAAACTGTTCCATCCATTCGATGGAGTTCAATATTTTTTCAGCCGATTTCTGACCTAGTCCGTCCAGCTCTGCTACGCGTCCATCTTCACAAGCCTCTTTTAGTTCCTCCAGCTCGGAAATACCCAGCTCTTTGTGAATTTTTGCAATATTTTTAGGACCCAGCCCTGAGATGTCCAGCCATTGTATGATACCGGGAGGAATTTTCTCACGCAGCGATTCAAGAACTTCAATCTTCCCTGTTTGTGCATAGGAGGTGATATCCTCAGCGATAGAATTGCCTATGCCTTTGATGTCGGTCAGGTTTTCATTTTCAATGTAATCGCTGATATTTCCATCCAGTGATTCGATAGTTTGGGCGGCGCGATCAAAAGCAATGGCGCGAAAACGGTTTTCACCTGCCAGCTGCATCAGCTGATAAATTTCTCGTAACTGCTCGGCAATTTCCTGATTGGTAACAGACATAAAATAAGTCAGATTGAAATTGATGTAAAAAGTAAAAAATGTATTATTAGTACTGAAAATTATCAATAAACAATGTGTCATGCTGAATTTATTTCAGCATCTAAAGTGAACTTTCTAACTAAGCTAATGACCCCGATCCGCCGGCTGGCCCTGTGGAATGCCACTACGTGGCCATCCCCAGTCGGCGGATGATTCCACAAGGGCTGGCGGACAGGTTGATATAAAAAGTTAAGTAAGAACCAGCTTTCTTGGTGAAATAAAAACCATTTCGTACTATCAAACATTCAGTCAATTAATAACTGTTTATGAATAACTTTATAAAAGTTACAACCGTACTTTTGCTGCTTAGTCTTGGAATTGGATGTCAGCAAAAGCTAGAAGATTATAACCCCTCTGATGAAAAGGTAAATGCGGTGCTCGATGACTGGCATAACGCTGCTGCGGAAGCTGACTTTGAACGATATTTTAGTCACTTCGACAGCGACAGTGCTATCTTTATGGGCACAGATGCAACAGAACGGTGGACAATAGCTGTCTTTCGTCCGTGGAGCAAGCCGTACTTTGATCGCGGCCGTGCCTGGAATTTTACACCCGTTGAGCGGCACGTCTACTTTTCACCCAATGGCAAAACGGCCTGGTTTGATGAAGCGCTGGATACACCAAATCTGGGTCCGGCTCGAGGCAGTGGCGTATTGTTAAAAAGAGAAGAGGGCTGGAAAATAGCTCATTATAATCTGTCTATCCCAATTCCAAATGCTATAGCTGATACGGTAGTAAAACAAGTGGAGGAAGCACTTGCAGATACGGCTGCTGCTGAATAAGATTTTACATAACGGAGCTTTAATTTTAAATACATTAACTAAAAACCAGTAACGAGTAATAAGTAAAAAGCAACCGTTCTTTTTACTTATTACTTACGACTCATTACTTATTATTATGATTAAAAAGCTAAAGACTTCATTCGTATTTACAATCGTCTTGTTGTTTGTGACAACAGGCCTCCAAGCACAAAATGAAATCCAGTCTCCTTCCCAGTATCTGGGCTATGAACTGGGCAGTGAGTGGACGCCTCACTATAAAGTGATGAACTATGTTAAGTATGTGGCTGATCAGTCACCCATGGTTAATTTTGAACAGTATGGTACTACCAACGAGGGCAGGGAGCTGGTACTTGTACAGGTTTCAACGGAAGAGAATATGGGCCGGCTCGAAGAGATTAGAACAGATAATCTTAAAAGAGCGGGCATGATGGAAGGGCAGCCTGTGAATAACATTCCTATTGTTTGGCTGAGTTATAACGTGCATGGCAACGAGACATCGAGCAGTGAGGCTGCTATGAAAACACTTTATGAGCTGGTAAATCCGGGTAATTCCGAGTCTAAAAATTGGCTGCAAAAAACAGTCGTAGTTATGGACCCGATGCTCAACCCCGATGGGCGGGATCGGTACGTGCACTGGTATAAAGAAACGGTGGGTGAACAGTTCAACGCTCATGGTGATGCAAGAGAACATCACGAGCCGTGGCCGGGTGGACGTACAAATCATTACTATTTTGACTTAAACCGCGACTGGGCTTGGCTTACACAGACTGAAAGCCGACAGCGTATGGAAGTGTACCAGCAGTGGCTGCCGCAAGTTCATGTAGATTTTCACGAACAGGGATACACTTCGCCCTACTATTTTGCACCTGCAGCAGAGCCTTTTCACACTGCTATTACCGACTGGCAAAGAAACTTCCAGTATACGATCGGGAAAAACCATGCAAAATATTTTGACCAAAACAGTTGGCTTTATTTCACCGGTGAAGTGTTTGATCTCTTCTATCCCAGTTATGGTGATACCTATCCAATTTTTAACGGGTCTATTGGCATGACCTACGAGCAGGCAGGTGGTGGATATGCGGGATTGGGAATCCTCAAGCCTGAAGGGGATACGCTTAGTCTCAAAGATCGCCTGACGCATCACCATACAACGGGTATGTCAACAGTGGAAATTGCTTCCCGGAATGCGGAAAAACTTACAGCCGAATTTGCCGATTATTATGAAAGAGCTCAAAATAATCCGGCCGGCAAGTATAAGTCATTTGTGATTAAAGCGGATAACAATCCCGATAAGATTATTGATCTTCTTGAGTTGCTGAAGAAGCATAAAATTGAGTTTGGTAAGGCGACATCTTCAAAATCCTACACCGGATATAACTACCAGACAGGGAAAAGTGAACGGATTTCTGTCTCTGAAGGCGACTATATTATTGATGTGCGTCAGCCTAAATCGGTGCTTGCCCGCGTACTATTCGAGCCGCGTCCCGAGCTGGTAGATTCTATGACATACGATATCACGGCCTGGGAACAGCACTATGCCTATGGGCTGGATGGATATGCACTTACCGACCGCGTAAATATGGAGTCAGCCACCGTACCTGTGAAAGATATTTCAAATAGTGCTTCTGCCGGAGCTTATGCCTACCTGGCTGAGTGGAAGGATATGGCCGATGTGAAAATGCTGGGGGATTTGCTGGAGAATGATATCAAAGTTCGTTTTGCGGAAGAACCTTTTTCAATAGATGGACGAAACTATGAGCCGGGAACCCTTATCATAACCCGGAATGGAAATACGCAGATGGGCAATAAATTTGATGACCAGGTTCAGAAAATTGCAACTATGCATAATCAGCAGCTGTACCCGGTGTCAACAGGTTTTGTAGAGTCAGGATCTGACTTTGGTGCTTCATCCGTCAACTATCTTGAGAGGCCGCGTGTGGCTTTGCTTTCGGGTGATGGTACTTCGTCAAATATGGTGGGTGAAATCTGGCACTATTTTGATAAGCAGATTGACTACCCGGTGACGCTCATCAATACCAATGACTTTGGAAGTATTGACCTGGATGATTACGATGTACTGATTCTCCCATCCGGTTATTATAATGACACGCTTAACGAAAGCCGTATGAAAGAAGTACAGTCATGGATTCGCGCAGGCGGAAGGCTGATTGCCCTTCAGGGAGCCAACCGGATGCTTGCCGGAAAGGATGGGTTTGCGTTAAAAAGCAAAGAGACAGAAGATGCTGACGAGGAGAAAAAGCCCGAAGATAAACTGGATACCTATGGGGAGCGTCAGCGCGAGAGCATTCGCAATTTTAATGCGGGCTCCATTTTCAAGATTACCATGGATAATACGCATCCGCTGGCTTTTGGATACGATGACAGTTATTTCAGTCTAAAGCTGAGCTCAGATGCTTATGAGTACCTTGATAACGGGTGGAATGTTGGAGTAGCCAAAGAAGGCGCTCATACCAGTGGATTTATTGGTCATAAAGCGAAAGATCAGCTTGAACATACACTCACTTTTGGCGTGCAGAATATGGGCAGCGGTGCTGTGGTGTATATGGTAGACCATCCACTGTTCCGGGCATTTTGGTATAATGGAAAGCTGTTATTCGGCAATGCAGTATTTATGGTAGGAAACTGATTAACGAGTGAGAAGTGATGAGTAAGAAGTAAATTTTCTCTTAATAGGAAACTCTTTACTCGTTAGACTAGAAATCAACTCTCACCAGTTCTACCTCTGAGGCGATGTACCCAAAAGCTGCCCAGCTGCTGCCGCTGTAGACCTCGCGGAATATCTCACGGGCCCGTTGTTTACGCCCGTTGATGAAGTGCCAGTTGCCAATGCCATATCCAATGGTGGCATTATCGAGTGGTGTGGTGCTGTCATTCAATAAGCTTTTCTCGTCAAAATTCCCTTTAAATACCAATAGCAATTTATGGTAGCTGTCGTTTTCGATGATGTCCATTTCTTCTTCGATGGGTTCGAGGACTTCTCCGGCTGCACCATCTTGGCCCGCTCTTCGCAGGGTCATATATAACCAGTAGGATGAGGCTACCAGCATATCATCATTGGTAGAAGCATCAAGGCATTCCCGGTAGGCGTCGGCTGCTTTGTTAAAATTTCCCGTCAGGTAATAAGCCAATCCCAGGTGATACCAAATATTGGTGTGCAGGGAACTGCGCGGCTTGTTCTGGGCGTTGGGAAGCCCGTCCGGCTCAACCTGGTCTTCTGTTCCTTCAATTAACTCTGAAGCTTTTTTCAGGTCGGCAACAGCGCGGGCAAATTTGCGTACGGTAATCCATCGGTGTCCCCGGTGACGATACATGCGCGCGTCATCAGGATGTTTTTCAATGCCTTCGGTAAAAATATCAATGGCTTTTTGGTAGTTGCCCAGGTAGGCGGTGCGGCGTCCATACCATATGATGGCATCGGCATCATTCGGGGTGGCCTCATATTGGGCTTTTGCCCTGCTAAGATTTGTTTCAAAGCGCTGTTCTGTTTCTGTGCCGAGGGGAGGCGCGTAAAGCGTATCACCCAGCGACGAGATAGCTTGGTATTGTTTTGATATGTTAAGATCTGACTTAGAGCTGCAGCTAAGAACAATTAGTGGGATTAAGAATAAGCAGAGTCTGTTTCTCATAATTTTGCGGTTAATAAGTGATGAGTATTGAGTAGCCTCTATTTACTCATTACTCATCACTTGTTACTATTTATAATTCAATTTCAAAAGTCTGTTCTGAGCCATCCCGTAAAACGGTTACGGTAGTCGTTTGCCCTTCTTCAAGCGTATTTAAAATCTCCATGTAAGCATAAATATCTTTCAGGTCTTTATTGGCCAGTTTGATAATCACATCGCCGCCTTGCAGTCCGGCGCTGTCAGCTGCACCGCCGCCGCGAACTCCCGTAATGCGCATACCGTTTCCATCAAAGCCGTAGTCGGGAGTAACTCCCAGAGTGACGCCGCTCATGGTGACATCACGGTTTTGGGTAACCGGCGCTTCGGTGTAGGTTAGCTCGTCTTCAGTAAGGTTGTCCAAGGCAACAACCATACGCTTTACATGCTCCAGCACTTTGTCGGTTCCTTCACCATTAATGTATTCGGTGTCATCAGAGGGACGGTGATAGTCGGCGTGTGTGTCGGTGAAGTAGTGCAATACGGGAATCTGTTTGTTGTAAAAACTGGTGTGATCACTGGCTCCGGTGCCATCGGGCACAGTATTAATAGTGATGGAATCTGTATTGGCTTCTTCAATGAGCTGTGACCATCGGTCGGCCGAACCGGTACCAAAAATAAGCAGCTTGTTTTCTGCCATGCGCCCAATCATATCCATGTTGATCATGGCCAGAGCATTATCAAGTTCAATGGTTGGGTTTTCTACATAATGCTGTGATCCCAGCAGGCCCATTTCTTCGGCAGAAAAAGCCAGAAACAGAATGCTTTTTTTGATAGGGTGGCGATTAAAGTACTGCGCCAGTTCCAGCACCCCGGCAGTGCCGGAAGCATTATCATCAGCACCATTGTGAATAGAAGTGGTATCGCGGTTGTACAGTGAGCCGAAATCGCCGTAGCCCAGGTGGTCGTAGTGGGCACCGATCACAATATATTGATTGGGCTGTTCAGTACCTTTTATAATGCCTGCTACATTCCGTGCAATATGTTCTTGATCTTTGAACTCTTTGTTACTGTTGCTGTGCGGATTATTCAGCATGTTCATGTTGATGGTAAACTCCTGGAAATAGGTGTCGTTATTTCCCGCCGGGACTAAGCCGAAGTTGGCAAAATGATCTGCGATATAATTGGCGGATCTAACTTCACCCGGAGTTCCGGCCTGACGCCCTTTCAAAGTGTCGTCAGCTAAAAAAGAAATATGTTTCAGGATATCATCAGAGGTGATCTCGGGAGAAAGTGCTTTAGGTCCTGCATTATTGGATGAGCAGGAGATTGTAAAGAGGGCAATGGCAGACAGCGTAAAAAGGGCGCGAAATAATTTCATCGTAGTAATTTTATAGTGAAACGGTGAATCAAAGTAATCAAAAAAGATTTTTTAATGAAAGAGAGATCATTGTTTTGACGATAGTATAAATACCCCTTATCTTTAGCACATATTTGAAACACAACCCAAGGTTGGGGGTGCTTGCACAGCGGGCTGAGATCATACCCTAAGAACCTGAACCGGGTAACACCGGCGTAGGGAAACCTGATGCATTTCTGCGTATCAGCATTAGCAAGTAACCCTCCGCTTGAACTTTAAGACGGAGGATTCTATGAAATCTATCACTACCAAGAGCCTGATGGCATTGTTTGTAATGCTCATCATTTCTTCGGGCTTTTTATCTTTGTCAGCACAAACAGTAACCGGTACGGTAAAAGATGTGCAGTCCAAAGAGCCTTTGGCTGGAGCCAACATCGTACAGGTTGGTACACAAAATGGTACCTCAACAGATGGCGACGGTGCATTTTCTTTTGAATTGCAGGAAGGTGAATCCAGCGAAATTACCATTTCGTTTGTAGGCTATAAAACACAAACCATCGACACCGATGCACGAGGTAGAGACCTTAAGGTCATGATGGTGCCACAGGCTATTATGAGTAACGCGGTGTTTGTGAAGGCATTACGCGTGGATGAGGCAACGCCGATGGCCTATGAAAATGTTACGCGAAAGGAGATTGAAAAACAGAATTTAGGGCAGGATGTCCCTTACCTGGTAAGCAATACGCCTTCGGTGACAACTACTTCTGATGCAGGAGCAGGCATTGGCTATACAGGCATTCGCATTCGCGGTGTTGATCCCGGCCGGGTGAACGTAACCATCAACGGCATTCCACTTAATGATGCCGAATCGCATGGCGTCTTCTGGGTGAACCTGCCTGATCTGGCCTCGTCGGTTGAAAATATTCAGATTCAGCGCGGCGTAGGTACTTCGACCAACGGAGCAGCGGCTTTTGGGGCTACCATGAATCTCCAAACATCAGAGATGCGCTCGTCTTCCTTTGGTGAAATAAACACCGGCTACGGCTCATTCAATACGCAAAAATATAATGTGCAGCTGGGCTCCGGTTTAATGGAGAACGGCTGGCAGGTGCAGGGACGATTGTCCAAGATAACCTCGGACGGTTATATTGACCGGGCTTCATCTGACCTGAAATCGTTCTATCTGAGCGGCGCTTATCATGGTGATAAAAGTCTGCTGCGGGCTGATGTGTTTTCAGGCAGAGAAAAAACCTACCAGGCCTGGTACGGCGTGCCCGAAGACAAGCTGAACACTGACCGCACATTTAACTCGGCCGGGATGGAAAAGGATGGTGAACCCTACGAAAACCAAACCGATAATTACCAGCAGGACCATTACCAGCTGCACTATTCCTATCAGTTGGCTGAAAACTGGGATGCCAATATTTCTGCCCATTATACCTATGGACGGGGTTATTTTGAGGAATATCATGCAGATGAAACACTTTCAGACTATCAGATTAATCCTGTTCAGGTAGGCAACACTACGATCACAGAAAGTGACCTGGTGCGCCAGCTCTGGCTGGACAACCATTTTTACGGTGCCGTGTTTTCTACGCAGTATAAAAAACAGGACCAGTTTTCGCTTACTTTAGGCGGGGGCTATAACGAATATGATGGCGACCACTTTGGAGAAGTGATCTGGGCTCGCTTTGCCGGGGACAGCGAAATTAACAAGCGTTATTATGATAATAATGCTTTTAAAACCGACTTCAACCTGTATGGAAAGGCCAATTACTTTTTCACAGAATCGCTGAGTGTTTTTGCAGATATGCAGGTGCGGCGCATTACTTATGAGTTTTTGGGAAAAGACACGCAGCCGGTTCAGGGCGGTGGACAGCAGGTTATTGATGTGCAGCAAACGGATAAGCTGACGTTCTTTAATCCCAAGGCCGGATTGGTTTATCGTTTTGGCGATGGGCATCGTGCATTTGCTTCATTTAGTGTAGGCAATAAAGAACCCACCCGTGATGAGTATGTAAACTCAACGCCTCAAAGTCGTCCAAGTCATGAAACGTTGTACGATTGGGAGCTGGGATACAAGGGAGAGTTCAGCCGATTTTATGCCGGTGTAAACCTGTACTATATGAATTATAAAAACCAGCTGATTCCTACCGGAGAGCTGAATGATGTGGGCTCGGCCATTCGCCAGAATGTGCCCGACAGCTACCGTACAGGTATTGAACTTCAGGGCGGAGTACAGCTCACCCGACAGCTTGAGTTTTCTGCCAATGCCACCATCAGCCAGAATAAAATTGAACAATACACCCAGTTTATCGACAACTTTGATACCGGCACACAGGAGACACGCGTGTTTACGGATACCGATATTGCGTTTTCCCCTTCCTTTATTGGAAATGCCATTGCCACCTATAATAACAGCGGCTTCACCGGTGAGCTGATTGTCAAATATGTATCGCGTCAGTACTTGGATAACACCAATCAAAGATCGCGCTCCATTGATCCGTACCTGCGCAATGACATACGCCTGGGATACAGCTTCAATAATATTCCGGTACTGCAGGGACTGACAGCCAACCTGCAGGTCAATAACGTACTGGATCGTAAATACGAGACCAATGGATACACCTTTGGTTTTATTTCTGGTGGACAGGAACAGCACTTTAACTATTACTACCCGCAGGCCGGCAGAAACTTTCTGATGCAGTTGTCTTTTCGATTTTAAGCCTTGAGCGAGAGACACGACTAAAGGCGAATCCATTTTGGGTTCGCCTTTTTTTATTTGAAATTATTTTATAAATAAAAGCCATGAAAAAGCGATTTCAATACTTCTTTCTATTCATTTTTTGTGTGCTCGGCATTCTTCTGTGTGCGGTGGAAGAGTATCCTCCCGGCTATACGTATTCCGATGATCCTTACGTACTGGTACTTGGGATCGGACAGGATGGAGGCGTGCCGCAGGCCGGTACAGATCACCCCGGCTGGGAAAACCCCAAGCGAGCCGAAAAGGTGGTGTCCCTTGGGGTTGTTGATCCCAAAACAAATGAGCGATGGATGATTGAAGCAACGCCCGACTTCCGCCGGCAGCTGCACATGCTTAATGAAGAAGTGGAAGAAAAAAGTGCTGTGCCTGATGGTATTTTTCTGACCCATGCACATATCGGTCATTATACCGGGCTGATGTTTTTAGGTCATGAATCTATGGGTGCTGATAAAGCCAGGGTCTATGCCATGCCCAAGATGGCAGAATTTTTGTCCCAAAATGGGCCGTGGAACCAGCTGGTGAAATATGAGAATATTGCATTGACAAAGCTTGCTACTGACAGTACTATCGTGCTGAATGAGCGCATCAGCATTACGCCCTTTCTGGTTCCACATAGGCAGGAATATTCTGAAGTGGTAGGGTATAGAATTGAAGGGCCGGATAAGTCTATCTTATTTATTCCGGATATTGACAGCTGGGAAGAGTGGGATGAATGGGGTGTTTCTATTGAAGAGCAGATCAAAAATGTAGACATAGCTTTGCTTGATGCCACTTTCTTTGCCAATGGTGAAATCCCCGGCCGGGATATGTCCAACTTCCCGCATCCATTTATTTCGCACAGCATGGATCGGTTTTCGGGTTTGTCGGCGGTCCATAAAGCAAAAGTACACTTTATCCATTTTAACCATACCAACCCAGCATTGGTACCGGGAAGTGAGGCTCAAAAAGAGATTGTAGAAAGGGGATATCAACTGGCCAAAGAGGGCCAGCGAATTCCCCTTTAAAAATTAGTTGGATGTGTTTGTAATAAACTCTGATACATCATTGTCAAACTTTTCAAGAGAGGGCGGATGTGTGTACATCATATGGCCGGCTTCATAATATTTCATGATGATGTTATCCTTAATTTCAGGTTCCAGGCCAAGATGATCAATGGTATATTCTACTCCATAAAAAACGGTTGCCAAGTCATAATATCCATTGAGAATCAACACTTTCACGTTTGGATTATGACTCATGGTACGGGCCATATCGATACCGGTATTGATGGCAACTTGTGCGCCCCAGGCTGTATTTCCGGTATGGCTCCAGTCCCAACTGAATCCTTCTCTGCTGCCTGCACTCGTTTGATAATGCAGGTCTTTATCTACTCCCAAATCATTGTAAAAATAATCCAGAAAGCCCGTTATATAGGGTGGAGAGATAGCAGCACTTTGAGGATCATACTCGGCTGTTTGACTGATAAGGTCGCGATTTATGCCGGTAAAGCGTGAATCCAGCCGGCCTACGATTTCTCCCTCATCTCTGAGAAATTCAGCAAAATATTCACCATTGGTAACACGTAAATCAGCTTTCAACCAGTAATCAGCACTTAAACCGGTATAAGAGGTAAGCTTGTTTGCGATGTCCTGCTTTTCTTGATCAGTAAGCTGATCTCCTGCATAGAGTGCAGGAGCGTATTCATTTTTGGTGAATGCTCTTACTTCATCCAGGAAGTTTTCAATATTCTCCTTTTTGCCATCAACCTTGTCGTGATACCATGCTGTAGCAGCATAGGTGGGAAAATGCACGATGTAGGAAAGATCTTCTCCGGGTGGAAACAACAGCTGCCTCAAATCAAAGACAGATGATACCATAATGACTCCGTTTAGTTCAATACCCTGGTCTTGCAAGTGTGCCATAACGCCGGCGTTGCGGAAAGTTCCGTAACTTTCTCCCAGAATATATTTCGGAGAATTAAGCCGCTCATGCTTGATGAGATATTGTCTGATAAACTGGCTTACACTTTCAATATCCTGGTCAACACCCCAGAAGTCTTTAAATTCCTTTTCACCCACAGGTACACTGAGGCCCGTGCCAACAGGATCCATCATCACAAGGTCGGCTTTATCAAGGATAGAATGTTCGTTGTTTACCACATCGTAGGGAGCAGGTCCGGTATAATCGGGATCATTAATAACTACCCGTTTTGGGCCCAACACACCCATATGTAGCCAGAAAGAGGCAGAGCCGGGTCCGCCGTTATAGGCAAAGACGATAGGTCTCGATTCCTTGTCATCAACATTCTTCTTGATATAGCTCGTATATCCAAACAGTGCAATAGGCTTATTATTTTTGTCCCTGAGCTTCATGGTTCCGGTCGTTGCTTCAAGGTCAATATTTTTACCGTCAATTCTAACACTTTGATCAGAAGTAAAAGTTTTTGCTTTCGGAATTGATTGGTCAGATTTGGTGGATTGATTTTGGGCAATGAGCGTTGTGCTCAGAAAGAAGAATACACATACGGTCAATAATCTTTTCAATATCATAACAACGTGGTTTATAGGTTCCTGTTTTTGAGTACTGCGATTTTAAAATGTGAACACAATGAAGATGATATCAAAATGAATCACTCAAAATTTTGTAAAAAAAGATGCAAATGATAAGAGATGGTAAAGCAGGATAAAAAAAAGACTAGTCCTGTTTGGCAGTGGCCACTATAGAAAGCGTATCGTCTTCGGATGCTGTAGATTGTGATGAAAGTTTTGCTTTTCCGCCGTCAATTACCTGTATAAAAATTGCTCCAATAATAATTAGCGCACCTGCCAGCAGTTCATATACCGATGGATTGGTTCCTATGGCCAGCCAGGCAATGACGATTGCCGCAATAGGCACCAGATTTCCATAAATAATTACCTGAGTGGGACCCAGCGAACGCAGCGCTCGTACTTTTACCCACTGACCAACACCTACGCCAATAGCTCCTCCGGCAAGAATGGCGACCCAAGTCCAGAAGCCTAAATTTAACCAGCTTTCTTGAACCAGTGAAGGAGAGGCGATAAGCAAATAAAGCGAACCGCCAATAAGTGTTCGCATAGCGACCATCGGTACGGATCCATATTTGCGGGCCAGCGGTTTTATGAGATGCAGCTCTACTACGGTCATAGCCAAAGCAACACAAAGCAAAATATCGCCCAGCCAGTAGCCCTGTTCAGGACGAATCCCGTCGAAGGCAAGCACCGCGGTTCCAATGCCGGCCAATACCACTCCCATGTATCCATACATACCCATTTTTTCGGTGGTAAGCAGATAGCCGAAGCCGGTGCTTATTGCCGGGCCTAATGCCAGCCAGATAGATGCCCGAGCACCGTGGGTAAGTCCCAGTCCTTCAATGCCCAGCCAGGGAGCCAGAGTAGCACCAAGGATAGATACGAGCAACAGTCTTCCCCAGTCCTCTTTGTCGATAGTTGGTAAAAACTGAAAATCCGTTTGATTGGTTTTGGCATCGACGTAGCATTGATAATAGAGTACCAGTACCATAGCCAGGCCGCCCATGGCAAAGCGGGATACACTAAAAGAAATGGGGGCCATTTCGGCCAGCGCTATCTCAGCCAGCACAAAATTGGCGCCCCAAAGAAAGGTAAAAAGCATCAGCAGACTGTGGTGGGGCAGCGCCCCATCACTCACCGATTCCTTAGTATGAAGGTCTGATGCTTGAATATAATTGCTTATTTGTCGTTGTCTCTTAAAAGGCTCTATTCAGCAACTGTTATAGGTACAGCTACTTTTGTAGTTCCCCAGTGCAGGTTCATATGCGCTTTGGTGTCAGACAGTGTATCAAAGCTGATCTGGAACCATTCCTGCATGGGTGCATTATTGTCTACGACTGAAGTTTTAACTCGTATTTCGTCTTCAGCTTCATCGTACTGCGTACCCCAGGAAAGTTTGTTATTAATGATGATGGTCCATTCTTCTTCACCGGGAATGGTGTAAAGAGAATAGGTGCCGGCTGCTACTTCTTTGCCGCCTACCATCACATCATCAGAAAAGGAAATAGCTGCTGATTCATTGGCTCCTGTTCTCCAAACAGAGCCTATTTGTGCGAGGGCGGAACCTTCTCCAAAATAAGTGCGGCCTTTGATACCCGGGCGACCATAAGTTACGGTAACCTGGGTAGTTCCAATAGTCTGACTCACGGAAGCATTCGGGCTGGGCCGTGCCGATTCATTGCTTCGTTCCTGCGCGTGAGCAAATTCGGCAACAAAAAAGGTCGCTATAACAGCAAATAACGATAGTTTTAGTAGTTTTTTCATGGCTATAATATTTAGTTTAGTGTTAGTGATCCGGAAATAAAGACGCATCAATTCCGGGTATAACTTTTAGTGCATTTTTGTAATACAGTTTTCTTAACACTTCATCGGACAAATCCAATCCATACATTTTCCAGAAAGCATGACGCTTGCGGTAGTAGTCAAAATATTCATCGTCGGATTCTAAAACTCTGAAATACACATAATATTCTTTGGGACGCCAGGTATCTTTGCCAAACATAATGCGGTCCTGATACTTGATAAAAAACTCTTTGGCAAATCGCGGCTGGCGACCAAGCTCAGCGAGTACAGCACCAATCTCTGAATACATGTTTGGGAATTCGTCAAACAGCTCACCCAGACGTGCCAGGTCATTGGCCAGCCAACCCAAGTGTGCATTAATAAAAGTAGTTTCGGGGTGCTTTCGAAACACATTCCACTGCTCGCTCATCACTTCTTCCCAACTGGGGTAACGGGTGGAGTCGCCGCGGTGACGATTTGGGAAATTCTTCATTTCCAGCCAGCGTTCGTTGTACTTGTCGATGGGCGCCCAAAAGACCGCCGGCTCTCCGGTGTGTATGAGCACGGGAATGCCCAGCTCTCCGGCTTTGGCCCAGATGGGGTCGATGCGCGGATCGTCAACTGAAACTCTTTTGCCCTGGCTGTCGGTGACCGTAAGGCCGAGGTTTTTGTAAATCTTGAGTCCGCGGGCGCCGTTCTTATAATCTTCTTCCAGCTGTTTTACGGTTTGCTCCGTCCAGTTGGGGTCGTCAATGCCGTCAAAGTCAATGTTGGCAAAGACGATAAATCGTCCAGGGGCATTTTCTCTGGCGTTGTCCACCATTTTTTTGAGTGTTTTACCTGATCGACCGCTCAGGTTTACCATCACCGCCATGTTAAGGCTGTCCATCTCGGCAGCCGTTTGGGCAAGATTCTGCGTAGCCATGCGCCACTGGTGATTGTGCACATCAACGAATGGGTATTTGGCACTTTTTACTTTTTCACCCGGTACTACCAGCGTTGATTTGGGCTCATATTCTTCGAAGGTCATTGTAGTGTCTTGTGCACTTGCAGTAAGGATAACTGCGAGCATCAGACAGGCAGTTGTAAGAATTCTTTTTAGAGACATAAGATCGTAATTGTTTGCTGCATCAATGTGTAGCAATTATTTACGATAAAATATACTTATATCAAAAAGCTGTGGCAGCCCCAGACGTAAAAAGATGCTATCAGGCAGTATCCTTTTTTAGCATATCGGTAAACTCTTTGCGCAGCTTCTTGATTTTGGGAGCAATAACCATTGAGCAGTAGCCCGCATTGGGGTTGGCGGCAAAATAATTCTGGTGGTAGTCTTCGGCTTCCCAGAAATTGTTGAGCGGCTCAATATCGGTTACAATCGGGTCGTTCCATAACCCGGAAGCGTTGGTTTCTTTACGTGATTGTTCGGCTGCTTCTTTTTGCTTGTCGTTGTGGTAAAAGATGACCGAGCGGTACTGCGTGCCTACGTCAGCACCCTGACGATTTTTGGTAGTGGGGTTATGGGTATGCCAGAAAACGGTAAGCAGCTGTTTGTAACTGATGACTTCGGGATCATACTCTATTCGTGCAACCTCGGCATGACCGGTGGTCCCGGAGGTGACTTCCCGGTAGGAAGGGTTAGGGATATTTCCCCCGGCATAGCCCGAAGTTACGGACTTAACGCCTTGCAGTTCCTGGAATACGGCTTCGGTGCACCAAAAACATCCGGCGCCAAAGGTGGCTTTATGAAGATTGGTCTTGCTCATATCGTTACACTAAATAATAAATTAGGATTAATGTCTTGTGCTATTACATACAGAACCTACGCAAATACTGACCCACCCCGCCTCTCTTTGTTCGGCACCCCTCCAACGGAGGGGACTCCTTTTTGCCTTTTAAAATGTTTGAGTAGGTATAAACATGACAACAGCCACCCAAGGTCCCCTCTATCAAGAGGGATGTCTGCCATCTGGCGGAAGGGGTGTGTCTAGTATCTTATAATATATTTGCTACCATTCTATAATCAGCTACAAAATGTTTTAGGATTATTACATCAGGGCAGCAGCTTAAAATCGTAATCTGCATTTTCTTTTATTTCCAGCCGCGGCAGGTCCACTTTGGAATCGTGCTCTTCGGCTTCTTTGTGGAGCGTTTTGTGAAAAGATTTGGATACCAGCAGCCGCCGGTATTCCTGACCGTTTTCTACAATATACTCTCCGATGGCATCTGTAACACGTTTCATATTTTCCATCATAATGTAATAGCAGTTTAGTGATTAGAGATCATGTGACGTCAACATAAAAAATTACGGAACGAGGGAAAACGTTCCAT
>JAXHMB010000005.1:0-13192 GCA_034521755.1 Balneolaceae bacterium
CATAGACGTACTAACGCCAAGCCATAAGATATTATCTTGCAATATCTTATGGCTTTTGTGTTTATTGGGGTGGCCAACATACGGCAAACATTTTCATTTAAATGCAATCTATTGCCTTATGCAGACCGTTCATCTTATTTGTTAAGATCCAGCAGTAGCTTTTATTGGTTCTAATTGTCAACTATTCATAAATAATGTTGTTTATTATCAACAATTACGCTAATATTGTTGAAATTATTCAACACTATGAAATCAAAGAAGCAAAAAATATTTCCACAGCACCGCAAGATCTTAGAAGAACTTGGTGAAAATATTAAGCTGGCCCGTAAACGCCGCAAACTTACGACTACTCAGGTCGCAGAACGTGCTAATATTAACCGGACCACCTTATATCATATTGAGCAGGGGAAATCTTCCGTATCAATTGGAGCGTACTTTAATGTATTGCGAGTTTTCAATTTACATGAAGATTTTCTGAAACTAGCGGCTGATGATGAGTTTGGTCGAAAATTACAAGACATGAATCTGTAAGTATGGCTCCTGATAAAACAGATATCATCGTATATGCCCATTGGCAGGGAATCTCTGATCCAATCAAAATGGGTGTGCTCACTGCTCAGGAAGCACGAGGTCATTTAGCCTGGAGTTTTGCTTACGACAGGGAATGGCTCGATACACAATCTCAGCTACAGTTAGATCCCGACCTTGAGTGGTTTACGGGACCTCAATATTCCAAGGTTGACAAACCTAACTTCGGGATGTTTTTGGATTCTATGCCCGATACGTGGGGGCGCACACTTATGCAAAAGCGAGAAGCCCTGCTAAAACCGGAAGGTGAGCAAAGGCGCAGGTTAACAGACATCGATTTTTTGTTGGGAGTCTTTGACCCGGCCCGAATGGGTGGGTTACGTTTTAAATTGGATGAAGACGGTCCATTTCTCGATAACGATGAAGAAAAGTCCATCCCTCCTATTACAGATGTTCGTGAATTACAGGTAGGTGCTGATCTTGTAGAATCAGACGAAGATTCAGAAGCTGTAAGGAAATGGCTGCGAATACTGCTTGCTCCGGGATCATCATTAGGCGGTGCCCGGCCAAAATCATCTGTAATAGACGAGGATGGAGAACTCTGGATTGCTAAGTTTCCCTCACGGCAGGATACGATTAACAAAGGAGCGTGGGAATATGTGGCTTGGGAGCTGGCAAAGTCCGCCGGCATAAGTGTTCCCGAAGCCAGAGTTGAACAAATTACTGGGAAGTATCACACCTTTTTCTCAAAACGATTTGATCGCCATGGTGACGAACGCATTCATTTTGCTTCCGCCATGACGATGACCGGCCATTTTGAAACAGGGATCAGAGATCAAACTCCGAGCTATTTGGAACTGGCCGAGTTTATCCAATTCAATGGGGCTTCTCCCGATGAAGACCTTCAGGAATTATGGCGACGTATCGTATTTAATATCGCTATTTCAAATACAGACGATCACTTGAGAAATCACGGCTTCATCATTACAGAAAATGGGTGGAGGTTATCACCTGCTTATGATATGAATCCGTCTTTCGACAAAGCCGGGCTCGCTCTAAACATAGATTTAGAATTGAATGCACTGGACTACGATCTTGCACGATCCGTCGGTGAATATTTTAATCTCAATAAAAAAGTAATGGATGCAATAATTGAGGAAGTGCAAGAGGCTATATCCTCTTGGGAAGAGGTAGCTGCGAATACCGGAATTCCATCGGCTCAACGACGTTTAATGGAGTCTGCATTTAATATCATTTAGCTTTATCGAATTTTTCCGGCAAACAAAATTTTCATTTGCCTTCTCTTTACCCACTTAAAGGAAAAGTGAAAACTAAGTTTAATCTTCAATAAAGTGCATTTAAAGGCAATAGAGTGAAGAATTTTGCTTTCTTCCGGGCGTACATAGACGTACTAACAACAAGCCATAAGATAATTACTTACAATATCTTATGGCTTTTGTGTTTTTAAGACCGGCCAACATACGGCAAACATTTTCACTTCGTTGCGTCCTGTTGCCTAATAGAAAATCAGTCTCTATACTATAATTTACTGATAATGTATTCTATGATTGTTTCATAAGCTTCATCCTGATCATATTCAATTTCAGGTCTTAGTAAAGCCGTAATATCCCCGGTAAACTCATCATCTTGCATTTTCTCTTCCAGGTTTAGCTCAAATTCACGAGCCGTGGGCGCTTTGTTGTCTTCCTGTTCCATGTAGGCATGGAAACACTCTATAATCTTATCAACTTCCAAATCAAGGTTTTCGAGAGCATAGTACAGATCAAATAAATCCCGACCTTTCTTTCGCTGGTATAACGCTCTGAGTTTGGTGCCTAATAGTTCTTCCGGCTTGTAGGTCGTTACTTCTGAGCTTCCTTGGTACCAAGGGTTATCCACTGAAAACGTTTCTTTTTGCAAGCCCAAAATATTGAAGTGTTCTCGTGTATTGATTTCAATTTTTACCCG
Source organism: Balneolaceae bacterium (assembly GCA_034521755.1). Taxonomy (GTDB): domain Bacteria; phylum Bacteroidota; class Rhodothermia; order Balneolales; family Balneolaceae; genus JAXHMB01. The sequence continues at coordinate 2,497 of JAXHMB010000005.1, forward strand.
CATATTTGGCGGGGGACTTACTTCCGTCTCAAATTGATAATACACCGTGCAGTTATGTTCATTCAGTTTTACTTGCCGGTCATCTTTTCCACCCAGGAAAAGTAACTGATCCCGAATAGCTTCAAGCATGGGTTTGGCTGGGCCAGAATGTAGCTGTACCAAGTCAATATCTTCAGAATACCTAGCTTGTGGATGCAGGTAAAGTTTATGCAGTGCGGTTCCGCCACGGAATGCGAGGTTTTCTTTCAAAAAATCATTGGAAAATATCTCTACAACAGCTCTGGAAATAACCAAATCCTGCTCAACCTGAGATGATTCATTCCAAGGAGCCACAGATCGCCATGCATCTATATAAGCTTTAGGGATCATAGTTCGTCAACCTCTACATTCATATTTGGGATTATTTTCCAACGGTTTGGTGCTTTTTGATTCTCGCTTTCTGTTTTGGGATTTAACAGAGTCGGATAATATTTCCGATCATTTAAGGTGTTATATAAAGAATCTGCCAATGTGGTTTTCTGAAGAACTTCTTCCAGCAGATACCCCAAGCGTTGAAGGGTTGTAGTTTGAGAGAAATCCTCTGCGGTTTTTGCCAGTTTGTCTGATTTCAGCTCAATGACTAATTCGGCCAAAACCGTGGTGGCCCGGTTTATTCCCCCGATACGGTCTGAGTAAAAGACCAAATCAAGAGCCGTTAATTCAGGATTTGAAACGTTGATATAACCGGCATCTGTTTTCTGCTGAGTTACAAATTCAGTATTCCACTCTTTTTTCAGGCAAAAGACAATAGATTGCTGCCTGTTTTTGATCGGTCTTAAATAAGGAGGCTCGGAGACAACAAATTGCGTTTGTGGTTGCTGATGTGCCGCGCCGTGATACATGGCTGCGGTTAGTAGGCCAACATAATAATCCCGCTTCAGGAATTTCATCAGCTGATCAATGAAGTAACCCAATGGAAGAGTTTGACGGGATGCGTATTCCGGAGGGATGATTAGATAGAATTCATTTCGCAGTCTGGCCACTCGGTTTTTTTGTAATAACCGCTGCATTGTTTTTTTAAACGCATTTTCAGTGAGATGAAATTTTTCGATTACTTCATTAGAAGTAAAGGTAAACCGACCCCTGCTTCTCATTTCATCCAGATAGGCGTCAAGATATTCGTACTGCGTATCACTCATATATTTTAGTTTCTAACTGCAAAAGGGGTCGAAGTTCCGCCCGTTTTGCAGTTAAGAACTAAAAAAGACTGATTAAAAACAAACAAAAAGTGAGAGTAGCAATAATAGATCAAGTCCGGCAAATAAAACTTTCATTTCCCTTCTGTTTGCCCACTTAAAGGAAAACTAAAATCTACGCCTAATGATCAATAAAGTGTATTTAAACGCAACAGAGTGAAGAATTATGCTTTCTTCCGGGCGTACATAGACGTACTAACAACAAGCCATAAGATATTATCTTACAATATCTTATGGCTTTTGTGTTTTTAAGACCGGCCAACATACGGCAAACATTTTCACTTCATTGCGTCTTGTTGCCTAATTGAATTCGTTCTGGCACTGGGCCTAGAATCTCTCGAAATTTAAGCGCTACGATTACATCAATGATAACGAAAATCAGTACTTCGCGACCGGTTTTTCGAATGGGACTTTGAAAGAGAAGAATATAATGCTTTCCTTCTTGGGTAAAAATTCAACAAATTTGGAAGATGTAAATGATATTACAATTGATGCTATGGTCTGCTGTAGCTTTTGTTGCTACAGGGATATTATGGAAAGGCAGCGATTGGCTCGATCATTCCAGCGAAGGCCTCGCTACCTATTATGAGCTGCCCGATATTGTACAGGGAGCATTGGTCGTCGCTATTGGTTCCAGCTTCCCCGAATTATCTACTGTTGTTATTTCAACCATAATACACGGAGAATTTGATTTAGGTGTCGCTGCCATTGTAGGGTCAGCCATTTTTAATATCTTGGTTATTCCCGCCGTTGCCGCATTGGCAACGAAGAACCCCTTGGAATCAAACCGGGACCTCGTCTATAAAGAAGCTCAGTTTTATATTATATCTGTGGCAGTATTAATCATTACATTTTCATTTGCAGCAATTTTTAATCCTATTGAAGCTGAAGAAGGAAAAGGCGTGATACTGGGAGAAATGAATCGCCTTTTAGCTTTGCTCCCTCTACTGCTCTATGGTTTTTATATCTTTATTCAATATCAAGATACTATGGATTATGAATCCGAGCGTGAGTCAAGTACCATAAATCCGGTCAAAGAGTGGGGCATGCTGATTGTCAGTTTGATGGTTATTTTAATTGGTGTTGAACTATTGGTACGTTCGGCTATTGAATTTGGAAACATATTGGGCACACCTTCATTTCTGTGGGGTATATCTATTGTTGCTGCCGGCACCAGTATTCCCGATGCTTTTGTGAGTATAAAGAAAGCTCGAAAAGGGGACGCAATTACTTCCATGGCCAATGTGCTGGGCAGTAATATTTTTGATCTCCTTGTCTGTATTCCTCTCGGTGTCGTGATAGCCGGCGCTGCTGTGATCAACTTTTCTGTTGCCGCTCCGCTGATGGGTGCTTTAACGCTGGCAACACTGCTCTTATTTAGCTTTTTGCGTACAGATATGATCTTGGGAGAAAAGGAAGCGGTGGGACTAATTCTTTTCTATCTATTATTTTTATTGTGGATGGGATTAGAAAACTTTGGAATTATTGATTCCATACCTTCACTCCCGGCATGATACATTTAAAACAACTCAATGAATCTGCTTTAATATACTACGCAACTGCGCTTAATACTTGAACACAGTTCTGCAAATCATAAAACATGCTATATACCATCGTTTTTTTCATTATTGCCATTGCTTCTTTTGTATTTGCAATGCTGGGTTTAGGCGGTGGCATGGTATATGTGCCGGTACTTAACTGGGCAGGTTTTGACATGGTTAAAGTAGCCATCCCTCTGGGTTTGTTACTGAACGGGTTGAATACAGCCCTGGTGCTGATTCCTTTTGCCCGAAAAAAAATGGTAGACTGGAAAGGCGGAGCCGTGATGGCTGTTACCGCTCTTATTGCAGCGCCATTGGGGGCAATGACCAGCGAATACGTACCCGTACAAACCCTGAAAATTTTGTTTGCGGCAATGGTTCTTGCTGCTGCTTTACGGACACTGTGGGCTTCAAGATTACCTGAACCTCAAAAAATGATGTCTTTAAAGAAACGAAGTATTATTGGTTTTTTCGTGGGGTCATTTGCCGGCTTTACGGGCGGAATGTTAGGTCTTGGCGGCGGTTTTATCGTGGCGCCAATTCTGATGATGATGGGCTATAAAACCAAGGAAGCCGCAGCCACCACAGCCATGGTAGTCACATTTTCCTCGGCATCGGGCTATTTGGGCCACACAGCCCGGGGTGAAATGAATTGGGAGCTGACTGTAATTGTGGTTATTGCCGTAATCATTGGATCACAATTGGGAGGGCGGTATATGACCCAAAAAGCTAAATCAAAACATGTGAAGGTAGCTTATGCGGTTGTATTACTGTTGATTGCTTTCAAAATGATATACGAAGTAATTGCATAATAGTAACTTGAATTCTGCAATGTTCGAGGCCAAAATAGTTTTTAAATATTATGAAGTAGACTTCATGATCTATTTTTCTAATAGTCGGGAAGAATCGGTTTTTCGCAGGTTAAAAAGTATCTTATCAAAAAAAATACTTGTATAGAGATGAAGCCTACGACAGAAGTCTTGGAATCAATTATTGAGAAAGGTAAGAACGAGCTTAACCGGGATAATGTAGGCCTGTTGATGTCCAGTTTTTCTGCCGGGCTGGATATTGGTTTCGGACCGTTACTGATGGGGGTTTTCCTGACTCTGTCGGCAATCGGTTTCGGAGATTTAACTACAGAAATTCTGCTTGCAACCGCTTATTCTGTCGGTTTCATCTTAGTTATCCTGGGTCGTTCCGAGCTTTTCACTGAGCATACTACTCTTGCTGTAATGCCGGTAATTGATGGTCAGGCGTCTGTTAAACAGCTATTAAAGCTCTGGGGTATTGTCTACGTCGGCAATATTGTTGGAGGTATAGTATTCACAGGCTTGGCCGTGCTTTTGATGCCGGGACTGGGAGTGGTAGCACCTGAAGCATTTGAAACGATTGGATTGAAACTTGTTACTCATCCGCTTCACTGGCTTTTGATTGCAGGGATATTTGCCGGATGGTTAATGGGGTTGCTGGCATGGCTTGTTACGGCGGCACAGGAAACAATTAGCCGGATCTTTATCATCTGGATTATTACCGCAACAATCGGAATACTACATCTTCCGCACTCGATCGCGGGTAACGTTGAAGTACTATTTGGGCTTTTTACCTCTAGTGACATAGGATTTATGGATTACTTTTTGTTCCTGATAATGGCCACAATAGGCAACATTCTTGGGGGCGCAATATTTGTGGGTCTTCTGAAGTACGGCCATGTAACTAGAGGCGCAAAATAGATTGCAGTTTATATCTTGCCCATCTGTTTCAATTTGATCATTGATTTTATGCTCGTATCCCTGCCGTTATTTTAGAATCACAACCGGGAGGGCGGTATATGACCCAAAAAGCTAAATCAAAACAGGTGAAGAGTAGCTCATGCGGTTGTGTTACTGCTGAGAACCTATTCGCCGATTGAACTGCGATTTATGATCTTTACTACTTATTGTCTAATTCTTTAATAAACTCACGCGCCCGGTCACCTCTTAAATATTCAGCCAGCCCAAGCAGTCCTTCATTTAAATATTTTGCATCAAAACCTTTGCTTTTCAGATACATCATCGCAATGATAGCCCGATCTCTGTGCGGACATGCCGCCACAATGGTTTTACTTTTGTCTAATTCCTCAATACGATCGGGAATTTCCGGCAATGGCATCGCTACGGCATAAGGCATCGCCCACGATTGTTGCTCCTCTTCAAACCGGATATCAAGAAGAATGGCGTCGCCGGATATAAGTAAGTTCACAATGTCTTCACTGCTTACCTTCATCTCTTTTCTGGCCTCATAATCAAAAGAGGTAATGTAGTTGTCCAGTGTGGATTGAGCTGAAACGGAACCTGATGATATGCCCATAATGATGATGACTATAGTAAAATTAAGGATTAGCTTTGTAAGCTCTTTCATAGTAGAGAATATTTTAAACTTCAAAATATACATTGAAGCAATTGGCAGTTTACTCCAACAGATTTTCAAAAAAATAAAACCACACACACTTTACAACGTGTCCGTGGTTTTTAGCTTATTAGATATGAGATGATTCGTTTTATTCAGCCTGACCACTATCATTGCCTGCATTGTTTTGAGGTGCCTGACGTTGTCCCATCTCCTTATCCAGCATAAACAATCCGGTACGATCATCACCAACCATTTCAAGCTGCTGCCTGATTCGATCCGTGTTTTCTTCTTCCTCTACTTGTTCATCGATAAACCAGTGCAGCAATGTTTGAAATGGATTGTCCTTTTCTTCCTGAGCCAATTCGTAGAGGTCGTTAATTCTGCCCGTTATATACTGCTCGTGTTCAAGAGCTTGTTCAAAAGCATGTTTCGGACTTTTTATATCAAGTTTAGGTGGATCTATATTGAGCAGTTCTACATGGCCGCCTCGCCGTAGTACATGATCGTAAAAGTACATGGCGTGCTGAATTTCTTCCTCCCACTGAACTTTCATCCAGTTTGCAAAACCTTCTAAATTATTTTCTTCAAAATAGGCCGACATTCCTAAATAGATGTATGCAGATTGGAGTTCTGCTTGTATTTGTTCATTTATTGCTTTTTGGACTTTTTCTTTAATCATAATAAAATCTGTTTTTAAAAGGTTATTGTAAATTTCACGTGACAATCCGTTACTGTTAAGCCTGCTAATTCACATGATGTAGCAGTTTTACTTGCCAATGCGTTGATCTTTAAAGTATAGAAAAATGCCCAACTGCGGATAGCAATCCGGCATTTTTCTTTTTGGGGTATTCCTCTACTTCATCTCTTTGTGGCAAAACCACCAGTCGTAGCAATCCTTATTTCCCCGACGTTCTGCAGCGTCTTTTTCGGTTGCTGCAGGTGGTATGATCACGCGATCTTTTATGAGTTCGTTATTAGGCCAGTTTTCAGGCAGTGCAACGTTTTCTTTCTCATGCATCTGTAATGCCTTCAGGGCCCGCAGTACTTCATCTACCTGTCGCCCTATTTCTTGTGGATAGTAGATAGAGAGCCTGATGCGTCCTTCCGGATCAATAATAAAAACCGCTCGAACAGTATTTGTACCTTTCTCGGGAGCAATCATTCCAAAACGCTTGGCAACTCGCCCCATCTCATCCCCTATAATAGGAAATGGAATCTCAACATCGAGATTTTCCTTAATCCACTCCGTCCATTTAATATGAGAGAAGACCTGATCAACAGAAAGTCCCAATAACTCTGTATTCAGCTCTTTAAATTGTTCTGCTCTATTTGCAAAAGCGACAAATTCAGTAGTACATACCGGGGTAAAGTCACCGGGATGGCTGAAAAGCACCAACCATTTTCCCTTATAGTCGTCGGGTAATTTTTTTGGTCCGTGCGTCGTGCTTACTTCCATTTCAGGAAACATATCGCCTAACAATGGCATTCTTTCTTGTTCTTCCATTATACTTAATTTTTGATTTTTAGCCATTTCAAAACGGCTTAATTTAATTCCATTAATAACATACACATCATATGAAAGATGATAGTACATGTTATTACATGTAAGCACCGGAAGAAAGTTGAGCAAAACATTAGGTCATCAATGAAATAGACCAACGGAAGAGTTTGATGGGTGGCATATCCTGGAGGGTTGATTAGATAAAATTCGTTTCGCAGTCTGGCCACTCGGTTTTTATGTAATAACCATTGCATCGTTTTTTTGAAAGCTTTATCAAGTGAGACGAAGCTTTTTAATTACTCCATTGAAAGTAAAAGTATACTTTCCCTGTCTTCTCATTTCATCCAGAAAAGCATCAAGATATAGGTGCTATGAGTCACCCATAATTAGTTTTTTTTCGCAAAAGGGGTTGAAGTTCCGCCCGTTATGCAGTTGAAAACAAACAAAAAGTGAAACATTAACGGCTATACTTATGATTGCTGAGTCTTGAAAAGGGAGAGACTTATTAATAGGAGGTGGCGGCAAACAAATCTTTCATTTCCCTTCTCTTTACCCACTTTAAAGGAAAATTGAAGTACCGGCCGTAGAATTGAGTCAATAAAGTGCATTTAAACGCAAAAGAGTGAATAATTTTGCTTTTTCCGGGCGTACACTCCAAAGCCACATAATATTTAGTGTGGTTTTTTCTTTATCTGATTTCTTTTTGTTCATCGTTAAGTAGCTTAGCCTGTGTAATACCGTTCCGGAAGCTCCAGCTTCAAATTTAGGCCCAGTTTGCCGATGCAAACAGAACCCTATCCCTGTCCCTTTCCCTAACGTCGCTTGCGTTATGCCGCTCCGCCAAGGGCAAGGGAACTCCTTGGTGAATTGGGTGGCAGTAATCTACGCATCACCCAATTCGATATTCTACGGGTCATCCTGAACCCGGTTTACCGGGATGAAGGACCTGCACAGGTTTAATGAAAGCTCGGCTGCCCGTATCGACTACCACACCGTCATCGGTCTTCGGTCCCCGGTCAAAACCCACGGAATATTGAACATCGAAACAAGGAACAAGGAATATCTGAATAAGGGTCTTGTCCTAAAATAAGTTTACAGTTTTTGTTTTATTAAGCGGCGCGATGCACCTGCTCGGGGAACTGGTATTTAAGACTCAGATGTGGTCGTTCTTCATTATATAATTTAATGGCTGCCTTTACAGCCTGTTTGGCTTGACGGGTATCTCGAAAGACCATATCAAGGTAATATTCTCCTTTCAATATTCCATTCACCCGTTCTGCCTGGGCATTTTCAGCGCAATGATCTACCTCAGTCATGCTTATGAGGCATCCGGCATCTTGAAGGCGTCTTGTATAGTCTTTGCTGCGATACTGACTGCCCCGGTCCGAATGATGAACAGGAGTTTTCCCTTCCGGAAGATCAGCTAATGCCATATTCAATGCTCGTAAAGCACCTTCAAGCTCCAAACTTTCCGAGACGTCCCATCCCACAATTTTACGCGAATACACATCACTGATCAACGCCATATAGCAAAACCCTTCCATGGTATGCAGGTAACTAATATCGGCCACCCAACCCTGATGGGGAGCTTCAATGGGCGTCTGATCCAAGATGTTCTTCCACCAGGTGCGGGCTCCATCGGTGGTGCGGGGACCCCGGGCCTTGCGTTTGGGAACGAGCAAGTTGTGCGCTCGGAGCACCCCAAACAGTTTATCCCGTCCTATCTTCAAGGACTGCCGGGTAAACTCCGGGCTAAGAAGCCGGTGCAGCTTTCGCGTACCCAGGCGCGGGTGATGGGCTCGTTTGCTCCGTACCAGCTCGAGCACGAGCTGCTCGGATTGCTTGCTGAGCCTCGAAGCCTGCACCCCTGGTAGTAGCCTTGCCGGGAGATTCCCGCGCGCCTGCAGAGCGCACTTACTGATACCTTTGCCCTTCCTGTGCTACTCATTTCGATGGCTTGGTACCTTCTTTTTTTTTGAACTCATCCAGGTCCACCCCAAGCTCCTGGCAGGCCAGCTTTAAGTAGCTCTCGCTTAACTTATGGTCCACATGAGCGTCAGCCAGGCTTTCTTTAAGCCGGGCAATCTGCTGCTCGAGTTCTTTTATCCGATTGGCTTCTCCCATCGTTTCTATGCGTACAATTTTATTTAATAAATGAGCTTTACCATACTTTTTCTTCCATCCGTGAATGCTTGACGGACAACACCCATACAGCTTGGCTGCTTGATTGGCAGTATAACGCCCTTGCTCGATTTGTTCAATAACCTGAAGCTTAAACGCTTCACTATATCGATTGGTAATTCGTCGGTTCCTGGTATTCATTTCTATCCTGATTTGTGTAAACCTATTTCAGGATGTGACCCCCACCGATTCATCGTCAAGTTTGCCTATGAAAGATAAAACGCCCCAAACAAGCCCCGAATGATTCTCAAGAGCTTAAAAAGCAGGTAAAGCACCTCCTCTGAGGCGCCTGGAGCTTGAACAGCAACGCTCGGAGTTCTATCAAAGCATGATCGATATTGCCGAACGGGAATTGGGAATAGCCATTCGAAAAAAGTTCGACACCAAGCCATAGAATTACTACGCCGCCGCTACCGGGTTTCGATGAGCCGGTTAGCCGAGTGGCTTGGTGTGAGCCGTGCAGCATTATATAAATCCAGGAACCGGTTTGAGGCGTATAAAGATCTCTGCCGGGATGTGATTGATTTTGTGGATGCTGAGCGAGCGGTGAATAAAAAAATAGGGGGAGTTAAACTTTGCCGGTTGTTTAACACCTCTGGGCAGCACGTTAGTATAGGTCGAGACCGGTTTTTAACCATTTTACGGGAACATGGCCGGTTAGCACGTAAGAAGAGATCCCGATACACAAAGTCTATTGGCGAGCATGAACAACGCATGGATTTAGCCTATAAATTAGCCGTAGCCGGCCCTGGGCACCTGTGGGTTCATGACGACACAGAAGTGGCTATCAAGAGTGGAAAAGCTCATTTAGCGCTCTCAACGGATGCCTACAGCAGCATGGTGATGGGCTACAGTTGGTCCAGGCGAGCCAAGACTCAGCATGTCAAGCAGGCTCTGGAAATGGCCCTTCAGGATCATGTGCCTGGAGAGCTGCAGCTTATTCACCATAGTGATAACGGCAGTATTTATGCCAGTAAGGCCTACCAACGCTTGTTAACAGATATTGAGGTAAGTTTTTCTCCACCAGGGCGCCCGGATCGTAACCCTATAGCCGAGCAAGCATCGACCCAGACCTTTAAAGAGGGATGCTTGTGTGATGCCGCCGGTAAAACCTTTGACCAGATGGCCGAGCAATTGCCGTTGTACATCAGGCACTATAATGAAAGGCGGCCTCACATGAGCTGTAATTACGCAACTCCAGCACAGGTACAGGCTGGTCAGGTGCAACCGGTTAAACGCTGGAAACAGCGACCAAAGAGCTACCTGCCGAGGAAGCCATCCGAGACCGAAAAAAACAAGATAGAACCTCACAAGAAAAAGTGTTAACCTTATTCAGGAACAGTGAAAAAATAACCCAAAAACTGTCAACCTAAATCAGGAAAAGACGAAACGTCTTCTCCCCTGTGTAAGGGGAGAGCGAAGGGGTAGCGGATACGGGCAACCAAGCCTGATCAAACCCGGCACCTCCTTCAAAGGAGGAATTCCTGGGCGTTGTTTAACATTACATCCTTCAGTGAACTAATTCTTTGATTATACTTCGGAAAAATTCTCTCCTAGCGAACCTGTCCCGACATGAGTGACGGTAAGGGAATGTATTTAGGTGAGGTCGAGGATCAGGGCAACCAGCCCAATCCACCACCGCACAGGCGAGACGCCTGCGCTAGTGCCTGATTGTAAATTATTATCCGCTCCAGCGCACACCGTCAGAAGCGATAGCTATGACCTTCCCAGCCCCGGAATCCCTAACTACTCATACCGCGTTGCCGATTCACAAGACAAACTATTCGTCAACCCAAACCAAAACACCAAAAACTAAAAACTAAAAACTAACCCAAAATCCCCTCTGTATC
>JAXHMB010000006.1:0-142529 GCA_034521755.1 Balneolaceae bacterium
TAACCAGCTGAGCTACGGGCCCATTTCAGAAATGCGTTTGAAAGGCGCTAAAGTTAATGGTTTTGCCTATCCTTAACAAGACTGTAAATAAAGAATAAAAAAACAGGAATTAAGAATTACTTTAATTGGTTTTGACTAACTGTTCCAGATCGTAATTTCATTACCATTTTATTCTAATTCTTAATTCACTGATGCGTTATTTACTCATTACTTTAGCAGGCCTTTTGCTATTGCCCTCTATGGCAACATCACAAGTTGCCGAAAGCGACCCCGAAGCACGCAAAATTTTTGAAGAAGTAGACCGGCGCCGGGACAAAATCTCTTTTGAGCAGTCTGATATGAAGATGATCATTTATAACAGCCGCGGGCAGACCCGCGAACGGCTCATCCAATCGTTCAGCAGCAACCGGGATGGCAACAGCAACTCTCTGCTCATCTTTGAAGAGCCGGCCAACGTGGCGGGCACAGGTTTTTTAACCATCAGCGAAGGGGCCGATGAAATTCAAAAGCTCTATCTCCCCGCCCTGGATCGCATTCAGGTTATTTCTGCTTCCCAAAAGAGTGATCGCTTTATGGGCAGCGACTTTACCTATGAAGACCTGGGCGATCAGGACCCTGAAGACTACCGCTTTGAGCTGGAATCAAAAACCGACTCTGCTTTTGTGCTGAAAGCCGAGAAAAAAGAAAGCAGCCAATACCATTACATTCGCTTTTATATTGATTCTGAAAAATATGCGCTGGTACAAGCCGAATATTTTGATGAAGATGATACCATGATTAAGCGGCTGGAATCAACAGGCTTTCAAAATGTGATGGAAGATGTCTGGCGCCCGCGCACGATGACCATGTACGACTTAATAAACGACCGCAAAACGACCTTGAGCTGGAGCAATCGTACCTTTAACGAATCGATCCCCGCATGGCGGTTTACCGAGCGGGGACTTAAACGCGGGATTTAAAATCACTTTAGATCATCCGAAGGTTTTGCCACTAACACCGGCTTGTTGAGGTGACGTGACACGTGCTCGGTAGTAGATCCTAAGAAAAACCGTGCCAGTCCTGTATGCCCGTGAGATGCCATGACAACAAGATCCGTATTGTCTCCAGCATACTCCTCTATTTCACGATAAGCGCTGATAGCTCTTCGAACTTCCGTCTTTATGTTTATAGTAACGCTTGAAGCTCCATCCTGGAATACCAACTGATCGGTAAAGGGTTCTTCCCCGCGCCGCAATGACACTTGGTCCCGTGATTCATCTTCAAGGAATTCTGTCAGGTTTTTAATGAGTGTTTTATACACATTTTGCTCTTCCGTTTTATACGGACTCTGCTGGTGATAAGCCATAGCCCCGCCATATAACTCAACAACGTGCAGCAGGGTAAGATCTGCATCATATATAGTAGCCAGCGACAACGCCAAAGGCAGAGCTCTGAAAGATAAAAACGAACCATCAGTGGGGAATAAAATGCGTTTCAACTGGTCAGCGGAAGCTTTTTCTGTAAGTGCTAACACGGGCACTTCAGAATGGCGAATAACTTTTTCAGCTGTGCTGCCACGAAGCATACTTGTTTCATCGGCACCGCGTGAGCCCACAATAATCAAGTCATAGTCTTTTTCCTTTGCATGCTCAGTTATGGCAGTAGAAGGCTTTGGAGCTATTTGCACAATAGCATTACCTCTGTGCTCATCATCCAAATGATCATTCATCAGTTCTTGCAATCGGTGCTTGGAATCTTCTTGGATTTTGGGATACACATCCGCATTCATATCCAGGGGAAGCTCCAGAGCATCCATACTCACATGGAAGTACTGTAGAGACGGGATGACATGGAGGAAATCAATTTTTGCGTCATATTTCTCTGCAATAGTCTTTGCAAAAGAAAATGCTTTTTTTGAGTTGTCAGAAAAATCGGTGGGTACTAATATTTTTTTAAAAGTATGCATTACAAAACCTCCTTACAGGGGTAATTAATTGATGAAATGAACTATGTTTCTCTTATATAATCTAATCCAATTACTGCTATTAATCCAACAAAAATACCCAATATTCCAGTCCAGAAGTTTGATGTTTTCGGATTTTGGGCACTCATGAAAGGCACAAATGGATCTGATTTTATGAGCTTCTTTTTCACTGTTTCCACTTCTACTTTTTTCAGCTCGTCAAAGGTGGCGTCGGGGTTGATAATCGCACCCAGCCGCTCGTATTCGGGCAGGTTGACCTCCCCTTCCCGCGCTCTCAGCGACCGCGCCTTTTCGCTGGTGTATTCTACCACTTCGGTCTTGGAAACAAATTCAGCATAGGTACGATCCTGATAAGGCCAGATAACATATAAGGAGCCGATCAAAAAGCCAATAAGCACGGCCAGGGTTGGAGCATAATAATGGTCTAGCAACCAGGAAAGAATTCGGGAAAACAAGGCCAGGCCTACCACGGCCCCTAACACAAAAGGTGCCAAGGTTATCAAGCCATCAACGGTATCTACGGTGCCAAGCTTCCCAATCTGTGTGAGAATAAAATCATATTTGCGAAGGATAAGTAGCAGGTATGAACCGGAGATACCCGGCAAAATCATGGCACAAATAGCAATTGAACCGCTTACAAAAATAAAGAAAGGCGACTCTGAGGTATCCGCCGGAACCAGGGTAACCACCCAGAATCCAATCAAAGAGCCAAGCAATATCCATAGCCCGTGTTTCCACGTAAAACTTTCTATAGCTTTGATGAGTATAAAAATAGACCCCAAAATCAGGCCAAAGAAAAGACCAAAGATAAGCTCGGGATGGGTAAACATATAGATTTGCAGCGGTACTACCTTGGTAAAGAATAGAATAGCACCAAAAATGCCGGTGAGCAGCATCACTAAAAATTTCCAGTGCACGGAGGCCATGGCCCGGCGAATTCTCAAGGTGAAGAACTCCTTGAAAAAGTCGCTCCCCACACTTTTGATCGCATTGATAAGCCGCTCATAAATACCCACGATCAGCGCCATGGTTCCACCACTGACTCCGGGTACGATATCGGCCGATCCCATTAAAAAACCTTTTAAGATCAGAAATGGTGCTTCTTTAAAAGAAGTGTTGTCAATTTGCGAATTGTCCTGGGTTTGTTCGTTATGCTGCACAAGTGCTAAATTTTAAATGCTAAATTTTAAATGATCTAAACAGGAAAATCTGGCTTTCTATTCGAGGGCTTTGCAAAACCCTAATAATAAAGCTTGTCATTGCGAGCCTGAGAAGCCTGCCTGCGCGGAGCCTTCTGTATATGGCAAGCCATGTTAAAAAAGCTTCGGCATAGGCAGGCAATCTCCCGATCAAAGTTCCTAAAAAGAGATCGCCACACTTCGTTCCCCGCTTGGGCGGGACAAGGCGCGATGACAGTAAGGTTTTGCAAAGGTCTCTATTCATCATTCAAAATTAATCACTGCTTTTATGGCCCCATCCTTTTTCTCCAATAAGGGGCACAAATTTAAAATTCTTAAATCGTTCTTCTTCAAATTCATCTTCCCGGAGCTTGGTAATGCGTACCATCTCCTGTTTGTCACTGTCTCCTACCGGTACTACCAAACGGCCATTTACACTCAGCTGTTCTACCAAATCTTCGGGCACTACCGGTGCGCCGGCCGTTACTACAATGGCATCATAAGGAGCATACGCCTTCCAGCCCAGTGTACCATCCCCTAACTTTAATTGCACCCGGTAGCCCAGCTCATCAAGAATAGATCGCGCTCGCTCATATAATTCTTTATGTCGCTCAATGCTATATACTTTGAGTCCCAGCTCACACAGAATAGCTGCCTGATAGCCCGAACCGGTTCCAATTTCGAGTACTTTTTCACCGGGCATGGTATCAAGCAATTCAGTCTGACGTGCTACCGTGTAGGGCTGCGAAATGGTTTGCTCCTTGCCAATGGGAAGAGCTGAATCATCATAGGCACGATCTTCCAGTGCTGTATCAATAAATTTATGGCGTGGCAGTATAGTAAAGGCTTCCAAAACCCGCTCATCTTTAATTCCTTTTTTCGAAGTTTATCAACCAGCTTCTGACGGCGCTGTTTAAACTTTAAATCGCTTCCCGAACCCCAATTTAACATACCGTTTTAATTAAGCGTCATAATGATTTTTCTGTAAATAATAACTTAAGGAACTTGAATCAATATATTGGATATTAATTTCCTGTAGATAACAGATATTCTTTATTTTGCAGAGTGCTTTGCAACAAATTCATCAATACATAACTGATTATTTATGAAAACTTTACTGAAAATATTAGGCGGCATCGCAGCTTTTTTCATCATTCTGGCTATTGGATTAAATATTTACTTCACCGATGCCCGACTGAAGTCTACCGTTATGCCTTATGTAAATGATGCTGTCGGCAAAGACGTCACTGTTGAATCGATGTCCCTTACTTTTTTCAGCACTTTTCCTCAACCGGGTCTGAGCATCAAAAAAATGAGTATCCCGGGTGAGACAGAACAAGATACCCTTATGTCGCTGGATGAACTGGTAGTCGGTGTTCAACTTTTCTCGTTGTTTGGTGATGAAATCAGCATTTCTGAAATAAAGCTGGACAGGCCAACATTTACTTACAAAGTGTACAAAGACAGCACCACCAATATAGATTTTTTAATGACATCTCCGGAAGCTCCCGAAGACACTGCTGCAAGTGAAGGCTATGCCATTAACATCCCCTATTTTGAAGTTACAAATGGTGCATTCGGTTATAAAGATGAGACCTCAAATACTTTTGTGAATCTTGATGAGTTTGATGCCAACATTTCACTCCGCTATGCAGATCTCATTGAAAGTGATGTTGAAATTCAACTTGGCGGACTTTCTGCAGAAGTGAACGGAAACAAATATATAAGTGGGCTTCCTATCAGCCTTACAGAAACATCAACGATCAACCTGGAACAAGAACAGGTTAATCTCACTGAGGGGACGTTATCCATCCGTGGGCTGGCGTTGAATCTTTCAGGGAGTATTTCTGATTGGAATAATACGCCCAAGATTGACCTGGCGTTTAATTCATCTTCTGACAATTTTGGTGAATTGCTGCGGTTGATTCCTGCAGAATATGAAGAATATGTCCAGGGGCTTGAAACCCGGGGCTCACTGGCCATTGATGGATCAGCCAAAGGTGCTGTTGGTGGCGAAGAACTGCCTGCTTTTAATGTTTCGATTGGAGTAACAGATGGGTACCTCAAAAATCCCGACTTGCCCAAGCCTATACAAGATATCCAGATTTCGGCTAATGCCTCTAATAATTTGGTCACCATTGAAAAGCTGAATGCCACGGCCGGAGTAAATACTATCTCAGCCAGCGGAAATCTGAACAACCCATTAGAAAATGACGGAACCTTCACTTTGGATATCAGTGGTGATGTGGATTTAGCTACGATCGCAGAATTCTATGATATCAGTGAGTTTGATATTGAACAACTGGGTGGAACCATGACCATCAATGCTACAGCCAAGGGTAACAGAGCCAAACCCGAAGAAGCGAACTTTGATGCAGTGCTGAAGCTTGCCAATGGACTATTGAAATACCAAGATGTACCCAGAGCCATCGAAAACATTTCTATTGATGCAACCGCCAACCAAGACCTTGCAACTATCAACAGTATGAGTTTAACAGCGGCAACAAACACATTCTCCATGAATGGCGATATTCGTCGTCCGTTGGATGAAGCCAAGCGTACCGTTGATATGGAAACAAACCTGAAATTCGACCTTGCCAGCATCAAAGAATTTTATCCTATTGATGAGGATACGCTTAAGATGGAAGGCCTTCTTACGGCCCAGGCCACGCTGAAAGGGAAAGCAGATCAAATTGAACGCTCCGTAGAAAGCGGGAGCATCAACCTGAAGAATGGATTCATTTCTCATAAATCACTGGGCAAACCTATTGAAGACCTCCGGTTTGAATCTGTTCTGGAGGGCAATCGGCTGACAGTTGTTAATGCAAGCTTTACTACCGGAGAAAACAACCTTAGAGCATCAGGGTTGGTTACCAACTACCTAAATGACAACCGAACGATCAACTTACAGCTGGATGGTTATGCAGATCTCAGTGAGATTACCAGCTACTATGATCTTGCTCCTGCCATCACCAAGCTGACCGGTAATGCCAATATGAACCTGCGTGCCAATGGCCAAGTTGATAAACCCGCAAAAATGAAGTTCAACGGGAACCTGACCGTGAACAATTTGAATATGGAAGGTGATTCATTGATTCAGCCTGTTAATGATTTGAATGGCGAGCTTAATCTGACGCCCACCGCCGTCACATTAAAATCGCTAACCTTCAATATTGGCTCGTCGGATATCAGTCTCAACAGCTCTCTTGAAAATTATATGGAGTATCTAAAACTGCAGGAAAACAGGTCGGCCACACCACATATGACCGGCAGATTCAACAGTCGATTTTTAAACATGGACGAACTCATTGACTGGGAAGACACTACTTCAGCAGAATCAACAGAGCCAATTCCTATTGAACTGCCGGATCTCACCTCAGAAGTAACGGCAAACATTGAAAAGCTGCTGATTACCGGTGTTAATATGCAGCAACTTAATGCAAAGGCATCAACTTCACCTACACAAATTAAACTTGATCAGGCATCCGTTAAGCTGTTTGAAGGTAAAGCCAGCGGTACATTTACCTGGAAGGTTCCGAAACCTATGCGCACAAATATCAGTTTTCAGGGTTCTTTGGACAGCCTGCGCGCCGAAACGTTCTTCAAAGAATACCAGGTTCTTGGTAAGAAAAGTGAATTTCATAAATACATTTCCGGCGCTTTTAGTGCTGATGTCGACTATTATTCTGAACTGGATTCTCTTCTTAGTCCGGATATTCCGACAACAATAATGGACGGTAATTTTGGGATGAGCAAATCACGACTTAAAGGTCATCCTCTGCAAGAAAAACTGGCTACCCTTTTTAAATCTAATGAATTACGGAATGTTGCACTCGATGAGTTCAACAGTACCTTCAACATCAAAAACAGCGTACTCACTTTTGAAGACTTGAGGCTAACAAGCGGTGACATAGGAGTGGAGATGAATGGAACCCAGCACTTGATAAATGAATCCATTAACTACCGGCTTAAAGCCTATCTCCCGGGACGGTTTAGAAGTGCTATAGCTTCGGTAATAACAGAACAAGCCACCAAGGCACTGACACAGGAGAACGGGACTATCATGGTTCCGTTACAAATTAAAGGGACCTCTGATAATCCCAAGATTTCGCCTGACCAGGAAGCTATTAAACCTATTGTAAAAGAATACCTGAAGGATAAAGCAGGAAATGTACTCAAGAACCTATTTGATGGAGATGATTAAAATAAATTTCAATTAGCAATGTGCAATCTCCCTTTCGGTGCTTGATATCCCGAGATTGCTTCACTCCGTTCACTACATTCGCTTCGTTCGCAATGACAGCCTTTGTTTATATTTCTGCCATTATACCGATTTGTCATTGCGAGGAGCGCAGCGACGAAGCCTGCCTGCGCGGAGCCTCTAGAAATATGGCAAGCCATACTAAAAAAGCTTCGGCATAGGCAGGCAATCTCCCGATCAGTGCCTAGTTCTACGAGATTGCCTTGGATCGCACTTCGTTCCCCGATTGGGCGGGACAAGGCGCGATGACAATAAGGTTTTGCAAAGGTCTCTTAAAATAATATCAATTGCACATTGTTAAATGTAAATGGTATTTTAAGCAGCGCAACAAATTATGCTTTTGAACAGAGTAGAATTTATTAATGAACGATTTACACATATATAATACGCTTTCGCGGAGCAAAGAAAAGTTTGAACCTATTGAAGATGGCTTCGTCGGAATTTATGTATGCGGACCTACCGTCTATGGCGATCCGCATCTTGGCCATGCCAAAAGTTACGTTTCCTTTGATGTTGTTGTACGCTACCTTCGCTATCTGGGCTACAATGTACGCTATGTCCAAAATATTACAGATGTAGGGCATCTCACCGATGATGCCGACCAAGGGGAAGACAAACTGCAGAAACAGGCCCGCGCCGAGAAGATGGAGCCCATGGAAATAGCTGAAAAATATACTTACAACTATTTCCGAGATATGGATAAGCTGGGCGTATTACGGCCGGACATCTCACCGCGTGCCACCGGGCACATTATTGAACAAATTGAAATGGTGAAG
This sequence comes from Balneolaceae bacterium, assembly GCA_034521755.1. GTDB lineage: Bacteria > Bacteroidota > Rhodothermia > Balneolales > Balneolaceae > JAXHMB01. The sequence continues at coordinate 8,179 of JAXHMB010000006.1, forward strand.
ACGCTTATCAAAAAAGATCATGCCTATGAAGCTGAAGGCAATGTCTATTTTGATGTGTCATCTGATGAAAATTATGGCAAACTGAGTGGTCGGTCTGTAGAAGAGCAGGAAAGCGGATCACGTATTGAAACGGCCTCTGACAAACGCGCGCCTGAAGACTTTGCATTGTGGAAAAAAGCTACCGAAGGACATATTATGAAATGGCCTTCCCCCTGGAGCGTGGGGTATCCGGGATGGCATGTAGAATGCTCGGCCATGAGTACCAAGTATCTCGGCGAAAATTTTGACATTCACGGCGGTGGTATTGACAATCAGTTTCCTCATCACGAATGCGAAATTGCCCAAAGCGAGGGTGCTTTTGAAAAGCCTTTTGCCAACTACTGGATGCATAATAATATGGTAACGCTCGAAGGCCAAAAAATGGGTAAATCATTAGGCAATGCCATCTCGCTGCCCCAGTTCTTTAGCGGTGACCACGAGTTATTAAGCCAAGCATGGGATCCCCAGGTAATCCGATTCTTCTTGCTGCAAAGCCATTATCGAAGTACTACCGATTTCTCTGAAGACGCTCTTAGCGGTGCAGAATCCGGACTTGTTAATCTTCAAAACATGATTCGGGATATTATGTCCGCTGAGCCAGGCACAGGTGACGAGTACAATCTCGATGCCCTCAAACAAGAACTGGAGAACAAGCTCAACGATGATTTTAATACTGCCCAAGCCATTGCTGTACTCTTTGAAGAACTTAAAACCATAAGAAAAGCCATCAATTCTGACAACACTCCTGCCAACATTGATGACGTAAAACAATATCTAAAAAGTTTTATTGATGATGTGCTGGGCCTATGGCCTCAGGAAAAGTCACAAGCCGGTGCAGGCAAAACCGAAGAACTGGTAAATATGCTAATTGATATCCGTAATAAAGCCCGGCATAATAAGAACTTTGAGCTTGCCGATTCTATCAGGGATAAGCTTATTGATATGGGTATTGAACTGATGGACTCACCCGAAGGAACTACATTTAAAATCAAAAGTTAACCTTAAATAGTGATGAGTAATTTCATTGTTGGCATAAATTCTACTTATTACTCGTTACTATCGACTTATTACTAATTTATGCAGACAACCGATTTTTTTACTTGGGGAGCTGATCCAACCGTATTTAATTTAGGCGTTATTGAATTGCCATTTCCCATTTCTATTTGGGGAATTGTATTAGCTGCAGTGGCTTTCTTTTATGGAGCACACAAGTTATTGGGGGGAAGTCATAAGGTGCTAGACAAAACAGGCGAATCCCAGAAAGCTGACCATCCCCCAATATGGAAATTTATAGCATTGGGTGTAGCAGCTTTGGTTGGCGGACAACTTATTTTTCTGGCCTTTCCCTCTTTTACCCTTTCAGAAATAGGGCCTATCAAACCTCGATGGTATGGGGTACTCTTTGCCTCTTCTTTTGTTATTGGCTACATAATAATGCATCGCATGTATAAAGAAGGTGGACGTACCCAGGATGAACTTGATAAGCTTCTTAATTACGTCATTATTGCAACCATTGTGGGTGCACGGCTGGGACATGTTATTTTTTATGACCTGGAGCTCTACCTGCGTTATCCGGCACAGATACTTGCTGTATGGAATGGGGGGCTTGCCAGTCATGGTGCAGCCATCGGTATTATTCTGGCTATGTACCTTTATGTAAAAAAGGTCAAAGACATGAGCTTCTTGTGGCTGGCAGATCGCGTTGTGATTGTTGTAGCCATTGCCGGGGCTTTTATCAGAACCGGTAATTTCATAAACTCAGAAATTGTTGGGCAGCCAACTGATCTGCCCTGGGCCGTGATTTTCGAACGGGCCCCAAGTCTTTCAGCTGCTGAACAATTGATGCCGCGTCATCCCACCATGCTATATGAAGCCCTGCTCTGCGTAGCTATTTTTGGAATCCTTTGGATGATATACAAAAGATATCAAACGCAACCGCCGGAAGGTGCCATTTTTGGATCTTTCCTGGCTTTACTTTTTGGAGGAAGGTTCTTCCTTGAATTTACCAAAATTCCACAAGCGGCATTTGCTTCGAGCTGGACGTTGAATATGGGTCAGTGGCTCAGTATTCCACTAGTTGCTGCTGGCATTTGGCTGCTTTGGAAAAAGGTAGACTGGAGCAAAAAACCTGTCCAGAAAAAAAATGACGGTTCAAGCGTACAAGCCTAAACCGACATAAACCTCATAATTACTGGTCACTCGGACATCCTGTCCGAGTAAACTAGTATATTCCACAAATTCATCTAGTGTAGCGAGATAAATCTTGCTTTACATACTGTACATGATCAGACAAGCTACCCGATCTACTGACTAAAAAGCTATCTGTGTCTGCAATAGCACAAAGTGATTGGCAAAATCAGCCTGATCAGGGTTTACCTGGTAGTTTAACTGGAAGCTGGCGGCATCGGTGTAATTGTAGTTCAATCCACCTACTACAATGTTCTCGGCAAAAGGCACGAGGTCACTCTGTACATGATCAAACCGTGCAATAAATTGCAGGTCTTCAATTACCCAATAACCTGCTGTGGCATGGAAACCCATAATATTATCGGCTTGTGTAGGACCATACTCAAGCTCTCCATACAAAAACTCACCGCTTAGCAATAAATTGCCAACTTCAAGGCGTCCATCACCGCCAATTATGGCGCGCTGCCCATTTATAGCCGGCAGCACTCCATTGCCAATTGAAGTACCATTTTCGTTGCCATAACTGGCATTACCGGCCAGCACAATATGGGCATTAGAACCCACAGCATTATTGGCTTCTATGCGGCCCGTGTAGTAAAATTCGTTGCTGTTATTACCCAGATTCTGATTGGTGCCATTAAACATACCGCCTGATAACTGGAGGCCATCTGTAAGTTCGACCTTACCCAATACACCGATATCTCTGCTGCCGGCTAGCAGGTTTACGATTCTGGATCTATTGATAAAATCTGTATTTGCCGCACCGGTTAAGTACTCACCGCTTAGTCCGGGCTTTTGCGCGCCCGCCGTAATCGATACCATATCAGAAAAACTATAAGTCACATTCGCATCGAGCAGAGCAGGAGAATTGGTAAAGTCTGTCTGGATGGTATAGCTGACGTTTCGATCCAAATTCCCGGATAACTTTATACGGGCGGTGGGAATACGAAAGGTATTCTCTCCCTGAAATTGGGGATCCATGTGAAATTCTCCCTGTGCCTGGATAAGTGTACTTATTGACAGATAGTCACGCTTAAAAATCTGCTCCAGGGCATCCAGCAGCCCTTCATTGGACTGATCTTGCTGAGCCTGACTTATAGAAGGCACGGCTGTTACAAAGAAAATTACAGAAAGTAAGAATACAGGTACTTTAACTTTGGATGTGATAATCATAGTGCAAAAAATTGGTTAATTAAAAAGATAGCAACAGTCTTAAACCAGCTGAAACAGAATAATCTATCTCAGAATTTATACCCGGATTTATAATGTATTGTACATCTCCCTGCAGCTGCACCGATTCTGTTAAATCAGTTAAATAAGTAAACTCTAAATTTGTTTCAGCAGGGGCCTTTAAATTTGTGTTCTGTATTTTAAAATCCGAACTATTTATCGCATGCGCAACAGCAATCCCTGCCTGATCATCATTTCTGCCTGGAAGCAGCCCCGTGTAGGTGACGCCACCGCCTATATATCCTGCCAGCCTATTAATCTCTTCGTTGGCAATACCTGCCCTTCCAAACAAGGTCAATCCCTGATAACTCCCGGATTCTGAATAAAGTTTAATTTCACCCATGCCATATACTCCCATATCTCTTTGATTCGGATCTTGCCAGCCGTCACGCTTTTTCGTGTACATCCATCCCCCTATGGCAATCTTAAATTGTCTGTTTTCTGTCGCCTCTCTGTCCAACAATCGTTGAAGACGTACTGTTCTGTTTCTACGCTGCAAGTCACCCGTATTTACCGAATGCAAAGCAACTTCGGCAAGCATAATGAGACCATCCTGTTTTCTCCAAAAAACTTTGGTGCCGGTGGGATTAGCAGGATTGGACGGAATGCCATCCAAGACGGCAGTCTGTATTACCCAACCTCCAAAAGGATTGATTTTTAAACGTCCGCCCATTGAGGTATGCGGAAATGTGGAAGGACCAAGCACACCGCTTAATCCAAGTGTAGGATCAAGCCCATGAGAACCATTTATAAAAAGCAGGCTGCTGTTGAGAACATTGAATTCTGAGTTTATATCATAAAGTCCCACTAAAATAGACGTGTTGGCAAGAAAAAACTTTTTCTGTGCCCATATCTCAAAAAAGCGCCAGGAATTATCTCCCTCAATATTGCTCACACCCTGTAAGTCGCCGGTCAGCTCTGAAATACTTCCGCCCTGGTTACCCAAGCCATAAACATAAAAGGTAGTACCTTCCAAACCCAACGGCAGGTTACCAAAATCGATCTCAAGATTTATATCTATATTATCCATGTAGCGAAGGCCGCTATCAATGCCCCCGCTGATATTAGAAAAAAAATCACCCGTATAGGCTACGCTAACTTTGAAAGGATCTTGTTCTTCACCGGCAGCTGATTGTGCATAGCCCGAAGTAGCTCCGAAAATCACTAGAATTGAAAGTACAACCCATACTATAAGAATATTTCTGACCACAATATTAATTTGCATCAAGATGATTTTAAAAACACTTAATTAAATAGGGCTTTGCAAAACCCCCGAAATAGAGCTTGTCATTGCGAGCTTGAGAAGCCTGCCTGCGCGGAGCCTCTCGTATATGGCACGCAATGTTACAAAAGCTTCGGCATAGGCAGGCAATCTCCTGATCAGTGCCTAGTTCTGCGAGATTGCCGCGCCTTTTATTCGCTACGCTCATCTAAAGGCTCGCAATGACTGCCTTGGTTCACACTTCGTTCCCCGCTTGGGCGGGACAAGGCGCGATGACAGTAAGGTTTTGCAAAGGTCTCTTAAATAAATTCACTGAATCATTTCTACCTGTAAATTATTAGATATCCCTTGTTTGAAGTGTTAACTTTGCACTCTTTCAATTTTTATTGAGATTTAACCAAAAAAAGATTCAAGATGCAAACATTAAAACCAGCCGTACAAAAGAAAGTTGATCAATGGCTAGAAGGAAGTTACGATAGTCAAACAAAAGCTGAAATCAGAAAAAAGCTCGAAAAAAACAAGCTTGATGAACTAAGCGATGCCTTCTACAAAGATTTAGAGTTTGGTACCGGTGGTTTGCGCGGCATCATGGGAGTAGGCTCAAACCGAGTAAATAAATACACTATTGGTCGAGCTACGCAGGGATTTAGCAACTACTTGAAGAAAAAATACAACGATCAGAAAATAAACGTAGCCATTGCTTATGATTGCCGGAACAATTCTGAGAGTCTTGGCCGCATCGTAGCCGATGTATTCTCAGCCAACGGCATTCAGGTTTACCTCTTTGAAAGTTTGCGTCCTACGCCGGAACTCTCCTTTGCAATCAGAGAGCTGAATTGTCAAGGCGGTGTAATGCTTACAGCTTCTCACAATCCCAAGGAGTATAACGGGTACAAAGCTTATGGCAGTGATGGCGGACAGCTGGTTGCTCCTGCCGACAAACAGGTAATGGAAGAAGTCCAAAATATCCAAAGTATTGATGATGTAAACTTTGCGGGTAATGAGGACTTGATTGAATATATTGGCGAAGCAGTTGACAAGAAATACCTGGATGCCATTACTGAACTTTCTATTTCAAAAAGTGCCATTGAGCAACAGCACGATCTAAGTATTGTCTTCTCTCCTATCCACGGCACAGCCGGTGTACTTGTACCTCCTGCTCTTAAACAGTTTGGCTTTACCAACGTCACTTTAGTTGATAAGCAAATGACCTTCGATGGAAATTTTCCAACCGTAGAATACCCCAATCCTGAAGAAAAAAAGGCGCTTAACATGGCGCTTCAAAAAGCTAAAGAAATTGATGCTGACCTGGTTATGGCTACCGACCCCGACGGTGACCGCGTGGGCATTGCTGTTAAAGATCATAACGAAGAGTGGATACTGCTCAATGGAAATCAGACCGGCTCGCTGCTTATTAACTATATGCTTAATGCCTGGGAAAAAGCCGGAAAAATTACGGGCAATGAGTATATCGTCAAAACCGTAGTTACATCCTACCTCATTGATCGCATTGCCGATCATTACAATGTTGACTGCTATAATACGCTTACCGGCTTTAAGTATATCGGAGAGCTGATGACCAAGCTCGAAGATCAAAAACAGTTTATTGCAGGAGGTGAAGAAAGCTATGGATATCTGGTGGGAGAACACGTTCGCGATAAAGATGCTGTGGTATCTGCTGCTATGATTGCTGAGATGACGGCCTACTATAAAGATCAGGGCAGCAGTTTATTTGAAGCACTCATAGAAATGTATCAACAGTACGGATATTACAGAGAGCGGCTGGATTCTATTTATAAGAAAGGCCAACAGGGAGCTCAGGAGATTCAACAAATGATGCAGAATTTCAGAGAACATCCTCCCACCGAACTGGCCGGTTCCAAGGTATACGTTTTGAAAGATTACCAAACTCAAAAAGCAATAAATACCATCACCGGAAAAGAATGGAACATTGACCTCCCGGTCTCAAATGTACTTCAGTTTGTTGCTGAAGATGGTTCTATGGTTTCAGTTCGCCCTTCGGGTACCGAACCCAAGATCAAGTTTTATTGCAGCGTAAATACCGAATTAAAAGACGTTAAAGAATTTGACTCCAAAACCAGAGCCCTGGAAGAAAAAATTGATGTCATGTTAGGTGACTTGACCTCATAGTTGATGACAGTTGTTAAACCAGCTGCTATTTAATCCTATTCTAAATTCTGGTCCATTGGTGGATTGCCTTTTCCATATTGGTATATTCATCCCATGGAATTTTTTGATAGCCCAACATTTAACGTTTTTATTTATGCCCTGATTACTGCAGTAGCAACGGGGCTCGGGGCTATCCCTTTCTTTTTTTTCAAAAAGATGACCACAAAGTGGCTGGGCATTTCTAATGCTGTTGCTGCCGGACTTATGCTCGCAGCAAGCTTCAACCTGATTTATGAAGGGTTAAATTATGATGTCTGGATGGTAATCGGTGGCATAGTATTAGGCCTTCTCTTTATTTTGATAAGCCAACGCATTTTAAACTCTTTTGATCAAGACATTCGAATTGCTGATTTAAAACAAGCCGATGCTGCTAAAATTTTACTCATCCTTGGGGTGATGACTCTTCACTCATTTACAGAAGGCGTTAGCGTGGGTGTTTCTTTTAGTGGGAGCCTTGATCTTGGACTTTTTATCACAACAGCGATCGCTATTCATAATATCCCCGAGGGGCTGGCTATTAGTCTTGTGATGGTGCCACGCGGGTCTTCTCCCCTGCAGGCTGCAGGATGGAGTATTTTCTCAAGCTTGCCACAACCACTTATGGCGGTGCCGGCTTTTATTTTTGTAGAAATTTTTCGTGAATACCTGCCGATGGGGCTTGGTTTTGCAGCCGGTGCCATGATCTGGATGGTTTTTGCAGAACTCATACCTGATGCCAACAAAGAATCGGATCCCAAAACAGTGGCTTCTGTAATAACTATTTCTATTGCCGCTATGCTCATCTTCCAGGTGCTCATAGGCTGACAATAAATTTGTCAGGTTCAACAATAATTGGTTACTTCAATTCGATATAATTTTTTTAACTACTAATCAACCTATCTGTCATGCTACGTCGCCATCTCAACATACTATCATCATTTTTAGTGATATGCTTTTTTGTAGGGTTCACTTTACCTCAAGAAACGGTTGCTCAGGAAAAGCAGCGATACACAAGCGTTAAGCAGGCTCTTTCTTCCTCAGGAAAGTTAAATGGATCATCAGGACCCAGAAATATTAACTGGATAGATAGCGGTGACCGGTATTCGTATATGGATTTCAACCAGGAAACCGGAAGTATGGAGATTCGTGCATATAACCCGGAAAATAGAAATGACGAACTGATTTTCAGCAATTCAGACCATACCTTCCCCAATTCTGATAAAGCGTTTGAATACAGCTCTTTCCAATGGTCTAAAGATTCAAAATATATTGTGTTCCAATCCAACTTCCGTCCGGTTTATCGCCGATCGGGCATTTCAGATTATTACCTTTATTCTGTTGATAATGAATCCCTTTCACTGTTAGTAAAAGATGCCAGAACCGCAGAGCTTTCTCCCGATGGATCAAAGATTGGCTATGAGCGAAATGGAGATTTATTTGTCTACGACATAACGGATGAACAAGAAACGCAACTTACTGATAGTGGGGCAGAAAACTTTTACAATGGGCGGTTTGGCTGGGTCTATGAAGAAGAGTTTGGTTTGGCCCAAGCTTGGGTATGGTCACCGGACAGTGAGCATATAGCCTATTGGCAAACAGATGAACGAGAGGTGAACATCTTTCAAATGACGGATTATTCCGGTCAGCATGCTGAATATGTGAAGATTCCATATCCGCTGGTAGGCGATAAAAACCCCGCTATCAAAATTGGAGTCGTGAATACTGAAAATGCTGAAAAACAATGGATGGATATAGATTTAGGAGAAGACTATATCCCAAGGTTATACTGGACTGCAAAAGATGATCAGCTTGCTATCGTTCATCTAAACAGGCCACAGACCGAGCTTACCCTTACATTCCACGATGTTAATACAGGCTCCGGAAAACTTATCATGAAAGAAACTTCTGAAAAATGGATTGATGTATTCGATTTCTTTGCCGGAATCAACCACCTGTTTTTCTTTCCAAAAGATAAAGAAGAGTTTTATTGGATTTCAGACCGTGACGGCTGGAGCCATATTTATCGATATGATTACTCCGGCAACGTTAAGAACCAAGTTACCAAAGGAAATTGGGAAGTTACATACGTCCATACTGTAAACTATGAAGACGGACGCATCTACTATAATTCTACCGAAGAATCACCGCTTGAACGACACCTCTATTCTGTGGCTTTTGATGGCTCCGATAAAAAGAAGCATACCCAGGCAGAAGGAAACCATAATATCACCATGGGCGATAACGCCAAATTCTATGTAGACCGCTATTCCAACGTCTCTACTCCAAGACAAGTGGAGCTGTGGGATACAAATGGTGAAAAGCTGGAGACGATGGTGACTAATGAATCGGTGAAAGAATACATCACGAATCATGTGTATGCCCCCCGCGAGCTTTTTAGTTTTACCACCAGCGATGGTCAGAAACTGGATGGGTACATGATTAAGCCCATTGATTTTGATCCGGAAAAGAAATATCCACTAATTCTCAACATCTATGGAGGCCCGGGAGCACAAGGTGTATATAACAGCTTTGAGTCTTCTGCATGGACCCAATATCTTGCTCAGGAAGGATACGTAATCGTGAATGTCAATAATCGTGGAAGTGGTGGTTACGGAAGTGACTTCGAAAAAATAGTCTACAAACAGCTTGGAAAATGGGAAGCTCGGGACTTTGCGGAGACAGCCAAGTTTATGGCTAAAAAACCCTGGGTTGACGGTGACCGGATGGCCATCCGAGGACACAGTTATGGTGCATACATGACCACCTATACTCTTTTTACTCATCCCGATGTATTTGATGTGGGTATTGCCGGCGCCCCCGTCACAGACTGGCGACTTTATGATACCATCTATACCGAGCGCTATATGGGCCTCCTTGAAAATAATGAAGAGGGCTACAAACAAAGTGCTCCTACTACTCATGCTTCAAATCTAAAAGGTAAACTTTTGGTAGCTCACTCAACGATGGATGAGAATGTACACGTACAAAATACCATGCAGCTGATGACAGCACTGGCTAGTAATGGTAAAGATGCTGATCTGAGAATCTATCCTCCCGGTGCACATGGAGTAGCTTTTAATTCTGCCAGCTACTTCTTGCTGTATGAAACATATACAAAATATCTGAACACCCACCTTAAATAATTTTTCAGGCACACTGCATACTTTTGCAGTGTGCCTTAACTTAATGCCATCTCTTTGATACGTTCGTAGAATCCACAGAGCATTTTGTCTGCTTATGCCTATCATTGGTAGATCTAAGTTAGTACTCAAAAGCAAAAGACATATCATTGAATATTATTACATCAGTAAAGGAAGGTGAATTTTAAAATCTTTTTGCACAACTCAGCTGGTTATTAAACGTAATAATATGTAGTTACAGAAACAGATTTTTAAATGAAAATTATGCCCGTTTAATGAAATACCTACTTTCTTTTTTCTTTTCAATAGTGCTGTTATTGAGTTCTCAAATAGTTTCTGCTCAGAATACAGATACCACAAATTCTTCATCTGTAAGTGAAAAACTAAGAGTATTTATAGACTGCAGACGTTGTGATGATTCTTATATAAGAAATGAAGTTATCTTTGTAAACTTCGTTCGTGATAAGGAAGATGCCCAACTACATCTCCTCATCACCCGACAACAGGCAGGAAGCGGGAGTGAGTTTACGCTTCAATTTTTAGGAAGAAAAACCTTCAGCGGTCAGGAAAATATTTTAAAATTTAATTCCCCCAGCTCTGATACAGAAGACGATCAGCGTCGCGGTCTGGTCAAAAAAGTTAAACTCGGCTTATTCCCATATGTATCTGGTACAGATGTCATCGATAATCTTGAAATCACTTATAATCCAGATGTCTCAGCCCCTTCTCAACAGGAAGATGATCCTTGGAACAACTGGATTTTTGAACTTAACGGCCGCATGTTTTTTGATGGTGAAGAATCCAGCAATAACTTGTTTCTAAATGGAGGTATTGAAGCAGAACGGATTACCCAAGAATGGAAAATTCGTACAAATTACAATTATGATTACAATCGCAGAGAAGAAACATTTACAGAAACCGACTCGCTGGGTAATCAATCAAATGTTACTGAAGTATTTATAACGAGAGGACAACGCTTTGACGGCTCTGTAATAAAAAGTATTGGCTCACATTGGGCCGGAGGCATTTTTGGTGAGGCTCTTTCATCTACTCGAAATAACTTTGACTTTGTTTTAGCAGGCGGACCCGGTATCGAATATAACCTTTTCCCTTATGATGAGTACACCGAACGAGAGTTTACGTTTTCATATCAAATCAACCCCTCATATCGCAATTACGCTGACACAACAATCTTCAATAAAACCAAAGAATTCTTAGTTCAACATCAGCTGCGGTCACGGGCAGAGTTTACACAGCCCTGGGGTGAAATAGAGGGAAGAGCCAACTTCTCAGCTTTTACACAAGATTTATCTAAAAACAGGCTCGATATAAATCTTGAAATCGACTTCAGGATTTTCAGAGGACTGTCACTTAATTTTTCCGGGAGATATTCTCTCATCAACGATCAACTTTCCGTTCCCAAAGGGAATATCACCGATGCTGAGCAATTGCTGGACCTCCGTGAAAGATTGACCGGCTATTCCTATAGAGGCTCTATCGGTATTGAATATACCTTTGGATCCATCTTCAACAGCACCGTAAACCCAAGATTTTAACAAAAGAGCCAGCTCCAATCTGAAGCCGGCCCTTTGCAGAAGGTAAAGCGTACAATTATCAGCTAGTCGCCTTTTGAAACATTTTTTCCACTGCCCAACATGGTGTTCAGCTTTTCGCCTCCGCGAATACCAAAATCGAGCGTACGAATTGGGAAGGGAATCATAATGTCATTCTCATCAAACTTCTTGGTGATTGCTATAATAGCATCGCTGCGGGCTGACCAAAAATCAGGATTCTTTTGAAAGTTCACCCAAAAACGAATCTTAAAGTTGATAGAGCTTCCACCAAATTCATCATAATAGAATTCAATGCCTTTGTCATCATTATAGTTTGTCAGTCCCTCTATTGCCTCAATAGCTACTTTTTTAGCCTTTTCAAGATCATCACCGTAGGAGACACCACAAGATAGATCAATGCGACGCTCTCCGGAACTTGTAAAATTCTGCAGCGGATTTTCGAAAACACTTTTGTTGGGGATGTAAACAATTTGACCGGCGGGTGTGCGAATAATCGTATTTCTGAGATTCAATATCTCTACCGTGCCATAAATATCATTGGTCTCAATAATATCGCCAATTCCAAAAGGATGCCGTATGGATAAAATAACGCCTGCAATAAAGTTCGAGGCAATATCCTGAAAGGCAAAACCTAATGCCAAACCAATAATACCGGCACCAGCCAGGAGTGATGTCACTGCTCCATCCAGCTGTAAAATGCTAAGTGCAATAAAAGCACCTATGCCAATTACCATAACACCAACAACGGTCTCCAAAAGATTGATGATGTTTTTATTATCAGTAACTTTATCGAGCAGCCCGCTGACCATATTTCTTATGAGCTTACCCAATACGTAAAACACAACCAGGACCACAACAGCCACTGCCAGATTCGGGAGCATCTGTATGAGCGTATCGATCCAATTTTCCAATTTGCCGGCTACTAAATTATAAGCTTCATTAATATCCATCGGTCTCCTGTTCTATCTTGTATTTAATTTTTATTAATACATAAATACATATAAGCAGATCAAGCCAATTAGCGTTCATTAATTAATCTATCTTAAAATATATTAATATCTGTAAGATGCTAGCAGCCGTGCATTTAGAGAACTATGGGAATGATTTGAAAAAGCTGTTTGTTTACGATTCGTCAATCATTACACAAACAAATAATTTTTGATTATGCCTACAAAAAATGCAGAAGCAGTTTGGAAAGGAGATTTAAAAACAGGAAGTGGAATAATGAAGCTCGAAAGCGGCTCCTACGAAGGAACTTATACTTTTGCCTCACGTTTTGAGAATGGCAAAGGTACCAATCCTGAAGAACTTATTGGTGCTGCACATGCCGGATGCTACTCTATGGCACTAAGCAATGAGTTGGCTCAAGCCGGATTTACTCCCGACTCCGTTGAAACCAAAGCTGACGTAGTACTCGATCCAACTTCTGATGGACCACCCATTACCACCATCACACTGAATGTAAATGCACAAGTGCCGGGTATTGATGAAGGTACCTTTATGGAACACGCAAACGGTGCCAAAGAAAATTGCCCTGTTTCCCAGGCACTGGCCGGAGTTGATATCAAACTAAATGCAAAATTAAACAGCTAGTTTTTTATCCGGATTGGCGTTATATGTCGCAAGTTTAAAACTTGCGACATTTTTTATTAAAGAGTGCTTTACAAAATCCCCAAAATCAAACTTGTCATTGCGAGGAGCGTAGCGACGACGCCTGCCTGCGCGGAGCCTCTTGAATATGGCAAGCCATACTAAAAAAGCTTCGGCATAGGCAGGCAATCTCTCTTTCGGTGCTTGTTACCCTGAGATTGCGTCACTTTGCTCATTACATTCGCTCCGTTCGCAATGACAGCTTTTTTGCCTTGTTTCACACTTCGTTCCCCGCATAGCGGGACAAGGCGCAATGACAGTAAAGTTTTGCAAAAGTCACTTAAAGGCAATAAAATCAGTTTATCCATTCCGTTTAAGACTTTGTATCTTTAGACTATGGAAAAGATCGAAATACAGGACAACGTTGATTTAAAAAGCCTTACAAAACCGGAACTGCTGGAATTCTGTGAAGAACTGGGACTACAATCCTACCGCAGCGACCAGATTTTTCAGTGGCTTTACCAAAAAGGAGCTTCCAACTTTGAGGAGATGACCAATCTTTCCAAAGATCTGCGTTCCAGATTAGATAATATCGCCACTGTTAAAAAAATTGAATTGGTAACCAAGCAAGAGTCAGCTGATGGCACCATGAAGTTTCTTTTCCAGTTACAGGATGAGGACCAAAATAAGGTTGAAGCTGTACTGATCCCTGACTTTTACCCGGATGGAGCCGCTAATCGTCTTACCGTTTGTGTTTCTTCTCAAGTTGGATGCGTGTACGGATGTTCATTTTGTGCTACCGGTAAAATGGGACTTTTCCGCAGCCTAACCCACGGCGAAATTGTGGATCAGGTACAGTACATCAATGAGGTCTGTGAAGAAAAGTTTGATAAGAAAATTACCAATATTGTGTATATGGGTATGGGCGAACCGCTGCACAATTATGATGCTGTGGTAAATTCTGCTTCCATCATTTGTGATGAACACAGCATTGGTTTATCACCAAAAAGAATTACCGTTTCAACCGTGGGCCTGACCAAGCAAATAAAAAAACTGGCAGACCAGCGTCAGCCTTTTAACCTGGCCATCTCATTACATGCAGCTAATGACGATAAGCGGGATGAAATCATGCCCATCAATAATGCTATGAATCTTGAGCAGCTAAAAGAAGCAGTACAGCATTATTATTCTAAACTCCACCGCCCCATCACCTATGAATACCTGTTGTTTGATGAATTTAATGACTCCCCCAAAGATGCTCGTGAGCTGGCAGAAATTGTACATTGGGCTCCAAGCAAGGTAAATATTATCATGTATAATGATGTAGCGGGTGTTGCACTGAAACGAGCAAGAGAACAGCGGCTTGATGCTTTTATGCAGGAGCTCATCAAGCATGATGTGCGTGCTACAGTACGAAGAAGCCGCGGAGATGATATTGATGCGGGGTGTGGCCAGCTGGCAATAAAAGAAGGGCAGCCTATGGGTAAGACCATCCGAAAAAACTGACCCTTTTCTATTCTAATTAATCGTGAATAATATTCAGCAAGCGGCCAAAGCGCGGCAGCCAGCGATCAGCATCCCATGAGAAGTAAATCATGCCTGCCTTTCCAACAACGTGATCGTGCGGCACGAAACCCCAAAATCGGCTGTCAAGACTATCATCACGGTTATCACCCATCATAAAATAATAGTCCTGCTGAATGGTATAGGTATTGGTTGTATCACCATTAATAACAAATATATCGCCCTGTCGCTCTACATTGTTTCTTTCGTAGCGGGTGATGATATTTTCATATAGATGCCAGTTCTCAGACGTCAGTTCAACCTCTTGCCCTTTAAAAGGTACAACGGTAGGTGGCATATGATCATGATTCATAAAACCCTTTGAAAAGTTGAACCCGCGACCGGTTGGTGTATTTCGAACACGGCTATACTCATCATAAGAATCGGGCAACACATAAAGAGAAACAGAATCAACTTCTGCCCAGCCAGCAATGGTATTGGCTTCTTCTTTAGTAGCATTTATAATGTATGAGTTTGTGCTTTCTCCCCGAAGCAGTTTTCCGCCAACAGATTCTACCTTAGCCGGACTAAGCCGGACTCTTTCCCGAACAGTGACAACATGGTTTTTTTGGATGCCGGGGAAATTTTCTGCACTGTTTCCATTTATAAATACTTCTTTGTCATCAATAGAAAGCGTATCACCGGGTAAACCTACAGACCTTTTTATGTAATTGGTTTTGGCCGCAATCGGTGCAATATCAATGGGATAATTGAACACTACAATGTCATTACGTTCTATGTCTTCGAATCCCGGAATTCGAGACCATGGAAGAGTTAAAGCAGTAAAATTAAGATTCGTAAATGGAACTCCGAGCACCATAGGTGTACGCGGCCCATAATTTATCTTGGAAACGACAAGAAAGTCACCGGTCAACAGGGTTTCTTCCATTGAAGGTGTAGGGATGCGATAGGCCTCGAAGAAAAAAGTGCGAATAATGATGGCTGCAATAACAGCGAAAAATAGTGCATCCGCCCATTCCCTGAGCCATGTTTTGGCTTTTTCCTGCTGGTCTTTATTCCCGCGCCGCCGCTGGTTTTTACGTTCTTCTCGTTCTTCTTTTGATATTTCTTCTGCCAACTTTTTGTCCTTTATATTTTATGAGTTCCTTATTGCATGTTTAAATCTTCCGGCTGATCGATAGCTTCATAACTATACTTTCCATCAACGTAGGTTACTTCATACCATTTTTCCTTATCGGCAGAGTAATAATAATCTTTGTATTCTGCCGGATCTTGCCCGGTTAGTCTCCTTGCAAGCGTCCTCTTTATTTGTGGCATTAAATCGATATATCTGCTGGCACCGGAATAACTTAGTCCGCGACCAAACGGGCCGAAAACATCCAATATAATCAAGGGGATGCTGTCGTTCACCACAAAACGGTACTCAAACTGTATAGCCATTCCCGGCCTGAAATTCGGCTTTTCCAGCATATCTTCAATTTTCAATGTAGGATCACCAAACTCAGCCTGTAAGAGGGCTCGTACCTCCGAGGTCTGCATTGGATCAATAGCTGTCTGCTGGTTGAGCCCCTGCCCTGTCCAATTAATTTCGGAGAAACGCTGATCAAACCAATCAGCTTTTTGAGTTGAGACTTTGATAAATTCTGCTTCCTCAAACTGTGCTGTTGCTGTCAGTGATGAAAACACCAGCGCAGCGGTTATCAGGGCTGATAAAAATATTTTTTTCATAAAATATAATTTAATTAAATCTGAATTTATTAGTCATCATCATCCATTGAGAGCACAGCCAAGAATGCTTCTTGAGGAACTTCAACAGAACCCACATTCTTCATACGCTTTTTACCCTCTTTCTGTTTCTCTAAAAGCTTACGTTTTCTGGAAATATCCCCGCCATAACATTTGGCCGTAACATCTTTTCGGATAGCAGGTATTGTTTCTCTTGCTATTACATTAGATCCGATAGCCGCCTGTATGGGTACTTCAAACTGATGACGATCAATAAGTTCTTTAAGCTTCTTGCAGAGCTTCTTGCCCAGGTTATATGCCTTGTCGCGATGTGTAATACTTGAAAGCGCATCCACCGGATCTTTGTTCAGCAAGATATCCAAACGAACCAAATCCCCTTTTCGGTATTCAAGAAATTCATAATCCAGTGAAGCATAGCCGCGCGTACCGCTTTTCAGACGATCATAGAAATCAAACACGACCTCTGCCATCGGCAATTCATACTTAATTTCTACTCGTTGACTTTGCATGTGAATCTGATTCACATACTTGCCGCGCTTTTCTTCACAGAGACTCATCACCGGACCAATATAATCGGATGGCGTCAAAATGCTGGCTTTGATATAGGGTTCGTACACCGCTTCTACCTTTCCCGGATCGGGCATGTCGCTGGGATTATCAACCATTACTTTTTTACGCTCACCCTTTTCCGAAATTTCCACCTCGTACTCCACGTTAGGCACTGTGGTGATAATGTCAATATTAAACTCACGGTCCAATCGCTCCTGTACAATTTCCATATGCAGCATGCCCAAAAACCCGGCACGAAAACCAAAACCCAGTGCTTTAGAAGTTTCGGGCTGATAGGTCAGCGAAGCATCATTCAGCTGCAACTTTTCCAGAGCCGACCGCAGGTCTTCAAAGTCTTCCGTATCGGTAGGATAAATACCACTGAATACCATAGGCTTCACTTCCTGATATCCCGGTATTGGCTTCTCAGCAGGATTTTTAGAAGTGGTAACCGTATCACCCACGCGGGCATCCTGCAACGACTTTACACTTCCAATGAGATAGCCTACTTCACCGGCTTCCAGCTTATCTGTTTTTTCTTTTTTAAGTTTGAGATAGCCAATCTCTTCAGCGTCATACTCTTTGTCCGTAACCATAAATCGGATGCCTTCCCCCTTTTCGAGCGTTCCCTCCATCACGCGTATATAAACAATAGAACCGCGGTAGCTGTCATGAATGGAATCAAAAATAAGAGCCCGCAATGGCTTATCCGTATCACGGCCGGGTTCCGGAATGCGTTCAACGATAGCTTCCAGTAATTCATCAACCCCCTCTCCGGTTTTACCTGAAACCTGCAAAATATCTTCATGTTCGCAGCCTATCAGGTCAACAATCTGTTGGCCTACCCCCTCGGGATCGGCTCCAGGCAGGTCAATCTTATTGAGCACGGGAACGATTTCGAGGTCTTGCTCTAAAGCTTGATACAATGTAGAAATCGTTTGTGCTTCGATCCCCTGGGCCGCATCAACGACCAACAGCGCCCCTTCGCAGGCTTTAAGTGCGCGCGATACTTCATAGGCAAAATCAACGTGCCCGGGCGTATCGATAAGATTAAAAATGACATCATCACCATTGGGGCGCTTATAGTCCATCTTAATGGCATGACTCTTTATGGTAATGCCCCGCTCCCGCTCCAGATCCATGTCGTCCAAAATCTGTTCCTGCATTTCGCGCTCCGTGATAGCACCGGTACGCTCGAGCAGACGATCGGCCAGCGTAGACTTGCCGTGGTCTATATGTGCGATGATACAAAAGTTGCGAATCTGAGTCATAGAAATGCGTTATCCAAAACGCGCTTAAAGCTTGTCAAAAAGAACGCTTAAGATACAAAAAACGTGATGCGTTTGCATATTGGTATTTTAAAAAATGAAATGCCCATTGAACTATTACTGATAATCCAATGGGCTAAAGTACTACAAATACCTTTTACTCTTCAGGAATCTCCAGTGGATCTTCATCATCAGATACCGGACTTAAAAGTTCTACATGAAATCGGAATTCATCTCCCTCTAAAGTCATTTCTTTGTAGATTTCCTGAATGAGTTCAAAAATAACTTCAGGCTCACCACGCACACTGGTGGAAAGATAGTTTACATCCACTTCTACATTGTGCTGTGCAACCAGCTCCAGTAAAAAATCTATACTTTCGCGCGGGTCGTTAGCTTTGAGAGGGATATAAGTAAATTGTGCTGTTGTAATCATAAATAAAGGTTTCTTAATAGCTGCTTTGCAAAAAATTAATTGGGCTTAAGAATAATCTTTTGAATTTAATAGTTCAACGTATAAACGAAACTGTTTTGGGATTATCCAACCTCAACATCACTTCCCTACTCCAATTTCCCTGTGAAGCTCATCTTCGCAGGAGATATGATTTAATAGAACACAGATTACTCGGATTAAGCAGATTTGCGCGGGTTCATATTTTGTAATCTCTTTTCTATACTGTTGCTTTTATCTTGTCCCAAGCACTCCTTTGGAGTCACAAAAGGAACCTAAAAACTTGTTCTACTTCCGAAAAGAGTCTGGGAAAGACTGATTGAAAGCTATTAGGTGTGGAATAGCAAGGTTGTTGCCAGCGGTAGTGGATGTGGTTATCTGGCTGTTTCCAGTCACTATTGCCTGCTTCGAGAATTCGAAGGTTCGTTTTTTCGTGACTGAAAAAATAAACATTCCTTATCTCTATCTCTCCCTGCAAAGGTCAGCTTCGCAGGGAGATGTCACTGTTTTTGGCAAATCGTCATTTTTGGGAACAAATTATTTTTTTGGGAATTATAAGGGGTAAGTAAATAAGATTACGGAAATAGCGGTTATTGAAATGATTCGCAATATTACACATAACTCAGTTTTTCAGCTTGTTATTTTTACTTTTCTATTAGTCTTATTTGTTGCTGCGATTTCGGCTTAACTTTTTTCTTTTGTTGACCCAAAAACTCTGTTGTTATCATTGCAGCACTTTTTATTTATGCCTGTCAAAAATAATTATATTTGCAAATAGTTTTACGCTTTCATTCCTATTACTATATTAGGCGTAAAGAAAATTTAGCTAAATAAAAAGTATACAGTTGTGAATTACCAAGATTTGAACCTCCCTTCATCCCTGAAAGTAACACTGATTATTTTATTTTCGATTGGACTGATTGCATTTTCAGGCATTCAGGATGCGGTTGCCCAAACCAGTGATTCAACCAAATCAAAAGAAGAGCTGGAAGAACTGTACTGGGCTCGTCAGGATAGTGCCCGAATGAATTTTACCAAAGCCGATGTCATGTTTATGACAGGAATGATTGCCCACCATGCCCAGGCACTTATTATGTCCCGGTTGGCACCAGAAAACAACGCCAGTCCAAGTGTACAAACTTTGGCTTCACGCATCATCAATGCTCAAAAAGATGAAATTAACACCATGCAGAGATGGCTCAGACTGCGCGACCAACCTGTTCCCAAAGTTGAGATTGACGGACTTAAATTGAACATTACCGGAGTTGACCGAAAAATGGATCATACCACGATGATGGGCATGCTTTCTCCTAAAGAGATGAAAGAACTGAGCCAGGCCAAGGGCAAAGAATTTGATCGTCTGTTTTTAAAATATATGATTTTCCATCACAGTGGTGCCGTTAAAATGGTTACCAAACTGTTTAATACCGATGGATCCGCACAAGGTGATGCAGCGTTTAAACTGGCTTCAGATATCCAGGTAGATCAACGCACAGAAATTGATCGCATGCAGCGCATGCTCGACAATATCAAGAGTGAAGAGCAATAAAAATAGTCTTGCTGTTCTAAAAATTGAAATACACAAAAATAAACCAAATATAGTATGAAACGAGCGAAACAACTACGATTACCATCATTGGGAAAATGGTCGTTGGTTTTGGCAATAGCACTCTTTAGTGCCTATGCCTGTACTCCTACTTCCACAGTCCAAGATGATTCAAACACACAAACAATGGTTCCGTCAACAACGGATCCTAAACCTCTGGATCAGGTAGATGCACCAAGTCCCGACCCGCGCGAAGGCCTTGAAGCCGGCCTGTTTGACGCAGGTGAAGCGATCTGGAATCTGGAAATGTTATCAACCACCCCTCCTCCTGAAGCTTATGTAGGAGTTACCAACTCTGACTTGGCCTTTAAAGGCAACTATGCTATTCAGGGTAACTATAACGGAGTATTGATCTGGGATCTTTCGGTACCTTCAGAACCCACACTTGTTACTGACTACCTCTGTCCTGCTTCCCAGAGTGATGTTTCCGTATATGGAAATCTTCTCTTTGTATCCGGTGAAGGACTTGGAGGACGACTGGATTGCGGTACCGAAGGAGTCGACCAAAGAGTAAGTGAAGAACGACTGCGTGGTATCCGTATTTTTGACATCAGTAATATTAAAGAACCAAAGTACGTATCAAATGTACAAACCTGCCGTGGCTCTCACACACACTCTGTGTTGAAACATCCGGCCGATGATGAAAATGTGTACGTTTATGTTTCTGGTTCTGCCCCTGTACGTCCTGCCGAAGAACTGCCGGGCTGCTCAAGCGCTATGCCCGATGAGGATCCAAACTCTGCACTGTTCCGAATCGAAGTAATAAAAGTGCCCCTTGATGCACCCGAAGAGGCTAAGATTGTAAATTCACCCAGAATTTTTGAAAATCTGACAGAAGCCCCTTCTCATGGATTAGCACCGGCTGATTTAGCTCGCGTCGAAGAGGCTCGAAAAGAAGGAAAATTCATTGTTGAGTTTGGTGGTACACCTAATGTATTGCCCGACCGTTTCGCACAACAACTGCTCCAACAAATGGTACAACAGCGAGGAGGTTCAGGTGAGCCTACAGCAGAAGACAGTACTGCATTGCGCGAAAATCTGCCTTCCATCATTGAGCAAATGTTTGGCGCCGGCGGTGACGATGAGGGAGAAAATAACCGTGGACCCAACCAGTGCCATGACATTACGCTTTATCCTGAGATTGGATTAGCAGGTGGAGCTTGTGAAGGGTATGGACTTTTGCTCGACATTTCCAACCCAACAGAACCCAAGCGCGTTGATGCTGTAGCTGACTCCAACTTCTCGTACTGGCACTCTGCCACGTTCAGCAACGACGGCAGCAAAATATTGTTCACTGACGAATGGGGCGGAGGCGGTCAGCCAAAATGCCGTGAAACCGACCCAAGTGAATGGGGAGCCAACGCCCTCTTCACTATCGATAAGAATAATGAGATGCACTTTAAGAGCTATTATAAACTGCCAGCCGCTCAAACAGAGCAGGAAAACTGTGTAGCACATAATGGTTCTATGATTCCCATCCCGGGCCGAGACGTCATGGTACAGTCCTGGTATCAGGGTGGTATTTCTGTCTTCGACTGGACCGATCCTTCCAATCCTGTAGAGATTGCATTCCACGACCGCGGACCTGTTAATGCAGAACGCATGCAGATGGGCGGAAGCTGGTCGGTATACTGGTATAACGGTATGATTGTGAACTCAGAGATTGCCCGCGGACTCGATGTATTCAAGCTAAAACCAAGCCCCTATCTTACCGAAAATGAGATTGCGGCAGCTAATACCGTCAAGCTTGACTACCTGAATGCCCAGGGTCAGCCGATGTATAAATGGCCTGATACCTACGCACTTGCAAGAGCCTACGTAGATCAGCTTGAGCGACAAAATGCACTGAGTGATTCTGAAATTCAGAGTCTCAGAGTTGGACTGGCCGAAGCTGAAAATACTTCCGGTTCAAAACAGAAAAGCACACTATCTAAACTTGCCCAAACTGTAGAAGGTAAAGCTGCAAATTCTGCACATGGGGAAAAGATGAAAAAACTGGCTGAAACTGTCAGAAATCTTGCTTCAATGTAGCTTTAATACTTACTCTTTTTAATGAACCCTGATTTGGCTTTACTGCCGAATCAGGGTTTTTTATTGTCCCATCAATCTCTGATTATTACGTACAATAGATTACAGGAACTCCACACCGTTAATGTTGAGGAAGCCGGAAGTATTTCAGGATACTACTATCACCAATGCAGAAGTAACTGAAGGTGAAGAAACCGAACTCGGTACTTTTACTCTGCAGCAACAATAGTAAGAACTAATAAATACTTAGCACAAAAAAGCCTTCGATTTCGGGGGCTTTTTTATTTATCATTGAAATGCTCTTACATATTAATTCCCAAAGAAGTCCAGCACATTTTCTAATGTGGTTGTGTCTGTCTTATACATCTCAGTATATCGGCAGTCAGTACAAGTAAGCGTAGTGTATCTTTTATTCTGAATATTGAAGAACTTGCTGAACGCTCCTCCTGTAGCCTGAAACTGGTCGGTTTCAAATTCACGATTTCTACACTTCGGGCATTCCCAGTTTTGATGTCTCATAACAATCTGTATTAGTTGAATTATTGTTTAAAAATGCACACAATTCAGAACAAGGTGTTACATAATCTTCTTAATAATAAATATTAACACAGTTTAAAAAATTGTAAAGTCATTTTTTGGGAATGATCTCTTCTTAAAAATTCTTATATTCACAGCGATGCAAAAAATTCATATACATATCCTTTCTCATCATCATGGTGGTCACCACCACCATTGGCATCACTCTAAGTAGCCACCAGTAGCTACACCGACCTTTTTCTTTTCATTTTTACTTAATAACACATTTACAAATTATTATACCTATGCAACGTACTGCCGATAATGGAACTTCTCTTCGTATAGCGATCCAAAAAGATGGTCGCCTGACCAAGAAAACCATGAACTTACTTGAAGGTATTGGGCTTCGCTTTGATGATTATAAACGAAGCCTGATGCTAAAAGCCCGTAATTTTGATGTAGAATTGCTACTCATCCGCGATGACGACATCCCGGAATATGTTCAGGATGGAGTCTGTGATCTTGGTTTTGTGGGTGGCAATGTGACTGCCGAAATGGATGCCGACGTCACCAAGCTCCGTGGCTTGGAATATGGTATTTGCCGTTTGTCTCTGGCTGCCAAAAAGAACGGAAATATTCAAAAAGTAGAAGACTTTGATGGAAAAACCATTGCTACCAGCTATCCCAACCTCACGCGCAACTATTTGAATGGCAAAGGTATTGAGGCTAAAATAGTGACCATTTCAGGAGCCGTAGAAATTGCTCCACGCCTGCAAGTAGCCGACGCTATCTGCGACCTGGTTTCAACCGGAAATACCCTCAAAGCAAATGGACTAGCTGAAATCAAAACCATTTATGAATCTGAGACAGAGCTCATTCAAACTAACAAAGAACTTTCGCCGGGCAAACAAAAGCTTATTGAAAAGTTTCTGACCCGTATTGATGGTTTTCAACAGGCCGAACGCAGCCGATATATCATGATGAATGCACCGGAAGAGTCTGTGCCCAAGATTAAGGATATTATCCCGTCACTTAAAAGTCCGACGGTTGTACCCCTGGCTGACAGCGGCATGGTTGCCATCCATACCGTAATCCCTATTGAAGAATTCTGGGTTGTGATGGAAAAACTTAAAGCTGAAGGAGCCAGCGGCATTGTTATTCTCCCAATCGAAAGCATGATTCTGTAACCATGAAAAAATACTTATACAACCAACTTTCAGAAGAAGAAGTCCAACAGCTTTGCAAGCGGCCAAAGATGGATTTTAAAGCCATTTTTGAAACAGTACAGCCTATTATTAATGCTGTCAGAGATCAGGGTGATGAGGCTGTGATACGCTTTACCAAAAAGTTTGACCAGCTGACACCCGACCCACTGATAGTCAATCCCGCTGACAAAAAAGTTGAACTCGAAGCTGATGTTAAAGAAGCTATTGATACTGCTTTTCGGAATATTTACCGATTCCACAAAGCCCAGCTTCCCATGCCCCTGGAGGTGGAAACCATGCCGGGCGTAGTTTGTAAAAGAGTGGCACGACCTATTGAAAAAGTGGGACTCTACGTGCCCGGCGGTACGGCCATGCTTCCCTCTACACTCATGATGTTGGGTATTCCCGCCCTATTGGCAGGATGCAACCAAATTGTCATCGCCACTCCACCGAACTCAGACAACAGCATCCCGGATGAGATTATCTATATCGCTCAAAAAATAGGAGCCAAAGCCATACTGAAAGCCGGGGGTGCCCAGGCAATAGCTGCTATGGCATGGGGAACTGAGTCTGTACCAAAAGCAGATAAAATTTTGGGTCCCGGCAATCAATATGTAACCGCAGCAAAGATGATGCTGCAAAACAGCGAAGCACAAATTGCTATTGACATGCCGGCCGGCCCTTCGGAGGTATTGATTATTGCTGATGAAACTGCAGAACCAGCTTTTGTTGCTGCTGATCTGCTTTCTCAAGCTGAGCACGGAGCAGACAGCCAGGTGGTACTTGCAGCGACCCCAACTTTTAACTGGGAAAAGCTTGAAAAAGCATTGAATAGTCAG
This sequence comes from Balneolaceae bacterium, assembly GCA_034521755.1. Lineage (GTDB taxonomy): Bacteria > Bacteroidota > Rhodothermia > Balneolales > Balneolaceae > JAXHMB01. The sequence goes on from JAXHMB010000006.1 coordinate 33,059, forward strand.
CTGAATGCATTGCCAAGAAAGGAAATTGCTGAAAAGGCCCTGGAAAACAGCTTCTCCGTGGAGGTTGAAGAACTTTCAACAGCTTTTGAATTTTCCAATAAATATGCACCGGAGCACCTGATTGTACAGTGCAAGGATGCTGAAAATTGGCAGAGTACTATTCAAAATGCCGGATCTGTATTTCTCGGACCATGGACTCCCGAAAGCGTGGGGGATTATGCATCAGGGACGAATCACACACTCCCAACCTATGGTTATGCCAAGATGTACAGTGGCGTTTCGCTGGATTCCTTTTATAAATACATCACCGTGCAACAGCTAAGCGAAGAGGGTATTCAAAATGTGGGGCCTGTCGTTGAAACACTGGCAGCACTGGAAAAACTGGATGGACACAAAAACGCTGTATCTGTAAGGCTGGAAAAATTAAAGGATACATAAACCAACATCCTATGGACAAAACATTCGACATTAAAAACTATATCAGGCCAAATATCAGGGATTTGAAACCCTATCGAAGTGCCCGTGATGATTTTGACACCGGCATCTTACTCGATGCCAACGAAAACAGCATGGGAGCTCCCTATTCAGAAGCCCATGGGCTAAACCGCTATCCCTCACCTTATCAAAAAGAGTTGAAGGCCAGGATAGCAGAATGGCGCGGAGTGCAAGAACACAATATTTTTGTGGGCGTTGGAAGTGACGAAGCTATTGATCTTCTGTTCCGTATCTTTTGTGAACCGGGGAAAGACCGCATCATCACTACTCCCCCTACCTATGGAATGTATAAGGTATCGGCTGCCATCAATGATGTAGCTGTTAATGAAGTGCTGATGACTGAGGATTTGAATCTTGATGTAGAAGCTATCCTGGAGAATACCAGTCCGCAGACCAAGCTGATCTTTGTATGTTCACCCAACAATCCAACCGGTAATGTCATCGACCAAAAGGACATTCAAAAGCTGTTGGAAAATTTCTCCGGCATAATAGTCATTGATGAAGCTTATATCGATTTCAGCGATACTGATTCCTGGGCTTCAAAAGTCAACGACTACCCAAACCTGGTAGTGCTTCAAACCATGTCAAAATCATTTGGACTGGCCGGTATTCGCCTTGGAATGGCTTTCGCCTCAAAAGAGATTATCAACTACATGACCAAAGTAAAAGCCCCTTATAACGTCAATGTGCTTACCAGCAGATATGCCTTAAAAGCATTTGATTATATTGATCAGATTAATGAAAATATTTCAGCTCTTAAGGAAGAACGAAAACGACTTAGAAAGGCCCTTTCCGGGCTGAATGCCATCTCAAAAATATTTCCCAGTGAAGCAAACTTTTTGCTTGTCAGAGTTGATAATGCTAAATCAGTCTATGAAAAACTGGCATCAAAAGGAGTCATCGTTCGATACCGGGGTAACGAACCTCGCTGTGAAAGCTGCCTTCGTATCACCGTAGGAACACCGGAAGAAAACAACAAGCTGATTGAAACCTTGCAAAAGATACTATCATGAATATCCTTATAGAAAATAATGCACTCTCAAAAGATAATGACGAGCTGCTCTGGGATGGAGCACTCTATGGATTAAAACGTCTTATGCAACTGGGACATCAGGTATCCTTTGATCTGGAAAGTCTATCTGCCAAGCAGCAAAAGCTGCTGAAAAATGAAGAAATTTCTTCTGCTGAGTTTAAAGATGAACCGACAATTACAGTCGTTTGTGAAAATAAAGTGCTATCTATCTTGCAGGATGACAAAAAGATAGATGAGGCCAAAAACTGGATCGAGTTAAGTACCCTTATATGCTTTCCCACGCGCAAGGCCTCCCTGACAAGAAAGACTGCTGAAACTGATATTGAAATCGAGCTCAATCTGGACGGAAGCGGCAAAGCAGAGATCGACACCGGACTGAGTTTCTTCGATCATATGCTTGAACAAATTGCCAAACATGGCCTTATTGATTTAAAACTGACCTGCGATGGCGACCTGGAAGTTGACGAACACCACACCATTGAAGATGTTGCTATAGCCCTGGGAGAATGTATTACCAAGGCCCTCGGAAATAAGATAGGAATTCAGCGCTACTCTTTTGTGCTGCCCATGGATGAAAGTCAGAGTAAAATTGCCCTCGACTTATCAGGGCGCCCCTATCTGACGTTCGATGCCACCTTCAGTCGGGAAAAAGTAGGAGACTTCCCCACTGAAATGGTCAAACATTTTTTCTATTCGCTTGCAATGAACGCAAAGGCCACACTTCAGGTTGAAGTGAGCGGAGAAAATGACCACCATAAAATTGAAGCCTGCTTTAAAGGCTTTGCACGCTGTCTGCGTGCCTCCATTAGTCGCAGCGAACGCAACCTGAACATTCTACCAAGCACAAAAAATTTACTCTGATGATTGGCATTATCAACTATGAAGCAGGAAATCTAGCTTCTGTCTCTAACGCATTAGAAAGACTGCAAGCGGATTTCATAGTGAGTGATGACATAGCAGAATTGGATAAAACAAGCGCCATCATATTTCCCGGCGTTGGGCACGCTCTGCCGGCTATGCAGTCTCTTCAAAAGAACGGACTTGATAAGTGGCTTAAAAAAACTAAGAAACCTGTTCTGGGCATTTGTCTGGGTATGCAGCTCTTGTTTGAGTCATCTGAAGAAGGCAAAGCAGAAGGCTTGGGCATTATACCCGGCAAGCTTAAAAAGTTTGATGCAAGCAAAGACAAAGTACCTCATATGGGATGGAATACTTTCACGGAAGTCCATAATCATCCCCTGGTAAAGTCATTCAACGACCAGCACTATTTCTACTACGTACACAGTTTCTATGCACCGGTGAATGAGTATACGCTGGCAACCTGCCATTATATCAATGATTTTTCTGCAGTAGTAGCCAAAGACAATTTTATGGGTGTTCAATTTCACCCTGAAAAATCCAGCGATGCAGGTTCCCTGCTGCTTCAAAACTTTATCCAGCTAATTTCTTGAACAGTTACATTGAGTGAAGCTTTCCAATTATTACCCTAATTAAATAAACTATTTATATCTATGCGTGTGATCCCGGCTATTGATCTGCTTAATGGACAAGTTGTCCGCCTTAAAAAAGGCGACTATAAAGAAGTAACGACCTATAACGAAAATCCTGTTGATGAAGCACAAAAATTTAAAAATGACGGATTTAACCATATTCATGTAGTAGATTTAAATGGTGCCAAAGAAGGAAATTTTGCAAACCTTGATATCATTCAGAACATCATAAAAAAAACGGGGTTGTCCGTTCAAAGCGGGGGCGGTATCCGTTCTTATGAGGACGGGAAAAAATTGCTGGAAGCGGGAGTACAGCAGATCATTTGCAGCTCCCTGGCCGTGAAGAAACCCCAAGAATGGCAGCGACTTATCAGCGAGTTTAAAGAGAGAGTCATTTTAGGGATGGATCTCAAAGACGGAAAAGTAGCCTATGGTGGGTGGCTGGAGACTTCTGATCAGTCAATAGCTGATTTTCTGGAGCCGATGATGACAAATGGACTCAGCTATGTGCTCAGTACAGATATTGCCCGCGACGGTATGCTCTCGGGACCAAATATGGAGCTCTATAAACAATTGCAGCATGATTTTCCGACACTCAACATTATTGCGTCGGGTGGAGTAAGTGACGCCGGCGATCTCAAGAAACTAAACAAACTGGATCTTTTTGGGGTGGTTGTAGGGCGCGCCTATTACGAAAATAAACTCACCTTAGATGAAATGATTAGTTATCACAGCCATAAATAGGAGAAACTAAAAAGGCTGCAGCTTAAAAACTGCAGCCCTGATAATGTTAATTAAATAAGTAATTAGTTGTCTTCTCGTACACAATCGGTCTTGGGCTGTTGGTGACATGGCTCAACAGCTGTTGCACCACATTTAGGACATTCGTTTTGAGTACTCATAAGTACACCTCTTTATTGGATTTTATTTCACTGTTAACCTAAAATAGATTTTACGGAACTACCACTATTGTATTCAATTTAAACTTGGTTTAAGTAAGCTTGATGGTCGTATTTTGCACAAATTCTTCCTTAATGACTTTCTGAAGCCTGTGCCTGTCTGTATTCCTTGGTAGACTTCCGTGCATTGGTAAGCCAATCCGGTTCATTGCGATCAGGCGGCGGAGAAGGTGATTTCTTCTTTGGTTTGCTCTTCTTTTTGTCCAAATTTTCTTTCTTTTTGTTGGGTGATGAAACATTGGACAAGGATTTGGGTTTTTCTTTGATTTTTGTTTCTAATATTTTGCTTGATTTCTCTTCAGGTTGTTTCATTTCCTGATCCTTTTTTGATGGCCCAGAATCAGTTCCGGAAACAGCATAGGGCATCGGGGCAGGCTGTACCGGAATTTTAAACACTTTTTCTGCAAACCTTCTTTCTAACTGTACTCTCCAAGAACCCTGCCCTTGCTGCCGGGCAAAACGCAGTACCCATGCCAGCAAATAGAAAATGGCAAATAAGAGTGCCGCAGCAGAGATGGTGGTAAAGAAGTTGCCCGTCAGATTTTCTTCTACTCTGACAAAAAAGTTTACCGCATTGCTGAAATAGGCAAAAACGGCATCTATATTTTGAGCACCGTACGTATCCACAAAGGCAGAAGCCGGCATGCTATTGTATTCACTGATTAAAAAAGCCTGTCGACTCAGTTCTACGGGTAATTCAAAAACATTTCTGATCACACTTGTGAGCGAGGCAAAACCGGCCGAGAATTTTTCCATAAAAACGCCCGGAGTACTTAACGCAACTCCGGCAGAAAGCAACGCCAGACCTTTAAAACAGTATTCAATAATAGCCAGAAAAAAACGACCTGCGGCCGCTCCGATATATTCCCAATCCATAAAAAGAACGTTTAGTAGAGACTGAATTTTTATACAGACAATGCAGATGATATTTTTTTAATGCCTGTATAAATAAGAGCAACCAGAAGAAAAATGTTACAGGAAAGTTGACTTCCAGAACATCAACTGTGGTGACAAGTTCAATACTTTCCTGAGATTTAGCTATATTTACAGACTAATTTGGACCCAAATATTTATGCTTACAAAACGTATTATCCCCTGCCTGGACATCAAAGACGGCAGAACAGTAAAAGGAATAAATTTCACAGGCCTGCGTGATGCCGGTGATCCGGTTGAGCTGGCCAAGCGATATGCCGAGGAAGGGGCTGACGAACTTGTTTTTCTGGACATCACTGCTACCAAAGAAAAGCGAAAGACACTCGTAGAACTGGTTCGAAAGATTGCCAAAGTACTAGATATTCCGTTTACGGTAGGTGGCGGTATTAAATCTGTTGAAGAAATTGAAACCTTGCTCCATGCCGGGGCTGATAAGGTTTCACTGAACAGCGCCATTGTCAAAAATCCGGCCCTTATCAATAAGGCCTCAGAAGCTTTTGGCTCACAGTGTATTGTAGCTGCGGTTGATGCCAAAAAAACCGGCGAACAGTGGTCTGTCTTTATAAAAGGAGGCACGGAAAATACCGGAAAAGATGCCTTGCTTTGGATGCAGGAAGCTGAAAAACGAGGCGCCGGGGAAATTTTGCTCACCAGCATGGACCGAGACGGCACTAAAGAGGGTTTTGATATCTCGCTGCTTCAAAAAGTCAACGAAGTAATTGGTATTCCTGTCATTGCAAGCGGGGGCGCGGGAACTATTCAACATTGTATTGACGCCATAGAACAAGGGCATGCTGATGCGGTACTGGCAGCAAGTATTTTCCATTTTGAAGAAGTGGAAATTAAAGCGCTAAAAGCTGCGTTACGTAATCATGAAATTTCTGTCAGAGACAGCAATTAGTTAATAGTTAGGCATTAATTGCTTACTTTCATCACCCATTAATTTTTAAATTTTTTCCATTCCCATGGATATTGACAGTATAGACTTTAAAAAAGGTGACGGCCTGGTGCCGGCCATCATCCAGGATGCTAATACCTACCAGGTACTGATGCTTGGTTATATGAATAAAGAAGCCCTTGAACAGACTCTTGAGGAAGAGCTGGTCACCTTTTACAGCCGCAGCAAAGAACGCCTGTGGACCAAAGGCGAAACATCGGGCAATACCCTGAAAGTCGTTGACCTGCAGAGCGACTGTGACAATGACACCCTGATCGTTCTGGCAAAACCCAATGGCCCCACTTGTCATACCGGGTCTAAGTCCTGCTTCAGTGAAAAGAAATTTAAGCCCAAAAAGAACAAGCTGGATTTTCTAAACGACCTGGAGTCTCTCATTTATGACCGCAAGAAGGAAATGCCGGAAGACTCATACACCACCTATTTATTTGATAAAGGCATTGACAAAATAGCCCAAAAAGTAGGCGAAGAAGCTGTAGAAACGGTCATTGAATCAAAAAACAGCAAGAACAAAAAGCTTGTGGGTGAAGCCGCAGACCTGTTGTTTCACCTAATGGTTTTACTGGCAGAAAAAGATATATCTATAAAGGATGTCGTCAAAAAATTGAAGAAGCGCCACAATAAAGGAAATCACAAACACCTGGGAGAATAAGAACCTAAATTTCAAAGATTGGCTATGAAAGTTACGATCAACAAGCTTGAAGGAAAACAACGTATGGAAGCCCTTAATGAAGAAGGCGGTGCTATACGCATGGATGGCACGACCGGCATTGGTGGTCTCGAAGGCGGCTTTAGCCCCATGCAGCTGCTATTGGCCGGCATCGGCGGATGCAGCGCCATTGATATTTTGGGTATTCTGGAGAAGCAGAAACAGGAATTAGAAGATCTGAATATAGAAGTGGACGCTGACAAACAAAGTGTCGGCACGTATTCCGAATTCAAATCCATTCATATCAAGTTTATCTTTACCGGAGACCTGGATCCTAAAAAAGTTGAACGGGCTATTGATTTATCGATCAATAAATACTGCTCTGTTTCCAAGGCGCTGGAAAAAGGTTCAGAAATCAAGACCAGCTACGAAATCAAAAACTGATACCTTTATCCCGCGAAAAGATAGGCAAAAACATCGGGTAAAATATTCTGATCAACCAATACTCTGAGAATTAGCAGCACTATCAAAAAAGCAACCACGCCAATAGTTGACCAATAAGCTGCAGGTTTAAGTTTATCTGCCAACCGGCTGAACCAGGATTCTGACTGTTCCTCAGATACCGCTTCCTTTTTTGTTTGCCGGTCTTCCATATTTTCTTCTTCTGAAGAAAATCCCGTCCGAATCATCTCACCCCACTCTTTGCTCCCCTTAAAAAAATCAATCAATCCTCTCAGGCGCCACCAGGTATGAATCTGACGGTAGCCAATATTTTCAATAAAAGCGTAGAGCGTAAGGATAGCCACATCTTTAGTAGACTGATATCTCCGATACGTAAACTCTTCGCACAGCACAGCAGAAACAGAGAGTATCATACCCAGCAATATGGCCACTGTAAAAAACAGAAGCACAAATACAGAATCCACATGACCCAAGGCCACAATACTAAAGAAATAAATAAAACCCACCAGTTCTATAACAGGACCAAGCATTTCAACAAATACAAAATAGGGCATAGCTAAAAAACCAAGACTGCCATATTTGGGGTTGAACAACATTTTGCGATGTCTCCAAAGGCTGTCTGACAAGCCCCGCTGCCATCGGTTCCGCTGCTTGCCCAGTACCGTCCAGTCTTCAGGTACTTCGGTCCAGCAGACCGGCTCGGGAAGAAACCGGATTGTGTAATCTTCTTCCTTCTCTCTGAAGTGACGATGCAGGCGTACCACCAGTTCCATGTCTTCGCCAACGGTATCGTGTTCATACCCTCCAACTTCCATCACCGCTTCTCGTTCGAACACACCAAAAGCCCCGGAAATAATCAGCAAGCTGTCAAAATAATCCCAGCCCACCCTTCCAAACAGAAAAGCTCTCAGGTATTCCACGGCTTGTATTCTGCCCAGAAAAGTTTTGGGCATCCCTACTTCTTTAACGAGATAATCTTCTATTGTACATCCATTAGCTACTCTTACAATGCCCCCTACCGCTTTGACATTCTCGTCTTCAACAAATGCCCGAAGCAGCTTCATGAGTACATCCGGGTCAAGGATTGAATCAGCGTCAATCGCACAGACCAATTCTTTGCTCGACATATTAATTCCGGCATTCAGGGCATCAGCCTTGCGGCCATTTTCTTTATCAACTACCAGCAGCTCGCTATATCTTTGAGACTTATACACCTGTCGAATCGGTTCGTGGTGCAACGGCAGATTCACAGGTGTATCAATGGGATATAATTCAAAATGTTCTTTTAATTTGGGAAGTGTCTGGTCTGTGCTTCCATCATTGATCACAATTACCTCAAAATCAGGAAACTTAATCTGCATCAAGGCCTCGACAGACGGGATAATATTCGCCTCTTCATTATAAGCCGGGGACAGAATACTTACCGGCTTATACAGTTCTGATCGAAACAGACCGGTCATCTGATAGACATCTTTATATTTCTGCTGGGAGCGAATATAAAAGAAGGACACCGCTACAAGACCTATATAGATGAGGTTGATACACAGAAAGTAAAAAATGAAAAACCAGTTTAGCGGCTCCATAAAATTCATAAACTCCTGTATATAAGGCGTTATTTCACTCATATCTATCTGCCTATTGCTGTAGCGTTTTAAGGATTAACAGGGTGTTCAGCTGCGGCACCTCAAACGATTGTTCCAAAAACTTTATCCCCTCTTCCCCATTCTCATACAACATTTTTATAGCCATATACTTTACCTCATATACGGGGTCAAAAAGCATTTCATAGAGAGATTTCAGATGCTCTTCACCTCCAAACTGGCCCAGCGTAAAAGCCACCATTTCGCGAACCTGTGGATCTTTATGCGCAATATGATTTTTTATTTCCTCTGTAGCCTCCAGGTTAAAATAAACGCCCTGCGCTTTAATCAATGCCTTTAAAACAATAGGCTTTCGCCATCTGCGCCTGGTAGACTGTAGTTTTTCATAGAAATAGGGCATCAGCTGTTGGTAGCCCAACTCTGAAGCGGCTTCTATCAATACTCCGGCATTATCAATTGGTATATTTTTGTTACCAATAAGGGCCCGTAATACTTCAGCTTCCTCATCCATTTGCTCATCTTCCTCATTATGAAACTTATAAACCATCTCCAGCATAGCCATCCCGGAATAGTGCTTCTTTTTCACAACCATATATAATGCATGGGCCCGGATATCAGTCTCCCGACTTGCCATAAGAGCCGAAGCGGCCGAAAAGACCAGTAATTTATTATCAGAATCCAGAAAATCGAGCAGGCGTTTAATAACCCTGTAGTTGATAAGCCGCAGATAGCTAAAATAAGTGCAGGCCTTAATACGACTCACATCATTTGATGAGTTGAGCTGATCCAGATGATGCTGAAATATAGGCGAAAGGAAAAGCAGCTCTTGAAGCTTGTAAGCTTCTTCACCTTCAAGGCTTTCCAGCATTCCAAAAACAATATCTTCAAATACGGAATATTCAAGCCCCTGGCCACTGAAATAGTCCTCAACTTCTTCTTCCGTTAATTCATCACTTAAATATCTGAGAATTACAGGATAAAACTTATCAGTAAGAGCCTTCACTTTAAGGTCATGCTGTCGATGCCGGAAGCGAGCTACAATTGAGGTAACAAACAGCACCAGTGTCAGTATCACCAAGACCAGCATCACTGACCACAACAATTGTACAGATAGCTCTAAATAGGTTTCTTCCATTCAAGTCCCAGAAAAAAGTTCAAGAAGCTATAAACCCAATACTTTATTCACCCGCATGATAAGCTCCTGTGGTTTAAAAGGTTTATCCATGTAATCCTCAACCTGCATATCAAATCCTTTTTCCAGGTCTTCCATACGGTTTTTGCTGGTCAACATGATAACCTTTGTCTGCCGGGTATCTTCATCTTCCCTAATTTGCCTGAGAATTTCAAACCCATTCATGCTGGGCAACATAACATCCAAAATAACCAAGTCGGGCTGGAGTTCTTTTACTGCCTCAAGTCCTTCCTTTCCATTTACGCGATGCTGAAACCGAAAACCGTCTTTTTTAAGCTTAAACTCTATAAGCTTATAGATAGCTTGGTTATCTTCTACCAACAGTATAAGCGGACTATTATTTGAAGACATATATGATATTGCTTAACCAATGTGCTAATATTTTCCGTCTGGCAATATATTAAGATATTTTAACATATAATATTTTAAGTAAATTTCCATCTACCAAAGCACAATGTCTGAGTCTCACCTTATTGATATATCTGAACCTCCTGTTCCCGAAAATGAAGAAGAGCGACTGACTGGAAGCGTTACAATCTTTCAGCATCATGGATACTTTGCCAAAAGATGAGTTTGATTCCCTGGCGCGACTGGCCTCCCATATATGCAATATGCCTTTTTCATTGATAAATTTTATTGACACAGGCAAGCAATTTACCAAGGCCTGTATAGAGATAGAATCCGAGGACAGGCCGGTGTTAATGTTTGGCTTTTTCTACCAGGCTCAGGGAAGCAGAATTAATACAATAGCGCAGGCCGGTAGGCTTGGGACCGTCGGGAAAAACGTGGCCAAGATGTGCATCACAGACATTGCAGAGTACCTCAATACGCTGCATAAACATGCTGTTGTCCTCTTTGTATTTTATGGCATCATTTTTAACAGGCTCGGTGAAGCTGGGCCAGCCGGAACCTGACTCGAACTTTTCAGTGGAATCAAAAAGTTCGGTGCCGCAGCAGACGCAGGCATACAATCCGGGCTCATGCGATTCACAATATTCTCCTGTCCCGGGGCGCTCGGTGCCATGCTGACGCGTCACATAATACTGTTCTTCCGTGAGCTGATCTTTCCATTCGTTGTCAGATTTCTCTACTCTTCGAGGTGGCTCAGAGTTACTTCCTTTGGCGAATTCCTTAACCTGTTTCCAGTCAATCATTGTTATGGGCTTGTTATCATTTAGTGTTAAGCTTGAGCTCTGATCATCAACTTTGTAACAAAGATGTAACGAACTTCGGTTCCCAAATAAAAAAGGCTTCCTGAAATCAGGAAGCCTTCAAAATTCAACCCGGTAATATTACCCAATTCTGGTAATCAAGTCAGCCGTTCGAGCTGAGTAGCCTGCTTCGTTATCATACCAGGAAATAATCTTTACAAGATTACCATCCACTTTGGTCATCTTGCTGTCGAAAATACTTGAGGCCGGATTGCTTAAAATATCCGTGGACACCAGCTCGTCTTCTGAATATTCCAGAATACCTTTCATTGGGCCTTCTGCTGCTTTTTTGAATGCATCCAACACTTCAGCTTCCGTTACATCCTTGCTGAGTACCGCCGTCAGATCGGTAAGCGAGCCATCAGGCACCGGTACGCGGATAGCACAGCCGTCCAGCTTGCCATCCAGGTGTGGAAGCACAAGCCCTACTGCCTTGGCAGCGCCTGTTGTAGTAGGCACAATGTTGTGAGCGGCCGCACGAGCCCGGCGCAGATCCTTATGCGGACCATCAACTATTTGCTGGTCTCCGGTGTACGCGTGGACCGTTGTCATAAATCCTTTTTCCAGTCCAAACGTATCGTCCAGCACTTTCACCATGGGCGCGAGGCAGTTGGTAGTACAGCTGGCGTTGGAATAGATCTTTGTTTCGTCATCGATCACTTCATCATTGACGCCCAACACTACCGTTTTAACATCGCCTCCTTTAGCCGGGGCTGAAATGATCACTTTTTCAGCGCCAGCTTCGAGGTGCTTGGCAGCATCCTGCTTGTTGCGAAAAATACCGGTAGACTCAACCACGATATCAGCGCCGCGCTCTCCCCATTTCAACTGTGCAGGGTCACGTTCTGAAGAGATACCAATCTCCATGCCATTAATAGTAATACTGTTTTCCCCGGCACTCACTTCTCCTTCAAACGTTCCGTGCACCGAGTCGCGCCTAAACAAGTGAGCCAGCGTCTTGGCATCGGTGAGATCGTTGATGCCAACAATTTCAATTTCATTTCTGTGGTAAGCGAATATAGAACGCGCTACCAGTCTTCCAATTCTTCCAAATCCGTTAATTCCTACTTTAATTTTTGCCATAGCTGTAAATATCTAAATCTGTTTTAAGCTTTAATGTAAATAGGCGTAATACTGAAAAAGCATTACTTCTAAATCTTTTAAAAACAAGGGTAGAAAGTACCGCTTCAAAGGCCAATTTTCAATAATTCTGCAACAATAATTTGGCGGAATCTAGTCATCTTCCAAATCAACGTCATCGGGCATTTCCTCTTCATCCACCAGCTCGTCGATATCTATCTCATCATCTTCTTCATCATCGGGCTCGTCAACAGGCTCTGCCTTCTTCTCAATTTTGGCACCCGCACGCTGCAGCTGACCGGCAATATCCATTTGCTCGTTATCATCAGCAATGGAAAGGGCTGTTTCACCATTATTATCTTTCTTCTTCACATTGGCACCCTGCTTAATCAGGTATGATACTACCTCAGCATTCCCCTCTTTGGAAGCCTGCATGAGCGCCGTTTGTCCCCATCGCTGCTCGGCATCAATATCTGCGCCGTGCTCAATAAGCAATTTTACCGCATCGATATTCCCTTCGCGTGCAGCTACAATCAGTGCAAGGTTGCCCACTTCAGCCTTATTATCGAGCAGATATTTCATCATCTCTACATTTCCCAGCTCTGCTGCACGGTTCAGAGCGGTGCCACCCATGGAGGTTTTCAGGTTCGGGTCAGCTCCCTTTTCAACAAGATGCTTCACCATTTCAAAATCATTATTCTGCGCCGCAAAAATGAGCGCTGAGGAACCACTTTTGGTAGTCTCATTAATATCAGCCTTCTTTTCGGACTTTTTCAGAGCTTCCAGATCTCCAGATTTCGCTGCTTGTAAAAAGGGACTCAATTCCATAATAGTTACAATAGTAAGTAATATTAGTTGGACAAGTATATCTCAATAATTGATCTATAAATCAATAGGCACTCGCAAATAATGAATTCCTTTGCCGGCACATGCTAACTCATTTAATAATTCCCGCTCCATTGTATCCATGCATAAAATCGCGGGCGTCCATTCGCTTCTTGCCCTGCAGCTGCACTTCTTCCAGGATCACCGTATCGTCGGCACAACCCACAAACAACTCTTCATCAAAAAGGACTTCGCCTGGTTTCAAATTTCTATCGGGACCCACTTTTGAGCGATACATATTAAATTTTAGATCATCGAGGATAGTCCACGCGGTCGGGAAAGGACTCAGTCCGCGTATCTTGTTGTGCACCTCACGAGCCGGCCGGTCAAAATCCACTTTGCAATCTTCGGTAAACAGCTTCGGTGCAGGCGTAGCCTTTTTGTCATCCTGCTCATGCGTAGCATAATGGCCGGAGGCTATTTCATCCACTGCTGTCAACAGCACATTGCTGCCCATCTCCTTAAGGCGGTTGTACACCTCACCGGTCGTTTCATTTTCACCGATTGGGGTTTTTTCCTGCCGGATGATAGCTCCGGTATCTACCTGTTCATCCAGGAAGAAAATGCTGCATCCGGTCTCCTCTTCCCCGTTCATCACCGCCCAGTGGATCGGCGCTGCACCTCGATATTTGGGAAGCAGGGAAGCATGCAGGTTTACCGAACCAATGCTTGGCATCTCTAAAATCTTTGCAGGCAGGATTCGAAAAGCCACCACCACAAAAAGATCGGCGTCCAGCGCTGCCAGCTGTTCGGCAAAATCGGAGCTGCTCAGGTCATCAACCGTGATGACGGGCAAGTCAAGTTCCTGTGCCCTGGCTTTGACCGGAGTTGGAGAAGTGCCTCCGCCCCGGCCGCGCCGCTTGTCTACATTGCTTACCACGCTTACAATTTCATGGTCGGAAGCATGCAGTTTCTCCAGGCTTGGAATAGCAAAATCGGGAGAACCCATGAAGACTATTTTCATAGCATCAGGTGACTAAGTAGTTGCTGCCGGCTTCTTGGGCACCAGCGGATAATCTGTTTCTTTTTTCCCTTCATCAATCTCCTTAAGCTTGGAGTATAGAAGCTTTTGCTTGAAGCCCGAAAGGTGGTCCAGGAAGAGGATTCCCTCGAGGTGGTCATACTCATGCTGAATGACGCGCGAAAGCCATCCTTCCGCCTCCAGCTGCTGCTCTTCAAAATCTTCATCCAGGTATTTTACCGTGATGCGCTCGGGACGTACAACAACAGCGTTCACCCCCGGAATACTCAGACAGCCTTCATCCATCTCCACCTCATCGCCGCCCTTTTCTACAATCTCCGGGTTGATAAAAGCCGTTGGGCCCTGCTTGGGCTCATCCAACTCTTCGGTCATGCCATCGGCATCCACCACAAAAATACGGTGCAGCTTGCCAATTTGCGGAGCAGCAAGGCCCACGCCATCGGCATTGTACATGGTTTCAAACATGTCGTCAATCAGCTTGCTTATTTCAGGCGTCAGCTTTTCTACAGGCACTGCCTTCTTGTGCAGGATGCCATCATCATATGTAACGATAGGTAGTATAGCCATGGTCAGACTCTGTTTGTTCTAAATACTTTTGCAGGATAATCGCCGCCGCTACTTTATTAATGCGATCGGTGTTGCGTCGCTCTTTAAGCGGCACTCCGGCCCGAAACATAGCATCTTCTGCCTCCTTGGAGGTATACCGTTCATCAAACTTCACGATCTCCATATCCGGCAGCCGGTTCTGTATCCGGTTGATATACTGCTTCACCATGTGGATGGTCTTGCCTTCGTTGCCTTCGGGAGTAAGCGGCCAGCCTACTATAATCTTTTCAATCTTTTCGGAAGCTACCTGCCTTTTAATTTCTTCTACGGCATCACCGGGGCTGAAGGTACCAATGGGATTGGCCACCGTCTTCAACAGATCAGTCCGGGCCAAGCCCACATGCTTGGTCCCTACATCAACGCCTATGAACCTTCCGTAGTTGCTCAATTTAACTTTCCTCTTCTTCAAGTTCTTCCAGCGGCTGCTTTAAGAATTCTTTCAGCAGCTTGCTTGGCTTAAAATGTGTCTTGCGGTGCGCCGGCACGTAAATTTCTTCATTGGTTTTTGGGTTGCGCGCCCGCGGCTTGGCCTTTGTTTTCTTAACTTCAAAGACGCCAAAATCCCGAAGTTCAATTCTGCAGGTGGGGTCTGCGTCCATCATCGTCTCGCGAATAGCCACCAACACAGCTTCTACCCAAGGCTCTGACTGAACCATCGGTTCGTCCATGTCTTCGGCAACTTTACGAACTAAGTCTCTTTTAGTGTACGTGATCATAATAAATCTATACTTCTTTTATTGTAACTAGTTAATCAATTTTGCTCTGTTCTTAAGTCATATTTCGACTACCCTCATCTTGACGTTCGTCGAAAAAATTCATGCAAAGCTTCTTTAAAATTTTGGGTGTAGATGATATCAGTTTTGCACGCCATTCGAAAGTAAAAAGATGCAATCTTTAGCTATAAAAAACAGGGGTTTACTCATACCTGAAGACGCTTTTGACCCCCTCCACTTTCTGCAGTCTTTCAATGATGCGGTCGAGGTGATCAATATCCTGTACAAAAACTGTAAGCACTCCTTCAAACATTCCGCTGTCGCTGTTTACGTTAATACTCTTCATATTTGTTTCCAGTGACTTTGACAAAATATCTGTCAGGTCGTTGACCATACCCACGCGGTCTTCGCCAATCACGCGCACCGCACCAAGAAAACGGGTGTCAATATTCTTGGCCCAGTTCACATCAACGATACGCTCTTCGTCGGTCTTAATAAGGTGACGAACATTCTTGCAGTTAGAGCGGTGCACCTTGATATCTCCGGTGCGGCTGATAAAGCCAATGACGTCATCACCCGGAATGGGGTTGCAGCAATTAGCGTAGGAATATTTCACATTCGTCAGCTCACCGTTGATAATCAGCTCCGAGCCGTCACCAATTGAACGGGCAGCGCTGAAATATGTTTCCTGAATTTCTTCTTCGGTAAGCTGCTGCTCTTCGCCCTGGTTTTCTTCCTCCTCTTCAATACGGCCCTTGCTGGTAAACTGCTTCACCAGGTCATACAATTTATTTATATCAAAACTGCCGGTGCCAATCTCATAGAAGAGGTCCTGCGTAGAATCAAACTTAAGCTTATGGGCAATGCGCATCATATCCTGTTCAGACATCTCGATATTACCCTTCTTCGCCTTCTTCTCCCAGATCTCTCGGCCTTCATCGGCTTTCTTGCGCTCTTTCTGCTTGATATACTGGCGGATGCGCGACTTCGCCTTGTGGGTCACCACATCATTAATCCAGTCGGGATTCAGATTGATTTTATTGCCGGTAAGGATTTCCACCTGGTCGCCAATTTCCAGCTTCTGGCGCAGCGGCGCCATCTTGCCGTTGATCTTGGCGGCAATCGCTCGCTCTCCAATTTCACTGTGAATATCAAAGGCAAAATCGATAGGCGTAGCCCCGCGTGGAAGCGTTCGCAGCTCACCGTCCGGCGTAAAGGCGTAGATCTCATCCTGATACAGATTCAGCTGAAAATCTTTCACAAACTCGGTAGCTGCATCGGGACGCGGGTTCTCCAGCACATCACGCACCCAGGTCACAAATTTGTCCAGCGTCTCCGAGCCTTCCTTGCCCTCCTTGTATTTCCAGTGAGCCGCCAGGCCCCGCTCGGCAATATCATCCATCCTACGGGTACGAATCTGCACCTCCACCTTGCGGCCCTGCTTGGTAATCACCGTGGTATGCAGCGACTGGTAGCCATTGGCCTTGGGCACCGATATAAAATCACGAAAACGCTTGGGAATAGGAGTATACCAATCAGTAATAATGGAGTACACCCTCCAACAGTCCTCTTTTTTGTGCGGGTCTTCCAGGATGATACGAATGGCAAAAAGGTCATAAATTTCTTCAAACGGTTTTTGCTGGCGCTGCATCTTCCGGAAAATCGAATTGATATGCTTGGGACGTCCTTTAATCTCAAAGGTAAAGCCCTGCTTGCTCAGCTCCTCGCGGATGGGCTGCATAAACTCTTCAATAAACTCTTCGCGGGAGTCCTTTTTTTCGCGCAGCTTACGGGCAATAAACTTATATGAATTGGGATCAATAACTTTAAAGCAGAGATCCTCGAATTCACTTTTGATATTGAACAATCCAAAGCGGTGCGCCAGCGGAGCATATAACTCCTTGGTTTCGGTGGCGATCTGCAGCTGCTTTTCTTTAGGCAGGTGCTGAATAGTTCGCATGTTGTGCAGACGGTCGGCAAATTTGATCAGCACTACGCGGATGTCTTCGGCCATAGACAACAGCAGCTTCATAAAGGTCTCGGCCTGCTTGGTATCGCGACTTTTGAATACGCCCGAAATTTTGGTCACCCCGTCAATAAGATGCGCCACCACTTCACCAAAATGCTCTTCAATATCTTCGAGGGTGACTCCCGTGTCTTCTACTGTATCATGCAGCAAGGCTGCCACCACCGACACATCATCAATATTGATTTCGGAAGCTACAATTTTAGCAACCTCCACCGGGTGATAATAGTACGGCTCACCCGAGGCGCGCTTCACCCCTTTATGGGACAAATAGCACAGCTTGAACGCACGCGATATGAGGTCATCGTCTACCGAGTCGATATGCTCGTGACAGACCTCCAGCAGACGATCCAGATCCCGCTGCTGCGGGGGATCAAGTTCCTGGTCCGTCAGGTCAAAATTATATGTGGTTTTTGTATCTGCCATACTGTTTATAACGTCGAGCTCGGGTAAAACTTTTAATGTATAAAAAACGCTTTAAAACCGCTATACGTTCAATTAAATGAAGTTTAAGCTTATAACCAATTACTTATTTTTAATGATTTGAGCGTGGTTTCCAGGAGTGAACAATGAAGTATTTCAAAAATAACGCACGCCGTACTGTTCATTTTGGCTTGAGCAATCTGTAGCAGTGCTTTACCATTACTTTTTTCAATGAGGAAAAAAGTAATCAAAAAACTCACCGGCTAGCATTCTGCAGACGCTGCAAGCGGAAATATTTCGAAGGTCTATACTCTATCGTGCTTATTTCCGCAAAAATATCTGAGCGAAATATTTCTGGTCGCTTTGGCTCTCCACGCAGAATCCAATGCCGGTGTTAGAACTCTCATTTTTAAAAAGCTCAAAAACTTTCAATTAAAGAATATCGGTCTCGAATTGGGTGCTAAGACCAGCCTTATAAGATGAAATACATCTCTTTTGATTGACCCGCCTCTCTTGTTCTCTCCTCCCTAACCATTAAGGAGGAGAGAAACGCCTAAATAAGAAAGAAGCAGTTATTGTAAGCTAGCGAAGGAATTAATTCCTTCGCTAGTATATCAGATATAAAACCATTTAGAAATTCAAGGTTACACCGAAGACCAGCCTACCGTTGGAATCCTTAACAAACTGCGGCTCATCGGCCTGTTGCAGGCGATACTCCACAAAAGGATTGACTATCGGGATCGGACTTACTTCGGCACCCACCAGCACATTCCAGAAAAAAGCATTTTCACTGCCCGGATTCTGGGCATTCTGGATCTTTGCGTCAAACGTGGTAGACCCGATTCCAAGCCCCACATAAGGTTTAATCAATCCTATAGAAACACCGCCAATAGCAGCCAGCCCGTAGTCATAGTTGGTAAGGTCGGCCGTACCACCCGGGAAACTCGTTTCTTCACGGAAATAGCTGAAATGTGCACGCAGGCGCAGGTCCACCACCGGCACCTTGCCCAGGATACCGCGCTCAACACGTACGCCGAAGCCGCTTTTAGGTGATTCCTGCCGCAGTTCATACGAAGCCCCAATGCCCCACTGGGCCTGGGCTTGAAATGGGATAGCCATAATCATAAAGATGGCAGCAGATAATACAGAAGTCAGTATTCGCTTGTTCATAATAACCTCACTGAATAAATTGAATTAAAGGAAATTGGATGCAAATGATCTTTGAAATAATGGTAACGCTGTATAACAGATTTTGCAAACGATACAGCAAATTAAGAACGGCTTTTTATTGTTCTTTTTTTGATAAATCCTTATTCTCTGTTCCTTTCTGAAACACAATATCCCATAACAGGGATATACAAAACTTGCCAGGCTCAACGAAGCCTTGGCGCAGTTGAGCCCGAGTGGCCCTCCTGCTCCAAGGATTCGGAGGGCAGGCGGAATTGGCAGAGAAGATTGAATATTTGAAAAATTTATTGCCCGAGTGGCGGAATTGGTAGACGCGTTGGACTTAAAATCCAATAATGGTCAATCCATTGTGCCGGTTCGAGTCCGGCCTCGGGTACTTTTCCTTTCTCTTCTAAGCTCACATTCCCATCACCACTGAAATCCTATCCATTGTTCAAAGGACGAGAAGCCTGTCCCGATGCTTTTTATCGGGAAGTCCGGCCTGCTTTCCGAAGCCGACAGCAAGAGGCGCAGGATAGCCTCGGGTACTCTTCATTTTCTTATTTCCATCCCAACTCTTTTTGGCGGTTGTTGAGCAAATCTACATACGCTTCTTTTTTGTCATCATCCAAAAAACTGATGCTAATGAGTTGTTCCCATTCAGGTATAGCAGCTTGAATATCACTCTCAATATTAGAAAGGACTTTTTCATTTAAACCCAGCCTCTCTTTGCCAAAATAGCCGAAAAAAATATCACGATTAAAATTCGACTTCTTACCCTGCAAGGGCAATGCCATCTCTTCGCCGGCATTTGGCAGTATGATGGTTGTGTTTAAGAGATCATAAGCAGGAGATAACTCAATCTTTCCCTCCGCATGGATAAGCGAAAAGTTTTTAAGGTGCATATCTTCATTGCCACAAAGCCAGCAAAATAAGGTACGACGGAACAGCTTCGTTTTTTCTACCATAGGGAAAGTACAGTATTCATCAATCAGGGCGGCCACCTTTTCCATGGAATAATCATACTTGGTTTCACGGCTCATGCCCGCAACCTGGGCAAAATCTTCTGCATGTATTTTCCCGCTCAGACCTACCCGGTCAAACCGGCGAATAACATAGAGCATAGAATCATCACGAGCATAAATAAGGCCATGCAGGGGCACTTCTATGCCACATACCGCAGCCATGCGCATGGTCAGGTCTTCATTTTCCGGTACTTGTTCATAATCGGATAGCGGCGGCTTTAGAATATAGCTGCCATGGCGGTCCACTACTTTAAACACCTCATCTTTCACACTCAGCTGTGCACTCAGCTTGGGCTGTACCCCGGCAATGGACATCTTCGTCATCCGCCTTTGGGCTTCCCTGATCTGTTCGCTTCGGGAATAAGGGAACGGCTTAAGATGTTGCAGCGTAGAGTTCAGCTTACGCAAACCTTTTTTGCTATAGCGCCCTTCTTCTATTTCCTGGTAGGTAATCGGGCAACGTCTCATTCCGTCACCTCCTCTACCGTTACTGCCCCTACGGTATCAGCCCCCACCGCTGACAGCTGGGCAAAGGCATCACCCCGGTCAATTTTTTGGCTCCGCAGCAGCACCTCCAGGTTGACACCCTCGGGGAGCAAGCCTTCAAAAAAAGGAGGAAACCGGTCGAAGCTGAACACCTGCTGTTCTACCGGCATGGTTACCGAAATGGGCGGGCCGTCATATTCCTTTTTGTACTCAAAACGGTATCGTGCATTCTTCTCCTCTTCGATAAGCATACCGGCCTTATTCCCATGAATATATACTTCAGCTTTCCGCATCTATCTCCTCCCTGCATTGTTCCATGATGGGGCTCTCCAAAGTGATGGTAATATTCAATACCCTGCATACTTTTTGAAGCGTATTGAACTGTACGGTCTCTTTGCCGTGCTCAATATCAAAAACAACGGTTTTGCCTACTCCGGCCAGGTCAGCCAGCTCCTTTTGGGTAAGCCCGCTTTTGCGGCGGTGACAATGAATAAGGGCTCCTAACTGTTTCATAATTATTAAATTTACTGCTGTGGCATAATTTTATACCATTATAATAAACAAACAGGTAAAAATCATTTCATAATTGAAATAATTACTGTTATAACAGTAATTACTGGGAATAATGACTCTGAACAGGAATAATAACCCTTATTCCAATAAATTTTACTTCTAAAGCGGTATAAATACGAGAAGTGAAATGAATAGTCCTTAAAGCTATCAATACTTCTGCCACACGTGATCGAAAACTTCGTTGCAGGTCTGGGCAAATAGCTGGCGATCGTACTTATCAGGAAGGATCTGATCCAACTCTTTTTCGATAGTGACCTTCACATCGGCAATAAGGCGTTGCTGTTTCTTCCAGTCCGAAACTATTTTAGCCTGCTTTAGTCTTTCGATAAGTTCGGTTATCCCCTCTTTGATCCGGTCGCGTTCTTTCTTGGTAAGCTCTATTTTCTCGTGCTGGGTTACAATATCAAAAACTGCCAGCTGCTCTTCGGTAAGGTTTTCTTTGGCATGGCGCTGCTCTTCTTCATTTAAATCTCCTACCAATTCGAAGAGTTCTTCAAATTGTACCTCCAGAGCAATGCTGTAATTATTGTACTTCTCAATCATCTCTTCAAAACGCTCTTTGAAATCCATACGGGTGCGGTTTTGCTCAACCATAGCATCCACCCTTTTTTCTATGATGGTTTTCATCTTTTGCAATTCAACCCGCTTGTGCTTCTTGCTGGCAAACCGATCTTTGAGCTTTTCAAAATCCACCTTGCCGATATCAATGAGTTCTGAACCGTCATAGATTTCATAAGGCTCGCTGACAATAGATTCGTCCAGCTTTTGGTTGATCCGCTTTTTCACATCCGAAATATCATCTTCGGGCTTGGGACCTAAAATCTTGATGCGGTCTTTGATTGCTTTCAAAGCGGAGCGCACCGGCAGGAATTCCCCGGCATCAGGGTCGGGCAAGACCGCCTTATACAACCGATCTACCACATTGGCATGTTTTATAAACTGTTCCTTTTTCTCCTCATTGATGATCACTTCTTCAACCGCATCGTCAACCGAATCGGCCAACTCTTCATATTCCACAATAGCTCTGGCAAACTCTTTCTGGTATTTGGAGATATCAAAGCCTTCGGCATTAATGATCTTATCCAGATCAACGCCCTGTTGTTCGCAGAACTCCTTGGCTTCGGCAATAGCTTCCCGCAGCTGGCTGACCAGCTCTGTCTTATCCTTAACCGGATTGGTTCCATCATCATTTTCATCGCCGGTAGCATAAACCGCCAGTGCTTTTTGCAGGTTGCGGAACACCCCCACATAGTCCACAATCAGGCCGTTGTTCTTTTCGCCGTACACCCGGTTGGCCCGCGCGATAGTCTGCATAAGGGTGTGATTCTTCATCGGCTTGTCTAGGTACAGCGTAGAAAGGCTGGGTGCATCAAAGCCGGTAATCCACATGGCACAGACAAACACCAGCCGCAGCTCGTCATCGGGATCTTTGAACTTTTCGTCCAGACCGCCTTTCTCCAGGCGCTTGCGGTGCGGACGAATATCCAGCCCCTCTTCCTCAAAATCCTTGATTTCATTTTGGGACTTCGATATTACTACCGCCATATCCGTTTCCTGCATATAGTGCAGCCGTTCGAGCAGATCGTCTTTGCGCATCCCGGAGGCTGACTGCAGCTCCCTCTTTACGCGCCGCCGCTCCCGGTCCCATTCCTCCTGCACCAGATCGTACATGCGCACGGTCGTGTAGCGGTCGATACAGATCATCATGCCCTTGCCCATGTAGCCGCGGTCTAAAAAGTGCTGAACCATATCTTCGGCAATAGCTTCAAGGCGGTCCTGACGAGTAATCAGGTGATACTCCTGGCGGAACTCACGCTCCAGCTTCTCCTCCTGCGCCTCATTAAGCATCGCCTCATCCAGTAATTCTTCCAGCTCTTCGTTGAGGTGTTCGTTGGTAAGCTGCAGCTCGGGGATGCGGTTTTCATAAAAGAGCGGTACCGTGGCCCCGTCATCAATAGACTGCTTAAAGTCATAAACGCTCACGTAGTCGCCAAACACTTCCCGCGTCTTCTCGTCCTGCCCTTTGATGAGGGGCGTACCGGTAAAACCCAGAAAAGCCGCATTGGGCAGGGCCTTGCGCATATTCATGGCCAGCTTGTCGTACTGGGTGCGGTGGGCCTCATCTGTGATCACAATAATATCGTCGTCGGTGCTGAGCACCGGAAAATCTTCCCCGTCGCGGCTGTGGAATTTGTGAATGAGCGTAAAGACATAGCGGTGGTTTTCGCGAAGCAGCTGCTGGAGCTGTTCTTTACTGTCGGCCCGGATTTCATCTTCGGGTTCCGTTACAGCCCCAACCGAGGCAAAATTCTTATAGATCTGGTCATCCAGGTCCAGCCGGTCGGTAACGATTACAAATTTCCAGTCGCCTGACAGTGCCCGCATGATCTTGCGCGTCAGAAAGACCATGGAATAGCTCTTGCCGCTGCCCTGCGTATGCCAAAAGACGCCCAGCTTGCCTTTGTTTTCTTCGATAGAACGAACCGCATCGATGGCATTATTTACGCCCAAAAACTGGTGGTTGCGGGCCAGCAGCTTCTTGGGATTTGCCTTTACATCGTCAAACAGGATAAAATGCTCCATCAGGTCCGACAGCCGCTGCTTCTCGCAGATGCCTCGGATGGCCGTTTCCAGTGTGACAATGCCGGGCTCGTCTTCATCACTGATCTTTTTCCACTCTCCAAAATGCTCCCACGGCGAAGTAACCGTACCCACCTTGGTATCCACTCCGTTAGAAAGCACGATAACCTGGTTATACAAAAAGAGTTTGGGGATCGTATCTTTGTAATCACTCAAATTATCTGCGTAGGCATCTTTTACATGGCGCCCCCCTTTCTTAAGCTCAAAAAGAATAACCGGCAGGCCGTTGACAAAAGCCACCAGGTCGGGGCGTTTGTTGCCATATTCGCCGTGCACCCAGAGCTGAGAAACCAGCAGATAATCGTTGTTTTCGGGCTGCCGCCAATCCACAACCTTCAAGGTTTTGCGCACTGCTTCCCCTTTTTGATTACGGTATTCTATATCCACCCCGTCACGCATCAGCTCATAGATCTGCTTGTTGGCACGCACCTCGTGCATGGAGGATCGGTCGCGGGACAGCCGGCGGACGGCCTCGTTGATCTGCTCCTTGGGGACATCGGGATTGAATTCTTCCAGCTTGCTGCGAAGACGCGGCTCCAGAACGACCTCATCACGCGTATGCCGTCCCAGTGTGCCTAGGTCTTCTTCAGAAGCCAGCACCTCGTCATAGGCGTTGACGGTCTCCCATCCCAGCTGATCGAAAAGATCAATAGCCGGCTGCTCTACTGCTTTGTCTTCGGAGTATTTGCTCATTCAATGAATTTTGAAATTAAATCTCGTCCCGTCGGGCCGTAGCATGCTACGGCCATAGAGATAAATATTTCAATCATTACCCACCATATATTCTACAGCTCGATCATGAATTATATTACCATCGATATTTTCCCGATCGATCTGCCAGCGTAATGGATTATCAAATATATAATCCCGGATACGATCCAAGGATTCTTCATTTCGAATTATATGATCGTAAAACCTGCTTTGCCATGCAAAATATTCATGCCCGTTGGCATTGCACCATTTGGTGATGGCTGATTTATAAGATCTGATAATGGCAGAGAGGGAGCCAGCTTTTGGAGATATGCTCGACATTGAATCTTCAGCTATCTCATCATTTCGTACGGACGTTGCATGCAACGTCCCGACATATTCTTTTTCTGCAGATTCAATTCCAATGATCCCATGAATATGATTAGGCATCACCACAAATTCATCCAATATTACATTTTCCTGATGATCGGGGATCTGCCGCCAATAATGCCAGGCCATACATCCGGGCACAGATAATCCCATAATGCCATTTTTGATTTCCCCGAAATGGTGCTGCCGATCCTGGGTACAAATGGTAACAAAATACAAGCCGGGATTTCGATAATCCCAGCCCTTCAACCGAATGGATTTTCTATCGGGCCAATTTCTTTTTCTCATCTCCCGCTCCCGTGAAGTTTCAGGTAATTATTTACAATCTCTCAGCCCGTTGGGACGTAGCATGTTGCGTGCTTTCAAAATCCCGCGATGCGGGGCTATGTCCCGACAGATTTCTTTTTAAAATCAATTCACATCAATCTTCCCAAAGTTCCGACCATACTTTTAAAACCAACGAGAAAGGGGGATACGGAATAATCCGCATCCCTTTTTAAACTCTTTCTCGATCTTTTCCCTACATTTTTTTGGCTTCGTCTACAGAAGCTTTCTTATAGGGAGTCAACAACTTCTTCAAGTTATTGGCAGCTTTTCTGGCTCTACGACCAGCAGCTTTATTATCCTTTTGATCGAAGTCTGCGTGGTTTTCTTCTAACTTTTCCCACTCTTCTTTCATTTGATTGAAGAGACTAACTGTGCTTTCATCCATAGTTATATTTGGTTTATTTGTTTTTTAGTGTGGATACGTTAATCGCGGTTCTGATTGAACCAACAATACTTTTATAAAACTGACTCAAGAATTTTCCTTTTCAAGATGCTCTAAGCTGGACATAGATCTCAGAATTAAAAAAGTTTTTATTTAAGTTTCACCTTCTTTATCGTTTTCGCCATTCTTATCATCCTCTGAGGAATCATTTTTATCTTCTTTATCATTGTCATCTGGTTTATCCTCCTCATTCTGATCATTTTTCTCATTACCATTTGAATCTTCTTCATTCCCCTCATCCTCACCTGAAGTAGGCTCATTATCAAATCCTTGTATTCTAAAGTTAATGCCTGATGTGAACCTTCTCATTATTTCAGGATCGATTAATGGTGTTTTTGTAATTGCTTGAATTATTTCAGGATCAATTTGTACAGATCTTCGAAACTCTTTAAAAATTTCAGGGTCTATTAGTGATTGATTTAGAACCTTCAAAACATCTGGATCAATTTTGAAAAGCTTGTTGTTTAAAACAGCTTTAAAAGCATCTTGAAATTCTTTCTGAGCTAATTTAGTCTTTGCAGTTCCTATTATCTTATTAAACTCATCTCTGCATTCCTCTAATTCACGTACATCATAAATACCGATAAGGCGATGGTGCATTACCTTATGGCGTATCGGAATTACAATTTGTTGAATCTTTTTTTCTAGATTGTCCCAAGCTTCTTTGTCATCGAAATAATATGAAAACACATCCTCCCAAAGTGAAGTTTGCTCTCTATTTTGGCTTAACTTCTCTTTTAACTCTTCAATATTTTCACAATCATCCAGTAGCTCCGCTAAATCAGCAGGTGTCAGATTTTTTTCATCAGCCCATTTTTGGTACTTGCCAGTAACAAAAGTTATCAAATCATCAAACATTGTAAATTCAATCTGATGATGGTCTTCTGCCTGTTTTGAACCTGACTGTTTTTCTATTCTGCTAACATTCTTTTTAATCTTTTTAGGCGTTGAACGATCCCACCAATTAAAGCCAAGAACTTCAATCATTGCTCTTGTGATAAATCGCCGTAATCGGGTTTCGATTTCAGCAAGTATTCGGATAGGCCTTTGATCTCAACTCATCACCCAACTCATCTTTGGCTCGAAATATCTCCTCTCTGTCAAAATTTAAATGATCATGACATGCATCAATGTTGTACTTATCAGCCTGTATAGTTATGACATAATAATCAGATTTCGCTTTTATGGTAATCTTAGTATTAAGCTTTTCGAGATCCTGAGATAACTTATTCTCTAAACCCTCTTTTGAGTAGTTTCTCTTATCAATCCAATATTCAAGCTTAAAAGCTGCCTCACTCATGAGTCATACCATTTTATATTGCTAACTCCATTTCCTCCACACCAATCTTCCCGAAATAAGCTTAGGTAATAGTAAATCTCTTGTTTCTTTAAGTCTTTTATTTTGGAAGCTCAGTGTTCTGATCTGATTCAACGAACTCCCAATCAACGAGTTCAGTTTTTTCAATAAATTATCTGGTGGATAGGCGACCAGATACTTTTCAAGAACATCCCATTTCGCCCTTGGCATTTTCGTTCCTGAAGAAGAATTAGTAGCAGTTTCTACAAATTTGTCAGAAGAGGCAGCAAGCAAAGCTAATACAAAGTCTTTATACTCTTTTGGTCGCCATACAAAAATATCAGAAGAACATACTCCAGATGTCTGAGCAAATCCTACTTTGTGAAAATATGGTCTGATTTTACCGAAAAGTATATCATCTTTTTTAAACCTCAACTTTGTACTACCAATATCATCTGTATTTTCCCATTCGGATAAATTTATGGACTCTTTTAGCATATCGCCTAATCCCAATACAGATACTCGTTCCTCAACTTCCTCATTTTTTACTCGATCTCTTTCATACTCAACTAATTCTCCAAATTCTTTCACCTCCCACCCCTTGGGAATCTCACCCAGCTCCGTACCCGAATCCACCAGCCCATCATCCTCGTGGCCGGGATTAGCCTGCTTTCCGGAGCGCTCCTTCGCCGAGGCTTTGGTGTGTCGGTGACCTTGCGCGTAGGGATAGCGAAAGTGCACGAACCACTCGCGGTAGATCCGTCGCGCCATCTCCTCCAGGATCTCGATGCGGCGGGTGTTGTTTTCGATGAGGTCGTCAAAGGCAGAGAGGATGGAGGCTATTTTTTTCTGGGTCGATAAAGATGGAAAAGGTAATTCAAAATTTTTAACGAGTGATTGATTAAGATTTTGCTGTGCTGCACCATGTGCCTTACCAATTAAACCATCTCTTTTAGCCAATAATGCATAAAATAAATACCTAAAGTCCGCCTTTTCTTTATCAACTTGTAATCCACAAATAGCCTGATTAGTAGTGGCCTTTTTTTTAAGCCATCCAAGTTGTCCAACATTAGCCCCATACATAGCTACTAATACAGTTTCCTTTGGAAACAGTTTAGCAGAAGAATTATCCAAACCCTTCTCTGTTATATATTCTTCTGTATCACTGATCGAATTATCAAGTAGTTCTTTTGATTTTATCCATAAGTAGCCCTCACTATCATCACTATAATATGATTGCTTTTTACGAGACGGAGTGCCACCACTAGTAATTGTTTGACAAACAGATTTAATTGCTCTCTGGTTAGCTTGTTCAGACATTATTTTTAGCTAATATCTTTTCTAAATTTCTGAGTAATTCTATTCTCAAGTTGCGTCGATTCAGAGTTCAATAACTCCAACTCCTCATACAATTCTCCAAGACGCACCTGAAAATCCACATCATCCTCTTCCCGCTCGGCTACGCCCACATATCGGCCCGGGTTCAGGCTCCAGCCCTGTGCTTTAATTTCTTCTACCGTAGCCACCTTGCAGAGGCCGGGGATGTCCCGGTACTGGCCGCTTGTCCCGTGGGCTCCATCTGTTCCCCCGGGATCATCAAACAGCTCGTTCATCTTTTCGGGCTGCGTAATATTTCCGGAATTCTGCCCATTGGATTTATATTCTTGCCCCTCCTCGGCAGCTCTTGCCATTTCTTCATCTGCTGCCTGTGGGGACGTACCATGGTACGTCCGTACGGCATCATCTCCTATTACAGAATCCAGCTCTTCTCCCCGATATCTCCTCACAATATTGGCAATAAAATCCAGCTGCCGGTCGGTAAAATCGCGGTGGGCGCGGTCGATCTGCCGGTAGATATTGCGGGCATCAATAAAGAGTACGGTATTAGAGCCGCGGGTGGAAATATTATCTTCGGCTTTTGCTTTATCCTGTCGGGACGTACCATGGTACGTCCGTACTTTCTCAATATCTACCTCCGGCAATTGCTGTTTCCCTTTATCAAAGAACCAGAGCGTACACGGCAGGGTTACCGTATAAAAGAAGTTGGAGCCGATGGAAATAATCACATCCACCACGCCCTCTTCAATCATCTGCTTGCGGATCTCCTGCTCGCTGTGGCGGGCATCGGCGGCGGAGTTGGCCATCACAAATCCGGCTCTGCCTGTATCATTTAAGGCGCTGTAAAACTCCTGCATCCACAGGTAGTTGGCGTTGTCGGTACTGGGGATGCCAAAGGGATAGCGAGGGTCGCCTTCGATGGCTTCTTTGTCCACCCCGCTCACGTTGAAGGGCGGATTGGCCATCACGTAGTCGAAACGTCCCACGCAGTCGTGCAGGTTTTCATAATAGGTATTGCCGGGCCTTATATCGCCTTCCAATCCATGCACCGCCAGGTTCATCTTGCATAAGCGAACCGTGGCTTCCTTGTTTTCCTGTCCATAAATGGAAAGATTCTCTGTCGGGACACGCCATGGCGTGTCCGTACAGGATCTTCCCATTTTTCTTATGCCGCTGCCGGAATTTCTGGCTCTGCACAAACATACCGCCCGAACCGCAGGCCGGGTCCAGTATCTTGCCGCCATAGGGTTCCAGCACTTCTACAATCAGCTTTACAATGGAGGTGGGGGTAAAAAATTCGCCGCCTTTCTGTCCCTCGCTCATGGCAAATTTACCGAGAAAATATTCATAAATCTGTCCGAACACGTCCCCGCCTACATCGGTGCCAATGTTGGAAAAGTTTTTCAGCAGGTCTTTTAGCATGGAGTCGTCAAACCGCTTGTACTCTTTGGGCAGCACGTCGGCCAGCTCGGGATTGTCTTTTTCAATCGCTTCCATGGCCTCATTTACTTTTTGGCCGATGTCGGCATTTTCAGGAAGCTCCAACAGGTAGTTGTAACGTGCTTCTTCCGGAAGATACATAACCCCTTTGGCTTTGTAGTCGTCAGGCCCTATAGTACGACGCCCTGAGCTTTGCCCTTCCAGTTTTTCATGCATGGGCTTAAAGCGGTGCCAGGCATAGCGCAGGAAAATGAGTCCCAGTACCGGGGTGGAATATTCAAAGGAGCTCAGCGTAGAGTTGGCCCTTAAATTATCAGCGGCCTTCCACAGCCGTTTTTCCAGTTCTTTTAAATCTGTTGACATGAGCAGCAGTACCCGTTTTCTCTTGAATAATTAATGGATCAAATGAAATACTATATACAAAAGATTAGCAGAAAAAATAAACAAAAAGGTGACCCGCACCGGTGACTTTACCAGCTATTATTACCTGTCAGCAAGGCTAACAGCGCATGGTCACATTATAGAAACAGATCCACGTATTCCCTGAAAATATACTTACGGCCACGCTGTCCACCGGTTATTTCCTGCAAGATATTGAGATCTTCCAAATCTCTGATTAAAGAATATACGCTGGGCAGGGTCAGCTCGGTAACTTTTTGCATATCCTCAGCATTCATAATTGGTTTGGTATAAAGAGCCTGTATCACCTTCCGGGCATTGGCTGAACGCCCACCCAATTCCTGGATTCGATTATTTACATCTCTCTGCAGCTGCATAATGTTATCAAAGGTGTGAACCCCGTTTTTTGCGGTTTCAATAACGCCCTGCAAAAAAAACTTAAACCATCGGTCAATGGCATTTTCTTCACGAACCCTAGTTAAGTTTGCATAATAATCTGTCCGGTTTTCTCCAGATAGTCGGATAAATAAAGCACCGGCTGTTTTAAGATTTCTTTCTCTACCAGAAAGAGCGGGATCATAAGCCTGCCGACTCTTCCGTTGCCATCCAAATAGGGATGTATGGTTTCAAACTGGTAATGAATCAGTGCTATACGCAACAATTCGGGGAAACGAAAGCTCCTCTCGTTATGAGCAAAGTTTTCAAGATCACCCATCGAACCAGGGATAGAGCTGTGAACGGGTGGCACAAAAGTGGCACTTTTAATATCAGATCCACCTATCCAGTTTTGGCTTGTTCGGAATTCACCCGGACTTTTATGCTCTCCTCTGGCACCTTGCAAAAGAATCTTATGCGTTTCATTAATGAGTCTTGTCGAAAAAGGGAAGCTCATTCAAAGAATCCATAGCTGCATTCATGGCCTGGGTATAGTTACGAACTTCCTGCCAGTCGTCTCTTTTGTCTGCCGGCACATCCTCTTCTTCCAGCAGGGCTTCTTCGATGTTCGTCTGCGTACCCTCAATTTTACTGCTTTGGGTGGCCTCTTTAAAAATATGCATGTTTATAAATAGATCCAGATTGGGAATATACTCAGAATACATGTCCAGCCGCCCTAAGTGCCGGTCTGCTTTGCCAAGAAGCTGCAAAACTTCCATGTCGTCAATCACCCATGAACGATTGATTTTTTCAGGCTGAAAGCTTTTATAGCTTCCCTGATTTATATATGAACCGGCCTTGAATGCCTTCATTAGCTATCTGTGGAATCCTTATTTAAATATTTGTCCAATAATTTAAATAAAAATATCATTATTTAAAATATTTTTGTTTTTTCTTAAATAAGACTAGTGTTATTTAAAAGAAATGCTATTTATTTAAATAAAGCGCTCAGCTTGTTCATTTACACTACCCTGCTCCACGGATTGGATTCTTTATTTATCGATGCTGTATGTAAAATTTTTCGGATATTTTTTACATGAAATAAACATATGTAAAGGAATCGGGTATTTCTTTACATATTCCTGATATTCATATACTGTAATATTAGAATAGATAACAAGAATAAAATACCTGTCGAAGGTATCGACATAATCAAAAAACATGTCGAAATAATAATAATTTATCGACATGTTTTATTTAGCGAATGCCTCTCTTTCAGCCTTGCGTATTATAATCACCAGCAGATTCCTCAACTAATCCACCTTGAATGAATACCCGCACATTTCCATTTTAAAAGTGAATACAAATAAAAGCCACCAACTATGAAACTCCTCACTTCCGAAAATATCTCCAATCATATCACCGATATCATTCATGCCGGTACCCAGCAGCACGAGCGCTGCATGGATCTGACGGTCAACAATGTTGAACGACTAACACAGCCCGGTGCCCTCGATTTTGGCGGCAGTGAGTTTGAGGCGGCCGGGACGGAATCCATCACACCGCAGAAAAAGAATGCCGGAGATGATTACGGCTGGTGGAAGCTGGAAAGCGGAACTTATCAAATGATTTGTAATGAAACGTTTTCACCGGATAAGGATTCCCTTTGCTTTATCACTCCCCATGAGCATGCCCAAAAGGCGGGGCTTGTCATAAATACCCAAATTTTACAGTCTTCCGGGCACCATCAGCATGACGGTACACGTTCCGGATGCCGGGGTGCACATCAAAGAGAATGCGCGGGTGGCGGTGGCGTATGTGTTTGAGGGGTGAGTTTGACGGACACTCCGCCTGAATCAGATCCATACTGGCAATAGGAGATGATCCCTCCTTGAGGAGGGTGCGCTGCATAATAATGCAGGTGGGGGAGGTGTATGATGTACAGAAGTTAACACCCCTCCTCCGCCAGCTGGCGGAGACTCCCCTGAAGGGAGATTCCATTCCGGCCTTGTTGACCCACTTCTCTTGTTCTCTCCTGAATAAGAAAGAGGAAGAACAGTCCCCTCCTGGGAAGGGTGCTGAGGTACGAAGCCGGGTGGGTAAAAAGTTAGCATTAAACACGCCCCGTCCGCCTTTTGGTTTAGTCTTTAAACTGGCCTCTGAAGTATTTTCAGAATAAAGATGCGAATAGAACTGCGGCCATGAAACTTTGTACCGGTTTTGAACACAGTGTTACCTGTGGCCGTAAAGGACCATCAAAGTTTCATAGCAGTGAGTGAGCATCGACCGAAAATAGTTCAGTCGCCTTGACTTTTTATGTTCCTTTTGTGTTAAGACAAAAGGAACAATAAGGAACTTAATGCACTTGAGATTCAGGATGGCAAGTGAGGTATTGGCGGAGAACTGTTTGTAAGAAAAGTAAGCTTACTACGCCATGCTGCCGGCAACATCAGGCAAAGACTGCAGCCTGCTGCGCACATCGGCGATCAGCTCCTTGTCATTGAAAGGCTTGTTGATAAATTTTTCGGCACCGAGGTTACGGGCTTTTTCTTTCACATCGGTGATATCAAAAGAGGACAGGAACCAAAAAGGAATATCGTTGCAGTTTTGCCGGCTTTTAACTTCGCGAATCAGGTCCATCCCGTCAATATTGGGCATGTCAATGTCAGAGATAATAAGATCGGGGCACTCTTCGTCCAGGGCTTTAATCAGGTTAAAACCGTTGGTGAAAGCACGCACTCTAAACCCTCTTTGGTTGAGCGTCTTTTTGAGCAGCAGCTTTTGCAGACCACAATCGTCAATGATGTAGATCAGGCTGCCTTCTTCCCCGTTGTTATCTGAATCTGTGTATTCCATATCCTATTTATATTCTAAGTCATCCCTAATACGATATTCAAAAAAAACGATGGCCTTCCGGCTCATCTGACTTTCCAAATATACCATTCTTATGCATTTATTAAGGTTAGAACCCTTTAATGCAATTATTGGCTTTGCGGTTTTTATACTCCCTTTATACTTATTTTTTTATGATAAAAGCGTAAATAAGCGGGACCTCAACAAGGGTAGAACATTAAAAAAACACGTTAACAGGAGCGTCTCTGAGGCAGTTGCTGAAATTAATCTGCTCGGTGATAAAAGAATCAAAAAAATGGATTGACTAAAACGATCTTCTTGCTATCTTATAGGTCGTAACTTTAAAAGGACATATACTTATATGAGCAACGAACAGAAAATAGTCATTATCGTAGAGGATGATCTGATCCTTAACTTGCTTTATGAGAGTTACCTCGAAAGATTAGGTTTTCAGACAGAGGGTGAACTTGTGTTACGGGAAGACGGCTATTGAAGTAGCTAAAGAGTTAGAGCCGGACCTTATCATTATGGACATTTCGCTGGAAGGAGAAATAGACGGGATTGAAGCCATGTTGGAAATACGCAAATTTTCCGACGTTCCCGTTGTATACATTACCGGTAATTCAGATCCCTATCATATAGAGCGGGCAAAAAAAACAAATCGCCTGGATTACCTTACCAAGCCTATTGAGTATGATGATCTAAAAAAATCTATTGAAACCCATTTTAAGACAAAGGCCTGATTTTCGAGACCTTTAATCAACTTTTACAAAAAGTGTTTATTTACAAAGGGCGTCCGATAGGATGCCCTTTTTGTTTATCTTTAAGAATAGTAAATTAGTTTAATATAAAGATAGCTGAGAAACAGACCAGCCAAACACCCTTGCTCAATACAAAATCTTATTCGTTTTGAAATCCAAAAATAAATTCAGCTTCTTGCGCTGGGCCCTTCTGGCACTTGGCATTCTGGCTATTGTAGGGCTAACAGGAATGAACGTATACTCTCTGTACGAACTGCGGAATAACAGCCTTGAATCTGAAAGAGAAGCAAAGATGCTGCAGGTTACAGAGTTTGCCGACCGACTTCGATGGCGCTTTATCCGAACGTTCTCCGGATTGGGTGGGCTGAATATGGAAAATGTGGATGCCACCTTTAAAACTACCGGCCAGTTTCCACCCAAGGCCCGTGATGTATTACAAAATGCCTCTGAACATAAACTTTTTTCGGGCATCTATTACCTGCCGGCTGATTCAGATATATGCAAACACAATAAAAATACGGCACAGTTCTTAAAATTTAATCCCTCGGAAAACAGATTTTCAAGCACCAAGAAAGAGACAGGAGTAATATGTGACGGACTCGGCATGGCAAAAACCAGGATGAAAGTAATTATTGAGGGATACAAGTATAATAACAAGGTTATTTTTGACAGTCATCGCAGTATGACCTTTGCCTTGGTAAATCTGAACAAAAGAGAAGTTTTCGGGTACCTGGTGATGCCCTTTGATCAGCAGTACTTGGCAAAAGATTATTTACAAAAGGGACTTGTAGAACATTTTGGCAATCCCGAAAAAACCGGGGTTGAAGTCTGGCTTAGAGACTGGACCAAAGACCGCATCATTGCCAGAAGCGAACCCGGCTCTGAATATAAACCCGAACAGGTCAAGTTCTTTAAAAAGTTTACCGATTTCTTTGACGACTGGCAGCTTGAGGTGGCATTCACCGACAACCCAGCCATTGCAGCCAGCAACGCTTCCCTTATCAAAAACCTGATTGTACTTTTTGCGGCGTTTGTGCTGCTTTCGGGTGCGCTGGTATTTATGTTTATTACGGCGCAGCGTGAGCGGGCGCTGGCCCAGCGGCAGGCGGGCTTTCTTGCCAACGTAACCCACGAACTTAAAACCCCCTGGCTGTGATGCAGGCTGCAGGGGAGAATCTCGCTGATGGACGCGTTGATAACCAGGAGCGGCTTAAAACGTATGGCAAACACATCCATAACGAAGCTATTCGGCTCCGAAAGATGATTGAGAAACTGCTGGATGTGGCCAAGGCAGATGTGGGCGAAACACTCATTGAACCTAAAGTAGTGTGTCCGGCATCACTGGTAAAACAGTATATTAATGAGCACCGAAGTTATATTGAAGAGAAAGGCTTTACGCTGGAAACATCAATTCAAAAAGATATTTCACCCACAAAGCTAGATATCGAAAGCTTTGATGCCATCATCAGCAACCTTGTCGAAAATTCTATCAAATACAGCTGGAAAGATAAGTATATTCATATATCGCTGTATGAGTCTAATGGAGAGATTACGCTGAGAGTTGAAGATCATGGCAGGGGAATCAGCAAAAAGGCCATGAAACATATTTTTGAGAAATTTTATCGCGCTGAAGATACGCTCAAAGCTAAAACAAAAGGGCACGGCCTTGGACTTTCTATCGTAAAAAACCTTGTGGAACTCAATGGCGGTACCATCCGGGTAGAAAGCGAAGAAAATAAAGGAACGGTATTTTTAGTTTCATTTCCTATTATTGAAGAGGCAGAAACCGAAGCTGTGGAAGAGCCGGATTTTGCTGCAGAATTACCAGGCAACATTCAACTAACTTAATTTAGTATCATAAAATGTCTGATTCACCCAAGAAAATACTCATTGTAGAAGACGAACCCAGCCTCATCTTTACCCTAGAAGACACCCTGAAAAATGAAGGGTACGAAACGTTTACAAGCAAGGATGGAACGGATGCCATCGACATCGTCAAAAAGAGAAGCCCGACCTGATGGTTCTGGATCTTATGTTGCCGGGCATCAGCGGCTATGAAATCTGCAAAAAAGTGCGGGACCTTGACTATACATTCCCCATTATTATGCTTACTGCTAAAGACCAGGAAGCAGATAAGGTTAAAGGCCTGAATCTCGGTGCTGATGACTATATCACCAAACCGTTTGGGGTGAAAGAACTGCTGGCTCGTGTGCAGGCCCGCCTGCGACGCTCGGAAAAATATGGCAAATCCAAGCCTATTAACGAACTGGAGCTGGAACCTGTTTATCTTGATCTTAAAAATGCGGTCGCCAAGCATCCGGATAATGGCAACGTAGACTTGACAACCAGAGAAGTAGAACTGATCCGCTACCTGGCTAATCATGCCAACGAGCCGGTTTCGCGCGACGCCCTGCTGGAAAATGTATGGCGTTATGAGATACAGCACCAACACCCGAACAGTTGATGTACATATTTCAAAGCTGCGTTCAAAGATCGAACAAACACCCTGATGATCCCCGCTATCTGGTTACCCTGCATGGGGTGGGCTACATGCTTAAGATGAGCTAGCAGCTGATTTTAGATCGCGGACAAACTGCACAAAGTTTTTAATCTGTGATTCCAGCAGTTTCTGTTGAAAGGCATCTTTAATTCCTTCTTCCTCATCAAAGTTTTTGTTGACGCGCTGAAATAAATACCCGCTCGGGAAATACATGCGCATGCCGATAACCGACCACCTGCTGCAGCTGTTCTACTGCACGCATACCGCCAAAAGCACCATTGGCTTCACCTACAAAAGCGATAGGCTTTTTATCCATTGATTCCGGAAAGGAAGGTAGTCGATAAACAGTTTTAAAATGCCGGGATAGCCTCCGTTATATTCGGGACATACTACTACCAGGCCATCGGCATTCATCAAAGGCTGAAAAAAAGATATGACGGCTTCGGGAGTATCCATACCGTATTTACCGCCTGCTATCGTTTTTGTGGAAAAGTCCTGCAGGTTGATGATTCCGGCAGACAGGTCGTCCAGCTCATCATACTTTTGCTTGAGATACTCTTGAGATACGTAATACATTGGCACCGGGGCGGTCTGTTCCGCTTATGATTTGTACGTCTAACATCTAATTCTAGCTCTTTTTCTTATTTGTGTAGGCTTCTTTGATCTTTGCAATACGCTCCCAGAGTTTTCCTTCCCGTCCAATATTTCCGGGCTCATACCAGCTTGACCCTTTCTCTTTATCCGGCAGGTACTGCTGATTAATCCAGTGGTGGTCAAAAGCATGCGGGTATTTGTAGTCGTCAGAGGCATTGTCAACATTCAGGTAGCGCGCTTTCTTTGAGTTTGCCGTCTTGTCCTGCAAGTGCGGTGGAACTGAACCAATGCCTTGTTTCTGAATATCGTTCCGTACCGAAAATATTGCTCCCGTGCTGTTGCTTTTGGGGGCAAGCGCCAGGTAAATGCAAGCATGAGCTAAAAAGTAAAACCCTTCGGGCATGCCACATTTGGTGAATGCCTCATGGGCACTGTTCACGAGGGCCAGTGCATGGGGATCAGCCATGCCAACATCTTCGGAAGCTAAAATAAGCATGGCGTCTGAAAATAAAGTCGGGATCGTCGCCGCCTTCCAGCATGGCTACCATCCAGTATAGTGCAGCATCGGGATCAGAACCCCGCATAGACTTGATAAAAGCCGAGGCATAGTGATAGTGTTCGTTCTCCGGTACTGTCGTAGCGCACACTGCGTTTTTGAATACATTCCTTGGCTATATCCAAGTCAATATGAATGACGCCGTCATCATCTTTCTCGCTGGAAAGGACGCCAATTTCCAATGCATTAATGGCATTGCGGATATCACCGCCGGCATACTCAGCTAAATGCTGTCTGGCTTCAGCTGTTACTTCAATATCTTTATCCCCCAGCCCTCGCTCTTCGTCTTGTAGCGAGCGGTCAATCATGGTTAGCACATGCTCTACCTGTAAATCATAAAGCTCGAAAAGCTGGCACCGCGAAAGCAGCGGACTTACCAGCGAATAGAAAGGATTTTCGGTGGTGGCACCAATCAGCGTAATAACACCGGACTCTAAATGAGGCAGCAGGGCATCCTGCTGGGCTTTGTTCCAGCGGTGGATCTCATCTACAAAGAGAATAGTTTTTCGGCCATTCATCTGCTGAATTTTCTCAGCCCGCTCTACAACCTTGCGAAGATCTTTGATGCCATCAAGCACGGCATTTAAAATCTCAAATTCGGCATTAATCTCCCGGGAAATGACGTGAGCCAGTGTGGTTTTTCCGGAGCCTGGAGGGCCATAAAAAACCAAGGAGCCAATGACTCCACTCTCAATCATGCGGCGCAGCATCTTGCCTTCACCTACAATATGATCCTGGCCAACAAATTCATCCAGCGAACGGGGACGCATACGGGTGGCCAGCGGAGAATGAGGATTGGTTAATCCCTTCCCCTTTTTATTTGCGGTGTCCGATTCCTCGTTAAAAAGATCCATCTAAACAATTTTGAATGTTAAATGTTGAATGCTGAATTAAGCAGTCCCAAATTCAACATTCAACACTCAAAATCAAACATTAAAGTGGAAGGTTGTCGTGCTTTTTCTTGGGCACAGAATCCACCTTGTTTTCACTCACTTCGAGTGCTTTAATAAGCTTGTGTCGCGTTTCGTTCGGCAAAATTACATCATCAATATAGCCGCGCTCAGCTGCCTTATAGGGATGCGCAAACTGTTCCTTATAATAATCGATCAGCTCCTGCTCTTTTGCTTCCGGGTCGTCGGCCGCCGCAATTTCTTTTCGGAAGATAATCTCTACAGCGCCCTTGGGCCCCATCACCGCGATTTCTGCCGTGGGCCAGGCTACATTATAATCGGCACGAATGTGTTTTGAGTTCATCACGTCATAAGCACCGCCATATGCTTTTCGGGTAATTACCGTCATCTTGGGTACGGTGGCCTCACAGAAAGCATACAATAACTTTGCTCCATGTTTGATGATGCCGCCCCACTCCTGGTCGGTGCCGGGCAGAAAACCGGGCACATCTTCAAATACAACCAGCGGTATATTAAAGGCGTCACAAAAACGTACAAAGCGTGCACCTTTCAGCGATGCGTCAATATCGAGTACACCGGCCAGCGCAAGCGGCTGATTGGCAACAATACCTACGCTTCGTCCATCAATATGGGCAAAACCCACCACAATATTGTCGGCATAGTTTTCATGGACTTCCATGAAGGAATCTTTATCTACAATGCCATTGATCACGTCTTCAATGTCGTAAGGCTTGTTGGGATTATCAGGCACTATTTCATCCAGCTTTTTGGCCAAAGCCTGATCGGGTTCTTTGGGGTCCTGTCGCGGAGCCTTCTCTTCGCAGTTTTGAGGAATATATTGCAGCAGTTCACGAAGTTCTCTCAGGCAAATAGCATCATTTTCTTCAGCAAAATGAGCTACCCCTGATTTGGTACCATGCGCACTGGCACCGCCCAGATCTTCGGAGGTCACTTCTTCATGTGTTACTGTTTTAACTACATTGGGGCCGGTTACAAACATGTAGCTGGTATCCTTCACCATAAAAATAAAATCGGTCAATGCAGGACTGTAAACAGCACCTCCCGCACATGGTCCCATTACTGCTGAAATCTGGGGCACAACACCTGAAGCCATGCTGTTGCGCCAGAAAACCTCGGCATAACCGCCCAGCGAAGAAACGCCTTCCTGTATGCGTGCTCCACCGGAGTCATTAAGTCCGATAATTGGCACCCCGTTTTTCATGGCCAGATCCATCACTTTGCAAATTTTTTCGGCATGCGTTTCAGAAAGAGATCCGCCCATCACGGTAAAGTCCTGGCTGAATACATAGACCATGCGTCCGTGAATTTTGCCAAAGCCGGTAACCACACCGTCGCCGGGGATCTTTTTCTTCTCTAAGCCAAACTGCTTGCTGCGATGAGTTTTAAAGGGATCAAGCTCTTCAAAACTGCCTTCGTCCAACAGCAAATCCAGACGCTCACGCGCCGTAAGCTTGCCTTTGTCATGCTGCTTTTGGATGCGCTTTTCACCGCCTCCTTTTTTAGCATTTTCCCGTTTTTCCTTAAGCCACTCTACCTTTTTCTTCTTTGCTCATCAACCTGAGATTTATCTAAAATTATTATGATTTTGACTTTCTCAATAAAATAGGACTGCAATCGGTCGGTAAAATCTACTGCCGCTTCTGAATACATATCCACTAAATTTCGCTTAAATACATTCTTGTCAATATACCGGCTGGCACTTTTCCAGTCATCTTTAGAGGCAATGTCTTCCAGCGCTTCTTCATAAGCTCGTTCCGAATCACGGTAAAAATATCTGCTACAAAAAGCTCCCGGTCATCTTTCCAAATACTCCATTAATGCTTCTACTTCACGTTCCGTTGCAGACTCATCCTTCGTTAAATCAATGATCGGCTCTTCTATAAAACCTTCTTCATCAACATTATCTTCCGTTTCTTCATCGTCTTCCTCCGATGATTCTTCGCCAATAATGGCTGTTTCGGGTTCTTCCGCCTCCATTGCCTCAATATCTTCGGGACTCATATATCGCTGCCACATCGGCGTTTCCTGGTCGGAAGCTTCGGTTATTTCAACATCTCCGTCCAGATCTACTGTTTTCTCATCCTCTTCCGGGTCTTCCTCCTGCTCTTTTTCACGAACATCTTCCGATGTTTCATCCTGTCCATTTTCGGTATTGAACATTCTGTTGATTCCGGAACCTGATCTCATCTTCTTCATCGGGTTGCTCCTCCGATTCTTCTTCTCCGCCAAAGACGGTATTCAGCGTTACTTCTTCCTGCTCATCATTATCTTCATCATCCTGCTCTGAGGTTTCTGCAGTGTCCTCAGCTTCCTCTTTTTCTTCCGGCTTGCTCCTGGCAGCATGAAAGTTATCCAGAACAGGATCAGCCTCTTCCGGTTTCTCTTCTTTATCAACACTGACAGTCTTTTCTTTTGGAGGCTGCTCCTGAACAGATGATGATTCATGCTCCGGCCCAAAGAGATCAGATTGATCTTCTTCATAGCCTTCAAAGTTCAGAGAATCCGGGGAAGAAAGTATTTCAATTAGTCCAGCCCGATTAACGGCCGAATCCATTAAATCAAACTGACGGGCCATTCTCGGCATTTTCTTATCTTCGAAAAATAGCCGAAGCAGGGTGGTATCAATCTGTTCGTTCATCAGGTTAAACAGCGGCTCGAGCATTTGCGCCCAATTCAACGGAGAATATCTGGACGTCATTTTTTCATCAGTTGCTACAACGATTTTCCTGCATCGTTCAACTGTCAGTTCGTCCAGATCTTTCTTTTCCATGTAGCGCGGAATGAGTGTGGCAAAATGGCGATATACCACAATGGCATCTGTTCGCTGCTTTACTTTTTCAAGCGACAACTTTTTCTCAGTTCCAAAGACAACTTCAGGAATATTTTTTCGCGGCTGTATGAGCATCTCCAACACATCGGCTACGGCTGTTTCAATAACTGTTTGTGCATAACTGGCAGGCAGGCGCGCCTCAGCCCGAATAGCATTAATGAACTCCTGCCATACTCTTTGCACTCTCTCAGAACCAATATTTGCCCAGTCTGTTTGTGGCAAGCGCATAGATTCAGCCAGGTTTTTTTCCAGTTCAACCTGGATACGGTTCACAATAAAACGAGGAAAGCCCAGCTCACGCAGCTCGTCCAAGCTATAGTACTGATCACTTTCGGGCAGCAGCGATACAAGGTCTTTCGTTATTTGTCGTATTATTCGGTCCATAAAATCTTTGGAAAGATATAGTCTGTAGGAGTATCTACACAACTTTATAAGGTGCGTAACATAGTTAAAATTTGAAACCTTAGCATGTTGTTCCTTCTTTCAGAAATATAATGATTTTGATTTTGCATTTGCCTCCCCCTTTTTACCTTTAGGCATGATTTCTTTACAAACAAACCGGCTTTCAAAATCTTATAACGGAAACAAGGTGCTCAGTAATATTTCCCTGGATCACCGCCGGGGAATATTGGGCATCTCCGGTTCAAACGGTTCGGGAAAATCCACGTTGCTCAAGTGCATCGCCGGACTGGAATTCTGATTTCTTCGGGAAGCGTTCAGTGGTTTCTCGATGGCAGAAGAGCTCTCTATAAAAGAGCTGAAAAAAAAGCTCGGTTATGCAGCTCCGTATATTTCCCTTTACGCGAGAACTTACGGTTCTGGAGAATTTATGAATTTCTTGCCAAAGCAACACATCATAATGGGTCAAACTCTTTTCGCCCCCTGCTCCGGCAATTGGAATTAAAAGAAATCAGTGATCAGCTTTTTGGCAGCTTGTCCACCGGGCAGCAGCAGCGTGCAAAACTTGCCTCGGCCCTGTTCGGCAATCCACAAGTATTGTTGCTCGATGAGCCCGGAGCTAACCTCGATGAAAGAGGGCGGACCCTCATCAG
This sequence comes from Balneolaceae bacterium, assembly GCA_034521755.1. Taxonomy (GTDB): domain Bacteria; phylum Bacteroidota; class Rhodothermia; order Balneolales; family Balneolaceae; genus JAXHMB01. Next base: position 75,421 of record JAXHMB010000006.1, read on the forward strand.
GGAAATTGTACAGCAATCAAAAGAAAAAAACAGGCTGGTAATCATTGCTTCAAACAATCCCGAAGAGCTTGATTTATGTGACCGGGTGTTTTCTGTAGAAGAAGAAACTAAGTAGAACGATAGGCACCTGCACTTATCTGACCCATCCTAAATCCTTCCCTATAAACAGGGAAGGACTTTCTTTCAAAATTAATGTTCATAAAATCTATTCCTCACCAAGTATCAGGGAGAAACTAAGAGCGGGCCAAAAATATTCAGCATACCTATCTATTCCCGCTACTGCTCTCCGCGACAGCACTCTTCTACATTGATGCCGCAGTGAGAACACTGTCCATGTCCGTGCACCCATACAATAGGAGCTACAGTCCCGCAATACACACATTGCCGTTTTTCCTGATAATTAGGCTTTTCCTTTTGACCGGCCGACATAATGATCAACCTCTCATCTCTTGTACTTCTTCATAGACAACGCCCAAGTTTTGAGGAAGCGTCCAAAAATCGGCATATAAAAATTCTTCAAACCCAGGCATTATTTCTAAATCGGTGATTTCTTCTTTGGACTTTCCTTCTTCTACTCCCTGCTCTACATGTTCAACTAAAGCAGAAAGATACTTGCGCATCACTGCTACATCATCCTTGCTTCCGGTAACGCCAAATGCCGGCTTGCCATGCCCAAAAATATACATAGCATCAGCAGGATATTCCTCTTCAACGGTTTTTAATACGTTGATCCAGATTATGAATAGAAGCTCCGGCCGGGCGATCGGTATAGGGGTTCATTCTGTTGAAAACGAGATCACCCATATGCAGCACATTGGCCTTTTCAAAATAAATCACCGAGTCCCCACTGGTATGTGCGTTGCCATAGTATTTTACATGCACCGTTTCATCTCCTGCATCCATCTGCCATTTGTCGGTATATGTTGTAGTGGGTACCGTTGGTTCGGCATCGCTGTCTTCCGCTGACCGTTTCATCAGCATTGGCACATTCTCATGTGCAACCATTTTTTTTGCAACGCCATCAAAAACCGGGTTGCCGCTGGTATGATCACCATGATGGTGAGTGCTTTGATCAGTAAATCCATCTCATGACTGGTTTTTTGCTTCAATCCTTGCAGGCACCCCTTGGCTGTTTGGGGATATTGTGAATCTATCACAACCAGTGCATCATCAGAAGCCAGCCAGCCTATGGTTCCGCCGCGGTCTGTAAAATAACCCACGTTTCTCCTCAAACTGGTAAATGTACCTTCGTCTTTAAAGGCGAATAGTTTTTTCAGGGGCAAAAGTGTGGCAGTGGCGGCAAGGGAAGAGCTTATCAAAAATTGTCGGCGGTCCATAAGGTATTGATTTTATTGAAAAGGATACCTCAATTTAACAATCTAGAGGACAGACTCAAGTGGTAAAATTGGGAAGAAAAGGGTGTCAATTTTTTTACATTTGACTTCACTTATCCGGTGCCATCGAAATTGCTGCGCTCAGTGTAACAAACTTGAACACCTGTTACAACTCCACTCTCATCACGGATAAGCAGCAAAATAGAACGATGGGGAATGATCAGGTACTTTTCATTTTCAAATTCTATTTCATGAGCCTGGCTTTTAAGAAAAATAGCTAAATCTCCTCGCGGGCCTGCATCCCAATATATCTGGTTTCCTGCACATTATCTTTCCAGGATTCATCAATCTCAGTTAGAAGGAATGGGATATCCCGGCCTGCTTTGATTCACATAGCCACTTTGTATTTCTTCTTTTTCTTTAACTGTTACAGGTAATACCAGTCCGCTTTTTGTTCGCGTTTCCATATCGCGGGGTTTCAGCAATACCCTGTCGCCAACGACAATAAATTTTTCTACAGAATTCAAATAGTCCTGAATCATAGATCGAAAAAATGTAGTTTATATTTGCTATAATTTAAGCTTGTTTAGGCAAAATTTGAACAAATATGTTTGATTGCCGTATAGTTTTAAAATTCAGCTTACTACCTCTATCATGGATATGAAAAATAAGCTTTGTATTGTTACCGGAGCCAATTCGGGAATTGGGAAAGCAACTGCCATGGAGCTTGCCTCCCGGGATGCTTACGTGGTAATGATTTGCCGTAATGAAGAACGAGGCCTGAATGCCAAAAAGGAAATTATTCAAAAGACCGGCAATACCGGCGTAGAGCTTTTGCTCGCTGATTTTTCTTATCAGTATGAAATCCGTGAAGTTGCCGAACAAATCATCAACAAGTTTGAGCAGGTTGATGTGCTCATTAATAATGCCGGAACGATATTCCATAAACGGGAAGAAACGCTGGATGGCATCGAAAAAACATTTGCCGTCAACCACCTTGGCCCTTTTTTGTTGACAAACTTATTACTCCCACACTTGAAGAAAGCCCCTGAAGCACGCGTTATTAATGTTGCATCCGAAGCCCACCGAGTAGGTGTTCCTGTTTTTGATCTAGGTAATCTACAGCTGATGGAAGGCTTTGGCGGCGTAAAAGCATACGGCCTATCCAAAGCTTTGCAACATCATGTTTACGTATGAATTAGCCAAAAAGCTTAAAGGCACTAATATCACCACGAATGCTTTACATCCCGGGGTGGTAAGCACCAACCTTGCCAGCGAAGCCAGCTGGTGGATGAAGTTTCTTTATTTCATTGGTCGACCCTTTATGCGGTCTTCGAAGAAAGGAGCCCGCACTTCTATATATCTTGCAACATCAGAAGAAGTAAGTAATATTAGCGGAAAGTATTTTAGGAATAGAAAAGAAACCAAACCCGCCTCTATTGCTTTTGACGATGAGCTGACTTCTGAACTTTGGGAAATCAGTGAACAGCTTACAGGGTTGAAATAAGTCTCAGAAAAACCAGAATCGTTTAAACCGAACAACCTTAGACCGCCAGGCTAAATCTTTAAGATCATCGTCCGTCAAATCATCAGTCTGCCGGCAGGCGATCAATTTCTTCAAATAGTTCTTTATAAGATTCTACACAAAGGTATTCCAAAAACTTGCTCAGCTGCTTTCGGTTGTATGATCTATATTCCTTTTCAATGAGTGAAATGACCTGCTCCCACTTTTGGGGCTCTACCGAGAGTTCAATACCCAAACCGATTGCATTTTCTTCACTATTGCTTTTCAGGCACTCGTCCAGGCGGTCTTCCAGCTTTTCCGGAACAGGTTCCGTACGCAGTATTTTAGGCCCTTTTTGCTCTTTAGTAGCTTTGGGGAAATAGCTTTTCCACATTTCATTGGTAGAAGGATGGTGATAATATACTACCCAGTCATCGCTGTCTTTACGAAGCTGGGTCATTTCTCTGATTAGCGTAAGTTGTCGATCATAATCAAGTACATACATGGGGTGTCCTCCGTCTCGTTCAGGTCTGTATGCTTTTAGACTTTAAGAGATCAAAAAGGTTCCGCTGTTACAAAATTTAAGATGAATTCAAGAGCGTATATAATTTATAATCAAACCCAGAGTTAATACACCGCCGGCAATAACCATTCCGGTTTGGATCTTCCTTTACTGATCACAAAATCAGTGCCCAGAAATTCAAAGCTTTCCATGTTGTTAAAATAGTTATAAGCAGTATAGATAAGAGCTATAAACCCGCCAAATATTAATAATGAGCCAAGTTTTCGTATCATGATTGTACCATTTTGTTGGTGTGACAACTTTTAATACTATAAAAAGCAGAAATTGTTCCTCGGAGAAACAAATACAATACTGGCAAGCTCGTCCAAAAAACTAATTTAGATAAGCAAGTAAGTTTATAAAAAAGTCTACTGCTTGGAACCACTGGCCTTTTATTTAACAAACTAAGGCAATTTTACATAAAAAATTGAGCCAATACCCACTTCACTCTCCACCTCGATTTTACCCCCGTGTGCCTCGGTAATTTTTGGGCAATGGCCAGACCTAACCCTGTGCTCTTTTCTCCGCCTGTGCCCTGTACACTTTTTTTGACAAAAGGAACAAATAAGTCATCAAGATCGTCTTCGGGTATGCCCTGTCCTTCATCTTTTACAAAGATAGTAATACCACTGCCCTCCTCTTCCTGTTCAATACCCATCGTCACCGTAGTATTAGAATGGGAATATTTAATCGCATTTGATATCAAATTATTTAATACCTGTTGAAATTTGTGAGAATCAATTTCCTTGATAATGGGGTTCTGAGGCAGCTCAAGAGTCATTGCAATATCTTTCTTACTGGCGGGTGGATGATTCAACGAAACCACTTTTTCCATGAGTTCTATCATATCCACTTCGGTTTTATCTAAGCTTACTTTTCCTGATTCAATAGCAGACATATCCAGCCAATCCTCAACAATCTGGACCATATATTCACTGGATTCCTTGATTTGTTTTACCATCTTAAATTGATCATCTGTAAAAAAATTATCCTCTTCGTGGTCCTCAATTAGAAAAATGGTGAAATTCTGTATTAAAGTCAGAGGACTCCGAAGGTCATGTGCCGCCATCCCAAGCATCTGGTCCTTCAGTTCGTTCAGCCGTTTAAGTTCCGCCGTTCTTTTTGAAAGCTTGCGCTGCATATTAGCCAGCTGATTATTAAGGCCGCTCATCTGGTCATACATCGACCACTCATTATTTTGAGATTTGCCAGACAATCGCTGCTGTTCTTTCATAAAGGTTCGCAGCTTATTGACAGTCTCATTGTTCATTTCCATCAACCCATTCAAAAACTGTTCGGTATCATTGGCATTGGTCGTTCCTATTAACAGGTTTTCATCATCAAGCCTAATACCAGAAAAGCTGAACAGTTTAATTCGATCATCATTTGCGACATGCAGCTCCCAGTTATAGGCCACATCCTTGGTTTTGACACGTTCAATAAACTGATACCCTTTGGGAATGCTGTCGCTCTCCAGAAAATCGACAAAAGATAGCATTTCATCTTCGTGAAGTGAGGACAATCCATAGGAATCGTGAATTATTTTTTGAAGAATCCCGTCATCATTTACAATGATGGCAATTCCTTTTGGAAGAGTTTTACTCTGTTTACTCAATTGGTGATTAATTTATTTGCGGTTTCAATGGCCTCGGATGCCGATCCGGCTGAAGCATCTGCCCCAATTTTCTTCCATAGACCGGGAACAATTTTAAAGGGATATCCACCCACAATTATTTTTAAATTTTCAAACTCATTTTCTGACCGTATTTTTTCAATCAAGTTTTCGGCCTTACTTATATGCAATGGTAATGTTATCGAAACAGCCAATAAATCTGCCTTATTTTCTTTAATAGATGTTACCAAATGGTTATCTGGCATATTAGCTCCCAAATAGTAGGTATCCCACCCTCCATTTCAAAGAAATCGGTCACCATTCGGATACCTATTTCATGGAGTTCATTACCCACCGAACACGAAACCAATCGTTTACCGGTTTTTTCCGTAGTAAATATTTTAGGATATAACTGCGACATAATCAGTTGGGTAGCAGCAGTACAATAATGCTCATGAGCCACTGTAATTTGATTCGTCTGCCAAAGAGCACCTACTTCATATTGTGTCTTTTGAAAAATATGCTCGTATATATCTTTTATCGAAGTACCATCATCTACAAGCTTTTCAATAAGCCGGGCGGCCTTTTTGCGGTTTCCTGTCAGTAATAAATCCAAATATTCCCTTGCTTCGTCAAAAAAAGGCTCATCGGCATGTCAAAACGTAATTTCCTCAACATCGGTATCCTGCAAAGAACGAAAGGCCATCATTAATATAGTCCCACCAGTAAAGAAGCAGCGCCATCTGATAGTATCTTTTTTATCGCTTCTCGTAAAATTACAATATTATCTACGAGATCATTTTTAGGAATATTCCGCTCATGGAGCATCGTTCGAGCCCAATCCAAGTAGTTATTAAACAGTTCTTTGCTATCAACACGAACAGTCTGCTCTAAATAATCAAGATGATAAATCGTATCCTCATAACACTTTTTTCGTCCTTCTTTCCCATATCGCTTGTCTAACTCTTGATAGCGTTCGAAATACATGGACGTTGCCAATTCAGCCAGCTCCTGTTTATGAGCTTTCAACTGTTGTACGACTTCGCGTTCCGATCCTGGCATGGATTACTCCAACTAAGAAGTTATATGGTCAAAATAATTAAGAGAAAAACTCCGTTTTACCAGTTTTAATCCCTTTGGAATATTCTGGTGCGATTCACTTCGATGATTATCATGCCAATGATGGAAGGAATCTTCATTCTCCCAATGGGTGATAAGCCAAAATTCTGCGGGATTATCTTTTGGTGAAATTACATTCAATCCTAAAAAGCCATCGGCATCTTCAACAAGTCCGGGTCTGTTTTTAAAAGCCTCCCGAACTTCGTCTTCCATATTGTTACGCACTTCAAACTTGCTGATTGCCGTAAAACCCATAGTCTATTTATGACATAATTTTATATCCTTCCCTTCCTAACTCCTAAAGCATTCTTTAATATTATAAAATTTTAATAATATCCAAAGTGGTAGCAATATTTTATTTAACCTTATATATAATCCTTTTGCTTATTTTCTACTCTCCACGGATTTCGCATTCAATGTATGCCAATAATTTCCATGGGCCTTTTCCGCGCGTGTATCTGTTTTGACTTGAATTATGGCTTTTTACACGATCAGCTAAATCTGAGGTATGTCCGTAATAATGCCGGTTTGTAGATTCCGACCGGAGCATATAAGCGTAGTAACTCATCTTGATTTCCACTTAAAATAAAAACAGGAGCGTTAGTTAATAACGCTCCTGTAAATTTAATGTCGGGACGACTGGATTTGAACCAGCGACCCTCCCGACAAGCCTGTCGGGATGCTCTACCTGACTGGAAATGGCTTTAATAGCCTTCATTTGCTCATTTAGTGACTTAGTGTGTTACCTTCGAGTAGCAATACGATAACAATTAGGTGCATTTCGCATCGAAATGCTCAAATAAGTTAGTTCATGAAGTCTATAGTCCTGAGATATTAAAATCAATCACTATTTAAGGTGTGATCTTCCCATTTATACCTGATATCTAGCTGGCCTGTTGCTCATAAATACTCTTGAAGTCGATAAGGTATTGCGGATGGATTGTATGTCTCCTGTAGCTCTGATTTGGCGTTTGCAAGTGCGCGGTATTTCAACTCTAGCAAGTCAGGTAGCTTGGAATCATCCAGCTCACTAACCCCATCCCTAACATATTGCTCTAGGACAAAGTTAATGAATTCCTGCTGTTTGGGATCGTAGGAATCCAATGTGGAGCTTAGCCCTGCTGGCACGTTTTCTTCTCGGTACTAGCTCAGAATGATATGCTATATAGGCGAGGACATCAAAAAGGTCGCTGTTTTCCCCATGCACCATTTTTTTTAGTTCTTCCAGCTTGCGCTCTGCTGTATCCTTTATCGCTAAGCTCTTGCAGAAGTCGTTTACGTGTTTCGGGCTTGGACCATATCTCACGTAGTTCAGCTTCATTCTCGAATAAGGATGGAATATCCCAAAACAGATTTTGAATAAATTCCTCACCGGATATAGGCTTGCCATCTGGACTCCAGAATGACGTCTTAACCATCGAGTCCAGCTCACGGACTTTACTATCTGAAAGTTTAACCCGAGTCATTTTTCTTGGCGGTGTATCACATACACAGGGAGCATTCCCGCATTTTCCGCAATAACTCCGGCTCTTTGACACAAATACATGGTGTTTTGCCACAATCGGGACAAGGTTGGTGGCTCTGGTCTTGGTGATACGAGGTTCCAGGAGCTACCGGTTCGCCATCCCAATCAGGATCGTTGAACTTGGTGTGGGCATTCCGGTAGAAATCGTAAATGGTGAAATAGTCTTTTCCATCGAAAGGCGCGTACCTCGACCAACAATCTGCTTAAACTCTACCATTGAGTTTATCTTCCGCATCAGTACAATATTTCGATATCTCAGGAGCATCTGACTCCGGTGCTTAACTTTTCAGAGGTGGTTAGTATAGTTGGAATGATGCGTTCATTGTCCTGAAATTGCTTTAGGTGTTGCTCACCCCGCTTCCCGTCATCAGCGGTTACACTGATGACAATAGTCTGTGTTACTGCTATCGGATAGCTGATTGATCAGATCCCGGATAGCAGCTGCATGAATTTGGGTAGAGCAAAAGACCAGGGTTTTCTGATTTTGATTCATCAGCTCCATGAGTCGCTGGACCCGGTACATCTTTCCACGTCCATTAATTCAATGATACGATTTTGTTCTTCAATCGTATATTCTCTTTCTTTATCCACCTCACCTTCAAGCACTGTATCATCATCGGTAAACTGGTAATGTATCTCCGGTTGTTTGAATTTCCTTTACACGGAAAGGGGTCAGGAAACCATCATTGATGCCTTGTTTGAGTGAATAGGTGTACACCGGTTCTCCAAAATATTCGTAGGTGTCTACGTTCACATCCCGTTTGGGAGTAGCAGTGAGGCCCAGCTGTACAGCCGGACTAAAATGCTCCATGATAGCCCTCCAGGTACTTTCGTCGTTGGCTTCCCCGCGGTGGCACTCATCTATAATTACAAAATCGAAAAAGTCCTCCGGGTAGTCGCCAAAATACGGAGAATCGTCAGGGCCGCTCATGAAGGTTTGAAAAATGGTGAAAAACAGGCTTGCATTCATGGGTACCCGACCCTTTTTCCTGAATCTCATCGGGGCGAATACGCACCATGGCATCATCATCGAAGGCACTGAAGGCATTGAAAGCCTGGTTGGCCAGGATATTTCGGTCAGCTAGAAATAGGATTCTTGGGCGCCTCTTCCCATTACGTTGAAGATTCCAGCGTGCTTCAAACAGTTTCCAGCAGATATGAAAAGCAGTAGCTGTTTTACCCGTTCCGGTGGCCATGGTCAATAGCAGGCGTTCCTTGCCCTTCTGCTATGGCATCCAGTACTTTTACAATGGCATTTTCCTGGTAGTAATAGGGTGTGATATCTGTCCCATGATACGGCTCATAGGGTAGATCCTGCAGGCGTTGTTTCCAGCTCCCAGGTTGTCCGGTGTTGTCTTTTACTTTCTCCGGCGGAAAGGTTCTGTTCCCATATCTCCTGCGGTGATGGAAATTGCATCTATTTCCCGCTCCTCTCCGGTTTGCCATGTCCGCTTCAGACATACCGACCGGCCATTCGTGGAGTAGGCGAAAGCGGATATCCAGAGCGCTCGGCGTAGTCCTTGGCCTGCGCCAGCGCCATCGGTGTAATATTTGTCTCCGGGCCTTGGCCTCTACTACGGCTACTCGCCTGATTCCGATACTTCTTCAGCACGTAGTCGGCACTGAGGGGGCGGGTTCTTCGTTGACCGCCTGCCGATGAGCCGTGCCTTTTGTGATCGAGGAAACTCCGGGCGTATCTCTGCACTCCTCCCCATCCCATCCAGCGCTCTCGGATGGCTGGGAGTAATCAAGTTCCTGTTGGTTTCCGCTTCGTTCATGGACTGGGATTAGTTCAAACTCTAATTGTGAGTTTCATTTCATTTGAAACTTTTTTAGCAAGTGCCTCAGCCTGATCATCCGTTACAATCTCAATTTGTAAATTAGAATTTTCTTTCAGCAGTAATCCCTGAACAAACGATAACATCTTCTTATTATGAGGTGCAAAAGAAGTCATTAAAGTAATGTGAAGAGGTTCACCTGACTGTCAGCCTTGGATTTTACCTGCCCAACGATAGACTTTCTTTTTTACCGTTGCCTCTTTTTTCACAACGAAAGATAGTGGTTCATAACAATGCCAGATTTCATTTTTCCAGGCTTTGCTAAATGTAAATACATCATTTGATGTTTTTACACTATGTTCTGTCAGATTATTAATGGCATTAAATCGCTCAAAATATTTTTTGTATTTATTCTTCCAATGTTCTTATTGAAATACTGTATCTTTTTTGGGATCATGAATATATTTTTCAACAAGGGAATTAAACAGATCTTCAAGGGCAACATTATAATCTATATCAACTCCGATTTGTGATTCACTAAAACGGATTGCTGTGTCATCATTTGGTATGATATTTCCTGTTACATTCTCAATCTCATCAGATGGTTGAAATAACTCAGACATTTTTTCTGCGGTTTGATTCAATTGAGATTCAAAATCCCGAAGAACTCTCATTATCCAGATTCCATTGGCCTCAGAAAACATAGAAGTGATTCTTTGATATTTATTTGTGATTCTACAGGCCAAGTATTTGTTTTCTGGGCTATAAACTACAATCCCTACATTCACATACTCTCCGGTAAAATGATCGTGTACATACTGGATGATCTGATATTGATAGGATTTCATTTCTGTAAGGTCTTAGTTAATGTTTGGGCAAAGGCACCCTTGTTTTCTAGGATTAAGGAAAGGTGCTGTCATATCTTCTATGCTTTAGTTTTCCATGGCTCAGGTATCATTGAAAAAGCTTTATTCCAAAATAACTGATTAAAGCAGGTCAGTTTCTCAACCTGCTCAGAAAAGTCAATATCTCTATAACGTAATGCATTGAAAAAATGATGCCTCTGTAAATTTCTGTATCTGAATCATCAAAAATCCAAGGAGTTTTATTACGCATGAACGGCACAGATGAATAAAAAGAAAATGACAGCTCATGATCGAAAATTTAATAATTTTTCACCATCTGAAGCTACATTAGGCTTTTTATGACCCCGATCTGTATTTGCCAGAAATAGATCAAATACATAAAGCATTTTCACCTGCCCAAAATAATTTCTCTTCATCTTCCATCAAAACTGCAGGTGCGGTTGCGGTAAAACCTTCTTCATATGCAGAACCGGAGTTTAACCCAATGCTCTGATAAGCTGCTTTATATCCTTTCTTACCCTTAAAGAATTTTCAATAAATTCTTTTGAGAGGTTTACTACTACTGGTTCGGAGCAAAAAGCCCCACTTCACGTGCCATCCATGCACCTAGCAACTCAAATGAGCAACTTCGGGGAGACATTCTTTCTGCCCTTTGTAGTTTCACCACATATTCCGCTCTTCTCCCTGTTTCCCGATCAGTTCCCCAGATACCCATTGGAGCTGTTGTACCTTCAAATAATTTTGAGGCTGGTCTTAATGCTTCAATATAAGGTAATCATAATTTTCGTCTGTCAGTTTTATCATGCAGCCACGTGTTCGTTCGCTAGTTAACTCACCCGAAAAAGCTTTTTTCAAGGACGGACTTTTTGAGTTCTTCTAATGCAGTTAGCTTGTTGGTAAGCATTAGCGTCAGTTAAAGACTCGATTTCGCTGCTAAGTATATCTAAGCTCATCGACAATTCTGTTCTTGTTCTTCTTCTAAGGCGGAAATGGTAACGGGAATTGAAGTTTAAATTCCGTTGATTCAACTTTGGTTGTGCCATCCCGCTTACCCAACGGATCTAATTTGATTGAGTTCAGATAATAGTCTATGAACCTTCTGGCTGGCCATATTCTTCGAACCTCAGTACGTGGGCATGGTTGTTTACCCGAGTCTTTACCACTGATTGAAAATGCGATTGGATAAGTTCTGGCCAACAAATTTGCGCCATCCTCTGATAACCAAGAGCAAATCTTCATCAAATATGTAGTCCGCAACATAATCTACAATTCCAGATGCCCCAAAATATGGATACGGACTATTTTCCCCGTTTCTCTTTGAATAGGCTCCCCGATTTTGTCTAAAGTTTCAGATAGATTGAGTTCTTTGCTCTTTGATCCCTCCACTTAGCGAGAAAATCTCATTCAGCTTACTCTGAAACAGCTCCTCAGCGCTTCAATGTTTTGATATTGACTTTCGCTTGGTCGATAGCCTCAATGCCTCATCGAAATCTCCACATGCGCTTTGTTCTGGGAGTGGTGGGATTGGGATTTTGAAACTTTCTAAGTCCTGCGTCTTAAGATTATTAATATTAACACCATCGGAAAGATGACCAATATAGGTTTTATAAGTATCTGAGAATATCAAATAGTAAAGATATTTAAGATTTTCTTAAGTCCTCATTTGGTGTTATTCGTCCAATAAATCCACCAAAAAAATACCCGTAATCCTCATCAACAAGTGCAACCTTCCCAAGATGACTTTTCGCGCCACTTGACAAACAAATTAACAACGAGCCCTTTTTAACAATTTTGTCTTCCTTAAGATCAAAATCATCTTTCAAATATTTCAGCTCTGAAAAATCGAGTTTATTTGTTTCCAGGTTTAAATTTGTAGCTGTAAGAACTACTTTATCGGAATTAATCCACATCCGGTAGACTTTTGCTAATAAGCAAGAGCCACCTTTTTTACCTTTCCACAGTCCATTTCCTGAATTCGCATAGTTCCTCTAATTTTCTTGGGCCCAATCTTTCCTCATACCAACTCCCGCATATTTATGCATGAGCGATTGCGTTTCTTCATCCAGCATCTCCATTTCATCCAAAATTTCTTCAGGGCTTCTGAGTGGATCTTCTTCCGGTGTATTGGGGTTCTTCGCACTCAGGTCATAAGTATCTTCATCAGGTATATCGGCTACCTTCACATTCCAGCTGTGCTCCGTCTCCGGCTTTTCAGGCTGTAGTTCGCGAAACTCCTTTAGGTCATCATCATTCAGCGGGTTGGTCTTACCCTAAATTCGTTCCGGTTTAAATTGGTAGTACCAGATGTTCTTCGTCGGTTCTCCTTTATCAGAAAAGAGTACCACCGTCTTTACTCCGGCACCGAGGAATGTCCCGCCCGGCATATCCAGAACGGTGTGCAAATTGCAGGTCTCCATCAGGTATTTGCGCAAACTGATCGAGGCATTATCGGTATTGCTCAGGAAGGTGTTTTTAATCACAATCGCAGCACGACCACCCGCTTTCAGCGATTTAATGAAGTGCTGAAGAAAGAGGAAAGCCGTCTCGCTGGTTTTGATGTCAAAATTCTGCTGTACCTCTTTACGCTCCTTCCCGCCAAAGGGAGGATCTGGCCAAGGATTACATCGTGCCGGTCTTTCTCTTGGATGTGTCGGATATCCTCTACCAGCGTGTTGGTGTGTACAATATTGGGCGCCTCAATGCCGTGCAGAATCATATTCATGATCCCGATGATGTAGGCGAGATTTTTCTTCTCCTTGCCGTAAAAGGTCTTCTCATTGAGGGTTTGGAGATTTTCAGTGGTCTTATCCATCCGCTCATACATATAGTCGTACGCCTCACAGAGAAAGCCTGCAGAACCCTACAGCGGCATCGTAAACCGTCTCGCCGATCTTGGGCTCAACTACATTCGATCATGGTGCGGATCAGGCGGTCGTGGAGTGTAGTACTCGCCTCCGTTCGCCCGGCATTTCCCATGTTCTTGATCTTGGTCTCGTAGAGATGACTCAGCTCATGCTTGTCCTTTGCCGAGAGGAATGGGAGGTTGTTCACCTCGTCAATCACATCCCGCAATACATAGCCGCTCTGCATCTTGTTCTTCAGCTCAGAGAAGATCTCCCAATCTTGTACTCAATGGTCTGTGGATTGTCGATATGCTCTGCCTGAACTTTTTCAGGTAGGGAAACAGCTCACCGTCCACGAAGTCGATGAGATCATCCCGGTCAGCACCGCGTTGTGATCCAGTTCTCCATTCTCATCCAGAGGATAGGCCCAGTTGTTCCAGCCGGTACTTCTCATCTAAAATGTATTCGTATTCCTCTCCCTGTAGCTCGGCCTCGTCTGCCTTCTCCTGCTCGAGATCGTCAAGGTACTTCAGGAACAGCACCCATGAGGTCTGTTCAATATAATCGAGTTCACTGTCGCACCCGGCATCTTGGCGCAGCTTATCATCAATATTCTTAAAGGTCTGTTCGTACATACTCTATGTTATGTGTTAAACTGTTGTTGAATAATTTATGAATAATAAACTAATAATACATTACCCATTTTAAATTCAAACTAAGTGAATAATCCTGAAATCCTATCCTCAAAAGCAATTTTTTAAAACTTTGCCCACTAAACCACTCATATCGTTGAGGAACATATTACCCCATACTATTTATTTTATGAAGTTATAGCTGTTTAAGTTTTTTCAACTATTTCACTGATCTTTTGCCAACCTTCATCTGCTACATCAACCTCTAATCTTTTCGGATAACTGTTCTTGCCAAAATATGTTTTGAATGACCCTAGTTCGTCCTGACTTCTTTCCTCTAATTCTTCATAGCTAGTAAATGAGGCTCGCATTGTAGCTTTAAAATCATTGCCAAAAACACAGTAACGATCTCCGATATTCCATTCCCCAGTTCCTATATCTTTAAAGTCTTCATCTGGAATACCAATTGATTTTAGGCCATCACTCCCCTTCCTCCCATCTCCGTCATTATTAGCATCATTGTCTAATAAACAGAATGAATGTGGGGATATCATAATGTGAAAAGAATCGCCACCATTTTGCTAAATTACCTTTACCATGAACACATATGACATCTATCCCTCACGATCAGTATCAAAATCGAGAGCTTGAAAGTAAATTGGAAGTGCCAATTCTTCTGTGGGTCCTTCCACCAAAATTATTTTCTTAGCGAATAATCCATTCAGAATATCAGGAGTTGCATGGTTAGCATAAAACGGTACTATAGTTTCAGTAGTACATCTTCCTGCAGGGACTCCAGTTTCAACACAATGATCCCGCAACTCTTCAGCGCTCTGAAGTTATGATATATGTCCCCTCTTCGCTTTTTCTCACAATATTGATTCCCTGTAATGCCTCTAGGTTTACAAAATACGGGCTGTGAGTAGTGAGAATAATTTGGAGCCCATCAGAAGCCATTTTATTAATTGTATTTGCTAACCATTGTTGAGCTAAAGGGTGAAGGTGTGACTCTGGCTCTTCAATAATCAAAATTATATCACCCCCGATAAGTGATTTTGAGTATGCATGTGCAAAAAAGATAATGCAAGTACTTGCTGCTGACCGTGTCCATCCATTTATTTTTAACTTCTCCATCTTCAACTGGATTTACTCTTAGAGAGCGAAAATAGTTACTCGGATCATAAGCAGAAAAATCCATTTTGTAGTCCGTATGTTAAACCACTTAACATACGGTCGGTAAGGCTAGACATTTCTTCTGAAACCCTCTAAACTCATCAACTTCTTCGAACGTATCTTTAATGCCTTCAAAAGCTCTTCTAACCGTCGAACACGCTCTTCATCCTGAAACAAGTTTTTGGTGGAATGCTTTCATTACCTTTGAGAGTAAAGTCCACTTACTAGTGTAACTTAACTGATAAGAAAGATTGCGCTCAGCATCAACCTTTATAGCTGTCAGCTCATTGTGTAAATCATTATTTGAGTATGTCAACTGACCATTATCTGATCGAATAGTTGATAATCAGTTTTATTTTCCCCGGTCTTTGAGGTCCATTAAATCCTGATATTGGTCGGTTATAGAAGCGGTATTTTCGTAACCCGAGACACCAGCCCTTATTTCTACTTCTTGTTCAATATCTCTATTCCAAACATCATGATCTTCAAGCGATTGCGAGCCTGGCCATCTTTCCCCCGAAAAGGATTTCTATAGCATTTACTATGTTAGATTTGCCAGCGTTATTCTCCCCTATAAGAACAATCGGCATATTCTGGTTGAATACAATTTCAACTGGATGCTGAATAGACCGATATCCCTCAATGATAAATTTATCAAGCCTAGCCATATTTGCGGTATTTTGATGAATGAATATTCCGTAAAACCATGAGTAATATGGCGTTATTAACTGTAAGGAACAAGGATTTCGTCCGATGTACAAAAACTAACCTAAAGAGAAGGTTCCCTCCTCTTTGCCCACTAGCCCAATCTTGTTAACTGAAGCAGCATAGTCTTCAGGCTCTTGGTAGCCCTCCCGCTCAATAACGCGTACGTAGTCCCCACTTGGTTGTAGTAGTGAACCATCCAGGACCTCTCCATCAGAGTTTTTCTCAGGAGGTAAAGTTGACAATATCATAACAATTGTTAGGTCTATCAAATCTATTAAACAGAAACCTACTCCCAGCAATAAAAAAAGCCCTGCAACAACTAAAAAGCTGAAGCAGGGCTTAATTGTAGTCGGGGACGACTGGATTTGAACCAGCGACCCCTCGACCCCCAGCCGAGTGCTCTACCTGACTGAGCCACGTCCCGATCAACATCAAAACCAAATATTCGTTCCATAATCAAAAGTCGGAACCGCAGGATTTGATCTGCGCCCTCCCGACAAGCCTGTCGGGATGCTCTACCTGACTGCGTATATCCTACGAAGTTATAACGAAGTAGGACCACGTCCCGAATACTCCAATTTTTCAAAGATCCTTAAGATAGGGCTGCACGGTGCAAAACTCAACTAATCCTCCTTGCTTTGGCACAACTCTACAAGCACGCCATCGTTGTCTTTCGGATGTACAAAGGCCACCAGCTTATTGTCTGCTCCCTGCTTGGGCTCTTCATTTAATACCCGTAAAGCCTTCGTCCTGGAGACGCGCAATTTCGGCACGGATATCATCCACCTCAAATGCTACATGATGCATGCCTTCCCCTTTCTTTTCTACATACTTTGCAATCACGGAGTCCGGTGATGTTGCTCCAAGCAGCTCCACTTTCGATTCCCCGGTTTTGAAAAAAGCCGTATCCACCTGTTGATCTTCCACTGCTTCTTTTTTATAGCATTCTGTATTCAAAAGCTTTTCGTATGTCTTAATAGCTTCTTTCTAAGGTCTTTTACCGCTATTCCTAATGCATGGTCGATATGCATGGCTATTCAGTTATTCTGAGTCATAGCATTTAATCTTCGATAAGACTACATATATCGCAATCCGTTGAATACCTTCCGAGATCTCTGATGGGCTGCAATTCAGAGTCATTCAGTTTCTTGTCTACCCGAACCGCCGGTAATGGCATTTAGATCCTTTTCTTGTGCGGCCAAGGCTGAGTGATGCAATATTTATATCCTGTTCAGCCAAAGCTCCACTTACTGATGCGAGCATTCCCGGCTTATCCATGTTTTGATACATCAGGATATCTCCCTTCATTTTAAGCTCAATGCCATAGCCATCAATTGCTACAATGCGATAATCTTCAGGACCGAACACTGTTGCAGAAATCTGTTTGTAAATCGGCTTCGCCATTCATCTTTATGGTGATCAGGTCCGTAAAGGTCTTGGATTCAGCAAGCCGTTGTTTCTTTGATTTTAAATCCACGGTTCTCTGCATACACCCTGGCATTAATCAGGTTCACCGCCTCGCTCACATGGTGGGATAGCATTCCTTTGAGAATCGAATCAGTAAGAACATCTGAATATCTGGCACAGGTGCCCGGTGTATTCAAAAGCAAAATCACTGGCATGTTCGGGAGCAATCTGTATAGCTAGGTTACCAAGCCGTTCGGCTACTTCAAGGTAGGGCTGTACTTCTTTATTTGTGATAAGTGAAATAGACTTGCCATTCAGGCTGCCTTTAAAGCTTTTCTTTTCGAGAGCATCTGCCATCTGTTGGGCAATTTGCTCAGCCACTTTCTCCTGCGCTTCCTCAGTAGAAGCACCAAGGTGCGGAGTGGAAATAATTTTGGGGTGCTTCAGCATTTCATAGACTTCCTCAGTAGGCGGCTCCTGCGAATATACATCTAATGCAATGCCTTCTACATAACCCTGTTCAATAAGCTCTACCAAGTCCTCTTCTTTGTAAATACCGCCGCGGGCGCAGTTAATCAGCCGAACACCTTTTTTTAACTTTTCGGCATTTTCAAGTGATACCATTCCTTTTGTCTTTTCAGTAAGCGGTGTATGAACCGTAAGAAAATCACTTACCCCCAAAAGCTCATCCAGCTCCAGCAGTTCAACATCTAATTCTTCTGCTTTTTCATGGGATGCAAATGGATCATAGGCCTTTACAGTCATCCCAAACTGCTGCATACGTTGCGCTACTTCTGTCCCTATTTTACCGAGTCCAATCACACCCAAAGTTTTACTGTGTACTTCAGTGCCCATATATTTTTTACGGTCCCATCCCCCGGCTTTTACTTTTTCTACCGATTGTGGAATATTACGAGCCAACGCCAAAATCATCCCGCAGGTATGTTCAGCCGTTGAGATTGTATTGCCATCGGGAGTGTTCATTACCAATACACCGCGGGTGGTTGCAGCGGGAATATCAATATTGTCAACGCCTACTCCGGCTCGGCCTACAACTTTAAGATTTTCTGCTGCTTTCAGAATTTCTTCAGTCACTTTTGTGGAGCTGCGCACTACAATACCGTCAAAAGACTGGTATCTCTTTCAGAACTTCCTCTTTACTTAATCCTGTGTTGCCGGACAACATCAATGCCCCGATCTTTAAATACTTCTTCACAGACGGGATCAACATTATCAAGTAATAATACGCTAAAAGACATAGTGTTTAACTTAAAAATTCAGATGTTAGTTGTTGTACTTCTTCAATTCCGGTTCGTTTTTCGGATGAAGCTATAATAATGGGCACTTCTTATATTCATCTCGTTCAAAATCTTTTCCAGGCGAAACTTTGATTGATTCTGCTTATTTCTGGACAGCTTATCTGCCTTAGCTAAAACTACAGCAAAAGGCAGGCGGTTGGAACCCAGCCAATAGAAAAAATCTTCATCCAGCTGTGTTGGCTTATGCCTGATATCAACCAAATGAAGTACCATGCGCAGGGTTTCTCTGCCAAGCAGATAGTCACGGATGTCGCGTCCCCATCGTTCGCGTTCTTTTTTTGATACTTTGGCATACCCGAAACCCGGCAGATCTACAAAAAAAGCTTTGTCATCAATAAGATAATAATTCATCTGCTGGGTCTTGCCCGGCACATTGCTTGTTCGAGCTAATCCTCCGTGATTCATGATAGCATTTATCAAAGAAGATTTTCCCACATTAGATCGGCCGGCAAAGCAGATTTCAGGATACCTGGGTGGTGGGCAATGGTCAAGTGAAGGCGCGCCGGTTACAAATTCTGCTTTATTGAACTTCATCAAACAATCTCGTTTGCTTCTTTCTCAATGCCAAAATTGACAGGTACCGGATAGTTCTCTGTAAAGCACGCTGTGCAGTATTCATTGCCATTTGGATTTGCCCCTTTTACTGCAGAAACAAGCCCTTCGGCAGACAAATACCGGAGGCTGTCAACACCAATCTCTTTGGCCATTTCATCGATATTACGATTAAAACGGTTGGCCATCAGCTCTTCAGGATCAGGAAAATCCATCCCGTAATAACAAGGGCTTATGATAGGCGGTGAACTTACCAAAAAGTGAACTTCTCTGGGATTTGCTTTGCGGATCATATCCACCAGATATTGGGAGGTCGTTCCCCGGACGATGGAGTCATCCACGATAATAACCGATCGATCTTCAATCACCCCTTTTACCGTATTGAATTTGGTGCGCACTTTTTGCACGCGGGATTTTTGTCCCGGTGAGATAAAGGTTCTACCTACATAATGATTTCGTATAAGGCCGATTTCAAACTTACACTCATATCCCAGCTTCTGATTTTCGTGGACATAACCCAAAGCAGCCGTGTTGCTGGAGTCGGGTACAGAAATAACAATGGGCTTCTTATTATCCGGTGCATTCTGGATCACTTCACTCAGCGGATGTTCTTTCGCCAAATACTTACCCAGATTACGGCGCACCTTATCTACATTTTCACCAAAAATTTTACTGTCAGGCCGAGAGAAATAAACGTATTCAAAAATGCACTGGCTCGATCCTGTTCCATATTCAGGCTCCAATTTGTATGAGGTCGGTTTCCCTTGCTCCTTCACTTTATTATCTATCACCAATACTTCGCCCGGCTCCACATCACGTATATATTCGGCATTTATGATATCAAAAGCACAGGTTTCACTGGCTACACAATAGCTGTCGTCAACCTTTCCTAAAGCCAGCGGACGAAATCCGTTGGGATCGCGAACAGCGATCAGGCAATCATCGGTTTGCATCACCAAGCTGTAGGCACCTTCAATTTGCAGATAGGGCATCCAGAATTTGTTCAATCTGTGTTTCTTTCTGACTTTTGGATATAAGGTGCAGAATAAGCTCGGTGTCAGATGTACTCTGAAAAAGTACCCCTTCCTGCCGAAACCGATCCGCGAAGCTGTTTGGCATTGGCCAGATTTCCATTATGTCCAATGGCCAGATTTCCCTTTCTGTAATGAACCCGAAATGGCTGAATGTTCGCAGGATTCTTGGAAGATCCGGTAGTCGAATATCGATTGTGACCAATAGCCGAACGTCCTTTTAGTTCTTCTTTAAAAATCTTTTGATCATCAAAGACGCTGAGTACCAATCCAAAATCTTTATGAGCCGGCATGGTCCACCGTTCTTTTTTCTCATCATAATAGGATGTGACAATCCCCGCTGATTCCTGTCCGCGGTGCTGAAGAGAGTGCAATCCATAGTAGGTTAAAAGAGCTGCATCAGGATGATCGTAAATGCCAAAAATGCCGCAATAATCGCGTGGTTTGTCAAGCATGAAACTGGGTCGCAGGATTCAGGTTTTTGAAAGCATCTAAATTTACAAAAAAGGAAAGGTAATTAGTAGCAGTTTTAAAAATGATATAAACATAAAACATATCACAAATAAAAAAGCCCTCGCAGATATTGCAAGGACTCGAAGAGCAGGAAACGAGATTTCCCGAAGACTTTCCCGTTATAAGCTTTAACTTTACTTATAAATATCTTCAGTACAGATTAGCAAAAAACAGTTGCTCAACGGATCTTAAAACTGATCAATATTGCTTGCTTCATATGAGAGATCATTGGGATCAAGTTTCAGCAGATAGAAACCGGCATCCAAACCCGTATGATCACTTTCATTTGTGCTTATATGTACTGAAAATTAAAATGGAACCATCTGGGTGTTCAAGAGATAAAGTCTGTATTAAATTTTAAATTTCCCATTTGAGAAAAACCAGAGTACAGATCACTTGGTGTAAATATATCCCTGTTACCAGCGTTCTGATCAATCATAGAGAAGTGCTCGAAATAAGCATTTGTATTTCCACGTTCATAAGAAAAGTAGCTCGCTACTACCCGGCCATCACTTAGCCCAGTGGCTCCCTGAAAGCAACTGGAACTGGTAGCTCTCCGCGGAGTTTCGTCAATCCATTTATCCCAAATAAGATTTCCATTACCATCAATATAAATCCACTTTGTATCATAATCTTTATAAAAAGAATAGCCCGGCTCATCATTGTGTTTTCTGTTTCTCTCGTTATAAAAAGTCCACCGTCTCTTAACCTGGTCATGGTCATTTCTCCATCATACCTATCACCATGAACAAAGGCGATGAGCGGTTCATCATCCTGATAGGCATAAGGGTCGCCCCAGAAAACATGACTGCCAATAACTTGGTTCTGGTCATTCCGAGTACGTACCCATAAATCATTGGCTTTGTAGTATGTGTCGGTACTGCACCATTATTGTAAAGTAAATCCGAGGTAATAATATCAAACCGGTTTCCATTAATTCTCAATACAATGTGAACCGATATAGTCTCCGTTAATAAAATCAGATTCTCACGTTTCTTGTTGATTCCCATCAACTCTTTTTTGGATAGTTTGCTGTATAACGTAATCCCTATCGTCTTGCTTCAATGTGCACCCATCTATAGGCGACTGGATCCAGCATAAAAGGTTGTAAATGAAGCCGTATAATACTCAGGATCATCAGAATTAATTGGATCTCGCTTAAAGCATCATTGCCCCATGTTGCCTGAAAGACTATCGCCGTAGGTATCGACAGTTAACTTATACCCATAGTTACCAAACATCGTTATATTACCATCATTATTAGTGGTTAAAGCAAAATTTGTGCTTTTCCCCACCTCCCCCCATACAAATCTTCAAGGGAAAGATCTTCAGTATATATAGGATAATAATTCACAAAAAGTCGCGGGCTTGTTTTTATCTTCTCCAATTTTAGTACCTGTTCCAGAATCTTTACAAGAAAAAGAATAAATCCCGCTATTAAAAATAATTTTCGGTAATATCCGGTATAGATCGTACATCATATCTTTAATATTTAAGTTTATTGTTTCGTAATAATGTTGCAAAAAAGATTAGTGTATGTGCTAATTGCTGTTAAAACCAGCATAAGTCACCGATCCCTCAAGCGTTATATTTCTATTTTGACCAACCGGAGGATCTTCCTCGAAACTTATTGTAAAATCAAAACTAGCATTCAGCATAGATTCATCTTCTGTAAGGTTATAATCAATAGACTGTAAATTTAAAGTTCCACTCACCGAGTGGGTGCCCCAACCTGAGAATCATATGCTGTTGCTTCAAATGACCCGAGATCTATATTAGCTAGTCTATATAGCGTTAAATACTCTTCCTGACTTGTAAGCTGTCCGGGCCCTTGTTTATCATTTATTTTAATTGCTAATAATCCAGGTGATTTCACATCATCAACAAGATTGATATTACCACTATAACCCTCGGGAGCTAGAAAAAAAGTAATTCCGGTATAAGACTCTCCATCAATATTTTTTTTCGATTCATCCAGATTCACAAATGCAACTGCTTCTTCAAATTCCGGTGTTTCTGAAGGAGAAAGTACCTGACCATCAACTGTCTTTGTAATATTAAATGTACTAGTTGACTGACTATCAAAAAACTTATGTTCTAACTTTTGATTTTCATCACCTGACCCTGTGCCAGAATCACTGCATGAAATTCCCATCAAACATGAAAATAATAATAACACAAAAAGTTTCTTTGCACGAACCATAATAGTAACCTCGTTATATATTGGTATAAGCCCTGATAGGCATATTGCTTATCAGCTTATCTAATAAGTTGGTTAAAGCTGTATAACTTTGACAAATAATGCACTACATGATTATGTGGTTTTAAAATTAGGAAGAGCTTATTTTAATAGGTGAGCATATCACAAATAAAAAAGCCCTCGCAGAAAACTGCAAGGGCTTGAAGAGCGGGAAACGAGATTCGAACTCGCGACCTTCTCGTTGGCAACGAGATGCTCTACCACTGAGCTATTCCCGCAATAATTTATTTTAATTGCTTCCATAAAGCGAAAACGAGATTTCCCGAGTCCTCGGAACGACCTTCTCGTTGGTCCCGACACATCGGGGCTCTAGCACTCAGCTATTCCCGCTTTTGAAAGAGTCCCAAATATAAGGCGCTTAGGGTATACATTTCAACAGTAATTTTGAAAATTATGTCATCCTGAATTTAGTTCAGGATCTAAAGCACAATTTCCTATAGCAGCTTTTTCTAAGGTGATCAGCATGACACGTATCCTGACATGTGCTATCGCTTAATCTTTTTGAGCGTTTCACTAGAACTGATAATCTCTTTTATTTCCTCATCATCAGGCAGCATGGGCTTATCCCTGTATCTATCTACGATGCACAAAAAGCCGAGTGGTTCTTGCTTATCTGCTTGAAACTGGTGCATGGTTTCGGGTGAAATATAGACCACATCATGCAGGCCAAGCTCATACACTTCATTATCCAAAATCACTGAGCCTGATCCTCGAATAATGACTACCGAATGTGGGTGGCGGTGATGCTCAAATGATGTATATCCACCTGCCTCTACCTCAAAATAGCGTGTTTGAAAATTTAGCTGCTGCTCATCATTTCCTTCTCCCAACAGCGAATATCGAGTTACCCCTTCATAACAACCGGGATCATCTTTATACTTTTTTTGCGGTACACCCTTCCACTGATAATCTTTGCTTTTAATAACTTTTGAATTGTTTGTCATAGCAATTTCACCTTCACTTAAGCATAGCCCCAAATTCTTCAGCTGCTACTTTGAGTCCTTCGGGATGTTCATACAAACTGCCTCCTATCAAAAATATAGTATCCGTACCATAGCTTTCAAGCCAGTCAGTCACAGTTGATCTTTTAATACCTCCACCCGGAACAGGAAACGATTTTTTGAACGGCAACTTTTCTGATCTTGCTGCATTGACGATATCTTGGCATTCTTTTTTCGAAAAGGAAAACCGTCCGTCTTTATTGGGAAATATTATCCCATCAGCACCAAGTGCTCTCCAAAGTTCTCCATAAAGGAAGTCCGGTGACAAACCTTTGGAATCTACTGTTGTGAGTGAACCTGAAAAAGCGGGGTGCCCCAAAATAGGTAATTCAATATTCATCCCGGCTAATTGATGCATCGTTTCAAGTCCTGCAATATGCGGACAAATAAGTACACCATCTGCCCCAAGCTCAGCAGCCAACTCATATCTTTTAATAGAATCACTGGCTAAAGCCGTAATATTCGGAAAATATAGCGATCGCTTACCGGTTTTTTCTGCTGCCCTTTCCAGTGCGTTTACACAAGCCTTCACCCTGTCACTGAAAGGGGCATACTCTTGATTCGCCAACCCATGATCATCTTTGATGATATCAATACCGCCCAAAGCGAACTGATAACAAAAGTCAGCCAGCTCGTTTACACTGCTGCCCAGTGGTTTTAATGCGGTACAGCTTAGTGCGTGATCACTGACGCCTGTCATTTCTCGAAGGCCTTCAATTCCAAAAGATGGCCCATTAAAAAAACTGCCGTTCAGCTTTTCCCACTCCGCAACAATGACCTTAATTCCAGGCTGAAGTGAAATATTGCCGTACAGAATATTTATGAACTGGGAAATATCATTGCCAACATTCTTAAGGGGCCAGGAAATAGAAATCTTCCATGATGTGTCGCCCAGCTGCTCTTTGGATGATAGGTTTCCAACAACTTTGGTTTCAATTTCTCCGGATATTACCGAGCGGGGAAGCTCTGTACTTTGTTCGAGACAAATTCCTTCAATCTTTTGGTCAATTTCTTCTTCATGCTGAAGAGTGACCAAATACGTAATGTCGAAGGTTTTCATGAGAACTTATTAAGTAAACTTAGCAGCCTGCTATGCTAGACTACTATTGTTTCAGAACGCTTTGGACCTTTAGAAAGAATTTTCATATCCACATCAAGGTAGTCCTGTATAAATTGTACATATTCTCTTGCTTCTTTTGGTAATTTTTCCACGCTGCTGTAGGTGCTGATATCCTGTTTCCAGCCCGGCAAGGTAGTATAAATCGGTGTTACAGATTCTACTTCGGTAAGATCCAATGGATATACGTCTGTTTTATGACCGCCAATATCATACTCTGTACATAGCTTTATTTTATCAAAATCATCCAGGATATCCATCTTGGTAATGGCAAGTTCATTTATGCCATTAATGCGAACAGCATATTTTAGAGCAACGAGGTCAATCCATCCACAGCGGCGTGGACGTCCGGTAGTAGCACCAAACTCCTGACCTTTTTCACGAAGCAGTTCTCCAAACTCATCTTCCAGTTCGGTTGGAAAGGGTCCGTTGCCCACACGCGTACAGTATGCCTTGGTAATACCCATCACATGTTCAATAGCTGTTGGTGGAATACCTGATCCGGTACAAGCACCTCCTGCAGTTGGAGAAGAAGATGTGACGTAAGGATACGTACCATGATCAATATCCAACAAACTACCCTGGGCCCCCTCAAGCAAAATTTCTTTACCAGATTCTATGGCCTCGTGCAAAATATTGCTGGTATTTTTTATATAGGGACAAAGTCTATCAGCGGCCGCCAGCGCATCATCTAAAATCTCCTGCACGTCCAGCGTATCAACCTTATAGATATGCCGAAGTGATTCATTAATATCTTTAAGATTGCTTTCTACCTTTGATTTGAACGCCTCGGGGTGAAACAAATCTGACATGCGAATACCTACCCGAGATACCTTACTAACATAAGCCGGACCAATACCTCTGCCGGTAGTACCAATGGCATCCTCACCACGATGCTTTTCTTTTACCTGATCCAGAACTTGATGATAAGGTAAAATAACGTGTGCCGAATTACTGATGTGAAGCCGGTCTTTGAGGTTCACCCCCATTCCCTCAACTGTTTTTATTTCTTCCAGCAAGGCATAAGGATCAATAACAACGCCATTGCCAATTATACATTCTGCCGAGCCATTAAAAATCCCGGACGGAATGAGGTGTAGCACTACCTTTTGATCGTCAAACTTCAGGGTATGGCCGGCATTGGCCCCTCCCTGGTAGCGGACGACATAGTCTGCCTCCTTGCTTAATAAGTCAACAACTTTTCCTTTTCCTTCATCGCCCCACTGGGCACCGACAACTACTCGAATAGACATAGATTAATTTTTGCACAAAAAAAGGGGTGCTAAATCACCCCTTTTTAAAAGTTAAACTGGATGTGAATTAGCTTTCCTCAGAATAGGATTCTACAGCTTTATCTACAGATTTAAAATGCTTAAATACGGTAATGAGCTTCGTTACAACTAACAAGCTTTCAATTTTATCACTTGCATTAGCAATACGAAGATCTCCATCTGCTTTTCGCATGGTGGTAAGTCCACCAATGAGCATCCCTAATCCTGAAGAGTTCATAAACTTGACCTTACTCAGATCTACAACCACATTGGTCTGATCCTTTTCGATAAGTTCGTGAAGTTTTTCGTTGAGGCTTACAGCATCCGGGCCTCCCATAACGTTTCCTTTAAACTCTATAACTACACAGTTGTAACGCTCCGAAACATTGAAATTCATTTTTTATCCTATTGGTTAATGTTAGGAGTTCAATTTAAGATGCTTCTCTTCTGCGGTGAAGCTCGACAACGGTAGCACTGGCTACAAACAATGAACTGTAAGTACCAATGATGACACCGAGCATCAGCGCAAATGAAAATCCTTTAAGTACTTCACCGCCAAAGATAAATAGCACGGTTACCACAAACAAGGTCGTAATTGAAGTAATGACCGTACGGCTTAACGTATCATTCAGACTCTTGTTGATCATCTCATTATAATCCATTGTTTTAAACTGAAGCATGTTTTCTCGAATGCGATCGTACACTACCACCGTATCATTCAGCGAATAACCCACAATGGTCAGAAATGCAGCAATCATCGCCTGATCAATCTGCATGCTGAATGGAGCAATATTATTAAAGATTGTGAAAACCCCTAATACAATTACTACATCATGGAAAAGTGCCACCACCGCACCCATTGAAAAGGTCCAGTTTTTAAAGCGAATCAAGATGTAGATAAAGATAACCACCAGTGCAAAAATCACAGCATTAAGCGCACCGCTTTTGAGATCTTCAGCAAAACGAGGTCCTACCACATCTGGTCTTAATCAACTGATACGCATCATTATCGGGATAAGATTGTGCAATGACAGAGGTGATAATATCCTCTACTACAGAAATTTCGCTTTCATTATCCGTTCTGATCAGAATATCAGTGTCAGATCCAAACTTTTTAACTTCGGGAGCTCCTTCCAAAGGTTCAGTTAATATGCTTCTGATATCTGATACCTGTACAGGTTGATCAAACTCCAGAACATATTCCTTACCGCCTCTGAAGTCAATGCCATACTGCAAGCCTTTTGTTGTAATGCCTATAAGAGCTGCAATAAACAGTGTAGCGGAAATAAAGTAAGCTATTTTGTGTGCTTTTATAAAGTCAAAACTTGGTGTTTCAAACCATCTCATAATTAGTGTTCCTCAGTATTCTTGTATTAAAATTCTTTTGGATTAGCCGAAATTCAGCTCAGCTGTTTTATCTCGTGTCAGGTAATCAATCACAACGCGTGTTATCACAATAGCGCTAAAGAGCGAAGCTACGATACCTGCCATCAATGTTACCGCAAAACCTTTGATAGGACCTACTCCAAAACTGTACAGAATGATTCCCACAAAGAAGGTAGTTACGTTGGCATCTACAATGGCACTCATAGCGTTGGCATAGCCGGCATCGATAGCTGCTCGCAAGGTTTTGCCCGATCGTTGTTCTTCACGTATTCGATCAAATATGAGTACGTTGGCATCTACCGCCATACCGATGGTTAATACAATACCGGCAATACCGGGTAAAGTAAGCGTTGCCTTAAAGGCAGCTAATATTCCAAAAATAAATAGAATGTTAAGCACCAAGGCCAGGTCGGCAATGGCACCCCCCTTTCGGTAATACACAATCATAAAAATAGCCACACAGAAAAGTCCGGCAACAGTGGAATAAAATCCATCTTGAATGGACTCTTCACCTAGAGTAGCACCAACCGTGCGCTCCTCAATAATATCAAGTGGAGCAGGCAGTGCACCTGAAAGTAAAATATTTACCAAGTCTTGTGCTTCGGCAACATCATTCAGTCCTGATATCGATGAACTTCCACCGGAAATTTTTGTCTCAACATTTGGATAAGAATACACATATCCATCGAGAATAATAGCAACAGGATCACCAATGTTAGCACCCGTAATGCGTGCCCACCTTCTGGCCCCGTCACTATTCATATCCATCGAAACACGAGGTTGATTGGTGGTTTGATCAAACTGCACGCTGGCTTCTTCAATCACATCACCTGTCAATTCAATTTGTGAACGTACTGCCACAAGCTCAAATAATTCGATCCCTTGATCTTCAACGGTTTGAAATGGAGTTGCACCCCACATAAGTTCTGTGTTTCTGGGGAGTAATCTTTGCACTTCCGGCATTTGTATCAACTCATTAACCCTGGCCGTATCTTCAGCAGCGGCATAACCAAATAAAGCTTCTCTTTGAACTTGAAGGTTTAGTACCTGAGTTAATTCGTTTACACCTTGACCTGAAGTTGTGTCATCAGCCGCTCTTTGATCAAAGAATTCTATAATTTGCTGTCTTGCAGTATTTAATTGGTCCGAATCCGGAGTAAGACGGAATTCTAATCGAGCGGTTCCTTTTAATAGATCCCTAACTCTTTGTTTTTCCGCTACACCCGGCAGTTCAACAACAATACGATTGTTGCCCTGCTTCAGGATTGATGGTTCGTTTACCCCGTAGCGATCTACACGTGTACGAATAATTTCCATGGCCCGGTCAACTGCACTGTCCCGCTGTTTCTTGAGATAAGCCTGAATTTCTTCGTTGCTCGAACGCCGGGTAATATTTTCGGCATCGGAGCGATAATACCTGCTGAGCCGTGCATTGGGATCACGACGTTCAAATTCCTGCACCATCTCATCAATAAAGTCAGTACCATTTTCTAGAGCTCGCTCTTTTGCAACATCAATGACATTGTTAAGTGTACTGTCAGCGTATTCATCGGCTAATTCGCGAACCAGTCTTGGTGTTCCCACTTCCATGGTTACATGCATACCGCCTTGAAGGTCAAGACCCAGTGAAAGCGAATTTTGCCGCAATTCCTGAATGCGTCCCGCATTTTGCTCTCAGTGTACTGAGCATGTTCAGCCTGAGGCAGATCTTCAATATAATTCTGTTCCAATTGGTATTGTACCGTTGGCCATAAATAATAAATAGAGATACCCAGGAAGACTGCTATAAAAAATAATTTTGTTCCGTTGCCTTGCATAAGATTATTGTTTAATACGTTATAAAATAAGGTGTAATATAGCTACCCGAAAAGGATTAGAATGAATGGAATAGCTGTTAAAACTTAGGGAGCACCAATAGCGATGCCACCTTCCATAGGAGTCAGGCTTCTGTCAAAATAATTTTCGAAAAGAAACGATTCGCCAAGGACTTTTAGAGAAGAGTCAAACTTATCTGAAATAAAACCGGCATGGTTTGAAGCTCCAAATTTATCAACATGAACAGCATGGGCAGGTTTCAGTATTTCAGGCATCGGCGCCTTAGCCATACCATTAGCTGCCCGTAAGTGGTTCCACTTAATAAGCAACAACTTATACAGTTGCTTTGACTCTACGTTGTTTAAAGTGGCATTTTGAGTAAGATTATACTTGGCAAATACCGCTGATACCTTTTTAATAAGTACATCTTCACTGACACTATTATTGCGAATATCATTTAGCTCTTTTTGGAAGGATGTATTATTCGCTTTTTGAGCTACGGTATGGAGAAAGTTATCAACCGCTTCTGAAGAGTTCTTGGCTGATGCAGGCTGTATCAAAAACAGTCCAAAGCCCACCCACAATGTGGAAATAACCAACAACTTTGATATGGAAGAACGCAATATCTGCATAAGTCTCAGAAAATAGTCAGAAAGAAAGTAGAGGACAAACTTTTTTTAGACCCATATTTTATTTGAATTGTCTCTTTCTAATCAAGTGTGGAACCATAACTTGCATTAAACTATTATATTACAAAGAGTTCTAGTTCTATTGATAAAATTATTTTCTAGAACGTTATCCAACCAACGAATAGGATTAATAACTCAAACATATTTTTACTATGAATAAAGTAGCTATAATTGTGTTAGCAGAAGAAGGATCTCATGAATCTTTGGGAAGAGTAGTTAATGCGCTGGAATTTGCTAAAGAACTCAAAGAAAATAACGATGAAGTCCGCATGGTTTTTGACGGAGCAGGTACAACATTTATCCCGGCATTAGAGGATGAAGAACATGATGCGCACCCACTTTATAAAGCTGTTGAAGATACCATCGATGGGGCATGTAAATTTTGCTCAAAAGCCTTTGGTGTCATTAAAGAAGTAAGTAAAAGTGATATAGACCTACTGGATGACTATGACGAGCATCCAAGCTTGCGCACATACATTTCGGAAGGATACCAGGTTGTCACATTCTAACAGATGGAATATGTACAAAAGCTGTCACAGAAATGCGGCAGCTTTTGTATTTAGGCTGTAACCTTTTGGCTCTTCTCACGGTCAAATTCCTCCTTTAAAAACTGACCGGTATAACTCTGATCTATCTCAGCAACTTCTTCGGGTGTGCCCTGTGCAATAACTTCGCCACCTTCATGTCCCCCTTCTGGACCCAGATCAATGATCCAGTCTGCCGCTTTAATGAGATCTAGGTTATGCTCAATGACGATTACTGTATTGCCTTTATCAACAAGCTGCTGACACACATCTACCAACATACGCACATCCTGGAAGTGCAGGCCGGTGGTAGGCTCATCCATAATATATAGAGTATCACCCGTCCCAACTTTGGAAAGTTCACGGGAAAGCTTGATACGCTGTGCCTCTCCTCCGGAAAGCGTGGTGCTCGACTGTCCAAGGGTAAGATAACCGAGTCCTACATCACAGAGCGTACCTAAAATTCGGTTGATGGCCGGAACTGAATCAAAGAACTCGCTGGCTTCCTGTATAGACATTTCCAGCACGTCGGCAATATTTTTGCCTTTGTAATAAATCTCCAGCGTTTCACGATTATAGCGGCGCGCGTTACAGGTTTCACAGTCCACATATACATCGGGCAGAAAGTTCATCTCAATTTTCCTTACTCCGTCACCACCACATGTTTCACAACGGCCTCCTTTCACATTAAATGAAAAACGCCCCTGATCATAGCCACGAATCTTAGATTCGGGAAGCTCAGCAAAAAGCTTGCGGATATGGTCAAATACTTTGGTATAGGTACCCGGATTTGAGCGCGGTGTACGACCAATCGGACTTTGATCAACAGATATAATCTTATCCAGATTGTCCAGCCCCTCTACCTCATCGTAAGGCAGCGGCACCGTCTTAGAATTATAAAAGTAATTAGATAAAATGGGTGCTAAGGTCTGATTGATGAGCGTACTCTTTCCGCTTCCACTTACACCGGTCACACAAATAAACTTGCCCAATGGTATTTCCACATCTTCACCTTTGAGATTGTGACCACGAGCGCCCAAAATCTTTATGCTTTTGCTATTGCCTTTGCGCCGTTCATCCGGATATGGAACCACTTCTTCATCTTTCAGGAACTTGGCTGTCATAGATTCGGGGTCCAGATCTTCCGGTTTTCCTTCCGTTACAATCTCTCCACCATAATCTCCTGCACCCGGTCCCAAGTCTAACACATAATCTGCATGTTCTATCGTTTCGCGGTCGTGTTCTACAACAATCACACTGTTGCCTAAATCACGAAGTGTCTCCAGAGATCGAATCAATTTAATATTATCTTTTTGATGCAGACCGATGCTGGGCTCATCCAATATATAAAGCACTCCAACAAGCTGTGTGCCAATTTGTGTAGCCAAACGAATACGCTGTGCTTCCCCACCGCTAAGGGATTGTGCCTCACGATCCAGGGTCAGATAATTCAATCCTACATTTAGCAGAAAGTCTACACGGTCGCGAACTTCTTTAAGCACCTGACTGCCTATCTTCTGCTGACGCTCATTGAGATCTAAATTGTTGATAGTATTGCGCAGGCTGGAAATATCAAGTTTCACCAAGTCATCAATTCCATGGCCGTCAATCTTATAGGAAAGCGACTCCTTATTTAGCCGGCCTCCTCCACACTCGGGACAGTCTACCTTGCTCATAAAAGCTTTGGCTTTATCACGCTGCTTGCTCGATTTACTATCCTTAAATTGTTCTTTGATAGTGTTTCGCAATCCCTTAAACGAGTGCTTGTATGTTACGTTATCGTTTCGGAAATCGTAGCTGACATTAAACTTGGTATCCCCACCACCGTTCATCATCAAATCCAATGCTTCATCAGAGAATTCTTTGATCGGAGTTTCAAAATCAAGATCCATCGTCTCTAAAACTGCTTTTAGCTGCTTGAAGGCAAAAATATCACGGGGCTCACCCAGAAAACGAATAGCACCTTCAGCAATACTTTGGTCTTTATTGGGGATTAGCAGATCAATATCAACATCATAGGTATAACCAAGGCCATCACACTTGGAACAGGCACCGTATGGAGAATTAAATGAGAACATGTTTGGCGCCGGATCTTCATAAGCCAAGCCACTTTCAGGATCGAACAGGTTCTGTGAAAACAGCTGATCTTTATATTCTCCTTCCTCTTCACCCGGTATGGAAAGAATTACATTACCGTCAGCCATCTCAAGGGCCAGGCGTACGCTTTCAGCAATCCGTTTTCGACTTTTTCCATTGATTACAAAGCGATCAACTACTACTTCAATATTGTGCGTTTTATAGCGATCCACTTTCATATCTTCTTCAAGCTCCATGAATTCGCCATCTACGCGTACCTGTACAAATCCCTGTTTTCGTGTCTGTTCAAAAAGCTCACGGTAATGTCCTTTGCGGCCCCGCACAACAGGTGCCAGGCAAT
Source organism: Balneolaceae bacterium (assembly GCA_034521755.1). Lineage (GTDB taxonomy): Bacteria > Bacteroidota > Rhodothermia > Balneolales > Balneolaceae > JAXHMB01. Next base: position 108,399 of record JAXHMB010000006.1, read on the forward strand.
ATGCTTTGGTACCTTCCGTCATATCCATAATGGTTGAAACAACCTGGTCGGCTGTCTGCTTCTCCATTTTGTTACCTGTTTTGTAGGAATAGGGAATTCCTATGCGCGCATAAAGCAGCCGAAGAAAGTCATATATTTCTGTAACAGTCCCTACTGTCGATCGTGGATTTCGGTTAGTGGTTTTTTGATCAATCGATATAACCGGCGAAAGTCCGTCGATAAAGTCAACTTCAGGGCGCTCCATCATCCCCAAAAATTGACGGGCATAAGCAGAAAGGGATTCCAGGAAGCGGCGTTGGCCCTCAGCATAGATCGTGTCAAAAGCCAGGGAAGATTTGCCTGACCCTGAAATACCGGTAACCACTACCAGTTGTTCTCTTGGAATGTCAACGTCTATATTTTTCAGGTTGTGCTCACGTGCACCACGGATAACAATATTTTCTCGCAAAGTACTGGGAATTTCGGGTTCCGAATAAACCCCTTAAGTTAAGGATAAATTCTTACTTTTGAAGGAAATGAATTCTAAAAAATTAGTCTCGGTAGATTAACTCTAATATTACCTTAATCATTCAACTATAATGCCTAAACGCACAATCGATCTTCCCGGAGTTTATAAGTTCAGTTTTTCACAGTTCAAAAAGTATGTTTCTTTCATCATTGGTGTAGCGGCCACCTACTTTGTATTGGCTATTGTTCCGCAAGTATACTTTTATCTGCGCGCTCCTCAGGACCCTACCACAGAAAGCCAGTTTTTCTCATTTATGCTCACACTCATCCAGCTTTTCCTTGCCCTGGGTTTCACCAAAGTTATGCTGCTGCTTATCGATGACAAACCGGTAGAGATTGTGGATATGGTAAATAACTTCAGGATTTTTCTGAGCTACTTTGTAGGTAGTTTTCTGTTTGGCATGGCAGTACTTATTGGCATATTCCTCCTGATTATACCGGGCATCTACATTGGGCTCCGGCTTCAATTTTATCAATATTACATTATTGAAGAAGGCGACAATTCATTTACGGCACTAAAGAAAAGCTTTGATGCAACCGAAAACCTGGCGCTTGAGCTATTCCTGTTCGGGCTTACTGTATTTCTTATTAATCTTGGCGGTATGCTCCTTTTTGGGATTGGCATCTTGGTCACCTATCCCATTACCACAATGGCCACGGCAGCTATTTATAAAAGTTTAGAATCAGAGGAGACAACTATTCCGGAAAACACATATCGTCTTGAATAATAATTTGTCACAATTAATGATTTCTCTTCTCTTATAAACAGGCTATCTTATTGCATTAATAAAACTGGCGATAACTACCAGAAAAATTCGGAACACAATCATCACTTCCGAGTTTAAGCTTTGCAACAATTAATAAATCATCTACAGAATTATGCGATCAGCGCATCTTTTTACAATTTTCGTGGCTATTCTATGTGTAGCATGCAGTTCCGTTAAAACCGGTGATTCCAAAAAAGAACCACTGCTTCCATACGTTGAAGATAATCGGGTTGGATTCCTGGATACTCAGCTCAACAAAAAAATAAATCCCTCCTTCGCATACTTACCCAATCGAAACTGGCCGTATGAATTTTCGGAAGGCTTGGCTGCTATCAATTTTTTGGGAGTAGTCGGTTTTATTGACAAAGATGGCGATGTTGTCATAGAGCCAAAATTTGATATGGCCTATAATTTCTCGAATGGGCTGGCGCTGGTACGGGCGAAAGACAAATTTGGATTTATAAAAAAGTCGGGGAGCTACAAAATTGAACCTGAATTTAAAGGAGCAGGAAATTTTCATAATAACCTGGCACCCGTTAAAAAAGAAAAGAATAGCTTGTGGGGATATATTAATAAAAAGAATGAATTTATAATTGTGCCCCGGTTTCTTGCAGCAAAAGACTTTTCAGAAGGATTTGCCCTGGTTCAAAATACCGATCACAAAGAATGGGGCTTTATAAATACAGAAGGAGAAGTTGTTATTGATTACCAATACCCAAAAGCTGAATCTTTTTCCGAGGGGTTGGCTGCCGTTCAGCTGGAGTATAAACAATGGGGCTATATTGATACCATGGGAAGAGTTCATATTGATTCCCGGTTCCTCGAAGCCGGACCTTTTTCGGAAGGCAAGGCTGCTGTAGCAATGCCGGAAGATGAAACCAATCTTGATACGAAAAAGTACGGTTATGTCAACAAAAGAGGTCGATTTATTATAGAGCCAAAATTTGACGAGGCTTTCCCTTTCTCAAACGGCATTGCCCGTGTTAAAATCGGAAATAAGTATACCTATATAAATGAACAGGGTAAGATGATTTCTGATCCTATTTATGACATGGCATGGGACTTCAAAGGTGGTTTAGGCTTGGTAAAGATTAACAACAAGTTTGCTTACATAAACAAAGAGGGAATCTTTTCTTTAGAGCCACTGAGTTAGTAAGAATACCCCAATTGCAATCTTCTTTAAAGGGTAGCGGAACTATTATCCGTTTACAAAAATTTCACTTATCTTTAGTCTTTTTGTAATAAAATAGATTTATCAACCATCGATGTTTAACGAAAAAACTGTGGCCCCTGAAGTAGCAAATCCTGAAGACTGGTCTCCGGTCTCCTGGAAAAACTTTCCAATCAAACAAATGCCTGAATATCCAAGTCAGGAAGAACTGGATAAGGTATATAAGGAGCTTCGCACCTATCCCCCGCTTATTACTTCGTGGGAAGTTGAAGCTTTGAAGAAAAAACTGGCTGATGTAGCGGCAGGTAAAAGTTTTTTGTTGCAAGGCGGAGACTGTGCCGAAAGTTTTGCCGACTGCAAAGCACCCAAGATTGTAAATCTGCTTAAGGTCCTTTTACAGATGAGCTTTATCATGATTCATGAACAGGGAATTCCTGTTGTCCGCGTTGGACGTATTGCCGGACAGTATGCCAAGCCGCGTTCTCGTGATTATGAAATTGTAGATGGTGAGGAAATACCCAATTACAGGGGCGACCTCATTAATAGTATTAAACCCAAGCACGAAGCCAGAATTGCCGACCCCAGCCGATTGTTGGTTGGATACGAAAAAGCAGCACTTACGCTGAACTTTCTGCGTGCCTTATCTGATGAGGGATTTGCTGACCTGCATCACCCGGAATACTGGGAGCTGGATTTTATGAAGCAGAACCCATACTACCAGGATTACGAAGCGATGGTTAATTCCATCCAAAAGGCAGTCAGCTTTATGGAAACCATTACGCCCAATGAGTTTAATACGCTCCAAAAGATCAATGTTTATACTTCCCACGAGGGACTTAATCTGTATTACGATGGAGCTCAAACCCGAAGAGTCCCGCGGCGTGAAGGCTGGTACAATTTAAGTTCACACCTCATTTGGCTGGGCAATCGCACTCGTGATATTGATGGGGCTCATGTTGAATACCTGCGTGGGATCCGCAATCCTATCGGCATTAAGATTGGCCCCGAATATGATATTGATGAAACGCTGGCGCTCATAGAAAAACTCAACCCTATTCATGAGGCCGGTAAGATAGTGTTAATCACTCGGTTTGGAAAAGATAAGGTGGAAGCGTGCCTACCTGACCTGATTAAGCAGCTTAAGCATAATGGTATGCCGGTAGTCTGGAGCTGTGATCCTATGCATGGCAATACCTTTTCAACAGAAAATAATATCAAGACAAGAAACTTCGAGGATATTATTGGAGAAATTCGCAAGACTTTTGCGGTACATCGCGATCAAGGCAGCTATCTGGGGGGCGTACATCTTGAACTTACCGGTGATAACGTTACGGAATGCGTTGGTGGTGCCAAAGGACTCGGTGAAGGAGAACTTCATCAAAACTATGAAACTTACTGTGACCCCCGGCTCAACTACGAACAAAGTCTTGAAATGGCTTTCCTGATTGCCAAAGAGTGGAATGAAAGCTATGGGTAATCCCATATCCTTCAACTTGAAAACTGCCACAAAATCAGACTGACTGTCGGTTTGTCCAAGAAATAAATGACAACTTTTCTTTGATCAAATATAATTCTGCAAAAAACGCAGACTATCATTGGCTGAATGTCAGTAAAAGAGCTTCTCAGACCGTTTGGCATAAGTATTGATGTATATAATAGTGAGTTTTTGAGACAATCAATCTGAACTAAATCAGACACTATTATGACACTTTTAAAATACAACCAACCCAACAGAAACATGATGTCAAAGAATTTCTCAGACATTATGGATGAATTTTTCAACGATGTAGTAAATAAACGCAACGATTCTTTTGTACCCGGTATTGATATCTCTGAAACAGATAATCAATTCCTGATTTCAGCAGAACTGCCGGGCATGACTAAAGAAGACATTGACATCAGTCTAGATAATGGACGTCTTTCCATCAGCGGTGAGCGAAAGTTTGAGCAGGAAGAAGAAGGTAAAACATTCCACCGAGTAGAAACCCGCTATGGTTCTTTTAACCGTTCATTCCAGCTGCCAGACAATGTTGATGAAGAAAGTATCCAAGCTACTTACGATAATGGCTTGCTGAACATCAGCATTGACAAATCTGAAGACAAAGTTAAAAAGAAGATTGAAATCAGCTAAATAAACTGATTGGTCATGACGTAGTAGCATGGCGTTAGCCGGGATTGCCATGAAGGTGATCCCGGCTTTCTATCTAGAAAAAGCCCATACAATATTTTTGTAAAAAATCTGTTGAAGATACTGCTAGAAATTAATCCCTTTCATTAATTATTTACTGAAATACGGAGTTGAATATGAAACGTTTTAATTCTTCACTACTGATAGCCGCTGTTGCGGTACTTTTAATAGGTTTTTATTCCATTGATTTATATCCGGAGAAAGCGAGCGTTTTCTCGCTGCCCGATCTTCCAAGCACTTCAAGTGTGGAGTCTGCTGAGAAACAACCGGTTAAAACCCTGCAAGATTTTAATGATGCCATTGTTGACATTGCTGACAAAGCAACCCCAACAGTGGTTACTATTCGTGTAACTCAAACCGTTGAAGTTCCAAATAGTCCATTTTCAAGATTCTTTGGTGATCCGCGAGGGAGCCAGGAACGACAAAGACGCGGGTTGGGGTCAGGTGTCATTGTTTCTGAAGAAGGTTACATTATAACCAATGCTCATGTTGTAGAAGGTGCTGATGAAATTGCTGTGGGATTGAGCAACGGCGAAGAATATGATGGAGAAGTAGTCGGAACAGATCCTCGTACAGACATTGCCGTGGTAAAAATTAATGCTGAAGGTTTATCTGCCCTGAAAATTGGTAATAGCGATGAAGTCCGTGTAGGAGAAATGGTACTTGCAATTGGTAGTCCACTGGGGGAAAACCTAGCTCATTCTGTTTCCATGGGTATTGTTTCAGCTAAAGACCGGGCCATTCAAATTATTGACGAAGGCCAGGGCTATGAAAACTTTATCCAGACCGATGCCGCTATAAATCCCGGCAATTCAGGTGGTGCACTCGTAAACATGGATGGTGAACTGGTAGGCATCAACTCCGCAATCGCCTCTCGTTCAGGTGGCAATGACGGTATTGGTTTTGCAGTACCTTCAAATTTGGCAAAATCTGTTATGGAGTCCCTTATTGAAAGCGGAGAAGTAGTACGTGGTTATGTTGGTATTACAATGGCTGGTGAAGTGGACCGTACCATGGCAAAAGCACTCGGCCTCAAAAATGCCAATGGTGTCATTGTTGGTGCCGTTGAGCCCGATGGTCCTGCAGACATGGCTGGACTTAAAGAAGGCGATGTGATTCAAAAATTGAATGGAGAAAAAGTAGAAACTCAGTTCAAATTTCGAACAGATATTGCAACCTCAAGTCCTGGCACAGAAGTTACGCTTGGAATTGTACGCGAGGGCAAGAATATGAGTGTTGATGTCACTCTTGGCGAACTGCCTGATAACCTTGCAGCAAATATGGGGAGAGCACAAGATCGAGATATGGAAACAGAACTTGGATTCAGAGTTCAACCTGTTACGCCAGAGATAGCTCAAAGACTTGGACTGGATGCAAGTCAACAAGGAGTCATTGTTACTGATATAAACCAGGGAAGCAATGCATTCAGACAAGGACTTCGTCCACGAGATGTAATTGTAAGTGTTGCCAGAAATCCTGTTGAAGACGTCTCGGATTTTAGAAGAGAAATGTCAAAAGTAGCAGAAAGTGAAGATAAGGTTGCTCTTCTAAAAGTAATAAGAGGTGGAGTTTCTCAATATGTAGCTTTTGAGCTTTAATACTAACCAGCTTGCATTCTAAAGCCCTTCGATTGTTCGAAGGGCTTTTTTTTATGACAAGCTGGCGATGAGTTCTCAATATGCTTGTCATATCGTAAGTTTTGAAAGGCGTGGCACTTTATTTGCTTATTTTATTATGTTGACTGGTGACAAAAAGAACACAGCAGCATATTTATGGAATACAAAAACTATTACGACATATTAGGAGTAGGTAAAAGCGCTTCTCAGGATGAGATTAAGAAAGCGTACCGTAAAAAAGCTGCAAAGTTCCATCCTGATAAAAACCCTGATGACCCATCTGCCGAAGAGAAATTTAAAGAAGTAGGGGAAGCTTACGAGGTGTTAAAAGACCCCGAAAAAAGAGAATTATATGACAAAGTTGGCAAGGACTGGAAGAAATATCAGCGGGCCGGTGAAAACAACGGTGGATTTGACTGGTCACAATATGCCGGCCAAGGTCAAGGATTTGGCGGTGGGCAACAATCCTATCGTGTAAATGTGGAAGACATTTTCGGAGGCGGTGGCGGCGGCTCAGGTCAAGGCAGCCCGTTCTCCAGCTTTTTTGAAACTATATTTGGCGGCGGTGGAGCACGAACACAAAGCCAAGGCCCAAACTTTCAAAGCCAGGCTCGTCAGCAGAAGAAAAAAGCAGCAAAGAAAAATCTTAAGGCTCAAGTAGCTATTTCACTACAAGAGGCTTTTGACGGCACTCAACGGACTATTCGCGTGGGCGGTGAAAAAATGAAAATTAAAATTCCGGCAGGCATTGAAGACGGACAGCGCCTAAAGCTTAAAGGCAAAGGCGCATCGACTATACAAGGCGGACCTCAAGGAGATCTGTTATTAACTATTAAAGTGACCATGCCCGATGACTATGAGCGCAAGGGTAACAATCTTTACAAAGATCACTCCATTGACCTTTATACAGCAGTTCTTGGCGGTGATACTACTGTTCAAACGCTCAGCGGTAAAGCTAAATTAAATATACCCGCCGGCACTTCAGGGGGAGAACTCTTTCGCCTTAAAGGCATGGGCATGCCAAAGTTTAAGAATGAGTCCGTAAAAGGAGACTTTTTTGTACGCGTTCAAATTGACGTACCCGAAAACTTATCAGATGAACAAAAAGAGCTATTCCAGAAACTGAAAGAGACCGAATAGATTTACTTTTCTCTGCCCTTCCAATTCACATAACCGGAAATACCCAAAGCAACTACAAATAGTACTCCTGTCCACAAGTCAACAATATTTGCCGATACTTGAATTCCCAGCAGTTCATCCACCAAAAACTTGATGTACGAACTTGGCATATCCATGTAACCGAGTTCCCGCCGAACCAGCCAATGCCAGTGCGTACAGGGACAATACCCAAAGCCATACCAGATACCCAATACAATCCATGAAAATGCCGTGGTCAACAACGTTAATAAGTTTAGCCTGCGGGTACTTTCCCATATCCAGCCAAAAAGATTGAATAGGATCAGCCCTGAATGAAATACCAAAAAGAATATGTCCAGGAATGCGTACATAGCTTAATTAATAAAAGAGCGCTTTGCAAAACCCGAAAAATCGAGTCTGTCATTGCGAGCCTGAGAAGCAATCTCCCGATCAAAGTTCCTGAAGGGAGATCGCCACACTTCGTTCGCGATGACAGTTAGGTTTTGCAAAGATCTCTAAAAATAATTTCTGTGTCATCCCGAACTTGTTTCGGGATCTATAGCACTTCATAAGTAAAAGCTAAAGATGCTGAAACAAGTTCAGCATGATATGCTTCTATTTATTTAGAGTTTTCATTTATCAATATTATAAAAAATTGCTCATATTAAGAGTCGATTTCTAATTCAGTTACTACATCTTTCTATGCGATATTTATTTCTTGTTCTAGCACTAGTCTTATTTACCACACATTCCACGGGGGAATGGGGCAAAAATGGTCACCGTGCCGTTGGTGATATCGCCTCCGCCTACCTTACCGATGAAGCTAAAGAACATGTAAAAAGGATTTTAGAAGGAGAATCCATGGCCATTGCCAGTACCTGGATGGACGAGATAAAATCCGATCCTGCCTACGATCACACCCACGACTGGCATTGGGTAACCATTCCCGATGGCATGACCTATGATGAAACTGAAAAAAATCCTAATGGTGATCTTATCAACACTATTCGCACAGTTATTAAAGAGTTAAAAAGTGGTTCCTTGAACAAGGAAGAAGAAACTGAAAATCTTAAAATGTTGATTCACCTGATTGGCGACATTCACCAGCCGCTGCATGTAGGTACGGGTGAAGATCGTGGAGGCAATGATGTTGATGTGCGCTGGTTCTGGAGCAACTCTAATCTGCACAGAGTGTGGGACAGCGGCATGATTGATGAAAGTCAGCTGAGCTATACCGAACTGGCTGAAAGTGTTAATCACCCTACCGAAGAGGAAATTAAGGAGTGGCAAAATTCTGATGTACTGGACTGGGCCCGGGAATCTATGGAGTTGCGTGATGAAGTTTACGACCTTCCCAGCACCAACGACATCAACTACGAATATATGTACCACAAGTACCCGATTATAGAAAAGCGACTACTGCAGGCTGGAGTTAGGCTGGCCGGTGTGCTGAACGAAATCTATGGATAGCAATTTCAAAGCGAGACATTTTTTAAGATAGCGAGGAGATTAATCTCCTCGCTATCTTAATTATTTACCAAACATCTCTTCCATCACTTCTTTGTGTACCTGCATGGCGCTGTCCCCAAAGAGTACAAAACGAATCAGTTTAACCGCAGACAGGTGCTCTGCCTCACTTGCAACCGTTGATAAGGCAATACGAGCAGCCGGCTCCATGGGATAGCCAAAAGCCCCGGTGGAAATAGCCGGAAAGGCAATACGTTCAACACCGTGCTCCTCAGCAACCTGCAGAGCATTCCTGTAGCAATTAGCCAATAATTCATCCTCCGGTTTATCTCTCCCATAGACCGGACCCAAACAATGTATGACATAATCGTTGGGAAGATTGTGTGCGCCGGTAATCACGGCTTCTCCCGGTGCTATTGGTGCCAGAGGTCGCGTTTCTTCCGTCAGTCCCGGTCCTGCTCCGCGATGTATGGCTCCCGCAACGCCACCGCCTATCCTCAGCTGTGCGTTGGCAGCATTTACCACAGCTTGCATGTCCGACTGATTGGCAATATCCCCTTGTTTCAGTTCCAATTTGGCATCTCCTAACTCTAACTCATTCATAATTGGCAGAACTTTCATTAAACATTAACACTCAAAATTCTTATAACTGTTATCAAACACTTTAAACTGCAAAAACGTCAGTTTTGAATTTTCGGTACGATATTGGTCACTATTAAAGTAGAAAAACAAAACAACGATTTTAAACATATACTGATATGAATTTGAATAAATTTACGCTTAAAGCACAGGAAGCGGTACAATCAGCGCTGGAAATTGCCTCAGGTAATAACCACCAGGCAGTTGATCCGGCCCATATATTACTGGCCCTCCTTTCTGATGCTGACAACGTGGTCAATACCATTTTAAACAAAGTAGGAGTGCGCATTCCCCAGCTTCGGGATGAACTGAACCAGCGCATCGACAAATTGCCGGTCGTCAAAGGAGCTTCGGTGTCCGGACAGTATTTGTCCAACGATTCCAAAGAACTATTTGACAAAGCCCAAAAAGCAGCTGACAAGCTTGGGGACGAATACATCAGTTCTGAGCATGTTTTACTTGGAATGATTGATGCTAAAGGTGAGGCATCGAGCCTTTTGAAGCAGCACGGCGTTAAAAAAGATGATGTTCTCAATATTATTTCAGATGTCCGCGGCTCACAAAAAGTAGACGATCCCAATGCTGAAAGCCGGTACAATGCACTTAAAAAATATGCACGTGATCTTACCGAACAGGCCGAAAAAAATAAGCTGGATCCGGTAATAGGCCGCGATCATGAAATTCGCAGGGTGATGCAGATCCTTTCACGCCGTACCAAAAACAACCCGGTGCTGATTGGAGAACCCGGTGTAGGTAAAACAGCCATCGCAGAAGGCATGGCACTGCGCATAAACCGAGGCGATGTACCTGAAGGCCTCAAAGACAAACGTATTGTAGCTCTGGATATGGGAGCCCTGATGGCCGGCACCAAGTTTCGAGGTGAGTTTGAAGAGCGCCTCAAAGCAGTAGTAAATGAAGTACAGGATTCCGATGGGCAAATCATTTTATTCATTGATGAAATTCACACACTTGTAGGCGCCGGAGCCAGCGAAGGTTCTATGGACGCCGCCAATATTTTAAAGCCCTCTTTGGCTCGCGGTGAGCTTCACGCCATCGGTGCCACCACCCTGGCCGAATACCGCAAGTATATTGAAAAGGACAAGGCCCTGGAACGACGCCTGCAAACTGTAATGATTGAAGAACCTACAGTAGAAGATACCGTCTCTATCCTACGCGGACTGCAGGAGCGCTATGAACTCCACCACGGTGTCCGTATCACTGACGGAGCTATTGTTGCTGCAGCTGAGCTTTCTCATCGTTATATCGGCGATCGCTTCTTGCCTGATAAAGCCATCGACCTTATTGATGAAGCTGCTTCCCGTCTTCGTCTGGAAATTGATTCCATGCCTGAAGAATTGGACAGTATTGAACGGCAAATTCGTCAGCTGGAAATTGAGCGGGAAGCCCTCAAGCGTGAAAAGGATAAATCCAAGATCAAAAGTATTGAAAAAGAGCTGGCGGATCTGGAAGAAGAACGAAATTCCATGAAAGCCCAATGGGACATGGAACGTGAGCTCATCCAAAAAACACGTGATCTAAAGCAAGCTATTGAAACCTCCCGCAACCGTGCTGAAAAGCTGGAACGTGAAGGCAATTATGAAAAAGTAGCCGAGCTTCGTTATGGCACCATCAAGCAGCTGGAGACCGATCTGGAAGAAGCCAATCAAAAGCTGAATGAAATCCAGGAAGGTCGCGCTATGCTCAAAGAGGAAGTAGAAAGCGAAGACATTGCTGATATTGTGGCACGCTGGACCGGCATTCCGGTTACCAAGATGCTTCAAAGCGAACGCCAGAAGCTGGTACATCTTGAAGAAGAACTGCATAAAAGAGTAGTTGGACAGGACCCTGCAATTCAGGCAGTATCTGATGCGGTACGCCGTTCCCGGGCCGGGCTGCAGGATGAAAATCGTCCGATTGGTTCCTTCTTTTTCCTTGGCTCAACCGGTGTTGGCAAAACGGAGCTGGCCCGTTCACTGGCCGACTTCCTTTTCAGCGATGAAAACGCCATGGTTCGCATCGACATGAGCGAATACATGGAACGACATAGCGTAAGCCGACTGGTAGGGGCCCCTCCGGGCTATGTAGGATATGATGAAGGTGGTCAACTTACCGAAGCTGTTCGGCGTCACCCCTACTCGGTAATTTTGCTGGATGAGATTGAAAAAGCGCATCCTGATGTGTTCAACATCTTACTGCAGGTACTTGATGAAGGGCGCCTGACGGATAATAAAGGCGTAACGGTTGATTTTACCAATACCATCATCATTATGACGAGCAACATTGGGTCGCATCTTATTCAGGATAAGATTGAAGAAGTTGGTGGAGACTTCAGCGATGAGGTTTATAATGAACTTCAGGATAAACTTATGGACCAACTTAAAAAGACGATTCGTCCTGAGTTCCTGAATCGTGTGGATGACATGATCGTTTTCCATCCATTGACCCAGGATCATATCCGGGAGATTGTGGACATCCAGTTGCAAAGAGTTCACAAGATGCTTGGCAAACGCGATATCAAAGTGAATATCACCGATAATGTCAAAGACTGGCTGGCGGTACGCGGCTATGATCCGGTGTATGGCGCAAGGCCGCTCAAGCGGCTCATACAAACGCAGATTGTCAATAAACTGGCCACCGAACTCATCAAACGTGAGGACGAAGAAGCCATTGAGTTTGAGGCTACTTTGGCAAAAGGCGGGGAAAGTATTGAGTTTGCCGAAGTCTTTAATGATGTAGAGGAATGGGCAGATTAAAACCGTAGAATATCCAATGATCCAGCAAAGATTGCCCATAAAATCCGCAAATATTACTCGTTCCGCACCGATACGGAACGAGATGGAAGTATCATCCCGCAAAAATCTGGCAGCGACCTGGATGGTACGCGACCGAGTTCGGAACGATTACTATGCTCTCGCATACAATCTGGTTGCGTACCTCAGGTACGCTGCCTAATACCTCAACGGCGATAACAGGTAATAGTAATCGGGGCTTTCTGATCCAGATAATTATGGATTGATGAATAACTCCAATCTTCTTCCTCATTAATATATCCAGCTTCAACCGGATTCTTATGGATATAATCAATTTTCTGAACCATCATTGTATCACCGATTATTTGCTTTGGATGAAATCCCTTCTGCCATAACTGAAATTCAGATTTACCAACATTATATGTAGTATTTTTTCTGAACTTTTGCAGAACCTCATCCTCTTTCTGCCCCTTCAGATAATCAATAACTTTTCTTGCCGTATAAGATTTAAACAATCGTATCTTCTCGGCAAGATCATTTCCTGAAGCAATAAAATGAATATGATCTTCCATAATCACATACGCATAAAGTGTTACCTCACGGCGGCTTTGAAGAAATTCAAAGGAATCAAGAATAATATTAGAAATTGAATCTCTTCGGAAAACAGGTTCCCAGTTGACAACTGATGAAGTCAGGAAATAGGGATAATCTTCCTCATATATTTTATACCGGCTTCTTCCCACTGATCTTTTTTAATTATCTTTTTTTAGTAAGACTATTAGAGTAAAGTTACCTTACAATTTTATTTACAGATGGCTTTCTTCCGGTGTCGAAATATAGTATAGATGAGAATATTACGTTCCGAACCGGAGGTACGGAACGAGATTATAATCAGCTAATAGTTCTCTCGTCATATTTAACAATCTGGTAGCGTACCTCTGGTACGCTGCCTTATCAATCAGGAAATCTTTAACTAATTTCTAAAATCGAACAGCCATGTCGAAGCTAACCAAGATATGCTTTTCGGCTCCAACTACTTCGGGACTGATCTGACTCATCACTAACTTCCAGGTAATAGCGGATAGACTATATGCTCCCCCCCATTTTATAGTGCTTACATAAGGCTCAGACTCCCTGTCCAGACTGCTTTGCGATGGGCTGATTAACCCACCGTCAATAAGAGTATTATGAATCACAAGCTTGTTCTCCCATCCAAAAAATAAAAACCATTCGTTGTCATGGTATTGGCTGTTGCTGTCAGATGAACCACCTAAATGGCTGTTAGAAATAGCTGATTGATCAAGAGGATGAATATTTCCAAAGCGAAATGTAACTCCAGCTGACAAATCATTAAAAGCTGTCCCGGCTCGAAATCCTGTACCCGCGATAGCATCAACCTCTGATGATAAAAACCACGATCGCCGGTACTTAGCGTTTAAATTTACCACCGGTTCATTTCTAATCTGGTATTCCCACCCTTTGGGTATGGGCAAGCCAAAAAACTCATGCCATTTCCTCTGCATCTGTTCGGCTCCTGAAGCAGGGCCAATAACGCCAAGTGTTAAGGCAACATTTAGATTGTTTTTTTGCTTCCAGAATGAGTTTAGTCTGCCTTGGGCATAAAGGTAGCCGGCATAGGGCCGATCCATAAGATCAGGCATCGGGTTTTGAATAAATTTTGGAGTATAAACCTGATGCGCAAGCTTAATATTAAATATGGTCTTTCGGTTTTCTTCCGGTATCAAACCCAGCATAGAAAACCTCTGATCTAACAGCCTGCTATATCCTATTTGAAGCCCATTCGTATAGTAGTAATCCTGACGAAGTGCAAAATAACTGTCGTTAACGGTGGTGGCTCTAAGCTCATGCTCTAAGTTTTTATTTGCCCTTGTTTGTCCTAAGGAGACAAATACAGCTCCAAAAACCAAGCCAATTATAAGGAGAATACGAAATGAAGTATGCAAACTAAATGGCATCAATCTATCAAGTTTTCCGGATTCAATCCCTTTAAGTCATCGGTTATAAAGGTGCGCCCTTCGCGGATTTTTTCACCATCCAAATATACATCTGCACCAATACAAACCAAATCCCAGTGGATATTGCTTTCATTGCCATTCGGGGCAATCTCGTAATCATTGCCCAGCGTGAGGTGGTTGGAACCGTATATTTTCTCATCAAAAAGGATATCGTACATTGGCTTTTTGATGATAGGGTTAAGCCCAAAGCTGAATTCCCCAAACTGACGCGCGCCGGCATCGGTGTCCAGTATTTCTTCGAGCTGTTCGTTATTGGAGGAATCAAAATCAATCACTACCCCATCACGCACCTCCAGTTTCACATAGTCAAAAGGCTTACCTTGATACACCGAGGGCGCATACGTTATTTCTCCATTCACTGATGACAGGATGGGTGAAGAGAACAGCTCCCCGTCGGGTATATTTCGCTTTCCAAAACAAGGGATCCAGTTCTGTCCTTTCACGGAAAACTCAATATCAGTGCCCTCTCCTTTCAGTTGAATCATATCGGTCTCTCGAAGACGCTTTTCCAAAGGTTTCATAGCCTCAGCAAGCTGACTGTAATCCAGCAGACAAGCTTTGTAATAAAATTCCTTGAATTTTTCGGTAGGCATTTTGGCGTTCATTGCAAAAGCCGGAGAAGGATAGCGAAGCACCACCCAGTTAGTGTTATTGACGCGCTCTTCAAAATGGACCGGCTTCAAAAAATGATCAGAATAAGCTTTGTTTGCTTCTTTCCCTACTTCGGCCTGTTCATAAATATTTTCGGAAGCACGAACACCTACAAATGCATCCATCTGCTTCATCAGGGGCAACTGATCAACCTTGGCCTGGTTTTTCCAGAAGCCTGCATCTCCTTGATTTACCAGCATGCGCTGAATTTCTGTATCATTAATCTGTATAAAGGGATTTGCATCCATTTCTCTGACAGTCTCAACCAAGGCCCGCATCAGTCCCATGCCATTTAAGCCAATAAGCTGAAGCATTACATTTTGTCCTTTTTTCAGCTCACAGCTAAAGTTGAGGATTTTCTTTGAAAGTGCTTTGTCTTCTTTGGTGTACATATATGCTTACTAATTTTAAATTTAATAATCATGATTCCATCGCAGGTCAACACCCTGTCGTGAATCGTTACCCTGTCTCAGAATAAGCTTTAAGTTCTGTCTGAGTTTATATTCGAGTATAAAGCCTGTATCAGGAGTTGAACCGGTGATGACATTCTGTATTGCAAAAAATATCTTGGGGCTAATATACCATCCCGTTGTAATAGATGTTCCACTTTCTCCGCCGGCTAAGGTATTATCAATTTTTACTACATCAATACCCAGCTGCCTGGTAGCCAGCGATTCAACCCGATCTAAAAGTACTTCCATGGCAACATCTGCAGCAGTTGTATTGCTGCCCGAATTAGCCACTACCTGCTGCCAGGAATCCAGCTTATAAAAAGGCTGGCCAAATAATGTATAGCTTATGATACTCTGCAACTCCATTTCAGGCTGACTTTCATACTTAAACCGGGGACTCTCAACCGTACCTTCTATGATATACCATATCTTTATTTCCTCTTCAGGCTGAGGGGGCTCGTAAAGTGAACGAACATTAAGGGATGGATTCTCTGGGTTACCTGAAAATGTAATCTGTCCCTCTTCGATCTCAAACTGTTTACCCAGAGGACGGGCATAACCACTGGAAGTATTGATAGCTCCAAACATCTGAAGGTCTTTAACAGTCTCTTTTACCACATTTACCTGCCCCTCGAGCTCAAGCTCCATTTCCAGGTATCGTTCATTTCTAACAAAAAAGCGCCGATCAAATGATACATCCATATTTATACTCAATGAATCATAGACCGCACTGGTTTCACCAACAGTTTCGGTAGAATCCAAGCTCACATTTTCTACTGATTTTTCACCAAAATTGTCCAGTTCAACAAAGCCATTTTGGAACCGCACTCTACCCGAAATATCAGGACTGGTAAATGTCCCATTAATATCCACATCAGCATTTATAGCGGCGTTGTATTGAGCAGTATTCGCTGCTCTAAAGTTTCTTGCACTGATCGAAATATCCATCTCATCGGGAACCAATCTTTTCAAGTCCATTGCTCCACTGGCACTCAGGGTGCCTCTACCACTTTTTGCTGAGAAGTCAGTTATCCTTATTTGATTGGGTTCAAATATAACATTTGATTTCATTTCACTGATCCTGATGCCAGCCGGGACGATCTGTACAGCCCCATTAGACAGCGACAGCTTCCCATCCGTTTTAAGATCTCCGGCCAATCCGGTAACCTCTACAACACCATCAAGCCTACCTTGTATATTTCGAACTTGTTTGGGATCTACAAAATCATTTAAAGCGGCCAGCTTAAAGTTGTTGGTTTCAAGAACAACGTTAATTGGATCTGTCTCTTTGGCCATAGAAGCTTCAAAGGTCAGCAGGTCAACATAAAATGGGATCTTTGCGGTGACATCCGCTGCTTTTTGGTTAAGAGAATTGACAGCAGCATTAAGGTTTATTACCGACTGTTCATGATCATAATTCAAATCAGCCGTAACTGAGTCTACCTGCACTCCCGATAACACGGCCTGATCAAGATTGAGATCGCCCGTTAGCTTTGGCATTCCGGCTCTGCCTTCAAGTTGTCCGTCAAAGCTGAGAATACCATCTGTCTCAGTAATTCCGGCGCTCTCGAGCAGGTTTTCAAAGTCATTCAGCGCCACCCGGTTAATTCGTAAAAATCCATTTATCGGTTGATCGAAAAAGCTGTCATTAATCGTTGCTGGCTTCTGTAATGTAAATGGTACCTCAATTTTGCCAAGTATAATTTCTTTATTGCTATCGGTGATGGCAAGATCTGAACTCAAAAGCCCATTTCTGATAGATGTTTTAAGCTTGAATTCGTCAAGCATCGTCTCACGATAAACAATATCGGAGATCGTCAAATCCCCTTCTGCTGTAAGAGTCGTATCGACACGATTAATATGAAGAGAACCCAACATCATCCCTTCAATATAGGACTCACCCAGCAATGCATTTTGCAAGACAGCCAGATTAAGATTTTGTCCGCTCAAAAATACTTCCTGCTTCAGCGAATCGGCATAAGGAACAGCCAGTTTAAAAGAAGCACCATCAGCAGATTGCAGAGATAGGGTATCCATTTTGATCGCTTCATTTTTTATCAGAAACTCGAAAGGTCGCTGGAGCGCAAGCGTAGCTGTAGAACTAGCTAAATCCAGCATGTCTGTTTTAACAACAGAAGAATCTTCTGTAATAATATAGCTTCCTTCCTGGTTGATTTCTCCATCCTGGGCACTACTAAATGATAAGTTGAAGGCACCGGTAATTTGCTGAGCCCGAACCTGACCTCGCGTTTGGATATTAAAGTCCTGCAAATTAACTGCTGCAAAACTCGGCGAAGTAAGATTCACATCAACCACATACTGGGGCTCTTCGGTGATAGAGGCCTCAATATTTCCCTCGGCATTTGCTGCAGTAAAGCTGTCATCATAGTTCACATTCGATAGGTTGATGTTACCTGTAAACTTCAAACTATTATTTTGAATAGGACTTAATTCTCCTGTAATTTTTCCGTCAGCCTGAAGTTTATCAGAGCCCACCAATGGGGCCAATGCTCTAAGATCTTTGACTTGCACATCCAGGTTTAACTTATTTGAAGTTCGATAATAATCGGTGAGATGTAACCGGGCATCAAATGATCCGTCAGCAATGGCACTCTGCAAAAAAGCATCACGAATAGTAGCAACAGTATCCTGAATTTCAACCTGTGCCATAAACTGATTGATAGATTCGCCATTCACCACAGACGAGTCGATCTGAAGCGAAGAATTCAGCTTCAGGTTTTCCAGTGAATTCCCACTGCCTTCACCCTTAATTCTACCTGAAATGGATGAAGCAAAATTCTCAAGTCCCCTGCATTCTGACAGGTCAAAATTATCAGCAATAATGGTATAATTAAAAACAGGATTTGAAGTAATCTGACGTGCTTCTGCTTCAATATCTATCTCACTCTTGTCTAAACGAATGGTAGAGTTATTGGTAATCCCTTGGCGGCTAAACTGCCCCTCTAATTGAATCAGACTGAAGCCCTGCTCCATAAATTGAGAATCTTTAACCTCTATATCATACTTCCAGGGGATGTCTTCAGGATAAAACCCTGTGCCTGAAATGTCCGCTGAAAAATTGATGAGTCCGGAATAATTTCCATCTTTCATCCAGTAACCGGGGTTAATATTCCTTCCCGACATAGAGAAACTGCTTGTAGGCCCATCTTCAAAAATATTCTTACTTTGGGCTGTGACATTTAATCTTTGTCTGCCATTTGAAGTACTCAATTTAGATGTCAGCTCACCTCTAGAAAGCGATAGAACCCCTTCCATATTATTCAGCATATAATCGTTATATGCTATCCCTTCCAGCTGAAAGTCCCCATTAAATTGTCCATTCCCCAAGTCTTCAAAAGGAATATTCCCATCTGCATCAAAGGATAAACCACGAAGGACAGGAAGTGTAGAATCACCGGTAAAAACAGGCATATCTACCAGTTCAGCATTAGCGCTAATCCCCTGCAGGGTTAATGAATTATTATAACTGAAATCGGCATCTAATTGAAGCTGCTGCAATCCATTGGCATTTACGTTCAGCCCAAGCGTAAACTGTTCTTTATTTCCACGTATGTTTAGCTTTGCACTTATATCCTGGCGCACTGGTGCTTCATCAATAAATGCAGCTATATCTTTCCATGAAAGTGGGCGCGCCTCAATCTTTACCTGCGAAAGTGAATCTTCAAGACTCAATACACCTGATGTTTCAAGCACCGAATTACCTGTTGCAACTACCAGTTTTTGCAAAGAAACAGACTGACTGCTAATCTTGGCTTTAGACTGAACCGTAACAGGATCGTTCAAATTACTGCTGACAACTTTAAAAGAGAAAGCTGAAATAGCTGCATCAAACCTGTCGCCCAGGTAGTCAATGCTACCGTTCAGGGATAAATCAGAGATAGTGAAAGCAGAATCTCCGGGCAAACTCTCAATGCTGGCGTCAATTTCTCCACGACTTATATTTAGTTTTTTGATTGATACTGGAAATGCCTCTCCATTCGAGGGAGCTGATGATTCACTTTGCTTTAGCCAGGTAGTTACATTCCAGACAGAATCCTGTTGTTCAACATTCATAGATGGTCGGGAAATATAAACTTGTGATACTTCAAAAGCCGTTGAAAAATAACTCCACACATTATATCCTGCTACAATTGTATCGACTGAAGCTACCGTCTCATCATTTTTCTCTAGGGTAATATTCGTAAGAATTATCTCTTTCCAAAGGTCCCCTTTCAGGTCTTCAATATGAAGCGTAGCATTAAGCTGTTCGTTGGCAACAGATTCAATCTGTGTTTTTGCAAGTTGATGCATCCAGTTGGTTTTCAATGACAGACGAAACCCTATAATCAATACAAGCAAAGTACCTGCCAGTATCCACGGCCATTTACGCCTTTTGCTCAAATTGCTATGTGATTTGTTTTCTGTCAAAATGCTTGGCCAATGCTAAAGTGAATTCCAATTCTATTCCAGAAATTTCCAAAATCCTGACCTCTATATATATTTAAATCTCGTTTAGTCGGATTAACTTTATATCCTACATCAATACGTAAAGGACCAATGGGAGAGCGATACCTAAGCCCCCCTCCAATGCCAAACTGAATAGGCCTGTTACCTACAGTACTTAGTTTATTCCACACCTGTCCTCCATCCAGAAAGGCTGACACGCCAAATCCGTTAATTAGCTCATCCAGGCTTTGGCGAATCTCAACATTAAAACCAAACATCGTTCGTCCGCCGGTAGGTATATATCTAACAAATTCAGTTGTATCGCGATAGGTACCATCATTTTGCAACACACTGTCTGGACGAACTCTGGCTTGTTTAGGTCCTAATTCCTGTCGATACCAGCCACGTACAGAGTTTGTACCCCCAAGAAAAAATCGAATATTATTGGGAAGCGAATCGGTATCAACGCTAAACAAACTCCCGGCCTGCACACGCGTAGCCAATGTAGTACTTTTAGATAACTCAGTATATCTTCGCACATCCACTGATAGCTTTTGAAAGCTAAACGTGGCGCCTCCTAAAAAGCCGGATACTTCGGCGTAAGGCTGAACGACCCATCCACGCTGCTCGCGCGAAAATCCCTGACTGTAATATCCGCTGACTTGCAAAGAAGACAGATCGTATTGAAGTGTAGTATCCGGCAGGCTGGCATCTGTTTGCTTCGAAAGTTCTTGGTTCTTTGTGTATTGATAGGAAATACTTCCGGTCATATTTTCACTGTAGCGATAGATAAAACTGTTAGTAATACCACCACGCAGCAACTCAAAACTTTTTTCAAGCAGGTGTTGGCCAAAAGGAGATATTATTACACTGCTTTTGGTATTAAAGACATACGGGAACAGATAATCCAGACTGACGCTTTGCTCAATAAAAGAAGCTCGCCCCGAAGCTGTAAACTTATGGCCTTGGTTAAAAGCATTTCTATGAGTCCAGGAAACCTGACCTCTCAGCAGCTCTTCAATTCCAAAACCAACCGAAGTTTGAATACTTCTCAGGGAGTTTTCGCGAACCCTTATTCTCATATCTAAAGTAGTGTCCCGGGGCTGTTCGGGAATATCAATGGTTACAAAACGATACATGTGATGGTTAAATAATTCCTGCTGTGCTTTCTGGATCTCATCATAATTATAGAGATCACCCGTTCGCAAAGCTGATTCCCGTATTACATAGTCATCAGGCAGTTTCTCTGCCCCCTCTACTTCCAGTTTTTCAATATATGTTTTGGGTCCGGGTTTACTGGTAATCGTTAGGTTAGCTTCCAAACGGCTTGTATCAATCTTGGTAGTTATTTCTACTTCAGCATATGCAAAGCCAAGGTTTTTTAACACATCAACAAACGAGCCAATAACTTCAGGCTCCCGAATAAACTGATACCTTTTGCCTGATCTATACGCATGCTTTTCAAGAACCGCTTGGTAATCATCATTTTCACGTATCTCTTTCTCTATCGGGGTACTGGCATCAATAACATAAGTAACATCATTGACTCTAATCGGTGCATTTTCATCAATCGTGAAGATGACCTTTTTTTTCCAGTCTTTTTTACCATCCTCCACACGATATGAGACACGCACTTTATTGTACCCTCTGCGGTTGTAGTAATTGCGAATTCGTATCACATCCTTTCTTAGTTCCGTCTCGTTAATCGCATGGCCACCTTTATTCCAAAACTTAACCTTGTCCCAAAACGAGGGCGATTCTGTAGCTATCTGATCTTTAATAACTAAATCAGAAAAAGCTTCATTGCCCTTTATTTCTATTTTCCATACCTGGTCGGGTATATCCGGGGCTTGACCAATATGGGAAGGAGAATAGGCATACACAGAAATCCCAATCAACCAAAACACCAAAAAAATAACACTTACTTTAGGATATAACTGCTGCACTAGCCTTTAATTATTAAATTTTTTGTTGTTATAATAGGCCTGAAACAAAAATTAAACTGCTCGGAATAATAAGATATTGCTAACTGCCCTCAAAAATTTAAGAGGATACCCGTTTCTTTTTTCCGGTATTCTTCATATTGACTTTTAAAAGCCATGTGTATTAACAACGTAAAGCCTGTTCTTTTGATTCTTTTAATGCTTACCGTCGGATCTTGTTCCTCCTCAGAGTCTTTTTCAGGTTTTTCTTATGACCCGGAAGGTGCTACAGAAACCACTGATAAACCTATTTCGCCCCAACATGAACGCACCATAGGCATTGCCCGGGATGGCATCTGGATTACAAACGAGTTTGCCGGGGCAAGGGTTAATGATTTTTTTAAAGTTAGTGATTCTCTCTATCAGGTTGTAATTGCACCTGAAAATGCTCCCATCAATAATAGCCCGTGGTATAGTTTTAAGATTTGGTCTGACACTACAAAAAAAGTACAATTAAAACTGGCCTACAACGAAGGAGAACACCGCTATATCCCTGAAATAAGCAACAATGGGCAAATATGGTCTACCATTGATTCCACAAATTATAAGCCCGACACCCTTGCCGGTACTGCAACATTATCACTATCACTAAGTAAGGATACGCTTTGGGTCAGCGGACAAGAATTAATTACGCAATATACATTTAACAACTGGGCTGATTCTTTAGCTAAAAAACCGTATGTAAAACGAGAAACTATTGGTTACTCCCACCAAGAACGACCCATTCAGCGACTTACCATTTCCCAGGTTAACCCGGATGAACCACACGGAGTCCTTATCATAACATCACGCTTACATCCTCCTGAAGTGACCGGACAAATAGCAGCACTCAACTTCATTGAAGTATTGTCATCAGATTCTGACTTGGCACAACAATTTCGACAACATTTTGAAATCATTGCTTATCCTTTTGCCAACCCGGATGGGGTACAAAATGGGCACTGGCGACATAATGCGGGCGGTGTAGATCTCAACAGAGACTGGCAGGCTTTCAACCAGCCCGAGACAAGAGCCATTAGAGATGACCTCATACAAACCGTAAAAAACAACTCTCTTAAGACGGTATACTATGGAATTGATTTCCACTCAACTGATGAAAATATCTTTTATCCCATAAACCAGGATATCAAAACCTTTCCCGATGATTTCACCTACCGCTGGCTGGACGCGCTAACCGCTGCTTTTCCCGAGATAGAATTTGCAGTTGAACCTTTTGATACCAGCTCACCGATCACTAAAAACTGGATCTTTAAAACATTTGGCGCCGATGCACTGACTTATGAAGTCAACGATACGATGAATAGAGAACTCATCGACAAAACTTCAAGGAAGGCCGCTCATCTTTTGATGAAAATGTTGCTTCAAGAAGTTGAGAAAAGCAAAAATTAGATTACATTATAAGCATGGACGATCCCAAACGCATACTTCATGAGCTTGTATTAAACTGGAAGCTGAGGCTGGTAGTCAGTGCCCTTTTCAGTATGATGGGACTCTCTTTTTTAATTGCGCTGCTTAGCGGAATCTTTGCTGACCTTAATCTACTTGATCAAACCATTGTGGGCGTAGCAGTTTTTATCGTCATGATTCCTGTTTACCTCATTATTGCTGACCTGCCTAAAATTAGTGAGCATACCATCACAGAAATGCTCAATGAGCATGTTCCCGAGTTTCAGGAAAAAGCCGGTATTGTACTTAAGTCTGAAGCTGAGCTCAATGAAAATGAGGCTAAACTTAAAGCTAAAATAGAAAGGTTGTATCAAGATAAACCACTGCATAAATATTTGCCCAACCGGCCCATCAAACAAGCAGTAATTCTTTTGGTGCTTTGTCTTTCTTTGGCCGCTGTAAGCCATTTTATGATATAAGCACTTCACAAAAACTTTATGTTTAATGCCTATGCTTGTATTTAATTTCACAAACTAACCGCAACCGCATTTATGGGCCATTCACACCATCATGGACACCATCATCACCATCATAGTGGTGATCAAACCGAAGGCCGGTTATGGATTTCGATTTTTCTGAACCTGGCCATTACCCTTGCTGAGTTTGTAGGCGGAATTATCTCCGGCAGCCTGTCTCTCCTTTCTGATGCTGTTCATAATCTTAACGATACGGCCTCACTGGGTATTAGTCTCGTAGCCCGCAAAGTCTCCAAGAAAAAAGCCACAAAGCGAAAAACATTTGGCTATAAGCGCGCCGAAATTATCGGGGCTTTTATCAACCTCATCACTCTGGTTATCATTGCTCTTTTCCTAATCAAAGAAGGAGTTGAACGATTCTACAACCCGCAGCCTATAGATGGTATGGTGATGTTTGTAGTAGCAATTATTGGCTTACTGGGCAATGTGATAACTGCCGTACTGCTGTATCGCAGTTCCAAAGAAAACATCAACATAAAAAGTGCCTATGTACATATAATGTCTGATGCCCTTTCTTCTGTAGGCGTCATTATTGCCGGTTGGCTTATTCTGAAATACCAATTGTATATAGTAGATACAATTCTCACAATCCTGATTGCCGGTTATATTTTGGTGCAGAGCTACTACATGCTCCGCAAAACAATCGACATTCTGATGGAGAGCACTCCTACAGGTATCAAAATGGATGAGGTTACTGAAGCTATGCAACAAATAGACGGGGTGCTGGATATTCACCACTTACACATCTGGCGGCTCGATGAAGACAACATTCTACTGGAAAGTCACGTAGTTATTGATGAAAATGACATGGCGAATATGGAAAGGATTAAGGCCAGCCTAAAGGAATTGTTGAACGCTTCCTTTGATATTCATCATTCAACACTGGAATTTGAATTTGAACCCTGCGAAGACTATGCCGAAAGCCCTTGTAATTAAAACTGATCTAAATAACTATTTGATTTCAGTTGATAAGATCATATTTTAAATTTTGATGATAAAAAAACTGGTATCCATATCACTTATTTTTTGCATCTTGGCTTCATTGCTGGGTTTTGCTATTCCCTTAAGCTGGTACCTTTCTAATTACACACACATTACAACCAACCTGTGTATCAACCGGCACAACCCAAATGTAAAATGTAATGGAGTTTGCCAACTTAAAGACAGAATGAATCAGGATGACAATCACAATCATGCTGATGAAAATAAAGCCACGACTATTGACCGAAATCATCGGGTTGACTTGTTTGTGACAAATGATGGCAGTGCCCTTATAAAACCTGTAGTGACTCCAGACAGATTTCCGCCGGCTAATAAAATTGCGGACCTCCTATGGATAAAAGAGCCTTCCTCTCCTCCGCCCCGTTTGGGATAAGCTATTACATCGATTATAAAAAAACAGCCTTAACATACAACCCTCCCCGGTTGCATTGTGGCTGCATTTCTTATTCCAATAATTTATCACACGATTTCCAGGAGGATACTGTGAAACTCTTAAAACAATCTTTCTTATCATTCTGCATTTTATTTTTTGGCATAACACTTTTTGCTTTTTCACAACAAACAGGAACGATACAAGGTACCGTAATTGGTACTGAAACCAACGAACCGCTTGCCGGAGTGAACGTTTCTATTGAAAATACCAACAGAGGTACTGCCACAAAAGCTGATGGCAGCTTTGAGCTCAATAATGTCTCAACCGGTTCAAAAAAACTCATTTTCTCTTTTGTGGGATTTAAACAATTAACAAAGTCTGTCACTGTAAATGCAGGTCAAACCACTACGCTTGAGGTATCACTCCAACCCCGCGCAATTTTAATGGAAGGCATCCAGGTGACGGCATTACGGCCCGACCAAATTGCTGAGAGCAGCCTGAAGCAAAGCGACGTAAAAGAAGCCAACCCCCGTGATTCGGGTGAGCTTCTTCGCAATGTCAGCGGTGTAGATGCCGTACGACGCGGACCTGTTGGACTTGATCCCGTTGTTCGCGGACTCCGTGAAACAGAAGTAGGTACCTATCTTGATGGAACACGAATTTTTCCCGGAGGCCCGGCACGTATGGATTCTCCTTTAAGTCACCTCGATCCAACCGCAATAGAAACTATTGAAGTTGTCAAAGGGCCTTATGCTCTAAACTGGGGTGCAGGAAATATGAGCGCCATCCGTGTTGAAACACAAACACTCAACACAATTTCAACGGCATTTGGCGGTTCAATATCCAGTGGATACGATTCAAATTTGAATGCCTTTGAAGAAGCAGTTTCTCTTCAGGGAAGCTCTGGAAAATGGGGATACTGGATTCACGGTGCCTGGAGAGAAGGCAATGATTACGAGACCGGAAATGGTACAAATGTGCCGGGAGATTTTCTTTCCAGAGAAATTCGTACCAAGCTGGGATATTCAATTACCTCTAACTCTTACCTGGAAGCTTCTTTTGGCTATCAAAACCAGGATGATCTCGATTATCCGGGCCGACTGCTCGACGCTGATTATTTTGATACCTACAACTCCTCGCTTAGCTGGAAATGGAATCCGGATAATAGTCTGTTTTCATTGATCAAAGCCAATGCCTACATCAACAATGTAAATCACGGCATGGATAATGATGAGAAACCTACCGCCCAACCTAATCCCAACAGAACACCCCCCTTCGCTCTTGATGTAACAATTGATACCCGAGCACATGTAAAAGGTGGTATGTTTGCGGTTGAAATGGATCCCAGCTCAGCCCTAAATATCGAAACCGGAATTGATGTATACAGTGCAAATCGGGATGCCACACGCATCATTGATCGGCGCAACCAAGGTATGAAACCGCCAGCCTTTCCACTGGTTGACTTGATGTGGCCGGATGCTACCATCACCGATGCCGGAATCTATGGAAAAGCCAACTATCGATTCACAGAAAGCTTTAGTGTCACTGGTACGTTGCGCCTCGACTTTGTGAGCGCCGATACCGATACCATAAGCCAGTTTTTTAAGGATAATGTGTCCACAGATTTAAAAGAAAACGAAACAAATTTTAACGCTTCTGCTACAGCAAGCTATATTCCGTTCGATAACTGGTCGATAGGTATTGGCGCGGGCTCTGTAGTGCGCACCGCTGATGTAAATGAGCGTTATTCTGACCGCATACCTGCAAGCAAATCACAGACAAGTGCTGAATTTGTAGGTAATCCTGCTCTTGAACCAGAGCGAAGTACACAGGCAGATCTTTGGATTGATGCCCAGTATACCAGGTTTAGTATCTCGGCAAATGTTTTTGTCCGTCACATGGAAAACTATATCACCCTGTCACCAACAAATCTGCAGAAGCGGTTGCCCCTTAGCCCTAATACGGTATTCCAGTATGTTAATGGCGAAGCTGACTACTGGGGTTTTGAAGTTTCTTCTGCTTATCGGCTCATCCCAAGCCTGTCATTCAATGCAGGCATAAGCTATCTATGGGGTAAAGAAACAACGCTTCAAGAACCTGCTTTAGGCGTCCCACCATTTAGCATAGATACTGGTTTGCGTTATCAATCAACCGGCAGCCCCTGGTTTGCAGAAACAACTTTACACTGGACAAGTGAGCAAGATCGTGTAGCAATAACACGCGGTGAAACCCCTACTGATTCTTATCTAACATTAGATCTGCAAGCTGGGGTCACTTTGTTGCAACAGCTTTCTATCCAAGCCGGTATAGAGAACATTACAGACAAAACTTACGTTAACCACCTAAATGCTAAAAACCCGTTTACCGCACAACCTATTGCAGAACCGGGACGCGTGTTTCATGTTGACTTAAGTTTTAAATTTTAGAACATCTGTTTATGACAAAATTCCGAGGCTTTGTACTACTAATTGGAATAATCCCCTTGCTTCTGGCCTGCCAAGACAGGCCGGAAGTCATAAAGGATTTAAGCGAGGCCTCTTTTAAGGTAGTCAACCAAGATAGCAGCACTGTTAATTTTCCTCAGGACTTCAAAGGCAAATACACCATTGTAGGATTTATTTATACACATTGCCCGGATGTGTGCCCCGTCATTTCTGCCAAGCTCAGCAACGTCAATAAGCAACTGGAAGACAATTCAGATGTGCAGTTTGTGCAGATCACCTTTGATCCAAAGCGCGATACGCCATCTGTTTTAAAGAAATACATGCAACAGTTTAAGCAGGACAAGCAAAACTTCACTGCCATTACCGGAGATTCGGCTACTATAGATACCCTGTTAAGCAGTATGGATATTCTTGCAAAAATTGCTGATAAAAAAATTACAGAAAATGGCGAAGAAACATATTTGATGAATCACACAAACCGGATTTTAGTAATGGACAAGCAGGCCCGGGTTCGCTATGAGTATCCCGGCAGTGTGGTAAAAGAGGAACATGTTATTGATGACTTAAACGCTCTCAGATAATGTATCGAATATTATTATCGGTTCTTGCATCGATACTTTTTTTAAGCTGCAATTCAGATAAAAACTCCGATCCGGAAGTCTTAAGTGGCCAGATTGAAATCAAAAATAAGTGGATGCGTCCGGCCAATGCAGATGCAAACAGTGCCGGCTACCTATCTATAATCAACGGTACAGCCAAGACAGATACCCTTCTTTCGGTTTCATCTGATGCCTTTGAAGTGGCTGAAGTTCATGAGTCATATGAAACTGAGGCCGGCCTGAGTGGCATGCGCCCCGCAAAAAATCTAGACATTGCTCCGGGCGACAGCCTTGTATTGAAACCCGGTGGATTGCACCTTATGCTGATGAGTGCAAGACAACCTATAACAGAGAATGATTCTATTACTGTTAATTTCAACTTTAAAAAAGCAGGAGAAAGAACCGTTCGAATACCGGTCAGGAGTTCAAACTAGCTGAACTGTCTTTCTGCTTTGACTTTCCTATATTTGGTGTGGCGATGGAGTTCGCCCTTAACTGTTTTCCTGCCGGAATTCTGATGACTCCTACTCAATAAATTTCAAATCAATACTGAGTGGGGTTTTTATGTTTAAAGTTTTACTATTAGTCGGCAGTGGCGGGTTTCTGGGAAGTATCAGCCGCTTTCTATTATCAAAATATCTGACACAACCGGATTCTGCGTCTTTTCCAACGGGAACATTTGTAGTCAATATTGTCGGCTGCCTGATCATAGGTATTCTGATGGGACTATCGGTAAAGTCTGCACTTTCCTCAGAAATGAACTTCTTTCTGGCTGTAGGATTTTGTGGAGGATTTACTACGTTCTCCACCTATTCACTCCAGGCCTTTACACTTTTAGAAAAGGGACAAGTTGGAATGAGCCTAATATATGCCCTTGGCAGTGTTATAGCAGGACTTCTCTGTGTATGGCTGGGATATTGGATGATACACTCCCTGCTTGTCAACTGACTAACCCGGGCCGCCTTAGACGTTTAATTTTTTGTATCGAGCTTTTCCAGCTTTTTGGCTTCTATTTGCTCGGGCGTAAGCGAAGAGTCAAAGTTGTATAATGCATTGACCCATGATCCATATACCGGATTGGGAAACACAAACCATTGCGTGCCAAACCGGTGCTTATGCTCTTCAATAAGCTTATCTCTTTCACTGCCGGTTCGGTCTTTGGCAGGCAAGAAATCATTGAGGTTATCCCCCAAGAGCATGAGAATTCTATAATTCCCTGCTACATATTTTCGGCGGTTTACCTTCTCCGAGGTCCAGCCGGGACGTTCATTATTAGTGAGCAACACATCTACATCTTCTTTAACCGGAAATCCAAGCTTCTTTAAGTTTTGGAAAGTAGCTTCTTCCACCGCAGCATCTCGATTTGTCAAATAAATTACAGTAATTCCTTTAGCCGCTGCAGTCTGCGTAAATGCCAAAGCACCGGGTATAGCATCTGCCTTTTGCTCGCGTACCCAATTGTTCCATTTCTCCGGAGAATAACTTTCATTCTGCTTGATTAAGCGGGCCTGGAAGGCAGAATTATCAAGTACCGTTTCATCAACATCTAATACCACGGCCGGCGGCAGGCTCTCGTAATCGTTTCCCTGCTGTTCCAATGAGGCAGTCCATGAACTACTGCTTAGAGCTGTATCCAAATATGCCTCAGCCGACTGGTATGCCATAGTCGTAAGCGCTTTATACTCAGCAGAATTCTGCATCCAAAGGGTGGCATATGCAGTAGAATCATCTAAAGGTTTCGAAGTAGAACAACCTCCTAAAATGATGATGATTACAACTGACGCCAAAGGACCCTATATGGGAAAACTTTTTTCAGAATTGAATACATAATTGAAACCAAATTAAAAATTGTGTAACCGGTACCTGACAGGATACACCTCATATTTTAAAGAATCCAGATGGAATTATTGCTCAAAATCCATGGGTATTGCCTCGGTACCACTGGGAAATGAAATATTCAACAGGGTTGAAATAGTTGGAGCCAACTGCGTGATGTCCATTTTTCTATTATTGGTGCCCTGTGGTATGCCTTTCCCAAAAAACAGCATGGGCACATGTGTATCATAACTGAACGGGGAGCCATGGCTGGTGCCGGTACGATAGGAAGAATCAAGCCATCCGGGCTTTAGCTGAATATATACGTCTCCAGAGCGATCATTCATAAATCCCCGCTGGTACATGGCTTGCAATCCACTGCTGTAATCTTTCATTTTAAAATTGGAAGCAGTATTCGTTGATAATACTCCCTCAAAGTTGAGGAGAAATTCAGCTGCATCGTACTGTACATCTTCCAGCCAAGACCCTTCAGAAGCAATCAAAATACGATTCATATATACCTGTTGATTTGTATAGGCTTCTACCCAGTCACCTTCTCCATACGCTTCATTCAAAAATGATTTCAGCGAATCAATTGCTGTTTCACTATCAAAATATCCACCCGGAAGCCCACGATCTATAAGTTCATTAGGCACATCTACTACGCCATGGTCGGATGTTAAAAATACCATGTAATTTCCCTGCCCAACCTGATCATCGAGTGTTGAAAAAAGATCGGCCAGATCTCGGTCCAGGCGAATATAAGTGTCCTGAAGCTCCATCGAATGCGGTCCAAACTGATGACCAATATAGTCGGGTGAAGAAAAACCTATAGCCAGTACATCAGTAGCATTATCACTACCAAGGTTCTCTGCTTTAACTGCTTTTATAGCCAAATCTTTTGCAATGGTATTTCCGAAAGGAGAATTTCTTATTGCACGATAGCTGCCCTCTTCTTCCTTGCCCAGCTCATGTGGAAATACCGGCTTTTCTTCCCATGGAAATGTTCCTTCATAAGGGGTATCATCAGTATTACTTACAGCATATTCCTTTTTATCCAACAACAGATCCCATGTTTTATTGCTGTATTCTCGGGCAACCCCTTCCTTATTAAATTCAGAAACCCACTTAGGCAGTTCATCCATATACCAGCTGCTACTCACAAAATTGCCGGTATCGGAATCATACCAAAAGGCCATATCACCCACATGTCCCGCAGGAAGAACTGCACCACGGTCTTTAATAGAAATTGCTACAATCTTTGAATGCTTGCTGGCCGTTTTAAGCTCATCTGTAAATGTAGTAGAAAGCAGGTTTTTCGGTGACATCTTACCCACATCACCTTCACCGCCAACGGTCATAACAGAGGTATCTTCCACCACATATTCACTTCTTCCCAAGCTTCGATTATACCAGCTGTTACCTACAATTCCATTAACAGAAGGTGTCGCACCTGTGAAGATGGCCGCATGGCCCGGCCCGGTAAAGGTAGGAAAATAGTTGAAGTGCGTATTTGTGAAATTATATCCCTCGTTCACCATTCGCTTGAAACCGCCCTCTTCAAACTGATCCCAGTATTGAGTCAAATATTCATAACGCATTTGATCAACGACAATTCCTACAACCAGCTTTGGACGGTCATCTAAATCTGAAGAGGCAGGTGTATTTTGAGCAAAAAGAGGAAGTGTTATTAAAAATGAGAGCGCAGTAAATATGATTTTTTTAAAATATGAATTCATGGGAAATAGTGGGGTTTTTATTTTTAGCTAAACTAACTTCTTTCGTGTAAAAATCGAATTATCATTGTGTTAATTTAAGAAACACAACAAAAAGAACACATAACATGTGTCTGAATAATTATCGCGGCTCGGTATTACAAAAAACACCCCTCAATTTTTCTTTTAAGTTTGATCAAAATATAATTTTAATTATTTTAATCGTAAAATTACGATATATAATTATATGGCCATTACAAAAGCAGATAGATTCAATAAACAACAAATACGAACTGCGGAGCTAGCCAAGGCGCTGGGTCACCCTGCACGTATCGCCATTCTTGAAATCCTTGCAAAACGGGAAACCTGCATTTGCGGTGATATTACCAATGAACTTCCACTGGCTCAGTCTACTGTCTCACAGCATCTGAAAGCACTCAAAAAAGCCGGCATTATAAAAGGAGAAATTGACGGAGTACGAACCTGCTATTGTATTGATAAAAAAGCCGCTAAAGAACTTAAAGAGCTGCTGGGCATTTTTGTGCAAGATATTCAAACTCAAACCTGTTGCTAAATTTATGGAAAGCCAACCTAAAACTTCTGATGAACTTAAGGAAACTGTCAGAACTAAATACAATCAGATCAGCGAACAATCCAAGGACTTTGATGCCGGTTCATGCTGTGGGGCCGGACAGAGCTCCGAAGAAGTCTATAATATTATGACTGATGATTACAGCGCAGTAGAAGGCTACAATGAAGATGCCGACCTGGGACTTGGGTGCGGGCTCCCTACGCAATTTGCACATATCAGCGAAGGTGATACCGTTATTGACCTGGGTTCGGGCGCAGGCAACGATTGCTTTATAGCTCGCCATGAAACCGGTTCAACAGGGAAAGTTTTAGGTATTGATTTCGCCGAGTCTATGATTGCAAAGGCTCGAAAAAATGCAGATAAACTTGGGTTTAATAACGTAGAATTCCGCTTTGGAGATATTGAAGAGATGCCGGTATCGGATAACCTGGCTGATGTAATTGTCAGCAACTGTGTACTTAATCTGGTTCCTGACAAACAAAAGGTATTTTCGGAAATTTTCCGGGTGCTCAAACCGGGAGGCCATTTCAGTATCTCCGATATTGTGTTAGTGGGTGATCTGCCGGAAGCCCTTCGCGAAGATGCCGAGATGTATGCGGGTTGTGTAGCCGGAGCTATCCAGAAGGATGAGTATCTCGGGTATATAAAAGAAGCCGGTTTCGAAAATATCACTATTCAAAAAGAAAAGACCATTGAGCTGCCTGTTGATATCCTGGTGAAGTATTTATCCGAAGAAGAAATAGATGATTTTAAAAATGGAGATACCGGTATTTACAGTATTACGGTTTTTGCTCAAAAGCCCGGTGGTGAATCAGAAAACAATGTTGACAAGCAGAAAATTGAAATGATAGAGGAAGGGCCAGTTTGCAAGCCTGGGTCGGGTTGCTGCTGATAATTCAATTTAATCAATCTCCCTGAATCCCTCTTACCGCCGGTAGTCGGTCGCGGCTCCAAGAGGGACCTGTAAGCTTGGAATTTCTGTAATAGAATTCCTCCTTGGAGAAGAGCCTGTCCGCCTGCCGGCGGAAGGTTAGGAGGATTGACAATGTTAATTTTATCTACTATCTCGTCTCGATACTCTGCGTCGGGGAAAAAGAGAAATACTGATATTATTCTCGTTCCGTAGCTCTGCTGCGGAACGGAATTAAACTTCGCAGTCCAGATTTTAGCATCTACTAATCAACCAATTATATGTACCAAAAATTACACTCTTACATTAACCATTTGGAGAAAATAGTTAGTGAAATTCCAGATCAACGAAAGCGTAAACTTGAAAAAATTGCTAATTACATACGCTCAAAAGATCAGCCTAAACTAACCTTCATTTGCACCCACAACAGTCGACGCAGTCATCTTTGCCAAATCTGGGCGGCAGCGATAGCCGATTATTTTGGAATAGATAATGTAGAAACCTATTCCGGTGGAACCGAAGCTACGGCTTTTAATCCAAGGGCTGTGGAGGCAATAAAAAGGGCCGGGTTTAGGGTTGAAAATCCCGGTGGAGAAAATCCAAAGTATAAGGTGTATTTTGATGACGAATCCAAGCCGCTAGTCTGCTTTTCTAAAACATTCGAGGATTCCCATAATCCCCAAAAAGACTTTGCCGCTATTATGACCTGCTCCGATGCCGATGCAAATTGTCCTGTCGTGCCGGGAGCCGAAAAGCGGTTTTCCATTCCGTATATCGATCCTAAAGAGTCGGATGGTACCCCAAAAGAGAAGGAAATCTACGACGAACGCTGCCTGCAAATCGCTTCAGAGATGTATTATTTGCTGTCAAAGATTTGAGCTTCATTTATTGATAAAGACTATTACACCATGCTAAGCTCCCGAAAGCCTTCGGGCACCCGGCCCGCATCG
>JAXHMB010000007.1:0-109068 GCA_034521755.1 Balneolaceae bacterium
GTTTTTTAATCTCTTCGTCATTCATGTTGCTGTCAACAAACATCGCGTCGTACTTCCAATATCGCAAGCCATTCTTCTGCGGTATAAGTTTGTCACCTTCACTTATCCATCACTTTGGTTAATACTTCTTTGGAATAAACGATATCACCGTATGCCACAATCACATCCCCTCGAGATATTCTTCAGCGCAAAATATAAATCATATTAGTAGATGCATACTTCGGATTATGGACCTTTGTAATCTGGATCTCGAATCTCTTCTTCCAAATAGCCGGTAACCACAACAATATTTTCAATGCCCGCCTCGGTTAATACATCCAACTGATGATTTAAAATAGGTTTCCCGGCTATCTCAACCATGCACTTGGGAGTATCATCTGTAATGGGACGTCAGTCTTGTCCCTTGTCCCGCCGCTAAAATAATAGCCGTATAATCTACTCATTATATATCTAACTTCTTTTGAAAAAATTAATATCTGATTTTCGAAAACTCGGATATCGCTCCGGATGCCACATCATTCCAAAAATATTGTACTGCTGATGCTGAAAGGCCTCTACCTGTTCTTCATATTTTGCTGTAGGTTTTAACTGTTCAGCTAAATCCCTTTCAAAAATACCCAAACCGATGGTAAGAGTTTACGGTATTGGAACTGCCATAAATCTGTTTCCACTCTACATCCGTAAATTGAACGTTATGATCGTTGGCTACATGAATGTCGCTCTCAACTTCATTCTGCTTTCCCTGGGAAATACGCATTTATAGATTGCAGCCTCTGCAAACGCCAATCACCGGTTTTTCTTCTTTATGGCCCACTCTAAAATCGCTTGTTCGGTTTTGTCTCTCTCATAAGCTACATCATCTTCTTGGATCGTTTTTCCCCTTAACAGTTCCTTCCAAAAAGACCAACATTGTTACCTCCCGAAAAATAAATCCTTCTACATCTAAGTCCTCAATATAATCTGTTAGGTCCTGCAGTTTATTTGGTATAGGTAACAGCCTAAAACCTACCTTTTGAGCAAAATCATACCAGCGTTGATCCAACATGTCTCTTCGCTCGTCAATATCTTCGAAATAAACCACCCGCTGTGTTATGCCAATTCGTTTCATTTACCCGAGTACCCTAATCTGCTTGTTGTTACAGTTCAGTTCCACATTTCGGGCATCCTTCAGGCGACTGTACCACTCTTCTCCACAGCCTATAGCGGCCGGCAGACCAAATTCTGCACAACGTATCGTCATGTGGGATGCCGCGCCACCATATTTGGTGATTAACCCTTTTATGGGATGCAGAAAAATCCAGTCATAACCGGGATCGGCCCCTTCTGTTAACACGATTTTGCCCTCAAGATCATTTTTATCCGTTATTTCTGAAAGGTCGCAAATGGGAGCGGTTATCAACTCTGAGGTGACATAGTTAGGTTCGGCAACATTATGAACAATTACGTCCAGATCATCCGGAGAGGATCAAAATTTGAGGGGTTTCTATTTTATTTGACTCTTCATGCCATCGTTTCCCTTCCTGAATCTTTTGCTTAAGGTATATAATTGGATCTTGTGCTATCGTGAATGTATTCAGCTTAAGTATATCTTCAATAAATAAATAGGAAAGATCTTCACGCGAGAATCCATACTGTTTCTCCCCACTCAGCCAACAAATTTAAACACCGCGCTGAGATTTTTCGGTAAACTGGAACTTTGCGTATTCTCTCCCTGCCGTCGCTTTCCTGATAAAATCCAGTAGCTGTCTTGGCGAAAAAGACATTCCCATGGCATTAATTTCCTGCTCAATAGCTTCAAGGGTTTTCTCATCAAACAGAAAATTCTTTCGTCTCCGCTATCTTCGTCAATCGAAGCACTCTTATTACTGTTGTTTGTACCTTCAGGAAAATAATGTTCTCGGTTTTTCCCCGTAGCTATAGGACGTAATATCATCAGAGCCCGGCGCAAGTGCCGTATTTGCTCAGAAAATCCTGCAGGGAATAATCGCCGGCAAGCACCCGATCCATATCATCAACCAGCGTTCCGGCAACCGTTTCGATAGAATTTAGAAACCGATCTTTCTGCTCTTCGGTCATAATTCCTTTCTGAACAAAGCCTCGAAGCATGGAAGAAGCAATAAACCCATATCGGGCCAAGATCCAAGAACGGTACGGTCCCTTTTTCAATACAATCATCCAACAGCAGATTTATGAGGGAAGGAATTTCTTGCTTATCAAAATCAGACGCCAGCAAAGATTCTCTTCTCGGATTTAAGGATTCCGTCTGATCAATAAGGCTCATCAATAGGCAGATGCTTGCCTGTAATAGCATCTCGGTAAGAACTCTCTAGTTTTTCTTTTAATTCGCTAATTTCCTGTTCGGAAAAATTATCCTCCTTCAATCTTTCGCAATGCTTATCAATATCGGGCGTATAACAGGTGAGTACTATTTCAAACTCTACCTTGTCATGAAGATGCGGATTTTTTTGTAATCGCCTTATATAATGGTTTACCAATTTGTCAGCAAATTTTGGGGATAATCCTTCTGGGAATTAAGTTATTAAAACTATTTCTGGCGTCTATATAGGGATGACCGCCAATACAAAACAGCAACTTTTCAGGAGAAGGATTATGATATCCCATCTTTCCCCGGGCATTTCTCCACGCCGAATCCGTAATTAAATACTCGATATAAGGAAACAGCCAACGGGTTAGGTCGCACCCCGATCATTTCGGCCGGGTTCCAATCAGGCATATCTGCTCAGCACCGTAGTATCCCCATAGAGTGAGGATATGAACGGCACCTACTGCTAATTTTTTGTTTCGCCTCTGCTATTCGCTTATCAAAATCCGCAATCTCAGACATGCCCGTATGGGTAGTAATCGGACGAACCTGAACAATATACAACTCATCCGATCCGGTGAGGACAAACTCAATATCCAGTGAGGAATAGCCGGTAATAGTTTCAAGCTCATCCATTGCATCTATCACCCGACAAATACGCTCATCATCCGGAGTCGACTCTCCTTCCTTATATACAGTAACGGATTTTGATTCTGCGGTGCTCCCGAGGTAATCGTATCCGTTCTGTTTGATACATCGTCATAATTTACCAGATAATAGGGTGCTACCTTTCTCAAGGTGCCGGGAAAAAGCTACGCCACTCATCGGCAACATCCGAAATAAAGCGGCTGTACTAAAATTTGATTATCACCATTATAACTACCCGATCCATTGTTCCTGAACCCGCTAATAACTTCTTCTATGGCTTTCTCCAAAGCTTCTTCATCATCAGCGGTTACATCAGCCACGCTCAGAAAGGCCCCTGCCTGGGAATCATCCCAAGAATCCTCTTCCAGCGAGCTGCTTCGGACAATTAGGTTCTTTCCTAAAAACTTCTGTTGGATATTCTCAATAATCCTTGAACGATCGTTTTCCCAATCTTTCAAAGGAAAGTGAATTTGATCACAGATCTTGGATTTCTGAACAAACGGCTTAATTCGATCCAGTGTTTCGGCCTTTGTCCCAAAAACGAATTTCGCTAAATCAGCTTTTGGGTATCCAGTTCCGCCCACAGGCCACTATGGTCATAGATAGAAACGGGTGTATCCCATTTGGTTTGAATCAAGCGCAATGAAGGTGCGTCAAGCTATCCTGATTTGACAATTGATTGCTTTCACCGGTCTCGTTAAAAAACAATATCATTGATCTTTTTGGCGATATCTCCTCCTTATGAAACGTCAATCCGGAAAACTGGCCGTCAGCCTGCTCCGGCGAAATAGACTGCCGTCCCAACTTGTTGTACCGTCCCATCGTTAGCAATCACCTTCTCGGCTTGAATGACTGCAGTTGGCGATTTCGGACTCGCGCTCCCTGCCAACGTCCGATCTAGTACCGATGGTTACTGGTGTCGTTCGCTGCAGAATTTGTTTAAACACCGGACCGGGCGAAAAGATCGTATCGGCATAGGTCAGCAGAATATCTCCTCCTTTCCATGACTCCATGGCATATCGAAGGGATCCGATGACATGAGTTTCTTCCCACTTGGGATTTACGAGCATAATGGAGTTCTGGATATCGGTTTATATTTCGTTCTACCTGGTACCCTCCAACAAAATGGTATTTGATCATTGGATATACCAGACTTATGAAGTGCATTCAAAGTCCAATCAATACACGTTGTCCTTTAATACAATTTTCCTAAAACTAATTGCGCATCATCCACTGCGGTAATGCACTACTAGTTACGAGCTGCACCAAAAATAAATACCTGCATATAATAAAAAGTAGATTAGTGATTTCTAATCTAAATTAATATTAGATATAACTCAATTAAGTCGTAATAAAATTTGATCCTGAATGAACTGAGCCCAAATATCACTATAAATTAACTACTAAGATCTGAACTTGATGATAAATATTTACTTAGAAAAATAAAACCAGATGAACTAATAAACCCGTAACCCTAGACAAAGAATTAATACAAATCTAACATTTGGGGAACTCTTTTCTATAGGCACACTTACCGGCTGCAAGTACCGAAAGCACAGGCGTTTCCTCCTGCAGGTCCAGCTTCGCCTGTTCCTGACGCTGTGAAAGAGAGTAATAAAGATTAAACGTTAAATCATACTGCGATTGCAGCTCCTGCTCGCGACTCTGTGCCTTAGCCGTAGCCAGGTTCTGGTTGCTATCCGAAACTCTGCCAGCCTGTTTTGTGCTTCCTCAAATCGTTTCTTAGCTTCTTGCACCTGCTCTTGCACAAACTGTAGGTTCCGTCGTGCTTTTTCGGTACGGTATTCCTTTACCTGTTCTTTCAAAAGCTCGTATGTCCTGCCCACCGATTTCAGCCGCAGCCTGTGGATCTGGGAATTCACTGATTAATGCTAATAAGCCCGTTTCTTCATCCACTGAAACAGATAATCGCTCACGCAACGTTTCTCACCGTTTCCATCTGCTTTTTCAGATAATGACAAAACCACCTCACGATCTATCTTTTGAGGCAGCGGACGATCTTCCTGCTCTTCTTTAAATAATTCGATAATTTGCACTGGCAAACCAATGGTAAACTGCTCAATATAAACCAGCACCGATGGAGAATATATCTTATCAAAGAAGACGTGCACCGTAGCTGAAGTGTCGTACTCCGAGAAATAAACTTCCGTATTCATCAGCTCTATCAGATAGGGCAGGCTCTGCACAATATTCGGGTAGATTTTAGGAGGGACGGTACCATCTTGCCCGCCGCTAAAATCTGATCGCTGCTAATACCCAGCATGCCTCCATACTGTTGCAACAGTCCACTTGTCCCACCTTGCTGAGATTGCGTTTCGGGCATAAGCGTAGCACTAGTAGAATATTCTTTAGGCGCCAAAAGAGAGATCAGCAGACCCAATACCAAAAATGCCCCGGTAATTTTGGCGATGAGTTCGCGATCTTTCCAGAAGGTATGCGCCAACTCGATGAAGTCAATTTCATCTTCTTCAATGGATCGGTAACCGTATTCGTGCGCGGGTCCGTAGCAACCTTGCGGTGGTGGATTTTGGGATCCTTCGCCCTTGCTGCAGGTTGGTGATTGTCTATGTCGTTCTTCGCTCATTTGACCGATTTAATTCATTATACAACTATTTAATATTACTGATTTTCAATAATACTTACGTAATGATACTTTCAAAGGAGAGAAGTTTTTTATCTTTTTTAGAAACTATAGGACTTTTAAAAGGCCAATCTATTTCAAGAGAAGGATCATTCCATATTAACCCGCCCTCATCATCAGGATGATAATATTCCGAACACTTATAATTAAAATCAGCCACTTCCGAAAGAACACAAAACCCATGCGCAAAACCCGGAGGTACATACATCTGTAAGTGGTTTTGATCACTTAGCTCCTTGCCATACCACTCTCCAAATGTCTCTGAATTCGGCCGAATATCAACTGCTACGTCAAAAACCTTGCCCCTACGTACACTTACCAACTTACCCCTGGGGGTGCTCTTTTTGAAAATGAAGTCCACGAAGTATCCTTCTGAATCGGGACCAGTTGTCTTGAACAAACTCTTCCTCAATCCCTATCTCTTGATATCGTTCTTTCTGCCAGGTTTCAAGGAAGAAACCTCGTTCATCTTCATAAACATCCGGCTTTATAACCAATAATCCCGGTAAAGGCTCTTCTATAACTTCCATTTATTTAAACATCAAGGGTTAAGGTTAAAATTCGAGGTCATTTTAGAACATGGTCGAAAGTCTGAAAGTCCAAGGTCGCAATTTTGACATTTAGCCTCAGTTAGCTTTCGAAGCGCCCTGCGACTTTCAACAAGTTCAATAAGATATTCTCCGTACCCGCTCTTGATCAATGGCTGGGCAAGTTCTTCAAGTTGTCCACTATCTATATATCCCATTCTCCATGCCACTTCTTCAGGTGAAGCTATTTTTAATCCTTGACGATCCTCAATGGTTTGTACAAAATTTGAAGCCTGTAGCATAGATTCATGCGTTCCAGTATCAAGCCAAGCCGTACCGACGGCCCATTAATTCTACGGTCAACTCATTTTCATTTAAGTAGATCTTATTGAGATCTGTAATTTCGAGTTCACCACGTTCAGAGGGTTCCAGTGTTTTAGCACGCTGCACTACTTTATTATCGTAATAATATAAACCAACAACGGCATGGTTAGATTTGGGCTCATCCGGTTTTTCTTCCAAACTCAAGGCATTTCCATCCTCATCAAATTCAACTACCCCGTATCGTTCGGGATCATGTACATAATAACCAAACACTGTTGCGCCAGATTCTAATTGGGCAGCTCTCTGTAACTTTTCAGAAAGACCCTGTCCGTAAAAAATATTATCGCCCAAAATAAGAGCTACATTATCATCACCAATAAAATCTTCGCCTATGATAAATGCTTGAGCTAATCCTTCAGGATGTCGGTTGTTCAGCATAACTAAGGGAAATCCCCCATTGTGATCCATCACCCAATAACTCTTCAAACCGTGGTAAATCTTTAGGCGTCGAAATCACCAAGATATCATCAATTCCCGAGAGCATCAGTGTAGAAAGCGGGTAATAAATCATTGGCTTATCGTACACCGGCAATAATTGTTTACTCACTACATGGGTATTAGGATATAACCTTGTCCCTGCGCCGCCTGCTAATATTATTCCTTTCATTGTGTTTATTTATTTATGCTAACTTTTTATTTCACTTCTTAACTGTTTCAATATCCATCAACGTTTGAAAGATGTTCGAATGTAAATGTTCGAAGGCTTAAGGTCTATGAAGTCAAAGGTCTTTAAGTAGTAGATTTCTAACTTTAGACATTAGACTTTCAGACTTTGGAACTACGTATTGTAAATAATTTCCAGTTCATTAACTTGGTCATTACTGCCATTCAAATAGCTAATTTAAGCGTGATAACTTACCTGAAGAATTAATCAATTTCTTTCTAAGAGTGCCGAATTCCTTCTGGCTCATATAATTCTGATCGAATGATACATACAGTTGTGCCCGACATTCTCCGGCTGAACCTTTGGCTATTTTCAAATAACGAGCAAACTGTTTGTCAGACCCCGATTCAAAGCCTTCTGCAATATTTGACAAAATCCCAATAGCCGAACATCGAATTTGATCCCGGAGCGCATAATCACGACTAAATTTATCTCGTTTTGTCAATTTGTAAATATCATTCACCACTTCTCGCGCAATCTTCCAGACATCTAAATCTTCAAATTTCGTTATTGTCGCCATAGACTTTCAACTTTTGACCTACAGACATTCGACACTTTAGGCTCTTCCCAATCGTCCCAAATCATAATTATTTTCTGTTACGGCCTCACACCAATCGATGTTATCCAGATACCACTGTACGGTTTTCTTAATACCGCTTTCAAATGTTTCTTCTGGTTTCCATCCCAGTTCATTTTCAATCTTGGAAGCGTCAATCGCATACCGAAAATCGTGGCCGGGTCGATCCGTTACAAAAGTAATTTGCTCTTCATAATTACCTTTATCTTTAGGCTCCAGTTCATCCAATATTGAACAAATCGTTTTAACTACTTGGATGTTCTGCTTCTCATTGTGTCCGCCAATATTATAAGTTTCACCTGACTTTACCTTCTTGAATAACCTTATAAAGTGCTCGTGCGTGATCATCTACATACAGCCAGTCCCGTACGTTTGTACCATCCCCATAGACAGGAATATCTTTCCTTGTAGTGCTTTTAAGATTACAACAGGTATTAACTTTTCAGGAAACTGATATGGCCCATAGTTATTTGAACAGTTGGTAATTAATATTGGAAAATCATAGGTATGATACCAAGCTCTTACAATATGATCTGAAGAAGCTTTGCTGGCAGAATAGGGAGACCGGGATCATAAGGAGTCGTTTCTTTAAAGAACCCTTCATCTCCCAACTCTCCATACACTTCATCTGTGGAAACATGAAGAAAACGAAACTTCTCTTTCTTCTCTTGATCTAATTCTTCATAATAGCCTTTACTAATCTCAAGCAAATTATGAGTTCCCACAATATTTGTCTGAATAAATTCAGCAGAACCGTCAATAGAGCGATCCACATGGGACTCTGCTGCTAAATGCATTACAGCATCCGGCTTATATTTATTAAAAATATCTTTAATTGCTTTAGAATCACAGATATCAACTTGTTCAAAGTGATATCGAGTAGAATTTGCAACCTCTTCTAAGTTTTCCGTATGTCCGGCATAGGTCAACTTATCTACATTTATAATCGTATTATCAGTTTTATTAATCAAAAAACGTATTAATGCAGAACCGATAAAACCGGCACCACCGGTAATTAAGTAGCTTTTTATTCAAATCAATACTCTATTTACAGTTAAAATTTATAAATGGCTCTGGCGGACGTTGTTCCACCAATTACTCACAAGCACCCAACCCAAGGCAAACATGCCACCCAATATCCCAGAAACAATCAAAATAAGCAGTCCCGAAGTATTATCCTCCAAGCGGCACACTCACCGGTTGCAGCACCGTCAATACCGGCGTCTCCTCCTGCAGATCCAGCTTGGCCTGCTCCAGGCGTTGGGAAAGGGAGTTGTAGAGATTGAAGGTTAAATCGTACTGCGACTGCAGCTCCTGCTCGCGGCTCTGCGCCTTGGCCGTCGCCAGGTTGATGTTGCTGTCGCGGAACTCTGCCAGCTGCTGCTGGGCCTGCTCGAAGCGTTTGCGCGCTTCCTCCACCTGTCCCCGTACAAACTCTAAATTCCGCCGCGCTTTTCGGTGCGATATTCCTTTACCTGCTTCTTCAGCAGTCCGATGCCGATTTTTGAAATTTCCGCCGCTGCCTGCGGATCGGGAAATTCACCGCTCAGCGTCAACACGCCTGTTTCCTGGTCCACCGATACCCGCAACCGCTCCCTCAAGTTTTTCAACCGTTTCCATCTGTTCTTCGGAAAGCGATAAGTACCGCTTCGCGATCCACCGTTTGGGGCAGCGGACGTACTTCCTCCTTCTTCCTTAAACAATCCAATTACTTCTCCGCGGTAGCCAATGGTAAACTGTCTCGAATATCCCAATACCAAGGAGCATGAATTTCATTAAAAAGTCGTGTACGGTAGCCGTGGTGTCGTATTTCGAGAAATAGACTTCGGTACTCATCAGCTCGATCTGGTAGGGCAGGCTTTGTACAATATTTGGGATAAAGCTGCGGGGATGCCGCCCTCTTGTCCGCCTGACAAACCACTGCCTCCGATGCCCAACAGTCCGC
The DNA here is from genome assembly GCA_034521755.1 of Balneolaceae bacterium. GTDB lineage: Bacteria > Bacteroidota > Rhodothermia > Balneolales > Balneolaceae > JAXHMB01. The sequence goes on from JAXHMB010000007.1 coordinate 9,731, forward strand.
CGTACTGCTGCAGCAAACCGCCTTGCGCCTGCCCTGCGAAGACCGGATCTCCGGCATCAGGGTTGCTTCGGTAGATATTCATCCGGGCTGAGCAGGGCAATCAGCAGTCCCAGTACCAGGAATGCCCCGGTAATTTTGGCAATGAGGATGCGTTGGCTCCAGAAGGTCTGAAAGAGTTCTATGAGGTCTATTTCGTCTTCTTCGTGATGGTAGGCATAGCCTTCGGCGGGGACCAGCCGGTATTCCTGTATGGGGAAGTCTTTGGGTGAGCCTTTGGGGTGGTGCTGGGTCGTTATGGTTTCGTTGCTCAGCTTGGGGTTAGTAGTTCGTATTATAGTTTGAAATAATTAGTAGTTCAATCTATTCAGAAGTCAGGCTAGGTAGAGGGTTTCAGCCTCAACCTTAGCCCTCAACCTGTACTTTTTATGATCGTAATTGGTGGGCTCATTATTAGTCAGTTCTGCTAACTTCCTTAGTAGCCTTCTCACCATATGAGATGGTGGATCAAAATCGACCGCAGCGATAATATCCTGCGTTTGCCTTTTCTAGTTCTTGCTTCCGAAGCCCGGCAACGATCCCGCGTTATGCTGTTGGCAATCTTCTTATCTGGGATGTCAGCCCGTAGTCTTCGGATCTTGGGAGATTTTGGGTTAGCTGGAAAACCTGAAAGGATAATTCACTGGCTTTTTGCCAGGCTTCCATATTTCTGAAACTTTTTACCATTGGCGCCTCCTCTCAACCTCAACTTTTAACCTTAACACTCAACCTGAATCCTCAGCCTTAATCTTCAACTTTCAACAGTGAATTTCCACTTCAATCTTCTTTATTTTTCTTTTGATATTGCATTGCTTGCTCACTTATCTCGTCCACATCCATATCAGCCCACAAATCGCGTTGCCACTTCGTATAATCAAATGGTTCACGAATCAACATTTTTATAAAAACCTCGGTATCCACGTCGCCCAGCTCTTTTAACAGGGCCTTAATACCTCGCTGTTTAATTTCCTCTTCGGTACTCATAATTATTCCTCCATGATGGTTATCATGTCAACCGGGTTTACTGTTTCTATCAGTGTTTCGAGAGATCCTTTATTAATTATTTCATCGTCAGTAGTTATAAAATAGTCACATTCTGCCTCAATAGCACAAGCAAGATGTAAAGCATCTTTCGCTTTTAAACCATGATTCTTCTTTATTTCCCTTGCTTGATTTAACACTTCTTCACTTTCTTCAACATAAGTAAACGCTTTTTTCTTCCATTCTGTAATTGATGTTTTACGGAATTCAAATGGATTAGCCGCATTTTCGTAATCCAACATATAAGACCAAACCAACTGTATGTTTTCTTTCGTTATTTCACGTTGAATATGAAGTTTTGCTTCTGTTTCAATATGAATTCGAATTTGGCTCTGGTCATCAAAAGGGCGGTTAAAACAACAATTATCAAGATAAACTTTAAAACCCAATTTCTTGCTTGAGGGCTTTTTTTCACTATGTGATTTTTCGTTGCTCAGCGCGGTTTTGTTTTGAGGTTTAGGTTGAGTGCTGAGGTTTAGCTTTAGCCTTAATTATCAAGCTTCTATGATAAGAAATAGTTGTTAGTTAGGAAAGGGATATTTGTTGACTGATGACGGCAACATGATGATGGAGGACAGAAGACTACACCCCTCCTTGCAAGGTATCCAGAAATAAATCACATTCATTAGGTTTGTTATGTTCATTTTGGCTTGATCCAAAACGAACCAAAAGATCAAGGCGGCGAATTCTGTAAGCGTCTCAAACCTTCGGAGAAGTGCATTTTGATGGTCCTTGTACTTCTCTGCTAAAGTAACCGATGACACCGGTACAAAATGCACAAGCTTTCTCCTCGGTTTTCGCCACACAATTCGAGGCCGGTGTTCTTTGATTGAAGGGTTTAAACTTTTAAAAAACGGGAGTTCTAGCGCCGGCATTGGATTCTGTGTGAAGTGCCGAGAGCGAACAGGCGGATTTCGTTCGGGCGAATACAGTGGCGAAGGTATCGTCGAATGAAGACCTTCGAAATTCGCCCGCTTGAGCACACAAAACGCCTACAGAATGCTCAGCCGGTAAGTTTTTTGATTACTTTTTTGCTTATCCAAAAAAGTAATAAGAATAACGAAATGGGTCTGTAAATCACTAGGCTCTTACGTTTTAATAACGGAGAGATGCTCATTTTTTTCAGTCTCGAAATTCTATTGTGCAGTCAGTTTTTGTACCGACAAAAACCGACGTAAAAAACGGCTGCTACAACCTGAAGGACCGACGATGAACGATGGCATGAAGTTAATACCGCCCTTGGGTTGGATACACAAAACTCGATTTTAAAACAGGAGTTCATGACTTAACAAACAACCAATAGCGCGAGAATTTATTCCCGCAAATGAAACAGAATACGAAAGTGGCTATTCGAATAACAAACAGTAACAAATAGCCAAAGACTCCCCCCCCTTTTTTGGGTGGTACTCCCCTCTAGGGGAGTTTCATAATATGCCAATTTCAAAGGTTAACACGGCCTTAAAACGTACTTCAAAATACCCCCAAACCTATTTACAGTCTATCTTTCCAGTATTCAGGTTTTCTATGCAAATGAGCCACCGCTACAATAAGAATTTTATCTCTACGTAATTGGTAAATAACACCATACGGAAACCTGGAAAATAAACATCGTTTAGTCCTGCTGGAAAAATTTGGCCAAGCTTCTGGATAATGTTTTATATTTTTAAGAACATGAAGTAATTCATCCAGAAACCGGGAGCCAAGTCCCTCAGCTTGGCTTTCGTAATAGTCATAGGTTTCATCTATCTCTGATTCTGCAGCAGCAAGTATTTCAATATTCAAAGTCAGATGTCTTTATACTTTTCAAGCATTTCCTGTACGCTAACTGTTTTAGCATTACCCGCCTCATACGCATCAATACGATTTTCGACTTCTTTTTTCCATAGAACGTCAATCTTTTCGTCGGGCTTATCCAAGCTTTGAAGCAACTGATCTACGATCTCGACCCGTTCGACAGGCGACATCTTCAATGCTTCATTTAGTATCTTATTCTTTTCGCTCATGACATTTTTTACTTTATTAGCTCAACATTGCTATAACTAAGTTAAAGAAAACTCTCACAAGATCGAAGTATTTAAAACTCCTATGCAGTTCAACAACTCAACTATGTATTAAAACTTCAAGGCGTTCAGCTTTACTCATCAATAAACAGTTTAAAATTCTACAATGATTCTTTTAGAAAATCTTGAAAGACCTTTATCATCTGTTCTTATCCTTTAACCTTAGCCTTAATTAGCAATAAATTTTGATAAGAAATAGTTGTTAGTCAGGAAAGGGGCTTTTTGTTGACTGATGACGGACGATGGACCACAGAAAACGGACTACTGACCACGGATTACAGACGACGGACTTCGGATGATTTTTTTTGAGGGGATTCATCTTCCGGCCTTGGATTGGGTGCAAAGAGAGTTGTTAGAGTAATTACACCCCTCGCTCCAGCATGCGCTGGACCACTCCCCTCAAGGGGAGATTATTTAAAACCATTCGGCCTTGGATTTAGTGCGAAATCCGGGTGATGTAATTATTTGACCCCTTTTTGATTTTCCCCTACGCGCAGGGGAAAAGACGCCTTAACAAAACCACAACCGTAAGCCCCTCCTTCGACTTGCACGGCGAGGGGTTGGGGTGGGTTAAGAGCGAATCCTGTAATAACACACCCCGTCTTCCGTGCAACTACACACGGAATCCACCCCTCTTATAGTAGGGGACTTTTAAGATGGCCTTGAATTTGGTGCTGAAGACCCAGCTTTTAAAATGGGGGTTCGGGGGAGTTGCGGGAAGGCTGGACTGAGCATAATTACTCATGTGGAATAGCTATCCCAGGTATCCTGTTATAACCAGTACAACATCTTCAATTCCCCCGAGGCTTTTTTGCGTTCGTTTTTTGGCCACAAAAAATGAACTGTAAACAACCAAAACTGAAATAAATAATTATCAATGTGTCATTGTCAGTTTTTGTACCGACAAAAACCGACGTAAAAAACGGCTGCTGCAACCTGCTTCATCACCAAGCGGATTTCGTTTCGCCTAAAAGAAATCGAGATGTTCACGATTTTGCCTTATATCAAATATTGCTATTCCACGCTCCTTATTTTTTAGTCATCTGTGCCGGATTTCTTTTTTAACGGCTCCACTTATCCGCTTACCCGGCGATTCACCAGCTTGAGGCAGAGAAAATGGGATAATTACCACTATTGGTATTTCGTACACACCCCGTCCGCCACAGGCGGACACCCCTCTTTATAGAGGGGACTTTATATTGTCTTGGTTTTATTTAACAACTTTAGCTTTCCGCAGCAGAGCCCTACTTCACTAAAGTTACGAAGGACATGCTACGGAAGGAGAATAGAAAACACCTCTCCACCAACAATTAAATACTTCACCTGATGCCGATGCAGAAGCCAAAGGAATTCCCTTGTGTCAGGCGAAAAATGACCGGCTTTCATACTCCCTTGTTCATTTTTCTGCTTACTTTAATATCAGGGTTGTCCTCTCCATACACCCTTTTTTTGAGTATTGCAGCAATAGCCTGGCGCTCTTCATGAGACATTTGAAGGGCTTGTTTGATATCCCATTGATCGGCTTCTTGCTTGTTCTTTGCTATATTGACTATTCGCTTCATGCTATTATCAACCAATTTTATAGTAGAGGCCTTTGCAAAACCTTACTGTCATCGCGAACGAAGTGTGGCGATCTCCTTTTAGGAGCTTTGATTGGGAGATTGCTTCTCAGGCTCGCAATGACAAGCTCGATTTTTGGGGTTTTGCAAAACCCTCTAATAATGTATTTAATTGATAAGCCATTTACAATGCCGCTTCATATCTCAGCCGGGTCAAGATTACTTGTCTTCCACTTCCCTCTTGGAGGAGATTCCCGGTTTTATTTTTTCATCCGCCGGACCGCAAAAGCAGCGGACGGACGGGAGAAGGGGTCAGAATTTAAATCAGATTGCTGTTTATGATAGCGAGGGATTTAAATCCCTCGCTATTGAATGCGAGCAGGATAAACTGTTGGATTTGGGGATGTTCTATTTTTTAAGGTGGAGTGATTATTTGAACCAGCCCCTCCTTGCTTGCAGGGACTGTGTCCGACTACCGGCGGAGGGGTTGGGGTGGGTCAAGAGCAGTTGCTGATAATAACACACCCCGTCCGCTAAAGGCGGACACCCCTCTCAAGAGGGGACTTTATAAGGTCTTGGTTTATTTTAATGGCTTTAGTCTTCCGCAGCAGAGCCCTACTTCACTAAAGTTACGAAGGACATGCTACGGAAGAAGATGGGGAAATGCACAGAACTACGGAAGAAGATTATAATTTAAATCAGATTGCTGTTTATGATAGCGAGGGATTTAAATCCCTCGCTATTGGATGTGGAGATGCGAAAAAGTGGAGCGGTGGGTCAATAATCAGACTACGTCTTTAAAATATTCCAGGCATTTTTGGATGCCTTCTTTTCGGCTGACCGCCGGCTGCCAATTCAAAACTTCTTTGGCTTTGGTGATATCCGGCTGACGAACTTTTGGATCATCTTTGGGCAGGTCTTCAAATATAATTTCACTGTCGGAGCCTGTGAGTTCTATAATCTCCTTTGCAAATTCGAGGATGGTTACTTCTTCCGGGTTGCCAATGTTGACGGGTTCTACTTCATCAGACTGCGACAATCGCCAGATTCCTTCTACCTGATCATCCACATAGGTGAAGGAGCGCGTTTGGGAGCCATCTCCAAAAACGGTTATGGGATTCCCCCGTAATGCCTGACGAATAAAGGTGGGCAGCGCCCTTCCGTCATGAATGCGCATGCGGGAACCATAGGTATTGAATATTCGTGCAATGCGCGTTTCAATTCCGTGATACCGGTGATAGCCCATAGTCATAGCTTCAGCAAAACGCTTGGCTTCATCATAGACCCCGCGAAAGCCGATAGGGTTTACATTGCCCCAGTAGTCTTCTTTCTGGGGATGAATTAGAGGATCTCCGTATACTTCGCTGGTTGAGGCCAACAGAAAACGCGCATCTTTGGCTTTGGCCAGTCCCAATGCCTTGTGCGTGCCCAGCGAACCTACTTTTAAGGTTTGGATAGGCATCTCTAAATAATCGACAGGAGAAGCCGGGGAAGCAAAATGGAGAATCAGGTCCAGGTCTTCTTTAACATCTATATAATTGGTGACGTCATGCTCTACAAACGTAAAGGATTGGTTCTCCAGCAGGTGCTCGATATTCTTTTTGCTGCCGGTCAGCAGGTTATCCATGCAAATGACTTCGAAGCCTTCTGCCAGGTATCGATCGCACAGATGAGATCCTAAAAAGCCGGCGCCGCCGGTAATTAAGGCACGTTTGTTTTTTTGTTTATTGGGTTTGGGTGTCAAAGTTTAAAGGTTGAAATGTTTGGATGTTTAACTGTTGAGTTGTTGAATTGTTAAATTGTTGATTACGTGCTGAAAGTTGACTTGTGAAGCCTGTTTATCATTGATGTAATATGTTCAATTTCATTTCTTAGATTTTCATAAATATCTGAATCGATAAATTCTAGTTCCTTACTTATTATCAACTGATTGATGATTTCAACCGCAGAGCTATAAGCCATATTATAAAATCTTCTTTGATCTTTAGAGGAAGTCCTTGAAGAGCCTTCGGCAAGGTTTGAAGAAACAGATATTGAGGCCCGCCTTAATTGAGAAACCAGTCCAAATTTTTCAGATTTTGGAAAGTCAGATGTAACCTTATAAATATCAACCGTAAAGTCCTTAGACTTTTGCCAAACATCTAATTTTTCAAAACTGAATTTACCCATTTGAACACTTAAACATTTCAACAATTAAACGATTCAACGCCTTAATCTTCCAACAACCGCGCCAAATATTTTCCATACGAATTTTTATATGCTTCAGCCAACCTGTTAAGCTCTGCTTTCGAAATCCATCCTTTGTTAAAAGCTATTTCTTCGAGACAGGCGATCTTCAAATCCTGACGGCGCTCTATAATTTCTACAAATTGTGAGGCTTCCAGCAATGATCGCGGCGTGCCGGTATCAAGCCAGGCAAATCCGCGTCCCAATAATTCAACTTTCAGGGCATCTTTGTTCAAATAGGCTTTGTTGACATCCGTAATTTCCAGTTCACCGCGCTCGGAAGGGTCCAGTGATTTTGCGATATCAATCACGTTATTGTCATAAAAATAAAGTCCGGTTACGGCATAGTTTGATTTGGGCTCTTCCGGCTTTTCTTCAATAGATAAGACGTTCCGTTTTTCATCAAATTCAACGACGCCAAAACGGTTGGGATCTTTCACCTGGTATCCAAAGACGGTGGCACCCGAGCGGTTTTCTGCTGTCCGTTTCAGCATGTTGGTGAAACCCTGGCCATAAAATATATTATCACCTAAAATAAGGCAGACAGCATCATCACCTATAAATTCCTCACCAATGATAAATGCCTGGGCAATGCCTTTGGGTTCGGGCTGAATGGCATATTCCAAGCTAACGCCCCATTGGCTTCCATCGCCCAGAAGATTTTCAAAAAGTGCGGCGTCTTCGGGAGTGGTAATGATCAGAATATCCTTTATCCCGGCCAGCATCAGTACCGACAACGGATAATAAATCATGGGTTTATCATATACCGGAAGCAGCTGCTTTGAAACGCTTTTCGTTACCGGGTATAAGCGGGTTCCACTGCCACCTGCCAGAACAATTCCTTTCATGTATGCTGTTTAGTTGTTGAAATGTTTAATGGTTGAATCGTTTGACAACGGACCAGAGACGACTGTCAACGCTAATTTAATGATTATCTGCTTAAACTGTTAAAGCGTTTAAGAGTTGAATTGTTGAGATGTTGAGGTTATCAGCATTTACTTAAACGTTGACTTGTGCAGCCTGTTAATCATTGAGGTAATGTGTTCGATTTCATTTCTCAGATTATCATAAATATCCGAATCAACAAAACCCAATTCTTTACAAATTATCAATTGGTTTACTATCTCAACTGCAGAGCTGTAGGCCATATTATAAAATCTCCTCTGGTCTTTCTTAGAAGTCCTTGAAGAGCCTTCGGCAAGGTTTGAAGAAACCGAGATGGAAGCACGCCTCAACTGAGATACCAGCCCGAACTTCTCGTACTCAGGAAAACCAGAGGTCACATTATAGACATCTACTGTGAAGTCTTTTGCCTTATTCCATACATCTAACTTTTCAAAGCTGAATTTACTCATTTGAACGCCTCAACATTTCAACAACTCAACATTTATAAAATCATTCCGGCGCCGACGGTTTCGTTGGTGTATTCGTCGATAAGAATGAGGCTGCCGGTGTTCCTGTTTCTTTTGTAGCTGTCGTAGAATAATGGCTGGGTGGTCCTGATCTGAATTCTGCCAATATCATTGAGCCCAATTTCTTTATCCCCTTCTGCCCTGTGGAGTGTGTTGATGTTCACTTTGTATTTGACCTCTTTAATAATACATCGAGCTTCTTTTGTGGTATGCTTTATGGCATATTTTCCGCCGGGCTGCAGCGGCTTTTTGTTCAGCCAGCAGACCATCAGTTCAATATCCTGACCAACCTCGGGCTGATTGTCCGGCTTGGCAATCATGTCGCCCCGACTGATATCAATATCATCTTCCAATGTCATGGTAACAGACATGGGTGAAAAGACTTCTTCTTCCTCGTTTTCAAAGGTTTCTACCGATTTAATGTTGCTGGTAAAACCTGAAGGCAGGGCAATGACTTCATCACCGGGCTTAAAAACTCCGCCTGCCACGCGTCCGGCGTAGCCTCTGTAATCGGGATATTCCTGAGACTGCGGACGTGTTACCCATTGAACGGGAAACCGGCTGTCCACGTGGTTGTAGTCACTGTCAACCTGCACGTTTTCGAGCGTATATAAAAGCGTTCCGCCATCGTACCAGTCCATGTTTTCTGACTTATCTACTACATTGTCTCCATATAAGGCACTGATGGGTATATAATGAATATCGGGTACATCCAGCTTGGAAGAGAATGTTTTAAATTGCTGCTTAATTTTGTTGAACTGCTCCTCACTGTAGTCAACCAGGTCCATCTTGTTGACACATAAAACGATGTGCTTAATCTGAAGAAGCGAAGCGATAAATGAGTGGCGGCAGGTTTGCTCGATCACCCCGGAGCGGGCGTCTACCAAAATCACAGCCAGGTTTGCCGTTGATGCGCCGGTTACCATGTTCCGGGTATACTGCACGTGACCGGGCGTATCGGCAATAATAAATTTGCGGTTGGGAGTTGAAAAATAGCGGTAGGCTACATCAATGGTGATACCCTGTTCCCTTTCAGCCGAAAGTCCGTCAGTCAGCAAAGCTAAATTAGTGTATTCATCTCCTTTTTTTCGGCTGGATTCTTCAATGGCTTCCATCTGGTCATCAAAAATCTGCTTGGAATCGTAGAGCAGCCTGCCTATAAGTGTGCTTTTCCCATCATCTACACTGCCTGCTGTAGTAAAACGCAACAGGTCCATGTCTAAATATTTTTTTGCTTCCTTTTTTGTGTCGCTCATTCTTTGAAAATTTTAAATTCTTAATTTTAAATTTAGAAAGTTTCAAGTACCAGGTTGAAAGCTTATAAGTGTTCCAAGTTACTGGTTTTAAGCTCTCATTTATATTCCATCAAGACTTCCTGAACCCTATCATTGGAATCATAGTTTTCAAGGTAACTCATAAATTTTTGAGTCTTTTTAGAAATGGTTACACACAAATCATACAATTCCTTAAACTCTGATTGGTAATATATTTAAGATCAAGTGCAACATATAAAACTGATCGAGTTTCACCACATGAACTTTTGGAATGTCCCAGATAATTAATAAAACGTTTATTTGTTCGGCTCTCGAAACCCTCACTGATATTATTCATAATCGAAACTGAGGAACGCTGAATCTGGTCTTTCAACCCATAATCTTTTGAAAAGGATTCTTTTCTTGTGAGCGTATAAACCAGTTTTACCAGCTTCCTTGCAAGTTGCCAAATCTGGCTTAATCCTTACAAACCTTTCTATTGTACTCATACCAGTAACATTTAACTTTCAACCAGCAACCTTCAAAACTAAAAGTATCCTTCCTTCTTGCGCTCTTCCATGGCGGCTTCCGAACGCTTATCATCAGCGCGGTTGCCACGCTCTGTAATTTTTGCAGAAGCTACTTCCTGTATAATTTCCGGCAGCGTTGATGCACTTGATAATACAGCACCGGTACAGGTCATATCGCCAATGGTTCTAAAGCGCACTTCTTTTTCCTTGTACTCTTCGTCATCAACCGGTGTGATATATTCGCATTTTGCCAGGTATACGCCATCACGGTCTAATACTTGTCGTTCGTGAGCAAAATAAAGCTCCGGAATATCAATCTCTTCAGCCGCAATATACTGCCATACATCCATCTCCGTCCAGTTGCTGAGGGGAAATACGCGGAAGTGCTCTCCCATATTTTTACGCCCGTTGAAAATATTCCATAACTCAGGACGCTGATTCTTTGGGTCCCACTGGCCGAATTCATCACGGTGTGAAAAGAACCGCTCCTTGGCACGGGCTTTTTCTTCATCCCTGCGCGCGCCGCCAAAAGCTGCATCAAAATCGTGCTCTTCAAGTGCTTGCAGCAAGGTTGGAATCTGTAGTTTGTTTCGGCTGGGGTTGGGTCCTTTCTCTTCCTGCACCCGTCCTGAATCGATCAGATCCTGAACCTTGGCTACGATAAGTTCAACGCCCAGTTCTTCCATCAGGTTATCGCGAAACTCAATAGTCTCCGGGAAGTTGTGTCCGGTATCTACATGTAAAAATGGAAACGGTATTTTGCCGGGCCAGAAAGCTTTTTGAGCAAGCCTTGCCATAGTGATACTGTCTTTCCCTCCGGAAAACATGAGCACCGGGTTTTCAAACTGGGCGGCAACTTCTCTGAAAATGTAAATGGATTCAGCTTCGAGCTGACGGATGTGACTTAATTTATACGATTGCATAACTATTTTTTAGTTCTGTTCTAAAGCGTGGGAAAATAACCAATTAAAAAGAGAATGACTATATAAAACGGGGATTCTAATTTCGGTTCTCTAAATACTCAATCACCATGTCTACAGCTTCATCAACACTGATGTTGGTTGTATCAATTTCAATTTCCGGATGCACCGGTTCTTCATATGGATCGCTGATACCTGTAAAGTTGTCGATCTCTCCCTTTCGCGCTTTTTCATACAGTCCTTTAACGTCGCGCCGTTCGCACTCCTCGAGAGGAGTAGAAATATAGACTTCCGTAAAATCCTTGCACATATTGCGAACAAAATCTCTGGCATCCTGATAGGGAGAAATAAAAGAAGCAACCACGAAAACGCCGTGTTTTTGCAGCAAGCTGGCTACAAATCCTACTCTCTTCACGTGGCTGTCCCTTTCTTCTTTCGAAAAACCGGTAGTGGGAAATACTTCGCGCACGGCATCGCCATCAAGATGTTCAACAGGGTATCCTCTTTGTTTTATGATCTCATATACTTGCTCCGAAATCGTGCTTTTCCCTGATCCCGAAAGGCCGGTAAACCAAAGAACCGTAGATTTCATTTTTCTAGATTCTGTCATATTTAGATTGTTTTCAAAATGCGGGTTTAAGGTTGGAGGTTACAGGTTGAAGGTTGAAGGTTGAAGGTTGAAGGTTGAAAGTTTTAAACAGCGCAAAGCGTACTCTTTGGCAGCAACTTGTAACCTTCAACTTTTAACTACTTTATAACCCAATTATAAATCCATCATTTAACAAGTCTTTCTTATTGTATTTTAAAGGAGACTGATGCTGCCCTTCTTTGGCGGAATTTCTAAAGACACAATCTCCGGCCGCCACATCCCATTCCATAGTCGGACCCATGCGGGGATAAATATCAGCTTTGCCTTCTGCTACCAGGCAAAATTTGAGAGAGCTTCCTGCTTTAATGGTATCTCCAATGGTAATTCCAAGCTCAGACAATTCCTGTTGTAAAGTATCTGAACCATGAGACCGACTTTGCATGACAGTCATAGGCCGGCTTTTATCTGCAGGGGCGGAATAAATACGAACTTCATTGCCATCTTCGTCAATTTTATAGGCGCCCTTTTCTTCCGTTGCATAATAGAATATCTCTTTAGCGGGAATATAGACTACTCCAAGCGTTGGCCTTCCGTTTTCAACAAGCGCTATGTTAACGGTAAACTCTCCGTTCTTTTTAATGAATTCTTTGGTGCCATCCAGGGGATCAACAATCCAGAATTTATTCCAGTCTTTTCTCTTACTGTACTCGGGTACTCCTGATTCTTCAGAGATGATCGGCGTATCGGGATCTGCCGCTTTCAATCCGTCGACAATAATATGATGAGCGGCCAGGTCGGCTTTGGTGAGCGGAGAATTATCGTCTTTGCTGCTTACTTCAATATCATCGGAATAGTATTCCAGAATAGCACTTCCAGCCTTTTTAGCAATCTCAATGACAGTTTTAAGCATGTTTTAAATCGTAAATATTTGGGATGAAAAATCAGCTTTCAATATAAAGATCACAGAGGTTGATAAAAATGCTTTTTTCTTTTCATTAACCCGGCTTTTTAGATCCATCTAAAGGAAGGCATCAAAGCTAAATAACTGTTCACTGCAATGAAAATTTATACCGGCCAAATAAGAGGAACCAAAATAATTATTACAATCCATAGCGTAAGCTGAAGCGGGAAGCCCACCTTAAAAAAATCGGTGAACTTATAATTACCCGGGCCATATACCATCAAGTTGGTTTGATAGCCAATGGGAGTAATTAATGACATGGAAGCGGCTATAGTAGTTCCAATTATCAGTCCGCGTGCATCAATACCCTGTGTTTCTGCTACAGAAAGCACAATGGGAAACATAATTGCTATGGCTCCATTGTTGGTAATAATTTCCGTTAAAATAACGGTTACAATAATTATTCCTGCCAATACTGTTCTCGGGCCATAGGCACTCGTAACATCTACAATACCCTGCCCGATGATGACCGCTGCACCGCTGACCTCCATCGCCTTACCCAGTCCAAGGGCCGCTCCAATTACGATCAGGACAGTCCAGTCTATAGATCTTCGGGCTTCACCGGCTTCTATAATATTGAAGGCCAATAAAACAGCTACTCCTAAAATTCCGGCCAGTGCAATATGGATAACTCCGGCAGCGACCAACCCAATAACTCCAATGAGTACCCCTACCGATATATACAAATCTTTACCGCCGGGACGGTGCTCTTTTATCTCCGTCACATCTCCGGGAGCTTCACCACCGGCTTCACTGGTTAAGAAGAAATCTTCGGTATCTTCATGGGCACCGCGAAATCCGAGTCCTGTATCCAGCAGCAACACATCTCCGGAATGCAACACAAATTCACCCAGTGGTTCATCTATGCGTCTGCCGCGGCGGCGTACGCCCGTCACTGCTGCGCCAAAGCGTTCCAGCAGTTTTGCCTCTCCAACGCTTGTCCCTACCAGCCGGGAGCCTTCTTTAACAACAACCTGGTGAAGTTCCCGCTCTTTTTCATCACGCCTGATAGTTCTCGGTGGCTGAAATGCCAGTCGGAGTCCCGGATAGTTTTCAAGATCCGGAGCCTTAGCCGCTATGCCTCCTTTGGCAGCATAGAAAAGATGGTCTCCTAATCGTAATTTTTCATCCTTGGGTACGGGTGCAATTTCCTGTTCTCCTCTATTTATACGGGAAAGGTAAAAACCGGAAATTTTACCCAGTCCTGCATCAGCCACTGTTTTACCTGCAACTTCTGCACCTTCAGCAACCTCCAGCTCAACCAAAAGCTCACGGCTTCTCTCCTCCTGATAGCGAATATCGCGGCGGGCCGGCGTTAACTTTGGAGAGATAAAAATAAGATATACAAGGCCTGTTATAGCACAGGGAACACCTACCCAGGCCAGCTCAAAAAAGGAAAGGCCTTTATAGCCATGGCTCTCTAATAGTCCATGGGTAATGAGGTTTGTGCTGGTACCAATTAGCGTACACAAACCGCCCAGAATAGCCGCATATGAAAGCGGAATAAGCAGTTTGGAAACAGGAATATGATATTTTTTGGCCCAGCTGCGGATAGCCGGAATACCCATCGCTACAATGGGGGTATTATTCAAAAACGCAGAATAGGTAGACACACTGGGACACAGCCGCAATAAAATGCGTTCAATACTTCGGGTCTCTCCTCCCAAAATAAACTCACTGGCTCTGTCCAGGGCACCGCTTTCCCTCAGGGCCGCACCTATAACATACAAGCTGCCCAGAGCCAACAGTATTGTATTCCCAAAACCCAGAAAAGCCTCTTCCAGGCTAATTACGCCTGTAACAGTAACGATAGCCAATGCCGTAAGCAAAACAGCATCAGGGCTCCACAGGTCAATAGCCAGAGCGATAAAGGCAAACACCAGAACGGTTAATATGATAATCAGATCGATGCTCATTGTTTACAACCTACACATAGCAGTTATTATTAAAATGTTCATTTCCTTAAAGGCGATTCCAATTCAATGGGACTTTTCTACTTCACGTAAAACAAACAGGGTATACAATTTAAATCAAATTTAAAACAGTATAATACTTAAGAGAGCTTTGCAAAACCCAAAAAATCAAGCTTTGTCATTGCGAGGAGCGAAGCGACGAAGCAATCTCATAAACAACGCTCGATTCTATGAGATTGCCGCGCCTTATATTCGCTGTGCTCATATCAAGGCTCGCAATGACAGCTTTTTATTATATGATAAAATAAAATAAGTGAAAAAAGCCTACCACGTTTATATCCTCACCAATAAAAACAATACGGTACTCTATACCGGTGTAACCGGGGATATCATCCAGCGGGTATGGCAGCACAAGAATAAGCTGGTAGATGGTTTTACCAAAAGATACAATGTTACAAAGCTGGTTTACCTGGAAGAATACGGCAGCATCCATGATGCTATTGACCGGGAGAAACAAATCAAGGCAGGCCCGAGGCAGAAGAAGCTGGATTTAATAAATGAGATGAATCCTGAATGGAAGGATTTGTATAAGGACTTACTCCCATAATACCACTTGTCATTATACCGACCTGTCATTGCGAGGAGCAGCGCGACGAAGCAATCTCCCTTTCGGTGCTTGTTACCATGAGATTGCTTCACTTCGCTCATTACATTCGCTGCGTTCGCAATGACAGAACGTTGGTTGAGATTTAAGTTATCATTGCCAAGCCCTTGGATTAATGACGACCAAGCAATCTTCCTTATCACGCACGTTTACATAAGACTACCTTGTTTCACACTTCGTTCCCCGCTTGGGCGGGACGAGGCGCGATGACCGTAAGGTTTTGCAAAGGCCTCTGTGACTAAAGTCAGTAAAATATTTTCTGGGATCTTGTTCTTTTAAAAAAATCAGATTTTAAATTACAAAAAGTGAATTCTTATTTAAAAGAGTAGCCGAACCTGTATACCCACATCACTTCTTTTATTCCCATTAATTTCATTAAGCCCACTTCCTATCACCTGTTCGTCCTCAAAGATAGTAATTCCAAATTTTGCCCATATTTCCAGGAAGTTTAACGGCTCATAATTTACCAGCAAGTATAAACGCTGCCCTTGGCCAAAAAGCACTTCGTTGGAAAGCACATACAGCAGATCATTTTCAAACTGGTATACGCGTGTATCAAAACTTTCGGTGCTGTACATAGTGATGCGGCTATCGATCGTCCATTTAGGGCCGGGCACAAACCGAACATCCTGATAAAATAAATATCCATATTCCGTTGATTCTCCGGCCTGCCGGCTTTGCACCACTTCACCCCTGGTGCGCAGCCTGACCTTTGGATTTACCCAATACTGCAACTGTCCTCTTAGTGTTGAGCGTTTGGCTTTACCAAGACGCTGCTGAAGACGTCCGAACTCATCAGTGACCTCAAATTCGTCATCTTCTATCTCACTTCGCCCCTGTACATAAAACTGCAGGTTTCGATTTAAATCAACCTCTACAAGTGCCAGCCAATCATATCCCTGTGTAGACTGACTGGTGCCAAATCTTGGAGCCGGAAATCGATATTGGTCCATATAAGCACTCAGCGTAATCTTGTCATTCAGAGTATGGCGCAGTCCCAGGTAAATACCCTTTTCATTTTGCGGCTGTCCTGAAACTTCACCAAAACCGTTTCCCAAAATGGATTGAAAATCTTTGGCATAGTTACGGTAAGCCAGCGTAAGCTCTGTGTTCGTTCCAACAGGGGTCTCCAGTCCTGTGATAAATCCGTAGCCGCCATTTTGACTGCGCGCCGCTTCTCCAAAAGCCACGGCCGGGCCAACCAAAAACTTATAGTCTATCCCAAATGCCGAATTATAGACGCCGGAAAAATCATACCGGTCTGCTATACTGTTACCGCCGTCAATATATTTATTGAATACCGTTTTGTAGCCTGTAGCACCAATAAAACCAAAAGGGAGCTCATAACGCAAATGCCCGCCGTATAACTCCTGACGTGTATTATTGTGAACTTCAAGGTCATTTTGAGTGCGGTTAAATCCATCTGTCTGCGGTGCGCGAATGGTATCACCTGCTATAACCGAGGCTGTGCGTTTCCTGTAAGAATAAAATCCTGAGAGCTGCAGCTTACCTCCATAAGTAGCCGCCACCCCACGAAAGCCATTGGTCTCCTGCGCTGAAGAGTAAGCCGAAACTCCACGCCCATTTCTATTGATGGTTCCTATCACTTCGCGTCCCTTTCCAAAAGAGGCGCCATCCCACAGAACCAGCCCCTGCCCAAATGATAAGTCATAATCACCGACAACCAGCTGACGCAATTGACCATTATTTTCCAAAGCTATATGCCAGGAGTTGTAGTCAAAATCGGTTGGACCTCCCAGCCGTTCACCTGCATCTTTTTGTTGCGTTATATTCACAGACAGATGATCACTCCTATATCTGAAACGCTGATAATATTGAAACGGACTTCCTAAGTAACCGCCATCATCCGGAGACCGCTTAAAGCCGGCCTGCTTTTGTAATGTCCGCTGATATCTTGAAAAGACTTCAAAGTTTCCATCATTGGTCCAGTAACGATAATCGGTATACAATGCCCGCCCCAGCTCCAGCCCGGAGCCAATAGTAACATAAGGCCTCATTTTTTCCAGTGTAACAGGCCCAAGGCCACTTACTTCTGTCAGCTCATTCACGCTTTCATAAGGCTTTACATTTTTTCGGTAATCAACCACACCGCGTGCCACTTTTAGATTTACTCCCGGAATACGCAAGAGCATATCAACCGTAGCAGTATTTATATTGATGGGGTTTGCCGCCAGATCCTGCAGGTACTGGGTGAGACGTTCATTGTTAAAGTTGGGATTTTCAGGGTCAAAGCTTTCAAGTGCATCCTCAAGATCTTCCTGCACCTCAGAACGGGTACTGTCCCGGTCCTGGGCCTGTACCAGCACAGCAAAGCCAAAAGAAAGTAGAATTAATAAACAGATTCGATTTACCATGTGATATTCAAATCTAAGCCGGGACTTATACCCAATACAGGATTTTCATGCTGCTGGGCCACAATGTTTATACCCCATAAATCAGTATTATACCCGAATCCGGCTGAGAATGTCAGCGGTTCTGTAGTAACGCCTGCCCTGCCCCTCAGATTTTCGATGATCTTAATTTCTGCACCTCCGCGGTAGGAAACAGGAAAACGAACATCCTTGTACACATCAGAGGTAAACAGAAACAGGTCGGATACCTGATAAGCAAAGCCAATACTCAGATCACGTACCGGTTCTTCGGCAATGTTATTGAACTCACCGTACTTAGGCTGATTTATATTCGTCGCCTTGGCGCCTATCCAAAGATTGTCAATAATTTGTGCTGCCAGGCCAACATTAATACCCAAAGCTCCAAAAGAACCGTGCCCGTCACCCTGCACTACATGATTATAATTGAGAGCGGCTCCATAGTGGAATCCCTGAAAAGAATTCTTATAGCTGACTCTGAGCTGATTTTCATTGAACAGGTCATCTCCATACCGATATACTCCGGCACCGATCACACCGAATTCTGTGGGATAAGTGGCAGCTACCGCCATGTCAGTAAGTTCTGAAAATCCATAATAACGGATACCAAAAAAGGAAACGCTCTTTCTATCTTCACTTGACATTGCAGGGTTTGCAAACACAGCCCATGTACTGTTAGGCAATGCACTGGTAGCCTGACCTAAACTTATTTCCCTTGCCCCCAGTGTTGCCTGGCTATAGCCGGAAAAGGTGATTCCCAAAAGCAGAAAGGCGAAAAATAACGGTCTCTTAAAATTTAAAGGCTTAGTTTTCAAAATTTTGTATCATTAAATAGATGAACACTTATTTATAATCTATGGATTAGGAATGAAATTATCCTCTTTTCAAGAAAATTATCCGGTTACGTTTGTTTTATCCGTTGCATTTGCACTCCTTTTTTTACCCTTCCGGGTACATGCACAGGAAATCAATGCTACCGTACAGGTTGACCGCAGCCAGATAAACAGTGCTTCAATAAATTATTTAGATAACCTGAGTACTGATATTGAGTCCTACCTTAATGAGCACGATTGGATTGGCCCCAATTATATGGAACACGAGCGAATTAATGCTACTATCCAGATCACCCTTATGAGCGTAGATAACAACTTCAATTTTGAAGCGAATATAGTCGTGCGATCACAGCGACCCATCTATAATACTACTCAACAGACAACGGTCTTCCTGTATAATGATGAAAACTGGACATTCAACTATACACCCAATCGCGGCTTTGTTCATGATGAACTCCAGTTTGACGAGCTCACTACCCTGCTCGATTTCTATGCCTATATCATCATTGGATACGATTTTGATACTTTTTCTGAACTGGGCGGAAGTCCCTATTTCAGTGAAGCCAATAACCTTGTCGCCATTGGCCAAACAACATCTTCTACCGGGTGGTCGCGCACCAGCAGCACCCGCAGAAACAGAGCCCAGCTTATTGCCGATCTTCTTAATCCCAATTTTAGACTATTACGCCGAGCCAGCTACATCTATCACCGCCTGGGAGTTGATCAATTTCTCAGTAATCCCGTTGAAGCTCGACAGGAAATTCTGCGGGCTTTAGAGATGATCGAAGAAGCAAAGGGAAATACAATAAACAACCTGCTGTTTGATACCTTTTTTAATGCCAAATACCGAGAGTTTGTCTCCATTTTTGAGGATGCCAAAACAGAGGTTCGACTTGAAGCCTACAATCTGCTCACAAATATAGATCAGGGTCATCTTACCGAATACAACAAGCTGCAATAACAATGTTGAATTTTGAATGTTGTATTCTCAATTAGAAAAAAGTTATCATAATAATTCAGAATTCAACATTCACAATTCATAATTTCCAAATAGGTTTTGTATATTCTAAGGCCTTGAAATGGGCTGAAAATTTCCAATCTAATTGAAAAAGATATTACACATGAAATTTTACGTTTGTATAAAGCAAGTGCCTGATGTCAACGCACCGATCCAAATTAAGGAAGGTCAGCTTATTCAGGATACCAACCGGATGATACTCAATGCTTATGACGCATCAGCCGTAGAAGAAGCTTTGGTACTGAAAGAAGCTCACGGCGGCGAAGTTGAAGTTGTATCCGTTGGCCCTGACAAAGTAACTGAAACGATTCGAAAAGCCTTGGCCATGGGCGCTGATAAAGCAGTGCATATTCAAACCTCAGGCGATGCAGAGTATGACTCGGCCACATATGCCACCATTCTAGCAAAGTTTTTTGAAGATAAAGAGTATGATGTCATTTCCTGTGGAAAACAGTCGCAGGACACTGACGCCGGACTGGCAGGAAGTATGCTCGCTGAAAAGCTGAACCTTCCCTATGCTACAAACGCTGTAGGACTGGAGATGGACAGCGACAAACTCGTGGTAAAGCGTCAGGGGGATTCCGGACAGGAAATAATCGGACTCCCTTCTCCTTGTCTGGTAACCTGCTCTAATGATATGAATGATCCGCGAATTCCCAGTTTGAAGGGAATTATGCAGTCGAAACGTAAACCCATGGAAACCATTGAACTCTCTTCTCTTGGTATTGATGAAAGCGAGTTATCACCCAAGACAAAGGTTACAGGCTACCAGGAAAAGCCCGGACGAGAACCCGGACAAAAGTTTGAAGGAGAGCCGGAAGAAATGGCTCAGCAGGTGGCCAAACTGCTTGATGAAGAAGCAAACGTAATTTAATAAAACTGATCGCTGCCTGTTTTAAAATTACTGCTTACAAAAGACACGAATTTAAATTTATACTAGATCATAAGACTCATGAGCACACTACTGACCCACATCGCAATTAGTGACGGAAAAATTAAGCGGTCTTCTCTGGAAGTCCTATCACACTGCAAACAACTGGCTGAAAATAACGGCCATGCTGCTGAAGCTGTAATCATTGATGCTGATGCTTCTAACTATGTAGATCAGGTTAAAAGCTATGGAGCCGAAAAGATTTATACAATGGAAGACCCGATTTTCAAAAACCACATGAATACACCGCTGCTTAAAGCTTTTGCAAAAGTGATGGAGGAAGCCAATCCCCACGTATTTGCTTTTGCATCAACAGAAAGTACGAAAGACATTCTCGGGGCCCTGGCAGCAAATCAAGATGCAGCGGTACTCTCTGATGTTTCGGAATTTGACCTCATTGATGGAGGCATTTCTGCCAAGCGCCCTGTAATGGCGGCTAAAATTCTTTCTTCAACCGAAGCACATGATGATCAAATTCTGGTTTCTGTACGATCCGGTTCTTATGACCTCGTCGAAAATGAAACAGATGCAGAAGTAGTAAATATTGATTTCAGCTTCGATGAAAGTGAACTTCAAGCAACACTTCGTGAAATTATTGGCGCATCCGGTGATAAAATTGATCTTTCTGAAGCTGAAACAATCGTAGCTGCAGGACGTGGCGCCAAGGATGAAGAAGGACAAAATCTAATCAATGAGTTGGCTGATGTACTGGGTGCCGGAATTGGGGCTTCACGTGCTTTAACAGAAGCAGGAATTATGGATCCAAGCCTGCAAATAGGTCAGACCGGTAAAGTGGTCTCTCCTCAACTTTATATTGCTATAGGTATTTCCGGAGCTATCCAGCATGTTGCAGGGATGGCTAACTCGAAAGTAATTGTAGCTATTAATAAAGATCCTGACGCACCCATTTTTGAAATTGCCGATTATGGCATTGTTGGAGACCTGTATAAAGTATTACCTCCATTTATTGAGGAGCTGAAAAAGATTAGGAACTAAGTTGTTACAGGTTGAAAGTTGAATGTTATAATCGTTCAACAAAAACCTTCAACCTGTAACTTTTAACCTCTATTTAATTATGGAAGACGAAACATTTGACTGTATCATTGTTGGTGCCGGGGTGGCAGGCTTGGCTGCTGCTATGACTTTAGCCCGCAATAACATGAAGTTTCTGCTGATTGAGAAAGGAGAATTTGCCGGAGCCAAAAATGTTTCCGGGGGTGTGCTCTGGGGCAGTGATCTGGCTAAGCTTGTTCCCAATTACTGGGAGGAAGAAGATGCCGGATGGGAACGCTTCATCAACCATCGGCGGCTCACCTTCATGGACGATCAGTCAACTTTTTCGGTTGATTTCAAGTCTTCTCATTTCAACGAAACACCCTACACCGGAGTTGTTGTGCTGCGCTCGAAGTTTGATCGCTGGCTGGCCGGCAAAGTTGAAGATGCTATTGCTGAAAGTGATTACCCTATGGATTCTTTCATCGCAACCAATATTAAGGTAGATGAAATTCTGATGGAAGATGACAAAGCCGTAGGCATCCGCACCGGCGAAGAAGAGTTTCATGCTAACAGTGTAATTATTGCCGAGGGTGTTAATAACTTACTAACACGTCAGGTTGGGCTGCAGGATGATTATGTGCCCGCTGATCATGTATTGACCGGTATCAAAGAAATTATACGTTATGATCAGGATCAGCTAGAAGATCGCTTTCAGCTGAATGGATTAAGCGGCATGTCTAATGAATTTATCGGATATGCCACGGATGGCGTTGAAGGCGGTGGATTTCTATATACAAACCGCGATACCATTTCTATTGGGCTTGTTCTTGGGCTCAAAGATCTTCGGGAGAAGAAGAAAAGTCCTCATGATATTTTAAATCATTTTAAAAGCCACCCGGTAATACAGGATACTATTAAAGGCGGAGAAGTTGTGGAGTATTCTGCTCATGTGGTTTCTTCCGGTGATAAGCGCGTCATGCCTAAAGAATTGTATAAAGACGGCGTACTACTTTGTGGAGAAGCGGCTAACCTGTTGATGAACGCGGGCAAAGCCATTCAGGGTATGGATTATGCCATGAGATCCGGAATTCTGGCAGCAGAAACAATCGTTGATGCAAAGGAAAAAGATGATTACACATCCAGTACATTGAAAAGTTATCGCAAAGCACTGGACGAAAGCTACGTAATGAAAGACATGAATGGATTTCAGGACGCTGTACATATGCTGCACAGTCCCGAAATGTTCAAAGATGTGCCAAACCTGATCTGTGATTTCGGCAAGAAATTTTTCTCCATTAAAAGTGAGCCGACCAAGAAGTCACGCAAGCTCATGGCTGAATCCATCAAAGAACACTCGTCCTATTGGGATCTGATAAAAATAGGACTCAAAGGAGCAAAATCACTTTAGCATTATGTACATCTAATTATCTGTCCGTCCGGCTGGCGGATCAGAATGACACGATATAGATAAAATCATTATGAAATTATTGAAACTTACAGAACGACTTAGGACTGGTAAGCTATCGCAACCAGGCAAAATCTGATATCAAGCCACATATTGTTGTGGATACGGATATTTGTAATTCAACATGTCCGCATAAATGCACTACCTATGTGTGCCCTGCCAATTGTTATACCATGGATGAAAATGGTACTGTTCATTTTCAGGTTGAAGATTGTATAGAATGCGGCACATGTATGTATGCTTGCGATCAGGGCGCTGTTGACTGGAATTATCCTGATCCTGAAATAGGCCGCGGTGTTAACTGGAACTTTGGATAAGTCTTTTTGGCGCCTGTAACCATTTTTAACATTTTCTGTAAACTATTTTAACTGTATTACGTTTATCCTTATAAAGACTTTAACCAACTGATTTATTATGAGCACTGATGTTTTAAACCCGTCCCAGAGCCTTTCTTTTGAGCTATCCGAAGACCAACAATTAATCCGTGATTCCGTCCGTGATTTTGCCAAGCGCCATATTGCACCGGATGTAAAAGAGCGTGATGCCAGTAAAGAATTTCCACATGACCTTGTAGAAAAGCTTGCTGACCAGGGCCTTTTAGGGATGGTTCATGAAGAACAATATAATGGCGGTGGGGTTGGACATGTAAGTTTCTGCCTTATGATTGAAGAAATTGCCCGATGGGATGCATCGCTTGCTCTCACTGTTGCTTCCCATACTTCTTTAGCCAGTGGTCATATTGCATTAGCCGGTAATCATGAACAAAAGAAACAGTATTTGTCACAACTTACTACCGGTGAAAAACTGGGTGCCTGGTGTCTTACCGAACCGGGATCAGGGAGTGATGCTTCAGGCATGAAAACTACGGCCGTAAAAAAAGGCGACAAATGGATTCTCAACGGAGCTAAGATTTTTATCACCCAGGGTTCTGTAGGCGGCATTTATATAGTTCTTGCCAAAACCGATCCTGACAAAGGCACCAAAGGCATCAGTACTTTTATTGTAGAGCGTGAATGGGATGGCGTTCAGCCCGGCAACAAGATGGAAAAACTGGGAATGAACTCCTCCGACACTACCGAAGTCTATTTTGATAATGTAGAAGTTCCTGCTGAAAATCTACTTGGCGAAGAAGGCAAAGGCTTTATAGACACTATGAAAGTTCTCGATGGCGGACGTATCGGTATCGGTGCCCTCTCAGTGGGCATTGCACGCGGTGCTTTGGAAGAATCACTAAAATATTCTGGTGAGAGAAAACAGTTTGGTTCACCTATCGGTGATTTTCAGTCTATAGAAAATAAACTGGCTGATATGGCTACCGAAATCGATGCCGCTCGTTTTCTTGTTCATCGTGCTGCCTGGCTGAAAGATCAGGGCAAACCTTTTACCAAAGAAGTATCGATGGCCAAGCTATTTGCTTCAGAGTTGGCGGTACGTGCCGCTGATGAAGCTGTTCAAATTCACGGCGGCTATGGCTATATCAAAGAATATCATGTAGAACGTTTTTTACGTGATGCCAAACTGATGACTATCGGGGAAGGCACCTCAGAAGTTCAGCGAATGATTATCGCCCGGGAGCTTAAGAAAGAATTCTGGGGATGATTAATGTTGAAAGTCAGCAAGTTGAAGGTTGAATATTTGACAAAGGCTTGACTTGCAGCCTGCAACTTTCAACCATATCACTTACCTTCGATAAAAGAAAATACCATAAAAATAAATCATCACATGTCCAGCAATAGTTTTAACATCGACGACGCTTTTCAATTTGAATCAGAGCTGAACGAAGATGATCGGCTGATTATGGAGACCGCCCGTGACTATGCTCAGAGCAAGCTCGAGCCGCGTGCGCTGAAAGGAAACCAAGAAGAATATTTTGATCCAGATATTGCTACCGAAATGGGTGAGCTTGGTTTACTGGGCTCTTATTTGCCGCCCGAGTATGGAGGGTCGGATGCTAGTCAAACAGCTTATGGACTCATAGCTCGCGAAGTTGAGCGCGTGGATTCGGGCTACCGCTCTTTTATGTCAGTACAGTCTTCCCTGGTGATGTACCCCATTTTTACTTTTGGAACCGATGAACAAAAGGAACGATTCTTACCCAGGCTGGCATCCGGTGAAATTATTGGCTGTTTTGGACTCACTGAACCTGATCATGGCTCTGACCCCGGCTCCATGACCACTACCGCAGTAAAGACTGATGGGGGCTGGATTTTAAATGGAGCAAAGATGTGGATTACCAACTCCCCTATTGCCGATGTTGCTGTTGTCTGGGCCAAAGCCAAAGAAAACAAAGACGACGAGGGCGTGATCCGCGGTTTCCTAGTGGAGAAAGATATGGATGGTTTCTCGGCCCCGGAGACAAAATACAAGATGTCACTTCGTGCTTCTGAAACGGGAGAACTCGTTTTTGAAGATGTGTTTGTTCCTGACGAAAATACATTCCCGGACATCAAGGGACTTAAGGGGCCATTCAAATGCCTGAACAGTGCCAGATATGGTATTGTATGGGGTGCCTTGGGTGCGGCTGAATTTTGCTATCAAAAAGCACGTCAGTATGTGATGGAACGCAAACAATTCGGACATCCGATTGCAGCCAATCAGCTGCCCCAAACCAAGCTGGCCAACATGCTTACTGATATTACGGCCATGCAAATGTTTGCCTGGAGGCTGGGTAAGCTGAAAGACGAAGGACGTGATCATCACACCATGACTTCCCTGGCTAAACGCCATAATTGCGGCACGGCCCTGGAAATTGCGCGTATTGCTCGCGATATGCATGGCGCCAACGGCATCACCGGTGACTATCGCGTGATGCACCATGTAATGAACCTGGAATCTGTAAACACCTATGAAGGCACCTACGACATACACGGGCTGATTCTAGGTCGTGAAATTACCGGCATTCAGGCTTTTAAACCGCTGGGCAACCAGGGATAAATTATTTAACCATGAAAAAGTTATCAGTATCCTCAACTCTGTTCCTTCTTTGTTTCCTTTTTTTAGCATACAGCTCCCCGAAAACTCAAGAGGATTTAGATAAAACAACTTTTATTTTAGTTCGACACGCTGAAAAAGCGGATGACGGTACCGAAGACCCGCCGCTGAATGAAATGGGATGGGAACGAGCAGCAGCCTTGGCAAATCACCTGAAAGAAACCGATATCACAGCCATCTATTGCACAAACTATAAACGCACCCGGCAAACAGTTCAACAAATTGCTGATGAAAAGGGACTGGAAATTAGAAGGCATGACCCTTTTGCAAAAACGACTTTGGATTCAATGTTTCAAAGTGATGCCGGCGGAACCGTTCTTATTTCGGGTCATTCCAACACCACCCCCATGCTTGTAAATCAGCTGATTGGGCAAGAACGCTATCAGCAGTTTGAAGACTCGGATTATGATAACCTGTTTATCGTGACAGCCTCAGAAAAAGGAAAGGGTACTGTTGTAAAGCTTACTTTCTAGCTGTTACTGCCAGTAAGCTACTTCTACACTGTCTCCCACTACTATGCGATCAACCACATCCATCCCGTCTGTAACATTGCCAAATAAGGTATAAAGTCCGTTCAGATGTGGCTTCCATTGATGCATGATAAAATACTGACTACCCTCAGTATCAGTACCCGAACTGGCAATACCTGCAGTACCTCGAACATATTCCAGTTCACTGGCCTCCGTGGGTATCACAAAATCGGGACCGGCAAATCCATCTTTAAGTGATATGTCCCCACCCTGTATTACAAAGTTGGGAATCACCCGGTGAAAAGGAACTCCATTATATGCCCCGGACCTTGTTAAACTATCAATCACCGAAACCGTGGCGGGTGCCGAAAGTGGATTAAGCTGAACTTTAATAGTTCCCCTATTGGTCTCCAGCACCCAAACAGGATGTTCGCCAAGCTTCCAGAAGTTTGTCCAATTAGGAGATCGGAATTCTCTAGCTTCAGGTTCTTCTGCTTCGACATCCCAACCGGCATCCGCCAAAGAGCGGTTTAAGGGCGCATATCCTTCTGCAGCTAATGAATCAATCACCGGCTGCCCCTGCTGTTCAAAGCGTTCTTTATATAAACGGCCAAAGGCCTGATAGACTTGAACGTCTTCCGGTAACTTAAAAGCTGACAAGGCTTCATTTATTTGCGAAAAATCATTCTCGCTAAACAAGCTTTCATTGCCTAGAATATTTTCTGCCCTCACAGTAACTCCACGATCGTTCAGTGCAAGCGCCGCAAACACAATATTGCGTGCTTCTGTTCTCATTTCATCAGTCTTCTCCTCATCAGGTAATGAGTCCCAATAACTGGTTAATGAGGAAATGGCATAAGAAGACGGCATTGATCTTCCTTCTTCAATAATTCTCATCAGCCGGTCGAGATATTTTTGTGAACTTTCTTCAATCTGCCAGATTTCTAATACTTTTGGCAATAAGTACACATTCTCATCAGCTACTTTTTCTAGTCGTTGTGCATGCTGAGAAACCAATGAAGAATCAACTTTAGCCGCTGCTTCCAAACCGTATGTCCATACAAAAGAATGAGTCCGTGGATTGGGAAGTAGCTCATTGACTAAATAATTGTTCAGGTTATTTCCTTTTCTAAATTGCCCGTCAAGATTTACCAGTGCCTGCTGAACAACATGCGGGTTTTGATGACGCAACAGGATACTTGCAGCAAGTTGCGTGTCATCATTGAGCTCTACATCATTTAAAGCCTGAGATAACTCAACTGACAGCTGAGTATGTCTATCCAATTCCTCTTCTGAATTATAATAGAGTGTTGTTTCATAAAGTGCCAGTTCAGGAATAATGCCTGTAACAAATTGGTCAACCTTTACACTGTTCCCAATTCCGTAAAGCTGCCACTGTTGGTAAATGGCTGACTTTATTTCTGAGCTTAATGCAGGCTCGCGATTTCGATCACGATAATAGGCATATAAATATGCCCGAGTTATTAGCGGATCTTCAACAAGAAATGCTCGCTCTATAATTTTAATCTGCTGTACTGAAGATAACGAATGAGTACGCATCAACCGAGCTATGGCCAAAGCAGCATCATATTCATACTCACTACCGGCAATTTCATCAAAATGATTCATCAAAAATTCCAATGATCGTTCATCTCCCTGCCTGCCAAAAATCCTGGAAATATCGGAGCGGTTCCCCACATTTGCATTCCAGAACTTTTCCAAGGTCCTGAGCTGAGAAGATGTCAGCTCTTGAAAAGCCAGCGGGAACCATGCCAGTCTATTTTCACTGGCTTCTGCTTTTTCTATCAAAGCGTCTACATCTTCAACGGGTGTGCTGGCTAAGGCTTTCCAACCTAAATCCTGAACGTGTTGCTTGTTGTGATCCAAGTAAGTAGAAATGGTTGATGCATCGCGACTGGCAATGCTCTCAAACAGTGCAGGATAAGCTTCTTTAAGTTCTTCATCCTGAATAGGTGTTACTGTCGGAAATGGATTATCGTCTTTGGTATATTCTGAGATAAAAAATATCAGTGCCAGTAAACCGATAAAGATGTAGATTGCGCGCCTGGGGATCATATGGATAGCCTATTTTTAAAAGTGACTGAATATTAGTCTTCTTTCCTTTTAACTGTTTCCAATTTCCCATTGGCATCTTTTCGGGCTTCGTGCAGCTGGGAATCCTTAATCCAGGCCCGGCCTCCGTCATGCTGCAATCTTTTGGTGTTCTTATAGGTAAACGCCTGTTTATGCAAGTCCGGTAATTTCTTTTTCATTGTATAAAATTTTGAGTTTTCATTTGCTACAAAATACTATTTAGAAAACTACAATTCAGCATCTTTTTTGCTTTGTATTAAACTGTATAACCCTTATATTTGGAGTCTCTTGCGAAAAGAATTTTTATAACTTTAAAATCATATATAGATGTACGCAGTAGTAGAAATTGGCGGTCATCAGTACCGTGTTTCGGAAGGCGATGTCCTCTTTGTTGACAGACAACATGAAGAAGCGGGCAATTCGCTTACATTTGATCGAATTTTCCTTATCAATGATGGCAACGGCAATGTAAATGTGGGCAAGCCTACTGTTGAAGGCGCCAGCATTGAAGCTACATTACTTGATAATGTGAAAGCTGACAAAGTCATTGTATTTAAGAAAAAGCGCCGAAAAGGTTACAAGGTTAAAAGAGGACATCGTCAGCCGATGTCTCAAATTGAGATAAATGAAATCTCAACTTCCGGCTCAACCAAAACCAAAAAGAAAAAGGCTTCCAAAAAATCAGAAAAGAAAGAAACCAAGAAAGAAGCTAAATCAGCTGATAAGGTTTCTACGGATATGACAGCAAAAGAGGCAATAGCTCATATCAAAGATACGCCTTTAAAAGAACTCAAAGGTTTTGTACCCAAGGATGAAGAAAGAGTTACCGTTCAACGGGCTTGGGACAGTAAGCAAGAAGACTAATTCAAAGATTTTAATTTGTTATGGCACATAAGAAAGGACAAGGATCTACAAAGAACGGTCGCGATTCGATATCGAAACGACTGGGTGTAAAAAAGTATGGCGGTGAAGTTGTTCGCGCTGGTAATATTATTGTACGTCAGCGTGGTACAAAATTTCATCCCGGAGAAAATGTTGGTCGCGGCAAGGATGATACACTTTTTGCCAAAGCTGACGGGAAAGTAATGTTTCGCGTTCGTTCAGGTGGACGCAAATATGTGAGCGTCGAACCGGCATAACGTATTTTAAAAAGCTTAAAAGCCTTAATTCCATTTCAGGAATTAAGGCTTTTTTTATTTATTGAAAGTATGAAATCTATATCTATTGACGGAAAAACTGAGCTGGCGGTAAACACTCTTTTTTGCATTGGGCGAAATTATGCCAAGCATGCTGAAGAGCTGGATAATGAAGTCCCATCTAAGCCTATGGTCTTTCTTAAGCCGAACAGCAGCATCATATTTGATGGCGATATAATCAGCCTTCCTTCTCTAAGTAAAGAAGTGCATCATGAAGTTGAACTTGTAGCAGCCATAGGAAAAGAAGGAAAAAATATTGCAGAAAATAATGCCTTGGATTATGTAGCCGGATACGGGATTGGCATTGATGTTACTGCTCGTGATATTCAACAAGAAGCTAAAAATAAGTCTCATCCCTGGTCTGTTGCCAAAGGATTCGACACTTTTGCTCCCGTTAGCACTTTTGTAGCTGCAGATAAAATTACCGATCCACAGAATTTAGAACTTTCTATACTTGTAAATGGTAAAGTACGTCAGCACGGCTACACAAAACATATGATCTTCTCTGTTGCAACGTTGATTTCGTATCTTTCCAATATTTTTACGCTACAACCCGGAGATCTTATTTTTACAGGAACTCCAGAAGGGGTTTCTCCAATTAAATCAGGAGACCAAGTGAAAGCAAATCTCCATGATTATACGAGTTTAAATGTGAGCGTTTCCTAATTGCCTGTTGATATGAGCTCTATCAAAATTTCTATTATCCTTTCTATACTGTTAACGCCGTTTTTGTGTTTGGCTCAGAACGGATCTAATAATTCATTTGATCCATCTACAGCAACATACATCTGGCCTACGGATGCCAGCTCTCATTTAACTTCTACCTTTGCTGAAACGCGTTCTGCCCATTTCCATTCAGCCCTGGACATCAAAACATGGGGACGTAAGGGCTATAAAGTATTTGCCACCCGAAGTGGAGTTTTGCATCGTATTGCTATTGGGCCTAACGGCTATGGGAAAGTTTTGTACTTAAGACATGAAAACAATACCTATTCCGTTTACGCACATCTTCTTCGGTTTGAAGAAAACATTCAGCAGCTGGCCGATTCGATCAGATTGCAGGATTACTCATTTGAAATTGATCGCAACGTTGAACATCTGAATATCCGTGTTAAGCAAGGTGATGTGATCGGGCTGACGGGTGCTTCAGGCATTGGGCCTCCGCATCTGCATTTCGAACTTCGAACGCCAAGCCACGAGCCTTTCAATCCACTTCTGACAAACTTAAATGTTGAGGATACCATCGCTCCTCAATTTTCCAGGCTTTCTGTAGAACCACTGGCAATTGAATCCAAAATTGAAGGAGAAAATAGAATCTTTACCAAGAGAGCCTGGAAGAATAATGGCAGCTACACCTTTGGCAGTATAGATATCAGCGGACCGGTAGGTCTTGGAATTGACGTTTTTGACCAAGCTAATGGAGTGTATAATGCCTATGCCGTCTATGAACTCAAAATGTTTGTTGATGACAGTCTCCGGTTTCATTCAAAAACAAACCAGTTCTCATACCTTGAGACAAATCAGATGTTTATTGATCGGGTATATCCCCTGCTGGAAAAATATAATGCAGGCTATCAGCGTCTCTACATTAAAAAAGGCAACACACTTCCTTTTTATGAATCCAGAGACCGTAATGCAGAATTACACCTTGCCCCCGGAGATCACAGATTAAGAATTATCGCCAAAGACTATTTTGGAAATAAAAGTGAAGCATCTGCAACCTTGCGGGTTCCTGCTTCGAGCAAGAAAGCCGGGCGGATTGATTTTAACCCCCCAAAACAGAATGAACCAGTACAGTTAAAACCAAATCAATGGTCTTGGTTTGATGATTGGGTAAATATCCCTTCCGAACAGGCCCGAAACCTTACTCTTGCTCTCTCAGCCTCGTCAGATATAATAGTTGAGGATAGTCAATTAAGGGTGAAGCTAGACCAGAAAAAAGACTTTTTTTTCAGAGGCTCATATAAAAGTCATTTTATTGCAAGACGAATCTCAGCAGATTCAATATCATTTATTCCCTCCAGCACAGATCAAAGCTTTGTTCGATTTGATCCCGGCACTTTTTATGAAGACGCATCTTCAGCTCTCTACATTCAGCAGTTCGCGGCCGATTCAATAAAAGCAGAAGTCCTGCCTTCCAGCCAACCTCTAAAAAACTCGTTCAAACTGGCTATTGAACTGGATTCCATTCAACAAAAAATGCCTAAGCTTTCTGTCTACAGCTTCAACGAAAGAAAGCAAAAGCTGAATTATTTGGAATCCACAAGGGTGAAAAACTATTTGTTTGCCAATCCGGAACAGCTGGGAACATTCTATGTGCTCCAAGATACCTCTCCTCCTTTGTTGAAAAATGCCAGGTTACATCAAAGAGAAGATGGACAATGGCTTATATATATTGAAGCCACAGATGATTTGGCCGGCATTAATCATAAAACGGCATCAATTTCTGTGAATGGAGCAAGGGGAATAGCAGAGTTCGAACCTGAAGATGACCGCCTGGTGTATTATCACCCTGATTTTAAACCAACTCCTCAAATGAAAATATCGGCATCCGTTGAGGATATGGAAGGCAATAAAACCAATGCCAGTTTTCAGCTTGTCTCAGAAAGTGATAAATAAAAAAGGAGACCCACAAGAGTCTCCTTGAAAATAATGATTATTCCAATATCAGGTATAGGCAATACAGCCAATTTCAACCCTGCAGTTTTTGGGAAGGGTTTTTACAGCCACTGTTTCGCGTGCCGGTGGATCATCAGAAAAGCAACTGCCGTAAATTTCATTGACCACACCAAAATCGTCCATATCAGCAAGAAAAATGCTGCACTTTATTACTTTTTCAAACCCTGATCCCGCTTCTTTAAGAACAGCTTCCAAGTTTTTCATCACTTGTTTTGCCTGACTTTCCACATCATCACCTACAAATTCCATAGTTTCAGGATTTAAACCTATCTGGCCGGAGCAGTATACTACTCCATCATAAATAACAGCCTGACTGTAAGGTCCAATGGCTTCGGGTGCACCTGAAGTATAAACTATTTCTTTCATATTGATTGTATCTCTTTTTCATTAGAATTAGAAGATAAAAACTTTTCTAAAAATGGTTTGGCGTACTCAACAAATTCATCCGGACGCTCCATCATGGGGGCATGACCGCAGCGTTCGATCCAATGCAATTCTGCTTTGGGTATTTTTTCAAAAAAAGTATCTGCAACTTCAGGAGGGGTAATGATATCTTCCTTTCCCCAAACTAGCAAAACAGGAACTTTAATATTGGGCAGCTTCTCTTCCATGTTATGTTTCTGCGTTGAACGGGCAATAGTAAGTAATTTCAACAGCTTGATGGGCGACTCCGTTACTTCCATAATTTCTTCAACCAATGTATCATCGGCAAGATCTTCATAAAAGGTCAAATTAGCCTGTTTTCTAATATATTCGGGATCTTTACGCCGAGGTGAAGTATTGCCAAAGTCATTCTCCAAAAGTCCTGAACTGCCGGTTAAAATAAGACCAGCAACGTCATCAGGATAACTCAGCGCGTATTGTAAAGCAATGTGTCCTCCAAGAGAATTACCAAGTAAAATTGGATTTTGAATTCCCTGTGCATTTATAAAATCGCGAACCCATTCAGCCAAATACGAAATTGAAAGGTCCGATCTTTTCATTTCATAAAGAGGAATATCCGGAACAAAAATATTAACATCTTCCAAGCGATCCATCAGGGCGTCAAAGTTACTTAGGCCCCCAAACATTCCGTGTAAAAAAACTAGATTGGGAGCAGAGGGGTTGTCTGAAGTGATTTCAATAAATTGGTATCCTTCAGATTGTTTGACATCAAATTTGGTATTTCCGAACATTAATACTCTTTTTGCTGATTAAATAATTCATCAAAATGACTGAAAAACAATATAATAAAATTTGTTCGGTTTTATTGCAGAAAGGACACGATATGTTTATTTTTTCGGTTCAACGGTGTGAAAAATGAATAATAACTACTTAAGAGTTCTAATCATGTTAAAGAAATCAACTTCATTATTTTCTAGTTACATTAATTATAGGGCTGTTTTATGGTTGTGGGGGTAACACTAATCCTTTTATTGATGAAGTCCAAAATGATCTCAAAATCCAAGAACCTTGAATGCAGTGCTTTGGCTGCTGCAGAACAATCTATTCAGAATAAGCCAGGTGATCCTTTAGGGTATTATTATAAAGGTGTTGCATTGGGTGATTTAGCCGATGAAAAACCAGCCGGTGACAGAGCCAGTCAATACAAAGAAATGAACAATAGCTTTGAAACTGCCCAAACTGTTGCTGACACAGTAGAAACGGATGTATCAAAACAAATAAACAATATCAGCAGTTTAAAAGTTAATTTGTGGGCCAAAGAGTATAACAAAGGCATTGATTATGTAACAAAAGACAGTGTCAGAAACTCTGTTTCTAATCCACAAGAACTTGCAATCAAACACTTGCAAAATGCGACTATTATCATACCAGATAGTGCTCGCACCTGGAACGTACTTTCACAAATAGCATATAATGCCGATAGTTTGGAACTTGCTATTGATTCAAAAGAAGAATTCTTCAAAAGAGCTGATAATCCATCTGCTGATGATTATACCATTATTGCTGCCTATTATATAAATAACGGTAATCTTGATAAAGCCATTACTAAGCTGCAGGAAGGCATTGAAAAATATCCCGATAATGTAAACATCACTACTACCTTGGCAGACGCATATCAAAGAAATGGAGAATCAGAAAAATCAATAGGCATTGTCCAGGATTTAGTAGACCAAGATCCTCAAAATGTCAAATATCGAATTAATTTGGGCTCTCAGATCTATCAATCAGCTTTAAGAAAAAGTGAAAAGGCCTCTGAATATTTTGATCATATTGAAGAATTAAAAGCCCAACAAGAAAATGTATCCGGCTCTCAAAAAGAAGAACTACAAGCCAGTATTGATGAACTTAGTAAAAAGAGGGATTCACTACTAGCCGAAAGTAATTCTTTAACCGAATCGTAGCTATTAAACGAACTTGAAACTGCACTGGAGTACGAACCTAAGAATCCCGATGCAAATAATATCCTTGGTATTATCTATCAAAATATGGCATCAAATTTATTTGATGAGCGCAATCGTACTGATGATATCGACGAAGCTGCAAAAATTGATGAAAAGGGTAAGGAAATTTTAAGAGAATCAATGAAATACTACGAAACAGCGGTTGAAGCTGATCCTGACAATAAAGAATATTGGAGAAGTTTATTTAACATATATGTTACGCTTGGAATGGACGAAAAAGCAGATGAAGCCATGAAAAGAAGGCAGGGCTTGATCAATAAACATACATTCCAATTTTCTGATTTAGTTTTTACATAATGCGTGATTTATCCTTTTCAACAACCCCGATACTATTCGGGGTTGTACTTTATATATTTACAGGTTGTGCTTCCCTCTTCCCCGACAAAGACAAGCAAATCGAAAAAAGTGATTCCCTATCAGAAGAAGCTTTAACCCAAAAGATTGAAGCTGTTGATGAGGAAATATCAAACAATGACCCTAATGCTGATTTACTATATCAAAAAGGATACTTGCTTGGAGAGTTAGCTCAAAAAAGGAAAGCACCGTCAAACCGGACTCCACTTTACCAGAATATGCACGATGCACTTATCAATGCAAAAGAGTTGTTCCAAAATTCTGAGATACCGTCGGGCACTCAAAAAGTTGACGATCTCCTAAAAGTCAGATGGAGTAATGAGCACAACCAAGGTGTGCAAATTATTCAAACCGACAGCGCTTTATCTGACAAGCAATATCAAAAAGCTATTGCATATTTTAAAAATGCTACGATCATTCTTCCTGATACCACAATTTCTTATCGGATGAAGGGTCAAACACATTACAAACACAAAGACCTTGAGAAGGCTATTGCAACCCTCGAAACTGCCCACAATCATATTCCCAACCTTTCGGCACAAATACTTGAGCAACTGGCATTTATGTATTTGGAAAATGGCCAAGATAAAGAAGCTGTAGCCGTTTATGAGAAAGCCAATTCTTCTTCCGAAGAAAACCTTAATCTCATTCATGGTTTGTCTAATGCATATATTAAGTTTGGAAACCATCAAAAAGCTGTAGAACTGTTAAGAGTGCTGATTGAAAATGAACCCGGAAATATTATTTACCGTCAAACCCAGGGAACAGAGCTTTACTTTCTTGCCTCAGAGCATTTTGAACGAATTACCGGAAGTTCTGATTCTTCTTTTGTGGCAGATAAGCTGGCTCAAATTGACTCCCTGCTTGCTGAAGCTGAAGTTCATTACCGAAAAGCCCATAGCGAAAACCCAGATGAACAAAGTCTTACAATGTCATTGGTAAGTTTTTATCAAAACAGCGCTTCTAAATATCAGAGAATTCTTCCACTGATTGATGAAGACTTTTCAAAACCTGTTGAAGATAAAATTGAGACTTATCTACAGCAGTCTATACCCCTGTACAAAGATGTACTGGCCAATGATCCAGGCAATGAAGATATTCGAAACAAATTATTTTTGACATATACCTATTTGGGTATGGAGAATGAAGCCCAGGAGTTTAAGTAAATCTCTAAGCATATTTATTACTATGAAATTTAATACTAAAACAATACACGCTGGCCAAAAACCGGAAGAAACCACGGGCGCTGTTATGCCTCCTATTTTCCAAACCTCTACCTACGTTCAAGAGGCACCGGCCCAGCACAAAGGCTATGACTATGCTCGTGTTGCAAATCCAACGAGAACTGCTCTGGAAAAATTAATTGCAGGGTTGGAAAATGCCGACGAATGCGCATGTTTTGCAAGCGGATGTGCTGCTATGGACAGCATGCTGAAAATGTTTCGTCCCGGTGATCATGTTATTGCATCTGATGATCTTTATGGTGGCACTTATCGGTTATTCACACAGGTTTTTGAACCTTACGGAATCGACTTCAGCTTTGTGAATATGACAGAATTTGAAAATGTAGCTGATGCAAAAACAGATAAAACAAAACTTTTGTGGATTGAAACGCCAACGAATCCTCTGCTTAGAGTAGTAGATATTGAAAAGATGGCAACGTTTGCCGCAAAAAATGACATTATTTCTGTAGTTGATAATACATTTGCATCACCCTACCTGCAGCAGCCACTGGAGCTCGGAGCCGATGCTGTGATGCACTCAACCACCAAATACCTGGGCGGCCACTCTGATATTATTGGCGGAGCTATTGCTACATCCAATAAAGAAATCATGGAACATCTTCGCTTCCAAATTAAGACAACCGGTGCCGTGCCCGGACCAATGGACTGCTATCTTGTTTTAAGAGGCATTAAAACCCTGCATGTACGGATGGACCGCGCCGTTCAAAATGCAAAAAAAATTGCACGGTATCTTGAGAATCATGACAAAGTTGGAGAAGTGATTTATCCCGGACTGGAATCACACCGGCAGCATGAGATCGCAAAAAAACAAATGAACGATTTTGGGGCCATGGTGTCTTTTACATTAAAAGACGATGATATAGAAGTGGCCAAACGATTTATGAGCAATACGCATCTTTTTGCCTTGGCAGAAAGCCTTGGCGGTGTAGAGTCACTGGTCAATCATCCTGCTACGATGACCCACGGATCTATACCGGCTGATGTACGTCATAAGGCAGGACTTAAGGATTCACTGATTAGATTATCAGTTGGTATTGAAGACGCCGACGATCTAGTCCAGGATTTAGAAAACGCATTTGAGTAAATATACAAATTTATAACCAACCAGATTTATTATGAGTAACGCAGTTATTGTTGAAGCTAAGCGAACACCAATTGGATCATTTGGAGGAAGCCTCTCCTCTTTCAGTGCCCCTGAACTTGGTTCAATGACTATCATTGAAGTGATAAAAGCAGCAGGTATTAAACCCGAAGATGTGCAAGAAGTGGTTTTGGGTAATGTACTTACAGCGGGAATAGGTCAGGCACCTGCACGACAAGCTGCCCTTAAAGCCGGACTCCCTGATCTTACTCCATCTACTACAATTAACAAGGTATGTGCTTCGGGGATGAAGTCCATAATGATTGCCGCTAATCAAATTGAGGTTGGCGAAGCTGATATTATTGTTGCCGGGGGAATGGAAAGCATGAGTAACGTACCCTACTATTTATCAAAACAGCGATTTGGCAGCAAGTTGGGTCATACCCAGGCAGAAGATGGCATTATCAAAGATGGATTATGGGATGTCTACAATGATTTCCATATGGGTAATGCTGCAGAAATTTGTGCAAAAGAATGCAACATCAGCCGAGAGCAGCAGGATGAATTTGCTATCACCTCGTATAAGCGGGCTATTGAAGCCCATGAAAAAGGGCATTTCAGTGATGAGTTGATTACTGTGAAAGTCAAAGATCGTAAAGGCAATGTCACTGAAGTTGAAATGGATGAAGAACTTAACAAGGTAAACTTTGATAAGATCCCAGGCCTAAGACCTGTTTTTGATAAAGAAGGCACAGTAACAGCCGCCAATGCAAGCAGTATTAATGATGGGGCAGCTGCTGTACTGGTTATGAGCGAGGAGAAAGCTAAAGAGATGGGACTCAAACCACTGGCTCGTATCATGAGTCAGGCCAGTGCTGCCAAAGCTCCAGAATGGTTTACTACTGCTCCATCTGATGCTATGCCGAAGGCTATGAAACGTGCCGGTGTTAAAAAAGATGATATCGACCTTTTTGAAATTAATGAAGCATTTTCTGTGGTATCTCTTGCCAACAACCAGATTATGGAATTGAATCCTGAAAAAGTAAACATTCATGGTGGGGCAGTCAGTATTGGCCACCCTATCGGTTGTTCAGGTACACGTATTATTGTCACGCTACTACATGCCCTTAAACGAACAGGTGGAACATTGGGCTGTGCCGGTATTTGCAACGGGGGTGGCGGTGCCTCTGCTATGGTTGTAAAAATGCTCTAAGCTAAGAACAGATTCATCTGCAACAGTAATTCTTAAGTTGCAATAAACCCCAAAAATGAAGAGATTTTAATAGATATATAGGTAACAATATGGTTATTTAAGGCGTTATCTATATTCTCTGTTGATAGAAAATATCCCATTATGGCCAAAAGATTCTTTTTATTCTGTTCCCTTTTGCTTGTCACCCAGTTTGCAAGTGCTCAAGTTGGCATTACATCCGTTCCCTTTTTACAAATTGAACCAGACTCCAGGGCAGCGGGCATGGGTAATACCGGTGTTGCGCTGGCAGACAATGCTTCAGCTGTTTTTTGGAATCCGGCCGGATTGGGATTTCAGCGAGGTAACCAAGTAAGTATCACTCACTCAGAATGGCTGCCACAGTTTAATGCCGATCTTTTTTATGATTATCTGGTTGGCAAGCATTATGTAGAAGACATTGGAACCTTTGGAGCTCATATAACTTATTTAAATTTAGGTGAACAAATAAGAACTGACGCAAGAGGCCCACAAGAAATTAACAGATTTAACAGTTACGAACTTGCGGTGGGTGTCTCCTATGGTTTGCAGCTAGACAAAAACTGGTCGTTGGGTACAGGATTTCGATTTGTTTACAGCAGTCTTGCAGAAGGAGAGGTAGGAAGTCAGGATATTAATCCCGGTTCTACAGTTGGCGTTGATATTGCAGGAATGTATCGTTCTGATACTTTTACTTTTATAGGAAGAAAGGCTTCCCTTAATGCCGGATTGAATATTTCTAATATTGGTCCAGGAGTTCAATATACAGACAACGCTCAAAAAGATCCGCTCCCTACCGTTTTCCGACTGGGATGGTCCTTTACAACTGAACTTGATAAAAATGGAGTTAGTACGCTGACTTTTGCAAATGATATTTCGAAAATATTAGCAAGGGTAGACGAAAATGGGAATCCTGATGGCTTTTTAAAATCACTTTTTACATCCTGGGGTACTCTTGAAAGGCAAACCGGTCAGGGAACTGCCATATTGAACCCTCTGCAACAGTTGATGATTGCTACAGGAGCTGAATATTGGTACAACGATCTTTTTGCACTTCGCAGTGGCTTCTACTATGAAGATCCAAATAATGGTAATAGAAAATTTTTGACTTTTGGCGCTGGTATTCGATATGATCTTATAGGAATAGACTTTAGCTATATCTACACCCTCGAAGAAGATCACCCACTGGCTAATACCACACGTTTTGGCTTGCTGATTAATTTCTAATATTGGCAAGTATCATGTAATGAATTATACGTCCAAGGCCTTTCAATATCTAAGCATGTCATTTATTATTGGCATGCTTTTATTTTTTCATTCTCAACCAGCCCTTTCGCAATCAAACTCCTACACCCCGGTCAAGAGTCATCCCATAAACTTTTCTGATCAGCCAATTCGTAATTTTGGACCACTGGATACGCTCAAAATTGTTGGAGTGCGTGTAGAGTTTCAGACTGATGACAATGATCTGACTTCGGGTAATGGTACTTTTGGACAGAATGGACTGCCCTATTTAAATAGCAATAATATCACCATTGATCCCCTGCCCCACAATCAATCTTACTTTGAATCACACTTAGAGTTTGTGAAAAACTATTTTGAAAAAGTTTCTGGTGGAGACCTTAATGTTGAATATCAGGTACTACCCGATATTTACCAGCTGGATGAAAAAATGGAATTCTATGCTCCAACAGGAGTTAATGCAAGCAATCAAAAACTGGCAATTCTGGCAAGAGATACCTGGCAAAAAGTCGAAGATGAGGGTGGGTTTGATACCTCCGGGACTTGATCCTGACAAAACCGCATTTATTATTTTCCATGCGGGGGTTGGACGTGATATTGAACTTACCGGAACTACCCTGGACATCACTCCTCAAGACATCCCTTCTATCTCATTAAGTAGAAATTCACTATCTCAATTACTTGATCAACAAAATTTTCAGGGATTTTCAATAAATGGCGGAAACTTTAGAATATTGAACTCCCTTATTCTACCACAGACCTTATCGCGCCGTGGAGAAGATATCGCCGGTAATGAGCTGGTACTCCAACTTTCCTTAAATGGACTTTTAACAGCATCTGTGGGAAGCTACCTGGGTATTCCTGACTTATTTAATACTGAAACAGGAGCGTCAGGCATTGGGCGATTCGGACTAATGGACGGAGAAAGCATTTTTTCTTATCGGGGTCTATTCCCTCCTGAACCTTCTGCCTGGGAAAAACAGTTTCTTGGATGGCAAACTCCTTTTAATATCGCAACTGATAACTCACAAATATCCCTTCCCGCAGCTTCTTTACACCAGGCTGGCAGTATCGGACGCCATTCAATTTCCGGGAAAGAATATTTTTTGGTAGAAAACCGACATCGGGACCCTCAACAAAACGATCTTACAATCACTATTCAAAAAAATGACGGCACTACAGTACAGCAAACTTTTACCAATCAAGATCAAGTATTTAATAACCAGGAAGATGGATTTGAAGAGTTGCTTGAAGCCGGTGTACTCATAGATGTCGACAATTTTGACTGGAGCCTGCCCGGAGGCCTGGACGTAGGAACTGATGGGCAAGCCGGCACGACAGATGACCGCATACTCAATGGCGGTATGCTTATCTGGCACATCGATGAAGCTGTCATTGAAAATCAAATCAACAGCGGGACAGTTAATGCCAATCCAAACCGCCGGGGCGTTGACCTTGAAGAAGCTGACGGCGCACAAGATATTGGCACCCCTGCCAATCAGAATTTCTCTACTCAAGCAAGGGGAACGGCTTTTGACTTCTGGTGGAGCGGTAATAATGCCCGCGTTATTACACTGGAAGGTGACACCCTTCAGTTTTATGAAAATCGTTTTGGAAATACCACCACGCCCAATAATAAAAGTAATTCAGGGGCTCTCTCCTTCTTTGAATTTTATGACTTTTCTGATAATCTGCCTACTTCAACATTTCGAGCCAGAAAAACTACAGCTAACAATATAACATCTATAACTTTGCAACAGGATTCCATTCCAAATGCAATAACAGCTATTCCCCCAGGTACTGATCATCAAAATTTTTATCCAAAAGCGCTTTCTGTCTTCACCACTCAAGCAGATAGCTTCCTTATTGTACCGGGCTCAAACTCCGTCTATTCTCTGCAATTGACCAATTCTACAACTCCACTTTTTGATTTCCAGCAACCCGATTCACAACACCCCTTTTTGGGTGAAGGGGTGATTCTTGCAGAAAACCCATCACAATCACAGACTATAGACCTCAGCCAATGGCTTTGGAACGGTACAAGCTGGGTTCAGGATTGGCAAACTACAGCTCCCGCCAACAAAGGATTTCTAAGCTCAAAAACCGGCGATACGCTTTTTGTTGATTTCACTAATTCCAGGATCTTAACTGATAATGGAAATACTGTTGCAAGCCTAGCCAATGCTCAGCAACAATCATCAATCGTGCAAGGCAAGCAATCAATTTTGATGCAGGGCAATGTAACTATCACAGGCACAAACAACACCGTTAATATAGATACCAATCTGCCCAGAGTTTATACCGGAGCTTTTCAGTCTGGTCCATCTGATCCAACGTTTTATGTTTTTACAGACAACTCCTTTTCCCTTATTGATGAACAATCCGGAACATTATTTCCACTGGCAGATAATGCTGAAATGGACTGGCCTGCAATTGTTGATTTAAATGATGATGGCAACAATGATATCATTTATGTTGATCAGGAGAAAAACCAGCTTAATGCTAAAAATAAACGTGGTGCTACACTCAACTACTTCCCAATTCAACCGCCGGCTGATTCAAAATTTATGGGCACTCCATTAGTCAGTGATATAGAAGACGATGGAATACAGGATATTTTTGTGCTTGTTCAAGACAGTCTTTCAATTAATATTAATGCATATAATGATCAGGGACAGCTCAAAGAAGGTTTCCCGCTTTTTGTCGGGAGTGTTGTTTCCAGTGACCATCATCCTATTGAACCTGTTATTTCCAATAAAACAATATATGCTGTTAGTCACATCGGAGAATTGAAAGCCTGGATATTTCCTGATATGAACAATGTAACCTGGCCATCAAAATATGGGGACGATTCCTTTAACAAAGTTTCCGGTCAACTATCAGGGGGCGGCAGCAATCAGCCTGCAACTTCTATACTTGTCGAAAAAGAAACCTACAACTGGCCTAATCCCGCATCAGAGCAAACCAATATCCGGTACCAGCTGCAAGGCCCGGGAACAGTAGAAATAAAGATCATTAAGCCGGGCGGACGAGTAGTATATGAGCAAAAATTTGATACAGCCGGTGGTCTTCCTGAAGAACAAACCATCAATACCTCAAATTGGGGAAGTGGAATATACCTGGCAATGGTCACCGCCAAAGTGAATAACCAACAGGCACGAAAAATTATAAAGATTGCTGTGGTTCATTGAAAAAAATCAATAAAACATATCGCAGCTTTTG
This sequence comes from Balneolaceae bacterium, assembly GCA_034521755.1. GTDB lineage: Bacteria > Bacteroidota > Rhodothermia > Balneolales > Balneolaceae > JAXHMB01. Next base: position 52,734 of record JAXHMB010000007.1, read on the forward strand.
GAAACCGGTAGTTTTGCTATGTTTCTTTATTGGGCTTTGGGGTACTGCTTCTGCTCAAATTTCACCCTCGCAATATCAATATCCTCAAAACCATATTTCCTGGTACACCATCGAAAGTGAACACTTTTTAATTCACTTTCAGAAGGGAAACAGCCGATCAGCAAAGCTGGCATCGCGCATTGCAGAAGAGGTATACCCCCATATTACAAAATTGTATGATGTAGAGCCTGACTCAAAAGTAAGCATCATCCTTAAAGACCGTCAGGATTACTCCAATGGGGCTGCATACTTTTTCGATAATCAAATAAATATTTGGCTGCCCGCTTTGGATACCCCACTTAGGGGCACTCATGACTGGCTGAGAAATGTAATATCACACGAATTTACACATATCGTTCAGCTGCAAGCCAGCATGAAGAAAAATAGAAAAATCCCTGCCATTTATTTTCAATGGCTTTCGTATGAGGATGCACGCCGCCCGGATGTACTTTACGGATTTCCCAATGGTGTCATTTCTTATCCGTATGCATCCATAAACGTGCCTGTATGGTTTGCCGAGGGTGTTGCTCAATATCAGCGTTCGGGCTGGACATTTGATACCTGGGATTCTCATCGCGATATGCTGCTCCGGACCTCAATTTTGCACGATACCTATCTCAATTTCGAAGAAATGGGCACATTCTCATCAAAAAATAGCCTTGAACGGGAAAAAGCATATAACCAGGGATTCGCTTTTGTAATCTATCTGGTAGAAAATTTTGGCGAATCAGTATTAGCTGATATTTCCAAGGCTCTTAGTAAAGCCGGAGTACACACCGCTGATGAAGCATTAGAAATGGCTACCGGTATATCCGGACAAAGTTTATTTGAGGACTGGATTACAGAGCGCACTAAATTTTATAAAGATGCCACCCAAACTATTTCCGGAGGAAAGCTTAACTCCATAGAAAATAATGGTTTCTTCAACTTTCATCCCACTTATTCTCCGGATGGAACCAGCATAGCATACCTCTCGAATAAAGGTTTGGATGAATCAGGCCTATCATTATTTATCAAAAGTGCTAAGAATTCAAAAGCAGTAGCTATACTGAATACCGGTTTTAAAAATACTCATCCTCATACTTACAGTTGTGGATTTACCGGGAAGCCAAGCATCAAAAACGTCACTTCTTCTTTTTCTCTCTCACCTGATGGCAACAATGTTGTATTTGCCAGAAATAAGCTGAATGAGCGTGGAGAACACTATAATGATTTATTCGTCTATAACTTGAAAGCGGATGAGGTCAAGCGACTTACCAAAAGCCAACGATTGCGTGATCCTTCCTGGAGTCCGGACGGCTCTCGTATTGCAGCCATTCAGGAATATCGAGGCACAAAAAACCTGGTACTCGTTGATCCTGAGGATGGAGCTATCAAAAAGCTGACTTCATATGAAAATGGTGAACAGGTTTACACACCGGCCTGGCATCCCAATGGACAAGATATTTTCTTTGCCTCGTCTAATCAGGATACGCGACGAATACAATACTTTGATCTGTTAAAAAATGAAGTCAGCCTATTTCTAGAGGACACCTATACTGATTTCAGGGATCCCCATGTAGGTCCAAATGGAGAATTTCTGTACTATTCGGCTGATATCGATGGTATTTTTAACATTTATAAAACACCTCTTAATGGAAATGAAAAAAGGAAGCTATCCAATGTAACAGGCGGAGCATTTATGCCTAATGTCAATGATGATGGAGAAATAATATTCGCTCATTATCAAAAAGGAGGTTATAAGATTGATTTCATCACCCCGGATAATATCACCACTACAGGAAGCTATCAGCCTCAATTTACGGAACCAATGGCCGAGATGTTTTATGACAGTACATTAAGCTCGGTCAATAATTTTGACAACTCTGAAATTAACAGCTTTTCCAAAGAGGCATACCAAAAATCTGACACTGCTAAGGTTAATTTCAGCATGAGTGGGCCTGAAGCATCTAAGCAAAGAGCTTTTTATGCCTATGATGAAACTTTTACCGGTATCAGCTTCTTTCCAGTTCTTCGTTTTGACAACTACTCAAAACTGAATGGAAGTAATGGACAGCTTATCCGTAATGGGCAATTGGGCGACTTCGCCGAAAACCTATATCGCGACTTTAAGTTTGGCAGCTATTTTTCATCTCGCGAAGTAATTGACAGGCTTACATTTTTTGGCGGGGCCTTATTCGGACCCGGTTCAGTATCAGCCGATGGTGTGGGCGACTTTTTTAGTCCGGCCAGGCTTACTGATTTAGATCGGGATCTATTCTTCATCACTGAATACCAAGGGCTCCCTTTTATCAAAAAAAGATGGTCTCCAACTATTTCAATTGAGTTTTATAATCAGCGTAGAAATGTAAAAAACGGGCTTTCAATAGAAGAGTTTCCCTGCACTTCCTGTTTGCCAGACACTCTTAATGCAGACATTGCCTATAATATTTGGGAAGCAGACCTATTTCTGCGAAGCAAAATTAATGATCATAACTTAGTTGAGCTTGGCATTGGCTATACCCCTTACACAGTACAAACCGATGGCTTTTTTTCCAGAGAGCTCAACCAGTTTATTCCTTCTTCCTCGGATGAATATTTCCGAGGTACTATGTATAGTGCCACTCATATTTTTGAACGCTTTGTTCCCTATCGACACTCGGATGTTGCTCCGGTTGGACTCAGGACATTTACAAAATTTGCTTACGAGCCCGGTCGGTTGCTGGAAGATTATGTGATTGAAAATGGTACCATATCACCGGTCTATGAAAAATCAAAAAATCACTTGGTCGAATTTGCCGGAAGATACGGTTTCAAGATATCGGATAGAGGTACCGGACAAATTTATGGACGGCTTTTCAGCTATTTGAACAATCCCAAAGATCAGTTTTACCTGGATTATTTTGGTGGACTCTCGGGCATGAGAAGTTATCCGTTCTTTGCCCTGGGTGGTAATACCACAGCCTTTGCACAAGCATCTTATATCTTCCCCTTATTTACTCGTTTAAATAATCAGCTTGGCCGACACACTCTGGACAAACTTTTTCTCAGAATTTTTGCCGAAGCTGGAAATGGCTGGTATAATTCTCCGTCTTCAAGTAATTTCATAAAAACAGGTATCGGCTCTGAACTGCGCTTTTCATTCAATAGCCAGTATTTATTTCCGTTAAAGTTATTCATCAGTTCTGCATATGGATTTAATACATTTGATGTTACGCTGCCGTCAGAATTTGTCACAGAAAACTCTTCACAAAATGTCAGCTATGGCAATGAAGTTATTTTTCACTTTGGGCTTACATTTGATTTCAACATTTTTCAGCAATCAAAATGAATAGGTATCAAAACTGCATATTAATTTTTTTGATTTTTGCTCCTTTAATTGCACAGGCGCAGTTGAAAAAAGACTTGCCGGGTTATGATAAAGAAGTTTCAATATATGACCTTCGCCCTAAGCAAGACTATAGAAGTCAGAATCAATCTGCACTCAACCCATTTCGCCAGCAATCTGGATTAGCACTTGTAAGTTCTCTTGTGATCCCGGGTTCTGGTCAGGCTATCAACAAAAAGTGGGTACGTGCGGGGGCATATTTTCTGGCAGAGGCTACTGCCCTGACTTTTCACTTTGTGAGTTTAAATAAAGCAAGAAAACAAGAAAGAAAATACAAACAGTTTGCCAATAACAACTGGAGCGTAGTAGAGTATGCTCAATGGTTAGTGGCCTATCACGACCAGAATAGCCTAACTGCTGAAGGACTAGAAACACTCAGAAATCAAGTAACAGGTGAAAGTCCAACATATAATCCATCAGAAGACTGGAACGTTGTTGACATTGAAATTCTGCGTACCGTCGAAGAAAATACCCCTTTTGTGTATCCTGACAATGAGGAAGGCAATAATTTCTCTCATGTACTTCCTGACTATGGATCGCAACAATACTATGAACTCATCAGTAAATACTATCAATACAGTGCCGGATGGAACGACTTTGGAACAAACAGGCAAGGACAACCCATCAATAGTCTGTATCAATTAAACTGGGATGGTTCTGACAGTCCCATGAATTTCTTTTTAGGGGCAAAAAAAGCAGAAGCCTTCAACGACAACTACAGGTTGGCGGGGAACATGGTGTCACTTTTGATATTAAATCACTTAGTTTCGGCCTTTGATGCTTTTTTGACTGTGAAATTAAAAAATTCTCGTTTTGATGCAGATGCCAAGCTTTTGGGGCCGGAATCTTTTACATTTAGATATAATTTTTAAATGACTGCCTTATGTTCGCTTTCTTGAAAAAACTATTAACCAGTAAAAAGTTTTATATATCTATTGTCTCCCTTGCAGTGGCGGGTGCCTTGATACTTTTTTTGCTCGATAGCTTTATCATGCCTGCTTATACTAATTATGATGAAGGGGTTACTGTACCGGACGTTACCCATCTTTCCCTCACTGAAGCCCAGGATCAATTAACATCATATGGTCTTCGCTTTGAAGTATCAGAGCGGCGATCAAATCAAGCTTTCCCTGCAGACTATGTTATTGACCAAACCCCGGCTTCACCTGAGATTGTGAAGCCCAATCGCAAAATTTACTTAACTGTTAATACTGTCACTACACCCACTGTAGAAGTGCCCAAAGTGGTGAATCTCTCTTTAAGAAACGCAAAAATTCAGCTACAAAATTATGGTTTGCGTGTCGGTACCATCAGCTATGAATCTTCTCGATTTAAGAACAGCGTAATGAGGCAATCTATTAAGCCGGGCAAAACGGTTGAGAAGGGAACTGTAATAAATATGACGGTAAGTGACGGACTGGGTGAAAAGGTTGTAAAAGTTCCTGGTATTATTGGAACCCGGTTATCAGAAGCACAACGAAAACTGCGTGAAGCAGGCCTGAGAGTTGGCGAAATAAGATTTCAGCCCAGTAAACAATTTCCACCTAATACCATTCTGGATTATGAACCAAAAAAGGAAGAAGTTATTGAAGGAGAAACGCTGAAGCTTATTGTCTCCGAACGTTTTGAAGTAAAAGAAGAAAGTGAGTCTGCTGCAATACAGGTAGATACTACCTATGTGGCAGAACCTGACAGTTCAAACCAACAATAATTATGGATTATCAACTACCTATTTTAGCACCATCCATTTTAGCCGCAGACTATACCAGGCTTGGTGAGCAAATTGAAACGTGTATAGATGCCGGTGTGCAATGGATACATTGTGATGTTATGGACGGTCATTTTGTACCTAACATCAGCTATGGCCCAAGTATTGTTAGTGCTGCAGGAAGAGCAAGTGATGCTTTTCTAGACGTGCATCTTATGATTGAAAATCCAGACCAATACACAGAAGCGTTTGTAGATGCCGGTGCAGATCAGATTACCGTGCATCAGGAAGCATGTCCACACTTGCATCGTTCTATCCAAAAAATAAAACAATTTGGTATAATGGCCGGAGTGGCTATAAACCCGGCTACATCGATTCATACTATTGAACCAATTCTTGAATATGTAGATTTGGTACTTGTAATGAGTGTCAATCCGGGGTTTGGAGGGCAAGACTTCATTGAATCTACCTACAAAAGGCTACAACAAGTTCGGGCACTGCGCGAAGAACATAACTGCAACTTTTTAATCGAAGTAGACGGCGGGGTAGGACTCGAAAACATTGAAAAAATTACCGCATCGGGTGCCGATGTTTTGGTTGCCGGCAGTAGTGTCTTCAAAGCAAAAAACATCCCAAAAAGGATTGAAGAGCTTATCAAAAGAGCAAAATTAGGTAAAGGCACCCTTGTCTGAAAACCGATTCTATAACTAAATTTTTTCCGACAATTTTTTTATTTTACCTGTTCGTAAACTATAACAAATCTTTGAGGACTGCCTATCAAAGAACAGTCAACAATTGGTGAAGAAACAATCCAGATTGAAAGCGTAGAGCCTGTCATTGTTCTGGGCTTACGAGATGAACACCTACATGCATTGGAAGATGCATATCCCGAAACCACCATTACAGCACGGGGGAACAGCATTAAATTTAAAGGACCTGAAAAGGATAGAACTGAATTAAGAGAAATCTTTCAGGAGCTGGAGCAAATGGCAGCCCGTAATGAAAACCTTACCGAGGGTGATGTTGAAACTGTTTTGGCGCTTAACAACAGTGATATTCCAGACCAACGCCGTAACCCTTTGCGAGAAAAGCAATCTCAAGGCAATTTTATTCTTCATACTCATGATGGACAAGAAGTCACTGCTAAAACTTCGGGGCAAAAGGAAATTGTCGACGCATCTGCTCAAAATGATATTGTATTTTCTATTGGTCCGGCCGGAACCGGAAAAACCTATACCTCTGTAGCTCTGGCGGTTAAAGCATTAAAAGAGCGAAAAGTTAAAAAAATTGTGCTGGCCCGCCCTGCTGTAGAAGCCGGTGAAACACTTGGCTTTTTACCGGGCGATCTTCGTGAAAAAATCGACCCCTATCTTCGGCCTTTATATGATGCCCTAGAAGAAATGATTGAATACGACAAGCTAGAGCTGCATTTAGCTAAGGGCACTATCGAGATTGCCCCCCTGGCTTACATGCGTGGACGCACACTCAATAATGCATTTGTAATTTTGGACGAAGCACAAAATGCCACAAATATGCAAATGAAAATGTTTCTGACACGTATCGGTTATAACAGTCGGGCTATCATAACGGGTGATATAACCCAAACAGATCTGCCCCGGAAACAGGAATCCGGACTTATTTCCATTCAAAAAATTCTTAAAGATATTGATGGTATATCATTCGTATATCTCGATGAGAAAGACGTAGTACGGCACAAATTAGTGCGTGATATCATTGAAGCCTACGAAAAATTTGAGGACAAGTAATGGAGTCATTAGGTAAAGCCTATCCCCTGTATCAAGGCACCTTTTCTGTTGGGTTGGATAAGAAGTTTAATCGTATCAACCGTAATGATCCTCCATCCAAAGGAGCCTTAAAGATCTCCCTTAACCCCTTTCTGATTCAAACCAACAAACGAAACTATCTTTTTGATGTAGGTATTGGTGATTTTGGCGAAGACACAAATACCGAACAACTTATTGAAAGTCTGTCCAAATTTGGACTTAGTGAATACGATATTACTGATATCTTTGCCAGCCACCTGCACTACGATCACATTGGAGGATTAGCAGGAAAGTCATCAGGCTATTGGGAACTCACTTTCCCCGAAGCTAATATTTGGGTATCCAAAAATGGATGGGATAAGGTGATGGGGCTTGAGGAATATTATGATGATGAGAAAACCGAATTTGCACACTTTTTAAATGCAAAAGCAAATTTCCAGTTTCTTGATGAAGAAGATCAGCCCTATCCCGAAATTTCGGTTAAGAAGATTGGTGGACATACCGAATTTTCTCAGGTTTTACTTTTTGATGACGGCGATAATAAATACCTAATGGCGGGTGATGTACTCGCAACCCGCGGCGAAGTAAACCGCAAATTTGCTGCCAAATACGACTTCGATGCAAAAAAAAGCATGGAAGCACGCAGAGAATTATTGAAAAAAGCATATGAAGAAGATTATACCATTATGGGCTATCATGACAGTCATCACCCTTTATTTAATCTGACAGACTATAGTGAAGACAAAGGGTACACCATTAAAGACCTGGAGGTACATGTCCCTGCCTGATTTCATAGATGACAGCATTGCTTTTTTGAAAGACCAGGGTATCCCTGAAAAACCGGATGCCGCTGTAATTTTAGGCTCTGGTCTTGGGGGATTTGCTGAACAAATTGAAAATCCTGTTCTGATCCCTTATAAAGACATCCCTCACTTTCCCGTTACCTCGGTGACAGGTCACGATGGCAACCTTATAAGTGGCACTGTGAAGGATAAGCATATCATCGCATTCTCGGGACGTTTTCATTACTATGAAGGTTTTTCATTTGAGCAGGCAGCTATTCCTGTTTATACCGCCAAAGCGCTTGGAGCCAAAAAACTAATCATCTCTAATGCAGCCGGAGCCATCAATACTGATTTTAAGGTGGGCGATCTAATGATTATCGATTCAGTGATGCGCCCAAACATCCCAATTTCACCCAGTGGATACAAGCAACATCGCTATAACCACTACCCTTTTGCAGAAGAAGCTCGTAAAATTGCAGCAGATCTGTCTCTCTCCGTACAACGAGGTACCTATTTTTATGCAACCGGACCCAATTATGAAACTAAGGCTGAGATTCGCTCTTTACGGGTAATGGGTGCTGATGCCATTGGCATGAGTACCGCTCCCGAGCTATCAGAAGCTGCAAGGTTAAGACTTAAGGCTGTAGCAATTTCATTGATTAGTAATATGGCTGCCGGAGTAACCAAAGAAAAACTGGATCATAATGAAGTTAAGCTGGCAGCGGAATCCCGAAAAAAAGACTTTGCCAGGCTGGTCAAAGAGCTGATAAAAAAGCTTTAATACGAGTTACATATCCAGTGATTTTTGATTCCCATACTTCGCTAGATACTGCTTCAATTTTACCTTTCTTCTGGTACTGTCACTCGTCATATAGCGAACTTTCCCAAAGATGGGACGCTCCTGCCAAGCACGATCAAACCGTCCAAAGCACCAAAAAATGCCCGAATAGCTGTTCGGATCACGTCCATCAATGGCATACAGGTTGTTAAGCTCAATAAGATAATCCAGTGCTGTCTGTGGACTGGGCGTCCATTCTATTACTTTCTTACCCCATAGCATGCGCAGGTAATTATGTATAATCCCCTCTTCCCGGAGCTGGGTCTGAGCAGCATTCCAAATTTCATCGTGCGTCTGGGACTGTTCCAGCTCTTCAAACGTATAAATCCATTCTCTTTCATCACTCGCATGCTCTTTCAGTGTATCAAGTGCCCAATCAGGCAGTGATTCAAACTCAGCATAATCCGGACGATGATGTGCAAAATGAAAACCAACCTCACGCCAGGTAATTACTTCGTCCAGAAAACTATCAATATTTGGATCTCCATTAAAAAATCCACCGGTTGATCCCTTGTTAAAAGTGATATCATCCAAATCCCAGCCTTCAGGCTGATGTTCCAGTACTGCTTTAACTATCTCGTATTCTGAAATCTTTCCAAAATGCAGCCATGGACTCATTCCACTAGTTTTGTTGGCATCAGGATCGTTGCGTTCTTCATCATACTCTAACAATCCATAGTTAATAAATTGTCCAAGCTTGCCCAGTGCCGCCTGACGAGTTCCCTGCATGTCCAAAACCGAGATATCATGACGGATATCAAGTTTACTAATAAACTCTTGAATATTCTTAAGGGCATAATTGGCATCTTTATATTGCTTTTTAAACTCCTCCGAAAAGGAAACCTCATCCATGCTTTCTAAATCACTTATCGGGTTTTGCTTTGGTGGATTTGTAAAACACTCTAGAAAATTTCGTTGCATGATTTTTCTGAAAAAGTAAGCGCTGTAGGGATCTTTGTCCGTCATACCCAGCGGAATAATTCCATTGGAATCAACGGTTATAAAAGGAATATTGAGCTCACTGCCCAGCTGCTCGTTGCGATCTTTAATAAAGAAAACAGGAAACTCATCTGAAATGAGACAACAAGCATCATTGATGAGAGCATTAACCACTTTTTTACTCTCACCGGGATTTTTTTCTACAAAAGGGACATAATTAAATCCCTTTTTCTTTGAGAGGTCCAAATGTTCTTTCATTCCCTGCATGTAAAAAGCATGTGTACGATCGCTGGCCCATCGATAGTCGCAAGTCAGTTCTTCATAAATAACAAGTGGCTTGTTGAGCTTATTGGCCCATCCTACAGCATATTCAAGTGCGTAATTATATTGGAAACGATGATTGGTCTGCATCCAGTAAAGCACAAAGCTTCCATTGCTGTTGAGTTCAGCATCGTTGCGCTTAAAAACCCGGTTGCTGTTTATATTATTCATGTTATCCCTGATATCTTTTCAGTTTACTTAAAAATTTCTGTGAAGACTCCTTGATAGCCTTTTTATCCTCATTAGACTTCTTATCGTACATATTTACCATAAAACTATTGCGACCACTTTCTTCAAAAGCTTCGCGCTGTTCATCCACGAAATTCCAGTATAAGTAATTAAAAGGACAAGCTTTTTCTCCCGTCTTTTTGGTGATACTATACTCACAACTCTTACAATAATTGCTCATTTTGTTGATATAATTTCCACTTGACACGTATGGCTTGGAAGCCAGCACCCCGCCATCAGCAAAGGTACTCATTCCCAACACATTCGGCAGTACCACCCATTCATACGCATCCACATAGGCAAACCAAAACCACTTGTTAAGCTTACGTGGATCAGTTTTGGTAAGATTGCTAAAATTGCTGAGCACCATAAGCCGCTGAATATGATGCGAATAGCCCTGCTCAATGACCGGCTTTAGGCTTTGCTGCATGCAGTGCATATTCGTTTCAGCCGACCAGAACATCTCAGGCAGATCCTCTGTAAAATTCATGAAGTTTGTCTCTCGTACTTCCGGCATCATAGCCTCATAATAAACTACTGTACAAACTCTCGCCATCCCAAGAATTTGACGCACCAGATCCCTCTACTGAATTCAATAGGTGCATTGTCCCTGTCATAGGCTTTTATAGCTCTTTCGCAGACTTCCCAGGGCAACAGAAGTCCATTGTTGAGATATAACGAAAGCGCCGAGTGAAAAATGGTCGGTTCATCTGTAGCCATAGCATCTTCGTATGGACCAAAATCACTGAGTCGTTCTTCAATAAACTCATCAAATAATTCCAGTGCTTGTTTTCTGCTAACAGCATATCTAAACTCCTCACTGTTACCAAAATGATTGGGAAAAGTATCTTCAACAAGTTCTATGACTTCTTGTGTAATTTCATCAGGTTCAAAACCAGAAATCTCCGGCACCTCATAATCATCCGGCAGGGCTTCCCTGTTCTCTTCATCGTAATTCCATTCTCCGCCTTCAGGTTCATCACCATCCATGAGATAAGCCGTCTTCCTGCGCATTTCACGATAAAAATACTCCATCCGATAGCCGGGCTCAATCTTTTCTTTCCACACTTCAGGGTCGGCAAAGAAAAACTTGTTTTCGATTTCGTATACTCGATCTGAAAAATACTCTTTTACTTCCGTCGAATCTACTTCACGACTATCCCATTCCGAGGGCGTCATAAATGTCAAGGATCAAGATCTTCTGCATTGTCCAAGGATATTTTTTATGCCATCACCATAAGTGATCCGTTGGTAGAATGATATAACACCGGATATCCTCCTTCAAAGCACTCTAAAGCAAAATGGCGCATAGCACTCAACACATAAATTGCCTTCTTTTTATGATGAATGATTTCATTGCCCTTCTCCTGAGATTCTATAAAAATAAGCAGCGGCTTTTCATCATTAATCCACTGCGGCCAAACGGCTAAATTAAGCTGATCATGCAGTATAAATACAGCTCTATCATACTCGTCCGGATCTAACTTTGGAATCTGTTCATCTATATGCTTTAAATATTGTCGGTGCCCCATAAAGTATTTTCTTTCAATTCATCTAACTGTGGAATACCTTTTAGAAAAAGTTAGTTCCAAACCTCTCAGATATGGCAAAAACAATTATTGGCGTAATGGGTCCGGGTGCCAGTCCTGCACCAAAAGATCTGGAAGATGCTTTTGAAATCGGAAAGCTTATAGCTCAACAGAATTGGGTGCTTTTAACAGGAGGAAGAAAGGCGGGAGTTATGGATGCCGCTTCTAAAGGTGCTAAAGAATTCGGAGGGCTAACCATCGGTATTCTTCCCGGGTCGAATAAGAAAGGAATATCAGATTATGTTGATATTCCCATAGTAACCGGAATGGGAAGCGCAAGGAATAATATAAATGTGCTTTCTTGTGATGTCATTGTTGCCTGTGGCAGCGGGCTGGGAACTGCTTCAGAAATAATGCTGGCCTTAAAAGCCAAAAAACCTGTTATTCTTATTAATCAAGATGAATCTCTGCTGGATTTTTTGAATACGAACAGTACTCAGAAATTCTATACCTGCTCTTCTCCTCTGAAGGTCGTTGAGAAAATTAACCAACTTTTATAAAAAATTGCCCTGTAAATTTGGAATTTTACTTAATACTACTATATTAGTATTAGTTAATTAGTAAAATATAATTAAACCGAAATATGAAAAAGTCTTTAACACCCCTTGGCGAAACAGAAATGGAAGTATTGCACTTGGTCTGGGAATTTGGTGAGGCTACCGTCAAAGATGTGCAAGAGCGCATTCTTGAAACCCGCAAGGTGGCTTATACCACTATTATGACGGTCATGAAAAACCTGGCTGACAAAGGGTATTTAAAATACAGAAAAGATGGAGTAACCTACGTATATAGTCCTGCCAAAGAACCCGATTCTGTTCGTTTTAACCTGGTTACTGATCTGATCAAAAAGGTTTTTAAAGGCTCTCCAAAAGAACTGGTTCAGACTCTGGTTGAGGGAGAGAAACTCTCTGCAAAAGAGATGGAAGAAATCAAAGAGCTGATCCAACAGATGGATGATAATTCAAAAAGTAACTCTTAAGAGGTATTTGCCATGAATACAATAACAGAATTTCTTACATACCTCGGCAATTCCGGATTTGATCATCTCACAATACCTATACTTATCTGGACCGTATTAGGTCTTGCTGCTCTGGTCATTTTTAAACTGTCAGATAACTTACATCCTGCTTATCAATATCATGGAAGAATAGCCATTCTCTGTGCTCTGCCGCTCGGCATCATGGCTTCATACGTAAGCAGTTGGAATATATTCTCTGGCACAGAAAGCTCAGAGGCTTTGACTAAATTTTTCGTTATTCAAAATCCTATTTCAGTCACCCCTGCGGCAGAAGCTGAAACAATGAATTTGCTGGACCCTGTTCTGTTAACAGGTTTTTTCATGGTTTTAGCACTGGTAATTATGACAGGCTACCTGGCAAAAATTACTTTTGACCTTTGGTCCCTCTACCAATTCTCCAATAGCCTTAAGTACAACCCACTGGAAGAACTACCCTCGGTTACAGAAGCCAATAAAAAATTGATTGGAAATAAAGAAGTTGTCAAAGTTGCTTATTCAAAACAGGTAGAAGTTCCTTTCACATTTGGGCTGGTGAATAAAATTGTGGTACTGCCCCAATACTTAAGCGAACAGCCAAAAAAAATGAATATGGCACTTCGACATGAGCTCATTCATATCAAACATGGTGATTACCTGCTTAATATTTTACTCATGACTATCAAAGGCACTTTCTGGCTGCATCCTCTGGTTCACAAATTTTATAAAGGCTTTAAGGATTACCGGGAGATACTATGTGATGCACAAGTCTTGGCCGATGAGTCTATTCCTCAAAAAGGATATGCTGAATTGCTGTTTGAGCTGGCTCCAAAAAACGTTTTTTCGAACTATCCAACCGTAAGCATGAGCGTCAATTCTTCAACCCTGAAAAAGAGAATCCAAATTATGAAAACACAACACTCAAAACATACTTCGACCTTTAGCAGCAGTTTAACCCTGATGGTGTTATCCCTGTTTTTTATAACAGGCATTATGGCTTGTACCGATATTGAAAATAATGGAATTACCAATAGTGAAATAGAAGAAGCCCAACGTCAGCTGGGTGCGCCCCCTCCACCAGTTTCATCTGATTCATCTGAAGTAAGCCAACCAACTTTTGTACTGAATGGAGAAGTTCTAGAAGAAAACGAAAGAAATCTTCTAAGCAGAATTAAAACCAAGTACATTGAAAATATTGAAGTCCTTAAAGGTCAAAAAGCTATTGATGAATTTGGGCAAGAGCTTGGCAAAAATGGGGTAGTAAAAATGAAGCTCTATGATAAAGAAGCTGCACTAAATGACTTAAATGAATCATCCCCACCTCCGCCCACCTCCGAAAAACAACAAGACTACTTCAAAGTAGTAGAAGATATGCCGAAACTCATAGGCGGACAACAAGCATTATCAGAATGTGTACAATACCCTGAAAGAGCTAAAAGGGCAGGGATTGAAGGAAGAGTAACCGTATCCTTCATTGTGAATGAAGAAGGGAATGTAGAAAATCCTGAAATCCTGCGGGGAATCGGGGCGGTGCAGATGAAGAAGCGGTTCGATGCGTCAAACAAATGACGTTTGAACCCGGCAAGCAGCGTGGAAAGGCCGTACGCGTACAATATGCCCTGCCTGTAAACTTTACTTTAGGCTCAAATAGCAATTCTACCAGTATGGGTGGACTGAGGTACAGTAACCGGGAGCATGGTTATAAGAAACATGACTATAGAAAATGTACTGATTCAGGGCGTTATTGTATGACGCCAAACTACGAACGAACCATTGCAAGGGGCACATGTCACTTTGGCTTCGGGTAGTAAAGGTACATTCTTGACAAATCGAAACGGTAAGTTTATTTTAAATGGGATCACAGAAAAAGATCAAAAACTAAAAGTCACTTTTATAGGCGGATGAACCTTTCGGTTTTTGAAATCGTTAGATAAGACCAATAAATTTTAACATCTTCTTTAAAGCGGAACTTCTAAGGTTCCGCTTTTTTTATTTTATTGCAGTACCATTTGTTATTATTGGCTAATTAGATTGAATAATGTGAAGATATCGGCTTACGGAGTTCATCTGTTTACTGCACTTGGTGCCGCACTCGGTTTGTGGGCCCTTTTGCTCATTTTTGACGGTTTTTATAAAGAAGCCATATGGGTTCTGGGTGTTGCCGTATTGGTTGATTCGATTGACGGCACACTGGCACGTTACGTCGATACCAAGAAGAATGCTCCTCAGTTCGACGGCTCTTTGATGGATAATATCATTGACTACACTACCTGGACTCTGGCTCCCCTTTGCTGGATCTATGCAACAATGAGTATCCCCATATGGGTATTAATGATCTGTGCGGTATCGAGTATCTTTGGTTTCACAAATACAGAAGCAAAAACGGAAGACAACTTTTTTACCGGTTTTCCTTCATACTGGAATATTGTAGTTTTGTACTTGTATTTGCTAAACCTTTCTGAGCTTTTTGCCATAATCTGCCTGCTAATATTTGCCGTTTCCACCTTTTGCCCGTTCCGTTTGCTCATCCTACAAACACAGCACTTCCAACGTCCAACTTCTTACAATGTCGGAGGGTCTTAATAATCATTCAACTTATATTAATTGTCATTTTGTTTGAAAATGCACCATCTTACCTTATATACAGCTCATTTCTTTTCCCTGTTTATTATTTTGGGTTATCATTTTATTTGAATATTAAAGAAAGTGAAACATTACAGTATTCCTGACGTACGGGGAGTGTAAAGATCGACATTAAACTATAAATACTTTGATTTATGGGTGCCAGATTAAAAAAATCAACTACTGACAGAATGATTACCGGCGTTTGCGGAGGTATAGCAGAATACCTGGGCTGGGATCCTACCATTGTTAGAATCATCTTTGTAATCTGTACATTTTTAGGATATGGCAGCCCCGTGCTCCTCTATTTTATTTTGGCCCTCGTAATGCCCGACTAAATAATCTTGCCGAACAGATTACTCAATAAACTTCATCTTTCTAGCTGTCTGATTTGTAATTAATTAGCGAATTCGCAATTATTGCTAATTAAAACTACATCGACTGCAAGCTATGAAAATTGGAATTGTTGGCCCCGCTGATAGAGCTGTTGCATGGGAAGAACATCTACGTCCCCACCGGGCTGTAGAAGAAGTGATTATTTCGGGAAGCCTTAAAGGAATAGGAAACGTAGACGCCTGCCTTCTTTTTGATGAATCCGAGAATCAGCTTGATTCACTTCTTAAATCTATTCAGTCAGGATTTCACAGCTTTCTCATTTCAAAGCTTCCTACCGATTATAAAGCCATTGAAAAAATTTATCATGCCGCAGAAGAAGCCAACGTGCTATTGCAATTTTCTCACTGGCCAACTCTGGCTCCGGCTTCTCAATGGATGACAAAAAAGATTGCCAAACCACGATTTATCCAGATTATCAGAGAGGTTAACTATACTGAATTTTTAGAGACCGGAGCTGCTATAGAAGATTTATGGATTGATGAGCTAGCATTTTGCCTGAAATGGATTGATGGAGCTGTTCATAACCTGGATTTAAAAACAGTTAAGCTGCAAAGCGATAAAATCCATGCCCTTCATCTGTATGTACGATTTGACAGCGGAGCCACTTCGAATATATACATTAATGCTTCCTCCCAACAAAACAGCCATAGGCGATTTGCTTCAGACAAAAGCTTCTTATTGCATTGTGATGTTCAATCGCAAACTGTTCGCCTTGGACAAGAAAGCTCAGGCAAACATTTGTTTTTTGATAAGCAAGAATTTGATCCAACAAAAGCTGCAGAAATGGCAGCAACGCAATTTATCAAGGCTATACAGCTTAAAAAATCCACTCTTTACAATGGCTATGATTTGCAAAAACTGGCTACTGAAATTCAAAAAGTTAGAGAAAAAATAAGCCGTGCTTAGTCCCCTCTCCCAAACTAGTACTTAAATTTTCTACCTATCCCTAATTACGGCTATTATTGCAGCAGCACTGATTTTTAGGTAAAAGCTATTTCTTAGGCTTCATTGAATCAAAGAACTGTTTGAGCTTCTCTCTCGGTGCCAATTTATCAATAAAATTAAACTGACCTGCAGCAAGCCGCTCTCCTCCGTCTATAGTAATACAGTCTCCGGTTAAATATGGAGATAGGTCTGACATCAGAAAAGCGGCTAAATTGGCCAGCTCTTCAGGCTTGCCATATCTGCCGGCTGGAATTTTGGAAAGGTATTTTTCTTCAAAACTTTCATCAGGCATCAAACGCGTCCAAGCGCCTTCTGTAGGAAATGGACCAGGAGCTATAGCATTAAGCCGTATGTTGTAGGTAGCCCACTCGTAGGCAAGAGACCGTGTCATTGTCAAGACTCCAGACTTAGCACAGGCTGACGGACAATGCATAAGCGGATTCGAAAATCATCGGCAGACGCTCGTTACAAATATTTGAGATATTTCCTTCCCTTTTGTTATCGATCAGATAATTGCCAAAAGTATGCGTACAGTTGAATGATCCATGTAAAACAATATCAATAATAGTCTTAAAACCACCGGGTGTTAGGTCTTCAGAAGCCGCCAAAAAGTTACCGGCTGCATTATTTACCAACCCGTCCATAGCTCCAAAATCATCTACGATTTCTGAGACCATTTCTTTAACGCGATCGTAATCCCGAACATCACACTGGTATATTTCAACCTGAATATCGCCTTGATCAGAAATTTCTTTGGCAGCGCTTTCTAGCTTTGACTCAGTGCGACCGCATATAGCTATTCCTGCTCCCAGTGATGCAAATTTCTTGGCCATTTCAAGTCCCAGGCCGCTACCACCACCGGTTATTAATATCGTTTTATCCTTTAGCGTATCTTCTTTAAACATATTGGCTGATAAAATTTAGCTTAAGTTTTCAAATATTCCCGCAGCTCCCATGCCGCCGCCTACACACATAGTTACCATGCCGTATGTAGAGCCACGGCGTTTCATCTCATAAAGAATCTGGGTTGTCAGCTTTGCACCGGTACATCCAAGTGGATGTCCCATAGCAATAGCTCCGCCGTTTACATTTACAATGTCTTCATCCAAATCAAGTTCTCGAATGACGGCCAGTGATTGTGCAGCAAATGCTTCATTAAGCTCAATCAGGTCAATTTCATTTTGTTTAATCCCTGTTTGCTCCAATACTTTGGGAATTGCTTCTACAGGGCCAATACCCATAATTTCAGGGGGGACACCGGCCACCGAAAAACCTACATATCTTGCCATAGGTTCAATACCCAATTCATCCGCTTTTTCTTTGCTCATCACAATTACAGCGGCAGCAGCATCATTCATCTGCGAAGAGTTACCGGCGGTAACGCTCCCACCCTGTTTAAAGACAGGACTCAATTTAGCAAGAACTTCTTTTGAGGTGTCGCGCCGGGGACCTTCGTCTACCTCAAAAATAAAGGTGTCTTCCTCCACTTCTCCATCTGCTGTCACCATTTTTTCTTTGACTTCAATGGGAGTTATCTGGCCTTCAAATTTACCTTCATCCCAAGCTTCAATAGCACGCATATGACTTCGATATGCAAAAGCATCCTGATCTTTGCGGCTGATATCATATTGCTCTGCCACATTTTCTGCTGTAAGCCCCATGTTGATATATATCTCCGGATAATTCTCTACTAATTGGGGATCGGGTTCAACTACATACCCACCCATTGGCACCTTAGACATAGACTCAACGCCACCGGCAATTATAACATCAGCACTGCCTGATAAAATACGTTCCGAAGCCTGGGCTATAGTTTGAAGTCCGGATGAACAAAATCGGTTCACAGTAGCGGCCGGTACTGATGGTGGCAATCCACCCAACAAGGCACACTGGCGCGCCATATTTAGCCCCTGAGAGGCTTCCGGGAAGGCACATCCCAATATCACGTCATCAACCATTTCGGGCTGCAGAGAAGGAGCTCTTTGTAATAAATTTTTAATGACTTCCCCACCTAAAGTATCGGGATGGGTGAAACGAAGTGATCCTTTATTGGCTTTTCCACAAGGAGTTCGGGCGGCGGCAACTATAACAGCTTCTTTCATAATAATTGTATTTTAAATATCGATTAATTTCTTAATGGCTTTCCCTTTTTTAGCATATGCTCAATCCGAGCCTGGGTTCGCTCATCTTCCAACAGCTCCAGAAAGGCTTCTCTTTCAAGCCTCAGAAGATAATCTTCGGAAACCTTCTGTGGCTCGCTAAGATCCCCTCCACTCATCACGTAAGCAACTTTTTCAGCAACCACTTTATCATAATCAGTAATAAATTTGGACTCATGCATAATATACAACATCAGTTTCAGTGAACTTAATCCCTGTTTTCCCATTACTTTGATGTGTGATTTTGCCGGAGGTTGGTATCCAACATCAGCCATTGTTCGGGCTTCTTCTTTTGCTGTTGCAATAACCAGGTCCCTGTTCATGACTACTGTATCAGAATCTTTTAAATAGCCTAGCTTCTTTGCCTTCTGCACACTTTCTGAAACTTTAGCCATCCCTATCGTTTTAAACACTTCTTTGATATTTGGAATAGGATCAACCTGCTCATCATCAACTAACTTTTCCATAGCCCGTTTTACCATTTCTGTAGTTCCCCCTCCCGCAGGCAGTAATCCTACACCTACTTCTACCAATCCTGCATACAACTCATGATGTGCAACTACTTTGTCAGCATAAAGACTAAATTCCACGCCTCCACCCAGCGTTCTTCCAAACGGTGCTACTACCACCGGGAAAGGCTGATATCGAAGTCCAACGACCGTAGCCTGAAAGTTTTCAACAGCTTGCTTGATCTTATCTTTTTCTCCTTTCTGCCAGGCGCCCATGGCTTCCATGAGGTTAGCTCCATAGGTAAAATTATCGCCATCGTGTGAGATAACAAGAGCATCAAAATCCTGCCTCACAATTTCACAGGCTTTTTGCAGAGACTGCACTAATTCAAAGCCAAGCGTATATTGGCGGGTGCGAAATTCAAACAGTGCAACACCCTCTCCCATATCATATAATCCGGCACTGTTATTACCCATCACTTCTTTGTCATCAGCTTTTAAAGAAGCAACCGTTACAGCACTCTTTGCAGGCGGACTAAGGGATTCTATTTCACCTGTTGCCAGATTAAATACTGTTCCATCGGGCTTGTTGTAAAAGTTTTCACGACCCGATTCAAGCATGTTCAATACGGATTGGGGAATTTCTCGGCCTTCCTCCTGCATACGCTCAACAGACTCTTTCACTCCAATGGCATCCCATCGCTCAAAAGGCCCCAGCTCCCAGTTGAAGCCCCATTTCATAGCTCGGTCAATAGATTGCAGTGAGTCAGTTATTTCAGGTATACGATTAGCGGCATAGAGCAACAGGTCACAATGAATCTCCCACAAGAAATTTCCGGCCTTATCATCTTGATTGACCAGAAATCTTAGTCGTTCTTCTGAAGTTTTAAATTCTTTTTTAGCCTTTGTAGTGCTTTCAAACTCAGGATCAATCTGAGACTCATATTCAAAAGTTTCAGGGTTAATAACTTTATATTCTTTTCCCGCTTCTGTTTGAACTTTCTTGTAAAATCCTTCTCCTGCTTTATTTCCATGTTTTCCTTCTTCTACCATCTGCTGAAAAGCCTCAGGCAATTTAAACACTTCGCGCCGCTCATCATCAGGAATTGCAGGATATAAGTTATTAGCTACATGATTAATAATGTCCAGTCCCGACATATCAGCGGTACGGAAGGTAGCTGCTTTAGAATAACCTGTAATAGTTCCGGTTAGGAAATCAATTTCCTCTGCACGAAATGTACCATCAAAAAAGTATGGCATTATGCTACTCATCGAAAAGATACCAATGCGATTGGCAATAAAGTTGGGAGTATCTTTGCAAGAAACCACACCTTTGCCCAACGTCTTCTCACAAAAGCGGTGCATAAACTCAACAACTTTATCGGAAGTTTGCTCAGTTGGAATCACTTCCAGCAGCTTCATATAGCGTGGAGGATTGAAGAAATGGGTTCCTAAAAAATGCCTCTGCAGCTCATCAGAACAATCTTCGCCGATTTCCCCAATTGGCAGCCCTGAAGTATTGGAACTTACGATAGACCCTTCACTTCGGTGTGATTCAATTTTAGACATCATATCTTTCTTGATATCCATTTTCTCGATGATGGCTTCACAAATCCAGTCAACTTCTCCCAAGATATCAAGATCATCCGTAAAATTACCTGTCTTTATTCGATCGGCATACTCTGGCAAACCCAAAGGATCCGGATTCATCTTTCGGAGCTTTTTAATATTCTCTTCAACTATTTTGTTGGAATTATCGCCATCATCTTTTAAATCCAATAGCCAAACTTCCAGTCCTGCATTTACACAGTGGGCAGCAATTTGACTTCCCATTGTTCCGGATCCAAGGACAGCAACTTTACGAATCGAATATTTATTCTTGGGCATATACTTCTAAATTTCTGCCGCAAATTTTTACACGGCTGTTAATATTTAATTACTCTTCAGAGTCTTTTTCTTCTTTATATATTGAATCAATCTCCTCTTGGTAACGTTCGTTCACCACAGGTCGCTTTACCTTTTGGGTAGGGGTAAGCTCACCAGATTCAATTGTGAAGGGTTGCTTAAGAATGACAAACTTCTTAACAGTCTCCCATGGAGAAAGCTCCTTATTTACCTTGTCAACTTCATTTTGAATAATCTTTCGGACATCTTTATCCTTGCTCAAATCATCGGAAGGAGTATGACCTTTGCTTTTCAGACGTTTTCTAACATTATCAGCATTAGGTACGATAAGTGCTGAACAAAATTTCCGCTTATAACCAACTACTAAAACCTGATCTATATAGCCACTATTGGTAAGCTTATTTTCAATGATTTGAGGGGCTACATATTTCCCCGTAGAAAGCTTAAAAACTGATTTTTTACGATCGGTGATAAAAAGAAAACCATCTTCGAGCTTACCCACGTCACCGGTCTTGAACCAACCGTCTTCGGTCATTACTTTTTTGGTTTTTTCTTCATTATTATAATAACCCTGCATTACATGTGGACCACGAGTAAGAATTTCTCCATCGTCAGCTATTTTTACTTCTACATTAGTGAGCGGCGTTCCCGAGCTGCCCACACGCATATGATCAGGATCACAAACAGAAATTACAGGAGATGTTTCTGTCAAGCCATATCCCTGTCCGCCATATACACCAATAGCGTTAAAAAAGCAGAATAATTCAGGCGAAAGTGCTGCTCCACCGCTGACAAACCCAAGCAGTCTTCCACCAAACAATTCACGGAATTTTGAATATACCAGCTTGTCAGCAATTTTATGCTTTATCGCTCCAAGCCCACTTGGGGGATTCTCGGGATCATATTCTTCTGCCCTGTTCACAGCCCAGTAATACAGCTGCTTCTTAAGTCCGCTCATTTCTTGGCCGCGTACCTTAATAGCGGTATGAATTTTTTCCAACAATCGTGGTACCGTTGCAAAGAAATAGGGTTTCACATAGGCAAAATCTTCACGTATTTCATCTATATCTTCTATATAATAAATGGGATAACCCAGCGAGAGATACATATAAGTTGTCATCCGTTCAAAAACATGCGAAAGCGGCAAGTAAGACAACATCTGCTGCCCTTCTTCAACTTCTTTATCAAAAGGAACACGTTCCAGGGATGCCTTCATATTGGATGATATATTATTATGCGTCAGCATCACCCCTTTGGGATCTCCGGTAGTACCTGAAGTATAAATCAGCGTAGCAAGATCATCGGCATCCACCTTCGATTTTAACTCGTCAAACAGTTCCGGATCTTCTTCATTCTTCTTTCGACCCATTTCTAAAATGGCGTCGAAGGTTTTTAGTTTTTTATGCTTTGAGCCAAAAATGGAAATTATAGCCTCTACATTTTCTATGCTTTTTATCAGCGGCTTGGTGTCAGCAAAGAGCTCATCGGTAGAAACAATGTGTACCTTGGCGCCGGAATTTTCTAAAATATACTTTATCTGGTCACCGGGTTGAGTTGCGTAAATTGGAACATTTACTGCACCGATTGATAAAATAGCCTGGTCACAGATAATCCATTCAGCGCTGTTTTCAGAATGCATGCTCACACGATCACCACGCCGAACGCCTAGCTCATACAGTCCCATGGCCAAATTTTTAACCTTATCCAGGAACTCTTCTTTTGATGTGTTGAACCACTGACCATCTCTTTTAGTAGAAATAAAAACGTCGCCGGAGTGATTGGCAATACCTTTATCAATCTCAGCAATAATTGATGTAGGATCGTATTTCATATGTCTTAAATTTTGTTAAAAAAGTATCGCTATTAATTTAAACGAATCTTAAACTTTTAAAAGTCTAATCAATGTATTAAATAGTTCCTAAAGGTTTACACTGTTAACTATGGAAAGTTTTTGAAAAATGCACATCCAAAAAGAATTAAAATCCAAGATTGAAAAATTTAACGAAATCTCTCAAAAAAATATGGGACACGCCCTGGGAATTGAGTTTGTTTCCCTGAAAAAAGATGAAATAAAAGCTTCTATGCCGGTTAATGAAAATACCGTTCAGCCCTTTGGTATTTTGCATGGTGGAGCCTCCGTTGCCCTGGCTGAGACCTTAGCATCAATCGGTGCCTGGCTTAACGTAGATGATTCAAAAACGGCAGTAGGAGTAGAAATAAATGCCAACCATATGAAGGCCGTGAAAAAAGGGGGGAAAGTCTTTGGAACAGCTGTTCCTGTTCATAAAGGAAGAAAGATTCAGGTATGGGAAACAAAAATCATTAATGAAGATCATAAGCTGGTGTGCATTTCGCGATGTACGCTGGCAATAGTAGACAGTCGTGAATAGAGAGTCTTGAGCGATGAGTTTTCAGTAAGCTTCTTCGCAAATGTGTATATCATTTTTTGTAGTTCATCAATTTCCTGACACAATTTTCACTCAGGGAAGCATCTATATATCCGATATTACTTGCTATAATGATCTGCGTTACCAACCCATAGTCTAAAATTAATTCACCAGCTGTTTCAACAGCTTCCGCTTCACTACAGGAAACACAGTCTCTGAAAATGGAAAGCTCAAATCAGTTTGGAAGGAATAGGTAGCTGGATTAGGGAGCTTTTTATGTTCATTAATTAGTGAGAGCTTAATAGAATTTGGAGAGCGTAAAGCCCCGCCTTGCTGTAATGCTTTTACAAAATCTGTTTTTAGAGAGCGATATTGGTCTTTTGCGCTTTTAAAGATGGAGACCTCATACTGAAATAGCAACAGTTTTGACTCTTCATTATCAGGCACAAAGAAATAGCCTTCATCTATATAACTGGGAACGATGCCCACTTCTTCAAGGGAGATCTCATCATCCACAAATTCATAAATAGTACTTCCCTCTTCAATTTTTGCTTTGATGTATGGTAAAGCCCATTCAATAAGATCCTCAACCTTTTGTAGATCCGAGCCATCTACAAACACAACCTCATGTTCAATCTCTTGGTTAACAAAATCAATTTTCTTTATACGCTTGGGAAATTTGTTCCGGAGATCTTTAAGACGATTACTTATGTCGGTAAGCGTCTGATGAATCTCTATGAGCTGACTAAGATGCGGGTAAATCTTATTATTCTGAAAGTCATCAGATACCTTTTTGAGAGTAGACAGAATGGTGTACTGCCGCATTTCCATATCTGACTGAACCTGGGTAAATAGATTGAGGCTTAGTAGCGGGTTATTCATAAAACCTCCTGCGATGATTTATTAGCCAATCTGATTTTTACGTCCTTATAACTAATACAACTTTATAGAATAACGCGGAATGGTGCAAGTAATTTTATTAAATGTTGAAGATTTCGGGTTGCACATGAACCTTCAACATTTAACTTTCAACCCTTCTTAAACTGTACTTCTTTCCACTCTTCAAATAAGTGAGTTACCTTTCTACGTTGGTACTTACCCGTAGAAGTCACCGGAATTTGATCACCGAATACTACTACTTTAGGCGACTTGGAAAACGGAAGATGCTCTCTGCAGTATTCTAAAATAGCATCTTCATCCTCTTCCGCCCCATCCTTAAGCTGAACATAAGCTCCCACTTCTTCACCATACCAGTCGTTTTCAAAACCTACTGCAATACCGGCCTTTACGCCCGGAGCTTTATTGATCACCTCATCAATTTCCAATGGTGCCAGGTTTACCCCACCTCTTATGATCAGTTCTTTAAGCCTGCCAGTTATAAAAAAGTAGGGCCGGCCCTGGTCATCATTTACATAAAACCCTTCATCTCCACTGCGAAACCATCCATTTTTAAAAGTCTTTTGATTGGCTTCCGGGTTGTTATAGTAACCAATCATAACATTCACACCGCGAATCACAATCTCACCTCGCTCCTCTTCACCCAGCACATTTCCATCAGAATCGTGAATAGCCATCTCATTAGCAGGAATCGGCACTCCAATACTGGGATATCCGTAATCGCTTCTCCATTTCCTATGCTCTTCACTACCAATATCAACCGGCACAAAGCAAGAGTAGCAGGTCGTTTCAGACAGCCCGTATCCATGAATAATGGGCACTTGCAGATTCTCTTCAAAGTTTTCTGCTACCTTGACCGTCAAAGGTCCCGCACCGCAAATAACATGCTTCAAAGTTGGGCAATCAGGTCGTTGTTTATTCCCATAATGGCTATTTAAATACTGTAAAAGGGTTGGAACCATACTTACGATATGTACCTTTTCTTCTTTGATGATCGGGAAAAACCTGCCTACTCTAAACCGCTGATTAAGCACCGCTGACCCCCCGGCAAAGAAAGGCGTAATCATGGTCACCACGGTGCCGTTTACATGATGGATGGGAAGCACACACATCATGCGGGTTTGCTCATCAATGTTGTGCCACTGCGCAATAGAACGGGCATCCTCAAGTAGGTTGCGCTGACTTAATACGACCCCTTTAGGCGCACCTGTTGTTCCTGAAGTAAATACAATGAGCGCTTCCGATTCGGCCAGATTATCTTCTTCAAGTTTTAGTTCTCCATCTTTTTCATAATAATCATAAACGGTATCCTCGCATAACACCGTCTCGATATGCTTGAGGTTATCGTACTTCTCAAGAATCTGCCGTATTCGCTCTTTGTAGTCAATTCTTATAAAAGCCAGTTCTACATTTCCGTTTTCAAGGATATATGCGATACGCTCATCATCCTCTCCCAAATTTACCGGTACTACTACCAATCCCAACAGCCAAGATGCAAAATACTGAACTACCGTATGCCAATGATTATGAGAAATGGTAGCAACGCGATCACCATGCCGCAATCCCCTATTCTGTAAAAACCGGGCAACTCCCACAACTTTATCACAAAATTCCTTGTAGCTTAGCTCTTCGCGGTTATCCCTTTCATCAATGTAGGTAAGATATGGCTGGTCAGAATCAGCACGTGTTTTAATCAACTCGGGGAAATCACTTATAGGCAACTCAGATAAATCTGAATGGCTGAGAGAACGTGCATGATCAATTTTTTCTTGAACTTCCTGGTATGTCATAAAGCTAAAGCTTTCTTATTTGTTTTTGCTCTATGTTAATTTATAGAACCCCAAAAGGCAAAAGCTTATAAACTCAATATAAATTTACACTTGCAATTAAATATGGAATTAGATATTAGATAAATAGATGCGCAATTTGGAGTAAAAATAGCTGCATCTCTTAACTAAAACTAAAGCTTAATTCTTATGAGAGCACTATTATATACAATTGCTATATCCGGATTGGTTTTTGCAGGATGTTCAAGTTCATCAGGTTCCGGGAAATCAGGTAAAATAGTTACTTTTGGCACCTATATAAGTAATGGTGACCCGGTGCCATCAGCCGAAGTAAAAGCAGGTGGGGAAAGCTGCATTACCGATGATGAAGGATTTTGTGAAGTAAAGCTGAAAGTCGGGGACTATGAAGTAACCGCTACGAAAAATGGTTATGAGCCTTATAGTGATATGATTTCGATTACGGATGATGTAGACGGCTTTTACTTCGGGCTTCTGATGTACAGCTCCGGCAATTGATTAATTTTGTTATGCTTCTTTATTCCTCGGCTTCCACCTGCTTCTTTTTCAAGCTGGATTGTAATCAAGAATTGTCATCCTCCCGAGATTTTCACCTTTCCAATTGCATCTGATGATTTGATTAAAAACATCTGTTCTGGCATAATAATCGTATCATGTCCACTGGCTGTAGTAAAGGAAAAACGAAGATTCTCCCATCTCCATGAATTTCCTAGCCATAAACTCACGATTCGCAAAAGAAGACAACTTCCAGGTCCATAATGGAAGCATTGAGCTTAACTCGTTAATCTTCTGAAGCAATGAGGCTCCGTCATCGACATTTTCCATTGTAACTGTGGCTTTTTTATCTCAACAAACAGTTCATTCCCGACTTTCCAGGTGAGGTTAATATTGGTAAGTTCTGAATGTTTTATAGCGGGTCCCCAGTATCGGGGGCAGGTGGTTTTAAGAACGGGCCGTCAATATACATTGACCAATGTCCTTCCGGGGTTCGATGCCAAACAGACACATAAGGAGCAAAATCATTTTGAGGCCACACACGAAGTCCCAGTAAGTGACCCGAAGAAAGGGGTAATATCAAGACTGCATACCCTCTTACATGTTCATACCCAGACCAGGGAGAGATTGTAACCTTTGGTTCAATAGATTGTAAATCACGAGCTAAATCCATTTTAGGCAAGATTAATCTAGAAATACCTGTTACTCAATGTCTTCTTGCTTATTTATAGTAGCTTTATGGCCGGGTAAAGGAATGAACATAGGCACCTGCTCACGATATTTCCTGTACTTTTCACCAAATGTTTCAATTAAATCATTTTCTTCTAGCTGAAGCGCTACAAGAATATAACCGGTGGTTGCAATAGAGA
The DNA here is from genome assembly GCA_034521755.1 of Balneolaceae bacterium. Classification (GTDB taxonomy): domain Bacteria; phylum Bacteroidota; class Rhodothermia; order Balneolales; family Balneolaceae; genus JAXHMB01. The sequence goes on from JAXHMB010000007.1 coordinate 80,255, forward strand.
AAACCAGGTGACCCATTCGTCATATCAGGAATAGCCCAGAAAGCAAGAAAACCAAACATCATAGGGTGACGCATATAACGATACAAGCTAGGTGTTTGAAATTCAGGCTCCCATAAATCCCGATCTTTAAAAAAGTCGTAAACCTGTGTTAAACCAAAGAGATGAGCATGACTTATCAGGTATGTACAAAGAACTACAAGAAACCAACCAAGTCCAAAAAGTCCCCAAAGAAACCACCGGCCAGTTTCATATTCCACGCTCCAGATGATAGTTGTCATAGGCTGCCATAACCAATAAAGCAAGATAAGTGAAGAACTTGCTAACAAAACATAAGTACTTCGCTCTATAGCCTCGGGAATAATCTTGGTCCACCATTCTTTAAACCCGGGACGTGCCATTCCACTATGCTGGATAGCAAAAATACCCAAAAGTCCTACATTTATTAATAAAGAGGGCCAAAAGGCTCCAGGAATTCCAGAATTAATGGTCTTGGAACTAAAAAATCGCCTACAAATGCAATTGCGTAGCAAAATGATCCCAAGAACATTCCATAACTGATGATTCCGTAAATTACTGCTAGTATTCTGCCCATATTATCGCTCATTTATTTTAGTATTGATTCTTGCCAGACATAAGCACTGTCCGTCAGAAATCAACTATAGCGATAAAATGAGGACTTGTCATGAGACAGGAGTCTCAAATTTACACCTAAAATTAGAAGTGAAACAAGCTTTTTATGGGACATTTGTCCCAATACCAGATAAAGAAGGATCTTACCCTTTGCCTAATCCTGCTTCACGGGCCAGAACAATAGCTCTACTGCGTGAATCAACCTGAAGTTTATCAAAGATTCTGGTGTTGTGATTACGCACAGTCTTTGGACTTATATACAACCGCTCAGCTATTTCATCATTTCTAAGCCCTTTGGCAATTAAATCCAGCACATCACATTCCCGAGGTGTTAATTCAGGAAAGAGATCCTGTGCGTCTTTAGTCTTCACTTTCGACCCGGACGAACCAATAAAACTTTTTACCTCTGCTACAAAACGCTTCCAGGCAGGCTCATCACTCATCATAATATGATTTTCACCTTCAAGTGGAATAAACCGGGCATCGGAGATTAAAGATGCCAGCCTTCTGCCTGCTTCAAAAGGAATTACTTTGTCTCCCTTCACATGAAAAATTAAGTGGGGATGCTCAACCTGGCCGCCAATGCTCAACATCAATCTGATGATAAGCTTCCCACAACCTAGCTGCCATTGATGGAGAAGCAGTTTGACGCTGTAACTCTGCCAGCCACTTATGATCTTCCTCTGAAGCCTCAGGCATAAGAAGGTCAGCAAAAATTCGGCGGAATATGTCTGTGTCTTCCCGTCCCCATCCTGCTTCAATCATTTCTGTTAGAGCTTTTGCTTCCCGCTGTTTTTTAACAGGAGCACTATCAGCCAGATTACCCTGACTATAACTATCGAAAAGGACAAGATGACTTACCCGTTCCGGATTGCGAACGGCATAGGCCAAAGCTATAGGTCCACCCTGACAAAATCCCAGCAACGGGAAGTTATCAATACCGGCATCATCAATGATGGTTTCCAAATCAGTTACCCATGCATCCAAAGATAGCTCTTTAACTGAGCGGTCTGATAAACCAGAACCGCGCTGATCAAAACGAATAAGGGTATTATCTTTGGAAAATTCTTCAAACCAATGAGACCAAATTGGTCCTTTCCAATCAAGATCAAGATGAGTGAGCCAATTGGCTACCCTTACCAAAGGAGGGCCTTCACCAGAAATAGCATAGGCAAGATTCACACCGTCCGGAGCTGTACAAAAACGGATATCTTGTTCCATAACCTATCACAACTGATTAGTTGAGAAGATACTTTTGATATATTATTACTTATTTTTTGCCTCTGCCTTTTCTTTATCCTCAAGCCAGCTGTAAGGATAGCTGTCGTCATCAATCTTTTTAGCTTCGGTAGTCAGATACAACGGATAGAAGGTATCAATCATCACAGCATATTCATCGGTCTCTTCCTTGCCGATACTGCCCTCGTACTTGCCGGGATGCGGCCCATGTGGAATGCCACCGGGATGCTGTGTGATACTGCCCTCGTCTACGCCTTTGCGACTCATGAAGTCACCTTCTACATAATACAGCACTTCATCGGAGTCCACGTTTGAGTGTGCGTAAGGTGCCGGAATAGATTTGGGATGATAGTCAAATTTACGCGGACAGAAAGAGCACACCACATAATTATGTCCTTCAAACGTCTGGTGCACGGGAGGTGGCTGATGTACGCGTCCGGTTATGGGTTCAAAATCCTTGATGTTAAAAATCCATGGATACAGGTAACCGTCCCAGCCTACTACATCCAGCGGATGGTGCTCATACCAGTATGAAGTGATGCGCCCCTGTTTCTTAATTTTAACTTCGTACTCTCCTTCTTCATCAAAAAAGAGCGTATCTCCGGTAGGGCGACGAATATCGCGCTCACAAAAAGGACTATTCTCCAAAAATTGTCCCTTGTCAGACAAGTAACGATCCGGAATATCTATGGGCCCGGTTGAATCAACAGTGAGCATGCGGTTTTTTTCGGTTTCAAAAACCATCTGATAAATGGTGCCACGCGGAATGAAAATATAATCTCCATACCCAAATTCGAGGCGGCCAAACATGGTCTGCACATAGCCTTCACCCTCATGAATAAAAAGCAATTCATCATGCTCCCCGTTTTTATAGAAATAATCCATAGACTCAGTCGGGCGCGCCGCTCCAATTTGAACATCCTTATTGAAGAGCAAGTACTTTTCTTGCAGATTACAGGATCCCCGCCCTCTTCAATGTTGGCCGTACGCAAATGGTGATGACGCAACATGCCTTCATCCCATTTTTCAACCTTCACTTCCGGCCCCTGCTCTACCTTAAAAGTTCGGGTAGGTGGATTATGATGATACAATAGTGATGAAGATCCGTGAAAACCTTCGGCTCCAAACAGATGCTCTTGATACAGTTCCCCATCGGGACGACGAAACTGGGTGTGTCGCTTATGTGGAATTTTTCCAAGTTGGTGATAGATCATAACGGTACCTCATTGTTAATTAAACTCAAAATGGAACACGGATGACACGGGTGCTACAGATTTACACAGATTATGTATCTGTGCAGACCTGCCTAATCCGCTTTATCTGCGTTCTATTACAGATTACCTCGTGCTTCCTGTTCTCTTTCAATAGCTTCAAAAAGCGCTTTAAAGTTCCCTTTACCAAAGCCCCGAGCTCCTTTGCGCTGAATGATCTCAAAAAAGAGGGTTGGACGATCAACCACCGGTTTGGTAAAAATCTGCAGCAGATAACCTTCATCATCACGATCAACCAGGATGCCCAATTCTTCTAGCTTATCAATGGGTTCATCTATCTTGCCTACGCGGTCTTCCAATTCTTCATAGTAGGTTGTGGGAACATCCAGAAACTCCACTCCGCGATCTTTTAATTTCTTAACTGTTTTAATAATATCTCCGGTAAGCAGAGCGATATGTTGCACACCCGGGCCCTCATAAAAATCGAGATACTCTTCGATCTGAGATTTCTTCTTGCCGTCAGCAGGCTCATTAATAGGGAATTTAATCATGCCTCGTCCACCGGCCATCACTTTAGACATCAGCGCAGAATATTCGGTAGAAATATCTTTGTCGTCAAAATGAATATACTGCGTAAAACCCATCACATCGCGGTAAAAATCCACCCAGTCATTCATTTTGCCTTTTTCTACATTACCTACGCAATGATCTACAAACTGAATACCCACCGGTTCAATACTTCCAAGCGTAGTTTCTTTAGGCTCAAAACCCGGCATAAAAACACCGTCATAATCCACGCGGCTTATGAGTGAGTGGATGGTATCGCCGTAGGTTTGAATAGCCGCTTTGCGCAGCGTTCCGTGTTCATCGCTCATGTCATGAGGCTCTTCTACCGGCTTTGCACCACGTTTTACCGTTTCTTCAAAAGCTCGGTCCACATCTTCTACATGCATGGCGATATCCCGCACGCCATCTCCATGCTTGGCTATATGTTTTGCGATGGGAGAATCGCTTGTTAAGGCGGAGGTCAGTACAAAACGAATATTATTCTGCTCCAAATAATACGAAACATGATCACGACTTCCGGTTTCCAAACCACTGTAAGCCTTCAGTTCAAAACCAAATACTGTTTGATAAAAATGGCAGGCCTGCTTGGCATTACCTACATAATGCTCAACATAATCAACATCCTGAAGACCCAGATGATCGTCAAATTGTTCTTCAACAGGACGTTCGAGGGTGGCAGAATCTTTGGTAGCAGTACTCATAAGGTCGTTCCTCGCTAATTTCTTGATTTACAACTTTTTAACTTAATACTATAATATAGCGCGCTAGGCAGAACGACTCAAATAGAGTTTTTTATATGAAGTAAATTTCAACCCATACGTACTTGTGAATTTTGCGGTTCCTCTCTATGTTATAGAATTGTTATTACCAATCAAATTTAATACCTATGGACGAAAAAGCCCGAAAAGAAGCGTTCCAGGAACGCATAGATAACGGCGAAACCATTGAGCCCAAAGACTGGATGCCCGAGCGGTATCGCAGCCAGTTAATTCGGATGATGTCGCAACACGCGCATTCCGAAGTGGTAGGCATGCTGCCCGAAGGCAACTGGATCACCCGCGCTCCCTCCCTTCGACGTAAAATGATTTTATTATCCAAAGTGCAGGACGAAGCCGGCCATGGCCTGTATTTATACAGTGCTACTGAAACACTGGGTACCACCCGTGAAAAAGTCATTGATGATCTGCTTGAAGGAAAAGCGAAATACTCCAGCATTTTTAACTATCCTACACTTACCTGGGCCGATGTAATGGTTATTGGCTGGCTGGTAGACGGTGCAGCCATTATCAATCAGACCATGCTGGCACGCAGTTCTTACGGTCCGTATTCCCGGGCTATGGTGCGAATCTGTAAAGAAGAAAGTTTTCATAAAAAGCAGGGCTATGAAATGTGTGCAACCATGGCACAAGGGACGCCTGAACAACAAGAAATGGTACAGGATGCTGTTAACCGCTGGTGGTGGGCTACCATGATGATGTTTGGTCCGCATGACGATGATTCCCCCAACAGTGCTGAACTTATTAAGTGGGGTGTGAAGTCAAAAACCAATGATGAACTTCGCCAGAGCTTTGTTGACCGCCATGTAGAAGAGGCAAAAGCTATTGGCATTGAAATTCCTGACCCCGAGTTGGAATACAACGAAGAAACCGGCCACTATGATTTTGGGGAGATTGACTGGGATGAGTTTTGGAATGTCGTTAAGGGCAACGGACCCATGAATCGCGAGCGAATGAAAGCAAAACGTGAAGCTCATGAAAAGGGCCAGTGGGTTCGTGAAGCGGCCGAAGAATATGCCCGGAAACAGAAATTAAGCAAAGAAAAAGCATCTTAATTAATAATAGAACACGGATAACGCTGGTCTAACAGATCCATACAGATGCATTTTATCCGTGAGGATTCGCCCAATCCGTGTCACCTGTGTTCTATTCAAAAGTGTTACACCAAATTATGAGCGAAGAAAAAAAATCAGAAAACAATGACACCCAATGGCCGCTTTGGGAGGTATTTACACAGCCAAGAGACGGCAAACCACATGAACATGCCGGGAGCCTGCATGCACCTGATGCAGAAAAAGCGCTGGAAAATGCACGCGATGTATATGCACGACGGAAAGAGGCTGTAAACATCTGGGTGGTCCAAACAGAAGACATTACGGCGTCAACGCCTGAGGACCAAGGTCCATTCTTCGATCCGGCCAATGACAAACCCTACCGGTATCCCAAATTTTACAATCCACCTCGAGCAGTAAAGAAACGATCATGAGTACAGAAACAAAGACTCTCACAAAACAGAAAGCCTTTTTTGAATACCTTGTCCGCTTGGCTGATGATCGGCTTATTCTTGGCCACCGCCTCTCTGAATGGTGCGGACATGGACCAATACTTGAAGAAGATATTGCATTAGCTAACGTAGCACTTGACAATATCGGGCATGCAGCTTCCCTTTATGAATATGCTGCAGAAGTTGAAGGTAAAGATCGTCACCGCGATGATATTGTTTACTTTCGGAATGACCCTGAATACAAGAATCTTAAAATCGTAGAACTGCCTAAAGGCGATTTTGGCTTTACTATTGCCCGGCAGTTTCTGTTCAGTGCCTTTAGCTTTTTCTTGTACCAAGGGCTGGCAAAAACAGAAGATAAACAATTTCAGGGCATGGCCGAAAAGCATCTTAAGGAAATAAAATATCACCTGCGCCACAGCCGAGAATGGGTTCTTCGCTTGGGTGATGGTACCGATGAAAGCCACCAGCGAATGCAGGAAGCCTTTGATGAAATATGGACTTTTACCGGTGAGCTTTTTTATATGGATGAGGTTGATGAGCTGCTCATTGATAAAGGCCTAGGGGTTGATACATCTATTTTTAAAGAAAACTGGAAGAACCTGGTAACGGACGTAATTGAAGAGGCTACACTGACGGTTCCTGATTTTGATCAGTTTATGCAGAGCGGCGGACGCAAAGGGCTACACACAGAGCATTTGGGTCACCTGCTGGCAGAGATGCAGCACTTGCGCCGATCTTATCCCGACGCTGAATGGGAATAATTTAGAATTCTCAGTTATGAATGTTAAATGTTGAATTAGGTGCAATTCTTAAGATAATCACCCGTTTTTAATTCAACATTAAGCATTTAGAATTAAAAATTTTCCTTAACAACGCTACGTAATATTGAGTACTGCAACTACATATAATGAAGAAAAGATCTGGAGTTGGCTAAAAGAAGTCACAGATCCCGAGATACCTGTATTAAATATTGTGGAAATGGGTATTGCCAGGAATGTCGATATCGACGATGGCAAAATAACCATCAAAATTACTCCTACCTATTCCGGATGTCCGGCTATGTCAGCCATAGAAAAGGAAGTAAAGCTGAAGCTGGCAGAGAAAGGACTGGAGAATTTTGAAGTAAAAAAAGATTTTTCCGAGACGTGGACTACTGACTGGATGACTGAAGAGGCAAAGGCCAAGCTCAAAGATTATGGCATTGCTCCTCCCGGTAAAACTGCTGAAGATGATGACTTTTTGAAAAGCTTAAAGAGTACCAAAGTTGTCCCCTGCCCCTATTGCGATTCATTAGAAACAGAATTACAAAGTGAGTTTGGCTCCACCGCCTGTAAGGCCCAGTATTACTGCAATGACTGCGATGAGCCTTTTGAACACTTCAAATGTATCTGAATAAAAAAATTAGCTCGAGTCCTGTTTATTTTCCTTTCAGATTTAACTCACTTCTCTTATCATCAAGAAAAAGTGTAGCCTAATCATTCTCTATGGAATCACTAATTACTACCACACTCGATAACAACGTTCTGACCATCACCCTAAATCGGCCTGATAAGCTCAACAGCTTCATCGAGCCTATGGCTAACGAGCTTCAGGAGGCCTTACATAAGGCTGCGGATAAGGATGATGTCCGGTGCGTCCTTCTGACAGGAAATGGGAAAGCATTTTGTGCAGGACAGGACTTGCCCGAAGTCACAAAGAAGGACGATAATTATGAGTTGGGTACTACTGTCAGGAACAGTTACAATCCGGTCATCAAAGGCATTCGCAGCCTCGAAAAACCAGTCGTCTGCGCCGTCAACGGAACAGCAGCGGGCGCCGGCGCCAATATTGCTTTTGCGTGTGATATTGTAATTGCTTCAGATCAAGCTAAATTCGTGCAGTCTTTCAGTAAAATCGGATTAATTCCCGACAGTGGCGGCACTTTCTTTCTGCCGCGACTTGTTGGCCTGCAGCGTGCCAATATTATGTACATGCTGGATGATAAAATCACTCCTGATCAGGCGGTAGAAATGGGACTCATTTATAAGAGTGTGCCTCATGATGACTTACTTGACGAGGCCAAACACATTTGCACTAAGCTGGCTTCGCTACCTACCAAGGGTTTTGGATTGTATAAACGGGCTATTAATGAATCGCTTCAGAATACTCTTGAGGAACAGCTAGAGCTGGAAGCAGACCTTCAAACCGAAGCCGGCAATACCCATGATTATCATGAAGGCGTGCAAGCATTTCTGGAGAAACGGAAGCCGGAGTTTGAGGGAAAATAAATACTATAGATCCCAAATACTTCTCACATACTTATCTAACGAAGTATTCGAAACACCATTTACCAATCGTTGATCAGCTGTATAAACATTACCATTTTTCTCGATAGCAGTAGCTATAAAAGCAGCATCATATAACGTGACAGGAAGCGAAACAGATAACTCAACAGCTAGTCGTGATATCTCTGGATACTCTACTAACCTGTAGGGAAATGTTTTTCGCTTTTCATATTTTTGCAGCGCTTCATCCGATGTAATCTCCTTTTTGCGGACTTTTTTTGTGATTACGGCGTCAAGTTCGATTAAGAAAAGTGATGGTACAAAGAAAAAAGAAATTTGTTCCAAGAGAACTTCAGACTTTGAAGATCCTTCTTCCAGAAAAAGCCATTTAACAGCAACAGAAGTGTCAATAACAAAAGAACTACTCATCGCTCTCGATCTTCTCTTATATCCTTTGTGCTATCAGAAAATTTGCGACCCTCTTTTCTATATTTTTCCAAATCTTCACGCACCATTTTTCTAACTTCCTCAATATCCGGCCCTGCATACATTTCTAACAAGTTTTTTAGCTCTTCTTGTAGTGAACGGTTATTGGCAGCAGCCTTCTTCTTCAGCTTTTCAAGTACTTCTTCATCAATATTTCTTACTAATACATTTTTGGACATAACAGTTGAGTTTTTGCTTATTGCTTGCATTATGATATCACTTTTCTTTATAACATTCAACGACTTTTTTAAATAGTAATTTGATGGTCTTCCAAAGTTGGTTTTCCCTGATTATTCATTATTTTCAGACACATTGTTAAAGAACTAATTTTTATCAATTCATAATGGATCAATCAGCAACAGTTGGAGTAATCGGAGCAGGAACCATGGGCACCGGCATTGCCCAAGTCGCCTCTACCTATGGACACAATGTTTTTGTCTATGATGCCTACCCTGAACAGCTCGAGAAAGCAGAAGAAGGACTGGTCAACATTTTGCAGCGTCAGGTTGAAAAAGAACGCATGTCTCAGGATGAAGTTGATGGCATTTTAGGGCGCATTAATTTTGTTGAAGATATTACTCAGTTTGGAGATTGCAGCCTGGTTATCGAAGCCGTTGTAGAAGACCTGGAGGTTAAAAAGGATGTTTTTCAGCGACTTGAAGGTATTGTAGATAAGCAATGTATCGTTGCTTCCAACACGTCTTCCCTTTCCATAGCATCTATTTCATCAGCCTTTAAAAAAGCAGGAAGATTTCTTGGCATTCATTTTTTCAATCCTGCCCCGCTGATGCCTCTTGTAGAAATTGTGCCCGGCATTACTACTGATGAAGAAACAACTAAAACTGCACGCAAACTTATTGACGACTGGGGAAAAACAACAGTACTGGCAAAAGATACTCCCGGCTTCATCGTAAATCGGGTAGCCCGGCCATTTTACAGCGAAGCTATTCGACAGCTGGAAGAAGGTGTTGCCGATGTGCCTACTATTGACTGGGCCATGAAAGAGATTGGCGGGTTTCGCATGGGTCCTTTTGAGCTAATGGACTTTATTGGTCATGATGTGAATTATAAAGTCACCGAAAAGGTATTTGAAGAATTTTTCTATGACCCACGGTTCAAGCCATCATTTACACAAAAAAGAATGGTAGAAGCAGGGCTATCTTGGAAAAAAAACCGGCAAAGGTTTTTACGAATACGGCGATGATGCCCAGAATCCTGAACCAACTAAAGATAAAGAGCTGGGTCAAAAGATTGTAGATCGTATTGTAGCCATGCTTATTAACGAAGCCTGTGATGCTGTTTTCCTAAATGTGGCTACGGTTGAGGATGTGGACCTGGCCATGACCAAGGGTGTTAACTATCCCAAAGGCTTGTTGAAATGGGCCGATGAAATAGGATTACAGGAAGTGCTGGATCGCATATCTAAACTGCAAACCGAATACCGCGAAGACCGGTATCGTCCCAATCCGCTATTGAAGCGCATGGTTCGTAAAAACGAAAATTTTTATGGATAAAGCAGAGCGTGCCAAAAAAGTAGTTGAAAAAATGATGGCTGAAGATGCCTTTAGTCAATGGCTGGGCATTGAAGTTCTTGAAATTAAGCCCGGATTTACTAAAGTCAGGATGGTAGTTCGCCCGGAAATGAATAACGGTTTTAACATCACTCATGGCGGTATCGCTTATTCACTGGCTGATAGTGCATTTGCATTTGCCTCAAACAGCTATGGACGGGTGGCGGTAGCGATGGAGACAAATATTTCATATATCAAAAAGGTAAGCAGTGACGATGTGCTGACAGCTACTTCAGAAGAACTTAGTCTCGGTAATAGAATAGCGGTCTATAACATCCATATTATTAATCAGGATGACGAAAAAGTGGCCGAATTTCGAGGCACTGTTTTTCGCACCAAAGAAAAGCATTTTTAGAAAAACATTACTATGGCGTGTAAGGAATGACTGAGTAGAAAGTCTTAAGTAGTAAGTAAAAAGAATAACTTAAGACATGATCATAATGAATAACTTCAGAAAATTAAGCGTATGGAGTAAAGCAGTTATCTTGGCAACTAATATATACAAATTGACTGAATTATTTCCTCAACATGAACTATACGGACTTACTTCTCAAATACGAAGATGTACGGTTTCGATTGGATCTAATATCGCCGAAGGGGCAGGAAGAGGGTCTGAAAAAGAATTTATACAATTTTTGAATATTGCTACCGGCTCCTGTTATGAGTTGGAGACACAACTTACGATTTCTAAAAACTTAGGCTACATCAATAAAACCGATTTTAAAACTTCAATTGAAGCAGTTGTAGAAATTCAAAAAATGCTGCACTCATTAAAAAATTCACTAGTTTAAAACGAATACTTTCTACTTAAGACTTTCTACTAAATTATGTCTGAAGCTTATATCATTGACGCTATTCGAACTCCCATTGGCAAGTTGCGCGGAGCTCTGTCTCCTATTCGTGCCGATGATCTTGCAGCAATGCCCATTAAAGAATTGCTGAACAGAAATCCTAATATCGATCCCGAAAGAATTGAGGATGTTATTTACGGCTGTGCCAATCAGGCCGGTGAAGATAACCGAAATGTTGCCCGTATGGCTTCGCTATTGGCCGGGCTGCCTATTTCTGTTCCCGGTGAAACGGTAAACAGGCTTTGTGCTTCCGGTATGAGCAGCACGGTAAGAGCCTACCATGCCATAAAAGTTGGTGAAGGAGATTTATTTGTCACCGGAGGCATGGAACACATGACTCGTGGTCCGATGGTTCTTGGTAAAGGTTCTGCTCCTTATTCAGGAACTAATGAAATGCACGACTCTACTTTTGGTTGGCGTTTTGTAAATCCCAAAATGGATGAGATGTACGGTTCCGAAGGTATGGGACAAACCGCCGAAAACATTGTCGAACAATTTGATATTGGCCGGGAAGACCAGGATAAATTCGCAGCATGGTCGCAGCAAAAGGCAGCAAAAGCTACTGAAAACGGACGTCTGTCAAAAGAAATTATGCCGGTTGAAATTCCCCGCAGGAAACAGGACCCCCTTATTTTTGAGAAAGATGAGTTCATACGTCCCGACACCACGGTTGAAGTACTAAGTAACTTGCCAGCTGTTTTCCGTGAGGGTGGAACCGTAACACCGGGCAATGCCAGCGGACTGAATGACGGAGCCGGAGCACTGCTTGTTGCAGGAGATCAAGCTATCAAGGATTTTGATCTAGAACCTAAAGCCAAAATTGTGGCTTCGGCCGTTGTAGGTGTTGAGCCCCGAATTATGGGTATGGGCCCGGTTGATGCTACTCACAAAGTGATGAAACGTACCGGTCTTTCTCTGGACGATATGGATGTCATTGAGCTTAATGAAGCATTCGCAGCACAAAGCCTGGCTGTACTCAGGGAACTGGATATTGATGACGATGATGAACGCGTCAATCCAAACGGTGGCGCTATTGCACTGGGTCACCCCCTGGGAATGACCGGAGCCCGATTACTGCAAACAGCCATGGTTGAACTTCACGAAAAAGAAGGATCAAAGTATGCTCTCTGTACACTTTGTGTAGGTGTTGGACAGGGTATGTCTGTAATTCTAGAAAAAGTTTAAATAGAACACGGATACCACGGATCAAGCAGGTTAAAACGAATCTAAAATTTTGTTCATCGTTCCTGCGAAAATCTGCCGAATCAGTGTCATTTGCGTTCCATTAATCAAAAAAATTATGGCGATATACGAGTTTGACGGATATAAACCGGTCGTGCACGAAAGTGCTTTTGTGCACCCACAGGCAGCTGTAACCGGCAATGTCATTATCGGCAAAGATGTGTATATCGCTCCCGGTGCTGCTATCCGTGGTGACTGGGGAAAAATTGTCATTAAAGACGGCTGTAATGTGCAGGAAAATTGTACCATCCACATGTTTCCCGGAGTAACAGTAGTGCTTGAAGAAAGTGCTCATATTGGTCATGGCGCTATTATTCATGGCGCTCACATTGGGCGCAACTGCCTGGTGGGGATGAATGCCGTAGTTATGGATCGCGTAGAACTGGGTGATGAATGCATAGTGGGTGCATTGGCATTTGTACCCGAGGGTATGGAGATTGAAAAAAGAAAGCTCTTGGTTGGCAATCCCGCCAAAGTTGTGAAAGATGTGAGTGATGAAATGATCAATTGGAAAACAAAAGGAACTGAGCTTTATCAGCAGCTTCCCTCAAATCTGCATAACATGCTCAAAGAATGTGAGCCCCTTAGAGAAGAGCCCAAAGATCGGCCCAGTCAGTCAAAAAATTACGATACCTGGGGCAAGAGTAAAGAATAGCTTTAAAATAAATTTACTATGAAAGTACACAGTTATATACAAGGCAAATGGCACAAGAAAGGGAAAGAAACAGATCTAGTCAGTGCAGTGACCGGTGAGCCGGTAGCTCAAATGATAGAGGCAGATCTGGACTATAAAGCTGCCTGTGAGTATGCCCGAAATATAGCCGGACCCGTACTCCGTAAAATGTCCATCCACGAGCGTGCTTTTAAAATCAAGTTCCTGGCTCAGCATCTTTTAAAACGTAAAGAAGACTATTATAAACTTTCCAGCCACACCGGGGCTACCCGTGGGGATTCCTGGATTGATATTGAAGGCGGTATTGGCGCTATGTTTGTATTATCAAGCAAATCTCGCAGAGAACTTTCTGACCTCCCGTATCATGTAGAAGGAAGCCATGAGCAGCTTTCCCGTGAAGGTACTTTTGTTGGGCAGCATATTTGTGTACCCTTTCATGGCGTGGGCGTTCACATTAATGCCTTCAACTTCCCGGTTTGGGGGATGCTTGAAAAACTGGCACCTTGTATCATTTCGGGAATGCCGGCCATCATCAAACCGTCTCCTGTTGGTTCTTACCTGGCTTATAAAGTGTTCAAAGACATGGTAGAATCTGAGATTCTTCCTGAAGGTGCTATCCAGTTTATTGCCGCCGATAAACCGGGCGATTTGCTGGATCACCTGACCAGTCAGGATGCCGTAGCTTTTACCGGCTCTTCAGAAACGGGAAGGAAGCTGAAAACACATCCAAATATTGTGGCCAATAGTGTGCGATTTAATTTAGAAGCCGACTCGCTGAACTGTTCTATTCTAGGTAAGGATGTAACTCCTGATATGGAAGAGTTTGATCTCTTTATCAAAGAGGTAGCTAATGAAATGACCGTAAAAACAGGACAAAAATGTACGGCTATTCGTCGCACTATTGTACCCAAGGAACGCGTGGATGATGTAGTTGAAGCTCTTAATAACAGGTTGTCCAAGACTACTATTGGCGACCCCACTCAAGAAGAAATTAAAATGGGTCCACTGGCCAGTTCATTACAGGCCGAACGCTTTGAAGAACAAGTATCAAGCTTGATGGAGACAACGGAATCCGTGTATAGCAACGGTCATTCAACACATGGAGGAGCTTTTGCAGAACCCAGAGTGCTACTCTGCCACAAACCCCTGGAAGTAGACGATGTGCACCGCGTAGAAGCGTTTGGGCCTATGACTACGGTTATGCCATATGAAGACAATGAAGAAGCCATCGAATTAGCCAATAAAGCAGACGGTTCGCTGGTAGGCTCATTGTTTACCGCTGATGATTCCATCGCCAGAGAAATTACGCTGGGTTGTGCCCCCTATCACGGCCGCTTCATGATTATCAATCGCCATTCAGCCAAAGAATCGACCGGCCATGGTGCTCCCATGCCGCACTTGACTCATGGCGGACCCGGACGTGCCGGTGGCGGTGAAGAGCAAGGCGGTGCCCGGGCAATCATCCATAATATGCAGCGCGTAGCTTTGCAGGGATCACCCACTACACTTACAGAAGTTACCAACCAGTATATAAAAGGAGGCGAAACCAAAGAAGCTGGCACCCATCCCTTTCAACAATATTTTGAGGATCTTGAAGTTGGGGAAGCACTTACCACCGAAAAACGTACAGTTACTGAACAGGATATAGAAGATTTTGCAAACCTTACGGGCGATGAATTCTATGCTCATACTGATCCTGAAGCAGCAGCACGCTCTCTCTTTGGTGAGATTGTGGCTCACGGATACTTTGTACTTTCCGCTGCAGCAGGATTATTTGTCCACCCGGATGAAGGACCTGTTATGCTCAACTATGGGCTGGAGAGCCTGCGCTTTTTAGAACCGGTAGCCCCCGGAGATACCATACAGGCCAAGCTTATTGTAAAACGTAAAACAACGCGTCAAAAAAGAGCAGTCGATAAGTTTATTTTTGGCGTAGTGTATTGGGATGTGGAGGTAACCAACCAGAATGATGAAATGGTTGCTGACTATACTATTCTCACACTTGTAAAACGCCGCAACAAATTGGATATGGATATTTTTGAAGAGGAATAAAGCAGCTCTCAGCAGTCAGACTTCAGCTTTCAGTATCTCAACAAAGTTCTAAAAGCTGATCGCTGACTACTAGAACTACTAATAAATTTTAAAGCATATTTCGCTAAATCTTATGTCAGAAAACGGATCAATTACAGCCGAAGTCAACCACAATATTGGGACTATTGAATTTTATCATCCAAAGGGTAATTCTTTGCCCGGAAAATTACTGCGAGAACTTGCCGAAACAATAACAGAAGTTGGCAACAACCCGGATGCACACGTACTCGTTTTAAAAAGCCGTGGTGAAGGCGCCTTTTGTGCCGGAGCATCCTTTGATGAACTCATGGCTATAGACAATTATGAAGAAGGAAAACACTTTTTTATGGGGTTTGCCCTGGTATTAAATGCCATGCGCAAATGCGCAAAACTAATAGTAGTCCGTGTACAGGGCAAAACTGTTGGCGGGGGTGTTGGGATTGCCTCTGCAGGAGATTATACCATAGCACACGAGTCTGCATCTGTAAAGCTAAGTGAGCTTGCACTGGGCATTGGACCCTTTGTAGTTGGTCCGGCGGTACAACGAAAAGTGGGAGCTTCTGCTTTCAGTACCATGTCTGTTGATGCCAGTAGCTGGTATGATGCAGACTGGGCTTGTAAAAAAGGACTGTTCTCCAAAGTTTGCGAAACCCTCAAAGAGCTGGACAATGAAGTAGATGCACTGGCAAAACGACTTTCTAGCTATAGTCCTGAAGCTATGAAAGAACTTAAAACTGTACTATGGAAAGGCACCGACCACTGGGATTCTCTTCTGGAGCAACGGGCTGAAATAAGTGGACGTTTAGTGCTGTCTGATTTTACCAAAGAGTTCATTGATAATTTTAAAAAGAAATAGTTCAGAAGGTTTAGTCTACAGGAATTTGCTTCATCGCTTCTTTGATCTCAAATGTTATGGTAAATTTTGTGCCCTCTTTTGAGCTGTCAATATCCAAATCTCCCTGAAGTTGGCTGACAAGTGTTTCTATCAAAGTTAGACCCAAAGAATCAGTCTCTTTAAGTTCAATGTCATCAGGCATACCAACGCCGTTATCAGAAACTTGAAGCTTTGCCTCTTCATCCTCTACTTGCAAAGACACTTTTATACTTCCTTTGGACCTACCCTTGAAAGCATGTTCAAAGCAATTAGAGACCAGCTCATTCAAAATAAGTCCACAAGGTATTGCCTGAACAATACCCAGACTTATATCTTCGATTTCTGTATCTACTGCAATATCTTTTTCAATATGGCTGAATGAATAATTAATTATATCTACCAATTCACGAATATATCTTTCAAAGTCTATTTCGGCTAACCTTTCATTCTGGTATAATTTTTCGTGAATCATGGCTATTGACCTAACCCGACGCTGACTTTCCGAAAGTATCCGACTAGCAAATTCATTATCGGTATATCCCATTTGGAGTTCAATAAGTCCTGAAATTACTGCCAAATTATTTTTTACCCGATGATGTATTTCTTTGATAAGCACTTCTTTCTCAGCCAGAGCTTCCTGCAAATCTTTAGTTTGCTCATTAACAAGCTTTTGAAGCCTGTTCTTTTCTAACATACCCAGCCTTATTTTTATATAACCATAGATTAAACCGGCCATACTAATGAAAACCAATCCGTAAAACCAGTACGTTTGCCAAAAAGGATAGGCAACTGAAAAGCTGTAGGTCGCGGTATTAGGATTAAGATCTTGCCCACTGCTTATGGCCTGTACCACAAAAGTATAATTGCCCGGCTCTAAATTTGTATATATAGCATTGTTAACAGCCGTCACGGGCATCCACTCATCATCAAAACCTTCCATTTTGTATCTGTACTGAACATTTCTCGGATATAGGTAATCCAAGCCAACAAATGTAAAGGTGTATGAATGTTCACCGTAAGGAAACTCAACGTAAGGAAAATCTAAGCTGCCTGTTTTATAGTTTAGATCAGTAGTATAGTTGGCCCAATTAATAGATTCAGAATTTCTTTTAATATTAATGATATGCACCGTTGGTAAATCCTTACTTTTTTGCTGCTGAAGCTTAGAAACATCTAATTTCAGAACACCATCCATACTACCAAACCAAGCATTGTTCTCCTTATCTTCAGTAATTGCTTTAAAATTGAACTCAACCCCCATTCCATAATCCGAAAGTGCATACTGCACCAAATTCATTTCACCGGTTTCCCAATACCGCGGTACATCCAATCGGTTTAGGCCGCCATTGGTGCCCTGCCATAAATATCCCTCTTCATCGAACCATAAAAAATGCGTGGCAAGAAGGTCCATCCCCTCTTCTTTCCCAAAATTTGAAATCGAATACGATTCGTTATTTTCATTTGGCTGAAGTACGGAAACTCCACCATCAGTACCAACCCAAATATTATCCTCTTCATCCTGTACGGTATAGTTGATTCCATTGTTAACAAGCCCATCGCTAATACTAATATTCTTAAACGTATCCCCATCATATATGCTAAGCCCCTCATACGTTCCAATAAACAACAATCCGTTATTACCTTCCTGTACAGAAAGGACAACATTCCCAGCCATTCCATCTTCTTTGGTAAACTGATTCAGTTCACCTTCTTTTAACCGGAACAACCCTTCATCTGTAGCTATCCAGAGAACTTCATTTGAATCAACAAAT
Source organism: Balneolaceae bacterium (assembly GCA_034521755.1). Taxonomy (GTDB): domain Bacteria; phylum Bacteroidota; class Rhodothermia; order Balneolales; family Balneolaceae; genus JAXHMB01. The sequence continues at coordinate 97,988 of JAXHMB010000007.1, forward strand.
AAATCATAGATAAACCATTTCTTAAGACCTTTCTTTGAAGTAAAATTATGGAACTGTTCACCGTCATATTCCATCAACGTATTATCAGGCATCACAAACACCACGTTGCCATTGGACAATTCTTCAATTTCCCAGATGTATTTATTTTCATATTCTCCCGGTAGCGGATGCTTCTTGATCTTATCGCCATCAAAAGATTGGATTCCCTCCATAGTTCCCATCCACAGCGTTCCACGGCTATCCATTAAAACATTCAGAACCTCGTTAGTTGATAGGCCAAAATCCCGATCATAGAACAAAAAGGCACTGCCTCGATAAAGACTCGCCCCATTTTCATTCGTCCCAATCCACATATTATCATCCTTATCTTCATAGAACGTGAATATATAATTACTGCTCAATCCATTCTTCCGGGTAAAATGGGTGTATTCTTCTCCATCATATACAAATACACCTTTCGACTCGGTACCTATCCAAATCCTTCCATCCGAGTCAGCTTCCACATCGAGGACATACCCCAAAGAAATGCCGTTAATTTCTTTTATTGCCCGGAAATTCTCTCCATCCCATACCGTTATCCCGTCACTGGTTCCAAACCACATTTCCCCTTGGTGGTTTTCGGCAAATCGATAAACTTTTTCTCCACTAAGCCCATCTTCAGTAGTATAGTTAGTAATGGTACTGTCGGTATTGATAACGGAAATACCTTCTTGCGTGGCAACCCAAATGCGTCCATCTTTATCTTCTTTGAAATCCCATATCGAATTACTAATCAGACCATCTTCCACTGTTAATCGGCTGAGGTCACCGTCTTTAAGGATGAAGATCCCACCTTCATAGGTTCCAAACCAAATCTCACCATTACTGAATTCCTTGATCTGCCATACTTCAAAATTTGACAATGAATCTTCAGGGAATGGATTCACAAAACTATCTCCTTTGAACGTAACTACACCCCCGGGATAATTAGAGACCCAAAGATTACCGTCAGAATCTTCAAGTATTTTTTGAACAGCGTTGTTCCTCAGGCCATCTCTAGTAGTGTAGGTTTTAAAATTTTTCCCATCAAACCTGCTAAGACCACCTCCATTTGTAGCAAACCATATAAACCCATCACTGGTTTGGTAAATATCATTAACCTGTCCTTGAGGCAATCCATCGTTGACAGAATAGACCTTAAAGTCATATTTCTGAGCATCAACAGATGAAATGGTAATTAAAAAAAGGAACAAACTTAAAAAAACACTCCGCATGTATATATTTTTTTACGACCTTCCCTAAGAAAATCATTTACATTAATGCAAAAAGAACTTACAAACTTCAACAAACGATTATATTAAATATTTTTGATCAAGTCATTTTTTGAAAGGAACATGCAAAGGATCATTTTCTAAAAAAATTTCAATCTATAGTTAAACAACTTCTTCAGGGTGAAAACTTATTTCGAAAGTAGCACCATCGTCATTATAAGATTTTATGGACCCCTCAAGCTGGCCGATCAAGGTATTAACCAGTGTCATTCCCAATGAATTCTCTTCGGATGGGTTAAAATCTTCATCCAATCCCGACCCGTTATCACTTATCCTGAGAAAAACTAGGTCGCCTTTATTCTGAAGATCCAGCTTAATTTTTCCACTATCCTGCTTCCTAAATGCATGTTTGTAAGCATTGACAACCAGCTCATTAATCAAAAGAGAAAAAGGAATAGCCTGATTTACGTTTAGTGGAATCTCTTCTAATTCTGTTACAATTTCAATATCCCTGTCAGAATCAAGATAAGTACTGCTTATAGCCTGAATTAAATCACGCAAATATTTATCAAATTCAATATAAGACAAACTCTCTGACTGGTACAGTTTTTCATGAATTAATGCAATAGATTGAACTCGAAGCTGACTATCTTTCAAAACTGTTTCTGCAGCCTCATCTTCAGTTTCCCACATTTGCATTTGCAACATCCCGGAAATTACCGCCAGATTGTTTTTTACTCGATGATGAATTTCTGCAAGTAAAATTTCTTTCTCTTTAAGAGATTTGGTGATTTGTCTCTCAGCCTCTTTTCTCTTAGTAATATCTACCGCTACACACACTGTTCCTTTTGACTGTCTATTGGAATTGAAAATAAGTGCTCTTGATAAACTAACAGGAATAAATTTGCCCGTTTTTGATACCAAGGTAGTTTCGTAGTTTTTAAATTCATCAGTAGAGTTAGATGATAATATTGATCGCAAATCATCTTCTGCAAATAACTTTGAAAGGTGTTCTCCAATTAATTCTTCTCCATTATATCCAAGCATTTTAATAGTAGAGCTATTGATACGGGTAATATAGTTTTCGTTATCTGATACAATTAAGGCATCCGCCATAGACTCAATAATGTCATCCATAAAATCTTTGGAAACCGTTGTCTTACTCAGATTCTCAGCCATCTTGTTAAACTCTTTACCAAGCTGACCAATTTCATCATTTGAACTGATTTCTATACGCTCATCTAAATTGCCTTCACCAATGTGTTGAGCAGCTAATGATAATTCTTTTAACGGCTTAGCTATTGATTGATATAGGTAATAGACTAAAATTAAAGCAAGGAGTAGCGCTCCAATAGTAGCAAATGTCAACTTTCTGCTAGCGGAGCGTAAGTCTGAATTGAGCTGGGTAATTTCCTCATCTAAGCTCATCTGAGTTTTATCCTTAAGCTCTTCAACAAGAGGAAGAAGGTTCGTTCTAAAATAGGGCTCAATAGTTATGGTAAAAAACTCTTTACCATCATCATAGTCCTCCTCTGTTAATTCAAAAAGCTGATTTAACAGAGAGGAATATATATTTACCCTTAACTTTAATTTTTGGAGTAATTCGCTATTACCAATATGTGTAGAATCAAGATGATTATGCCCTTGAGATAAGCTTTGAAACTCATCAATGCTTGTCTGAATATCTTCAACAGCTTCTAAAACACGTTGCTGAGCTATTTCAGTATTGAGTTCATTGTCCGAGAAGTTTTCATTTAAACTTTTACGGTAACGGTCCTCCAAAAAGTATTGTGTGTTTATGAGACTTTTATACAGTTTTAAACCCATATTGCCCGATAGCTTTAACTCTTGGACAGCTTCTTTGCTTTCTTGCAGTACCCGATTACGAACCTCACCATTTAAATACTGAGAAGCTACACCTATTGCTACCAGCAATAGTGCTATACAACTAATACTTAAAACTAATTTTGTGCTAAATTTCATACAAAAATATAGTAGATACCTGCATTTTACTCATCTATAGAATCATGTCAGCTTGTTATCTAAAATAAGACTTTTGGTCATTTAAAACTCTCCTGAGGAGATAGTTTTATAACTATTGCTTTATATTAACATTTATAAAAAATTGACATAATCATACCCCGCCTATATCAAAAATTTACAATCAACTAATAGTAAGGATTTATCTTGTACTATACAGGATTTATAGCTAGATAGGGATATAAACTATGGTCTTTTACTAATTTTTAAAACTCGACAAGCTCCTGCATTTTCTCAGCAATATTGTCTGTCCCAGGCAATACTGAATTCATTAGACCTATATTGTAAGGAACGGGGATGTCAGGCATCGTCAGCCTTTCGATGGGCGCGTCTAAATATTTAAACGCGTGCTGAGCCAGCTGGGCACTTAGCTCTGCACCAAAACCGGCTGTTTGTGAATCTTCATGAATAATTAGACACCGATTTGTTCTCTGAATGGACTCCATTACAGCCTCTCGATCCCAGGGTATAAGAGTACGAAGATCAAGTATATCTGCATCAATACCGGTCTTTTCTGCAGCTTCTTCGCACCGCTCACACATTGCCCCCCAGGTTATAATTGTTAAATCATCACCTTTTCTCAGTTTTGCCGCCTTTCCAAAAGGCACAACAAACTTATCACCGGGATAAGGCTTACGGGCATACTTGGCATCCAATAGATTACGATGCTCAAAGAATATGGTAGGGTTATTACTGCGCATAGCTGACCTAAGTAAGCCTACAGCATCTTGTGCATTACTGGGAAAAGCCAACTGCCAGCCAATGGCATGAGCAAAAAAGACTTCGTTACACATGCTATGCCAAGGATCTCCACATTTTGCAAAGCCACCCGGCATTCGTACTATAATAGGGGCAGCAAATTTATTAGCAGTCCGCCATCGTATGGTACCACAATTATTTAATTGTTCAGTAGCAGGATCAGCGTACTTTCGAAACTGAATTTCAGCAACCGGTACTAATCCTGAATAAGCCAGTCCAACCGATCGGCCTATAATTCCTTCTTCGGAAAGGCTCGTATCAAACACACGTTCTTCTCCAAAACTCGTTTGTAAACCCATGGTAGCAGCATGCACACCACCCTTGGCTCCTACATCTTCCCCAAATACCATTAGTTTGGGATTGGTATCCAACTCATATTCCAAAGTTCTGCGGATAGCTTCTACAATATTTATACGCTGCTTTTCCGGTTCAGCCTCTTCAGTACTTTCTGGAAATTTGTGTCCTTCGGGGGCAACCCCGCCTACAAGTTGTAAATCAGGAGTTCCATCTTCATTAGTTTCGGCAAATGCATACCGTTCTGTTTTAGATGTATCGGGCTCTGATCGGCGCAATGCAGCATCCGCAACCTTACCAATTTCTGATTCGGCTTCTTTTTCCAGCTTTGTCCACTTGTTCTTAGAAACAGTATCAGGAACCAAAAAGGATTTTAAGTTAATAAGAGGATCGTTTTGCTCCTCCTGTTTTATCAGCTCCTCATCTTTATAAGATTGATTATCTTGGTAGGAATGGCCCGTTAAGCGAGGCATCGTCAAATGAATTAATGCCGGACCCTTTCTCTCACGGACATAATCAACAGATTCACCCAAAAGCTCCGAGGCTTCTTCAGGATCGGTTCCATCGCCATCAAAAATTCGCAGGTTTTTAAAAGAATACAGATTATTAGCGATATTGCCTCCCGGAGTTTGAAACTCACCCGGCACCGAAATGCCATATCTGTTATCTTCAATATAGAAAAGCATGGGAAGATTTTGAGTAGTCGCAATTGTCAAAGCAGACCAAAATCCATTCGTTGCTACTGAACCATCCCCTCCTAAAACTACAGAAATAGCACCCTCATAATCTTTTTCTTCAAGTACATTTCGGCGATACTCAATGCCCTGAGCCCATCCCACTGCAGGAGTATATTGAGAGCCAACATCCCCGGCCATGGGCAAAACAGTAGTCCCCTTCAATCCCGGTTTGTTGCACACAACACCTATATCTCTACCATCACTGTAGCCTCCGGATTTCCCCATCGGACCCGCCATAGCATCTTCAAAATCAAGACCTAAAGAAAGCAACAACGGACGCGACCGATAGTAAGCACTGGCGGCGTCATGCTTGTGTGTCAATAAAGAACCCAACAGAGTTTGTCCCAGCTCATGGCCTCTTGCAGAAAACTGATACAATACTTCTTTATTGGGAACCAGTTCATTTTCTTCTTTATCATCCATGGCTCTGGAAATAAAAATGAGACGGGCAATTTTTTCCCAATCAAAGACATTCTTTTTCGCTTCCGTTGCCTTTCCATTTTTTTGCTTAGATGGCATAAAATCTAAAATCTTTATTTATTCTTTAATTATTACTGTCGGCATAATATTCATCATATGCCTCCTCAAAGTGCTTCATATCATCTTCAGTTCCTATAGTGATACGAATGCAATTTGGTAATCCAAAAGCGTTAATTCTTCGAAGAATTACTCCCCTCTTCAGCATACTTTCTGTAAAGTCAATAGCCGATTGTTCATCCTCTAAAATCAGCATAACAGAATTTGAAATAGAAGGAATGTATTTCGCATTATGAGATTCAAAAAAGTCATATAACCTCTTCTTCCCTTCTTCAACCACACGGATACTTTCCTGCAAAAACCCACTGTCATCCATTGCAACATCTGCAGCAACCTGAGCTAAAGCAGTAGGTTCAAAGGTTAATTTCGTCTTCATCATGTTTCCAATTAGTTCTTCATGGCCTATAGCATAACCTATTCGAAAGCCAGCTAATCCATATGCTTTAGAAAAAGTTCGAAGGGTTAACACATTATCATAACCATAGGTTGACGAATTCGGATAATCACCTACATTATTGGCATATTCATAATAAGCTTCATCCATTATCACAATAACATCAGAAGGAACCTTTCCCATAAATATTTCGAATTCATCTTTTGTGATGTAAGTACCTGTGGGATTGTTCGGATTGGCAATATAAATCATTTTGGTACGATCGGTAATCGCTTCGACCATGGCATCCAAATCAAACTGGTATTCACCCGTAACAGGAATTTTTTCCATTGAAACGCCATGAATATTAGCATGCACAAAGAAACCTACGAACGTGGCATTAGCTGTAATAGCTAACTCATGATCTTCAAAAAAAGTGCGGCACAAGTTGGCAATTATGCTTTCGGAGCCCGCTGCAATAATGATATTCTCTTCTGCAACACCATTCTCTGCAGCAAGTTTGGTTCGCAATTTTCTGGAAATGGGATCCGGGTAATCCTGTATTTCTTCAATGGCATCATTGACTGCCGGCTTTACTAGGGGACTGCAACCCAATCGGTTTTCGTTTGATGCCAACTTAGAAATTCGTGGTGGGTTGAAAGCCTCTTGTACTTCAGCTATAGTTTTGCCCGCTACATAAGGTTTCAGGTCGCGAATATTGTCAGGTACCAACTTCTTTTCAGAATCTTGAAACATATCGTGCAAAAAATATTTTATTTTGTTCGCTGAGGTGCCGGAAAAGGCTTGAAATATTCATCTCAATATGAACAAATTAAGGCTTTTAAACAAAGCTGGAGACCTAAATTTTTCTATCCTCATCTAACCTTTGGGAATACTAAAATTGGTTAGTAAATTCGGCTCAAAGAAAATATTATGAGCAAAACTGCTATAGTTACCGGTGCCAGTCGTGGCATTGGATATCAAACATGTATCGCATTAGCCCAAAAGAATTGCAACGTTATTGCCATTGCAAGGTCTGCCAATCCATTAGAAGAGTTGGCTAAAACCAATCCGGATCTTATTACTCCTTTTACGGGCGACCTTACATCAGAAAAAGATGTGAAGAAAATATATAATTTTGTGGCTGATAATTTTGGCACCATTAATATTTTAGTTAACAATGCCGGTGCTCTTGTGAACAAGCAGTTCCAAGATCTAACGCTGGAAGACTGGCAACACATGCTGGATATTAATCTGTTGGCAAATGTCCATTTAACTAAAAGTCTTCTTGCACTATTCTCAGAATCGAGTCACATTGTTAATATTAGTAGTATGGGTGGCTTTCAGGGTAGTGATAAATTTCCGGGACTTTCTGCATATAGTGTTGCAAAAGGTGCAGTTAGTATTTTAAGTGAATGTCTTGCAACAGAATTAGCTCCTAAAGGTATTTCGGTAAACGCACTATGCCTTGGAGCTGTACAAACGGAAATGCTTGGACAAGCTTTCCCCGGGTTTGAGGCACCTGTTTCGCCGGAAGAAATGGGGAAATATATCGCAAATTTTGCGCTTGATGGTTCAAGTTTTTACAATGGCAAAGTATTGCCGGTAGCATTAACAGATCCAGAGTAAGTAAAACTTCTGATCAAAATCCAACTTTAACTTATTGAAAAGACAATGTTAGGATCAGTAAAAAAATATTTTCTAAGAATACTTCTAGGTCTAGTAGTCATTGCATTTGGCATTACAAAAAATACCAAAGCACAAACCATTGAAGTACTTGCTGGAAACACATTAAATGGAGCAATGAATGGTGTAATTTTAGGTGGTGCAACAATGGCTCTGCAAAATTCTGATGATTTTGCTCCTGTTCGAATTGGTGTTGGCCTTGGCACGTTATATGGAATTGGAATTGGCGTTTACGACATAACCAGAACCTCTCCCGGTGAACAGCTATACATTTCCGGAATGTTTAATGATGGAACCAATACCTCTATAATTGTTTTGCTGGATACCTTTTACGGTGCTGCAGCCGGAGCAATAATAGCTTCATCATTCACGCTTATTGCCAAAGAACCAATTCTGGATGGGCTCCAATATGGAGCATCGGCCGGGGCCTGGGTTGGGTTTGGGTTTGGAGTATTTGATGCATTTGTATTAGCTAAAAAACCTACTGATATGCAGTCATATGCATCTCCTCAAGGGGATGTCAATGGATTGGTTACATTTAGCAATAATAGCTCTAATATCCAGGCGGGGCTGCTTTCACCTGGTTATTCCACTCACACCTTAATCAGCAATCAGTCTATAAAACTTAAGCACTCACTCAATCTTGAATTACTCAACCTAAAAATAAGCCTTTAGTCTTCTTGTTGAAGATCTTCTGGTTTCTCCAGTTGTGCTCCTTTTTCGGGATCTTTTGTTTGAGTAAGATGTCTGATCAACTCTCGAACTGTATTCACATGCCCTGATATGGAGGGATGTAATCCATCACTCAGGTAATTCCATGCTTCTACTTCGTCCTCATTGCTCATTCTCGTACCCATAGGATCAACAATATATCCCTGCTTCCCACTTAATATTTCGCGAATATTCTGCAGATCTTCTTCGTAAATATCAAAGTTAAAGAGCCTAATCTCCTCTAGCATTTCTGTAATCACCGGTGGAGGCGTGATCCAAACCAGTGGGTTTTCAGTATGCTCTTTTACAGCCGCTTCAATAGTATTCAGGTTCTCCCAATAATCAGCCAGTGATACTAATGGGCGATTGGGCTCAACATGCAACTTCTGAGCATCAAAAGTACCTAAAGCAATGATAACCCAGTCAGGTTCATGAACAAGGACATCCCTATTTAGTCGTTTTAGAGCATCAGTACTGGTATCATATGAAAGCCCGGCGTTAACGAAATTAAAATCGGCCTCAGGCACAGTAATATCTACCACATGCTCAAAAATATTAAACCACCCCTGAAGATCGTCTGTTAAAGAATCCCCAAGTGCAACGATAGTATCTCCTTTTTCAAAAGGGAGATCATCCAGCCATTCTGCAACTTTATCTTCTTTCAAAAGCTCTAAAGCTGCTTCTTTTGCATTTTCTTTAAAACGGTCTCTCAGCTTCGTAAACTCCTCTTCATCAAGTCCCATCAACCCGGCCATTGCACCGGTATTATTAATTCCCGGCAATAAGGGATAGCGCTTTTCCAGATTCATAAATTGAAGTAGATACTTCTCAAGTACCTCTTTTTCTTCTTCAGATGCTTTATGGGTAGCCATTATATTCTAGCTTTCTAATTAATTTTATTAAAGATAAGTATAAAGAATTAAATACCTTAGTTACTATTACTGTTTATCAATTTCCCTAATAACTTGGGGGTGCCTGTTGCAGCTGTTTCTTTGTAATGAGTCCACCCTGTATCGTTGTATAAATCAGGCATAACTGGATCAATGATGTATTTGGGTATATTGGGTGGAGCATAGTCAACTAAGCCTGCAGCCGGATAAACAGCTAGTGATGTTCCAATTACAATCAGAAGGTCGGCCTGGGGTACAATTTCTGCTGCCAACTCCATGTTGGGTACCATTTCCCCGAACCATACAACATGAGGGCGAAGCTGGGCATCATCTTCAGCTGTATCTCCCAACTCAATGGGATCACCCCCAATATCATAAACTAAAGAGCGGTCTTTTACACTTCGAACCTTACTCAGCTCACCGTGTAGGTGAATAACATCCGTGGATCCGGCCCGCTCATGTAAGCTATCTACATTCTGAGTAATAATAGTTACATCGAAATGCTTTTCAAGCTTGGCCAAAGCTTTGTGCCCCTTATTAGGCTCAGCGTTATATGCTTGCTTACGACGGGAATTATAGAATTGAAGTACTTTTTCAGGATTTGTTCTCCAGCCTTCTACTGTAGCTACTTCATTTACATCAAAACCTTCCCATAAGCCATCAGAATCTCGAAATGTTTTTAGTCCACTATCGGCACTCATCCCAGCACCGGTTAGTACCACTACCTTCTCCATATCTGAAAATATATTAGCTCAGAAGTGCAAGATTATACCTTAGCATATGCTGGAGTAAAAGAATCTATCCAATTGCTTGATTCTTCGTAATCTTCAATAACTTCCGCTTTATTAGGCTCGCTAAAAGCTGACATTAGGCCTCTTATATCCGCAATGAGGGTAGATTTTGTACTTTCTATCAATGCTTCATTGAAGCCTTTTTCCTGAAGCCTGATAGTAAATTCAAGTGAAATCAATCTGCTTATTGCACGTCCTAATTCAATCAACTTATCTTGAGCCATCTCCATGTTTAACTCAAAATTCAGTACATCTTTTACATGGTCAGATGCTCTTTCAGTGTGTTTATAATCACTCAAAAACTCATAAAAGTTATTGAGCTTTAGTTTCTTCATTAGCTTTATCACAGCTTCAGAAATCTGTTGATAGAGGATATCATTCGACCCTTCGAAAATCTGGAATGGACGACTATCAATAATTGCGCGACCGGCTAAGTGATCTAACCTATATCCCTTAGCTCCCATAAGCTGTAATAAAGATTGAGAAGCACCATGCATCAAATCAGTAGTAACAGTTTTAATTGTGTTTGCTGCCACATTGAACGACGAAGTATCTTGGCTAAGGGGAAAGTTTGCACTCGTATAACTACACATCGCAGAACAAATCGTAAAAGAAGATTGCAGTTTTGAAATTCTCTTCTTCACCTGATCGTAATTGAAAAGACTTTGTCCGCCTACAAAACGTTCTTTACAATGCTTGTGAGCTTCATCCAGCATTCTTCTCAAAAAACCCATACCCATACCCGGAAACTGCAACCGGCTTCTGTGCAAAATATCCAGCATCATTTTAATTCCGATAGATTTGGGCTTGAGCTTGTACTCTTCTGGAACTGTTATATCAATATTATTACGCCCATAAGGAAGCATATATAACCCGAGGTTATTATAGTACTCTTCAACTTCGATTCCGCCATTTCTACTGTCATGTATGAAAAAACCTATATCTCTTCCAAGAGAACCTTCCCCATTGGCTTTTCTGGCTGTTATCAACCAATAATCTGCCATCCCTGTAAG